>NZ_JARUBK010000001.1:4800000-7336724 GCF_029626165.1 Micromonospora sp. WMMD967
CGGGTGATGCCGGTGATCCGGGAGCACGGTGCCGCCGTGGTGGTGATGTGCATCGACGAGGAGGGGCAGGCGCGCACCGCGGCGGACAAGGTCCGCATCGCCTCGCGCACCATCGACGACCTGACCGGCAGGTGGGGGATGGAGCTGTCCGACATCCTCATCGACACGCTGACCTTCCCGATCGCCACCGGGCAGGAGGAGACCCGCCGCGACGGCATCGAGACGATCGAGGCGATCCGGGAGATCGCCCGGCGCTACCCGGGCGTCAACTTCACCCTGGGCATCTCGAACATCTCGTTCGGGCTCAACCCGGCCGCCCGGCAGGTGCTCAACTCGGTGTTCCTGCACGAGTGCGTGCAGGCCGGGCTGACGTCGGCGATCGTGCACGCCAGCAAGATCCTGCCGATGTCGAAGATTCCCGACGAGCAGCGCGAGGTCGCCCTGGACATGGTCTACGACCGGCGCCGCGAGGGGTACGACCCGTTGCAGCGCTTCCTCGAACTCTTCGAGGGTGTGGACGTGACCAGCGCCCGGGCCAGTCGGGCGCAGGAGCTGGCAGCGCTGCCGCTGGACGAGCGGCTCAAGCGGCGGATCATCGACGGTGAGCGCAACGGCCTGGAGGCCGACCTGGACGACGCCATGGCCGGCGGCCGGTCGCCACTGTCGATCATCAACGACATCCTGCTGGACGGCATGAAGGTGGTCGGCGAACTGTTCGGCTCCGGCCAGATGCAGTTGCCGTTCGTGCTCCAGTCCGCCGAGGTGATGAAGACCGCGGTGGCCTATCTGGAGCCGCACATGGAGACCACCGAGGACGGCGGCAAGGGCCGTATCGTGCTCGCCACAGTGCGCGGTGACGTGCACGACATCGGCAAGAACCTGGTCGACATCATCCTGTCGAACAACGGCTACGAGGTGGTGAACATCGGCATCAAGCAGCCGATCAACGCCATCCTCGACGCGGCTGAGAAGCACCGCGCCGACGCGATCGGCATGTCCGGGCTGCTGGTCAAGAGCACCGTCATCATGAAGGAGAATCTGGCCGAGATGGCCACGCGCGGGGTCGCGGAGCGTTGGCCCGTCCTGCTCGGAGGGGCGGCGCTGACCCGCGCGTACGTCGAGGACGACCTGCGGTCGATGTTCCCCGGCCAGGTGCACTACGCCCGGGACGCGTTCGAGGGCCTGTCCCTGATGGACAAGGTGATGACCGCCAAGCGCGGCGGCGCTCCGGTGATCGACCCGGAGCGGGAGGCCGCCCTTGCGGCGCGGCGCGCCCGCCGGGAACGGCAGCGCACCATGGTCACCGAGTCGCTGCCCGAGCTGCACGACTCCTCGGTCCGCTCCAACGTGGCAGTGGACGTGGAGGTGCCCACGCCGCCGTTCTTCGGCACCCGGGTGGTCAAGGGCGTGCCGATGGCGGATTATGCGGCGTTGCTCGACGAGCGGGCCACGTTCCGCGGGCAGTGGGGGCTCAACGGGGCCCGGGGCGGCAAGGGACCCTCCTACGACGAGCTGGTCGAGACCGAGGGTCGGCCGCGTCTGCGGTACTGGCTGGACCGGCTGATCGCCGATCAGGTGCTCGAGGCAGCCGTGGTGTACGGCTACTTCCCCGCGTACTCCGAAGGCAACGACCTGGTGGTGCTCGACGAGAACGGGCACGCGGAGCGCGCCCGGTTCTCCTTCCCCCGGCAGCGGCAGGAGCGGCGGCTCTGCCTGGCGGACTTCTTCAAGCCCAAGGGCGACCAGCTCGATGTGGTCGCGTTGCAACTGGTCACCGTCGGGCAACCCGTCAGCGAGTACGCGGCGAAGCTGTTCGCCCGCAACGAGTACCGCGACTACCTGGAGGTGCACGGGCTGTCGGTGCAGCTGACCGAGGCCCTCGCCGAGTACTGGCACCGGCGCGTCCGCGCCGAGATGACCCTGCCCGACGGCCGTCCGCTGGGCCACGACGACCCGACCGACCTGGCCGGTCTGTTGCGCAACGACTACCGGGGCTGCCGGTACGCGTTCGGCTACCCGGCCTGCCCCGACCTGGAGGACCGGGCGAAGATCGTGGACCTGCTCGGCGCGGACCGGATCGGTGTCGAGCTGTCTGAGGAGTTCCAGCTCATGCCGGAGCAGGCCACCGACGCGATCGTGGTCCACCACCCGGAGGCCAGCTACTTCAACGCCAAGTGACGCGTGCGGGTGCTCTGACCTGCGCGTGAAGCCGTCCGGAAGACCGTTGAACCTTGATCATGCCGTCTCCAGGCCGGCAACGGCTTCCGGGCCGTCCTTAGCGGCCTGGTCCTCACCGAAGGCCGCATCAATGGCCCGGCGCGTTCGGTCCTCGCTGGTCGGTAGGAGACGCGTGTAGGTCCGCAAGGTACATCCCGGGTCGGCGTGGCCGAGGTAGGTCGAGAGCGCCCTGATGCTCTCCCCTGCGTCCCGGAGATCAGAGGCGTAGGTGTGCCGAAGGACGTGCATTCCGTTGTGCCGGTCGTCGGGGGATGTTCGTGGCTCGGATCGCGAGCTACTGAGGCGGGGAGGGGAACCTCTAGCGTCTTGCCGCCTTTGGGAGCGTGGTGCCAGTCGAATAGCGGCGCGCTGTGGCCCTAAGGATTTTCGGCCTCTGCTTGCTGTAGGAGTCTTCTCATTCGTCGACGCTCGACCAGAGCGACCGCAACAATGACGACCGCAGTCGGAACGGCCGCGATGGCGAAAACGCGCGTGCCGACGATGCCGACCCCGACGCCTGAGATCAGCCATGTAACGGCATAGACGAGCAGTCCGGAGAGTAGCAGCACAAGAACCAGCACCGTCGTCGCCAGGGTCTGAACCGGGGAGCCGCCGTGCCCTAGCCGATCAAACCTCGGTAGTCGCGGGCTGGCTGGAAGGAGTACTGCCTCGGCGATGAGTGGATCATTGGCTACAAAGAAGCCGCGTATGGCATTCATTGCCCTGATGTATTTCCGGGCTTGGATCATCATGTCGAGGGCTCGTCGGTAAGCCAGATATGTCAGAAATAGAGTCGGCACGCCGAGGCCCAGCGCCACACTGATGACAATCTCGATGCTTCTTCGTTGAGACAGTAGTACGCCGACGAAGGCCATTTCTGCAGCCTGCAGTGTGACGACGAATTGAACTCTTTTCTCTACTGCCGAGAAGAGGAACACACGCAGCTCGCGAGCTGCGACAAAATCAGCCAGTAAGAACTGTACAGATTCTTCTTTAATCGTGCTCGCGTTGTCAGTTGACCGGGATGTTCTTCGATTGCGCCCGAGCACTGGCAGGCCCATGTTCAGATCGTATCCGAACCCATCAATCGGCCCAAGACCATCTGCCGCTCAAGTGATACTGTCGGGCTTCAGTTGATGCGTTACCCATCTGATTCAGTTGATGGGTGACAGGTCGTCGGTCAACAGGGTCTGGTCGTCACACCGCGTCACCGGATACCGGGTTGTCTGCTCGCGGCACCTGCGGCACCCTTCCCCGCATGATCGAGACGCGTGTGCTGAGCGAGGGCGATTGGAAGATGTGGCGGGAGCTGCGGCTTGCTGCGCTGGCGGAGGCGGCGTACGCGTTCGGTTCTCAGCTGGCGGACTGGCAGGGTGAGGGCGACCGTGAGGAACGCTGGCGTGGTCGGCTAGCCATACCTGGCGCGTACAACATCATGGCGATGCTCGACGGGCAGCCGGTCGGGATGGCCAGCGGGGTGCCGACCGATCAGGACGCCGTCGTCGAGCTGATTTCGATGTACGTGGCGCCGCTGGGACGTGGCCGGGGTGTGGGCGACCGCCTTTTGCAGGCGGTCGAGCAGTGGGCTCGGCTCGTGGGCGCGGAGACGCTGCGCCTGGCCGTGGTGGAGGGCAACCAGAACGCCTGGGCGCTCTACCAGCGGAACGGCTTCCGTGACACGGGTGAACTCGGCGACCTCATGCCCGACGGCGTACGTCGGGAGCACGTCATGGCCAAGAGTCTCGGGGCTTAGCGGTCGGCGTCGATTGAAGGTCTTCGACCAGCGCTTCACAGTCGGTCGCCGGCCGGGCGGGGATCAACTCCGGGTTGAACGTGACGCAGGGCGAGGGCAGCGTTGGTCGTCAGTTCGCGTGTGGTGTCGAGGAGTAACCGTTCCTCCGTCCACAGTTCGTACTCGCTCCGGCGTCGATGAACGTCGGCCCGGCTCGGCTCGTACGGTGCGCGGTGATCGCGGTTCCTACCTTCGAGGCGAGTGCGCTGCAGGTCCGGGTTCGAACACTCGACCTCGATCCATCGCAGCTCGTCTCGTGCGTCTTGGCTAGATCGCGCCACATCTGCCTGGCGGGCCCAACGCCGAGCCGCTGAATCGTGGTCGTACCGCCTCCGGGCCTGTCAACAGCTCACGGCGTGGTGATCTGTACGGCGAGTAGCCGCATACGGAAGGCTGATCACCATGCGGAGACTGACCTTCGGTATGAACCTGAGCCTGGACGGCTACGTCAACACGCCGGACGGCGACCTGGGCTGGGGTGTGCCGAGCGACGAGCTGTTCCAGTGGTGGTCCGACCGGGTGGGCGCCACGGGCACGGCACTGTACGGGCGCAAACTGTGGGAGGCGATGAGCTCCCACTGGCCGACCGCCGACCAGCGGCCGGGTGCCACACCGGCGGAGGTCGAGTACGCCCGTCGCTGGCGGGAGATGCCGAAGGTGGTGTTCTCCTCGACGACCAGCGCGGTCGACTGGAATGCCCGCGTGGTCACCGGCGACGCGGTTGCCGAGATCAGCAGGCTCAAGGCCGAGGACGGCGGCCCGCTGGATATCGCCAGCGCCACCCTCGCCGCGGCGGCAATGCGGGCCGGGCTGATCGACGAGTACGCGGTCGTCACCCATCCGGTCCTGGTGGGTGGGGGCATGCCGTTCTTCGCGACAGTGGACAGCTGGGTGAACCTGACCCTGATGGAGACTCGGACGTTCCCCGGCGGCGTGGTGTTGACCAGGTACGAGACCAGGCGCTGAGCACCCCGACCTCGGGGCGGCCCGGGCTCCGGGCTGCCTGACCGGCTGCGCTCCGACGCCGCCCTGGCTCAACGTCTAGTAGCTGCCATCACCTGTGTCACCACCGCTGCCCCCATGCAGTGGAGGGCTGAGCAGGAAGTCCCCGGCGTCATCGTCTGCGTGGCGATGCCGTGATTTCCAGAAGGAGATCAGCGCGAGGACCACCACGGTGACCAAGACCCCGGCAACACCGACGAGGCCCACGGCCTGGATCACTGACGCCATCAGCCGAGTGTCTTCTCCGTCGAATGTGGCTCCTCCTGGGCCGGTCCCACCTCAGGACCGCGAGAACCACGCGACAAGTGATGAGCGAGCAGAGCTGCGCCCGTGAGCAGCCAAACTCCCAGGCCGTTCCAGCGGAGCAACAGCCCGACGCCCGCTGCGAGCCAGAGCGTCCAGCCCACGAGCGCCAGCAGCCTCTGGCGGCGTGCACGCGTCATAACGCGAGATTAGACCAGCGGGCAATTTTCCGTCGCGTACCCGAAGTGTGCAGGAGGTGGGTGCTGACGAGGTGATCGCCGTGTCCGCCTCCCGGATCGGCCGCAGGTGAAGCGCGGTACCGGGCACGGGCACGTAGACGGGGTGGACGAAGTCCTCAGGCAGCCAGGTCACAACGGCCGAGGCCACAACCAGCGGGTACGACCGCTCACCGGGTGACCAATCCGATCCCCACGCCGAGCGTCCGAGGCTGCGATGATGGTTGCCGTGAGTCAGACGGTGGAATGGGACCGCGTGGTCGAGGGCGCCCGTGTCAGCTTCATGTCCGGCGAGGGGACCGACCCTGCGACGGCGGACAACATCGATGCACACGTCTACCTCGCCGACGGCACCCATCGCTACGCCACCTTCATGACGACGGTTGAGATCGGCCGCCTCCTACGACGGTGGGCTGAGACCGGGGAGGCGGGCGGCGGTCACTACTTCTGGTGCTCCGACCTGGTCATCATTCCGAGACCCGGCGTCGAGGCAATGCTGGCGGCCCTAAAGGAAATGATCCGGACCGGCGACATCGACGTGATGCTCGGCAAGGTGGAGGACAGCTCGATCTAGCCGGGTGGCTTCGGGTTGGACGTCGGCGGCCTCGGCCGTCACCTCGGAGCCTGCGAAGAGGTCCCAGACCAGGACGTCAGTCTCCGGTGAAGCCCCGGTACGTGCCAGACTCGTCAACGGCATCGGCGAACTCGGAGAAGTCCATGTTCGCGATGGTGAGGTTCGTCGAGACATCCGCGTACCAGCGGGGTGGCACCCGGAAGGTGCGGCCGGGCTGGTCCGCCAGGTCGAGTGCGAGCAGCCCACGCTCGACGTCGGCCATCGCTGTCGCGTCAGCAACGAAGAGGTACGTGAGCTTGTCGTCGCTGCTCGCCGCGTTGTCCGCGTCGACCAGCTCTTGAAGGCTCACGCCCGCGTACGTCGGGTCGCTGGCGAAGGTGGTGGAGTCGGCGCCCTTCCAGGTGTGTAATGCCGCCTTCACGGATGCCCAGGCGGTGTCGTTGGTGAAGTCCGTACGGAGCACCAGCGACGTGAGGTCCTCAGGACGACCACCGCGTCGGCGCGAAGGTCCTCGGGAAGATGCTGCCGCTGCCCTTCGTGCGCGAGCAGAGTGGGGCAGCCAGGTGGAAGCACGACGGCATCAGCCAGCCCGATGTACCTGACGAGCATGTCGAGAATGGCGCCGGCGGAAAATCGGCTGACCATGAAACCGCTGAGCGTGCCGCCGGCGAGTGCGGCGTAGACGTCGGCCGTGCCGCCGTCCTCGGCGCTGATCTGCCAGTAGTTGTCCTGAGGTTCCCTACGGTCCACGTGAGGCTCGACGACGGCCCGGAACGCCCCGCCCGCCATCGGCGCCGCCTCGCCCTGCTCGAACCGCTGGACGACCATGTCGTAGCTCACCGGAGGAAGCTAGCGCCCCTCGGCCACAGGTGACCGAGACGACGCCAGGTAGTCCCTTCACCGGACATTGCACTGTCGATGCCGGAGTTACCGTTAGCGGCATGATGGTGCGTACGCGCTGGATGATGCCCCACCCGCCGGAGGTGTTGTGGCCGGCGCTGTGCGACTCGCGCCTGGAGTTGCAGCCCCGGTGTCCGGTCTTCTATCTGGGCACGCCCCGGCCGACGACCTGTCGCCTGCCGGACGGCCCGGGGGAGGTGGGCGCCGCCCGGCAGTGCGTGTCGGAGCAGGGTGTCGTGCGGCAGCGGATCACGACCTGGGAACCGCCGGCTCGACTGGCCTTCCACATGGAGTCGACGAACCTGGGCTTCCACCGCTTCGTCGACCAGCTCGGGGATGTGTTCGAGTTGGCCCCGACGGAGCGCGGCACCCGGGTCACCCGGACGACGACGGTCACGGTACGCGGGTTCGGCCGTGCGGCTCTGTATCCGGCGCTGTGGGTCGGGTTGAAGTCGGTGCACCGCTTCGTGTTCCGCAACTGGCAGAAGATGCGGTTGTCGCCACCAGCGGCGGTGTGACGGCCGGCGCGAGCTGCTGTCAGGGCTGGGGCTGCGGCGTCCTGTGGCCGGCCCGGGTCACGGCCGCGTAGCTGACGGTCCCGAGGACGGACCCGATCCCGGCGTACAGGATGCCGTCCCACGGTTGGGGCAGCCGACCCTGCAAAATCCAGGCGGCACCCAGTGCCACCGGCACTGCGGTCAGCCAGGCTGCGGCGGCAGCCCAGCCCGAGCGTCGGTCGCCCTGGTCGTGGACGAAGCCCAACGCGCTGAGCATCGCGAAGAAACTCTCGGAGTAGAACCATGACAGGGCCAGCACGAGGAGAGTCCCGATGGTCATGCCAATGGCCCATCGGCGGAGAGCGGTGTCGAGGGGCACGATCGAGCGAGAGGCGTCCAGTCGGCTGGCGGGGTCGTCAGCTGCGCTCGTGACTGGAGGCCGCTCGTTCATCAGACGATGGTCCCAGCGGTCGACGAACGGCGGAAGGCCTGCGAAGGCAATGCTGGCAGCACGGCAGGATGGCGGCGTGAAGACCGAGCCCGTCACCGCAGCCCGGGCAGTGTTGGTGGACGACCTGGAGGGCTTGCCCGGCAGCTCTGACGGCTGCGATTGGGTCTTCCTTTGTGCCGGCGATGTCTGGTGGGTCGAGGATGAGGTGCTGTACGTCGAGCGCGGGGACGCTACGACGGTGGCGCATCGGGGGTACCTCGTCCGCGCCGGAGACCGGGTTGGCCGGGACCGCGCCCAGTTTGACCAGGATGGCGTCGGCGGTGGTAGCGCGCGGGTCCGCTGGCAGAGGGTGGCACACGACACCGTTCGACGCCTGGCGGCCGGCCACCGGCCCTGGTCGACCTCGCTGATCAAAGCCGGCGCCGGTGCCGGACAATGGTGACTGTGTCCATGGACCGGGTCGAGGACCCCGCCAGCCTCTTGACCTGGCTTGCAGATCGCCCTGACCACGAGGCGCTCACCGGTTACGACCCGGTCGGGTGGGAATCGTCGACCTGGATCCTCCATGCGATGTACGAGAACCCTGGCCGCGCGGGTCTGGGTACGCACGACGACATCCGCCGCGGAGGGCTCGACGCCAGCGAGCTTGCGCCGCTGGTCGTCAATGGCATCGACCTCGACGAGGACACGACAGAGACCGGCATTCCGTTGGGTTACGTGTCCCGGCCCGGTGCCCCCTGGCATCGGGTGCTCTGGTCGACGTACCTGACCCGATGGTCAGGCCCGGAACGGGCGCGGACCTTCCCGCCGAGCTACAGCTGGTTTCCGGCTGGCAGTTGGCCCGCTGACATCCAGCCACCCCCGGAGGGCTCTCTCGACGAGGAGAGCCTCGATGCCCTGCTCGACACCCTGAGCCAGCACTCGGTCGACGGCCCCGGCACGGAGTGCGTCGCCTTCTACGCATCCGTGCCCACCGGGGACTTCGACCAGCTCCACGTGTGGCGCGGCCCGTTGTCGGCGGTGCCCGGCCTGATCGAGGAGCGTGGAGGACGATACTGGTTCTCACCGACGAATCTGTGGCCGCTGGATCGGTCCTGGATGGTGTGGACGGACAGCGACCTGCAGGGCACCAAGGTCAGCGGATCTGTTTCGCTGATCGAGGCCATCGAGTGTCACCCCGTTCTGGAGACGAATGACTGGTCGGCCGGGCGCTGACGGGCGCGCCGGCGCCTGGCTCCCGGCGCTCGGCTCCGAGGACGGTCGGCGAGAGAGCACGACGGGCGGCGGACGTACTCCTTGCTCTCCCTCGAAGATTTCACTGTCGACGCCGAAGAAGTGATCGCGGTTCTGCGTCGGTACGGCAGAGGCAGGGTCGACGCCCTGGAGTACCTCCAGCTCCAGGCCACCCGGCGAGTCGTCGCGAGCTACCTGCGGGGCAACGCGCTGCAGGCCGATCCGCGTCTGGCCGACTACCTGGCCGAGCAGCGCCGCATCGAGGACGAGGGGTCCGGTGCCTCCACCTCGGCGGGCCTACCCGACAGCCGTTGAACCCGAGTCACCGAGCGCTGGCGTCGCCGGAAGCCCACCAGATGGGCGGTCCATGGGGAGGCGCTGCGTCGATCAGGCGCGAAACGCCTGGATGGCGAGCGTGGCGAACCGGCGGGAGGCGGCCACCCGGGCGTCCGTCGAGGTGGCGTGCAAACCGCCGTTGGCCATCAGCATGAGGATGAGGTCGTCCAGGACGAAGTCGGACCGCAGGCGGCCGGTGCTCTTGGCGCGACGGCTCAGTTCGGTGAGTGAGGCGAGGGCCGCTTCGCGCTTCGTGGCGAGATCGACGGCGTGCGGAAAGGCCGTCGTGAACGCGGTGGTGTAGCCGCGGTTGCGGGCGTGTAGCTCGCAGAGCTTCTCGATCACCAGGCACAGGCCATGCCACGGGTCCGGGTCGGCGAGCCCTTCGTCGACGATGACCTGGCACGCCTCCATCTGCTCGGAGAACGCCTCGGTCGCCAACGCCTGCTTGGTGGGGAAGCGGCGGTAGAGGGTGGCAGGGCCGACTCCTGCCCTGCGGGCAATCTCGCGCATCGGCACATCCATGCCGTCGGTGGCGAACGCCGTCCGGGCGGCGTCAAGGATCCGCTGGCGGTTGTCCAGCGCGTCCGACCGCAGGTTACGAGTCAAATGCTCCGTCACGCTCTCACTTTAGTTAAACGGACGCAGGCGTCCACTACCGTTCGTACTGATCACGAGGCGATTCAGCGTGAGAGGAGGCATACCGGTGAAGACAGTCACCATCAGGGAGTTCGGCGATCCTCGCGGGTTGGCGGTGATCGACCTTCCTGACCCGCTTCCGGCTCCGGGACAGGTCTTGATCACCGTCGAGGCGGTCGGTGTCGCAGGTGTCGACGTCATGATCCGAAGCGGTGCTCTCGCCGCCTACGGCTTCCGAGAGGGGCACGTCCTCGGCGGCGAGGTGGCGGGAACGGTGGCCCAGGTCGGCGAGGGCGTCGACCCTGCGTGGATCGGGCAGCGCGTGTGGGCGTTCACCGGTACCGGCGGTGGGTACGCCGAACAGACGGTAGCGCCGATCTCGGAGGTCCTGCCCGTCCCGGCGGGCCTCTCCGTCGTCGATGCCGTGACGCTCGGCAACTCCGGGATCGTGGCCCACTTCGGTCTCGCCCACGCGCACTTCTCGCCCGGGGAGACCGTGCTGGTACGCGGCGCGGCCGGCAGCATCGGGATCATGGCGGTGCAGGTCGCGAGCCGCCGTGGCGCCGGTGCCGTCGCGGTCACCACCTCGTCGTCCGAGCGTGGTCGGCGGCTGCGCAGCCTCGGCGCGACCCACGTGCTGGATCGTGCGGGTACGGGAGGCCCCGACGACCCCTCCGGCTACGACGTGATCATCGACGTCGTCGCTGGCCACGGCCTGCCCGCGTTCCTGGACAGGCTCAACCCCAACGGCCGCCTCGTGGTCGTCGGCGCGGTCGGCGGCCAGCCGCCGGCAGACGTCGGCGCGAAGCTGATGACGGCATTCCAGAAGTCGATGTCGTTCGCCACCTTCAGCGCCGCGACGGTGCCGGAATCCGCCCGCCAGGCCGTGCGACGCGACCAGTTCACCGCCGCGACTCGTGGCGAACTGGTCGCTGTGGTGCACGAGGTGCTGCCGTTGCAGCAGGCGGTTGCGGCCCACCAGAAGATGGACGCCGGCCAGGTCTTCGGGCGAATCGTCCTCACCCCGTGATCCTCTCTGGTCGATCATGGAGTTGTGGCGGGTGATGAAAGCCGCCGTTCACCAGGTTCCGGGCACCACAACTCCTTGATCGACCAGGCGGCGCGGCGCGGCGCGGCGTGGGGCTGTTCCGGGTGTCGAGAACGGCCGGGTGGCTTCGTCCCACGGGAGAATGCGGCGACCGTGACCGCAACGCACCCGAGGAGATGCAGCATGGCGATCCAGCGGATGGACAACGTCCTCATCGTGGTCGAGGACCTCGACGCTGTCATGGCGTTCTTCGTCGAGCTCGGCATGGAGGTGGAGGGCAGAGGTCCGGTCGAGGGGCGGTGGGTGGAACGGGTCATCGGGATCGACGACGTGCGGCAGGAGGTCGCGATGCTGCGGACCCCGGACGGTCACGGCAAGGTCGAACTGGCGATGTTCCACACCCCGAAGGCGATCAGCGCCGAGCCCAGGGACGCGCCGGCGAACACACTGGGCATCCGCCGCATCATGTTCGCCGTCGACGACATCGAGGACACGATCGCCCGCCTGCGCGGTCACGGGGCCGAACTCGTCGGGGATGTGGAGCGGTACGAGGACATCTTTCTGCTCTGCTACGTCCGCGGGCCGGAGGGCATCGTCGTCGGGCTGGCACAGGAGCTTCGCTGAGAGCCGCCGCCGTCGTCCAGGAACCACAACGCCAGGGATGTCGGGGCCTCACGAGCGGCGGACACCACCACAACCCTGACGTTGCGCATGGGCGACGGCGTCCGGGCCGGGTCGTCGTACCAACTGCTGACGCCGCGCCGCGAGCCGGGGCACCGGCCCGATGGGGGTTCTGGTTAGGCTCCGGGCGTGTTCCGTGTGGCAGGACCTGACGACTTCACGCAGATCATCCACCTCTACCGGCAGCTGAACCCGGACGATCCGGTGCTGGACGACGGCTCCGACCGGGCGGCCTACCAGCGGATCCTCGACACCCCCGGGCTCAGTCTGTTCGTCCTCGACCTGGACGGTGTCGTCGTCGCCACGACCTACCTCAACGTGATCCCCAACCTGAGCCGGTCGGCGTCACCGTACGCCGTCATCGAGAACGTGGTCGTCGAGGAATCCCGGCGGGGCACCGGTCTGGGTCGGCAGATCATGGCCGGCACGCTCCAGGCGGCTTGGGACGCGGGCTGCTACAAGGCGATGCTGATGACGGGCTCGCGCACTCCGGCGACCCACGGGTTCTACCGCGCCTGCGGGTTCGCGCCTGACGTCAAGGCGGCGTACCTGGCGCGGCCCCCGGCGTCGCACGGCTAGGGAAGGTCTCGCGGAGCGCGACGTCCAGCGACCGGCCGGTCGTCGGCTCGATGAACAGGTCGGTGAGCAGGAGGTCGGCGACGTAGGTGGGGTTGACCCCCGACTCCTTGCCCCCGAGGCCCTGCAACGCGCCGCCGAGGCGCAGGGCGGCCCGTGCCGCGCCGGCCGGCAGCCGGGCGACCCGGCGGCGTCGACCGACCGCCTCGGCGATGCGCGCGAGCATGTCGCGCCAGGTGAGGTTCTCGTCGGCGACCGGGATGTCCGCGCCGCTGGCCTGCTCCAGAGCGTCGGCCGCGACAGTGGCCACGCTGCGCGCCGAGGCCGCGGCGCTTCCGCCGGCCGGTGCGACCAGAGGTGTACGCGAGCGCGCCCACCGGTCCAGCGGACCGGCCCAGTTCGCCAGCCGGTCGCCGGCCCGACCGAAGACGAAGGGCAGTTCGAGGACGGCGACCGGCAGATCCGGACCGGCCGCCGCCCGTCCCTCCCGGGCCTGCTCGACACGGCACCGGATGTACGTGTGCCGCTCGGGCAGCCGCCACTGCGGATGCAACCTGTCGAAGTAGGTGTAGTACGAACCCATCACGACCCCACGGGTGAGGCCCTGCTCGCGGGCGGCGGTGAACAGGCGTACCACCGGGTCGACGTTGTCCCGCCGGAACTGCGGGTAGATCGGCTTGGGCAGCGGCCGCTGCTCGTCGGTCCGGGTGGCGTACACGACGCCGTCGTGACCGGCGAGCAACGACCGCAGATCCTCCGGCGAGGCGGACCCGACGTCCAGCAGGTGGTCGACACCCGGTTGGGAGGTACGCGCCACAGCTGTCGTGGCGTGACCTCGCTCCCGCAGGACCTCCACCACGTGAGCACCGATCAGGCCGCTGCCACCCACCACGAGTATCCGCACGCACCATCGTCCACTCTGGAGGTGTGTCCTTGTCAACCCACGACCGTCGCCGGCGCAGCGTCGGTCACTGCTTGTTCTTCGCCAGGTTGTAGATGTCCAGGACGTCGTCGTCGAAGTAGGGGCCGTACATGTTGCCGGAGAACTTGTACGACATCACCGAGTTGACGAACCCGAACCGCAGATCGTTGTCCCAGGCACGCAGGAACGGGCCGCCGCTCGCGCCTTCGTTGAGCGGGCAGTCCTTCAGCTTGATCCGCTGCGCGCCGGCGGCCTTGGTGGTGCCCTGGTCGTAGTACTGCGACTCGCCGTCGTACGGCGGCTTCCCCGGGTAACCGAGCAGCAACGCCGAGATCTTCTTCGACTGGTTGACGCTGAGACCCTGCCCGCCGGTGACGTGCACGAGCCGCTTGCCGCCCCGTGGGTGCATGGTGACGAAGGCGAAGTCCCACCAGAGGAAGCCGTAGTCGACCCACCCCTCGACCGAGGTGAACTCCTTGGGGAACCAGAGGCCGTGCACCGCGACGCCGTCGGTGAACTCCGGCGCGTACGCCCAGTTGTCGAACCAGACGGACCCGCCGTCCCCGGGGTGTACGCAGTGACCGGCGGTGGAGACCAGGTTCGCCTGCGGGTTGTTGACGGTCGCGCCGGAGCAGAAGAAGTCCTCGTTGTTGTGCCGGAAGAAGACCCGACCGACCCCGGGTGAGGCGTTCGCCGCCTGGGTCGCGTGGCTGGCGCCGCTGGCGGCGACGCCCGGACCGGCGGCAGCCGGCGACCGTGGGGCCGCGGGCTCCGCGACGTCGCGCGGCGCACCGACGCGGCCGGGCCGGTCGGCGGCCTCCCCGTCGGGAGCGTCGACCCCGTCGGGCAGGGGAGCGGGCCGTGCCGCTCGCATCCGTTCCGGCGTCCAGTAGGCGTCGCCCACGGCCGCCGCGGTGTCCGCGTCGGTGGACGGCCGTCCGTTGATGGTGGCGCGCCCTTCGGCGACCGTCGCGGATCCGTTCGGCGCGGCGGTGCCGGCGTGGGCGGGGGCCTGCGCGAGGGTGACGCTGGCCAGCAGCATGATGCCCACCGAGGCGAATCCGAGTTTCCTGCGCACGTGACCTCCCGGGGATGGCGGCCGGAGACGGTCGCTCCGACGTCGCGCCGTCCACGCTAGGTGTCCGTGTTCGATCCACAGTGGTCGTGTCGTATGCGTTCAGTGACGGGTGGCTGACTGCGAAACGCGCCGGCACGGAAGCGCCGCGAGGTGCGACCACAGCGAGGTGCGACGACAATGGGCGCTCGGAGGTGATCGATGATGAGCGACCAGGAGAGCGTCCCCCGATTGGGTTCGGTGGTGCTGGACGGCACCGACGCGCGGGTGTTGGCCGAGTTCTACCGACATCTGCTCGGCTACGTCTACCGGCCCGGCGACGAGCCGCCGGCGGCCGGACAGGACGACGAGCGTGGTCGTGACTGGCTGGTCCTGCGGTCCCCCGACGGCAGCGCCCAGCTCGCGTTCCAGCAGGTGGACGACCTGCCGGAGTCGACGTGGCCGAAGAACGACGTACCCCAGCAACTGCACCTGGACCTCACCGTGACGTCCGTCGAGGAACTGCTGGTGCAGCACGAGCGCGTCCTGCGCCTCGGTGGCCGGCTGCGCTACGACCGCATCGAGGATCCCGACGAGCCGTTGCGCGTGTACGCCGACCCGGCCGGTCACCCGTTCTGTGTTCTCGTGGGGTAGTGGCGTCGAGGACACCGTCCGCGCCCGACGTATGGCATAGGTTCGACATGCTGAACACCATCGTCGGGGAACGGGGACGAGGATGCCGGAACCGCGCGCCTTCTGGCTGGACGAGCAGTTCGACCGCGAACACGGCAGCGACGGACGCGGCCGGTACGAGGCGGAGGTGCTTCGTCGGATCGGCGAGTTCGACGAGACCTGGGGTGACTTCGCGCCCGTGGCTTTCGCGGCGACGGCCTGGCGGGTGGCCACCGAACTGTCGCCGGGCTTCGTCCGCTGGCACCGGCGGATCATCTCGGCGACCTGCGCCCGCAGCCCCTGGGACGGCAGCATGATCTGCGCGGTCACGGTGGCCTCCCGCTGGCCCGCGGAGCTGACCTGGACCAAGCAGTGGCAGCGCGACCGTGGCTGGCGGGACTGGCCGCAGCTGTTCGGCCAGTTCACCACCCCCACCGACCAGGACCAGACGCGCAGTCCGCATCTGCGCGCGCTGCTCCAGGTGGAGGCGCCGCTGCCGCTCGACGGTCTGCCGCCAACACCCACCGGGCCGGACGACGACGTCACCACCGCGGCGCGTCGGGCGGTCGTGGTGCTGACCCGGGAGCTCAACGAGCTTCTGGCACCGATGATCGGGCAACTCGACACCGAAGTGCCCGCCGACTCCTGACGTACCAGGCCCCGGCCACCGTCGCGGGCACCCACCGGAGGACCGAACGCCGGTAGGGTCGTCGGCGTGGATCCGCACGACATCGCCGCTCGGCTCGCAGTGCCCGTCGAGGAGGTCGAACGCGTCGCGCAGCTCGCCGGCGACCGACCGTCGGTTCCGCTGCCCGCCAGGGCCGACGCTCCGGAGCTGCTCGATCGGCTCGCGGTCCGGCCCGACGACGCCGCCGAGATCATGCAGGGCTGGCCGGACCCGTCCTCGCCGCTCTGGACGCCCGAGCTGCGCTGGTTGCTCGACCGGTCGATCGCCCTGGTCCACGCCGACCTCGGAGGCCACGGTTGGCTGTCGCCCGGTCCGGAGTTGCCCCGCGAGCGGGGTCCCGCCTGGCGGCACCTCTACGTGTACGCGTACCTCGCCCTGGTGGACGTCGCCCGGGGCTACCACCGCGACCACGGCGTTCCCGACGACGTGTCGTGGCGGAGCCTCGCGGACCTCGGCCGCAACCTCGCGATCGACCGGCGGATGCGCGGTGAGGGCTGGCCCGTCATGCAGAGCTGGCTGACGCTGCACGTGCGCGGCAGCATCTACGAGCTGGGCCGGCTGCAACACCACCCCGGCGACACGGCCATCGGCCTGCACGTTCCCGACGCGGGGCCGTTGACCCCGGAGGCGGTCGCGGCGTCGCTGGACGAGGCGCGGGCGTTCTTCGCACGTCACTTTCCCGACGAGACCTACACGGCGTTCTCCTGCGGCTCGTGGCTGCTCGACCCGCAGTTGCGGGAATACCTGCCCGAGGGGTCCAACATCGTCCGGTTCCAGCAGATGTTCGAGCTGGTTCCCTACGAGGAGAAGGACGGCCCGGACGCCGACGTCGAGGTGCTGCGTTTCGTGTTCCGTACGCTGAGCACCCCGCTGGACCAGTTGCCTCGCCGCACCGCGCTCCAACGTGCGATCGTCGACCACCTCAGGGCTGGCCGACACTGGCACTGGCGGCACGGGAGCTTCCCGGTCTAGCCGAGAGCGCCGACAGCCGATGGATCGGTGGGCCCGGCCCGTCACCGACCGGGCCGGGCCCACCTCCCGTCAGCCGGTGGTCAGGATGAACTTCTCCCAGGCCCCGACCGACGTACGGTTGGCGATCAGGGATCCGGCCCCGGCGTTCTCGGCGCACACGATCTGGTTGTTGACGGTGGCCCGCAGGCTCACCGTCCCATCCGAGTTCGTGATGAGCTGGAACCTCTCCCACGATCCGATCGACGCGGCGTTGGCGACCAACGCTCCGGCGCCCGAGTTCGTGGCCGAGACGTAGAGCCCGTTGGCGCGCGACCGCAGCGCGATGGTGCCGTTACCGCCGTCCACCCGGTCGAACTGCTCGGTACTGCCGACGCTGGCCTTGTTGGCGATCAACGCGGTGCTGCCGACCGCCGACACGTACTGGTTGTTGACCTGCGCCCGCAGCGTGCTCACCGGCGTGCTGCTACCGGTGCCGGTCGTGAAGGTGAACGCGTCGACGTCGAACAGGTAGCCGGAGCCACCCTTGAACACCAGGTACAGCGTGGTCGACGCGCTCGGCGGGTTGCTGATCGTGCCGGACGCCTCGACGAACGTCTCCCAGTCGCCGGTCACCGGCACCGTGACGGTGCCCAGCAGGGTGCCGGTCGCCGAACCGGCCCGGACCTCGATGGTGCCGCCCGCGCCGGCCGACGACGCCCGCACGGTGATGCGGTTGGCGTTGGCCAGGTTGTACGGCGTGTACGAGATCCAGTCGTTGTTCTCGATGAACCCGGCGGTGCGGCCACCTTCGGCGTTGGTGTGGTCGGTGGCCTGGACGCCGGAGGTGGCGCCGAAGTGCTCACCCTGGCGGTGCTTCGGTTGCAGCGTCTTGATGCTGTGCGTGGTCAGCCCGCCGTTGTCGGTGTAGGCGGCGTCGAAGACCCCGTAGATGTTGGCCGCCGAGTCGTGCTCGCCGTCGGTCGGCACGGTGATCGAGCCGCTGCACCCGTTCTTCGAGGTGATCTGGTGGGCGTGACTGTCGTGACCCAGCGCGTAGGTCAGGCTCACCTTGGAACAGTCGATGGTGCCGTCCTGCGGGTCGCTCACACTGATCTGGTACGACACCGTGTCACCGAAGCTGAACAGCTGCCCGTCGGCGGGCGAGGTGAGCGTCACCGTCGGTGCCGTGTTGCCCACCGTGATGACCAGGCTCGCCGTGCCGGTCAGGCCATTCGGGTCGGTGACCCGCAACGTGGGGGAGTACGTGCCGTTTGTGGTGTACGTCTTGGTGGGGTTGGCCGCCGTCGACGTGGTGCCGTCACCGAACGTCCACAGGTAGCTCAGCGCCCCGCCCTCGGGGTCGGAGCTGCCGGCCGACGAGAAGTTGACGGTCAGCGGGTTGGCCCCCGACGTGGGGTTGGCCGAGGCGACAGCGATGGGGTTGCGGTTGCCGCCACCGATGTACTCGATGCGGAACAGCGCCTGGTTGTTCGACCCCGTGCCGTAGTCCAGCACGTAGAGCGCCCCGTCCGGACCGAAGGCCATGTCCATGACCTGCGTACCGGACCACGGGAAGTTGGAGATCTCCCCGCGGGTGCCGTCGGAGTTGACAGCGATGGCCTTGATCCAGCGGCGGCCGTACTCACCGGCGAAGAACTGACCGTTGAGCGACTGCGGGAACTTGATGCTGGAGTTCAGCGACGCGTCGTACCGGTAGACCGGGCCGCCCATCGGCGACTCCGAGCCGCTGCCGAACTCCGACGGCGAACCGGAGTCACCCGCGTACTTGATCCAGGCCGGCCTCGCCGCGGGCAGCGTGCCGAGCCCGGTGTTGCGGAACGAGTTGTTGGTCGGCCCGCCCGTGCAGTTGTACTTCGACTGCGACGGTCCGGACGGGAAGGTGTATTCATTGTATGTTTCGGTGCTGGTGTTGGTGCCGGTGCAGTACGGCCAGCCGTAGTTGCCCGGTGAGGCGATGCGGTTGAACTCGACCTGCCCGGAAGGGCCGCGGCTGGAGTTCGTGGACCCGGCGTCCGGGCCGTAGTCGCCGAGGTAGACGACACCGGTGGCCTTGTCGACGCTCATCCGGAACGGGTTGCGCAGACCCATCGCGTAGATCTCCGGACGGGTGTTTGCCGTGCCAGGAGCGAACAGGTTGCCCGACGGGATCGTGTACGTGCCGTCGGTCTGCGGCTTGATCCGCAGCACCTTGCCCCGCAGGTCGTTGGTGTTGCCCGCCGTGCGCTGGGCGTCGAACTGCGGGTTGCGGTTGGTCCGCTCGTCCAGCGGCGCGTAGCCGGACGACTCGAACGGGTTGGTGTCGTCGCCAGTGGTCAGGTACAGGTTGCCGGCGGCGTCGAAGTCCAGGTCACCGCCGACGTGGCAGCACTGCCCACGGTCGTTGGCGACCTGGAGCACGATCTTCTCGCTGCTCAGGTTGAGCGTGTCGTCGGAGTTGAGGGTGAACCGCGACAACCGCAGGTGACCCTTCCACCGGTCCCAGTCGGACTGTGAGCCTGTGGTCGGGGCGTCCCCGGACGGGGTGCTCAGACTGGGCGAGTAGTACAGGTAGATCCACCGGTTGGTGGCGAAGTTGGGGTCGACGGCGACGCCCTGCAACCCCTCCTCGTCGTGCGTGTAGACCGACAGGGTGCCGGAGGTCTTGGTGTTGCCGGCCACGTCGGTGACCCGCAGGACGCCGTTGCGGGCGGTGTGCAGGACCGAGCGGTTGGGCAGGACGGCCAGGGACATGGCCTCACCCAGCTCGGCCGAGCCGGTGGCGAGTTTGACCTGTTGGTAGTCGGAGGCGGGGATCACCGCAGCCTGCGCGGTGGACGGTGCGGCAACGGCCAGGGCCACGCTCGTGGCGGCGGTGAGCGCCGCCATGACGGCCCGGGACCAGCGCCGGGGTTTCGAGAACATGATCGTCCTTCCTCGACGATCGGGGGCCGGGCGTGCGGGGGCGCACCACGGCCGGAGGGGGTGGTGATCAGTGAGCCGCGGCGCGGTCAGTTCGTGACGAGGTCGAACTTCTCCCACTGGCCGATGGAGGTCCGGTTGGCGATCAGCGGGGACGAGCCACCGTTGTCGGCGGCGACGTACCGGCTGTTCACCGTGGCCCGCAGGCTCACCGTGCCGTCGGAGTTGCGCACGAGCTGGAACGTCTCCCAGGCGCCGGCGGAGGCGCGGTTGGCGATCAGCGCGGCGGCACCGGCGTTCTCGGCCGCGACGTACTGCCCGTTGCTCTTGGCGCGCAGCGCCACGTTGCCGTTGGCGAGGTTGACCACGTCGAACCGCTCGCTGGTGCCCGCAGAGGTCTTGTTGGCGATCAGCGCGGTGGTGGAGTTGGGCGCGCTGACGAACTGGTTGTTGGCCCGGGCCTTCAGGGTGGAGCCGCTGGCGGTGGGCGGCGGGGTGGTCGGCGGCGGGGTGGTCGTCCGCGGCGAGCAGTCGGCGGTCACCGAACCCGCGGCGACCTGGAGGCCGCCGAGCAGCATCCGGGTGAAGTTCGGGTCGGTGTACGACGCCTCGGTGTGGCCCAGACCCGTGTACCAGGCCCGACCGCCGCCGTACGTCTTGCACCAGGTGATCGGGTGGTCGCCGCTCATGTTGCCGCCGCTGTACGACGACTCGTCGAGGTTGGCCAGGACCCGCGCGCTCGACCGGGGGTTGGTGCGGTAGTTGTACCACTCGTCCGAGCGGACCCACGTCGCCGGGAGGTGCGCCGTCGACGGGTTGGTGTTGTCCTCGATCCGCACCGTCGCGTTCTGGATCGCCGGGTGCGAGTCGAAGTACGCGCCGACCAGTTGGCCGTACCACGGCCAGTTGTACTCGGTGTCTGCGGCGGCGTGCACGCCGACGTATCCGCCGCCGGCGGCGATGTACGACTCGAAGGCCGTCTGCTGGCTGGCGTTGAGGACGTCACCGGTCGTGGACAGGAAGACCACCGCCTGGTACTGGGCCAGGTTCGAGGTGGTGAACTGGTTGGAGTCCTCGGTGGCGGTCACGGTGAAGCCGTTCGCCGAACCGAGCTGCTGGATCGCGGCGATGCCGTTCGGGATGGACGAGTGGCGGAAGCCCGCGGTCTTGCTGAACACCAGGACCTTGGTCAGTGGCGCCGCCGAGGCCGGCGTCGTGAGGATTGCCAGGCTGGCCAGCATCACGGCCATGCCGGTGACGAGTGCCAACAGGCGGGTACGGGAACGCATGGGGGTGCTCCTCTGCTGAGCGTCGACCCTGGCGCGCGCGTCACGTGGGCGTGCGAGCTCGCCGAGGCCGCGATGGCGGTGGTACGGAGCCGGGCCGCCGATGCTCGGCTGAGATGCTGCGGGTGGTGCCGTGCCGGTGGAATCGCCCCGCAGGGGGTGTGCGCGACGCTGCGCCGTGCGGGTTGCCGTGCCGGTGCTCCCCGCCCGCCGAGGGGGGAGCATCGCGTCGCTACCGACAGTGCCAGGAGACGGCTGGCGCACCGGCGTCGACCGATCGCGATCGCACCGCCGAGGAGGCCGCCCGACCATAGTGGACGGACGAAGCTCATCGACTTCTATCGCTGACGCAGTAAACCTCCGATGTCTCCGCCCCGTCAAGCCCACCCCGGTCGGCGTGGACCGCCCGAGGCGGGTATTCCCGCCGCCGTCCCCGTCACGGCAGGTCCGGCAGACTGACGCGCAACCAGGTGGTGTCGACGAAGGCGTGCAACTCGGCGCCGCGCCCGATCACGACGGTCCGACGCGGCAACGGCCGGCCGTTGGGCAGCACGAGTCGGTACCGTCGGAAGTGGCCGTGATCGAGATTGCCCACCAGGATCCGATCGTGGTGTTCGCCGTAGCCACCGATCAGGGCGCACCGCGTGTCGTCGACGATGAGGGCGCGGGCGGCGGTGCGGCCACCCGGCCACGACCGCACAGTGTCTTCGGCGATGCGTACGACCGGGAAGTCGCTGTAGTAGGTGGCCCAGGCGGTCTCGCCGGTGACGTTGAGGGCGTAGCAGTCGTCGATCGGGTCGACCCCGCCGTCCGGAAAATGCCATTCGGGTACGAGCCGACTGGTGAACCTGACGATGCCGGGGGCGCCGAGCGGCGGACTCCCGTCGCTGCCCCCGCAGACACCCTCGTCGAAGTACCCCACCCAGATCCTGCCGGAGCGGGTGGTCTGCACGTGTTCGATCCCGTCGCCGAGAGTGCCCCGGCGGACCGTGGTCCCGTCGGCGTCGACGATGACGGCGTTGTTCTCCACACCCTCGGCCAGCCGGCGGGAGCGGGCGCCGACGAGGAGCATCCGCCCACCGGGCAGGGGTTGGACGTGACAGTGCGCCAGTGCCAGGTCGGGGACAGCGATCACACTTCGGGCCTGCGGAGAGTAGGTGGCGACCTGGACCGCGACACCCGCCCGGGTGGTCGAGTCCGGACGCGACACTCCGCTCGCCGACAGGGTGGAGCCGAGGAGCGCCTCTCGGCCGGCCGTGCTCGACCAGAGCGCGATGGCCTCGCCGTGTGGACCGACGGAGACGCTGACCGTCACCTGGCCCGCTTGCACCGGGACGAGCGTCGCGTGCTGTCGCAGCCGAACCTGACCGGTTGACCTACTGCTCACCGTCGAGATCATGACAGGTCGGACGACGCGCTGCGGACCTGCGGTGAGCGCCCGTGCGGTTGTCAGCGGTCGGACGACGCGGGACTGTCCGTCCCTCTGGTGGCCATGATGATGAGGTCGGCGATCGTCTCCGGGTGGGTGACCATGGCGAGGTGGGAGGACTCGACCTCGATCGTGGTCGCGTTCATCCGCTCGGCGAGGAACCGTTCCAGCTCGGGTGCCGTGGTGCGGTCCTGGGTGGAGATTGAGTAGTAGCAGGGCTTGTCCCGCCAGGCGGCGACGGTCGTACGGCCCTTGAAGAGGCCGTCGGCGATCGGCCCCTGCACCGCGTAGAGCGAGCGGGCGCGGACCTCGTCGACTCCGCCGGCGAAGTCGTCGAGGAACGCCGCCTCGCTGAGCTGTCCGTACCCGCCGTGGTGGACGAGACCGGCGTTCGCCGGGGGCGTCGGATACTGGGCCGCGAGGGCCGCGTAGTCCTCGCCGGCGTCCGGGGCGCGGGCGGCGACGTACACCAGGGCGGTGACGTTCGGATGGTTGCCGGCCTCGCTGATGACCGTGCCGGCCCAGGAATGGCCCACCAGCACCGTCGGCCCGTCCTGGCGGTCGAGGGCGCGGTTGGTGGCGGCGACGTCGTCGGCCAGGGTGGTCAGCGGGTTCTGCACCGCGGTGACGGTCAGACCGGCCCGCTGGAGGATGGGGATCACGTCGGACCAGGACGAGCCGTCGGCGTACGCGCCGTGCACCAGGACGACGTTGCTGGCAGGCTCGGGGCTCATTCGGACCTCCTCCGCAGGAGACGACGCGGTGCCACCGCTGACAACTCTCGCCTGACACTCTTCCGCAGGCTGGCCGGGTCGGGGGGCCGAACGCGGAGGTTCAGCCGGTCACCGCGCCGGCTCTGGTGCGACGGCCCGCCAGTCCAGGTGGTGCCGGTAGAGGTGTCGCACGACAATCCAGCTGACCGAGAACGGGATGGCCCCCATCGCCACGACTCCCAGGACGTCGGAGCCGACCACGTCGAAGACCGCCCCCACGTCGCCGAACAGTTGCGCGACGGTCTGGAAGGCGACGTGGAAGCCGATGCCCGCCCAGATGTCGCCGGTCGCGGTCCGGAAGGCGCCCAGCAGGAGCGCGAAGACGAAGAAGAGCGCGAGCCGGTCGACGGACCGGGCGGCCCCGACGAGGAACCCGAACAGTGTGAACAGCACGGCCTGCCCAACGGCGGCCTGCCACGCCGGCAGCCGGGTGGCGAGGTTGCGCTGCAGTTAGCCCCGGAAGATCAGCTCCTCCGGCAGCGCCTCCTTGAGGAACACGAGCACCACCAGCAACGCCGTCACGCGCCACACGTCGCCGACGGACGTCCGCACGCTGATCTCGACCCAACCGAGGCCGAGGCAGAGCACGAACCCCACCCCGGCGGGGACCAGCCAGCAGGCCATGCCGAGCAGCAGATGCCGCCAGCCCTCGCGCAGCGGCGGCAGTCCGAGGCCGGCCCACGGGCGTCGGTCCAGGAGGCGACGGGCGACAACCACCAGGGGTACGGCGAGGACCGTGGTGAGAACGGCCCCGACGGCGTGAGTGGGTCGGTCGTAGTCGCTGCCGAGCAGGGCCTTCACTGACAGCCACACCAGCACGGCGCCGGCGGACACGACGAGGATCCGCCAGGGCAGGGCGAGACGAGGTCCAACGCTCACCACGCGCAGCGTAGCCAGCGGCGTCCACGGCGAGCGTGAGGCCCGACACTCCGGTCGTAGGGCAGGATCGGTCAGGTGGGCGTGCAGCAGTCGGAGCCGTTTCGGCGGCCGACACCGCAGGAGGTGGCGGCGGCCGCGGGTCGGGGCCTGCCGGACGTGATCGGGCCCGGCCTGCGGGTGCTGTTCTGCGGCTTCAACCCGGGCCTCTACTCCGCCGCCGTGGGGCTGCCCTTCGCCCGCAAGGGCAGCCGGTTCTGGCCGGCCCTGCACGGTGCCGGCTTCACGGACCGGCAACTGCACCCGTGGGAGCACGACGAGTTGCTGCGCCATGGCCTGGGCATCACCAGCCTGAGCAACCGGGCCACCGCCCGCGCCGACGAGCTGACCTCGGCGGAGTTGGTGGCCGGGGTGACCGGGTTGGCGGTGAAGGCCGAGCGGTACCGGCCGCGGTGGGTGGCCGTCCTCGGAGTGACCGCGTACCGGATCGCCTTCGTCAGGCCCGGCGCCGGGCTCGGCCCGCAGCCGCAGCGGCTGGGTCCGGCCCGGGTCTGGGTGCTGCCGAACCCGAGTGGCCTGAACGCGCACTTCCCGTTGCCGGCCTTGACGGCCGAGTTCGCCCGGCTGCGCCAGGAGGCCTAGGCGCGTTCGGTGGCGACGAGGTCCTGGTAGTACGGCTGCATGGCCGGGTGGTAGTCGTCGAAGTCGGGGCGGGGGGAGCCGTCGCGGGAGGCGACGAGCATGTCCAGGTAGTACTCCCAGCCGGCGCCCGTCTCGGCGATGCCCTCCACGCTCGTGAGGTGCTGCACGAACCGCAGCTCGGTGCTGCCGTCGGCCTCGGTCAGCGTCAGCTCCAACAGCCAGGTGCCGTAGCTGTCGATCATCGACACGGCGAGATGCCGCTGCGCTTCGCAGGCGTCGATCCGGACGTCGCACCAGGGCTGCTGCTCCTCGTACGCCATCTGGACCCGGATGGTGCGCCCGGGGGCCGCGTCGCCCTCCCAGGGGCCGAACCAGCGGGCGGTGCGCTCCGACTCGGTCAGGCTGGCCCAGACGTCCGCCGCCGGGGCGCGGAACGTGCGGGTCAGGACGAGGTCGTGACCGGTGGCGGTGCGGAACAGGCGTCCGGCGGGTGTGCGGGTCATGCCGTGTGCTCCCTTCGGTGTCCCGCCGGGCCGCGGCTGCGGCGCTCTCGGCGGGTGCGGTAGACCTCGGTCTCCAACGCGTCGAGGTGCCGTTCCCACCGGTCGGTGCCGGCCAGGCCGGCGAGCCAGCCGACCAGCGGCGCGAGTGGGCCCGGGTCCAGGTGGTAGATCCGTCGCCGGCCGACCAGCTCGTCGCGGACCAGCCCGCTCTCGCGCAGCACCCGAAGGTGGCGGCTGATGGCGGGCCGGCTGATCACGAACCGCTGGGCGATGTCGCCGGCCGACAGGGGTTCGTCGCGCAGCATGGTCAGGATGTGCCGTCGCACCGGGTCCGCGATCGCGGTGACCACCTCGTCCACCGATGAAGCGTAACCTATGAGTTACATCTCGGCGATGTCGGTGCGTCGATGGTGGGCACATGATCACTTGACCTGGCACTCTGTAAGGCATGGCCGCCCTCCTTCGCTCCCGCCTGACCGACTGGACGTTTGTCGTACCCGTGCTCGCCGTCCTGATATTGATGGTCACCTGGGGTCGGAGCCTGCCGGGGCCGGTCATCGTGGTGGTCGCGCTGCTGCTCGGTGGCGCGGTGCTCGCGGCCGTGCACCACGCGGAGGTGGTCGCCCACCGGGTGGGGGAGCCGTACGGGTCCCTGGTGCTCGCCGTCGCGGTCACCGTGATCGAGGTGGCCCTGATCGTCACGCTCATGATCAGCGGCCCGGAGAAGACCCAGTCACTCGCCCGCGACACCGTCTTCGCCGCCGTCATGATCACCTGTAACGGAATACTGGGCCTGTCCCTGCTACTCGGGGCGCTGCGCCGCCGCGTCGCGGTGTTCAACCCGGAGGGCACCGGCGGTGCGTTGGCCACCGTGATCACCCTGGCCACCCTGAGCCTGGTCATTCCGAGCTTCACCACCGCCCGCCCCGGCCCGGAGTTCAGCCCGGCCCAACTCGTCTTCGCCGCCGTGGCGTCGCTGGCCCTGTACGGGCTCTTCGTGCTCGTACAGACCGGCCGGCACCGCGACTACTTCCTGCCGGTCGACAGCCGGGGCAAGGTCATCGAGACCGAGGAACACGCCAAGCCACCCACGACCCGCGCGGCGATGGTCAGCCTGGCCCTGCTGCTGGTGGCGCTGGTCGCGGTGGTCGGCGACGCCAAGACGGTCTCCCCGACCATCGAGGCCGGGGTCGCGGCGGCGAACCTGCCGCACGCGTTCGTCGGCGTCATCATCGCCCTGCTGGTGCTCCTGCCGGAGACCCTCGCCGCCGCCCGCGCCGCCCGCCGCGACCGCGTCCAGACCAGCCTGAACCTCGCTCTCGGCTCCGCTATGGCCAGCATCGGCCTGACCATTCCGGCCATCGCGATCGCCTCGATCTGGCTGGACGGCCCGCTGCTTCTCGGCCTCGGCGGCACCCAGCTCACGCTGCTCGCGCTGACCGCCGTGACCGCTGTGCTGACCGTCGTGCCGGGCCGGGCCAACGTGCTGCAGGGTGGCGTACACCTGGTGCTGATGGCCGCCTTCGTCTTCCTGGCCGCCAGCCCGTGACCCGCACCGCCCGCCGGGTCAGCCGGCGGGCGGCGGGTCGCCGAGGCGCTCCGCGCGGGCGTACAGGTAGCGCTGCTGCGCCAGGTTCGTCGACCGGGCCGCCGCCGTGCGGTACGCCTCCCGTGCCGCGGCCCGCTCACCGACCATCTCCAACAGGTGGGCGCGAGCGGCCGGGAGTCGGGGGTCGCCGGCCAACCGCGCGTCGCCGGCCAGCTCGGCCAGCCGCGCCAACCCGTCCGACGGGCCGCGACTCATCGCCACCGCCACCGCGTGGTTGAGCGCCACCACCGGGTTGTCCGACATGCCCAGCAGCACCTCGTACAGGGCGGTGATCTGCGCCCAGTCGGTGTCCCGCGCACCGGCTGCCTCGTCGTGCACGGCGGCGATGGCGGCCTGCACCTGGTACGCCCCGACCGCCCCGCGCGGCAGCGCCCTGGTGATCAGCTCGGTCCCCTCGGCGATCTGGTCGGCCCGCCACCGGGAACGGTCCTGCTCGGCCATCGGCACCAACTCGCCGTGCGGGCCGATCCGCGCCGGAGCGCGGGCATCGGTGAGCAGCATCAACGCCAGCAGGCCGGTGACCTCGGGATCCTCCGGTAACAGCCGGTGCACCAGGCGGGTCAGCCGGATCGCCTCGGCGGTCAGGTCGGCGCGCAGCAACCCCGGGCCGGCCGTGCGCGCGTACCCCTCGGTGAAGACCAGGTAGAGCACGTGCAGCACGGCGGCGAGCCGGTCGGCCCGCTCCTCGTCGGTGGGCGGCGCGAACCGCAGCCCGCTCTCGCGGATCCGTTGTTTGCCCCGGCTGATCCGCCGGGTCATCGTCGCCTCCGGCACCAGGAACGCGCGGGCCACCTCGGCGGTGGTCAACCCGCCCACCGCGCGCAACGTGAGCGCGATCTGCGACGCCGGCGACAGCGCCGGATGGCAGCACAGGAAGAGCAGGATGAGCGTGTCGTCCTCGCCCGCCGGCGGTCGATCCGCCGCCGGAGCGCGCCACTGCTCCGGGAGCACCCACCGCGCCACGGTGTCCTCGCGGCGCATCCGGGCCTGCTCCCGGCGCAGCAGGTCGGTCAGCCGGCGGGACGCGACGGTGATCAACCAGCCGCGTGGGTTCTCCGGTACGCCGTCGCGCGGCCAGGCCTCGGCCGCGGCGATCAGCGCCTCCTGCACCGCGTCCTCGGCGGTGTCGAAGTGCCCGTAGCGGCGGACCAGCGCGCCGAGGACCCGCGGCGCGAACTCGCGCAGCAGGTCCTCGACCCGTGTCTCGGGCACCCGTCAGCCGCCCAGGTCCTCGATGCCGTCCAGCACCGGCCGCACGTCGACGTAACCACCCGGGGCGTCCGGGTCGACCAGGCCGGCGGCGATCTCGGTGGCCCGGTCGAAGCTCGCGCACTCCACGATCGTGTAACCGGCCAGGACCTCCTGCGTCTCCGGGTACGGGCCGTCGGTGACCACCGGCGCGCCCTCGCGTACCTGCACCCGTCGGGCGTGCACCGGCTCGCTCAGGCCCTGGGCGTCGACCAGTTCCCCGGACTCGGCCAGCGCCTGGTGGAAGGTCTCCATGTGCGTGTGCATCGCCGCGATCTGCTCGGCGGACATGGCGGGACGGTCGGTCGCCCGCCCGGACAGCACGTCGTAGTCCTGCTGTGAGCCGTAGAGCAAAATCATGTACTTCACGTCGCCGCTCCTTCTGTCCGCCGGGCGCCCTCCGACGCCTCCGGAGGGAACGTCGAAGCAGCGCCCCCACCCCGGACACACCCCACCCCACCTGATCGGTCGATCGTGAAGTTGTCGCCGCGACACGCCGAGCGGCGTCACCACAACCTCATGATCAGCCGGGGGTGGTGGGGTGGTGGGTGGGCGTTAGGTTGGCGGCATGACGACGGTGTGGGCGGTGGTGGGGGTCTTCGTCCTCGTGGCGGTCGCGGCGATCGGGGTCGTGCTGCGGCGGGGGCGGTCGGCGGTCGACGGCGACCGTGCGGCCGGGCGGGACGCCCGCGTCCGGCAGCAGCGGTACGAGGCCGAGCGGCACGGCGACCAGGGCGACACGTGGCAGCGCGGTCGGGAGTCCAGCGGCTGAGGCCCGGCCGGAGGGTGAACCGTTCGGCCGGCGCGCACGTGAAACCGGTGACGGGCGTGACGGTCGTGTCGTCGGGGTACTGCTCAGCGAGAGCGGCGATGTCTGGGAGGCACAGTGGGGGCACGGTCAGGACGCGGCGCCCGAGGCACCGTGGCGGCCCTGCTGGCCGCCGCCCTGGTGTCGCTGGCCTGCGCGGGCGGCGGGCTGGCCGAGCCGGAGGGCGAGCGTCCGGCACCACAGCAGTCGCAGGCGTCACCCGGGCCGGGCACCACCCGGGCCGACAGCACCACGAGCGTCGCGGAGTTCGAGCAGGACGTCGCCGACGCCCAGGCGATCGCCGAGCGCTACTGGGCAGCCCAGTTCAAGGCGTCCGGTCAGCGGTTCCAACCAGTCCGGCGGATCACCCCCTACCAGCGGGAGGGCGAGGTGTCCTGCGGCGGTGAGCCGCTGCCCCGCAACAACGCGGTCTACTGCTCGCGGGGCGACTTCATCGCCTACGACGTCCGCTGGTCGGTGGCGGCGTTCCGCCAGGTCGGTGACGCGTTCGTGTTCTACCTGCTCGGGCACGAGTACGCGCACGCCATCCAGGCGCGGCTCGGCATCAACAACAGCTTCACCATCCAGCAGGAGTTGCAGGCCGACTGCATGGCCGGCGCGTACCTCGGCGACTCGGTGCGCTCCGGTGCCCTGACCCTGGCCGACGGTGACCTGGACGAGTTCCGGGAAGGGTTGGCGGCGGTCGGCGACGACCCCGACCAGCCGTGGTTCGCCGAAGGTTCGCACGGCACCGCCGAGCAGCGCACCGAATCGTTCTTCCGCGGGTACGAGCGGTCGCTGGAGGCGTGCGACCTGGGCTGAGCGGGTTGCCCGGATCACGTCGGTGGCCATCGCGGCTGTGGGCGGTGGCGGGCCCTGGCAGGATCGCCCGTGTCGGCCACGACCCTGGAGGATCCGCTGAACAGCCATCACCCCGCCGCCGTGCTCTTCGACATGGACGGCACGTTGGTCGACAGCGAGAAGCTGTGGGACATCGCATTGCAGGAACTCGCCCGGGAGTACGGCGGGGACCTCTCCGTCGAGGCCCGCCAGTCGATCATCGGCACCGCCATGGCCGAGTCGATGCGCATCCTGCACGACGACCTGGGGCAGCCCGAACGGGACCCGGAGATCAGCGCGGCCTGGATCAACGCCCGGATCCTGGAGCTGTTCCGCACCGGTCTGCCCTGGCAGCCGGGCGCGTTCGAGCTGCTGCGCGCGGTCCGCGCGGCGCGAATCCCCACCGCGCTGGTCACCTCCAGCCCCCGGGCGCTCGTCGAGATCGCCCTGGACACCCTCGGCCGGGACAACTTCGACACCGTGGTCGCCGGCGACGAGGTGGTCGCGGCCAAGCCGCACCCCGAGCCGTACCTGACCGCGGCCCGGCGACTGGGTGTGCCGATCGAGCGGTGTGTGGCGATCGAGGACTCACCGACCGGCGTGGCCAGCGCGCTCGCCTCGGGCGCGGCGGTGCTGGCCGTACCGGCGGAGGTGGCGCTCGCCAGCACTGTCGGCGTACACCAGGTGGATAGCCTCACCGGCGTGGACCTGGACCTGCTCGCGGCGCTGCTCGCCGACCGGGCGGCAGCCTGACGGACGCGAATGGGGGCCCCGCGCTGCGGGACCCCCATCGGCGTCGGTGCGTCAGTCGTGGGCGATGGCGCCCAGGACGTTGATCCGTGCCGCCCGGATGGCCGGAACCACAGCGGCCACCACACCGATGATCGCGGCGAGACCGAGGAAGACACCCATCTGCCCCCAGGGCAGGATCAGGTCGGTGATGCCCTCGTCCTTGAGTGCCTCGACCACCGCGGCGCCGAGGCCGGTGCCGACCGCCACGCCCAGCAACGCGCCGAACACCGAGATCACCACCGCCTCCACGGTGATCATGGCCATGGTCTGCGACCGGCGTAGACCGATGGCGCGCAGCAGCCCCAACTCGCGGGTCCGTTCCAGGATCGACAGCGCCAGGGTGTTGATGATGCCCAGCACGGCGATCACGATGGCCAGCGCCAACAGGATCTGGATCATCGTGAGCAGCCCGTCGAGCTGACCGGTCTGCTGCTTGATGAACGCGTCCCGGTCGGCCACCGACACCTCGGGGCTGTCCGCCAGAAGCGTCTCCACCCGCGGCAGAACGTCGTCCACCCGCGCGCCCGGGGCCAACTGAATGAACCCCTGGAAGGGCTGCGGGATCGCGAAGTCCTTCGCCGCCGTCACCGGCAGCATCACCGGGTTCAACAGCTGCCCGGACTCGTAGATGCCGCTGATCGTGTACGTCCGCGTCTCGCCGCGGGTCAACTGCACGTTCACCGTCGAGCCCACCGACCAGCCCCGCGAGTCGGCGGTGTCCGAACTGGCCAGCATCTGCGTCGGCCCGAGCCGGTCGATGTCACCGGCGACGGGCTTGGCGCTGAAGATCTGCCGCAGCGACGCGATGTCGCTGCTCGCCCCGACCCAGGTGGTCTTGCCGTCGATCTGGCTCATGTCGCCGTACTCGCCGTCGACCATCTGCACACCGGGCAGGGTCTTGGCCTGGTCCAACACCGCCGGGTCGAAGCTCGGCGGGCGCGGCCCGCCCTGCGCCCCGGCGATCACCAGCTCGGCCTTGACGCTGTCCTGGGCCAGGGCGCTGATGCTGCCCTTGGCCGAGTCGAGGATCACCGTGATACCGGTGACCAGCGCGATGCCGACCATCAGCGCCGCCGCGGTGATCGCGGTCCGGCGCGGGTTGCGCCCCGAGTTGAGCCGGCCCAGCTTGCCCGGCAACGACCAGGAGAAGATCCCGCCGAGCAGGCTCACCACCGGCCGGCTGATCAGCGGGGTCAGCAGCGCCACGCCGATGAACGCGAACAGCACCCCACCGAGGATGGTGGTCAGCGTCTGACCACCGGCGTTGCCGCTGAGCCCGAGGAACAGCAGCACCGCGCCGATGGCGGTGACCAGCGACCCGGCCACGGTGACCTTGGTCAACGGCCGGTCCGGGGTGGCCACGTCCTGCATCGCCGCGATCGGCGGGATCCGCGCCGCCCGCAGCGCCGGCAACAGCGCCGCCACCACAGTGATGACCAGGCCGACAGAGAACGCCCCGATCACCGCCGCCGCCGGCACGCCGATCCCGGCGAGGGTGAGCCCACCGGCCAGACTGCCGAACAGGTACGCCAGCAACGCGCCCACGCCGATGCCGGCGGCCAGACCGAGCACCGAGGCGATCAACCCGACCGCGATGGCCTCCAGCACCACCGACCCGATGATCTGCCGGCCGCTGGCGCCGATGGCGCGCATCAGCGCCAACTCGCGGGTGCGCTGGGCCACGATGATCGAGAACGTGTTGAGGATCAGGAAGGTGCCCACCAGCAGGGCCACCGCCGCGAAGCCGAGCAGGATCTTGTTGAAGAAGGACAGACCCTCCTTCAGGCTGGCCGCGGCGTCCGAGGCGACCTGCTCGCCCGTCTTCACCTCGAAGCCCGCGCCGAGGGTGCGGGCCACGTCGTCGCGCAGCTTCTCGTCGGAGACCCCGTCGGCGGCGGTCACGGTGATGCTGCTGTAGACGTCCGGCTCGCCCAGCATCAGCCGCTGCGCCACCGGCGTGGTGAAGAAGACCTCGTTCACGCCGCCGATCGAGTCCCGGTCACCGCTGTAGCCGGCAATGCCGACCAGTGTGAAGTCCCGCCTCTTCGACTCGAACGCGGTGAGCACGCCGACCTTCTGGCCGACCTGCACCTTCGCCGTGGTGGCCAGCGCCTTGTTGAGGACGATCTCGTCCTCGGCCTGCGGCGCGCGCCCCTCGCGCAGCCGCAGCAGGTCACTCTCCCCGGTCCAGTTCTCGCCCAACTGCGGCGGACCGAACGAGGTGACCACCTTGCCGTTGCTGCCGATCACCCGGGCGCCGTCGGCGTTGACGACGCCCGTCGCCGAGGCGGCCCCCGGAACCTGCTTCACCCGGTCCACCACGGCGGCCGGCAGTGGCGCGGCGGTCTGCTCGCCCTCCAACTCGCTCAGCTCGACCTTCGGCTTCGCCGCGACGTTCACGTCGATCTCGGAGAAGCCGTCGGCGAAGACCGAGTCGAACGAGCGGCCCAACGTGTCGGTGAGGACGAAGGCGCCGGAGACGAACATGACCCCGAGCACCACCGCCAGCCCGGACAGGATCAACCGGACCTTGCGGGCCAGCAGACTCTTCAGTGTCGCGCGGAACATCAGTTGCCCACCTCGGCCGGCGTGTCCAGCTTCTTCATGGTGTCCAGCACCGTCTCGGCGGTCGGCTCGATCAGCTCCGAGACGATCTCGCCGTCGGCGAGGAAGACCACCCGGTCGGCGTACGCGGCGGCGGTCGGGTCGTGGGTCACCATCACGATCGTCTGACCGTGCTCGCGGACGGAGTTGCGCAGGAAGTTGAGCACCTCCGCGCCGGAGCGCGAGTCCAGGTTGCCGGTCGGCTCGTCCGCGAAGATCACCTCGGGGCGGGAGACCAGCGCCCGCGCACACGCCACCCGCTGCTGCTGCCCGCCGGAGAGCTGCGCCGGCCGGTGGTCCAACCGGTCCCGCAGACCGACCGTCTCGATCACCGTGTCGTACCAGGCCTGGTCCGGCTTACGCCCGGCGATCGACAGCGGCAGCAGGATGTTCTCCTTCGCGGTCAGGGTGGGCAGCAGGTTGAACTGCTGGAAGATGAAACCCACCTTGTCGCGGCGCAGCTTCGTCAGCCCCGCGTCGCCGAGCCCGGTGACCGTCGTCTCGCCGATCGACACCGTGCCCCGGGTCACCGCGTCCAGGCCCGCCAGGCAGTGCATCAGCGTCGACTTGCCGGAACCCGACGGCCCCATGATCGCGGTGAACTGGCCGCGTTCGAACTCCGCGCTGACCCCCCGCAGCGCGATGACCTGCGCCTCGCCGCTGCCGTACACCTTCCACACGTCGTTCGCCCGGGCCGCGGCCTGCGCCTGCTGGCCTACCGTCGCGGTCACGTCATCTACCTCTTCCGTCTGTCCGAAATTCACGCCGCCCCCCGATGGTCCGGCGCGACTGTTCCATCATCGGCGCTGCTCACGCCCGTACCGTCCGCCCACGGGTTGACCCGGTGCGGATTTCCCAATGCGGGTGCACCCCGATGCCGCATCAGGGTTGCCCCTGACCCGATGGTCGGTCGTGCGTGTTTCCGACCCTGCCCCCTCACGTCACAGGAGGGTCAACCTCGCCAGACCGTCTCCGGTCACGGTAGGTGACGGCGGCAACGCCGGCCGTCCCCCCATGGAGGGATCTTCGTGTACGCCGGGTGAGGTACCCGGGCCGGTGGAGCTACGCCCGGGGGCGGACCAGACCCGACTCGTACGCCAGCACCACCGCCTGCACCCGGTCGCGCAGGCGCAGCTTGGTCAGCACGTGCCCGACGTGGGTCTTGATGGTGGTCTCGCTGACCGACAGCACCGCGGCGATCTCGGCGTTGGACAGCCCTCGCGCGACCTGCACCAGCACCTCACGTTCCCGGTCGGTGAGCGCGTCGAGGGCTGCCGCGGGCGTCGCCGCCGGGTCGGGCAGCAGTGCGGCGAACCGGTCCAGCAGCCGCCGCAGGATCCGGGGCGCCACCACCGCGTCGCCGCCCGCGATGGTGCGGATCGCCGAGATCAACTCTTCGGCCGGCACGTCCTTGGCCAGGAACCCGCTGGCGCCCGCGCGCAACGCGCCCACCACGTACTCGTCCAGGTCGAAGGTGGTCAACACCAGCACCCGCACCGGCAGGCGCGCGTCGACGATCGCCCGGGTCGCGGCCACCCCGTCCATCCGCGGCATCCGGATGTCCATCAGGACCACGTCGGGTAGCAGCCGGCGGGACAACTCCACCGCCTCCACGCCGTCCCCGGCCTCCGCCACCACGTCCAGGTCGCCCTCGGCGCCCAGCACCATCCGGAACCCGGTACGCAGCAGCGGCTGGTCGTCGGCGAGCAGGATGCGCACCGGCCGCGCCGGGGCCACCCGATCGGTCATCACGTCTCCTGTCCCGCCGACGTCGTGCTGCCGCACCGGTCATCCTCGCGTACACCGGCCGGTGCGTCGCGGATCACCGTAGAGCGCGGCCCGTCGCGTTGTCCCGATCGCAGCGGCACCGCCGATGTCGGGTCGGCGCGGGGGAGAGCAGCGTCGTGTCGGGGACCACCATGCCGGTGGGAGGACGCCCACCCGCCGTCGACCGGCCCGCGCGGCGGCCGGGGTGCGGTGTGCGCGGCGGCGACTGGCCCGCGAGCCGGCGGCGGTCCGGGACGGCGGCGGTCCGCGGCGGTCCCGGACGGCGGCGGTCCGCGGCGGTCCGGGGCGGCGGCCCGGGGCGGTTCGCGCCGCTGACGTCAGCGCGCCGCGGTGCGGGCGGTCACTCGTCGGCGCCGGGCGCCACCGGAGCGGACCGGGAGTCGCGCAGCGGGTCGGCGGTCGCCGCCGCGACCGGGAACGGCGGCGGGGTGCCGCCGAAGGTGGGACACAGGGACTGGTGGCTGCACCAGTCGCAGAGCCGACTCGGCCGGGGGCGGAAATCCTGCCGGGCGGTCGCCTGCTCGATCGCCCGCCACAGGGCGACGACGGTGCGCTCGAAGCGGACCAGCTCGTCGGCGTCCGGCGTGTAGTCCAGCACCTCGGCGTCGCGCAGGTAGAGCAGCCGCAGCACCCGGGGCACCACCCCCCGGGTGCGCCACAGCACGAGGGCGTAGAACTTCAGCTGGAACAGCGCCCGCGCCTCGAACGCCTCCCGTGGCGCGCCGCCGGTCTTGTAGTCGACCACTCGCAGTGCCCCGTCCGGCGCGACGTCGAGCCGGTCCAGGTAGCCCCGGATGAGCAGCTCCTCGTCGACCACCGCCGAGATCAGGCTCTCCCGCTCGGCCGGCTCCAGCCGGGTCGGGTCCTCCACCGCGAAGTAACCCTCCAGCAGCCCGGCGGCCGAGCGGAGGAACTCCGCCGGGTCGGTCGGCTCCGCCCCCTCGAACAGCTCGGCCAGCTCCGGCTGCTCGGTGACCAGCCGATCCCACTGGGGGGCCACCAGATCGCCGGCCGCAGCCGGCGTGCGCCCCTGCGCGGGCAGGTCGAACAGCCGCTCCAGCACCGCGTGCACCAACGTGCCCCGGGCCTGCTCCATGGTGGTGCGCTCGGGCAGCCGGTCGATGCTGCGGAACCGGTAGAGCAACGGGCAGGTCTTGAAATCCGCCGCCCGCGACGGCGACAGCGAGGCCCGCACCGTCGGCGGCGCCTGCGCCGGGGAGGAGGGCTGGGTGGTGGTGACCGGTTCCGCCGTCATGTCCGCAAAGGTTAGGGCACCGGTATGACACCTACCGCCGCCCGCCCCGCACAGCGACGGTCCGTAGCATCGTGCCGATGGAGCGACGAACCCGGCCACCACGCCGACCCGACCGCCGGCTCGGCCTCAACGTCGGCCGGGTGTTCGGGGTGCCGCTGCACCTCAACGGCTCCATGGTCCTGCTCGCGGTGATCATCGCCGTCCTGTACGCCGAGTTCGCCGCCCGTCAGCTGGACCTGCCGCAGATCAGCGGCTATCTGATCGGCTTTGGCTTCGTGGTGTCCCTGCTCGGCTCGGTGCTGCTGCACGAGCTGGGGCACGCCCTCACCGCCCGTCGCTACGGCATCGGTGTGCGCGGGATCACCCTGGAACTGCTCGGCGGCTACACCGAGATGGACCGGGACGCCCCGTCACCCCGCGTCGACCTGCTGGTGTCACTGGCCGGCCCGGCGGTCTCCGCGGTGCTCGGCGTCCTCGCGGTCGCGGCCACCCTCGCCCTGCCACCGGGGACCGTGGTCCACCAGCTCGCCTTCCAGCTCGCGGTCAGCAACGTCATCGTCGCGCTGTTCAACAGCCTGCCCGGGCTGCCGCTCGACGGCGGCCGGGCGCTGCGCGCCGCGGTGTGGGGGCTGACCCGCGACCGCCACCTCGGCACCGAGGTCGCCGGCTGGGCGGGGCGCGTCGTCGCCGTCGGCACCACGATCGTGGTTGTGGTGCTCACCGTCGCCGACTACCTCGCGCCCCTGGCGTTGCCGCTGATGCTGCTGGTCGCCGTCACCCTCTGGCGCGGCGCCGGGCAGTCGATCCGGGCCGCCCGGGTCAGCCGCCGGTTCCCCCTCATCGACCTGTCCCGGCTGGCCCGTCCGGTCTGGCCGGTGACCACCGGCACGCCGCTGGCCGAGGCGCAGCGCCGACGCGCCGACGGGGGGCAACCCCACGCCGCCCTGCTGGTCACCGACTCGGCGGGCCGGCCGGCGGCCCTGGTCGACCCGGTCGCCGCCGAGGCGGTGCCGGTCGAGCGCCGGCCGTGGCTGGCGGTCGACGCCGTCGCCCGACCGCTGGGCACGATCCCCACCCTGACGCTCGGCTGGGACGGCGAGCGGGTGATGGAGGCCGTACAGACCCACCCGGGCGCGCAGTACGTGGTGACGTCAGGCGAAGATGTCGTCGGCATTCTGTACATCGCGGACCTCGCGCAGCTCCTCGAACCCAACCGGAAGATGACACAGTGACCGCAACTCCCTCCACCGTCCCGGCCACCCCGGCGCTGACACCCGTGCACCGAGGGCCCTTCCGGCCCGGCGACCGGGTCCAGCTGACCGACCCCAAGGGGCGGATGCACACCGTGACGCTGGAGCCGGGCAAGGAGTTCCACACCCACCGCGGCATCCTGGCGCACGACACGCTGATCGGGCTGCCCGACGGCAGCGTGGTGACCACCGCCGGTGGCGGCACCGCCTTCCTGGCCCTGCGGCCGCTCCTGTCCGACTACGTGCTGTCCATGCCGCGCGGCGCCCAGGTCATCTACCCGAAGGACTCCGCCCAGATCGTCGCGATGGGCGACATCTTCCCCGGCGCGAAGGTCCTCGAAGCCGGCGCCGGCTCCGGCGCGCTGAGCTGCTCCCTGCTGCGCGCCGTCGGCACCGAGGGCGAACTGCACTCGTTCGAGGTGCGCGACGACTTCGCCCAGATCGCCAAGCGCAACGTCGAAGCCTTCTTCAACGGACCGCACCCGTCGTGGCACCTGCACGTCGGTGACGTCGCGCAGTGCCAGGAGACCGGGTTCGACCGGATCATCCTGGACATGCTGACCCCCTGGGAGACCCTCGACATGGTGGAGCGGGCGTTGGTGCCCGGCGGGGTGTTCATCGGCTACGTCGCCACCACACCGCAGCTCTCCGAGCTGGTCGAGGCGTTGCGCGAGCGCGGCGGCTGGACCGAGCCGCGGGCCTGGGAGTCGCTGGTGCGCGACTGGCACGCCGAGGGCCTCGCCGTCCGTCCGGACCACCGGATGATCGCGCACACCGCGTTCCTGGTGTCCGCGCGCAAGCTGGCCCCGGGGGTGACGGCGCCGCCGCGCCGCCGCAAGCCCAGCAAGGGCACCGAGGCGTACGCCCAGCGCCGCCAGGATCTGCGCGCGGCGGAGGCGGCCCGGCAGGCCGCGGCCGCCCAGGCGGCCGGCGCGCTTCCCGACGGTTCGGGGGAGATGGACAGGCCGTGACCAGAAAGCTGGGCGTCGGCAGCGGCGAGCAGGGGGAGGCGCCGGCATGAGCCGACCGGGCTACGGCGGCGGTGACCTCCCCGCGGTCTTTCCCGACTGGTCGCCCTACCAGGACCTCGAGTCCGCGGCCCGCGCCTACCTGCGCGACCCGGACGTCGCCCTGGAGGCGCTCGGCGGTGTGCTGCGTGGCGCGTCGGTGCTCGGCTTCACGCTGGAACGCTTCGTCAACGAGGTCAACGGCGTGTGGCAGGAGGTCGTCGTCTGTGACGGCAGCCGGCTGATCCTCTGGCACGGCGAGGACGTGCCGCCGGAGGAGGGTCCGCCGGGCTCGATGACGTCGTCGCTGCGGGTGGTGCCGGTCTCCACCATCACCGAGGTCGGCTGTCGACGGCGGCTCAACCGGTCCGACAGCGGCGAGATCCGGGTCGACAGCATCGACGTCTACCTGCTGCTGACCTCACTCGACGAGGCGCCGCCGAGCGAGGAGATGGCCGGCACGCCACGACACGACGCGCTGCGCTTCGGCAAGACCCTCGACGACGGCGGTGCCGGGCAGATCGCCCGGTTGGAGGAATTCGCGCGGCTGGTCGCCTCGGTGGTCGGCCGTCCGATGCTCTGAGGCGTACCCCTTTCGGGGCCCCGGCCGGGCCCGCGCGGCCCGGCCGGTGTGGTCGGTCAGTCGTCCTCGGCGTCCGGGCCGGCGACCTCGACACCGTCGCCGCGCACCACGTGGATGCAGTCGCCCGGGCACTCCTTCGCGGAGTCGATCACTTCGAGCCGCAGGTGGGCGGGCACGTCGACCCGGCTGCCCGGCGCCAACAGCAGTTCACCGTCGGCGCGCTTGACGTACGCCAGGCCGTCGACGTCGAACTCGAAGACCTCCGGCGCGTACTGCACGCAGAGACCGTCGCCTGTGCAGAGATCCTGGTCCACCCAGACCTGCAGCTGATCGGTCGCGACCTCGGCCACGAGTGCACCCCCCATGTTCTCCCGTCCTACGCTCCGACGGTACCCGAACGCCGGTAACGGCCCGTCAGGCCACCCTTGGCGATCAAGGTTCGGTGACGAGGGTGTTGCGTGGGACCGAATCGGCCTCATAGCGGCTAGTGTTAGGGCAGAACGTTCAAGCCCCCCGGGGAGGTGGGACGTGGCAGCACGCAGCGACGACGCGGACTCGCGCGCCGCACGGTGGGAGAAGGAAGCCCACGATCTCTCCACGCAGGTCGCGTTCCTTCAGGAGGAACTCGCTCTGGTGCGGCGTAAGTTGACCGAAAGCCCCCGACACGTCCGGCAGCTCGAAGAGCGGCTGGCGGCCACCCAGGCACAGTTGGCGCGGCTGACCGAGAACAACGACCGGCTGGTGAGCACCCTCAAGGAGGCTCGCACGCAGATCGTCACGCTCAAGGAGGAGATCGACCGCCTCGCGCAACCGCCGAGTGGTTACGGCGTCTTCCTCGCCAAGCACGACGACGGCACGGTGGACGTCTTCACCGGCGGCCGCAAGCTACGGGTCGCGGTCTCGCCCTCACTGGAGGTGGGCGACCTGCGCCGTGGCCAGGAGGTCCTGCTCAACGACGCGCTCAACATCGTCGACGCGTTCGGCTATGAGCGGGTCGGTGAGGTCGTGATGCTCAAGGAGATCCTGGAGGGGCCAAACGGCGGGCCGGGTGACCGGGCGCTGGTGGTCTCCCACTCCGACGAGGAACGCATCGTGCACCTCGCCGAGACCCTCATCGGTTCGGCGATCCGAGCCGGCGACTCGCTCATGATCGAGCCCCGCTCGGCGTACGCGTACGAGCGGATCCCGAAGAGCGAGGTCGAGGAGCTGGTCCTGGAGGAGGTGCCCGACGTCGACTACGGCGACATCGGTGGCCTCCAGTCGCAGATCGAGCAGATCCGCGACGCGGTGGAGTTGCCGTTCCTGCACGCGGACCTGTTCCGTGAGCACCAGCTCCGCCCGCCCAAGGGCATCCTGCTGTACGGCCCGCCCGGCTGTGGCAAGACGCTCATCGCCAAGGCGGTGGCCAACTCGTTGGCCAAGAAGATCGCCGAGCGGCAGGGCAAGGAGAAGCACACCAGCTTCTTCCTCAACATCAAGGGCCCCGAGCTGCTCAACAAGTACGTCGGCGAGACCGAGCGGCACATCCGGCTGATCTTCCAGCGGGCACGGGAGAAGGCCGGCGAGGGCACGCCGGTGATCGTGTTCTTCGACGAGATGGACTCGATCTTCCGGACCCGCGGCTCCGGTGTCTCCTCCGACGTGGAGAACACCATCGTCCCGCAGCTGCTCAGCGAGATCGACGGCGTGGAGGGCCTGGAGAACGTCATCGTCATCGGCGCCTCCAACCGGGAAGACATGATCGACCCGGCGATCCTGCGCCCCGGTCGGCTCGACGTGAAGATCAAGATCGAGCGACCGGACGCCGAAGCGGCCAAGGACATCTTCTCGAAGTACATCCTCTCCGGGCTGCCGCTGCACCCGGACGACCTGACCGAGCACGGGGCCGACCCCCAGGCCACCGTCGCGGCCATGATCGACGCGGTGGTGCTGCGGATGTACTCCGAAACCGAGGAGAACCGCTTCCTTGAGGTCACCTACGCCAACGGTGACAAGGAAGTCCTCTACTTCAAGGACTTCAACTCCGGCGCGATGATCCAGAACATCGTCGACCGGAGCAAGAAGATGGCCATCAAGGAGTTCCTCACCTCCGGTCGCAAGGGGCTGCGACTGCAGCACCTGCTCGACGCCTGCGTCGACGAGTTCCGCGAGAACGAGGACCTCCCCAACACCACCAACCCCGACGACTGGGCCCGCATCTCCGGCAAGAAGGGCGAGCGGATCGTCTACATCCGCACGCTCGTCTCCGGTGGCAAGGGCACCGAGGCCGGTCGGTCCATCGAGACCGCCAGCAACACCGGCCAGTACCTCTGACCGTCCAGCGGCGGCACCGGATCCCGTCCGGTGCCGCCGCTGTCCGTGCCCGCCACCACCCGACCGGCGGCGCCCTCGCCGACACCCCTTACGGCTAGACTGCGGCGACTTCGCCGATCTACCGAACGAGGACAACCGTGCGTGCCGACATCACCGCGCAACTACCAGCAGTGCAAGGCCGCACGGAAGATCCGGAACCGGTAACCACCACGCCGCCCGCCCGACGCCCCGGCATCGGCCTGATCCTCGGTGCGGTGCTCGCCAGTTGGCTCGTCCCCGTCGCCGCGACCGCCGTCCACGCCGCGTGGCTGCTGCCCCCGATCGTCCTGCTCGCAACGGCCAGTCTGCTGCGCTCCGGCCGGGCCCTGCTCGACCGGATCATGCTCGCCCTGGCCCTGCTCGGCGGCCTCACCTGCGCCGTCGGCCTTCTCTTCAGCGTCTGGCCCTGGGGCCTGCACCCGGTCCCGGTCACCGGCCTGGCGTTCACCGTGCTGACGGTGGCCGCCGTGCTGTCCCGGCGCGCCCCCCGACTGCCCCGCCCCGGCTGGTCCGACCTGGTCTCCCTCGCCGCAGCAGCCCTCGCCGCCGGCTACCTCGCCACCCCCTACCTGCGGGCCGACACCTTCGGTCAACGACTCAGCCTCGCGATGGTCGGCGAGGACAACGGCCGCCACCCGGCACTGTTCGACGTGATCGGCCGCCTCGGCGGCTACCTCTTCGTCGACCCCGACGCCGCCCGCGAGCAGATCTTCTCCGGCCTCGTGCACTACCCGCAGGGCTGGCACTTCACCAGCGCGCTGCTCGACGGCTTCCTGCGCAGCGCCGGCGATCCGCCCACCGGGGCGCGACTCATGGACCACTACGTGCTCTGGTGCCTCGCCACCTTCGGGCTCCTGGTGCTCACGCTGGTCTGGGCCGCCCAGCACGTCGCCGGCCCCCTGCACCCGCTGCGCCGACTCGTCCTCATCATCGGTGTGACAGCGCTCGTCCTCGGCGCCGAACTGCCCCGGCTGCTGGTCGCCGGCTACCCCAGCGAGGCGTTCGGGCTCAGCCTCGCCGTGGTCCTCGTCGCCCTCGTCGTCCGCCCCCTGCACCGGCTCCGCGAACAACTCATCCTCGTCGGGGCGCTGCTGATCGGCATCGGCTTCAGCTACTACCTCTTCCTCTTCCCGACCGGCGCCATGGTGCTCTGCTGGTTGATCGCCGACCGGCGCCGACTGCGTACCCGCCCCGGCACCGTCGCCGTCGTCGCCGTCCTCACCGCCGCCCTGGCCCCGCTGGTCGCCGTGATCGGCGTCCTCGTCGCCGGCCAGAGCGAGGCGCTCGCCGCCCCCGGCGGCACACCACCGGTCGAGACCTACAACACCATGCTCGGGCTCGGCGCGCTCGTCCTCGCCGCCGTCCTGGTCCGGACCAACCTCGCCGACACCACCTGGCGGCGCTACCTCGTGGCCCTGGCCGTCGCGCTGTTCTTCTCCGCCAGCATGGCTGCCGTCAACATCGCCAACGGCACCCAGCCCGCCTACTACTTCGGCAAGACCGCGCACCTGGTCATCGTCGTGCTCACCATCGGCGCGGCCGCGCTCGCCCGACTGCTCCCGGTGCCACCCGACCCGAGCACCGACGGTGAACCGCGCCGCCGCCCCGTCGCCGGCGCCATTCCCGCCGTCGGCACCGCGGCCCTCGTCACGCTCGCGCTGCTGGCCGGCACCGGCCTGATCGGCTGGACCGGCGGCTACTTCCACCGCAACGGCGGCAACGGCACCTGGGCCAAGGACTGGGCCGGCCGGGACGTGCGGGCGGTCTCCCGCACCGCGTCGGTCACCAACATCGCCTACCGGAACTACCCGGCGATCCCCGGCACCGTCACCCTGGTCCTCGACAAGCAGGGCCTGCAGGGCTACCGGGAGTCGATCTTCCTGTCCGCCATGCAGGGGACCAGCGGCCAGACCGAACCCGGCATCTACTTCCGGATCTACGACGAGCCCGCCCGGACCGCCGAGATCCTGCGCCGCGTACCCCGTCCGCTGCGCCTCATCGTCGCCGACCCGGCCGCCCAGAAGGCCATCGACGGCGCGCTCACCGCCGACCCGGCCCTGCGCGACGGCCTCACCGTGGTACCGCTCAAGCCCTAGGACGTCTGTCCGGGCCCCTGGCCGGCCTGCGGCGCGCCAGACGACGGCCGGCGGCGTTGGCGATGGGCGTGGATACCACACCGGTATCCACGCCCATCTCCGCTTGCCGGACCGCCGCTTGGACTCCGCCTCGGCTCGACCGAGGACTTTGACACACGCCCCAGCCGCGCCGCGCCGACCCACAGGGTCGCGCGGCGCGCCATCGCGCAGACTAGTCTCGATGGTGTGAGCGGCGGGCACGCCGGCTCCGTGGGCGAGCGAAGCGAGTGGTCGCATGACGGTACGTCGGATCATGGGCACCGAGGTCGAATACGGCATCTCCGTGCCCGGTCAGGCCGGAGCCAACCCGATGGTCACCTCATCGCAGGTGGTCAACGCCTATGGGGCTCGCCCCGAACTCAACCGGGGCGGGCGTGCCCGGTGGGACTACGAGGAAGAGTCGCCGTTGCGCGACGCGAGAGGCTTCACCTACTCGGGTGCCGCCTACGACCCCGCCGAGGCGCTCGCCGACGAGGATCTCGGCCTGGCCAACGTGATACTCACCAACGGCGCCCGGCTCTACGTCGACCACGCGCACCCCGAATACTCCACCCCCGAGGTCACCACACCCCGAGACGTGGTGCGGTGGGACAAGGCCGGTGAGCGGGTGATGGCCGAGGCGTCCCGCCGCGCCGCCACCATCCCCGGCAGCCAGCCGATCCACCTCTACAAGAACAACACCGACAACAAGGGCGCCAGCTACGGCGCCCACGAAAACTACCTGATGCGCCGCCAGACGCCGTTCGCCGACATCGTGGCGTACCTGACGCCCTTCTTCGTCACCCGGCAGATCGTCTGCGGCGCCGGGCGCGTCGGCATCGGTCAGGACGGCGGCCAGAGCGGGTTCCAGATCTCCCAGCGCGCCGACTTCTTCGAGGTCGAGGTCGGCCTGGAGACCACCCTCAAGCGTCCGATCATCAACACCCGCGACGAGCCGCACTCCGACGCCGACAAATACCGTCGGCTGCACGTCATCATCGGCGATGCCAACCTCTCCGAGATCTCCACCTACCTGAAGGTCGGCACCACCGCGCTGATCCTCACCATGATCGAGGAGAAGGCGCTCGGGGCTGACCTCGGCATCGCCGACCCGGTCAGCGAGCTGCGCGCGGTCAGCCACGACCCCACCCTGACGCACCGCATGCGCCTGCGCGACGGCCGTCGGCTCACCGCCCTCGACCTCCAGTGGGCCTATCTGGAGCGGGTCCGGTCCTTTGTCGACGACCGGTACGGCACCGACGCCGACGAGCAGACCATCGACGTGCTCGACCGCTGGGAGAGCGTCCTGGACCGGCTGGGACGCGACCCCATGCTCTGCGCCGACGAGTTGGACTGGGTGGCCAAGCTGCGGCTGCTGGAGGGCTACCGGGAGCGGGAGAAGCTCGGTTGGGGCTCGCACAAGCTCCAACTGGTCGACCTGCAATATTCCGACGTCCGACCGGAGAAGGGCCTCTACCACCGCCTGGTCAGCCGGGGAGCGATGAAGACGCTACTCACCGACGACGAGACCCGCACCGCCATGACCGAGCCCCCGGAAGACACCCGGGCCTACTTCCGCGGCCGCTGCCTGGCCCAGTACGCCTCCGAGGTGGTCGCCGCGAGCTGGGACTCGGTGATCTTCGACGTGGGCCGGGAGTCGTTGGTCCGGGTGCCGATGATGGAGCCGGAGCGGGGCACGCGGGCACACGTGGGCGCGCTGTTCGACCGGTGCGCCAGCGCCAAGGACCTGCTGGAGACGTTGACCGGGGGCTGATTCGAGATTTGCCGCCCACCGTGTGCCGTAAGCCGGCGCGCGGCGGGCTTTTCGTCGCCCGCGCGAGGTAAGTTCATCGCAGACGATCGTGGAGGAGGCAGCTGTGGCCACTCATGACAGCGGCGGGCAGTCGCAGTCCGGCAAGTCCCGTCAGGGCGAGGAAATCGAGGACGTCACCACCGAGGCCAACCCCGAGGTGGCCGAGCGGCACGCCGAGATCACCGAGGACGTCGACGACCTCCTCGACGAGATCGACTCCGTCCTCGAAGAGAACGCAGAGGAATTCGTGAGGGGTTACGTCCAGAAAGGCGGCCAATAGGGGTAAATGTCCGATTTGAATGACCCGTCGGGCAAGGCGTGCCCACAGTGCAAGAGGATGCTGTCTCACACGGAGTTTCACCGTGATCGGCGACGGGTGGACGGTCTTGCCTTCTACTGTAAAACGTGCGCCAACGAGCGTTCGGCGGCGAGTCGACGGAAGCGGGGCATCGCTGCGCAGAAAGAGTCACCCAGGCCGGTGGGTGAGAGTCTCAAGTGGTGTCCGGACTGCGAACAGATCAAGCCGCTGGACGATTTCCCCACCAACACCACCAGGGCCAGTGGTCGGCACAGTTACTGCAAGCCCCGCCACAATGCCCGCGGCAAGGAGACGGCGCAACGGCTGTACGGGGGTAACCGCGAGTACCACCTGCAACGGCGGTACGCGTGGGCGAGAAGGAGTTTCAGGAGCTCCTGGCCGAGCAGGGCGGGGTCTGCGCGATCTGTCGGGGCGCGGACCCACAACATCTGGACCACGATCATCGCACCGGATGGGTGCGCGGGATACTCTGCTTCAACTGCAACGGTGGTCTTGGCCAGTTCCGTGACAGTCCCACGAGGCTGGCCAGGGCGATCACGTACCTGAGAGGAACCACGTGGCAGCGGGCTTTGATCCATCCGGGCGTCTACCAGATGTGTTCACCAACGCGGGGACGTCCTCCTTCACGACGTTCCTGAGTCGGGTGGCCCCCGAGATGCTGCCCGGTCGGCGAGCGCTGCCGCCGGGCATGGCCGCCGACCTGGCGCCGCACGCGACCACCATCGTGGCCATCACGGCCGCCGAGGGTGTGGTGATGGCCGGCGACCGGCGGGCGACCATGGGCAACCTGATCGCCCAGCGCGACATCGAGAAGGTGCATCCGGCCGACGCGTACTCGCTGGTCGGCATCGCGGGCACCGCGGGCATCGGGATCGAGCTGATGCGGCTGTTCCAGGTCGAGCTGGAGCACTACGAGAAGATCGAGGGCGCGATGCTCTCGCTGGACGGTAAGGCCAATCGGTTGGCCTCGATGATCCGGGGCAACCTGGGCGCGGCCATGCAGGGGCTCGCCGTGGTGCCGCTCTTCGCCGGCTTCGACCTGGCCGCCGCCGACCCGGCGCGGGCCGGTCGGATCTTCAGCTTCGACGTCACCGGTGGCCCGTACGAGGAGACCGGCTACGACGCGATCGGCTCCGGCTCGCTGTTCGCCAAGTCCGCGTTGAAGAAGCGGTTCCGGGCCGGCCTGTCGGTGGCCGACGCGACCCGGCTCGCCGTCGAGGCCCTCTACGACGCGGCCGACGACGACACCGCGACGGGCGGCCCGGACCTGACCCGGCGGATCTACCCGGTGGTGATGACCGCGACCGCCGAGGGCACCTACCGGCTCACCGACGCCGAGACGGCGGCGATCGCCGAGAGCGTGGTCTCCGGTCGGATGGAGAACCCGGGCGGTTGAGCCCCGTCCACCCCCACCAGCCAGCAGTCGTCAGCACAGCGCCGTAAGGAGAACCGCCGCCGTGGCAATGCAGTTCTACGCCTCGCCCGAACAGATCATGCGCGACCGTTCCGAGCTGGCCCGAAAGGGCATCGCCCGGGGGCGCAGCGCGGTGGTCCTGAGCTACTCCGGCGGGGTGCTCTTCGTCGCGGAGAACCTCTCCAGCGCCCTGCACAAGGTCAGTGAGATCTACGACCGGATCGGCTTCGCCGCTGTCGGCCGTTACAACGAGTTTGAGAACCTGCGTCGGGCCGGTGTGCGGATGGCCGACCTGAACGGGTTGAGCTACGACCGCCGGGACGTGACCGGGAGGGCGTTGGCCAACGCGTTCGCGCAGACCCTGGGCGCGATCTTCACCGAGCAGTCGAAGCCGTTCGAGGTGGAGATCTGCGTGGCGGAGGTCGGGGCCACGGCCGACGACGACGAGTTGTACCGGCTCACGTACGACGGCTCCGTCAACGACGAGCCGGGGCGGATGGCGATGGGCGGCCAGGCCGAGGCCATCACCGGTGTGCTGAAGGCGAATCACCGGGCGGACATGTCCCTCGGTGAGGCGGTGAAGGTCGCGGTGCAGGCGCTGGGCAGCGCCGGCGGCGAGGGTGGTGCGGCGCGGACGATCGCCGCGAACCAGCTCGAGGTGGCGGTGCTGGACCGTCAGCGGGTCGGTCGGACGTTCCGGCGGATCACCGGGGCCGCGCTGACCGCACTGTTGGACGGCAAGGAGGCGCCGGCGGCGACCGACGAGCGGGACACACCCACCGTGCCGACCGCCGAGGCGGGTAAGCCGACCAGTTCGGCGGGTTCGGCCGATCTGGAGGATCGTCCGGGGCAGGCCGACAGCTGATCGTGTGCCATGCAGAAGCGCCGGGACCGCGAAACGGTCCCGGCGCTTCTGTGTCGTCTGTCCACGTCGGCGGCGCTGTCCGCGCGCCGGTCGGGTCAGCGGCGCTGGAGCAACGGTCGGGCGAGGGCCCAGTAGCCGGCGGCGACCGCGTTGAAGATGCCCATGCCGGGGGGCGAGTCGACGTTCGAAGGGGCGACCCGGGCGGTCATCAGCTCGGCGATCACTCCGTCGGGCACGGTGCGTTCGGTCTGGAGTTGGCGGCGGCGCGCGCCGACCCAGGATCGGTTGCGCCACAACCAACCCCAGCCGCGGGTCTTCTGCTTGGTCCAGCCTCCGGCCAGCGCGGCGGCGAGCATGGCGGCCTCGGTGAGCAGCAGCATCGGTGCGAGCACCACCAGCGTCCGGGTCTGGTACGCGGTGAGCAGGGTGACCAGCCGGTTGCGTTCCACCAGGTAGAGCTTCAGGTCGTTGCGGGAGAACTCGTAGTGGTGGCGTACCACGGCGTCCGGGACGTACTCCAGCCGCAGGCCGCGTTGCCAGAGCCGCAGGCTGAGTTCGGTGTCTTCGTGGTAGGCGAAGTATTCGGCGGCGAAGCCGTCGAGCTCCTGCCACCGCTGGCGGCTGATCACGAAGCAGCAGCCGCTGAGCGAGGGCACGCTGGTGCGTACGGCGTGGGCGGTGGCGGGTTCGCCGTTGCCGCCTGCCCAGGACAGCCCGGTGAAGTGCAGCGGGTTGCCGGAGGTGTTGATCAACTCGGGGGTGTCGGCGAGCCGGATGGAGGCCATCGCGGCGCCGACGCCCGGTTCGGCGGCGACGGCTACGGTCTTGGCGAGGGCGTCCGGGGCGACGATGGCATCGGAGTTGACGAAGGCGAGCCAGTCACCGGTGGCCTCGGCGGCGCCGACCCGGCAGCCGCCGGAGTAGCCGGTGTTCTGTTCGGGGCGGACGACCCGCACCTGCGGGAAGCCCTTGACGATGTCGATGCCGTCGCCGGTGCAGCCGTTGTCGACGACGACCAGGTCGATGTCGATGTCGGTGCTGGCCAGGATGGCTTGGGCGGCGTCGACCAGGTACGGCTCGGCGCCGTAGGCGAGCATGACCGCGGTCACCTGTGGGCGGGTCATCGGATGCCTCCGGATACGGCGGGGGTGGCGGCGTCGGTGAAGGGCCGGGTGGGGGGTCGGCGAATGCCGCCGCGTAGCAGCACCGCCATGGTGGCGGCCACGATGACGGAGCCGATGGTGTAGGCAAGCTCGACCCGGAGGATCACCGGGGCCGGGAGCAGCGTGACGATGATCAGGGCGGCGACGCCGACGGTCCAGGCGAGGGCCTGGGCGCGGTGCCGGTCGAGGGCGAGGAGGGCCTGGCCGAGCACCATCGCCCAGAGATAGGCGAGCGTGGCGGCGGCCAGCCAGGCGAAGTCGCCGTGGCCGAGGACGCCGGGGGCGTCGAAAAGCACGCCGACCAGCCACGGGCCGAGCAGCACGGCACCGACGGCCCCGGTGAGGCCGAGCGCGGTGACGATGCCCACCGCCCGGCGCAGCAGGCCGTAGAAGCCGGCCTGGTCGCCGGTGGTGGCGGTCGTGGCCAGGCCGGGCAGCAGTGAGGCCTGCATCGAACCGAAGACGAACAGAGGGATGCGGACCAGCACGAGAGCGGAGAGCAACGCGCCGGCGGCCGCGGTGTCGGACGGGGCGAGCAACTGCAGGTTGATCACGCCGACGTTCACCACGACCTGGGAGAGCAGGCTGGACGCGGTGAGCAGCCCGAGGCCGCGCAGGAGGGTGGCCCAGGCGACCGGTGGACCACCGCCGATGGCGCGCAGCACTGGCGGAAGGGTGAGCAGCACGCTGGCCAGCGGGGCGACGACGAGCACGACGCCGTACCAGATGGCGGAGGTCACGCCGGCCAACCCGAGCAGGGCGACCATGACGATGCGCAGCCCGCCGTCGATGCCGAGTTGGGTGCCGTACCAGGGAAAGAGCTGCAGGCCGGAGAGGACGCCGCGGGTGGTGTAGGCGACGGCCATCGCGGCGAGCGCGCCGACGAGCACGGTGACCATGGTGCCGTCGCCGTGGAAGAGGTGGTCGGCGAGGAGTTGGCGGCCGGCGGTGACGGCCAGCACCAGCACGGCGAGCATCGCGGCGGCGACGGTGACGCCCCGGGCGAGCACCGGCCCGGGGGGGAGCCCCTGGCTGTGCCGTGCGGCGACGACTCGGGCGACCTCCTGCTCGATCGGCATGAAGATGCCGATGCCGAGGGTGAACACGATCGACCAGAGCACCGACAGACGGTTGTAGTCGGCCCCGCTGAGGCTGTGGCCGGCGACGGCGAGGTGGACGTAGGAGGCGAGGCCAAGAAGACCCAGCCCGGCACCAACAGCGATGGTGCCGGGCGGGATCAGGCGTAGCAGGCGACTGATCACCGGCGAATGAGCGCCAGCGTGAGGACGGCGAATGCGCGACCGAGGTAGATCATCGCCCGGGCGGGGGAATGGCTGGGCGTGCCGGCCATCCGCTTGCGCATGGCGACGGGCACCTGCTGGATGCGGTATCCGCGTCGGGCGGTGTGCACCAGGGTCTCCACCGTGTCACCGAGGTACTCGGCCGGGTACCAGCCGGCGAACATCTCGATGACCCGCCGGTTGGCGGCCCGGAACCCGGAGGTGGTGTCGGTGAGTTTGGTGCGGGCGACCTTGGACAGCACGGCGGAGAGCATCACCATCGCCCAGCGGCGGGGGCCGCGGACGTTGTAGTCGCCCTCGCCGGCGAACCGGGCGCCGATGACCAGGTCGTTGTCGTCGAGCAGGTCGACGAGCTTCGGGACGTACCGCGGGTCGTGCTGACCATCGGCGTCGATCTGGATCGCGACGTCGTAGTCGTTGTCGCGGGCGTAGCGGTAACCGAGGCGCATGGCACCGCCGACGCCGAGGTTGTACGGCAGTTTGGCGACGCGGGCGCCGGCGGCCACGGCGACGGCCGCGGTGCGGTCGGTGGAGCCGTCGTCGACGACGAGGACGTCGACGCCGGGCAGTTCGCCGCGGACCTCGCCGACGACGTCGGCGATGGAGCCCGACTCGTTGAGAGCCGGGATGATGATCAAGGTGCGCTTGCCGTTAACCATCGGTGGACACCAGTTCGTCTCGGGCTGCCCGGTCCGCGTCGAACTGTGCGCGGAGCAGGGCGAAGTCTTCGGCCAGGGTGCGGGTCTCTTCTTCGAGGGCGCTGACCTCCCAGCTCAGGTGCACGCACACGAGCAGCAGGAAGACGATGCCAAGGAAGAGCACCAGGCTGACACCGGAGGCGACGCCGAGGAGCTCAGCGACGTTGTCGAGCAGCCGGGGGAACAGGGACAGCGGGATCACGACAACCAGAACGGCGAGCCAGAGCATGCCGTACTTCTCGCGTAGCTGACGGCGGCGCAGCAGCTCGACGATGGTGCCGAGGAGCAGCAGGCCGGTCAGGCCGGTGACGAGGGTGAGCTTCATGCGACCTTCCACGGGGCGGGTGGAGCGGGGGAGTGGAACGCGTCAACCAGGGCGCTGTGCCAGTCGGGAAGCGGCGGCAGACCCGCGGCCGCCCAGCGGCTGTGCCCTAGCACACTGTACGCAGGCCGGGTGGCGGGACGCGGATACCGGTCACTGGTGGTGGGTCGGATCCGGTCCGGATCCAGCCCGGCCAGCGTGAACGCGGCGCGGGCCAGCCCATACCACGTCGTCTGCCCGGCGCAGGTGCCGTGGTAGACGCCCGGCGTCGCCTTTCCGGCCAGCGCCGCGTCGGCCAGCGCGACCAACCGCTCGGCGAGCGTGTACGACCAGGTGGGCTGGCCGTGTTGGTCGTCGACCACGTCGAGGTGTTCGTGCTGGGTGGCGAGCCGGAGCATGGTGGCCACGAAGTTCGGGCCGTGCGCGCCGTAGAGCCAGGCGGTGCGCACGACGTACCCGGTGTCGGGCAGCAGTCGCGCGACGGCCTCCTCGCCGACCAGCTTGCCGCGTCCGTAGGCGTTGACCGGCGCGGTGGGGGCGTCCTCCGGGTAGGGGGTGTCCGCGTTGCCCGCGAGGACGTAGTCGGTGGAGACCTGGATCAGCCGAATCCCGTCGGCGGCGCACGCCGCGGCCAGGTTGGCCACGCCCCCGCCGTTGACGGCGGTCGCCGCGGCCTCGTTGGTCTCGGCGCCGTCGACGTTGGTCCAGGCCGCCGCGTTGATCACGACGTCGTGGCCGGTCACCGCGTGGCGGGCGGCGGCGGGGTCGGTGATGTCGAGGTCGGCGCGGGTGGCGGCGGTCACCTTGAGGTCGGGCCGGGCCGCCAGAACGGCGACCAGGTCGCGCCCGAGCATGCCGCCGGCACCCGTGACGAGAATCCGGCTCATGCGGTCGGGGCCGCCTTCAACGGTTCCCACCAGGCGCGGTTGTCGCGGTACCAGGCGACGGTGTCGGCGAGGCCTTGGTCGAGGGTGATGCTGGGGCTGTAGCCGAGTTCCTGGTGGATTTTGGTGATGTCGAGGGAGTAGCGGCGGTCGTGGCCCTTGCGGTCGGTGACGGGCACGACGCGGTCCCAGCCGGCGCCGCAGGCGTCCAGGAGGCGGCCGGTGAGTTCTTTGTTGGTCAGTTCGGTGCCGCCGCCGATGTTGTAGACCTCGCCGGGGCGGCCTTTCTGTTGGACCAGGGCGATGCCGCGGCAGTGGTCGTGGACGTGTAGCCAGTCGCGGATGTTGCCGCCGTCGCCGTAGAGGGGGACGGTGGCGCCGTCGAGGAGGTTGCTGACGAACAGCGGGATGACCTTCTCGGGGTATTGGTAGGGGCCGTAGTTGTTGGAGCAGCGGGTGACGACGACGTCCATGCCGTGGGTGCGGTGGTAGGCCAGGGCGAGCAGGTCGGAGCCGGCCTTGGAGGCGGAGTAGGGGGAGTTCGGGGCCAGGGGCCAGGTTTCGGTCCAGGAGCCCTCGTCGATGGAGCCGTAGACCTCGTCGGTGGAGACGTGCACGAAGCGGCTGGTGTGGTGGCGCAGCGCGGCGTCGAGGAGGGTCTGGGTGCCCAGCACGTTGGTGGTGACGAACGGCGCGGCGCCGGCGATGGAGCGGTCGACGTGTGATTCGGCGGCGAAGTGCACGATCACGTCGTGGTCGGCGACGACGTCGTCGACCACGACCGGGTCGCAGATGTCGCCTTGGACGAACCGCAGCCGCGGGTCGTCGCGGACGGGGTCGAGGTTGGCCAGGTTGCCCGAGTAGGTCAGTTTGTCGAGCACGGTCACGACCGTCGGCTCCAGTGGCGGCACGCCGTCGGCACTGCCGAGGGGCTTGCCCAGCAACAGGCGAACGTATTCCGACCCGATGAATCCGGCTCCGCCGGTGACGAGGATCCTCACGGGTCGGGGAGTCTACGCGAAGTCAGGTGCTGCGGGTGGGGCATGACCCCCCCGCGCGTTCGGCGTTTGTGCCGCTAGGCTCTTCCGGTGCGTGGAATCCTACTTGCTGGCGGCACCGGCTCCCGGCTCTGGCCGATCACCCGGGCGGTCTCGAAGCAGCTGATGCCGGTCTTCGACAAGCCGATGGTCTATTACCCTCTCTCCACCCTGGTGATGTCCGGGGTCCGGGAGATCCTGGTGATCACGACTCCGGACGACCAGGACCAGTTCCGCCGGTTGCTCGGCGACGGCAGCCAGTTCGGGCTGCGACTGGAGTACGCTGCCCAGGAGCGCCCGGAGGGCATCGCGCAGGCGTTCATCCTCGGTGCCGACTTCATCGGCGACGAGTCGGTGGCGCTGGTCCTCGGCGACAACATCTTCCACGGTGTCGGCCTGGGCCGGCAGCTCGCCGCGCACGGCGACCCGGTCGGCGGGCGGGTCTTCGCCTACCAGGTGGCCAACCCGCAGGAGTACGGCGTGGTCGACTTCGACGACACCGGTCGGGTGCTCTCGATCGAGGAGAAGCCGGCCCGGCCGAAGTCCCGCTACGCGGTTCCCGGCCTGTACTTCTACGACAACCGGGTCGTGGACATCGCCCGCAAGCTGACCCCGAGCGCCCGCGGCGAGCTGGAGATCACGGCGGTCAACGAGGTGTACCGGGAGACCGGCGAGCTGTCGGTGACCGTCCTGGACCGCGGGACCGCCTGGCTGGACACCGGCACGTTCACCTCGATGATGCAGGCGGCCGAGTTCGTCCGGGTCGTCGAGGAGCGGCAGGGGCTGAAGATCGGCTGCGTCGAGGAGGTGGCCTGGCGGGCCGGCCTCATCGACGACGACCAGCTGCGGGCGCTCGCCACGCCGTTGACCAAGAGTGGTTACGGTGACTACCTGCTCGGCCTGCTGGCCGAGCCGAACGGCCAGCACGGGGGCGCGTGGTGAAGATCCGGGAGCTGAGCATCGAGGGCGCCTGGGAGATCAGTCCCCAGCAGCACGGCGACCCGCGGGGCATGTTCATGGAGTGGTACCGCTTCGACAAGCTCGCAGAGGCGGTCGGGCACCCCCTGCGGTTGGCCCAGGCCAACATGTCGGTCTCGGCGCGAGGCGTGGTGCGCGGCATCCACTTCGCCGACGTCCCGCCCGGGCAGGCGAAGTACGTCACCTGCGTGCGCGGAGCGGTCCTCGACGTGATCGTGGACCTGCGGGTCGGTTCGCCGACCTTCGGCCGTTGGGAGGGCGTCCGGCTGGACGACACCGACCGCCGTGCGGTCTACCTCAGCGAAGGGTTGGGGCACGGCTTCTGCGCGCTGACCGACGACGCGACGCTGAGCTACCTCTGCTCGACCACCTACAACCCGACCGGTGAGCACGCGGTGCACCCGCTGGACGAGGAGTTGGGCATCGAGTGGCCCGCCGACGTCCCGCTGCTGTCCGCGCGCGACGAGGCGGCGCCGACCCTCGCCCAGGCCCGCGAGCAAGGTCTGCTGCCGGAGTACGACACCTGCCGGCGGTTCGTGGCGAGCCTCGGGCCGGACGGAATGTCGCACTCAACCGGTATGTGACCGCGCCCGGAGCACGACCTGTGGTGTGACAGTGACGAACCGGGCCTCCGGGCGGCTAATGTCACACCATGGAGCGGCGAATCTTCGGCCTCGAGACCGAGTACGGCGTCACCTGCACCTATCGCGGGCAGCGGCGGCTGTCCCCGGACGAGGTCGCGCGCTATCTGTTCCGGCGCGTGGTTTCCTGGGGTCGGTCGAGCAACGTCTTCCTGCGTAACGGGGCCCGTCTCTACTTGGACGTCGGGTCGCACCCGGAGTACGCGACACCGGAGTGCGACTCGGTGACCGACCTGGTCGCCCACGACCGGGCCGGCGAGCGGATCCTGGAGGGCCTGCTTGTCGACGCGGAGAAGCGACTGCACGACGAGGGCATCGCGGGTGAGATCTACCTGTTCAAGAACAACACCGACTCGGCCGGCAACTCGTACGGCTGCCACGAGAACTACCTGGTCTCCCGACACGGCGAGTTCGGCCGGCTCGCCGACGTGCTCATCCCGTTCCTGGTCACCAGGCAGTTGATCTGTGGGGCCGGCAAGGTCCTGCAGACCCCGCGCGGCGCGGTCTACTGCCTGTCGCAGCGGGCCGAGCACATCTGGGAGGGTGTCTCCTCGGCGACCACCCGCAGCCGACCGATCATCAACACCCGCGACGAGCCGCATGCCGACGCCGAGCGCTACCGGCGGCTGCACGTGATCGTCGGTGACTCCAACATGAACGAGGTCACCACGCTGCTCAAGGTCGGCACCGCCGACATCGTGCTGCGGATGATCGAGGCCGGGGTGGTGATGCGCGACCTGTCCCTGGAGAACCCGATCCGGGCGATCCGGGAGGTGTCGCACGACATCACCGGCCGGCGCAAGGTGCGACTGGCCAACGGCAAGGAGGTCAGCGCCCTGGACATCCAGCAGGAATACCTGGCCAAGGCCACCGAGTTCGTCGAGCGCCGGGGTGGCGACCAGGCCGCCAAGCGGGTCGTCGAGCTGTGGGGTCGGGTGCTCAACGCGGTGGAGACCGGTGACCTCGAACCGGTCTCCCGGGAGATCGACTGGGTCAGCAAGCTGCGGCTGATCGAGCGCTACCAGCGCAAGCACGACCTGCCGTTGTCGCACCCCCGGGTGGCACAGATGGATCTGGCCTACCACGACGTGCGTCGCGGGCGTGGCCTCTACGGGTTGTTGGAGCGCCGCGGCGAGGTCGATCGGGTGGCCACCGACCCGGAGATCTTCGAGGCGAAGGAGACCCCGCCGCAGACCACGCGGGCCCGGTTGCGCGGCGAGTTCATCCGGCACGCGCAGGAGAAGCGCCGCGACTTCACCGTCGACTGGGTGCACCTGAAGCTCAACGACCAGGCGCAACGCACAGTGCTCTGCAAGGACCCGTTCCGGGCGTACGACGAGCGGGTGGAGCGGCTGATCGCGAGCATGTGACCGGTGTGCCGGCCCCGGCGGCGGCGTGAGCCGACGGGGCCGGTCGCCCCGGCGCACCGTGCGGTTAAGCTGAGCGCGCCATGACGACTTCTGGACCTTCCGACCGCTCCGAACGCGGCGAGCGGCAGAACTGGGTCGAACGCCGGCGGGAGAAGATCCGCGCCGAGATCGACCGTAACCGGCGCGGTGAGTACACCGTGCCGACGTGGGTGCTGGCCCTGGCCCTGGCCCTCATCGTGGGCGGCTGGCTAGCCCTGATCTTCCTGGCCTAACCCCCTCCCCCCACCCCCCGGGTGCCGCCCTACCCCGCTCGACCCTGCGTCGATCATGGAGTTGTGGTGGCGGAGAAATGCCGTCTATCGCCAGGATCCGGGCACCACGACTTCATGATCGACGGAGTGGCGGGTGAGAGCCGGAGCGGCCCGGGCGGGGAGGTAGGGGTTCAGGGGAGCTGGGTTACCGCGTGGCGGCCGGCGGCGGCCGCTGCCAGGAAGTACGCGTGGTCGGCGTCGAGACCGCGGCCCATCGTGGACAGCGGCACGGCGCTGGACCGCAACGCGGCGTCGAGACCCGCGGTGGGCACCCGGACGATCCGGTGTCGGGTCATCAGGGGCGCCAGCGACGCGTCCACCTCGGCGGCGAGTGCCGGATCCAGGTCCTCGGGCACCACCAGGTCCGCCGGGGCGAGCGCCACCCGGCCGTACGCGGTCAGGCTGTGGTGCGACACACCCCGGTGCCGAGGTCGGGGATCGGCGTCGGAGATGCGCAACGACCCGACCGCCCGGCCGCCCAGCGTGGCGATCGCGTTGATCGCCTCACCGACCGCGACGCCGGAGAAGCCCCACCGGGTGCCGGTGCCCAGGTTGCCGGGCCCCTGGGCCACGATGGCCACGTCGGCGCCCAGTACGTGCCGGGCGGCGAGCAGACCGCCGTGCAGTGTGGTGGCTTCGAGGTCGCCGCCGAAGGACTGCCCGACGGTGATCGTGCCGGCCAGTTCCTCGCGCAGCCCGGCGAGGGTGCGGGAGAACCAGGCGGGCAGCGCCCCGCCGTCGGTGAGCAGGTACGCCACCCGCGCCTGCGGGGCGTCGGCCCGGATGCCGGCCAGGATCGCCGGTAGCGCCGAGTGCAGGTCGGCGGTGACCACCGGCAGGCCGCCCAGGTCGTCCGCGTCGGCCAGCACGTCGCGGTGCGGTGACGCCTCCTCGTCCACGCCCAGCAGGATCGGTTGCAGCGGCGTGTAACGGGCCTTCACCAGGTGCCCGGCATCCCGGCTGTCGCCGACCGACGCGGGGTCCGGCGGCAGCCGGTCCGGCAGGGCCACCACCAGGGCGTACCCGCCGGTGCCCAGCCCCATCAGCAGTGCGCCGGCGTTGAGCAGCACCCGGTCGCCGGGCTCGGGCGTACCGACCAGCTCGGGGTAGGCCAGCGCCCGCATGCGTGTGCCGTCGGGCAGGTCGACGTCGAGTTCCACCGCCCCGGTCCACTGCCGTCGCAGCGTCGCCACCGTCCCCGTACGCCATCGCACCATGACGGGCACGCTAGCCGCGCGGGCCCGACGGCCCGCGTCCGGGTGCGCTGGTGGCGTGGATCAGGTCGGTTCGGCGTCGCCGCCGGCGTCCGGGTTCGGCGTGGCCTGGGTGTGCCGGGCGGTGCCGGTGGCCCCCGGCAACGAGCGGGTGGGATCGAGGAAGACGAAGCGGATCTCGCGGTACCGGCCGGTGAGCCGCCGTTCGGCCTCGTCGGCGGTGGCCTCGATCTCCGCGCCGGTCGCCTCGTCGCGGAAGTCGACCTTCGCGGCGACCAGGATGTCGTCCGGGCCGAGCTGCATGGTCAGGAGGGTGTCGATGCGTTCCACCTCGGGCAGCCCGGCCAGTTCCTGCTCGATCTCCTGGCGCAGCCGCTCCGGAACCGCCCGGCCGACCAGCAGCGACAGGTTGTTGGCGGCGAGGATCCCGGCGACCGCCAGCAGCAGCAGCCCGATCAGGATCGACGCGATGCCGTCCCACAGCTCGTCGCCGGTGGCGTGCGACAGGCCGACGCCGAGCCCGGCCAGCAGCAGACCGATCAGGGCCGCGCTGTCCTCCAGGAAGACGGCCTTGACGGTGGTGTCGGCGGTCAGTCGCAGGAACCGTCGGGGCGTGGTCTGCCAACGTTGGGACTCACGGCGAACCTGGCGCACTGCCCGGGTAAGGGAGATCGACTCGATGACGAACGACACCCCGAGCACGATGTACGAGATGAGGTAGTCGCCGCTGTGCTCGTGCACCAGGATCGTGGTGACGCCGTGGGTGACGGCGAAACCGGCGCCGGCGACGAAGGTGAACATGGCCGCGAAGAACGCCCAGACGTAGCTCTCCTTGCCGTACCCGAAGGGGTGCCGTTGGTCCGCCGGCCGGGAGCCGCGGCGTAGCGCCTGGTAGAGCAGCACCTCGGTGGTGGTGTCGGCGAACGAGTGCGCGGCCTCGGAGAGCATCGCGGCCGAGCCGGAGACCACCCCGGCGATCAGCTTGGCGATCGCGATGGCGAGGTTGGCGGCGCCCGCGACGATCACCGTGCCGACGCTCTCGCTCTCTGGCCTGGCCTCCGCCTGCGACATGAGGCCCACCCTATGACCGGAGACGGCGGCGCGCCGGGGGAGCACCGATCCGAACAAGTGTGCGGCACGCCCGCGCGGGTGCACGTCGTGGGCGCGTCGGCTGCTAGCGTCTACCGCGTGTCGCGGACCCGCACCGAACGCCTGGTCAACCTGGTGATCTGCCTCCTGTCCACGCGACGGTTCCTGACCGCCGCGCAGATCGCCGCGACCGTGCCCGGTTACGAGCATGATCCGGACGACGCGCGCGACCACGAAGCGTTCCAGCGCAAGTTCGAACGGGACAAGGCCGAGCTGCGCGAACTGGGCGTGCCACTGGAGACCGGCACGGCGAGCGCCTTCGACGCCGAGCCCGGTTACCGGATCGCCCACCGCGAGTACGCGCTGCCCGACATCCTCCTGGAGCCCGACGAGGCCGCCGCCGTGGGCATCGCCGCACGGCTGTGGCAGCACGCCGGGTTGGCCGCCGCGGCGTCGTCCGGGCTGGCCAAGCTGCGCGCCGCCGGGGTGGACGTGGACCCGCAGGCCACCCTCGGCCTGGAGCCGATGGTGACCGTCGACCCGGCGTTCGCGCCGTTGACCGCCGCCGCACGGGACCGCCGCGAGGTCGGGTTCGACTACCGGGTGCCCGACCGGGACGCGCCGACCCGTCGGCGGTTGCAACCGTGGGGCGTGGTCTGCTGGCGCGGCCGGTGGTACGTGGTCGGCCACGACCAGGACCGGGAGGCGACCCGCTGCTTCCGGCTGTCCCGGGTCGTCGGCGCGGTCCGCGTGACCGGCGCGCCCGGCGCGTACGAGCCGCCGGCAAACGTCGACCTGATCAGCCACGTGGCCCGTTGGTCGGGTCCGGTGGAGCGCACCGGCCGGGCCACCGTCCTGGCCGCGTCCGGTCGGGCCGCCGGGCTGCGCCGCTGGGCGGTCGAGGTGACCACCGGCCCGGACGGCGACCGGTTGGTCCTGCCGTACGCGGATCCGGACGGGCTGGCCGGCCATCTCGTCGGTTACGGCCCGGACGTGCGGGTGCTCGACCCGCCGGAGGTCCGCGAGGCCGTCATCCAACGACTCAAGGAGATCGCCGTCCGACACGACGAGCTGGCCGTGAGCGGAGGTGCCCGATGACCCGCCCGACCGCCCGGGGCGGCTCCCGCGCCTCGGCGGACCGGTTGGCCCGACTGCTCAACCTGGTGCCCTACCTGTTGGCCCGGCCCGGCATCGAGATCGCCGAGGCGGCGGGCGACCTCGGCGTGACCGAGCGGCAGCTCCGGGAGGACCTGGAGCTGCTCTGGGTGTGCGGGTTGCCCGGCTACGGTCCCGGTGACCTCATCGACATGGCGTTCGACGGTGACCGGGTGACGATCACCTACGACGCCGGCATCGACCGGCCGCTGCGGCTCACGCCGGACGAGGCACTCGCGTTGGTGGTGGCGTTGCGGATGCTCGCCGAGACGCCCGGCGTCGCCAATCGGGAGGCCGTCGAACGGGCCCTGGCGAAGATCGAGGACGCGGGGGACCTGGTGGGCGCGCCGGTGGCGGTCCGGCTGCCGGGGGACACCCGGCGGGTCGAGGCGCTTCGTGCCGCCGTGGAGGGCGGGAAGGCGCTGCGGATCACCTACTACACCGCCGCCCGGGACGAGACCACCGACCGTGTCATCGACCCGCTGCGGGTGCTGATGGTCGGTGGTCGGGCGTACGTGGAGGCGTGGTGTCGGCGCGCGGAGGCGGTCCGGCTGTTCCGCGCCGACCGGATCGACGCCATCACCGAGCTGGACGAGCCGGCCACGGTGCCGCCGCAGGCCGTGCCGCACGACCTCACCGAGGGGGTGTTCCGCCCGTCGCCCGACCTGCCGCTGATCACGCTGCGCATCGGTCGCAGCGAGCGGTGGATCACCGAATATTATCCATGCGAGCGGGTGGAGGCCGGCGACGGCGACCAGTGGCTCGTCTCCCTGCGGGTCACCGATCTGCTGTGGGCTCGCCGGTTCGTGCTGGGTCTCGGCCCGGAGGTCACCGTGGTCGCCCCGGCCGAGCTGGCCGAACAGGTCCGGGCGACGGCCGCCGCGGCCCTGGACGCGTACGCCGTGCCCGCGCCCACCACGGCGCCCCGGCGACCGGAGGCCGACCGGGACGACGCACCGTCGGGTGACCGGGCGGTGGCCGGCCACACCCAGTAGGCTGACCGCCGTGCTGATCTGGATCGTGCTCGCGCTGGTGCTGCTTCCTCTCGTGGCGCTCGCGCTGGCCGTGCGCCCGGTGCTGGCCCGGTTGCCTCAGCTGCGCCGCGCGGCCGTGGCGTTGCAGCGGCGGGCCGGTGAGGCCGAGGCGCTGCGCGACACCGCCGAGACGCTGCAGCAGCGGGCCGAGGGAGTTCAGCGTCAACTCGACACCGCATCCCGACGGCTCGCGGTGATCAAGGCCAAGCGCGGCTGACCGACCCCTCGTCCGGCGGCTGTTGACGGATCATCCCGGGTTGGTCAAGACTTCACCCTCCCGGCCAAACCACCACCACCCGGCGGGTGGCGGGCAGCCGATCCGCACGTACGATGGGCTGCGTACCACCCCCTCGGACACAGACCGACTGGAGCTTCTCATGGGTGCCCTCAAGCCGTGGCACATCGCTGTTCTCGTGGTTGTGCTGATCCTGCTCTTCGGTGCGAAGCGGCTCCCCGACGCGGCCCGTTCGCTGGGTCGGTCGCTGCGGATCATCAAGGCGGAGACCAAGAGCCTGCAGGACGACGACCGCGACCTCGCCGAGAAGGCCGACGCGCAGGCCGGCTACCAGCCGTTGCCGCCGCACGCCGGGCAGCAGGCGCCGTACGCCGGGCAGCCGCAGCAGCCGCCGTACCAGCAGGCGCCGCCGCAGCAGCCGGTCGCCGACCCGGTGCACCGCGTCCGCGACAACTGACCGAAGGGCACCACTGTCGTGGCCTTCGCCCTGCGCAAGCGCGGCCCGAGCACGTTCGAGCGGGCCGCCGACGGCTCGATGACGCTCATCGAGCACGTCCGCGAGCTGCGCAACCGTCTGTTCCGCGCGTCGCTGGCGATCATGATCGGCTTCGGCATCGGCATCTGGCTGGCGACGCCGGTCCGGATCCTGCTGTCGAAGCCGTACTGTGACCTCCCGGCCTCGATGGATCCGGTCTCCGGCAAGTGCAAGTTCGTCCAGCTCGGTGTTGCGGACGTCTTCCTGCTGAACCTGAAGATCGGCCTGTGGGTGGGTCTGGTCATCGCGGCGCCCATCTGGCTCTACCAGCTCTGGGCGTTCATCGCGCCGGGCCTGCACCGGCACGAGCGGCGCTACGCGTACATCTTCACGGCTCTCGCCGCGCCGCTGTTCGCGGCCGGCGCGGTGCTGGCCTTCTTCGTCACCACCAAGGGCCTTGAGTTCCTGCTCAACGTGTCCGGCGACGACATCGCCACCAACCTCGAGGTCACCCGGTACATCTCGTTCGTCACCAACCTGATCCTGTTGTTCGGTGTGGCGTTCGAGTTCCCGTTGATCGTGCTGATGCTCAACTTCGTCGGTCTGGCCAGCGCGAAGCGGCTGCTCAGCTGGTGGCGGGTGGCCATCTTCGTGTTCTTCGCCTTCTCCGCCGTGGTCACCCCCACCCCGGACCCGTTCGGGATGACCGCGTTGGCGCTCTGCCTTTCCGCGCTCTACTTCGCGGCGGTCGGGGTCGCGTTCATCAACGACAAGCGGCGCGGGCGGGGCAAGGAGGTCTACGCCGGCATCGACGACGACGAGGTGTCGCCGTTGGAGTTCGACGCGGACCCGGTCGTGGCCGGGCAGCGGGTCGACGCGGCGGAGCCGATCGGCGTTCCCGAGCCGATCACCAAGCCGGCACCGATCGAGCGTCGCTACGACGACATGACCTGACGGCCGCGCGCCGACCGGTCAGCCGACGCCGTCCCCGTCTTTCGGGGGCGGCGTCGCCGCGTCACGCCGAGCGTGCGCGGGAGGACTGGTGGTGACAGCGCCTGCCCCTGGTGAACGGCGGGTGTCCGACCGGTACGGTGCTGCCCGTGACCGCAGACGATCACCTGCCGGGCCCGGTCGACCGCGCCCCGCTCGCCGGTGGCCCGGTGGCCGTACTCACGAACCCGACCGCCGGCCGGGGCCGCTACCGGGCCCTGCTGCCCCGGCTGCTGGACGGCCTGGCCGTCGCCGGTCGGCCGGTCCGGTTGGTGTCGGCGTCCGGGCCGGGCGAGGCGGAGGCGGCGTGCCGCGCGGCGGTCGCGGACGGCGCGGGAGCCCTGGTGGCGATCGGTGGGGACGGCACCGTGCACCAGGCCTTGCAGGCGGTCGCCGGCACCGACGTGCCCTTCGGGCCGATCCCCGCCGGCACCGGCAACGACTTCGCGCTGGACACCGGTTTCCCGGCCGATCCGCTCGCGGCGGCGGACGTGATCGCGTCAGCGCTGCGCGACGGCCGCCGCCACACCGTCGACCTGGCCCGGATGACCGGGGCCGACGGCACCGAGCGCTGGTACGGGGCGGTTCTCGCCGCCGGCTTCGATGCGATCGTCAACGAGCGGGCCAACCGGATGCGCTGGCCGCGCGGCCCGCGCCGGTACGACCTGGCGATCGTCGTCGAGCTGGCCCGGCTGCGCCCGCGTCGCTACACGATGCGCCTGGACGGGGTGCCGCACGAGGTGGACGCGGTGCTGGTGGCGGTGGGGAACTGCCCCACGTACGGCGGCGGGATGCGGATCTGCCCCGACGCGGACCCGACCGACGGGTTGCTCGACGTGGTGGTGGCGGGTCGGGTCGACCGACGGACCCTGATCCGGGTGAAGCCGCGCATCTACCAGGGCACCCACGTCAGCCACCCGCTCGTGCATAGCTACCGCGCCCGTACGGTGGAGTTGGCCGCCGAGGGCATCACCACGTACGCCGACGGGGAACGGTCCCTGGGTCTGCCGGTGACGATCAGCGCCGTCCCGGGGGCCGTGCGGCTGCTGCGTTGACCCGTACCGCTCCGATGCTGGCGGCGATGACCAGCGCGATGGCGACGCACTCCAGCACTGTCAGCTCCTGCCGCAGCACCAGCCAGCCGGCGAGGGTGGCGACGGCCGGACCGAGGCTCATCAGCACCGCGAAGGTGGCGGTGGGCATCCGCCGTAGCGCCAGCAGTTCCAGGGTGTAGGGCAGCCCGGAGGCGAGCACCGCGAGGCCGGCACCGAGCGCCAGCACCGGCGGGTCGAGCAGCACCGCGCCGCCGTCGACGATGCCCAGTGGCAGCGTGACCAGCGCGGCGAGGGTCAGCGACAGGGCCAGCCCGTCCGCGCCCGGGAACCGGCCGCCGACCCGGGCGCTGAGCACGATGTACGCGGCCCACATGGCGCCCGCGCCGAACGCGAAGGCCACCCCGGCCGGGTTGAGCCGGTCGAAGCCGCCCTGCCCGAGCAGCGCCACCCCGGCCAGGGCCAGGCCCGCCCACGCCCAACTGGCCAGTCGTCGGGCGCTGAACACCGACAGTGCGAGGGGGCCGAGGACCTCCAGCGTCACCGCCGGGCCCAGCGGGATGCGTTCGATGGCCTGGTAGAAGAGTGAGTTCATGCCGGCCAGCGCCAGCCCGAACGCGCCCACCGCCAGCCAGGCCGACCGGTCGTGTCCGCGTAGTCGGGGTCGGCACACCACGAGCAGCAGTACCGCCGAGATCGTCAGCCGCAGGGTGACCGCGCCGGCCACTCCGGTACGCGGGAAGAGCAACGCCGCCACTGCGGAGCCGAACTGCACCGACAGCGCCCCGCCGAGCACCAGCCCCACGGCGACGACGCCACCGCGTCGGGCTGGTGGCGTGTCGGTCGGCGGTGGCGCGGGCAGCAGGATCTCGGTCACGGGCACGACGGTAGGCGTTCAGCTCCGGCTACCTCGCGGCGGTGTCCACCTGCGCGAACGCGACCTCTGTCGTTCGGCTCGTGGAGAGGGACGTTCGTCGCCGACACGGCGGTACGTGGTCGCCAACGTGGTGCTACCGGCGTACGGTCCCTGGTATGACTAGCGCGATGCGGAAGTTGTCGATCTCCGTGCCACCGGACGTGGCCGAGCGCCTGGAGCGGGAGTCCAACGCCAGCGCCTACATCACCCAGGCCGTCCGTGACCGGATGCGGTTGGACGCCCTGGACGCGGAGCTGGCCCACCAGGGCATCCCGATCACCGAGCAGGGCGTGGCCGAGGCGCGCGCCCGCCGGGCCGCCGTGGAGGCCGACTGGTCGCCGGAGCGCCGCAGCGCCCTTCGCGAGCGGGTCCGCCAACACGCGCTGGACGCCGCCGCCGGGACGCTCGAACAACCGGCCGCGTGAGCCCCGAGGACGACCGCCCGGTGCGGCTCGTGCTGGACCGGTCGGCGCTGCTGGCGTACCTGGCGGGGTCGGTGCACGTCGGGGAGCCGCTGCACGAGGTCATCCAGGACCGCAACAGGTTCGGCGTCACCGCCGTGACCGCCGCGGAGGCCCTGGCGATCGTCAGCGACCCGAAGGAACGAGCGACCCTGCACCGGCTGCTGGACCTGGACGCCTGTGCGGTGCTCTCGACCGAGGGGCACTCCTGGCACGAACTCAGCTTCTGGCGCACGGTGACGGGCCGCGCCGATCTGGCCACCACGGCGCTGGCCGTCCTCGAACACGACGCCTCGATCCTCACCGGCGAAGACCGGTACGGCGACGGCGAGCTACCGGTGATCCACATCCCCGGCTGACGGCACGGAAACCGCGGGTCAGGCGGGCAGGGCGAGGTCGAGCACCGCGCCCAGCCCGTTCTCGCGGCCCGGCTCGGCGGCCGGGAGCACCAGCACCGAACAGCCGGCGGCCACCGCTCCCGCGTCCGCGGGCGTGTCGCCGACCATCAAAGTCTGCTCCGCGTCGACGCCGAGCATTCCGCAGGCACGCCAGAAGATCGCCGGGTCGGGCTTGCAGCGCCCCACCTCGTAGGAGAGCACGAAGGCGTCCACCAGGTCGGTCAGCCCCCACGCGTCGAAGTGCGGCCGCAGGTCGAAGCCGATGTTGCTGACCACGGCCACCGGCACCCCGGCGTCGCGCAACGCGGTCAGCGTGGGTGCGGTGTCCGCGTACGGCAGCCAGCCGTCGGCGGTCAGCAGCCGCTCGTAGAGCGCGTCGGCGAAGCCCTCGATGCCGGCGTCGACGGTCTCGGCCAGCCCGGTGTACGCGCCCCGGTGGGCGTGTTGGTAGAGGTCCCGGTCGGCCCACAACTCGGCCAGCCGGGGTGGGACCCGCGCCGGCAGCGGCCCGCCGGCACGCCCGGCCGTCAGCAGCCGGTCGGCCAGCGAGGTGGCGCGCACCTGGTCCAGGGTGACCCCGCACGCGCTGGCGGCCTCCAGCACCCACCGCCGGGGTTCCTCCACCTGGGCCAGGGTGCCGTGGAAGTCGAAGAGCACCGCCTTCACGGGCCGTCGGGACGCCCGGGGGGCGGCGGCCTCGGCGTTGCCCGGCGGACGAGTCTGGGGCGGTTCGGCATGGTCCGGCACGCCGTGCACCCTACCGACCGCCCCCGACGGCACCTCCGGACGGCCTTGTGGGGTGTCGTGTCCCGGCACGCACTAATCTTGGTCCCATGTCGAGTCCCGCCGAGCGGTACGCGGAGGCCCGTCGCCGGGCCGCGCAGGCCTCACAGTTTCCAGCGCTGGACGAGTTCGCCCTCGACCTGGGGTTCGACCTCGACGACTTCCAGCGGGAGGCGTGCCAGTCGCTGGAGCGGGGCAGCGGGGTGTTGGTCTGCGCCCCCACCGGCGCCGGAAAGACCGTCGTCGGTGAGTTTGCCGTCCACCTGGCGTTGCGCGGCCGGCCCGGCGATCCGGCCGACGCGGACGCGGCGACCCCGGCGACCCGGCGCAAGTGCTTCTACACGACGCCGATCAAGGCGTTGTCCAACCAGAAGTACCACGACCTGGTCGCCCGGTACGGCGCCGATCAGGTCGGTCTGCTCACCGGGGACAACGCGATCAACGGTGACGCGCCGGTGGTGGTGATGACCACCGAGGTGCTGCGCAACATGCTCTACGCGGGCTCCAGCACCCTGCAGGGCCTCGCGTACGTGGTGATGGACGAGGTGCACTACCTGGCCGACCGGTTCCGTGGTGGGGTGTGGGAAGAGGTGATCATCCACCTGCCCGCCTCGGTCACCCTGGTCTCGCTGTCGGCGACCGTCTCCAACGCCGAGGAGTTCGCCGACTGGCTGGTCACCGTACGCGGCGAGACGGCGGTGGTGGTCAGCGAACACCGGCCGGTGCCGTTGTGGCAGCACATGCTGGTCGGCAAGCGGATGTTCGACCTGTTCCACGACGCCGACGCCGCCCGCAAGCACGACGTGCACCCGGAGTTGCTGCGCTACACCCGGGAGACCGCGCGTCGGCTGGAGCTGGGCGAGGGTCGCAGCGCGGGGCCGGGCGCCGGCCGTCGTGGCCCGCGCTGGCGTGGCCCGTTGCGCCCGGACATCGTCGACCGGCTGGACCGGGAGGGTCTGCTGCCGGCGATCCTGTTCATCTTCAGCCGGGCCGGTTGCGCCGCGGCTGTGCAGCAGTGCCTCGCCGCCGGGCTGCGGTTGACGTCGCCGGAGGAGCGGGCCGAGATCCGCCGGGTCGTCGAGTCCCGGGTCACCGCCATCCCCGGCGAGGACCTGACCGTGCTCGGCTACTGGGAGTGGCTCGACGGCCTGGAGCGTGGGCTGGCCGCCCACCATGCCGGCATGCTGCCGGTGTTCAAGGAGATCGTCGAGGAGTTGTTCGTCCGGGGTCTGGTCAAGGCGGTCTTCGCCACGGAGACCCTGGCGCTGGGCATCAACATGCCGGCCCGCTGCGTGGTGCTGGAACGCCTGGTGAAGTACAACGGCGAGGCGCACGTCGACCTGACGCCGGGGGAGTACACCCAGCTCACCGGCCGCGCCGGCCGCCGCGGCATCGACGTGGAGGGGCACGCCGTCGTGGTGTGGTCCCCGGAGACCGACCCCCGGCACGTGGCGGGGCTCGCGTCCACCCGCACCTACCCGCTGCGGTCCAGCTTCCGACCCTCGTACAACATGGCGGTGAACCTGGTCGGCACCGTCGGCGCGGAGCCGGCCCGGGCTCTGCTGGAGTCCTCGTTCGCCCAGTTCCAGGCGGACCGGTCGGTGGTCGGCCTGGCGCGGCAGGTGCAGCGCAACACCGAGACGATCGAGGCGTACGGCGCGGAGGCCGCCTGCCACCACGGCGACTTCGACGAGTACTTCGCGTTGCGGGTGGCGATCGCCGACCGGGAGAAGGCCATCGCCCGGCAGGGGCAGACCCAGCGCAAGGCCGCCGCGGTGGCGTCGTTGGAGCGGCTGCGCGTCGGCGACGTGATCCGGGTGCCGTCGGGCCGCCGGGCCGGGTTGGCCGTCGTGCTGGACCCGGCGACCGGCGGGTTCGGTGAGCCCCGGCCCCTGGTGCTGACCCAGGACCGCTGGGCCGGGCGGGTCAGCCCCGGCGATTTCACCACCCCCGCCGAGGTTCTGGCGCGAATCCGGGTGCCCAAGCACTTCAACCACCGTTCACCGGCTGCCCGACGGGATCTCGCCGCCGAGGTGAGCGGCACCGGCCTGGACCGGCACAGCGGCCGACGGGGTGGCCGTTCCCGCCAGGTGACCGGCGAGGACCACCGGCTGACCCAGCTCCGCACCGAATTGCGGCACCACCCCTGCCACGCCTGCCCGGAACGGGAGGAGCACGCCCGTTGGGCGGAGCGGCGTCGCCGGCTGGAGCGCGACACCGAGGAGTTGCGCGAGCGGGTGTCCGGGCGCACGGGTTCGCTCGCCCGGACCTTCGACCGGATCGTGGCGCTGTTGACCGACCGCGGCTACCTGGCCCGCGACGGTGCGGTCACCGACGCCGGGCGGATGCTCGGCCGGATCTGGACCGAGGCCGACCTGCTGGTCGCCGAGTGTCTGCGCCGGGGTGTGTGGAACGGTCTGTCGCCGGCCGAGTTGGCCGCTGCGGTGTCCGTGGTGGTCTTCGAGGCACGCCGCGACGTCGACGAGCGGGCGTCGCTGCCACGTGGGCCGGTGGCCGACGCGGTGGACGAGACGCTGAAGCTGTGGGGGGAGATCGAGGCCGACGAGGCGGCCCGGGGGTTGGCCGCGACCCGGGAGCCGGATCTCGGTTTTGCCTGGCCCGTCTACCGGTGGGCCCGGGGTGAGGTGCTGGCCAAGGTGCTCGGCAGCGGCCACGAGATCGACGGTGAGATGCCCGCCGGTGACTTCGTCAGGTGGGCGCGGCAGGTGGTCGACCTCCTTGGTCAACTTGCCGACTCCGGCGGTGCGTCGCCGGAGTTGCGCTCCACCGCGCGGCAGGCTATAGCGGCCATCAACAGGGGCGTCCTGGCTTACCACACCTCGGCCTGACCGTTACGTTCAGTTACTGGCGGCGTCCAACCGACGCATCGGACGGTTACCGTCGCGCCACCCCGCGAATACGGCCGGGGGTGCTATTGCGCCTGATCACGGCACCCCTGATCATTGCCCGAGCGTTTTGTTGACGCGCTGGTAACGAATGGGGAGAAGGCCGCAGTGGGGGACATCAATCACTTTGAGTACGGGTGGATCACACCCGCGTTGAGCTACGCGCTGTCCGTGCTCGGTTCCGTCCTCGGTCTGGTCTGCGCCGGGCGCATCCGTACGGCGCGGACGAGTGGGCAGCGGGCATGGTGGGGCTTGCTGGCGGCGTGGGCGCTGGGCGGCACCGCCATCTGGGCGATGCACTTCATGGCGATGCTCGGGTTCGCCGTGGAGAACACCCGGATCCGCTACGACGTGCCGCTGACCGTTGCCAGCACGGTCATCGCCGTCGTCGCTGTCGGTATCGGTCTGGCCATCGTCGGCACCGGCCGGTTGAACGCCGTGCGGCTGATCGCCGGTGGAGTCTTCACCGGTGCGGGCGTGGCGGCCATGCACTACACGGGCATGGCGGCGATGCGGCTCAACGGCACTCTCGGGTACGACACCCTCCGGGTCGCGCTCTCCGTGGCCATCGCCGTCGTGGCGGCCACCGTCGCGCTGTGGCTCGCGATGACGGTTCGCAAGGGGATGGCGGTCTTCGCCTCGGCGTTGGTGATGGGCATCGCCGTGAACGGGATGCACTTCACCGGTATGAGCGCCCTGTCGGTACACCGCCACGAAGGTGCGAACCGCGAGGTGACCGGGGCCGGCGTGAGCACCCTCCTGGTGCCGATCATGCTGGCGGTGATCTTCGGGGTGGTCGGGCTGCTCTACGCGCTGCTCGCGGCCCCGACCGACGACGACCGGGCCGCCTCGGCGTACCTGGCCGGACGGCGGGTCGCGGAGCCGGCGGCCCCGACGCCCGCCCCGGACCCGGTCGGGTTGCGCGCCCGCTCCACCCTCGGTCAGCCGGGCACCCCGTTCCCGTCCCGCCGGGACACGCCGCCCCGCTGACGCCGACCTCGGCGGATCTCAGGTCGGCGGTCGGTCGTCGATGACGAGGGTGGCCAGCAGGCCGGGGTGATCGGTCGCCTCGCGCATGGGCACCGACCTGCGACAACAGATGGTCACGCCGGCCGTCGCCACGATGTGTTGGAGCGCGCCGTCGTCCACCCGTTGGTGGTCGGGCGGGGTGCAGGACCGCACGTCGGGGTCACTGCCGGCCCGGAGGTTGAGGTCGCCGGCGAGCACGGATCCGCTGTTCCCGCGGATGGTGGGCAGGACCGTGTCGAGCAGATGCCCGCACTGGGCGAGCGCCACCCGGTAGCTGGTGTTGGCCAGGTGTGTGGTGCAGGCGAGCAGCCTGCGGTCGACGTCCACGCAGAGCCAGGCGCGTTCTTCGGGGTCGGCGAGGTCCTGCGTCGGGTGGATCCCGCGGTGCACGCCGCCCGGGGTGTCCGGTGTCCTGACGCGGGCCAGCAGCCCCACGCCGTACGGCTGCCCGTTGCGGCACCGGGTGTCGGCCCCGCTGGGCCGGTCCCCGGCGGGCTGGAACGCGGACACCACGCTCCGACCGTGGTGGACGGCCTCGAACACGCGCCGCAGGGCGGGGACGTCACCCTGACAGATCTCGTTCAGGGTGACCAGGTCGGGTGCCTCGGTGTCGATCACCTCGGCGGCGACGGCCATCGACCGGCCGGTGTAGCAGCCGGCCCGACCGCTGTTGCAGAGGTTCAGTTGGAGCATCCGCAGGACGGTGGGTCGTGCGGTGTCCGTGGCGCTGGTCGCCGGTGGCCGGCCGGGCAGCGCGGCGGCGACGAGCAGGAGGCAGACGGCCACGGCTCGACGCGTGAATCGGGACGGACGATCGGCCACGCGCACTCCGGGTGGGGCAGGCGACGGCGTCGCCACGGTGGCAGTGATCGTACTCGTGGTGGACCGGCGGCTGACCCGGGCGCGGGCCACCCCGGGGGCACGCGCGCCGCGCGTACCCCCGGGGGGTTGGTCAGCGTGTGCGGACCGCGACGACCGTGTACGGGGTGGTCGGGGTGGGTGGCGTGGTGAAGCGGCCGTTGGGCAGGTAGAGCCGGCCCAACGCCGTGGCCACTGTGGTGGGCACGTCGAAGTTCGGGTCGGTGATGACGGCGGTGAGCGTGCCGGCGGTGCCGGAGCGGTTGAGCGTGACGACCGCGATCTGGTTGAGGCTGTTCTGGACGACGTAGAGGGTGCGGCCGAGCAGCAGCAGGCCGTCGCCGTTGGTGAAGGTGTGGCCCGGCACGTCCACGGCGGTGCTCACGCCGGTCAGCGGGTCGACCCGGTACAGCGTGCCGGTGTTCGACTGGACGACGACCAGGGCCCGACCGTCCGGTGTGGTGGTGATGCCGTTGAGGTTCACGCCGGTGCCGACCTGCTCGTACGCACCGGTCAGCGGGATGGTGGTGAAACCGCCGGCGGGGGGCAGCGCGCCGCCGCGACCGAGCGGCAGCCGGTAGAGCACCGGGCGGTTGGAGTCGGTGAAGTAGGCGGCGTCGCGGGTCAGGATCACGTCGTTGACGAACGTGGGCGTGCTGGCGAACTGGTAGCTGGCCAGGACGTCGCCGGTGCGGGTGTCGAGCACGCGGGCGTCGCCGGCCGTGCCGCCGGCGACGAACAGCCGGCCGCGGGTGTCGATCTTGAGACCCAGCGACGGGGTGCCGGTGGCCGCGCCGATCGGGGTGCCGCGGCCGGTGACCAGGTCGACGCGCTGGATGGCGCCGGTCGCGCGGGACCCGAAGTAGGCGTACCGGCCGGCGGTGGCGATGCCCTCGGGCGCGAAGCCGTCGGGCAGGGCGAGGACGGTGGGCGGCCGGCCGCCGGGGTGCGCCTGCGCGGGGGTGACGGCGACGGAGGTCAGCAGGGCCACGACGAGCGCGCCGCCGAGCGTGGTGCGGAGGGGGCGGTTCACTGTGCTCCTTCCGGGCGGAAAGGCGGCAGCAGCCGACACGTCCGCCACGTTCACTGGGGCCAGGACCTGTTCCACTGTACGACCGTCGTCGATCTCCCGCCCGGCGGCACCGGCGCGACCGACCGGATCGGCCGCGCCGGTGCGACGTCGAGCGGGGTGAATGTCAGGCGTTGCGGACGAGCCTCCACCGGTTGTCCGCGCTGCCGTTGTCGGAGTCCTGGACGGCCTGCGCGCCCCAGGCGGTGGACCCGTTCAGGATGCCGAGCAGCTTGTTGCTGTTGACGTTGCGGATCTTGTAGGTGCCGTCGCCGTTGTCCACCAGGATCCAACGGTGGTCGGCGGTGCCGTTGTCCGCCCACTGCAGGACCCGGGCGTTGTCGGCGGTGGACATGTTCTCCACGCCGAGGACCTTGCCGCTGTTGACGTTGCGGAACCGGACGGCGTTGCCGTCGGTCACCATCACCCAGTTGTGGTCCGCGGTGCCGCTGTCGCCCCACTGCACGGCCAGGCCACCGTCGGCGGTGGACATGTTCTGGATGCCGAGGACCAGCCCGGTCCCGACGTTGACCAGGCGGTAGCTGCCACCGGTGTTGCCGCCGCCGGTGGTGCTCCAGTAGACCGTGTAGTTGTAGCCGTGGGCGTCGTGGAAGGGTGCGAGGTTCACGGTGGACCCGTTCGCGCTGGCGGTGAACGCGAGCGAGCTGGTGCTGGTGCGCGTGATCGAGGAGACGGTGAGCGACGGCAGGGCGCTCAACGTGGTGTTGCCGTAGTTGCCGGCCAGCACCGTCGGCCCGTACGTCACGGCGGCCACCGAGCTGTTGTCGTTGGCGGCGCGCATGACGACCTGCATCGGCAGCCGTACGGTGATGGTGTCCCCGGCGGCCCAGGTGCGGGTGACCGTCGCGTAGCTGCCCGGTGTGGTGGCGACGTTCTGCGCCGTGCCGTTCACGGCGATCGTCGCGCCGGTCGTCCAGGCCGGGATCCGCACCCGGATGCTCCACGAGCCGCTCATCGTCCCGGACAGGGTCAGGGTGGTGGTGTCGCCGACCGGGTAGGTGGTGCTCTGGGTGACCGTGATGCCCCGCTGCGACCAGTTCAGGACCGACGGCGTGAACAGGTTCACGGTCAGCGTGGTCCCGTTGTAGAAGTAGATCGACTCCATCAACCTGGTGTTGATCTCCAGGCCGGTGCCCTGGCAGCACCAGAACGAGTTGTAGTCGGTGCTCCAGGTGCCGCCGCCCCACGCCGGTCCCACACCGCGACGCCCGCCCGGCCGCAACGGGGTGAAGTAGGTGATGTGGCCGTGGCTGTCGGCCGGGTTCTGCCCACCGATCAGGTGGTTGATCAGGGCCCGCTCGTAGAAGTCGAAGTAGTCGGTCCGGTTCGGGTCGAGCAGCCACAGCTCCCGGGTCAGCTTGAGCATGTTGTACGTGTTGCACTGCTCGCAGGTGTCGTTGCTGAGGTACCCGGCGATCGCGTTGGGTGCCCGGAAGTGCTCGGCCTGACTGTTGCCGCCGATGACGTAGGTGTGCGCGTTGACCGTCATGTTCCACGCGTTGCTGGCGATGTCCCGGTAGCGGGTGGTGCCGGTGGCCTTGAACTCCCGGGCCGCGCCGATCCACTTGGGCACCTGCGTGTTGGCGTGCAGCCCGGACAGCTGGTCCTGATTGTTGGCCAGCGGGTTGAAGACGGCGGCGTGGTCGAACCGCTGGGCGGTGGTGAGCCAGCGGGAGTCGCCGGTCTGCTGGTAGATGTCGGTGAGGACGTCGTTCATCCCACCGAACTCGGTGCCCAGCATCGACTGCATCTGGCTGGAGCTCAGCCGGCTCGTGCGGGTGTCGACCCAGCCGGCGAGCGCCAGCAGCACCGTACGGGCCTGCGTGTTGCCGGTGTACCGCCAGACGTCGAGCAGTCCGGCGAGGGTCTTGTGGATGCAGTAGTAGGGCACGTTGCCGTTGGACAACGTGCGGGCTTCGAGTGCGGTGAAGTCGGACTCCGGGAAGCCGGACAGGTAACCGGCGCCGAAGCCGGCGGCTCCGTTGTTGGCCTGGCACTTGGCCAGCTCGGCCACCATGTAGTTCGCCTTGTCCCGGCAGGTGGTGTCGCCGAGCACGGCGTAGGCGTACGACCACGCGGTCAGGAAGTGCCCCTGCATGTGGGTCCGGAACGGGAAGTTCGGCGCGTCCCAGCCTCCGTTGGTGGCGGCGCCGTTGGTGGACAGCCGGTGGTTGGCGCGGAAGTTGTAGAGCATCCGGTCGACGTCGACGAACCGCAGGTAGTTGAGCGTGCGCGTCTGGTTGTCCATCCAGCGGCTGGAGTTGAGCCGTACCTGCCCGAGCTCGAACGGATACGCCGAGACTCCGAGGTCGGGTCGGACCGGTGGGACGACGGCCGCGGACGCGCCACGCGGAGCGACGGCGGCACCGGCTGCGGAGAGGGCCACGGTGGCTCCGGCGGCCTGCAGCAGGCGGCGGCGGCTGAGCGGCGGGGGTGGCATGGGACCTCCAAGGGTGTGCTGCGTGGTGGTGATCCGGAAGGTGACGTCCTGCCGGTCGGCGGCGCGCGAACTGCCACCGAGCGTGTCGACGCCTCAGGAGTCGGCTCGCGTGCCGCAGGAAGTTGGAGCCGTGGACGCCCGGTGCCCGACCCGGTACGTCATCGCGGCACATCAATGTGATCGCTAACATAGTTGGTCGTTAACATGCCCGCAACCCCCCGGATCGCCGGTTCGGCGGCGCGGCGGGTGTCCGTGCGGTGCCGTCGCGCCCCGGCGTCCCGGTGGCGCGGTCGAGGTGGGGTCGCGGGCGGCTCCGGACCCGACGCCGCCGATGCGCGTGATCGCAAGGTCATGACCCAGCGTCACGGGAACGTGCTCGCTCTCCGTTGACGCCCGGCTCGCCGCTCAGTACGGTGCATCGTAAATCGTGGATGTCAGCGTCGATACATCAATGCTGCGATGTGGTTACGACGGTCATCTCGCACCACCAGAAAATCGAGGTCAGATCGGGGGAGGGGGAGTCACTCAAGATCTGTTAGCGCTAACACGGCTGTCGGCCGTGCTGTTCGGCATGCGCGCGGTGACCCCCGCTCGACCGGCAGCCGGCAGCGGTGACTCGTCGACCCAGAACCCGCGCATCGCGCACTCTCTGTGGGAGCAATCGTGAAGGTGAACGAGAGAACCACAACCCGGGCCGGCGGCCGGGTCAGGCGGGCCGCCGCCTGGCTGGCGAGCCTCGTCTGCGTCCTCGCCGTGCTGCCGGCCAGCGCCGCCCGGGCGGACAATCCGATCGTCCAACACATCTACACCGCCGATCCGGCACCGTTGGTGCACAACGGCCGGGTGTACCTCTACACCGGGCACGATGAGGACGGCTCGACGTACTTCACCATGAAGGAATGGCGGGTGTGGTCGTCGGCCGACATGGTCAACTGGACCGACCACGGCTCGCCGTTGAACCTGGCCACGTTCTCCTGGGCGGACGCCAACGCGTGGGCCGGCCAGGTCATCGCGCGCAACGGCAAGTTCTACTGGTACGTGCCGGTGCGCCAGCGCTCGAACGGGCAGATGGTCATCGGTGTGGCGGTGGGCGACAGCCCGACCGGTCCGTTCCGCGACGCGCTCGGCCGGCCCCTGGTCGGCAACAACGAGATCGACCCGTCGGTCTTCATCGACGACGACGGGCAGGCGTACCTCTACTGGGGCAACCCGGGACTGTGGTACGTGAGGTTGAACGCCGACATGATCTCGTACTCGGGTAGTGCGACCCGGATCCCGCTCACCACGGCGGGCTTCGGCACCCGTAACGGGAACGCCAGCCGCCCGACCCTCTACGAGGAGGGTCCGTGGGTGTTCAAGCGCAACGGGTTGTACTACAACGTGTTCGCGGCGGAGTGCTGCTCGGAGTTCATCGCGTACTCCACCGCCACCGGTCCGACCGGGCCATGGACCTATCGCGGGACGATCATGCCTCGGCAGGGCGCCAGTTTCACCAACCACGCCGGCGTGATCGATTTCCAGGGCGGGTCGTACTTCTTCTACCACAACGGGGCGCTGCCGGGCGGCAGTGGTTACACGCGGTCGGTAGCGGTGGAGAAGTTCACCTACAACTCCAACGGCACGATCCCGACGATCACCATGACCACCACCGGCGCGCCGCAGGTGGGGACGCTGAATCCGTACGTGCGGCAGGAGGCGGAGACGATCGCGTGGGGCTCGGGCATCGAGACCGAGGTGTCCAGCGAGGGCGGAATGAACGTCGGCTGGATCGAGAACGGCGACTACATCAAGGTCAAGGGCGTCGCGTTCGGCGCGGGGGCGACCTCGTTCACCGCCCGGGTCGCGTCGGCGACCAGCGGTGGTCGGATCGAGGTACGCCTCGACAGCCCCAGCGGCCCGACGGTGGGCACCTGCACCGTCGGTGGCACCGGTGGTTGGCAGACCTGGACCAGCACCACCTGCGCGGTCAGCGGCGCGACCGGCACCCGTGACCTGTACCTGCGCTTCGCCGGCGGCAGCGGCAACCTGTTCAACGTCAACTGGTGGCAGTTCACCGGCGGCACCGGTGGCAGCGGGAACGTCCTCACCAACGGCGACGTGGAGAACGGCACGACCGGGTGGGGTGTGAACGGCAGCGGAACGATCTCCCGGAACACGTCGGTCGTCCGGGGTGGCGCCGGTTCCCTGTCGATCACCGGGCGCACCTCGGCGTGGAACGGCCCCAGCCAGGACGTGACAGCGAAACTCACCAACGGCAAGAGCTACACCACGAACGTCTGGGTACGCGCGCAGAGCGGCACACCGTCCGCGAAGGCGACACTGGCGTTGACCGCCAACGGCACGACCAGCTACCTCCAGCTGACCCCGGCGACAGCAGTCAACGCGAACGGCTGGACGCTGCTCACCGGCACGGCGACCCCGTCGTGGAGCGGCACGCTCACCGGCGCCACGTTCTACGTCGAGACGGCGGCGGGCACCGACAGTCTGCTCGTCGACGACGCGTCGCTCCAGTGACGTCCGGTGCCGGAGTCGTGGTCGCGCGGCTCCGGCACCCCCCTGTGACCGCAGGTGGAAGCGCCCGGCGGCGACGCGCTTCGTTACGACTTGACGAACGACATGTTATCGCTCACAGTCGATGGATGAGGGCGGCCACGGCTGTGGCTCACCGGGCGAGTCGGCCGGCCGCACCTCGGAACGCGACGTCCGCCCAGGGCATGCCGGACGTCGCGTCAGGATTCCCAGCAGTGGTGCCGTGACGGCTACCGGGCTCGCTGTCACGGTCTCGCCGACCCTGGGACACCACCGCCGTCGTACGGGGGCATCGGCCGTCGGGCATCGCCGATGCGGCTCTCCGACGTCGTGGGCGCGGCTTCGGGTGCTGCGCCCCCATCGCTGAACCACCACAGACAAGGAATCCGCATGAATCACAGAAGAGTCCTGCGAGCGGCGGTGACCGTCGCGGTCGCCGGCGCTCTCGCCACCGGCATGACGATGGCAATGACCACCGGGGCCAGTGCCGGCACGACCCTCGGGGCCTCGGCGGCCGAGAAGGGCCGTTACTTCGGTGCGGCGGTCGCCGTCAATAAGCTGTCGACCAGCGCCTACACGACGATTTTGAACCGTGAGTTCAACAGTGTCGTGGCCGAGAACGAGATGAAGTGGGCTTCCAACGAGCCGCAGCAGGGGGTGTTCAATCACTCCAGTGGTGATCGTCTGGTCAGTCATGCGCAGGCCAATGGCATGAGCGTGCGGGGTCACACGTTGTTGTGGCACGCGCAGCAGCCGGGTTGGGCGCAGGGCATGTCGGGCAGTGCGTTGCGCAACGCGGCGATCAACCACGTGACCCAGGTCGCGACGCATTACCGGGGCAAGATCTACGCCTGGGATGTGGTGAACGAGGCGTTCGCCGACGGTGGTTCGGGTGGGCGGCGTGACTCGAACCTGCAGCGGACCGGCAACGACTGGATCGAGGCGGCGTTCCGGGCCGCGCGGGCGGCGGATCCGGGTGCGAAGTTGTGTTACAACGACTACAACACCGACGGGATCAACGCGAAGTCGACGGGGATCTACAACATGGTGCGGGACTTCAAGTCCCGTGGTGTGCCGATCGACTGTGTGGGCTTCCAGTCGCACCTGGGCACGTCGTTGGCGTCGGACTACCAGGCCAACCTGCAGCGCTTCGCCGATCTCGGCGTGGACGTGCAGATCACCGAGCTGGACGTGATGACCGGCGGCAACCAGGCCAACATCTACGGTGCCGTCACCCGTGCCTGCCTGGCTGTCTCGCGGTGCACCGGCATCACCACGTGGGGCGTGCGTGACTGCGACTCGTGGCGTGGCTCGGACAACGCGCTGCTGTTCGACTGCAACGGCAACAAGAAGGCCGCGTACACCGCCGTCCTGAACGCCCTCAACGCCGGCACGGGCACCCCGACCACGCCCCCGCCGACGACCCCGCCGCCCACCACCCCGCCACCGACCACGGGCGGGTGTTCCGCGTCGGTGTCGCTGAACTCGTGGAACGGCGGGTTCGTGGCCAGCGTGAAGGTGACCGCCGGATCCGCCGGCACGAACGGGTGGAACGTCAGCGTCACCCTCCCGAGCGGCGCCAGCGTCACCAACACCTGGAGCGCCACGGCCAGCGGCTCCACCGGCACGGTGCGGTTCGCCAACGTGGACTACAACGGCCGGCTCACCGCGGGCCAGGTCGCCGAGTTCGGCTTCCAGGGAACGGGCAGCGGGACCGGCATGACGCCCACCTGCACCGCCTCCTGACCCTCTGATCGCACACGACGGCCGGTGTGGAGAACCATCCTCCACACCGGCCGTCGTGCGCGGCGGGTCGGTCAGGAGTACGGCAGCCGCAGCACCGACTGGTTGCCGAGGCCGATGGTGCTGGGGTTGTTGCCGATCGCCGACCACACCTCCACCCGGACCCTGCCGTTGCTCAACGCGCCCAACGTGCCGGTGGCCGATGCCAGGCCGGCGCTCTGGGTGTAGTGCTCGTAGCCCGGGACGGGGTCGGTGGCGAAGTAACGCCACGTCTCCACCCGGTCCCAACTGCCGTTGCCGGTGAGGTCGTAGGAGACCCGCACCTGCACGCCGTTGCCGACCGCCGTCCCCGCGTCCACGAACAGGTCGAACGCCGTCTGCCCACCGGAGTAGGCGAGGTTGAGGCCCGTCGCCGTGAAGACCTGGGCGTTGGTGGGCGTACCGTCGTGGTTGCCGTTGGCTGCCGCGACTGTCGTCGTGGCCGCGCTACCGGCGGAGCCCAACCCGCCGCCGGGCAGCAGGTACCGCGTCGGTCCGCCGGTGGACGGCGGCGGGGTCGTCGTCGGCGGCGGGGTGGTCGTCGGTGGGGGGTCCGTCGGCGTCGTCGGGGGTACGCCACCGGCCGCGTTGCCGCCACTCCAGGTGTACGCCCCGGTGGTGGCCGTCTTGCCGGCGCCCACGCTCAGCGTGGTGCCGTTGGAGAACGTCACGGTGATTGGGCTGGCGGTCGGGTTCGACGCCACGTAGGTGCGGGCGCCGTTGCGGGAGAAGACCGCCGACAGCGGGTGGTTGCCGGTCACCGTCGTGTCGACGGTGCCCAGCGCCGCGAGGTTGCGGATCCAGTGGAAGGTGTGCGCTCGGCTCTCGCCCTCCTCCGGCGTGTAGCCGGGGTTCGCGCGCAGGTTCGCCAGCGCCGCGTCGGGGTCACCGAGGGCCTGGAACTGCCAGAGGATGTCCTGCCACACCGTCGGTTGCCCGCCGTTGTTGCGGACCAGTTCGGCGTAGTTGGTCCGCACGTACGCCGGGTTGTTGCCCAGGTACAGGTGCCCGCCGGTGACCGGCAGCAGGTTGATGCCCTGGATCATCTCCGGTTCGGCGCTGAACCAGGTGGCGTACGCGCCACCGCTGCCCCAGACCATGCCGACGGTGGAGTGCCCGAAGGCGGCGGGGAAGTTCTGGTCGCTGACGTCGAACCAGTACTCCTGGATCGCCGCGGCCTGGGTGGTGTAGAGGAAGACGCCGGCGTCGCGGACGGCGGTGTCGCCAGTCGTCTGCCCCCACTGGATCAGGGCGTTGGCGAAGTTCATCCCCTCCGACGAGGACTCCTGGTTGTTGCCCGAGCCGAACGAGCCGTGCCCGGACGCCCAGTCGTGGCCCGCGTAGATGTCGAAGTCCCGCAGGTACGGGAAGCGGGTGTCGTCGCGGCGGTAGTTGTTGGCGTCGCGGATCAGCAGGTCCACCATGCCGCCGTAACGGCTGGTGGCGGCCCACGCCGGGTCGAACTTCGCGAGGGTCGCCGCGGCGGCGATGAAGTAGCCGTAGTGGAAGTGGTGGTCGTTGAGTTCTTGGTCGGAGCCGTACGACGCGGGGTAGCCGATCAGGGTGCCCCAGTTGTTGTCGTAGTAGAAGACCCGGCTGGTCTTGCCGCTGGACGCGGTGAACCAGTCGGTGAGGGTGCTGCGGATCGCGTTCAGCGCGCTGTCACGCGTGGCGGTGTCGTTGACCTGGTCGGCGATCTCGGCGATCCGGGCGGCCCGACCGAGCCCCTTGCCGGTCCAGTAGGTGTCGTTGCCGCGTTGGTCCATCGGGTTGCCGCGAACGGCCGCCAGTTGGCTGGTGAGCGTCGCCAGGTCACTTCCGCTGCCGTCGCCGACGGCCGGCAGCTCCGGCAGGACGCCCTGGAACTTCATCGCGGTGCGGAACTGGTTGACGCCGGTCAGCACCTTCATCCGGCCGCGCGCCGACGGGTAGGTCGGGGTGATCGCGGTGGACCCGCTGAGCGACTTCCACTGGTGCGGGTAGAGGCTGACCACCGTCTGCGTGGCGGTGCCCTCCCGGGCGGTGGTGGTGAACGCGTACGTGGTGGTGAGCCCACTTGTCGCCGGGTTGTACGAGTACGAGACCTGGGTGCCGGTCACGTGGGCGTGCGCGTACTGGCCGTAGGTCGCGGCCAGGCTGGCGCGCTCCGATGCGCTCGACGTCGGCGGCAGGAGGGCGATGGAGAAGTATCCCCGACCGGCCAACGTGGACGTGATCCGGCCGGACTCGACGGTCCAGCTCGCGCCGCTCGGGGCGTACCCGACGTAGTCGTGGCCGTTGACCCGGAAGCCGATGGTGGCGCCGCTGTTGGACCAGACGTCCGGGGTGCCGGCGGTCCCGATCGACGCGTTGCCGCCGGTGGCCTGGAAGTACGCGAACGGTAGGCCGTGGCCGATGGTGGCGCGTAGGGTGCGGGTGCCGTCGCTCCAGTGCGGGCTGACCGTCCAGTCCGTCCAGCCGTCCACCTTGACCTGGGGTGCGGCGAGTCCGGCGACGCCGACCCGGATGTCCTGCACGTACGGGTAGTGGAACTCCCCGACACCGGTCGCGGTGCCGCTGATGGCGGGTGTGGAGTTCGCGGAGAAGCCCAGCCCGTCGGTGAACGTGTCGTACGAGATCGGGTGGGCGTGCAGGGGCTCGCTGAAGGAGCAGTCGGTGCGCTTCCACAGCAGCGAGGACCACCAGTCGTTGGTGGGGATCGGGCCGGTGGGCGCGTTGGCGGTGGCGAACTGACGGGGGTTGCTGGACATCGCGCCGCACCCGCTCGGGAGCGGGCCGACCGGGGTGGTGGTGTAGCTGCCGGCGCCGACGGGTGCGGCCTCGGCCGCGCGGGTGACGGGAATCGCGAGGCCGCCGACGACCAGGGCCAGCGCGGTGACGGCGGCCAGGGCCCATCGGCGGTGGGGGACGGGAGGATTCATGGTGCCTCCATCGAGCGCCGGGTGTGACCGTTTCCGGGTCCGACGCGGTGCGTCTGAATTGGGTGGAAGGTCGGGTGAGAGAGCGCTCTCTCACGGCCACGGTAGTGGAGTACCGAGATTCCCGTCAATGTGTCCGTCCGGTTGCGCGCGGATGTCGTCAGGCGCCGGCGCTCTGGACGCCGCTCACCAACGCCTCTGGCGCGCGCATCCGCCAGGCGTCCGTCACCAGCTCGCTCAGGCGCTCCCGGTCGATCTGCGCCAGGCGCAGCAGCACCAGGGGCAGACCGTCGTAGCCGGGGGTGGTGAAGAAGATGTCCGGCTCACCGAGCAGGAGAGCCTGCTTCTCCGCCTCGTCCCCGACGTACAGCACCGCGATGTCGAGTCGGATCACCCGCGGCTTGCCCGGCACACGCTCCGGATAGGACCAGACGAAACCCTTGTCGGCCACCCGGAAGTCGAACCCGTCGCTGGGGTTCTCCACCGTGTGCGGCAGGGCCAACGCCACCCGGCGTACGTCCTCCGCGTCAACCACCGGGCCCCCTCACGCCGCGCGCCAACCGCATGCGCCGAGACTACGCGGTGGACAGCTCGACGCGGGTCGCGCCGACGATGGCCCCGTTGCCGTTTTCCTGCACGTACGCGACGACGGCGGCACTGCGCGGATCGAGGTCGGGCGGTGTCACCAGATCCAGTCGTCCCCGCTCGGCGCCCAGGCTCGCCGACCCGAAGGCGCGCACGACGTTGTCCTGTCGCAGCGTCCGCCCGGCGTTCTCACCCCGGGCGATCTCGCTGTCCAGGCCCCGCTGCACGATCGCCACGTTCACCACAGTGTTGGCCGGCGGTCGCTCGGCCTGGTAGTCCAGCACCGCCCGCTGCCCGTCCCACTCGACCACGGACACCGTGAGGGCGGTGGCGGCCGGTGACGCCAGGGCGGACGCGATCGCGCCGGACGCCTGTCGACGATCGGATCCGACGAACTCGACGGTGCCGTTGACGACCATCTGCGGGGTGTACAGGCCGCGGGTGCGAAGGGCACGGGCGTACGCCTCCTGCCGCGCGGTGTACGCCGCGTCGGCGAACTGGTCGGGCCACCCCAGGTCGTCCCAGTAGTCGACGTGGAAACCGAGGCCGAAGACGGCCTGACCGCGTTCCCGGGCGTCACGTTCGATCTCGGTCAGCAACTCCTCCGCCGGGGGGCAGCTGTTGCACCCCTGCGAGGTGAACATCTCCACGACGGCGAAGCCGCCGTCCGTCGACGGGTACGTCATGGTGGGTGTCTCCTCCCACGTGCGGCCGGGGGCGTTGCTCTTCCCGTTCCGGCCGCGACAATGCGCGCCGGCTCACCTCCCCGCCGCCTCCGGACGGACACCGGCCACCCGGGTGGTTGGATGGTCAGGTGCAGTTCACCGTGACAGACGCCTCGGCGCGGGAGCGCTTCGAGGCGCGCGACGAAACGGGCACGGTCGCCGGGTTCGTCACCTACCAGCTGACCGGCTCGATCATCGCCTACACCCACACCGAGGTCGATCCGGCGTTCGAGGGCCGGGGCGTCGGGTCGACGCTGGCGCGTGCGGTCATGGACGACGCGCGCGCCAAGCGGCGGACCGTCGTGCCGATCTGTCCGTTCCTCGCCGACTGGCTGGTCAAGCACCCGGAGTACGAGAGCATCGTGGTCCGGTCGACCCGCAAGATCAAGTAGAGCGTGCGGGTCAGCGACGGTCAGGCGTCGGCGCGGGCGGCGAGGGCGTCGACCAGGCGGCGGGCGGAACCGGCCAGGTTCCACCGCCCCGCGAGGTCGAGCAGCCGGTCCGGGTCGACCGGCGCGGACGGCAGCGCGGTGGGCAGCTCCGGCAGCGGCACGTCCAACGCCACCCGGACCACCGTCGGCGCGACGCCGAGGTAGTCACGTGCCGAGGCGAGCTTGGTGCGCAGGCCCGGCGCGAAGGACGAGTCGGAGTCGTCGAGAGCGGCCAGGATGCCGGCGATGCTGCCGTACCGCTCGATGAGCCGGGCGGCGGTCTTCTCCCCGACGCCCGGGACCCCGGGAAGCCCGTCGCTGGGGTCACCGCGTAGCGCGGCGAAGTCCGCGTACCGGTCGGCCGGCACGCCGTAGCGGGCCCGCACCGCGGCGTCGTCGCAGTCGTCGAGCTTGGCGACACCACGCCCGACGTACAGCAGCCGGACCGGTCGGGCGTCGTCGACGAGCTGGAACAGGTCCCGGTCACCGGAGACCACCTCGACCGGGCCGGGTTGGGTCACCGAGAGCGTCCCGAGCACGTCGTCGGCCTCGTAGCCGGTAGCGCCGACGGCGGTGATGCCGACGGCCTCCAGCACCTCCAGGATCATCGGCACCTGCGGGGACAGGGTGTCCGGAACGACCTCGCCGCCCTGCGGTGCCACCCGGTGCGCCTTGTACGACGGCAGCAGATCGACCCGCCACGCCGGACGCCAGTCGTAGTCCAGCGCGCAGACCATCCGATCGGCGCCGCGCCCGCGGATCAGGGTGGCGAGCATGTCGAGGAAGCCACGCACCGCGTTGACCGGGGTGCCGTCCTCGGCGCGGGCGGCGGACTCCGGGATGCCGAAGTAGGCCCGGAAGTAGAGGCTGGGTGCGTCGATCAGCAGGATCGGGGGTCGTTGTGCCACGCCGGACAGCCTGGCACAGCCCTCCGACGATCCGGGGCACCCCCGGCCGTCCGGCGCGGTCAGCCCTTGTCGTCGTGCCGGTAGACGGTCTCCCGCCGCGCCAGGTGCTGCACCACGTAACTGGTCACCAGCAGCAGGACCGCGACCAGCACCTCGACCCAGGCGGCGACGCCGTCGGCGACGGTGAGCCCGACGATCAGCAGGACGAGGCCGACGAGCGCGAGGACTCCCGCCCACAGTTGCCGACGACGGCGTGTCGCCGCCCGGTTCGCCTCGTTCGCTGCCACGGCGGTCCTCCCGGTCGGGGCCGCCCGCGCGGGACCCCGACCCCAGGCTATGGCCCCGGGCGCCATCCGGCTCGGCAAAACGGTCGTCGACGTGCCCACCGGCGTGGCCGAGTCGACCGCCGACCCGACCAAGCTGGTCGTGCCGGCGGTCCACCAGCGCCAGAACACCCCGGCCCGTTCGTCGACGTGCATGTCGCCGGCCCCCGTTCGCCGAACCAGTGCGTTCCAATATGGAACGGACTATAGTCGGAGCCGGAGCAACGGAGGTAGTGGGTGCGGCGAGAAGATCTTGCCGACGCGGACTGCGGCATCGCGCAGGCGCTCGGCGTGCTGGGGGACTGGTGGACGTTCCTCATCGTGCGCGACGTCGCCGGTGGAACGACCCGCTTCGACGCCCTGCACCGCGAGCTGGGTGTCAGCCGGCGGGCGCTGACCGAGCGCCTCGGCGCCCTGGTCGAGCACGGGGTCCTGGAGCGTCGACCGTACTCACGACACCCACCGCGCTACGACTACCTGCTCACCGGGAAGGGCGAAGGGCTGCTGCCGGTCCTCATCGCCCTCCAGGACTGGGGGACGAGGCACCTGATGGGCGACGGTGAGGTGACCGCGACGGCCGACGCCGGGTCCGCCGAGGCGCGCCGGGCGCACGAACTGGTCGGGCGGCGGTTGCCTGACGTCGTGCTGCCGGCACCCGACGGCCAGCCCGTCGGGGTGGCCGCGACGGGCAGGTGGAGCGTCCTCTACTTCTTTCCCGGGGCGTACGCCCCGGTCCGGCCGGACTATCCGCCCGGCTGGGCGGAGATCCCCGGTGCCCGGGGCTGCACGCTGGAGTCGACCACGTACGCCAAGCGTCACGGGGAGTTCCGGGCCGCCGAGGTGGGGGTGTACGGCGTCAGCACCCAGCGGCCCGACCAGCTCGCCGACTTCGCCGCGTACGCCGAGCTGCCGTTCCCGCTGTTGTCCGACCAGGACGGTCGGCTGGCCGCCGGCCTGCTGCTGCCCGTCTTCCGGGCGGGCGGGATGACCCGGTTCAAGCGGCTGACGCTGCTGGTCGACCCGACGGCGGTGGTGCGGGCCGTGCAGTTCCCGGTCACCGACCCGGCGGGCTCGGTGGACGAGATGCTCACTCTCGTTCGGGAACACGGCACGGTCCCCGGCTGACGCTGGGCGTCGACCGGGGACCGTGCGAACCGTCAGGCCGGGAGCGTCCAGCGCTGGTTGGCGCCGGCGAAGCAGTCCCAGATCTGCAGCCGGGTGCCGTCGGCGGAGCTGTTGTCGCTGGCGTCCAGGCACTTGTTCGACTGCGGGTTGCGCAGCGTCCCGTTGGACTGCGCCTGCCAGACCTGCGCGCCGCTGCCGTTGCAGTCCCAGAGCTGGACCTTCGCGCCGTTGGCGGTGGAGCCGCTGGTGATGTCGGCGCACTTGCCGAGGGCGCGCAGCGTGCTGTCGCTGGCCACGGTCCAGGTCTGTGCGTTGGTGCCGTTGCAGGTGTAGAGCTGGATGGCGGCCCCGTTGGCGGTGCTCGCCGCGGCCACGTCGACGCACTTGCCGCCGATGCCGGTGATCCGGCCGGTACGACCGGTCGGCGGCGGCGTGGTGCCACCCATGATGGTGTCGTACATCGCGCTGACCAGCGACGTCGAGCCGCTGGTGTCCTGGGTCAGCTCCCAGTTCATCACGCCGCCGGCGTTGGCCAGCGCCCACTGCGTCTTACGCTTCACCGTCGGGATGCCGTTCCAGCACTGTTGCGCGCCGCCGATGGTGGCGCAGTCCCGGTTGGCGTTCGCCGGGTCCATGCCGACCAGCGCCGAGTAGGTGTAGTAGCCGGGGCGGCTGTAGAACGGGATGCCGAGGACGGCCTTGCTGGCCGGCAGACCACGGGCCTTCCACAGGTTGACGCTGTTGATCGACCAGTCGTAGCCGGCGTGCGGGCTGCCGCCGTCGTAGGCCATGATGTTGAGCCAGTCGACCTGGTTGAACACGGCGGGCTGGATGCCCTCCAGGTAGTAGCCCTCGGAGACCACGGCGGCGGTGAGCAGCTTGCCGCGGCTGTGCAGCGCGCTGCCGAGCTGCGTCATGAGTGCGGTGTAGTTGTTCGCCGACGCGCCCGGGTCGGGGTACTCCCAGTCCATGTCGACGCCGTCGAGGTTGTACTGATTGACGAAGTTGACAAGGTTGTTGACGAAGGTGGTCCGGGTGCTGGAGTTGGCCGCGAGGGCCTCGAAGGCCGAGTCGTTACCGTCGTTCCAGCCGCCGACCGCGATCGAGACCTTGACGTTGTTGGCGTGTCCTGCGGAGACCAGCGAGGAGAGCCGTGCCCCGTCGACACCCTGGAGGCTGCCGTTGCTGTTCGGCAGCACGAAGGCGTAGTTGATGTGGGTGAGCTTGTTGAACTGGATGCTGTTGATGTTGCCCGTCCAGGAGGGCATGTAGCCGACGCTCTTGAAGTTGTTCGGCAGCACCACGGCCTGCGCGGCGGTGGACGTGACAGTGAGTGTGGCGGCGGCGGTGGCCAGCGCGAGCAGGCCGGCGGCGAGGGCGCGGCGCAGTGGTGAGGACATCGGGGGCCTTCCCGTGGGCGGGGGACGACGCCGCCCGCGCAGGGTTGTCGCGGGCGGGAGGTGCGGGGACGCAGGAACGGGTGGGCCTCGAGGCAGCCAAATCTTAAAGAGTGTTAACTGTCCGAGTCAATCAACGACGGTGGATTTCCTTCGTACCGGTTGTCCGGATTCCGCCCTGGCCCAAACGACCGTTAAGCTGACGGTGTGGGAACCGACGAGCTGTACCCGCCCGATCGGCTGATCGCCGCGCAGCGCGCCACCGCCGCCGCCGGCCTTGACGCCCTGCTGCTCACACCCGGCAGCGACCTGCGCTACCTGACCGGGTACGACGCCCACGCGGGGGAACGGCTCACCTGCCTGGTGCTGCCCGCCGAGGGTGAGCCGACCCTGATCGTGCCGAGGCTGGAGCGCCCCGCGGCGGAGGCGTCCCCCGCACCCGCCACCGGTGTACGCATCGTCGACCACGTCGACGGCACCGACCCGTACCCCCTGGTCGCCGCCGCCCTCGACGGCCCGGTCGCTGCGGTCGGGCTGGCCGACCGGATGTGGGCCGAGCAGGTGCTCGCGCTGCGCGCCGCGCTTCCCCACGCCGCCCAGCGGCTCGCCGGCGAGGTCCTGCGGGAGTTGCGCATCCGTAAGTCGGCGGCGGAGGTGGCGGCGCTCGCCGAGGCCGGCAGGGCCATCGACGAGGTGCACCTGCGGATGGGCGAGTGGCTGCGCCCCGGCCGCACCGAGGCCGAGGTCGCCACCGACATCGCCGCGGCGATCCGGGCCGCCGGGCACGTAACCGTCGACTTCGTCATCGTGGCGTCCGGGCCGAACGGGGCCAGCCCGCACCACGGCACCTCGGACCGGCCGATCGGGGTCGGCGATCCGGTGGTGGTCGACATCGGCGGCACGATGCCGTCGGGTTACCGCTCGGACTGCACCCGCACCTACCTGGCCGGAGGGTCCGCGCCGGACGACTTCCTGGACTACTACGAGGTGCTGCGCGACGCCCAGCGCGCCGCCGTCGCGGCGGTGCGCCCCGGGATCAGCGGCGCGCAGGCCGACGCCGCGGCCCGTGAGCCGATCGCCGCCGCCGGCTACGGCGAGGCGTTCCTGCACCGCACCGGCCACGGCATCGGGCTCGACGGCCACGAGGAGCCCTACCTGGTGGCCGGCAACGACCGGCCCCTGGAGGCCGGGATGGCGTTCTCCATCGAACCGGGCATCTACCTGGCGGGGCGGCACGGCGCCCGCATCGAGGACATCGTCGTCTGCACCCCGGACGGCGTGCACCAGCTCAACACCACCCCCACGGAGCTCATCGCGCTATGACTGTCGACCGGATCCTGCCCACCGACGAGGCCCACGACCTGCTGGGCCTCGCCACCGAGCTCGCCGACCGCGAGCTCGCACCGAAGGCCGCCGCCTTCGAGGAGCGCGCCGAGTTCCCCCGCGAGGTGCTGCGTACCCTCGGCCGGGCCGGCCTGCTGGGCCTGCCCTACCCCGAGGAGTACGGCGGCGCCGCCCAGCCGTACGAGGTGTACCTGCAGGTGCTGGAGATCCTCGCCAGCCGGTGGCTCGCGGTCGCCGAGGCGGTCAGCGTGCACACCCTGTCCTGCTACCCGGTGGCGGCCTTCGGCAGCGACGAGCAGCGCAAGCTGCTGCCGGACATGATCGGCGGCGAACTGCTGGGCGCGTACTGCCTCTCCGAGCCGCAGGGCGGCTCCGACGCGGCGTCGCTGAGCACCCGGGCGGTCCGCGACGGCGACGCGTACCTGGTCTCCGGCACCAAGGCGTGGATCACGCACGCCCGGACCGCCGACTTCTACAACGTCTTCTGCCGCACCGGCGGGCCCGGCCCCAAGGGGATCTCCTGCCTGGTCGCCGATGCCGGCACTCCCGGCATCACCCCGCAGGCGGCCGAACGGACGATGGGTCTGCGCGCCTCCCCGGTGGCCCAGATCGCCTTCGACGACGCGCGGGTGCCGGCCGACCGGCTGATCGGCGGTGAGGGGGAGGGCTTCACCATCGCGATGTCCGCCCTGGACTCCGGCCGGTTGGGCATCGCGGCCTGCGCGGTCGGGCTGGCCCAGGCGGCCCTGGACTACGCGGTCGGCTACGCCCGCGAACGGCAGCAGTTCGGCCGGTCCATCATCGACTTCCAGGGCCTCGGGTTCATGGTGGCCGACGCGGCCACCCAGATCTCCGCGGCCCGCGCGTTGACGCTCGCGGCGGCCCGGCTGCGCGACGCCGGCCGCCCGTACGCGATCGAGGCGGCCAAGGCGAAGCTCTTCGCCACCGACATGGCCATGCGGGTGACCACCGACGCGGTGCAGGTGCTCGGCGGCGCGGGCTACGTGGCCGACCACCCGGTGGAGCGGTACATGCGGGAGGCCAAGGTGCTGCAGATCGTGGAGGGCACCAACCAGATCCAGCGGATGGTGATCTCCCGGGACCTGGCGCGGGGCTGAGGACGACGGGTGCCGGCGCGGGTGGTCGCGCCGGCTACCGCGTCGCCGTCGGGCGGTTTTCCCGGTAGGTTGCACGCCGTGGAGGAGATCGACCGCGCTATCGTCGCCGCGCTGACCGCCGACGGCCGTCTGTCGTACACCGACCTGGCCGAGAAGGTGGGGCTGTCGGTGTCCGCGGTGCACCAGCGGGTGCGCCGGCTGGAGCAACGCGGGGTGATCAAGGGGTACGCCGCCCGGGTGTCGTTCGAGGCGTTGGACCTGCCGCTGACCGCGTTCGTGGCGATCCGCCCGTTCGACCCGTCGCAGCCGGACGACGCGCCGGAGCGGTTGTCGCACCTGCCCGAGATCGACTCCTGCTACTCGGTGGCGGGGGAGGACTTCTACCTGCTGCTGGTGCGGGTGGCGAGCCCCGCCGACCTGGAGCGGGTGTTGCAGGAGATCCGTACCTCGGCGAACGTCACGACCCGGACCACTGTGGTGCTGTCGACCCCGTACGAGCACCGGCCGCCGAAGATCAGTGCCGCGGCGCCGGGTCGGTCGCGGTCCCGGGCGCCGGAGGAGCCGGCTGGTTCCACCGCAGGATGACCTGCCGGCCGTGCTCGTGACCGAGCGCGCTGACCGTGGCGGTCTCCAGGCGTAGCCGGCCACCCGCGGACGGCGGCAGGCCGATCCAGCGGGCGCCGAGCACCCGCAGGCTGTGCGCGTGACCGACAAGCGCGACGGTGCCCCGGTCGAGCAGCGGGGTGACCCGCTCCAGCACCCGGTCGACCCGTTCGCCGACCTGCGCGGGGGACTCCCCGCCCGGGCAGCCGTCGGTCCAAATGTTCCAGTGCGGCTGGTCGGCGTGGATGTCGACGGTGGTGCGGCCCTCGTACTCGCCGTAGTTCCACTCGCTGAGGTCCTCGTCGACGGCGTCGACGGTGAGGCCGGCGAGCTGCGCGGTGCGCAGCGCCCGGGAGCGGGGGCTGGCCAGCACTGTCACGAACCGCCGGCCGGCCAGGAACGCGGCCAGGGTGCGGGCCTGGCGCTCGCCGTCGGGGGTGAGCTCCAGATCGGTGTACGAGGTGTGCCGCAGGCTGGCGCTCCAGGTGGTCTCGCCGTGCCGGATCAGCAGGAGCTCTCCCATGCGGCCAGTTAACCACCGCTTCGGGGGGTCGGAAGGCGACCCTCCCTCAACCTATCTTCCTAGGATGCCTTAGAAGGTGTGCCAACCGGCACTGCCGGTTTCGGCACCCGGAGACCGGGCAAGCGAGCGGGGACAACCGCCAGACCGAGGAGGCGCGATGAGCTTCACCGAGAAGGCCAAGAACAAGGTCGAGCAGATGGCCGGCGCTGCGCGGGAGCGCGTCGGCGACATGACCGACAACGAGCGGATGCGTGGCGAGGGCGCCAGCCAGCAGAGCGACGCGCGCGCCAAGCAGGCCGGTCAGAACGTCAAGGACGCCGGTCGCAACGTGAAGGACTCCTTCACGAAGTGACGTGAGCGGTTCGCGGGTCCCCGGGTGCACCGTCGCCCGGGGACCCGTCCCGTGCGGCGGTTAGTGTCGCCGGGTGACGGTGCTTCGTTCCCTGGTGTTGTTCGCCCTGGCCGCGCTGGCGGAGATCGGCGGCGCGTGGTTGGTGTGGCAGGGCTGGCGGGAGCAGCGTGGCCTGTGGTGGATCGCGGCCGGTGTGGTCGCGCTGGGCTGCTACGGGTTCGTCGCGACGTTCCAGCCGGACGCGAACTTCGGCCGGATCCTGGCCGCGTACGGCGGGGTGTTCGTGGCCGGATCGTTGGGCTGGGCGATGGTGGTGGACGGCTTCCGCCCGGACCGCTGGGACGTGACCGGCGCGGCGCTCTGTCTGCTGGGCGTGGCAGTCATCATGTACGCCCCGCGTGGCGGTTCCGCCTAACCCCCACCCGGCGCGGGGCAGTGAGGGCAGCTCGCGTTTGGGATGATCGGCGGCGTGATTCGTGGTCGGATTCGTGCTCTCGGCGTCCTGGTGGTGGCGGTCGTTCTCGGCAGTGCCGGGTGTGAGGCGTCCCGGGTGCCGCCGTCGGACCAGCCGGTCTTCGTCGGCTCGTCCGCGTCGTCGACACCGTCCGTCGCGCCATCGGTCAGTGCCTCTCCGACTGTCTCGTCGTCCGGCGCCGCTGTGCCCCCGCCGTCGACAGGTGTCCCGTCGCCGACGTCGACCGGCGCCAGGGTGCCGGGTGCGACACCCGTCGGGACCAGGGCGCCGGTCGTCAACCACGGGCAGCGGACCGGCGACAAGGTCGCGTTGACCTTCGACGCGGACATGACCGACGCGATGTTGGCCAGCCTGCGTTCCGGCCGGGTGAAGTCGTACGCCAACCTGCGCATCCTCGACCTGCTGGAGCGGGAGCGGGTTCCGGCCACGTTCTTCCTGACCGGTAAGTGGGTGCAGCGGTATCCGGACGTCACCCGGCGGATCGCCGGTAATCCGCGCTTCGAGTTGGCCAACCACACCTACGGGCACGCGGCGTTCACCAAGGACTGCTACGACCTGCCCTCGCAGCCGGTGACCGAGTTGCGCGACGACGTGGCGAAGACGTTCGAGGTGATCAAACCGTACGGGGGTCGGCAGACCCGGTACTTCCGTTTCCCTGGGCTGTGTCACGACGCGGCGGCGCTGGACGCGCTGGCCCCGCTGGGCGTGACGGTGGTCGACGGGGACGTGGTCAGCGGTGATCCGTTCGCGAAGGCGTGGAAGCCGTTGGTGCGGGCGGTGGTGGACCACGCGCGCCCGGGGTCGGTGGTGATCATGCATGTGACCGAGGCGAACGCGGCGATGACCGATGAGGCGTTGCCGCACATCCTGGCCGGGTTGCGCGAGCGGGGGTTGACGCCGGCGCCGTTGTCCGAGGTGTTGGCCGGCTGAGTCGCCGTCGCGTGGCGTCGGCGGTCGGGCGGGTCGGGGTTCGGTGAGCCGTCACGGTTGAGGCCGCGTCGGACATGGAGTGTGTGTGAGCTCCGAGAAAGAGCGGGACGAGGACCGTTTCCGGCGGGCGTACGCCGAGGATTTCGAGTCGTTGCTGGCGTACGCCCTGCGGCGTGTCGCATACCCGGAGGACGCGGCCGACGTGGTCGCGGAGACCTTCCTGGTGGCGTGGCGCCGGCGGCAGGACCTTCCGGTTGCTGGTGAGGCTCGGCTGTGGCTGTACGGGGTGGCCCGGCGTGTGTTGGCGAATCATCACCGTGGGGGTGTGCGGCGGCAGCGCCTCGGTGAGCGGTTGCGCCAGCAGATTGCCGCTTCGGTCGCTGATCCGGGCAGTGCGGTGCCGGAGCGGCTTGCCGTTCGGGCGGCGTTGGCGGGTCTGCCGGAGGTGGACCGGGAGGTGCTGATGCTGACCGTGTGGGAGGGGCTGCAGCCGCATGAGGTGGCGGCGGTGCTGGGGGTGTCTCCCGCGGCGGTGCGGACCCGGTTGTCGCGGGCGCGGGCGCGGTTGCGGGGGTTGGTCGGTGACGACCCGGGGCCGCCCGGACATGTACTCGACGTGCTGACCACTTCCGCCCGCAAGGAGGACTCATGACCACGGAGGAGCGTGTCGACCGGCTGGTTCGGGATGCCGACCCGGGTGGGCTCGGGGTGATGGGGGACCTCGGTGGGGTGAGGCAGGCGCTGCTGGAGGACATCCTGTCCGAGTCGTTGGTCCGTCGTGCTGTCGGGCCACCGTGGCGGCGGTTGTGGGTGCGTCGTTTGGCGGGCGTCGTGACGGCGGCTGCCGTGCTCGTGAGTGTCGTGCCGGTGTCGATGGTGGTGCGGGGGCAGGCCGAGGGTGAGGGGGTCTCTCCGATCGTCAGCGCGGGTGCGGGAGCCGGGGCCGTCTTTTCTCCGTTGGCGATGGAGGCGGCGGAGAGGAGCCCGCGGTTGTTGATCGATCGGGCCGGTTGGACGGTCGTGGCCCTGTCTGAGTTTTCCGAGAACTATGGCATGGTCAGGTTTCGCCGGGGTGGGCGGGAACTGGAGATGAACTGGTATCCGGCGTACGTGTACGCGGACCGGTTTGCCGGTCAGCGCGATGCGGGGCCGGGGAGGTCGGTGCGGGTGGACGGTTGGCCGGCTGATGCGTTCCAGAGCCTCAGCGGTGATTTCACTGTGCTGGTGCGTCCCCGCGACGATCTGGTCGTGGAGATGAAGACCTCCGAGAACTGGTCGCGCAAGGACCTGGACCGGGTTCTCGCGGACGTCGTTCGGGTGGACGCTCGGACGTGGTTGGCGGTGCTTCCGGCGGAGATGGTCGTGCCGGTGCGGGAGCGGGCGGCGACGGTGCTCGCCGACGTGCCGCTGCCGCCGGGGTTCGATGTCGCCGCGCTGGAGGAGATCGGGGTGAGCGACTCGTACTATTTCGGTGCCGCTGTGACGTCCCGGGTGGGTTGTGGGTGGATCGCTGAGTGGCAGCGGGCGCGGGCGAGCGGGGACGAGGCCGGGGTTGGGCGGGCCGTCGAGGCGCTGCGGAGCAGCCATGGGTGGCGGGTGTTGCGGGACATGGACCGGGCCGGTGACTGGCCGGAGGTGTTCTGGGAGTACGCCGACGAGGTCGTGGCCGGGACGTTGCGGCCCTCCTATGTCCAGGGCCTGGACTGCCGGTGACGGGGAACGGCGGCGCCCCCGGGATGACCATCCCGGGGGCGCCGCCGTTGGTGGTTCAGTCGTCGCGGTGGTCGGTCCACCACTGCTGGCCGTCGGCGGGCAGGGTGTCGATCGGGTCGTAGTAGGCGTAGCGCTTGTTGAGCGCCTCCAGGTCGGCGGATTCGATGGAGGTGCGGTAGTTCTTGGTCCAGTAGGAGATGCCGCGTTCGCGGTCGTAGTCGGTGAGCATGTGCACCCAGCGCTTGCCGACGAAGGGGACGTCGCAGACGATGCGGGGGGTGGCGTAGCCGGGGAGGTAGCCCATGATGTCGTGCTGGAGCTGCTGGGCGTGCCAGACCGGGACGCGCCAGTGTTCGGCGTTGGGGATCATGTCGCACATGTAGAAGTAGTACGGCAGGATGCCGGCCTCGCCCTGCAAGGCGAAGCAGAGGTCGAGCAGTTCCGGGGTGGTGGCGTTGACGCCGCGCATGAGGACGCCCTGGTTGCGGACGTCGCGGACGCCGACGTCGAGGGCGGTCTGGGCGGCCTTGGCGACCAGTGGGGTGAGCGACTGGGCGTGGTTGACGTGGGTGTGGATGGCGAGGTTGACGCCGCGTCGGGCGGCGGTGCGGGCGACGCGTTCCAGGCCTTCGACGACGTCGGGTTGTAGCCAGTGCTGGGGGAGGCCCATGAGGGCTTTGGTGGCGAGTCGGATGTCGCGCACCGTCTCCAGTTCCAGCAGTCGCATGAGGTACGACTCGAGGTTGCGCCAGGGGACGTTGGCGACGTCGCCGCCGGAGACGACGACGTCGCGGACGCCGGGGTGGCCCTTGAGGTAGGCGATGTGGGCGTCGTAGCGGTCGACGGGCTTGAGGGTGAGTTTGAGTTTGTCGACGGCGGGGGTGGAGTTGCCGACGAGGTCCATCCGGGTGCAGTGCCCGCAGTACTGGGGGCAGGTGGAGAGCAGTTCGGCGAGGACCTTGGTGGGGTAGCGGTGGGTGAGGCCTTCGGCGACCCACATGTCGTGCTCGTGGAGGCTGTCGCGGCTGGCGTAGGGGTGTGAGGGCCAGTCGGTGCGGCGGTCGGAGGCGACGGGGATCATGTAGCGGCGGATGGGGTCGGCGAGCAGCGCCTCGGTGGTGAGGGGTGCGAACGGCACCATCGTGTTGATCATTTGTGGTGGCACCAGCATGGACATGGTGGCCAGGGCCTTCTGGTCGGCCTCGAGGTCGGCGTAGAAGGTCTCGTCGACGAGGTCGCCGAAGACGGCGCGGAGCTGCTTGATGTTCTTGACGCAGTTGACGCGTTGCCACTGGGCGGATTCCCACTGGTCGCGGGTGACGGTGCGCCAGCCGGGGAAGCGGGTCCAGTCGGGTTCGACCAGGGGGCGGCGGTGGTATTCGTAGGGCTGCCCGGCGGTCGGTGCCGCGACCGGGGCGTGACGGGGTTGCGGGATGGTCTGGGTCACGGCCCCTCCTCGGTGGTGCTGTTGATCGACGGGCCCGAAGGCTACTGGAAAATATTCGGTACAGAAACTAGTCTGCCGTAAGTTTTCCCGCTACGCGAGCCTTGACCGGGGCTTCGGGCGGCTGGGCAGGGGAGGTTGGCGTGACGTCACCGGTGGGACTGCACCGCGTCGTGCAACCGGCGGGGGTGCTGCCGCAGGCGGCCTGGCGCCTGGACGCGTCGGCGGAGATCGCACCGAACGAGGTGCGGATCCGGGTGCAGCGGCTGAACCTGGACGCGGCGAGTTTCCGGCAGTTGTCGGAGAAACACGGCGGTGACGGCGACGCGGTCCGCGCCGAGGTGCTGGAAATCATCTCGACGCGGGGCAAGATGCAGAACCCGGTGACCGGGTCCGGTGGGATGTTGATCGGCACGGTCGAGGAGGCGGGCCGGCGTTCCCCGTTGGGGTTGAAGGTCGGCGAGCGGGTGGCGACCCTGGTGTCGTTGACGCTGACCCCGCTGGTCGTGACCGACGGGCTGGCTCGGTGGGACGGGCGCAGTGAGCAGGTGCCCTGTGACGGGTGGGCGATCCTGTTCGCGCGGTCCATCGCGGCGGTGCTGCCCGACGACGAGGACCCGCAGTTGTCCCTGGCGGTGCTGGACGTGTGTGGGGCGCCCGCGTTGACCGCGCGGGTGGTGTCGCGCTACGTCGAGGACCGTCGTCGTGTCGGTGACCCGACGCCGGTGCGGGTGGCGGTGATCGGCGGGGCGGGCAAGAGCGGGTCGTTGTCGCTCGCGGCGGCGCGGCGGGCGGGTGCCGCGCGTACCGTCGGGGTGGTGCCGGTGGCGGCGGAGCGCGACGCGCTGACGGCCGCCGGGCTGGCGTCGACGGTGGCGTTGGCCGACGCGCGGGACCCGGTGGGGTTGTCCACGGCGGTGACGACCGCCCTGGGCGCGCCGGCGGACGTCACTGTGGTGTGCGTGGACGTGCCGGGGTGTGAGCACGGCGCGGTGTTGGCCACCGCGGACGGCGGCACGGTGATCTTCTTCTCGATGGCGACGAGCTTCTCGGCGGCGGCGTTGGGCGCGGAGGGGTTGGCGGCGGACGTGACGATGCTGGTGGGCAACGGGTACGTGCCGGGGCACGCGGAGTTGGCGTTGGGGTTGTTGCGCGCCGAGCCGGGGGTGCGTCAGCTGTTCGCGGCGCGGGTCGCGGCAGACTGAGGTCATGACGAACCCCTCGACGTTGTACCGCGGCGGCGTGCTGCACTGTCCCGCCGACCCGAGCGCGACCGCCCTGCTGGTGTCCGATGGGCGGATTGCCTGGTTGGGGACCGACGGTGACGCGCCGCCGGCCGATCGGGTGGTGGACCTGGACGGGGCGTTGGTGACCCCGGCGTTCGTCGATGCGCATGTGCACGCCACCGACACGGGGTTGGCGTTGTCCGGGCTGGAGTTGTCCGGGGTGCGAACGGCTGCGCAGTTGTTGGACGCGGTGGCCGGGTTCGCGGCGGGTCTGCCGGCGGACGCGGTGGTGCTGGGGCACGGCTGGGACGAGTCGGGCTGGTCGGATCCGGTGTTGCCGGACGCGGCGGCGTTGGATCGGGCGGCCGGCGGGCGGCGGGTGTACCTGTCGCAGGCGTCGATCCATTCGGCGTTGGTGTCGTCGGCGCTGCTGGCGGCGTGTCCGCAGGCGGCGCGGGCGGCCGGGTTCGACGCGTCGGGGTGGTTGCGGCGCGACGCGCACCACGTGGTGCGGGCGGCGGCGCAGGGGTCGGTGAGCCGGGCGCAGCGGGTGGCCGCGCAGCGGGTGGCGCTGTCGCAGGCGGCGTCGCTGGGGATCGCGGCGGTGCACGAGTGCGGTGGTCCGGACATCTCCGACGAGGAGGACTTCACCGGGTTGCTGGGCATCTCCGGTGCGGGGGTGCCGGAGGTGTACGGGTACTGGGGTGAGTTGGGTGGCGCGGCGCGGGCCCGGGAGCTGGGTGCCGTGGGCGCCGGTGGGGACCTGTTCGCCGACGGGGCGTTGGGTTCGCGTACGGCGCACGTGTCGCGGGCGTACGACGACGGTGACGGGTGCGGGCACGGGTACCTGACGGCCGAGCAGGTGCGTGATCACCTGTTGGACTGCGCGGCGCACGGCATGCAGGGCGGTTTCCACGCGATCGGTGACGCGGCGATCGGCACGGTCCTCGACGGGTTCGCGGCGGCTGCCGCGACGGTGGGTGTGGAGCGGTTGCGGGCGGCCCGGCACCGCATCGAGCACGCGGAGATCATGAACAGGCGGTTGATCGCCCGGTTCGTGGAGTACGGGGTTGTGGCGAGCGTGCAGCCGGCGTTCGATCGGTTGTGGGGTGGCGCGGGTCGGATGTACGAGGCGCGGTTGGGGTTGGACCGGTCGTTGGAGTCGAATCCGATGGGTGCGCTGCACTCGGTGGGTGTGGCGTTGGCGTTCGGGTCGGATTCGCCGGTGACGCCGCTGGACCCGTGGGGTTCGGTGCGGGCGGCGGCGGCGCACCACAACCCGGCGCAGCGGATGAGTGTGCGGGCGGCGTTCGCCGCGCACACCCGTGGTGGGTGGCGGGCGGTGCACCTGGACGCCGAGGGGGTCCTCGCGTTGGGCGCGCCGGCGACGTTCGCGGTGTGGTCGACGCCGGCGGGGGTGGAGCGGGGTCTGCCGGTGTTGCTGGCCGAGGACCCGGACCTGCGGGGCCCGGACGACCCGACGCCGCTGCCGGTGTGCCGGCGGTTGGTGCTGCGCGGCGAGGTCATCTACGAGGAAGGGTCGTCGTGAGCGAGCAGATGAGCGGTGTGGCGTGACCGGGAAGCTTGATCTTGATCCGGTGTTGGTGGCGCGGGCGCGGGAGTTGGCGCGCCGGGCCGGGCAACCGGTGGTGGACCTGGCGCGCAGCCACACGACGGTGTCGGTGGAGCGGGCGGTGCTGCGGCTGGCCGGGGTGACCGGCGCCGACCCGGACGGCATTCCGTGGGTGAACCGGCTCGTCGACGCGGTCGCCGCGGACGTGGGTCTGGGGCACGGGGTCGCGGTGCCGGTCTTCGACGCTCTCGCCCGTGAGGGTCTCACCGACGTGACGTTGCTGGCGCAGAAGGCCGCGGCCGGGTCGGTGCGGTTCACCCAGCCGACCGGTCGGGCGGCGACGGCGGCCCGCAGCGCGGCGCGCAAGGCGGTCGGGGCGGGTATCCGGCGCATCGACCGGCGGCGCGCCGAGCGGGACCGGCTGGTGAAGCGGCACGGTGACCCGGCGCAGCGGCCGTGGATCTACCTGATCGTGGCCACGGGCGACATCTACGAGGACATCCCGCAGGCGCAGGCGGCGGCGCGGGCGGGCGCGGACGTGATCGCGGTGATCCGTTCCACCGGGCAGTCGCTGTTGGACTACGTGCCCGAGGGCGCGACCCGGGAGGGGTTCGCCGGCACGTACGCCACGCAGGAGAACTTCCGGTTGATGCGCGCGGCGTTGGACGAGTCGTCGAAGGAGGTGGGCCGCTACGTGCGGTTGACCAACTACGCGTCGGGGTTGTGCATGCCGGAGATGGCGACCCTCGCGGGCCTGGAACGGCTCGACATGATGTTGAACGACTCGATGTACGGGATCCTGTTCCGCGACATCAACCCGGTGCGCACGTTCGTCGACCAGCGGTTCTCCCGGCAGGTGCACGCGCGCGCCGGGATCATCATCAACACCGGTGAGGACAACTACCTGACCACCGCCGACGCGGTCGACGAGGCGCACACGGTGACGGTGTCGCAGCTGCTCAACGAGTTCTTCGCGCACGAGGCGGGGCTGGCGGACTGGCAGTTGGGGTTGGGGCACGCGTTCGAGATCAACCCGGAGGTGCCGGAGTCGTTCCGCCTGGAGTTGGCCCACGCGTTGTTGGCGCGGGAGTTGTTCCCGGACGCGCCGTTGAAGTGGATGCCACCGACGAAGCACATGACCGGTGACGTGTTCCGGGGCAACCTGCTCGACGGGTTCTTCAACCTGGCGGGGGCGCTGACCGGTCAGGGCATCCTGCTGGTGGGGATGATGACCGAGGCGGTGGTGACGCCGTGGTTGTCGGACCGGGACATCGCCCTGCAGAACGTGCGGTACGTGCTGGGGGCGGCCGGTGGGTTGCACGAGGATTTCGTGCCGGCGCCGGGCGGGTTCATCCGCCGCCGCGCCAACCAGGTCCTCGGTGAGGCGCTGGACCTGTTGGAACGCATCGGGGAGCAGACGTTGCTGACGGCGATCGCCGAGGGCACCTTCGGGATCATGAAGCGGCCCGCGGACCGGGGCAAGGGCCTCGCCGGGGTCGCCGCGCACGAGCAGGACTACTGCAACCCGGCTACCGAGATCCTGGAGGCGGCGTCATGAGCGAGCGAACCGGTCAGCACAGTAGCGACCGCTCACGACGCCGCGGCGCGGCGTCGTGAGCGGCCAGATCGTGCGGCCGTACGGGGACACCACCGGTGACGGGATGGTGCAGGTGTCGTTCACCCTGCCGGTGTCGCACGACAAGCGGGCCGAGGGCGCGGCGGTGCAGCTGGCCAACAAGATGGGCATCGACCCGGCGATGGTGGTGCACGCCAAACCGATGGGCGACGGGTTCACGTTCTTCGTCGTGTACGGGCGGGTCAACCACCTGGTCGACCTGAACGCGGTGCAGGTGGTGGAACGGGACTTCGCCCTGCTGTCGGCGAAGGACGTCAACACGGTGATCAAGCAGCGGTTGCGGCGCAAGTTGTCGGTGGTCGGGGCGTGCATCGGCACCGACGCGCACACCGTGGGCATCGACGCGATCCTCAACGTCAAGGGCATCGCGGGGGAGAAGGGCCTGGAGTACTACCGGGAGTTGAAGGTCACCAACATGGGTGCGCAGGTCAGCGTGCCGGAGTTGGTGGAGATGGCCCGGGTGGAGAAGGCCGACGCGGTGCTGGTGTCGCAGGTCGTCACGCAACGCGACGCGCACCTGCACAACACCCGGGAGATGTCGGCGGCGTTCCGGGAGGCGATGCCCGCGGGCAAGCGACCGCTGTTGATCGTCGGTGGTCCCCGGTTCGACGAGACGATGACCGACGAGTTGGGTGTGGACCGGATCTTCGGTCGGGGCACCACGCCCGGCGAGGTGGCCAGCTACCTCGTGCACGCCCTGATCACGAAGCGGAAGGCGATGGCATGAGGACGGTAGTGGCATGACCGACGCACGGCTCGGGTTGACGGTGACGCACCGGCGGTATGTGCCGTACTCGCACGCCCACTACGCGGGCAACCTGGTCGACGGGGCGTACGCCCTGGGGTTGTTCGGGGACGTGGCGACCGAGGTGTGCATCCGCACCGACGGCGACGAGGGCCTGTTCGCCGGGTACTCCGACGTGCGGTTCACCGCCCCCATCCACGCCGGTGACGTGGTGGAGGTGACCGCGCAGGTGTCGCGGGTGGGCTCCCGCAGCCGCACCCTGGAGTTGGCGTGCGTGGTGGTGTGCCGGGGCCGCCCGGACCGCTCCGAGTCCGCCGCGGAGGTCCTGGACCCACCGATCGTGGCGGTCACCGCGACCGGCACCGTGGTCGTCCCCGCCGAAGACCGGTGACCCTGGCCGTCTGCGCGGACGTCGGGTCCACGTACACCAAGGCGGCGGTGGTGGACCTGGCCGCCGGCGTGCTGGTGGGTGCGGCGTCGGCGCCCACGACGGTCGGCACCGACGTGCTGCACGGCCTGGACGCCGCGGTCACGGCGGCCACCGCCGGGCTCGGTGTCCGCGACGTGCCGTGGTACGTGTGCTCGTCGGCCGGCGGTGGGCTGCGGCTGGCCGTCATCGGGTACGAGCCGCTGGTCACCGCGCAGGCCGGCCGGCGCGTCGGGTTGTCCGCCGGCGCGCACGTGGTGCACGTGGCGGCCGGTCGGCTCGGCGCGGCGGACCTGACGGCGTTGCGCGCCTCCCGACCCGACGTGGTCCTGCTGGTCGGCGGCACCGACGGCGGTGACGCCGACACGGTCACCCACAACGCGACCCGGCTGGCCCGCGCCCGGTGGCGCAAACCGGTGGTGTACGCGGGCAACGCCGACGTCCGCGAGGACCTCACCGCCCTGCTGGCGGCCGCCGGGGTGCCGGTGACGGGCGCGGAGAACGTCCTGCCCCGCATCGGGGTCCTCGCCCCGGCGTCGGCGCGGGCGGCGATCCGTGAGGTGTTCCTGCGCCACGTCATCGGGGGTAAACGACTGTCGCGGGGCACCCGGTTCGCGCGGCTGGTCCGCGCGGCCACCCCCGATGCGGTCCTCAGCGGTGTGGAGGTGCTCGCCGACACCGTCGGCGGTGACCTGGCCGTGGTCGACGTGGGTGGCGCCACCACCGACGTGTACTCGGTGCTCACCCCCGACGAGCGGGCCACCGGGCCCGGTCGGGAGGTCGCCGGCAGCCTCTGGCGGGCCCGCACCGTCGAGGGGGACCTGGGCATGCGGTGGAGCGCCCCCGGGGTGCTGCGCGCCGCCGTCGAGGAGCGGCTGCTGACCCCGGGCGACGCCGACGCCCTGGCGGCCGACGCGGACCGTCGGGCCACCGACCCGGCGTTCCTGGCCGTCGACGACCCGCAGCGGGCCGTGGACGCCCGGATCGCCACCCTCGCGGCGACGGTGGCTCTGCGGCGACACGCGCGGGGCGCCGCGACGGGTGAGCGGGCCGGACGGGACCTGCGTGACGTGCGGTTGCTGGTGGGCTCCGGTGGTGTGTTGCGGCACGCCCCGACACCCGTGTCCGGGCAGGTGTTGGCGGCGGTCCTCGCCGACCACGCCGGCGGGTGGGCGTTGCCGCGCGCCGCCGCCGCGGTGGTCGACGCCGACTACGTGTTGGCCGCCGGAGGGCTCCTCGCGCAGGAGCATCGGGCGGCGGCGGGGATGCTGCTGCGTCACCATCTGCGGACACATTGAGACGCGCCGACCCGACACGCCGTGTCGCAACACACGACAGGCCGGGTGTGGGTTGACAACCAACGGGGGTCGGCACGTACCGTCTTTGAGTCCTACCACGGGAAGCGGCTGTTGTTCGCTTCGTCCCTTCGTCCGCTGGCCGAGCGACATGTTTTCAGCATCATCGTCGCGGCGGCCAGGTCCAGCGGGCGGGGGTCGGCGGGGCGGCGCGAACCGGCCGCGGTTACCGGTGTACGGGCAGGGTGAGGTGCACGGCCAGTAGACAACGGCCCGGCGGGGGCAGCCAGTCCACGTCCGGTCGGTCCGAAGGTCGTCGTGCCCCATCCTCGCCACACCGGCCGGGAAGGGCCTGGGAGCATCGGGGCGCGGCGCGAGCCGCGCCCCGATTTCGTTCCCCACCGGGGCGTGAGACAGCACCCGTGCCGCTTTCCGTGAGCATCGCGCCCCACCGCTCACTGCCGGCTGCCCGATGCGGCCGCTCCAGCCCCCGGCCAGGTAGCCTTCGCCCCGTGATCGAGGTGAAGCGGTGACGACCCTGGACCGGGATGAGACGCACGCCCCGGCAGAGCCGACCAGGCCGGTGGTGACCGGTCGGCCGCTGCCATTGCGGGTGGCCGTGCCTCTGGCCGTGGCCGCCGGGCTGGCCCTGCTGGTGGCGTTCCCCCCGTACGGGGTGTGGCCGCTCGCCCCGGTCGGCGTGGCGTTGCTGGCCGCCGCCACCCACCGGCGGCGGTTGCGCGCCGGCGCCGGCCTGGGCTTCCTCACCGGCGTGGCGCTCTTCGCCCCGCTGCTGGCCTGGACGAACCTGCACACCGGCTACCTGCCGTGGGTGCTCCTGTCGCTGCTGCAGGCCGGCTACCTGGCGTTGCTCGGCGCGGCCACCGCCTGGGTGTCCCCGCTGGTCGACCGCGTCCGCTGGTCGTGGCCGGTGCTGACCGGCCTGCTGTGGGTCGGGCAGGAAGCCCTGCGCGACCGCACCCCGTTCGGCGGTTTCCCCTGGGGGCGGCTGGCGTTCAGCCAGGACACCTCCCCGCTGCTGCGCCTGGCCTCGCTCGGCGGCGCGCCGCTGGTGACCTTCGCGGCGGCGCTCCTGGGCGGGCTGCTCGTCACCGCCGCCTGGCACACCTGGACCACAGTGCGTCCCACCACCCTCACCGACCCCACCGACACCGCGTCGACCGTCGACGGTGCGGACGCCGCCCCGGCCACCGGGTCGTCGGCGCGGCGGTGGACGCTGGTGGCCGTACCGGCCGCCCTGGCCGTCGCGCTGACCGCCGGGGCGCTGCTCGTGCCCGTCGCCGCCGCCGGGTCCGGCGCCACGGTCACCGTGGCGATCGTGCAGGGCAACGTGCCGCGCCTGGGCCTGGACTTCAACGCCCAACGGCAGGCGGTGCTCAACAACCACGTCGACGCCACCCTCGAACTGGCCGCCCGGGTCGCCGCCGGCCAACAGGACCAACCCGACCTGGTGGTGTGGCCGGAGAACTCCAGCGACATCGACCCGCTGCGCAACCCCACCGCCGGTGCGCGGATCTCCCAGGCCGCCGACACCGTGCGCGCGCCGATCCTGGTCGGCGCGGTGCTGCTCGGCCCGGGCGCCGGGCAGGTCCGCAACGCGGGCATCCTGTGGCGGCCCGGCACCGGGCCCGACATGGACCAGCTGTACACCAAACGCCACCCCGTGCCGTTCGCCGAGTACGTGCCGCTGCGCGACGTGGCCCGCATGGTCAGCAAGCAGGTCGACCTGATCCGCAACGACTTCGTGCCGGGGAGCACCCCGGGCGTGGTACGCGTCGGCCCGGCCGTCCTGGGTGACGTGATCTGCTTCGAGGTCGCCTACGACGCCGTGGTCCGCGACACCGTCACCGGCGGCGCGCAACTGCTGGTCGTGCAGACCAACAACGCGACGTTCGACGTGGCGGAGGCCCGCCAGCAGCTGGCCATGGTCCGGTTGCGGGCCGTCGAGCACGGCCGACCGGCGTTGATGGCCTCCACGGTCGGCGTGTCCGGGTTCGTGGCACCCGACGGGCGGGTAAGCGATGCCACCGGCTTCAACACCCGGGAGGTCGTGGTGCGACAGCTGCGCCTCGACGACGGACGTACCCTCGCCACCCGGCTCGGATGGTGGCCGGAGGTGGCGCTCGCCGCGTTGGCCGCGGCGGCCCTGGTCGGCGCGGCGGTGGTGCGCCGGCGGCAACGGATCATGCCCGGTTAGCAACAGCCGGTACGCCGGCGGGAGCGGAGGAACCGTGATCCAGGCGACCGATACGATCCGACGCCCGGACGAGGTGCCCGGAGTGGGCCGGGTGCTGGTGGTGATCCCCACCTACAACGAGGCCGACAACATCGCCACAATCGTGGGCCGGGTCCGGCGCGCCGCTCCGGCGGTGCGGATCCTCATCGCGGACGACAACAGCCCCGACGGCACCGGCGCGATCGCCGACGCTCTCGCCGACGGCGACCCCCACGTGCAGGTGCTGCACCGTCACGGCAAGGAAGGCCTCGGCGCGGCGTACCTGGCCGGGTTCGGGTGGGCCCGGGAACGCGGCTACCAGGCGGTCGTGGAGATGGACGCCGACGGTTCCCACGCCCCGGAGGACCTGCCGGCGCTGCTGGACGCCGCCCGGGACGCCGACGTGGTGATCGGGTCACGGTGGACCAGCGGCGCCCGCGTGCTCAACTGGCCGCTGCGGCGGCTGCTGCTGTCGCGCGGCGGCAACCTGTACGCGCGCCTGGCGCTGGGTGTGCCCGTCTCGGACGCCACCGGCGGTTACCGCGTGTACCGGATCAGCGCGTTGGACGCCATCGACCTGGAGTCGGTGACCTCGCAGGGGTACTCGTTCCAGGTGGAGCTGTCCCGCCTGGCGCATCAGGCCGGGGTGCGGATCGTGGAGGTGCCGATCACGTTCGCCGAGCGGGAACGCGGGGACAGCAAGATGAGCCCGAAGATCGTGGCCGAGGCGCTGTGGCGGATCACCGCCTGGGGTGTGCGGGACCGCCGCCAGGCGGTACGCCGTGGCCTGCACGGCACGGCCACCGGTCAGGCGCGGTGGCCGTGAGCGCGGTCGTGTCATGCTGGATGGGCGGGACACGCCCATGGTGTCGCGGGAATGGCGATGAGGTGAGATGCGCCGAGGACTGAAGTTCGTGCCGTTGGCCCTGTTGCTGGCGGTGGTGGTGGAACTGGCGGTGTTCGTCGGTGTGGGGCGGGCGCTGGGGTTCGGGGTGGCCGTGCTGCTGGTCTTCGCGGCGTCCCTGCTGGGGTTGGTGCTGCTGCGCCGTGAGGGCATGCGCGCCTGGCGTGGGTTCCGGTCCGCCGCGGCGGCCGGGCAACCACCGGGTGGGCAGGTGACCGACGGGCTCGTCGGGTTGGCCGGGGCGTTGCTGCTCGCGGTGCCCGGCCTGGTCAGCGGGCTGGCCGGGTTGCTGCTGCTGGTGCCGCCGGTGCGGCGACTGGCCCGCGCCGGGGTGCGCCGTGCCACCGAGCGGCGGGTGTCGTCGATGGTCGCCGGTGACCTGTTCGGCCCCCGTACGGTGCGGGTGCGCCAAGGTGCGCCGCAACCGACCCCCCGACCGGAGCAGCCGGTGGTGGTCGACGGTGGCCGGGCGATCGAGGGCGAGATCGTGGAGCCCGGCCGCCACTGAGAGCACGCAAAAACGACGCCGCCCCCGGGGTTGTCCCCGGGGGCGGCGTCGTCGTACGTCGTGCGGCTCAGGCGCGGCCGCGACGGGTCCGGACCTCCTGCAGGCGCTCCTCGAGGATGTCCTCGAGTTCGGCGATCGAACGCCGCTCCAGCAGCATGTCCCAGTGGGTACGCGGCGGCTTGGCCTTCTTCTGCTCCGGCTCGCTGCCGTCGACGAGTCGGGCGACGCTGCCGTCGAACTTGCATTCCCAGGTCGTCGGGACCTCGGCGTCGACGGCGAACGGCACCTCGAACTGGTGGCCCTTGGCGCAGAGGTACTCGCGGGTCTGACGCGGCGCGAGCTCCGTGTTGCGGTCGGATTCGTAGCTCACCGCGCCAAGGCGGCTTCCGCGCAGCATACGCTCGCCCATGATCGACTTCCCCTCGTTCGTGGTGCTGGTCTTCTGGGTGTAACTGTGTGTCCCCGTCGAGCCATTCCCGCCCGGGGGCGTGAGGCGTCCACGGGCGGACCGGGACCAAGGGTAACCGGCCGGGACGGTCAGCCGGCCAGGTGATCCCCGGGCGAGGTCGCAACGGCGGTGTGTCCGCTGCCACCGGGGATGTTAACCGCCCGGACGCGGCGAAGGTTGCGCCGTCCCGTTCAGGTGTCCGCCCCGCCCGTCGGAGTCGGACCCAGCCGGGCCAACGCCAACGCCAGGTCGCTGACCTGGTCACCGAGCTGCGCCACCCGCCGCTGGGCCGCGTCCCGGTCGGTCTCGGCGGCGTCGAGTCGTACCGTCAGGGCGGTGACCTGGGCCTCGGCGGCGGCCGTGGCCTGCCGGGCCGCGGCAACCTCGGCGGTGAGGGTGTCCCGGTGGGCGGCGGTCGCGGCCAGTTCCGCGCGCAGCCGCGCCGCGAGTTCGGCGGCCTCCTGCCGGGCGTCGTCGGCCTGTTGGGCCGCGACCTGCGCGCGGTCGCGGGCCCGGTCGGCCTGCTCGCGGGCGCGGGCGGCGTCGGCGGCCTCGGCGCGGGTCCGCGCGGCGTCGGCGCGGGCCTGTTCGATCTGCCGCCGTACGTCCTGCACCTCGGCCTGCCACCGCCCGGCCCGCTCGGTCGCCTCGGCGGCGGCCCGGGTGGCTCGTTCGGCGTCGGCGCGTGCCGCGTCGCGTTCCACTGTCAGGTCGGTCACCCGTTGCCGCTCGGTGTCCCGTTCGGCCCGCAGGTCGCGCACCTCGGCGCGGGCCTGGTCCCGGTCGCGTTCCGCCTGGGCGCGCAACGCCTCGGCGGCGCTGACGTCGTGGCGTGCCTGGTCGCGGGCGGCCTCGGCGTGCTGGGCGCGTTCGTCGGCCGCGGTGGCCCGCCGCACGGCCTGCTCGGCGCGTTGCCGGGCGTCGTCGGCCTCGGCGTGCGCGGCGCGGGCCTGCTCGCGGGCTCGTGCGGCGTCGGCCGCCGCGGCTTCGGCGTCGTCGCGGGCCTCGTCGCGTTCGGTCTGCGCCGCCGCGACCTCGGTGGCGGCCTCCGCGCGGGCCTGCGCGAGTTGCCGCTGCACACCCACCGGCGACAACTCGGCGTGCAGTGACTCGGTCAACGTCTCGACGATCTGGTCGAGGCGGTCCACCGCCTCCCAGGTGCGGGCCACCTGCCCGGGCAGGCCGGGGGCGTTGCGGTGGCGCATCCGACTGTTGCGGGAGGCGCGTTGGCAGGCGCCGTCGTTGTCCCGGCAGTAGCGAAACGGCCGGCCCGCGCCGACACGCTGCGCCACCGGCGCTCCACAGTGGGCGCACGGACGGGTTTCGGTGGTGCTGGGCTGGGCGTCCATCGAGGGCGAAGTCTAGTGCCGGCTGTTCAGGTCGTCGTCCGGGCGGTGGCGTCCAGGGTGTAGCGGCGTTGCAGCAGCACGGCCGCGAGCATCGCCACCGCCGGCAGCACCCCGAAGCCGTAGCGGACCGCGGCGAGCGCCGCGTCCGGCTGCACCATCGACTCACCGGCCGTCGAGGCCACGAAACCACCGACGGTCAGGCACAGGGCGTACGCGTACGGACCGAGGGCCGCGCCGGTGGCCTCGGTGGCCGTCCACACCCCGGTGTAGGTGCCGGCGCCGGTGGTGGCGGGGGCTGCGCGGATCACGTCGGGCAGCATCGAGAACGGCAGCAGTTGCATGCCGGCGAACGCCACGCCGAGCACCGCCACCGCGCCGATCAGCACCGGCAGGCCGGCCGGTCGGCCCACCGCCAGCACCAGCGACCCGAGGGCGAACGCGCCCTGCGCGCCGAGCAACGCCCGTTGCTTGCCGACGCGGCGGGCCACCATCAGCCAGGCCGGGGTGACCAGCAACGCCGGTGCGACGAACGCGGCCACCAGCACCGTGGTCAGGCCGGTGTTCCGCAGTTCGTACTCGGCGTAGTAGGGCACCCCGGCGAGCACCAGGTGGGTGGTGGTGGACATCGCCAGGTAGGCGGCGACGAGCCAGCGGAACTGCCGGTCGCGCAGTGCGGTGCGCAGGGCGCGCCACCCGCCGTGCCCCGCCGGGGTGTGGTCCGCCGCCGACCCGCGCAGCCGGCGGATGCCGGCGACGCCGACGAGCATGGCCACCAGCATCCCGACGGCGAGGACCAGGCCCATCCGCTGGTAGCCGGAGCGGGTCGCGGTGTCGCCGCCGGTGAGCAGCGGCGCCAGCAGGCCGGACACCAGGATGCCCAGGGTCAGCACGACCATCCGGAACGCCATCAGCCGGGTGCGTTCGTCGTAGCCGATGCGCAGGTCGGCAGGGGTGGCCAGGTAGGGGACCTGGTAGGCGGCGAAGAGCAGGTTGCCGACGACGAAGAACACCGCCACCCACGCCGCCGCCGGCGCGCCGGTCAGGCCGCCGGGCACCGCGAACAGCGCGGCGAACGCGAGCGGCAGGGCGCAGCCGACCAGCAGCAGGCGACGCCGGTCGCCGCGTCGGGTCTGCTCGACGTCGGCGCGGTGACCCACCCAGGGGTGCAGCACCACGTCGGCGACCTTCGGCAGCAGCAGCGCGATGCCGGCCAGCCACGGGTCGACGGCCAGCACGTCGGTGAGGAAGTAGAGCAGCAGCAGGCCGGGCACCGTCACCCAGACACCCATGCCGAGTGAGCCGGCCGCGAAGCCCGCCAGGGGGCCACGGGGGAGCGTCGCCTCGGTGGCGGCCGCGGGCCGCCCGTCGAGCCCGGTCATCGCCGCGTCCTCTCCGCAATCCAACGGTTGCTGGATTCTAGGGGCAGAATGGCGGTCATGACCATGCCCCGACGCCGTCCGGGTCGCCCGCGACGCGACGAGACCCGGCCGACCCGCGAGGTGGTGCTCACCGCCGCGACCGCGCTGTTCGCCGAGCGTGGCTTCGACGCCGTCGGGCTGCGGGAGGTCGCCGCCGCCGCCGGGGTCGACGTCGCCACCGTCGCGCACCACACGGGTACGAAGGCGGCGCTCTACGACGCCTGCTTCGCCCGCGTCTTCGCCGCCGAGCGGGAGGTCCTCACCGAAGCCGCCGAGCAGGCCCGTGCCGCTCTCGACGCGGGGCCGGACGCGGCGCGGCGCGCCCTGCACGAGCTGGTCGACGTCTTCGTCGACTTCCTGGAGGACCGCCCGGAGACCACCGCGCTGTGGCTGCGCCGCTGGTTGGAGCCGCAGCGGCACGCCGAGTTGGACCAGCGCTACGCCGACCCGTTGTACCGGTTGGTGGCCGAGCTGCTCGGCGCCGCGGCGGCGGCCGGCGCGCTGGCGGAGCCGACCCCGCACATCACCGTACGCAGCCTGGTGTGGGCGACCCACGGTCACGTGGTGGCGTTGGCGGCGGGCGCGCCGGGGGCACGGGAGCGGCGCGAGTTCCGGGCGTTCGTGCATCGGCTGCTCGACGGTTTGTACGGACCGTCGACCTCTTGACGCGTGACCGCCCGACGACGATTATCCATCAGACGTTGGATTTAGATGGGGGCGGCGATGGGCGTACCACCTCAGGTGGCGGTGATCGGCGCCGGCGCGGCCGGGCTCGCCGCGGTCAAGGCGTTGCGCGACGTCGGCGCGGCGGTGGTCTGCTTCGAGGCCACCGACCAGGTCGGTGGCCTCTGGGTGTACGGGGCACCCGACTCACCGGCGTACCGGACGTTGCACCTGAACACCAGCCGGGGCCGCACCCAGTTCGCCGACCACCCGATGCCCACCGACTGGCCCGACTACCCCGACCACACCCGGGTCGCCGGCTACCTGGCCGACTACGTCGACCGGTTCGGGTTGGGCGAGCACATCCGGCTGCGCCACACCGTCGAACGGGTCACCCGCAACCAGGACGGCACCTGGACGGTGGCCGCGAGCGGTCCGGACGCGCCGGTCGAGGTCACCGTCGACGCGGTGGTCGTGGCCAACGGACACAACCGGGTGCCCAAACTGCCCGAGCCGTCGTACGCCGGCACCTGCACGGCCGAGCAGATACACAGCCACGACTACCGGGGTCCGGAGCAGTTGGCCGGCAGGCGGGTCCTCGTCGTCGGGGGCGGCAACTCCGCGATGGACATCGCCGTGGACGCCTCGTACGCCGCGACCCGCACGTTGCTGTCGCTGCGCCGGGGCGTCTGGGTGGTGCCGAAGTACCTGCTGGGTCGCCCCTCGGACACCCTCAACGGGGCGTTGGCCCGCCGGTTGCCGTGGCGGCTGCGGCAACGCATCAGCCAGACCATGCTGAGCACCACCGTCGGCAACCCCACCCGCTACGGGTTGCCCGCGCCGCGCCACGGTTTCCTGCAGGACCACCCGACGCTGTCCGACGGGTTGCTGTCCCGGCTGACCCACGGCGACGTCGAGGCCCGACCCGGCATCGCCTCCGTCGACGGTGACCGGGTCGAGTTCACCGACGGCCGCACCGACAGCGTCGACCTGATCATCTGGTGCACCGGCTACCGGGTGGTGGTCCCGTTCCTCGACCCGGCGCTGCTCGGCGACGGCCCGGACAGCCTGCCGTTGTACCGGCACGTGTTCCACCCGGACGCCCCCGGCCTGACCTTCGTCGGCCTGGTGCAGTCCACCGGATCGGCGTTCCCCCTGGTCGAGGCGCAGGCCAAACTGGTCGCCGCGCACCTCGCCGGCCGGTACGCGTTGCCCGACCCGGAACGACAGCGGGCCGCCTGCCGGGCCGACCTGCGGGCCGCGACCGCCCGCTGGGGTCAGCGCCGTCCGGCGATGCGCGTGGACTTCGACGTCTACCTGGCCGAGCTGACCCGGGAATTGGCGGCCGGGGCCCGCCGGGCCGCAGCCGGGGCCCCGCGGTGACGAACCGGTCGCTGGCCGGCCGGCGGGTGCTCGTGACCGGGGCGAGCGGCACCTTCGGTCGACATCTCGGTACGGCGTTGACCGCCGCCGGCGCGCGGGTGGTGGGGCTCGACCTGCACCCTCGCACCGACGGCGAGGTACCGGTGCTCGGCTGCGACCTGACCGACCCGGACGCCGTCGCACCGGCGGTGCGGGCCGCCGTCGACCAGCTCGGCGGGCTCGACCTGCTGATCAACAACGCCGGGGTGGGTGGCCCCGCCCCGGCCGAGCTGCCACCCGACGAGGTGGTCCGCCGGCAACTGGAGGTCAACCTGCTCGCCGCGTGGCGGACGACCGCCGCCGCCCTGCCGCCGCTGGTCACCGCCCACGGACGGGTCATCTTCGTGGCCAGTCGGATGGCGGTGCTGCCGCTGCCTCTCGCCGCCGCGTACGGGGTGAGCAAGCGGGCCCTGGTGGCGTACGCCGACGCGCTGCGGCACGAGGTGGGCACCCACGTCGGGGTCAGCGTCGTCTACCCGAGCATGGTCGCCTCACCCATCCACGACAGCACCGCCGATGCGGGACTGTCGTTGCAGGGCGTGTCCCGCCCCGAGCCGGTGCAGGGGGTGGTCGCGGCGATCCTGCGTACCGCCACCGCCCGTCGGGCACCCCGGGACGTGGCCACCACCGCCCGTGGCCGCCTGGAGATGGCTGTCGGTCGGCACGCGCCCGCGCTGGCCGACCGGCTGGTGCGCCGTACCCTGGCCGCCCGGCTCGCCGCCGGTGACCTGGACGCCGCGCCGCTGGCCGCCGGGATGCTCCGCCGCCACCGGGGCCGGTGACCGTCGGGTCCGGCACCGGGGCCGCTGATCGCTGGTCAGGGCGCGGCGACCGCCGCGCGGGACCGGTCGGTGGCGATCCGCACGGCCAGCGCCGCCAGGGCCGTGCCGGTCACCCAGCGCTGCACCCGTAGCCAGCCGGGTCGGCGGGCGAAGAAGCCCGCGAGGGAACCGGCGGTGAGCACGATCAGCGCGTTCACGCTCAGCGCGACAGCGATCTGGGTGAGGCCGAGCAGCAGGCTCTGCGTGGCCAGGTGCCCGCGCGCCGGGTCGACGAACTGGGGCAGCAACGACACGTAGAGGATGGCGATCTTCGGGTTCAGCAGGTTGGTGACCAGACCCATGGTGAACAGCCGCCGGGGCGGGTCCGGTGGCAGCGGCGCGGGCGTGAACGGTGAGTGCCCACCGGGGCGCAGCGTCCGCCAGGCCAACCAGAGCAGGTAACCGGCGCCGGCCAGTTTCACCACCGCGTACAGCGTCGGCACCAGGACGAACACGGCGGCCAGGCCGGCGACCGCCGTGGCCAGGTAGACCCCGAAACCGGCGGCCACCCCGAGCAGCGAGACCAGCCCCGCCCGGCGGCCCTGCGCGACCGAGCGGGACACCAGGTAGACCATGTTCGGGCCCGGTGTCAGCACCAGCCCCAACGCGACCAGCGCGATACCCAGCAGCGCACCCGAACTCACCATCGGTGTCCCCCCGTTTCGATAGTCCCCACACTGACCGTAATCGGGACGAACATCGCGGCCGAGGGCCACCTCGCGGCCCGTGGCCTGCGCTTTCAGTCCGGCGGGAATGGTCGCCGGGGCGGGTGCGCTGATCTCTTGCGACGCCCGTTGCCGTCCGGAGGCGACGGGCTACCGTGACCGGGGAGGTGCCGCAGGGTGACCGAGGCGTGGGAAGCGGCAGTGGAGGCGCAGATCCGGGGAGCCGCGCAGCGCGGCGAGTTCGACAACCTGCCCGGCATGGGCAAGCCGATCCCCGGCCGGGGTATGCCGTACGACGAGTCGTGGTGGATCAAGAGTTTCCTGGAACGTGAGGCGCTGCCCAGCGACCTGCTCCTGCCCACCCCGTTGCAACTGCGCCGACGCATCGAGCAGATCCCCGACGAGGTCCGCGACCTGCCCACCGAACAGTCCGTACGCGACGTCGTGGGGCAGTTGAACGCGCAGATCGTGGCCTGGCTCCGCAACCCCGACGGCCCCCGGGTGGTGGTACGCCCGGTGAACGCCGACGAGGTGGTCCGCCGCTGGCGCGCCGAACACGCCCCGCCGAGTGTGTCGACGCCACCGACCGAGCGGGCCGCCGCCGTCGTCGTCCCGCCGCGCCGCTCCCGCCGTACCTGGTGGCCGTGGCGACGCCGGTCGCGCTGACCCGTCTGGTCGGCCTTGCACGCCATCGGCAGACTGTGCGGATGATGATCGAGGTGCGGGCGGCGGACCTTGCCCTGCGACAGTGGGTGGACGACGACCTGGACGCGCTGCTGGCGGCGTACCGGGATCCGGTGCTGCGCCGATGGACGCGGCTGCCGGTGACCAGCGTCGACGAGGGCCGGCACTGGCTTTCGCGGACACGGCAGGACTGGGCCGACGGCCGGCGGTACAGCTTCGCCGTCCTCGAAGACCACGCGAAGGGTCCACGGCTGGTGGCGAACGTGGTGCTCAAGGGCGTGACGCCGCAGCGCCCCGCACCGGAGGTGGGCTACTGGACGGCGTCGTGGGCGCGCGGGCGTGGGATCGCGCCGCGCGCGGTCACCGCGCTCAGCGGCTGGGCGTTCGACCGGTTCCCGGGGCTGACGCATCTGGACCTGCTGCACCAGGTGGACAACGTCGCGTCCTGCCGGGTGGCCCAGAAGTGCGGCTTCGTCTACGAGGAGACGCTGCCCGCCCGGCCGCCGACCTTTCCGCTGGACGGGCACCGGCACGTGTTGCCGGCGCCCGATCATCAGGTCCATCCGGAGCAGTTGCGGTAGCGCGGTCCAGCCCGTCAGTCCACCGCAGCGTGCCAATTCCAGGAGGTACGCCGCGCCCGGCCGGGCAACTCACCACGGCCGGTCATCCAGAGCAGCACCTCGGGGGCAGGCCCGTCCGGGGCGTCCGGGAAGAGTCGCCCCAGCACCAGTGCGCTCAGCCGCTGCGGTGGCTGCCACGGCACGCCGAGGCCAAGGGTGATGTCGTGGGTGTGCAGCAGGGTCTCGGCCACGCCCATCGCCGCGAAGCCGCCCGGATCGCAGGGGCCGTAGTGCCAGGCCCGCGCGTCGGACGGGGTCGCGTCGACGACGGCGGCGAGCATCCCGGCGCAGGCCCGCACCACGGTGAGGGCCTGCGCCGGGCTCGCGTCGGGGGAGACCCGCAGGTCGTACGGCAGGTAGCCGTCGTCCGGGCGGCCGGTGACCTGGCCGGCGTACGCGAGGAGGTCGTGTGCGACGTGCGCCGCCGTGGTCCAGCAGCTCCACGTCAGCGTGCCGGCGGGCACCGACCAGTCGCGCTCGCGGTGCGGGTGCAGCACGCGCGTCATCTCGTCGGCCGCCTGGAGCAGGTCGGCACCGGTCACCTGTGACATCCGTCGACCCTCGCAGGTCCGGTCGGGGGTGGCAATCGAGATCGGCGACCCGCCGCAGAGGACAGTCTGGAAATTACAACGCCCTGTTTAAATATTGCAGTCCGTTGTTGGATTTTCTAGGCTGCCATGGTGAGCGAGCAACCACTGGTCCAGGCGAGGAATCTGACCAAGACCTATCCGCCACGCGGGTCCACAGCGGAGTTCCGCGCTGTCGACGGCATCGACTTCGCGCTTGAGCGGGGCGAGTCGTTCGGGCTCCTGGGCCCCAACGGCGCGGGCAAGTCCACCACCATGCGGATGATCGCCGCGACGTCGCCGATCAGCGGCGGCAGCCTGCGTGTGCTCGGCATGGACCCGATGACGCAGGGGCCGCAGATCCGCGCCCGGTTGGGCGTCGTGACCCAGGACGACCACCTGGACAACGAGCTGACCGTCCGGGAGAACCTGCACATCTACGGGCGATACTTCGGCCTGCCACGCACCGTCATCCGGGAACGGGCCACCCGACTGCTGGACTTCGCCCAACTTCAGGAGAAGGCCGGCGACCAGGTCGAGACGCTCTCCGGTGGCATGCGTCGGCGGCTGACCATCGCCCGTTCCCTGATCAACGAACCCGACATCCTGCTGCTCGACGAGCCGACCACCGGCCTCGACCCGCAGGCGCGTCACATCCTGTGGGACCGGCTCTTTCAGCTCAAACAGGAGGGCGTCACGCTCATCCTCACCACGCACTACATGGACGAGGCCGAGCAACTCTGCGACCGGCTCATCGTCGTCGACCACGGCCGGATCGTCGCCCAGGGCTCTCCCCGGGACCTGATCAGCAGGTACGCCACGCGGGAGGTCCTCGAACTGCGCTTCCGCCTCGACGAACGGGACACCGCGGCGGAGAAGTTGCGCACGTCGGCGCTGGCCACCGGCAGCGACGGCCGCGTCGAACCGCTTCCCGACCGGGTGCTCGTCTACACCGCCGACGGGGAGGCCGCCCTCGCCGCGGTGCACGCCATGTCGCTCACGCCGCTCACCGCGCTGGTCCGCCGCGCGACGTTGGAGGACGTGTTCCTCAAGCTCACCGGCCGATCGCTCATCGAGTAGCAGGGGGACCACTGGTGCTTCGCGCATTCCGATACTGGGTCACGCGCTACCGGCGTACCTGGCGCGGCTCGATCGTGATCAACGTGCTGAACCCGTTGCTGTTCCTGATCGGCATCGGCGCCGGCCTGGGCTCCCTCGTCGACGACAACGCGCCGGCCCAGATCGCCGGCGTCTCCTACGCCGCGTTCTTCGCACCGGGCATGCTGGCCGCCGCCGCGATGCAGAACGCGTTCCTGGAGGCGTCCGCGGGCGTGGCCCGGGCCGCAGGCTTCGGGGCGTACCGCAGCGCCACGCCGACACCACTCGACCCGGAGCAACTCGCCGCCGGGCACCTGCTCTTCATCGCCTTCCGGGTGCTCGTCGCCAGCGCCGCCTTCATCGCGGTGATGGCCGCGTTCGGGTTGATCGGGGGATGGTGGGCCCTCGGGGCGCTGCTCGGCGCGACGCTGACCGGGGTCGCGTTCGCGGCACCCGCAGCGGCGTGGGCGGTCGGTGTGCGCAAACTCCGCCACATCGACACGGTGTTCCGCTTCGTCATCATGCCGCTCTACATGTTCTCCGGCACGTTCTTCGCCGTCTCGCAGCTACCCGAGTGGATCCGGCCGGTGTCCTACCTGCTGCCGCTGTGGCACGGGGTGGAGTTGTGCCGCTCGCTCAGCCTCGGCACGGCGACTGTCGGCGGCAGTTCCGTGCACATCGCCTACCTGTTGACGCTTGCGATCGGCGGCTTCCTCGTCGCCCGCGTCACCTACCGCCGACGGTTGCACCCGTGACGGCCTCCGTCCAGAGCCTCGTGGAGACAGCATGACCACCGTCGTCGTACCCGAGTGGACGAGACGCCGAGTCCTCGCGCTCATCGAACGCAACTTCATGATCTACCGCCGGTCGGTCACCCCGCTGCTCAACGCGCTGGTCGAACCGATCCTCTACCTGTTGTCGATCGGCGTCGGCGTCGGGCTGCTCGTCGGTACGGTTCCCGGGATCGAGGTCCCCTACGTCGTCTACGTGGCCCCGGCGATCCTGGCCACGACAGCGATGAACACCGCGTTCAACCAGATCAGCTTCGGCGTCTTCATCCGGATGAGGGTGGAGAAGACCTACGAGGCGATCCTGCCGACACCGCTGTCGGTCACCGACATCGCCGTCGGCGAGGTCACCAGCGCCATGATCAACGCGTTGCTCACGTCGATCGGCTTCCTCACCCTCATGGCGGTCGGTGGGTTGGTCACCTCGCCCTGGGTGCTGCTGGCCCTACCCGCGTCGCTCCTCATCGCGTACGCGTTCGCCGCGGCGGGGCTGGCCGTCACCACGTACCTGCGCGACTTCGCCGACTTCCAGTACATCCAGCTGGTCATGCTGCCGATGTACCTGTTCGCCACGACGTTCTACCCCCTGTCGGTCTACCCGGAGGCGGTGCGACCCGTGATCCAGGCACTGCCGCTCTACCACAGCATCGAGCTGGTACGTGAACCAGCGGTGGGTCGCCTCGGCTGGGACCTGCTGATCCCGGTGGCGTACCTCGTCGCGTTCGGCTCGGTCGCGATGTACGTCGCCACCCGCCGGATGACCCGGGCGATGCTGCGCTGACCTCTACACCCCGAGTACGCGGACCTGGTCCGTCACCGCCGTCAGGAGGGCGATGAGCGCGGGAGCGGGTGGCGTGTCCCGGGTGGCGGCGACCAGGCGGCGTCTGAGGGTGGTCTCGGCGATGTCCCGGATCGCGAGCGAGGGGTCGTTGCGGGGCAGGGTCAGGGCCGGCATGAGGGCGACAGCTGTCGCGGCGCGGACCAACTCGAGCTGGACGTCCGCGTCGTTGGAGCGGTGCCGCAGGTCGGGTTCGTAGCCGCCGAGGGCACGGCAGGTCCCGACCACCATGGCGTGGTGGCCGGTGCCCTCGGCCGAGGCGGCCCAGATGTCGGAGCGCAGATCGGCCATCGCGACGGATCCACCGGACCGGGCGAGTGGATGGGCGGCGGGGAGCACGATCCTCAGCGGCTCTTCCAGCAGGAGCGTGAAGCGCAGACCGGCCGGTCGTGGGCGGGGATGGCTGTCGTACTCGTCGCCGATGACGAGGTCGACAGTGCCGAGGCGCAGGCCGGGCAGGGACTGTTCGAGTTCGAGTTCGAAGATCTCCACGCGGACCTGCGGCTGTTCGCTCTTCAGGCGCGCGACGGCGGGGATGAGCAGCCGGCGGGCCGCTGACTGCAGGCCGCCGGCGCGGACGGTGCCGCGGATGTCGCCGCCCAGGGCGGCGAGGTCGGCCTGCGCCGCCTCGGCGGCGGAGAGCAGGACTCGCGCGTGCTGGGCGAGGAGGTGCCCGGCATCGGTGAGCCGCACCCCCCGACCGGCCTTGTCGAGCAGACGGGCGCCGACCTCCTTCTCCAACAGAGCGAGTTGTTGGGAGATCGTGGACGGGCTGTACCCCAGGGCCGCCGCCACCGCCGCCAGGGTGCCGCGCTCCTCGAACTCGCGCAGGAAGCGCAACCGCCGCAGGTCCAGCTCGATCATGCGGGAATCCTAACGATTGACCTCCGGGAATCATCGCTGGACCTGATCGGTCGGGTTGTCGATCCTTGCTGCATGGGTGCAGCACTGTGTCTCCTGTCCGCGGCGTGCTTCGGCGCGATGGCGATCTTCGGCAAGCTCGCCTACGACGCCGGCGTCTCCACCGGGGAGTTGCTGCTGGTGCGGTTCACCCTGGCCGCCGTTCTGCTCAGCATCGCGTTGCTGGTGCGGCCGGGCCTACGCCGCGCTCCGTCTGCCCCCGGGCGGCCGGTGATGACCGGCCGCCGCGTCCTGGCCGTCGCCGTCGCGCTGGGTGCCATCGGGTACGCCGCCCAGGCGGGCCTGTTCTTCGGCGCTCTGCAACTGATGGACGCCTCGCTGCTGGCACTGATCCTCTACACGTACCCGGTCCTGGTGACAGTGGGGGCGGTGCTGCTCGGCCGGGACCGGCTATCACCGAGGCGCGCCGCCGCGCTGGTGGGCGCGTCGGGCGGAACGCTGCTGGTCCTGCTCGGCGCCGGTGGTGTGGGTTTCCATCCGCTCGGGGCGCTGCTGGCCTTCGCCGCCGCGTTGACGTACACGACCTACATCCTGGTCGCCGACACCGTCGTGCACCGGCTGGCGCCCGTGGTGCTGTCCGCGCTGGTGCTGACCGGCGCGGCCGGAACCCTCGCCGTTTACGCCCTGCTCACCGGCGGCGTCGACCTGACCTTCGGATGGCGGGGGTGGCTCTGGGTCGCCTGCATCGCCGTGGTGTCCACAGTCGTGGCGATGCTGACCTTCTTCGCCGGGCTGCGGCGCACCGGCCCGTCCACCGCCGCCATCCTGTCCACCGTCGAACCGGTGGTCACCGCCGTCCTCGCCACACTGTTCCTCGGTGAGAACCTGACAGTGGTGCAGCTCGTCGGCGGTGCACTGGTGCTGTCTTCCGTCGTCGTCCTCCAGCTCCGGTCGGCCCGCGTACGGCGCCCGTCACGGGATCCGGCACGCGACGACGTCGCCGAACCGACGGCGGTAGCGCCGTAGGGGGGCGCTGTCAGCCAGCCGCGGCGGGGTGCGAGTCGAGGCGCTTGGTCGAACCCACCGCGAGAGCCCGGTCGACGTGCTGGATGCCCGCGCGGACCAGATCGCCATACTGGTCGGCCGGCAGGTGCTCGGCGAGGCTCCGAGCGGTGCTCAGGTGCGCCCGGGCCCGGTCGGGGTCGCGCAGTCGTCGGTGCACATCGGCGAGGTTCAGGTGCAGCGACGGCAGGAAGGCCCGTACCTGCAGCGCGTGGTGGTGCTGCTGGGCGCGTTCGTCGGTGAGGTCGGTCACGGCGGCGAGGGCGCGTTCGTCCCACACCACCTCGACCTCGGGGGTCTCCTGCAGGTCGGCGAGGTAGTGGGCCACTGTGCAACGGTGCAGTGCGTCGCCGGCGGCGCCGATCTCGTCCCACAACGCGGTGAGGCGGTGCCGGGCTTCGGTCGGGTCACCGGCCTGGCCGAGCTGCACCGCCTCGACGATGCGCGTCATGGTCGGGTCGGAAGTGGGCTGGTCGTCCATGCCGCCGATGCTCGGGCCTCGACCCGGTCGAGGGTCAAATCACGCGTGCGCCGGCTACCGCTCCGGGCGCTCCCCGAGGGCGGACACGACGGCTCGTTGCAGCACCGCCGTCGTTCCCAACACCGTGCCGGCGGGTCCGTCGGGGGTGTCCGCGACGAGATAGCTGCGCTCGCCGAGGTACTCGTACGTCCGCTCATCGAAGATCCACTCGTCGCGTCTGTCGAGTTCGGTGTGCCCGACGGCGATTCCCCGCCGGCCGGCCGCGTCGGTGACCCCACGGACCACCTCGACCCCGGGGATCTTCGCCGCCGCCCGGTAGAGCGCCGCGCTCGTCTCGGGCGGCACCAGCGACTCGCGCAGGACGTCGCCGATCGCGGTGAACGCCGCGCCGTCGCGGCTGTTACCCCGACCCCGTTGCTCCCGCTCCCGGTACAGCTTCGCCAGCAACGCGTCCGGATCGGTGGGCAGATCGACGAGCGTCGCGTTCGGCGTCACGTCGTCGAGTCGCGACTGTCGGGGGACCACCCCCGTGAGGGGTACGTCGAAGCGCGGCTCCCGCAGCAGGCCCTCGCCCGCCTCGTAGCGCGGGATCCAGAGCTCCCGTTCGCGTACCGGCTGCAGCCGGGCCGGCCCGTCGCCCACCTCGGCGAAGGCACCCCGGCTGCGGATGTAGACGTACTCGCCCTCGCCGGGCGCCTGGACCGGCTCGTCGACGGCGGCTTCGGCCATCCGGTTCAGCAGCAGCGTGGCGCCGGCGTGTTCTCCCGGCGCGACCGTCACGACCAGTGGCGCGCTGTCCGGCGCCCACGGTTGGGTGACCACGCCGGCCGCGACCACGGCGGTGAGCACGCCCGCCGCCGGCGCGAGCACCAGCACCCGTCGCGACCGCCGGGCCGGCCGCCCGATCTCGTTCATCAGGTGGTGTCGCAGTGCCTGCCGGCGTAGGGCCGGCAGGGCCGGCACGTGCGGGGCGGTGGGCTCGCTCATCGGTACTCTCCCTGCTCGACGGGAATCGTTCGGGTACGTGCCATCTCCTGCTCGGCCAGCGCCCGCAGCCGGGTCCGGGCCCGGGACAGCCGTGAGCGCACCGTCCCGACGGGTACGCCCAGCGCCTCGGCGGCCGCCGCGTAGTCCAGTTGCGACCACACGCACAGCAGGAACACCTCCCGGTCCACCCGACGCAGTGCCCGCAGCGCCGCCAGGGCGGCGGCCACCTGGTCGGCGTCGTGCATCCGACCGACCACCTCGTCGGCGAAGTCGGGGACCGTGTCGCGTGCCGGCAGCCGTCGTAGCGCCTCCCGATGCCGCCGCACCGCCCGCCGCCGGTTGCGCAGCACGTTGGTGGCGATGCCCAGCAGCCACGGCCGGAGACTGTCCCCGTCCGGGCGCAGCGACTCATGGATCCGCCACGCCTCGAGGAAGGTCAGCGACACCACGTCGTCGGCGAGCGACGGGTCGCTGCCACTCCACACCGCATGCCGACGGACCGCGTCGGCGTGCTCGTCGAAGAGGTCCCCGAACGCCTCGGTGTCTCCCGCGCGGATTCGGCTCCGCATCTCAGCTGTCACACCGGTACCTGTCCGCAGCCGCCCGTGAGTTCCCGTATTCCTGAGCCGACGGACGACGTGTGCCGGCCCGGTCGCGTGTTGCGTCGTCGATGTTGGCAGACTGGTCCGCATGACAGGTCTGACCGCCGACGTGGTGGTCGACGGTCATGAGCCGCGGACCCCTGTCCTCGCCCGGAACGGGCGACTGCTCGGCTACGTCCTCGCTCCCGTCAGCCGGGTCGGTGACCATCTCGACACCCAGGTCTGGCTTGCCGACGTCGACGACGTGGGCATGACGCGCCGGGTGACCACCGACACCGCGGCGGAGTCCTCGCCACGCTGGTCGGCGGATTCGGGGGCGCTGTTCTTCCTGTCCGACCGCACCGACCGCGGCACACCACAGCTGCACAGGTTTGCCGTCGCCGACGCTACGGTGACCGCGTTGACCACCTGGCGTGCCGGCATCATCGCCCATCTGCCCCTCGCCGACCCGGCCCTCGTCGCCATGCTCGCCGAAGACGAACCCACCGAGGAGGACGAGCGCCGCGCCCGGGACCGCGACGACGCCATCGTCGCCGGCGAGCGGGAACCACGTGCCCGGCTGCGGCTGCTCGACCTCGACACGGGCGGCGTCATCACGCCAGATGTGTTCGGCGACCGACACGTCGTGGAACTGCGGCAACGGCCCGACGGCGGCCCGCTCGCCGTGCTGACCCAGGCCAGCGCCGACAGCGACCACGGCCCCCGCAGCGGCCGACTGCACCTGTTCGACCACGTCACCGGGACCGTGGAGGACCTTGGACCGGTCGCGGCCGACGCACGCTCGCTGGCCTGGTGGCCGGCTGAGGACGGCTGGCACCTCGGTTACCTCGCCCTCACCCCACCGGCACTGCACGCCGGCACCGCCGTGTTCGACCTCGCCCTGGGCAGCCGCGTCCTGCGCAACCGCACCGCTGATCTCTCGATGTGCCCCACCGAGTTGTGCCAGACCGATGCCGCCGCACTGATGGTGTTCGCCGACGGCCTGAACACGACAGTGGCCCGGCTCGGCCCCACCGACCTCACGATCCTGTCGACGCATCCGGGACGCCTGAGCGATCTCACCACCGCTGCCTCCGGCGCGACGATCGCCGCGTTGACCGGTAGCCGGTATCAACCCGTCGACGTCCATGTCGGCCCCCCGACCGGGCCACTACGAAAGATCACCGATACTCGCCCAGAGCTGAGCGGCCTCACCCTCGGTACGCAGGAACCGCTGACCTACCGGGCTACCGACGGCCTCGCCCTCGACGGTCTCCTCGTACTCCCGGTCGGACGAACTGCCGCCGACGGCCCGTTCCCGCTGATCACGATCGTGCACGGCGGCCCCTACGACCGCTACGCCGACCGTTGCCAGGTGTTCTGGTTCCCCAGTGCGCAGTGGTTGGCCGACGCCGGTTACGCGGTGTTCCTGCCCAACCCGCGCGGCGGCCAGGGCCACGGCCACCAGTTCGCCGCCAGCGTCGCCGGCCGGGTCGGCCAGGAGGAGTGGACCGACATCCAGACCGGCATCGACCTTCTCATCTCCCGGGGGGTCGCCGACCCCCACCGGCTCGGTATCGCCGGGTGGAGCCACGGCGGCTTCATGTCCGCGTGGGCCGTCGGCCAGACCGACCGGTTCCGCGCCGCGCTGGTCGGCGCCGGCATCGTCGACTGGGGCATGCTCGCCGCGACCGGGGAGAACGGCCAGTTCGAAGCGGCGCTCGGTGGCAGCACCGGCTGGTCCGGCGTCGGCCCACACCGACACGACGCGGTCAGCCCCGTCTCCTTCGCCCGCCACATCCGCACTCCGGTGCTCATCCTGCACGGCGCCGAGGACACCAACGTCCCCCTTGGACAGGCCGTCTACCTGCACCGGGCGCTGCGCCACTTCGACGTCGAGCACGAGTTCGTGATCTACCCAAGAGAGGGCCACTCGATCCGGGAACGCAACCACCAACTCGACGTCCTACGCCGGACCCGGGCCTGGTTCGACCGCTGGCTCCGACCCTGACCAGGCGTCACAGAACCGCCGCCACCTAGGCAGTTTGCCGTGCGCGCGGCATCGCGCTCATTCCTCAGGGCCGGGCGGGATCGATGATGCTGGCCTGGGGCGAATCACAGGTGTTCACCCGCGAGGGACGTCGTCGACGGCGAACCGGTCGAGGGCACGAAGAACGTGCTCCCGCGTCTCGGTGGTGCCGAGATGTCCCGCGCTCTCGATCACGGTCAGGGTGGAGTCGGGCCAGGCACGGTGCAGGTCCCACGCCGTTCGCAGCGGTCCGCCCAGGTCGAGTCGGCCATGGATGAGGACGCCGGGGATGCCGGCCATCTGGTCGGCATCGCGCAGTAGTGCGCCTTCCTCCAGCCACGCCCCGTGGGAGAAGTAGTGCGCGCAGATCCGCACGAAGGCCAGCCGTGCCGCGGAGGGGCGGTCGCCGTACGGGTTGGATACGCCGCCCGTCTCCCCGGACAGGACCGCGTCCTCCCAGGCGCACCAATCGATCGCGGCCCTTTCCCGCACGGCGAGGTCAGGATGTTCCATGAGGCGGGCGTAGGCGGCGACGATGTCCCCGTCGCGGGGTGTGCCCGGGGCGCCGTCGAGAAATCGTTCCCACTGTTCAGGGAAGAACCGGCCGACGCCCCGGTAGAGCCAGTCGATGTCGGTGCGCCGGGTCATCGTGACGGCGGAGATGACGATCTCGGACACCCGTCGGGGGTGTTGCTGCGCGTAGGCCAGGATGAGGGTGGAGCCCCAGGAACCGCCGTGCAGCAGCCAGCGGTCGATGCCGAGGCGTTCGCGGAGCCGCTCCATGTCGGCGATCACATGCCAGGTGGTGTTGTGCCGCATGTCGGTCGCCGGGTCGCTCGCGTGCGGGGTGCTGCGGCCGCAACCACGCTGGTCGAACAGGACGATCCGGTACCGGTCGGGATCGAAGTATCGGCGCCAGCCGGGGCCACACCCGGAACCGGGCCCGCCGTGGACGACCAGCGCCGGCCTACCGGACGGCCTGCCGCACACCTCCCAGTAGACGAGGTTGCCGTCGCCGACGTCGAGCATGCCCGTGTCGTACGGATCGATCGGCGGATACAGCTCGGTCACGGCCCAGACCTCCGAGAACAGGGAAGGAGAGCGATCGTATTGTGAAGACCGTCCAACGGAGATCAACTACCGCAGCCCGTCGACCGAGGCCACCGCCCCACAGCTCGATGCCTGCTGATCGGCGACCAACAGCGCGGCGACGATCACCGGCAGCTGCTCCAGGCCTCGGCCACTAACGAGGCGCTCAGATCTTCGGGATCCCAGCGACGGCGGATGCGTCGACAGCGCCCGTCAGCTATCCCATGAACTCGATTGATCGGCTACTTCGCGGCTCGCTGCACCTTCAGGAGTCCGGGCCGCAGACCCGGGCGTGACGTCCTCCGAAACACCACCGGACGTTGCCGCGCCAGGATTACTGGTTTACCGATAACAACAATCCAATAATTGACCGCCACAAAAGGGACGCATCGGACGTGCATCATAATGACAGTTCTTGTGCGTAATGCTTCAGGATGGTGCATGCGTTGATCTGAACACCCCGCGCGTCACGCCAGGTCGTGATCGGGATGGTGGTGCGGACCCTCAGACCGTCGAGCGCCCGTACGCGGCACGGGCGGCGGCGACCTCTGCGGCCTGACGCGCGCGCCACCGCTTCTGCGCCTCGTTGTTGCACACTCGGCAGACCTTGCGGTAGCGACCGCTCGCGGGGTCGATCTCCCGCTCGTGTCCGTTGCGGCAGTGCGGCTGCTGCGTGCGGTTGCGGCAGTTGTCGGCGTGGCTCACCTGTCGCAGGTGGGTGGGCTCGATGCAGTCGGGCACTCCGCAGAGGTGGTGCACATCCAGGTCCGGATCGAAGTCGCCGACGAAGACGACGTAGGCCGCGATGTGTGCCCAGGCCCGACCGGCGACCTTCTGGTAGACGCCCCGCTGGCTGCCGTAACCGCGCACGATCAGGCAGCCGTCGTCCCGACGGACCGCACGATCGAGGAGGTACCCGCGAAGGGTCTCTTCAGTGAAATGCCGGGCCACGCCCTTCACCTGCGACAGCATCTCGTCAGGCTAGGCCAGAGTCCTGACAAGCCCGATCGGCTGGGCCAGGACAGCACCACTTCGGGGATGTTGCTGCTTCCCGAGCGTCGGAGGCAGCAACATCCCGGATCCTGCGGAGCCGGCGTACTCAGGACGACACGGAGAATGCGGTGGACGCGACGGTCCAAGGGCTTGTAGCCTGCTGCCGAACGTGACCCTGCCCAAGGAGGTGAGACCCATGAACGTTGCAGCGATGTGGGTGCTCCCTCTCTCCGTCACGGTCGGGCGATTGACGTAGGTGTCGCCGGGAGCGCCTCGCCAATACGGCACTCCCGAAAGGCAACACCCATGCACTCTGGGCACCACACCACTGCGGCGTCGCCGGTCACCGGCACCGATCGCCCACCCTTCTTCGATGTGGTCATCAGCGGCTGCGGACCGACCGGCGCGATGCTGGCCGCCGAGCTGCGGCTGCACGACGTCCGGGTTCTCGTGCTGGAGAAGGACACCGAGCCCACGTCGTTCGCCCGCATCGTCGGCCTGCACGTCCGCACCCTTGAGGTGATGGCGATGCGCGGGCTCCTGGAGCGCGTCCGCGAGCGGGGCCGACAGCGCCCGGCCGGCGGCTTCTTCGCCGCCATCGACAAACCGGCGCCCGAGGACCTGGACACCGCGCACGCCTACCTGCTGGGCATCCCGCAACCGGTCATCGTCCACCTGCTCGAAGAGCACGCCGTCGCCCTGGGGGCACAGGTTCGGCGCGGCGCTGCGCTAGCCGGTCTCACCCAGGACGAGGACGGGGTGACGGTCGAGTTGGCCGACGGGGAGCAACTGCGGACGCGGTACCTCGTCGGCTGCGACGGCGGGCGCAGCACGGTGCGCAAACTGCTCGGCGTCGGATTCCCGGGCGAGCCCTCGCGGACCGAGACGCTGATGGGCGAGGTGATGCTGACGGCGTCGCCGGAGGAGGTCGCGGCCCGGGTGGCCGCCGTCGGCCAGAAGCACCGCCCGTTCTGGGTGCGGCCCTTCGGCGGGCAGGTGTACAGCGTCGTGGTCCCCGCCGGGGACGTCAGCGACCGCACCCGACCGCCCACCCTGGAGGATTTCCGCACACGGTTGCGGGCGGTTGCCGGGACCGACCTCGGGGTGCACTCCCCGCGCTGGTTGTCGCGGTTCGGCGATGCCACCCGCCTGGCCGAGCGGTACCGGGTGGAGCGGGTGCTGCTGGCCGGCGACGCGGCGCACATCCATCCACCCATCGGTGGGCAGGGCCTCAACCTGGGCGTCCAGGACGCGTTCAACCTCGGCTGGAAGGTGGCCGCGCAGGTCCGGGGCTGGGCGCCGGAGACCCTGCTCGACAGTTACCAGGCGGAACGTCGGCCGGTCGCCGAGGAGGTGCTGGACAACACCCGCGCCCAGACGGAGTTGCTGTCGCCCGAACCCGGCCCGCAGGCGGTGCGCCGGCTGCTCACCGAGCTGATGGACCTCGACGTGGTGAACCGCCGCCTGATCGAGAAGATCACCGGCATCGACATCCGGTACGACTTCGGCCCGGGCCCGGATCTGCTCGGCCGCCGCCTGCGCGACATCGCCGTCACAAACGGAACCCTCTACGAGGTGATGCACCGCGGCCGTGGGTTGCTGCTGGACCGGACCGGACGGTTGACCGTCGGCGGCTGGTCGGACCGGGTCGACCACCTCGCCGACCCCACCGCCGCCGTGGACGCGCCGGGTGTCCTGTTGCGCCCGGACGGCCACATCGCCTGGATCGGCGACGGGCAGCGGGACCTGGACGAACAGCTCGCCCGCTGGTTCGGCAACCCCACCGGCTGACCGGCGGCGTCCGCTGGCCTGGGCATCTGCCGCCGGGCCAGCGGACGGGGCCGGCGCGGGTCAGGCCGACCCGTGGGTGGGCAGGTCGAGGAGTTCACGGGCGCCCTGGCGCAACAGGGCCGCGGCGACGGACGTCCCGAGGGTGACCGGGTCAGCGGCCCACTCGTGCACGTCGAGCACGGTCTTGCCGTCGAGACTGATGACCCTCGCGCGCAGGCCGAGACGACCGTCGGGTTCGGTGCGCGCGAGCGCGGCGATCGGCGAGTGACAGTTGCCCTGCAGGATGTGCAGCATGGTCCGCTCGGCCATGGTCTCGCGCCAGGTGCGGGGGTCGTTGAGGCTCTCGGCCAGGTCGCGGGTGCGGGTGTCGTCGTCGCGGCACTGCAGGACCAGGGTGCCGGAGCCGACCGCCGGGATCATCGAGTCGACGTCGATCGGGTGGGTGATCCGGTCGGCCTGGCCGATCCGTTGCAGACCGGAGACCGCGAGCAGGAGGGCGTCGTACGCCTCGCCGGCGTCGAGTTTGGCCAGCCGGCTGTTCGCGTTGCCACGGATGGCCACCGGGACCAGGTCCGGCCAGTGCAGGGCCAGTTGCGCGACCCGCCGTACGGCGGAGGTGCCGACCCGGGTGCCGGCGGGCAGCTGCTCGATGCGCAGGCCGCCCGGGTGTACGAGGCAGTCCCGGACGTCGTCGCGGGCGAGGTAGGCGGCCAGCACCGTGCCCGCCGGCGCCGGGCGGTCTCCGGGTACGTCCTTGACGCAGTGCACGGCCAGGTCGACGTCACCGTTGAGCAGGGCGGCGTCCACCTCCTTGGTGAACGCCCCCTTGCCGCCCAGAGCGGCCAGGTCGCCGAGCCACCGGTCCCCGCTGGTCGACATCGACCTCACCTCGACGGTGACGTCGGGGTGCCGGTCGGCGAGCATCGCGCGGACCCGTTCGGCCTGGGCCAGCGCCATCGGGGAGTTGCGGGTGCCGATGCGCAGCAGGCGGGAGTCGGACATACCGGCGAGAGTAGACCGTTGAACGCGCGCATCGACGGCGAGGTGCGAGAGCCCATCGGCGTGGTCGAGCACACCCTAGGATCGGCTGGTGTCCGCCCCGACCTTCCCGATCCGTACGGCGCGGCTCACGCTGCGTCCGGTCCGGTCGGACGACCTCGACGACGTGTACGCGTACCAGCGCAGGCCCGACGTCACGCGGTGGATGCGCGGTGCCGGGCCGCGTACCCGGGAGCAGTCGCGGGCGTCGGTGCTTGCCATGACCGGTGAGGACGCGCTGCGCGTGGAGGGTGACTGCCTCACGGTGGCCGTGGTGGAGCAGACCGGGGTGATCGGGCACGTGGAGTTGGTGTGGCGCAGCGAGGCCGACCGGACGGCTGAACTCGGGTTCGTCGTCCACCCGGACCACGGCGGTCGTGGGTTGGCCACCGAGGCCGCAGCGGCGTTGGTGGACTGGGGTTTCACCGAGTTCGGGCTGCATCGTGTCTACGGTCGGTGCCACGCGCGCAACGACGCTTCCGCTCGTCTGATGACGCGGCTCGGCATGCGCCAGGAGGCTCGCCACGTGGCGAGTTACCTGTTCGAGGGGGAGTGGGCCGACCAGTTGGTCTTCGCCGTCCTGGACGACGAATGGCGGTCCCGGGAGCCGGGTTGATCCCCACGTGGGCCTTCGGCGGTCGATAGATTGACCACCATGTCATCTGTGGACACGCTCGACGGGTGGGAGTCGCTGTCGCCTGAGGTGCGGGAGCGACTGGCGGCGGCGGACCTGCCGGACGCCCTGCGCCTCGACGAGTACGACCTGTTCCTGCTCGGCCCGGATCTGGTGGAGCGCAACGGGATGCTCCGGTTCGGGTACGGCACCGACGCGTGGGGCGGCGATTTCTGCCTCGATCCGGGCACGGGCGCGGTGTACGTCCTCGACCACAACGGGTCGCTGACGTTCGTGAACTCGTCGATCGAGGTGTACGCCCGGTCGCTTCGCCTGGTCGCCGGTCTCGCGCCCGCGATCGTCGGTGGCGACCCGGACAAGTGGGAAGACGCCAAGGACGAGATGCAGCGTGTCATCGCGGAGTGGGACGAGCCGGCGATGACCTCGGACAACTACTGGGACGCCCTCTCGTGGGACATCGCTACCGGCAACTACGCCGACCAATCGGACCTTTAGCCCCTTCTCCGAAATGTCGGTCGGGGCCACTTCCTCGACATTGACCGCTTAGCATCCCTCGGGTCCGTTAGGCATTGACGTACGGACATGTCCGGACTCGCCTGTGACAAGCGGGTCAACACACCATCACCCGTGTCGCCGCTCGATCTTCGTCGTGCGTTGGGGGGCCATTCGTGGCATGGGTGCGAAGGGGGACAGCGAATCTGATGGGCAATGTCATCAAGGAACGTTCGCGGATCGCGGTGCTGACGCGACTCGCGGCGGTCCTGGTCCTGATCTGGTCGGTGATCGGCATCGCGCCGGCCGCCGCACACGCCGGACCGCAGGCCGCCGCGCCGTGGCCGGTCATCGATGCGCGGTGTGCGCCGATCACGCCGGAGGGCCTGGTCGGGTACGGGTGCCACAAGCTGGGCGTGTACCTACAGGAGGCGCGACTGGACCTCCGGTACAACCGGCCGGCGAAGACCACCGACAAGTTGTACACGAACGTCCGGGGCAACTACGCGATCGCCCAACTGCAGGACGGCAAGTACATCATCGGCTACAGCGATGGTGCGAAGCACGCCGAGATCCGGCTGATCGAGCAGATGCAGGGTAAGGCCCCGCGCATCGAGTTCGATCCGAAGACCGGCAAGGTGTCGTACCAGCCGGCCAAGGCGTCGCCGATCAAGGAGGGCTACTCCGAGATCGAACCCTGCAAGAAGACCTGTGACCCGGCGCTGAAGAACGCCAACGTCCGGGACAAGTTCACCTACAGCTACCGCTGGAACGGCAACCCGGGTGAGGACGAGAAGGCTCTGCGGGACCGGACCAACAACCGCAACACGGGCGCGAAGCAGGTAGCGGTCCAGACGCTGCTCAACGAGACGAAGAAGTCGGGGCCGATCCTGCCCAAGACGCCGGAGGAGTTGGCCAAGGGCAGCGCGGTCAGCAAGGCGGTCGGCAAGCAGTTGGGGCCGGTCCGGCCGGGTGGCATCGACTTCTCGTCGGTCCAGCTGCGGTACGTCACCGACGGTGGCGGATCGACCGGTGACACGTACTCGTTCGAGACGGCGACCACCCCGGGTCAGGAGTCGAAGGACGGCACCCTCCAGATCTACGACGCCGACGAGGCGCTGAGCACCTGGATGACTGTGGAGTCGGCGCGGTTCTGGGTGAACCTGAACCCGAGTCAGCCGGACAAGGTGATCGACGAGTACCTCGGTCGTACCGCGGTCGGTCGGGTCATGCTCGACGCCGACCTGGAGCTGAAGCGGGCCTGGACCCGCTTGCAGGACCCGAATACGGCGCTGGGTCTGGAGTACTGGAACCGGATGACCGGCCTGGACGGGGCCTGCATCCGGCAGTGGATCGTCCCGAAGACCGCGACGATCCGTGAGGAGGGCAACCGTCTCTACATCCTCGACGCGCCGCTGGAGGTGAAGGCCGAGGCGTTCGACTTCACGATCCCGGGCGACCCGAACTTCAGCTGCCCGGCCAACCCGGAGCCGTCGATGGCCGTCTACCGGGATCTGTTGCTGCCCGAGTTGAACGAGGCCGTCAACGAGGTGCCCGGGTTCAAGGACCTGCGCCGCATCTACATCAGCCGGGTGGCCGCCGAGTGGTACCGGGCGCGGATGGCAGCCGACGGCCGCGCGGCCGAGGCCGGCATCGACAGCAACGACGTCAGCAGCCTGGAGCGGGAGGACGACTGGACCCCGACGGACGTCTTCAACCAGTACGTGAAGGAGATCAACTCCACCACGTACGAGCTGCCGAACGGCGTGAAGGTGACAGCGGGCGGCGTCGACTTCACCCAACCGGTGAAGACGGCCAAGCTCAACGACACCACGTTCAAGGAACAGCACGCGACACTGCCGGCCACCGTCGACAAGTCGCTCACGGCGGTCACCACGTCGTCCGACGAGAAGCAGGCCTACCTGGGCGGCACCGACGAGATTCCCGACTTCGTGGGCCTGAACCAGGCGTCTCCGCGACCGGGTGGCGGCGACGGTGGCGGAGGTGGCGGCCTGCCGATCACCGGTGCGTCCGTCTTCACCGTCGCGGCGGCCGGCGTCCTGCTGGTGTTGATCGGCGTGGTGGCCCTGTGGCACACCCGGCGGATCCGGTGGGTCGTCAAGAAGTAGGTCACGTGGTCCCGCCACGCTCTCACCGAGAGCGTGGCGGGACCACGGTGTCTCCCCAGGTCGGCAACCAGACCTCGGCATCGGGCATCCGTGTCCGCGTGTGCCCGGAGTCGAGGTGTTCGCGGAGCGCGCCGAGCGCGGGATGGCTGTTGTCGGCGCGCCAGATCAGCGACAGGGGATAGATCGGCGCCGGCCCGCGTACGGGAATCCGCCGCAGGTCGTAGCTGTCCGGCCACAGGTACCGCGTGCGTTCACCGGCCAACGTCGCCAGGTGCGGGGAGTCGGCGATCTCGGCCAGCAGGGCCTCGTTGCCGAAGACCGGGCCGACGAGGTCGATGGTCAGGCCGAACGCGGCGGCGAGTTCGTCGTAGTAGTCGGCCCATTCGCTGCCGGGAGCCATGCCGGGCATCCAGATCCGGTGCGCGGCCAGGTCGGCGGGCGTGACCACGTCGGCGTTGGCCAGCGCGTGGCGCGGCCCGACGAGGATCTCGTGGTGCTCGTCGATCACACGGGCGACTCTGATCGCGTCCGGCAGGTGCCGCGCGGGCACGGGCACGGCGTGGAAGGACGCGTCGACCGCTCCCGCCTCGACGGCGGCTGTCGCGGCGTGCACGTCGGCGTCGAGGGTGACCACGTCCAACTCGACGCGCGGGTGCGCGCGATGGAAGTCCTGGAGCACCACTGCCGACGCGATCCGTCGGCTGTGCACGTCGACGCGCAGGGCACGCCGGCCGGGGCGTACCGACGCGTCGGCGCGCGCCGCGACCCGGATCAGCTCACGGGCGTGGGGCAGGAACGTCTGACCGTCGATGGTGAGGTGGACGCCGCGCGGCGTGCGGTTGAACAGGCGTACCCCAAGGTCCTTCTCCAGGGCGGCGATGCGCTTGGACACGGCCTGCTGGGTGATGGACAGCGCGGCGGCGGCGTCCTGGAACTGGCCGCCGTCGGCGGCGGCGACGAAGGTACGCACGGCGTCGAGATCCACGGCGTGAACCCTACCCACACAACGTCTGGTTGTGGCTGGCCGTTGCTGCGGTTGTTTGATCCGTGGTCAGTGCTTTGCTTTGCTCGCGTCGGTCAACAAACGGTTGTCCGGAAGCGGGGTGGGCGTGGCCGCGAGACGGTCGCTCGGGCGGCGGTTCGGCTGGTTGTGGGCGGCGTACGCGGTCAGCGCGTACGGTTCCGGGTTCGGGTTCGGCGCCCTGCCGTTGATCGCCGTGCTCGTGGTGGACGCCAGCCCCGGCCAGGTGTCCGCGTTGGCCGCGGTGGGCCCGGCGGTGGGCGCGTTGGTCGCGGTGCCGCTCGGGCCGTGGGTGGAGTTTCGCCGCAAGCGGCCGGTGCTGATCGCGATGGACCTCATCCGGTTCGCCGCCCTGCTGACGATCCCCGTCGCGTACGCCCTCGGCCGGGTCAGCTTCGCGCAGTTGCTGGTCGTCTCGGCCGTCGTCGCCACCGCCAGGATCGCCTTCGGGGCGGCCAGTGGCGTCTACCTCAAGGTCCTCGTCCGGCCGGACGACCTGCTCTCGGCCAACGCGCGGTTCGAGTCGACGACGTGGAGCGCCATCGCGCTCGGGCCGCCGCTGGGCGGCGCGGCGGTCGGCGTGTTCGGGCCGGTCACCAGCATCGGCGCGGACGCGCTTAGCTATCTGCTGTCCGCGCTGGGGATCACGGCGATCCGAGGTCGGGAGGAACGTCCGGAGCGAGGCGGCGGACGCCAGACCCAGGCCGGTGCGGTGCTGGACGGTTGGCGGCACCTGTTCACCCACCGAGGTCTGCGGGCGCTCTACCTCAACCAGCTGCTCGTCAACGGGCTGATCATGGCCACCGAGCCGCTGCTGGCCGTACTCCTGCTCGGTGACCTCGGATTCCCGCCCTGGCAGTACGGTCTCGCCTTCGCCGTGCCCTGCCTGGGCGGACTCGTCGGCTCACGCCTGGCCCGTCGGGTCGTGACGCGCTTCGGGCAGCACCGGGTCCTGCGTACCGTCGGGACGTTGCGCGCGGTCTGGCTGATCGGCCTGGCGTTCGTCCAGCCCGGCGTCGCCGGACTCGCGACGGTGATCGCCGTCGAATTCGCGATCATCCTCAGCATGAGTCTGTACAACCCGGTGCTCGCCACGTACCGGCTGGAGCAGACGCCCCGAGATCGCACCGTCCGTACGCTCACCGCCTGGTCGATCGGCAGCAGCGCCGCCATCGCCGTCCTGAGCGCCCTCGGCGGACTGCTCGCCGACGCCACCAGCCCTCGCACGGCCATCGCGGTCGCGGGACTGCTGATCCTCGCCAGCCCACTGGTGCTTCCCCGCCGCCCGGCCGTCGAGCCGGTGCCCGATCGTGAGGTGGTGGCCGCGACGTCGTCGTGACCCGAGCGCCCGTACCGCACATCGCCGTGGTGGTCGACCGCCACGGCGGCGTGCGGTACGGGCGGTTGCTCAACTCTGGCGGCCGAGCCACTCCCGGTAGGCGGTGGGGGCGATGACCGCGCCGGCGGGGGCGATGAGGACGTCACCGGGGACGGCGGCGAACATGCCGGCGCTGTCGGTGGTGACGGTGCGCTGGTCGCCGCGGGCGGCGAGGGTGATCCGGCCCAGCTCGTCGAGGGCGAAGACGTCGGGGCCGGCGACGTTGCGGATGCCCTGCAGGGGCGCGCCCATGCTGACGTCGGCGACGGCCTGCGCCACGTCGGCGGCGGCCATGGGCTGCACCGGGGTGTCGGGCAGGCGGACGGTGGTGTCGTCGGCGGTCCAGGACAGGATCGCCTCGACGAACTCGAAGAACTGGGTGGCGCGCACGATCGAGTACGGAACGGGGCCGGCCTTGAGGATGTCCTCCTGGAGGACCTTGGCGCGGTAGTAGGCCAGGTCGGGCACCTGGTCGACGCCGACGATGGAGAGCACCACCGCGTGTCCGACGCCCGCGCTGCCGGCGGCGGCCAGGAGGTTGTCCATGGTCGTCTGGAAGAAGGCGGGGGAGGCGTCGTCGAAGGTCGGCGAGTTCGTCAGGTTGACGACGACGTCGGCGCCGGTGAGCGCCTCGGTCAGGCCCTGCCCGGTGAGCAGGTCCACCCCGGTGGACAGCGAGTGCGGCACCGCCTCGTGCCCGGCGGATTGCAAGATCTTGACGACCTGCGACCCGATGAGGCCGGTCCCACCCAGTACGGCGATCTTCACGGTCATGCACCTTCCTGCGAAGTATGTGGTCCTGCGTCCGGCTCACCAGCCGTCAAACTCGGACCTCCTATGTCCGAGAACTATACTCGGACATAATGAATCCGAGTAACGGGGTGACTAGGGTGACGTCATGAAGATGTCCGGCGGGGTCGAGTGGGCGCTGCACTGCTGCGTGGTCCTCACAGCCAGCAACACGCCCGTCCCGGCGGCCAAGCTGGCGGAGCTGCACGACGTGTCCAGCAGCTACCTCGCCAAGCAGCTCCAGTCCCTCGCCCGCGCCGGGCTGATCCACTCCGTCCAGGGCAAGTCCGGTGGTTACGTCCTCACCCGCGCCCCGGAGAGCGTCACGCTGCTCGACGTGGTGCGGGCCGTCGACGGGCCCGGGCCCAGCTTCGTCTGCACCGAGATCCGCCAGCGTGGCCCGTTCGCAACCCCTGCCGACGCCTGCACCACCCCGTGCCCGGTCGCCCGCGCCATGTGGGCAGCCGAAGACGCCTGGCGGCAGGCGCTCGCCGCCGTCACGATCGCCGACCTCGCTCGCGACGTCGACAGCGACTCCGGCCCCGAGGCACTGGCCGGCATCCAGACCTGGCTCACCAGCGGAGCCGGCTGAGCCTGCCCGACCAGCGGAGCCGGCTGAGCCTGCCCGACCGGCGGAGCCGGCTGAGCACTGTCACCCGGTGTGGCGTACCTCGGTGTCCCAGATCTGCGCCCACGGACGCCGCAGCCCCCGGCACACGTGGATCGGGCCGCCGTTCTCGTCGTTGTCCACGTCGACGCGCTGGTCCACCCACCCGGCCTGCGTGCACGACTCGAACCAGGAGTTCAACCGACCCGGACCGTCAAAGCCGACGGCGATCACCACGTCCGCGTCGGCGGGTGGCCGACCGAAGTCGACCATGCTGTTGTGCCCGGAGTAGGCGCGGGGCAGGTCACGGGCCGGACCGAAACGGGCCAACGCGCCCGCCTCACCGTAGTTGCCGGTCAGGACGACCGCCCGCGAACGCTCCTCGGGAGACAGGCCACGGTGGACGGCGGCGACCGAGTCGGCGAACGCCGGCCAACCGATCGTCTCGCCCGCGTCGTAGTTGACGTCGACCACGAAACCGGGCAACCGATCGGCCGGCAGCACCGGCAGCAACAGCACGATGTTGGGCAGCAGGAACGGCACCACACCGAGCACGAGCAGCCCTCGCCGCAGCCGGACCGACCCACGCGACGCCCACCCGGCGGTGACCACCGCGCCGGCCGCGGTGAGGACCAGCAGCAACGGCGCGTCGTAGTAGCCCTTGCCGCCGGCGATCAGCACGATGCCGACCACCACCAACCAGGCCCAGCCCACCGCGCGGTACGCCCGCCACGCCGGTCGCCGCAGCAGGGCGACGAACCCCGCGATCCAGATCGGCACGGCGTACGGGCTGATGATGACGAACTGGAGGGTGAACGCGTCGAGGCGGCCACTGTAGGAGCTGTCCCCGTCGGCGATGGAGGCGGCCACCCCGAGCTGCGGAAAGCCGTGCGCCGCCTGCCAGATCAGGTTCGGTGCGGCCAGGAGGGCGGCGACCGCGGCGGCGGCGAGCACCCAGCGGTCGCGCAGCAGCCGACGCGGCCCGGCGATGAGCACCCCGGCGACCAGCCCCACGGCCAGCAACGCCGGCAGCACCTTGCTGAGCATGCCCACCCCGAGCGCCAGCCCGATGCCGAGCGCCCACCGGCTGTCACCGGTGCGCAGCAACCGCACCGCGCACCACGCCGCGACCAGCCACACCAGCAGGTCGACAGTGGTGGTGCTGAGCAGGTGACCACTGGCGAGCACGATGCCGGACAGCGCGGCGAGCACCGCCGCGACGATCTGTGCGCCCCGACCGCCGCCCACCTCGCGGGCGATCGCGGCGACCAGCAGCACCGCGGCGCCGGCCAACACCGCCGACGGGGTACGCAGCACGACCAGGTTGCCCGGCGCGATCGTGTCGAGCAGCCGGGCCAGCGCCGGGACCAGCGGCCCCTGGTCGACGTAACCCCAGTCGAGGTGACGGCCGGCCAGCAGGAAGTACAACTCGTCGCGGTGGTAGCCGTACCGACCGGCGAGCAGCAGCAGCGTCACAGTGGTGGCGGCGGCCACCAGCCACGGACCGCGCGTGGGCGCGCCCGGCTCGGGTGGCGTCGCCGACGGCGGCGGCTGGGTGGGCCGGTGCGGTCGGTCGATATCGATCGCGGGCTCGCTCACCCGCTCATGATGACCGGCGGCGTCGCCACGTGGGGGCCCGTGCCGAGGTTCGGGATCGTCCGTGTGCGGGTGGTGGGGACGAGTGCGAAGATCAGCTTGTCACTCGGACCGAAAGGACGATATGCGCTATCGCAATCTGGGCGCCACCGGCACTGTGGTGTCGACCCTGTGTCTGGGCACGATGACCTTCGGCGCGGAGACCGACGAGGCGGGCAGCTTCGCCCAACTGGACCGGTTCGTCGAGGCCGGCGGCACCTTCATCGACACCGCCGACGTCTACTCCCGCGGTGTCTCCGAGGAGGTCGTCGGCCGTTGGCTGCGGGCCCGGCCCGACGTTCGGGACCGTCTCGTCATCGCCACCAAGGGGCGCTTCCCGATGGGTCCGGGCGCCAACGACGCCGGCCTGTCCCGGGTGCACCTCACCCGCGCCCTGGACGCCAGCCTGCGCCGACTCGGCGTCGAGGCCGTCGACCTGTACCAGGCGCACGCCTGGGATCCGCTGACCCCGCTGCCGGAGACCCTGCGGTTCTTCGACGACGCGGTCCGCGCCGGCAAGATCCGCTACGCGGGCGTCAGCAACTTCACCGGGTGGCAGTTGCAGAAGGCGGCCCTGCTCACCCAGCACCTCAACCTCACCCCGATCGTGACCGTGCAACCGCAGTACAACCTGCTGGCCCGCGAGATCGAGTTCGAGGTGGTGCCGGTCTGCGAGAACGAGGGCATCGGCATCCTGCCGTGGTCACCGCTGGGCGGCGGTTGGCTGACCGGCAAGTACCAGCGCGACAGCGCACCCACCGGCGCGACCCGGCTCGGCGAGAACCCGGAGCGGGGCGTCGAGGCGTACGCGGGACGCAACGCCGAGGAGCGCACCTGGCGGGTACTCGACGCGGTGCGCGAGATCGCCGAACAACGCGGCGTGTCCATGTCGGCGGTGTCGCTGGCCTGGCTGGCGGCCCGGTCGGCGGTCACCTCGGTGATCCTCGGCGCGCGTACCACCGAGCAGCTCGACGACAACCTGACCGCCGGCGACCTGGACCTCGACGCCGAGCAGATGCGACGGCTCGACGAGGCGAGCGCGCCGCTCGTGGGCGACTACCCGTACGGCAGCGCGGGTGTGCGGCAGCGCGGCCGTGACCTGCCGAGCGCGTCATGACGTCGTTCCCCGAGCCCACCGCCCCGGCCGGCAGCCGCTCCGAGGTCTTCCTGCGCTACCTGGACTACTTCCGGGAGTCAGTGGTGGCCAAGGTGTCGGCGTTGGACGAGTCGGAGCTGCGGAGCAGCCGGCTGCCGTCCGGGTGGACCCCGCTGGAGTTGCTCACCCACCTGCGCCACGTCGAGGTGCGCTGGATCGAGTGGGGCTTCCAGGGCCGCGACGTGGCCGAGCCGTGGGGAGACCGCCGTGACGACCGCTGGTACGTCGCCCCGGACGTGACCCGGGAGGACCTGGTGGCGGCCCTGCGCGCGCAGGGCGCACACACCAGCGCGGTCGTGACGGCGCACGACCTGGCGGAGATCGGTGCCCCCGGTCCGCGTTGGAACGGCGCGGACCCGGCGTCGCTGGAGCGGGTGCTGTTCCACCTGGTGCAGGAGTACGCCCGACACCTCGGCCACCTCGACGTCGTCGCCGAACTCGCGAGCGGCCCGACCGGAGAGTGAGAACCTCGGCTCGATGATGGCCTGATGTCGCTGCTCGGGGCTTCGTTCGTGTGAACGGCTGTGCGTCACGTCCGAGCCAGGGTCGAGCGGGTTGTCGGACAGCGGTGGTACCACCAGATCTTGGACAGTTTCCGTTACGCCCTAACGGAAACTGTCCAAGATCTCTCGCGTCGGGGGGCGGCCCGACCGGCACGTGAGGCCCTCGGGTCGATAATGGGCGAATGCCGCTGCTCGTCGCGCCCGCCCTGCCCGTCGGTAGCCTCGCCGCCCAGGAGCAACCCCACCTTCCGGTGCGTTCCGGGCTGGCGCTGCGGCCCTGGCGTGACGACGACGCCCCAGCCGTGCGGGCCGCATTCGACTGTCCGGCGATCCAGCGATGGCACGTGCGTCGTCTCGACAGCGACGACGAGGCGCGGTCGTGGACAGTGCAGTGGGCCGACCGTTGGCGCGACGAGACGGCCGCCAGTTGGGCGGTCGTCGACGCCGACGACCGGCCGGTCGGCCAGGTGGGGTTGCGCGACGTGCTGCTGACCGAGGCGTCGGCGCAGGTGTCGTACTGGCTGTTGCCCACCGCGCGTGGTCGGGGCATCGCCACCGAGGCACTGGGGGCACTCGTCCGGTGGAGCTTCACGTGGGCTGGTCTGCACCGGCTGGCGCTGGAGCACTCGACCGGCAACGCGGCGTCCTGCCGGGTGGCCGCGCGGACCGGCTTCCCGGTGGAGGGCATGCGCCGAGGGTCGGTTCGCCACACCGACGGTTGGCACGACATGCACCTGCACGCTCGGCTGCGCACTGACGGCCCGGTCTGATCAGCGCACCGACGGCCCGCCCTGGTCAGCGGGTCTCCGCCCAGCCGACGAAGCGCGGGGTCAGGTCGGGAAGCGCGACGCCCGGGTGGAGCGTGGCGAGGTCGGCGGTGGCCGCCTCCTGAACCTTCGCCAGGTGCGTCAGCAGACCCGGCCGGTCCTCGCGGAACTCGGCGAGAAGGCGCAGCTTCGCGGCCGAGCACGGCCACCGGATGCCGCAGACCGGGCAGCGCCAGGACGGCCGCGACGGCACATGCTTGCGGTGCTCGCGCATCAGACGGTCCGCGCGGTGGTCCGACGCCGGACGGGCGCGGGCCTCCGCGCCTCGCCGGGTGCCTGCCGCCGTACGCCCGCGCGCATCACGAACAGTTCACGCCGTGCCACCGCTTCACCCTTCGCGTTCAGCTGGTACGCGTCGAGCCAGAGCCAACCGTCGTACGTGTACCGGTCGGGTATCTCGCGGATGACGCGGACGACGATCGGTTTCCGGAACTGCACGCTCGCGGCGTCGGTCAGGAGGACCACGTCCCCGGCCCTGAACCGGCCGGCGTCCTCGTTGCTCTCCGGCACCGGTCTTCCCTCTGCTCGGCGTCTGGGAAGGGGCCGCTTCCGGGAGTGCTCGCCCACCGGAAGCGGCCCCGCGAACGCGCCCGCCGGGTCGGAATCCCTGCCGGCCGCGCCGCCTACACCGCACTTTGCCGGTAGTCGCTGGACAAGCACACAGCGTTACGTTATGTCTTCATCGCAGCCGCTTTGCACCAGGAGAGGACGGCATGAACCACGCCTTTGTCGCAGCGCTCGCCGCAGCGGGTCACACCGCCGAGAGCCTCGCCGATCGGATCGGTGTGCACCCGAAGACCGTCGCCCGGTGGGCGAACCCGGGGCACGTTCCACAGAGTCGGCACCGGGCGACCGTCGCCGACCTCCTCGCCAAGGACATCGACACGCTGTGGCCGGACGCGGGCCATCACCGGGAGCCGGTGTGGTTCCGGCCGTGGGTCGATCTGGAACGCGAGGCGGTAACGCTGCGGTCCTTTCAACTGGCGTGGGTGCCCGGGTTGTTGCAGACCGAGGCGTACGCGCGGGCGACCCTGGCCGGCGGGATGCTGGCGGCGGAGGCGATCGACGAGTTCACCGAGGCGCGTCTCGACCGACAGGCGATCCTCGCCCCGGGAGAGGGCGGGCCCCTGCTGGTGGCCGTGCTGGACGAGGGCGTGCTGCGACGGCGCGTCGGCGACGACCGCGCGCTGATGGCCACGCAACTCGCGCGCCTGGTCGGGCACGCCGAAGCGGGCACCGTCCAGTTGCACATCGTCCCGGCGGACGCGCCCAGCTACCCGGGGCTCGACGGGCCGTTCACCATCGCGGACATGCCGGACGGTTCCCGGGTCGCGCACGTGGACAGCGCGGCCCAGGCGCAGATCCTGGACCAGCCATCGGACCTTGTTAATCTGGAGCGACGGTGGGAGCGGATTCGCGGAGAGGCATTGCCCCGAGGGCGTTCCCTGGCACTCCTCAGAGAAGCGGCAGCAGCATGGACATGACCGGCGCGCGGTGGCGGAAGAGCACGAGGAGCGGCGGCAACGGCGGTGACTGTGTCGAGGTCGCCGACAACCTGCCGGGTGTGGTCCTGGTGCGGGACACGAAGGATCGCGACGGCGCGACGTTGGCGTTCAGCCCCGCGTCGTGGCGGTGCTTCGTCGCGCTGGCCCGCCACGCCGCCTGACCTCGTCAGCGGACACCGGCCGGTTGCGGTTGCGGGGTCGCCGGCCAGGTGAGTCGGCGTACGCCGGGCACGAGTGACGTGCCCGCGCAGGAGACGAGGACCAGCAGCCCGGCGACGGCCAGGGGCACCGGCGCGCCGAACGCGTCGGCGGCCAACGGCGCCAGCGCGTAGCCCAACGGCATGGCGCCCAACGACACCAGCCAGTCGTACGAGGTGACGCGGGCCAGGACCTCGGGCGGAAACTGGTGCTGCACCACGGTCTCCCAGACCGGGTTGAGGTAGCCGAGGGCGGTCAACGCCACGGCGTACGCGGCGATCACGGCCGGGGCGGGCGCGGCGACGGCCAGCAGGAACAGCGGCGCGGCGTAGCAGGCCAGCCCGAGGTTGGCCAGCAGCACCGGCCGGCGTAGCCGGACCCGCCCGGCCAGCAACGATCCGGTGAGCATCCCGATCGCACCGGCCTGCAACAGCACCACCCACGTCGTCTCGCCGCCGAGGCGGTCGATGGCGACGGCCGGCCCGAGGGTCATCAGCACGGCGGCGGCGCCGTTCCACACGCCGTGCCCGATCAGGCTGGTCCAGAACCAGTCGCGGGCGCGGACCTCACCGAAGCCGTGACGCAGGTCGGCGAGGACGGAGCGGCGGGGCACCGGCACGTGACGGACCCGCACCACCATGAGCAGCGCGGCGCTGAGCGCGAACGACGCACCGTCCAGGATGAACGCCCAGCCGGGCCCGGCGGCCCAGATCAGCGCCCCGGCCAGCGCCGGGCCGGCGAGGCGGCTGGTGTTGGCGGTGATTCCCATCAGGGCGTTGGCCTGCTGCCGGTCGGCCGGCTCGACGGTGCCGGCGACCAGCGGCGACGCGGTCGGGATGGCGAACGCCGAGGCGACGCCGCCGAGCGCGGACGCCACGACGACGGTGCTCAGCGACGGGTCGCCGCCGAGCAGCTCCACGCCGACCGCCAGTTGGGTGGCGCAGCGGACCAGGTCGGCCAGCAGGGCGACCCGACGGGCGTCGAACCGGTCGGCGACGACACCGCCGAGCGGCAGCAGGAGCAGACGGGGAACCATCGCCGCGGCGAGGACGACGGCCAGCGCGCCGGTGGAACCGGTGGCCCGGAGGATGGCCAGGGCCAGGGCTGCCGGCACCACCGCGTCGCCGAGGGCGGAGACGGTACGACCCAGGAACAGCAGCCGGAAGGGGTGGTTGCGCAGAGGGTGAGCCATGACCTGAAGGTACTTCGACGTCGAATATTTTGGCAATGAATATTTCGGCACTGAGGTAAGCTGGTGCGGTGACCCCGACCCCGACCCCGGACGCCGCCGACCGGCACATCGAGCGTTGGCTGCCGGTGGTTCCGGACCTCGACGCGGACGTCGAGGGGGCGGTGACCAGGATGATCCGACTGACCCGACACCTGCGGGCGGTCAAGGAACGGGTCCTGGTCGATCTCGACCTCTCGGCCCACGAGTACGAGACACTGCACGCCCTGGCCGGTCGTCGAGGCCGGGCGGCGCCCTCGGAGCTCGCCGCGGACCTGGCGATGGCCCCCGCCTCGATCACGGCACGGGTGGACGCGTTGCTGCGGCGGGGTTTCGTGCGCCGGATTCCGTCGACAGTCGACCGTCGACGGGTCGACGTGGAGCTCACCGAGGCGGGGCAGGCCGCGTGGCGTGGGGCCATGGAGGTCCAGGGCGCCGAGGAGCACCGGCTGTTCGGTGCGCTCACCGCGACCGAGCGGCGGCGCCTCTCCGACCTGCTGCGCCGGGTGCTGCTCGTCGCCGAGCAGCCGCCGAGCACGCCGGAGACCTGAGCACGCCAGAGAGCTGAGCGCGCCAGAGACCTGAGCGGGCCGGAAAATTGCTGGCGGTGCGCGTACCGCCGGTGCAAGGGTGACCGGCGTGACTGCGCATGCTCTGGCCGGGGCCCTGGCCGACGACGGACGGCGACGGATCTTCGCGGCGATCGTGTTGGGTGCGACCAGCGCGACCGACGTGGCCGAGCGGACCGGGCTGCCGGTGCGGGCGGTGCTCACCGGGGTCCGCCGGCTCACCGAGGCGGGTCTCGTCACCGGCGCGGACGGCGCATTCGCGGCCGACCAGGCGTCGCTGCGGGAGGCCGCCCGCGACAGCCGCCCGGCCGACGACGCCGATCCCGGCGTCGACCGGGTGCTGCGGACCTTCCTGCGAGGGGACGTCCTGGTGGGTCTGCCGGCGCAGCGGGGCCGGCGGCGGGTGGTGCTGGCACACATCGCCGAGCAGTCGTTCGCACCGGGCACCCGTTATCCGGAGCGGGCCGTCGACGACGTGCTCAAGAAATGGTGCGCCGCCGGTGGGTCGGACCACGCGACGCTGCGGCGCTACCTGATCGACGAGCAGTTGCTCACCCGTGAGCACGGCATCTACCAGCGACACTGATCGTCCGCCGCACAGATCGTCTGGTCACGGAGCATCTTGCTAGCCTCGGCGCATGACCTCCTGCACGCCCGCCGACGGCCCACCCGACCTGTTGTTCCTCCTCTCCTGGGCGAGTCACGCGCTGCAGGCCGAGCACGCCGCGGGGTTGGCCGAGCTGGGCATCTCGCCGCGAGCGCACTACGTGCTCGCACAGGCCCGCACGGGTGACCTGACCCAGCGCGAGATCGGTGAACGGTGCGGCGTGGACAAGACCACGATGGTCGTGACGCTCGACCAGCTGGAACGGGCCGGGCTGGCCGAACGCCGTCCGGTGCCGACGGATCGCCGGGCTCGGTTGGTCGCTGTGACACCGGCGGGGGAGCAGGTCCTGCGGCAGGCGCAGCAGGTGGTTCAGCGAATCCAGAACGACGTTCTCGCCGCCCTGCCCGAGCAGGACCGGGAGGTGTTCCTGCGGGCCCTCCTGGCACTGGTCGGCGGCCCACTGGCCAACACCTCCCCGTACGCACCGGGCGCCCGCTCCGGCTGTTGATCCCGAGGGAGATAGTTCCGAACAAGACTATCTGTTACGGTCGTACTCGTTCGTTTCCCCTGAACGAGGAGCCGTCATGAATGCTGCCGCCGTCACGAGCCCCACCACCTCACCGCTACGCCGCCGCGCCCTCGGCGTCGTCGTCGCCGTCGTGGCCTGCCTGGTCATCTGGTCGATCGGCGCGCTGGCCGGCGTCGACTACACGGTCGAGAGCCCGGGGCAACCCGCCACGGTCATCGGGGTTGGCGCGATCGTCACGGTTTCCCTGGGTGCGGCCCTGCTCGGCTGGGCGACGCTGGCCCTGCTGGAACGGTTCGCCCCACGCGTCGCCCTTCCGATCTGGATCTCGTCGGCCGTCGTGGTGACGTTGCTGTCCTTCGCCCCGCTGCTCAACGTCGATGCCACCGGCGGCGCGAAGCTGGCCCTCGGCGCGACGCACGTCGCCGTGGCGGTCGCCCTCATCGCCCTGCTGCCCCGACCCCGCCGATAACTGGCGGTCAGCCTGCCTCACTTGGTGATCAAGAGGTTTGCGTCAGCAATCGCACCCAGGGTGACGCGAACCTCTTGATCACCGATTCCGACGAGGCGCTGCTAGCATCGCCGTCATGGCACGAGGTATCTGGTCGCAGAAGGTTCGCTCCGCCCGCTGACGGCGGCGTCCTTTCTGCTGAATTCGCGCTCGCCGTCCCGGTTCCCGCCGGGCGGCCGTCAGTCGCTGCCCGGCTCCATCGCGAGCTGCGGAGCACCGTTGAACCTCACCCCGAACCACGAAACCATGTCGCTGCCCGTCGAGGCGGGCGGCAGCGCGCACGTACGCGCCACCGCCATCACCGTGACGCGCGGGTCGCGTCGCGTACTGACCGACGTCTCGGTCACCGTCTCCGCCCGGTCACGGGTGGCGGTCGTCGGCGAGAACGGCCGCGGCAAGACCACCTTGCTGCACGTCCTCGCCGGGTTGATCACCCCGGACGACGGCACCGTCGCGCGGGCCGGCACGATCGGCCTGGCCCGCCAGGAACTGTCCGCCCGGGAGGGCGAGACGGTCGGCACCCTGACGTCCGAGGCGCTTGCCGCGTCGCTGGCCGCCGTCGCCGCACTGGACGCGGCAGCCATCGCCGTGGCCGAGGGCGACCCGACCGCCGAGGACCGCTACGCGAGCGCGCTCGACGCCGCCACCCGGCTCGACGCCTGGGACGCCGAACGCCGCGTCGACGTGGCACTGGAGGCACTCGACGCCTGCGCGGACCGCGACCGTCCACTGGCGACGCTGTCCGTCGGGCAGCGTTACCGGGTGCGGTTGGCGTGCCTGCTCGGCGCACGCCACGACGTGCTGTTGCTGGACGAACCGACGAACCACCTGGACGCCGACGGCCTGGACTTCCTGACCGCTCGGCTGCGCGAACACGACGGCGGTCTCGCCGTGGTCAGCCACGACCGGGCGCTGCTGCGCGACGTCGCGAACCGGTTCCTCGACCTGGACCCGACCAGGGACGGGAAACCTCGGCTGTACGCCGGCGGTTACGACGCCTGGCAGGAGGCGCGTCGTCGCGAACGGGAGCACTGGGAGCAGGAGCACGAGCAGCAGCAGGTCGAGCACCGGCGACTCCAGGACGCGGTGTCGAAGGCTCGCGACCGGCTCTCCACCGGTTGGCGACCGGACAAGGGGACCGGCAAGCACCAGCGTCAGTCCCGTGCACCGGGTGTCGTGCAGGCGCTGCACCGGCAGCAGGACGCGTTGCGGGCGCACCGCGTCGACGTACCGAAACCGCCGCCGGCGTTGCGGATGCCGGATGTCGGGGTGCGGCGGGGCGCGCCGCAGGTACGCGTGCAGAGCGTCGCGGTCGAGGGTCGACTCTCCGGTCCGGTCGATCTCACCGTCGACGGCGGCGACCGGTTGCTCGTCACGGGGCCCAACGGCACCGGGAAGTCCACACTGCTCGCGGTGCTGGCCGGCGCACTGGAACCCACCGACGGGTACGTCTGGACGGCGAAGGACGCCCGGGTCGCCCGAGTCACCCAGGAGACCGCCGGGCAGACCCCCGACCTGACGGCCGACGAGGTGTACGCCCGCCGGGTGGGGTCCCTGGTCGCCCGGGGAGCGCTCACCGACGCCGATGCCGTGTCGCTGGGATCGTTGGGGCTGCTGGACACCGTCGCGGCGCGTACCCCCGTCGGGCGGATGTCGCAGGGGCAGCAGCGCCGTCTCGACCTGGCGTTGGCGCTGGCCGGGCGGCCGACGCTGATCCTGCTGGACGAGCCGACGAACCATCTGTCGTCGACCCTGGCCGACGAGCTGACCGCCGCGATCCGCGACACGAGCGCCGCCATCGTGATCGCCACGCACGACCGGCAACTGCTGCGCGACCTGGCCGACTGGCCGCGCTTGCGCATCGGTGGGCCGGGCGGGCGAACGCGTGGGGCAGGCCGGAAGCAGGTGTAATCCCGTTGACCGGGCGGTGATGATCGACAGGTGACCGTCACCGCCCGACCAACGTGGTCGATCAGTGCCACCCGACCCGACCAGCCCGACGCGGTGCGACTGCTGCGCGAGTACATGACCGAGATGGTGGTCCGCTACCACCGTCGACAGGCCCTGCCCGGTGAGGTCGACGCGGCGTTGGCCGAGATGCCCAGCGACGACCTGACCCACCCGAGTGGACTGCTGCTGCTCGCCCACCACGGCTCCGACCTGGCCGGCTGCGCCGGACTGCGCTGGCAGTCGGACTGGGCCGAGCTGACCCGGGTGTTCGTCCGACCCGAGCATCGAGGCGCCGGAGGAGGTGCCGCGCTCCTGGCCGCCGTCGAGCAGGCGGCCCGTACCGCCGGGGTGGGCCGGATCCGCCTCGACACCCGCAACGACCTGGTCGAGGCTCGCGCCCTGTACGCCCGGCACGGGTACGTGGAGATCCCGGCGTACTCGTCGGGCCCCTACGCCGAGCACTGGTTCGAGAAGCAGTTGACGAACCCCGCGGAAGACGCTAAATAAGAAGAGGAAGTTGAGTCGCACCGACTCAACTCATCACCTTCGGCCAGGAGAACCGAGGAGGCATGACCATGTTGATGCGTACCGACCCGTTCCGCGAGATCGACCGGCTCGCCGAGCAGTTCTTCGGTACGGCAGCCCGTCCCGCGACGATGCCCTTGGACGCGTACCGCGACGGGGACCACTTCTACGCGGCGTTCGACCTGCCCGGCGTCGACCCCGACACCATCGACTGCACCGTCGAGCGCAACGTGCTCACCGTCCGGGCCGAGCGTCGCCGGCCCAGCGGCGACGGCGTCGAGCTGGTGGCCGCCGAACGTCCGATGGGCACCTTCACCCGGCGACTGTTCCTGGGCGACACCCTCGACACCGACAAGCTCGAAGCCGGCTACGAGCACGGGGTGCTGACGCTGCGCATCCCCGTCGCCGAGCGGGCCAAGCCCCGCCGGGTCACCATCAGCGCCAACAGCGAAGGACGCCGCCAGATCAACGCGTGATCACGGCCTCGGGTGGGATCGGCGCGCCTGCACGACGATCCCACCCGAGGCTGAGAGCCTTTTTCACATGGTGTTACCCGACGCTCCGGTGCTCGCCCGCCCGTCCGCGACCCCCGCTCTGCCGAGCGGGCCGGTCGAGGTCACCGAGGCGTGGCTGCGCAACCGGCGGTTGTCCGAGCACACCCGCGACGCGTACCGCCGTGACGTCACCAGTTGGCTCACCTGGTGCGCCGGCCGGGACCTGGACCCACTGCGGGCCACCTTCCTGCACGTCAACGAGTACGCGCGGGCGTTGGAAGCCACCATCGGCGCCCGCAGCGGCCGGCCGCTGACACCGGCGACAGTGGCGCGGCGGCTCTCCGCGCTGTCCAGTTGGTACGACTTCCTGGTCAAACTGGGCGCGATCGCGGCCAACCCGGTCTCCGGCGCGGACCGCCCTCGCGTCGACCGGGACCACTCGGCCACCCTGGGGCTCACCCCCGAAGAGGTCGACGCGCTGCTCGCGGCCGCGGACGCGGACACCGGAGCGACCGCCGCCCGCAACCGGGCGGCGATCGCGCTCCTCGCCGACCTCGGCCTGCGGGTCGGGGAGCTGATCTCGTTGGACCTGACCGACCTCGGCACCGAACGCGGCCACCGCAGCGTGCGCTTCGTCGGCAAGGGCGGCAAGCAACGCCGCCGCGCGCTGACCCCCAGCAGCGGGTACGCCGTGGACGCCTACCTGGCCGAACGGGCCGCCGCCGCCGGCGTGCAGGTGACGCAGCTGACCGGGCCGCTGCTGGTCACCGCGACCGGCGGCCGGCTGGACCGGCACTCGGTGTTCCGGCTGGTGCGTCGGCTCGCCCGAGCAGCGGGCATCCCGGCGTGGGCGAAGCTGTCGCCGCACTCGTTGCGGCACGCGTTCGCCACCACCGCCCGCTCCGAGGGAGTGCCGTTGGAGGACGTGCAGGACGCGATGGGGCACGCCGACCCGCGCACCACCCGCCGCTACGACCGGGACCGGCACAACCTCGACCGCGACCCGGCCTACGCGGTCTGGGCCGCCCGCTCCCGTCGGCGCGCCTGACCCAGGCTGGTCGGCGTCGGCGCGGGCCGAGCCACCCTGGTCCCCTTCGGCGCGGGCCGAGCCGCCCTGGTCCCCGTCGGCGCGGGCCGAGTCAGCGCGGTCAGCCCTGCGGGCGGGGGCAGATGCAGAACGGCTGCCCGATCGGGTCGAGCAGCACCACCCACCGGTCACCACCGGGCTGGAAGTCCGGCTTGGACGCACCCGCAGCGACGAGCTGCTGCTCCGCCGCAGCCAGGTCGTCGACGTAGAGATCCAGGTGGTAACGCTTGTCGCCGGTCTTGTCCGGCCAGGACGGCGGCTGGTAGCCCTCCACCAGGCCGAAGCCGATGGAGACGCCACCGGACCTGATCATTGCGTACTCCGGTTGGCTGTGGGTGACCTCCCAGCCCAGCGCCTCGTGGTAGAACGCGGCGTGGCCGGCGGGGTCGGAACTGTCGAGGTTGACCATGGCGAGGTCCGCAGAGACTGTCACGCGGGCAGTATCCCGCCGAGGTCCGACAACTCCGGCCCGCGACGCTCGCCACGCCGCCGAATGTCGGGCCCTCGCCCTACGGTCGCGCCGAACCCGGTGATCAACACGGGTTCGGCGAAGTCGGGGTATCCCAATGCCTCCGACACCCCAACTTCGGCGAACCCGTGTTGATCATGCCGATAGGCGACCGACGCGGCGCAGAGTCAGGGGCCGTTGAGGGGCCAGAATGTCTGCCTCGCCCCGCCATCACGGCAGAGCAACCCGGTGCCGGCCCGCCGGCAGTCGGTCACACCCGCCGGGAGCACCGCGGACACCCAGTGACCATCGCGACCCACCGTCGCGACCAGTGAACGTCTGCCGTCCGCCGCCAATCCGAGCACCAGCAGGGGTTCCGGGGCGCCGCGAGGGCCGGGCACGGTGCGCCAGCGGGCGCCCGCCGACCACGTCCACAGCCGCACCCCGGTGCCCGCGTCGATCGCCCAGCGGCCCCGCTCGTCCTGCCCGCAGATCAGCCCCTGGCAGGGCCGAAGGGTCAACTCGCCCGGCTGCACCGGCACCTGCCAGCGCGGAGCCAGCCCCGGTAGGTCGTACCCGGACAGCACCGCCGCGCCGCCGCTCGGGTGGCGCAGCACCAGATGCGCGCCGGCGACCTGGGGATTGTCCGGGCCGTAGTCGGCCGGCGGGAGCCGTCCCCGACCGCGCTCGGTGCCGTCATGGGCGTCGAGCAGCCGGGTCAGCCCGTCGTCCTGCACCAGCAGCACCCGCCCGGGCAGGTCGGGAAGCGGCCGCAGCACCGCCGTGGAGGGCAGCGGGACCGACCACCGGGTTGCGCCGGTGGTCGGATCGACACCGTGCACCGTGCCCTCGACCCGCCGTCCCGGTTCGGAGGCGCTGCGCACCTCGCTCACCGCGACCGCCGCGTCCCCGGCCGCGTACACCCGCTCGGGTCGCCGCCACACCGGCTGGCCGGTCCGCATCGACCGCGCGGAGGTCGCCCGCGCCCCGCGCGTCTGGTCGCGTTCGACAAGCAGGAGCAGGTCACCGGCGACCTCGGCGGACCACCCCGCCGCGGGCGGCACGGTGACCCGCCACCGGGGCGGGCCTCCCGGCGCGGCCGGGTCGTAGGCGCTCAGCGTGGGCGGGTTCTGGTCGGGGTCGACGACCAGCAGCAGCGGCCCCGCACCGAGCACCGTCGCCCGGGCAGGCACCGCCGGCCCGACCTGGGGTGTCAGGCGCGCGGCCGGGGCGGCGCCGCCGAGCAGGGCACACGCCGCCACCAGCATCGCCACCCGCCAACGGCGGGACACCTGCGGCGGCGGTGTGCGGTCGTCAAGTGGCGAACCCCAGTCGTCTCCCAGCTCGATCAGCACCGACATGCGCGTCCACCCGTCCGTTCGCGCCGCCCGTTCAGCAGAGCAGGTCCAGGTGGTGGTGGGCGTCCTCGGCGATCTCCTCGTGTCGCAGCCACCGGCGGGCCCACAGGCGGGCGGCCAACTCCGCCTGCTCGTCACCCCAGGCGGCGTGCTCGACGAGCAACGCGGTCGTCAGCGCGTACGCCAGGCGCAGCGCCAGACCACGGGCGCCGGCGACGACCCCCGGCGCGGCCGGGTCGGCGGTCACCGAGGTGATGGTCTCGCCCAACCGCGCGGCGGTGGCGGCCAGCGTGTCGGCCAGCACCGGCGACAACGGCCGGGCCAGGTCCACGGCTGCGGCGAGTCGGGCCAGCACTGGCGCGCCGGCGTCCTCCCGGGTCAGCGCCCGCAGCACGTCCAGGGCCAGCACGTTCGTGGTGCCCTCCCAGATCGGCAGCACCTGGGCGTCGCGCAACAGGCGGGGCACGCCGGTGTCCTCCACGTAGCCGGCCCCGCCGAAGCTCTCCACGTACTCGCTGGCGGAACTGACGGCCAGTCGACCGGTCGCCAGTTTCGCCAGCGGCGCCACGATCCGCAGCTCCGTCGCAGCCAGCGGGTCGGCGCCGACCTCGACCCGCCCGAGCAGGGCGAACGCGTGCCCGGCCAGGGCGAACGCGCCCGCCGCGTCGACCGCTAGGGTGCCCAGGGTGGCCCGGTGCAGCGGCGAGGACACCAACGCGCCGCCCGCGACGTGCCGCACGTCGGCGTACGCCCGGGCGTAGGCGAGACCGCGCCGCATTCCGCCCGCCGCCGCGGCGGCGTTGTGCACCCGGGTCACCACGACCAGGGTCATCGCCCGCACCAGACCGGGGACCGCCGGGTCGCCCAGCGGCAGCGCGTACGCGTCGTGCAGACCGATCTCGGCGGTCGGCAGCGCCCTCGTACCGAGCTTGTCCTTCAGGCGGTGCACCGTGACACCCGGCGCGGGCGCTCCCGGGGCCGCGCCGTCGGTCAACGGTGAGTCGACCGCGTACCGGGGAACGAGGAACGGCGCGAGCACCCGGCTGCCGCGCCCGGCGCCCTCGGGTCGGGCCAGCGCCACCGCCATCGCCGCGTCGGCGGCCGAGCAGAACCACTTCTCCCCGGTCAACCGCCAGGAACCATCCGCCGCGGGTCGGCCGATCGTGCTGGAGCGGCCCAGGTCGGAACCGCCCTGCGCCTCGGTCATCCACTGCCCGCTGGTGATCGCCTCGGCCGGGTCGGTGGAGATCAGCCGGGGCAGCCACGCGTCCCGGATCCCGTTGTCCACCTCGGGCAGGCTGAGCAGCGCGGCAGCCCCGTCGGCCATCGCCACCGGGCAGGAGAACGTCGCCGACTCCGGCCCGTACAGGTGCAGCAGGGCGTGCTGCACCACCCGAGCGGCGGCACCCCAGGTGCCGCGGGCGTCCGGCAGGTAGGGCAGCGCCACCACCGCGTGCCGGGCGGCGGCGGCCCGCTGCGCCTGCCAGCCGGCGGAGGTGTCGATCCGGTCGACCCGCGCGCCCCACCCGTCGTAGCGCACCAGCGTCGGCGGGTGCGCCTCCGCGTCGGCGTGCGCCGCGCGCAACGGCCCGGCGACGTCGGCGGCCAGGTCGGCGAGTCGGCCCTTCGCGGCGGCGTGCCCGTCCGGGCCGAGGTGACGCTCCAGCCAGGAGCGCAGCAGGCCGTCACCGGCGTACGGGTCGACGGGGGGTGGTACCGGCTGAACGAAGCGGCTCATCGATCGGCTCCTGGCACTGCTCGGGGGTGTGCGCCGACCGTAGACGATCCGTGGCCGCCGCGAACAGGGTGAGTCCCCGGATCCGATTTTCGGCATGTCGTACCTCGGTGCGACGACGTTCTCTACGGTCGGTAGTCGTGGGTGCCGGTCAGTCGTGGAGTCGACCGGCCCGGCGCAGCCGCCCGATGCGCACCGGGTTGGCGTTCGCCGGGTTCGGTGTGGCGCTGTGCTGCGTCGGGGTGGCCGGCCTGGCCGCCTGGAACCTGCAGACCGTCCGTCAGGCCGCCGGCCCGATCCGGGAGACCGCCGACGGGTTCTTCAGCGAGGTGGCCCTCGGCGACAGCGACCGGGCGTACGAGCGGCTCTGCGAGGACGCCCGCAGCCGGTGGAGCGCGGTCGGCTTCACCAGCTGGGTGCGTACCCCGCCGATGGTCACCGACTACGAGATCACCGACGTGTCGGTCGCCACGCACAGCGGTCGACCGCAAGGCACGGTCACGGTGAAGGTGACCCGTGACGGTGGGATCAGCGAGGAACGTCGCCTACCGGTGGTCCGCGAGGGCGGCGACTGGCGGGTGTGCGGTGACCCCTTCTGAACCGCCGGACGTCACAGCGGTGCGGCCCTGGTTGCTGCGTCCGCGCCAGGGGGTGCAGCCGACCACCTCGACGGAACTCTTCTTCGACCTGGTGTTCGTCTTCTCCATCACCCAGTTGTCGCACTACCTGATCGAGCACCCGGACTGGCGTGGCGCGCTGCGTACCGCGTTGTTGCTGGCACTGGTCTGGTTCGTCTGGATCTACACCACCTGGGTGACCAACTGGCTGCAACCGGACCAGGGGCCGGTACGGGCGATGCTGATCGGGGTGACGCTGGGCAGCCTGTCGCTGTCGGCGGCGATCCCGCAGGCGTTCGACGGGACCGGGTTGCTCTTCGCGGTGGTCTACGTGAGCGTGCAGGTGGGCCGGACGATGTTCGCTCTGTGGGCGACGCGGGGCAGCCCCTGGCTGGTCTCCGGTTTCCAGCAGTCACTGCCGTGGATAGCCGGCACGTCGGTGCTGATGGTGCTCGGCGGTCTGGTCGGCCCGGTGGCGCGGGAGGCGCTGTGGGCGGCGGTGATCGTGATCGAGGTGGTCGGCCTCTGGATCGGGTACCCGTTGCCGAGGCGAGGGCGTAGCCGCCCCGAGCGGTGGATGGTGGAGGGCGGGCACCTGGCCGACCGGTGCGGGGCGTTCGTGCTGATCGCGCTGGGTGAGTCGATCCTGGTCACCGGGGGCACCCTCACTCGGCACGTGGACCTGGTGACGTTCGGGGCGTTCCTGCTGGCGTTCGCCGGTTCGGTGGCGCTGTGGTGGGTGTACTTCGCCCGCTCGGCCGCAGCCGCCACGGAGGTCGTCGCGCAGGCCGGCGAGCGCACCGGCGCGTTGAGCCGGGTCGCGTTCAACTACCTGCACCCGGTGATCGTCGCCGGCGTGATCGTCGCCTCAGCGGGTGACGAGCGGCTGCTGGCCGAGCCCGGCGCGCCCACCACGACGGTCGCCGCGCTGTTCCTCCTGGGCGGTCCGGCGTTGTTCCTCGCCGGTCACGCCGCCTACAAGATGTTGCTGTGGAGGCGCCCGCCGACCAGCCGGATCACGGCGGTCGTGGTGCTGCTGGCGTTGATTCCGGTCGTCGTGGGGTCGGGGGCGCCGGTCGCGGTGTGTGCCTCGGCGGCGCTGGTCGTGACCATCGCGGTCATCGTGATCGACCAGGTCGCGGTCCGCGAGGGTGCGCGGGTGGCTCAGTCACGGGGGCCGAGGTCGCCGCTGCGGTAGTGCCGGCGGCAGAGCACCTGGTAGCGCACGTCGGCGGTGTCCACGGTGTCGCCGATGACGACCTGCGCGCCCTCGCGGACGACCCGCCCGTCGACGACGCGGGCGTTGAGCAGGCCCTCCCGTCCGCACCAGCAGAGCACCTCGACCTGGATGCGGGCCACCTCGTCGGCCAACTCGAACAGACGTTGCGCGGCGGGGAACAGGCTGGACCGGAAGTCGGTGGCCAGCCCGAACGCGAACACGTCGACGTCGTAGCTGTCGACCAGCTCCGCCATCTGCTCGACGTGTTCCACGGTGTAAAAGCACGCCTCGTCGCAGATCAGGTAGTCCACGCGTACCCCGTCGGCCCACCGGCCGCGCACGAGCGCCCGCAGGTCCAGGTCGTCGGTGACCTCGATGGCCTCGTGGGCCAGCCCGATGCGGGTGGTGACCTGCGGGCCCAACGACCTGTCGATGCGGGTGGTGACCAACCCCCGACGACCCTGCCGGGCGTGGTTGTAGTTCATCTGCAGCGCCATCGTGGACTTGCCGCAGTCCATCGGCCCCCAGAAGAACTTCAGCGCCGCCGCGTGCACCGGCCGCCCGTCCATCCCGCGCGCCGCCGCGCACCCGGCCGGAGCGTGCGGCTGACCGGGGAACGGGTGGGCGAGGCAGGTCGGGGCGGTGGTGGCGTCGTCAGTCACGGTCGGGCAGCCTAGCCGATCGGCCACTCCTGATCTGTCGGGCGCGGGATGCGTGCTCAGAGCACCCGCGGTGGCGTGTTGCCGGCGGCGACGATGGCACGGCGCATCGGCACGGCGGCCAGGAGCAGGAAACCGACCACGAAGAAGATCAGCAGTGAGACCAGGCCCACCCGGTAGGAGGAGGTGAGCTGGAACACCAGGCCGAAAGCGAGCGGGCCGAGCCAACTGGTGCCCTTGTCGCTGATCTCGTAGAAGCCGTAGTACTCGCCCTCCTTCCCGGTGGGGATGAGCTGGCTGAACAGCGACCGGCTCAGCGCCTGGCTGCCGCCCAGGACCAGGCCGATGGCCGCGCCGAGGACCATGAACGGCACGGGCGCCTCGGCGGGCAGCCGGAACGCGGCGATGATCACACCGGTCCAGAGCACGAGGCTGAGGAGCACGGTCTTCCACGCGCCGATGCGCCGGGCCAGCGCCCCCAGGCTCAGCGCGCCGCCGAAGGCGAGGAACTGCACCAGCAGGATCGTGATGATCAGGGTGCTCTGTTCCAGACGTAGTTCCTCGGTGCCGTACTGGCTGGCCAGGGTGATGACGGTCTGGATGCCGTCGTTGTAGACCAGGAAGGCGAGCAGGAAGTACAGCGTCAACGGGTACGCCTTGATCTCGCGGACGGTGCGGCCGAGCTGACGGAACCCGTCGGTGAGGACGTTGCCGCCACCGGTCAGCGCCGCCGCCGACGGGCGCTCGCGCAGCCACCGCAGCGGGACCAGCGTGAACAGCGCCCACCAGACTCCGGCGGACACGATCGACCAGCGGGCCAGGTCCAGTGTGCGTTGCGGGTTGTCACCGTCGTCGAGCAGGGTGATCGCGACCAGGTTGAGCGCCAGCAGCAGACCGCCGCCGAGGTAGCCCAGCGCCCACCCGCGACTGGAGATGCCGTCGCGTTCGTCGGGGCCGCCGAGCTGCGGCAGGAACGAGTTGTAGACCACGATCGCGGCACCGAAGGAGATGTTGGCGACCAGGAAGAGCGCCCCGCCGAGCAGGTAGCGGTCGCCGGTGACGAACGCCATCGCGATGGTGGCGCCGGCGCCGGTGAACGCGGCCCCGCCGAGCAGCCGCTTCTTGTGCGCCGACCGGTCCGCGATCGCCCCGATGACCGGCAGCACGAACACGGTGAGGAAGACCGACAGCGAGATCAGGTACGGGTAGTAGGAACCGGCGGCGACCTTGATGCCGAGCGGGTACACGAAGCCGTCGCACGAGTCCGCGCCCAGCTCGCAGCCGGCCGCCACCTCGGCGACGGTGGTCAGGAACGGGCCGAGGAACACGGTGATGACGGTGGTCTGGAACGCTGAGTTGGCCCAGTCGTAGATGTACCAGCCCCGGCGCTCCCGGCGGGTGCTCGCGGGAGGCGGGGTGTCGTCCACCGTGGGGGTCACGGTCTCGGCCATCGGGGGGTCCTTGGAATGGTTCAGGCGGCCCAGTGGCCGCGGCTGCGGTAGACGTCGCGCAGCACGCCGACGTGATCGGTCATGATGCCATCCACGCCACGATCCAGTAAGTCGTGCATCTGGGCGGGTTCGTCGATCGTCCAGACGTGCACCTGCAGGCCGATCCGGTGGCAGTAGTCGAGGAACCGGCGGTCCACCACCGGCACCCGCCCGTAGCGGGGTGGCACCTGCGCGGCGACCACCGACGGGGGGAGCCGCAGCGGGCGTCCGTGCAGGGAGGCGAGGCGTAGCCGGGCGACGCCCCGCATGCCGAGGCTGGTGGCGACCCGTCCCGCGGTGAGCGCGCGCATCCGGGTCAGGCGGGCGTCGCTGAACGAGGCGAGCAGCACCCGGTCGGCGGCGGCGGTCCGGGTCACTGTCGAGACCGTCGGTTCGACGCCGCCGTCGGCCTTCACGTCGATGTTGAAGCGGACCTGCGGCCAGGCGCCGAGGACCTCGTCGAGCCGGGGTACAACGGCGGCGCCGCCGACGCGTACCGAGGCGAGGTCGGCCCAGCTCATCTCGGCGATGCGCCCCGGCTCACCGGTGACCCGGCGCAGCGTCGGGTCGTGGAAGATCACCGCGACGCCGTCCGCGGTGGCGTGCACGTCGGTCTCCACGTACCGGTAACCGAGCCCGATGGCCCGGGCGAACGCCTCGGTGGTGTTCTCGTCGCCGTCGGCGGCACCGCCGCGGTGGGCGAACGCCAGCGGCGCGGGCGCGTCGAGGTAGCCGAATCGGGTCAGCACGCGACGCAGTATGCCCGCCGCCGGTGGAGCGCGGGTGACCTACCGGCGAAGATCAGGCCCGGGACGCCGGGGCTGCGGCACGGGCGACCGCCGGGGGTCCTTCTCCGCAGTGGTGGCAGGCACCGCGTCGGCGCCGGTGGTACGCGATGGTGGCGACGCCGAGCCCGACGCCCCACACCGGCCAGAAGAGACTCGGAACCCACAGTGCCCAGGTGCCTCGTGCTTCGCTGGTCCAGAGCAGCATCAGACCGGCGGGAATGATCGTCAGGGCGACGATCGACGCCGGGACGACGGCGAGGGCGGGCGGGACCGGTCTGCCGGCCTTGAACCAGATCCAGCGCGGATAGACCTCTCCCCAGCGGGCCACCAGACCATGGGTGAGCACGCCGCCCAGCGCCGACGCGACGGCGCAGCCCAGCCCGACCTCCAGCATCCCGGGAGTGCCCTGCATCATCCGCAGGAAGTCCTCGTCGACGCCGAGGGGAACATTGAGGTACCAGGCGATCCGGGTGACCTCGTAGGGCAGTGGCGCGAGGCAGGCGACCACCACGGCCCAGCGGCCCCAGCGCAGCAGCGTCTGCCGGGTCGGGCCGTAACCGCCCCCGTGGCGGCGGCCGCAGTGGGCGCACGCACCCCGGATCCTCCGCTGGTACCCGAGGGTGGCGGCGGCCCAGAGTAGGCCGCCGAGGAACACGATGATCAGGTTCGTCCGGTGCCAGTACAGGATGTCGCCGATGCCGTCCTGCTCGCCGGGCACGCCGGTGAAGGCGAAGACCGCCAGCAGCGGCGCGAACGCCACCAGGACGATCAGGGTGTAGTCGGGGACGACCAGGGTCAGCCCGACCGCCGCGGCCCAGCCGAAGACGACAAGCGCCGTGGGCAGGCGTCCGGGCCGGGTGCGGCGCGTCATCACCCAGGCGACGACCGCGCCGATCAGGCCGAGCGCGGCGATGATCGGTGCGACGACCTCGGCGCGGCTGCCTTCCAGGATCGACCCGGACGCGCGTGCCGGGTCGACCGGGGCGAATGGGAACCCGTCGCCACCGAAGGTCCAGTACAGACCCAGCGCGCCGTACAGCAGCGAGAAGGCCCCGGCCGCGTATCCGGTCCAGGTCGGCCAGTGCCTCCAACAGACCCAGGTCACCGAGGACCACAGCGCGCCCACCGCGGTTCTCACCGCACGGGAACCAAAGCGGGACATGACACTCCTTGAAACAGGCGCGGTTGGCTGATGCGCATCAGCATCGCCACCTGCCGAGGCGACCTCATCCCTCCGCCGAGCCAGCCGCATCCCCCCGGCCGGGGACACCACCAACGAAGCGGTGCGGCGCTTCGTGCTGCTCCTCGTCGGCCTCGGTCGGGGTTGGGCGTGGTCCCGACGCCCCTGGCCGGCGCAGCTCGTGCACGCCGGTCTGCCCGGTGCGACCGTGCCGCACCCGTGACCGGCCGCGGCGCCGCTTTCGGCGGTCGCACGCTCAGCCACGGGCCGGCGCACGGCCACCACCCCCGAACACCTGTTGTTCGTCCTTTGCTCTGCACCCACGGAGGCGACAGTCACCGCGTGTAGCTGGTGCGCCCATGGGTGCAGAGCAAAGGACACGCGGGTGGGGATGCGCCGGTGGCGCCGGGCGGGACCTCGGTGCGGCGGGTCCCGCCCGGCACGTCCTCAGGTGTCTGGGCAGGGGCGCACCCCGACGTCGCGCGGCCTCAGGCCGAGCGGCGGCGGTGGACGCGGCTCAGGTCGCTCGGGCGGCCCGGATCAACGTGCCGGGGCAGGTCGGGCTCGTCGGGGCGCAGCGGGGCGAGGGTGTCGGTGAGCGCGTCGATGATCCGGTCGGTGGCCCGGCGGGCCGCGCCGGGGCTGGCGGCGGTCGACTCGCCCAGGTCGACGGGGGTGCCGAAGTGCACCCGGATCACCGGGCGACGCCACAGTGAGCGGGCGACACCACGCAGCATTCCCCGGGGCGCCTGGTAGGGGAGCACCTCATGCGCACCCCACTGGGCGACCGGGACGACCGGGGCGCCGCAGGCCAGGGCGAGGCGGGCGGCGCCGGTCTTGCCGCGTTCGGGCCACATGCCGGGGTCCAGACCGATGCGACCCTCGGGGTAGATGAGGATCACCGAGCCACGGGCGACAGCGGTGGCGGCGTCGTCGAGAGCCTGGTGGACGGCGCTGGTGCCCCGGTCGACGCGGATGTGTCCGGCGTGGCGCATGGCGGCGCCGAGCAGCGGCGCGCGGAACAGCCCGGCGGTCGCCATGATCCGGGGGGCGATGCGGCGGGTCTGGCAGGCGGCGACCATCACCAACGGGTCGAACGGGCTGATGTGGTTGGCGGCCAGCACCAGCGGCCCGCGACGCAGGTGCGCGGGGACGTCGCCGGTGACCTCGAGGCGGGCCAGCAGGCCGACCAGGGCCCGGGCCAGGAGCAGGGCGCCGCGCCAGATGAGCGGCGGCTGCCAGGTGGCGTACGTGGTGTTCATCAGCGCGACATCGTCGCACGCGGCGACACGGTCGTGCGGGCGGGTCGGCCGGATGCCCCGGGGTGATCAGGGTCATTGGTCCCGGGCCGATCCGGGCTGCCTGGCCCTGCCCATCGGTCTACGACAAGCAGTAGTATTTACTACGTCTCGTAGTACGGATGGTTGGGGGTTTTCAGGTGGACGCGTTGGACGTCGCCCGCTGGCAGTTCGGTGTCACCACCGTCTACCACTTTCTCTTCGTGCCACTGACCATCGGCCTGTCCGTGCTGGTCGCCATCCTGCAGACGCTGTGGCACCGCACCGGCAACGAGCGCTACCTCAAGCTCACCAAGTTCTACGGCAAGCTGTTCCTGATCAACTTCGCGATGGGTGTGGTCACCGGCATCGTGCAGGAGTTCCAGTTCGGCATGAACTGGAGCGACTACTCCCGCTTCGTCGGCGACATCTTCGGCGCACCACTGGCCATCGAGGCGCTCGTCGCGTTCTTCCTCGAATCGACCTTCATCGGCCTGTGGATCTTCGGCTGGGACCGGCTGCCCAAGCGGGCGCACCTGGCCAGCATCTGGGCCGCCGCGATCGGCACCAACCTGTCCGCGTACTTCATCCTCGCCGCGAATTCGTTCATGCAGAACCCGGTCGGCTACCGCATCAACCCCGACAGCGGGCGCGCCGAGCTGACCGACTTCCCGGCCGTGCTGACCAACAAGGTCGCCCTGATCACCTTCCCGCACACCCTGGCCGGCTCGTTCCTGGTCGCCGGGTCGCTGGTCGTGGCCGTCGGGCTGTACCACGTGATCCGCAACCGCGGCTCCGCCGACGCCGGCGCCTACCGCTTCGCCACGAAGTTCGGCTCCTGGGTGGTCCTGGTCGCCTCCGCCGCCGTGCTGTTCACCGGCGACATCCAGGGCAAGATCATGACCGAGGTGCAGCCGATGAAGATGGCCGCCGCCGAAGGGCTCTACACCACCGAGAGCCCCGCCTCGTTCTCCGTGCTCACCATCGGCAGCCTCGACGGCACCCGCGAGGTGTTCGCCCTCAAGATCCCGTACCTGCTGTCGTACCTGGGTACCGGCGACCCGCACGGCACCGTGCACGGCATCAACGACCTGCAGGCCCAGTACGCCACCCAGTACGGCGCGGGCAGCTACACCCCGATCATCCCGGTCACCTACTGGAGCTTCCGCTTCATGATCGCCTTCGGGATGGCCGCCGGCGCGATCGCCCTGCTGGTGCTCTGGAGCCAGCGCAAGGGCCGTACCCCGAGCAGTAGGTGGCTGCTGCGCGCGGGCCTGGCCATGCCGGTGCTGCCGTTGCTGGCCAACTCCTTCGGCTGGATCTTCACCGAGATGGGCCGCCAGCCGTGGATCGTCTTCGGCGAGATGCTCACCCGCAACGGGGTGTCCCGCAGCGTCTCGCTGACCGAGGTGCTCACCTCGTTCACCGCGTTCACGCTGATCTACGCCACCCTCGCCGTGATCGAGGTCAAGTTGCTGCTGCGCTACGCCAGGGCCGGCGTACCCGACGTCAGCGAACAACCCCCCACCGACGACACCGACGACGCCGAGCGCCCGCTCGCCTTCGCCTACTGATCCCGGAGCCCATCGTGGAACTGACCACCATCTGGTTTCTCCTCGTCGCCGTGCTGTTCACCGGGTACTTCATCCTGGAGGGCTTCGACTTCGGCGTCGGCATGCTGCTGCCGGTCCTGGGCCGTGACGACCGGGAACGCCGCGTCCTGATCAACACCATCGGGCCGGTCTGGGACGGCAACGAGGTGTGGTTGATCACCGCCGGTGGCGCGATGTTCGCCGCGTTCCCCGAGTGGTACGCCACCCTGTTCTCCGGCTTCTACCTGCCGCTGCTGCTGATCCTGCTGGCCCTGATCGCCCGGGGCGTTGCCTTCGAGTACCGGCACAAGCGCCCCGAGGCGTCCTGGAAACGCCGGTGGGACACCGCGATCGTCGTCGGCTCGCTGCTGCCGGCGTTCCTGTGGGGCGTCGCCTTCGCCAACATCCTGCGCGGGGTGCCACTGGACGCCGACCATGAGTACGTCGGCGGCCTCGTCGACCTGCTGCACCCGTACGCCCTGCTGGGTGGCGCGACCACCCTCGCGCTGTTCCTCACCCACGGCGCGGTGTTCCTCGCCCTGAAGACCACCGGCGACATCCGCGAGCGTGCGGGCGCGCTCGCGGTGCGCCTTGGCGTCGGGGCCGCCGTCCTCGCTGTGGGTTTCCTGACCTGGACGTTGAGCATCCGTTCCAGCACGGCCGCCGTCGTGCTCGCCGTCGGCGCGGCCCTCGCCCTGCTCGGTGGTCTGGCCGCCGCCCGGGTACGCCGGGAGGGCTGGGCGTTCACCGGTACCGCCGTGGCGATCGGCCTGGCCGTGGCGACCCTGTTCGCGGCGCTGTTCCCGAACGTGCTGCCCTCCACCCTGGACGCGGCCGGCACGTTGACGGCCACCAACGCCGCGTCCACCCCGTACACCCTGAAGATCATGACCTGGGTGGCGGTGATCTTCACTCCGGTGGTGCTGGCCTACCAGGGCTGGACGTACTGGGTGTTCCGCAAGCGCATCGGCGTGGCCAACATCCCGCAGCACTGACCGCTCGCCCGGTGGCGCCGGCCCGGGCCGCTGGAAGGATCGCCACATGTGGAACCGGGATCTCGACGTGCTGGTACCGATGTGGCAGGGCGCGGACGACAGCCGTGTGCGGGAGGGGGCAGCCGCGCTGGGCGCCCTGACCGAGCCGGCGACGCGGCGCGTCACGGTGCCGGTCCCGGCCGGCGGGTCGGAGCGGCAGGACGGGGTCCGCCACCGGGCCGCGCTCGTCGAGGCCCACCGTGCCCACCGTGAGGTGCTCGCAAAGCACCGCCCGCAGCGGGTGCTGACATTGGGCGGGGACTGCGCGGTCGAGGTCGCGTCGGTGGCCCACCTCGCGGGCCAGTACGCAGAACGGCTGTTCGTGCTCTGGATCGACGCACACGGTGACCTCAACACACCGGCGAGTTCGCCGAGCGGGGCGGCGCACGGTATGCCTCTGCGTTTGCTGCTCGACGCCGCCGCGGAGGGTGCGCTGCCGGCGCCTGGTTGCCTCACGCCGGGCCAGGTCGCGCTGGTCGGAGTCCGAGATCTCGACCCCGCCGAGGTCGAGTACGTGCACCGGCACGACCTGACGGTCGTGGACTGCGCGACTCTGGGCGCGCAGCCGACCTGGCTGGCCGAGCTGCCCCCACCCGGTGCCGCGGTGTACGTGCACCTCGACCTGGATGTGCTGGACCCGTCCGCGTTGCCTGCCGTGGCGGTGCCCACCCCCGGCGGCCTGACAGCCGCCGCCCTGGCACGGTCGCTGACCGCTCTGCGCGCCCACCATCAGGTGGTCGGGGTGGGGATCACCGAGTATGTCCCGCAGGTCGAGCACGACCAGCGGGTGCTCGGTGACGTGCTGGAGGCGCTCGGGCTCGTCGGAGAGCGACAGGTACGCCGGCCGTAAATCGGCTGTCGGCGAGCGGACGCGCCTCGCTACGGTGTCCCGATGCCCGCCACCCCGCACGTACGCGAACTCACCACCGACGACCTCGACGCCGCCTGGGACCTGGGTCGGTTGGCGTTTGGCAACACCTCGGAACGCGCGGCGAGCACGAGGATCGTGGTACCGGGGATGACGCGCTGGGGCGCGTTCGACGACGCCGGGCGGCTCGTCGGCAAGGCCGTCGACCTGCACCACGACCAGTGGTGGTCGGGGCAGGCGGTGTCGGCCGCCGACGTGGCGGGTGTGGCGGTCGCCCCCGAGGCCCGTGGTCGGGGAGTGGCTCGTGCCCTGCTCACCGCCCTGCTGCGCGGCGCCCGCGAGCGCGGTGCGGCCGTCAGCGCGCTCTACCCGACCGTCGCCGCCCCGTACCGGGCCTGCGGGTGGGAGACCGCCGGTGTGCTGCGGACCGTCGACCTGCCCACCGCCGTGTTGCCCCGGCACCGCCCCGACCCGCGGTTCGCGGTGCGTGCGGGCACGGTGGCCGACCTGCCGGCCGTCGCCGCCCTCTACGAGCGGGTCACCCGGCACCGCAACGGGCTGTTGACCCGCCGGGGTGAGCTGTTCGACGCCCCCGACCCGGCCCTGCCCGGCGACGGGCTCACCCTCGTCGAGGTCGGCGGCGAGCTGGTCGCCTACGCCAGCTGGCAGCGGGGCCGCGGTTACGGTGCCGACTCGGTGCTCACCGTCGACGAGGCCCTGGCGGTCACCGCGGAGGCCGCCCGGGAACTCGTCGGGGTGCTGGCCAGTTGGGCGAGCGTCGCGCCGACCCTGCGACTGTGTCCGCTCGATGGGGACGCGGTGAGCACCTGCCTGCCGTCGGAGTCGGCCCGCGAGCACGAACGGGATCTGTGGATGCACCGGCCGGTCGACGTCGCCCGCGCGGTGGGCGCCCGTGGGTGGCCGGCCCACGTTCGGGGCTTCGTGGACTTCAGCCTCGCCGATCCGCTCGCCGAGTGGAACACCGGCACCTGGCGGTTGGCTGTCGCCGACGGCGCCGCCGAGATGGTCCGTGTCGCCGGCGATGCGGATCTGCGCCTGGACGTGCGGGGTTTCGCGTTGCTGTACACCGGGGCGGCCAGCGCCCGGTCGGTCGCGCAGGCGGGCCTGCTGCACGCCGCCGGTGTCGCGCCGGACGCCCTGGACCTGTTGGGCGCGGGCGGCCCGGCGCAGGTGCTCGACTACTTCTGACCTGCCGCGCCCGAACCAGTGAAAGCGCCGCCTTCAAAGGGCCGCGCAGGCGACCGGTGATGGCGCCGCCACCTGAGGGTCGCGCGCGCCCTACTGGCGACGGCGCCTAAGAGCCCGCGCAGGCGCATGACCGGTGACGCCGCCTGAGGGCCCACGCACGCGCCTGACCGGCGACGGCACCTAAGAGCCCACGCACGCGCCCGGACCGGCCCGCCGACCGGATGCCGGCGCCACCGGCCCCGCTCAGGCCGCCAGTTCGGCGTTCGCGCGTTGGGTGACCAGTGTGAGCACCCGGGCGGCGGCGCTCGCCTCGTCGGCGGGGATGTCCGCGTAGAGGCGGGCGGTGATGCCGGAGACGGCGTCGGTGACGCGGGCCTGCGCCGCGTGACCGGTGTCGGTGAGCCGGATCCGTGCGCCGTCGGTGTCGTCCTGCGCGAGGTGCGCGTCGACGAGTCCGGCGATCACCTCGTGGACGGCGGGCGCGTCGACCTTGAGGGTGCTGGTGATCCGCTGCGTGAGGTGATCGCGTTCGACCGGCCCGCCGGCGAGGGCGTTGAGCGCGAGGACCTGGCCGAAGCTGAGCCCGAGCGGCGCGACGGCGCGCTCCAACAGGGCCCGGGTGGCGTAGTGGGCCTGGCCGATGACCTGGCCGTTGAGGGTGGGAGCGGTGGACATGACGCCTCCTTCTGAACGTTGGTCACACCAACGTTGGTGCAGCCAACGTAGCACGGATTGTGGGTCACACCAACGATTCCTGTTAGGCTGCCGCCATGGAGTCGACCGCCCCGCAGTCACCCGCCGGGCTCCGCACCGCCCCGACCTGGCTGCTCAACCAGGCCGCCGCCCACGCCACCCGCCTGCTCAGCGAGGGCTTCGCCGCGCACGACCTGCGCGGCTACCACTACCGGCTGCTCGCCGCGCTGGCTGAGGACGGCCCCGCCAGCCAGGCCGACCTGGGCCGACGCTGCGGCATCGACCGCAGCGACGTCGTGGCCGCCGTCAACGACCTGGCCGGTCGAGGGCTCGTCGTACGCGCCCCCGACCCGGCCGACCGCCGCCGCAACGTCATCAGCCTCACCGATGCCGGCGCCGAGGAGGCCCACCGGATGGGCGACACCGTCGGCCGGGTCCAGGACGACCTGCTCGCCCCGCTGTCCGCCGCCGAACGCGACCAGCTGATCCACCTGCTCACCAGGCTGCTGGAGCACCACGCCCGGCGCTGAGCACCCTCAGCGGGCCTCGCGCAGCTCCGCCAGACGCGCCTCGATCTCGGCCAGCTCGGCGCGCAGCTTCTCGGCCTGCTGCTCCGCCTCGGCCCGCTCGGAGCCGAGGATCTGCTCCACCGCCTCCTGCACCCCGGGCACGTCGACCAGCGCCACCATCTTCAACGCCTCGGCCGGCTTCACCACGTACGGCTTCGCCAGCGCCTTGCTGCCCTGCTGCGCGGCGACGGTCCACTCACCGTCGGCGTACGCCAACGTCACGGTGAGACCCGCGGGGCCCTTCGGCTTGACGGCCTTGACCGCCCGCCGCGCCGGCGGCTTCTCCGTCTGCTCCACCTTCGGCTCCTCCTGTCGCTGCGCGGGCACCCGCGGCGTATCCAACACGAACTCCGGCGCCGCCACGGGCGCGGGCTCCGGCTCGGGCTCCGGTTTCGGCTCCGGAACCACCCGACGACCGGCGCCCTTGGGCGCCACCGCCAGGTCGGCGGGGGAGAACGGCAACTCGTCGCGGCCGAAACGCACCACCACGAACTCGTCGGACGCCTCCGGGTCGGTCAGCTCGATCACCTGACCGATCTGGCCGGCGATCTGCCCCGCCGAGGCGGTGAACACCACCCGCGGCTTACGCCCGGCCGCCAACGCCTCCCGGATGCTCTGCACCTCGTCAGTGGACAAACCCTGGCCGGCATCCATCACAACCCTCTTCCGTACACCTGTTTGATTTCTGTCTTGATACCAGCCGGCTGCGACACCCGCCGCACAGGGCCCACGCCCCTTCAGCCGCCCAACGCCCGCAACGCCCGATCCGCGTGGTCGGTCATGCTGACCTCGCTGTGGATCACCTCGATGATCCGCCGGTCGGGACCGATCACGAACGTCATCCGCTTCGTGCTCAGCGCCTCCAGCGGCACCCGCCGCTTCACCCCGAACTGCCGCGCCACGGTGCCGTCCTCATCGGACAGCAGCGGATAGTCGAAACCGTGCATCTTCGAGAACTCCGCCTGCTTGGCCACCGGGTCCCGGCTGATGCCCAGCCGCGACGCGCCCAGCGCCGTGAACTCCGCCGCGAGGTCGCGGAAGTGGCAGCTCTCCGCGGTGCAACCCCGGGTCATCGCCCCCGGGTAGAAGAAGAGCACCACCGGCCCGGCGGCCAGGAACTCCGACAACCGCCGCGGCGTGCCTGTCTCATCGGGCAGCTCGAAGTCCTGCGCCACGTCGCCGACACCCACACCCGCCACCGCGCACCTCCGTTGTCCGATCCACCGAACGCGCGCAGAGCGTAAGCGATCACCCTCGGAGCAACCCCAACTCCCCGGTCACCCCGTCGCCGCCGAGCACGGACGCGCCGCGTGTGACCCTCCTCTCGACGACCGGAGCGCGCCGGTCACGGTAGCGTCGGCGCATCCTGCTCCGACAGCCCTGGAGGCACCGTGGCACCCGTCACCGTCATCACCGGCGGCGGTCGCGGCATCGGCGCCGCCACCGCCCGCCGCCTCGCCGCCGCCGGTCACCACGTCGCCCTGTGCTACCGCCGCGACGAGGCCGCCGCCGCGGCCGTCCTGGCCGACCTGCGCGCGACCGGAGCGCAGGCCATCGCGGTACGCGCCGACACCACCGACCCCGACCAGATCGCCGAGCTGTTCGACGCCGCAGCACAGCTCGGCCCGCTCACCGGCCTGGTCAACAACGCCGGCGTCACCAGCCTCATCGGACCCTTCACCGAGCTGCGCGTCGAGGACCTGCGCCGGGTCGTCGACGTCAACCTCGTCGGTTACGTCCTGTGCGCGCAGCAGGCCGCCCGGCGGCTGACCGACGGCGGTGCGATCGTCAACGTCTCCTCGGCCGCCGCGACCCTCGGCAGCCCGGGGGAGTACGTGCACTACGCCGCGGTGAAGGCCGCCACCGACACCCTCACCGTCGGTCTGGCCAAGGAACTCGCCCCGAAGGGCATCCGGGTCAATGCCGTCGCACCGGGCATCGTGCGTACCGACATCCACGCCGACTCCGGCGTGCCCGACCGCCCCGACTCGGCTGTCGGCCGCATCCCGCTGGGCCGTGCCGGCGAACCCGACGAGATCGCCGCCGCCATCGCCTGGCTGCTCGGCCCGGACGCCTCCTACGCCACCGGCACGGTCCTGCGGGTGTCCGGCGGCCTGTGAGCCGGGACGCCGCGCGCCCCGGCCCACCGCTGTCAGTGGGTGAACAGTTTCGCCGCCGTGATGACGGTCTGCGCCACCCCGTAGCCGAGCAGCACCGCCACCACCAACCAGGAGATCCACAAGCGGGCCTGCTGCCCGTTACGGCTGTCGTCGCTCATCGCGTCCCACTCCTTAGCTCGGTCTTCGGCTCGTCCACGTTCCCCGCCGGCTCGTGGTAGCGCTGCGGCACCGGCCGCACCAGCAGGTTCGCCACGAAGCCCACCGCGAGGACCCCCACCATGGTGAACAGCGCCGGCCGGTAGGCCGCCGCGGTCAACGTGCCCGGCTCGCCCTGCGCGTCGAGGAACCCGTTGACGATCAGCGGACCGGCGATCCCCGCCGCCGACCACGCGGTCAGCAACCGGCCGTGGATCGCGCCGACCTGGAACGTGCCGAACAGGTCCCGCAGGTACGCCGGCACTGTCGCGAACCCACCGCCGTAGAACGACAGGATCACGCAGGCCAACAGCACGAACAGCGCCGTTGCGGTCTGCCCGACGAGGGCCAGCGCCGCGTACAGCACCATGCCGACACCCAGGTACACCAGGTAGATCGGTTTGCGGCCGATGACGTCCGACGTGGACGACCACACGAACCGGCCGGCCATGTTGAACAGCGACAACAGACCCACGAACCCGCCGGCCGCCGCGACGGTCACCGCCGATGTGCCGTTGTCCCGGAAGAAGTCCTGGATCATCGGGCTGGCCTGCTCCAGGATGCCGATTCCGGCGGTGACGTTGCAGAACAGCACCACCCACAGCAGCCAGAACGAGCGGGTCTTCACCGCGTTCGCCGCCGACACGTTCGCCGTGGTGACCAGCGGTTTCGCCGCGACGCTCGCCGGGTCGAAGCCGGCGGGCCGCCAATCCTCGGCCGGCACCCGCACATTCGCCACCCCGAACATCATGATTACGAAGTAGCCGAGGCCGAGCGTCACGAACAACCAGACCAGGGCGCTGCCGGACGCCGTCGACCCGGCGTTGGCCGGGTCGTAGGCGGGATCGTAGAACGACAGGAGCTGCCGCGACAGGGGAGAGGCGACCATCGCCCCACCGCCGAAGCCCATGATCGCCAGACCGGTGGCCAGGCCCGGCCGGTCCGGGAACCACTTGATCAACGTGGAGACCGGGGAGATGTAGCCGATCCCCAGACCGATGCCGCCGAGCAGGCCGTAGCCCAGATACAGCAACCACAGTTGCTTCGTGGCGATGCCCACCGAACCCACCAGGAAGCCCGTCGCCCAGAAGCAGGCCGAGACGAACATCGCCTTACGCGGCCCGTTCGCCTCCACCCAGGTCCCGGCGACAGCGGCGGACAACCCCAGCATCACGATCGCGATGCTGAAGATCACCCCGATCGCGGTCTGACTGGTGTCGAAGTGCGCGATCAGCGAGTTCTTGTAGACGCTTGTCGCGTAGACCTGGCCGATGCAGAGGTGGATGGCCAACGCCGCCGGGGGGATGAGCCACCGGCTGTAGCCGGGCGGCGCGATGATGTGCCGACGATCGAGTGCGGAAAGCATGCGCTGCTTCCTCTCGGATGAGGACGAGACGTGCCCACAACGTGCCCCGCGCACACACCAGCGGCAAACCTCGGCAGCGCCGGGTGGTCGATACCGTGAGCTGAGCGGTCACTCAGCCACGGCATCCGTCAACCGGCGCGCTCCGCCTGCCACACCCAGTTACGACGCTCGTACAGCGGGCTCATGCCCAGCCGGCGCATGTTGTCCAGCGACGGGTTCGACGAACCCTGCGCGGGCTTACCCGTCTCGCCGGTGACCCACCGGCAACCGGCCGCCGCGGCCGCTGCCACCCGGGCCGCCAGCAGGCCCGACTGCGCGCCCCGACCCCGATGCGTCGGCAGCGTGGCACCGGTGTTGAGCGAACCGACCTCGCCGTGCACGAACAGGTTCGCGGCGGCGACCATATCGGTGCCGTCCCACGCGGCGAACGGACGGAAGCCGGGGTCGCGGACGCTCGCGGCCAGCATCGGCGCCAGGTGTTCCTCGGGCATCCCGAAACACCGAAGGACCACCGACGCCCACTCGGGCACCGACTCGTCCGGGACCGGACCGACCCGCAGGTCGGTGCCACCGGGCTTCAGGGCGTCGATCTCACCAGCGAGCTTGACCCACACGCCGCCCGCCGTGATGTTCTCCCGCGCGCAGATCTCGTCCCAGTCCGCCGGCAGCCGGTCCGGGGCGATCTGGATGACCGCGCTGGGCGTGCCCTCGGCGCGGTAGAGGTCGCACACCTGGGCGATCAGGCCGGCGGTCACCGGCTCGTCGATGCCGAACCCGAGTGCCTTGGACCAGTAGCCCGTCGGGTCGTGCCGCATCGACAGCACCACACCGCCGCCCATCCTGGCCGTCCGGATCCCGAGCGCGCCCCGCACGTCGGCCGGCGCACCCGACTCGTACCGGAACATGAACTCGGCCTCGGCCAGCTCGGCGCGCCCGCCCACCGTCTCATCAGTTGCCATTCGGCACACCCTGCCAGGGCGTGGCGCGCTCCGGCGCCGGCAACGCCGGCGCCGTGAGCGGCGCCACTACCGCAGGTCCGGGGCGTGCCAGCCGCCGGTGAGGGCCTCGGCGTCCGCCGGACCCCAGGTGCCCTTGTCGTACGACCGCACCGGTGCCGGCAGGTCCAGGATCGGCGCGACGATGCGCCACTCCTGCTCGATCGTCTCCGCGCGGGCGAACCGCAGGTGTTGCCCGTCCATCGCGTCGTCGAGCAACCGCTCGTACGCCTCCTGGCGGCGACCGAGCGCCGACCCGAAGTCGACGGACAGGTCCACCGGACGACTCGCGACCTCGGCGCCGGGGCTCTTCGCCTGGATCGACATCGTGATGCCGTCGCCACGCCCGAGGCGGAACCGCAACAGGTTCGCGGCGGTCGCCGTGCCCCGTTCCGCCGGGATCAGCGAACGCTGCGGCTGCTTGAACTCGACCACGACTTCTGTGGCCGTCCCCGGCAGGGACTTACCGGTGCGCAGGTAGAACGGCACACCCGCCCAGCGGGGGGAGTCGACTGTCAACCGGGTCGCCACGAACGTCTCGGTGTTGGAGTCGGCGGCGACGCCCGGCTCGTCGCGGTAGCCGGCGTACTGCCCCCGGACCGTGGACTCCGGCGACAGCGGCGCGATCTGCCGCAGCACCGCGGCCTCCGCCTCCCGGAACGCCGTCGTGTCGTCGCTGGCGGGCGCCTCCATCGCGATCAACGCGACGACCTGCAGGATGTGGTTCTGCAACACGTCCCGGGTGGCGCCCACCGTGTCGTAGAACCCGGCCCGACCCTGCGTCCCGAACGCCTCCGCGAGGGTCACCTGGATGTTGTCGATGTGCTCGTTGTTCCACAACGGCTCGAACAACCGGTTGGCGAACCGGAAGGCGTAAAGACCTTCGACGGCCTCCTTGCCCAGGTAATGGTCGATGCGGAACACCCGTTCGCTGTCGAACGCCGCCCGCAGCGTGCGATCCAGCTCACGCGACGACTCCAGGTCACGCCCGAACGGCTTCTCCACGATCACCCGGCCCCGGTCAGCCAACCCGACCGCCGCGAGGCCCTCGACGACGGACCCGAACACCGCCGGAGGGATCGCCAGGTAGAAGACGGGCCGCTCGGCGTCGCGCAGACGCTCGGCCAGACGCGCGTACGTCGTCGGGTCGGCGTAGTCACCGGAGATCATCGAAAGGTTGGCCGCCAGCCCGTCGAAGGCCCCGTCGTCGATCTCGTCGCTGGCCTCCAGCACCGACTTGCGGGCCATGGTGACGAGCTGCTGGTCATCCCAGGGGGAGCGGGCCACGCCGATCACCGGGACATTCAGGCGGTCGCGTCGGGTCAACTCGTACAGCGCCGGGAACAGCTTCTTCGAGACGAGGTCGCCGGTAACGCCGAACAGCACCACCGCGTCTGAGCGCATGTGCATGGCACTTCCATTCGATCATCTGATTCTGATCTTCCGAACGGAGAACGGCGCGACCCGGTCGGGGAATTCCCCCGCGAGCGGCGCACGTGAGGTCGGCGACAACGACGGCGCGGACCCCCTGACGACGGTCTCTGGCCCAGATGTGACGTGGGCAACATCCGATCGGCCCTGATCGAAGCGATTCACGATGGAGCTCGACGGGATGCGGTGAGGTCAAATGCGCTTGATCCGCAATCCGTTCGGACGTCCGGTGTCGGCAAGCCTGACGCTTCGCCCCAAGCGTACGGTCAGACGTTTCCCGTGCAGTGGCGTCAGGTCGAGTCCCGGCGGCGAGTCCCAGATCCAGAGATCCTTCAGCTCAGGCAGTCCGGCGAGTGGAGTCAGGTCGAACAGATGTTCGCTGTGGCCGATGCTCAGCCAAGTGAGCCCCGGGAGCCCGGTCAGGGGGCCCAGGTCAGTGACGGGGGACCTGTCGATCTTCAAAGCGTTGAGGGTGTCGATCGAGGCGAGCGCAGTCAGATCCGTCAACCACATGCAGTCGCCGAGTTCCAGGAACGTAATCGTATTCAGTCGGCGAATGTGTTCCACCAGCCCGTGAATACCTCCACAAGGCTCCCCGCAGGCATGAAGCGCCAACTGTGTCAGGTGCCGCAGAGGGGCGAGCATCGCCGGATCCCACCCCGAAGATGGACTGACATGCAGGTACGTCAGGGCGGTGAGGTCGGCGAGTATGTTCGCGTCGACCTCCACGCCGTCGACAGCAAGGTTGTCCAACCGCGCCAGCTTGCTGAGGGCGGAGATATCCTGGTCGGGTGCGAGCGCCCACAGCACCAGGTCAGTGAGTGCCGGCAGCGTTCGCAGCGTCGAAAGATTCAACAGTTGCTCACCGGCGTCCAACCAGACATTGCGCAGGTCGGGCTTCTCGGCCAGATGCGCGAGGTCGCCGACAAACCCGTGTGCGATGAGATTGACCGTGGTCAGGTGCGGTACGTCTGCTAGTTGGGCCAGGTCCAACTTGTGCTCAGCCTTAACGACCGTCCTGGTGAGATGCCGCAGCCAAAACAGCTCGGGAAGCAGGGCCGTCTTACGAATTGTCACCTCGCCGCCGTCGAGAGGTGCCTCAGCGAGGACCCGGACCGCGTACTCGGTGGGGTCGAAGTACTCCCACTCCGTGATGAGCTGCCGCTGCACGCGAAAGCGAGGATCGACACCGTAGCGAGCGAGAGTGGCCAGCGCATCAGGCCCGTTGACCAAAGCAACGGCCCGGACGGTGGCCGCGGCCTGGGCCTCACTCAAGATGCTGAGATCGGCCGGAAGGTCGGCGAGCAGCGGCTCTCCGACCGCGGCCAGGGACCGTGCCTCCGCGACGGATCGGGGCAGCAGGGCCCGCAGGTGCGACCGGATTTCGGCAAGTAGCTGCGGCTCGACCGCCGGAGCGGTTTCCAGGCAGGCCGCAGCGAGCAACCGCAACCCTCGGGCCCTCTTTGGCCGCTCGGCGGCGAGCTTTAGCAGTCCGCTCAGAAGCTGCTTGCGAACAGGTGCATTGGCGTGACCAGCGGCCAGGATGATGGTTTCCCGCCAGGTGTCGAGGTGAGCGTGTTCGAGGAGCGCGCCGGTGTGTCCCTGGTCGGCGGCTTCCCGGGCGGCCAGATACTCCTGAAACGTACGGTGGACGAAATCGATGCGGTCGGGCACCGGCTCACGCAGGACGCCGCTGCGCTGAATCATGTGCTCCAGCACGCTGGCGACGGGGGTGGTGATGTGTCGGATCCCGGCCAGCCGCCGGGCAAAACGCAGTGCCGCGTCGGCACGCGTGAGTTCGGTGCGGCCGTTCTGCGTCATCCACCAGGCGACCTCCTGCAGAAGCTGGGCTTGGTCGCGGCTGGTCAGCTCCGGCACTTCGGTAGGAACGCCACGTTGGGAGTCGCGGCGGTGCAGCAGCATGTCGAGGGCCGCCTGGTAGACATCCATGCGGTCCCGGGGCAAGTTGCTGTCACGGTCGAGGTTCAGTGCACACAGCATCGCGCACAGCAGCGGGCTCCCCGCGAGATTCTGCAGGTGAGCGCTGCCATCGAGCTGGGCGAGTAACCGTTGTTCGTAGCCGGGCAAAAGATGGGCGTCACACGGCAGGTCGACGGCCCCACGAACCGCCTCGTGCCAGTGCCGGATCAGCGCCTTGACGTCCGCCGGTCCCATCCGTTCCAGGAACACCGACGTGAACCCCTCGGCGTCAAGCCACCGGGCGGACGCGGCGGCCGGTCGGGAGGTGACCACGACTCGCAGGTCGGGATAAGCAGCCAGCATGCCATTCAGCCAGTCGCGGACCGCTCGCCGTTGGGCTTCGGGCACCTCGTCGACACCGTCCACACAAAGGATCGCCCCGGTGCCGAGCTCGCGATGCACCCAGCCGGGCGGCATGAGGCCGGCGATCGTGGCGGCGATCAGGTCGAGAAACCGTTCCGGGGGAGGCATCGGTTGACTGACATGGTCGCGCAGCCGAACCAGGAACGGGGTGCGCCCGTTCCAGTCGTCGAGCTTCCCGGTGAATCCCTGCCGCGCGGCGGTAACCGCGATCCACTGCAGCAGGGTGGTCTTGCCGGAGCCGGCATCACCACGTAACAGGACCCGTGCGGCGTCGCCAAGGGCCTGCTCGGCCCGTACCGAAGCGTTGTCGCCACCACCGTCGGAGCGCAGCAGGCCGGGATCCCAGCGGAACCAACCGCGGCGCAGGTTGCGGGTGTTGCCGCCGGTGACGGCCAAGCTGATGTAGGCGATGCTCAGCGGGGTACGCAGCCGGTAGCGGTGCACGTCGACGCCGAACAGTTCCAGGTGGTCCACCACGGTGAGCAGGTGGGACAGGTACCGATTGCGGAAATGGGCGTCGTGACTGGTACCGGTAGGGGCGTCCAGGCTTGTCACCGGCAGCCGTGCCAGCACCTGGGTGAGGCTGTCTGCGACCGCGGCGAGCCGTTCCAAGGTCTGCACGGTGGCGCGGCCCTGAAACGGGGGGAGTTGCACGACCAGTTGGGTCAGGCAGGTGCAGCACTCGTCGAGCACCGTGCCGTACAGCTGAGCTGCCACCTCGTTCAGTCCTGCCCGCTCGGGAACGTCGCGCAGCTGTCTGCGTAGCCGGGTGGCCATCAGCGCGGGATCGACGTGGTCGGCGAACACCGCGGCATCGGAGAGGTCCGCGTCCCGAAGCGTGTCGGCCACCGCGTGCAGGGCCGCCGCGACCTCGTTGTCAGGCAGCGCCTGCTCGCCGCGACGGATGAGCGGCTGAAGGCGTTCGTAGACGGTGTCGACCAGGTCGTCTAACCGCCGGCCCGCCCGACGCATGCCGAGGTCATCGGCGATTCCCGCGCCGATGAGTTCGATGAGGGGCGTCTCGCGTTCTCGTTGCTCACGGCGGCCTCCCAGCCACCGCTGCACCGCCGGTGCCACCACCGACCCTGCCAGGCGCAGCAGCGCCATCTCGACAGTCCCCACGCCGCGTCTCCTCCTGGTCGCTCCGCGACCAGCGGTTCACGTTACGTGATGGCCGGGGTGCGTGGCTGGCCACTGTCCTGTCATTGACTCGCTCAATGGCCCCTATCGCAAGCGCAGTAGCGAAATTCGATAATTCACATTATGTAAAGTCGCCTTATCTGGCGGTCCCCCCACCGTTGTCATTCGCGGGTCAGGCCGGGCGGGCAGGCGTCCTCGTCCGGCCCGACGGCGCGGGCGTTGACCAGCGGATCGCGCCGCAGCCGGGCCACCATGTCCGCGCTGCCGCCGAAGTCGGTCCACGTGTCGTCCCACAGGGCGGAGACGAGCCAGGAGCGGTCCGCCGGGAAGAACAGATCCGGCAGTGGTCCGTCGCCGCGCATGTGGCCGGATCTCCAGGTGAGCGCCTGTTCGGGTCCAGCCTCGACCAGTACGTAGGGGTAGTCCCAGTAGAGGGACACCCTCGGGGCGTGCGGGAAGACGACATCGTGGGCGCCGGTGTCGAGATAGCCCAGCCACCAGGGCTGCTCCGGGGTGCACCCCGCCAGTACGTCCACCACGGCGCGCTCGTGGGCGTCGAACCCGACACCTTCCGGCGGATGGAACGTGGCGTACGCGTCGAACACCGGTGGGATCGCGGTGGTGACCGACAAGCCCTGCGTCGTCTGCCCGGCGAGCCAGGCCACGTCGTCGGGGGTGCCGATCCGCCACGTCCGTCCGTCCCTGTCGACGTCCATGGGCTCCGTCCAGGTCGATATGTCGTCCGCGCCGTAGCGTCCGGGCTGGGCGGCCGACGACGCACAGGGAGCCCAGCCTGGTCGGCCGGCAGCCCGCCACTGGTGCCCCTCGGGGCAGACCAGGTCCGTTGGTTCGCCCGGCTCCTGATACACGAAGACGGTGCCGGGTCGCCCGCAGTGAGGGCAGGTGGTGACGGGCGGCGTCATGCCGCGCAGGATACGTGCTCCTCGATCCGCGCGACCCGTCCTCGCGCGCTACGGCCGGCGCGTCAGAGCCGGTGGGCGACGTGGGGTTCCTGCTGGCCAGCCGTGCCGACCGCCGTCACGGATTCGGAAGCTGCGGTGCTTGGGCCGGCCGGCAGGTGCCTGCCCGGGCCTGTAGAGCTGCCCCATCCGCGGGGCACGTGAACAGGGCACGGCAACGGGGCGACTCCGCCCACGGCGAGGGACGGTACGAGGCTCCACAGTGCCGCCCGCAGCACGTGAACGTTCGGCGCGGGGTCGTCATCGCTGATGGGCGTCGCGACCCGTGGGTGCCGTGTGGACATCCGCGCGGCTGGAGGCTGTCGTTCGCGTCGTCGGTCAGACCGATCCGTTCGGGTGGGCACCGCCTGCCCCAGATCTGGGGCAGGTCTACAGGACGGTTGGCGCCCCCTCGCCAGGCGCACCCCTCCCCCCGCCCAGCCCGTGCAGGAGCGGCTTTCCGGAAACCCGAAAATGCTGCATAATATCCCTTATGCATGACAAAAAGGACGATTCGCTCGCGGTATTGATCGAGGAGTTCCTGACCGCCCGCGCCACCCGTAAGCCCTCCCCCCACACCCTGGCCGCGTACCGGCGGGATCTGCTCGCGGTGGCGGCCCTGGTCGCCGAGGATGCCGCCCCTCCCCTCCCCCTGGACGTCGTGTCGATCACCGAGCTCTCCCCCAGGGTGATGCGGGCGGCCTTCGCCCGGTTCGCCGCGCCCCGGGCACCCGCGTCGGTGCACCGGGCGTGGTCCACCTGGAACAGCTTCTTCACGTTCCTGGTGGCCGACGGGGTCGTGGCGGGTAACCCGATGCCGGCGGTCGGGCGACCCCGGGCGCTGCTCCCCCAGCCGAAGCCGTTGCGGGGCGCGGACACCCCCGAGGTGCTGCTTGCGTCCGTCGCGCGGGACGAGGGCAGACAGCGCGACCCGTGGCCGGAGCGCGACGTCGCCGTGGTGGCGGTGGCGCTCTGCGCCGGGTTGCGCCTGTCGGAGTTGCTGGCGTTGCGGGTGGGCTCGCTGGGTGGTCGGCCTGGTGAGCGGCGGATCGAGGTGCTCGGGAAGGGCGGACGGCCCCGGGTGGTGCCGATCGAGGCGGACCTGGACCGGGTGTTGGAGGACTACCTGGACAGTCGGGCGCGGCGCTTCGGTTCGCGGTCGGTACGCCCGGACTCGGCGTTGCTGGTGGATCGGCGGGGTGAGCCGTTGCGCCGTGGAGGGCTGCAGTATCTGGTCGAGTCGTGTTATCGGCGGGCGGGCATCGGTGACCGGGTGCCGCGGGGCGCGCGGTTGCACGCGTTACGGCACACGTTCGCGACGCGGCTGGCCGAGGACGGGGCGAGCGCTGCGGAGATCATGCGGTTGTTGGGGCACGCGTCGTTGGCGTCGTCGCAGACGTACATCGAGGTGACGGCTGGGCAGCAGCGGGACGCGGTTCGGGCCAACCGGACCAATCGCGCGTTGGCGGCTCTGCTGCCGCCACGGTCGGAGTGAGTGGAGGTCAGTGTGCGCGGTGGCCGGTGCCGGCGGTGACGGGCAGTGGGCCGAGGACGGCGTTGATGAGGTGGATGCGGGCGTTGGTGGCCTGGTAGTCGGCGCAGACGGTGTCGGCGCGGTCGCCGAGGCGGGCGGTGGGTCCGGTGCGGGTGACGGTGATGGCCGTGCCGTCGAGGGTGGTGGTCGTGCCGGCGGTGGTGAGGTCGTCGATCGGGTGCGCTCCGGTGACGAGGTGGGCCTTGAGCAGTGTGCGCAGCTGGTCGGTGTGGTGGGTCATGAGGTCGTCCCAGTTGTCCTCGGAGAACGTGGCGGCGAAGGCGTCGTCGGTGGGGGCCAGGATGGTGATGCCGGTGCCGGCGGGGAGGTCGGTGAGGACGCCGCTGGTGCGCACGGCCGCCTCGAAGGTGGTGAGGGTGGGGATCCAGCGCAGTGCCTCGTCGGCGGGTTGGCTGGCGAGGAAGGTGGGGTTGCCGGGGTCGGTGCCGGTGGGTAGGGCGGCGCAGAGGGGTCCGGTGACCTGGGGTGTGGTGGCGCTGGCCGGTGGTTCGGCGTCGGCGCGGGGAGTCGCGGGGCTGCTGGTGCAGGCGGCGAGCAGGAGTGTCGTGGCGAGGAAGGCGAGGGCCGGCAGTCGGGGGTGTCGGCGTGCGGTGGCGGGTTGCGACACGGTGGCCTCCTCGGGTTCGGGGTTGGTGGGTGCCGGCGGCGCGGGAACCACTGCCCGCGCCGCCGGCTTGTTCACCTGACGGTCAGAGGGCCGCGCACTGGTTGGTGCGAGGGCCGTGGACGGTGTTGGCGATGCCGAGGTTGCTCGGGGTGGGGTTGTTGCCGGTGCAGGTGAGGGGACCCCGGATGGTGGTGCCGGCCAGCAGTGGGGTGTCGGTGCCGGTGGTGTTGGTGGAGAGGTCGACGGGGCCGGCGATGGTGACGTCGATGACGGACACGGCGTCGGTGGTGTTGGCGATGCGGACCGGGCCGTTGACGGTGCTGTCGGCGAGGAGGACGCCGGCGGCGCCGGTGGCGGTGAGGGGGCCGCTGATGGTGGTCGAGGTCGTGACGAGTGCGGCGCCGGGTCGGACGGTGACCGGGCCGTTGATGGTGGCGTGGGTGGCGCAGGTGAAGCCGGTGACGGTCAGGGGTCCGTTGCGGCGGCCGGTGAGGGTGGGGTGGACGCGTTCGCCGTCGGTGAGCTTCTCGACGCCCAGCGGGTCGAGGAGCAGTGGGATGAGGCCGCGTTCGGGTTGGTTGAGGGGGACGTAGTAGCCGTCGGTGGTCTTGATGACCTTCCAGCCGTGGGCGGCGATGCGTTGGGCGACGGTGGTGCCGACGCCGCCGGGGCCGTCGGTGCGGGCGCCGTTGTACTGGGCGTCGGTGAGTTTGTAGGCGCAGGGCGCGTTGTCGAGGATCAGGTTCGCGGGGGGCGCGTCGAGCGGCGGTGGGCTGTCGCCGGGGTGCGGCGCGGGGTGGGCCGGGATGGGTCGGGATCCGCGGAAGACGAGGCGGCCGGTGTTGGCGGCCTGGGTCTCGATGGCTTCGGCGCGGGAGTTGAGGATGTCGGCGCGGTCGGCGCGGTGGTAGTCGAGGAACTGCTGGAAGGTCCACAGGGCGGAGTAGGTCTTGCGGCGGCGGTTGTTGGCGGTGTTGCCCTCGTCGGGGCGGGTCTGGCCGCCGGAGCTGCGCAGTTCCAGGAGGGAGTTGGTGACGTTCTTGAGGCCGAGGGTGTTGCGCAGGATGGTTTCCTCGCTGAGGCCGACGTTGCCGCCGCCTTCGCAGCCGTAGGGGCAGGCCCACCAGCCGGCTTCGGCGCCCTTGGCGTACATGTGGCCTTCGATCATGTCCTGGGACTGGTCGAAGATGGGTTGGGCGACGTTCTGGTGCCGTGGCGGCAGCATGGGCAGGTCGCCGGCGCGGGAGTTGCCGAATTCGTGGCCGTCGTAGCCGGCGACGGGTCGGTAGTCGCGGACCATTGTGATGTACGCGGCGGTCTCCGGCTGGCGGATCAGGGAGTAGTCGCGGTTGAGGTCCTGGCCGGTGGAGTTGCCGCGGGTGTTGTTGGCGCGGCCGTCGCCGTTGATGGTGGGGACGATCAGGACGGTGGTGTGGCTGAGCAGGTCGGTGATGCGGGGGTCGGTGCTGAAGGCGAGTTGCCGGGCCATGATGAGGCAGGCTTCGCGGTCGCCGGGTTCGTTGCCGTGCACGTTGCAGTTGATGGCGACGGGTGCGGTGGCGGCGACGGCTTGCGGGGTGGCGGCCGGGGTGGGGTGGCCGATGACCATCATGTTGATGGGTCGGTTCTGGACGGTGCGGCCGAGTTCGACGACGCGGACGCGGTCGCTGAGGGCGTCGATGGCGGCGGTGTAGGCGTACTCGTCGGTGTCGCTGGTGTATTGCGCGGCGTGGGTGGTCTCCCACTGGGTGCGTAGGTGCTGGCCGGGGGTTTCGGGGTTGCCCCAGGGTGCGGTGGTGGTGGCGACGACCGGGTCGGAGTAGGGCTGTTCGGTGGTGCCGACGCGGGCGCGGACGCGCCATTGGAAGGTGTCGCCGGGGTTGAATCCGGCGTCGGCGAAGGTGGGTGCCTGTTGGTTGATCTGGCGGTTGGGGCGCCAGATTCCGACGATGGTGGGTGCGCCGGTGGGGGTGTTGGTGGCGTCGACGGGGGTGCGTTCGATCTGGTAGTCGGTGGCGTCGGGGACGGGTTGCCAGGCGAGGGTGGCGTATCCGTCGGCCTGGCGGACGGTGAGGGCGGTGACCTGGGTCGGTTGCGCGGCGGCGCGTTGGGCGTTGGCGGGGGTGGGTGCGGTGGTGAGGGTGACGGCGATGAGGGTGGACACGGCGATGAGGGTGGGTCGCTGACGTCTCATGTGGCCTCCGACGAGGTGATCGTGGGCGCGTGTCGATCAGCATGATCGTCGAGGTCCGTCGATGCAATGATCTTGAGGGAATCTTGCGGATCGGTGGCCGCGCTCCCCCGGGCGTCGTCAGGCGGTGACGGTGGTGGGTTGACCGGGTGTCAGCCAGCGGATGCTGTCGCGCACGGCGGGTGGCGCGTTCGAGGGTCTAGCGGGGTTTCCGGCGACGTTTGTCAGCCGAGGTCGACCAGCAGGGGGCGGTGGTCGGAGATGGTGGACGGTGGGGTGGTGACGGCGCGTACCGGTGGGAGCTGTTGGAGGGCGTGCCGGTCGGCGAGGATGTGGTCGAGTTGGACGCGGGGTTGCCCGGCGGGGTAGGTGGGGCGGCGGCCCAGGGGGTGCCAGCCGGAGACGAGTCGGGCGGCGCCGGCGGGCAGGTTGAGGTCGCCGAGCAGCACGCGGGGGGCGGGTAACGCGCGTAGCGCGCGGACGGTCTGGCGGAGTTGGCGGGCGTTCCAGCCGGGCACGAACGACAGGTGGGTCGCGGCGACGGTGAGCGGGCCGTGTGGGGTGTCCAGGACGGCGGCGACGACGACGCGGGGTTCGTCGTGCAGCAGGATGAGCCCGCCGCGGGGGCCGGGGACGTAGACCGGTGAGCGGACGGGGGCGGCTTTGAGTCGGGTGACGTGCCAGCTGCGGACGGGGTGTCGGCTGATGAGACCGATGCCGTAGCAGGGTTCGCCGTGGCCGTCGTCGTCGTGGCGCAGGGGGCGGAAGTGTTCGCCGGGGGTGCCGACGACGGCGGCGGCGAAGCGGTGGTGCGGTGCGCGTAGGGCGTGGGCGGCGATGGCGGTGAGGTCGAGGTTGCCGCTGCGGCGTTGGTCGCGATCGACCTCCTGCAGGGCGAGCACGTCGGCGTCGAGGGCGCCGATGGCGGTGGTGAGTCGGGCGGGGTCGACGAGCCCGTCGGTGAGGGATCGTCCGTGCAGCATGTTGAAGGTGGCCAGGCGCACTCCTGCACCATACGTGCCCGTGGCATGGTTGCCCGGTGGTGAAGGTGTTGCTGTGTTCGATGGTGGTGTTCGTGGCGGTGGGCGCGTTGGGGGTGTGGCTGCGGCGTACGCGGGGCCGCTGACCAGTGAGTTCTCCCACTCGGAGGGCTGCTCGGGCGGATCGGGTGGGGAGAATTGCCGCCCATGGACGCCGTGACGCTCAGTACGCTGCTGGCCGCCGCCGCGATGGCCGGGTGGGTCGACGCCGTCGTCGGTGGTGGTGGGTTGTTGCTGCTGCCGGCGTTGTTGGTGGCCGCCCCGGGGTTGCCGGTGGCGACCGCGTTGGGCACGAACAAGTTGGCCGCGATCTTCGGTACGTCCACGGCGGCGGCGACGTACGCCCGGCGTACGAAGGTGGACTGGCGGGTGGCGGGGCCGGCTGCGGGGTTGGCGGTGCTCAGCGCGGGTGTGGGCGCGGCGTTGGCCGGGGCGGTGCCGGCGTCGGCGTACCGGCCGGTCGTGCTGGTGGTGCTGGTGGCGGTGGCGGTGTTCGTGCTGGTGCGCCCTCGGATGGGGGTGGTGGCGGTGCCGGCGAGGCGGACCCCGGTGCGGGTGGGCGTGGTGGTCGCGGTGGCCGGGGTGGGCATCGCCCTGTACGACGGGTTGATCGGTCCGGGGACCGGGACGTTCCTGGTGTTGGCGTTCACCGCGCTCGTCGGCGCGGACTTCGTGCACGGTTCGGCGATGGCGAAGGTCGTCAACGCGGGCACGAACCTGGGCGCGTTGGTGGTGTTCGGGGTGACCGGGCACGTGTGGTGGCTGTTGGGTGCGGGGATGGCGGTGTGCAACATCGCCGGCGCGGTGCTGGGGGCGCGGATGGCGTTGCGCCGTGGGTCGGGGTTCGTGCGGGTGGTGCTGCTGGTGGTCGTGGTGGCGTTGGTCGTGAAGCTCGGCCACGACGAGTGGGTGGCCCGGTGAGGGTGCGCTGACCCGAGGGGGTCAGCGGGGCGCGGACGGCTGGGTCGAGGTGTGTCGGGCGGGCGCGCCGGGTGGGGTTGTCGCGCCGGGTCGGTGGGTGCGGAGCGTGTCGTACACGCTGATGCCGATTCGGGTCAGCGCGAGCGCGGCCGACAGGACGACCACGGTGCGGATGGCGTGACCGACGTCTGGCGCCCACAGTTGGAGCTTGGCCAGCCCGGCGCCCTTCCAGAAGGAGGGCACCAGCCACGTGGCGGTGGCGGCGACGGCGGCGCAGCCGGCGATCCAGCAGGCGGTGGTGACGACCGTCCGGGCACGGGAATGGGCCGGCAGGGCGGTGCGGTGTCGCCGGACGCGGGTCACCGACCAGCCGAGCAGGGCGAGCAGTGCGGCGGCGACGGTGAGCAGCCCGCCCAGCGCCCAGGTGTGGATCGGGTCGGCGGTGGCGGTGGCCGGTGTGCCACCGTGCAGGATGCGGGCCAGGTTGAACGCTCCGGCGCTCAGTGGCGCGTCCATCGGCAGCCCGTAGATGTTGGTCATGACGATCACGGCGAGGTTCGCGTCGGGGACCAGCACGAGGTGGGTGAAGTAGTCGGGGGTCGCGCCGGCGTGCCAGACGATGCGGGTGCCGACGCCGTCGAGGGTGCTGTTCTTCCAGCCGAACCCGTAGGTGCCGTGACCGGTGTCCACGGTGCCGGTGTGCATCTGTTCCGTGCCCTGCGGGCTGAGGATCCGGGTGTCGCCGAAGCGCCCGCCGCCCAGTTGCGCGGCGGCGTAGTGGGACAGGTCGTCGAGGCTGGCGGCGAGGAACCCGTAGGGCACTCCGGCGGTGTCGAAGGGTGCGGTGAAGCGTTGCGGCCGGCCGAGGTAGTACCGGTGCCCGGCGGGGATGTCGATGGCACGGGCCTCGTCGGCGGTGGCCGCGGAGTGTGTCATCCGCAGCGGGTCGAGCACGTGGCGGCGCAGGTGAGCGCCGAAGGTGTCACCGGTGACGCTCTCGACGAGCGCGCCGAGGATCATGTAGTTGGCGTCGCTGTACTCGTAGGTTTGTCCGGCGGGCGCGATGGGTCGCACGGTGGCGAGGTCCCGCACGGACCGGGTCAGTGCGCCGGGGCGGTTGTCGTACCGGTCGGTCAGGTCGGTGCTCCACACCTGCGGTAGTCCGCTGGTGTGGGTCAACAACTGGCGGACGGTGACCGTCCGGGCGGTGTCGGCGGCGCCCAGGCGCAGCCACGGCACGTACGTGGAGACCGGGGTGTCGAGGTGGACCCGGCCGGACTCGACCAGTTGGGTCACCGCGAGTGCGGTGAACGACTTGCTCGTGGACCCGAGCAGGAACGGTGTGTGGACGGTCATCGGTCGTCCGTCGCCGTCGACGCCCCAGGCGCCATGTTGCAGGGTCTCGTCGCCGCGGATCACCGCGTACGCCAGGCCCGGTGCCCGGGTGCGCTGCATGTAGTCGCGCAGGTAGCGTTCGGCGGCGGCCAGGTCGTCGGCGGACGCGGGGCTGGCGGCGACCGGGGTCGGCGTCGTGGCGAGCAGGGCCAGGCAGACGGCTGCGCCGGCGAGGCGACGGGTCCGGGTCAGCAGTCGGGTCACTGTGTTCACGTCGGACGTCCTCCCCCGGGTGCGTTCGTCAGCCGATCTGGCTGAGTAGCTTCTCGAGGGCGGCCAGTCGTTGCCGGACCTCGCCGAGTTCGTCGCGGACGCCCTTGAGTTCGCTCGCGGTGCTCCGGGCGCTGTCGGCGCCACGTTCGGCCAGCACCCGGTAGCTCTCCTCCCGGGCCGCGGCGTACCGGGCGCGGTAGATGCCGGTCCCGATGAGACCGGCGACGGTGATCACCGCCAGCACGATCGCCGTCACGGCGATGGTGGAGGTCTGCGCCACGTCCAACGCCACCTGATGGGTCATCGCTCACTCCTTCTGTGGTGCGGCCGACTCGGGGCCGGTCAGGCTCTGCGCGGCCCGCACGATCGTGGTGAGGTCCAGGGGCACCGTGAACGGCACGGCCTGGACGTACTTCACCGAGCTGCCGTCGGGTGCTGTCACCAGTTCGCCGGTGACCAGGCCGGCCGCTTCGAGTTTCTGCAGGTGCATGTAGAGCAGTGGTCGGTTCATGTGCAGCTGCCGTGCCAGCTCGCTGACGTACGTGCGTTGCTGGGCCAGGGCGGCGAGGATCCGCAGCCGGTGCGGGCTGGCCAGCGCGGCCAGCAGTGACACCAGGTCGTCACCTGTCGGGAAGGTGCCGCTCATCGTGGATTCCCTCCTCGACACCCCTGTCAGGTTTCCCTGACATCGGGCGTCACAAAAGTCTGACAGGGGTGGTCGGAGGTGTCAACGCCTGACGAGGCGTCGGGGAATCGCCGTAGACCCGGCACCGCGGACAGCAACTGACGCGCCAGCCGAGCCCGGCTGGCGCGTCAGTGGCAGATCAGCGCTGGCAGATCAGCGGCGGCGGCTCGGTGAGTCGAAGCGACCCGCGCGGATCTCGCGCAGGGCCCGCCGGCGGATGTCGCCGCGCAGCGTGTCGACGTACAGGGTGCCGAGCAGGTGGTCGGTCTCGTGTTGCAGGGCGCGGGCGAGGAACCCGCTGCCGGAGATCGTCAACGGCTCGCCGTTCTGGTCGACGCCGTGGGCGGTGGCGTGCAGGGCCCGCACGGTCGGGAAGTACAGCCCGGGGATGGACAGGCAGCCCTCCTCGTCGTCCTGGAGTTCGTCGGACAGTTCGAGGGTGGGGTTGATCAGGTGGCCGCGGTGCCCGTCGGCGTCGTAGACGAACACCTGGGCGCTGACGCCGATCTGCGGCGCGGCGACACCGGCGCGGCCGGGCTCTCCGAGCAGGGTGTCCATCAGGTCGGTGACGAGGGCACGCAGTTCGGCGTCGAAGGTGGTGACCGGCTCACATTCGGTGCGCAGGACGGGGTCGCCGATGATCCGGATGGGCCGCAAGGTCATGGACGGCAGCTTATCGCCGGTCGCGGCGGGTTCGGCGTCCGGCCAGGGTGGCACGGATCGGCGCGGTCTTCGCCGCGGCCTCGGCGACCTCGGCGGCGGGGTCGCTGTCCCAGGTGATGCCGCCACCGGCCCAGGTGTGCAGGCGGTGCCCGTCGGCGGCGGCGGTGCGGATGGTCAGGCCGAGGTCGACGCGACCGGGGGCGACCCAGCCCAGCGCCCCCATGCTGGCGCCCCGGCCGACCGGTTCGAGGGCGTTGATCTGGGTCAGGGCGGCGCGTTTCGGCGCGCCGGTGACGGAACCACCGGGGCAGGTGGCGCGCAGCAGGTCGGCCAGGCCGAGCCCGTCGGCGGCAGCCGCCCGCACCGTCGACTCGGCCTGCCACAGGTCGCACCAGCGGCGGACGGTGAACAGCTCGTCGACGCTCACGGTGCCGGTGCGGGCGATGCGGGCGAGGTCGTTGCGTTCCAGGTCGACGATCATGACGTGTTCGGCGCGTTCCTTCGCGCTGGCGAGCAGCTCGGCGCGGCCGGCGGCGGTGGCCGCGCGGGTGCCCTTGATGGGTCGGGTGATCAGCTGCCCGTCGGTGACCTCGATGAGGGTTTCCGGGGAGGCACAGCCGATGGCCCAGCCGTCGCCGGTGAGCACACCGCCGTAGCGGGCGCCGGGCAGCGCGCCGAGGCGGCGCAGCGCGGGCAGCGGGTCGCCGGCGTAGGCGGCGGCGGCGTGCCCGACGAGGTTGGTCTGGTAGACGTCCCCGCGACCGATCGCGGCGCGCACGCTCGTCACCGCGTCGGCGTGCTGGCGGCGGGTCCAGCTCTCGGCCCACTCACCGAGCCACCACGCCGCCGCGGCGGGCCGGCCGGCCGGGTCGGCCGGGGCCGGATGGTGGCCGTAGACGACGACGGTGAGGTCGGGCAGCGTCGGCGCCGGCTCGGGCGCGGTGGTGGGTGCTCCCGCCAGGTACGCCCCGGCGGCGGCGGACAGGTAGAGCGCCGCCCCGCAGACCCCGGTGCCGTCGCGGTGGGCCGTGGCGGGCCGGCTCAGGTCGTGCAGGGCCAGGCCGTGTGCGGCCAGGAACTCCTCGGCGAGGGCGGCGGGGTCACCTCCGTCGCGCAGGTGCCACTGAAGGCGGGCGCGTTCGGTGAGCGCGCCTCGACACGCGGCCGGGGCCCCCGGCACAGCGATCGACGCCGCCGGCCCGCTGTGGGCGGCGGCCACCGCAGCCGGGCCGCTGCCCGTGGCCAATGCAGCCGGGCCGCGATCCGGGGAGTACACCTGTGGGAGCGTTTCCACGCCGTACGGTTCGACCTTCCTCATCCGTTCAGTGGATTTCCGGCGCGACAGACGGACACCTGCTCGATGCCGGACACTTTCGCTTGGTACTGTGCGTCACTGGTCATGTGAACCATGACACAGTGCCCCCACAGTCCGGAGAACCCGATGTGCCAGCACCAACCGACCTGCCCCTCCGCTGAAGCCACCGACCGGGAAGCCGCGCGAGTCCTCGCTTGCTTCCGTGAGCAGGGCTGGAGCCTGCTCTGCAATGGTGTCATCGTCTTCGAGGACACCGGCGAGCTGCTCCCCGACGGCAGCAGCATCGCACCGCACCGCGGCCCCGCACGCCACGCCCTCGTGGCCTGACCGACCACTCAGCGTCACCGACTAGCCGCCATTCGACCAGGCCCGGTCCCCCGGTAAGGGACGCCACGCCCAGGTCGCAGCGGTGGCCGGGGCGGCTCGCAACCGCCCGCCCCGGCACGCCCGTCGCCGAGTTCAGTCTTCGAACGCCTCCGGCGACGGGCACGAGCAGACCAGGTTCCGGTCGCCGTACGCGCCGTCGATGCGCCGCACCGGAGGCCAGTACTTCCCGGCCCGCTCCACCCCGGCCGGGTACGCGCCCACCGACCGCGGGTACGCGTGCGGCCACTCGTCACCGCTGACCATCGCCGCGGTGTGCGGCGCGTTCGCCAGGGGGTTGTCCCCCGCCGGCCACTGCCCCGAGGCGACCTGCTCGATCTCCGCGCGGATCGCGATCATCGCGTCGCAGAACCGGTCCAGCTCGGCCAGGTCCTCGCTCTCGGTCGGCTCCACCATCAGCGTCCCCGCGACGGGGAACGACATCGTCGGCGCGTGGAAGCCGTAGTCGATCAGCCGCTTCGCCACGTCGTCGACGCTCACGCCGGTCGCCTTCGTCAACGGACGCAGGTCGAGGATGCACTCGTGCGCCACCAGGCCCTTGTTGCCGGCGTACAGCACCGGGAAGTGCCCCCGCAGGCGCGCCGCCACGTAGTTCGCCGCGAGGACCGCCACACCCGTCGCCCGGGTCAGCCCCTCGGCGCCCATCATCCGCAGGTACGCCCACGGGATCGGCAGGATCCCCGCCGACCCGTACTTCGCCGCCGAGATCGCCGGCGTCGCGTCGGCGTGCGCGCCCAACGGGTCACCGGGCAGGAACGGCGCCAGGTGCGCGCGGACCGCCACCGGACCCACACCGGGGCCACCGCCGCCGTGCGGGATGCAGAACGTCTTGTGCAGGTTCAGGTGCGACACGTCCGCCCCGAACTTGCCCGGCTTCGCGAACCCGACCAGGGCGTTGAGGTTCGCCCCGTCGACGTACACCTGCCCGCCGGCGTCGTGGACCTTCGCGCACAGCGACGCGATGCCCGTCTCGTACACGCCGTGCGTCGACGGGTACGTCACCATGATCGCGGCGAGCGCGTCCCGGTGCTTGTCGATCTTCGCATCCAGGTCGACCAGGTCGACGTTGCCGTCGTCGTCGCAGGCCACCACGACGACCCGCATGCCGGCCATCACCGCCGACGCCGCGTTGGTGCCGTGCGCCGACGAGGGGATCAGGCACACGTCGCGGTGCGTCTCGCCGCGCGACGCGTGGTAGGAGCGGATCGCCAACAGGCCGGCCAGCTCCCCCTGCGAACCCGCGTTGGGTTGCACGCTGACCGCGTCGTAACCGGTCACCTCGGCCAGCCACGACTCCAGCTGGCCGATCATCTCCCGGTACCCGACGGTCTGGTCGTCCGGTGCGAACGGGTGGATGCTGGCGAACTCCGCCCAGCTGACCGGCTCCATCTCGGTGGTCGCGTTCAGCTTCATCGTGCACGACCCGAGCGGGATCATGCCCCGGTCCAGGGCGTAGTCGAAGTCCGACAGCCGCCGCAGGTAGCGCAGCATCGCCGTCTCCGAGTGGTGGCTGCGGAACACCGGGTGGGTCAGGAAGTCGGTGGTGCGACGAAGGTCAGTCGGCAGGGCCGCGTCCGCGTGACCGTCGAACGCGGGCACGCCGAACGCCTCCCACACCCGCGCCAGGTGCGCGAGGGTCGTCGTCTCGTCGCAGGACACCCCGACCCGGTCGGCGTCGACCAGGCGCAGGTTCACGCCCCGCTCGGCCGCCGCCGCGACGACCCGGGCCGCGCCGCCGGGCACCGTCGCGGTGACGGTGTCGAAGAACGCGACGTCCGCGACGTCGACGCCACCGGCGCGCAGCCCGGCCGCGAGCCGTGCCGCCATGTCATGGGTACGCGACGCGATGTCCCGCAACCCGTCCGGCCCGTGGTAGACGGCGTACATGCCGGCCATCACCGCGAGGAGCACCTGCGCGGTGCAGATGTTGCTGGTCGCCTTCTCCCGCCGGATGTGCTGCTCGCGGGTCTGCAACGCCAACCGGTAGGCCGGGTTGCCGTCCGCGTCGCGCGACACCCCGACCAGACGCCCGGGCAGCATCCGCTCCAAGCCCGAGCGCACCGCCAGGTAACCGGCGTGCGGCCCACCGAATCCCATGGGTACGCCGAAACGCTGGGTGGTGCCGGCGGCGATGTCCGCCCCGATCTGCCCCGGCGCCCGCAGCAGCGTCAACGCCAACAGGTCCGCGGCGACGGTGACGAGGGCACCCACGCCGTGCGCGGCCTCGACGAGGCCCGCGTGGTCGCGGACCGCCCCGGACGCCCCCGGATACTGCAGGTGCAGGCCGAAGAACTCCGCCGGCAACTCCTCGCGGTCGACGTCGACGACCCGCACGTCGATGCCGAGCGGCACCGCCCGACTGGTGATCACCGCAATGGTCTGCGGCAGGGCGTCGGCGTCGACCACGTACACGCCGCTCTTGCTCTTGGACGCCCGGCGCGCGAGGGTCATCGCCTCCGCCGCCGCGGTGCCCTCGTCGAGCATGGAGGCATTCGCGGTGGCCAGGCCGGTCAGGTCGGTGACCATCGTCTGGAAGTTCAGCAGCGCCTCCAGGCGGCCCTGACTGATCTCCGGCTGGTACGGCGTGTACGCCGTGTACCAGGCCGGGTCCTCGAGGACGTTACGGCGGATCACCGCCGGGGTGTGCGTGCCGTGGTACCCCAGACCGATCATGGAGACGGCCACGGTGTTGCGGGCCGCCAGGGCCCGCAGCTCGGCGATCGTCTCGGCCTCGGTGGCCGGGTCCGGCAGGTCGAGGGTGCCGTGCCAGCGGATCACCTCGGGGATCGCGGCGTCCATCAACTCGTCGATCGAGTCGTGCCCGACGACCTCCAACATCCGACGCTCGTCGTCGGGGCCGGGACCGATGTGACGGGTGGCGAACTGCTCTACGGTCATGGGTGGCGCTCCCGGGGCGAGGTCGACGTGTCGGCCTCCCCCTCTGTCACACCCAGGTGCGGCGCTCCACAGTGCCTGCCCACGAGGTCCTTTTGCCTGAGAGGTTCCGGGGAGGATTTGCCCCTTCGGCGCCGCCCCGCGTGCTGCCGGGCGGTCTCTCCCACGTGGGTGTTACCGGCACCGCCAACGCTACCAGCGATGGTGTTACCGCCAGATGTCCTACCCCCGGCCGGCGCCGGTCACCTGGCCGCCGGTCACACGCCGACGGTGGCCGCGCTGCCGCTCACCCGCGCGGCCAGCTCCGGCAACACCGCACCCAACGGCGCGTCGACGCACACACTGGCGTGCCCGTCACCACGGGTCGGCCCCTGGTTCACGATCGCCACCGGGATGCCCTGTTTCGCCGCCCGAATCACGAAACGTCGCCCGGACATCACCGTCAACGACGACCCCAGCACCAGCAACGACCGGGCCCGCCCCACGGCCTCGAAGCACCGCGCCACCCGCTGCGGCGGCACCGTCTCGCCGAAGAACACCACGTCCGGCTTCAACATGCCGGTGCCGCAGATCCCACAGTCCACCGTCCGGAACGCCTCCACCTGCTCGTCGGGGAGATCCACATCACCGTCCGGGTTCACCGCGGCGACCCGGGCCGTGAAGTCCGGGTTCGCCTCCCGCAACCGCCGGTCCAGCTCCTCCCGGGAGGTCAGGTTGCCGCAGTCCAGGCAGGTCACCTCGTCGAGGCGACCGTGCAACTCGATCACCGAGGTGCTGCCGGCCGCACCGTGCAGACCGTCGAGGTTCTGGGTGATCACCGCGTCGACCAGACCGGCCCGCTGCAACCCCGCCACCGCCCGGTGCCCGCCGTTCGGCGCCGCACCGGCGATCAACCGCCACCCCAGGTGGCTGCGCGCCCAGTAACGCCGCCGGGCCACCGGATCCCGGGTGAACGCCTGGTACGTCATCGGCGTGTGCCGCCGCGCCACCCCACTCGGGCCCCGGTAGTCCGGAATGCCCGACTCGGTGGACAGGCCGGCGCCGCTGAGCACCACCACCCCACCCCCGGCCACCAGTGAGGTCAACGCGTCGAGGCTCTCCATCACCCCTCCATGCTGCCTCAACCCGCCACCCGCCGCCGAACCCCGCACCGGCCGGGGCCCGGCGGCGGACCGAGGGCGAGGTCTACACCGCGACGACGTCGGCGACGACGCAGGCGATGTTGTCCGGCGCCCCCTGCGCCAACGCCAGCTCGACCAACGCCCGTACCGTCTCCGCCGGGCCGGTCGGCGCGGCCACCGTCGACCACACCGCCGCCCGGTCGACGACCGCCGACAACCCGTCCGAGCACAGCAGATACCGGTCACCCGGCCGGGCGGTACGCAGCACCAGGTCCACCTCGACCTGCGTCCCGGCGCCGAGGGCGCGGACCAACAACGCGCGCTGCGGATGCGCCGCGGCCGCGGCACTGTCGAGCCGGCCCTGATCCACCTGCGCCTGCACCCAGGTGTGATCCCGTGTGAGCAGCGACAACTCACCATCGCGCAGCAGGTAGGCGCGGGTGTCACCGACGTGCGCGAGAGCCAGCTGGGAACCGCTGCGCAGCACCGCGGTCACCGTGGTGCCCGGCTGGTGGTCGTCGGTCGCCAACGCCCGCACACTCCGGTCGGCGTCCGCGACCGCGGCGGCGAGCATCGTCACCAGGTCGACGGCCGGCCCGTCCACCAGCGCCAACGGAGTGAGAGCGTCGACCGCGGCGGCGCTGGCGGCAGCACCGCCGGGCCCCCGCATGCCGTCGGCGACGACCAGCAACCGGTCGCTGGCGTACGCGGCGTCCTCGTTGCTGTCGCGCACCAACCCCGTGTCACAACGGGCGGCGTAGCGGACAGCGATGGTCGTACCCGGGTCGGACATCGTGGCGCCCCCTTCAGACAGGTGGTCCACGAGGATGGTCGCCAGCCGCGCGCGGGCCGCCGTGTCGGCGGTGACCCGCCGCCAGTACGCGGTGACCGCCTCGGCCGCCGCCGCCGGATCCAACCCGCACACGACGCGGATCGTCGCCAACGGCATACCGATGCCCCGCAGCTGGGCCACCAACCGGGCCGACGGCACCTGCGCCGGGTCGTAGAGCCGATACCCGGACTCCGCGTCCACGGCGGCCGGCGGCACAAGCCCCACCTGGTCGTACAGGCGCAGCGCCTTCGGTGTCAGCCCCGCCGCCTGCGCGAACACCCCGATGGTCATGAGCCCCACGTCGACACCCTCCTCGTGCCGGCCACGTCGACCGGCACACCCCAGGGTGGGCCTTCCCCAAAGGTCAAGGTCAAGCCCACGCGGTCCGCCCGTCCGCCGCGAGGGCTCCCACACCGCCGGTAGGTTGGGTGCATGCGTGTCGTCATCGCCGGAGGCCACGGCAAGATCGCCCTGCTGCTGCACCGCCGCCTCACCGAACGCGGCGACACCCCGGTCGGGCTGATCCGCAACCCCGCACAGGCCCCGACGGTACGCGCCGCCGGCGCCACACCCGTCGTCTGCGACCTGGAACACACCACTGCCGCCGACCTCGCCACGCACCTCACCGACGCCGACGCGGTGATCTTCGCAGCGGGCGCCGGTCCCGGCAGCGGCGCCGCCCGCAAGGACACCGTCGACCGGGCCGCCGCCGCGCTCCTCGCCGACGCCGCCACCCGCGCCGGCGTCCGCCGCTACCTGCTCGTCTCCTCAATGGGCGTGGACGACCCACCCGCCGCCGGCACCGACGACGTGTGGGCGGCGTACCTACGCGCCAAACGCGCCGCCGAGGACGACCTACGCGACCGCGACCTGGACTGGACGGTCCTGCGACCCGGACGTCTCACCGACGACCCACCCACCGCGACCGTCACCCTCACCCGGCACGCCGGACGCGGCGCCATCAGCCGCGCCGACGTCGCCCACGTCCTCGCCGCGCTCCTCGACGAACCATCCACCACCGGCGCGACAGTGGAACTCGTCGCCGGCCCCACCCCGATCACCGACGCCGTCCGCGCCGCCGCCACCTGAGCGGGGCCGACGGCGCGCCCCGGCCGCACCACCACCTGAGCGGTGCCGGCCAGGTCAGCGCTGCTGATGCCGGGGCAACGCCGACCGGCCCGCCGCCGCACCAGCAGCGAACGGCGCCCCCGGCGTCTCCGCCGCGATCCGATCCATCGTGCGCGCCAGATGCTCACTGCCGTCGTCGAGATGCCGCGCCGCCGCCTGCATGTGCGACACCATCATCTCGCCGAAGATCCGCAACGCCTCCCGGGTGGCCACCGTGTCGTCGAAACTCGGCCCCGCCGCGCTGCGGTACTCCGCCACCGCCCGCTCCGCCTCCTGCTTCGCCTCGGCCTCCGCCGCGTGCAGGTAACTCTCGTACTGCACCCGGGCGTACTCGGCGACCCGCCGCGCGTAGTCGTGCGCCTGCGCGATGATCTGCTCCGCCTCACGCTGCGCCGCGGACAGCAGATTCACCTCCCGCGCCGCCGGGACCTTCGCCGCCGCACCCGTACTCGGAATCACCCCGTGCCGGTGCAACTCCACCCGGTCGTTCAGCCGCTCGTTCTCCGCCCGCAACGTCGCGATCTGCGTCGCCAACAGGTCCAACTCGTCGGCCACCTGCACCCGGAACCGGTCCACGTCCGCGTTGTCGTAACCACGCCGGGCGAACGACGCGGACCCGAACTCCCACCGCCGGACCCGATCGGCGGTCATCCGCACCTGCACACCGCCGGAAACCTGTATCCCGTCATACCGACTGATCGGGGTCGCGCTCACCTGTTCCCGCCTCCCGAAGTGTCACCGGCGGTCGTCCCCTGCACCGCCGTCCGCCAGGCCGAGCCGTACCACTGCGAACCCAGGCCCTCGTGATGCACCTGACCCGGATGGAAACCCGCCTGGACCAACGTCTGCACCGCGTGCGAAACCATCTCGTCCGACCCACACACGAACACGTGCCGGGAACGCCAGTCACCGTCGGCCAACGCCCGATCCACCGCGTGCACGAACTCCCCCGGCCGGTGCACGTCGGCACCCACCACGTACGTCACCGTCAACCACGAGTGCGACGACGCCAACTTGTCGATCGCCTCGCTGTCGTAGAGCTCACTACGGGAACGAGCCGCCACGTACAGGTCCACCCGCCGGCGGGAACCCTCCGCCACCACCTGCTCCACCAACGCCTTCACCGGCGCCCAGCCCGTGCCCGCCACCAACAACAACAGGTCACTCGAACCCGCCGACCACAACGCCAGCCGCTCCCCCACCGGCGCCGCCAGGTGGATCCGATCACCCACCGCCGACCCGTACACCAACCGCGACGACACCGCCCCACCCGGCGCGGCCCGCACGTGGAACTCCAACGTGCCATCCGCACGGGGCGCGTTCGCCGGCGAGTAGTACCGCCACGACCGCACCGACGGATGCGACACCCCCACCGACTGACCGGGGGTGAACGGCAACAGGTACTGCGGACGCACCGTCAACACCGCCACGTCGAACGCCCGCCGCTCGTGCGCCACGATCTCCGCCACCCACCACGGCGGGTTCACCGCCTCGGCGGCCTGCGCGGCCTCCGTCATCACCTGCGCGACCAACCCGTACGCGGCCGTCCAGTCCGCCGCCAGCTCATCGGTCCACTGCTCGGCGAGGAAATGCTGCAACGTCGCCACCAGCGCCTCACCGACCGCCGGGTAGTGCTCCGCGCGGACCGCGAACTTACGGTGATCCGCGCCGAGGTCCTGAAGGAAACCCACCAGGTGATCCACCTGGTCCACGTTGGACACGATGTGACCCAACGCGGTCACCAGGCGGTCCCGCTGCCCGGCCATGTTCGTGGGGAACATCTGCCGCGTCTCGGGATGAGACAGGAACAACGTCGAGTAGAAATAGAGCGGCACCTGGTCGCCGTGCGCGGCGACCAACGACCAGCTCTGCTTGAGTCGGGCCGCGTCCACGCTCAGGCGCCCGACCGGTTCTCGCGGGCCACCACCTGGTCCTGCACCTGTCCCAACACCGTCTGCACATCAGCCAGGATGTCCGACGGAACACCCAACTCGGTCAGCGTCACCGTCAGGTGCTCACCCACCTTCGCGTAGTGCTCCACCGGAATGTTCAACGGCTGGTGCGCCTCGGCCAACCCACGCCCGGCGTACTCGTTGGGGCCACCCAGGACCGTGGTCAACATCAACGTCAGATGCCGCCGCTGACCCACCATGTCCACATCGGAGAAGTAACCCGCCAACGCGGGGTCCACGAGCACCTTGTCGTAGAACAGCTCAACCGCCGCCTTGACCGAACTGGCACCACCAATGCGGTCGTAGTGCGAAGCGGGAGCGGTCTCTTCCGTAACCGTCACGGTCGTTCCTTCCGGGGGGTGAAGGGTCCAGAACCGTCAGGGACCATAGCGTGTCAAACGCCTCCGGTCAGCGCCCCCGTATCGGGTTCCCGACAATCAACACACACGCAGCGTCACCACTACCGACAGGTAGATCCACAATCGGCCACCGCAACGACACCCACCGTATCCACAATCGACCGCACCGACTCGACGGCACCCACCACCGTCACCGAGGGTCGCGAGAAAACCAACCGGAAAAAGCCCGGGAAATGGGAACGCTCAGCCGGCCCGCCGCCGCGCCCGCCGCGCCGCCAACTCGTCACCGACCGGATCCGCATCAGACGCCACCGCAGGCTCCACCGGGCCGCTCGTCGCCGGCTCCGCCGGCAGATGCGACAACGACCCCTGGATCTCCTTGAAAGCCCCACCGATCGCGATCCCGAAAACGCCCTGGCCCCCCTGCAACAGGTCGACCACTTCCTCCGGAGACCGGCACTCATACACCGTCGTCCCATCGGAGATCAGCGTGATCCCGGCCAGATCCTCCACACCACGCGACCGCAACGCCTCGATCGCCTTACGGATGTTCTGCAGGGACACCCCCGCATCCAACAACCGCTTCACGACCTTCAACACCACCAGGTCCCGGAACGAATACAACCGCTGCGTCCCCGAACCCGAAGCGTCGCGAACGCTCGGCACCACAAGCGTCGTCCGCGCCCAGTAATCCAACTGCCGGTAACTGATGCCCACCGCGTGGCAGGCCGTCACACCCCGGTAGCCAACCGAACCCTCACCCTCGACCGCCGCCTGCGGCGACGAGGCACCCGGCTCAACCCACTCTCGACCCGGATCGGAATCCTGCGGCTCGTGCATCCGGACAACCTCCCCGTCAGTGCGGTGACGCGTCGTTTCCGGGACGCGCACCCCTCGACACGGCAACCCTATAGCCACCTTCAGGGGTTACCACGGAGGAACCGGCGCGACACGCCGCGCAGTCACCAGGAAAGATCACCAACCGCACCAGGGCATCACCGACCGTGACAACCCCACGCGCAGAGCCAGAAACACCTCAGCCCGCGAAATCCTCCGGACGCACCTGGTCCAGGAACTCGCGGAACTTCTCCACCTCGTCCTCCTGCTCATCAGGGATAACGATCCCCGCCTCGCTGAGGACCTGCTCCGAACAACGAATCGGCGCACCGACACGCAACGCCAACGCGATCGAATCGCTCGGCCGCGCCGACACCCGCACCCCATCACCGATCAACAGATCCGCGTAGAACACGTTCTCCTTGAGCTCGGTGATCTCCACCGCCTGCAAGGGCGCCTTCAACGCCGCCAACACATCCCGCAGAAGATCATGAGTCAACGGCCGGGCCGGCTTGACCCCCTGCTGCTCGTAAGCGATAGCCGTCGCCTCGACCGCACCGATCCAGATCGGCAGATAGCGGTCCCCCTCGACCTCCCTGAGCAGGACGATCGGCTGGTTGCTAGGCAACTCCACCCGAACTCCGACCACGCTCAGCTCGCGCACCGCCGCCTCCGTGTCGTTGTCACCTACGCCGCACCGCGCCCTTCCCTGCACGGTACACGGACCGCGACACGGCCGTCCCATGCGCTACAGCACCACGCCCGCGCCAGAAAGGGGTTACCCCGGCAAGCCTACGGCACGCTTCCCGGAAGAGATCTTTCCGCTCAGCCACCACCCACCGGGCACCATCAACGACCCAACGTCGACCGCAGACCCACCCGCACCAACGCCGCGTGCAACTGCTCCGACAACGCCACCAACTCCCGCGCCGTCTCCGCAGCCCGCGCCCGCGCCGCCGGATCACTCTGCCGCGCCAACGGCGCCACCAACTGCGCGAACAAACCAACCTCACGGTCCGCCGCAGTCCGATAACCCCGCAGATGCCGCGGCTCCAACCCGTACGACGCCAACCCCGCCACCGCCGACGCGATGATCAGAGCATCCCCGTCATACCAACCCGGCGGATCCGACACCAGCACACCGAGCCGCTCCAACTCCACCAACGTCGACTCGTCGATCCCACTACGCGCCACCAGGTCCGCCCGGCCGAGCCGCACCTGCGACGACTCGGCCGGCTCCGACTCACGACCCGGCACCTCACCATCAGGACCAACCGCCACCAACGCCGGCCGCGACCTCTCCGGCTGCTCACCGGACGAATCCCACTGCGCCAACTGCTCACGGATCACCCGCAACGGCAGATACCGGTCCCGCTGCGCGGTCAACACGAACCGCAACCGCGCCACATCGTCCCAGCTGTACTTCCGGTAACCCGCCGCCGTCCGCTGCGGCTCCACCAGCCCTTCGGCCTCGAGAAACCGCAACTTCGAAATCGTGGTGTCCGGGAAATCCACCCGCAACTGCCCGAGCACCTCACCGATGCTCATCAGCGGCTGAGACCGGGCCGCACCGGGTGACGTGGAGGCCGCAGGCTCGTTCACCCCCGGCCGGCCTCCTCCTCCGGGCGCGGACCGGCGATGAACACCACCCGGAACTTACCGATCTGAACCTCGTCACCATTGCTCAACGTGGCCGCCTCGACGCGCTCACGATTCACGTACGTGCCATTCAAGCTGCCCACGTCCCGCACCGTGAAAGTGCCACCGTCACGGTGGAACTCCGCGTGCCGACGCGACACCGTCACGTCATCGAGGAAGATGTCACTGTCCGGATGCCGGCCACTGGTCGTCACATCGTGGTCCAACAAGAACCGGGCACCCGCATTCGGACCTCGACGAACCACCAGCAGCGCCATACCGGGCGGCAACGAACCGGACATCCGGCTCGGCACCACATCGGTGTCCGGCCCCTCCAGCACTTCGTCGAGCGAACCGAGATTGAGCGTCGAAGTGACGTCGAGCGGGGGGAACTCGTCGTCTGGCCGCGTCATGGGACCACCTCACGGATCTGTTCGGTCGGCGTCGGGTAATGGCGGGTCTGGCCGCCGGGCACATGCACACCCGGCGGCTGGCTCCCCGTGCCCGGGAAGGCAATTCCGCAACGCTCAACTATTTTGGGTTCTCGGTCGACTGGGCGAGCCTAGCCAGCGCCGAAATGCAGGGCAACCGGACGCGCGCACACAGCCCACGCACCGGAACAAGCTCACTCAGCCTTCGGTGATCTTCTGATACGCGCCCGCCGTCAGCAACCCATCCGTCGCCGTCGGATCATTCGGCGTGATCTCCACCAACCAACCCTCACCGTACGGATCAGTGTTGATCAGCTCAGGCGTGTCACCCAACGCCTCGTTACGGGCCGCAACCGTACCCGCGACCGGCGCGTAGATCTCCGACACACTCTTGGTCGACTCGATCTCACCCAACGAGTCACCAGCCGCGACCACCGAACCCGCCTCGGGCAACTGCACGTACACGATGTCACCCAGCGCGTCCTGCGCGAAGTGCGTGATGCCGACCCGGATCACACCCGTGCCGTCACCCGCCACCCACTCATGCTCGGCGGTGTATCGCAGATCCTCAGGAATCACCAGACGTGTCCTTCATCCATCGGTGCCCCGGACCACCCGGGTCCGGCGCGGCCGCGCCGGTCAGGAGACCGGACGGGCGTGTTCCAACTTGATCGGCACGTGCAGCGCCGAAACCTCGGCAACCTCACGCTCCCCAAACGTCACGTTACCGCCGCCACCCCGGACCGACGCCACCACCCCACCAGGAATGTTCAACGCCGTCCGCATCGTCGCCGGATCACCGATCACCGTGATCGTGTACGGACCCGTCAACCGACGCCCCTCCACCACCAACGACCCGTTGTCCCCATCGAGGAAGTACGTCGACGCGATGATCCGCACCGTCGCCCGATCACCACCGGAGATCTGCATCGCCTCGGCACCCGCACCCCGCAGCTCCTGCACCGCGTCCAACACCCGGTTCGCCGTGATCGGCTTGACACCGGAATCGAACTGCACGGTCAGACCCGGGCCCACCGCCGGCAACGTACCCGCCAGGATCCCCAACTCGTCCGCCCGCCGCGTCGCCTCGTCCAACGCCGCCTGACGACCCTGCTCACCCGACTGCAACTGCCGCTGGCTGTCCTCCAGAGCACGGATGTCCTGCTGAAGACGGCTCTCCCGCGCATCCAGATCCGACAGGATCCGGACCAGGTCCTCCTGCCTCGTCGCCGCCAACGTCGGGTCCTTCGACGTCGTCTTCAACTGCACGACCAACGTGAAACCCAGCAACACCAACAACGCCACGATCATCACACCGGCAGCACTCAACCGGGACCGACCACCCACCACCGGCGTCGACTCCCCCACCGGATCGGCCAGCGCGTCAGAGCTCCCCACCGGATCGGCCAACCCGTCGGAACGCTCCGCCGGCTCCCCCGACCGCGACACGGCCCTCAGGTCCACCGTCGCACCGTCGTCCACCGGCTCCACCGCGGGCTCATCACCCGACTCCGGCTCCGCGGGCTCACCCTGCGGCGCCAACGGGCTCAACTCGTCCGGATCCGGCGCGTCCGGCCGCGGATCAGGCTCACCCGCCGGCCCACCCGGCCGCGCCGGACCCGCCGGCTGCGGCCACCCCGTCCCCGTGTCGGTCTGCTCGTCACTCATCGCAACCAACCTACGCCCGGAACAGGTGCCGGCGGATCGCCGCCACGTTGCCGAAGATACGCACACCCAACACGACGACCACACCGGTGGACAACTGCCCGCCCACCCCCAACTGGTCGCCCAGGTACACGATCAGACCGGCGACCAGCACGTTCGAGATGAACGACACCACGAACTGCTTGTCGTCGAAGATGCGGTCCAACCGCGCCCGCACACCACCGAACACCGCGTCCAACGCGGCCACCACAGCGATCGGCAGGTACGGCTGCAACGCCGCCGGCACCGCGGGATCAAGCACCACACCGAGCACCACACCGGCGAGCAACGCCAGCACCGCGATCATCGGCCACCTCCGGAGGGGCTAACTGAGGTCGTCGGACCGGACGACCCGGGACTGCCGGACCGGACACCCGACGCGGAAGGGCTCGGACTGACCGACGGCTTGGCGTAGCGTAGCTGCGGCTCCGCGGCCGCCGGCAGGGTGAGGTCGTCCGACTCCCGCACACCGAACGACAACCCGGTCTTCTGCGCGACCTCCCGCATCAACGCCGCGTTCCGACTGGCCTCGAACTTGCGCCGCATCGAACCCGGACCGATCGCCGACACCTCGTACGGCCCGGTCACCGGCCGGAAGTCCACCAACATCGCCTCACCCGCCGACCTGATCGTCGACGTCGACGTCAACCGCTGCCCGTTGATGGCGATCGCCTCCGCGCCGGCACTCCACAACGCGTTGGCCACCCCCTGCAGGTCGCTGTACAACACCCGCGGCGGACCAGCGCCGGCGCCGGTCACCGCATCCGCGTTGTCCGGCGCGTCCGCCAACCGCACCACCACACCGTCACCGCGCACCCGGCCCAGGCCCGTACTCGCCTCCAGGTTGCGCAGCTGGGCCGCCGCCGACCCGCTCAACGCCGCGTCCCGCTGCCGACTGACCTCCTCGCGCAGCTGGTCGGCCCGCGTCGACAGCCGGTCGGTCTGGCTCTCCCGCTCCTTGATCTGCGTCACCAGACCGGAACGGGCCTGGCTGCGCCCCGGCTCGTCGGCCATCGTCTGCCGGTACGCGACCGCGAACAGGAAGCCGAGCATCACCACCACCACGAGGCTGACCGTCCGCGACGACCGCGCCCGCCAACCCCGCACCGGCCCGGACTCCGCCGACCGCCGACGGGCGGCCGCCGCGTCCGCGTACCCCGGATCCAGCGGGTTGCGGAACAGCTCGGTGAGGAAGTCCGGCGCGTACACCCGGTCCTGGCCGGGCTTCCCGAGCCGCGGCGCGCTCACGCCGCCGCTCCCGGGCCGCGGGCCGCGCGCACCAACCGGGCCGCCTGTACGACGTACATCGCGCCGGCCACCCAGTAGAGCACCAGCCCCCACCAGGCCAGCCCCCACCCGATCGCGGCGGTCGCCGTCGCCGCCGCGCTCCACTCGGTCGCCAACAGCAGCACCGGGAAGGCCGCGAGGAGCAGGAACGTCGCTGTCTTACCCACGTAGTGCACCGGCGGCGGCCCGTACCCGTAGCGACGCAGCACCGCCAGGGAGCCGAGCAGGAGCACCTCGCGGGCCAGCAGCGCCGCGGTGAACTGCCACGGCACCACCTCGCGCGCGGTGAAGGCGATCAGGGTGGCGAGGATGTAGAGCCGGTCGGCGAGGGGGTCGAGCAGCTCGCCGAGCCGGCTCACCTGGCGCAGGCGGCGGGCAATCCAACCGTCGACCCAGTCGGTGGTGCCGCCGATGGCGAGCACGACGATCGCCGCCACGTCGGCCCGGCTGACCAGGAAGAGATAGAGAAAGAGCGGTACGCCCAGCAACCGCCCGAAGCTGATCAGGTTGGGCAGGGTGAGCACCTGGTTGCCGGGAGTCTGGTCACCGGTGTCCGGCGGTTGCTCTGCCCGAGCCGGCCGACGCGACACCGATCCTCCTCCACGGCACGTGGCCCCCAGCCGACGGCGGACGTGGCTGAGGGGCGTACGCGTTGTCGGGCCGGCCACCGCCGGCTCCCCCTGCGGCCCCGGGCGGGGCCTCTCCCCTGACACGGCCCGCGATCTCGATGATCGCGGGCCGGCGAAGTGCGCTGTCACTATATCGGGCTTCCGCCTGGCCCCTGGGGTGCTGCCGCGCGGCGTCCGGTGCGGCATTGCCGCACTGTGGCGTGGATCACCACGCGTTGAGCGTCCTAGGACACTAGTGGAGGACGGGCCCCACTCATGCCGTCTGCGCCGCCGCATCATTCTGCTGCTCGGGCACCGGCTGCGTCGCCGCCCGGGCGAACCCGACCAACGCCAGCAACAGGTCGTGCTGCATCCGCGTCGGCATCCGATCCAACACCGCCTGCACCGCACGCCGCCGCCGCTCCGCCAACTCCTCCAGCAGGGTCAGCGCGGCCGGGGTCGGCAGCAGCCGCACCTCGCGACGGTCCCGTGGATCGGCCACCCGGCGCAACAACCCGGTCGCCTCCAACCGGTCGCAGAGACGGCTCGCCGACGAGGGCACCACGTCCAGCAACTCGGCCAACCCGTTGACGTTGGTCTCCTGCCGGGTGCTGATCAGCATCAGCACCCGCAACTGGGTGGGCGGCAACTGGTGCCGCGACGCTGCCGAATCGAGGACGGCGATCAGTGTCTCGGCAGCCGCGTTGATCGCCGCGGCGAGATCCGCAGGTCGCTCCACCCGATGTCCCCTGCCGTCGTCGCGCTGCTGACCGCCCGGCGCAGCGGCGGCCCTCACCCGCTGCCCCGCTCGCGCGGACCCCGCCAGTCCAGACAGACAACGACGGCGTCGTCCCGCAGATCGGACTCCGCGTGGTAGGCGTGCAGCTCGCGCATCACCGTACCAACCGCTTCGGCCGCCGGCTGCAACCGCGTGGCGCGCAGGGAACGCGCCATCATGCGCTGCCCGTACGGCTCCTGACCCGGCGGCTCGGCGGCCCACACCCCGTCGCTGACCACGAAGAGGCGATCACCCGGTTCGAGGCGCAACTCCTGCAGCTCGTAGCGGGTCTCCGCGAACATCCCCAACGGCAACTGCTGGTCCAGCTTGATCTGTTCCACCACGGACCCCCGCATCCGCAGCAGGTGCGGGGAACCCGCGTCGACCGCCCGTACCTGCCCGGTGCGGGTGTCCACCTCGAGCAGCAGAGTGGCCACGTACCGCTTACCCCGGTGCTGGTAGAAGACCGTGTCCGAGGCCAACTCGGCCTGCTCCACCAGGCCACCGCCGGACCGTCGCGCGTTGCGCATCGCGTTGACGGTGACCGAGGTCAGCATCGACGCGGCCAGACCGTTGCCCTCGCCGTTGAGCACCGTCAGCGTGAGACGGTCACCGTCCAGGGACCAGTCGAAGTGGTCACCACCCACTGTGTACGCCGGCTCCAGCTGGCCGGCCAGGTCGAACGCCCGGTGCGCCACGCTGCGACCGGGCAGCAGGTCCCACTGCATCTCGGCGGCCATCGTGAGGCGCTCGCGGCGGCGTGCCCGCCGGTAACGGTCGGTCTCCCGGTCGGCCGCGCGCATCGCCACCGCGAGGGCGCCGGCGACGTCCGTGGCGCGGCCGGTGACCGCCGGACCGGGTACGTCGGGAAGCTCGATCAACAGCACACCCAGCCGCTCCCCCCACACCGTCAACGGCAGGTACAGCCGGCAGGGACCCTCGCCGTCGCGCACCGGCTGCTGGCTGCTGAAACAGCGCTGCGCCACGGTGTGACAGGCCAGGAAACCCGCCGCCGGCAGGTCCGGATCCAGCAGCGGCCACAGCCCGCTGATCCGGTAGTCGGCGACGAACACGTCGGTGCGCAGCGCACCCATCGTCGACCGGATCACCCGGTCCGCCGCCTCCGCCAGTTGGTCGGGCGGGGCGTCGCGCAGTGCGCGCGACACCACGTCCGGCACGTCCACCATGGTCGTCCTCTCGAGAAGCTTGCTACAGGGCAAGCATCATACGGACGCCCCCGGACGTCACATCCGCGCGGTCAGTCGCCGCCCCGGGCCGCGAGCACGCCGTGGAACGCGTCGGGCACCCGCGCCGGCGGACCCTCCGGCCGCCACTCGGTGACGGGGACGATCCCGTCCGCCGTCGGCGCCCACCGACCCAGCAGGGGCGCGAACGCCTCCGGTGGACGCATCCGGAACTGCGGGCCCATCATCGCCAGGGCCTGCGGATAACCCGCCAGCTCCTCGGTGTCGAAGTCCACGGCGAGCAGGCTGCCCGGGGCCGCGGCGGCGTACAACTCGTCGAGCGTACGGGTCAACGTCTCGTCGTCGAGGAACGCGGCGAGGCCCAGGAAGACCACCCCGACCGGCCGTCGACCCCAACCGGGCACGAACCGGTGCAACTGGGCCGGGTCGATCGTGCCGATGTCGGTCGCGTCACCGAAGCCGTAGCCGGCCCGGTCGCTGCCGGCGAGGATGCTCTGCCCCAGCCGGATGGTGACCGGGTCGACGTCGGTGTAGAGCACCGTCGCGTCGGTGACGATCTCGTGCACGTTGCCCCGCGTGGGCACCCCCGCGCCGAACACCAGGAAACCGTCCACCCCCTGCTCGGCCATCGCCCGCACCGCCCGGCCCAGGAACGCCCGCAGCTCCCGGAACACCGGAGCGCACGGCCCGTACGCCTGCTCGAACGCGCTCGCGGCGGCCACGTCGACCGGGAAGTGGTGCTCCCCACCGAGCCAAAAGTCGATCATCCGCGCGGTGCTCGGCTGGTCCGGTTCACCCATCGACGACGCCCCCTCCCCGGCCGGTCGTCGCCAGCGTACCGACCCCGACGCGCTCCGCGGTATCGCGACGCGGAGGCGTCTGAGCCCGCGATACTGACCGCGGGCGGGAGGTGGGGCGGTGAACTCGGCGAACAACGCTGCCGTGGTGGTCGGCGTGGACGGTTCGGAGCCGGCGCTGCGGGCCGTACGCCTCGCCGCCGCCGAGGCCGCGCGACGGCACCGACCGCTACGGGTCGTGCACGGGTTCATCTGGCCGCTGCTGCACGTGCCGGTCTCCCCCGCCCCGGGGGCGCCGCCCGGGGGTGGGCTACGCCACCGGGCCGAGGAACTGGTCACGGCAGCGGTGGCCGAGGCCGAGGCGACAGCGCCCGGGCTGACGATCTCCGGTGAGATCATCGACGGCGAGGCGACCGCCGTGCTGGTGGGTGAGTCCACCACCGCCGCGCTCATCGTGCTCGGCGACCGTGGCCTGGGCGGCTTCTCGGCGCTGGTGGTCGGCTCGGTCGCCGTGCAGGTCGCCGCGTACGCCGACTGTCCGGTGCTGGTGGCCCGCGGCGCGCAACGGCCCGACGAGCCGGTGCTGGCCGCGGTGGACGGCTCGGAGGCCTCCCGCGTCGCGGCCGACTTCGCCGCGGAGACCGCCGTGTCCCGCGGTGTGCCACTGGTGGCGATGCACGCCTACCGGCATCCCGGCAGCAGCGGCCCCGGCGACATGCAACCCCTGGTGTACGACGAGGCGACACTGCACGGCGAACAGGAGCGGATGCTCGCCGGCTGGCTGACCGGGCTGACCGAGCGCCACCCGACGGTGCGGCTGACCTGCCGGGCGGTACGCGGACGAACGGGCACCGTGCTCGCCGACGCGTCCCGCTCCGCCCAACTGGTGGTGGTGGGTGGACAGGGGCGCGGCGAGGTGACCGGGTTGCTGCTGGGGTCGGTGAGCCAGTCCCTGCTGCACCACGCGCAGTGCCCGGTGGCCGTGGTCCGCGCGCCCCACTGACGCGGGGTTGGCGCGCCGGCAGACGGGTAGACGGCCGCGGTACGCCCAGACCGCCGACGAAGGAGGCAGCAGATGCCAGGACCACGGCCGGGCAGTAACGCGTACGACAAGCAGCGGGCGCGGTTGCGCAACGCGATCGACGACTCCGGACGCCGGGTGCCCGACGGCAAGGCCAACCAGGTCGCGAACCGGATCCTGCAGGAGGATCGCGGCCAACGAGGCGTGGTACGGGGCGACCGCACGTACGGGCCGAAGAGTGAGCGCGAACCGGGCGACCCGAAGTGAGAACTGTCGACGTGGCCGACGGCGCCATCGCTGGCGCCGTCGGGAGCACCGCGTTGAACGTGGTGAGTTACCTCGACATGGCGCTTCGGGGGCGACCGGAGAGCGATGTCCCGCAGGAGACCGTCGACAAGCTGGCCGGGTACGCCCACCTGGATCTGGGGTCCGGGGACCGGAGGGCCAACCGCCGCTCCGGTCTCGGGCCCCTGATCGGTTACGGGCTGGGTATCGCCGCGGGTGTCGCGTTCGCCCTCTACGCCGGTGATCGGCGTCAACCACTGCCGGTGGCCACCGGCCTGCTCGGCGCCGGTGTGATGACCATGACGGACGGGTCGATCACCGCGCTGGGGCTCAGCGACCCGCGCACCTGGCGGCGCTCCGACTGGATCTCCGACATCGTTCCGCACCTCGCGTACGGACTGGCGGCCGCCGCCACCTGGAACAGGTTGCGGCGGCCGTCCGGTCGCGGCCGCTGATCAGCGGGTGTCGCTGTCGTCCTCGGCCACCGGCTCACCGGCCGGGCCGTATGGCGACACCTGCCCCTTGGGCACCGGTCGACCGGCGTCGCCGCGCGACGTACCACGGTTGGCCGGGTGCCCGCCCGGGGCGGGGCCCTTGTTGTCCTGGCTGGTCGCGCCCAGCGCGTTGCGGCGGAGCTCCTGCTGCTGCGGGTTCGTCACGGGGTGTCTCCCTTCCGGGTACGGCAGGCGGCATCGACCGCCTCCACCGCCGGCATACCCGCCCGCCCCGTGGGCATTCCGGCCCCGGAGCGTCGGCGGGGCGGCTAGCCGCTTCCAAACGGGGTATCAGGGGTGGTGTGGGCAACGACCGAACGGTGGTGCGGGTCCTGCTGGACCGGCGCGGCCGCACGTACGCGGAGGAGGCCGGGATCCGGCTCTCCGACCGACCGGGACCGCTGTACCAGTTGCTGGTGCTGACCACCCTGCTGAGCACCCGGATCCGGGCGTGTGTGGCGGTGGACGCCGCGCGGGAGCTGTTCGCGGCGGGCTACCGCACGCCCCAGGCGATGGAGGCGGCCAGTTGGCAGCAGCGCGTCGACGCGCTGGGTCGGGGTCACTACCGCCGCTACGACGAGCGCACGGCCACCATGCTCGGCACCGGCGCCCGGCTGTGCCTGGACCGTTGGCACGGTGACCTGCGACGGCTGCACCGCGAGGCCAAGGGTGACCCGGTCGGCCTGCGCCGGCGGCTCACGGAGTTCCCCGGCATCGGTCCCACCGGCGCGGACATCTACCTGCGCGAAGCCCAGACGGTCTGGTCGGACGTGCGCCCGTACGCCGACCGTCGGGCCCTGGCCGGGGCGAAGCGGTTGGGTCTGCCGGGGTCCCCGGACCGGCTGGCCGGGCTCGTCGACGAACCGGACTTCGGCCGTCTCGCCTCGGCGCTGGTACGGGTGGCGCTCGGCGAGGAGTCGGCCGGCGAGGTCACCCGCGTCGCCGCCCGTTGAGCGCTCACTTCACCGTCTTGTCTCCCGGACGGGTCAGGTGCCACACCAGCAGGGCGGCGAGCAGTGCCAGGACCACCACCCCGCCGGAGATGCCACGGCCCTCCTCCGGGCTGCGGCCGGCGCTACCGAAGTAGATCACCGCGAGGCCGGCCAGCACCGTGACGAACGTACGCAACCCTCGGTCCTTCACGTTCGCACGGTAACCCGGCTCATCCGGCTTTCATCCACATTCGGGGGTTTTGTCGCCTGGTCGGGTGACGGTCAGCGATCGCTGACGAACCCGCGCAACCGCACCCGACGAACGGCCCGGTCGGCGACCTCCACGACCTCCAGGGTCAACCCGGGCAGGCGCACCGTCTCCCCCGCCTCACCGGGCAGGTGCCGCAGCCGGGCCAGCACCAACCCCGCCACCGTCGTGTAGTCGCGGGACAACGGGAAACTGAGCCGCACCCCCAGGTCCGGCAGGTCGTGCAGGGGAAAGTCACCGGGCACCAGCAGGGACCCGTCCGGTTCCCGGACGACGCCGTGCACGTCCCGGTCGGTCTCGTCGTACAACTCGCCGACCACCTCGGCCAACAGGTCCTCCATGGTGACCATGCCGTCGATGCCGCCGTGTTCGTCGACCACCAGGGCCAGTTGCTGGTGTTGCTGCCGGAGCTGCCGCAGCGCGTCGGCGACCGGCAGGGTCACCGGGAGCAGCAGCGGCGACCGGACCCGCTCGCCCACCGAGGCGGTGCCGGCCTGCACCAGGTCACGGATGTGCACCACGCCGAGCACCTCGTCCAGCCCTCCGGGACCGGTGACCGGGGCGCGGGACCGCCCGGTGGCGGCGAGTCGGCGAACCCCCTCGTCCGCGCCGAGGTCGGCCGGCAACGTCGTCACCTCCCGCCGGGCCACCAGGATCTCCCGCAGCGTGCGACCGGCGATGTCGAACGCGCCGGTCAGGATCTCCCGCTGCTGGGCGGACAGCCCGCGCTGGCTGGCCAGCATCTCCCGCAACTCCTCCTCGGTCATCTCCTCCCGGTTGGCCCGCGGGTCGCCCCCGGCCAGTCGGACGACAGCGTCGGTGGCCCGGCTGAGCAGCCACACCGCCGGCCGGGAAACGCGGGCGAGCAGATCCAGCGGACCGGCGCTCAGCAGCGCCCACCGCTCGGCCCGCTGCATGGCCAGCCGCTTCGGGGCCAACTCGCCGAGCACCAGCGTGACGAACGTCAACAGCACCGTCACCAGCAGCACCGCGGCGGGACGGGCCGCGCCGCCGAGGAACCCCAGCGGGCCGACCAGCGGCTCGGACAGCGACACCGCGGCCGCCGCCGACGCGAGGAAACCCGCCAGGGTGATACCGAGCTGGATGGTGGCCAGGTAGCGGTTCGGGTCACGGGACAGCTGCACCAACCGGTCGCCGGAACGGCTGCGCCGACCCAACCGCCGCAACTGCCCCTCGCGCAACGTCACCAGCGCCATCTCACTGCCGGACAGCGCGGCGTTGACCAGCACGAGGACGGCCACCAGCGCCAACTGCCCGAGCTGGCCACCCATCGCGTACTCCCGTCCGCCGCCTGCTGTCACTCAACCGCAGCGAGGCGCGGCGCGGGCCCGGTTTGCGAGCGCGCCCCCGCTCAGTCGACCTCGAGGTCGTCCAGCGAGATGGAGTGGGTCATCAGCCACCGGGCCAACGCCGACATCCCGAACAGCCACAGCGGCACGGACTCCGTGGGCCCGTTGGTGGCGTAGATGGCGAAGCGCAGGTCCGGCGCGCGGTACGCCTCGATCCGCCACTGGTGCTGCCGGTCCCGCCAGACCGCGGAAGGGTCCATGGCGTCACCGTAGGTGACCGTCACCGACCTCGGGGCCGGTTGCTCAGGTGACGACGATCCGGGCGTCGTCGGGCAGTCGTCGGGTCGCGCCGCGACGGTCCAGCAACTCCAGCAGGGGCACCGCCACCCGACGGGTGGTGTCCAACGCCTGCCGCGCCGCGGAGAGCGTGAACGGCTGCGGCAGCCCCGCCAGCACCCGGACCGCGCCGTCGAGCGCGTCGGGCAGCAGCACCACGTTGTCGGCCAGCCGCAGCAGGGCGCCGGCCCGTACCGCGGCGCCGATCTCCCGGGGGCCCAGACCCAGGTCGACGAGGCGGTCCGCCTCGGGGGCCCGGAACGGCCGGTCGCCGTACTCGGCGCGGACCCGCTGCACGGCCCGGGCCACCGGCTCCGGCAACGCGTCGACGCCCGCCGTCCCGACCCGCCCGGCGTGGATCCGCAGTGGCGGCCGGACCAGCGCCTCGACCAGCACCCGGTCGGGCAGGGCGAGACGCTGGCGCAGCGCGTCCACCGGCATCCCGGGCTCCAACGGGTGGTCCCGGGCGTAGCGGGCAACCTCGTCGGTCACCTGCTCGCCGAGGCGCTGCCAGTGGGCCGGGTCGGCCAACCAGTCGCCGGCCACCGGCGCCGTCCACGCTGGGCTGTCCCGCCCGGGGCCGGCAGGCACCGGCACACCCATCCGGATCAACGTGCCGGTCCGGACCAGCCGACGGCGGCGCAACTCCCCGGCCAGGTCCGGACGACCGTCCAGCTCCGCCAGGACCTGCGCGCGGGCGGCGGCGGCACCCCGGCGGGCCAGCGGCGGCGGCGCCACGTCCAGCACCCGTACCCCACCCGTCACGTGGTGGCGGCCCGGGTCACGCAGCAGCGCCCGGTCACCCACCAGCAGCGGCAACGGACGGGCCAACCGCAGCCGTACGGTGTCCGGGCCGAGCGGCCGGACGCGTACCGGCACCGCCGCCGACCCGACGTGCAGGGTGAGGGTGGCCGGCAGGTCGGCCGCGGGGTCGCCGGTGAGTCGCACGTCGACGAGGTCGGTGTGGTGAAAGCGGCCCGGGGTGAGCAGCGCGTCGCCCCGGCCGAGCCGGTCGCGGGGCGTGCCGCGCAGGTTGACAGCCACCCGGGCCACCGCCGGCACCTCCGGTCGGGCCTCCCCCAGGGAGTGCAGGCCGCGTACCCGGACCGGATCGTCGGCCCCGGCCACCTCCAACTCGTCGCCCACCCGCAGCCGCCCAGCGCCGAGGGTGCCGGTGACCACGGTGCCGCTGCCCCGCACCGTGAAGCTGCGGTCCACCCAGAGACGCACCGGGTCGTCCACCGCGGGGGCGGGCACCCGGGCGGCGAGGCCGTCCAGCGCGGTCCGCAGCTCCGGCAGGCCCGCGCTGGTCAGGCCACTGACCGCGACCGCCGGCACCGCGCCGAGGCTGGTGGCGGCGATCTCGGCCCGGGCGCGTGCCGTGGCCGGCCCCGGGTCGGCCAGGTCCGCGCGGGTCACCGCCAGCAGGCCGTACGCGACACCGAGCGCGTCGAGCGCGGCCAGGTGCTCGGCGGACTGCGGCATCCAGCCCTCGTCGGCGGCCACGACGATCAGCGCCGCCGGCACCGGGCCGACGCCGGCGAGCATGTTCGGCACGAACCGCTCGTGCCCGGGTACGTCGACGAAGGCGACAGTGCCGCCGGACGGCAGCGTCGTCCACGCGAAACCCAGGTCGATGGTCATCCCCCGGCGGCGCTCCTCGGCCCACCGGTCGGGTTCCATCCCGGTCAACGCCCGGACCAGTGTCGACTTGCCGTGGTCGACGTGTCCGGCGGTGGCGACGACGAACACTGTCAGTCGTCCCCGGGTACGCGCAGCACTGCCGCCCGGACCGCCTCGTCGGCCTCCTCGGGCACGCACCGCAGGTCGAGCAGGAGCCGACCCCGGACCACCCGCCCGAGCACCGGCTGCTCGCCGATGCGCAGCGGCCCCGCGTACCGTTCGGGCAGGCTCAGCGCCCACGAGTCCAGCTCGACACCCGGTGCTCCGCCACCACCGACCACCGCGACGGCCGGCACCACCTCCGCCTTGCGGCCGTCCGCGCCGAGCCGGTCGCGCAGCCGCTCCACCCGATTGCGCAGCGCACCCGGGTCGGCGTGCAGCGCGCCCCGGGTCGGTGTGTCCGGCTGGTGCACCGTCGCGGCCAGCGCGGCCAGGGTGAGCTTGTCCACCCGCAACGCCCGGGCCAGCGGGTGACGGCGCAGCTTCTCGACCAGTTCGACGGCACCGAGCAGCAGGCCCGCCTGCGGGCCGCCGAGCAGCTTGTCGCCGCTGGCCGTGACCAGCGCGGCGCCGGCGCGCAGGGTGGTGGCCGCGTCCGGTTCGTCGGGCAGCAGCGGATCCGCGGTGAGCAGGCCGGAGCCGATGTCGGCCACCACCGGCACGCCGAGGGTGGCCAGTTGCCGCACCGGGGTCGCCGAGGTGAAGCCGGTGACCTGGAAGTTCGACGGGTGCACCTTGAGCACGAAGCCGGTCTGCGGGCCGAGCGCCGCGGCGTAGTCGGCGAGTGTGGTGCGGTTGGTGGTGCCCACCTCCCGCAACCGCGCCCCGGTGCTCTCCAGCAGGTCGGGGAGCCGGAACCCGTCGCCGATCTCGACCAGCTCACCCCGGCTGACGACGATCTCCCGGCCGGCCGCCAACGCGGTGGCCGCCAGCACCAACGCGGCGGCGCCGTTGTTGACCACGTGCACGCCGCCCGCGTCGGGCACGGCAGCCGCCAGCGCGTCGAGGGCGTCGCGGCCGCGACGGGCCCGCCGGCCGGTGGTCAGGTCCAGCTCCACGTCGGTGTGCCCGGCGGCGGCGACCACCGCGGAGACCGCGGCGGCGGACAGCGGGGCCCGGCCCAGGTTGGTGTGCAGCACGACGCCTGTCGCGTTGAGCACCACGCGGGGCCCGGCCGCGGGCAGCGCGGCGACCGCCGCGTCGCGTGCCTCGTCGGGGCGAAGCTCACCACGGCGGACCCGCTCCTGGGCGCGGGCGACGACCGCCTTGACCCGGTCCCGGCCGAGCGTCGCGCTGGCGGCGGCCAGCCGGGGATCGGCGAGCAGCGTGTCGGTGCGGGGCACCCGCCGTCGCGGGTCCGTCGGCCCGTCGCCCATGACGTCATCTCCTGCACTGGTTTGGCGGAGACGGACGGGAATCGAACCCGCCTGGCCCGGGTCCCGGACCACACCGGTTTTGAAGACCGGGAGGGGCACCAGCCGCCTGAACGCCTCCACCGGACATTCGATCACAGCACGGGCACGACCGCCCGGTCAGGTGGAAGTTCCGCCACCGCTCCGCCGCGCTTCCACCCGCTCGCGTTGCGGCACCACCGTGTACCGGGGGTCACGGGCCGAGGCGACACCGCCGTAGAAGATGCCGAACCGGGTCGCCACCGACGCGGCCAGCAACGCCACACCGGACAGTCCGCTGACCACCCGACTGCGCCGGCCGAGCAGCGCACCGGCGACACCGCCGGCGGTGAGCAGCCGACCGGCGCGCAGCAGCCGACCGGGACGGCCCAGCCGGTAGGGCTCACTGAGCAGACCGAGGCGGGTCTCCACCCGGTGCGCGCCGTACAACTCCAGGGCCGCGCCGGCCACCGCCATCCGCCGGGCCGGCCCGGCCTGGACCGGCGGCGCGGCGAGCAGACCCACACCCGCGCCGCTGGCCAGCGCGCTGCCCGCGAAGATGACCGGCAACTCGGGGTACGCCTCGTGCCACGACGGAACCGCCGTGTCGGCCAGCAACACCCCGGTGTACGTGGCCAGCGCGGGCGCGGCACCGGCGGCGAGCAGCCCTGCGGCGTGCCCGACCGACGGCAACGCCCGACCGGCCAGCCCGAGCAGGCCGTGGCGCGGCAGCACACCGGCGGCCTCGGCGATAGCGGCGACACCGGCGGCCGGCCCGTAGGCGGTGAGGATCCAGGTGCCCATCGACATCGGCGAGGTCGGCTTCGCCACCCGCAGCATGTGGTGGAACCGCGCCGGGCGGCCCAGGTCCTTGACGAGGAACACGGCGCTGGCGCTGACGGCGGCCAGCGCGGTGACCCGACCGGCACGCCGCAGCGCCGGCCGGCCGGTGAGCTGCCCACCCGCCGCGAGCAGCGACGATCCGGCCGCCAGCCCGCCGGTGAACAGGTACGCGGCGATGTCCCACTTCCAGACCGGACCCTTGAGGATGGGCCGACCGTAGTACGACGTGAACTCGGCCTCCGGTACCCGCAGCTCCTCGCCGCCGCGCCCGCCGCGTCGGCGGCCCGTGCGTCGACCGGGCTGGTCGGCGGAGGTCCCCTGCGGTCGGGAATCCCGGTGCCGCGCGGCGATCTCCTGCGGCGGGGCGGTCGCGTGCGGACGGTGGTCGTCGGCACCCGTCGGCACGCCGTCGGCCCCGGCCTCCGGCCCTGCCGCGACGCCCGGTCGGTCGGCGCCATCGGCGGCCAGCCGGTCGCGGAAGCGACGGAACAGGTCACCCACCTCGGGGCGCTGGGGACTCACGAGGAACCTCCGAGGAACGCGGCGACGGTGGCCGCCGCCATGGCGAGAGCCGCGAGACCGGCGTGTTTCCACATGGCAGGCAGGTCCCGGGTGGTCACGACCGGGTCCGGTGGCAGACCGTACACCTCCGGCTCGTCCAGCAGCAGGAAGAACGCCCCGTCACCACCGACGCCGTCGTTCGGGTCGTGCCCGTACAACCGGGCCTCCAACACCCCCCGTTCGTGCAGGGTGTTCACCCGGGCGGCGGCCCGATCCCGCAGCTCGTCCAGCGGCCCGTACTGGATTGACTCCGTCGGACACGCCTGCGCGCACGCGGGGGTCATGCCGGCACCCAACCGGTCGTAGCACAACGTGCACTTCCACGCCCGACCATCACCCTTACGCTGATCGATCACCCCGTACGGGCAGGCGGAAATGCAGTACCCACACCCGTTGCAGATGTCCTCCTGCACCACCACCGTCCCGAATTCCGTCCGGAACAACGACCCCGTCGGACACACATCCAGACACGCCGCGTGCGTGCAGTGCTTGCACACGTCCGACATCATCAACCACCGGAAATCCGTCCGCCCCTCAGCACCGCTGCCCCGACCCGGCGGCTGCGCACCCGGCATCCCCAGGAACTGCGGCCCCGCGCCCGCATCGACCGACATCTGCGGGCCGACGTTCACCGGATCACCGAGCACGTCGGCCGACGACGGGTGCTGCCCGGCCGGGCGGGGCTGCTCGACGAACGCCACGTGCCGCCACGAGTTCGCGGTCAACGCACCCGTGTTGTCGTACGACATACCGAGCAGGTCCAGGCCGCTCTCCGGCACACCGTTCCACTCCTTGCAGGCCACCTCACACGCCTTGCAACCGATGCAGACACTCGTGTCGGTGAAGAACCCCATCCGCGGCGGCGCGTTCTCATAACCCGCATCGGGCGCCGGGTCCAGCGGACCGTACAGGCTGTTCGGGTCAGGAAGCACCGTGCTCCTTCCCCTCGTCGTCGGTGGTGACCGCCGGGGCATTATGGCCCGGGGTGATTCCGGCGCGCCGCTGGTAGTCGGCGACCAGGTCCAGCAACGCCGGGCCGGTCGGACGACGGCCGGGCCGCACGTCGCAGGTGCCGACCTTGCTCTCCTGGATCAGCACGTTCGGATCCAGGCTGATGCCGAACAGGTCGTTGGCCGAGTCGCCGGTCACCAGACCCTCGAAACCGAAGTGGTACGGCAACCACACCTGGTGGATGATCCGGTCGTCCACCCGCAACGGGGTGAGCCGGTCCGTCACCAACACCCTCGCCTCGATCACCGCCCGCCCGCTCACCAGGTGCGCCCAGCCCAGATGCGTCAGACCGGCCTCGGTGGCGAGGGCCGGGGACACCTCGACGAACATCTCCGGCTGCAACTCCGCCAGCGGCGACACCATCCGGCTCATCGCGCCAGCGGTGTGGTGCTCGGTGAGCCGGCTGACCGTGAAGACGTACGGGAACACCTGATCGTGCTCCTGTGGTGGGCTTGGGTTCACCGAGTTCACCGGATGCGCGTACATCTTGCGGGTCGGGTTGGCCTGCTGCCCGTAGAGCGGGTTACGCACCGGCGACTCCACCGGCTCGTAGTGCGTCGGCAACGGGCCGTCCAGCACACCGCTCGGCGCGTACAGCCAGCCCTTGCCGTCGCCCTGCATGACGAACGGGTCGTCACCGGCGATGCCTTCCGGCCCGGACGCGCCGGCAGGCGGCCGGTACGACGGCGGTTTGGTCTTCTCGAAGTCCGGCACGTCGTAGCCGGTCCACTCGCCCTTCTCCGCGTCCCACCACACGTAGCGCTTGCGCTCGGACCACGGGTTGCCGTCCGGGTCGGCGGAGGCACGGTTGTAGAGGATGCGCCGGTTCGCCGGCCACGCCCAACCCCACTCGGCGGCCACCCAGTCCTGTTCGTGTCGGGACCTGCGCCGGGCCGCCTGGTTGACGCCGTCCGCGTACACCCCGGTGTAGATCCAGCAGCCGACGGCGGTGGAACCGTCCGCGCGGGCCTCCGCGAAGCTGGACAGTGGACGGCCGGTCGTCACGTCGTACCCGTTGATCTCCCGCAGCACCGCCTCGGCGCTCGGCTCCGCGTGCGGACCGTGCGTCGGGTAGTCCCAGGCGAGGTCGAGCAGCGCCCGGTCCCGCGGCAGCGGTGAGTCGGCCAGCTTCTCCCGCAGCTTGAGCCCGAGGTGGTAGAAGAACCACAACTCGGAGCGGGCGTCACCTGGCGGCTCGACGGCCTTCTCCCGCCACTGCAACAACCGCTGCGTCTGGGTGAACGTGCCCTCCTTCTCCACGTGCGAGGCGGCGGGCAGGAAGAACACCTCGGTGCGGCACTCCTCCGGCACGATCTCACCGGTGGCCACCTCGGGGCCGTTCTGCCAGAACGTGGCACTTTCGATCATGAACAGGTCCCGGACGACCAACCAGTCCAGGTTGGCCATGCCCAGCCGCTGGGCGCGACCGTGCGCCGAGCCGACCGCCGGGTTCTGACCGAGCAGGAAGTACCCCTTGATCTTCCCGTCGATCATGTTGAGCACCTGCTGGTACGTGCCGTGGTCCCCGGTCAACCGGGGCAGGTAGCCGTAGCAGAAGTCGTTCTCCGGCGTCGCCGCGTCACCCCAGTACGCCTTCAACAGGCTGGCCGCGAACGACCGCGCGTTGCCCCAGAAACCCTTCTGCCCCGGGTGCCGGATGCTGTCCACCCACTCGTCGAAGGTCGGGTGGTCGGCGTGGTGCGGCATCGGCAGGTAACCGGGCAGCAGGTTGAACAGGGTCGGGATGTCGGTGGAGCCCTGGATGCTGGCATGCCCCCGCAGGGCCATCACCCCGCCACCCGGGCGACCCATGTTGCCGAGCAACAGCTGGATGATCGCGCCCGTGCGGATGTACTGCACACCCACACTGTGCTGCGTCCACCCCACCGAGTAGATCAGCATGCCGGTGCGCTCCCGGCCGGAGTTCGCCGTCCACGCCCGGGCCAACTCCAGGAACTGCTCCCGCGGGATGCCGCAGACCCGCTCCACCATCTCCGGTGTGTAGCGGGCGAAGTGGCGCTTGAGGATCTGGTAGACGCACCGCGGGTGCTGCAACGTCTCGTCCCGCCGGGTCTGCCCGCCGACCTCCGCGCCGTGCGACTCGTGTTCCAGGCCGGCGGCGGTGTCCCGCTCCTTCGCGGTGTGTCCGCTGCCCGACGAGTCCTCGTGCCCCTCGTACTGCCAGCTGTCCTGCACGTAGGTGCCGGTCTCCGGGTCGAAGCCGGAGAAGAAACCGTCGCCGTCCTCGGTGTCGCTGAACTCCTCGCTGACGATCGTCGCGGCGTTGGTGTACGACAGCACGTACTCCCGGAAGTCCAAACCGTTGTCCAGGATGTACCGCACCACACCGCCGAGCAGCGCGATGTCGGTGCCCGCCCGGATCGGCAGGTACGCGTCAGCGACAGCGCTGGTCCGGGTGAACCGCGGGTCGACGTGGAACACCTTCGCGCCGCGACGCTTGGCCTCCATCACCCACTGGAAACCCACCGGGTGCGCCTCGGCCATGTTCGAACCCTGGATGACGATGACGTCAGCGTTGGCGATGTCCTGCTGGAAATCCGTCGCACCGCCACGACCGAAGCTGGCCCCCAGACCGGGGACGGTGGCGGAGTGTCAAATACGGGCCTGGTTCTCGATCTGGAGCGCCCCCATCGCGGTGAACAACTTCTTGATGAGGTAGTTCTCCTCGTTGTCCAGCGTCGCCCCACCCAGACTGGAGAAACCCAGCGTCCGGTTGAGCGGCCGGCCCTGCGTGTCGACGTCCTCCCAGGTCTGCTCGCGCGCGGCGAGCATCCGGTCGGCGATCATGTCGAGCGCGGTGTCGAGCTCCAGATCCTCCCACTGCGTCGAGTACGGACGGCGGTAACGAACCGTCGTCTGCCGCAACGGGCTCGTCACCAGACTCTTACTGGCCGAACCCTTCGGGCAGAGCCGACCCCGCGAGATCGGGCTGTCCGGGTCTCCCTCGATCTGGCTGACCTGCCCGTCCTTGACGAACACCCGCTGCCCACAACCCACAGCGCAGTACGGACAGATCGAACGAGCCACACTGTCGGCGTCCTCGGTACGAGCGGTGAGCGCACGGGACCCCGCCGACTTCGCCGCCGCGCCCCGGCCCAGCGGATCGGTGCCGGTGAGCTGCCGGTAGACCGGCCAACCCTCGATGAAGGTCCGCAGCCCCATACCCGACACCCCCTCCCACGCGAGCGACCACATGAACATAGGCCAGTTGAGACATGTTCGCGAGTTAAGGCCCTTGCCAGACAGCGCCGCCCCCGGCCTTTGGGTCGGGGGCGGCGCTGGTGTCGGTGTGCAGGTCGCCTCTCGGCGAGTGGCACGACGCGGCTCCAGCCGAACGGTATTCCGCGAGGGCAATATAGGTGAGGCCCGGGGACACTGAGTCACACCGACACCCTCCACAACCAGCCCGCCCCCGACCTTGTTCCCGGCATGCCGCCCTGGCTGCGCCGGGGGCGGGCCGGGCGCGTCGGCCGTGCTTTGCCCGCCGGGCGGCGCGGGCCCACCGGGCGGCGCGGGCCCACCGTTCGTGCTTGGTCGCCGGCCGGGCGCAGGCTCGCCGGGCGCGCTTTGCCCACCGGGCGCGCTTTGCCCACCGGGCAGCGCGGGCCCGCCGTTTGGCTGCCTGCCTGTCGCTGGCTGGCAGCCACCTGACGCCACACGACCGAGCGCCCCGAACTGTCTGACCGCCGCCGTATCACCGCACGACCATCCGGCCCCGGGCCGGGCCGGGCCGGGCCGAAGCGCGGCAGCCGCACGGTTCCAGCACCCAGAACCGCGAGATCTTGGACAGTTTCCGTTCAGCGAGAACGGAAACTGTCCAAGATCTCGGAGTGGATGTGCCGCCACCCGCGCCCGCGCGGCGGCGGCGGCGGTGCGCGGCGTTGGCGGTGCTCGCTGGTGGCGGTGCCACCGCCTTTGCGTGTTGGCGGTGCTCTGTGGTGGATATGCCGCTGGCCGGCACCCGGGTGGGGTGCCGGCCAGCAGTCGGTGCTTGGTGTGGGTCAGCTGTTCCAGTGCTGGGCGACGAGGTCGGTGGCCTGCTGCTCCCACTGGGCGTACGCGTCGGGGTAGGCGGAGACCTGCACGGTCTGCGCGGCATCCGTCAGCGCCATGTCCTGCCACCCGTCGACCTGCTTGAGGCCCTTGAGGAACGCGGTCGTCGAGTAGGCCGGGTCGGTGATCTGCTCCGGCGTGCCCCAACCCGAGGACGGCCGCTGCTGGAACAAGCCCAACGAGTCGTGGTCGTTGGCGTCGCCGAGATGGCCCAGGTTCTCCAGCTTCGACTCCTGCAAGCTCGTCGCGATCGAGATCACCGCGGCCCGCTCCGGGAGACCGGCCTTCTTCGTCGCGGCGATGATCGCCTTCACGTTCGCGGTCTGCTCATCGTTGAGGGTGATGTGCGACTGCTCGCCCTGCGGCTTCGGCGCCGTCTGCACCGCGGCGGCAACAGGCTTGACGTCCACAGTCGCAGTAGCGGCGTGGGCGGCGATCGGACCGGCGAACACACCACCGGCGAACGCCAGACCAGCAACGGACAGCACACTCTTACGCATGATCGTGTTCATGGGGGAAGCTCCTTCGGGGGTAAGGACACCCGCCTAGATCGCACGGGTGTGAGCACCTCGTCCGGCGCTGCAACAAACGGGGAAAGTCTTGAGGGGGATTCGGTGACCGACAGGCCGGGGGGGCGTGTCGCACCGGGGTCGGCGGCCTGCGAGCGGAGGGCTCGCGGCGCCGGGTCCGTGTGCAACGACCCGGGGGCCGGGGTCATTCCCGGGATCGGCCCATCCGTTGGCACCCGGTGAAGCGGGGTGCCGGTCGGGCGGGGTCCAGGTGTAACGACCCCGGGGCCGGGGGTCATTCCCGGGGCGGACCATCGCGCCCGGCAGGGGCGTGGTCCTGCGATCGTCAGGGTGTGCAACGACCCCGACCCGGCCATCATTCCGCCCGGCACGTGCCCCGACCACACGCCAACACCGCCCACACGGAACAAAACCGACGGGTCAACCCTGACCCCAGGTGCCAAACCACCCAGACTGGCGGGCAGAACACCCCAGCTCACGCGAGATCCACACGACTTCGCCGATATCGCGGTATCCGTCAGGGTTTGATACCGCGACTTCGCCGAAACGCAGACCGGCAGTCGCCGCTCGGACGAAGCACCACGCGCAGGGCTGACGCCATGCCCGCCAAGGGACGCACGGAAAGCGCGGCCCTCCCAACAGCACGGCCCAGCGAAGAGTACGGCCCGCTGGACAGCCCCAGTCCACCGGACAACGCAACCCCCGAACAACCCAGCCCACCGGACACCGCCGCCCACCGACAGCGCCGCCCACCGACAGCGCGGCCCGTCGGACAACGCGACCCACCGGACAACGCAACCCCGAACAACCCAGCCCACCCGACACCGCCGCCCACCGACAGCGCCGCCCACCGACAAGGCAGCCCACCGACAAGGCAGCCCACCGACAACCCAGCCGCCGCACAACGCAGCCCACCGCACAACCCACCCACCGCACAACCCAGCCCATAGACGACGCTAGCCATGAACAGCGCCGCTGCAACGGGGCCGGTCAGTGCCCCCGCGAGCGGGTCCGGCGACCGTCCCTGGAGCGTGTAGGGATCGTCCTGAGCGACACCGGCTTCGGTGGGCGTTACCCTGACACCATGCAGGCCGTCTCCCCCACTGCGACCGGCGTGGCCTTCCTGGCCCGGCCCGGTCGTCCTGCCGTGGTGGCGAGGACGCTTGCCGAGTTGGCCGGCCCCACGCGCGGGGTGGTCGAGTTGCCGGTGCGGTTGATGTGGAACGCCGAACGCACCTTCGACCTCAACGACCCGGACCAACTGCTCTGGATGTACGAGAACGTGCTCCGCGAGACCACCCGCGCCGAGGACCTGCGCGTCCTCATCAACGGTCGCGCGCTTCGGCGGGTGTGGCGACTGCTCAACCTGCCCCGTGGCGTACGCCAGGCATGGGAGAGCCGCCACCGCGGCCTGCGCGCGGCGTGACCGAGCCGCATCTGCACGAGTTCTACCGGGAGGTCGCCCGGGTGGCGCTCACCGCCGCCGGACCGTACCGGTTCGTGTTGGGGGGCGGGGTCGCCTGGGCGGCGCACGGGTTGGTGGCCCGCCCGACGGAGGACGTCGACCTCTTCGCGGACGTGGAGGGTGCCGCGGCGGCGGCGTCCACAGGTGTACGGGTGGCGTTGGAGCGGGCCGGCTTCCTGGTCAGCGACGCCGACCCCGACGGGGATCTCGCTGAGCTGTTCGACGGGTACGAGCAGGACATGAAGGACTTCGTGGTGAGCCGCGACGGCCGGCAGATCCGGTTGAGCCTCGCCCGGTTGGACCGCCAGCAGAGCCCGGTGGTGATGGACCTCGGCCCGGTGATGGACGTACGCGACCTGGTGGCGAACAAGATCGCGGCGTTGGTCAACCGGCGGGAGGTCCGGGACTTCATCGACGTGGCGGCGGCGTTGGAGCACTACGACGTGACCGAGTTGCTGATGCTGGCACGGCAGGTCGACCCGGCCCTGGATCCGGCGGACGTACGTGCCGCCGGGCGTTACCTGGACCGGCTGTCGGAGCAGCGGTTCGGTCGGTACGGTCTGAGCGCCGCCGACGTCGATCACGTCCGGCGGCGCTTCGCCACCTGGCCGCGCTGACCGCCGACGTACACACCGCAACACCGACCGCACAGAAGCGTTGCGCCAAGCCGAACACCGACGCATACGGAACGAGCCGCACCCGGGGCGGGCACCGAAGCAGCACCCGCCCCGGCGGCGGATCACTTCGTCGGGCGACCGCCCGTGACGCCAAGGATCTCGCCGGTCACGTAGCTGGACTCCTGCGAGGCGAAGAAGACGTACGCGGGTGCGAGCTCCGCGGGCTGCCCGGGGCGACCCTCCGGGGTGTCGGTGCCGAACTGCTTCACCTTCTCCTCGGGCATGGTGGCCGGGATCAACGGCGTCCACACCGGGCCGGGTGCGACAGCGTTGACCCGGATGCCCTGCTCGGCGAGGTCGGCGGCGAGCGCCTTGGTGAAGTTGGCGATGCCCGCCTTGGTGGTCGCGTAGTCCAGCAGTTGCGGCGACGGGTCGAACGCCTGGATCGACGCCGTGTTGATGATCGCCGCGCCCTCGCTGAGGTGGGGAATGGCCGCCTTGCAGAGCCAGAACATCGCGTACAGGTTGGTCTTGAGCACTCGGTCGAACTGCTCGGTGGTGATTCCGAGGATCCCCTTGTCCTGCGACATCTGGTGAGCCGCGTTGTTGACCAGGATGTCCAGGCCGCCCAGGTCGCGTACCGCCCGATCGACCAGCTCCTGACAGTGCGACTCGTCGGTGATGTCACCGCGTACCGCGACGCCCCGCCGGCCGGCCTCCTCGACCAGACGAATGGTCTCCCGGGCGTCGGCGTCCTCCCCCTCGTCGAGATACGAGATGAGCACGTCGGCGCCCTCCCGGGCGAAGGCGATGGCGACCGCCCGGCCGATCCCGGAGTCACCGCCGGTGATCAGCGCCCGCTTGCCGTCGAGCTTGCCAGTGCCCCGGTACGACTCCTCCCCGTGGTCCGGCTTCGGGCTCATCTGCGCGGTCGAGCCGGGCGCGGACTGCTGCTGTGCGGGCTGACCCGACTGCCCGCCGTACTGGCTGGTCGGGTCCTGCTGGGTGTGCTGATCCTCAGTCACCGATGTCTCCGAAGTCTCCTCGCGCGGTCGCGGTAGGCGATGGCGCTCCCGCGAAATCCCGTCCCCGATCGCCCTACCCCGGGCCGGCCTGCGGAAACCGCTGCACCCGTCGGGGCTGCCGTGGCGGGAGTGTCGGCTGGTGGTTATGGTGCGCGAGGCGCCCACGAAGCGCGTCCACCCCCATGGAAAGGCACGTCATGACCTCTCCCTCCGGTCCGTCGCGTCGCCAGGTGCTCGTCGCCGCCGCCGCGGCGGCGACCGCCCCGCTGATCGCCGCCGCGCCCGCGCAGGCGGCCGGCGCGGCCCGGTCACGCACCTGGGACCTCACCCTCCTGGGCACGTCGGACACTCACGGCAACGTCTACAACTGGGACTACTACCGCGACGCCGAGTACGACGACAGCAAGCAGAACGACATCGGTGTCGCGAAGCTGGCGACCCTGATCAACCAGATCCGTCGGGAGCGGCGGGGCAAGGCGACGCTGGTGCTCGACGCCGGCGACACCATCCAGGGCACTCCGCTGGCGACGTACTACGCCAAGCAGGAACCGATCACCGCCACCGGGGAGAAGCACCCCATGGCCCGGGCGATGAACGTCATCGACTACGACGCGGTGACGCTGGGCAACCACGAGTTCAACTACGGGCTGCCGTTGCTGGACCTGTGGATCCGCCAGCTCGGCTTCCCGGCGCTCGCCGCGAACGCCGTCAACGCGAAGACCGGCAAGCCGGCCTTCCTGCCGTACGTCATCAAGAAGGTCTCCCTCGGTCTCGGCGCGCCCACCCTGCGGGTCGGCATCCTCGGTCTGACCAACCCCGGCGTGGCCATCTGGGACAAGGGCAACGTCGAGGGCAGGCTGCGTTTCGACGACATGGTCGCTACCGCCGCGAAGTGGGTGCCGGTCATGCGGGCCCGCGGCGCGGACCTCGTGCTGATCTCGGCGCACGGGGGTGACAGCGGCACCTCCAGCTACGGCCCGGAGCTGCCGAACGAGAACCCGGTGGCGTTGATCGCCCAGCAGGTGCCGGGGATCGACGCGATCCTGTTCGGGCACGCGCACAACGAGGTGGTCGAGCGGTTCGTCACCAACGAGCGCACCGGCGCCCAGGTGCTGCTCTCCGAGCCGTCCAAGTGGGGCCAGCGGCTCACCCGGATGGACTTCACCCTCACCCGCGAGCGTGGCCGGTGGGCGATCACCAAGAAGGCCGCCACCATGCTGAACACCAACACGGTGGTCGAGGACCCGAAGGTGCTCGCGGCCGTGCGGGCCCAACACCAGAAGACCGTGGCGTACGTCAACCAGGTGGTCGCGCGGTCCACTGTCGAGCTGTCGGCGGCGGAGTCGCGGTACAGGGACACGCCGATCCTGGACTTCATCAACCACGTACAGACCGAGGTGGTCGGCGCGGCGCTGGCCGGCACCGCGTACGCGGACCTGCCGGTGCTGTCGATCGCGGCGCCGTTCAGCCGTACCGCGGTGTTCCCCGCCGGCGACGTCAAGATCCGCGACGTGGCCGGCCTGTACGTGTACGACAACACCCTCGAAGCGGTGGTGCTCAGCGGAGCCGAGGTGCGCGCGTACCTGGAGTACTCGGCGAAGTACTTTCGGACCTTCGCGCCGGGCGCCCCGGTCGACCCGGAGCAGATCAGCGACCCGGCGGTGCCGGACTACAACTACGACGTCTTCTCCGGCGTCGACTACGACATCGACATCTCCCGGCCGGTCGGGCAGCGCATCACCCGGCTGGTGCTCGCCGGCACCGACACCCCGGTCGCCGACAACGCGCAGTTCGTCGTGGCGGTCAACAACTACCGGCGCAGCGGCGGCGGCAACTTCCCCGGCATCGTGAAGACGCAGGTCTACAACGCGCAGCAGGAGATCCGTCAGCTGCTCATCGACTGGGCGCAGGCCAAGGGGACGATCGACCCGGCCGACTTCTTCCAGCCGAACTGGCGGCTGGTACGCGAGGGCGTGCCGGTCTTCTGATCGCGCGCCACAGACGGGCCGTGGGTGGCGACACCCACGGCCCGTCTGCTGTTGTCAGCCCTGCACGTTCCAGCGGACCGGGTCCTCGGCCTCCTCCGGGCGGTCCCGCCCGGGATCGGTCTCGGTCAGGGCGACCCGCTCGTCGGGACGCACAGCGGGCGGCAACTCCCCGAACCGGATGTGGCGCAGGAACGCGTACTCGTCATCGGTGAACGGCTGCTCGGCCATCGGCACCTCCCGCTTCTCCGCTCATTGTCCAACGAGCGGCCAATCCGGACCAGCACCGCACACACCCTGTAAGGCATCCTAGGATCCTGGGGTAACAGAGGTGGGCCGGCGCGGTGCGGGCAGTCGGTCCAGCACGGCGAGGGCGGCCCGGATGGAGCGACGTCGCAGCATCTCGTCGAAGCTCGCCCGCCCCTGGCAGAACTGCACGAACATCCGCCAGCCCGGCGGAGTCGCCAACAGGGCGTGGAACACGTCCGGGCGGCGGGTGAACACGTCCAACAGCCGGAACCCCGCCCGCATCTCCGGCACCAACCGCGCGGCGACCGCCCGCTCGTACCCCGCCAGATCACCGTCGGCGACCGCCGCGCCGGCCAACCCGCCGGACCGCAACGCGAAGCTGATGCCCTCCCGGCTCCACGGCTCCAACAACCCCGCCGCATCGCCCACGACCAGCACCCGGCCGCTGCGCAACGGTGAATCCTCCGCACGGCACCGGGTCAGGTGACCGGAATCGTGCTCCGCGGGCAACCCGGTCAACCCCAACCGGTCGACGAACCGCCGCAGGTACTCCCGCGTCCCCTCCCCCGCTCCCCGACCGGCGATCACACCGACGGTCAGGCGGTCACCCTTCGGGAAGACCCAGGCGTACGAGCCCGGCATGTCGCCCCAGTCCAGCAGCAACCGCCCCCGCCACCGCTCCTGCTCCGCCGGGGGGACCGGGATCTCCAGCTCCAAACCCAGGTCCACCTGCCGGTACCGGACCCCGACGTGCCGGGCGGTCACCCCCGACGAACCATCGGCCCCGATCACCGTCCGGGCCGCGATCGTCGTACCGTCGGCGAGCCGCAGGCGTACCCCCTCGGGGTCCTGCTCGATCGCGCGGACCGCGACCCGCTCACGCATCTGCGCGCCGGCGGCGACGGCCGCCTCGCGCAGCCGGTCGTCGAACTCCTCGCGGCGCACCATCGTCACGACCGGGCCGTCGTTACGGCGGGTGAACTCCCGGCGGCCGTCGCGGGTGAACGTGACACGGTCCACCCGGTCGTGCGCGGGCACCTCGATCCGATCCGCGACAGCCGCCAGGGAGGTGCCGATCAGGCCACCGCCGCAGGTCTTGTACCGCGGGTGCGCGGCCCGCTCGACGACAAGTGTGGAGACACCGGCACGGGCAGCGGCGTGTGCCGCGGACAGCCCGGCGGGGCCGGCGCCGACGACGACGAGGTCCCAGACGATCACGACAGCAGCCTAGCCGTGTGTCGAAGTCCTCGGTCGAGCCGAGGCGGAGTCCAGGCGGCGGTCCGGCAAGGCGGGGATTCGCCTGGATACCGGTGTTGTATCCGGGCGAATCCCCAACGCGGCCGGTCGTCGTCTGGGCCCGCCGCAGGCCGGCCCAGGATTTCGACACACGGCTTCGGCACGGCCGGACCGCGACAGCCGGACCCGCCGACCGCCCGATCGGGTGTGCATCTTCGGTCAGCCACGGGGTAACCGGCGCACGGCAGCCGCCACGCGATGGCGGACGAACGGAGGAGGAACCATGCAGCAGGTGCAACTGTCGGAGGCCGAGCAACGGGTGTACCAGGCGGTCACCACCCTGGAGGCACGCGGACAGGTGCCGTACCCGGACCTGATCGCCGAGGAGTCCGGGTTGACCGAGGAGCAGGTCGGCAGTCCCCTGCACCTGCTCACCGAGAAGGGCCTGCTGCACCGCGAGGACTCACCGATGGCGGGTCTCGACTTCGGCCCCCGGTTCTGCGCCCGCCAGATGGCGTGACCGGCGGGACCCCACGAGACGGTTCGCCCCCCGCTGACCCGGGTAGCGCTCAGAGATGCGCGATCAACGGTCACCGGGGGGCACGATGAGCGCGGCGCAGCCGGTGACGGCGGCCGAGAACCGGCGGCGCTGGCAGGCCGTCGGCGTCGGCCTGGTCGCCGCGTTCATGACGCTGCTCGACGTCAGCATCGTCAACGTGGCGGTGCCGTCCATCGACCGTGCGCTGCACGCCTCCCCGAGCGACCTGCAGTGGGTCCTCTCCGGGTACGCGCTCACCTTCGGCCTGGCGCTGGTCCCCGCCGGTCGCTTCGGCGACGCCCGAGGCCGGCGCAACGCGTTCGTCTTCGGTATCGCCCTGTTCACGATCACCAGCGCACTCGCCGGCCTCGCCACCTCACCGACCTGGCTGGTCATCACCCGACTCCTCCAGGGCGCCGCCGCCGGCATCGTCAACCCGCAGGTCATCGGGCTCATCCAGCAACTGTTCCGCGGTCCGGAGCGGGCTCGCCCCTTCGGGCTGCTCGGTGCCACCATTGGCATCTCCACAGCGGTCGGGCCGTTGCTCGGCGGGCTGCTCATCGCCATCGGCGGCGAGGAACACGGGTGGCGCTGGGTCTTCTTCGTCAACGTGCCGGTCGGCATCCTCGCGGTGATCCTCGGCTGGCGTCTTCTGCCCGGCCGCCCGGCCGGGCAACCCGGCTGGCGTCAACTCGACCCCGTCGGTGTTCTCCTTCTCGGGGTGGGCGTGGTCCTGGTGCTCCTGCCACTCGTGCAGGAACAGCAGTGGGAGACACCCTGGAAGTGGGCGCTCATCCCGATCGGCTTGGCGGTGCTGGTCGTCTTCGGACTGTGGGAGCGGCGGTACGCACACCACCACCAACCCCTGTTCGACCTTCGGCTGTTCAGCCTCCAGTCGTACACACTGGGCTCGCTGTTGGCGCTTGTCTACTTCGGCGGCTTCACCGCCATCTTCTTCATCTTCACGCTGTTTCTCCAGATGGGTCTCGGCTACAGCGCGCTCGTCGCCGGCCTGGCCATCACCCCGTTCGCCCTCGGCTCGGCGGCCGCCGCCGTCCTCGGTGGTCGCATCGTCAACCGCCTCGGCCGACCGTTGGTGGCCCTCGGCCTGCTCACGGTGGTGGTCGGGCTGGCCGCGACGGTGGTCGCGCTGCGCCTCGCGCCGGACGCCCCGGCACCCTGGGTCGCCGCCGGCCCACTGCTCGTCGCGGGCATCGGCAGCGGGCTGGTCATCGCCCCCAACCAGACGATCACCCTCTCCGAAGTGCCGGTGGCGCAGGCCGGCAGCGGCGCGGGCATGCTCCAGACCGGCCAGCGGATCGGCGCCGCGGCCGGCATCGCCGCCGTCGGCTCGATGTTCTTCTCATCGCTGGCCGACACCCGTGGCGACTGGACCACCGCCTTCGAGCGGTCCCTCATACTGGCCACCGGCATCATCGGGCTCGCGCTGATCTGCGCCATGGTCGACATCGTCCGCACCCGCAACCACCAGGACAACTGATTCGGGTACGCCGCTGGCCGGCACCCGGGTGTGGGTGCCGGCCAGCAATCGATGTTGCGGTGTTGCGGTGGGTCAGCTGTTCCAGTGCTGGGCGACCAGGTCGGTGGCCTGCTGCTCCCACTGGGCGTACGCGTCGGGGTAGGCGGAGACCTGCACGGTCTGCGCGGCATCCGTCAGCGCCATGTCCTGCCACCCGTCGACCTGACGCAGCCCCTTGAGGAACGCGGTGGTCGAGTAGGCCGGGTCCGTGATCTGCTCCGGCGTGCCCCAACCCGAGGACGGGCGCTGCTGGAACAGGCCCAACGAGTCGTGGTCGTTGGCGTCGCCGAGGTGGCCCAGGTTCTCCAACTTCGACTCCTGCAAGCTCGTCGCGATCGAGATCACCGCGGCCCGCTCCGGGAGACCAGCCTTCTTCGTCGCGGCGATGATCGCCTTCACGTTCGCGGTCTGCTCATCGTTGAGGGTGATGTGCGACTGCTCGCCCTGCGGCTTCGGCGCCGCCTGCACCGCGGCGGCAACAGGCTTGACGTCCACAGTCGCAGTAGCGGCGTGGGCGGCGATCGGACCGGCGAACACACCACCGGCAAAGGCCAGACCAGCAACGGACAGCACACTCTTACGCATGATCGTGTTCATGGGGGAAGCTCCTTCGGGGGTAAGGACACCCGCCTAGATCGCACGGGTGTGAGCACCTCGTCCGGCGCTGCAACAAACGGGGAAAGTCTTGAGGGGGATCATCGGCGGCCTGCGAGCGGAGGCTCGCGGCGCCGGATCCGTGTGTAACGACCCGGGGACCGGGGTCATTCCCGGGATCGGCCCATCCGTTGGCACCCGGTGGAGCGGGGTGCCGGTCGGGCCAGGGTCCGTGTACAACGACCCGGAGGCCCAGGTCATTCCGGGGTCGGCCATCCGCTGACACCCGGTGAAGCAGGGTGCCGGTCGGGCGGGGTCCAGGTGTAACGACCCGGGGCCGGGGGTCATTCCCGGGGCGGACCATCGCGCCCGGCAGGGGCGTGGTCCTGCGATCGTCAGGGTGTGCAACGACCCCGACCCGGCCATCATTCCGCCCGACACGTGCCCCCGCCCACACGCCAATACCACCCACACGGAACAAAACACACGCCAAACCCCGACCTCAGGTGCCAGACCACCCAGGCTGGCGGGCAGAACACCCCAACTCGCGCATGATCAACACGACCTCGCCGATATCGCGGCGTCCGTCAGGGATTGATACCGCGACATCGGCGAACCGGAGTCGATCAAGGCACACCGGGTGGCCAATGCCACAAGTCGGACCCGAGTAACGGTCGGTTGCAGGCGGCAGTCGCCGTTAGGACGGAGGCACCACGCGCAGGGCTGACGCCCGCCGGAAAACTCCGACGGGCGTCAGCTTCGGTGCGGTCCGGGCGTAGCCCGGTCGTGCGGATTAGTGCGCGGCACCGCCGAGGCGCTGGCGGCGACGCCAGGCCATGGTCAGCAGCAACATGATCGCTCCGGCGCCGACCAGGCCACCGCCGAGCTTCATGGGCGTACCCATGCTGTCGCCCGTGACGGGCAGCGGCTGCTTCTTGTGCAGCACCCGCAGCTCGGTGCTGGCGGTACGGCCGGACTCGCGGCCGGTCGCGGTGAAGGTCAGCAGACCCGTCACCGACGGCTTGTAGCTCTTGGTGAAGCGCCCCTGGGCGTTGGTGTACGCCGTGAAGTTCAGCGGCGCGCTCGCCTGGTAGGCCACCGGGGCCATGGCCACGGTGGTGCCGTCGCTGCGGCGAGCCGGAGCCTGACCACCGGCCGGAGCGGCCAGCGGGGTGACCGTCACCGAGATGTCGACGGTCTCGTTCGGGCCGAAGTTGGTGCCGGTCAGCAGCACCGTCTCGCCGAGGAAGATCGTCGGCCGGTTGACGGTCAGTGACGCAACTACCGGCGGGTACGGCGGCGGTTGGGGCGGGTCAGTGGTCGCGCTGGGCGCCGGCTGCGGCTGCGCCGCCCCCGCTGCCGTCGGCACGGCCACCACGGCCAGGCCGACCGTGAGCGCCATGATGATGCGGGATAGCCGCATGATTGGTTCCCTCCTACTGATCACAGCTTGGTGCGGAATGAACTTGGGTGGTCCAGGGGCTGGCGGTGGGGGTCAGCCACAGCTCGGCCTGCCCGACGCCGGTCTTGGCCGTCAGCACGGTGGCCTCCAGCGTCCTCTCGGCGCCAGGAGCGACGTCGACGCTGGCGGTCGCCACCTGACGGCGGCGTTCGGTGCCGCTACCTACTGCCGTCTCGGCACCGTCGAGCCGAGCCTCGAGCACCGCTCCGCCCGCGGGACTGAAGATCGACACCAACGTGCGGACGGTGTACGGATCACCAGCCATACCGAGACCGAGGATGGACTCGCTGAGTCCGGACTTCGGTGCCGTGGAGCGCAGGGTCACGCGGAGCCGCAGCTCGCGGCGGCCGTCGGGGCGGCATTCGCCGACCGTCACGTTCGCCGTCTGTCGTAGGTAGTAGCCGAGCTTCGCGCCGCTGCCGTCGTTGAGGAACACGCCGACCGTCGGCACGGTGTCCTGTTCCGGAAGCGTCCCGGCCATCCGGCTGTCGCCGAACGTCCGCTGTTCCTCAGGTCGGGCACTCCAGAACAATATCCGGCGTTCGGTGATAGCACGGTCAAATGCGGACAACAACACCCGTGGGTTGACATTCTTCTTGAAGAAGGCGTCGAAGACGGCAGCCGCCGACGCCGCGAAGAACTCGTCCTGCTGTTTGACGTCGAGCCGTCGGTAACTGTCGTTGAGCAGCGTCTGCACGACCTTCTCGCTGGCCAGCGGGACGCCGCCGGGCACCAGCACCGGGCCGGTCGCCTTGAGCAGATAGGACAGCACCACCGGGTCGACAGCGAGCACACCGTCGACAGTGGTGCCCGTCTTACGACGAAACATCTCGCGATACAGTGCCGCGGCGGTCGGGAAGTGCGGGGACAGGTTGACGTCGGCCGGGTAGGTGCCGGGGAGGTCGGTCCAGAGAGCGCGGGTCTCGGCGGGCACCTTCAGCGGTGGGGTGAAGCGGCCGAGCGAGGACGTACTGCCCTGCTTGCCCATCTTCACAGCGCCGCTCTTCGCCTCGATCATCGCGTACGCGCCGAACATGCCGCCGGTGGCGCGCAGCTCGGCGAGGTTCTGCGAGACCAGCAGGTATCGCCGCGGTCCACTCGCGCCGAGCAGTGGCGGCAGCAGGCGGGCGCCCTGGTCCACAGCCGTGGTGAGCCCGGCCAGGCGGTCGATCTCGCCACGCAGGTCGACGAGCGCCTGCCGGACCTGGCTGACCAGCCTGTCGGCCGGGACCACAGCGAGGTCCCGGCGCGTACCCTGCACCGACTCGTTAACCCGGGTCAGCTCGGCGGAGACTCCGCTGAGCCGGGCCAGGTCCAGTCCACCGCCGGTCGGGACGAGGCTGGTCAGGTCCATCCGGAGCAGGGTCGGAAACGCCTGACGCGCCAACGAGTCGATGGCGGCGGCGATCTGCCGAACGGCGTCGAGGTCGTCACCCACCATCGGGGCACGCCGACCGACCTGCCAGCTCGGGCCGTTGGTAGCGGCCCGAGCCGCCCGGGACTGCTCCTGAAGAGCGCCGAGCGTCCGCAGAGCGCGGTCGGTGTCTCCGCTGACGACCTGGGCGCTGAGCTCCCGGGCGAGGCCGGCGGCGTTGAGCAGGTGAGCGCGCGCCTGCCAGCCGCGGAAGCCGACCCAACCGCCGGCCGCCAGCAGCAGCGAGCCGACCACCAGGGCACTGAGAAGGGCACGTCGCAGTCGGGCACGCCGACGGCGCCGGGACCGGCTCCGCCGCCGGGTCGGCCGTTCGCTTTCCGTCACACCACACTCCCAATCGGGGAATCGGACAGATGGTCGATTCCCTGACGTTCTTAGCACGGGTCAGGGAACTTCGTGCCGATATAGAAATGATTGCCGCTTACGCGAGGTTTCCTCGTCGCTCGGTGGCCGGTGCTGGGACCCGCCCCGCTGCCTCGTGCAGCAGCCGCTCGATGCGGTCCACCCCGGCGGGCAGCGACATCTCCCGCAGGTACGCCGACCGCCCTCGGCGGCCCATCTCGGTCCGGACGGGCGGCGGAATGGTGGCGGCCAACCAGAACCGGTCGGCCAGCGCCGCCCAGTCCTCCGGCGGGCACGAGAGGCCGGCCCTGGCGCGTTCGACCAGCTCAGCCGTATCCCCGCCGGCCGACGCGACCACCGGGGCAGCACACGAGAGCGCGGCCTGGAGCTTGCCCGGCACCGTGCCGCGCAACTCCGGAAGGTCGCGCAGCATGACCAGTTGGTAGTCGGCGGCGGCGTACAGCTCGGGCATGTCGACAGGTGACCGTCGCTCCACGAAGCGGACATTGTCCGCGCCGAGCTCGCCGGCGAGCCCCCGCACCCGCCGCTCGTCCGCGCCCGAACCGACGAGGACCAGGTCCATCGTCCGGTCCAGAGCCGCCGCCGCCCGGACCGCGGTCTCCAGTCCCTGCCGAGCGCCGATGGTCCCGGCGTGCATCACCACGCACCGACCGTCCCGACGGACCAGTTGGCGGGCAGCCACGCCGGGCGTCACCGGGTGGAAGATCCGCTCGTCGGTCCAGTTGAGCACCTCTCGTACCCGGGTCGGGTCGGCGCCCGCGGCGACCACGAGATCCCGCATGGACGGTGCGGCCACCGCGATCCGCGCCGCGGTCCGAAAGATCCGGGTCATCGCGCTGCCCATCCGCGCCACCCAGCGGTCCTCGCCGGCCTCCTCGGCGCCGTCACGGGTCCAGACGTCCTGCACGTGCAGCACCGCCGGCACCTGTCCGAGCAACCGGAGCACACCGGCGGTGGCGAACGTGGTGGCCGGTAGTTGGAAGACGTAGAGCGCGTCCAGATCGCTGAAGTACCGCCGCGCCACCCACGTCGCGCTGCCCGCGAACGACAGGTAGCTGGCCATCCGACCCCTGGTGGACGTCGCCCGCCCGGGGTAGCGCGGCACCCGCCGGACGGTCAGCTGTCTGCTGTGCGTCTCGTGGTGCCATCGCTGCCGCCAGCCGGGATAGACGTGTCCGCCCGGGTAGTCCGGGAATCCGGTGAGCACCCGAACCTCGTGCCCACGCGCCGCCAACTCCTCCGCGAGACTCCCGGGGATGAACGCCGGCTCGGGCGGAAAGTGGTACGACAGGATGCCGATCCTCACTGACACACCCCCGTCCGGCACGGATTGGCGTCGGCCGGCGCGGCACGACGGTCGGCGGCCGTCTCGCGCGCGTACGATGCGGACAACCCCTCCCCGCGCGACCACCGGCGTCGACGCACCGCCCCCGCGGTGTGGACACCCGCGTCCGCACCGATGAGAGGGGCTCCGATGGCTGATCGCGTGTTGTTCGTCTGCCACGCCAACCTGTGCCGGTCGCCGATGGCCGAGTTCCTGGCTCGCCGACTGCTGGCCGGCCGGCCCGTCACGGTGGCCAGTGCCGGCACCGACGCGATCGACGGGCTGGGAATGCACCCGTACGCCATGGAGGTCGCGACCGACAGCGGCGCGGACCCGGCGGCGTTCCGGACCCGGGCGTTGCGCCCCGAGTACCTCGCCGACGCGACGCTCGTGCTGACGGCGACCCGGCGCCAGCGCTCGGTCTGCACCGCGCTGGCGCCGGCGGCGTTGCACCGGACGTTCACGGTGCGCCAGTTCGGCCGGCTGGCCGCGGCGGCCGAACCGCCCGCCGGGCCGGCCGACGACTCGTTGCAGGCGGCGATCGCCGCCGCCGCCCTCGCCCGGGGGCGGCTGCAACCCGCCGCCCCGGACGCGGACGACCTCCAGGACCCGATCGGCGGCACGGCCGCCGACTTCCGACGCTGCGCCGAGGAGATCGAACGGTCGCTGCGACCCCTCGCCGCGCTCATCGGGGCAGCCGGGTGAGTTCCTGGGTGTGGTCGGTGACGCCGTTGACCCCGTCGGTGGTCGCGACATGCCGACCGGACGCGGCCCGTTCGGCAGGCACCGACTGCGTGGGCGTCGTGGCGACCACCCGGTAGGCCTCGTACTGGTACGCCTCGGCCTTGGCCACCTTCGCCATGTTGAGCACGCAGCCGAGCAGACGCACGGAGACCGAGTGCAGTGAGCGGGCGGCGGCGGCGACCTGGGTCCGCGAGGTACGACCCTGCTGGGTCACCAGCAGCGCCCCGTCGGCCTGCACGGCGACGACCACGCCGTCGGTCACCGCGAGCAGCGGCGCGGTGTCGATGATCACGATGTCCGCCGACTCCCGGAGCGCCAGCAGCAGGTCCGACATCGCCTTGGAACCGAGCAACTCGCTCGGGTTCGGCGGGGCGGAACCGCTGGGCAGCACCAGCAGCGACTTGTCCCCCCAGCGCTGCACGACGTCGCCGACCTGCACGTCGCCGACCAGCACGTCGGTGAGGCCGACACCCGCGTCCAGGCCCAGGTAGTCGTCGACCTTCGGGCGGCGCAGATCCGCGTCGACCAGCAGCACCCGCCAGCCCGCCTCGGCCAGTGCGATGGCCAGGTTGCAGGACAGGGTGGTCTTTCCCTCACCCTGCAGGGCGCTGGTCACGGCGATGACCCGAGCCGGCTCGTGGACATCCACGAAACGCAGATTGGTACGCAACTTGCGCACCGCCTCGGCACGCGCGGACGTTGCGGCGTCACCCACGATCAGCGGCGCGCTGCGGGCGTTGCCCTCGAACGGAATCTCGCCGAGCAGAGGGCTGCCGGTGGCCCGTTGCAGACCGGCGGCGTCGCGCAGCCGAACGTCGGCCACACCGCGCAGGATCGCCAGACCGATACCGAGGATCAGACCGATCAGGCCACCGAGGGTGAGGTTCCGAACCGGCTGCGGTGAGACAGGGTTGGCGCTCACCCGGGGACCACTGACCACCTCGATCTTGATCGGCGCCTTGCCCTCGGGCGTCGTCTCGACCTTTTGCACGAGTTCGACGAACTTCGCGGACAGGCTTTCCGTCACTCGCAACGCCCGGGTCTGGTCGGTGTCGGTGACCGACGCCTGGAGCATGACCGTGCCGGTCTCGGTGGAGGTGGTCACCCGTCGCTGCACCTCGTCCGCGGTGAGACCGACCGGGGTCTCGGCCACCACGCTCTGTGCCAGTCGGTCGCTGGTGAGCAGGTCCGCGTACGACTTGACGCGCTGCTGGAGGAAGAGCCCACCCTGGTAGGCATCCGTGACGCCGGTGTTGGGGGTGGTGACGAAGAACGTCACCGAGGCGACGTACCGGGGTTGGGCGCGCACCGTCAGGAAGGCCGAGACGCCCAGCGCCACCATGACCGTGACCAGCGCGACCCACCAGTGCCTACGCACGTGACGCAATTGGCGGAGCAGATCCATCAGGCGCGCCTCCGTGTCGGTCCGGTTACGCCAAAGAACTTCACGAAAACCCCCAAGGTCGTTTCTAAACTCGTGAAACCATTAAAGCGGTTCATGCGGCTTATGTCCGGAGTTAGGTATTTTCCGCAGAGCGACATGCATCCGGATGACCAACCCGACAACCGTCCATTCGGCAGCGGCGACAACGAGGAAAAAGTCGAAAGCCGGTCCGGCGACGTCCGATCGGCCCAGCGGTCGCCGCCGGAACGCGAAGCCGGACAGGGTCCGTAGTGGTGTGCCGGGAAGCCTGGTCGGCGAGTGGATTCACGCCGTCCTGACGCCCGAGGTGACCCCGCAGATGACCCCCAACACCCCGCCATCCGACCAGCGCCCGCCGAAGATCCGGCTGTTCACCCGGTCGTCCTGGCCGCAGGCCCGACACCTGGCCGACGTGCTGCGTACCGAGACCGTCGGTGGCGTGCTGCTGCTGCTCGGCGCCGCTGTCGCGCTCGTCTGGGCCAACTCCCCCTGGTCCGACTCGTACACCCGGCTCGCCCACTGGGTCCCCTGGCCCGGCGGCGCGTCCTGGCACCTGGACCTCGATGTCGCCGCGTGGGCGGCGGACGGCCTGCTGGCCATCTTCTTCTTCGTGGTGGGCCTCGAACTCAAGCGGGAGTTCGTCGCCGGGGACCTGCGCGACCCACGCCGGGCCGCGCTACCGGTGGTCGCCGCGCTCGGCGGAATGCTGCTGCCAGCGCTGGTCTACGTGGCGGTCGTCCTGAGCGCGGACGGAGAGGGCCTGCGCGGCTGGGCCGTTCCGACCGCCACCGACATCGCCTTCGCGCTCGCCGTACTCGCGGTGATCAGTACACATCTGCCCCAGGGCCTACGGGCATTCCTGCTCACCCTCGCCGTGGTCGACGATCTGTTCGCGATCACCATCATCGCGGTCTTCTACACCGCCGACCTACAGCCCGCCGCACTGTTCGCCGCGCTGGCGTCGATCGGGATCTTCGCGATTCTGGTGCGGCGTAAAGGTGGCTGGCAGTGGACGCTCATCCCTCTCGCGATCGCCGCCTGGACGCTGATGCACGCCTCGGGTGTGCACGCCACGGTGGCCGGCGTCCTGCTCGGCTTCACGGTCCCGGTGCTGGCGGGTCCCCGAACAACGACCGGTGACCGATCGGCCGCCGACGCCGAGAGCGGGCTCGCCGCGCGCCTGGAGCACCGCTGGCGTCCGGTGTCGGCCGGCTTCGCCGTACCGGTCTTCGCCCTGTTCGCCGCCGGCGTCACAGTGCGCGGCAGCGACCTGACGGCCCTGCTGACCGACCCGGTGGTGATCGCCGTCGTCGCCGCTCTGGTGCTCGGCAAGAGCATCGGCATCCTCGGCTCGACGTACCTGCTGGCCCGGTTCACCCGGGCCGAACTGGACGAGGACGTCACCTGGGCCGACCTGCTCGGCATCGCGATGCTCGGCGGCATCGGCTTCACGGTGTCGCTGCTCGTCGGTGACCTGGCCTTCGGCGTCGACGGCACCACCAGCGGCCGGGTCAAGGCAGCCGTTCTGCTCGGCTCGGTGATCTCCGCCGGGCTGGCCGCGGCGGTGCTCGTCCGGCGCAACGCGGCGTACCGCCGGGTGGCGGAGCGGGAACGGCTCGACGCCGACGGCGACGGCGTGCCCGACGTCTACCAGCGACCCGCCGAGGGTTGACCGGCGACACGCCGACGGCGACTCCGATCAGCGCCGACGGTCAGCGGGCGGCAGGTCCTCGGTCTCCTCGACCACCGCCTCGGCGGCGGGAGCGGTGAGGTCGTCGCCCGGCACCGCCACCTCCTCGACACGATCCTGCTCGTCGGGCTTCCCGCCGGCCGGCGGTTCGGGAGCGGTGCCAGCGCCGGAGAAGCCGTACTCGTTCGGTTCGTCGTGCCGGCTCATCTGGTCATCCTCCCGGATTTCTGGTTTCGCGTCCTAGCGCCAACGGTAGGTGGCAATCGTCTTCGGCGCAGGGGGCCGGGGATTGTCGCCCGGACCACGGGGTCGGCGCGCTCAGTGCCGCGCCGAGCAGTTGACGCAGGGCGATGATCGCCACCGCGCCGACCAGACCGTTCCAGCCCGGATCGCCGGCCAGCCGAATCAGACCGGCCGCCGTCAGCAGGTCCAGCAGCAGTCGGACGCCGGTCTTCAGCGCACCGCTGCTGAGCACTGTCACGACGGCGACGACCAGGGCCAGAGCGGTCACCACCGTGACCAGGGTTTCCATCACCCGTGACGCTCCCCCTCGGCCACCTGGCGCTGCTCCTGACGGATCTCCCGGCCCAGGAAGTAGTTCAACGCCGTCCGGATCGTCGCAATCGCGGCCAGTTGGCCGATCTGCTCGAACGACGGGGACACCGCGGTCCGCAGCACGTCCGCCGCCAGCTGGAACTCCAGGCCGAGAGTCAGGAACCGGCCCAGCGAGAGCCGGATCGGAGTGAAACGGGCGGCGGTGCGGTGTCGCAGCCCCTCGACCACGAACCGCACCGCCGCCCAGACCGCGCCCACGAAGATCACCAGCGCGCCGGCCACCTCCACCACGGCCACCAACACCTGGTCACCGTGTCGCAACAGCTCAGCCGGCTCCACCCCGGGCCGTTACCCGCCCTCGGGGCAGCTAGGCCCTGCTCCATAAGAACTGGTCGGCCTGCGGCGGCCCCGGGCGACGACCGGCGGCGTTGCGGTTTCGTCCGGATACGACACCGGTATCCGGACGAAACCGCGCCTTGCCGGATCGCCGCCCGGACTCCGCCTCGACTCGACCGCCCTCATGAAACAGGGCCGAGTCGGCACTCAGGTCAGCTCGCTCACCGCCTCCAGGATCAGCCACAGACCGGAGATGGCGAACAGGATCGCGGCACCGTACTTGATGGTCTTCTCCGGCAGCCGACGACCGAGCATCCGACCGACCAGGATGGCCAACGCGTCCGCCGCCACCATGCCGATGGTGGAACCGAGCCAGGTGCCGAACCAGCCGTACTTGGTTGCGAGTGTGATCGTGGCGAGCATCGTCTTGTCACCCAGCTCGGCCAGGAAGAAGGCCACCGACACCGCCACCAGCGCCGTCTTGTTCGTCTTCTCCGCCTTGCGCTTCTCCTCCTCGGTGAGTTTGTCCCCGCGCAGGGTCCACGCACCGAAGCCGAGGAACGCCACACCGGCCACCAGGGAGATCCACTCGGTCGGCAACACCGCCCCGAGGCCCGCGCCGATGGCGACCGACGCCAGGTGCACCACCGCCGTGGCGACAGTGATACCGATCAGCACCGGGATCGGCTTGAACCGCGTGGCGAAGGTCAACGCCATCAACTGGGACTTGTCTCCCAGCTCCGCGACGAAGATGACACCGAAGCTGACGACCAGCGCGGCGAAAAATCCCTCCATGACGTCCTTCCCGCTCATGCCGGGAGGAGGTACAGGGGCGCCCTCGACCCGGCTGCAACAGCCTGAGTCGAAGGTCTCGCCCGCCCCGGGGACCGGGGCCGCATGGCCGGGTGCGGAACGCACCAGTATGTCGACCACGACATTGGGGGCTACTCCCCTTCGCCCGGTCAGCCTAACCGATCACCAGCGGCCCGGTACGAGGCGGGTGAACAGGCTCACCGGGCCCGCGCCAACGTGACCCCGAAGAGCCCTGCCGGATCCGTCCAGAACTCCGCCGTCACGAAGCCCGCCGCCGCCAACTCCGCGGCGATCCCCTCCCTGTGGAACTTCGCCGAGACCTCGGTGCGCAGGTCCTCCCCCGCCGCGAAGTCGACAGTCATGCCCAACACCCGCACCCGCATCGGCCGGGTCGCCCGCAACCGCATCTCGATCCACTCGCGCTCCGGGTCCCAGAGAGCGACATGGTCGAACGCCCCAGGGTCGAAGTCGGCGCCCAACTCGCGGTTGATCACCCGGAGCACGTTGCGGTTGAACTCGGCGGTGACCCCGGCCGCGTCGTCGTAGGCGGGCACGATCACCGACGGATCCTTCACCAGGTCCGTGCCGAGCAGCAGCCAGTCGCCGACCTCCAGCGTCGCGCGCATCGCCGTGAGGAACTCGGCCCGCTCGGCGGGCAGCAGGTTGCCGATGGTGCCGCCGAGGAACACCACGAGCCGTCGACCGCCGGTGGGCAGCCGGTCCAGTTGTCGGGTGAAGTCCCCCACGATGCCCCGCACCCGCAGGCCCGGGTAGTCGGCGGCGATCTGGGCGGTGGACCCCTGCAGGGCGCTGACCGACACATCGAGCGGGACGAACGTGCCCAGCCCACCCCGGCGGGTGAACGCGTCCAACAACAGGCGGGTCTTCTCCGACGACCCGGACCCCAACTCGATCAACGTCTTGGCCTCGGTCACCACCGCGATGTCCGGTGCCCGCTCGGCCAACACCTCCCGCTCCGCCCGGGTGGGGTAGTACTCGGGAAGGCGGGTGATCTCCTCGAACAGCTCGCTGCCCCGGGCGTCGTAGAACCACTTCGGCGGCAGCCACTTCTGCTCGGCGCTCAGCCCGGCCCGAACGTCGTCGCGCAGACCACGCTCCAGATCGCGCTCCTCGAGGTAGACCTCCAGCGGTTCCGCCGTCATCAAACTCGCCCCTCTGCTCGATCGACAATCGCGTGCCGCCCGGTGCTGCTCACCGGGCCGGAAGTGGACGTACCCGCACCTCGTCAGCGGTGGCGAGGACCAGGTGCCCCTCCGGCACCACCCGCCACCGGGGGTCGTCGTCGTGCGGCTCGGAGGCGAGCAGCACCGAACCGGGCGACTCGCGTACCGACAACGCATGCCCGGCCGCACTCGCCACCGCCCGCCGGCCGTCGGTGAGCAGCAGGTTCAGCCGCGACCCGGGGGCGGCCGCGGCGACGTCGGCCACCGTCCGCCCGACCGCGTCCGCCGGGTCGTCCCCGGCGCGCAGCCGATGCCGCACCAACGCCCACAGCAACGCCGAGTCGGTGGCGGCGTCCAACGTGAGCAGGTCACGAACCGGCAGACCGGAGGCGAGCGGCACCACCGCGTCCGGCCAGCCCCGGACCACACCGTTGTGGCTGAACAGCCACCGACCCTCGGCGAAGGGCGCGGCGGCGCCGTCGAGCACCGCCATCCCGACAGTGGCCGACCGCACCGCCGCGAGCACCGCCCCGGCGCGGGTCACCGCCGCCAGTTGGGCGATGGTCGGGTCGCTCCAGATCGGCTGGGCCCGCCGATACCGCACCGGCTCACTCTCGCCCGGGTACCAGCCGACGCCGAACCCGTCGGCGTTGATGGTGCCGCCGCCGCGCATGTCCCGAGGTGCCCAGGACTGCCGCACCAACGAGTGCGGCGGGTCGAACAGCACCTCGGCCAGGGTGACCGGCGGCCCCAGGTAGACCAGGTGACGACACATCAGCGGGCCCTGCCCACCGGACCGCCGATCACCGGTACGACTCGTCCGGTCGGGCGTCGCGGGCACAGCGGAAACCGCTGAAGATCTGCCGGCGGATCGGATAGTCCCAGTTACGGAAGGTGCCCCGGCAGGCCGAACGGTCGGTGCCGAACGACCCACCACGCAACACCCGGTAGTCGTCGCCGAAGAAGACCTCCGAGTATTCGCGGTAGGGAAACGCGGTGAAGCCCGGATGCCCGCCGAACGCGCTCGACGTCCACTCCCAGACGTCACCGATGAGCTGGTGCACACCCAACGGCGACACACCGCCCGGGTACGCGCCCACCGGCGCCGGCCACAGATGCCGCTGATCGAGGTTCGCGTGCACCTCGGTCGGGTCCTCGTCGCCCCACGGATAACGCCGCGACCGCCCCGTCGACGGATCCCACCGGGCCGCCTTCTCCCACTCCGCCTCGGTGGGCAACCGCTTACCGGCCCACGCCGCGTACGCCTGCGCCTCGTAGAAGCACACGTGCACCACCGGCTCGTCGCCGCGCACCCGATCCCACCGGCCGAAACGCCGGTACGACCACTCGTCGCCGTCACGCCGCCAGTGCATCGGCGCCACCAGACCCTCCCGGACCCGATGCGCCCAACCCTCCGGACTCCACCACCGCTGATCGTCGTAACCGCCGTCGGCGATGAAGGCCTCGTACTGCCCGTTGGTGACCGGTGCCGCGTCGATGACGTACGCCGGGAGGTCGACACGATGCGCGGGACGTTCGTTGTCCAACGCCCACGGGTCGGTGTCGGTGCCCATGGTGAACTCTCCCGCCGGCACCAGCACCTCCCCGCCGACCCGAACCGACGGCTCGGGCGGCGGCGGGGCGTGCAGCACCGCCGACCCCGCGCGCAGTTGGTGGGTGGCGAGCATCGTCTCGTCGTGCTGCTGCTCGTGCTGCACGATCATGCCGAAGGCGAACCCGTCGGCGACCAGCGGCCGCTCGCCGAACGCCACCGTGTCGAGTAGGTCGTGCACCTTGTCCCGCACCGTGCCCAGGTACGCACGCGCCTCGGCGGGCGCCAACAGAGGCAACGCCGGACGGTCCCGACGCGGCTGCTTGAACGCGTCGTACAAGTCGTCGATGTCACACCGCACCGGCTCGCGCCCGCCGACGTCGCGGACCAGCCACAACTCCTCCTGGTTACCCACGTGGGCGAGGTCCCAGACCAGCGGCGACATCAGCGGCGAGTGCTGACGCATCAACTCACCGTCGTCCACCACCTCGGTCAACAACGACGTACGGGAGCGGGCCCGGGCCAACTCCACAGCGATCCGGTCACGCAACTGCTCACTGCTCGAACTCACCGATCCTCCTGCCGTTCGCGACTGCGTACTCACTGGTTCCCCTGCCTGGTGGCGGCGGTCAGCCGCCGTCGTACCCCTCGCTCGATGTCTTCTTGGGTGTCGACCGGCAGGCCCAGCCGGGGCAGGACGGTCAGGGCCAGGTCGAGCAGGCCCATCGCGGCGGCGGCCAACGCGGGGTCGGCCAGGCCCCTGCGGGCGGCGGCCGACCAGCGGTGCGCCACCGGGGCCGAGATGGCGTACGCCCCCCGCACCGTGCCCGGGTCGTGGAAAAGGGCACTCAACACCGCCAGCGGGAGTCGCCAGTCCCGCTCGGGCTGGGCGTCCAGGTAGCGCAGCTCCAGGTATCCGCGCGGTCGCACCGGCGGGAAGAGGGTGCTGACGTGGTAGTCGAGGTCATGGGTGGTGGGTGGCTGCGGCAGAGCGCCGTCGAGCCAGTCGGCGAAGGTCACACCGGGCGGCACGGTCCAGTCCGAGCCGCGCCGACGCCGGCACAGCAACGGCGCGGCGAGCACGTACCGGACCCAGGTGTCCCGCGGATCCTCGGCGGCGTCGCCGGGCGTCCAGACCGGTCGGGTGCGGGCCGGGTCGATGGCCAGCCAGGCGGCCATCCGGGCACTGGCCCAACCGGTGCGACGCCCGGCGTGCCGGTTGGCGGAGGCGAACGCCGCGAGCAGCGGCGGGCCGACGGCGTGGGCTGCGGCCCAGCGGTCGGCGATCTGCTCCGGCTCGCCGGCGTCGAGACAGACCTGCAACCCGGCGGTGCTGTACATCATGACGCGGCCGGCCGGACCACGCCGGTCGAAGGCGGCGCGCATCGCGCGGTAACGGGGAGTTTCCACCACCGGGCGGGGCCGCCGGTGCGGGTCGATGCCACTGCGACCAAGGACCAGACCGGCGGCGGCCAGCAGATCCGTGACCTGGGCGATGTCGGCCTCGGTGGCCTGGATCAACGCGGCGGTCGAGGGTCGGGGTGGGGTGGAGATCTCCAACTGGCCGCCCGGCTCCAGGGTCACCACGCCGCCGTCTCGCAGCGGCTCGGCCGGGCTGGTGGGATCCAACGTGGCGGGGCTGTGCGGCCCCAGCGCCGCCCTGAGCCGCCCCGGGTCGACGGGACGGACGGGATCGGCGGCGTCGTGCACGGTCCATTCCAGTTCGACGCCGGTGTGGGTCGGCGGACCGGTCTTGAAGCAGATCCGGGCAAGGTGCCGGCCTGCGGCTGCCGACTCACGCAGGATGGCGCTGCGCTCCAACTCGGGTGACGTCACCAACGGTCGGGTCCCCTCTCCAGGTGCCGGCTCAGCGACACCGTGTCACGGTAGACCCACCCACCGACACCGCCGGAGGGCGTGCACGGAGCCACCAACCTCTGTCCGACAGACGAATTTCCCATGCCGGACGGAACTAACCACCCGGGCGGCCACCGCTCACTTCGGAGAGGGGCGGCCCGACGGAGGGTGCGGCGCGGCGGATTTCGCCGGCGCGGAGGGCTTCGCCTCGGCAACCAGCCGGCGGCAGTACTCCTCAACCCGCTCGGCACCACCGGCGGCGGTCACCAGCCGCTCGAAGCCCGGCGTCCGCAGTGCCTTCTCCCGTTGGTCGGGCTTCTTGGACAGCCACGAACGGCACTCGCCGTGCAACGGGCCGGCGGGAGGGCTGTCCGCCGAGGGCGCTGCCGCCGACGGCGTGCCGGGCGACGGTGGGCGGGGCGACACGGTGTCGCGCGACGGCGTCTCGGCCGGCGACCGGGTGTTGTCGTTGGACCGGGGCGAATCCGGCGTCGCTCGGGGCGGCTCCGGTGCGACAGGTACCGGTATCCAGTCCTGTCGGACCGCGGCGAAGGCGGCGCCGGCCGTGGCGGTCACCGCGACCGCGCCGATCCAGGCCGCCGCGCCGGTGGTCAGGCGTCGACGGCGCGCGCGGTGGGGCACCGACGGCGACGGTTCGGCCCGGGCGGCCCGGAACGCGGCCAGCGCGGCCTCCTCGCCGGCCAGTTCCCCGGGCCGGACCGGGCCGGCGGCCGCAGCGAGCAACCGGGCGACCGGGTTGGACCCGGGGACCTGGGCGGACGGCACGTCAGTGGCCGCCGGGGCAGCGGCCGAACGCGGCCGGGTGCCCCCCTCGGGCTGGGCGGAGTCGAGCAGCCGTTCGGTGTCGGCGTGGTCGGCCCGCCGGAACGGGTTCATCGGAAATCCCCTCATGTCAGCCGTCCACCGGCTCGGTGTGCGACGCCCGCACGGCCGGGCTGCTGCCCGACCGGGGTGGCGGCACCCCGTCGACCCCGACCGGCAGTTCGACCGAATCCTCGCGCTCCAGCAGGGCCGCGAGCCGTCGCAGGCCTCGGTGGGCGGCGGTGCGGACGGCACCGGCCCGGCGGCCCAGCACCCGGCCGGCGGATCCCGCGTCAAGCCCGACCACGGCCCTCAACAGCACCGCTTCGGCCTCACGGGGAGGGAGGGTGGCGATCAGCGCAAGGGCTGTCTCGGTGCCGATCGTCTCGCTGGCCCCCTCCGCGGTGTCGGCGTCGCTGGCCAGGTGGACGAGCGCCTGCACCGGGACGGGGAGGGCCGGGCGGCGGCGCAGCCGGCGCAGGTGGTCCATCGCCCGGTTGCGGGCGATGGTGACGACCCAGGCGCGGAACTCGCCACCGGTGAACGTCGGCAGGTCGCGCGATATCTGCAGCCAGGACTCCGAGGCGACGTCCTCGGCGTCCGCGCCGACGAGAGCGGTGAGGTACCGCAGGAGTCCCGGCTGGAGGGTGCGGTAGAGGAAGCGGAAGGCGTCCTCGTCCCCACCCTGTGCCGCGCTGACCGCCTCCGACAGGTCGCCGGTCATCCGCGACCCGTGGGCTGCCCGGGGAGTGCCGACCTCAGCTGCCACACCGAGGCAGATCGGGGGGAACGAGACGCCGAACCGACCAACTGCCGCACCCCTACCGCCCCCCGCCGCTCTGATCGCGCCCGCGACCCGGGTGGTCCGGGCCGGATGTCCGGGCCACCGCCACCCTCGTCGGCGGCGCGCGCCGAAGTCGCCGGGGGCCCGAGCCGGGCTAACGCTAGGAGGGGACCGACGACGCGACAAGTCGGCACCGCGTTACGGAAGAGTGACAATTATCAACCCTGCCGAACGGCGTGTCGGCGTAACAATCCGTGACCCGGGGGCAGTGATCCGTGCCCGGTCACGGCTTTTGGCGGCCCGCCGGGTGTCCGCACGCGCAGGGATGTCAGGTTTCGTCACCGCACGTCGTCACCGCGTCACAGGAACGTGGCGTCCACACAGGTCAGGGCGGCGCCGCGACGCGTGTCACCCACTCGGACGACAGGCCGCGGTAAGCCGTACAGCGCCACTCTAGGTACGGTAATGCGGTGTTGTCATCGGAGGTCGTGCTCAGCGGTCGCTACCGCTTGGACGAACGTGTCGCCACCGGCGGTATGGGCGACGTCTGGCGTGCCTCCGACCTGATCCTCGGCCGGCAGGTCGCGGTCAAGGTCCTGCTGCCCGCGCTGGTCTCCGACCCGGACTTCATCGCCCGGTTCCGGGCCGAGGCCCGGATCATGGCGGCGCTGCGGCACCCGGGCATCGTGCAGGTGTTCGACTGCGGCGCCGACGACCTGCCCGACGACGGCGGCCGAGCGGACTACCTCGTGATGGAGTTCGTCGCCGGCGAGCCGCTGTCCAAGCGGATCGAGGCGGCTGGCCGGCTCGATGTGGCCGAGACGATGTCGATCGTGGCCCAGGCGGCCGCCGCGCTCAACGCCGCGCACCGCGGTGGCATCGTGCATCGGGACGTCAAGCCCAGCAACCTGCTGGTGCAGGAGGACGGCACCGTCGTCCTGGTGGACTTCGGTGTGGCCCGGTCCACCGACATCACCAGCATCACCAGCACGAACGCGGTGCCCGGCACCGCCCTCTACATGGCGCCCGAGCAGGCGGCCGGTCGACCGGTGAGTGGTGCCACCGACATCTACGCCCTGGGCGCGGTCACCTACTGCTGCCTCACCGGCAGTCCGCCGTTCACCGGCGACAACCCGCTCCAGGTCGCCGTGCGCCACTTGGACGACGAACCACCCGAGCTGCCGCACGACATCCCGGAGGCGGTCCGCGCCCTGGTGTCCCGGGCACTGGCGAAGGATCCGCAGGACAGGTTCAGCAGCGGGGCGGCGATGGCCGAGGCCGCCCGTACCGCGGTCACCGGTGGCGAGCCTCCGACGGCGATGGCCACACCGGTCGCCCTGCGCGAGGCCGGCCCGGGCACCCGTACCGACGTGCCGGCCGGCGCGGCGGTCGCGAGCGCGGCGCAGGCCGGGCGTCAGCGGCGGCGGGGGCCGCTGGTCGGCGCGGCCGCAGCCGTCCTGGTCGCACTGGTCGGGCTCGGTGCCGCCCTGGGCGCGGCGCGCCACACCGGCGAGAACCCGGCGGTCAAACTGCCCACCACCTCGCCGACGGTCGCGCCGGACGGCCCGCAGGAGCTGCCGGCCGCGAATGAGCAGGTCACCACCGGTGACCCCGTTCGACCTGATCGTGCCCCGGTCCCGGGCAACTCCCCGTCCGCCTCGGTCTCCACCACGCCGAGCACGCAGCCCAGCCAGACGACCAGTTCACCGACTCCGACGGGGACGCCGACCGGGACGACCGCCCCCACCGGGGGTCCGACCGGCGAACCGAGCACTCCGCCGACGTCCGCCACGCCCACGGAGACGGAGAGCACGCCGGCCATTCCGGACGGCGCGGGCGGGTAGTCCGCCGCGTACCGCTCGTCGGCGCAGTCCCACCAGCACCGATATCCCCAAAACGGACTTACGTCGCTGAAGACGCCTCTAGGCTCTCTGCAGGCCATTTCCACCAACTGCCGCAGGAGCGCTGGGTGAGCGTTGAAAAGCTGGTCGTGATCGGTCAGGGGTACGTCGGGCTGCCGCTGGCCCTGCGTGCCGTCGAAGCGGGGCTGGACGTGGTGGGCCTCGACGTCGACGCCGACCGGGTGAAGCGTCTCGCCTCCGGCGAGTCGTTCATCGAGGACATCCCGACCGACCGGCTGGGCCGGGCATTGGGCAGCGGCCGGTACAACCCCAGCACGGAGTACTCCGACGCGGAGGGTTTCGACATCTGCGTCATCACCGTGCCGACCCCACTGCGCGACGGCACTCCCGATCTGAGCTTCGTCGAGCAGGCCGGTATCGGTATCGGTCCGTACGTCCGGCCGGGTTGCACAGTCGTCCTGGAGTCGACCACGTACCCGGGCACGACGGAGGAACTGCTGCGCCCGCTGTTGGAGTCGGCCAGCGGACTGGCCAGCCCGGGCGACTTCCACCTCGGTTACAGCCCGGAACGGATCGACCCGGGCAACCCGACCTGGAAGCTGGAGAACACCCCGAAGGTCGTCTCCGGAGTGGACTCGGCGTCGCTGGCCCGCGTGGACGAGTTCTACCAGCGGCTCGTGCACCGCACCGTCCCGGTGGACTCCACCCGGGTCGCCGAGCTGACCAAGCTGATCGAGAACACGTTCCGCCAGGTCAACATCGCGTTGATCAACGAGCTGACGATGCTGTCGCACCACCTCGACATCGACGTCTGGCAGGCGATCGACGCCGCCGAGACCAAGCCGTTCGGGTTCCTGCCGTTCCGACCCGGTCCCGGAGTGGGCGGTCACTGCCTGCCGATCGACCCGTGTTACCTGTCGTGGCAGGTCAAGCGCCGCCTCGGCCGGCAGTTCCGGTTCATCGAGTTGGCCAACGACGTGAACCACGAGATGCCCGAGCACGTCGCGCAGCGGGTCATGGCGGGACTGAACCGGAAGGGCCGATCCGTCAGCGGCGCCCGGCTGTTGCTGCTCGGACTGGCGTACAAGAAGAACACCGGCGACATGCGGGACTCCCCGGCGGTCGACGTGGCCCGCCGGTTGCAGGCGCTCGGGGCCGAGGTCCACGCGGTGGAGCCGTACGCCGAGCCGCACCAGATCCCGGCCGGGGTCACCGTGGTCGGGCTGTCCGAGCGGGAGGTGAGCGCCGCCGACGGGGTGGTGGTGGTCACCGACCACGACAGCTTCGACTACGACCTCGTGGTCCGGCACGCCCGCTACGTGTTCGACACCCGCAACCGGTGCGCCGGCCCGCTGGTCGAGCGCCTGTAGACCCGGCACCGCTGGCCGGTCCCGCGTGCGACAGTTCGCGGGACCGGCCGGCGGATGTCCGTCCGAGCAGCCGACCCAGGTCACTGGTCGGCCAGCGCCTCGACAACCGGGCGCGACAGCGCCCGACGGGCCGGCAACACGGAGGCGAGCAGGGCGGCCACCACCGCGACGGCGAGGGTCAGACCGAGCTGACCGAGCGGCAGCACCACGTGGAAGTCCCCGCCGAGGCGGGCCAGCAGGGCCATCGCGGAGGCGCTGACGCCGGTGCCCAGCGCCACGCCGAGCACCGCGCCGACCAGTGCCATCAGCACCGCCTCCACGGCGAGTACGGCCCGCATGCGCCCTCGGGTGAGCCCGACCGCCCGCAGCACCGCGTTCTCCCTGGTCCGCTCGACGACCGACAGGCTCAGCGTGTTCGCCACGCCGACCAGTGCGATCACCACCGCCAGGCCGAGCAGCGCGGTGACGAAGACGAGCAGCATGTCGACGGTGCTGGTCAGCATCTTCTTGTACGCGCCCTGGTCCAACAGGTTCACCGTCGGGTAGCGGCCCAGCACCGTCTCGATCACCTCCCGGGCCTGCGCGGCGCTCACCCCGGCGGCGGGGTCGATCTCGGCGAGGAAACCGCGCTGGTCGGGGAAGAGCGCGGCGAAGTCGGCGTCGGCCATGTCGATGACGTGTCCGGTGGGCGCGCCGTCGCCGGACGTGTCGTCGGTGACCACGGCGGCCACCTGGAACGTGTGGCCCCGCACGGTCACCAGTGAGCCGACCCGCCAGCCGCGGGCCTGCGCCAACTCCCGGTGTACCAGCACCTGCCCCGGCCCGACCCGACCGGCGTCGCCGGCGAGCACCGCGCCCAGGGTCCGGCCGACCAGCGCCGGGTGGGCCGCGCGGATCTCGACGTCGGCGACGACGGTGCTGCGCTGCTCGTGTACGACGCCCAGTTCTGGTCGGGCGCTGAGCTCGCCGGCGAGTGCGGCCGGCAGGTTCTGACCGATACCGCTGACCACGAAGTCGGTGCCGATCTGGGCGTCCACGCTGCGTTCGATGCCGTCCTTGGTGCTCCGGGCACCGACCATGAACGCCGACACCAGCCCGATCCCGATCACCAGGGCGGTGGCGCTCGCGGCGACCCGCCGCGGGTTGCGGGTCGTGTTGGCCACCGCCAGGTCGCCGACCGTCCCGAGCACGCGGCGGGCCGGCCAGCCGAACACCCGGGCCAGGGCCGGGACGAGCACCGGCCCGAACAGGACGATCCCGAAGAAGGCCAGCACCCCGCCGGCCGCCACCAGCAGCAGTTGGCCCGCGCCGGCGGCGCCGATCAGCGCCGCGACACCGACGGCCAGGACCACCGCGCCGACGGCCAGCCGCACCCGACCAGCGGCGCGCGCGGGCTGCACCGCGGCGTCGGTCAGCGCGGCCACCGGGGCGACCCTGGTCCCCCGCCACGCCGGGACCAGAGCGGCGCACACTGTCAACGCGGTGCCCAGGAGCAGTCCGGTGAGGACTGTCGAGCCGGTCACTGTCAGGCCGCCGGCGACCGGCGCGTCCAGTCGGGACATCAACAGTCGCATCCCGCCGGCGAGGACCACCCCGAGCAGCACACCGCACGCGGAGGCCGCCAGCCCCAGCACCGCCGACTCCAGCACGGCGGCCCGGAAGACCTGACCGCGCGTGGCCCCGACCAGGCGTAGCAGGGCGGTGCGTCGGGTGCGCTGCGCCAACACGATCGCGAACGTGTTGGCGATGACGAAACCGGCCACCACCACGGCGACCCCAACGAAGATCGACAACAGCATCCGGAACTGGTCCACGTTGCGGACCGCGTCCTCGACGGCCTCGTCGAGGATCTGCTGACGGCGCTTCACCACGGCCTCGCCGCCGATGACGGCGCGCACCCGGTCGGTGAGCGCCGCGACGGAGGCGCCCGGCCGGGCCGCCACCAGAATCCGGCCGTACCCTCGCTCGCCGGTGAGGGCCAGGGCGTCCGGTCCGACCATGCCGACGAACGGGCCGCCGACATCGCGGACGGTGCCCGCCACGTCGACGGTGCCGACCAGGGTGTACGGCCGGGCCGGGCCGCTGGCGCCGCCGACGCGGACCGTGGCGCCGAGCGCGAAGCTCTCCGCGGCGGCCGTCTTCGCGTCGAGCACCACCTCTCCGGCGCGGTCGGGCAACCGTCCGGCGACCATGTCGTACGAGCGCAGGGCGGCCTCGGTGGGGATCGCGGCGAGCATGGTGAAGCCGAGGACGGGTCGACCGTCGACGCCGAGCACCCCGGCCGTGTTGGTCAGCTCACCGCCCGCCGCGGCCACCCCGTCGACCGCGCGCACCCGGTCGACCAGGGTCGGGGGCAGCACCTCCCGGCCGGCCGAGTAGACACCCAGGTCGGTGTGGCGGTCGAACGTGCCGGCCCGCTCGTACGTCCCGGCGCGCATCCCGTCGACGAAGATCATGGTGCCGGCGACGAACGCGACGCCGAGCACGACGGCCAGCGCGGACAGCAGCATGCGCAGCGCCTCGGCACGCAACGAGCGCAGGGTCAGGCGGATCAAGCGGGGCTCCCGGTGCAGGTGGCGGATCGGACCCTTCCGACGCTATGAGCGACACCGGTCCGCCCGTCTCCACCTGCGCGCTCGACCTGTCTGCGCCCCGGGTCGCGCCGCGTCCGCCGGTCGCTACGACCCAGGTCGTACGCGGCGTCATCCGCCGGGTGTGACCAGCCCGCTCTCGTACGCCAGTACCACCGCCTGCACCCGGTCGCGGAGCTGGAGTTTCGCCAGGATCCGCCCGACGTGTGTCTTCACCGTGGCCTCCGCCACGTGCACCCGGTTGGCGATCTCCACGTTGGACAGCCCCTGGGCGACCAGCAGCAGCACCTCCCGCTCCCGTTCGGTGAGCTGCGCGAGTCGAGGGTCGGCGGTCGGCGCGGTGCCGAGCTGCCCGGCGAAGCGGTCCAGCAACCGTCGGGTGATCGACGGGGCGACCACGGAATCGCCCTGGGCCACCACCCGGATCGCGGCCAGCAGGTCCTCCGGTGGGACGTTCTTGAGCAGGAACCCACTCGCACCGGCCTGCAGGGCCGCGAACGCGTCGGCCTCGGTGTCGAAGGTCGTCAGGACGAGCACCCGGGGCGGGCCGGCGGGCCGGTCGGCGCAGAGCCGCCGGGTCGCCTCCACCCCGTCCATGGTCGGCATCCGGATGTCCATCACGACGACGTCGGCCTCGGTGCGGGCGAGCACCCGCAGGGCGTCGGCGCCGTCGATCGCCTCGCCGACCACCTCCAGGTCGGGCTGGGAGTCCAGCACCATGCGGAACCCGGCGCGGACCAGCGCCTGGTCGTCCACGATCACCACTCGGATCGTCATGCCGCGATCACCTCCGTTGCCGGCTCCGACGGTAGCGGTAGCCGCACCTCGACCTGCCAGCCCCCGACCGGCCGGGGGCCGGCGGTGAGGCTGCCGTCGTACACCGTCACCCGCTCCCGCATGCCCAGCAGACCGTGACCGCCCGACGGCGCCGGGCTGACCAGTGGACGGCCCAGACCGTTGTCGAGGACCCGGACCACGACGGCCTCGTCGCTGTACGTCAAAGCGACCTCGACGCCGGCGCCGACGCCGGCGTGCTTGAGCGCGTTGGTCAGCGCCTCCTGCACCACCCGGTAGACGGTCAGCTCCAACCCCGGAGGGAGCGTCGGAGGCGCTCCGGTGACGGTGCCGCGGACGCGCAGCCCGGCGTCGTCGAAGCGGGCCAGCAGGTCGGGCAGCTCGGCCAGGGCCAGACGGCGGTGCTCCGGGTCGGCGGCCACGACGAGGTCGTCGGACCCGTCGGTGCCACCCGGTCCGGCGTCGCGCAGGACGCCGACCAGGCGGCGCATCTCCTCCAGGGCCTGCCGGCCGGTGTCGGCGACCACCTTCATGGCGGTACGCGCCTGGCCGGGGTCGCGGTCGAACATGAACCGGGCGCCGTCCGCCTGGACGATCATCACCGCCATGCTGTGGGCGACCACGTCGTGCAGCTCCCTCGCGATGCGGGTGCGTTCCTCGGCGACCGCCGCCCGGAACTCGGCCTCCCGTTCGCGTTCCAGGGTGGTGGCCCGTTCCTCGAGGCTGAGCACGTAGAGCCGGCGGGTACGCACGTTCAGCGCGACCAGCCACACCGCGCCGGTGACCAGGGCGTACCACAGCGCGGTGACCCACCACTGGATGACACCGGGGGTCTGGGCGGCGGCCAGCAGCACGCCCACGGCGGCGACCGCGCCGGCCAGGACGCCGTCGCGGAGCCGCTCGCCGTACTTCACCACGCTGTAGAGCGCGATCAGGACGGCGACGTCGTAGACGAGTGGGCCCCATTCGGCGACCACCTGGACCAGGGCGAGCGCCGCGACCACCACGGTCACCGCGCTCGGGTGGGTACGGCGGAACAGCAGCGCCACCGCCATCCCCACGCCGACCAGCGTGGCCGCCCAGCCGCCCGGCTGGGCGACCGCCGAGGCCACGGAGACGAGCACCACCAGGGCGGCGACGGCCACGTCGAAGGCGACGCCGCGCAGCGGGCGACCGAACAGGGTGCGTCTCACGGTCACCCAGGGTACGTGCCGGGGCGCTCTCGGCCCGCACACCCCGCGTCCGGGGTCAGGAGTCGAGGATCTCGCGCATGCGGTCGATCTCGACGGTCTGCTCGGTGGCGACGGCGTTGGCGAACTCGTTGAGCGTCAGGTCGGAGCCCACCGTGAGCAGCTTGGTGGCCATCTCGATGGCGCCCTGGTGATGCTCGGTCATCATCCGGACGAAGAGCCGGTCGAAGTCCGCGCCCCGGGTGGCGGCGAGCTGCCGCATGGCCTCGGGCGACTGCATGCCGCGCATGGTGCCGTGGTCGTGCCCCTTGACCTCCGCCGGGAGGCCGCGGGTCTGCAGCCAACCGCGCATCATGCCCATCTCCGGCCCTTGGCTGGCGCGGATGCGCTCGGCGATCGCACGGACGTCGGGGTCGGCGGCCCGGTCCGGGGCGAGCTCCGCCATCGCCAGGGCCTGCGCGTGGTGCGGGATCATCATCTGGACGAACACGACGTCCAGCGAGTTGTGCGGGGCGGGGCCGACGTCACGCACCTCGTGCGCCGGGCGGGTGGACGCCGTCTCGCCCGGACGGCCGGGCGCGATGACGGTCAGGTGGGTGGGGACGGGGCTGGCCGTCGGCGGCGCGGTGGAGGCGGCGGGGGCGGCGACCGGTTGCCCGGTGCCCGTGCCGGTGTCGTCGCCGAGACGGATCATCAGGAACGCCACCAGCGGCAGCACGACAGCCAGTGTGACGACTGCCAGGGTGCGCGCGCGCCGATTGGTCATGGGCCACTCCCTGAGGTCGAGGTCACCGCGATGTTATCCATTGAAGAACTCACTTTCATGTGATCCAGTTCACATCGACGTTCTTCGTCGGGCGGTAACGTGTCGACCATCGTCTCCCCCTTGCGAAGGGCCCCGCCGATGATCAGACTCCACAAGCCACGGTTACGACAACTGCGCGTCGTGGCGGTCGCCACAACCGGCCTCCTCGTCGCCAGCGCCCTCGTCGCCCCTGCGAGCAACGCGCAGACGGTGCCGCAGGCGGCCCCGGCCCCCGCGCTCACCAACACGATCCCCGGCGTCGACGAGATCGTGAGCAGCCCCAACCTGCGCCAGATCGCCAACGTGCCCAAGGTCGCCCCGCTGGACGCCACCAACAGCGACATCGCCTTCCAGGGCAAGTACGCGTTCGCCGGCAACTACAACGGCTTCGTCATCTACGACATCTCGCGGCCCAGCGCGCCGACGGTCAAGGCCCGGGTGCTCTGCCCGGGGTCGCAGAACGACATCTCCGTCCACGGTGACCTGCTCTTCCTCTCCACCGACTCGTCGCGCAGCGACGACTCCTGCAACAGCACCACGCAGGGGGCGGACGTGAAGAGCTCGTGGGAGGGCATCAAGATCTTCGACATCAAGGACAAGGCCAACCCGCGCTACATCAAGTCGGTCGAGACGGCGTGCGGCTCGCACACCCACACCCTGGTGCCGGGCAAGGACCGCAAGGCCGTCTACCTGTACGTCTCCTCGTACAGCCCGCGGGCCGAATTCCCGGACTGCCAGCCGCCGCACGACTCCATCTCCATCGTCAAGGTGCCGCTGAAGAAGCCGACCGACGCCGCGGTGATCGCGGCGCCGAACCTCTTCCCGGACGGCGGTTTCCCGGGCAGCGAGACCGGCTCGGCGACCACCGGCTGCCACGACATCACCGTCTACCCGGCCAAGGACCTGGCCGCCGGCGCGTGCATGGGTGACGGCATCCTGCTCGACATCAAGAACCGGGAAGCACCTCGGGTCATCAACCGGGTCCGGGACGAGGTCAACTTCGCGTTCTGGCACTCGGCCACCTTCAACAACGCCGGCACCAAGGTGATCTTCACCGACGAGCTGGGTGGTGGCGGGGCGGCGACCTGCAACGAGGCCGTCGGCCCGAACCGGGGAGCGGACGCCATCTACGACATCTCCGGTCGTGGCAACGCCCGGAAGATGACCTTCCGTAGTTACTACAAGATCCCCCGGGCGAACGCCGACACCGAGAACTGCGTGGCGCACAACGGCTCGCTGATCCCGGTGCTCGGTAAGGACATCATGGTCCAGGCGTGGTACCAGGGCGGTATCTCGGTCTGGGACTTCACCGACTCGGCCAAGCCGAAGGAGATCGCCTTCTGGGAGCGCGGTCCGCTCTCGGCCGACCGGCCCGTCGGCGGCGGCACCTGGTCCGCGTACTACTACAACGGCCACATCTACTCGAACGACATGGTGAAGGGCCTGGACGTCCTGGAGCTGAACGACTGGCGCACCTGGACGGCCAAGCTGACCCGCTACCAGGAGCTCAACGTGCAGACCCAGCCCAGCTACCTCGGCTGGTAGGCACCGAGCACCGAACCGGGCGAGGCCAACGACGACGGTTGGTTGTCCGTTCCCAGATCGGATGGGTTCCCGGCGGGAGCCCATCCGATCATCGGGAGAATGCTGGAGGGGCCGATGTCGAAAGTGGTGAGGGTGGCAGTCATCGTGCTGCTCGTCTTGGCCGCTCCCCTTGTCTACACGCTGTTGACCGCTCGTTCGTACTGGTCGGCGCTGTTCGTGGCCGTGGTGGTAGCCCTCGGGGTGTTCCTCCCGGACTACGCGACACGTGGCCAGCGCGACGCTCGGCGGAAGCGCGACGGTGGAACCGGCGGCAGCTAGGGTCGAACCCGACGCTGACTCCTCCCGACCGTCGCCTGACTCTGCCCAGCCGTTCAGTTGCTGCGGATCGCGATGATCCGATCTCGGGGGCCGGGCCCGGCAACGTCCGGGAGAGCCGCGAGGTCAGCTCGTCGCCAGGTGGTAGCGCCGCTCACCGCCGCCCGCGGTGACGACCCGAACCCCGCCGGTACGCAGCTCGTAGGTCACCGACCAGCGGGTGTGCCCCTGCCGGACGGCGGCGAGCAGCCGGTGCGCCGCGTCGACGTCCAGCGCTCCGCCGGCCTCGGTCAGCGCGGCGGCGATCTGCCCGTACCGGCGGTCCGCACGCCGCTGCTGCTCGGGCACGCCGACGACCGGCACGTTCGTCAACGCCTGCCAGCCGCCCGCACCCCGTTCCACCCGCAACCGACCGTCGACGAACTCGATCACCGCTGACGCTCCGGTCGCGTCCGCCACCAGATAGTGCAGCGGCGGCCCGCCGTCGAAGTCGAGGTTGTGCCGGGTGAACACGGCGAGCGCCTCGTCGACCGTCGCGGCCCGGTCCAGCACCAGCCGCAGGATCCGTACCGAGCCGACGGTGGGCTTGGCCGGGTCGGGGCGGACCGTCGCCGCGTCGTCCGCCGCCAACCCGACGGCGAGGCCCCGCTCGTTCATCCCGTCGAAGGGCAGCAGCGGCGCGTCCAGCAGACGACGGTCACCCCGGGGGTCCGCGCCGACCCCGAGGTAGGAGATGTCGACGAGCGAGATGGACGCGTGGCCGTCCGGCGGGTCGGTCCGCAGCACCAGCGCCGGGTTGGCGTCCCAGTCGAAGTTGCGGGCGAACACCGTCCGGCCCAGGTCACCGGCGGCGACGAACAACGAGCAGCCGAACGGGCTGGGTGGCGTGGCATCGGTGCCCACCGTCGGGTCGTACGCCCCGACGTACGTCATCTCGTACAGCGGCAGGTCGTCCACGCGGCGCAGGCTGGCCATGGTCCGCTCGGCCTGCTCCGGGTCCTGGCGGGAGGCGACCGGGGTGGCCGGTGGCGGGCCGACGCGCGACGGCGGCGCCGACGGAGCACAGGAGGTCACGGTGAACAGTAGGGCCGTCGCGACGGCCGGCAGGATCCTGCGCATATCCACTGGACGCGATGGGACCGATCGACGGTTGCCCACCCCGCCCGATCGGTGCGGCGCAGCGGGGGACGCGGGCCGCCAGAGCGCTCGACGGCGGGCGCCGTGGGACTGGTCACCCTCGACCGGGGTTGCCGAGCGTGGGGTCAGGACCTGTGCCAACGTCACGAGATGTGACAGTCGCAGCCCCGCCCGAACCGACCACGCGTTGGCGACCCCACCCGCTGGACGTGGTGGCGGTCGTGCTCGCCGTGGTCGGCGCGGCCTGCGCGCTGAGCGGCCTGCTTCCCCGTGCGGAGACCACCCAGACCCTGCACCGGATCCTGCCGCTGCTGCTGTTCCTCGGTACCGTGATCGTGCTGGCCGAGCTGACCGCCGTGGCGGGTGTGTTCGACGTGCTGGCCAGTCGACTGGCCCGGGCCTCCCGGGGCAGCTGGGCGGCGCTGTTCCTGCTGTGCGGCGGTCTCGCCACACTCACCACCCTCGTGCTCAACCTCGACACCACCGCCGTGCTGCTCACCCCGGTGCTGCTCGCGCTGGCCCGGAACCTGCGGATCCCCGCCGCCCCGCTCGCCGTCACCACGGTCTGGTTGGCCAACACCGCCAGCCTGTTGCTGCCGGTGTCGAACCTGACGAACCTGCTGGCGGCCGACCGGGTCGGCCTGGCACCCCTGACGTACGCGGCCAGGATGGCGCTGCCGCAGGTCGCCGCCGTCGCGGTCACCATGGCCGTGCTCTGGTTCGGGTGGTGGCGGCGGGACCGACCGGTCGGCGGACGGTTCGTTCCGCCGGCCCGCCACGTGCCCGCCGATCCGGTACTGCACCGCACGGCGCTGGCCGGTTGTCTGCTGTTCGTCGCCGGCATCCTCGCCGGGGTGGAGATCGGTCTCGCCTCCACCGTCGCGCTGGCGCTGGTGCTGGTCGGGTTCGTTGTCCGCTCCCCCGCCACGCTGCGCCCGGGGTTGGTCCCGGTGCGCCTGCTGTTCTTCGTCACCGGCCTGTTCCTGGTGGTGCAGACCCTCGGCCGGCACGGTCTGGACGACCTGGTCGGCACCCTGCTCGGCGTCGACGGCGGGGCGCTGGGCGCCCTGCGCGCCGGAGGCACCGGAGCGTTGCTGGCCAACGGGGTGAACAATCTGCCGGCCTACCTGGCCGGCGAGTCGGTGCTGCCGAGCGCCGACCACACCCGCCTGCTGGCCCTGCTGATCGGCACCAATGTCGGCCCGCTGGCCGCGCCCTGGGCGTCGCTGGCCACGCTGCTCTGGTTCGAGCGGTGTCGGGCCGCCGGGGTGGCGGTGCCGGTGAGCCGCTTCGTGCTCACCAGCACGCTGCTCGCGGTCACCGGCACGCTCGCCGCGGTCGGCGCGCTGCTGCTGGTGAGCTGACCACGCCGACCCGCCGCCGGGTGGCCGCTGTTCAGCGGCGGGCCGGGCGCGGGCCGACCAGTCGACGGACCATCGGCGCGGCGTTCCACCTGGCCGCGCCGACCAGGTCACGGGCGTGCTCCAGGACGGTGTAGTCGGGCCGGCTCAGCCCGTCCGCGATCGCCCGGTCCAGGTCGTTGCCGCAGCGGCTGAGGACACTGTCGAAGTCCCGGCGGACCGGCTCCTGCAGGTCGTAGCCGAACGACCGGTGCAACCGGGCGAAGAGCGGCTTGTACAGCCGGACCCGCTCGTGCAGCCCGGACGAGTAGGACATCGGATGCTTCGGGCGGCGCAGGATGTAGTCGGGCAGCACGTCAGCGAACGCCCGCCGGACGATCCACTTCTCCTGTCCGTGGCGCAGTTTCAGATCCAGCGGCAGCCGCATCGCCAGTTCCACGACGCTGAGGTCGAGGAACGGCAGCCGCGCCTCCACCCCGTGCCCCATGGCGGCCCGGTCGACCCTCTGCAACTCCGTACGGCACAGGTTGCGGATCCGGTGCAGGAACAGCCTGCGCGCCGCGGCGGGACCGACCTGGTGGTACATCGGGTAGCCACCGAACAGCTCGTCGGAGCCGTCGCCGGTGAGCACCACCTTGATGCCCAGGTCGCGCAGCCGCCGGAAGATCGGCACCGAGACCACCGCGTTGATGATGTCGCCGTACTCGGTCAGCTCGGAGATCCGGATCGCCTCGCGGACGTCGGCGAGGCGGATGTCGCGTGGACGCAGCTCGATCACCACGTGCGGCACGTCGAGGTCGGCGGCGAGCCGCCGGGCGTACGCCACGTCGGGGCTGTCCGCCACGCCGACCGTCACCGCGACGCAGTCCGGGTGGATGTCGCGGACCTGCCGCAGTGTCAACGAGCTGTCCAATCCGCCGGAGAGCACCACCCCGACGGTCAGGTCGGTCTGCACCCGCATCCGGATCGAGTCGCTCAACGCGGCACGGACGAGCAGGGCGGCCTCGTCCGGGTCGTCGATGACCGGCAGGCCCGCGCCGATGGTGAGCAGGTCGACGTGCGGCCTCAGTCGCACGTGCCCGTCCGCCTCCGCCCAGCCGTGGTGCCCGGGCGGCACCTCGCAGACCGGGGCGCCGTGCCCGACGAGCGCCTTGACCTCGGAGGCGATGTGCAGGCAGCCGGGGCGGCGGGACCAGTACAGCGGCTTCACCCCGACCGGGTCGCGGGCCAGGTAGGTCCGGCCGGTGGCCCGCTCGACGATCGCGAAGGCGTACTCGCCGCGGAGCCGGGTCACCGCCGCCTCGCCCCACTGCTGGAACGCGGCGAGCAGCACCTCGGTGTCGCTGTCGGTGCGGAAGGCCTGCCCGAGGCGGGTCAGCTGCGCCCGCAGCTCCCGGTAGTTGAAGATCTCGCCGTTGAAGCAGAGCAGCCAGCGTTCGTCGGTGGACGTCCACGGCTGCACCGCCCGGTCCCGGTCGACGATCCGAAGCCGGCGGGTGCCGGCGAGCAGACCGTTCTCCGACCGGGTCTCGGTGACCTCACCGCGAGGGGCCAGGACGGCGAGCATCCGCCGGAACGTCGCCGGGTCGGCCTCGGGGCCGATGCTCAACGCGATGCCGCACACGGGTCAGATCCCCATCTCGGCCTCGTAGGCCCGGCGCAGACGACGCCGGGCGGTGGGCGCGAGACACAGGTGCCACGCCTGCCCCTCGTCGATCACGTTCAGCTCACCGGCCTTCTGCCGGTTGAGCAGCAGTTCCGCCAGGGTGTCCCGCGCTCCGAAACGCTCGAACCAGGCCAGTTCGACGTCGACCGAGTAGCCGAGGCAGTGCCCGCTGGGCAGCATCGCGGCGTACCCCAGCCGGCGAAGCCGGTACTGGTGTTCGGCGCTGCGGACCAGGCTGGTGACCCACAGCGGCGGGGTGGCCGGCGGTGCGGCGGCGGCGAACTCCCGTCCGATGTCGTTGAGCAGCGCCACCACCTCCCGGCGGGCCCGGCGGAACAGCAGCCCCGCCGTACGGGGAGTGACGTCCGGGCGGAGCCGCCGGCGCAGTCCGCGCGCGGCCCGGCCGAGCATGGTGGCGGGCTGCTCCTGGTAGCGGAAGCGCAGCAGGTCGCGGCGGCGCAGCCACTCCAGGTCGACGAGTTCGGCGCTGCCGTTGACCTGGTCGTCGGTGAGGAACGTCGGAGCGTCCTGCCACCACAGCACGTCGATGCGCGAGAGCAGGTAGATCCGGACCAGCGCGGTCAGGTCGCGTGCCGAGGTGCGCTCGTTCGGCTGGTAGCGGGCCATTTCCAGCAGCAGCGTCTCGCGGGCGCCGATCAGCCCCTGCGGGGTGGCGTCGAGGACGGCGGCGAGCGCCGGCTCCCGCAGCCGCTCGTCGATGAGCACCTGTCGGGCCCGGGTGCTGGCCGCGTCGGCCAGGGCGCCCACCTCGACCAGGAGTTCGGCCACGGCGGCCCGGTAGGCGGCCAGGTCGGGCTCGGCGGTGGGGAGGCGTCGGGGTGCCGTGCCGGAGGGCCGGCGTCGGGCCGGGGCGGTGGGTGACGTGGGAGGGCCGGGTTGCTGTCCCGGACTACGGCTGGGCACTCGCATGACGGGGTCCCTTTCCTCCGGTCCCACAGTGGGTACTTCGCCCTGTAACACACCGTAATCGCCGCGACCGGAGCGGACCGAACAATCCTCCTATCTACCCCTAAGGGAGCGAACCGTCCGGTTGCGTCGGTGCCAGCCGTTGCACCTCGGCGTACGACGGCAGCCCTGCCGGGGCCGCGAGCCCGTCGACGCGTACCCCGTCGGCGGCGGTGAGCGCGGCGGCCAGTGCCGCGCGGAACAGCAGTGAGCCGGTGCTGACCCGCGCGATTCCGACCCGGCCGAACTCGTCCAGCCCCGGGCCGCCGGGTTGGTACAGCGCGTTCACCGGGGCGTCGATCCGCTCGGTGAGTCCGCGCAGCGTGGCCGGGTCCACGACGCCGGGCACGAAGATCCCGTCGGCGCCCGCCGCCCGGTAGGCGCGAGCCCGGGCGAGGGTCCGCGGCAGCGGGTCGTCGACCCCGAGCCACCAGGCGTCGACGCGGGCGTTGACGAACAGGTCCGGCACGGCCGCCTTCACCGCCGCGACCTTGTCGGCGTGGTGCTGCGGGTCGGCGAGGGTGCCGTCGGCGCGCCCGTCCTCCAGGTTGATGCCGACCACGCCGAGCCCGGCCAGTTCCGCCACGTACCCGGCGACCTCCGCCGGGTCGTCGCTGAACCCGGCCTCGACGTCGACGCTGAGCAGCACCGGCAACCGCGCCAGCCGGCGGGCCAGGGCCACCGTCTCCTGCCCGGTGGCGGCCGTGCCGTCGGGAAGGCCCGCGGTGGCGGCCACGCCGAGGCTGGTGGTGCCGACCGCCGGGTGGCCCCGCGCGGCGAGCGCCGCCGCCGAGGCGTGGTCCCAGGCGTTGGGCAGCAGCAGGGGCCGGCCGGCGCGGTGCAGGGCGTGGAACGCGGCACGGCGGTCGATCATGCGACGCTCACCTCCAGGTCGGTCGGGACACGCAGTGTGGGGTGCGGCTCGTGCCGCAGGTCGGCGCGGGTGCGCCGGCAGCGTGCGCGCAGCACGTCGAGCACCCCGGCGGCGAGGGCCAGGGCGTGCCGGTCGCCGGGGCAGCCGCGCTCCCCCGCCCCGAACGTGAGCAGCCCGGCACCGGGGCGACCGGGTCGGAACGCCGCCGGCTCGGTGAACACCAGCGGATCGCGGTTGGCCGCGTCGAAGCGCAGCAGCACCGGGCTTCCCGCCGGCAGCTCCTGTCCACCCAGTCGTACCCCGGTGGTGGTGACGCGCCGGGTCGCCCGCACCGGCGGGTCGAGCCGCAGCACCTCCGCCAGCAGCGCGGTGGTCCCCGCCGCCGGGGGCGCGTCCCCGTCGGGCCGGCCGTCGAGCGGCGGCAGCAGGTGGTGGGCGGCGGCACCGATCAGACCGGCCGTCGCGTCGCAGGCCTGGACCAGCAGACCGACCAGGTTCGCCCGGACCTCCGGCGGGCCCGGCGGCACGAGGGCCAGCACCGTTTCCACCGCCGCGTCGGCCCGCCGGGTCACCGCCGGGTCGACCCCCGGGTGGTACGCGGCAGCGACGACGGCGACCGCCGTCCCGGCGGCTGCCGGGTCGGCGAGACCGAGTCGCTCGGCCAGCACCCGCAGCGGCACCGACCGGGCCAGTTCCCGCATCACGTCGAGGCGGTCACCGACCCGGTCCAGGACGGCGGTGGTCAGCTGGGCGGCCTCGCGCCGCAGCGCCTCCGGGTCCAGGCCGGCCAACGCGCCCACCACCGTCGCCCGACGCTGGGCGTGCCGGTGCGGCGCACTGAACCGGCTGACCGACGCGCGCAGCCAGGCGAGCGTGCCGGGCGGACCGCTCTCGACGGGCGGTACCCGCAGGTTTCCGTCGGTGAGCGCCGCGAGTACGTCGGCGTGCCTCGTCACCCACCAGCCGTGCCCCGGCACGGGTGAGGGCGGGCCGCAGTGCGGCGTTCCCGGCGCGGGGGCGATGTCGGGCCACGTGTCAGTCACCGCACGACAGTAGGAGCGGAACGTTTCGCTCCCCGCCGAACAGTCGCGCCTCAGGCACGTCCGCTGGCGGGTGACGGGCTCGGAGTGGGTGCGAGGGTGTCCTCGGGGACGGACAGGGTCGCGGCCAGGGCGGTGCGCCCGGTCGGCGTCAGGCGGACCGCCCGGCCGGTGCCCTGGGTGATCCAGCCCAGGTCGGCGAAGCGGCGGCGCAGCGCCGCGCCGAGCGCTCCGGCCAGGTGCGGGCGGCGCTCGGTCCAGTCCAGGCAGTCGCGGACCACCGGACGTCGGCCGGTGGACAGCGCCGGCACGGGTACGCCCAGGTCGGTCGCCCACGCCCACCCGTGCGCGGTCAACGCCAACCCGCTGGACCGGTCCAGCCGCCCGTCGGCCACCAGCGCGTCGTACATCAGCACGCCGAGCCGCCCGGCCAGGTGGTCGTAGCAGGTCCGGGCGTACGTCAGGGCGGCACCGGCGCTCGCCGCGCGCAGCGAGCCGGTGGGCGCGGGTGGGGCCGGGGCGTGGCCGGCCAGTCGCTCGATCAGCTCGGCCACCGACGGCCCGGCCAGCCGCAGGTAGCGGTGCCGGCCCTGCCGTTCCTCCACGAGCAGCCCGCCCCGCACCAGCCGGGTGAGGTGGTCGCTGGCCGTGGACGGCGCGACCCCGGCACGGCGGGCGAGTTCCCCGGCGGTCCACGCCCGACCGTCGAGCAGCGCGACGCAGATGCCGGCCCGGGTGCCGTCGGCCAGCAGCGCGGCCAACTCAGCCATCGTCCGGCCCTCGGTAGCACTCATGACGCCATCACCCCCCGGCACCGCGACGACCTAAGCGGAGCCGGGTCAGCGGGGACACCGTCCGGTCCGTGCCGTCGTAGCTGCGGGCGCCGTCGAACGAGCCCGTCGGGCGCTGCCCGCCCGCGACGGCCCGGGCCAGCCGTAGGTCCGCGTTGCGGAACCGGAGCGCCAGGCTCAGGTGCGGCACCCACGCACCCGGCGCGTGCCACGGGCGCTGTCCCTCGGTGTCGGCGAGGACGTCCCAGACGGCCGTGTGCAGCGCGGTCAGCGCGGGCGTGGGTCGGACGAGCCAGACCAACGGAGCGCTGCCGTCGAGAACCACGACGCGGTCGAGGGTGACCGGCACCGGCAGCGCGTCCTCGAACAACCCGGCCAGACGGCGCGCGACGCCGGGTGGAAGATCGTCCACCGCGGCGAGGGTGAGGTGCGGCCGGTTGGTCGGGTGGACGTTGCGGGCCAGGCTGGGCAGCCCCGCCGCCGCCAGCCGCACCCAGATCGACCGGATCGCGGTCTCCAACCCGGGCGAGCAGACCAGTTCCACCGTTCGCACTCCGACACGCTAACGGGACGGTTCGCCGACCGAACGCCAGACCGGTCCGCCGCCCCGGTCCCCGGTCCCAATCTTGGACACTTTCCGTTCGCTCGAAACGGAAACTGTCCAAGATCTACGTGTCGGACGACACGTGGATCGAGCGGATCAGAGCCAGCCGTTGTCCCGGGCGGCACGGACCGCCTCGGCCCGGTCGGCGGCACCGAGTTTCTGGACGGCCGCCGACAGGTGGTTGCGGACCGTGCCGGTGGACAGGTGCACCCGACGGGCGATCACCGCCACCGGTGCGCCGAACTCGGCCAGCCGCAGCGTCTCCAACTCCCGAGGCGTGAGCGGGCACGCCGGCAGGGTCAGCGCGTCGGCGGCCAGCGACGGGTCGACGTACCGGCCGCCGGCGTGCACCCGGCGGATCACGTCGGCGAGCGCCCCGCCGGGCGAGCCCTTCGGCACGAAGCCTCGCGCACCGGCGGTCAACGCCTGGCGGAGGTGCCCCGGGCGGCCGTGCCCGGTCAACACGACCACCGCGCACTCCGGATGGACGCGGGCCAGCTCGGCGGCGACGGCGATGCCGTCCAGGCCGGGCATCTCCAGGTCCACCACGGCGACGTCCGGGCGGTGCGCGATCGTCGCGGTGACCGCCGTCGGCCCGTCGGCGGCGTGGGCCACCACGTCGATGTCCGGTTCGAGGCCGAGCAGCGCGGCGACCGCCACCCGGATCAGGTCCTCGTCGTCGGCCAGCAGGACGCGGATCACGACGGCACCGGCACTGTGGCCTCGACGGTGAACACCGCGTCCTGGCGACGTGTCCGCAGCTCTCCCCCGGCCGCGGCCAGCCGGTCGGCCAGACCCCGCAGGCCGTGGCTGTGCTCGTCCGGGCCGCTCTCGTCGGCGCCGTCGTTGACCACCGTCATCCTGGCCACGTTCCCCTCCCGGTCGATGTGGATCCGACACCAGTCGGCGCGGCTGTGCCGCAGCACGTTGGTGCCCGCCTCGCGTAGCACCGCCGCCAGTTCGGTCGCGGCCGGCTGCGGCAGGTCCACCGGTGGCGACGGCACCGTGCAGCGCACTCCGCACGACCGGAGCACCTCCGCCACGGCGGCCACCTGCTCGCCGAGGTCGACAGCGCGGTAGCCGTGCACGCTCTCGCGGACCTCGGCGAGCGCGGACGCGGCGAGCCGCTGCACCTCGGCGGCCTCCCGACCGGCCCGAACCGGGTCGACCGGTGCGAGCCGCGCGGCGAGTTCGGCCTTCAGCGCGATCACCGTGAGACTGTGCCCCAGCAGGTCGTGCACGTCGCGGGCGAAGCGCAGCCGCTCCTCGGCGGCGGCCAACCTGCCCTGGGCGGCCTGTCCCTGCCGGGCCTCCACCAGCAGGTCCCAGAACCAGACCTGGAACCTGTTGACCGCCGCCACGCCCACCCCGACCCCGCCCGTCACCGCCAGGGAACGCCCCACCGATCCGCCCGTCCACCAGGCCACCGCCGCCGACACCAGGAGGGTGCCGGCGGTGACCGCCAGCGCTCCGGGAAGGCGGACCACCAACGGGGCCATCCCGACCAGGGAGGCGCCGAGCCACGCCCAGGTCGGCCAGACCCCGGCCGCGACCGGCGCCACCAACGGCACGGTCAGTACCGCGACGACGGCCAGGCCGAGCTGGGCGCGCCGTCGCCACCGCTGCGCGAGCCAGGGGGTGACCGCCGCGTACAACACGGCGGTCTGGGTGGCCGCGAAGGCGAGGATGCCGACCGCGCCGAGCGCGACGCGGCCGACGTCCGGCTCACGGCTCAGGCCGGCTGCCGGGAGCAGGACGGTCGCCCACATCCCGACGGCCAGCGACAGCAACGTCGCCCGCCGGGCCCGGAGCAGCCGGCGGTCCGCCCGGGGGGTCGCCGCCTCGCTCGTCACGCGTCGATCCTAGGACCGCTCGCCGCCCGGTCCACCCATGCGAATTGTCACGGTCGGACCGTGCGACGCGCATGAATATCCGGTGACGGACGCGTCTGCCCGCCGGGCCGCAGCGCCGGCACTGTCAAGACATGGAAAACACACGGATGTACGCCGACCGCGCCGCCCGCGTACCGTCGCCCGGGCCGCTGACGACGGACCAGCCGGCGCCCACGGGCGCGACGCGGACCGACGTGACGCCGGCCGGCGGTACGCGACGGCTGCTGTGGCATCTCGGCGAGATGGCGCTGGCGATGGTCGCCGGGATGCTGCTGCTCGGACCGCTGGTCGAGATGGTCGGTGCGGTTCTGGGGGCGACCGGCGCGCTGGCCCGCCCGGAGGTGGCCGCGCTGGTGATGGCCACCACCATGACCGCCGGGATGACGGTGTGGATGCGCTACCGGGCGCACCACTGGCGTGGGGTGGGCGAGATGGCCGCCGCCATGTACGTCCCGTTCCTGCTGCTCTTCGTGCCGTACTGGGCCGGCCTGCTCGACGCCGACGGCCTGCTGCTCGGCGGCCATCTGCTGATGGTGCCGGCGATGGTGCTGGTGGCGGTGCGACATCGGCACGAGTCGCCGGCGGTGATCCGTCGACACCCGGCCGTGGTGGCGCTCGCCCGCCGCTGGCCGACCGGGCTGGCGCTGCTGGTGACTGCGGACATGTGGTTCGCCCCGGGGGTGCTCAGCCCGTGGACGATGCTGGTGCTGCCGGGCGGCTACCTGCTGATCGGCCTGTTCCGGCGCACGCTGGGTGGTCCGGGTGTGCTCGCCACCCAGCTCGTCGGTCTCGCCGTCTGGGGCGCCCTGACGCTGGTCGCGGTCGTGGTCGGCGGGCGGAGCGCCGAGTGGCTGGTGGCGCTCGGCTGGCTGGCGCACGCCGGATGGGACCTGGCGCACCATCGGTCCGGCCGGGTGGTGCCGCGCGGCTACACCGAGTTCTGCGGGGTGCTCGACGCGATCCTCGCCGCGGTGATGATCCTGGCGATCCTGAGCAGCCCCGCCTGACCGCGACCACCGCCGGTGGGGCGCCTGTCGCGCTCATGTGGCGGTCGGCGCAGCGGCCCGGACGGCGTGATGAAAGGCTTGGCACATGAGTTCCGCACCTGCACAGCACGACGCACCGTCCGACGCCACCCCCGCCGGCACCGACGAGGTGAACGCCTTCACCGAGCTCGGGCTGCGCGCCGAACTGCTGGGCGCGCTGTCCGCCCTCGGCTACGAGGAGCCCACACCCATCCAGCGGGAGGCGATCCCACCGCTGCTTCAGGGTCGGGACCTGCTGGGTCAGGCGGCCACCGGCACCGGCAAGACGGCGGCGTTCGCGCTCCCCCTGCTGAACCTCATGACGGCCCACCGTCGTGGCGGTGACCCGGTGGCGCTGGTGTTGGTGCCGACGCGTGAGCTGGCGGTGCAGGTCTCCGAGGCGTTCCACCGCTACGGCAAGGACCTGGGCGCCCGGGTGCTGCCGATCTACGGCGGGCAGCCGATCGGACGGCAGCTGCGGGCACTCGACAGCGGCGTGGACGTGGTGGTGGCGACCCCGGGACGCGCTCTCGACCACATCGCCCGGGGCACCCTGCGCCTCGGTGGGTTGACCACGGTGGTGCTCGACGAGGCCGACGAGATGCTCGACATGGGCTTCGCCGAGGACATCGAGGCGATCCTGGAACACGCTCCGGCGCAGCGGCAGACGGTTCTCTTCTCCGCCACCATGCCGTCGCGCATCGACGGGATGGCCCGGCAGCACCTCAGCGATCCGGTCCGGATCGAGATCGGTCGGGAGCAGCCGGTCGCGGGTGAGGCGCCCCGGGTGCGGCAGAGCGCGTACATCGTGACCCGGGCGCACAAGCCGGCCGCACTGGGTCGGGTGCTGGACGTCGAGTCGCCCACCGCCGCGATCGTGTTCTGCCGCAGCCGGGAGGAGGTCGACCGGCTGACCGAGACGATGAACGGCCGGGGCTACCGCTCCGAGGCGTTGCACGGTGGCATGAGCCAGGAGCAGCGCGACCGGGTCATGGGCCGGCTGCGGGCGGGCACCGCCGATCTGCTGGTGGCCACCGACGTCGCGGCCCGGGGGTTGGACGTCGAGCAGCTCACCCACGTCGTCAACTACGACGTGCCGTCCGCCCCGGAGTCGTACGTGCACCGGATCGGCCGGGTGGGCCGGGCCGGCCGCGAAGGTGTGGCGATCACCCTCGCCGAGCCGCGTGAACACCGGATGCTCAAGACCATCGAGCGGGTGACCGGCCAGCGGATCACCATCGACAAGATCCCCACCGTGGCGGACATGCGTACCCGCCGGTTGGAGCTGACCCAGGCGGCGCTGCGGGAGAGCCTGCTGGAGGACGACCTCGACCCGTACCGGGTGATCGTGGAGACGCTCACCGACGAGTTCGACCTGATGGAGGTCGCCCTCGCCGCCGTGAAGCTGGCCCACGAGGTGACGTCGCCCGGCTCCGACGACGAGGAGGAGATCCCGCAGGTCCCGGTGCGCGGTCCCCGCGAGGGTCGACCGGAGTCCGGTGGCCGGGGTGGCGACCGGCGGGGCGGGGGTCGTCCACGTTCCGGTGGCGGCAACACCGTCCAGGTCTTCGTCGGCCTGGGCCGGCGCGCGGGGGTGCGCCCCCAGGACCTGGTCGGCGCGATCACCGGCGAGACCGGGATTCGCGGCCGGGACATCGGCTCGATCGAGATCGCCGACCGGTTCTCCCTGGTGGAGGTGCCGCAGGGGGTGGCCGACGAGGTGATCTCCGGGCTGCGGCAGAGCACGATCAAGGGCCGCAAGGCGACAGTGCGCCGCGACCGTGGGGGCGACGAGCGCTGAGCACGACGCCGGCGACCGCCGGGGTACGACGGTCGCCGGCGCCGGGGATCAGAAGGAGTACGGCCCGAAGCGACCCCAGGCCACCACGACGGCGAGCACCAGCAGCACCGCGCAGGTGATCGCGCCCTGCACCTCCAGCCGACGCTCGGCCGCCGTCTCGCGCTTCTTCCGGTCACGCAGGTGCACCAGGAAGCCGCCGATCATGACGATGACCAGCCCGACGGCTGCCAACGGGGTGAGCACTGTGGCGATGCCGGTGAGCGCGGGCAGCACGAGCCCGAGGGCGGCCAGCACCTCGACCGCGCCGAGGGCCTTGACCTGCGACGGCGGGACCGGGTCCACCCATCGCATCATCTCGCGCAGCTTGTCCTTGGGCTGGGTCAGCTTGGCCAGGCCGGCGCCGGCGAAGACAGCGGCGAGCAGGATCTGGATGATCCAGAGCACCAGGTTCACGGGGTTTACCTCCGGGGGCACCGCCTCGCGGCGGAGAGGTGTCGGGGAGCGTCAGGCGAGACGTTAGCGCCCGGCGCGCGGACGGCGACGACCCCCGCCGTCACGGGAACGGCGGGGGTCGTCGCGGTCGCAGGGTCAGGAGACGAAGAGCGCCGGTCCGTCCAGGGCCGGGACGTCGGCCGGGGTCAGTGCCAGAGCGAGCACGTCGGCCACGTCGGCCAGGGTGTGCACGGTCAGCGCCTCACGCACCTCGGTCGGCAGGTCGTCCAGGTCGGGCTCGTTGCGCGCCGGGATGATCACCTCGGTGAGGCCGGCCCGGTGCGCGGCGAGCAGCTTCTGCTTCACCCCGCCGATCGGCAGCACCCGGCCGGAGAGCGTCACCTCGCCGGTCATCCCGAACTCGGGACGGACCGGGCGGCCGGTGACCAGCGACGCCAGGGCCGTGACCATGGTGATGCCGGCGCTCGGGCCGTCCTTGGGAACCGCGCCCGCCGGGAAGTGGACGTGGATCCGTCGCCCGGCCAGGGCGTTCGGGTCGATGCCGAACCGTCGCCCGTTGGAGCGCAGGTACGACAGCGCGATGTGCGCCGACTCCTTCATCACGTCGCCGAGCTGGCCGGTCAGGGTCAGCCCCGGCTCGCCCTCCATGCTGGTCGCCTCGATGAAGAGCACGTCCCCGCCGGCGCCGGTGACGGCGAGGCCGGTCGCCACGCCGGGCACCGCCGTGCGCTCGGCCGACTCCGGGGTGAACTTCGGTCGCCCCAGGTAGCCGGTGAGGTTGTCGGTGTCGACGCGTACCGGCGACGGGTCGGTCGCCAACGTCACCGCCACCTTGCGCAGGATCTTCGCCAGGCCCCGTTCGAGCTGCCGGACACCGGCCTCGCGGGTGTACTCCCCGGCGATCAGCGCGAGCGCCTCGTCGGCGATCTGCACCTCGTCGGCGGTCAACCCGGCCCGCTCCCGCTGCCGCGGCAGCAGGTGGTCCCGGGCGATGGCGACCTTCTCGTCCTCGGTGTAGCCGTCCAGCATGACCAGTTCCATCCGGTCCAGCAGCGGGCCGGGGATGGACTCCACCACGTTGGCGGTGGCCAGGAAGAGCACGTCGGACAGGTCGAGGTCGACCTCCAGGTAGTGGTCCCGGAAGGTGTGGTTCTGCGCCGGGTCGAGCACCTCCAGCAGGGCGGCGGCGGGGTCACCGGCGTAGCCGGCGGCCAGCTTGTCCACCTCGTCGAGGAGCACGACCGGGTTCATCGAGCCGGCCTCGCGCAGGGCACGGACGATCCGGCCGGGCAGCGCACCCACGTAGGTGCGCCGGTGACCGCGGATCTCCGCCTCGTCGCGGACACCACCGAGGGACACCCGGACGAAGTTGCGGCCGAGCGCCCGCGCCACGGATTCGCCGAGGCTGGTCTTGCCGACCCCGGGAGGGCCGGCGAGGGCGAGCACCGCGCCGGAGCCTCGTCCGCCGACCACGCCGAGGTTGCGCTCGGCACGCCGGTTGCGCACCGCCAGGTACTCCAGGATGCGGTCCTTCACGTCGGCCAGGCCGGCGTGGTCGGCGTCGAGCACCGCCCGGGCCGCGGCCAGGTCGGTGTTGTCCTGGGTACGCGTACCCCACGGCATTTCGAGCACGGTGTCCAGCCAGGTGCGGATCCAACCCGCCTCCGGGGAGGCGTCGCTGGCCCGCTCCAGCTTGCCGACCTCGCGCATGGCCGCCTCGCGGACCTTCTCCGGCAGCTCGGCGGACTCGACCCGGGACCGGTAGTCGGCCGAACCGTCCGGCTCGTCCTCGCCCAGCTCCTTGCGGATCGCGGCGAGCTGCTGACGCAGCAGGAACTCCCGCTGGGACTTCTCCAGCCCCTCGCGGACGTCACTGTTGATCTGCTCGGTGACCTCCTGCTCGGCCAGGTAGTCCTTCACCCAGCCGACCAGCAGCTCCAGTCGGGAGGTGACGTCCGGCGCGGCGAGCAGCTCGGTCTTCTGCTCCAGGGTCAGCCAGGGCGCGTAACCGGCCGAGTCGGCCAACTCGGAGAGGTCGGTCATCCGCTCCACCGCGTCGATGACCTGCCAGGCGCCCCGCTGTTGCAGGACCGAGGTCACCAGGGCGCGGTACTCGCGGGCGAGTTCGCGGGCCTTGCCGGCGTACGCGGGTTCGTCGAGTTCGGACGCCTCGACCCAGAGCGCCGCGCCGGGGCCGGGGACGCCGGAGCCGATTCGGGCCCGGGACAGGCCACGGATGACGGCGGCGGGCTCGCCCTCGGGCAGCCGGCCAACCTTCTCGATGGTGGCGATCACGCCGACGGGGCCGTACTCGCCGTCGATCCGGGGCACGGCGAGCAGCTTGCGGTCGCCGGTCGCGCGGGCGGCGTCGATGGCGGCCTGGGTGGACGGGTCGAGGGTCACCGGGATGACCATCCCGGGCAGCAGCACGGCGTCGGTCAGTGGGAGTACCGGAAGAGTTGCCATGGAACACCTGCCATCAGGTTGACTTGAGCGTGTCTGGCTCAAGTAACAAAGCGTTCCCCTTGTTCCGGCTTGTGACCCAGACCACTTTGCCGCCGGTCCGGCGGGTCGCCCCGGACAGCGGGGCGACCCGACCGGACACCTCAGGTGAGCTTGCTCTTTACCGTGTTCGCGATCGAGCCGGTCACCCCCGGGTTGGTGCCGTAGAGCCGGGGATCTCCCGGCGGCAGCACCGGCTCCGGGGCGGTCGCACGCGGGTTGTCGTCGTACCGGAACTCGCCTTTGCCGTCCGGCGACGGTCCGGACGCCCAGCTGCTCTGCGCCGCGTCGGTGCCCGAGGAGAACCCGAGGTACGTGTAGGCGTACTCCTCGGTGAGGTCGCCGGAGTCCGGGAACGCCTCCGGCACCGGCATGTCCTCCAGCCCGTCCTCCTTGAGCTGCTCGATAGCGGCCAGCCACATGTTCTGGTGCATGGTGTCGCGGGCCAGCAGGAAGCGCAGCATCTGCTTGACGCCCGGGTCGTCGGTCATGTGGAACAACCGGGCGACCTGGAGCCGACCCTGCGCCTCCGCTGTCACGTTGAGCTGGAAGTCGGCCAGCAGGTTGCCGCTGGCGGTGACGTACGCGCCGTTCCACGGCACCCCGCTGGAGTCGGCGGGCAACGCCCCGGCCCCGGCGTGGATGAAGTGCGCCGGGTTCGAGCCGGCGTAGATCGCCGCCCCGCCGGGATCCTCCGCGATGCCCTCCGACAGCGACAACGGCGCGCTGTCCAACAACCGGGTGATCATCGTGCAGATCATCTCGACGTGGCCCATCTCCTCGGTGCCGACGTCGAGCAACAGATCCTTGTACTTGCCGGGCAGCCGGCAGTTCCACCCCTGGAAGAGGTACTGGTTGGCGACTGTCATCTCGCCCCACTTGCCGCCCAGCACCTCCTGCAGGCGACGGGCGAACGCGGCGTCCGGGCCGTCCGGTTTGGCCTCGAACTGCAAATCCTTGACATGACTGAACATCTGGCCCCCTCGGTACGGGAATTGGCAGGGCAGCCCTTCCCGTACCGGTGACCCGGCCGGGCCAATTCGTGTCCCGGCGGGGTCAGCGCACCGGCAGCAGCACCTCCAGCGCCGTGCCGCGCGGCTGCAACCGGTGCGCCCGCAGCGCTCCCCCGTCCACCGCGACGAGCTGCCGGACGATCCACAGCCCCAACCCGGACATCCCGTGTGCCGGCGCCGGGCGGCGCAGCGCGGCCAGCAGCGCGTCGTCGACGCGGCCCTCGTCGGTCACCAGCACGCTCAGGCCGGGGCCGCGCACCGTGGCGTAGAGCCCGACCTGCCCCTGCGACGGCCCGTGCCGCAGCGCGTTCTCCACCAGGTTGACGAGCACCTGGCGGGTCCGTCCGGCCGCCACCGGGCAGGATCCCGCGGCCCGGGTGGCCCGCACCCGCCGCCGGCCGACCGGCACCAGCGCGGCGGCCTCCCGCAGGATGCCCGCCAGCGCGACCGTCGGCTCCGGTTGGAGGGTCAACGCCAGCGCACCGGTGCCGGCCGTGGCGTCGCGCAGCAGGCTCTGCAAATGGGCGGCCTGGTCGCGGGCCAGCTCGGTGATCGCCCGCCGGTCGGCGCCGCTCAGCTCGCGGTGCTCGTCGGCCAACGCCCGGGTCAGCGAGGTCAGGGTGCTGATCGGTGTACGGAACTCGTGGCACAACACCCGCAGCAGCAACTCCGGATCGGCCACCGGTGCTCGCAGGTCACCCGAAGCGGGCTCGATCCGGCGCAACCCTCGCAGCAGGCCCTGCAAACCGCGGTGTGCGCGCATCCACCCGACTCCCCTCGTTCGGTGCGTACCCGCATGATCGGTACCCGCTGGGGAACGGCGCAGACATGCCGGGAGCCTCCACCATGCGAATCGTCGTCGTGGACGATCACCCGCTCTTCGTCCGCGGGCTCGAACTGCTGCTCCCCATCACCACCGACGGCCGGGCCGAGGTGGTCGCCTCCACCGGCGACGCCGCCGCCGCGGCGGCGCTGGTCAGCCGCTGCCAGCCCGACCTGGCCCTGGTCGATCTGCACATGCCGCCGCCGGGTGGCATCCGGGCGGTGGCAGCGATCCGACGGACCACCCCCCGGATACGCGTGGTCGCGATGTCGGGTTCCACCGACCCGGCACCGGCGATGGAGGCGCTGCGGGCCGGCGCCGAGGGGTTCCTGCCGAAGACCAGCGAACCGGAGGCACTGCTGCCCCCGTTGCGGGCCGTCCTCGACGGGTGGGCGGTCCTCCCGGGCGCGCTGCTGCACGCGATGCTGCGCCCCGCCCACGCGACGCCCGTCGACCTGGACGGCGAGGAACGTCGGCTGCTGCGGGCGATCGCCTCCGGCCGCAACACCGTCGACATCGCCGACGAACTGCATGTCTCGGAGCGGACGGTGAAACGAATGACCGCCGCGTTGCTGCGCAAGTTGCGGGTTTCCAACCGGGCGGAGGCCGCCGCCATCGCCGGGCACACCGGCCTTCTCGGCGAATGAGGCCACTTCATCCGCCCCGATTCCCGGTTTTGCTCGGTAACGGAATCACGACGCGCCGAATGAATAGGACGCGTATTGTTGCGGATTCCGGGGGTGATAGGTCAGACTTTGGACACATCCCGCCGCACACAGGGAGTAATCGGCAATGGCGAGAAAAGTAATCACGGTCCTGACCGACGACCTCGACGGTGGGAAGGCCGATCGGACGGTCGAGTTCAGTCTCGACGGCGTCGCCTACACGATCGACGTGTCGGACGAGAATGCCGGCGTCCTTCGCAAGGCGCTGGATCCGTACATCAATGCGGGTCGGCGGATCGGGCGCGGCCCGGTCGAGAGCGCACGCTCGGTCCGGCGTCCGGGGCGACCCGCCGGCGCGGGAATGGATCGCGAGCAGAACCGAGCAATCCGGGAATGGGCCGTCAAGAACGGCTACAAGATTTCCGAACGGGGCCGGATCCCGGTCGAGGTCGTCGAGGCGTACAAGAGCCGCTGACGCGCGAGTCGACGACGGGGCCCTGCCGGAAACGGCGGGGCCCCGTCGTTGTGTCCGGGTGACCCCGACGACGCGGCGGCCGGTCACCCGGGGGTTGTCGCCCCGGGTGACCGGCCGCCGTTGGTACGTCCGGTCAGTTGACGGTGATGCGCACCGAGTCGAACGCCGGGGTCTGGTTGGCCCGCTCCATCATCGGCAGACGGTGCGAGCCGTCACCGGCCCAGACGGAGCACTGCGCGGTGCCCGACTCCGGCAGGCCCGGAACCTGGATGGTCACCTCGTCGGGCTGGGCCCCACCGCGACCGTCCTCGGTCGCGACGAAGAACGCAGGCACCTCCTGCGGCTCCGGCGGGGTGGTCAGGCTGTCCAGCATCCGGCACGCGGTGTGGAAGTGACCCCGGACCAGACCCTGGGCGTTGAGCAGCGAGCTCTCCACGTAGTAGCCGCCCTGACCGGCCGCCAGGAAGCGGTCGCGGACCAGGTTGCGGGTGCTGACCCGCAGGGTGAAGGCCTGGTTCTGGCCCACCTGCTGGGGGAACTGGGTGATCAGCAGCGACGGGTTGTTCGCGGCGGCGCCGACCTCACCGAACTCGGTGCTCACGCAGCGGTTGCCGTTCTGGAAGCCGTCGTGCGGCTGGAGGCGGCTCTCGTCGCAGTCGTTGGCCAGCACGCCGAGACCGGCGCCGGGGGCGTTGCCGCCACCGTTGTTGCCGCCGGTGCTGGTGGTGGGGGCAGGGGTGCTGCCGCCGCCGTTGTTGCCGCCACCGTTGTTGGTCGGCTGCACCGTGCACGGGGCGAGTTCGGCGAGACCCTGCGGCCGGGGGCCGACACGGTCGATGGCGGTCGTGATCCGGTCCAGCACCGCGCGCCGCTTGCCGGCCAACGGTTGCAGGATCGCGTTGCGGATGAACGCCTCACCCTTGTTGCCCTCGGCGGCGAGACGGCGGTCCGCCTCGGCGATCTGCGCCTGCAACTGGGCGAGGTTGCGGTCCACCTCGGCCCGCGCCCGGTCCGGCACCTGCGGCAGCTTGGCCGTCACGTCCGGGCAGGCGATGGCCGTGCCGGTGCCGACCGTGCCGTCCTTTCCGTCCTCACACTCGGGGACCGACTGCTGCCCGTCACCCCAGTGGTTGCGCACCCACCGACCGTTCTGCCAGGTGCGGCTGGTGGAACCGTCGCCGGTCGGCGCGGTCGCGCCCGGGCTCGGTTCCACGCACTGCCCAGCGGCCGGGCGGGGCTTATTGGTCCGCCGGTCCTGGGCCGACGAAATCTGGGTCACGGCGACGACTCCGCCGAACACAGCGAGCGTGCCGACAACGGCCAACAGACGCTTGCTCCGCGCGTTGCCGGGTGACCGGCGCGCCCGAGTGGACCTGCGCATCGAATTGCTCTCCTTCTCGATCCGGTTGTGGATTCCTGCCCTCGGCGGACCGACGGATGTAAGATGGCACGCCACGGCGGCGAGCACCGTGACCTACCCGGTAATGCGTCGATGGCCGACGATGCCCTTTCCACACCGTCCCCCGGGTCCCGACGACGCGAGTGGGGAGATCCTGTTCATTCGCGCAGGAGTACGGGGCGGCGACCGAGAAGGTTCAACCAGTTCACAGGAAATTGCCGCGACCCGACACGGAGGCGGGGCGGAGCGGTGAATCAGCAGGTGGAACGGGTGTGGCGTCAGTCGGCGCAGAGGTGGTCGAAGGCGAACCCGCCGACCAGTTCGTCGCGACGTCGACCCAGCGCGACGATCTGCGCGGTCAACTCGGCGCGCGGCACCAGCTCGGCGACCGCGTCTTCCCGCAGTCGCTCCCCGACGGCGACAGTGGCGAGATCCTCCGCCAGCCGGGCCGGGTCGATCCCGCAGGAGAAGCGGTGTTCGGTTACCGAGACCCGCTCGACGAGGCACGCGTCGGGGCGGACCTGCACCCAACTCCACCCCTGCGCGGGCCCGTCCGCCCAGCGGACGTGCAGCCCTCGCACGATCGGGTCGGCCACCCGCCCGGCCACGTAGGCCTCCACCACCGCCGCGCGGGTCAGCGCACCGAGGTCGTTGACCGCTCCGGTACGACCGTCCGGCAACCGGCCGAGGATGTCCCGGAAACCCGTCGGGACCGGTTCGTCGTCGGAGGCGGCCACCACGGCGCTGCCCGCGGCGTAGGCGCGCGCGTCGATCACGTACTCCACGAGGCGGCGCCCGTGCTCGGCCGCCCGCAACGTCGGAGAACCGATTCGCAGCACGGGCAGGCCGACGGCCTCGCTCACCGCGTCCTTCAGTCGCTCGGCACGCTGCTCCGCCGAGCCGGGGGCCGCGACCGGGCCGATCTCCACGGCGACGACCGCACGGCCGGTGTCGGCCGAGCGGACCACGAAGTCGAAGCTGGCGCGGCTGGCCGAACTCCACTGGCTGCCGGTGACACCGGGCGGCCGGCCCTGGACCAGGTCACTGAGCCTGCGGTTCGTCTGGATCCGCTGGCCGGCGCGACTGAGCGGCGTGTCGCGTCCGCTCTCGGCGGATACCGTCCGCAGCCAGCCGCGGTCGTCGCTGCCGATGCTCGTCATCTGCCTGATCCATCCGCCGGTCGGTCGAGCCGGGCCGAGTCTAGGCGGTCGATCATGGCGTACGCCTCGGTGGCACGCCCGGTTCGGGCTCGCCGCCCGCCCGCTACTCGGCGATACTGATCACCGGCCCTCGAAACGCGCACGAAGGCTCCGGGGGGCGAAGCGTGCCTCACCACGCGGGTCTCCGCACCCACGCCCGCGCCCGCCGCCCGGCGGGCAAGGTCAACACGAGGTCGGCGAAGTGGCGCGATCACCTGGGCGGGATACCGCCACTTCGGGGACCTGGTGTGGATCACGCCCCTGGGCAGGGCAGGACAGGGCGGGGCAGGCAGCCTGTGACCGAGGTCACAGGCAAGCCGCGTTCCCGGGGACTCGGTTGGGTGTATCCAGCGGGGTCGCCGGTAGCGGACCGGCCGGGAGGTCAGCATGTCGCGACAGCAGCTCGGTACCCGCACCGGCAGCGGTCGGGGCGCCCGCCCACGCCGGGACGACCCGCGCGCCCGTCGACCTCGACTCGCCGGTGATCCGACCATCCGCCGACGCCCGCGCACCGATCGAGCGGGACGCCACCATCGACTTCCACCGCGCCCCGTGGCCGGCCGTCCGTCCGCTCCGACGGTCGGCACCGCACCGAACGCCGGCACCACCAACGGGAACCCGGGCACCGGCACCCGGGTCGCCCCGAACCGGCGCGCCGTCGAGACGGCGGACGTCGCCCGGATCGCTGCCCACGCGGCCCGTCAGGTGCCCGGCGTCACCGGCGCCCACCCGGCCACCGTCCGGCTGGCCGACACCTGCGTGGGGCTCGACCTGCACCTGGTCACCACGTACGGGTACAGCGTGCCCGCCGTCACCGAGGCGGTCCGGACCGCCGTCGCCGACCGGGTGGCCGCCGGAACCGGCCTCACCGTGGCCGCCGTGACCATCACGGTGGACGACCTGATCGTCCCCGGGGCGCACCACGCCGAGCCACGACCACCGGCTCGGCGCCCCGAGGCCGGCATGCGCATCGTCAACCGGGCCGCCTCGTCGCTGCTGGCCGTCGCGCTGCTGGTCGGCGGGGTGCTACTGGCCGTACAGGCGCTACTCGTCACACTGGGTCGCCCGGCACCACTGCTCGCCGGCACCGGCTGGTACGACGCATTGACCAGCACCCGGTGGCACGACCCGGACGTCCGCACCGGCGCCGGCGCGGCCATCCTGTCGGGTCTGGTCATCCTGGTCGCCCAACTGCGCCGCTGGACACCGTCCCGGCTGCGCGTCGACGAGCGGGACGGCTGGCACCTGCGCAGACGGTGCGTGGAACGCCGGCTGACCGACGCGGCCGGGACCGTGCCCGGCGTGCGCCGGGCACGGGTGCGCGTGCGGCGACGCGGTGACCAGTGGCATCCCAGCGTCCACGCCACCGGCGACCCCGCGGCGCACGCGGAGGTCGAGTTCGCCGTGCGCCAGGAGCTGCGGCGGCTCGCCGCGCCCCGCACCGGCCGGATCGAGATCCGGCTGCTGCCGCGCCGGAGGCCGGCATGACCGACGCCGCACACCGCCTGCTGTGGACGATCGTCGCGCTGGTGCTGGTGGCGTTCGGAGCGGCAGCGATGTGGATCAGCGTCAGCGCCCCGCCCGCCGACGACGCGGACGCGGCGCTGCTCGGCGCCGGCCTGCTCGACGCCTGGCGACTGGCCGCGCCGTGGAGCACCCTGGCCGCGGCCGCCACCGGAGTTGTCGCCGCCCTCGCCGGGCAGCGCCTGCTGGCGGGTGAGCTGCGCCGACCCCGCCAGGCACTACGCGGCGTGCTGAGCCACCACGGCCACCGCCCCGGTCGTACCCGCCTGACCACCGACGTGCTGGTCGGCGCGCTGGAGCGGGACCTGACGACCGGCGACCGCGGGGTGCGCCGCGCACGGGTGGTGCTCACCGGCGCGCCGCAGCGGCCCGACGTGTGGATACGGCTGGATCTGGCGGGCGACGCGAGGGCCGACGGCGTACGCGCGCACGTCGACGCCGCGGTCCGCCGGTTCGCGACGACCGCCGGCTGCGCACCCGCGCATCTCGACGTGACCGCCCGTATCGAGCCCGGCCCACCCTGACCCGCGTCTGGCCGACCAGCTGTGCTGGCCGGTTGAACCGACACGTCAGCCGGCCGGGGCACGCCGCGCGGCCAGAAGGCTGGCGCCGATGGAGATCGCCAGGGTCAGCACCACCACCGCGAGGGTCATCCAGACCGGTAGTTTGCCCACCGGCGTCTCGGCGAGGATGAGTTTCAGCCCGGCGAAGGCCAGCAGGAACGCGAGTCCGTACCGCAGGTAACCGAAGTGTCGGAGCAGGCCGGCGAGGCAGAAGTAGAGGCTGCGCAGCCCCAGCACGGCGAACGCGGTGGCTGTCCAGACCAGGAAGGTGTTGGTGGTGATGGCGAGGATCGCCGCCACCGAGTCGATGGCGAACACCACGTCGGTGGCCTCGATGGCGACGAGCGCCACCAGCAGCAGTGTCGCCATCCGCCGGCCGGCCACCCGGGCCGTGAACCGGTCGCCGTGGTAGCGCGCGTCGGTGTGCACCAGCTTCCGGAACAGCCGGACCACGACGTTGCGTTCCGGGTCGACGTCCGGTTTTCCGCGTACGGCGAGCCGCCAGCCGGTCCAGATCAGGAACGCGCCGAGCACGAACCCGGCCCAGGTGAGCCGGTTCAGCAGCTGGGCACCGGCGAGGATGAACAGCAGACGGAAGACGAGCGCCCCCACGACTCCCCAGAACAGCACCTTGTGCTGGTAGCCGGCTGGCACCTGGAAGTAGCCGAAGAGCAGGGCGAAGACGAACACGTTGTCCACCGAGAGCGCCTTCTCCAGCAGGTATCCGGAGAAGTAGGCGATGGCCGGGTCGCCGCCGAGCCCCCACCAGACGACCAGCCCGAACAGCAGGCCCGCGCCGATCCAGACGGCGCTCCACAGCAGCGCCTCGCGTAGCTCGATGACGTGGTTGTCCCGGTGCAGGAGAACGTCCACGGCGAGCATCACGGCGATCACCGCGCCGACCGCCGCCCAGGCCCACGGCGGGACCGGGACTGTCACCTCCGCCACCGAAGCCCTCCCGCATCGGCCACGGTGCGCCCGTCACCCCGCCCGCCGGCCGGCCGTTCCCGAGCCTAGGCGAACGACCGACCCGACGTCGGCGGTCCCGCGAACTCGGCCGGACGGACCGGAGGGGTCCAACGTCCCATGCCGACGCGGTCTGTCGGCCCTGCCGCCGAGGGCGCCGTGAGCGTCCACTGGAGATGCCACCGGGAAGTGCGGTGCGAGACTGAGAAGGGACGTGGAGACCATGACCGCGACGACCGACCGGGTCACCGTCGAGAACACCGCTCCGGCGCACGGCACCACTGGAGGGCGGGCCGTCCGGTACATCCTCGCCGGCCTCCGACTGGCGCTCGGCTGGATCTTCCTCTGGGCGTTCGTCGACAAGATGTTCGGCCTCGGGATGGCCACCGAGTCGAAGAACGCCTGGATCAACGGGGGCAGCCCCACCAAGGGCTTCCTCACCTTCGGGGTGACGGGCCCGTTCACGGACGTGTACACCGGGATCGCGGGTGCCGCCTGGGCGGACTGGCTGTTCATGGTCGGCCTGGCCGGGATCGGTGTCGCCCTGCTGCTCGGCATCGGCGTGCGGGTCGCCGCCGTGACCGGTGGGCTGCTGCTGGTCCTGATGTGGACCGCCGTCCTGCCTCCGGAGAACAACCCCTTCATGGACGACCACCTGATCTACGCCGCGGTGCTGGCGGTCCTCGCGCTGGTCGACGCCGGCGACACCTGGGGCCTCGGCCGGGTGTGGGCGAAGCTGCCCGTCGTCCAGCGGCTGCCCTGGCTGCGCTGACCACTCGACGACATGCCGAGCGGGCGTCACCACCTCCGGTGACGCCCGCCGGTCCGTTCCCGGACGCCACCGCCCCGGCCTCTCGCGCCGCACTCGTCGCGATGGCTGTCGACGGCGGCGCGGGTGTGGGTTCGAGCAGGTGGCGGGTCCGCCGCACATCGGTGAGGTGCTATCCGGCAGGATCGACGGTGACCGGACACATCACCCGCAACGGCAGGAGATCCCCGCATGAACCAGGCAGCAGGCGCCCGATCCGGCAAGCCCGAGGTGGGTCCGATCGAGGGTGCACCGCCCGCCGACCTCGTGATCGAGGACATCACCGTGGGCGACGGCCCGCAGGCGGAGGCGGGCCAGCTGGTCAGCGTGCACTACGTCGGCGTGTCGCACTCCACCGGCGGCGAGTTCGACTCGTCCTGGAACCGGGGCCAGACGTTCGAGTTCCCGCTCGGCGGCGGTCAGGTCATCGCCGGCTGGGACCAGGGCGTCGTCGGCATGCGCGTCGGCGGCCGTCGCCGTCTGACCATCCCGCCACACCTCGGGTACGGCGACCGGGGCGCGGCCGGTGTCATCAAGCCCGGCGAGACGCTGATCTTCGTCGTGGATCTGCTCGGCGTGCGCTGACCGATTCTCGGGGTCGCCGGCTCATGCTGGCGACCCCTCGCCGGTCAGGCGGCCAACTGCAGGTGTGCGGTCGTGCCTCCGGTGAGACGCGCGGCGTCGATCACCTTGGCCGGCTCCAGGATCGGCATCACGCGGTGCAGACCGCTGGCACGGAGCACCCGCGCCACCACCGGGCTCGGGTCGACGAGGACCAGCTCGCCACCGCAGGCCCGGACGCGCAGATGCGCGGCGAGCAGCGTGCGAACGCCAGCGGCGGAGAGCAGCCGCAGATCGGACAACTCCAGCTGAAGCACCCGGCGAGCAGGCGCGGACCACAACGCGGACCGGAACGCCGCCACAGTGGCGATGTCGATCTCGCCCGCCACGCGCATGACGACCACCTGGTCACCCACGCTGACCTGCACGTCGAGCCGGTCGCTGTCCTCTTCCATGCCAAGAAATCTAGCCGGCACCTCCGACAGTTTCGCCCCTCGGCGGAGTGATTCCGGGTACGCCCAGGGTCATACCCGGAGGTGGCACTCCTCCCCCTAAGGGTGGAGGTTCGGGGCCCTCCCCGGACGTGACCACCCCCAGGTCGGCCGGCTGGGCCGCCGGCCCCGCCGCCACGTCGGCCCTCGTGGTCGGCACGCCGGGCAGGCGACGGTCGACGGCGGCCGGCACCGAGGGGTGGAGAATAGGTCGATGCTGGTCCCCCGGCCACGGCCGCCTCGGCTGATCCGCCCCGTCCGTGAGCCCGCGACCGTTCCTCCGGCGCTGACCGGAGCATGGGCGCCCACCGACCGTCGGCTCGACCACGTCGATCTGCTGCCCCTCCCCGAGGGGGCAGTCGGCCCGGAGGACGTGGTGGTCGACGGCGCCGGTCGGGTGATCAGCGGCGACGAGGAGGGGCGGCTCTGGTGGTGGCCGGTCGACGCGCCGGCCGGCACCCGACCACGGCTGCTCGCCGAGACCGGTGGCCGACCGCTCGGCATCGAGGTGGACCCGTCCGATGCGGCGCTGGTCGTCTGCGACGCGTACCGCGGGTTGCTGCGGGTCACCCCCGACGGCGCGGTGCACGAACTGACCGGCACCGCGCCCCCGGTGCACCTGGCCAACAACGCGACGGTGGCCCGCGACGGCACGATCTACTTCACCGACTCCTCCGACCGATTCCCGGTCTCACACTGGAAGCGCGACCTGCTGGAGCATCGCCCCAACGGCCGGGTGCTGGCCCACCACCCGAACAGCGGCCGCACCGAGGTGGTGGCCGACGGGCTGTACTTCCCCAACGGGATCGCGCTGACCCCGGACGAGTCGGCAGTGATGCTCGTGGAGACCAGCGCCCACCGCCTGCTCCGCGTCGAACTGGGCGGCGGTGTGCGGGTTCTGGCCGACCTGCCCGCGTACCCGGACAACCTCGCGGCCGTGGGCGACGGGACGTACTGGATAGCGCTGCCCAGCCCACGGGTGCCGATCGCCGAGCGGCTGCTGCCGCATCCGCGGCTACGCCAACTCGCCGCGTTGCTCCCCGACGCGATGCAGCCGCAACCCCGCCGCTACGGGCTGGTCGCGCTCGTCGACGGCGAGGGCACGGTCCGCCGGACGCTGCACGGCCCCAACGGGCACTACCGGATGATCACCGGGGTACGCCAGCACGGCGACCACCTCTGGCTGGGCAGCCTGACCGGGCCGGGGGTGGCCCGCGTACCCCTGCGGTGAACGCCGGGGTCGCCGGAGCACGCGCGCGGCGACGGGCCGGTTCGCCGCAGCGGACCGGCCCGTGTGACCGCCGTGTCGCTCAGCGACCGCTGACCGAGGGCGCCGGGGCGGGCGACCCGCCGGCCACCGCGCCCGGGTGGGCCGGAGCGACCGGGGCGGGCTTGAGCCCGGGTGGCACCGGCAGCGCGCTACCTCGCACGAACTCGTCCCAGCTCACGTTCCACGCGGTCCAGCCGTTGCCCGGCTGCAGTTCCACTTCGGTGCCCTTCACTGTCACCAGGTCCCCGACCTGCGTCACCCCCATCAACCAGTCGGCAGCGGTGGCGGAGACGTTGGCACATCCGTGTGAGACGTTCGTGTTGCCCTGGTCCCCCTCCGACCACGGGGCGGAGTGGATGAACTCACCACCCCAGGTGTAGCGCTGGGCGTCGTCGACGTCGACCACGTAGCCGCCGTTGGGCTCACCCCGGGTGTCGAAGGTGGTCCGTTCGTGCTTCTCCATGATCACCATCTTGCCGCTCGAACTCGGCGTGCTCGGCTTGCCCAGACTGACCGGGATCCGGCGGATCTGTTTGCCGTCCCGCAGGACCGTCATCTGCTTCGTGGCGTTGTCGATCTCCAGCGAGACCTGCCGTCCGATCGTGGACGTCGCGGTGCGCTCGGCGTCACCGACCCGGTCCTTGCCGATCGGCAGACCCTCCAGGCCGGCCCGGACGCTGATCGTCGTACCCGGCTTCCAGAAATCGGGGGCCCGGTAATAGACCTGAGTCCCGTCCTCGAGCCATGACCAGGTGCCCGGCTGCGGAGGATTCGTCTTCACGAACAACCGTCGCTGAACATCCGCTCTGGCCTCTTTCGGAATTCCCGGGTCGAACGCGACGGTAACCGGCATCGCCGTGCCGTACGTCCGTTTGCCGACGAAATAGAGGGTGCTGGTGATCTGCGGTTTGGTCGATTTGGCCATCGTGGTGAAGGTGGTGGTGCGGGTCGTGGTGGCGCCGGAGTCACCGGCAGCTGTCACCTCGGCGGTGTAGGTCCGTTTCGGCTGCAACGGAGCGCTCGGCACCCAGCCAGACCCGTCCTCCCGCGGCTCGGCGGCGATCTGCTTGCCCTTGTCGTCGGTCAGACGTACGCCGGTGACCCGGCCCCCCTTGACCACGGTGCCCACCTCGGCGCTGACCGGCACGTCGCGGGCCTTGTCCCCCGGCGTGACGGCGAGCTCCGGCGGGGCGGCGTGCTTCTTGGCCGAACCGGTCGCGGACCCCCGGTCGGCGGTGCACCCACCCAGGACGAGTGGTGCGGCTGCGATGGTTACCGCCAACAGCGTCAATCGCCGCCTACACGTCATGTTCAGTCCCCCCGTATTCGACTTCCCTATGCCGACATTCTCGCTTCCCGGGCATGGGCGATTGCGGCATTCAGAAATAATTGTCGGCGCTTTTGTCGACACAATTTCCAATTATGTTCCGCTTGGTGGAATAGAAGCTCGGCCGGCATCTCTCGTGCCGTTTGCTCTGCTTCAGCGCGGCCAGCGCCGGCTGTCCGGATGACGCCCTTCCGGGGCGGGTGGGCCGTGGCGCGCCGAAGGGGGCGTACGGCCCGACGCGAGGTCGAGCGGCCTCATCATGATCGACTCCGTTTCGGTGACCTCGCGGCATCAGACCCGAACCGACACCCCCACATCGGCGACGTCGTGTGGATCATGCATGAGCCTGGGGTGCTGCCCGCTCCAGAGGGCGCGGAAGGAGGAGGTCATCCCTGCCGGCGCACCTCGACAGCGCGCTTTTGTCATTTGGAGCGAAACTTCTGCCAAACGCGACGAAGCTTTGCCTTCGTCCGGAGGCAAGGGTAGGGTCTCGATCTAGATAGAGGGTTGCCCATTAGTCGATCAGTCTGCCGCCACCCCTGCCGGGTCGCCGCGTTCCGCTCCTGACAGGACCGGGCCGCACCCGAGCGCCGTCCGTCACCGTCCAGCCGGAGCCCGCCTCCGGCCGGTTCGGCGCGCCCGGGCGACGGCAGCCAGGTCGACCGCCGCCGACGGCATGCCAGCCGTCAGGAAGGGACCACCACCATGGATCGACAGATCAACCGACCGGAGCCGACACCGGCGTCGGAGTCGGTCAGCCGGCGTGGAGTGCTGCGCGCCGCGACCGTCTCCGCCGCTGCCGTCGGGGCCGCCGGTCTGCTCGCCGGGCCCGCCAGCGCCGCACCCGCCGCAGAGGCGCAGGGCCGGCGTCGGGTGCCGGTGGACCGGATCAGCATCCAGCTCTACACGCTGCGCGACCAGCTCGCCGCCGACCTGCCCGGCACCCTGGACGCGCTGCGTCGGATCGGCTACCGGCGGGTGGAGCACGCCGGTTTCGTCGGACGCACCGCCGCCCAGTTCCGGGCCGCGCTCGACGAGGCGGGGCTGCGCTCCACCTCCGGGCACGTCGGGATTCCGCAGCCGTTCGACGCCGCGACCTGGGAACAGGCCCTCGCCGACGCCAAGGTCGTGGGCTGCAAGAAGATCGTCCACCCGTACTTCGGTCGGGACGCTGCCGGCCAGCCGATCCGGGACCCCGCCGTCTACCGGGCCCTCGCCCGGGACCTGAACAAGGCCGGGCGGCTCGCCGAACGCGCGGGGCTCGAGTTCGGCTACCACAACCACCAGCTCGAGTTCGTGCCCCTGACCGGCGGCTCGACCGGGTTCGACATCCTCGCGACGCAGACCGACCCACGGCTGGTCCACTTCGAACTGGACCTCTACTGGACCTGGCGCGGCGCGCACGACCCGGTCGACGTGATCAAGGCCAACCGTGGCCGGATCCGCCAGGTGCACGTCAAGGACCTCGACGTCGAGGGCGGTTTCGCCGACCTCGGCGACGGCCTGATCGACTTCGGCCGGATCTTCGCCCACGAGCGGGAGGCCGGCATCGAGGAGTACATCGTGGAACGTGACGACGCGGGTACGCCGCCGCGCTCCCCCGCCGACGCCCTGGACACCGCCCGCGTCGGCTTCGACTATCTCGCTTCACTTCGGTACTGACACCACCCCGGGGGACACACCTGATGAACAGGACCGCATTCGCGTCCGCCCTGCTGCTGGTGACGGCCGGTCTGGTCGTACCACCGTCGGCAGCGGCCGCAGCGCCGGCCGCGCCGCCGGACAGCAGCTTCCAGAAAGTGACACTGAACGACTTCCCGGGCGAGCCGATCAGCCTCGCCGTCCTGCCCGACCTGCGGGTGCTGCACACCTCGCGCACCGGCGAGGTCCGCATCCACGACCCGCGCACCGGGCTGAACACCCTCGCCGCCGACATCCCGGTGTACGAGCACGACGAGGAGGGCCTGCAGGGGGTCGCGATCGACCCGAACTTCGCCCAGAACAAGTGGGTGTACCTCTACTACTCGCCGCCGATGAACACCCCGGTGGACGACCCGGCGACCCCGGGCGTCAACGAGGGCGACGCGCCGGAGACCGGCACCGAGGCGGACTGGCAGCGGTTCAAGGGCGCGCTGCGGCTGTCCCGGTTCAAGCTGGAGGGGATGAAGCTCAACCTCGCCAGCGAGCAGCAGATCATCGACGTGCCGACCGACCGGGGCATCTGCTGCCACGTCGGCGGGCAGATCGACTTCGACAGCAAGGGCAACCTGTACCTGTCGACCGGTGACGACACCAACCCGTTCGCCTCCGACGGCTACATCCCGATCGACGAGCGGGCCGACCGCAACCCGGCGTACGACGCGCAGCGCACCTCGGCCAACACCAACGATCTGCGCGGCAAGCTGCTGCGCATCAAGCCGAAGGCCGCCGGCGGGTACACGGTGCCGGCCGGCAACCTGTTCAAGCCCGGCGCCGCACAGACCCGCCCGGAGATCTACGCGATGGGGCTGCGCAACGCGTTCCGGTTCGCCGTCGACAGGCGCACCGACAACGTCTACCTGGCCGACTACTCACCGGACGCGTCCTCCCCGAACCCGGAGCGCGGCCCGGCCGGGCACGGCCGGTGGATGCTCATCGACAAGCCGGCGAACTACGGCTGGCCGTACTGCGTGACGCCGACGATCGCCTACCGCGACTACGACTTCGCCACCGGCGAGTCGGGTGCCACGTTCAACTGCAAGCGCCCGGTCAACGACTCTCCGCACAACACCGGCAAGCGCGTGCTGCCGCCGGTCGAGCAGCCGGAGGTCTGGTACCCGTCCGCGGCGTCCGGTGAGTTCCCGCAGTTGGGCACCGGTGGTATCGGCCCGATGGGCGGCCCGGCGTACGACTACGACGGGACCAGCACGTCGCGTACCCGCTGGCCGGCCTACTACGACGGGGTGCCGCTGTTCTACGAGTGGACCCGGGACTACATCAAGGAGTTCCGCCTCGACACCAACGGGAACGTCGCGGACATCCGCTCGGTGGTCCCCTCCATCGTGGTGGACAATCCGATGGACATGGAGTTCGGCCCGGACGGTTCGCTCTACGTGCTGGAGTACGGTGACGGCTACTTCGCCGAGAACCCGGACGCCCAGCTGTCCCGGATCGACTTCGTCCGCGGCAACCGGACGCCGATCCCGAAGATCAGCGCCGACAAGACCGTCGGGCAGGCCCCGCTGACCGTGAAGTTCTCCAGCGCCGGCACCACCGACCCGGACGGTGACAAGCTCAGCTACGCGTGGGACTTCAACGCGGACGGTTCGGTGGACAGCACCGATCCGAACCCGACCTGGACGTTCCAGGAGAACGGTTCGTACACGCCGACGGTGAAGGTGACCGACCGCACCGGCCGGTCCGCCTCGGCGACGCTGCCGCTGGTGATCGGGCCGACGGCGCCGGTCATCGAGTTCGTCGCCCCGGTCGCCGGGCAGCCCTTCCAGTTCGGGCAGACCGTCGCGTACGAGGTGAAGGTCACCGACGACCTGCCGGTGGACTGCTCCCGGGTGACGGTCACCTACGTGCTCGGGCATGACGAGCACGGTCACCCGTTGTCCACCTCGACGGGTTGCTCCGGCAGCATTCCGACCTTCGTGGACGGTGGGCACGCCGGCGCGGACAACCTGACCGCGGTGTTCGTCGCCGAGTACACCGACGCGCCGACCGAGCCGGGCGTCCCGCCGCAGTCCGCTTCGGCCACTGTCGTGCTGGACCCGGACCCGGTGGCTGGCCTGGCCGGCTGATCGGTAGACGATGACAGCGGCGGCGGCCGGAACACTCCGGCCGCCGCCGCATCCGTCCCTCCGGCCGCCTCCGCCAGTGCGGAGATCGGCCGCTCAGCTCCAGTCGCTGTCGACGTGGTTGTCCCGCCAGCGTCCGCCCACCGGTGGGGTGTCCAACCGCATCCCCCCGTCGACGTTGCCGGCGAGGTCGTTGTCCTCGACCCGGCAGTCCACACAACTGCCGCGCTCGGTGATCCACAGCCCGTGGGTCTGGGTCTGGTTGTCGTGGTTGTCCCAGATTCGGTTGCCACGGATGGTCGCCGAGTCGAATGGGGCGTCGATCGTGACACCCGCACGTCGTTCCGGCGCGGGGGCCAACTCGTACGCGCAACCGGGCGGTGGCACGTCCCCGCTCCACGCGCTGAACGCGTCCGGACGGACCGGGGCGAGCATGAGTTCGTCGCCGCTGTTGGCGGCGACCATGGCGACGGACCGCCCGACCCGCAGGACCTTGCCCCGGTGGCCGTCGTGCGGCCAGTCGGCCGACCGGTCCACGAGCGTCCGCTCGTCGTAGCGCACGGCGTCACCGGCACCGCCGGCGCCCTGCGCGTACTGCCGGCCGTTGTTGCGGATCCGGTTGTTGAGCAGCACCGCGTCGCTCATCTGGTGGTCGATGCGGATCGCGTCCAACCCGTTGCCCCAGAACTCGTTGCTCTCGATCACCACGTCCCGGATCGTGCCCTGGTAACCGCGCCCCAGGTCGTGCGCGTGGTAGCCGTGCTGACCGTTGCCGCTGATCCGGTTGCCCCGCACGGTGTACGGGCCGGGGCTGTTGCCGATGCTGACGCCGTCGCGCAGGTTCGCGTCGATGACGCAGTCGGTGAGCAGTCCACCCCGTCCGGCGATGCCCGCGGTGCCCTGCGCCGACACGTCGAAGCCGGTCTCCAGGTTGCCGGTCATCGTGCAGGCGGAGACGATCAGACCGTCGGCGCCCCAGTCGGAGATGCCGAACCGGTTGCCCTGACTGTGGCAGCCGACGATGCGGTAGCCACGTGGCGGTTCCCAGTAGTCCTTCTGCAACTCCAGGAAGATGCCGTTGGTGCCGTTGGCCAGGGCGGTGCAGTTGGCGATGGTCAGGCGTTCCATCGTGCCCCACCCGCCGATGCCGATCCCGATGCCGGCGCCGCCGATCTGCTCGCCGTTGTCCAGGCGGCCGCAGCCCACCACCACCACACCGTCGATGAGCGTGTCCTGGAGGAAGTCGCAGCCCAACCCGGTGGCGGCGGTGTGGTGGATGTAGAGGTTGCGGAACACGCCGCGCACCACGTACTGCAGGCCGAGGCCCTTGGCCAGGTAGTTGTACTCGGCCATCGCCACGCCCGAGCCGTCGATCTGGAAGTCGGCGAAGGTGCAGTCGGCGATGTGCCGGTCCCGATCGGCGCCGTGCTGCACGGTGGTCCAGAACGCCAACGGGGTCGGGTCGGCGCGGTTGCCCTCGTTGCTGAGCATGAACCGGGTCGCCGCGGGTCCGGCCCCGATCAGCGACACGCCGCTGCGCCACACCGTGCCGGCGTCCCGGATCGAGTAGATGCCCGGCGGGCAGTAGATGACCCGGGCCCGTCCGTCCGAGGCGTAGCCGGCGCCGAGGCGGTCCACGAGGGCGGCCAACGCCGGCTGGTCGTTCGTCGAGCCGTCGCCGGTCAGCCCGTACTCCAGCGCGTTGCAGTAGAGCGGCGCGCCGGCCGCGGCGGGCCGACGCACCCGGACCGAGTTCAGGATCAGCTCGTTCGCCACGGGCCCGTTCCCTTCGACGCGTTCGGTGCGCTCCGGCGGGGCCGACTTCCCGGTCACGGGGCCGGGAAACCCCGGGCACGCGTCGGCCCCGGCGCCGCGAGGGCAGCGCCGGGGCCGACGGGGTACGCCGTCAGACGGCGGCGATCAGCATCGCCGGTCGTTCCACGCAGTCGGCCACGTGCCGCAGGAAGCCACCGGCTACCCCTCCGTCGCAGACCCGGTGGTCGAAGGTGAGGCTGAGCTGGGTCACCTTGCGGACGGCGAGCTGCCCGTCGACCACCCACGGCTTGTCCACGATCCGCCCGACCCCGAGCAGGGCCGCCTCGGGGTGGTTGATGATCGGCGTGGAGCCGTCGACGCCGAACACCCCGTAGTTGTTCAGCGTGAACGTCCCGCCGGTCAGCCGGGCCGGCGGGAGGTTACCGGCCCGCGCGGCGGCGGTGGTCGCCGCCAGCTCGGCGGCCAGCTCGGCGGTGGTGAGGCGTTGGGCGTCGCGCAGCACCGGCACCAACAGACCCCGGTCGGTCTGCGCGGCGATGCCGAGGTGCACCCCGGCGGACTGGACGATCCGCTGCGCCTCCGTGTCGACGCGGGCGTTGAGCTGCGGGAACCGGCGCAGTCCGCTGAGGCAGATCCGGGCCAGCAGGGCCAGGATGCTCACCGGCGCGTCGGGGGCCGCCGCGTTGATCGCCGCACGGGTCTCCAGGAGGCTCGTGGCGTCCACGTCGACCCAGATGGTCACCTCCGGGATCTCCCGCCGGCTGCGGGAGAGCTTGTCGGCGATCGCCTTCCGCACGCCGGTGAGGGGGACGATCACGTCGCCGTCCCCGGCCGGCGCGAGGGCGACGTGCGGGTCCGGGACGGCGGCGAGCCGGGCGGCGGGCGCGGTCAGGGCCGCCTCCACGTCGGCGCGGCGGATCACGCCGCCGGGACCGGTGCCCCGCACCGTACCCAGGTCGACGCCGTGCTCACGGGCCAGCCGCCGGACGATCGGCGAGATGACCAGGGCGGCCGGCGAGCGCGGATCGGCGGGCGCGGCGCCCACCGCGGCGGACACGGCGACGTCGGCGCGAGCAGTGTCCGGGCGAGCAGCGTCCGCCGGCCCGACGTCGGTCGGTTCCGGGGCGAGGACCAGCCGAGGCCGACGTCGACGCCGGGTGGCGCCGCCGTGGCCTGTCCCGTACCCGATCAGGACGTTGCCGGAGCCGGCCCGTTCCTCCTCGCGGTAGGTGGCGTGCCCGGCCGACTCGTCGCCACCGTCCAGCGGCGCGATGGTGATCAACGGCTGGCCGACGGGGCGTACCTCACCGGCCGCGCCGTGCAGGGTGACGACCCGGCCGGCGTACGGGCAGGGCACGTCCACGACGGCCTTGGCGGTCTCCACCTCGACCACGCTCTGGTCGACGGTGACCACGTCGCCCACGGCGACCCGCCACTCGACGATCTCGGCCTCGCTCAGCCCTTCGCCCAGGTCGGGCAGGAGGAAGACCTGGGTCCGTTCGACGGTGGTCATGCCGCCGCCCAGCGCGCGTCGGGCTGGTCGTCCCACTGCAGGCGGGCCACCGCGTCGAGGACCCGGTCCACACCGGGGAGGTGGGTGTGCTCCAGCATCGGCGCCGGGTACGGGATGTCCAGCCCGGCCACCCGCAGCACCGGGGCGTGCAACGCGTGGAAGCACCGCTCCTGCACCCGGGCGGCGATCTCCGCGCCGACACCCGCGAAGCCGGGGGCCTCCTGGATCACCACGCACCGGCCGGTACGGCGGACCGAGGCGGTGATGGTGGCGTCGTCGAACGGCACGATGGTGCGGACGTCGACGACCTCCAGGTCCCAGCCCTCCTCGCGGGCGGCCTCGGCGGCCTCCAGCGCGACCGGCACCGCCGGCCCGTACGCGACCAGTGTGGCGTCGCGTCCGGGGCGACGCACGACGGCCTTCCCGAACGGCTCGGCGCGCGCGGGCAGCTCCGCGTCGGCGCTGGCGAAGTAGAGCTTCTTGGGCTCCATGAAGACCACCGGGTCGGGGTCGTCGATCGCCTCGCGCAGCAGGGAGTACGCGTCCTCGACGGTCGCCGGGGTGACCACCTTCAGTCCGGGGGTGTGCGCGTAGTACGCCTCGGACGAGTCGCAGTGGTGTTCGACCCCGCCGATGCCGCCGGCGTACGGCACCCGGATGACGATCGGCACGCTCAACGCGCCCCGGGTGCGGTTGCGCAGCTTCGCGACGTGCGAGGCGATCTGCTCGAACGCCGGGTACGCGAACGCGTCGAACTGCATCTCGACCACCGGCCGCAGGCCGGACATGGCCAGGCCGACGGCGAAACCGACGATGCCGGCCTCGGCGAGGGGGGTGTCGAAGCAGCGGTTCTCGCCGAAGCGGGCCTGGAGGCCGTCGGTGATCCGGAAGACGCCGCCGAGTTGACCGACGTCCTCACCGAAGACGACGACCCGGTCGTCGGCGGCGAGGGCGTCGGCGAGCGCGGTGTTGAGCGCCTTCGCCATGGTGGTGGCCATCAGGCGTTCCCCTCCTCGTCGCGGGCGGCGGCCAGTTCGGCACGGACCTGCTCGCGCTGTTCGACGAGTTGCGGGGTGGGCTGGGCGTACACATGGTCGAAGAGGCTCAGCGGGTCGACGGTGGGCTGCTCGTTCATCCGCGCCCGCAGGTCCGCCGCGTACGCCTCGGCCTGCTCGGCGACCTCGGCGACGGCCGCGTCGTCGAGGACGCCGCGGGCGCGCAGGTAGGTCTCCAGGCGGGCGACCGGGTCCCGGTCGCGCCAGGCGTCGACCTCGGCGCCGTCGCGGTAGCGGCTGGCGTCGTCGGCGTTGGTGTGGGGTTCCATCCGGTAGGTGTGCGCCTCGACCAGGAACGGCCCGTTGCCGGCGCGGGCGTGCGCGACCGCGCGGGTGAGCACGGCGAGCACCGCCACCGGGTCGTTGCCGTCGACCTGCTCGCTCGGTACGCCGTAGCCGACGCCCTTGTAGGCCAGCGACGGCGCGGCGGTCTGCCGGGACAGCGGGACGCTGATCGCGTACCTGTTGTTCTGCACGAAGTAGACCACCGGCGCCTTGAACACGGCGGCGAAGTTGATCCCCTCGTGGAAGTCGCCCTCGCTGGTCGCTCCGTCACCGATGAAGGCCAGCGCCACGGTGTCGCGCCCCTGGTACGCCTCGCCGTGCGCCAGCCCGGCGGCGTGCACGCACTGGGTGGCGAGCGGGGTGCACTGCGGCGCGGTGCGTACCTCGGCCGGGTCGTACCCGCAGTGCCAGTCACCGCGCAGGAGGGTGAGCACCTCGACCGGGTCGATGCCCCGGGCAACCAGAGCCATCGACTCGCGGTAGGTGGGGAAGACCCAGTCGGTGTCGCGGACCGCGAGGACCGCGCCGACCTGGCACGCCTCCTGACCCCGCGAGGACGGGTAGACGGCCAGGCGGCCCTGCTTGGTCAGGGCGGTGGCCTGGGTGTCGAAGCGGCGGCCGAGCACCATCCGGCGGTACAGCTCGCGCAGCACCTCGACGGGCGGCTCCGGGTAGTCGGTGCGGGCGGGCAGCGGCGTGCCCGTCGGGTCGAGTAGGCGGACCGGCTCGGTGTTCGGCAGCAGCGGACGCGCCGGGTCGGGCGGGGTGGCCGCCCGACGGGTGCGCGGGGATGCCCTGCGGACCGCCTGGGGAGTGGTCGTCACGGCGGAACCTCCTGGGACGTGTGGTGAGCCTATGCTTCCGCTTGTCGGATGATTGACTCAAGATCCACGCGGAAGGCGGGACGATTGGCATGTTAGGAGGCCGACAGTGAGCCAGGAGCCCGCCGACGAAGCGGGTCGGGCGGCGGGATCGGGACGATCGGCCCGAGCGCTGGACGAGGTGGACCGGCGGATCCTCGACGAGCTGGTCCGGGACGGCCGCACGTCGGTGCGCACCCTCGCCGAACGGATCCACATCTCCCGCACCAACGCGTACGCGCGGGTGGAGCGGCTCCTGCGCGACGGGGTGATCACCGGGTTCCGGGCCCAGGTGGCGCCCGAGGCGGCCGGGCTGGGCACCTCGGCGTACATCGCGTTGACGATCGAGCAGAACACCTGGCGGGAGGTGTCGGCGGAGCTGGCCCGGGTGCGCTACATCGAGCACGCCGCGCTGCTCGGCGGCGACCACGACGTCCTCGCTCTGGTCCGCGCGCCGGACAACGCCGCGCTGCGGGACGTGGTGCTGGGCCGGGTGCAGAGCATCCCGGGGGTGCTGTCCACCCGCACCTGGCTGGTGTTCGAGGAGTTCGACGGGGCGGACAGCCCGTGGGCCTGACCCGGCTCACCGAACGGGTGGTGCCTCCAGCCCTTCCCGGTCGGCCAGCTCCAACAGCGGCTCCAGCGAGTGCCGGTCACCGTCCAGACCGGCGTGCGGGTCGCCGCGCTCGGCGAAGCGCGCCGGCACCGACAGCACGTCGAAGTCCTCCGGTCGGGCGTCGTCCAGCTCCGCCCACTCCAGCGGCGCCGACACCAGCGCCCGGGGCGTCGGGCGGATGGAGTACGCCGAGGCCATCGTGTGGTCCCGGGACATCTGGTTGTAGTCCACGAAGACCGGCCGGTCCCGCTGGTCGCGCCACCAGGTGGTGGTGACCAGCTCCGGCAACCGGCGCTGCATCTCCCGGCCCAACGCGAGCACCGCGCGGCGGCACTCGCCGAAACCCCACCGCGGCTCGATCGACAGGTAGATGTGCAGGCCCCGCCCGCCGGTGGTCTTCGGATAGCCGGTCATCCCCAGCTCGGCGAGGAAGGCGCGGACCTCCCGGGCCACCGGCACCACCTGCTCGAAGCCGACGCCGGGCAACGGGTCGAGGTCGATGCGGAGCTGGTCGGGGCGTTCCACGTCGGTGGCGCTGACCGGCCACGGGTGGAAACGCAGTGTGCCCAGGTTGGCGGCCCAGATCACCACGGCCAACTCGCTCGGCGCGATCTCGTCGGCGGTGCGGCCACTGGGGAAGGTGATGTGTGCGGTCCGCACCCACTCGGGCGCGCCCGCCGGCAACCGTTTCTGGTAGAACGCGTCACCCCGGTTGGTCTGCCGGGTGGCGATCGTCGCTCCCTCGAAGACACCGCGCGGCCAGCGCTCCAACATCGTGGGCCGGTCCCGCAGCGCGCGCAGGATGCCGTCGCCGACCGCCAGGAAGTAGCGGACCACGTCCAGCTTGGTCAGCCCTCGCTCCGGGAAGTAGGGCTTGTCGGGGCTGGAGACGCGGACCAGCCGCTCCCCCACCCGGATCTCCTCCGCCGCCGTGGCCACGCCCTGAGGGTACGACGCGCGAGCGTGACGTACGGCCACCGAGCGGACACTGGCGCGGCGCCGACCGCTCCCGCCAGGCACCGACCGGCGTCGATCACACCTCTTGACCGGGTCGGGCAGGATGGCGTCGTGCGCCAGCAGAAGACCAGATCGGGCGGGGCACCCACCGTCCGGATCGACGACGCGTCGACCGAGGACGTCCCCGCGCTGCTCGCCCTCGACGCGCTCTGTTTCCCGCCCGGCGACCCGGCGCACGAGCCAGCGGCGCCGAGTGAGATCGAGAACGGCGTCGCCGCCGGGCACGTCCGGGTGGTCCGCGCCGGCACGGAGATCGTCGGCTTCCTCCAGTACGAGTTGCCGAGCGCCCATCACCTCTACCTGAGTGGGCTCGGGGTGCACCCGGATCAACGGCGCACCGGTGTGGGTGCGGCACTGCTCGACGACTTCGTGGCGCGGGCACGGACGGTCGCGGCCCAGCCCCAGGTGAGCATCTCCACGGTGACCAGCCCGGAGAACCTGGCCATGCTCGGGTTGCTGCTGTCCCGCGGGTTTGTCGTCCGCACCATCGTGCCGGACTACTTCGGCCCGGGACGCGACCGCTACTACTGCCAGCACAAGGCGCGGGTGGAGTACGTCGACGCCGACGAGCGCTATCTGATCCCGGTTGCCGCATCGGCGCAGATCGCCACCCTGCTGGCCGGCGAGGAGAACGTCATCACGGGACTGGTGAACCTGCCCGCCGGGCCGGCCCTGGAGCTGTCCCGGTTCGAGAAGGACGACTTCGCGGCCCTGCAGTCCGACGAAAGCGCCGCCGGGGTCGCCTTCTCCAGCGGCATCCTGGCCTCGATCGCGTTCGTCCTCGGCCTGTCGTTCACCTCACCGGCCTATCCCGATGGGGTGCGGGTGCTGCTGATGTGCGCGGCCCTGGCCACCACCGCGTCGCTGATCATCTATGCCAACACCTCCGGTGAGCTCGCCCGGCTGCGAACCAACAGCTTCAGCCGGTACACCAAGTGGGGCAACGTGCTCTCGGAGTTCGGCGGTGTCTTCCCGTTCCTCATCGCCCTACCGGTCACCTTCGCGAAGATCACCTCCTCGGTGGGCGTGGCCCTGACGGCCGCCACGCTCTTCGGCGCGGCCCTGCTCGTCTACGACCGGTCGACCTTCGCCATCTCGGCACGCTTTCGACAAACCATCAGCACGACCGCCCTGTCCCTCGTCGTCGCGGCCGCGCCGGTGCTCGGCGTCCTCGCGGTACGCCACTCCGCTCCGACGTACTCCTGGGCCTGGACGGGAGCGCTCCTCCTCGCCCTGGGCGCCCAGTCCTTCACGTACCTCTTCCGCCGGCGCGACGAGTCGACCTCCCGGGTGGGGCTACGTCCCTGGCAGAGCCGCCGCTAGCCGGCGGGCGGCGGGCGGCGGGCGGCGGGCGGCGGGCGGCGGGCGGCGGGCGGCGGGCGGCGGGCGGCGGGCCGATTACCGCACGCTGGTGCCGGGTAGGGGTGCCGCATGGCGGAACTGGCAACCCTCTGGATCGTCCGGCACGGCGAGAGCACCGCGAACGTCGCGGCGACGCGGGCCGAGGCGACGGGCGCGGAGCTGATCGACCTCACCCATCGCGACGCCGACGTGCCCCTCTCCGCGACCGGCCAGGAGCAGGCCCGGGCGACCGGCCGTTGGCTGGCTGCACTGCCGGAGGCGAAGCGGCCGGACGTGGCGGTGGTGTCGCCGTACCTGCGCGCGGTGCAGACCTCGCGGCTGGCGCTGGCCGGCACCGACGTACCCGTGCACCGCGACGAGCGGCTGCGCGACCGGGAGTTGGGCATCCTCGACGGGCTGACCGGGCACGGCGTACGACGGCGGTACCCGGACGAGGCCGACCGTCGGGAGCGGTTGGGCAAGTTCTACTACCGGCCGCCGGGCGGGGAGTCCTGGACGGACGTGGCGTTGCGGCTGCGGACCCTCCTGGGCGACCTGCGGCGTGACCACGAGGGTTGCCGGGTGCTGCTCTTCGGCCACGACGCGCTGGTCTTCCTGCTTCGTTATCTGGTGGAGGGGCTGACCGAGGACGAGCTGATGGCGCTCACCCGGCAGGACGTGATCGCCAACTGTTCGATCACCGAGTGGTCGGCGGACGCCGAGGGGCGACTGGCGCTCACCGCCTTCAACGACGTCGCGCACCTGCGTCAGCAGGGCGCCCAGCCCACCAGGGAGGACGAGATCCATGCCGAGCCGGTCTGAGGTGAAGGTGATCACACCGGCGTTGCTGCGGGACTGGGCGCTGCCGGTGCCGGCCGGGGGCAAGGAGAGCCGCGGCACCGTCCTGGTCGTCGGTGGCTCCCGCTTCACCCCCGGCGCGGTGCTCCTCGCCGGGGTGGCGGCGCTGCGCGCCGGCGCCGGGGTGCTCCAGCTCGCCGCCGCCGAGTCCACCGCCGCCACGCTGAGCATCCAGGTGCCCGAGGCGCTGGTGGTCGGGTTGCCGGAGACCGACGACGGCGCGGTCGCCGCCGACCGCGACGGCCAACTCGGCGAGCTGGTCGCCGGGGCCGACGTGGTGGCCCTCGGCCCCGGGCTGAAGGCGATCGACGAGACCAACCGCCTGCTGCGGCTGGTCCTGGACGCGGCCCGCCCGGACACGTCGCTGGTGCTCGACGCGTACGCCCTGGGCGCCCTCAGCCACGCGCCGGACCTGCTGGTCGGCTCGGGCCGGCCGGTGGTGCTCACGCCCAACGTCACCGAGGCGGGGCACCTGCTCGGGCGGGATCCGGGCGAGGACCTGGACGCCGAGGCGGCCGAGTTGGCCGTGCGCTACGAGGCGGTCGTGTCGTTGTACGGGCACGTGGCCGCCCCGGACGGGCGGGGTTGGCGGGAGGAGAGCGCGGACGCCGGGCTGGGCACCTCCGGCAGCGGGGACGTGCTCGCCGGGTTGTTGGCCGGGCTGCTGTCCCGGGGAGCGGATCCGGCGCAGGCCGCCTGCTGGGGCTCGTTCGCGCACGCGGTGAGCGGGCAACGGCTCATCCCCCGGTACGGCCGGATCGGTTTCCTCGCCCGAGAACTGCTCGACGAGATCCCCGGCACCCTGTCCATGGTCTGATCAGCCGATATCGGCTGTTTCCGTATTTGACCTGCTGGGTACCGGAATCACACCAGCCGAGATTCAGGGAGGTCATGCCCGTGTCGACCGATGCGATCGTCCTGCTCAAAGAGGACCACAAGGAAATGCGCCGACTGTTCAAGGCCTTCCAGGATGCCGAGGAGGGGCCGGCGAGCAAGCGGCAGAAGCTGGTGAACCAGATCCTCGAGGCCCTCACCGTGCACACCTACCTCGAGAACGAGGTGATGTACCCGGAGGTCCGCAGGCTGCTGCCCGACCTGGAGGACGACATCCTCGAGTCGTACGAGGAGCACCACGTCGCCGACGTGCTCTGTGCCGAGCTGGCCAGCATGGACGCCTCCGACGAGCGCTTCAACGCCAAGACCACGGTCCTCATCGAGAACGTCACCCACCACGTCGAGGAGGAAGAGGAGGAGTGGTTCCCGAAGGTCCGCGACGCGCTGGGGCGTAAGCAGCTCCAGGAGATCGGCGAGAAGATGATCGCGCTGCGGGCGGACGCCCCGCGTACCCCCACCGAGCCGAAGGCGATCAAGAAGGCGATGGACGCGATGACCGCGTGAGCCGGTCGCGTAAACACCGAGGGCCCGGCGGCGCGCCGGGCCCTCGTCGTACCTCGGGGGGTGTCGTCCGGAGGTCGCCCGGGACGGCCCCGGCCGGCCCGGTAGGATCTCAACCGGGCCGTTACTGGCGCGTGGGGATGGAGAACCATCGGGGAGCGGCCCCGTCACGAGGACGTTTGCCGAGCGCCTGGGCCTTCCCGCACGTCTGTTGGAGGTCGCATGTCGCGCAACGCCGAGTCCACCGCATTCCGTAGTGCCCTTGAGGTGATCCGGGCGGTCGAGCCCCGGGTGGCCGACGCCATCGGCGCCGAACTGACCGACCAGCGGGAGTCGCTGAAGCTCATCGCCAGCGAGAACTACGCCTCCCCGGCGACCCTGCTGGCCATGGGCAACTGGTTCAGCGACAAGTACGCCGAGGGCACCGTCGGCCGTCGCTTCTACGCCGGCTGCCAGAACGTCGACACCGTCGAGGCGCTCGCCGCCGAACACGCGCGCGAGCTGTTCGGCGCGGCGCACGCGTACGTGCAGCCGCACTCGGGCATCGACGCCAACCTGGTCGCGTTCTGGGCGGTGCTGGCCGACCGGGTGGAGTCCCCCGCGTTGAAGAAGGCTCAGGTCCGGCAGGTCAACGACCTCACCGAGGCCGACTGGTTCGCGCTGCGCCGCGAGCTGGGCAACCAGCGGATGCTCGGCATGTCGCTGGACGCTGGCGGTCACCTGACGCACGGCTTCCGGCCGAACATCTCCGGCAAGATGTTCGACCAGCGCAGCTACGGCACCGACCCGGAGACCGGGCTGATCGACTACGACCGGGTGGCCGAGGCGGCCCGTGAGTTCAAGCCGCTGATCCTGGTCGGCGGTTACTCGGCGTACCCCCGGAAGGTGAACTTCCGGATCCTGCGGGAGATCGCCGACTCGGTCGGCGCGACCTTCATGGTCGACATGGCGCACTTCGCCGGCCTGGTGGCGGGCAAGGTGTTCACCGGCGACTTCGACCCGGTGCCGCACGCGCACATCGTCACGACCACCACGCACAAGTCGCTGCGCGGCCCGCGCGGCGGCATGGTGCTCTGCCAGCCGGAGCTGGCCGACCAGGTGGACCGGGGCTGCCCGATGGTGCTCGGCGGTCCGCTGCCGCACGTGATGGCCGCCAAGGCGGTCGCGCTCGCGGAGGCCCGTCGCCCCGAGTTCGCCGACTACGCCCAGCGGATCGTGGACAACTCGCAAGCCCTCGCCGAAGGGCTGTTGCGTCGGGGCGCGAAGCTCGTCACCGGTGGCACCGACAACCACCTCGTGCTGATCGACGTGTCCGGCTACGGGCTCACCGGTCGGCAGGCCGAGCAGGCGCTCCTGGACTCGGGCATCGTCACCAACCGCAACTCGGTCCCGCAGGACCCGAACGGGGCGTGGTACACGTCCGGCATCCGGATCGGCACCCCGGCGCTGACCACCCGGGGCCTCGGCACCGCCGAGATGGACCAGACCGCGGAGCTGATCCACACCGTACTCACGCAGACCACCGCCGGCGCCAACGCCGACGGCACCCCGTCGAAGGCGAAGTACACCCTCGACCCGGCCCTGGCCGACAAGATCGCCCGCCAGGCCACCGACCTGCTGGCCCCCCACCCGCTCTACCCCAACGTCGACCTGTCCTGACCAGCCCTCCCGCCCCGGCCGTGCCCCAGCCCGGCCCGGCCCGGCCGGATCGCGTCGATCATGGAGTTGTGGTGCCCGAATCAGGGCGGATTGCGCCCTTCGTCCACCACCACAACTCCATGATCGACCCGGACAGGGGACGGGGCGGGGGCGGGGTGGGGCGGTTTAGGCCAGGGGGCGCTTCAGGTGGTAGCGGTGGACTTCGGTGCTGCCCTGGACGTTGTTGACGTCCTCGGCGGCGGAGACCAACTCCCACCCCTCCCGGCCGGCACGGTTGAGGTGCGCGATGGCGGTGTCCCCGAAGGCGGTGATGTCCTTACGGGACCCGTCCGGCGCGTACCAGACGAACGAGACATGGAAATTGCGGCCCTGTCCCTGATAGCGGCGGACGAGCAGGGCGTACTCCCAGGCAACCATGCGGCCTATTATGACCGTCCACCCAGGACGGGGAAACGCGGGTCGTCGCGCATTGCCATCCGATGAACGCGGTGTGTCAACCCGTCCGGGCGGCCAGCTCGTCGGTGATCAGCGCCGCGAGGCGATCCAACCCGACGTCGATCTGCGCCGGCGTCACCGCGCTGACCGACAGCCGCAGCGCGCACACCGGCGCGGTGTCGTCGTAGAAGTGCGCCATCGGCGTCCACAGCACCCCGTAGTCACGCGCCGAGCGGTCCAGCAGCGCGTCGTCGACCGGGAACGGCACTGTCACCACCACGAAGAACCCGCCGCCCGGCACCGTCCAGCGCACCGCCGCCGGGCCGTCCGTCCCGGCCGGGAAGCGTCGGCGCAGCCCGGTCACCAGGTGGCGCAGATTCCTTGTGTACGCGGAGCGCTCCCGCGTGTTCGCCGGCACCAGGCTGCACCCGTTCTCCAGCAACCGGCCACCGATCACCGCCTGCGCGATCGGTGAGGTGTTCACAGTGACCATGCTCTTGATCATGGCGAGCTGGTCCGCGAGCGGGCCGACCCGGCCGTCCGGGCCGGCCACCCGCTGGTCGGCGACCACGTAACCGACCCGCGCGCCGGGGAGCACGGTCTTGGCGAACGAGCCGAGGTAGACGACCCGCCGCTCGGCGTCCAACGCCTTGAGGGTGGGCGGGCGCGGCCCGTCGTCGACGTGGAACAGCCCGTACGGGTTGTCCTCCAGCAGCAGCAGGTCCTCCTCGGCGGCGAGGGTGAGCAACCGCTGCCGGTCCGCCGCGGAGATGCTGACCCCGGACGGGTTGGCGAAGTCCGGCATCACGTAACAGGCGCGCGGCCGCAGCCCCGCCGCCCGGGCCCGCCGTGCCTGCGCCGACAGGTCGGCCAGGTCCACCCCGGACGGACCGCCGGCGACCGGCCACACCGGCAGGTCCACCAGGCGGGCCGCCCCGGTCAGGCCGACGTAGGTCGGTGCGACGGCAAGCAGCACGTCCGTCGGCCCGCTCCGCAGCGCCCGCAACACCAGGAACATCGCCTCCTGGCAGCCGACGGTCACCACGACGGCCTCCGGGTCGACGGTGATGCCCTCGTCGACGGCGAGGTTGCGGGCGACCAGGTGGTGCACGATGCCCTTGGTCCGGCCGTACTGCAACAGCAGCCGCCGCGCCCGTTCGGGCGGGTGACCCAGGTCGTCGGTGAGGTGCCGGTGGAACGTGTCGAGGTGCCGGTGCACCGCCGCGACGTCGAAGAACTCCTCGTACGGTCGTCCGGCCGCGAGGGACACCGCCGCCGGGTAGCGCTCGGACACCTCGTTGAGGAAGTTCATCGAGGTCAGCGCCGGGTCGCCCAGCGCGGGGTGCAGGTCGGCGGCGGTCAGGTCGACCGGCTCGGTGGCGGTCACGCGCCGAGTGTCCGCAGCTCGGCCGCCGCCGCCGGGTCGGCGCAACCGGCCAGGGTGAGCGCGTCGGTCAGCTCGGCGGCGAGCAGCGCCAACGCGTCCCGCGCGCCACGTTCGCCGCCGACGGCCAGCGCCCAGAGCAACGGCCGGCCCAGCAGCACCCCGGAGGCGCCCAACGCGAGCGCCCGCAGGACGTCGGTGCCGCTGCGGATGCCACTGTCCAAAAGCACCTGACACCTGTCACCGACCGCGTCGACGACCTCCGGCAGCATGGTCACGCTGGCCGGCGCGCCGTCGAGCTGCCGGCCGCCGTGGTTGGACACGACCACCGCGTCCGCGCCGATCCGGACCGCCTCGATCGCGTCCCGGGGGTCCAGCACCCCCTTCACCACCAGCGGCAGGTCGACCCGCTCGCGCAGCCACGCCAGATCCGCCCAGCGCAGCGCCGGCGCGAACGAGGCGGCGGTGTGCGCGGCGATCGCGGACACCCCGGGGGCGCCGGAGTGCGCGAGGGCGTCGCGACCGTCGGGCAGGTTCGCGGCCACCACGTCGTCCGGCAGCCGGAACGCGTTGCGCAGGTCACGGGGACGCCGACCGAGCACCGGGACGTCCACGGTGACCACCAGGGCCCGGCACCCGGCCGCGACGACCCGGGCCAGCAGGTCGCCGACGAGGGCCCGGTCGCGCAGCCAGTAGAGCTGGAACCACACGTCCGCGCCGACGGCGGTGACCTGTTCGACGGGTGTGCTGCTCAACGTGCTCGCCAGGTACGGGATGCCGGCCGCGCCGGCCGCCGAGGCGAGGCCCCGCTCCCCGTCCGGGTGCACCAGCCGCTGGTACGCCATCGGCGCCACCCCTACCGGCATGGCGTACGGGCGGCCGAGCAGTCGGGTGCAGAGGTCGACGGTGTGCACCCCGCGCAGCACCCGGGGCAGGACGGCGACCCGGTCCAGCGCGTCCCGGTTGGCGGCGACCGTCACCTCGGCGGCGCTGCCGCCGTCGACGTAGTCCCACACGTCCGGCGGCAGCACCGTCCGGGCCCGCTCGGCGTAGTCGGCGAGCGACACGGCGGACAGGTCGGTCAGCAGCGGCTCACCCACCGCGTACCGCCGTGCCGGCCGGGGTCTGCGCCACCTCGTCGGGGGCGGACGGCAGCCCGAACCGTTCCCGCAGGAACGCCGCCGCGCCGGCCTGCGCCCGCCGACCGTCGGTGAAGACGCCCGGCATGGCGAAGAAGCCGTGGATCATCCCCGGGTAGTGCGCCAAGCGGGTGGGCACGCCGGCGGCGTCCAGTCGCTCGGCGTACCGCTGCCCCTCGGCGCAGAGCGGGTCCAACTCGGCGGTGACCACCAGCGCCGGGGGCAGGCCGGTCAGGTCGTCGGCGAGCAACGGTGACGCGAGAGGATCCCGGGCCTGCGCCGGGTCGGCCAGGTAGTGCGTCCGGTACCAGGCCACCGACCGGCTGTTGAACAGCGTCGGATCGTCGTCCTCACCGGGGCCGGCCGGCTCGCCGCTCTGGTCGGTGTTCGGGTAGACCAGCAGTTGCGCGGCGAGGGAGGGCCCGTCGCCACGGCAGAGCAGGGTGACCGCGGCGGCCAGGTTCCCGCCCGCGCTGTCCCCGCCCACCGCCAGCCGGTCCGGGTCCACGCCCAGCAGCTCGGCGTGCTCGGCGACCCAGCGGGTGGCCGCGTGACAGTCGTGCACCGCCGCCGGGAAGGGGTGCTCCGGGGCGAGCCGGTACCCGACGGTGATCACCTGGCAGGGCACCGTGTTGGCCAGCCGCCGGCAGATGCCGTCGGCGGTGTCGATGCTGCCGAGCGTCCAGCCGCCGCCGAAGAAGTACAGCAGCGTGGGCAGCGGATTCGACCCGGCCGGCCGGTACACCCGCAGCGGCAGCTCACCGGCCGGGCCGGGGATGCGCTCGTCGCGTACCTCGGCCACCGGCTCGACCACCCCGCTGCCGGCGCGGATCGCGGCCAGGTCCGCGGCGCGGGCCTCGGCGAGGGTCTGCGTGTACAGCGGCGGGGTGCCGGCCGCGGCGCGGGCCGCCCGGTACGCCGCCACCTCCGGGTGCACTGCCATGTCGCTCCTATCCGCCGGTGCTGACGAGCAGCTTGTCGATGCCACGCAGGAACAGGCTGCCGCTGTACGTGGGCGTCTCGGTGACCGTCAGGCCCGGGAAGCGGGCGAATAGGCGGGGCAGCGCGAGACGCCCCTCCAGGCGGGACACCGCCGCGCCGAGACAGAAGTGCAGCCCCACCCCGAAGGCCAGCGACGGCGGACCGGGCCGGGTCGGGTCGAAGACGTCCGGCTCGGGGAAGCGTGCCGGATCCCGGTTGGCCGCACCGATGATGATCAGCACGTTGTCGTCCCGGGCCACCGGCACGCCGGCCAGTTCCGTGTCGGCCGGCGCGGCCCGGGCCAGGAAGTGCACCGGGCTCTGCAGCCGCAGCACCTCGTCGACGCAGCCCTGGCTCAGTTTCTCGTCGGCGGGCAGCGCGGCGACCGTCTCCGGGTGGGCCAGCAGCAGCGGCAGACCATTGCTGAACATGTAGACGGTGGTGACGAAACTGGCGTTGAACAGCACGATCAGGTTGCTGATCAACTCGTCCTCGGTCAGCTCCACCTCGCCCGAGTCGAGGGCCTCCACCAGCCCGCTGAGCAGGTCGTCACCGGGCGTTCTGCGGCGGTGCGCCAACAGCTCCCGGTAGAAGACCCGCAGTTCCTCGGCCGCCGTGTTGGCGGCGGCCAGCCGCTGCGGCGTCTTCCCGGCGACGTCGAGGAACTCGTCGATCCAGTCCACCCGTTCGCGGTACCACGCCAACTGCCCCGCCGGGATGCCGATGAACTCGGCCATCACCAACGCCGGGATCGGGTACGCGAAGTCCGCCACGAAGTCGACCACGCTGTTCCCGGCGTCGGCCATCCGGTCCAGCAGATCGTCGACGACCCGCACGATCACCGGTTCCAGCGCGCCCAGCCGACGCGGGGTGAAGGTGCGGGAGAACACGTGTCGCATCCGCGTGTGGTCGGGCGGGTTCACGAACATCATCGAGGTCTGGAAGGTCCGCAGGATCTCCTGTTCCTGCCAGCCCGGTGGTGGTTGTTTGGTCCACTCCGGATCGCGCAACATCTCGTCGATCACGTCGTAGCCGACCGCCACCGCCGCCACCGTCCGGTGCTCGGCGCGGGGCGGCACCGCGCTGACCGGACCGAGCCGGTGCAGCTCGGCGTACCACGGATAGGGATTTTGTCGGCCCTCTTCGCTGTACAGGCCGGTGAGCAGTTCCTGCACCGTCACGACGTCTTCCTCCCCAGGATGTCGATGCCGGGGGCGGCGGGGATCGCCCGCCGCCCCCGACCGGTGTCACATGCCGAGCAGCCGCAGCGGCACGGCGTCGGCGAGGGCCTGGTTGCCGGCGTCGTTCGGGTGGATGTGATCTCCCGAGTCGTACGCGGGCAACAGCGCACTGGGCCGTGCCGGGTCGCGCAGCACCCGGTCGAAGTCGAGCAGCCCGTCGAACTCCCGGCTGCCCCGCAGGTACGTGTTGACCGCCTGGCGGGTGGCCTCCTTCTGCGCGGTCCACACGCCGGGCGCCCCGTGCCCCTCGTACGGGGTCAGCGTGGCCACCAGGCTGGTCAGTCCACGCTGCTGGACCTGCTGGTTGATCTGTCGAAGGGTGGCGATGATCGCCTCGGGTGAGTCGTTGGACATCCAGATGTCGTTGATGCCCAGGTGGGTGACGACGGTCCGCACACCGGTCTGGGGGAAGACGTCCTCGTTGAGCCGGGCCGCCGCGTTCGGGCCGAGCTGGTAGTAGCCGGGGTAGTTGCCGTCACCCGGCTCGGTGCCCTCGTGGTTGAGGCGGTTGCCGGCCAGGCTGAGGTTGAGCACACCGGGGGTACGCGCGTCCGGCCGGGCGGCGAGCAGCCGGTCGGACAGCAGGTCGGGCCAGCGCCGGTTGGCGTTGACGGTGCTGCCGTTGCCGTCACCGATGGAGTCGCTGAGCACCACCAGCGCGCCCGGGCTCGCCTTGCGTTGCACGTCGACGCCGGACAGGAAGAACCAGCAGCAGGTGGGCCGGGTGGTGAACCCGCTGCCCTCGGCGGCCCCGGTCAGGTCGCCCGCGCCGATGAAGTTGGCCTGCTGGGACTGCCCGTGGAAGGTGGTCGGGCCGGTCGGCGTCGGGAAGTGCAGGGTGACCACCAGGTCGCTGTCGTCCGCGACCGGGAACGCCAACGGATCGCTGAGCAGCTCGGCGCCCCGGTTCATGGTCGCCGAGGCGGCGCCGGTGAAGCTCAGCGGACGGAGCGAGGCCGGATCGATGTCGGACAGGTCGTCGGCGGTGGCGGTGTTGGGGCGGGCGACGGTGGCCCGGCCGACAACGACCGCCTGCTCGCCGTACAGGTTGCTCAGGCGGACCCGCAGTGCCGGGCCGCCCACCGAGACGTGCACGACCATCCGGACGCTCTGGTTGTTGAGGCCGGTGTTGGTCAGCCCGACCGAGTTTCCGCGGGTGACCGCTGTGGCCCAGCTACCCGCCCATTCGAGGCGGTCGGGCCGGCCGGCGGCGGTCCCGGACGGGCCGGCGCTGGCGACGACGGCGGGTGTTCCGGTGACCAGCAGCGCCGCCGCGGCGGCGACGACATGCCATCTCTTCGGGGTCGACATGGAACCTCCATCGTGTGGCAGCCCAGGGTCGTCCGAGGACGGCTCCCGCCCGGACGATGGTCCAGAAACCTAGCCGCCGCCGCTGACGGGCGTCAATCAACCTGATCGACGCGATCAAATGTCCGGCGGGCCCCGTCGGACCGCCCGTCGGCACGGTTCCGACCAGCCGTTACCGGCCTAGGCTCGCAGGCGGCGGGCCCACCGGAGCGCGCGCCGCCGTCGCGTCGTCACCGGGCGCGCCGCTGTCTGGAGAAGGGGGCTGCCGGATGACCGACACACCCGGGCACGCGACGACCTACGTGGACAGGGCGCTGGATCTCTTCGCCGGTTTCGGTGACCGGGAGGCGCTGGTCGGAGGGGGCCGTCGCCTCACCTACACCGAGGCGGCCGCGCTGGTGCGGTCGATGGCCGCAACGCTCGCCCGGCACGGCGTACGCCCGGGCGCGGCCGTGCTGGTGACCGTGGCGAACGCGGTCGAGGGTCCGCTGCTCCAGCTCGCGCTGCACCTGATCGGCTGCCGGACGATGTGGGTCGCGCCGGTCACGTCCCGTCGGGAGGTCGACGAGTTCATCCGTCTGGCCCGCCCGGACGCCCTGGTCTACGACGCCCGGGATCCGGCCAGCCTGGGCCCGGCCCTGGCCGCCGCGCTGCCCGGCACGCCGGTGTGCTGCCTGGGCGGGGGCGGCGCCGGCCCGGACCTCACCGCCGCCGAGGTGGCGCAGGTGCCGGCACCCGGGGCGGCGCCGGAATCGTTCCTGCAGACCAGCGGCACCACCGGCAGCCCCAAGCTGGTGCACCACCGGGAGAGTTTCTACGCCCAGATCCTCACCCTGGCCGCCGACTTCCGGGCCGCCGGGTTCCCGTTGCTGCGGCACCTGTCGCACTCACCGATGTGGCTGGCCAGCGGGCAGATCACCACCCTGTTCAACCTGTTCACCGGTGGGGTGCTGTTCCTGCGCGACGACTGGGACCCGGTGGCCTTCGTGGACACCGTCCAGCGGGAACGGATCAATTCCACCTTCGTCACCCCGCCGATGCTCTACGAGGTGCTGGACCACCCGGCACTGGTCGGCGCGGACTTCTCCGCGATGTTCATGTTCAACGTGGGCGCCGGGCCCGCAGCGCCCGCCCGGCTGCGCCAGGCCATCGCGCGGTTCGGCCCGGTGCTGCGCATCGTGTACGGCCTCAGCGAAGCGGTGGTGATCACCGCGCTGCCCGGGTTGACCGACGACCCGGAGCACCCGGAACGGCTGCGGTCCTGCGGCCGCCCCTACGGCGACGTGCGGATCGAGATCCGCGACGACGACGGCACGGTGCTGCCCACCGGGCACGACGGTGAGGTGTGGGTGCACACCCGGCTGAGCTTCGCCGGCTACCACGGCCAGCCGGAGCTGACCGCGCAGACGCTCGTCGACGGCTGGGTCCGCACCCGCGACATCGGTCACCTGGACGACGACGGCTACCTCTACCTCGTCGACCGGGCGCACGACATGATCGTCACGCACCGGCGGAACTGGGCGATCTTCTGCCGTCCGATCGAGGACGTGCTGGCCGGGCACCCCCAGGTACGCGCCGCCGCCGTCATCGGCGTACCGGACGACTCCGTCGGCGAGGTCCCGTACGCGTTCGTGGTGCTCGCACCGGACGCGACGGTGAGCGGGGCGGAGCTGATCGACCTGGTGACCGCGGAACTCAACGAGATGTGGGCGCCGGCCGGGGTCGAGGTCGTCGACCGGCTGCCGGTGAACCGGTCGGTGAAGGTGGACAAGCGGGCGTTACGCGAGCGGTACGCGGCGCGGCGGGCGGCGGCGGTCGGGACGTGACGCCCCGGCGGCAACTGGTCGTCCTGGTCGGCGCGGACCTCATCTCCAACCTGGGCACCCGCATCTCGGTGGTGACGATCCCGTGGCTGGTGCTGGTCAGCACCGGCAGCCCGACCAAGATGGGCCTGGTCGCGTTCGCCGAGACCTTGCCGTACCTGCTGTCCAGCGCGTTGGGCACGCCGTGGGCGGACCGGTTCGGCCTACGTCGTACGTCGATCCTCTGCGACGCGGGCAGCGCGGTGGCCATGGTGGTCGTCGCGCTGACCCCGTGGCTGGGCTTCGCGCCACTGGTGGCCCTGGTGGCGGTGGCCGGCGCGCTGCGCGGCATCGGGGACCGGGTGAAGCACGTGATGTTCCGACCGGTCGCCGAGGCCGCCGGGGTGCCGCTGATCCGGCTGACCTCGGCGTACGACGGGTTGAGCCGGGTGGTGACCCTGTTTGGCGCCGCGGTGGGCGGTGTGTTGATCGCCGCGTTCGGGGTGACCGAGGCGATCCTCATCGACGCGGCCACCTTCGGGGTCTGCGCGCTGCTGATCGGTGTCCTGGTGCGTCCGCCGGCCACCCCGTCGCCACCGGGCCCGCCGGAGAACTACCTTCGTGCGCTGCGCGCTGGGTTCGGCTACCTGGGCCGGGACCGGCCACTGCTCGGCATGCTGGTGGTCGTCTCGGCCCTGAACATGGTGGCCAACGCCAGTGTGGCCGTCTACATCCCGGTCTGGGTGGCCCGGGAACTGCACGGGCCGAGCGGGCTGGGCCTGGTGCTCGCGGCGTTCTCGGCGGGAGCGCTGTTGGGCAACGTGGTGTTCACCGCGCTCGGGCCGAGACTGCCCCGTCGGTTGACGTTCCTGGTCGGTGCGCTGATCGCCGGCACACCCCGGCTGGTCGCCCTGGCGGTCAGCGACGACCTGCCGGTGGTGCTCGTGGTGACCTTCCTGTCCGGGATCGGCATCGCGGCGGTCAACCCACTGCTCGGGGTGGCACTCTACGAACGGGTACCGGCGGAGCTCCAGACCCGGGTGATCGGCATCGCCGGGTCCCTGGCCTTCGTCGGGTTGCCGGTGGGCGCGCTGCTCGGCGGCTGGTCCGTGGACGCGCTCGACCTCACCCCGGCACTGCTGCTCATGGCCGCGTTCTGCCTGCTGGTCACCGTGTCTCCCCTGCTGGCCCGGACGACCACGCCGTCGCGTCCCGCCCCCGCCACCACGCCGTAGAGCGCAAATCGGTTGCGGCCTGTGACCGACGCCCGCAGGCTCGGGCGAATGAGCGCACAGCCTGGCACGGGCGTATCGGACATCAGCACCGACCTGGTGCGTCAGCTGGTCGCCGACCAGTTCCCCCGGTGGGCGCACCTGCCGGTCCGGCCGGTCGAGGTCGGCGGCTGGGACAACCGCACCTTCCACCTGGGCGACGCGATGACAGTGCGGCTGCCCAGCGACGAGGGGTACGTCCTCCAGGTCGCCAAGGAACAGCGGTGCCTGCCAATGCTCGGGGCGCGGCTGCCGCTGGAGATCCCCACCCCGCTGGCCCACGGTCGACCCGGTTCCGGCTACCCGTACCCGTGGTCGGTGTACGGCTGGATCGACGGGCAGACCGCCCGCCCCGACCGGATCGACGACCTGACCCGCTTCGCCACGGACCTCGCGGCCTTCCTGCGCGCCCTTCGTGCCGTCGACATCGACGGCGGCCCGGCCGCCGGCCCGCACAGCGCCTGGCGGGGAGGCCCGCTGTCCACCTACGACGCCGAGACCCGGGCCGCGATCGAGGCGCACCGGGACCGGTTGCCCGTCGACACGGTGACCGGCATGTGGCAGGCCGCCCTCGACGCCACCTGGGCCGGGCCGCCGGTGTGGTTCCACGGCGACATCGCGCACGGCAACCTGCTGGTCCGCGACGGCCGGCTCGCCGCCGTCATCGACTTCGGCTGCTGCGGCGTCGGCGACCCCGCCTGCGACACGGTGATCGCCTGGACCCTGCTGGGCGGCGCCAGCCGGGCCGCCTTCCGCGACGCGCTCGGCGTGGACGACGCCACCTGGGCCCGTGGGCGTGGCTGGGCGCTGTGGAAGGCGTTGATTATGCTGGACGACCCGGATCCGGAGCGGGCCGGCGGGGCCCGGCACGTCCTCGGCGAACTGCTCTCCGGGCACAGCGTGTCGCACTGAGCCCGTACGGTGTGGCCATGCCCGGTTGGGAGGACGTACGCCGCATCGCGCTCGCGTTGCCGGAGACCACCGAAAGCCCGTCCTACGACGGGCTGCCCTCCTGGCGCGTTCGGGACAAGATGTTCGTCTGGGAGCGACCGCTGCGGCGCGCGGACCTCGACGCCCTCGGCGACGCCGCCCCCGACGGCCCTCTCCTCGGCGTCCGGGTGATCGATCTCGGCGTCAAGGAGGCCCTGCTCGCCGACGACCCGTCGATCTACCTCAGCACTCCGCACCTCGACGGTTACCCGGCGGTGCTGGTGCAGCTCGACCGGATCAGCCTGGCCGAGCTGACCGAGGTGGTCACCGAGGCGTGGTATGCCCGCGCCCCGAAACGTCTCGCCGCCGCCCACCGCGCCAACCAGGGGCTCACCGGCGGCTAGCCGACAGGGGCCTCCGCCGCACCCGACCGGTGTTCGTCGGGTGTTCGGTTGGTGGCCGCGCGGGCGTCGGTCGGGCCGGTTACCGTCGGCGCTCTCCCCGATCCAGGAGGCCGCGCGCATGACGTCGTCACCCGTCCGCCGCACCAGCGCCGAGGTCGCCGCTGTCCGCCGGATCGGCGACAGCGCGCCGCACAGCGCGTTCACCGACCTCGTCCGGTACGCCGAGAACTGGTTCTGCGCCTTCCGGGAGGCGCGGACCCACCTGAGCGACGACGGCGTGATCCGGGTGCTGACGTCGACCGACGGGCGATCGTGGACGTCCGCCGCCGTCCTGCGGCAGGTCGGCGTCGACCTACGGGACCCGCGCTTCGTCACCCGGCCGGACGGTCGACTGCAACTGCTGGCGGCGGCGGCCACCGGTGCGACCACCAAGACGTTCCAGACGGTGATCTGGCACTCCGGCGACGGGCGCGCCTGGGGCGAGCCGGTCCCGGTGGGGGAACCGGGTGTCTGGGTGTGGCGGGCGGCCTGGCACGACGGCGCGATGTACGGCGTCGGCTACGCCACCCGGGAGCCGAGGTTCGCCCGGCTCTACCGCAGCACCGACGGCGTCGACCTCCAGCCGTGGGTGCCGGTGCTGGTCGAGGGCGGGTACCCCAACGAGTCGGGGCTCGTCGTCGCCCCGGACGGCACCGCCTTCTGCCTGCTGCGCCGCGACGGGGCCGAAGCCACCGCGCTACTCGGTCGGGCACTGCCCCCGTACCGGGACTGGAGGTGGACCGACCTGGGCACCCAGGTGGGCGGGCCGGCGTTGCTGCGGCTGCCCGACGGGCGTCTGCTGGCCGGGGTACGGCTGCACGACGGCGAGGTCCGTAGCGCGATCTGCGCCGTCGACCCCGACCGGGGCGAGCTGACCGAGCTGGTGGTGTTGCCCTCCGGCGGTGACACCAGCTATCCCGGACTGGTCTGGCAGGACGACCTGTTGTGGGTCAGCTACTACTCCTCCCACGAGGGACGGACCTGCGTGTACCTCGCCGAGGTTCGGATAACGGATTGAGCGCGGGCCGCTGTGCACCCCCGGAGCACTCGATTAGCCTGCCGGCATGGCATCGACGCTGGCCGAATCGACGGATCCGTACTGCCTGCGGGAGGGCGAGAGCGCGGCACTGCTGAGCGGGCACGGGTGGCGCCGCTTCGTCGTGCTCGGCGACAGCGTCGCCGAGGGCAGTTGCGAACCCACCCCGGGTTACTCCGACCAGCAGTGGGCCGATCGGATCGCCGCCGAGCTGGACGCTGCCCGTCCGGGTCTGGCGTACCTCAATCTCGGCCGCAGCGGGCTGCGCGCGCACGAGGTCCGGGCGACCCAGTTGGCCCCGGCTCTGGCGTTCGGTCCGGACCTGGCGCTCGTGGTGTGCGGCGGCAACGACGCCTTCCGGTCCCGGTACGACGCGGACAGCGTCGACGGGGAACTGACCGAGATGATCGTCGCCCTCCAGCAGGCCGGCGCGGACGTGATCACGGTGGGCATGTTCGACGTCTCGTACAGTCCGGCGGTGCCGGAGGCGGCGCGGCCCGGTCTGCGGGAGCGGATGCGCCGCCTGTCCGCGCACACCGCGCGACTAGCCGAGCGCCTAAGCACCCTGCACGTGCACCTCACCGATCACCCGCTGACGGCCGACCCAACCCTCTACAGCACCGACGGCCGGCACGGCAGCGGCCGCAGCGACGCCATAGCGACGGCCGAAACCCTCCGCGCCCTCTCCGCCCACCTCCGCCCGACTCCCCTCTCCCGGTGATCATGAGGTTGGCGGGGCCAGGAGCAGCCCAGAGCCCCGCTAACCTCATGATCACCGGGAGAGGGCGGGGTTCAGTCGGTCAGGAGGACTCCGGTCAGGAGGACGCCGTGGGCCAGGTTGAGGACGCCGTCGCAGCCGGGGTAGCCGACTCGCGCCAGGCCGCCGGACGCCGTTCGGCCGAACAGGTACGGGGCCAGGGAGTACGGGACGTCTGCCGTCACCGTCTCGCCCGTCTCGATCTGCACGAAGTCCATCGGCACCCGGTCGGTCGGCAGGTACTCCTGGAGGATCGCGCCGCCCTGCTCGACGGCGGCCCGGACGCCGGCCGCCCACTCCGTCGGGCTCAACTCCGGGCCGAGCAACACGCCGTGCCCGGCCGAGCCGTCGGCGGGTTTGGCCACCAAGGTCGCCTGTTCGGCGACGGCCCGGTCGAGCACCTCGGCGGTCAACGGCACGGTGTACGGCACGTGCCGCCGGATCAGCGTCTGGTCGTCGGCGGGTAGCCCGTCCACGTCCTCCCACAACCAGGCGAACGTGGTCTTGTTGCCGAGCAGCCAGGCCGCCGCGGACACGAACATCGGCAGGGTGCCCGCCGCGAGAGCGCCGGCAACCGCGTCGAGGCCGGCGGTCGGGGTGACCCGGTTGGGCACGAACAACCGGAACAACGCGTCGACCGGCCCACCACCGACGACCAGGCGGTTGTCGGCGTCCACAGTGGCCGTGGAGAGGGGCGCGATGACCAGGTCGATGCCGAAGTCCCGGGCCCGGACGGCGAGCGGGTCGAGGATCCGGATGAACGTCTCCGGGTCGTCCAGGCCGGGGTAGTCCGCGTCGAAGTCCATCAGCAGCGCCAGCCGGGCACCGTCGGGCAGCCGAAGTTCCTCCCGGATCGCCACGAACCGCTGGTCCAGCAGGGACGGCGCGGCCCGCGCCGGCAGGCCGTCGAGGATGCCCTGCTCCTCGTACAGGCGCGCGTAGCGCTGGATGACGGTGTCGGCGTCGAACCCGCCGCCGAGGCTGCTGTCGATGTTGTACTCGACGAACTTCGGCACCCCGTCGGCGAAGACCACGTCCGGGCGGTACGCGGCCAGCAGCGCCTCGGTCAGCGGCTCCGACTCGTCCAGCAGGCGGGTCTCGCCCGCCGGTACGCCGAGCAGTCGACGCAGCTCACCGGCGGTGTCCGCCCGACGGCGGCAGGCGTCGAGGATGAGCTGGGCGAGCCGGTCGCAGACCTCGTTCAGCTCCCGCCACGCGTCGGCGGCCAGCACCGGGGGACGGGCCAGCCGCCACTGCTTGTTGTAGGTGGCCCGGCCGTGGAAGACCTGCTCCCAGGCCGCCGCCCCACTGGCCACCATGGCCCGCCGGGCCGGCTCCGGCAGCTCGGCCCACGCTCGGTCGGCCGCCGGCCACACGTAGTTCGGGTCGATCATCATGCGTCCTTCATCGTCAGGTGGATGGCGGTGGCGAGCTGGTCCCGGCCGGGCTGCACGGCCCGGTCCAGGGCCGGCGCGAACGGCAACACCGCGCCGTCCGGTCGGGTGACCCGGCGCGGCGGGGCGAGCAGTCGCACCCGCTCCAGCACCGAGGTGATGATCTCGGCGGCCATCCCGCAGGACCGGTTGCCGTCGTCGACCACGACGAGGCGTCCGGTGCGGGCCACCGACTCGGTGAGACCGTCGATGTCGAACGGGTACAGGGTGCGCGGGTCGAACACCTCCACCGAGACCTGGCCGGCCAGCTCGTCGGCGACCGCTAGCGCGTCGTGCACCAGGTGCCCGATCGCGACCACCGTCACGTCGCAGCCGTTGCGGTGGATCCGCCCCCGGCCCAGCGGCACCGGCGACAGGTCGTCGACGTCGTCGCGTAGGTCCATCGCGCCGGCGGGCGCGAACACCACCACCGGGTCGTCGTGCCGGATCGCGGTGACCAGCAGCCCGTACGCGTCGGCCGGGGTGGCCGGGACGACAGTGACGACGCCGACGTGCGCGAAGAGGCTGTACGGGTGGTCGGAGTGCTGCCCGGCCCAGCCGGTCCGCGACCCGGAGCCGGGCACCAGGTAGGTGACCGGCACCGCGCACTGCCCACCGGTCATCAGCGGGAATTTGTGCGCGTGGTTGACGATCTGCTCGAAGACCAGGAACAGCAGCGACGGGATCTGGAACTCGATCACCGGCCGCAGCCCGGCCAGCGCCGCCCCGGTGGCGAAGCTGGTGAACGCCTGCTCGGACAACGGGGTGTCGCGGACCCGGTCGACGCCGAACCGCTTGGCCAGGCCGGTGGTCACCATCGACGCCCCGACCTGGACGTCCTCGCCGAGCAGGAACACCGCCTCGTCGCGGGCCAACTCGTCGGCGAGGGCCCGGGTCAACGCCCGCCGGTACGACAGTCGGGGCACCTCAACCACCTCCGGAGCGGGCGGTCAGGCCGCTGGCGTACAGGTAGGCCATCGCGTCGGCCGGGTCGGGGTGCGGGCTGGCCAGGGCGAAGTCCACCGCCGCGTCGAGCGTCGCCTCGACCTCGGCGTCCACTGCCGCCCGGTCGGCGTCGGAGAGCCGGGAACCCTGGATGTCCACCGGGTCCCGGGCCCGACCGCGGGTCACCTCGTCGGGCGTGCGGTAGTCGAGGCGTACCGCGTGTTCGAAGGTGTGGTGGACGTCGAAGCGGTAGGTGCGGGCCTCGATCAGCTCGGGGCCGCCGCCGGCGCGCATCCGGTCGACGGCGGCGCAGGCGGCGGCGCGTACCGTCTCCGGGTCCTGGCCGTCGACCACGACGGCCGGGATGCCGAACGCGGCGGCCCGGTCGGCGATGCTGCCGGCCACCGCGCCGGCGACCGGCATGGTGGTGGCGTAGCCGTTGTTCTCGCAGACGAACAGCACCGGCACCCGCCACAACGCGGCCAGGTTGAACGCCTCCAGCAGCATGCCCTCGTTGACGGCGCCGTCGCCGAAGAAGCTCACCCCCACGGTGTCGCGGCCGCGGCGGCGGTGCGCCCACACGGCGCCGGTGATGATCGCCCCGGACGCGCCGACGATCGCGTTCGCGCCGAGCACGCCAATGCTCAGGTCGGCGGCGTGCATCGACCCGCCCCGGCCGGCGTTGAGGCCGGTGACCCGGCCGCACAGCTCGGCGAGCATCCGGGCCGGGTCCGCGCCCCGGGCCAGCACGTGCCCGTGGCCGCGGTGGGTGCCGGCGAGCACGTCGTCGGCGCCCAGGGCGGCGCAGACGCCGGCGGCGATCCCCTCCTGACCGAGGTACGGGTGGATGCCGCCGACGATCTGCCCGCCGTGGACCAGCTCCACCGCCCGTTCCTCGAACCGGCGGATCAGCCGGACCGTGCGGTAGAGCCGGACCGGGTCGGCGTCGGTCACGCCGGGCCCTTGATGGCGGCGAGGATGTCGTCCCAGAGGCGGGCCCGGGCGGCGAGCGCGGTGTTGACAGTGTCGGCGCACTCCTGCCACTTGGTGTCGTCGTCGCCGCACAGGTCGGCGAGCATCTGCATGGCCATCGGGGTGTGCTGCTCGCCGTCGACCTCGATGTGCCGTTCCAGGTAGTCGACGAACGTGTGCAGCCGGTTGCTGACCTCGTTGACCGAGACGACCTGGGTGAACATGTCCGGGATCAGGTCCTCCCGGCCGAACGCGAACGCCGCCGCCTGACAGTGCACCGGGGTCGACTCGATGATCTGCCAGGTGGTCGCGGCGAACCTCGCCGACGCGTCCGGCACCCCGGCCTCGGTGAGCGCGTCGCGCACCGGCCGGCCGGCGCGCAGCAGGTCGATCAGGGCATTGACGGCGGTGGTGTCCGCGCCGGCCTCGCCCATGCCCCGCACGTACAGCTCGAAGTGGCTGATGAAGCCGCCGCCCAGTTCGTCACTCTCCTCGACCATGACGATGTCGTTGATCAGGCGGCGGCTGCCGGTGGGCCCGGTCGGGATCCACGGCACGGTGACGCAGGTCAGCTGCCGCTGCAACGACTTCAGCAGCGACATGAAGTCCCACACCGCGAAGACGTGGTGCTCCATGAAGGTGACCAGCGCCTCGTGGGTGTCCAGGTTGGCGTAGAGGGGGTGCTTGACCACGGCGTCGCGCCGGTCGGTCACCGCCCGCTCCAACCGTTCGATGCCCGGGTGCGTCTTACCCCAGTCGTACCGTGACATGTCAGCCTCCCTGTGGGGCGCGGTGGCGCCAGATGACCGGGCAGTAATCGGGGTCGGCGTAGTCCGGTCGCCCCTCGTGGGTGCGGCGGACCAGCACGTCGTGGTTGTACGCGGCGAGCGTGCCGTCGGAGAGCTGATACTCCCGCCAGGCGTTGTCGCCGTCCTGCAGGTGCAGCGAGATCGCCTGCCGGGGGCGACCGCTGACGTTGGGGCCGCTGCCGTGGTAGGTGCGGCAGTGGTGGAAGCTCACGTGCCCCTTGGGGATCACCATGGGGACCTTGCGGATCTCCGCGCCGTTGTACGCGGCGTTCTCCGCCAGCATCTCCTCCAGCTGGCTGCGGTCCCGGTCGGCGAAGTGCCGCACCACTGTGTCGTCCGCGCCGATCTCCGTCCACCGGTGCGAACCGTCGACCATCGTGATGGTGCCCATCTCCTCCCCGCAGTCGTGGAACGGGATGAAGGCGGTGAGCATCTTCTCCGACGACGAGGACGCCCAGTAGTGCTTGTCGAAGTGCCAGGGCACGATGTTGGTCGGCTCACCGTCGATCGGCGGTTTGTAGATCAGCGTGGACTGGAAGACGCGGATCTCGTCGGCCTCGGCGAGCCGGGCGGCGACCGCGCCGATCAGCGGCTTGCGCAGGATCGCGCCGAGGCCGTCGTGTTCGTGGTGGACGTAGTCGTTGTGCCGCTGCACCGGCCCCTTCGACGGGTCCCAGTAGGCCAGCTTCGGTGGTCGTACCGGCAGCCGCCGGTCCCGCTCACCGTCGTAGTAGCGCTGAGTGGCGGCGGCGAGGGCGTCCACCTCGTCGTCGGTGAACAGCTTCTTCGACAGGTACCAGCCGTGCTCGGCGTAGTGGCGCACGTCCTCGTCGGAGGGCAGCAGCGCCTGCTCCTCGTCGGTGAGCGCGGTCATGCGCCCACCCCCTGCGGGGTGGCCGCCACAGTGGCGAGTTCCCGTTCCTTGGCCTCGTAGAGCGCCTTGATGTTGCCGCTGCCGAAGCCCCGGGCGCCGCGCCTCTCGATCAGCTCCAGGAACAGCGTGCGACGCACGTGCATCGACTCGGCGAAGATCTGCAACAGTTGGCCGTCGTGGTCGGAGTCGACGAGGACGCCCAACTCACGCAGCCGGTCCAGCGGGGCGTCCACCCGACCGACCCGGGCTTCGAGGGAGTCGTAGTAGCTGCCCGGGGTGCCCGCGAAGCGCACCCCGCGCCGGCCCAGCGCCTCGACGGCGGTGAGGATGTCGTCGGTGCGCAGGCCCAGGTGCTGCACTCCCCCACCGGCGTGCTGGTCGAGGAACGCGTCGATCTGCCCCGGACGCCGGGCCCGGTCCGGTTCCAGCAGCACCACGGTCACCCGGCCGGATCCGCTCTGCACCACCTTCGAGTTCATGCCCTGCCCGTCGACCTCGATGTGCTCCTCGAAGATCTGCGCGAAGTCGAACAGCGACTCGAAGTGCCGCACCGTGTCGTCGAGCTGGCCGGGTGGCACGCAGACCGCCAGGTGGTCGATCTCGGCGAGCACCGGCGGATGCTCCTGCGCCGACGAGGGCGTCGGTGTGATGGCCCCGGGCAGGAAGTCGGCCCGGTCCCCACGGCGCTGCACCAACCGGTGCCGCACGTCGGCGAAACCGTCCACCTCGGCGAACACCACCTCGGCGTCCGCTCCGGTGCGGGTGGTCGGCGGCGTCACCCCGGTCGCGCCGCGAGCCACCAGCTCGGCGTACGCGGACGCCACGTCGTCGACCTCGACGCCGACGACGGCGATGCCGTCACCGTGGCGCTGCACGTACCGTGCCGCCGGATGCTCGGCGCTCAGCCCGGAGGTGAGCAGCAACCTGATGTCGCCGTGGCAGAGCAGCAGTGAGCGCTGCCCCTCCAGCCCGGTCTCCGGGCCACCCTGGCCGCAGATGTCGAAGCCGACGGCGGTGCTGAAGTAGAAGGCCGCCTGCCGGGCGTCCCCCACGTAGAGTTCGATGTGGTCGATACCACGGATGTCCATGTCCCCTGAAACCCCTCCCACACAATTCCCCCCGTACTGCCGTCCGGGCGTGCCCGCCCGGGATGCCGCGTCGATCACCTCCTCGGCTCGGCGACACGCGCGAGCAGCAGGCTCACGTTCTGACCGCCGAACCCGAACGAGTTCGTCACCGCGTACTCCGGGTCGGCCTTGCGGGGCGTGCCACGGATGTGGTCCGCCGGGCAGGCCGGGTCCGGGTCGTCGAGGTGGTACGTCGGCGGCAGCAGCCCCCGGCCGAGCGCCAACGCGGTGGCCGCCGTCTCCAGGACACCGGACGCGCCGAGCAGGTGCCCGGTGAGCGCCTTGGTGGAGCTGACCGGCACGCCGTCGACACCGAAGACGTCCGCGAGGGCGGTGGTCTCCGCGATGTCGCCGCGCTTCGTGGCGGTGCCGTGCGCGTTGACGTAACCGACGGCCGCCGCCGGCACACCGGAGCTGCGCAGCGCCCGGCGGATGCAGGCGGCCGCGCCGGCGCCGTCCGGGCGGGGCGCGGTCGGGTGGTACGCGTCGGTGGTCGCCCCGAAGCCGGCCACCTCGGCGTACCCGGTCACCCCGCGCGCGGCGGCGTGCTCGGCGTTCTCCAGGACCAGCAGCGCGGCGCCCTCGGCCAGCACGAAACCGCTGCGGGAGGTGTCGAACGGCCGGCTGGCGCGGGCCGGGTCGGCACCGGCGCGGGCCAGGGCCCGCGCGTTGCCGAAGGTGTCCGCGAAGGTTGGGAAGAGCGGCGCCTCACTGGCCCCGCAGACCACCACGTCGGCCTCCCCGGTCGCGATCAGCCGGACCGCGTCGGCGACCGCCTGCGCACCCGAGGCGCAGGCGGTGCCGACCGACGAGCTGTAGCCCCGGATGCCGTGCGCGATGGCGATCCGCGCCGCCGGCATGTTCGGCAGGATCCCGGTGAGCAGGTACGGGCTGACGGCCGCCCGCCCCCGGGCGGCGCGGGCCAGCACCTGCGCCTCCAGCGTCGCCATCCCGCCGACCCCTCCGACGATCACGCCGATCCGCTCGGGGTCGACGTCGCGGCCCACCTCGATGCCGGCGTCGGCGAGCGCGTCGGCGGCGGCGAGCAGGGCGAGCACCACGATCCGGTCCAGCACCCGGGTCTCCGGCCCGGAGGTGACGGTGCGCGGGTCGATGTCGGGCAGCAGACCGGCGACGTCCAGTGACTGCGCCGCCGGGTGCCCGTCGGGCGGGCGGGTCAGCCCGGAACGCCCGGTGGTCAGCGCCTCGAAGGTCTCCTCGACACCCCGCCCGACCGGGGTGAACAGACCCATCCCGGTGATCAGGGCACTCACGAGACAGCCTCGGTGAGGTAGCGCTCCCGCAGGACCACCTTGCGGACCTTGCCGGTCACGGTGACCGGGATGTCGGCGGAACGCACCGGCACGACCCGACGCAACGTACCGCCGACGTCCGGGCCGAGGGCCGCGCGGACCCGCTCGGTGCGGTCCTCGGCCTCGTCGGCGCCGGCGGCCAACTCCAGCAACACGTCGGTGACCACCTGGCCGGCCTCGGCGACGATCACCACGGTGCAGTCGGTGACGTCCGGGCAGGCGGCGAGGATCCGCTCCTCGCTCAACGCGGTGTAGAGGCGTCGCCCGTCACCGGTCTCCACCGAGTCCACCGCCCGGTCCAGGTGGTAGTAACGGCCGTCGGCGTCGGCGCGCACCAGGTCGCCGGTCAGATACCAGCCGCGCTGCCGGAACCGGTACGTGGTGGCCGAGTCGTTCCAGTAGCCACGGAACAGCGACGGCGAGTCGATGCCGAGGAAACCCACCTCACCTGTCGGCACCGGTTCACCGTCGGCGTCGAGCACCGCGACGGTGGCGAACCGGTACGGGCGACCGATGCAGCGGCCGTACCGGTCGGTGTCGGCGCGGTGGGTGATGTGGAACATCGAGTGCCCCATCTCGCTGGAGCCCAGCCCGTCGATGAAGACCGAACCGGGCACCTTCGCCACCCCGTCGCGGGTGACGGTGTCGTGCCAGCCGACTGCGACGAGGCGACGGATGTGCGGCTCGTGCGAGGCGTCCCCGGTGTTGAACCACAGCCGCACCGAGTCCAGGTCGTACCCGGACAGGTCGAAGCGGGCCAGCTCGGCCCAGGTGACCGAGAAGCCGAACACCCCGTCCGGGCGCCACCGTTGGATGGCGTCGAGCACCCGCGCACCGTCCTGTTCGGACAGCAGCAGCATCTCCGCGGAGTTGCCCAATGCCTGGTTGACCATCAACACCGTCGCGGTGTGCGGGGCGGGCAACGCGTTGAGGATCCGGTGGGTGCCCTGCGCCTGGGGCATGCTGAGCAGGTGCCGCGTGGCGGCGAAGAGGCTGGCGTGCGAGTGCAGCACCGCCTTGGGCACCCCGGTCGTCCCGGAGGTGTGGGTGATCACGATCGGGTCGTCCGGGTGGTGCCGGTAGTGCGCCGGGGCGGCGGACGGGTCGCCGGTGCCGGCCTGCGCGGGGGTGCCGAGCAGCGGTACGCCGAGGTCGTGCCCGGCCAGCAGCGCGGTGTGCTCGTCGTCGGCGAGCACACCGACGCCCCGCAGCCGGCGGATGTACTCGGCGGCGATCTCCGGGCGGAGCTTGCCGTTCATCAGCGCCGGAATGGCGCCGAGCCGGGCCAGCGCCAGGTAGCTGAGCACCATGTCGGCGGCGGCGGTGGCCCAGACGGCGACCGGGTCACGGGGGCGTACCCCGCGCTCGTGCAGCCAGGCGGCGCGGGCGGCGACCCGCTCGTCGAGCCGCCCCAGCGTGAGCGGTGTCTCGGCCGGGTGCCCGTCGACGGCGGTGTCGAACGTCAGCCCGGGTCCCTCCGGGTCGGCGCCGTGCGCCAACACCCGGGCGAGGACGTTGCCCGCGCCCACCTCGGGATCGGCGGCCACGGCAGCGCGTAGTCCTCGTTTCCTCATGGTCGTCCCTCTCCCCCCAGCAGTACCGCGACCGCCTCGGTGGGCGCGTCGGGTGCCTGTTCGATCAGGATCAGCAACACCTCGTCGGCGTCGCCGTCGTCGCGTATCAGGTCCGCCTCGGCGACGCCGTCGGCGTACGGGTCACCGGTCGGGCTCAGGCAGACCACCGGGCCGCGCAGGCCCCAGCGCGCCGCGACGTGCCCGGCGACGCTGTTGGGCACGGACTGGAAGAAGAACAGCGGCCCGATCCGTCCGCCGTCCTCGACGGTCGCCCGTACGTGCTCCGCGCTGACGCGGTCGCCACTGGCGCTGACCAGCACGACCCCGGTCCGCACCCCGACGGGCACCCCGGCCGCCCCGTACCGCCGCCGCAGGCACCGTTGCGCGACCGCCACCACCACGGGCGCGAACTGCGAGGACACGAACCCCGGGACTCCCGGCGCCGGCCCGTCGTCGCCGGCCTCCGGCCACCGTGCCCACGCCAACACGCCCGGCTCTGGTCCTGTCGTCGAACCGGCTTCCTGGGTGCGGAGGTCGGAGGATCGCTCGGACCCGAGGGCGGTCACGGCGCGCCGACCAGGAGTGCCGTGTTGGCGCCGCCGAACGCCGCGTTGAGTGTCAACGCGTGGGTGGCTGTCGTCCGGCGGGGCCGCTCGGTGATGACGTCCAGCGGGCAGGCCTCGTCCGGGGCCAGCCAACCGGCGTTGACCGGCAGGTCGCCGTCCCGGAGCGCGAACGCGGTGACCACGAGTTCGAGCAGCCCGGACGCCTCCAACGCGTGTCCGTGCACCGACTTGGTGGAGCTGACCGGCACGTGCGCCGCGTGGTCGCCGAGCGCCCGGTGCAGGGCGGCGGCCTCGGCGGCGTCGCTCTGTGGGGTGCCGGTGGCGTTGGCGTTCACATAGCCGACGGCCTGGGCTGGCAGACCGGCCCGGCGCAGCGCGGCGTCGACGGCACGGGCCAGCCCGGCGCCGGTCGGGTCCGGCTGGCACGGGTGGAAGGCGTCCCCGGCCCTCCCCCAGCCGGCGACGGTGGCCAGCGGTTCGGCCCCGTGCCGACGCCCGGCGCTGGACTCCAGCACCACCGCGGCCACCCCGTCACCGAGCAGCAACCCCCGCCGGTGGGCGCTGAACGGGCGGACCGTACCGTCGGCCGCGAGGGCTCGACCGGCGTCGAAGAGCGCGAACTGGTCGGGCTCCACCAGGTATCCGGCGGCGACCACCACCCGGTCGACGTCACCCCGGGCGATCAGTGCCGCCGCGTCGGCCACCGCCGTACTCGCCGACACACACGCGCTGGTGTAGACACGGGTGCGCCCGGACAGTCCACAACGGGCCGCGAGCTGGCCGGCGAGCGCGCCCGGGGCGGGGCTCGGACCCACCGGGCCGCCGTGCACCGCGAGCAGCAGGGCGCATCCGACCCGCTGCGCGGCGGTGAGGCCGGCCGCGTGGCAGGCCGCGTCGACGGCGGCGGTCAGTTCGTCGGGCAGCGCACCGACCTCGGGCAGGGTGGCCGCCACGGTGACCCGGCGGGCGGCGGTGTCGAAACGGCGTACCGCTCCGAACGCCGGCACACCGGCCAGCGCGCCGGCGAGCTGCGCCTCGGCACCCCGACCGAGGGCACTGACCGCGTGTACGCCGGTGAGCTGCGCGACGCGCGACTCAACCATCTGCGGGGGTCGTCAGCGACGCCCGGAACACCGCCAGGGCGTCGTCGACGGTACGGATTCCGGCCAGCTCGTCGTCGGTGAGGTCGAGCCGTCGGTCGTAACGCTGCTCGACGAGGTGCACCAGCCAGGCAAGCTCCATCGAGCCGACCCGGTCGGACACCTCGGCAGCCGGTTTCGCGGTGAGTTCGGCGAGCATGGTCAGCAGGTCAGCTCGCCCCAGGTCGGGCTGACCGCCCATCAGGCTTTGTCGCTCGTCGCCGCCGTGCCGGTCGTCGCCGCCGTCCCGCTCGCCGCCGCTGCCCCGCTCGCCGCCGCTGTGCCGCTCGTCGCCTGGGTGACGCGGTCGGCGACCATTGTGGTGAATTCCCCCACGGTCATCAGGGCCAACTGCTCCGACTCGTCGTCGGCGAACGTCACGCCGTAGCGGTCCTCGACCCGGACGGACAGGTCGGCCAGGGCGAGCGACTCCAGGTCGACGCCGGCGGGGCCGAGCGTGGTGTCGTCGTCGAGTCCCTCGACGTCGTAGTTCATGTCGGCGAGCTGCTCGACGACGAAGGCGCGGACCTCGGCTCTCATGGATAACCTCTCTGGGTGGGCCAGCTGACGGCGTCCGGTCGGGACACCGCCTACGTGTGGGTCGGTCGGGACACCGGCGGTCAGCCGGATCCCGCCGCTGATCTGCTGCGTCAGGCGGGCGGTCTGCTGCTCGACCGTCCGGCTGCCGAGCTGCTGCTGACGCACGACCGCGCGGGGCGGCCGATGGTCCGCACGGCCCGGTCGCAGCGGCTGCCGGTCAGCGTCAGCCGTACCGCCGGAATCGTGGTGGTCGCCGCCCGCGCGGCGGGCGCGGTCGGGGTGGACGTGGAGCGGGTCCGTCCGCTGCCCGCGCTCGCGCTGGCCCGCCGCTGGTTCCCGCCGGCCGAGTCGGCCTGGTTGGCCGATCGGCCCGAGGCCGGCCGGGCAATGGACTTCCTGCGGCTGTGGACCGCGAAGGAGGCGGTGGGCAAGGCGCTCGGGCGAGGGCTGCGCGGCGGCGGGTTGCTCCGGGAGATGCCGTCCCCGGGGTGGCCGTGCCGACCGGTGCCCGGCGCGGAGACCCTGTGGGTCGGGCACCCGCCGCTGGGCGGAGACCTCGTCCTCGCCGTCGCGGTGCACGCGACGGCCCAGGTCGAGGTCACTGTGGTGCAGTGGCCCGGTCATGACGTGACCGCCGAGCGCAGCGCGTCGGTGGAACGGACCAGCTTGCCGGTGGTGGTGCGGGGCAACTGGTCGAGCAGGCGCAGCACCCGAGGGCGCTTGTAGCCGGCCAACCGCTCAGCGAGGAGCTTGTCGAGCGTCTCCTCCGACAGCGGCCCGTCCGGTTGGACGTACGCGGTGATGCCGTCGTCCCACACCACCACCGCGGCGGCCACCCCGGGCAGTTCGGCGACTGTCGTCTCCACCTCGGTCAGGTCGACCTTCATGCCGCCCACGGAGACTTGCGAGTCGAGTCGACCGCGCACGGTGACCAGGCCGGTGTCGGGGTCGACGGTGCCGGCGTCGCGGGTGTGCAGCCAGCCGTCGGCCCAGCGGGTCGGGTCACTCAAACCGACGTACGGCGACGCCGGGCAGGACACCCACAGCTCACCGCCGGACTCGCGGACCTCGATGCCGGGCGCCGGTGCGATCGACGGTCGGTGCGACCCGTGCAGGTCGGTGCCGATCACCCCGACCTCGGTCATCCCGTACATGTTGCCCAGCGGCACGCCGTACCGGTCGGTGAACGCACGGGCGACCGCGGCCGGCACCAGCTCACCACCGGTGGTCATCCGCCGTAGCTGCGGCAGCGGGCCGGCCGGCCGGGTGGACGCGAGCAGTCCGATGTGGAAGGGCACACCCAGCACTGTCGCCGGCGTCGGGTCGGCGGCGATCGCGGCGAGAACGGCGTCACCACTGAGCCGCTGCGGCGGCACCAGCTCGACCCCGGCGTGCAGCCCGTAGAGCAGGCCACCGACCAGGCCGAGCACGTGCACCATCGAGGGCAGCAGGATGATCCGCTCGCCGGGCAGGGCGACGCCGTCGATCTGCGTGTAGCGGAGCACCTCGGCGACCAGGTCCGCCGCCGTGCGACCGATCACCTTGGACGGTCCGGTGGAGCCGGAGCTGAGTTGGATCACGGCGTGACCGCTGACCGCCGGGCTGTCGGCGTACCGGGTGACGCCCTCGGTGACGTCGACGAAGATCCGCAACGCGCCACCGCCGCTGCGGATCGGCGCGACCACCACCTGCGGGGTGAGCCGGACCAGGGCGCGGTCCACCTCGTGGTCGGTCAGCCGGTGGTCGAGCAGGATCGCCTGCGCCCCGGCGCGCCAGGTGGCGAGCAGGTTCACCACGTACGCCAGTGACGGCGGCAGCCGCAGCGCGGCAGCCCCACCGGGACGCAGTCCGGCCGCGACGAGCCGCCCCTGCGCGGTGCTGACCAACCGGTGCAGGGTGGCTCGATCGACGGGTTCGGGCAGACGGAGACAAATGTCGGTAGAACGGCCCGCGAACAGGATTTCGTCCACCCATCCGGGGTCTGTCGCCGTAGGATCTTCTGCCGCCACTGCCGTTCACCGCCCAGCATCAATTAGGGCAAATATGCCCATGGCGTACGCTTGTCGGGGTGCTGCGGGGAACCATACGACGCGCACAGGACCATTGCTAGATGCAAATGGATGGATCAAAAGAAGCGGCCAGCCGGATTGCCGACAGCCCGTTCGGCGGGCAGGATCAGGCGCGTGCCTCGGCAGAGTGTCACCGAGGCATGACGCCTCGTACCACCGTCGCGCGCCCTCAGCCGGACGGCCGATGGCCACTCGGCCAGCGGGTGATCGCGCTGACCCGTACCGGCGCTAGCTGGGTTTGATGCTGGCGAGTTGGACGAGCAGCTGGACCAGCCGGTACGCCTCGGCGACGTCGGCGGCCTGGAAGGCGACCGTCCGGCCGCCGCCGACGCGGGCCACGCCCGGCACCAGGATGGCGAGATCGACCATGTAGGGGCCGTAGAGGTCGACCTCGACGTCCAGCGGCCCCGTCATCGTCACCGGGGCGATCGAGGCGCGCCGTGCGATGGCCTCGGCGGCAGCGTGGCGCAGCCGCTCCCGTGCCTCCTGCGGATGCAGGGCCACCGCAGCGGCCTGGCCCAGAGTCTGCTTGACGGCGACGGTGACCGCCGACGGCACCAGCTCACTGAACTCCGCACAGGCGGTGTCGTCTCCGCTCAGCAGGACGACGGGCGCGTCGAGGTGGCCCGCCATGGCGACATTGAGCCCTATCTCGCCCAGCGACCGTCCGGCCACCCGTACGTCGAGGACGGCATCACTTATCGTGTGGGCCAACACGGCGGGCCCGGCACCGGCCCGGGCGTGGTAGCCGACGAGCAGAACGGCATCGGTGTGCTCGTCCAACCCGGCGAGCATGCCCAGCGGGCGGGGTTTACCTCGCACGAGGTGAGCACGCCGGTCGAGGTCCTCCGGCAGGAGGTTCCGAAACGTTCCATGTGCGTCGGCGACCCACACCACCGCGGCGGGTTCGGCGTCGAGCACCCCGGCGATCACCGCATTCGTCTCGGCCGTCATGAGCGCCCGGCCGCGTTCGTAGTCGTACCGATCCGGGTTCGTCTCGGTGGGATGCACAATCCCCGAGATGCCCTCAAGGTCCACAGAGATCAGTACCTTCATGGGTTCAGGACCCTACGCGCTCAGCGACGCCACCGGGGTCGACCTGAACCACGCCCATGATCAAGTGATGAAAACTAGGCCAGGGACGGTCCTGACGACTATTTTTCATCACCTGATCATGGAAACAGCGCCTCGGCGGGCGCGGACCCGTCAGGCCAGGGCGGGTGTCTGGGCGTGAATGTGGAAGCGCAGCGAACGGGCGTCGGTGAAGCACTCCCGCATCGGGCGGACGAGGTCCCGGTGCTCCGGGCTGCGTTCCCAGGTCTCGAAGTCGGCGAGGCTCGCCCACTCACTGGTGATCAACCACTGTTCCGGGTCGGTCGACGAGCGGCACACCTGGTCGACCAGGTGCCCCGGCACCCCTCCGGCCACCAGATGCCGCACCTCCTCGTAGGCGGCGAGGAACGCCTCGGTGCGCGACGCCGGCACCCGCACCAGGAAGACCACCCGGGCCCGCTGCTCGCTCATGATGCTTCTCCCATCGTCGGCGCGGCACCCCGCAGGACCAGCGCGCTGTTGAAGCCGTCGAAGCCCCGCGCGCAGACCAGCGCGAGGCGGTTGCGCGGCCGGCGGTGCTCGCGCAGGAAGTCCAGCTCGCACCCGTCGGCCACCTCGTCCGGGCCCGCCGAGGCCGGCAGCGTGTCGTGGGCGAACGCGAGCAGCGCGGTCGCCACGTCCAACGCCGACCCACCCTGATACGCCCGCCCGGTCAGCGGCTTCTGGGTCGACACCGGAGGCGGCCGGTCGCCGAACACCGCACGCAGCGCCTCGGCCTCGCTGCGGTCGTAGCGGGGAACCCCGAGCGCGTCGGGCAGCACCACGTCGATCCCGGCCGCCGCGACGCCGGCCCGGTCCAGGGCCAACCGCATCGCCCGCGCGTACTGGGCCGGGTCTCCCGCGCTGTCCGCCGTGGTGTGCGCGGCGTCGTGGGTGGAACCCCAACCACTGACCTCGCCGTAGACCCGGGCGCCCCGGGCCAGGGCGTGCCCCAACTCCTCCACCACGAACACCGCTCCCCCCTCGGCCGGCAGGTAGCCGCTGGCCGAAGCGTCGAACGGCAGGTACGCCCGCTGCGGGTCGGTCACCTCACTGAGCAGACCGGAGCGCAACTGGCACGCCAACGCGTACGGGCTCAGCGGACACTCGGTCGCCCCGGCGATCACCACCGGGGTGCCCCGGCGCACCGCGCGGGCCGCGTGCGCGAGGCTGTCCAGCCCGCCGGCCGACTCCGCGACCAACACCCCGCTCGGGCCCTTGAACTGGTGGTGGATGGAGAGCTGCCCGACACTGGCCGCGTAGAACCAGGCGATCGACTGGTACGCCCCGACCGTCCGCGACGCCCCTCCCCAGAGGCGTTGCAGCTCCCGCTGGCCGAACAGGTTGCCGCCGGACGAGCTGGCCAGCGTCACCGCGTACCCGTACGGGTCGGCTGCCCGCTCGGGCAGGCCGGCGTCGGCCAACGCCAGCCGGGTCGCCGCGAAGCCGAGGTGCGTCCACCTGTCGGTCTGCACCAACTGCCGACTGTCCGCGTAGGAGTCCGGGGTGAAGCCGGGCACCTCCCCGCCGTTGCGGGTCGGGTAGCCGGACGGGTCGAACAACGTGATCGGACCGGTCCGCCGGACGCCGGCCAGCACCGTACGCCAATGCGCGTCCGCGCCGATGCCACTGGGCGCGACCACACCGATGCCGGTCACCACCGCCCGGGCCGACGGGGCGCCGACCCCGTCCCGCTGCCGAGGAGCGCCCCCGCCCTCACGGTGCCCAACGGCGCGCGCGCCGCCGTCCTCCTCGGCGGCGCGAGCGCCCCTGTCCTGCTCGGCGGCGCTCACGCCCCCGTCCTGCTCGGCGGCGCTCACGCCCCCGTCCTGCTCGGCGGCGCTCACGCCGCCACGCTCCCGGGCAGTCGGCGGAACACCATCGCCGACTGGAAACCGCCGAACCCGCTGCCCACCGACAGGGCCACGTCCACCGGGACCTCCCGCGCCTCGTTCGGCACGTAGTCCAGGTCGCACTCCGGGTCCCGGGTGCTCCAGTTCGCCGTCGGGGGCACCACACCGAACTCGATCGCGAGAGCACACGCGGCCATCTCGATCGACCCGATCGCACCCAGCGAGTGCCCGACCATCGACTTGATCGAGCTGATCGGCACCTGGTACGCGCGCTGACCCAGCGCCCGCTTGAACGCGGCCGTCTCGTGCCGGTCGTTCTGCCGGGTACCCGAACCGTGCGCGCTGATGTAGGACACCTGCTCCGGGATGATCCGACCCTGCGTGAGCGCATCGGTCACGGCGAGGCTCATCTCCAACCCGTCCGGCCGCAACCCGGTCATGTGGTAACCGTTGCTGCGGCTGGCGTACCCGGCCACCTCGCAGTAGATGTGCGCCCCCCGCCGCAGGGCGTGCCCGGCCTCCTCCAACACCAGCACCGCCCCACCCTCGGCCAGCACGAACCCGTGCCGGTCCGCGTCGAACGGACGCGAGGCGTGCGCCGGGTCGTCGTTGTCCGGGCTGGTCGCCTTGATCGCGTCGAACGAAGCCACTGTCACCGGCGAGATCGGCGAGTCCGACGCCCCGGCCAGCATCACGTCCGCCTCACCGTCCACGATCATCTGGTGGGCGTACCCGATGGCGTCGATGCCGGAGGTGCAACCGGTCGACACCACCTGCGCCGGGCCGTGCCACCCGTGCCGGCAGGCCACGTCCGCAGCGAGGCTGCTGGGCACCAACGCCTGATAGAGGTACGGGCCACCGCGCGCCGCGTCGACCAGCCACCGCTGGCCGTTCTCGCTGACCGTGACGTACTCCTGCTCCAACGCCATCGTGCCGCCCACGGCGGTGCCCAGCACCACCCCGGCCCGGTCCCGCTCCGCGTCGGTGAGCACCAGCTGGGCGTCGGCGAGCGCCTCGGCGGAACACGCCAGCGCGAACTGGACGTACCGGTCGGCCCGGCGACGCTCGGCCTCGCTGAGCCCCGCCGCGACCGGGTCGAAGTCGCACTCGGCGGCGATCTGCGACCGGAACGGCGACGGGTCGAAGAAGGTGATCCGCCGGGTGGCGGTCCGCCCCTCGGTGATGGTCTTCCAGAACCGGTCCCGGCTCGCGCCGCCCGGGGCGACCACCCCGACCCCGGTCACCACCGTGCGGCGCCTGGTCATGACCCGCCCCGCTGTTCGACGAGCTCGGTGTCGACGTGCCCCAACTCGGGGCGCGGGGCGAGCGGACCCAGGTGGAAGACCACCTCGGCCGGTTCGACGCCGGTGTTGCGCAGCCGGTGCCGGACGTTCACCGGAACGAACAGGCCCTCGCCGGTGGCCAGCAACGTCGGCTGGTCGTCCAGGTCGACGGTGATCGCGCCGCGGACCAGGTACAGGAACTCCTCGCTGTACGGGTGGTAGTGCTCGGCGATCCGCTCCCCCGGCGCGAGGGTGGCCACCCCGAGGAATCCCGAGGTGCTGCCGACGGTGCGGGGGCCCAGCAGCACCCGCAGCTCACCGCCGCGCCGCCGGTCGGCGGGTACGTCCCGGGCGGCGACCGGCCGCGTGCTCAGGTCACTCATCGTCGGCCTCCGTCGACTCGTCGCCGGCCGCCGGGTGGCAGTGGTCGGCGCGTTGCCGGGCGATCCGCTCCACCCGGTCCTTGATCACTGCGAGTTGGATGACGCTGTTGGTGTTGATCCGCTCGGTCATCGCGGCGTTGTCGACGGGTGCTGTCGGCTTCATGGCGAAGTCCTGCGTCCAGGTCATCCGGGTGCCGCCGTCCTCCTCGGTGTAGCGCCAGTGGATCCGCATGTACTCGAACGGCCCGGTCTCCACCCGGTGCGCCCGCACCTGGCGGCTCACCGGGTCGGAGGTGCGTTCACTGACCCAGCTCCAGGACACCCCGTTCTCGTCGGGGTACATGGTGAGCCGGAACCGCACCGTGTGCCCGTCGCGGTGCAGGATCTCCACCACGGCGTACTCGGTGAACAGCTCCGTCCAGTTCGCCACGTCGTTGGTGACCTCCCAGACCACCGCGAGCGGCGCGTCGATGACCACGCTGTTCTCGGTGTGCCCGGGCGGGTCGGCGCGGTTGGCGACCAGGTCGGCCACCGCCGGGATGCTCAGCTGCCCGGCCTGCTCGGGGATGCTCACCTGCCACCTGTCGGCGACGACCGCGGAAAGTTCCAGCAGGGCGAGTGAGTCCATGCCCAGCTCCTCCAGGGACGCGGCGGGCGCCCGGGCCGCGGCGTCGGCGTCCAGCCCGCAGTGCGCCACCAGGATGTCGGTGATCTCGGCGGTCATCGGGCGACCATGGGTGACGGTCATCGGGTCCTCCTGTTGGGTACGTCGGGCGTCGCGGCGGACGCGGGGCGCGGTGCGGGGGTGGCCGTCGGCCGCTGTGCGGGCGCCGCACCGGGCACACCGAGCAGACGGTCGACCAGGCGCGTGGTGTAGCGGCCTTTGCGGAACGCGGCGTCGTCGAGCACCCGCCGGACGAACGGGATGGTGGTGTGCACACCCGGGCCGGCGATGTCGAACTCGTCGAGGGCGCGTTCCAGCCGGTTGAGGGCCAACTCCCGGTCGGGTGCCCAGACGATGACCTTCGCCAGCAGCGAGTCGTACCAGGGGCCGATCACGTAGCCGGCACTGGCGTGGGTGTCGACCCGGGTGAACGGGCCGCCGGGTGGGGTGAAACGGTCCAACCGGCCGGGGGTGGGGGCGAAGCCACGCCCCGGGTCCTCGGTGTTGACCCGGCACTCCACAGCGACGCCACGCAGGCGGATCTCCTCCTGCCGCCAGCGCAGCGGCACCCCGGCGGCGATGTGCAGCTGCTCGTGCACCAGGTCGATCCCGGTCACCATCTCGGTCACCGGGTGCTCCACCTGGATCCGGCAGTTGATCTCCAGGAAGTGGAACTGTTCCTCGGCGTCGACCAGGAACTCCAGCGTGCCGGCGCCGACGAAGCCGACCTCCAGCGCACCGCGCAGCGCCGTCTCGGCGATGGTGTCGAGCACGGCGGCGGGCAGCGCCGGGGCGGGTGCCTCCTCCACCAGTTTCTGGTGCCGGCGTTGCACCGAGCAGTCCCGGGTGCCCAGGTGCACCCCGTTCCCGTGGGAGTCGCAGAGCACCTGCACCTCGACGTGCCGCGCCTCGGTGAGGTAGCGCTCGACGTACACCCGGTCGTCACCGAAGGCGGCCTGCGCGGCGGCCCGGGTCCGGGTGTACGCCCGGCGCAGCTCGCCCGGGGTGCGGACCACTGTCATTCCCCGGCCGCCGCCCCCGGCGGCGGCCTTCACGATCACCGGGTAGCCGACGGCCTCGGCGATCTCGGCGGCCGCGGCGGCGGTCGGCACCGGTGCGACGCTGCCCGGCGACAGCGGCAGGCCGGCGCGGCTCATCAGGGCCCGCGCCGAGGACTTGTCGGCCAACGCGGCCATCACCGCCGGCGGCGGGCCGATGAAGGTCAGCCCGTTGTCCGCGCAGATCTCGGCGAAGTCGGCGTCCTCGGAGAGGAAACCGTAGCCGGGGTGCACTGCCTGCGCGCCCACCTGCCGGGCGGCCTCCACGATGGCCGCGGCGTTGAGGTAGCTGCGCCGGCTCGACGCGGGCCCGATCCGGATCGCCTGGTCGGCGTGGCGGACCGCCGCCGAGTCGGCGTCGGCGGCGGAGTAGACGACGGCCGTCCGTACGCCCAGCTCCCGGCAGGCGCGCAGCACCCGCAGCGCGATCTCGCCCCGGTTGGCGATCAACACGGTCTCGAACATCGTCACGCACCCCGCGCCGTCACGCCGGGTCCAGTTCGACCAGCGGCTGGTCGTACTCCACCGACTGGCCGTCCTCGACGAGGATCGCGACCACCCGACCGGCGCGGTCGGCGGTCACCTCGTTCATCAGCTTCATCGCCTCGACGATGGCGACCGGCTGGCCGGGCCGGACCAGGTCCCCCACCGCGACGAACGGGCGCGCACCGGGCTCCGGCGACCGGTAGAACGTGCCGACGATCGGCGCCCGCACCGCGGCGCGTCCGGGTGCCGACGGTGGGGTCGACGCCGCCGGTGGGCCGGGCACCGGCGGTGCCTCCACCATGGCAGGCGTTGGGGGTACGTCGGATCGGGTCACGTTCTCCGGGTGCCACTCGACCTCGAGGACGGCCGGTCCGCTGCGCAGCCGGATCCGCCGCACCGGCCCGGTCAGCTCGGCGATCAGGTGCTGCGCCTGCCGGCGCAGTCCGGCCAGCGCCTCCTCCTCGACGACCTCGGTGCCCTCGGGCGCCTCGACCGTCGACACCGCCCCGTTCTCGGCGCTCACCGGACACCTGCCCGCTGACCGGCACGGGTCGCGCCGAACCGCCGGAACCGTTGCCGGCGGAGGCGGACCAGCATGGCCGGCGGCACGTCGAGCAGGGGCAGCAGATTCGCCAGCAGGGCGGCCCGCAACCGCAGCGCGGTCTCCGCCGGGTCGTCGTGCGCGGCGGCGGGCGGCTCCGGTACGACCTCGTCGACCACGCCGAGCCGGCGCAGGTCGGGGGCGCTCAGCCGCAGCGCCCGGGCGGCCTGCGGTGCCGCCGACCGGTCCGGCCAGAGGATCGCCGCGCAGCCCTCGGGGCTGATCACCGAGTAGACCGCGTTCTCCAGCATCAGCACCCGGTCGGCGACGGCGAGGGCCAGCGCGCCGCCGCTGCCGCCCTCACCGGTGATGACCGCGAGCACGGGGGTGGGCAGCACGGTGAGGGCGAGGATGTTCTCCGCGATGGCCGCCGCCTGGCCGTGTTCCTCGGCGCTCACCCCCGGGTCGGCGCCGGGGGTGTCCACCAGGGTCACCACCGGTAGGCCGAGCCGGGCGGCCAGGCGCATCAACCGCAGCGCCTTGCGGTGCCCGGCCGGGCTGGCCATGCCGAAGTTGCGGGCCACCAGTTCGGCGGTGGTGTGCCCCTTCTGGTGTCCGATGACCATCACGTGTCGGCCGGCCAGCCGCGCCAGGCCGCCCACGATGGCCGGGCAGTCCGCGCCGAGCCGGTCGCCGTGCAGCTCCACGAAGCCGTCGAAGACGGAGTCGAGGTAGTCCAGTGTGGTCGGCCGGCCCGGGTGCCGGGCCATCCGGACGGTGTCCCACGCGTCGCGTACCGCCGGGGTTCCGTCCGCTTCCGGGGTCGCCGGCGGCACCGCGGCGACCTCGTCGGCGGCGAGGCGCTCGCGGTGCGGCGCCGGCTCCTGCCGGGGTACGCACGGGCGGGTCGGAGCGCCGGCGTGGGTCGCGGCGAGCAGCGCCACCAGGCGTCCGCGCAGTGACCGGCGCTGCACTACCATGTCGACCTGCCCGTGCCGGAGCAGGAAGTCGGCGGTCTGGAAGCCCTCCGGCAGCGCCCGGCCGGTCACCTGACGGATCACCCGGGGGCCGGCGAAGCCCATCCGCGCGCCGCTCTCGGCGATCACCAGATCGGTGTTGGTGGCGAACGACGCGGCCACTCCACCGTAGGTCGGGTCGGTCAGGACGCTCACCGTGAGCAGACCCGCCTCGCGCAGCGCGGCGATGGCCTGGCTGACGGTGGCCATCTGCATCAACGACAGCACGCCCTCCTGCATCCGCGCTCCACCGGAGGCGGTCACCAGGACGAGCGGGATGCGCTCGTCGAGCGCCCGTTCGGCGGTCCGGGTGATCAGCTCACCGACGGCGCAACCGAGGCTGCCGCCGAGGAACCGGAAGTCCATCACCGCCATCGCGGCCGGGTGTCCGCCGATGGTGGCCGTGGCACAGACGACGGCTTCGACAAGGCCGGTGCTGGCCCGCGCGGCGGTGAGCCGGTGCGGGTAGGGCAGCACGTCGACGAAGTCGATCGGGTCCGCCTCCGGCAGCCGGTCGGCCAGTGGGCGCAGCGATCCGGGGTCGACGAGTTGGCGCAGGCGCTCCGGTGCGCCGAGTCGGGTGTGCTCGCCGCACTCCGGGCAGACGTCCAGATTGCGGCGTAACCGTTTGCGGTAGAGCAGGCTGGCGCAGCCGGCGCAGCGGGACCAGAGCTGCTCCTCACGCGGTGCGGTGGCCGTCACGACCGCCCTCCGGTGTCCGGGGCGTCGAACCGGTAGAAGCACTGCGCCATGGCGTCACGCGGTGAGCGCCAGGTCGACAGGTACGGCGAGACGTACGGGCGCAGGCGGTCACTGACCCGGATGAACTCGGGGTGTCCACGGGCGGCCTCGACCGCGCCCTCCGTCGGCTGCTCGGTCTCCAGCAGGTGCACGTAGAGGTCGTGCAGGCGGTACAGCGAACGGTGCCGGACGCCGACCAGGCGCGGCAGCTCCGTCGCGTCCGACTCGGCGAAGATCTCGGCGACGCGCTCCGCAGCGGCCGGATCCACCTTCGCGACGATCAGCGATCGGTCCATACTGGGCCTCCCCCCACGGCGTCCGACCGGCGACGGGTGGTCCCCGGACGCGCTGGACGACTGCCCACACGATGCGGCAGTCCTCGTCACGGCGGCGTCACCACGCAGGGCCCACCGTGGACGCACCTTCGTGACGCTGCGTTGACGCAAGCTGTGTATCAGCTATGCGTCAGCCACGCGCCAAGGTCTCGATCGATCTGACGTTTATGCAGTTCAGAACCGATCTCAGGTTGACTGTCGCCAATAGAAGGTCCACGTCAACATTGACGCAACGTGACCGTTATTGATAATCTTCACGGTGGTCAGCCCGGCGGCCTCGGCGGGTGGGGCCGCGCCCGGCAGCCGGGGTCGCGCGTCCACCGGTGGGGTCGACAGAGGCGTCACGGGCAGCCGATCCAGGACGCAGCAGACAGTCGGGACGAGCGTTCCGCAGGGGGTGCCGCCGTGGCCGCTGATCCGACCGTGCCAACCGCCGGAGGCCCGCCCGAGGAGGGCGTGTCGCTCCACCTGCTCGGCGGCTTCCGACTGCTGCGCGACTCCGCGCCGATCGTGGTGCCGCGCGGGCTGCAACGGGTGATCGCGCTGATCGGGCTGCGCCCCGGCGCCACCCGCAGCCAACTCGCCGGCCTGCTCTGGCCCGACGCGTCGGAGGAACGGGCGCTGTCCTCCCTGCGTACCGCGCTGTGGCGGCTCCGCCAGGACCCGTGCTGCCCGATGACAGTGGCCGGCGACACCGTACGGCTCGACCCGGCGGTCCGCCTCGACGTCGACGACCTGGTGGGCACCGCGGCCCGGGTCCGCGACGGCGACGACGCGAGCACCGCCGCCGGGGCGCTCGCCGCCGGAAGGCACGACCTCCTCCCCGGGTGGTACGACGACTGGGTGCTGCTGGACCGGGAGAGACTGCGCCAGCTCCGCCTGCACATGCTGGAACAGGTGGCCGGGCAACACCTCGCCGCCGGGCGGCACGGCGAGGCCCTCGAAGCCGCGCTGGAGGCGATGGCGGCCGAGCCGTTACGGGAGACCCCGCACCGGCTGGTCGTCCGCATCCACCTGGCCGAGGGCAACGCCTTCGAGGCCGTGCACGCCTTCTACGTCTACCGGGACCTGCTGCGCAGGGAGTTGCGCCTGGAACCCAGTCCGGCGATGAGCGCCCTGCTCGACGACACGCTCGCCCCGATCCGCCAGGCCAGCCGGGAAGCCGTCGCCGGTCGCCCGTCACCGGCCGGGCGGCGTACGTGACGGCACCGCCCGTCACCGGCCGTCCGGTTCACGTGACGGTGACGTGACAGTCGCTGCGGCACGGTGGGCACACAGAGCACGTGGCGCCGATCCGAGGGTCGGGAAGGCCACCGGCGGAAGGGGTCCCATGAGTCGTCTACTGATCGTCAGCCGGATCATCCCGGGCGCGGAGGGGCGGGTCGCGCAGATCTTCGCCGAATCCGACGCCACCGAACTGCCCGGCCTGACCGGCGTCACGCACCGGTCCCTCTACTGCCTGCACGACCTGTGCGTACACGTGATGGAGACATCGGACGTCGACCCGGACGCCCTGGCCGCGGCCCGTAATCACCCGCTCTTCCAGCAGGTCAACGAGCGGCTCTCCGCGCACACGTCGCCGTACCTGCCGACCTGGCGCTCCCCTCGCGACGCGATCGCCGGTTGCTTCTACCGGTGGGACGCCCCCACCGTGCCGGCGGCACGGCCGGCCGAGACCGACGCGCCAGCGGCGCACCCGGCTGGTTGACATGTCCGGCGCGCCACCGCACGTCCTGATCATCGGCGCCGGCACCGGCGGGCTGTGCCTGGCGCACGGCCTGCGCCGGGCCGGGATGACCGTCGCCGTGTACGAACGGCACCGCGACCGCGCCGACGGGCTGCTCGGCTACCGGGTCGGCATCGGCCCGACCGGCAGCCGAGCACTGCGCGAGTGCCTGCCGCCGGAGCTGTTCGCGACCTTCCTCGCGACCTGCGCCCGACCGCCGCACTACTTCAACGTGGTCACCCAGGGACTCCGTCAGACCGCGTCGTTCCCCCTGCGGCCGAACGCCGACCCCGTGCACACCGAACACTCGGTGGCCCGGATGGTGCTGCGCCACGTCCTGCTCACCGGCCTCGACGACGTGGTGCACTTCGACAAGACCTTCACCCGGTACGAGCAACGCGACGACGGCACCGTCACCGCGCACTTCTCGGACGGCACGACCGCCACGGGCGACCTTCTGGTCGGGGCGGACGGCACACACTCGGCGGTACGCCGGCAGTACCTTCCGCACGCCGTCACCCGCGACGCCGGCACCATCAACATCGCCACCCGCATCCCGTTGACCGCGCACACCCGCGGCCTGGTGCCCGAGCGCGTCGGTCAGGGCATCTCCCTGATCTTCGGCGTCGGCGGCATCATGGGCGTCCTGCACGTCATGGAGTTCAAGTGGGACGCCACGCGGGCCGTCAAACCCGGCGTCAGTGACACGGACGCCGCCCTGCTGAGGAACTGGCCCGGCCTGTCGCAGGACACCACCACCGACAACATCAACCTGATCATCTGGAGTACGGCCCGCCGGTTTCCGACCGACGTGATGGAGCGCCGCGGGGAGGACCTCGTCCAGGTCGCTCTGGGCCTCACCACCAACTGGCACCCCCACCTGCGGGAGTTGCTGACCCGAGCGGAGCCGGCCAGCGCCCTTCCGATCAAGGTGTCGACCTCCGAGCCGGTGCCTCCCTGGAAGAGCAGCACCGTCACGTTGCTCGGCGACGCCATCCACACCATGACCCCCGGTCGCGGCGTCGGCGCGAACACCGCGCTTCGCGACGCCCGCCTGCTCTGCGAGCAGCTCACCCGCGCCACAGCGGGTGACAAGACCCTGCTCCAGGCGGTGGCGGACTACGAGGCGGCGATGGCGCCGTACGGCTTCGCGCGGGTCGCCGAATCGTTGAACCGCAGCGGCACCAGCGGCGACGACCGGATGTACCGGCCGGTGGTGGGCCGGCTCGCGCTGCTCGGCGCGCGCGGCTACTTCGGAGTGACGAGCCGGGTACCGCGGCTGCGCCAACGGTTCGTCGACGACTTCCACACCTACGAGGGCGATCGGGACTGAGTCGGGCAACGGCCCGTCGACCCGGGCTCGGCGCACCCGCCGGGCCCGGGTCTCGTCGTGCCGGCCGCGTCGCAGCAGTGCGGGTGCGGCGCGGGCGGGTTCCCCGGCTCCCGATACGACGCTGTGTCACCCGTCGGGTACCGGCTGACGTGGCAAACCCGCCCACAACGCCCCTGGCCGAGCCTCTCTGTCATCGGTAATGGGCGTGTGCGAAGCTGCGGCGAGTTTTTCTCGTGACTTTTCCAACGAGGTGAGAGGGAGGTTCGCCGTGGCGTGGTCTATCGGACACTCGCTGATAGTGGTACTGGCACTGTTGCTGGGACTGGCCGCCGGGTGGCTGCTGCGCGGCCGGCGGGGCGTGCAGGGCAGGTCGATTGTGGAGGGTGACCCCGTCGCCGGACTGGCCGTGATCTCCACTCCGGCACCGGCTGCCACGACCGACGAGCTGCGGCCCGCGGCCGCCGTCGACCCGGCGCCGAGCGCCGTCGCCGACGAGCCGGTACCGGTGGACACGGTCAGCGCGCCGGCTTCGGTGACCGACGCGGACGCCCCCACCCCGACACCGGTTCCGGCGGACGCATCAAGCACCGTCGACCCGTCCGACATGGCCCTGACCGAGCCCCCGCCGCCCGTACCGGTCGCCGAGGCCGAGGCGGACGAGCTGCGGCCGGAGTCCACTCCCGAGCCGGTCGCGGTCGACGAGCGGCCCGCCCCGGCCTCCGTCGTTGCCCCCCGCAAGCCTGCCGACGACCTTCCCCCGGTCGACACCGCTCCCGCTGAGGAGCCGGTCGCCGTCACCCCGGCCGACGAGCCGGTCGCGGACGCCCCGGCCGACGACTCGGAGACTAGGGCCTCGGCGATCGACCCGGAGCCGGCGCCCACCGATGCCGCGAACGCGGAGCCGGTGGACACCCGACCCGCCGACGCGGGCCCGACGATCAGCGACGCGACTATCGCCGAGCCGGTGGACGCCGAGCCGGAGCGTGTGGCCGTGGCGACCCCTCCGGTCCGGCCTACCGACACCGCGACCCCTCCGGTCCGTTCGGCCGACGACACCTCGATCGCCGCCTACGAGGGCGACCCGACGGGGCCGGCTGACGACTTCCGCCGCATCCAGGGAATCGGACCGAAGATGGCGGCGGCGTTGCAGGACGCCGGCGTGCGCACGTACGGCCAGCTCGGTGACCTGGACGAGCCGGCGCTGCGGGACCTGATCCGGGCCGCCGGCCTGCGCGCCGCACCCGGGCTGGCCAGCTGGCCGCAGCAGGCCCGCGTGCTCGCCGGCGCCGCTGACCAGATGGCCGCGGTGCTGCCGAACAACAACCAGGCCTGACCCGCCTGACCTGGAGCCCTCGGCCGGCCGTCCGCAGCGACGACCGGCCGAGGGCTCGCTCGTCGCTGGCGGATGGACGACCCACTCGACAGTACGAAGCCCGCGGTAACCATTCGGGCCGCACGCGCCCGATGTCCCGGTACCCGGACCGACCAACCCGGTCGGGGGAAGACCCGGCAATTCCGGGGCCGGACAGCCGGCCGGTCGTTACCGTCCGTTGAGGTGGGCCGGACGGGTCCGTCGAGTCGACCGGTTCCGCAGGAGCAACCCGTGCACATCCCCGCGCCGGATCCTGCGTCGCCGCAGGCCAGCGGCCCCCCGGTGCGAGACCCGGAGGGCCCGCGCCGGGTGACCCTCCTCGAACTCTTCTTCGACCTCGTGTACGTGGTCGCGCTGGCGCTCATCTCCCGGACGATGGTCGAGCAACTCGACTGGCACAGCGCCGGTCAGGCCCTGATCATGCTGGCCGCCGTCTGGTGGACCTGGGCGATCACCACCCTCGTCACCGACCTGTACGACCCGGAACGCACCGAGATCAAGCTGCTGATCAGCGCCGTGATGTTCGGCGCGCTGCTGATGACGACGGCGATTCCGGATGCGTTCGGCGACCGTGGGTTCGTCTTCGCCGGCACCTACGTGGCGATCCACCTGGGGCGCGGGCTGTTCCTGATGCCGGCGGTGCGGCGTCAACCGCAGACCCAACGTCGGGCGGCGCGAATCTTCATCTGGTTCGTGGTGTCGGCGATCCCGTGGCTCGTCGGCGCGTTCGTCAGTGGGGAAGCCCGGATCATCTGCTGGACGATCGCGCTCGCCATCGACTACCTCGGTTTCCGGCTCGCGTACCCGGTACCGGGCCTCGGGGTGGTGCCGGAGAAGCAGCGCAACGTCACGGCGGAGCATCTGTCCGAGCGTTACCAGCAGTTCTTCATCATCGCGCTCGGCGACTGCATCCTGACGATCGGCACCATGTTCAGCCTGGAGCACAACGAGGCCGAGAACCTCGCGGCCTTCGCGGTGGCGTTCCTGACCACTCTGCTGCTCTGGCGGATCTACGTGCACAAGTCCGGCGAACTGCTGCCGAGCGCCATCAAGGCGTCCGAGTCGCCGAGCAGGTTCCTGTTCAGCGCGCCGTACACCCATCTGTTGATGATTTCCGGGGTGGTGACCACGGCGTCCGGCTTCCACCTGGTGCTGCACGAACCCACCGGGGAGACCCCGCCGGCCTGGCTGGCGGTGATCCTCGGCGGCCCGGCGCTGTTCCTGGCCGGCCGGGCCTCCTTCGAGTACGAGGTGTTCAGCCGGGTGTCCTGGTCCCGTCCGGGAGGCATTCTGGCGCTGCTGACCATCGCGCCCGCCGCGCTGTACGTGCCACCCATGGTCACGTCGCTGGGGGCCCTGGTGGTGCTGGTCGCGGTGGCCTACGCGGACTTCCGGCGAAGCCACGGCAAGCCGCCGGAGATTCCCAGCCCACCCCACTGAGCCGGGGGCCGAGCGCGACCCGGTCGGCGTGGAGTCGTCGACGCGGGACGCCCGCCGCTCACACCAGCGCCCCGGCGTACCCCCGGACCTGCAACCGCTGGCGGGCGCTGCCGGCCAGGCGCACCTGCAGGCCGAGCGGCGCGGCGGCCCGGCGGACGTCGTCGAGGTGCAGCGATCCGTGCCGGTCCACGGTGAGCACAGGTGGCTCTTCGAGCTCGCCTTCCGGCGCGTGGAAGGAGAGCAGGGTGACCGAGGTGGTGAGGTATCCCGGGTACGCGGCGCGGGCCGCCGCCTCGTCCCGGTGCGAGAGCACCACCAGGTCGTCAAGGTGGGCGAAGTCGGCGGCGAGAGCCCCGGCCTTCCAGTGCGCCGGCTCCTCGGCCGCCCCGGTGAGGTGCCGGGACCGGTTCGCCGAGGTGATGTAGAGGTGGTCCGACCCGGTCTCGGCGAGCGCCCGCTCGAAGAAGGCGTTGGACGGACAGGTGAGACCGGGTGCGATCACCTGGGTGGTCCGCAACCCCTTGTCGACCTGGACGAGGTGCTCGGGGATCCGTTCCGCCGCCGGCCCCCGGAAGCCGAACGGCCCCGCACCGTAGAGGGCGTCCATCAACGCCCGCACCCGCCCGATCGGCAGACGCGGTGAGATCCGCGTCCAGTCGTACATGCCCGGGATGCGTCCGATGGCGGTGGTGATGCTGCCGACGTGGTGGGCCGGACGGCCCTTGGCGAGGTTGACCCGGCGCACGGTGGCCGCGTCGGGGCGGGTGACGATGGCGTAGAAGTTGGCGAACGCCGCCGCGACGACCGCACCGCCGGCGAGCGCGCGGGCCGCGACCGCGACGTCTTCGGGGCGGTCGATGTACAGGGGCGGTGTCGGGGCGTCCATGAGTCCTCCTCGGCGGGGCCGTGAGGCAGTTCTACGTCCACCGGCCCGTACGACGGCGAGGTCGGTCGGCGATCCGATAGCGCGCCCGTGTGACAGGGTGCGGGTGGCCGATGCGCGAGCGGTACTCAACGGTGGACCGCATCGGCCGGACGGACGATTCGCGGGGTCGTTGCCGGGGCCCGTTAGCCGCGTGACCCGATTGGGTACAACGCCTGCACCTCAGCAATCCACCACATTCCTCAGGAGGCAGCGATGCGCGGCACCTCGATACTCGGAGTCATCGTCGTGATCTGGTTGTTGATCGGCGCGGTCGCCGCCGGCCAGCGCGGTTACTACAGCGGCGACGACACCAACTGCGCGGAGGCCGGTACGATCCTGGTCACCATCGTGGCCGGGCCCCTGAACTACATCGGCGCCAACCCCAAGGTCGACTGCAAGCTGCCCGAGCCGTCCAAGTAGGACGAAGGCTTTCCGGCCCAGGCCCTCAGGGGGGCCTGGGCCGGCGTGCTTCAGCTGTTGTAGACGACCGAGTCGCAGCGGCCGTTGTAGTCGTCGGGCCTCGAGTAGCCCAGGCAGACGAAGACCTCGGTCCAGCGGTACTGGGTGCCCACGCCGGACTCCCAGTACAGCCGGGTACCCCCGGACGACGAGGTGTCGTCTACGGCGATCGCCCCGCTGTAGCTCTGGTTCCAGTAGACGTAGACCCGGGCGGCGTAGCCGTCGCCCTTCTGGTCGGTGACGGTGTTGGTCCGGTTCGTGTCCAGCCAGGCGTAGCCGGCGCTGTTGACGCAGAGGGTCGCGGTCGCTGTCGCCCCAGCCCCGCCCGTCGGGCTGGGCACGTCGCCCTTGCCCGTGAGGCAGCCCGCGAAGGCCGGCGACGCGCCGGTGAGGGCTGTTCCGCCCCCGAGGACGGCCGCCACGAGCACGGCGGCGGCACGACGGAACACACTGTTGGTCATCCTGACTCCCCTGTTGGCTCTGCCGCGACCGCTACGGCCGCCGACACTGATCCACGCCTGACCTCGTCCGGCGGGCCACGATCGGGAGTGACATCAGGTTCCTGACCGCCCTCGGTCGGGTGGCTCCGCCGGACGAGGAGAAGTCTGTTGGCCCGCCGGTGACCGCCGGAAGAGGTGTCTGCTGTTTCGAACAGCCGGCCGGGTGTTCGTCCTGGTCACGGGCCAGTTCGGAGATGTTCGAGAGCCCTGTCGCGTGAGCGCGGAGGTGCCCAGCCCCTGCTGGCGACAGACTGGACCGCCACAACCCCTACGGCATCCTAGGAGGCTGGTTTGCGGTCGCGGTGGCGTTTGTCGGTGCTCCGGTCGGGAACGACCCGGCGTCAGTCACGCTCACGGCGTCGGGAGCAGGGCATGCAGATCGGCTACAAGCTGGCCTCGGAGGGGTACGGCCCCCAGGAGATCATCCGGCAGGCCGTCCTGGCCGAGCAGGCCGGCTTCGACTTCGTCGAGATGAGCGACCACTACCACCCCTGGCTCGACGCGCAGGGCCACTCGTCGTTCACCTGGAGCGTGCTCGGCGCCATCGCGGCCAGGACCACCACCCTGCGCCTGGCCACCGGCGTCACCTGCCCCACCGTCCGCTACCACCCGGCGATCATCGCGCAGGCCGCGGCGACCATGGCGCTGGTCTCCGACGGACGGTTCACCCTCGGGGTGGGCGCCGGCGAGCGACTCAACGAGCACGTCGTCGGGCAGGGCTTCCCCAGCGTACGAGGGCGCCACGAGCGACTCCGCGAGGCACTGGAGATCATCCGGCTGCTCTGGCAGGGCGGCTACCAGTCGTACGAGGGCCGGCACCTGCAACTGGAGGACGCCCGGGTGTTCGACCTGCCGGACACCCCGCCGGTGATCGCCGTGGCGGCCAGCGGGGAGGCGTCGGCCCGGCTCGCCGCCGAACTGGGCGACGGGTTGTTCGCCACCGACCCGGACCCGTCGATCGTCGAGCACTACCGGCGCGCGCACGGCTCGGGCCCCCGCTACGCCGAGGTGCCGTTGGCCTGGGCCACCGACGAGCAGCAGGCGGTGCAGGCGGTGTTGCAGACCAGCCGGTGGATGGTCACCGGCTGGAAGGTGATGAGCGAGCTGCCGAACCCGGTCAACTTCGACGCGGCCAGCGCGCACGTCGAGGAGAAGCACATCCGTCAACTCTTCGCCGTCGGCCCCGAGCCGGAGCCGCACGTCGCCAAGGTCCGGTCGTACGTCGACGCCGGCTTCGACCACATCGTCCTGCAGAACGCCGGTCCCGACCCGGACGGCTTCCTGGACTTCTTCGCCAATGACCTCTCCGGTCGCCTGCGCGCGGTGAGCTGACCACCGGCGGCACGCGAACACCCGGACGTGCCGAGCCGCCCCGACTGGTCGTCGGGGCGGCCGGCTGCGCGCTCGGGATGGGTGCGCGGTCTCCTCAGCGGAAGCAGTGCGCGATGGGCACCTGGCTGCCCTCGCAGTTGGTGGGCTCGTTCTCGACGACGACGCTCTCGTCGTCGATCTTGACCTGAGCGTGCGAGGCGAAGACCCCGCCCGGCTTCAGCGTCGACGCGTTGTGGGTGATCTTGCTGGTGTAGATCGCCACCGAGCCGGCCGTCGCGTAGATGCCGCCACCCGTGGACGTGGCGCCGACCGCCTCGTTGCGCGTCACGTCACTACCGCGTACCAGCAGGTTCGCCTTCTCGGCGTAGATGCCGGCGCCGAGGCCGTGGGTGGTGTTGCCGTCGACCACGCTGTCGTCGAGCGGGGTCAGGCCCTTGACGGTCGAGATGCCGCCGCCGTTGACGGTGGACGTGTTGCCACGGATGGTCATCTTGCGCATCACCAGCACCGCGTCGGAGTTCGCGGCACCGCCGCCGACCTGCGCGGTGTTGTTCAGCAGTTCGGTGTCGGAGACCTTGGTCCGGGCCGAGAAGCTGGCCAGCCCGCCACCCTGCACGGCGCTGTTGTGGGTGAAGGAGACGCTCTCCACCTCGGCCGCGCCCCGATAGTTGCCGAGCCCGCCGCCGTACGCGTTGGCGCTGTTGCGGTGGAACTCGGAGCGCTTCAGCGTCAGGACGCCACCGTTGAGCAGGCCCCCGCCCTTGCCCGCGGCGCCGGAGGCGCTGTTGCCGACGAACGTGGAGTCGGTGACCACCATGTTCCCGTCGTTGAAGATGCCCCCGCCGCCGCCCTCGGGCGACAGCGACGTGCTCTGGGAGACCGTGACCCGCTCGATCACGGCGGTGGCGCCGTGCACCACGTGCACGCTGCCGCCCTCGATCGCCGACCGGCCGTTGTGCAACTCCACGTCCCGCAGGGTCAACTCCCCGCCGTCGCGCACCGTGAAGAACCGGAACGCGGCGGCCTGGGCGTCGCGGGCGATGGTGGCCCCGGCGCCGTCGATGGTGATGGGCTGGTAGATCACCGGCAGGCCGGCGGTGTCGTCGGCCGGGTTGTGCGGGGGCGCCTCGGCGTCACCGGGGGTCTCGGCGGCGTCGGCGGCCTCCCGGGCGTCGCGGATCCCGCCGTCGTACTGGTCGGTCTCGTGGAACGCCTCGGTGAGGACGTAGCGGCACTTGGGCGCGAGGCGCAGTTCCGCCCCGCCCTCGGCGTTGGCCGTCACCAGCGCCGCCACCAGCTTCGCGGCGTCGCAGGGGACCGACACCACGCCGCGCTTGCCGGTGCCGGGTGTGCTCGGTCGGTCCCGCTCGCCGTCGCCCCGCTCGCGGTCCTCGCCGCGCCGGTCGTCGGCCCGCCGGTCGTCGTCGCTACCGGCCGTGGTGAGCCGGCCCAGACCGGGAAGGGCGAGGGCCCGGTCGGCGGCGGCGGCCACGCCTGCTGCTCCGGCCGCTCCCACGACCAGGCTCCCCGCCAGAAAACCGCTGGCCAGGAACCATCGGGACCGCCGCCTGGGTCGGGTCGCGCGGTCTCCTCCTGGGTACGTGGACATCAAGAATGCCTACCTTCCTGCCGTACTGCCGTGACCGCGCGCCGATCAGGGCGCGGGGCGCTCGACGTACCGTCGACCACCAAACGTCACGATAAATCCGCAATACGGACAGGAAGGTGTGAACGTGAATAGTGCCCTTATTCATCTTCAGAACCCACTAAACGGGCACCCCGATCAGCCGCCGACGTGGATGCCGGGGCGTCGTAGCGGGTCCCGCTCGGTCCGGCGGATGATCTCCCTTACCACCGGCGGGGTGTCCCCACGACCGAGAATGAGATAGCGCGCCAGGTGCGCGATCGGACTCCCCTCCGACCACTCGAAGTGCGCGTGCGGCCGCACGCCGGTCGCGTCCCGCAGGGCCAGCAGGATCGCGGCGATCGCGTTGGGCGCGGCCGGGCTGCTGGCCCGCAGCACCCGGAAGCCACTCACCTCGATGCCGTGCACCTGCAGCACCTGACTGAACTCCGACGGGTCGACCACGTCGATCTCCAGGAACAGCACGTCGGCGGCCCCGGGGACCGGATTCATCCCGCGCTGCGCCCGTTCCTTGACCGTGTACTCCTTCACCGAGCCCTTCTGCCGCTTGTTCGCGATCAGGTGCAGCTGCCCGTCATGGGCCAGCGACTCGGTGATGAACCGGCGGGCCGGTTCGTCGAACTCGATCCGCTCGGCCCGCAGCTCGGTGGTGCGGGTGACCCGGGACACCAGCGAGACGGCGATGATGCCGAGGATGAACAACGCCGAGATGGTGATCCCGTCCGGCTGCTCGAGGACGTTCTCGAACAGCGCGTACAGCAGCACCAGCGTCAGCACCGTGAAGCCGATCGCGCCCACGCGCTGGTGGCGGCGCGCCGCCGCGATCGTCACCGCCACCGCGCCGGAGACCATCATCGCCAGGATGCCCGTGGCGTACGCCCCGGCCTGTGCATTGACGTCGGCCCGGAAGGCGATCGTGAGGCCGACGCTGACGACGGTGTAGACGATCACCACCGGGCGCACCGCCCTCGCCCACTCCGGTGCCATGCCGTACGAGGGCAGGTAGCGCGGCACGATGTTGATCAACCCGGCCATTGCCGACGCACCGGCGAACCAGAGAATGAGCACGCTGCTCACGTCGTAGACGCTGCCGAAGGCCTCGCCCAGATAGGTGTGCGCCAGGAACGCCAACGCCCGCCCATTCGCGCCGCCACCCGGTCGGAACTCTTCCTCCGGGATGAGCGCCGTGGTCACGAACGTCGTCGAGATCAGGTACACCGACATGATCAGGGCCGCGGTGGTGAGCAGCCGGCGAGTGTTGCGGATCCGGGCGGCCAGGCGGGCCTCCTTGTCCGGCCCGTCGGCCGCCACCAGCGGCATCATGCTGACCCCGGTCTCGAAACCGGACAACCCCAGCACCAGCAGCGGGAAGGCCAACACGGCGGTGAGCAGCACGTGCCCCGGTCCGCCGCCGGTGGTGGTCAACGCGGCCTTCCAGTCCGACACGATGCCCGGATCCTCGACGATCCGGGTCACCGCCACCCCGACGATCACCGCGTTGAGCGCCAGGAAGATGGCGACGAGGGGGATGGCGACGACCACCGCCTCGCGGAACCCGAGCAGGAACACCCCGCCGAGGATGAGCAGCAGCACGACGGTGACCGCGACCGGCACCAGGGCACCCCCCGGGGCGTCCGGCAGGTACGGGTTCTCCAACAGGTGCACCGTCGCGTCGGCGGACGAGAGCGTGATCGTGATGATCCAGGAGGTCGCCACGAAGCCGAGCAGCACGAGGACGAAGATCTTGCCCCGCCAGAACGGCAGCAACCGCTCCAACATCGCCACCGAACCCTGACCGTGCGGGCTCTCGTGGGCCACCCGCCGGTACATCGGCAACATGCCGAACAGGGTGAGCGCCACGATCAGGAGCGTTGCCAGCGGGGAGAGCGCGCCGGCCGCCACCGCGGCGATGCCCGGGAGGTACGACAGCGTGGAGAAGTAGTCCACCCCGGTCAGGCACATCACCTGCCACCACGCGTGCCGGCGGTTCTGCCCCTCGCTCGTCTCCGGCCCGGGCGGCTGCACCTGGTGCTGGAAGAGCCACCGGCGCAACGGGCTGGGCGGCGGCGCCGAACGGGCCGGGGTGGCCACGCGTTCGGGCACCACCACCCCGGGCCGGCCGCCCGGGTGCGGGCGGGCCGGGTCACGGGCCGCCCGCAGCGCCGGGTCCGGCCCGGTCGGCGCGTGGCGGCGTCCACCCCAGCGTCGGGCTCTCGCCCGCTGCTCGTCACCCATCGTCAGTCCCCACCCTCACCGGTCCTGACCCGACGGTAGGCGGTGGCCGGGCACCCGGCCGGGCGAACCGGGGACGTGAACGCGCTGCTCAGGACAGGTCCGGCACGGCGAGCAGGCGAGCCAGCGCCGGCGGGTCGGCGACGGTCACCGTCACCGCCGGGTGCCGTACGCGCCCGCCGGGCACCAGGGCCGGCACCGGCGCGCCGAAGCGCAGACAGATGCCGCCCGCCGTGCTGCTGCCGAAGCTCGCGCCCCGGTCGACCATCGACACGTGCGGGCCGATCACCCGCCACCAGCGGTACGGGCCGCTCAGCTCGACGGCGATCACGTTGGCCCGGGCGGTGCGCAGCCGCCACGGCCCGTACCGGATCACCAGGTCCCGGTCGGTCACGGCGACCCAGGCCGTCGCCGGGCGGACACCCACCAGCGCCAGCACCGGACGGAACACCGGATCGAAGCGGAACGGGAACCGCGTCGCGACGTCGGTCACCGGGCACCCGGCCGGGCGGTGGGTCGGGACACCGGGCCACCCGGGCGAAGGGGCCCGGGCCGCGCGGGCCGGGGTCGGGCGGCGGGCCGCCGCCGGGCCAGGACGGTCATGGCGCGGGCGTACCCGTTACGCGGCCGCCGACACCCCGGAAATTCCGCGCCGTCGACGCCCCCGCCCCACCGCCGGCCGACACCCCCCGGGCCGGCCGACGGTGGCAGACGGTCGACACCCCCCGGGCCGACCGGCTGTACCCCCGGGCCGACCTGACCTCGGCCGACCCCGCGGGGTGGGTGGAGCTGGTGGGATGCGCCCCCGCGCTCCGCCGCCCCCCACGGGGCGGAGCGCGGGGACCCCCCGTCCCGACTACTGCAGGAACGCCCCGAGGGGCGAGAGCAGCAGCCGGCCGAGCGCTGCGGCGTTGTCGTCCAACCGCAGGCGCTCACACTCGCGGGCGTCCGGATCGTGCCGGCACCGCCAGATCTTCTGTGCGTTACGCCAGGCGACATCGCGGGTGTACTCGACCAGTTCCCCCTGGTACCAGTCGTCGATGTCGCCGTTGAGCATGTCGATGAGCAGCTGCCACCGCTCCAGATAGCCCCGGCGCAGGCCGGGGATCTTGTCGGCGAAGATGTTGTTGATCTCCAGGTAGTCGTGGTGCTGGTCGCTGCCGTCGACCGGCTCCGACTCCAGGTGGTCGAACGTCGTCACCAACGCGAACGGCAGGTCGAAGTTGATGTGGGCGTTCACCCCGGCCGCCGCCGAGGGCAACGGACGGGCGTCCGGCCCCCGCATCCGCTCGAACAGACACGACCAGGCCTTCGGGGTGCCCGGGCTGGAGTCGGTCCACAACCGCATCGCGTCGAAGTACCGTGCGGCGAACTCGACGTCGAGCCGGGACAGGAACGCCGGATCGACGAAGCGGTCCTCGTACAGCCCGTCGAGCACGCTGCTGGTGATGGTCAGGTAGAGCTTGTTGAAGTCGGCGAGGGGGCAGCTGTCCTCCAGCGGAGGCAGCCGCACCAACAGGTCCTGGAGCTTGGTGAGGTGATCGACCACGGCCGGCACGTCAGCGGGGTGGTCGGCCAGCAGGTCGACGATGTCCCGGTGCACGGGCCCCCAGACCGGTTCGATCATCTTTCCTCCATCGTGGTCGGCGGCATCCCCCGTGCCGTCGTCGACGCGGCTCAGCCTTTCAGCCCACACCCGTGCGCCGGATCAGTAGAACGACGTATCCCGGCACGCACAGGCGCGCCGGGATACGTCGTGGTCGGTCAGGCCCGGTGGTTGCGCAACTGGATCGCGCTGGCCTGGACGCGGGTGCGGACCTGCAACTTGTCGAAGATGTGCGAAACGTGCACGCCGATGGTCCGCTCGCTGATGAACAGCCGCTGCCCAATCTCCTTGTTGGTCAGCCCCTCCGCGACCAAGGCGAGCACTTCCCGCTCCCGCGCGGTGAGCGCGGCCAGCTCGTCGTCGGACGCCTGGGTCGACGCCCCCCGCGTCGCGCCGGTGGGCTCCCGCTCCTCCAGCGACACCCGGGCCCGCCCGGCCAGCTCGCGGATCTCCGAGGTCAACGGCACCGCGCCCAACCCCTGCGCCACCTCGTACGCCTCGCGCAACAGCTTGCCAGCGGTCGCCAGACGACTGCGGCGGGCCAGCAGCGCCTCGGCCTGCCGCAGCCGCGAGTACGCCGCCGGATAGGGGTGGTTACGCCGGTCCCACTCGGCGACCGACGCCGCCCACAGTTCCGGGTCGCTGCCGTCGAGGCGGCTGACCTCGGCGGCGCAGAGCGCCAGGAACCCCTCCACCACCGAGCGCACCGGTCGGGCCGCGCCGGCGCTCTTGCGCGCCATCCGGTCGGCGACGTCGCGCAGTCGGCGCACGGCCGTCGGGTCCACCTCCACGGTGCGGCTGGCGTGCGCCTCCGCCTCGGCGCGCAGACCGTGCCAGACCAGGGCGGACAGGATCATCACGTCGTCAGAGCGGATCTCGGTGAGGCCGCGCTGCACCGCCGCCCGCGCCACGTCGTGCCGGCCCTCCCACATGGCCAGCCCGGAGCGCAGGGTGAGCAGCGGAATGACGTGCCGCGCCCCACCGCCGGCGAGCAGGGTCGCGACGGCGTCCAGGTCCCGGCCGGCGGCCTCGATGTCGCCGTAGCCCACCGAGAGCCGGCACCGGGCGAGCAGCAACTCGACGGCGTCCGCACCGGACGGTCGGTGCCGCAGGGCCGCCGCGACCACCTTCTCCGCCTCGGCCCACTGGCCCACCCGGAACAACCCGTTGATGGCGATCGCCAGCAGCCGGGTGCCCCAGGTGCGGCCCAGCCCCAGCTCGGCCACCCGCTCGGCGCCCCGCCGGGCCACGACCACACCCTCTTCGAGGATGTTCAGCGGCCCGGTGAGCAGCTCCGCCAGGTGCAGGTACGCGCAGGCCACGTCCTCGGGCTGGCCGGCGCGCTCGGCGGTGTCGAGGGCGTCGCGCATGACCGCCAGGCCGGCGTCCGGGTCCTCCAGGAAGGCGTCGCTGAAGCCCAGCGCCGAGCTGGCCAGCACGACCTCCGTGGCGGACCCCTCCACGTTCTCGGCCAGCGCCAGCGCCTCGCGCGCCCGCTCACCGGCGTCGGCGTACCGGCCCAGGTGCAGCAACAACTCGGCCAGGCGGGCGGCGGCCGCGGCCCGGTCGCGCGGGGAGCAGTCCGCCGCCTTCAGCGCCCGCTGGTACTCCTCCTCGGCCAGCGCCGAGCGACCGGCGGCGGCCAGGTAGCGGGCCCGGCGGATGTGCAGCGCGCAGTTCGGTTCGCCGCCCTGGAGCGTGGCCAACTCCTCCAGCAGGGCCAACGCGCGGGCGTGCTCCCCACAGTGGTGGGCGGCCTCGGCGGCGTTGCCGAGCAGCTCGACCCGGTCCACCGCGAGCGGACCCGAGTCGGCGGCGAGCTGCAACGCCGCCGACCAGTGCCGGTGCGCCTCGGCGTAGCCGCCCAGCCGCTCGGCCTCCTGCGCGGCGGCCACCGCCGCCGGCAACGCGCGCGCCGGGTCACCGGCCAGTCGCCAGTGGTGTGCCAGCCGGGCCTGGTGCAGCTCACCCGGCGCCGAGGTCAGCGCCTCGGCGTAGCGGCGGTGCAACCCGGACCGCTCGGCCGGCAGCAGCTCGTGCGCCAGCACCTCGGCGACGAGGCGGTGCCGCAGCCGGTAGCCGTCGTCGGCGCCGACCAGCAGCCGGTGCGCCACGGCCGCGCGGGCCGCGTCGATCAGCTCGTCCTCGGGCAACCGCAGCACCTCGGCCAGCAGCCAGTGCTGCACCGGCTCGACGCCGGCGGCCACCGCGTGCACCACAGCGTGCGCGTGCTGCGGCAGCGCGTCGACCCGGTCGAGGAAGATCTCCCGCAGTGTCTCGGACAGACCGTCGCGGCCGTCGCGCAGGTCGCGGGCCAACTCCTCGATGACGAACGGGTTGCCGCCGCTGCGCTGCCACACCTGGTCGGCCGCGTCCCCGGACAGGGGCCGGCCGACCACCGCGGCGGCAAGCTCCTCAGTCTCGGTTCGGCCCAGCGGCGCCAGGTCGAGCACCCGCACCGTCCGCAGGCGACGCAGCTCGGTGAGCACCCGGCGCAGTGGGTGCGCGCCCTGCAACGACTCGGCGCGTACCGCTGCCAACACCGAGAGCTGCAGGTCGCCCAGACCGGCCAACAGGTAGAGCAGCAACTGGCGGGTGCTGCGGTCGACCCACTGCAGGTCGTCGAGGATCAGCACCAGTGGTCTGCCCTCGGCGATCAGGTGCAGCCCGCGCGAGACCCGCTCCAGCAACGCGCCCGCGCCGTCCGGGCCGGCGGTCTCGTCGGCGACCATCTGCAACAGCCCGCGCACCGCCGACGAGCTGCGCGCGCGAGAGGCGGACAGGTCGGCGTCGTAGCGGCGCAGCGCCTGCAACAGCGGGTGCAGCGGGGAGGCGTCGCCGATGTCCAGGCAGCTGCCGGTGAGCACCACGGCGCCCTGGTCACGCAACCGGTCACCGATCTCGCCCAGCAACCGGGTCTTGCCCACACCGCTCTCGCCGGTCAGGAAGACGGCGGCGGTCTGCCCGTGCGCCGCGTCACCGAGCAACGCGGACCGGACCGTCCGCACCAGCTCGGCCCGACCCACGAGCGGTGCGGTGTCCACATCGCTGGCCATGGCACGCAGCCTAATCACAGGGCCCCGCACCGTTCTATGGCCATCCGCCGCTTGTGGTACTCCTCGCGTCGACTTTGCGACTAAAGGTTGCGGGTGGCCGACATACGTCGTTCTGCAGATCCCCCGTGGGCCTAGGGATGCCAATCTCCGGAGTGATCAGGCAGAAGCGGGAAGAAGGGCCGGTGCGATACCCATGACCAGCAGCATCGTCGTCATCGACCCGCAGCGAACCGGGACCGGACACTGGCCGGTGCCGGAGGAGAGACGCACAGTGACCGTCCTGTTCGCCGACATCGTCGGCTCCACGGGTCTGGTGGACCAACTCGACCCGGAGGACGTCCGTGCCCTGCAACGGGCCTACTTCGACACCGTCGCCGGCGTGCTGCACCGCTGGCAGGGAGTCGTGGAGAAGTACGTCGGCGACGCGGTGATGGCCCTCTTCGGCGCGCGGCACTCGGACGGCTTCGACGCGTACCGCGCGGTGCGCGCCGGGCTCGAGATCCAGGCGGCGCTGGACCGTCGGCCGATGGTCGGCGGCATCAGACTGCGCGTACGCGTCGGTGTCGCCACCGGTGAGGTCGTTGTCGACCTGGGCGGCGCCGTCAGTGGCGGGCACGGCGTGGCCAGCGGCGCGGTGATCACCACAGCGGCCCGCCTCCAAGAGTTCGCGGAGCCGGGTTCGGTGGCGCTCTGCGCGGCCACCGCACGGGCCACCGTCGGCCTGATCACCCAGCGTCAGCTGGCGGCGGTACCGGTCGCCGGACGGGTGCCTCCCATGCCCGTCTGGCACGCCGTCGGCCTGGTACGCCCCGGCACCGACCGCCACGACGGCCCGCTGATCGGCCGTCGCCGCGAACTGGCCACCATCCGTGACCAGGTGAGCGCGGCCATCCGCGAGCACAGCCCGAGGTGGCTGTCGGTGGTCGGCCCGACCGGCAGTGGCCGCAGCCGCCTGCTGCACGAGTTGACCCGGGGACTGACCACGGTGGACGGGGTGTCGGTGCGGTGGTGTGTGGCGACCTGCCAGCCGTACCCCGATCAGGTCCTGGCCCCGGCCGCCGACCTGCTCCGCGGCCTCGCGGGCGTGCGACACGGCGACGGCCCGGCCGTGGTCCACGACCGACTCGTCGCCGCCCTGACCTGGCTGTTCCCGCCGGAGCGCGTCGCGGCGGCGATCCCGGCCCTGCAGCGGTTCCTGACCACCCCGGACAGCTCGTCGGCGGCGCTGGCGGGGGCGGCGATCTGCCGGGACGTCCTGTTGCGCCTGGCCGCTGACCAGCCGCTGATCGTCGCCGTGGACGACGTGGACCGGGCGGCGCCCGCGATGAGCCGTTTCCTGCACGCGCTGTTCGGCGCGGCGACGGCGCGCGGATTGCCACTCGCCCTGATCACGGTGCACCAACCGCAGTGGGCCGACACCCGGCCGAGCCCGGCGCGTCGGATGACGATCGGACCACTGGCCACTGTGCAGTCCGGTCGACTGCTGCGCCACCTGCTCAGCCGGGCCGGGCAGCCGGTGACCCTGGCCGACCGGTTGCTGCCGCTGGTGGGGGGTCGCCCCGGGCACGCCGCCGCGTACGTCGCTTCGCTCGTGGACGGTGCGGACCCGGCGACGCTCCCCCTGCCCGAGGCGCTACGCCGGGTCGTCGGGGCGGAGCTGGACCACCTCGACGGTGAGCGGCGGGCGGTGCTGATGGCCGCCGGCACCCTCGGCGGGGTGATCTCCGGTGCTGCCGTCGACCGGGCCCTCGGCTGGACGCCCGGCCGGTCCGCGCCCGCGCTAGGAGGGTTGGTCGCTGCCGGGCTCCTGCTCCCCCACCGCAGCGGCGGGTACACGTTCGCCGCGCCCGCGCTGCGTCAGGTCGCCGCCGAGCGCCTGCCGCGCGCGTTGCGGGCCGTCTTCGGTCGCCGCGTCGCCGACGTCGTGGGCCTCGACACCGTCCACCCGGACGTCGTGCTCATCGATGCCGACCGCGCCTGCGCCGACCCGGCTGACGCCGGTCGTGCCGCGCTCAGCGGCACTGCCGTACCGCGCGCCCAGGTCGTACCGCGCGCCCAGGTCGTGCCCCTCGACTCCGTTCGTGGCCGGAACAGCCGGCTCGGAGTCGCCGTCGCGCGCACCAACCGCCTCGACGCCGTCTTCGCGGTGCCGGCCTCCGACGTGTCGCGCCACCGCCCCCGCAGCCCGACAGTGACCACCTCACCGGCCGCGCCCACTCGCGAAACGGACCCGAGGGTCCGCCGGCTGCGGGCCCACACGTCGACGGACGGCGTGCCGCCGACCCGAGGGTCCACGACACCTCCCCAAGCCGGCGGAGCTCGGACGCCCGGCGCGGACCGGGCCCCGGTGGCGATCCGCGTCGTGCCCGCCGTGCGGGGGTCGACCGAACGCACCGCGCCTGTCGATGTCGGGAGCCCATCCGGGGTGGTCCGCGCCCTGCCACGCCCACCGGTGACCCACTGGGCGGACGGCCTGGCCGCCTCGGCCTGAGGCTCCGTTCCTGGTCGTCGGCAGCGTCGTCGGGCAGCCGGGCGGTGTCAGGGCACTGTGGCCGAGGCCAGCAGCGCCGCCGTGGGCAGCGCGAGCAGACCGTCCGCGTCCCGGTAGGGAGCGGTCACCTCGTCGTACGCGGCCCGGATGCGGGCCAGCACGTCCGGAGGTTGGGCGACCAGCACCAGGCCGGGCTTGCTGATGCCGTTGGCGGGGCCGCTCCACCACGCCTCGGCGTCGGTGCGATGGGCCCAGGTGACCGTCTCGCAACGCACGTCGGCGAGACCGGCGGCGTCGAGCAAACCCCCGAGGCCATCCGGGGTACGGGCGAAGTCCCGGTCCGCGTCCACCGTCGGCGCGGTCGGACGGTCGACCCCGGCGGCGTCGAAGACCTTCCCCCACAGGCTCTGCGCCTCGGGCGGCGGGTCGGGCCAGATCGTCACCGCGATCCGACCGGCCGGCCGGACGACCCGGCGCAGCTCGTCGATCGCCGCACCCGGATCACCCACGTGGTTGACCACGAAGTTCGCCACGGCCGCGTCGAAGGATCCGGACGTGAACGGAAGGCGGGGCAGGGCCGCGAGTCGCACCTCCTCGGCCGACGGGACACGGCGGCGCGTCAACTCCACCATGCTCGGCTCGGCGTCGACGGCGACGACGACAGCACCACGAGCGCTCGCCAAGCCGGCCACCGTCCCGGAACCGGTGCCGGCATCGAGCACGCGGGTGCCCGTACCGACGTGTGCGGCGTCCAACAACGATGACGCCGGATGGGCGCAGAGCGCGGCGAGGCTGCTGTCGTACGCGGCGGCGCGCCCGGACCAGTGCGACCGTACGTGCTCGTCGTAGGCAGTCGTCGTCATCGCCCCACCCCGTCGACGGAGATCATGATGTCGGCGTCAGGATATCGAAGGAGGCACGTTCCGGACGGCCCCCGCACCGACGCGACACCGGGCAGGGCCCCCGGTGAGCTGGGCGTCGATTGTCCACCGGCAGCCGGTGAGCCCGTACGCAGGCGACTAGGATCGGCCCAGTCATGCTGCTACGGGTGCTCGGGCCGCTCGAGGTCGAGGTCGACACAGGCGGACCGGTCGACCTCGGTGGCCCCCGCCAACGCGCCGTGCTCGCGCTGCTGTTGGCGGCCCGAGGCGAGGTCGTCTCCGTCGGTCGGATGATCGAGGATCTCTGGCGGGGCGACCCACCGCCACGGGCGATCGCCTCCCTCCAGGCGTACGTCTCGCACCTGCGCCGCCTGTTGGAGCCGGCCCGCGAACGCCGGGCGCCGGCGCGGGTCCTGGTCACCGCCCCGCCCGGCTACGCGATCCGGGTGCCCACCGACGCCGTCGACGCCGGTCGCTTCGAGGCGCTGCTCGCCGACGCACGCGCTGTCAACGCCGCCGACCCGGGCCGGGCACGCCGGCTGCTGGGCACCGGGCTCGACCTGTGGCGCGGGCCCGCGTACGCCGAGTTCGTCGAGGAGCCGTGGGCGCAGCCGGAGGTGCTGCGGTTGGAGGAGTTGCGCCTCGCCGCCCGGGAGCTGCTGCTCGACGCGACAGTGCGCGGGGGCGACGCGGCCGAGGCGGTGCCGGAGGCGGAGGCGCTGACCCGGCAGGCGCCGCTGCGGGAGGAGAGTTGGCGGCTGCTCGCGCTGGCGTTGTGGCGTACCGGCCGGCAGGGCGACGCCCTCGCGGCGCTGCGTCGGGCCCGGGCGACGCTGGCCGACCAGCTCGGTCTGGATCCGGGCCCGGTCCTGGTGGAGCTGGAGTCCGCGATCCTGGCCCAGCGTCTCGACCTGCTCCCGCCGGTGCTCGCGACGGCGGCACGGATCGTCGCACCGCCACCGACGACCGAGGAGGTGTTCGTCGGACGGGAGGCCGAACTGGCGGCTCTCGGGCAGGCGGCCGCCACGTGCCTGGCCAGCGGGCCGCAGGTCGCGATCATCAGCGGCGAGGCCGGCGCGGGCAAGACGACGGTGGTCAGCCGGTTCCGGGAGGAACTCAGCTCGCGCGGCTGGCTGGTCACCGTCGGTCGCTGCCCGGAGGTCGAGGGCGCACCGCCGGCCTGGCCGTGGGTCGAGGCGTTGCGGCAGCTCGCCGAGGAGGCGCCGCCGGAGGGTTTCGCGTCGGCGCTCGCCCCGCTGCTCGGCGGCGGCGACGGCGAGTCGGGTGGTGACGTCGCCGCCGGCCGGTTCCGGTTGCACCATGCCGTCGGCGGGTGGTTGAACGCGACAGCGGACCGCCGGCCGGTGGCTGTCGTCCTCGACGACCTGCACGCCGCGGACGCCGAGACGCTGCTCCTGCTGAACAGCGTCACGGAGCTGACCACCGGCGCCGTGCTGTTCGTCGCGGCGATGCGACCGACGGACAACCGCGAGCGGCTCGCCGACACGATGGCCGTCCTGGCCCGTCGGTCACCCCACCGGATCCAGTTGGGGGGCCTGAGCACGGCCGAGGTCGAACGGCTGCTCGGCGCGCTGGCCCGGACCACCCTCGACTCGGACACGGTCGCCGCGCTGACCGAACGCACCGGCGGGAACCCGTTCTACGTCCGGGAGTCGGCGCGGCTGCTCGCCGCCGAGGGCACGCTCGTCGCCACCTCCGACGTGCCGGAGGGGGTACGCGACGTGTTGCGCCGCCGACTGGCCCGCCTGCCGTCGTCCGCGGTCTCGGTGCTGCGTCTCGCCGCCACGCTGGGGCGGGAGGCGGACCTACCGACACTTGTCGACGCCGCCGACGTCGACGAGGCGTCCACCCTCGAAGCCGTGGAGGTCGGACTGACCGCCGGCCTGCTCACCGAACCGGCCGCCGGGCGGGTGCGCTTCGTGCACGGCCTGGTCCGCGACACCATCTACACCGATCTGTCCCACCTACGGCGGACCCGCCTGCACGCCCGGGTCGCGGACGCCACCCGCCGACTGGCACCCGCCGACTACCCGTCGCTGGCCTACCACTACGCCCGCGCCGCGTCGGCCGACACCGCTCCGCTCGCCGTCGACTACGCCATCCGCGCCGCCGAGCTGGCCGAGCGGCGGTACGCGTACGACACCGCCATCGAGGTGCTCGGCAACGCGCTCGACGCCGCCGCGACGGTCGCCGGGGACCGGGACGCGCTGCGGGTCGACCTGCTCGGCCGGTTGTTGCGTGCCCAGGCCCGGGCCGGTGCGGTGGCCGCCGCCCGGGCGACCCGCGCCCGGGCGATCGACGTCGCCGCCGCGTCCGGTCGCGACGATCTGCTGGTCGCGGCGTTCACCGCGTGGAGCGTCCCGACACCGTGGTTGACGCACGCGTACGGCGTGGTGGACCACCGGGTCGTGGAGCTGCTCACCCGACTCCTGCGTACCGACGATCTGGACCCGGTCGCCCGCTGCCGCCTGCTCGACGCGCTGGCCACCGAGCTGGACGGCGAGGCGGACCCTCGGGGCGCGGCGTCCGGGCGGGAGGCTCTGGCGTTGTCGCGGCGACTGGGCGATCCGGAACTGCGTGCCCTCGGGCTGGCCGCGCGGGTCCGCACCATGAGCTACGAACGCGACGCGACGCACCGTCGGGAACTGGCCCTGGAGCTGCGTGACCTCGCCGACGACAACGGGCTGGTGACCTACCGCTCGGTCGCCGAACAGGTGCTCGGCCACTGCGCCGCCGCGCTCAACGAGCCGGACGAACTGCGCGCCAGCGTCGCCCGACACGGCTGGCTGGCCGGGACGTACCAGCTCAACGAGGCTCAGGTGATCCACCTGTGTGCCCTGGGCGCCCTCGCCCACGTCGCCGGTGACTTCGTCGCGGCGCGGCGACACTACGACGAGGTCGCCGTGCAGATGCGGCGGCAGGGTTCGCTGCACGCCGAGGCCTTCCACTACTTCTCCGTGGCGACCCTGCTGATCAGCCAGGGACGCATCGGCGAGCACGTGGACGCCACCCGGCGGGTACGCGAGTCGTTGGGACCGATCGTTGACGACCTGCTGGCGCTGGCGCTGATCGGGAGCGGACGGGTGGACGAGGCGCGGGCCATGCCACTCGGGAGGCACACCTACCGCCCCGACTACTTCGAGTCGGCGCTGCTCAGCGTGCGCGGGATGGTCATCGTGGCCCTGGGTCGACGGGATCTGGCCCCACCGGTGATCGACGCCCTGCTGCCGGTACGTGACCAGCTGGCCGGTTTCGCCACCACCGCCGCCGTGGTGCGTCCGGTCGCGTTGACGCTCGGGGAACTGTTCCAGCTGCTGGGGCACACCGAGGAGGCGGCGCGGCACTTCACGCTGGCGGCCGGGGTGGCCCGCCGGTGGGAGTCGCCGCACTGGCTGGCCGCGGCCACGGCGGCGCTGGCCGGCTGACGGTCGCGGTTGGTGGATTCCAAGCCGGTTCCAAGTGGCACCAAGAATGATCAACAGATCTGTGCCAGTTGATCCTCGGAAAGGTCACCGTGAACCAGAACCACCGCGAAGCCATGGCGGACGTGCGCGACATGTACATGGCCCACGCGACGTTCCGTCGCGAGTTCACCCTGCTGCCGCAGCTCGTCCGCGACGTCACACCGGGTGACGTCCAGCGGGCGGAGATCGTCGGCGCCCACGCCGAACTGCTCTGCCACCTGCTGCACGTGCACCACGAGGGCGAGGATCTGCTGCTGTGGCCGCGGCTCGTCGAGCGCGGCGGGGAGGCGGCCGCGGCCATCGTGCCCACCATGGAGAAGCAGCACCACGCCATCGAGGAGGCCCACACGGCGGTGGTCGCCCTGCTGCCCGCCTGGCGTCGTACCGGTCTCGGCGGTGACCAGCTCGCTGACGCGTTCGAGCACCTGCGCGTCGCGCTGATCGAGCACATGGCCATGGAGGAGGCCGAGATCCTGCCCCTGGCAGCCCGGTACGTCACCGCCCGAGAGTGGATGCAACTCGGCGAGCACGGCATGAGCCAGTCCCCAAAGAAGCAGCTGCCGCTGGCCTTCGGCCTCGCCATGTACGAGGGCGACCCGGAGGTGATCAAGGCGGTGCTGGCGCACGCCCCGCTGCCGGCCCGGCTGCTCATGCCGATCATCGGACCCCGGCTGTTCGCCAGCCACGCCAAGCGGGTGCACGGCACCGCCACTCCCCCACGCATCGGCGCCGGGGCCCGCTGAGCGCGGTCAACGACCGACCCGTCAGGCCCGGCGATCCGACCCGACGTCGGGCCTGCCGGGCTCGGGTACCCCGTGGGGGCGGCGCTGTCGCAGATCGCGCGGGAGCCCGGCCCCGGGCCTCATCGTTGCGGTGGGATCGCGGCCTCGTCGCCCACCGGGACGGCCGTCCCGGCGAGGGCGTCGCGGTCCAGACGGCCGCCTGCCCCGGCACGGGCGCGCGACGGTCGCCACCGGGATGTGGGCGCGCGCAGGAGGGGATGGGCCTGCGGTACGCCGGCGCGAATCTGTTGCCGGAGCAGGTGGAGCGTCGGCCACCACTCGGGGTGACTCGCCACCACCTCGTCGAGGATCGGGCTCTGCCGCAGCATCTCGGCCGGCCAGTGATGCCACGAGTGGGCGAAGTCGAAGGCGGGCAGCAGCGAGGCCATCTGAAGATTGCACTCGAGCACGTCGCCGAGGAGTTCCGCGAAGATCAACACCCTCGGCCGCTCCGCGTCGTCCGGCGCGCAGGGCTTCCCGTCGAAGAAGTACGGCCGCGCCGACGGGTCCTGGAGCAGGCGTTCGTGCCAGGAACGGATGAGGTTGTTGACCTCGACGAGCGCGGTGGCCGAGCCGATGCCGTTGTTGATCCGGCTCTGCCTCGCCACCTCTCGGGTCTGCAGCGCGGAGAAGCACAGCGATATCGCGACCAGCATCAGACCGATGACGTTCAGGACCGTCTCGTTCACGCCTGTGCCCTTCGAGGAGGGGAGCCTGTCCTCAGGCTAGGCAGGCGCGGCAACCATCGACGGTCGTGGTGCTCCGCGGGCCTTGATGCTCACCGGGTGGCCAGGAACTCCAGCACGCGCGGCCAGGTCGTCGCGCTGGCATCGGGCGAATACTCACCGGCTTCCGGGTCGGTGAACAGATGACCCACGCCGGGGTACTGGAAGACCGTCAGGTCGGCTCCGGCGTCGGTCATCGCCTGCTGCCACTCGTCGACCTCGTCCGGGGTGTCGTACGGGTCGGGGTCGGCGATGTGCAGCTGCACCGGCAACCCGGGCCGGACCGCGTCCGGCGCGCCGCCGGTGCCGTGCAGCAGGAGCAGCCCGCCCGCGTGGGGTCGCTCGGCCAGCAGCGCCCCGGCCACGCCGGCGCCCATCGAGAAGCCGGCGAGAACCGTCTCGGGTGGCAGGTCGTCGAGCGCGTTCCGGGCCCGGTCGAGCACCACCTCGTGACCGACCTTGTCGAGCAGCGCGAATCCCTCCTCGACGGTGTCGGCGCTCGGAACGCCGTACAGGTCAGGGGTGCTGACCTGGTGCCCGGCGGCGCGCAACCGGTCGGCGGCGGCGCGCACGGCGGGCCGCAGCCCGTACACGGAGTGGAACAGCACGACGTGTCGCATCACGTCATCCTGCCGCAACCGGCCGAGCAACAAGGGTGGCCACGCGGGGCGGCGGTCAGACCAACGCCGCCAGCCGCGCGACGAGGTCGGCCGGCGGCGGCATCGCGGCGATCTCCCGGCTGACCTGACCGGCGGCGGTACGCAGGGCGTCGTCGGTGAGCAGGCGGGTCAGCGCCTGCGCGGTGATGTCCCGGGGGCGCAGCGCCAGACCGGCGCCGCGGCGGGCGACCAGCTCGGCGTTGTGCCGCCGGTCCCCCGGACCGGTGGTGGCGAGCTGGGGCAGACCTGCGGCGAGGGCGCCGAAGACGCTGCCCGCCCCACCGTGGTGGACCAGCGCGGCGCTCGCCGGCAGCGCCGCGTCGAGCGGGATCCAGTCGACCACCCGCACGTTGCCGGGCAGCGAACGGGCCGACCGCTCGTCGGGTCGGACCAGCACGATCTCGGCGTCCACCTGGGCGGCGGCGGCCACCACGGCGGGCATCGGCCCTCGGTCGCCGGGGCCGGTCAGGGTGCTGCGGGTGACCAGGATCCGCCGACGCTCGCCCGGCTCGCGCAGCCAGGCCGGCAGCTCGCCGCCGCCGATGTAGGAGTCGTACCGCATCGGCCAACCGGCCTGGGTGGTGACGCTGGGAGGCGCCACGGCGAGGGCGGCGGCAGGTGGCGGTAGTTCGGTCAGACCGTGCCGGCGCAGTGCGGCGCCGAGCCGGGCGGTGGTCGCGCGGACCAGGTCGCGGCCGTCGAAGAGGGCGTTCTCCTGGCGTACGGCCGGCACGTCGAGGCGAGCGGCGGCCACCGCGCCGGCGACCGCGAACGGCTCGTACAGCACCAGGTCCGGCCGCCAGCGGGCGGCCAGTGCGACCACCGGATCGGTGAGCTGGTCGTTGAGCGCGCCGAAGAGCAGGCCGGCGCCCCGGGTGCCGGCGGTGCCGGCCAGTTCGGCGCGGGCGATCAGCGGGTGGCGGGGAAAGACGCGCAGCGCGATCCGGCCGAAGTCGAAGCCCGGTGCGATGTCGTGGACGGCCAGCCCGGCGTCGGCGGCGGCCAGACCATCGCCGCCGGTGGCCAGCAGCACGTCGTGGCCGGCGTCGCGCAGCGCGACCGCGAGCGGCACCAACGGGAAGACGTGCCCGACGAGAGGGGCGGAGACCACCAGCACGCGCATGGGCCGCATCCTATGTCTTCACCGCCGTCGAGGCGGGCCCTCGCACGCACACCTGAGCGGGCCGGCACCGCTCCACAGGGGACATCGCCGAACCGTCGCGGTCGCCGTCCGTCAGACCGCCGCCGGTCGTTGGTCGACGATACGGCGCATCTTGCCCATCGACCGCTGCACCGCGTCCGGCGGTCAGCGGGCGGCGGGCAGCCGGTGCAGGGCGTCGACCAGCGGGGCCAGCTCGGGGGTGGCCTCGGCCTCGGCGAGCGCGTCGCCGAGCACCCGGTCGTGGGTGGGCCGGGCCTGGCCGAGCAGCTCGGAGCCGGCCGGGGTCAGTTCGGTGTAGATGCCGCGCCGGTCGTCGGCGCAGAGGATGCGGGTGAGCAGGCCGCGTTGCTCCAGGCGGGTGACCAGTCGGGTGGTGGCGCTGCCGGAGAGCGCGGCGGCGCGGGCGAGCTGACTCATCCGCATGTGCCAACCGTGCTGGCGCGAGAGCGCGTCGAGGACCGTGTATTCGACGACGGACAGCTCGTGACCGGCCTGCAACGCCCGCTCCAGGGAAGCCTCGATCAGCCCGTGCAGGGCGGCGAGGGTGCGCCAACCCTGCGCGCGGATCTCGACGGCGTCGTCGGCGATGCCCATGCGGCCCTCCTCGGGTGTGATCTGGACGGCCCCAGGCTACCACGCTTGCGCTGACATAAAGCGCGTGCAAGTATTTCGTTGCTGACGCGTGTAGTTGCACGCGCCGTTTATCTGACCCCTCCCCGATGGGAAGACCATGTCCGTACGCCAACAGTCCCTGCCGCCCGGCCTGATCGCGCTGGCCATCGGCGCCTTCGGCATCGGGCTCACCGAATTCGTGATCATGGGCCTGCTGCCCGAGGTGGCCGCCGACTTCGCGGTCACCGAGCCGGTGGCCGGCTGGCTGATCTCCGGCTACGCGCTCAGCGTGGCCGTCGGCGGGGTGGCCCTCACCGCGGCGGTCACCCGACTGCCCCGCAAGCCGGTGCTGCTCGGCCTGATGGTGCTCTTCATCATCGGCAACCTGCTCTCCGCCGTCGCCGGCGACTACGCCGTGATGATGGCCGGCCGGATCGTCGCCGCCCTCTGCCACGGCGCGTTCTTCGGCATCGGCGCCGTGGTGGCCGCCGGCCTGGTCGCACCGGCCCGCCGGGCGGGCGCCATCGCCATGATGTTCGCCGGCCTGACCATCGCGAACGTCCTCGGCGTCCCCTTCGGCACCTTCCTGGGGCAGCACTTCGGCTGGCGATCGACGTTCTGGGCGATCACCGCGATCGGCGTCGTCGCGCTGATCGGGCTGGCCCTGCTCATCCCGGGTCGCGACACCGCCAGCGCCGACCGCCCGGCCGCCGGGCTACGTGGTGAGCTGCGCGCCTTCACCCACTCGCAGGTCTGGCTCTCCCTGGTGATCACGGTCCTGGGCTTCGGCGGCATGTTCGGCGCGTTCACCTACATCGCCTACACGCTGACCGAGGTCAGCGGCTTCGCCAGCAGCACGGTGCCGTGGCTGCTCGTCCTCTTCGGAGTGGGACTCTTCGCCGGCAACCTGCTCGGTGGCCGGGCCGCCGACCGGTCCCTGTCGCGCACCCTGGTCACCGTCCTGGCGGTGCTCACCGTCGTGCTCGTCGGTTTCGCGCTGACCGCGACGAGCCCGGTGTTGACCATCGTCTCGCTGGTGCTGATGGGCGGGTTCGGCTTCGCCACGGTGCCGCCGTTGCAGATGCGGATCATGCACTACGCGCACCAGGCACCGACCCTGGCGTCCGGCGCGAACATCGCCGCGTTCAACCTCGGCAACGCGCTGGGCGCTTGGATCGGCGGGGTGACCATCGCCGCCGGGCTCGGCTACACCTCGCCGATCTGGGCCGGCGCCGCGCTCACACTGGCCGGGCTGGGCGTCCTCCTCGGGGCGCTGCGCCTGGCCCACCGCAGCGAGCCGGCGACGACCGGAGCGGACCTGGTCGACACGGCGGCCTGAACCACCGACAGGAGTACGCCGGGCCGGGCGGATGCCCGACCCGGCGCCACTCTGATCATCGCCCCGCCATTATCTCGCAATTGCAAGTTATGTGCAACAAGGTCTGGACAACGCCAACGAGCCGTAACTAGCCTTCCCTCCATGAGTCCTTACATCACGGATCCGTGGGCGTGGCAGGAGAGCTGGGACCGCCAGCAGGAGGCGTTCATGCCGGACCGGGAACACCGGTTCACCGCCATGCTCGACACCGTCGACGCGATCCTCGACGGTCGGCCACCGCGCGTGCTCGACCTGGCCGGTGGCACCGGCAGCATCTCGCTGCGCACACTGGCGCGCTTCCCCGACGCCGAGGCGACACTGCTGGACCTCGACCCGGCGCTGCTCGCCATCGCCCGCGCCTCACTGGGTGACCGGGCCACCATCGTCACGGCCGACCTCGGCACCCCGGACTGGCGCTCCGCGCTCCCCCACCGCGAGTACGACGCCGTGCTCACCGCCACCGCTCTGCACTGGGTGCCGGCCGACCGACTCGGCCAGCTCTACGCCGAACTGCGCGACGTGCTGCGACCGGGCGGTGTCTTCGTCAACGCCGACCACATGCCGGACGACGGCCTGCCGGAGCTGACCAAGCGCCTGATGGACCGGGCCCGGACCCGGCGCAACGCCCGGTACGCGGCCGGCACGATGCTGTCCTGGTCGGACTGGTGGGACCGGGCCGGCGCGGACCCGGCGCTGTCCCCGTTGGTGGGCCAGCGACAGGACATCTACCCGACGGGGCACAGCCCGGAGTGGAGCCCACCGGTCTCCTGGCACCTCGCCGCGCTCACCGCCGCCGGATTCGGCGAGGTCGGCACCGTGTGGCGGGGCGGCCCGGACGCCGCCGTCGCAGCAGTCCGCTGACACCACCGCCACCTGGGCACCGTCGCCGCGCAGCCCGCTGACGCCACTGGTGGGTGGCAGCGCACTCGGGCCGCCGGTGGTGGCAGCGCACTCCGGCCACCGGTGGCGGCAGCGCACTCGGGCCGCCGGTGGCGGCACTACGCTGGTGACCCGTGGCAGAGCCGCTGGACCCGCGTACCGACCCCGACGTCGACCTCCGGGTCCCCGCCGACCGGGGTGAGCTGACCGCGCGCCCCGCGACGGTCCTGGCCGCCATCGCGGTCGGCGGGGTGCTCGGCGCGCTGGCCCGGGCCGGCCTGCAGCACGTCGCACCGCACCCGCCCACGGGGTTTGCGTGGGCGACCTTCGGCATCAACACGTCCGGGTGTCTGCTGATCGGTGTGCTGATGGCGGTGCTCGGGCACCTCGACGGCGGGCATCCCCTGGCTCGCCCGTTCCTCGGGGTCGGGGTGCTCGGCGGGTTCACCACGTTCTCCACCTATGCGGTCGACGTCCAGCAGGCGCTGGTCGCGGGCGCTCCGGGCACCGCGCTGGTCTACCTGGCCGCGACGCTGCTCGGGGCGCTCGCCGCGGTGGGTCTGGGCGACGCCGTGACCACCCGGGCGCTGCGACGGAGGACGGCCTGATGACCGTCCTGCTCATCGCCCTGGGCGCGGCCGTCGGCGCTCCGTTGCGCTACCTCACCGACCGGGCCGTGCAGTCCCGGCACGACTCGGCGTTCCCCTGGGGCACGCTGACCGTCAACGTGATCGGGTCGCTGCTGCTCGGCGCGCTCGTCGGGTGGCCGGTCGGCCCGGCGGTCACCGCGGCGCTCGGCACCGGGTTCTGCGGCGCGCTGACCACCTACTCCACCTTCAGCTACGAGACGCTGCGACTCGTCCGGGGCGGCAACCGACTCCTCGCGATCACCTACGTGCTGGGCAGCGTCACGGCCGGGCTCGTCGCGGCCACCGCCGGCTACGCCCTGGCCCGCGCTCTGTCGAACTGACCTGACCATCGCTCCGGTGACCAGGAGCCGAGCGAGAACGTCCTGAGGGTATATACGCGAGGTATACCCTCGGTGTAGTCTCCTGGCATGAGCGTGCCACTGACCCTCCTCGGCCTCCTCGAACGAGAGCCCAGCCACGGCTACGACCTGAAACGCGACTACGACGCCTTCTTCGGGCGCGGCAAGCCGCTGCCGTTCGGCCAGGTCTACTCCACCCTCAGCCGCCTGGCGCGGGACGGCAAAGTGGTGATCAGCGACGTCGCCCCAGGTGCCGGCCCGGACCGCAAGCGCTACGTCATCACCGACGTCGGGGCGACCGAGGTCGAGCAGTGGCTCACCCAGCCGGTCGACCCGGAGCCACACCTACAGACGGTGCTCTTCGCCAAGGTCGTGCTCGCGCTGATGCTCGACCGGCCCGCCGCCGAATACCTGGACACCCAGCGCAGCGCGCACCTGCACCGCATGCGGGAGCTGACCGAGATCAAGCGCGCCGGCAGCCTGGTCGACGCGCTACTCGCCGACCACGGCCTATACCACCTGGAGGCGGACCTCCGGTGGATCGAGATGACAAGCGCCCGACTGGACGCCCTGCGGAAAGAGGTACGGCCGTGAGTGTCGTGATCGAAGCGCGCGACGTCGAGTTCTCCTTCGGCCAGACCCCCGCCCTGCGCGGTGCCAGCGTCGCCGTGGAGTCGGGCGAGGTCCTCGCCATCATGGGCCCCAGCGGCTCGGGCAAGTCCACCCTGTTGCACTGCCTGGCCGGCATCCTGGTGCCCGACTCCGGCGAGATCCTCTTCGACGGGGCCTCGGTGCACGCCATGGCCGAGGCCGAGCGCAGCAGCCTGCGCCGGGACCGGTTCGGTTTCGTGTTCCAGTTCGGTCAACTCGTCCCCGAACTCACCGCGGTGGAGAACGTCGCGCTGCCACTGCTCCTCAGCGGCGTACACCGCAAGCAGGCGCTGCCCAGGGCGCACGACTGGTTCTCGCGGCTCGGCCTGGACGGCCTGCAGCAACGGCGCTCGGGTGAGCTCTCCGGCGGGCAGGCGCAACGCGTCGCCCTGGCCCGGGGCCTGGTCGCCGAGCCGCAGGTGCTCTTCGCCGACGAACCGACCGGCGCGCTCGACTCGCTCACCGGCGAGCAGGTGATGGACCTGCTCGTCGGCGCAGCCCGGGAGCAGGGCACCACAGTCATCCTGGTCACCCACGAGCCGAGGATCGCCGCGTACGCCGACCGCGAGGTCATGGTCCGCGACGGGCGGGTCAACGCGCCGGACCGGGTCGCCTCATGATCCGCTTCGGGCTCCGTCTCGCCGTGGCCGGCGGTCGTGAGGCGCTCACCCGCCTGGTCGTCATCGCCGCCGCCGTCGCTGTCGGCAGCGGGCTGCTGCTGACCACCCTGGCCGGGGTCAACGCCACGAACGCACAGCTCACCCGGTACGCGTCGATGTATCCCAACGCCTCGACCGGCGGCGCCGACAAGCTGTGGTGGTCGACCCGGCAGGACTACTTCCAGGGCAGGCAGATCATCCGGATCGACGTCGCCGCGACCGGTCCGAGCGCGCCCACCCCGGTCGGTGTCCCGGCCGTTCCGGGGCCGGGTGAGTACTACGCCTCGCCCGCGTTGCGGGACCTGCTGGCCGACCACCCGGCCGACCAACTGGGTGACCGCTACCCGGGGCGTGACCTCGGCACCGTTGGCCCGGCCGCGCTGACCTCGCCGGACACCCTGCTCGTCATCGCGGGCGGCACCCCCGACCAGGTCGCCAAGCTACCCGCCGCGAAACAGGTCACCAGCGTCGGCGACACCCCCGCCCTCCCCGAGACCACTGTGAACCTCATCCTGGGCGTGGTCGCCGGTGGGCTGTTGTTCCCGGTGCTGATCTTCATCGGCACCGCCACCCGGCTCAGCGCCGCCCGCCGGGAGCAGCGTTTCGCCGCGCTGCGCCTGGTGGGCGCGACACCTCGGCAGATCTCGACGGTCGCCGCCGTGGAGGCCGCCGCCGCCGCTGTCGCCGGCACTGCCGTCGGCTTCGGCCTGTTCTACGCCTTGCGCGACCCGCTCGCGGGCATCCCGTTCACCGGCATGCCGTTCTTCCCCAGCGACATGTCCCTGGGCGTGCTGGACGCCCTCCTGGTGGCGCTCGGCGTCCCGGCCGGCGCCGCGGTGGCGGCCCAGGTCTCACTGCGTCGGGTACGGATCTCGCCGCTCGGCGTCACCCGGCGGGTCACCCCCCGCACCCCGGGCGCGTACCGGTTGATCCCGGCCCTGCTCGGTGTCGCCGTGTTGTTCTTCGCCATCGGCTTCCGGCCCGAGACGTCCGACGGTCAGGCTGCGGTGTTCCTGCCCGGGCTGCTGCTCATCATGGTCGGCCTGGTCGTCGCCGGCCCCTGGTTGACGATGGTCGGCGCCCGGGTGATGGCCCGCTACGCCAACCGCCCGGCCACGCTCATCGCCGCGCGACGCCTCGCCGACAACCCGAAGGCCGGCTTCCGGGCGATCAGCGGCATCATGCTGGCGCTCTTCGTGACGAGCGTGGCCGTCGGCGTGATCACCACGATCGTCGCCAACCGCGGCCCGGCGCCCACCGGCTCGACCGACGCGAGGACGGTGACCACCGTCTTCGACGAGAAGGTGCCGACGGTGCCCGACGCGCTCGTCTCCGACCTGCGCGCGGTCGCCGGCGTGCGGTCCGCGACCGCCATCCGCGAGAACCCGACCATGACGGACGGCGGTGAGGTAGGGGTGATCGCGTGCACCGACCTGCCCAGCGTGTACGGCCGGTGCGCCGACGGCGCGAGCGTCATCGAGGTGCCGTTGGGCCTCAGCCGCTGGCGGGAGTCGGCGTCGTCCGCGACGGTCTGGCCCGCCGCGTCGCTCACCGTTGACGACCTTGAGCGGCTTCCGGTGGTGGCGATGGTCGTCGGCACCGATGGCTCCGCCGCCGCGATCGAGCGCACCCGCACCCTGCTGGAGATCGCCTTCCCGACCTTCTGGGTCGGGCCGAACGTGCCCGGCGACTTCGAGTCGGACTTCGCGAACACACTGCGCGGCTGGGAGCAACTGGCCAACGTCGTCATCGTCGCCAGCCTCGCGCTCGGTGGGTGCAGCCTCGCGGTCAGCGTGATCGGCGGCCTCACCGAACGCCGACGCCCGTTCAGCCTGCTACGCCTCAGCGGCGCGCCGGTGCGGGTCCTGCGCCGGGTCGTCGCGTTGGAGAGTGCCGTACCGATGCTCGCCGTCGCCGCCGTCGCCATCGGCATGGGCCTGCTCGCCGCCCACCTGTTCCTGCGGGCGCAGATGGGCTACACCCTCGTCGCGCCGGAGCCGGGCTTCTACCTGATCATCGTCGTCGGGTTGGCCGCCTGCCTCGGTGTCATCGCCTCCACTCTGCCGCTGCTGGAACGCATCACCGGCCCGGAGACCGCCCGCAGCGAGTAGTCGTCACCCCGTCGGCCCGGTGGCGCTGAGGGCGACCACCGGGCCGAGGACGAAGACGGCGGGCGGGCCGACGCCCTCCCGGGCTGCCACGGCACCGATCTCGTCCAGCCGGGCGGGCACCGACCGCTGCTCGGGCAGCCCGGCGTCCTGCACGGCGAGCACCGGGGTCTCCGGGGCGCGACCGTGTTCGATCAGCACCGCCGCGATCTTGGCGATGGTGTCGACGGCCATCAGCAGGACGACGGTGCCCCGGGCGCGGGCCAGCGCCGCCCAGTCCACGAGCGAGTCGGGGTGCCCGGGCGGAAGGTGTCCGGACACGACGGTGAGGTCGTGCGCCACCCCTCGGTGGGTGACCGGCACACCGGCGAGGGCCGGTGCGGCGAGCGCGCTGCTCACCCCGGGCACCACCGTCACCGGCACCCCGGCCGCCTCGCAGGCCTGCACCTCCTCGTGACCGCGCCCGAAGACGTACGGGTCGCCGCCCTTGAGGCGGACCACCTGGCGGCCGGCCTTGGCGTGCGACACCAGCGCCGCGTTGATGGCCTCCTGGGCCATCGAGGGACCACGGGGGACCTTGGCGGCGTCGACCACGAGCACGTCGGGACGCAGGCCGGCGAGCAGTCCCTGCGGGGCCAACCGGTCGACCACCACGACGTCCGCCGCGTCGAGCAGTGCCTTCCCGCGTACCGTGATCAGGTCGTCGGGGCCCGGCCCGCCGCCGACCACGGCGACCGACCCGTGCTCGTGGTGGTCATGGTGGTGGTGGTCGTGCCCGTGGTGGTGGTGGCCGACCGGGTCGTCGGGGTGGTCGTGCGGGCGTTGCGGGCGACCGACCTTGTCGGCGAAGCCGGGCATCAACACCCGGTACGCGCAGGTGTCGCAGTTCATCCGGATGTCGCCGCCCAGCGCCTCGGTGTAGCGCTCCCGGACCAGGTCGGCGAGGGCGTCGCAGTCGCCGATCACCTGGGCCACCCGCACGTCGAGGTCGGGGTGGGCCGCGGCGAACTCGGCCGACTGGGCGACGATGCGGTCCGGCAGCACGCCGGCGAACAGGAAGTACGGCGCGACGACGATGCGCCGCGCGCCGAGGCGACGCAGCCGCTCCAGCACCGCCGGGACCGACGGCTGGGCGAGGGAGATGAACCCCGGCTCGACGCCGGCGTAGCCGCGTCCCTCCCAGAGCAGACGGGCGACCTTGGCGACCTCGGCGTTGGCGTCCGGGTCGGTGGACCCCCGCCCGATCAACGCGACCCACGTGCCGGCCCGGTCGGCACCCACCGGCTCAGTGCCGGCTTGGCCGGCACCGGCCAGTGCGGCGTCGATGCGTTCCTCGAGGGCGGTGTGCAGCAGCGGGTGGGGCCCGAGCGGACGGCCGTAGCGGTAGGTCAATCCCGGGTGACGTTCCTGCTCCCGGGCCATCGCGGCGGGGATGTCGCCCTTGCCGTGTCCGGCGCCGGTGAGCACCAACGGCAGCGCCACCAGCGCGCGGTGCCCGCGCGCGACGAGCGCGCCGACGGCATCGGTCAGCGGCGGGCGGGACAGCTCGATGAAGCCGCCCTCGACGTCCCCGATGTCGCCGCGGCGGCGGACCCGTTCGACGAGCGCGGCGAACTGGTCGACCCCGGCCGTGCTGCGCGTGCCGTGCCCGACGATGACCAATCCGGTCATGACTTCTCCTCGACGTAGAGCAGGGCGTTGAGGGCGGCGGCGGCGACCGCCGAACCACCCTTCTCGCCCACGTTGGACACCCCGGGTAGGCCACTGGCCCGCAGCGCCGCCTTCGATTCGGCGGCGCCCACGAAACCGACCGGCAGGCCGACCACCAGCGCCGGAGCGGCGTCCAGTGTGAGTAGTTCGACAAGTGCCGTCGGCGCGCAGCCGACCACCCAGACCGCGCCGGGGCCGACCCGGTCGAGGGCGATCCGCACGGCCGCCGCCGAGCGGGTGATCCCGGCCGACCGGCCCAGCTCGGCGGCGGCCGGCTCGGCGACCGGGCAGATCAGGTCCAGGCCGGCTCGGGTGATGCCGGCGGCGACCATCGCCACGTCGGTGACCACTGGCGCTCCGGCGCGGAGCGCGGCCAGACCGGATTCGAGGGCGGCCTCGTCGCAGACGAGCTCGTCGACGTACGCGAGGTCGGCGCTGGCGTGCACCACCCGCTCGGTCACCGCCCGGGTCAGCGGAGGCAGGTGGGACAGGTCGACGCGCTCGCGCAGGATGCGGTACGACTCGACCTCGATCGGGTGCACGACCCGGTTCATCGGGCTCCTTCGGAAGGGTCGGACGCGGCGACGCTGATCGCGTCGACGGGGCAGATCTCCAGGCATTCCAGGCAGCCGGTGCACCGGTCGGCGCGGACCGTCAGGCCGCCGGGGACCGGTCGGATGGCGTGGGTGGGGCAGGTGCGCAGGCACGCGCCGCAGCCCTGGCACGCGTCGATCGTCACGACCGCCACCGGTACCCCCGTGGTGTGACCATCCGGCCGGCGACCAGCCTGGTGTCGCTGTTGCCGACCACGACGACGCTGTACATGTCGACCACCGCCGGGTCGAGGGTGGCCACCGTCGCCAGGTGCACCCGCTCGCCGGGGCGGCTGGCGTTGCGCACCACACCGACCGGGGTGTCCGGTGGGCGGTGCGCGGCGAGGATGCCGAGCGCCTTGCCGAGCTGCCAGTCCCGGGCCCGGCTGCGCGGGTTGTAGAACACCGTCACGAAGTCACCCTCGGCGGCGGCGGTCACCCGTCGCTCGATGACCTCCCACGGGGTGTGCAGGTCGGACAGGCTCACGTAGGCGTGGTCGTGGCCGAGCGGCGCGCCGAGCATCGCGCCGGCGGCGAGGGCGGCGGTCACCCCGGGCACGCCCACCACGTCGATCCGCTCGTCGGCGTACTCCAGGGCGGGGCTGGCCATCGCGTACACCCCGGCGTCGCCGGACCCGACCAGCGCGACCGCCCGGCCGGCGGCGGCCTCGGCGACGGCGGCGCGGGCCCGCGCCTCCTCCGCGCCCAGGCCGCTGGACAGGACCCGGGTGCCCGGGCGGAACACGTCGCGGACCTGATCGAGGTACTGGTCCAGGCCGACCACCACGGCGGCGCGGCGCAGCTCGGCCACCGCGCGGGGGGTGCGCAGGTCTGGCGCGCCCGGTCCGAGGCCGACGACGGCCAGCCGGCCGCGCGGGGCGTGCCGGGCGACCGCCACGGTGGCCATCGCCGTCGCGGTCTTGTCGACCAGCAGCGTGGCGTCGCCGGTCCGGCCGTCCGCGCCGAGCAGCGCCGCGGCCTCCGCGACGCTCGGTGTGCCGACGGCGGCGCGGACCACCTCGCTGGGGTGCGGCACGTCGATCGCCGCCAGGCGCGGCGCCGGCCAGGTCACCAGGGGTACGCCGAGCGCGTCGGCGGTGCTGCGGATGCCTGCCTCGTCGGCCTTGACGTCGGCGCTGGCCAGGCATCGCAGGCTCGCCGGGTGCAGCCCGGCCTCGGCCAGCACCCGGTGCAGCAGCTCGGCCACCTCCGCGGCGGGTACGCCCCGACTCGCGCCCACCCCGGCGACCAGGGACGGTGGCCGTAGGACGGCGGTCCATTCGTCGAGCGGCACCACCCGGTCGGTGACCAGCAGCCGGTACCCGCGGCCGGCGGTGTCCCCACGGGCGGCTCCGTGGGTGTCCCCGTCCCGGTGGGAGTCGGCCGGGGGTTGGACGTTCGGTGGCAGGGCGGGCAGCGGCCAGTCGGCGTCGGCGATCAGCTGGACGGGTTCACCGTCCAGGATGGCCCGGGACACCGCGGCGACCGCGCCCTGCACCGGCCAGCCGAGGGTGTCCAGCCCGGGCAGACCGACGGCGTCGGTGGCGGTGGTGATCACCGGTCGGGCGTCCAGCAGTGCGCCCACCTGCTCGGCGAGGTCGTTGCCGCCGCCGGCGTGCCCGCCGAGCAGCGCCACGGCGTGCCGGGCCGCCTCGTCGACGACCACCACGGCGGGGTCGCTGTGCTTGTCGCCGAGCAGCGGCGCGAGGATCCGTACCACCGCTCCGGTGGCCAGGAACGCGACCACCGCATCACAGCCGGCCCAGGCGGACCGCAGCGCGTCGGCCACGGTGTCCCCCTCGACCAGTCGGGCGTGCGGCCATGCGGCGGCCACGGTGTCGGCGTGCCGGCGGCCGGCGGCGGTGGCGGCCACCAGTCCGATGCTGGTGGTCCCTGTCAGGTCGGGCACTGGCGCTCCCCGGTGAGGACGACCACCGGGTTGGTGGCCGCGAGTCGGATCGACCCGCCGGGCAGGTCGGCGAGGCGGGCGGCGGACAGCTGGCTGCCCTCGACCGTGTAGCCGGCGGCGCGCAGCAGACCCAGCGCCGGTGCGACCCGGTCCAGGGCGGCCAGGGTCAGCACCACCCGTTCGGGCCGGCGGGCCACCACGGCGGCGACGACGTCCGCGCCTCCACCACCGACGAAGACGGCGTCCGGCTCGGGTAACCCGGCCAGCGCCTCCGGGGCCCGCCCGGTGACGAGCCGGACGGTGACCGCGTGCGCGGTGGCGTTGGCCCGGATGGTCGCGCCGGCCTCGGGGTCCTGCTCGACGGCGAGCACTGCCGCGCCGAGCAGGGCGCACTCGATGCCGACCGAGCCGCTGCCCGCGCCGACGTCCCACACCAGCCGGCCCAGCCGGGGGCGCAGCCGGGCGACGACGAGGGCCCGCACCTCCGACTTGGTGATCATGGAGTCGCGGTGGGCGTACCGGATCTCCGGCAGCGCCCACCCACCGGCCGGCGCGGCGGCCGGCTGGTTGTCGACGCGCATCCCACCGGCGGTGACCGCATCGGGCACGGCGTCGGCAGACGCCCGGGGTGCGGCAGCGGCGGCAGACGCCCGGGGTGCGGCGGCGTCGGCAGACGCCCGGGGTGGAGCAGCGCCGGCAGACGCCCGGGGTGGAGCAGCGTCGGCAACCTCGGGTTCGGTGCGGCTGAGGACCACGTGCGGGTCGGCCCAGGTCCCGATGGCGGCCTGCTCCGGGGTCACCTCGTGGATCTGTTCGGCGTCGGCGCCCAGGTGCTCGGCGACCAGCAGGCGGCGGGGCCAGCCGATCAGGCCCGCGCCCAGCTCGGCCGCACCGGCGCCGGGCGCGGTGAGCACCGCGACCAGTGGCAGCGCCCGGCAGGCGTTCAACGCCGGTCGGAGGTCACGGCCGTGCGCGGTGACCACGGCGGCTCCGTCCCAGGGCAGGCCGGCGCGGGCGAACGCGGCGGCCACGCTGGACACCGCCGGCACCACCCGCAGCGGCAGCCCCGCCGCGCGCAGCCGCCGGACGATGCCGAACAGGCCCGGGTCGCCGCTGGCCAGCACGACGGCCGGCACCCCGGCGGCGACGGCGTCGGCGAGGCGGTGCAGGGCGGGGACGAGCGGCCCGAGGATGACGGTGTCCGCGCCGGCCGGCACGGGCACCGCCGCCAGGTGCCGCGCGGCCCCGACGACCAGCCCGGCGGTGGCCAGCACCGGCGCGAGCGCGGGATGCGGCGGAGCGCCCGCCGCGTCGAGGCCGACCACTGTCACGCCGGCCCCCGGATCCACCGGGGTCGCCGGCTCCACCCCGGTCATCGGGGCCACCGGCTCCGCCCCGGTCATCGGGGCCAGCGGCTCCGCCCCGGTCATCGGGGCCAGCGGCTCCGCCCCGCTCATCGGGGCCACCGGCCGGACGAGGCGACGATGTGCGCACCGGCGAAGTCGACCATCGCGACGTCCACGGTGACCGTCGGCCCGGCGAAGCGGCGCAGCACCTGACGGACCCGCTGGCAGAGCGCGTCGCCGGCCGGTTCGAGCAGCCCGGCGGCCTCCCACAGCTCGTACGCGTGCCGCCCGGTGTTCGCCTCGGTCACGGCGGCGACGAGGGCCTCGTCACCGCCGGCCTCGGCGGTGACCGCGCCGAGCAGCGAGAGGTCCACAGTGGAGCGGGTGTAGTGGGTCATCAGCACACCGGCGGCGAGTTTGGCCAGCTTGCCGGCCATGCCGACGAAGACGACACCGGTCATCGCGTCGCCCACGGCGGCGGTCACCGCGGCACCGGTGAAGTCGCCGACCTCGACGAAGCAGACCTCGGGCAGGTCGGGCAGGAGCGCGCGGGCCGCCCGCTCGGTACGCCCACCGGTGCAGAGCACCACCGTCCGCTCCCCCTGGGCGGCCATCACGTGCACTGCCTGCACGACACTGGCCCGCCAGGACGCGGTGGAGAAGGGGCGGACGATCCCGGTGGTGCCGAGGATCGAGATGCCGCCGAGGATGCCGAGCCGCCGGTTGGTGGTCTTGCGGGCCATGATCTCGCCCCGGGGCACGCTGATCACCACGCGTACGCCGACCTCGGTGAGGTCGACCACCTCGGCCACCGCCTCGCCGATCATGCGGCGGGGGGTGTCGTTGATCGCCGGGCCGCCCACCGCGAGGCCGAGGCCGGGCTTGGTGACGGTGCCGACGCCGTCGCCGCCGGCGAGCCGCAGACCGGGCACGTCGGTCCAGCCCACCGTGGCGGTCAGCTCCGCGCCGTGGGTGACGTCCGGGTCGTCCCCGGCGTCCTTGACGACGACCGCCTCGGCGCGCACCGGTGGGTCGCCGGTCACCTCGCAGCGTTCGACCGGGAAGCGCACCCGCCGTCCGGCGGGCAGCCCGATCTCCACGTCCGGCTGGATCTCCCCGGTGACCAGCGCGGTGACCGCCGCCTTGGCCGCCGCCGTCGCGCACGCGCCGGTGGTCCAACCGGTCCGCAGCGCGGTGGGCCGGACCTTCGCGGTACGCGGCAGGTCCGGCTCGCGCAGCGGCGGCTCGGGGTACGTCATGGTGTGCCTGTTCCCCCGGCGCGGCCGGTGGCCTGGCGGCGCAGCTCGGCGCGGGCAGCGGGCTCCGCCCGGCGGAAGGTGTGGAAGTGCCCGGGGTGGTAGAGGTGCGAGCGGGTGCCCTCGGCGGCGAGGGCCGGGCCGACCAGGAACAGGGTGTGCTTCCACAGCTTGTGCTGCTTGACGGTGGCCTCCAGGGTGCCGACAGTGCAGCGCACCACCAGCTCGTCGGGCCAGGTCGCCTGGTACGCCACCACGGCCGGGGTGTCGTCGGAGTAACCGCCGGCCAGCAGCTCGGCCTGCACCTGACCGGAGCGGGCGGCGGAGAGGAACAGCGCCATGGTGGTGCCGTGCCGGGCGAAGTCGCGGACCCGCTCGCCGGGCGGCATCGGGGTCTTGCCGCCTTCGAGGCGGGTGAGGATCACCGACTGGGCCACCTCGGGCACTGTCAGCTCCCGCCCGACGATCGCCGCGACGGCGGTGAACGACGACACCCCGGGCACGATCTCGACGGCCAGGCCGAGCCCTCGACACAGGTCCAGTTGCTCCTGTACCGCGCCCCACAGCGCCGGGTCGCCGGAGTGGATCCTCGCCACCGTCAGCCCCTGCTCGGCGGCCCGCTGGTAGAGCGGCAGCACGCCCTCGATGGGCAGCTGCGACGAGTCGACGATCTCCGCGTCGGGGCGGGCGTGGCCGAGCACGTCGGCGTGCACCAGGCTGGCCGCCCAGATCACGATGTCCGCCTCGGCGATCACCCGGGCGGCCCGCAGGGTCAGCAGATCGGCGGCCCCGGGGCCGGCGCCGACGAACCACACTCTGCCGTCGCTGGTCACAGTTTTCCTCCTCGATGGTCGCGGCGGGCCGGGACCAGCAGCGTCGACAGGTACGGCAGGTCGTTCTCGGTGGCGTCGACCGGGCCGACGCGTTCGCCGGGCAGCCCGAGGCTGCGTCCGAGGACCGCGTCGGAGAGGCGGCCCTGTCGGCGCAGCTCGGCGAGCAGGTCCGGGTGCCGCCGCCAGCCCTTGTAGACGACGACGGTGCCCGGCCCGGCGAGGGCATCGGCGAACAGCGCCGACCCGGCGGTGGCCGGCAGCAGGGTCAACGGTTCGCGTCCCTCACAGAGCGGGGTGCCGCTGCGCGAGGCCAGCTCCTGCATGGCGGTGACGCCCGGGACGGTCACCACCCGCACGGCCGGGCGCACTGCCCGCACGCTCTGCGCCAGGTAGCCGAAGGTGGAGTAGACGTTGGGATCACCGATGGTGGCGAAGGCCACCGACAGCGCGCCGGCGTCGACCGCCTCGATGACGGCGCGGGCCGCGTCGTCCCAGGCCGCCGCCCGGCGGGCGGTCACCCCACCGCGGTCGTCCAGGGCGAACGGCAGCCGCCGCAGCCGGTCCGCCGGGACGTGGTCCCGCACTGTCGTCTCGGCCCGCCCGGCGTCCGGTTCGGGTCTGTCCGCCATTACGGGTACGAAGACCACGTCGGCCTCGCGCAGCACCCGCACCGCCTTGACGGTGAGCAGTTCCGGGTCGCCGGGGCCGACGCCGACCCCGGTCAGCGTGGCGGTCATTGGCAGGCCTCGACCAGCCGGCGGGCCGCCTCGGGGTGACCGGCCCAGTGGGTGTGCAGGTAGGAGGCGTGCACCCGTCCGGCGACGAAGCCGTGCGCGGTGTCGTCCCACCGCCACGCCGGCCGGTCGCCGTGCCCCGGGTCGGTGGTGGTGCGGTGGAACTCGTGTCCGCGTACGGGCTCGCCGGCCCGGGCCACCGGGGAGTCGGTGACCGCCACCGCCGCGCGGTAGCCGAGGGTGAGGCGGCCGGTCATCCGGGCGGTCAGGTCCAGCCGGCCGCACATCGGTACGCCGTCCAGGGACCGCCCGAGGTAGAGCAGCCCGGCGCACTCGGCCACGATCGGCCCGTCGAAGTCGGCCAGCTCGGCGCGCAGCGCGGTGTTCCCGGCCAGCGCCTCCGCGTACGCCTCGGGGAAGCCGCCGCCGATCACCACCGCGCCGGTGCCGGTGGGCAGCGCCGGGTCACGGAGCGGGTCGACGGTGACCACGTCCGCGCCGGCGGCGGTGAGCAGTTCGGTGGTCTCCGCGTACGAGAAGGTGAAGGCCGGACCCCCGGCGAGCGCGACCCGTGGCCGCCCCGCGTCGGCCGCCCCGCCGACGGCCGCGACCGGGTCCCACGCCGGGGCGGTCAGCGGCCCGGCGCTGCGGGCCAGGGTGAGCACGGCGTCCAGGTCCACAGTTGCCTCGACCAGCTCGGCGAGCGCGGTGACGATCGACAGGGACTCGGGGGCCCGCTCGGCGACCGGCACCAACCCGAGGTGCCGGGCGGGCGCGGCCACCTCGGCGGCGCGGGTGACGGCCCCGAGTACGGGCACGCCCACCTCGGCGAGGGCGTCGCGCAGCAGGGTTTCGTGCCGGGACGACCCGACCCGGTTGAGGATCACCCCGCCGATCCGTACGGCCGGATCGAAGGCGGCCATGCCCAGCGTCAGCGCGGCGGCGGAACGGCCCTGCGCGGTGGTGTCCAGCACCAGCAGCACTGGCGCGTCGATCAGCCGGGCGACGTGGGCGGTGGAGGCGAAGTCGCGACGGCCGACAGCGCCGTCGTGCAGACCCATGACGCCCTCCACCACTGCGACGTCGGCGGGCGTGGGGACGCTCGCGCCGTGCCGCAGCAGACCGGCGATCCGCTCGGCGCCGACGAGGAACGGGTCGAGGTTGCGACCGGGCCGGCCGGCGGCGAGGGCGTGGTAGCCGGGGTCGATGTAGTCCGGGCCGACCTTGTGCGGGCTGACCGTCAGGCCACGTCGGCGCAGCGCGGCGAGCAGCCCGGTGGCGATCGTCGTCTTGCCGTGGCCGCTGGCCGGCGCGGCGACGACCACCCGGGGCAGCGACAGCGGTTCGGTGCTGGCACTCACCACTCGATGCCCTTCTGGCCCTTCTGGCCGGCGTCCATTGGGTGCTTGACCTTGGTCAGCTCGGCCACCATGTCGGCGGCGGCGACCAGGCGCGGGTCGGCGTCGCGGCCGGTGATGACGACGTGTTGGAAGCCGGGCCGGTCGGCGAGGGTCGCGACCACCTCGTCCACGTCCACCCAGCCCCACTTCATCGGGTAGGTGAACTCGTCCAGCACGTACAGCCCGTAGCGTTCGGCGGCCAGGTCCCGCTGGATCTGCCGCCACCCCTCCAGGGCGTCGGCGGCGTGGTCGGCGTCGCCGCCGCGCTGAATCCAGGACCAGCCCTCACCCATCTTGTGCCACGCCACCGCTGCGCCCTGGCCGGTACGCTCGTGCATCTCGCCGAGGGCCCGGAAGGCGTTTTCCTCCCCCACCCGCCACTTGGCGCTCTTGACGAACTGGAACACGCCGATCGGGAGGCCGGCCGTCCACGCCCGCAGCGCCAATCCGAACGCGGCCGTCGACTTCCCCTTCATCTGTCCGGTGTGGACCATCAGCAGTGGCCGGTGCCGCCGCTGCCGGGTCGTCAACCCGTCGGCGGGCACCACACTCGGCTGTCCCTGCGGCATCAGCGATCTCCCCTGTCTGCGGTGGCGCCGCCGTTGTAGATCTTGGAAGAAGAGTGCCCCTGGGAGGGCGTATTCCGGCCAAGATCTCCCAGTCGGTGGCGGGGCGCGCGTAGGTGCAGTGCCAGGCGGTGCGCCAGGTTCAGGCGTACCGGCCCGGTCTCGCAGTCGACGACGACGCAGGAGGCCCCCGTTGCCGCCAGGACACTCGCCGCCGCTGCCGCCCGATCCAGTGGGCGCGGCCCGGCGGTGGCTCGGCCGTCGGTGACGACGAGGACGAGGGGGCGCCGCTTCGGGTCGCGCAGGCGCTCCACCCGCAGCAGATCCACGGCGGCGAGCAGTCCCTCGGCCAGCGGCGTACGCCCACCGGTCGGCAACTCGGTCAGCCGCGTCGAGGCCGCCAGCACCGAGGAGGTGGCCGGCAGCAGCGTCCGCGCTCCGGAGCCCCGGAAGGCGATCACGGCGACCTTGTCCCGCCGCTGGTACGCGTCGGTGAGCAGCGCGAGCACCTCGTCCTTCACGGCCGTCATCCGCTGCCGGGCACCCATCGAACCGCTGGCGTCCACCACGAACAACACGAGGTTGCCCTCACGCCCCTCCCGGACCGCCTCCCGCACGTCCTCCGGGCGCAGTCGCAGCGGGCCCGCCAGCCTCCCCCGGGGCGCCTGGTGCGGAGCGGCGGCACGGATGGTGGCCGGCAGGTGCAGCGCACCGACCCGGCCCGCCGGCAGGCGCGCGCCGGTCGTCCGCCCGCGTCCGGTGCGGGCGGGCGACCGCCGGCCGGGCACCCCGTCACCGACGCCGGACGCGGTGAGCAGCCGGGCCCGCAGACCACCCCGGGGTACGGCCACCGCTCCGCCGTCCCAGTCCCGATCGTCTCCGGCGCCGCTGGGGTCACCCGCCTCGGCCCGCCTGCGGCTGCCCCGGCCGTTCATCCCCGACCGGCCCTGGTGCCCAGCCGTGCCGTCATCGGCTGTGCGGGGATCCTGGTCGCTGCCTCGCGCGGCCTCGCCGGCGGCTCGCTCGTCCCCGCTGCTCCTGGGCCTGTGTCGGTCCCGACCGTCCACGCTGGTCGCGTCGGGGCCGCTGCCGTCGCGGCCATGATCGTCCAAGCCGCTTCCCTCGCGGCTGGGCCTGCCACTGTCACCGCCCGCACCGCCGGAGCCACCCGCACCGCCGAAGCCGCCGGGGCCGCCACCGTCGGGACCCGGGCCGTCGGGGCGCGGGCCAGCGGGGCCGCCGTCGTGCGGACCGCCGTCGTCGTCGGGGTGGGCGTCCTGGGCCCGCTGCAACGCCTCGTCCAGACGCTTCTCGTCCAGCCCGGGCGTGTCGAACGGGTCGCGGCGACGGCGGTGCGGCAGGGCCAGCCGAGCCGCCACCCGTACGTCGTCGATGGTGACCCGGTCCCGGCCGTGCCAGGCGGCGTGCGCCAGAGCGGTACGGGCGGTGACGATGTCGGCGCGCATCCCGTCCACGTCGATCGCGGCGCACACCTCGGCGATCTGCCGCAGCGCGGCGTCCGGCAGGCGTACCCCGGACAGACGGCGGCGGGCGGCGGCCACCTGGGCGGCGATCTCCGCGTCCGCGTCGGCCCACCGGGCGGCGAACCCGGCCGGGTCGGCGTCGGCGGCGAGCCGACGGCGGACCACCTCCACCCGGACCGCCGGATCGCGGCTGGCACCCACCTCCACGGTCAGCCCGAACCGGTCGAGAAGCTGGGGGCGTAACTCCCCCTCCTCCGGGTTCATCGTGCCGACCAGCAGGAACCGGGCAGCGTGGCTGACCGAGACGCCCTCCCGCTCGACGTGACTGCGGCCCATCGCCGCCGCGTCCAGCAGCAGATCCACGAGGTGGTCGTGCAGCAGGTTCACCTCGTCGACGTAGAGCACCCCCCGGTGCGCGGCGGCGAGCAGACCCGGCTCGAAGGCGCGTACCCCCTCGCCGAGGGCCTTCTCCAGGTCCAGCGAGCCGACCACCCGGTCCTCGGCGGCACCTACCGGCAACTCGACGAGGCGGGCCGGGCGGATCTCGGCGGCCACGCCGGCCGGGTGCGGCCCGTCCGGGCAGGCCGGATCCGGCTCGGCCGGATCACAGCCGAACCGGCAGCCCGCGACCCGGCGGACCGGGGGCAGCAGTGCGGCGAGCGCGCGTACGGCGGTGGACTTGGCGGTGCCCTTCTCGCCCCGCACGAGGACCCCGCCGATCGCCGGGGACACCGCGTTGAGCAGCAGCGCCAACCGCATGTCCTCCATGCCGAGCACAGCGCTGAACGGATACGTACGCACTGGACCTTCCTTCGTTCGCGACTGCGGGGCTCGCAGAACCGGCTCACTCCTCGCGCTCACACCCGGTCCTCCAGGTCGCCCTCGCTGGCCAGGTACGTGTCGCGCAGCTGGTCCAGGGTGGCCGGTTCGGGTTTGGCCCACAGCCCCCGGTCGGCGGCCTCCAACAGCCGCTCGGTGATGCCGCGCAACGCCCACGGGTTGGACTGCTCCAGGAACTCCCGGGTGGTGTCGTCGAAGAGGTACGCGGCGGCCAGGTGCTCGTACATCCAGTCGTCGACGACACCGGCCGTGGCGTCGTAGCCGAACAGGTAGTCCACGGTGGCCGCCAGCTCGAAGGCACCCTTGTAGCCGTGCCGGCGCATCGCGGCGATCCACTTCGGGTTGACCACCCGGGCCCGGAACACCCGACGGGTCTCCTCGCCCAGGGTGCGGGTCCGCACGTCGTGCGGCATCGCCGAGTCACCCACGTACGCCTGCGGGGACGTGCCGGTCAGGTGACGGACCATCGCCACCATCCCGCCGTGGTACTGGAAGTAGTCGTCGGAGTCGACGATGTCGTGCTCGCGGGTGTCCTGGTTCTTCACCGCCACCGAGATCCGGGCGAAGGACCGTTCCATGTCGGACCGCGCCTCCCGCCCGTCCAGGCCCCGGCCGTAGGCGTAGCCGCCCCACACCGCGTACACCTCGGCGAGGTCGGCGTCGGTGCGCCACGTCCGGGCGTCGATCAGCGGCAGCAGCCCGGCGCCGTACGCCCCGGGCTTCGACCCGAAGATCCGCGCGGTGGCCCGCCGCTCGTCACCGTGCTCGGCGAGGTCGGCGGCGACGTGCGCCCGCAGGTAGTTGTCCTCGGCCGGCTCGTCCAGGGCGGCGACCCGCCGGACCGCGTCGTCGAGCAGCGCCACCACGTGCGGGAACGCGTCGCGGAAGAAGCCGGAGATCCGCACCGTGACGTCGACGCGGGGCCGGCCCAACTCGGCCGTGGGCACCACCTCGATGCCGGTGACCCGCCGCGACCTGTCGTCCCAGACCGGGCGGCAGCCCATCAGCGCGAGCACCTCGGCGATGTCGTCGCCCTGGGTCCGCATGGCGCTGGTGCCCCAGACTGTCAAACCCACCGAGCGGGGGTACGCGCCGGTGTCGGCGAGGTGCCGGGCCAGCAGGGAGTCGGCGAGGGCCACCCCGACGTCCCAGGCGTTGCGGCTGGGAATGGCCTTCGGGTCGACGGAGTAGAAGTTGCGGCCGGTGGGCAGCACGTTGACCAGGCCCCGGGTGGGTGAACCGGACGGGCCGGGCGGCACGAACCGGCCGTCGAGCGCGCCGAGGGTGTTGGTCAGCTCGTCGGTGGTGCGGTCCAGCCGGGGCACGAGTTCGGTGGCGGCGAAGCGCAGCACCGCGGCGACGTCCGGGATCGGCTGCCCGGTCACCTCCGCGACCACCGCGTCGACGGTGTCCGCGTCCCAGCCGAGCGTCTCCATGCCGATGACCAGCCGCCGGGCGAGGGCCTCGATCAGGTCGACCGCGTCGGCGGCGGTGCCGGCCGGCCCGTCCACCACGTCGGTCAACGCGTTGGGCAGCGCCAGTCGTTGCCCCGGGGACGCGAGCAGCTCCTGTTCGTCGAGGCCGTAGGCGACGGCGAGGGCCTGCCGCAGGCCGGGCAGAGCGTGGGCGCCACCCCAGATCTGTGGGGCGCGCAGCACCGCGAGGACCAGGTTGACCCGGGGCTCCCCGGTGGGCGCGTCGGCGAGGATGTGCAGACCGTCGCGGATCTGCACGTCCTTGACCTCGCACAGGTACCCGTCGAGGTGCAGCACGAAGTCGTCGAAGTCGTCCGCGTCGGGCATCGCCTCGGCGTGCAGGTCGTGGTGCAGTTCGGCCGCGCGCACCAGGTCCCAGATCTGTGCCCGGACGGTGGGCACCTTGGCCGGGTCGAGGGCCTGCACGGTGGCGTACTCGTCGAGCAGTTGTTCCAGTTTGGCCAGTTCGCCGTAGGTCTCAGCGCGGGCCATCGGCGGCACCAGGTGGTCGATGACGACGGCGTGCGCCCGCCGCTTGGCCTGGGTGCCCTCGCCGGGGTCGTTGACGATGAACGGGTAGACCAGCGGCAGGTCACCGAGGACCGTGTCGGGCGCGCAGTCGGCGGCCAGACCGAGGCCCTTGCCGGGCAACCACTCCAGGGTGCCGTGTTTGCCCAGGTGCACCACGGCGTCCGCGTCGAAGCCGCCGTCGGTGGCCGGCGTGGCCAACCAGCGGTACGCGGCCAGGTAGTGATGGCTGGGCGGCAGGTCCGGGTCGTGGTAGATGGCGATCGGGTTCTCCCCGAAGCCGCGCGGCGGCTGGATCAGCAGCACGACGTTGCCGAAGCGCAGACCGGCGAGCACGATGTCCCCGCCGTCGGTGTACAGCTCGCCGGGCGGCTCACCCCAGTGCTCCCGCATCCGCTCGCGCAGCTCGGCCGGGACCTGGTCGAACCACCGCCGGTACGTGTTCCCCGGTATCCGGGCCTCGGCGGCGGCCAACTGCTCCGGGGTGAGCCACTCCACGTCGTGCCCACCGGCGGCGATCAGCGCGTGGATCAACGCGTCCCCGTCGGCGGGCGGCGGTGCGTCGCCCAGGTCGTAGCCGTCCTCGGCCAGCGCGGCGAGCAACCGGACCGCCGAGACCGGGGTGTCCAGCCCGACGGCGTTGCCGACCCGGGAGTGCTTGGTGGGGTACGAGCTGAGCACCACGGCCACCCGCTTGTCCGGGTTGGGGAGGTACCGCAGTCGGGCATGGCGCACCGCGATCCCGGCGACCCGGGCGGCCCGCTCGGGATCGGCGGCGTAGACCGACAGCCCGTCGGAGTCGATCTGCTTGAACGAGAACGGCACGGTGATGATCCGGCCGTCGAACTCCGGGATGGCCACCTGCATCGCCGCGTCCAACGGGGACAGTCCGGCGTCGCTGTCGGCCCACTGCTTACGGGTGCTGGTCAGGCAGAGCGCCTGGATGATCGGCACGTCCAGGGCGGCCAGGGCGCCGACGTCCCAGGCGTCCTCGTCGCCACCGCCGGAGGCGTCCGCGGCGACCGCGCCGCCCGCCGCGAGGACGGTGACCAGCAGGGCGTCGCAGCGGGCGAAGAGCCCGAGCGGGCCGGACCCCGTGGTCAGCCCCCGCAACGAGCCGCAGAAGATCGGCAGCGGGTTGCCGCCGGCCTCGCGGACCGCCTCCGCGAGCACGTCGACGAAGCCGGTGTTACCGGCGAGGGCGTGCGCCCGGTAGAAGACGATCCCGACGGTGGGCTGCTCCGGATTCGTCGGGTACTCACGGTGCACGCCGTACGCCGGGGTGGGTGTGGGCGGGTCGAACCCCTCGCCGGTGAGCAGCACCGTGTCGGAGAGGAACCGGGCCAGCTGCCCGAGGTTGTCCGGCCCGCCCTCGACCAGGTACGCGAGCGCCTGGGTGACGACCCCGGACGGCACCGTGGAGATGGCCATCAGCTCCGCGTCGGGCAGCGCCTCACCGCCGAGCACGACAGTCGGCACGCCGGTGGCGAGCACCGCCGCGAGGCCGTCCGGCCAGGCCTGACGGCCGCCGAGCAGGCGTACGACGACGAGGTTGACGTCGTCGAGCAGGGCGGGTACCTCGTCGGCGGCGACCCGGGCGGGGTTGGCCAGCCGGTAGTCGGCGCCGCTGGCGCGGGCGGCGAGCAGGTCGGTGTCGGCGGTGGACAGCAGCAGGATGCGCACGGCGGGCTCCGGGGAGTGACGCCCCGGCCACCACGAGGGTGACCGCGACGATGCGGGTGGGTGCGGCGTCAGCCGGTACGACGGCGGGGCGAACGGCTCGCGGGCGCGAGCGGCGGGGCCGGTCGGCGGCGGGCGGCGCTCAGCTCAGCGGGGCGTGACCGGTCGCGGGGGCGGTGAATCGCCCACCGTGCGAGCCATGACGAAGTTCGTCGATGAATGAGACGCCGTGCGTCATCGGGTCCTCCTCGGGTGTCCACGCCCTGGGGTACGTCCCGACGGCCGAAGTATCCTGGCTTCCGGATCGACGCTCTCCCCCGGCCTTCCAACCGCAGACACACGGCCGTGGCGCACGAGGGGGGATCACTCCCCGGTGACAGTGGCGGGACCGCGTCGGAATCGCACCGACTTCCTTCACTGCCGTCAGGCCGCGAATGCTGCCACACCCTTGCGCTGCGGGTCAACGCCGCTCCGACCCGGCCCGACGGCCGCCATCCATCGAACTTCAGCGATTCGACGCGACGACGGATGCACGCTGTCGCAATGCCCCGGATAAATGCCCCGGGCCCTTTGCTCTGCATACCTATCCGCACCAGACACGGACCGTTACCGGTGCCTCCAGGTATGCAGAGCAAAGGATGGCTGGACCTACTCTGGCCTGCGCCGATCGTCCGTCGGGACGGTGCCGGGCGGCACCGTCCCCTACGATCGGCGCACGCCGCAGCAGCGTCCACGATCAATTCCGGAGGTCGATCACCATGGTCGCCCCACAGTTCCACCACCTGGCCGGCCGTGTCTGGATCTGTCCGGGCGATCCCGACCCGGAGGCCGTCCAGGCCGGCGTCGCCGTCGTGGTCGACGAGCGCGGCAGTGTGATGATCGACGCCGGGCAGAGCCCCACGCACGCCCGCGAGATCCAAGTCGCGCTCGCCGCCGCCGGGCTACCGCAGCCACGCTGGCTCGTCTACACCCACCACCACTGGGACCACGTCTGGGGAGCCTGCGCCTGGCCCGGTGTCGAGATCGTCGGGCACGAGACGGCCGTGCCGCTGCTGCAGGCCGAGGCCGGCCGGCCCTGGAGCCACCACTACCTGGACGAGCAGGTACGCGCCGACCCGCGCCTCGGCCCGAGCTTCCGGGCGCGGGCACGGGCGGTGAACTCCTGGGACGACTTCACGGTCCTCCCACCGACCCGGACCTTCACCGACGCCGACGAGTTGCCGGTCGGCGTGGGGCTACGGCACGTCGGAGGTGGTCACGCCCCGGATTCGACAGTCGTCCTGGTGCCCGACTCGGGTGTCATGGTGTTGGGCGACTGCTTCTACCCGCCGCCGGCCCACCTGCGCCGACCCGGGGACGGCCTCGACCTGGGCCTGGTCCGACGACTGCTCGCCGACGACTACCACTGGTACGTCTCCAGCCACGCCGAGCCGATGACCGCCGTACAGGCCCGCTCAGCCGTCGAGGACGCCTGAGCAGGCGAGTCTCACCGGGCGTGGCGTTCCGGGTGGGCGCGGTTCCACACCCGCATCCGTTCCGGGTAGCCGGTGCGGGCGGCCTCGTACAGCGGCACCGCGTGCTTGCGGGCGATGGTCCCCGCCGCCCGGGGCGTACCGGTGCGCCGTCGGATCCACTCACCGTCGTGGGCGATCACCACCACCGTGGTGTCCGTCGCCGTGGTCTCCGGCTCCAGGTAGAACTCCACGCCCCGCCGGCTGGCGACGAACGCCTCCAGCGCCGCGAGGTCCTCGCGGGTCGCCTCCCGGTCCAGCTTCGTCGGGGTCGTCTCGGCACCCCGTGCCCGGCGATTGAACCAGCTCATGACCAGCCCCTCTCCTCGACACCTCCCCCCAGTGCACCACCGAATCCTGGCAATACGCTGCACGCCGGGTGGGAGCAACCTGACCCGCGCCGGATGGAACCCGCGACGCGTGGGCGGTGTCATGAGTGTGATCCGAACGGAGGCCTCCCCTGGACGACGACACTCTCGTCACCCGCGCTCGGGCCGGTGACCTGGAGGCGTACGACCTCCTGGTCGCCCGGCACACCGCGTCCGCGTACCGGACGGCGGTGCTGCTCGGCGCCGGTTCGGACTCCGAGGACGTCACGCAGGAGGCGTTCGTGAAGGCGTACCGCAAGCTGTCCCGCTACCGGGGCGATTCGTCCTTCCGCTCGTGGTTGCTCGCGATCGTCGCCAACGAGACCCGCAACCTGCACCGGTCCCGGGGCCGGCGGGACGGGCTGGTCCTGCGGGCGGCGGCGGCCGACCCGACGTCGGAGATCGCCGAGGACGGGGCGGTCGGCGCGGTCCTCGCCGGGGAGCGCCGGGAGGCGCTGGTCGGGGCCCTGCGGCAACTGCCGGTACGGGACCGCGAGGTGATCGTCTGTCGGTACTTCCTCGATCTCACCGAGGAGGAGACGGTGGCGGCACTGGGCTGGCCCCGGGGGACAGTGAAGTCGCGCACCTCCCGTGCGTTGGCGAAACTCCGCGGTCTCCTCGAGCGGGAGGAGGTCCGGCATGGGTGACCTCGAACGGGAGTTGCGCGACCTGTCCGCCTGGTTGGAGACACCCGAGCCGCCCGACGTGACCGCCCGTGTCCGCGTACGACTCGACAGGCCCGTGCGCCGGTGGCGTCCGCTCGCCGCGGCGGCGCTGGTCGCCCTCCTGGTCGCGTTGGTGCCGCCGACGCGCGCCGCCGTCGCGGACGCCGTTGCCGGGCTGCTGCGGTTCGCCGGTGTCAGCATCGCCACCTCGTCCGCCCCGTCGCCGGCCGTCGGCATCCCGTCGCCGTTGCCCGCGCAGCGGACCGTCGCCCTGGACGAGGCGCAGCGGGCGGTGCGGTTCCCGATCCGGCTACCGGCGTCGTTGGGTCCGCCCGAGCAGGTGCTGGTCGCCGATCCCGACCCTTCGGGTGTCTGCCGGGTGGCGACGCTGCTCTACGACGGGGGCGCGCTGCGCATCGACGCGTTCGACGGTCGCCTCAACCTGGCCTTCCACAAGGAGGTCACCCCGCCGGGGGCGGAGTGGACGCAGGTCGACGGCGACTTCGCGGTCTGGGTCGACCGACCACACGTGTTGTCGTACGTGGACCGGGCGGGCGAGGTCCACGAGGAGACCGCCCGACTCGCCGCCTCGACGCTGATCTGGCGGGACGCCGACGTGAGCTACCGGCTCGAAGGGTCCCTCAGCAAGGCCGAGGCGATCGAGATCGCCCGCTCACTGCGTTAGGGGCGTCGTCGACCGTTTATCGCGGCACGGTCAGTGAGGCACGCCGGCCGGGAACTCCTCGACCCCCAGCACCCGCAGCAGCTCGAGCTTCTCCCGGGACTCGGCGTCGGCCGGCGTCAGCACCAGCAGCGGCCGTGCCGAAGGGTGCCGCGCGTGGTGACCGTTACCCGGCGGCGTTCATGTCGAGCCTCGGCGTCGGCAACTAGCGCCTCGTCACGCACGGGTGGTGCACCACCGGGCAACGACGACGCAGTAGGAACCCGGGAGGCCCGGGCGGTGTCGGAAAGACGTGACGAGTCGTCGACGGGTACCGGAAGGGGTCGAGATGGTTTCCTGGGGCAGATTGACGCTGGCATTCTCGATGGTCCTGCTGGCGGGGTGCACCACCGCGACCAGCGGCGCGGCGCCGACGGCGGGTGCCGCCACCACCGTTAGCGCCCCCACTGCCTGCGCGGCGCGGGTCGAGACGGGGTCGCTGCCGGACTGGGCGGACGCCGGTTTCAGCGGTGACGCCCGCGTCCCGCACGTCTTCGGCGCGAAGGGCGACATCGTGGCGGTGCTGTTCGCTCACCCGCTGCGGCAGCACCGCGAGGACGGGTCGAACAACAAGATCCTGTGGGTGGCCCAGGCCTCCACGACGTCCGCTGACCCCACCGCGCCCGCGACCCTGGTGATCACCGCGACGCTGGACGGCACCGACACCACCGTCACCCGGGAGGTCGCCGGCGGTCCGGGTCCGTCGATCATCGACGTGCCCCAGGCTGGTTGCTGGCGCCTCGACCTGCGCTGGTCCGGGCACACCGACACGATGGACCTGGTCTACGCGCCCTGAGCGCACGGCCCGCCTGGTGCTGCAACGGCACTCGGTCAGGGGGAGCCGTGTCGTCGGTAGTGGCAGGTGCGGGGCTCGGTGTCGGCGTGTGACCAGCATACGAGCGCAGCACACTCTGCCGCATTCTCGACACAGCTACTGCCGAGTCGCAGGATTCGCGAGGTACCCCGCGTCAGTACCGTCCGGGTATGGAGCTGACCACGCAAGCCGACAGGCAGGCTCAGATCGTCGCCCTGGCTCGACCTGCGGTCGCCCGACTAGCACCTGAGGAACTGCCGCTGCTGGAAGCCACCGTAGCGGCGAGTCAGCGGCGGACGCACGGGCGGCGCGTCAGCCGCAGTGAGGAGATGCTGGGTTTCGGCTGGGACGAGTCGACCTCGGTTCTGACGTTCGCGGCGATCGGCGCGGCGCAGGCGGTTCTGGTGTTCGTCGGCGAGCAGGCCGGTGAGGTGTTGCGTGAGGAGGTGTCCACTGCCGCCCGGAAACGCGTTCGCCGGTGGTTCACCCGGCGCGCTCACAAGAAGGCCGGCCAGCCCGGTGACCCAGTGGCCATTGTTCTGAATGATGAAGAGCTCCGACGGGTCAGGCGGGTCGCGCGGGCTACCGCGCGAGACTTCGGCCTGGACCGAGGAGATGCCGACATCCTGGCGGACGCCATCGTGGGTCGGCTAGGTCTGCCGCTCAACAACGATCCGCCGTCCGAGGAGGCGTGACCGGGGTCGGATCGCCGCACATCGCCACGCGGCGCGCTGTCGCGCCATGGTCGCTGCCTTCCGCGCTGGGCCCTCGATTCGGTGTACTGGTCTGTGCCGTACTGGCCACGGCTACGGCGTTGACCGAGGTAGTGGCGTCTAACGCACGGGAGATCCCCCTCCCCGAGCCCGGCACCGAGTGCTGGCAGGTTCGACTCGGACTGCTGGGCCAAGGCCCGCTAAAGCTGCCCCGACCGACGGATCCCTCGTGGTCCTCGCAGGTTGCGGCTCTGGCGGACAGGTACCCGGACTGCTTCAATCGCCCCCAACCTGACTTGCCCTCACCGATCCTGCCTCTGGCCGCCCTGGTGTTGCTCGGGGCCTGTCTCGTGGCGTATCTCGTCTGGCCGTACTGGAGGTTGACCCGAGAGGGCCTGTCGGACGCGGAGACCCTCCCCGGCGTCGGCCCCCAGCTACGGGAGCTACGGAGTATCGCCGGCGTACGGGTGCGTTTTGTGGTGGATCTGACAAGTCCTAGGGTCACGGGGCTCGCGTTTGGCCATGCCGGGCGGCGTTACATCGCGCTCAACCGAGGGCTGATTGCCTTGGCTGATCGCGATCCGGCCCAGTTTCGTGGCGTGGTTCTCCATGAGTTGGCCCATGTCAGAAACCGCGACATCGACGTCGCGTACTTCACCGTGCTGCTGTGGCGGGTCTTCGTGGGCGTGTTCCTGATCCCGATCGTGCTGCTGTTCGAGGATGCGTTGAGTAATGCCAGCTTCTCTCGAGGCGGTCCTTTCGGGCTTCTGCTGCAGGTGTGGATCCTCGCCGTCGTGGTTCTGCTCTGCCACCACGCGGTGCTGCGGGAACGGGAACTAGAGGCCGACCTACGCGCCGGCTCCTGGGGGGCTGACGACGCCCTACGCCGCACTTTCGCTCGGCTTGCACCGCGCGAATACGAGGAGAGCGGGTGGCACCGCATACGCCGTTTCCTCCACGGCCTGATCGTTCTGCACCCTGAACCGTGGCTCCGGGCCGCCGCGCTGGGTGCGCCGGGCTCCGGGCCGAGGGCTCAACCGCTACCTGCATCGCAGGCCTTGATGCTGGGACTCATCGTCGGCTTGACCTGGATGCCCAGTCTGCTCGTTCTCTCCACGGTGGAACGGTCGACCGGTCTGCTCCCTGACGCCTTGACCTTGCCTGCGGTGGCCGTGCCCGCGCTCGCGCCGCTGACCTCGCTGTTCGGCCTAGCTGTCGGCGTGCTTGTCTGGCGCGCGGTACTGACGACCCTCGCCGACGCAGCCGTGTGGCGGCGAATTCACCTCTTTGGCCTTAGCTTGGGCGCAGGACTTGCGGGCGGTGAACTGCTTACCCCGCAGGACTCTCTGCTCGGCCCCGGTGCGTTCGGGTTGCTGCACGCGGCGGTTCTGGAACCGCCCGCTCGTCTGGCGTACGCGGGGCTACTCCTGGTCGGTGCGTGGCTGTTCGTCTGCTGGTCGGCGGTGAGCGCCGTGGCCTGGCGCACGTCGCTGCTTCGCCTGGGCGGCCGCCGGCTCGGCTATTCGTCTTCACACCAACCGGCGGCCGTCGTGTGGCTGGCCACCACCGTGGGTGCGGTGGCCATGACGGGCTGGCTCACGCCACTGCTGGGGCATCGGACGCTGAGTGAGCCGGCAGCGGTGGCTGGCGACGCCGGCCGGTACTTTGATTACCTTACCGACGGCTTCACCGAGGTCGTTCCGCGCCAGGCAATGATCATGTTGCTGATAGTGATGCTGGCGCTGCCGGTAGTTGGTCTGTTGACTGGAATGTCGGGCGGCCGGAGCATCCACGTGTCCGGCCTCAGGGCGCCGGACATCCGCGCAGAGCACCCTCACCAGGTTGACGACGTCAATAGAATATGCCCGGCGTGCAGTGCCAACCATCGCCGTCGGGATCGTTGCCCGGGCCAGATGGAATGACGGGCGTGACAAACGGGAGTTTCGTGGGGTCCTCCCACATCGCATCGTTCCACCCCGGCTCGCTGGCTGGAAACACCCCGCGGAGGGCGGTGAGCCATTCTTTGTCGGTAACGGGTGGTCCGATTTTCAGTTTGGAAAAGCACGACTTACCGTAGATTCCGATGCGGAACGCGATGTGCACAGGAACCACGCCAGACAGCACGACCATTGGATACTTCGGGACAATCAGACCAGTTTGCCCCTTGTAGGCGTAGGCCGCAGTGGCACCAAGGATGTTGGTATCAAGGTCCGGCATGTCAACCCGGCGATAGTCCGCCTCTGCCATCACGGCATCGATCTCGACGGCCGACAATGGCTTCGACTCCGGAGCCTCCCCTCTGGATGCCCAGTGCCGCAACGCGATCAGGCCCACGAGGGCGAGCACGACCAAGACCGCCAAGCTTTTGAGATGCGCGCGCATCGTCCATCCTTCAACGGCTTCTACCGCCTAGGGCTGAGCTGGAGACGAAGCCGTAGGCATGGTTTGAGTTGTGCGAGAGGGCGCGCGGCCTGGCGCCTCATGCAAAGGGCGGCGGGAATGGCCGTGGCTGCGCGACACGCCGAACGCATTCTTCACAAGAACCCGAGAGGCAAGCCATCCTCGCGTTATGAGCCACCTTCCCGCTCATCCTGTCAGGCACTACTGCTCAAGTAGGCTCGACTTCTCGGTATCGTTGCGCACTAAGCGAGACCGGTGGAGCGATGTGTCAGACTTTGGTCACGGTCAAACAAGAATTCCCACGAAATAATGTCGGACGTAACCCTGGGACGTGAGGGTCGTCCTGTCTGAACGTGAGGCCGCTGGCCCCGCGCACGGACGGCTATGCTCGACGGCATCGGCACCGATCCGGCCATCACCGGGGAGCCTCCGGAAGAACGGGCACGTCAACGCCCCAGTAGAACCGGACGTCGCGGCACGTCACGTCGCGAAATCGAGCGGCGCCCGCACCACCGGGGCGCAAGCGGGGTGGTACCGCGGAGTTCTGGCCATACGCCTGACGCTTCGTCCCCGCGTGGGCAGTGAGCTGATGCCCGCGTGAGCGGACGTGGAGTGTAGGGAGAACGTCGGTGCCGGACGGTCCATCGAAGTCGCCATTCGTGCCACTGCCCACCAGGATCGACCTTGGTGGGATGGACCGTGCGGTCATCGAGTGGTGGCGGGCCAACGACGTGTTCGACCGGAGCCTGGAACGGACGGCCGACGGGCCGCCGTGGGTGTTCTACGAGGGACCGCCGACCGCCAACGGCACGCCGGGCACCCACCACATCGAGGCGCGGGTGTTCAAGGACCTCTTCCCCCGGTACCGGACGATGCGGGGCTTCTCGGTGCCCCGCCGCGCCGGGTGGGACTGCCACGGCCTGCCGGTCGAGCTCGCTGTGGAGAAGGAGCTGGGGCTCAGGGGCAAGCCCGACATCGAGAAGATGGGTGTGGCGGAGTTCAACGCCCTGTGCCGCACCTCGGTGCTGCGGCACGTGGACGAGTTCGTCCAGCTCAGCCAGCGGATGGGTTACTGGATCGACCTGGAGCACCCGTACCAGACGATGTCCCCGGAGTACGTGGACAGTGTCTGGTGGTCACTGAAGCGGATCCACGACGGCGGGCGCCTGGTGGAGGACTTCCGGGTGGCGCCGTACTGCACCCGCGACGGCACGACCCTGTCCGACCACGAGGTGGCGCAGGGGTACGAGACGGTCACCGACCCGTCCGTGTACGTGCGGTTTCCGTTGCGCGAGGACGTGGCCGGACACCGCGACGTCGAGCTGTTGATCTGGACCACCACGCCGTGGACCCTGGTGTCCAACACCGCCGTCGCCGTCCACCCCACTGTGATGTACGCGCTCGCCCGCACCGAACGGGGCACGTTCGTCGTCGCCGAGCCGTTGGCCCGGCGGGTCCTCGGTGAGGAGGCGGAGATCCTGGCGACGGTGCCGGGATCGGCCCTGGAGGGGTTGCGCTACGAGCGACCGTTCGACCTGGTGGAGATCCCGGACGCGCACCGCGTGGTCCTCGCGGACTACGTCACCACCGAGGACGGCACCGGCCTGGTGCACCAGGCGCCGGCCTTCGGGGCGGACGACCTCGCCGTCTGCCGCGCCTACGGGTTGCCGTTGGTGAACCCGGTCGCCCCGAACGGGCGGTTCACCGACGACATCGACCTGGTTGGCGGGGTGTTCTTCAAGGACGCCGACGCGTTGCTCATCGACCGGCTCCGGGAGTCCGGTCGGTTGTTCCGGCACGAGCCGTTCGAGCACCCCTACCCGCACTGCTGGCGTTGCCACACCCCGCTGATGTACTACGCGCAGCCGTCCTGGTACATCCGGACCACGGAGGTACGCGACCAGCTGACCCGGGAGAACGAGAACACGAACTGGTTCCCGGAGCACATCAAACACGGCCGGTACGGCGACTGGCTGAAGAACAACATCGACTGGGCGGTGTCCCGTTCCCGTTACTGGGGCACCCCGTTGCCGCTGTGGCGGTGCCCGGACGACCACGTGACAGCGGTGGGCTCCCGCGCCGAGCTCGGGGAGCTGGCCGGCGCCGACCTGTCCGAGCTGGATCCGCACCGCCCGTACGTCGACGAGATCACCTTCGCGTGCCCGGACTGTGGCCGGACCGCCACCCGGGTTCCCGAGGTGATCGATGCCTGGTACGACTCCGGGGCGATGCCGTTCGCGTCGTTGGGCTACCCCCACGTGCCGGGCAGCGAGGAGATCTTCGAGCGCAGTTACCCGGCCCAGTACATCTGCGAGGCGATCGACCAGACGCGGGGCTGGTTCTACACGCTGATGGCGGTGGGCACCCTGGTCTTCGACCGGTCCCCGTACGAGAACGTCGTCTGCCTGGGGCACATCCTGGCCGAGGACGGCCGCAAGATGAGCAAACACCTGGGCAACATCCTGCTGCCGATCCCGTTGATGGACACCCACGGCGCCGACGCGGTGCGCTGGTTCATGGCGTGCTCCGGCTCACCGTGGTCGCCGCGCCGGATCGGTCCCGGTCCGCTCGACGAGATCGTCCGCAAGGTGTTGATGACCTACTGGAACACCGCCGCGTTCTTCTCCCTGTACGCGGCGAACGCGACGTGGACGCCGCACCTGGCCCAGCCGGTCGCCCGACGACCGGTGCTGGACAGGTGGATCGTCGGCGAGGTCCACGCCCTCGCCGCCGCCGTGGACGAACGGATGCGCAACTACGACACGGCCCGCGCCGGCCGGCTGCTCGCCGACTTCATCGACGACCTGTCGAACTGGTACGTGCGGCGCTCGCGGCAGCGTTTCTGGGAGGGCGACACCGACGCCCTCACCACCCTGTACGAGTGCCTCGACATCCTCACGCGGCTTCTCGCGCCGTTCATCCCCTTCATCACGGAGGAGGTGTGGCAGCAGGTCATCCGGCGCGGGGCCGCGTCGGCACCGGAGTCGGTGCACCTGGCGACCTGGCCCATGCCCGACACCACGGTGATCAGCACGGAGCTGTCGGCCCAGGTGGCCACGGCGCGGGCGTTGGCCGAGGCGGGCCGGTCCGCCCGTAAGGCGAGCAGCCTGCGGATCCGTCAGCCGTTGAGTCGGGCGCTCGTGGGACTGCCGGCCGGCACGGTGCTCCCGCAGGCGTTGCTGGACGACATCGGCGACGAGTTGAACGTCAAGGTCCTCCAGCCGCTCGACTCCCAGAGCGGAGTCATCGACGTGCGGGTCAAGGCGAACTTCCGGACACTGGGTCGCCGGTTCGGCAACCGTACCCAGCAGGTCGCGAAGGCCGTCGCCGGTGTGTCCGCGCGGGATCTGGTCGACGGTGTCCGGGCGAACGGGACGTACCCGCTGTCGGTCGACGGCGAACTGGTCGAGGTGGGTCTGGACGACATCCTGGTCACGGAGGTGCCGCGCACCGGTTGGGTGGTGGAGTCCCAGCGCGGAGTGACCATCGCGCTGGACACCGGGATCACCCCGGAGTTGGCAGCCGAGGGCGTCGCTCGCGACGTCGTCCGCATCGTCCAGCAGGCCCGCCGCGAGGCTGGTCTGGAGGTCTCCGACCGGATCACGGTGTCGATCGCCGCGCCCGCCGATGTCGCGGCGGCGATCTCCGCGCATCGGAAGCTCATCGCGCACGAGACCCTCGCGCTCCGCCTGACGGTGGCGGACGCGGTGTCGGAGGGCTTTACCGGCACCGTGGGCGACGGTCAGGAGATCGTCGTGCACGTCGTACGGACCTGAGCGGTGGGGGGACAGACGATCACGCAAGACGGGTCAGGTCGTCGGCGGTCAGGCGCAGGGCTCCGGCGGCGATGTTCTGTTCCAGGTGGTGCGGGTCCGCGGTGCCCGGGATGGCCAGCACGTGTGGGCCCTGGTGCAGGGTCCACGCCAGGCGTACCTGGTGCCCGGTGACACCGTGCGCACGGGCGACGACCTCGACGGCCTCGCCCTGGGTGGCGGTCGCGCCCTTCTCCCGGCCGGTGCCGGCGAGCGCGAAGAACGGCACGTAGGCGATGCCCCTTTCGCCGCAGAGCCGGACGACGGCGTCCTGCTCCCGGTAGGCGTCCACCCCGTAGTTGTTCTGGACGCAGACCACCGGCGCGATGCCCGCCACCTCGTCGAGCTGCTCGGGCCGGACGTTGGAGAGCCCGAGGTGCCGGATCAGCCCGGCGGCACGCAGGTCGGCGAGCGCGCCGAACCGCTCGGTCAGCGGCACCTCGCCGGGCCCTCGGCCGAGACGCAGGTTCACCACGTCGAGGTGGTCGCGGCCGAGCCGACGCAGGTTCTCCTCCACCTGGGCACGCAACTGCGTCGGGGTGAACGCTTCGGTGAAGCCCGCCTCCCTGTCGTACCCGAAGCCGACCTTGGTGGTGATGACCAGGTCCTGGGGGTACGGGGCGAGCGCCGCGCGGATCAGCTCGGTGGCGTAGCGGGCCGGGCCGGTGCCGACCCGCAGGGTTCCGCCGGGCGAGACGTAGAACGCGGCCGTGTCGATGTGGTTGACGCCCAGCTCGACGGCGCGGCGCAGCAGCGCGACGGCCCGGGCCGGGTCGGGGTCGGCGGTGATCCGCATGGAGCCGAAGCCCATCCGGCGCACGGTGCGGTCGCCCAGTGTCCAGGTGCCCGCCGCTGCGGCGGTGATCTCGTCGGTTGGCATCGGGCGACCCTAACCAGCTCGGGTACGTGACGCAGTCGGCCACGCACCCGATACCGCTCGACGGCGGCGTGGGTTAGTTTTTAGTGGCGGACGAAACGGCGTGCGGCGGGCGCAGCACCGGCACCAGCAGCAGTGTCGGCAGCAACAGCAGCGGCACCACCAGCAGGGCCCGCAGGGTGCCGACCTCGTCGCCGAGCAGCCCCAGCAGCGGAGGGCCACCGAGGAACGCGGTGTAGCCGATCACCGCGACGACGCTCACCCGCACCGCCGCGTGCGCCTCGTCGTCGGCGGCAGCGCTCATGCCGACCGGGAAGCCCAGCGACGCGCCGAGGCCCCACAGCGCGACGCCGACGACGGCCACCGGCCCGGAGCCGGCCAGCACGGCCAGGCCGGCGCCGACCACGGCGAGCCCGATGGTGCCGCTGAGCACCGGCACCCGACCCCACCGGTCCAGCGCGATGGTGCCGGCGGTGCGCCCGACGGTCATGCCCACGACGAAGACCGCGAAGACGGCCGCGCCGGCGGCCTCGCTGAGGTCCCGTCCGTCGATGAACGCGACGGCCAGCCAGTCGTTGGCGGCTCCCTCGGTGAACGCCGCCACCAGCACGAAGAGCCCGATCAGCAGGGTGCGCGGCTCCCGCCAGGCGGCGAGTTGCGCCCGACGGCGGGCGGCCGGGGTGGCGTCCGCCGGGTCGCCGGTGGCGTCGACGCCCTGGGGCAGGTACGTCCGGGCGGCGAGCACCGTGCCGGTCAACACGACCACCGCCACCGCGACGAGGTGCGTGCCCACCGCCACGTCGAACCGGGCCGCCCCGGCGCCGAGCGCCGCTCCGGCCACCGATCCGAGGCTCCATCCCGCGTGGAAACGAGGCATGATCGTGCGGCCGAGCCGACGCTCCACCGCCGCGCCCTCGACGTTCATCGCCACGTCACAGGCGCCGGAGCCGTAGCCGAACGCGACGAGGCCCACGGCGACGACGGCGAACGACCCGGTCATCGTGGCACCCAGCCCCGCCACGGTCAGACCGACCGCGACCACCCCGGTGGCGAGGGTGACGGTGCGGGCCGCACCGAGACGCTGGGCGAGCAGCCCGGCGGTGGGCATGGCGAGCAGCGCGCCGACGCTCATGGCCAGCAGCAGCAGCCCGAGCCGGCCGGCGGAGAGGTCCAACGCCTCGCGGACCGCCGGTACCCGGGAGAACCAGCTGCCGACCGCGAGCCCGTTGAGGGTGAAGGTGGCCGCGACACCGTTTCTGGCGAGCAGCACCGCTTTCGCGGACGGCACGGCGGCCGGGGCTACGGGTCGACTGGTGGGGGCGCTCACGGGGTGGGTCCTCTTCCTCGGGGTGATCTCCTGGGACGATCGCACACCTGAGAGCGCTACCACCACAACCGGCAACCGCCCCTTACCGCTGATGTGTCCGCCGGGGCATGATGTGAGCAGGCGTTTGTCCGACCGGGCGGGCCTCGGCGGGGAGGCGACGATGACGACAGCGGCACACCGACCGGCAACTCTCGAGGACGTCGCGCGGGTCGCCGGGGTGTCCCGGTCCACCGCGTCGCGGGTGATCGCCGGCACGGGGTTCGCCTCGCCGACGGCCCGGGAACTGGTCGCGGCGGCTGTCGACCAGCTCGGCTACGTGCCCAACCCGGCTGCCCGGGCGCTGGTCCGCGGCGGCGGCGTACGGATGGTCGTGGCGGTGCTGGGTGCCAGCGCGGCCGTGCTGGACGACCCGTACGTGCACCAGGTCGTCGGTTCGGCGGCCCGGGTGTGCACGCCCGCCGGTGTCGGTGTGGCGTTGCACTGGCTGCCGCTGAACGACCCGGGCGGGCTGGCCCGGCTCGACGATCGCAGCGTGTGCGGGGTGATCCTGGTCAACACCACGGAGGAGCTGCTGGAGTCGGTGCCCCGGTCGCTGCGGGGGCGGGTCGTCTCGATCGGCGTCGGCTCGGCGAGCGTGCCGTCGTTCGACGTCGACAACGTCGCCGGGTCCGAGGCGGTGCTGCGCCATCTGTACGCCACCGGTCGACGCCGCATCGCCATGGTGGCCGGCCCCCGGTGGTTGCCGTGCGCGCAACGTCCCGTGGAGACGTACCGCCGGCTGATGCGTCAGGCCGGCATGCCGGAGCGGGTGCTGCCCGGCGACTTCACGGCGGCGTGCGGCCGGGCGGCGGCCGACGTGGTGCTGCGTCAGTGGCCGGACGTCGACGCGATCTACGCGATCAGCGACGACACCGCGCTCGGGGTGATCGCCGGCCTGCGCGACGCCGGGGTGCGGGTGCCCGGCGACGTCGCGGTGGCCGGGTTCGACGACATCCCTCTGGCCGGGCTGACCGCCCCGACGTTGACCACGGCGAGCCACCCGGTGGGGCGGATCGCCGCCGCCGCGGCCACCGCCCTGCTGGACGGACGTCCGGCCGCGCCGGTGACCCTCTTCCCGTCCGCCCTGGTGGCCCGGGCCAGCGCCTGACCGGCGGTTCGGTGGGTGGCGGGGCCGACGGCCCGATCAGACGGCGGGGAGGCCGAGGGCTTCGTCGACGCGGGCGAGGACGGCGGCATCGTCCTCGGGGTTGACGCCGCGCAGCAGGTCGATGGCCGTGGCCCGGACCTGCCCGATGATCATTGCCAGCGGGAGCGTCTGGGTGGCACCGAAGAGCTGCCCAGCGGTGTGCACGGCGGCCAGCGCCGCCTCGTCGGCCCGCGCGGCGTGCTGGTCGGCGTTGTCGTCCTGGCCGTTCAGGTCGGCGGCGAGGGCGGCGCCGGCGTGGCGGACCGCCTCGGCCAGCGACCGCAGGGCGACACCCAGCTCGGGCGGGACGGGGGTGTGCAGCCGGCTGAGCGTCACGCCGGCGCGGGCCAGCACCCGGACGTTGCGGACGGCGTAGTCGGTCTGCCGGATCGACTGGTCCACCGAGCGCAGCCGACCGATGTGGCGTCGTCGACGGACGTTGAGCCGCAGCGCTTCGCCGGCGGCGAGCACTCCGTCGCGTAACCCGTCGACGCGGGCATCCATCCCCCGGGCTCGGGTCAACGCGGTGACCGCGGCGTCCTCGTCGCGGCGGTCGAGGGCGTCCGCGATCCCGCCGAGCAGCCCGGCCAACTCGTCGAAGGCCCGTCGGACCTCGGCGACCAGCGGAGCCAGCGGGCGACGGGCGTCGACCAGCAGGCTGGCCGCGAGCGCGACCACACCCCCGATGAGAGCGTCGACGAAGCGGAACGGCACCAACGTCCCGTCCGGCGGGGCGACCACCACCAGGTAGAGCGCCGAGACCGCCGCCTGCACGAGCGTCACGCCGGTGGCGCCGAAGGCCACCGCGAGCAGGACGGTGAGCAGGATGACGGTGAAGACCGTCCAGGTGCTTCCCGGGCCGAGCGCCTGCACCACCAGGTCCGCGACGAGCACCCCGGCGGCGACGCCGAGGACGACCTCGACGGCCCGACGGATGCGTTGGCCCCGGGTCTGGCCGAGGACGATCAGCGCGGCGGCCGGCGCGAAGAAGGGTTGCGGATGCCCGAGCAACCGGGTGGCCAGCAGCCAGGCCACCGTCGCGGCGACGGTGGCCTCCAGCACCGGCCGCCAGCCGTGCCGGAGCCGCCCGCCGGCCGTCCGCAACGCGCCGAACCGTGCCGTCACCCGTTTCGAGAACACGCGCGGTCAGCTTCCGGTCAGGGCACGAAGCAGCGTGCGGACTGCGAAGCCCAGGTCGGTACGACTGGCCGGGCTGCCGGGCGGTGGGGCGGTGAGCGCGCCCGCGCCGACCAGCCGGTCGAAGAGGAGCCCGTCCACGAACGCGACGAACTGGTCGCCCTGTCGGTCGGGATCGGTGGCCCCGGCGCGGGCCAGCAAGTCCCGGGCCTGCACCCGCAAACCGGTGCCGTGGTGCAGGATGCCCCGCAACTCGGGCCGGTGCACCGCCTCCAGCAGGCAGGCGTACCGGGCCAGGGTCCGGCTACGCCCGGTGCTCAACCACCTGTCGAGCACCTCGGCGATGCCGGCGGCGAGCAGGTCGAGGTCGGTGCCGTCGAGCCGGGGGGCGGGGGTCGGGGGCGGTGGCCCGGTCGGCAGGTCGTACGCCGCCAGGTCGGCCCGGTCCCGGTCGGCGAGCCGTCCCACCACGGCCTCGATCAGCGCCTGGCGGGTCCGCAGGTACGCGGAGGTGGTACCGGGAGGCATTCCCGCGCGCCCGTCGACCGCCCGGTGCGTCAGCGCTCGCATGCCACCGTCGGCGATCAGCTCGATGGCGGCGTCGGTCAGCAGCGCGATCCGGTTCGTCCGGGCCGTCACGGCACTCCCCCTCTCCGAGGTCCGCAGGTAGTATCCTCTTTCTACAGGTGTAGAAGGGTGGATCGAGATGGACGACTCACACGCGGTGGTCGTGGGCGGCGGCATCGGCGGGCTGAGCGCGGCGCTCGCCCTGCACCGGCACGGCTGGCGGGTCACGGTGCTGGAACGCGCCGCCGAGCTGCGCGAGGTCGGCGCCGGTCTGAGCCTGATGGCCAACGCGGTGCGCGGGCTGGACGCCCTCGGCCTCGGCCCGGCCCTGCGCGACGGTGGGCACGGCGAGGCACCCGGCGGGATCCGCGACCGGCACGGGCGGTGGCTGTCCCGGGTGGACGCCACCGAGATGGTCAGGCAGCTGGGCACCACAGCCCTCGGTGTGCACCGGGCCACCCTGCACCGCACCCTGCGCGAGGCCCTGCCCGCCTCGTCCCTGCACACCGACGCCACTGTGGAGCACGTCGAGTCCGGCCCCGACCACGCCGAGGTGCGCTACCAGGGCCCGCACGGGCCGCAGACCCTCCGCGCCGATCTGGTGGTCGGCGCCGACGGCCTGCGCAGCCGGGTCCGCGCCCAGCTCTGGCCGCGACACCCCGGCCCGGTGTACGCCGGATCGACGGCCTGGCGAGCGGCGATCGCGTTTCCCGACCCGGTCCCGGCCGCGATCACCTGGGGACCGGGCGCCGAGTTCGGCATGGTGCCGATCGGCGACGGCCAGCTCTACTGGTACGCCGCGCTGAACGCGCCACCCGGCGGCCACGCCCTCGACGAACTGGCGGCCCTGCGGGAGCGCTTCGGCGACTGGCATGACCCCATCCCGGCGCTGATGGCGGCGACCCCACCCGGAGTCGTCCTGCGCAACGACATCCACCACCTGGCCGCGCCGCTGCCCACGTACGTGCGGGGACGGGTCGCGCTGCTCGGCGACGCCGCCCACGCGATGACACCCAACCTGGGGCAGGGCGCCGGGCAGGCGATCGAGGACGCGGTGGTGCTGGGGGCCGTCTGCTCCGCCGGCGCCACCGCGGTGCCCGCCGCGCTGGCCGCGTACGACGAGCAGCGTCGACCACGTAGCCAGGCCGTTGCCCGGGCCTCCTTCATCGCCGGTCGTTTCGGCCAGCAACTGCGCAACCCGATCGCCGTCGCGGTACGGGACAACGCGTTGCGCCTCACCCCGGCCCGGGCCGCCCTGCGGAGCATGGCCCGCTACGCGGACTGGAGACCCCCGGTGGGCTGAGCCGACCCCGTGGTCGACGGGGGGGAACCCCAACACTCCAATGTATTTATCGAAGCTGGGGGCGGACTCGTTCGAAGGCGACAGCGCGCCCGTACAATCGGCGACTGTCTTGTGACCGATCGCTGACTGCTGGTGTGAAAGCGATCACACACACTGAGCCCATGAACAGGAGAGTCAACCGCGGTAAGGCACTCCGCGTCGCGGTGTGTCTCATTCTTCTCGCCGCGCTCAGCGGTTGCATGCAACTCAACATGGGCCTCACCGTCAACGCCGACGACACAGTCGACGGCCAACTGCTGCTGACGGCGCAGAAGCAGGTGTTGAGCGCCCGGAACAAGAACGTCCCGGCCGCCTTCGCGGAGCTGCGGCAGAGCATTCCCGCGCTGCCCGCCGGCGAAGAGACCCTTTACCAGGACGACACTTTCTACGGCTCCCAGATCAGTTATCGCAAGGCGCCGCTGGCCGGTTTCGACACGGAGAGCGTGAAGCTGGTCCGGGACGGCGATCTCTACCGTTTCACACTGCCGCTGGACCCGAAGAAATACGGCGGAAAGGTCACGCAACAGAATCCGCAGCAACAGCAGGCGTTCCTCAAGCTCATGTCGTTCGAGATCTCGGTGACATTCCCCGGCCGCGTGATCGACAGCAATGGCACTGTCAACGGCCGTTCGGTGAGCTGGAAGGTCGACGCCAACCAGGACAAGCCGACCGAACTGCGGGCCGTGGCCGAGGCGCCACCTCGCCCGTCCGCCTCACCGGCTGCCGCAGGCGACGACGGAGGCGGCGTCCCCTGGTTGCTGGTCGGCGGCGGCGTACTCCTTCTGCTGCTGCTCGCCGTGGTGGGCGTACTCCTGCTGCGCCGCCGTCAGCCCACCGTGCCGGCTGCGCCCGGCCCGACCCCGGCGGGCCCGCCCGCCGGCGCCCCGGGGCCCGGCTGATCCACCTGGTGGCCGGCGCCGCCGGCCGCGCCCGGCTCCGGCCGCCCCCGAGACGACGGCGACCGGCCCGGTGCTCCCGGTGGGAGCACCGAACCTCACCACCACCACATCCCGGTCGCACCATCGCAGAAAAGGGGGATCGCCGTGAACGATCTCTTCACCTGGGCAGCCCTGGGCAGCATCGCCGGTGCCAGCGCCGCCACCCTCCTGGCCACGAACGTCATCGGCGGACTCATCGGCCCCAGCGGCGACAAGGCCCGCAAGTGGATCGCCATCGGCATCGCGCTCCTGCTGGCCTACGTGACAGCGGCGTTCGCCGACGAGGCCGGCGGCGAGAAGTGGGTCATCGCGTTCTTCAACGCGCTGGTGATCTTCTCCGCCGCGCTCGGCATCAACCAGATCCCACCCGGTAACCGGCAGGCGACCCAAGCGTCGCCGACTCAGGTCGCGCAGGGCCGCGAACCCCGTTTTGTCCGCTCCTGGGTCTGAGGGGTGACGTCATGGTCTTCGGAATTCTCAGCGCGGCGATCCAGGTCATCCTCGGCGCCCTTCTCGGCTTCCTCGCCGGCGGCACGATCGGCCTGCTGATCGGCGCTGTCGTCGGCCTACTGGTCGGCGCGGTCTTCGGTTGGGCGGTGACCTCCGCCGGGGTGTACGCGCCGGACGCGCGCGGCATCTTCCTCTTCGTCGTCGACCACACCTGGAGCCTGCTCAACACTGTCGTCGGGGCCATCTACCTGGCCGTGCACCTGATCTTCGGGCACTCGCTGGACCGGCCCACCTCGGCCGGCAGCGGACGGGTCTGCGTGGTGGAGGGGGTCTCGCCCCGCTACGCCACCACCATCGGCACCGTCTGCGCCGGCGCCAGCTCGGGCATCCAACGGCACGAGGACGTGCACATCTTCCAGGGCCGCCTTCTCGGGCCGCTCTACATCCCGCTGGTGCTGGCGAACTACGTGCTGTTCACCATCGCCCCGGTGTGGTTGCTGTACCACGACCACACCAACGCCCCGATCAACCGGTTCACCAGGTACTTCGAGATCGGCGTCTACCCGCACGTGTGGAACGAGGCCATCGCGTACCGGATCCAGGGGACGCCGCCGCGATGACCACCGATGGGCGCGGCCCGATCGAGACGGCCACCGCCGAGTTGGCCTCCTGGCTGACCGGCGCGGTGGGGGAACCCGTCCCGGTCGGTCCGCCCCGCACCGACGGCGACGCCGCCGGCCTCACCCTCTGGCCGCTAGAGTTGCGCCCGGCCCGGCAGACCCGCTCCAGCGGCGCGGTCCGCGAACCGTACCGGTTCACGGTCCGCTATCTGCTCTGCGTGACCGGTCCGGCCGGGTTGCCGCGGCTGGACCGGGTGCTCACCGCCGCGACCACCGATGGCAGGTATCCGGTCGTCCTGGAGGCCGGTGACCCGCCACTCTGGACCGCGTTCGGGGCGGTGCCGCGCCCGGCGCTGCTGATCGACGTACCCGCGCAGGTGGACCATCCCACCCCGGCCGCGCCGCCGGTCCTGCAACCGTTGCGGCTGCGGCAACTCGGGGTGCGCGCCCTCGCCGGCCGGGTGGTCGGCCCCGAGGACCAACCGCTCGCCGCGATGCGGGTCGAGCTTCCCGCCACCGGATCCGCGACCCGCACCGACCCCGACGGCCGGTTCGTGATCGCCGGCGTCCCGCACGACCCCGACCACCCGGGTCCGGTCCGGCTCCGGCTGACCGGTCGCGGGCTCGTCCTCACCGCCGACGTCGACCCCACCGAACCCGACCTCGTCATCGTCTGCGCGCCACCGACCCACTGACGCCCACCCGCACAGGAGGACCGATGCCCAGCTACTTCTCCCCCGGCATCTATGTCGAGGAGGTCCCCAGCGGCGCTCGACCGATCGGCCCGGCGAGCACCAGCATCGCCGCGTTCGTCGGCGTCGCCCCGGACCGCTCCGCCCACCTGGGCAAGGCGGTGCCGGTCAACAACTGGACGGAGTTCCTGCGGCTCTTCGCCGGCGGTGAGCGGGTGGAGAGCACCCCGCTCGCCCGGGCGGTCTTCGGTTTCCTCGACAACGGGGGCGCCCGCTGCTGGGTCGTCAACGTCGGCGAGGGCGGCGCGATCACCGGCACCGGGCAGCGACGCGGTGGCCTGCAACTCCTGGAAGCCGTCGACGAGATCTCCATCATCGCCGCCCCCGGCTTCCACGACCCGGTGTCGCACGAGGCGCTGCTCAGCATGGCCGAACGAACCCGCACCATGGTCGCGATCTGCGACCCGGCACCGGACATCGACGACATCTCCGCGTTGACCCGCGTCGCCACACCGTCCTCCGGCAAACCCCCCAAGCCCGACGGGGGTACGGGCGGCGGCTCGGGCGGCCCGGGCGGCGGCTCGGCCCAGCCGGGCGGCTCCGGCGGGCACGAGGGCGCGGCCTACCGGCCACGGCAGTCCGAGTTCGGGGCCTTCTACTACCCCTGGCTGCGGGTACGCGACCCGATCAGCGGCGAGTTGGAACTCACCCCGCCCAGCGGGCACCTGGCGGGCATCTGGGCCCGCACCGACGCCCTGCGCGGCGTGCACAAGGCACCGGCCAACGAACCCGTACGCGGCGCCGTCGACCTGGGCTACCTGGTCACCCGACCCGAACACGACGTGCTCAACCCCAAGGGCGTCAACGTGATCCGGTACTTCGCCGGGGAGGGCATCCGGGTCTGGGGCGCCCGTACGCTCGCCGCCGAGGCCAGCGAGTGGCGCTACCTCAACGTACGGCGGCTCAGCATCGCCATCGAACAGGCCATCGCCAACGGCACCCGGTGGATGGTGTTCGAACCCAACGACTTCACCCTGTGGCGCTCGATCCGACGCGACATCGGGGCGTTCCTCACCCGGGTGTGGCGCGACGGCGCGTTGCTGGGGCGCAGCCCCGAGGAGGCGTTCTTCGTCAAGTGCGACGAGGAGACCAACCCGGCGGACGTACGCGACGCCGGCATGGTGATCGCCCACATCGGCATCGCCGTCGTCAAGCCCGCCGAATTCGTGGTGTTCAAGCTGAGCCAGTGGGCCGGCGGCACCGAGACCGAGACGATCGGAGGCTGACATGCCCACCCCAGCCACCCCGCAGCAGCCCGGCGCGCCGGTCGACCCGTACCGGGCGTACAACTTCCGGCTGCTCATCAACGGGGTCACCAACGGCCACTTCACGGAGATGACCGGCCTGGAGGTGACCATCCCCGGGCAGCCGTACCGCGAGCACGGCCTGGGCCGGATGCGGATGGTGCCCGGCCAGGCCGAGTACGAGCCGGTGACGCTGCACTTCGGCCTCACCGCCTCCCGTGAGCTGTGGGACTGGGTGAACGCCACCGCGCAGGGCACCCTCAACCGCCGCAACGTCTCGGTGGTGCTGCTCGACTCGGTCGGCTCCACGGAGGTCCTGCGCTGGAACCTGATCGGCGCCTGGCCGACCCGCTGGCGTGGCGCGCACCTCAACACCCTCAGCCACGAGATCGCCATCGCCTCGTTGACCCTGCGCTACGAGGGCCTGGAGCTGGAGACCGGCGGTGCCGCCGCGCCAGCGCCCGCGTAACTGGTTGGCCGCCCGGCTGCGCTCGGCCGCCGGGGCGGTCGAGCGTCTCGCCGGGCGGGTCGAGCCCGTCGGGCCGCCCCGGCAGGAGCCGCCGTCGGACCCGCCACGCCGCTTCGGGGAACCTCCGCAGCACTGGTTGGACGTGGTGGCCTCGCACGCCCCCGGCCTGCTGCGCGACCTGGACCTCGACCCGGCACCACCGCATCCCGAGCAGACGCGGGGCCCCGAAGAGCAGCACGGGGGGTCCGGCGACGCTACCGCGGCCCCGACGGCTGACGAGCGACGGTTCACCCCGGGCCGGGCCGGCAGCCTGGTCGCGGACCTGTCCCGGCACCCCGCCGACCCCGGCCTCTCCACCGGCACCGGTGTCGAGCGCGACGCCACCCGACTGTCGGCCCCCGGCACGACAGGCAACGCTGGCACGACCGGCGGCCCCGCGGCGGGTGACCTCGACGCGGCGGGCGGCGCGGAAACCGTCAGCGTGCCGGACGGTGCGGCTCGGCCTGGACATGCGGTCAGGCCCGACGGCCTCGGCACCACCGGAAGGCGCGGCGCGGCGAGGACCGTTCCAGCGCATGGTGGTCCCGACAGGGCGGGTAGCTTCGGTACGACCGGCGCGGCGTACGACGTCGCCGGACAGCGCCTGCTGAGCCACGTCGGGCGGCCGGGCACCACGCCGGACGCGCGGCCGACGGCGGGGTGGAGCGACACGCCCAGAGTGGCTACCCGAGAAGGCAACTCGGAGCCCGGCCACATCTCGCGGTCCGGCAGCGTCTCATCCCCCACTCTGAAGTCCGCCGACCTCCCCGCCCTGAAGCCCGCCGACCTCCCCGCCCTGAAGCCCGCCGATCAGCAGGGCCCAGAGCCGGCATCCCCCCGCCAACCACTCCCCCGCCCAACCCCCACCGTCGGCGAGATCTTGGAGGATTTCGGCCCCTCCAGGGGCGCGTTCCTTCCAAGATCTACACGTCCCGCCGCTGACGACGCGTGGGGTGGGGGCGGTGGGGGTTGGGTTGGTGGGGGTTGGGTTGGTGGGGGTGGGGGTGGCGGGCCGTGGCCCGCCCTGCCGGGCGAGCGGGTGTCGCCTGGGCAGCACCTCGACCGGGCGGCGCTACCGCAGGGCGGGCAGCGGCCCGTTCAACGTACCGAGGTCCATGCGGCGGAACGGGTCGGCCGTCCGGATCGCGTACCGGGTGGACACTGGCCGGCGAGCCCGGCCCTCCCGGCGATGCCGCCGCAGGTGACGGCCGCCGACCCGTGGCCGTCACTACCCGACGACGCGACGGTGTGGACGGTGCCGGGTGAGGCGCTCGACGCCGCCCACCTGGGTCGCCTGGACCGGGAACAGGCGGGCGGCTGATGGAACGCGTCGCCTTCCTCATCGACTCCTCGGGCGTTCGGGTGGACTGCCTGCTCAATCCGGAGACCGTGCAGGTGACCCGGCTCGCCGGCGTACGCCGACGGGGTGCCGCCGGAGGTCAGCTCACCGGGTCCGGGCTGGCCGACGACCCGCTCGTCTTCACCGGTGGCGGCCGGACCGAGCTGGTGCTCGACCTGCTCTTCGACGTCGACTTCGTGGAGGCGCAGGTCCGCCCGGCCGACGTGCGGGTGCTGACCCGTCCGCTGTGGATGCTGGCGGAGAACTCCGCTGTGGAGCACGGCTGGCTCCGACCTCCGCTGGTGCGGTTGGTGTGGGGCAAGACCTGGAACGTGCCCGGCGTCATCGTCGCGGTGGCGGAGCGGTTCGACGCGTTCACCGGCACCGGGTCGCCCCGGCGGTCCTGGTTGCGGCTGAAGCTGGTCCGGGCCGCCGAGACGGCCGACCAGGCGCAGGCCGGCTTCGAGGAGGAACTGGCGGCGGCGAGCACACCGACCGCCGCGCCGGGCAGCGCGGTGATCGCCGCCGGCGACGGCGCGGCCGAGCCGGGCCGATCCGGGGTGCGCTTCGACCTGCTGGCCAACGACGCGCTCGGCTCACCGTTGCGCTGGCGTCTCCTCGCCGAACACAACCGGATCACCGACCCCCTCGCCGTGCCGGCCGGCACCACATTGGCGGTCCCACCACCGGCACCGGCCGGCGGCCCGACGACGGGTGCGGTGACCGCGGCCGCGCGGGCGCTCGCCGGAGCGGTGGGCGCCGGTGCGGCGTTCGTCGGAGCGTCGATCGCCACCGCCCCCGCCGCCTGGGGCGCGGCGACAGCCACCACCCCTTCAAGCCCTGGGGGTACGCCGTGACGAGCGTCGCGCCCCGGGCGCTGACCGTCAGGCTCGACGGCGTCGAGCTGCCCGACGCGGCCCGGCAGCGGATCCGCTCGCTGCGCGTGGCGGCCCGCCTCGACCAGCCCACCCAGGCGGAGCTGGTGCTCGCCACCACCGCCGGCGCCGGCGCGTACGACCCGGCGGTCCGCCCCGGCACCACCCTCGGCGTACGGCTGGCCGACCACGCCGACGCCCTGTTCGACGGGGAGGTCACCGCCGTGGAGGTCGAGTACGCCGCCGACGGTGCCGCGCTGCTGCGGCTGCGTGCGTACGACCCGCTGCACCGGTTGCGTAAGCGGCAGGGGTTGCGGGTGTTCACAGCGGTCACCGCAGTGGAGCTGGCCCGGGAGCTGTGCGGCGAGGTGGGTCTGTCGGTGACCGCCGACGTCGACGGTCCACGGCTGGAACGGCTGTTGCAGCACCGGCACAGCGACCTGGAGCTGCTGCGGGAGGTGACCGGGCGGGCCGGGCTGCACCTGGCCGCCGAGGGTGACGGGGTCCGGTTGGTCACGCTCGCCGGTTACGGGGAGCCGGTCGCGTTGACCCTCGGCGCGGGCGTGCACACCCTGCGACTGTCCACCAACGCCGACCAGGCCGGCGGGGCGAGCGTGGCGCTGGGCTGGCATCCGCAGCGCGCCGAGGTCATCAGCCAGCAGGCCGACGAGGCGCGCTGCGGTCGACCGGCCGACGACCGCCCGGACCCGGCCGACGTGGGCGCCGACGGGGTGCGAACCGCCGTCGACCAGCCCGGCCGCAGCGACGACGAGTTGGCGGCGTTGGCCCAGGCCCGCCTGGACACCCGGGCGGCGACGCTGGTCACCGCCGAGGGGGTGGCCGAGGGCGACCCGGCGTTACGACCGGGCCGACGGATCGACCTGGGCGGTGTGCCCGACCCGGTGGCCGGGGCGTACGTGCTGACCGAGGTGGTGCACACGGTGGACGGCGACGGGCACCTGACCCGGTTCTCCACGGTGCCACCGGTCACCCCACCGGCCCCCACCGGCGGGGCGGTGGTCACCCTGGGCTCGGTCACCGACGTCGCCGACCCGGACGGGCTGGGGCGGGTCCGGCTGACCCTGCCCGCGTACGGGGACCTGGACGCCGGCTGGCTCGCCGTGCTGTGTCCCGGCGCGGGTCGGGGCAAGGGTCTGGTGGCGCTCCCCGACCCGGACGACACGGTGCTGGTGGTGCTGCCCGGTGGCGAGCCGGCGTCGGGCATCGTGCTCGGTTCACTGTTCGGCGCTGTCGAACCGTACGACGCGGGCATCGACGACGGGCGGGCACGACGCTGGACGATGCGTACCGCCGGCGGGCAGTCGATCGTCGTCGACGATGTGAACCGCAGCCTGCGGCTCGCCACCGAGGGCGGCAGCTTCCTGGAACTGACGCCGGATCTGGCCACCCTGCACGCGGCGTCCGACCTGGTGATCTCCGCACCCGGCCGGGCCATGGTGGTGCGCGCCCGCAGCGTGGACTTCCTGCACGCCGAGTCGACCGAGGACCAGACGACGGCGGCGGAGCAGGCCCGTTCCCTCGCCCGCGCCCACCACGAAGGAGGCGGCTGATGCGCTGGATCCACAGCGACTCCGTGATCACCTGCGACCACGACGGCCGGGTCGAGAACCGGCCGTCGCGGGAGTGGGTGACCGTCACCGGCGTGCCCGTGCTGGTGGACGACGACCCGGAGGGACGCGACATCGTCGCCTGCCCGAACTACGGGCCGACCGTCAAGCCGTGTACGACGACGCTGACCGTCCGGGTCGGCTACAGCGACTGGATTCGCATCGACGGGCACCGGGTGGTGCTCTCCCACCTGTCGGGGTTCACCAACGGCACGCCTCCGGGGCTGGTCAAGCACACGGTGCGGGACCCGCGCCAGCAGTTCCTGGGAGCGGACCGGTGAGGGCCTTCCGCTTCGTCGGCGCCGGCTTCGACGCCGGCCGGACCGGCGGGTTGGCGCTCACCGCTGCCGGTGGCCTGGCGATGACCGAGGGCGACGAGAGCGTACGCCAGGCGCTGTTCCTGCTCCTGTCGACCACGCCGGGCGAGCGGCTGATGCGACCGGGGTACGGGTCCCGGCTGCACCGCCTGGTCTTCGCACCCAACGACGACACCACTGCCGGCCTGGCCATCCACTACGTCCGGCAGGCCATCAACCGCTGGGAGCCCCGGGTCGAGGTGATCGACGTCGACGCCGGGCCGGACCCGGACGACGCGTGGCGGCTGGTGATCAGGTTGGACTACCGGGTGCGGACCAGCCTGACACCCGGGCAGCTGGTCTTCTCCGTGGACCTGCTCCCGGTCGACGACCCCGCCCAGGGAGGACCCTCATGACACTGCCCGTGCCGCACCTGGACGATCGCGGCTTCCTCGACCTGGTCACCGAGGCCCGGGAACGGATCCGGCAGTCCTGCCCGGCGTGGACCGACCTGTCGGCACACGACCCCGGCATGGCGCTGGTGGAGGCGTTCGCGCACCTGACCGAGGTCATGATCTACCGATTGAACCAGTTGCCGGAGAAGGCGTACGTCTCGTTCCTGAACCTGCTCGGGGTCGCCCGGCACGCGCCCACCGCCGCCTGGGCGGACGTCCTCTTCACCCGTACCGGCACCGACCGCACGGCGGTCCGGATCCCGGCCGGCCTGCGAGTCGCGGCCGCTCGCGGCGCGGACCCCCGGCCGGTCGTGTTCGTCACCACCGAACCGGCGGTGCTGCCCGCCGACGAGACGTCGGTGACGGTACGGATGCACCACTGCGAGACGGTCGAGGCGGAACTGCTCGGTGTGGGGACCGGCCAACCGGGTCAGGTGCTGCGGGCCGCCCACGCGCCACTGGCGCACACCGCCGAACCGTTGGACCTGCTGCTCGGCGTGGAGGTGCCGAACGGCACCGTGGAGTTGGGCGCGGCGGCCCGCGAGCACGACGGCCGCACGTTCGAAATCTGGCAACCGGTGGACAGCTTCGCGGGGCTCGGCCCCCAGTCCAAGGCGTACCTGGTCGACCGCTGCTCGGGCACCGTCACCTTCGCCCCGGCTCTCGACCTGCGACCCGCCGCCGCGCAGCCCTCGGCGGGGACCCCGACGCCGGTCACCGTCGCGGCGGCGCCGCCCAGCACCGTCGCGGCAGTGCCGCCCAGCACCGTCGCTGCAGTGCCGCCCAGCACCGTCGCGGCGGTGCCGCCGGCCGGGCGGCAGGTCCGGCTCTGGTACCGCTCCGGTGGCGGGCCCACCGGCAACGTGGCGGCGGGCACCCTGACCAGCCTGCGCGACCCCCTGCCCGGGGTGAAGGTGGACAACCCCGCGCCGGCCGCCGGTGGCCGCGACATGGAGGCGCTGGAGTCGGTGCTGCTGCGCGGCCCGTACGAGTTCTTCGCGCAGCAGCGGGCGGTGACCGCCCGCGACTTCGAGGTGCTCGCCACCAGCTCCGGTGCGGTGGCGAGGGCGCGGGCGTTCACCCGCGCGGCGGTGTACAGCTTCGCCCGGCCGGGTGAGGTCGAGGTGGTGCTGGTGCCGTACGTGCCGCCGACCGCCCGCCCCGACGGACGGCTCCCGGTGGCGGTGCTGCGCGAGCACGAGGTGCCCGAGGCGCGGCACCGCGTCGAGGCGGACCTGGAGGAACGCCGGATGGTCGGCATCCGGTCCCGGGCGACCTGGGCCCGCTTCAAGGCGGTGTCGGTGCGGGCCCGGGTGGTGGTCCGGCGTGAGGAGGACGTGGACGCCGTCCGGAGCCGCATCCACGACCGGCTGCACCAGACCCTGAGTCCGCTGCCGACGGCGCTCAACCCGACCGGTTGGCCGTTCGGGGAGCCGCTGCGGGCGTCCAACGTGTACCGGTTGCTGGAGCACGCCGAGCCGGGTGTGCGCTATGTCGAGTCGGTCCGGTTCGTTGTCGACGAGGCGCCGGACGCGGAGGTCCGCGCCCTGGCCGTGGACCAGTACCAGCCACGCACCTGGTTCGCCGGGCGCGGACCGGTGGTGTTCCGCTCCAGCAACGGCGGCGCCGGCTGGGAGCCGGCCGGCCGCTTCGAGGGCGAGACGGTGCTGCGGGTGGCGCCCGCCCCCGCCCCCGTACGACCGGGCATCGTGGCACGTCCCGGCTCGGTGGCAGTGGTGACGGTGCGCGCCTCCGGCGGCTCCCGGGTGCACCTGAGCACCGACCTCGGGGAGACGTGGTCCCTGCTCACCGACCTGGACTCGCGGATCTCCGACGTGGCCTGGCTGGACCGCGACGGCGCCGGTGCGCTGCTGGTGGCCACCGACACCGGCCTGTACGAGGTGTCGCTGCTGCCGGGGGCGGTGCCGTTGCAGATCCTGGTCGACCCGTCCGACGCCGACCGGGGGTTCTACGCGGTGCGCACGTTCGTCTCGGAGCGGGGCGCGCCGGGCGTCGCGGTGGCCGCGCAGGCGAGTTTCGGGGTGTACCTGTCGACCGCCGGTGGCCAGCCGGGCAGCTTCACCCACGTCGGGTTGTCGAACGTGGACAACCGGGTCCTCGCCGTGCAGTACGACGGGCCGGCCACGCTGCTGTGGAGCGGGGCCGGTGAGCCGGACCCGAAGAAGCCCGGACAGGGCTGCCATCGCACCCGTCTGTTCGAGTCCGACGTGAAGTGGCAGTCGACGCAGTCCGGGTGGATCGGCGGCACCTGCCGGGACCTGGCGTTCGCCGGGTCGCTGGCGGTGGCTGCCACGCAGAGCGGCGGGGTGCTGCGGCTGGACACCCTGGCCACGCAGCCGCAGTGGCAGCCGGTGTCGGTCAACTGCGGGTTGCCGCTGCGGGACCGGACGCGGTTCGTGCCGGTCGACGCCGTCGCCGTGAACGGCCCGGTGACCGGCGGGAGCGGCGGTGCCGCAGCCGGCGGGAGCGTCGGCGGCTCCGGCGCGGCGGAGCGGCTCATCCTGGCCGGCGGCGAACGCGGTGTGTACCGCAGCGCCACAGCTGTCGACTGGACACCCAGCGCCAACCAGGCCACCGCCGACGTGGTGACCGTCCCGGATACCTGGCTGCTCTGCTCCGGCGAGCACGACATCGAGGTGGTGCGCCAGGATGCGACGCTCGGCGATTGAGCGGCTGCTGCCCGCCGCCTACCAGCGGGCCTGCGTGCCCGGCAGCGTGCTCTGGACGCTGCTGGACGTCATGGAGGCGCTGCACGCCCCGGACGAGGCGATCCTCGCCGAGGTGGACGCCCTGTTCGACCCGTACCGGGCGCCGGACGGGCTGGTCGTGGGGTTGACGCGCTGGGTGGCGATGGACCACGTGGTGGCGTCACCCCGGCCGGACACCCCGCTGCCGCTGCCGGTGGGCCGGCTGCGTGACCTGGTGGCCAACGCGGCGCTGCTGGCCCGGTGGCGTGGCACCCCGTACGGGTTACGCCGCGCTCTCGAGCTGGCCACCGGTGTGTCGGGCTTCGCGATCGACGAACCCGCCGAGCAGCCGTTCCACGTGGTGGTGCGGGTGCCGGCGGCCGCCGCCGGTCAGCTGGCCGTGATCACCCGCATCGTCGAGGCGGAGAAGCCCGCCTCGACCACCGTCGAGATCGTCCTGGAAGGGGAGTCGTCATGACCACCGAGTGGGCGGTCGTCGCCGCCGCCGAACAGTTCACGCTCGACCCGCGTAACGGCGGCGAGCTGACGTTCACCGTCTCCAACCCGGGCAACGCGCCGGACACCGTGGTGTTCGACGTGGCTCCCGGTGACGGTTCGCAGCGGGCGTGGTTCACCGTCGCCGAGCCGCAGCGGGTGGTGCCCGGGCAGGGCTCGGTGTCGTTCCTGGTCAAACTCGCCGTGCCGGCCGGCACCGCCCCCCGGCGCTACGACATGACCGGGTTCGCGTACTCGGCGAACACCGCGCCGGAGGAGAGTTCCCGTTCCAGCGGCCGGGTCACCTACGAGGTGCGGGCGGTCGCGCCGCCACGGCGTACCCCCTGGTTGTGGATCGCCGCCGCGGCGGCGTTGGTGTTGGTGGTGGTGACCGTGGGGGTGGTCCTGCTGACCCGCGACAAGGGTCCGGACGATCCGCGGGTGGTCACCGTCGAGGCGGAGAGCCTGGTCGACGGCGCGGTGGTGGAGTCGCCGAACAAGAGCAAGGCGACGGTGGTGGCGCAGCCGGACTGCTGTGAGGTGACCTGGTCCGGCGGCGAGCAACTGTTCTTCCAGGGCCTGGCCATCGGCGACAAGGTGACGGTGACGGTGCAGATCCCGGCCGACGGCACCTGGCGGTTCGCCGCGGTGCGCACCACCGCCCTCGACTACGCCAACACCGTCTTCGCCATCGACGGCAACCAGGTCGGCGGCACCTTCCTCGGCTTCACACCGACGGTGCGGAAGACGGAGTTCCTGGACGTCGGCACGGTCCAGCTCACCAGGGGCGCGCACCAGGTCACCCTGCTGGTGGTCGGCAAGACGCAGGGCACCAACCGCTACTTCGCCGGCGTCGACGTGCTCCGGTTCAGCGAGGTCGTGTCACCGGCCGCCGCGCGATGAGCGGCCGGCAGAAGGCGCTGCTGGGCGTGCTCGCCGGTCTGCTGGTGGCGCTGTTCGTGGTCGCGATCGGGGCGGGTCGCGACGACCGGGGTGACCCGGGGGCCCGACACGGCCTGGTCGACCGGTTGGGGGCACTGGGCGGCGATCGCGCCGCAGTGGACCCGAGCACGGTCAGCGCCGACTGCTTCGAGGAGCCCGGTCGGCTGGTCTTCTCGGGTAGCTGCGAGCTGCGGGTCGCCGACCCCGGTGGGTTACGCACCCTGGTGCTGCGCAGCGCGGCGCGATTCACGGTCACCGCGCCCGCCCCGGGCGACGCCGACCTGACCATCCGCGACGAGGTCGAACCGGCCGCCGACGGCACCGGAGCCGTGGCGAAGGTGGCCGTCGACGAGGCCACTGTGGTCGGTGTGCGCTGTCCCGGCCTTGGATCCTGCACTGTCGTCGTGGCGACGTCCTGAGCTGAGTGGAGGGTTCCGCCGTGGGTGACCTGCGCAAACCGTTCCTGCTGCTGGCCATGCTCGCCATCGTCCTGGCGATCGGGGTGGAGCTGGGTGCCGGGCTGCTGATCGGCGGCGGTGACGCCGGGGCGGCGCTCGCGGACAGCGCCGGAGCGTTGGACGTCCAGATCGACGACGTGTCCGGGGTCAGCGAGCCGTCCGGCCGGGGCACCGGCTACCTGGCGCTGATCGACGCGGTGGCGGTCTGGAGCACCGGGCTGTTCTGCCTGGGTCTGCTGCTGCCGGAGCGGGTCCAGGGCCGGGTGCAGGGCGTCGCCAGCCTGATCTTCTCGATCATCCTGATCATCGTGGGGCTGATCGCGCTGCTCATCGCCTTCGTCGAACTAATGATCATGGTGTCGCTGTTTCTGGCCGTTCCGTTCGGCACACTGGCGTATCTCGCTCTGTGGGGGTTCTTCCCGGTCGGCGACGCGGCGGTGCTGCTCGGGCTGGTGCTGCTGCTCAAGCTCGTGTGGGCCGGGCTGCTGGTGCTGGCCCAGCCCCGGTTCCTGCAGAACAAGGGCCTCGTCCTGCTGATCCTCACCACCCTGCTGTGCACCGTCGTGCTGGAGTTCCTGCACAACCTGGTGCCGGTGATCCTGGTCAGCATCGTCGACGACGTGGCGGCGCTGGTCTTCGCGATCATCGCGATCATCTGGGGGCTGGTGCTGCTGATCGGCTCGATCCCGGCGATCGTCAAGGCCATCCGCGTCACCGCCGCGCTGCCCAGCCGCTGACGCCGCGCAAGGTCAGGGCGCCATCGCGACCAGGCCGACGACAGCGTCCCGGTCGAGGGTCCCGTCGACCACCCACACCCGGTACCGGCCGTGCCGGCTCCCACCGACGGGCAGCACCGCCGGGCGGTCGAATGCGAACGCCACGCAGACCCCCGGATACATCGCGGTCCGCACGAACCACCTGTCGCCCCGACCAAGACCCGCGAAGACCAGTGTGTACGCCCCGCCGTCCGACCCGACGCCGGTCAGCGCGAGCCACGGCGCCGAACTGCCGTTGACCGTCTCCTCCCCGGCGGCGTCGGCGGTGAACACCTCCGGTTCGCCGTCGGCGACGGCCCGCCAGAAGAACCCGCCGTAGCCGGCCCCGCCCGGGCGGCCGTTGGTGGCCGGGCTGCCCAGACGCACCTCCCGGTCGTCCGGTGCCACGAGCACGGTCTCCAGGTCGAGCCGCCAGACGTCCGGTGTCAGTGCCGACGCGGCGAGCCACCGACGCTCGGTCAACAGGACCCCACCGGCGCGGTCGCGCCACTGGAGGTCGTGGACGTACCCGCCCGGGGACCGCTCAACCTCGCCGGTGTGGGCGATGACGCCGTGGTCGTCGCGCCAGGTGTAGCCGACGTCGCGCACGTAGGTGCGCCCGCCCCAGAGGTTGCTGCCGTTGACGTCCTGCACCGCCAGGGACGCGCCGAGGTGCCACACGTGGTCGGCGGGGAGCGCGTCGGTGACGACGGTGCCGCCGAGGGTGCGTACCGGGTGCAGGTACGGCCGGGGGCCGTGCCGCGCGTCCAGCGTCGGGTCGATGACGTACCGGGCCACCTCGGTCCCGTCGACCAGTAGCCGCGCCGACTCCTCTCCCCCGCTCACAGCGACTCCGGGTGCGCCGGCACCGACCGGCCGCCGGCGGGGTCGACGGTGGCCAGTGGGTGGCCGGCGGCGATCGACCGGCGGTTGGCGACGGCGTGCAGGGCGGCCAGCGTGTATCCGGCGAGGATCGGCACCGCGACCGGGGTGACCAGGACGGCGAGCAGCCCGGCCAGCGCGACGACCCCGGTGGGCGCGGCCCAGCGGGTGGGTGCGTCGAGGCAGGCCCGCGCCGCCGAGCGGGCCGCCTCCCGCCACCGTCCGCCCCCGCCCACCTCGACGACGACCAGCCCGGCGTAGCCGGCCAGGCCGGCCGTGACCAGCGCGGTCACCAGCAACGCCACCGGGCCGCCGGGCACCCGGCCGGTGGCCAGCGCCGCCAGGTCGGCGGCGAGCAGCCCGGCCACGGCGAGCGCGAGCAGGCTGACCGGCACCCCGGGCAGCAGCGCGCGACCGAAGCGGCGCAGTGTGGTACGCGCGGACGGCCAACCGCCGGTACGCGTCCAGTCGTGCACCGCCGCGCTGGCCGTGCCCACCGCCGCGGCGACGGTGAGCAACGGCAGGGCGGCGAGGGTCAGCAGGATGCCGAGCAGCGCGAGGTCGGCGGCGTCGCGGACGACGTCGCGCCAGTCGCGTCGACCGGCGACGTCGACGGGTTCAGCCCTGGATGCCGGTTCAGCCCTTGATGCCGGTTCAGCCCTTGATGCCACTGGTGTTGATCCCCTCGACGAGCATCCGCTGGAAGGCGACGAAGAACAGGAAGACCGGCAGCAACGACAGCACCGACATGGCGAACATCGGCCCGACGGCGCTCTGGCTGGTCGAGTCGATGAACAGGGTCAGCGCGACCGGCACGGTGTAGTCCTCCAGTTGGGACAGGAAGACCAGTTGTCGGAAGAAGTCGTTCCAGGTCCAGATGAACGAGAAGATCGCCGTGGTGACCAGCGCGGGGCGGCTCAGCGGCAGGATGATGTGCCGGAAGATGCCGAACGGGCCGGCACCGTCGATCCGGGCCGCCTCGTCCAGCTCACGCGGCACCCCGCGCATGAACTGCACCATGAGGAAGACGAAGAACGCCTCGGTGGCGAGGAACTGCGGGATGAGCAGCGGCAGGTAGGGCCAGTCGCCGCCGACCAGCCCGAGCGTCCGGAAGAGGATGTACTGCGGCACGATCAGGACGTGCTGGGGCAGCAGCAGCGTGCCGATCATCACGGCGAACCACATGCCGCGCAGCCGGAACCGCAGCCGGGCGAAGGCGTACGCGGCCAGCAGGCAGGAGAGCCCGTTGCCGACCACGGTGAGCAGGCTGACCATCGCGCTGTTGAGGAAGAACCGGCCGAAGCTGACGTCGAAGTTGGACCACCCGGCGGTGTAGTTGCCCGGGGTGAACCGTTCGGGCAGCAGCCCGAGGTTGTTGACGATCTCCTCCTGGGACTTCACCGAGGTGCCGATCATCCAGATCAACGGGTAGAGCACCACGGCGACGATCGCCACCAGGATCAGCAACCGCAGTACGGGCCGGCCGCCGGGGCGTCGGCGTGGGCTCGGTGGCGCTACGGCCGTCGGGGTCGCCATCACCGGTCCTCACCGTCGGAGTAGTGCACCCAGAACCGTCCGGTGCTGAAGAAGACCGCGGTGATCACCGCGATGGCGAGCAGGAACACCCAGGCCATCGCCGAGGCGTAGCCCATGTCGAGCTCGGTGAAGCCGGTGATGTAGAGGTTCAGCGTGTACATCAGGGTGGAGTCGACCGGACCGCCGGTGCCGTTGCTGAGCACGAACGCGGCGGTGAAGCCCTGGAAGCCGTTGATGGTCTCCAGCACCAGGTTGAAGAAGATGACCGGGGAGAGCATCGGCAGTGTGACGTTGCGGAACTGGCGGAACCGGCCGGCCCCGTCGACCGCGGCGGCCTCGTAGAGTTCGGTGGGCACCTGCTTGAGCCCGGCCAGGAAGATCACCATCGGCGCGCCGAACTGCCAGATGGCGAGCACCATCAGCGTCTCCAGGGCCCAGTCCGGGTCGTTGACCCACGGCTTGCCGGTGATGCCGAAGAGGCTCAACAACGAGTTGAACGCGCCGTCACGGTTGAACATGTTGACCCAGACGATGGCCAGCGCGACGCTGCCGCCGAGCAGCGACGGCAGATAGAACAGCCCTCGGAACAGCCCGACGCCGCGCCAGGCGCGGTTGAGCAGCAGGGCCACGCCGAGGGCGGCGGCGAGCTTCAACGGCACGGCGACCAGCGCGAAGGTCAGTGTCACCCGCACCGCGTGCCAGTACGACGGGTCGGCGGTGAACATCCGCTCGTAGTTGGCCAGCCCCACCCACTCCACCTCGGAGAACGGGGTGAGGATGTCGTAGTTGGTGAAGCTCAGGTAGAGCGACAACAGCATGGGGACCGCCGTGACACCCATCAGGCCGATGAGCCACGGCGACAGGAAGACGTACCCCGCCAGACCTTCGCTGTGCCGGAGACGGCCGGGCCCACGCCGGTCGGTGTGGGCCCGGTCGGTTCCGGCGCCGCGTCGGGTCGGGTCGGGCGCCGTGGTCAACGCCACGAACAGCTCCTCTCCTTGCCTGGTGCGGCGGTCAGGCGATGGCGGACTTGCACGCCTCGACGAACTGGGTGGCGGCCTCGGCGGGGGTGGCCCGGCCGTACTGTGCGTTCTCGGCCGCCTTGATCAGCTCCGACTTGACCTTGCTGTGTCCCTTGATCGGCACCTGCGGGGACGGGCCGAACTTCTGGGTCAGCTCCGCCTCCACGGCGATCGACTGCTTCATGGCCGGATCGGTGGTGTCGTCGCTGACCACCCGGCGCAGGTCCAGGTTGGACGGCAGGCCACGGTCGGTGCCGAGCAGCTTGACGGCCTCCAGGTCGTTGTTCAGGAAGTTGATCACGTCGACCGCGACGTCCTTGTTCTTGCTGCCCTTGAACACCGACCAGTACATCGAGGCCCGGGCCCACTGCGCGCTGGGGTCACCGGGGTAGGCGATCACGCCCAGCTCGTCCTTGGTGTTCTTCTTCAGGTCCGGCATCTGGTTGGCCCAGACCCAGGAGGTCGCCGACTTGCCGGTGACCACCAGCTGCTTGGTGACGTCGCTGGAGTTGCCCTCGTGGATCACGTCGGCGGTCGGGGTGGCCTTGCGGTCCCGGGCACCCTTCCACAGGTCGAACCACTTGGTCACGTCCTCGGCGGTGAAGCCCAGCTCCTTGCCCTTGTAGAGATCCTTGCCCTGCTGCCGCAGCCAGACCCAGAGGGCCTTGTAGTCGGCGCTCGGGTCCTGGGTGCCGGGCACACCGGTCTTCTTCGTGACCTCCTCGGCCCAGGCGATGTGCTGCTCCCAGGTCATCCCGGTGGTCGGCTCGGGCAGGTTGTTAGTGGTCAGCAGCGTCTTGTTGTAGACCAGACCCTGGGTGTTCTCCCCGGCGGCCAGGCCGGCGAACTTGCCGTCGACGACGCCGTACTGCCAGAGGCTCTCCGGGAACTTCGAGGTGTCCAGCTTGCCGGACTTCTGGTACGAGGTCAGGTCCAGCGTGGTGTTGCGGGCCGCGTACTCGGCCAGGTAGTTGTCGTCGATCTGGAACAGGTCCGGTGGGTTGCCGCCGGCGGTGAGCGTGGCCAGCTTGTCGAAGTAGCCCTGGTTGGCCTGCCAGGTCTTCTCGAAGGTCACGTTCGGGTGCTTCTTGGTGTAGAGAGCCAGCGCGTCCTCGGTCAGCTTGGCCCGGGCGTCACCGCCCCACCAGAAGATGGAGAGCTTGACCGGGGCGTTCGGATCGGCGGAGGGCTCGTCGTCTCCGCCGCAGGCGGCAGCGCCGAACATGAGCGGCGCGGCGACCGTCACGGCGAGCAGGCCACGCAGCAGGCGCCGCCGGGGCAGCGCGGTACGGTGAGCGCGCCCGACGGGCGCGTCAGTGGTGGGGGGCGTTGCGGGGTGCATGTGCGCTCACTCCTCGGCATTAGGAGGCGACGGCGTCACCGGTGGCCGCGGTCGGGATGCCCGGGCCCGCAGGGCAATGCGGGTCCGGGCCCTGCGGCGCGGCCAGGGGACGTGCCGGTCGGGCGTGCGGGCCCGGGCCGGTCGAGTCGCGGATGACCAGGTCGGTCTGGAGCATTACCTGTGCGGTGGTACGACGGACGCCGAGCGCCGTGCCGGCACCCAGCCCTCGCGCGCCGCGCGGTGACTCGGTGTCCTGTTGCAGCAGCATGTCGACGGCCGTCCGGCCGGCGGCCCCGGTGGGTGTGGCCACCGTCGTCAGTTTGGGTCGGGTGAGCCGGCTCAGGGTGATGTCGTCGACCCCGACGACACTCACCTCCTGCGGCACCCGGACCCCGAGCGCGTCCAGCCCTTCGATGAGGCCGATCGCCATCAGGTCGTTGTAGGCGAGCACTGCCGACACACCGCTGCGCCGCACCTGCTCGGCGACGGCGGATCCGCCGGTCTCGGTGGGCGCGTTGGGACCGAGCAGCGTCAGTTCCGCGCCGCCCGCCCGGGCGGCCGCGCCGGCGGCCCGGCGCATCTCCCGGTTGGTCCACGAGCTGCGCGGGCCGCCGAGCAGCGCGATGCTGCGGTGTCCGAGGCCGACCAGGTGCTCGATCGCCGACCGGGCACCCTGCCCGACGTCCATCAGCACGCAGGGCAGGCCGGTCACCTGGCGATTCACGACCACCAGCGGCACCTCACGGCTGAGCTGTTCGATCAGGCTGTTGCTCATCCGTGGGCTGCAGAGCAGCACGCCGTCGACCTGCTTGGCCAACGCGTGGACCAGCTCCTCCTCCGCGGTCGGGTCCTCGTTGGTGTCGGCGACGAACACGTGGTAGTCGCGGTGCCGGGCCTGACTCTCCGCCGCCTTGATCAGCGGCGGGAAGAACGGGTTCGCGATGTCCGCGATGATCAGCCCGATGTTGTGCGTACGCCCGGTGATCAGCGCCCGCGCGGCCCGGTTCGGCCGGTAGCCCAGGTCCTCCGCGCAGGCCAGCACCCGGACCCGGGTCTCCGGGTTGACCAGGTGCGGAGCGGAGAAGGTGCGGGACACGGTGGAGATGTGCACACCGGACGCCCGGGCGACGTCCCGAATGGTGACTGGCACGGCGGCCCCTTCGTCCGATGTGGTGGCGGTCACGTGGGTGTGGCCCATTAATGCAAACGGTTGCGCCAGTGTCAACGGTCAATGGCTACAGCTTTGTTGCATCCGGACTCCTCTTGGTGAACTAACGCGTCGCAAACACGGACATTCACCGCCGTTTGTATCGACGCCGTTGACGCGATCACATCGATCGTGATTACTTCACTGCAAACCTTTGCAGGATCATCGGAGAGGCGACCGCATGTTACCGACAGCCGACGGCCGGGTCCGGTACGCCGTCGTGGGCACCGGCGCGCGCGCCGAGATGTTCGTCCGCGCCCTGGTGCTCGACCACGCCGACACCACCGAGCTGGTCGCCTTCTCCGACGTCAACCAGGCCCGGATGGACGCGCACAACCGCTGGTTGGCCGAGCTGGGTCACCGTCCGGTGCCCACGTACCCGGCCGGTGACTTCCCGGCCATGCTGGACGCCGAACGCGTCGACGTCGTCCTGGTCACCAGCGTCGACGTCACCCACGACGAGTACGTGGTGGCCGCGTTGCGCGCCGGCCGGCAGGTCGTCACCGAGAAGCCGATGACGGTGGACGTGCCGCGCTGCCAGCGCATCCTGGACACGGTGGCCGAGACCGGTGGCCGGGTGACCGTCGCGTTCAACTACCGCTACAACCCGCTGCACGAACAGGTTCGCCGGCTGCTCGCCGAGGGCGCGGTCGGCGAGATCGGCTCGGTGCACTTCGAGTGGCTGCTCGACGTGCGCCACGGCGCCGACTACTTCCGCCGCTGGCACCGCGACAAGGCCAGCTCCGGCGGGCTGATGGTGCACAAGGCCAGCCACCACTTCGACCTGGTCAACTGGTGGCTCGCCGCCACGCCCGTCGAGGTGTACGCGGCCGGGCGGCTCTTCTTCTACGGCGAGGACGGCCGCCGGCACGGCTACGCCCGCGACTACGACCGGGCGTACGGCTCCCCCGCCGCCGCCGACGACCCGTTCGCCCTGCGACTCGACGCGCATCCCCGGCTGCGCGAGTTGTACCTCGACGCCGAGGCCGAGGACGGCTACCAGCGCGACCGCAACGTCTTCGCCCCCGGGGTCAGCATCGAGGACGACATGGCGGTGCTCGCCCGCTACTCCACCGGCGCCACGATGACGTACCACCTCACCGCGTACGCCCCCTGGGAGGGTTACCGGGTGATGGTCAACGGCAGTCGGGGCCGGCTGGAGCTGGAGGTCACCGAGAACGACTTCGTCGACCGGGGCACCGCCGGCGCGGTCAAGGGCGCCGCCCTGCACGGTGTCGAAGCCCCGCCCGAGGGCGGTGGCGCGACCCTCACGGTGCGCCCGTTCTGGCAGCCGCCCCGGCAGATCCCCGTCGAGAGGCGCAGCCGGCACGGTCACGGCGGCGCGGACGCCCGGATGACAGGTGTGCTCTTCGGCGGGCAACCCGACCCGCTGGAGCGCGCCGCGACCGCCGACGACGGCGCGTTGGCCCTGCTCACCGGCCTAGCGGCCAACCGGTCCTTCGAGACCGGTCGACCGGTCCGGGTCGCTGACCTGCTCACCCCCCGCTGACCAGGAGACGAGGAGCCCATCCCCGTGCCGACGTTCGACCACACCGACCTGCTCCTGCCGCCCGAACCGGGCCAGCGCGCGCTGGCCCGGGAGCTGTACGCCCTCGCGGCGGAGCAACCCATCATCTCGCCGCACGGGCACGTCGACCCGGCCCTGCTGGCCGAGGACCGGCCTTTCGGAGACCCGGCGCAGCTGCTCATCGTGCCCGACCACTACCTGACCCGGATGCTGCTCAGTCAGGGCGTACCCCCGTCGGACCTCGGTGTGCCCACTCGCGACGGCAGCCCGGTGGAGACCGACGGGCGGGTGATCTGGCGACGTTTCGCCGCGCACTGGCACCTGTTCCGGGGCACCCCGTCGCGGCTCTGGCTGGAGCAGACCTTCCGCACCGTGTTCGGTGTGCACACCCCGCTCGGCCCGGCCACCGCCGACACCCTCTACGACGAGATCGCGGCCCGGCTCGCCGAGCCGGACTTCCGGCCCCGGGCGCTGTTCGAACGCTTCGGCATCGAGGTCCTCGCAACCACCGAGTCGCCGCTCGACGACCTCGGCCAGCACGCCAAGCTCGCCGCCGACGGCTGGGGCGGGCCGGGCGGCCGGGTCGTCACCACCTTCCGCCCCGACGACGTGGTGGACATGGAGTTCGAGGGCTGGTCGACCAACGTGGAGCGGCTCGGCGAGCGGGCCGGGGAGGACACCGGCACGTACGCCGGCTACCTGGCCGCGCTGCGGGCCCGACGGGCGGCGTTCATCGCCGCCGGCGCGACGTCCTCCGACCATGGCCACCCCACCGCGCGCACCCTGGACCTGACACCGGAGGAGGCCGAGCGGCTGTACGACCGGGGCCGGCGTGGCCAGGCCGACGCCGCCGACGCCGAGGCGTTCCGGGCGCACATGCTGGTGGAGTTCGCCCGGATGTCGCTCGACGACGGGCTGGTCATGCAGCTGCACCCGGGCGCGGTCCGCAACCACAACCGGTGGTTGCACGCCCGGCACGGCCGCGACGTCGGCGGCGACGTCCCGCAGGCCACCGAGTACGTGCACGCGCTCGCCCCACTGCTGGAGCGCTACGGCAACGACAGTCGGCTGCGGGTCGTGCTCTACACCCTGGACGAGGACACCTTCACCCGCGAGCTGGCGCCCCTCGCCGGCGGGTACGCCGCGCTGCTGCTCGGCGCGCCCTGGTGGTTCCTGGACTCCCCGGAGGTGCTGCGCCGGTTCCGGGAGACGGTCACCGAGAGCGCCGGCTTCTACAACACCACCGGGTTCGTGGACGACACCCGGGCGTTCTGCTCCATCCCGGTACGCCACGACGTGGCCCGCCGGGTCGACGCCGGCTTCCTGGCCCGGCTGGTCGCCGAGCACCGGCTGCCGATGGACGAGGCCGCCGAGACCATCGTCGACCTGGCGTACCGGCTGCCCAAGAGGGTCTTCAAGTTCGGAGGCGTAGGCCAGTGACCACCACCATCACCTCCGTCGAGGTGCACGACGTGCGGTTCCCGACCGCCGCGCGGGGCGACGGCTCCGACGCGATCAACCGCGGTGACTACTCGGCGACGTACGTGGAGTTGGGCACCGACGTCGGGGCGACCGGGGCGGGGTTCACCTTCACCAACGGCCGGGGCAACGAGATCACCTGCGCGGCGGTCCGCGCGCTGGCCCACCACGTACGGGGACGCACTGTCGAGGAGATCGTGGCCGAGCCCGTGGCGTTCTGGCGCTCGCTCAGCGCCGACGTGCAGCTGCGCTGGCTGGGCCCGGAGAAGGGCGTCATCCACATGGCGACCGGGGCGCTGGTCAACGCGGTGTGGGACCTGCGGGCGGCACTGGCCGGCAAGCCGATGTGGCGGTTCCTCGCCGAACTGCCCACCGACGACCTGGTCGCCAGCGTCGATTTCAAGCACATCAGCGATGCGCTCACCCCGGACGACGCGGCGGCGATCCTCGACAAGGGACGCGACGGCCTGGCCGACCGGTTGGCGACGCTCGAACGCGACGGTTTCGCTTCGTACACCACCTCGGTCGGCTGGCTCGGCTACCCCGACGACAAGGTGCGGGCGCTGACCCGGCAGGCGTACGACGACGGTTGGCGTGCGATGAAGATGAAGGTCGGCGGCCCGCTCGCCGACGATCTGCGGCGGGCCCGGATCATCCGGGAGGAGATCGGCCCGGACGCGCTGCTGATGATGGACGCCAACCAGGTCTGGGACGTCGACGAGGCGATCACCGCGATGGCCACCCTCGCGGAGGTCGACCCGTACTGGATCGAGGAGCCGACGCACGCCGACGACATCCTCGGTCACGCCCGGATCGCGCGGGCGGTGACCGAGCTGACCGGCGGCCGGTGCCGGGTCGCCACCGGTGAGGTGGCCGCCAACCGGGTGATCTTCAAGCAGCTGTTGCAGGCCGAGGCGATCGGCGTGATGCAGATCGACGCCTGCCGGGTCGGCGGTGTCGACGAGGTCCTGGCCGAGTTGCTGCTGGCGGCGAAGTTCGGTGTGCCGGTCTGCCCGCACGCCGGTGGGGTCGGCCTCTGCGAGTACGTCCAACACCTGGCGATCTTCGACTACCTGCGGGTGGGCACCGCGCTCGACGGGCGGATGATCGAGTACGTCGACCACCTGCACGAGCACTTCGTGGACCCGGTGCGTACCCGCGGTGGCCGCTACCTCCTGCCCGAACGGCCCGGATACAGCGCCACGATGAAACCGGCGTCGATCGCCGAGTTCCGCTTCCCGGACGGTCCGGCGTGGCGGTGACCGTCGGCGCGTCCCGGCTCGGCCTGGGCATGGTGCGCCACCTCCCCGTCGAGGCCCGCCCCCTGATCCGGCCCGGGACGGTGCCCACCGGCGTCGTCCACCTGGGGTTGGGCGCGTTCCACAGGGCCCACCAGGCGGTCTTCACCGAGGCGGCGGTCGGCGCGGCCGGCGGCGACTGGGGCATCGTGGCCGTCGCGCCGCGCAGCACCGCGGTGGTCGAGGCGCTCACCGCCCAGGACAACCTGTTCACCGTCAGCGCCCTCTCCGCGACCGGCAGCGCCACCCGGGTGGTGGGCGCGCTGAGTGGCGTCCGGCACGCGGCCAGCGACCCGGACGCCGTGGTGGCGCTGCTCGCCGACCCGGCGGTTCGCGTGGTGACGCTGACCGTCACCGAGAAGGCGTACCAACTCGACCCGGTGACCGGCCACCTGTCCCCGGACTCGGCGCTCGCCGCGGACCTGGCCGGCGGCCGTCCGCCGAGCACGGTGCCAGGGCTGCTGCTGCGCGGGCTGGCCGCCCGGGCCGCCGCGGACGCCGGGCCGGTGGCCCTGGTCAGCTGTGACAACCTGCCGGCCAACGGCCGTCGGCTGCGGGGCATGCTCGACCAGACGGTCGGTCGCGCCGTGGGGGTGCCCACCGGGCTGGTCGACTGGGTGGCCGCCAACGTCTCCTGCCCGGGCACCATGGTGGACCGGATCGTCCCGGCCAGCACCCCGGAGACGGTCGAGGCGGTGCGCCGGGCGCTCGGCGTCACCGACCTGGCGGCGGTCGCCGCCGAACCGTACTCGCAGTGGGTCATCGAGGACGACTTCCCCGGTGGACGGCCGGGCTGGGAGCACGCCGGGGCGGTGCTCACCGACGACGCCGGCCCGTGGGAGCGGTTGAAGCTGCGCGCCCTCAACGGCGTCCACTCGGCCACCGCCTACCTGGGGGCGCTGGCCGGCCGGGAGACCGTCGCCGAGGCGCTGGAGATCCCGCACCTGGGCGACGTGCTGCGCCGGCTGATCGCCGAGGACGTCGCCGCCAGCTTCAGCCCACCGGACGGGGTCCGGGTGGTCGACTACGGCGAGCAGGTCCTCGCCCGGTTCGGCAACCCGGCAATCCGCCACCGCACCCTCCAGGTGGCGATGGACGGCTCCCAGAAGCTGCCGCAGCGCGTCCTGCACACCATCGCCGACCTGCGCGCGACCGGTCGGTCCGCCCGCTGGGGCGCGCTGGTCGTGGCGTCCTGGTTGCGCTTCGCGCTGGGGTACGCCGACGACGGCCAACCGTTGCCGTTCCAGGACCCCCTCGCCGGGCCGATCCGCGCCGCGCTCAGCGCCGGCGGGCAGAGCCCGGCGGGCGTTGTCGACGCGCTCTTCGCGCTCCGTGAGGTCATCCCGGTGGAGGTCGCCGAGGACGACGAGGTCCGCGCCGACGTGATCGCCTGGTTGACGGCGCTGGAACGATACGGCGTCGAGGCGACAGTGGCCGGTGCCCGGTGACCGGCCGCGAACGGCCGATGCCCGGTGGCAGACCGGCCGGCGCCCGATGAGCGGGCCGCAGACCGGCCGGCGCCCGATGAGCGGGCCGACGCTGGCCGGTGGGTGGTGAACGGGGCGACGCCGCCACCCCGGGTGGCGGTGATCGGCGCGAACGGGCACGGCCGGTGGCATCGGCGGGTGATCGCACCGCTGCACGCCGACGGCCGGCTGCGACTGGTCGCCCTGGTCGACGTCCGGCCGGTGGAGGACGACCCGGCGGCGCCGGTGCCCCCCGGCGTCCAGGTGTTCACCGACCACCGGGCGATGCTCGCCGCCACCCGGCCGGACGTGGTGGTGATCTGCACGCCACCGCACACCCACCTGGCGATCGCCCGCGACGCCCTGGCCACCGGCGCCGACCTGCTGGTGGAGAAACCCCCGGTGCTGTCGCTGGCCGAACACGAGGAGCTGACCTGGGCTCTCGCCGCCGCCGGACGGGTCGCCCAGGTCGGTTTCCAGGCACTCGGCTCGGCGGCCCTCACCGCGTTGACCGACGCGCTGGCCGCCGGCCGACTGGGCACCGTCACCGGCATCTCCACGGTGGCCGCGTGGCAACGGCCGGACGGCTACTACGCCCGCTCCCCCTGGGCCGGTCGTCGCACACTGGACGGCCGACCGGTGCTGGACGGCGCGCTGGCCAACCCGCTCGCGCACGCGGTGATGCAGTGCCTGGCCATCGCCGAGGCACTCGGCGGCGCGACGCCCTGGCCGGTGGCGATCGAGGTGGAGCGTTATCGGGTCCGCCCGATCGAGGTGGAGGACACCGCGGTGCTGCGGATCCTGTTCCGTGCCGGCCCGCCGGTGCTGGTGGCGGTGACGCTGGCCGCCGAGGAGTTCGTGGCGGGTGAGGTCGTGGTGACCGGGACGGCCGGGCGAGCGGTGTTGGAGTACCCGACGGACCGGTTGCGGCTGCCCGGGGACGTGGTGACCCGCCGGGTTCCAGGGCGGTCGGGACTGCTGGAGAACCTGCTCGCGCACCGGGCCGACCCGGCCGGGGTGCCGTTGATCGCGCCGTTGGCCCGTACCGCGCCGTTCACCGCGCTGCTGGACGCGTTGCGGGCCGCCCCGGAGCCCCGGCTGCTCGACGGTGACCTGGTGACCACCGTCGGCGAGGGCGGGGACCGGGTCCGTCACCTACGGGGCGTGGTCGACGTGCTGCGTCGGGCGGCCGAACGCGGGGCGCTCCCGAGTGAACTGGCGGTGCCCTGGGCGGTCGCCGCGTACCGCGCCGAGTTGACGAGATAGCCGGACGACGAACCCCACACTCCCCCACCTCCAGTGAATGGAGACAGTCATGCGCAGAGTCCTCACCGGCGCGACGGTGGTCGCCCTCCTGCTCGGTGCCGCCCCGGCCGCCGCCGTTGCCCGCCCGGACGACCGACTCTCCTGGTCGGCCCGCCAGCTCGGTCGGCAGACGCTGCCCGCGCGCGACGGCTGGGCGGCCGAGGGCACCGGCACCACCGGCGGTTCGGCGGCGACCCCGGAGCGGACCACAGTGGTGCGCAGCCGGGCCGAGCTGGTCGCCGCGCTGGGCGGCGACAACGCCACCAACGCCACCGACGCGACGCCGAAACTCGTCTACGTCGACGGCGTCGTCGACGGTTTCGAAGGGCCCGACGGCACTCCGCTGAGCTGCGCCGACCTGGCCGACCCGGCGTACCGGTTGGACGCCTACCTGGAGGCCTACGACCCGGCGGTGTGGGGGCGGGTCGCCCCGAGCGGGCCGCTGGAGGAGGCCCGGGTGCGTTCGGTGGCCAACCAGACCCGGCAGACGCAGATCAACGTCGGTCCGAACACCACGATCGTCGGGCTGCGCGGCGCACGGTTGACCGGCCTGACGCTGATGATCGACCGGGCGTCGAACGTGATCGTCCGCAACCTGACCCTCGTCGACGCCCGGGACTGTTTTCCCGCCTGGTCACCGACCGACGGTGAGTCCGGCAACTGGAACAGCCAGTACGACCAGATCTCGGTACGCCGCAGCGAGAACGTCTGGGTCGACCACAACACCTTCACCGACGGCGACAACCCGGACAGTGCCCAACCCGTCCACTTCGGGCGGCCGTACCAGGTGCACGACGGCTCGCTGGACGTCACGCACACGGCCAGCCTGGTCACCGCGTCGTGGAACCGTTTCACCGGCCGGGACAAGCTGCTGCTGATCGGCTCGTCCAACACCGTCGGCCCGGACGTGGGACGGCTGAAGGTCACGCTGCACCACAACCTCTTCGACGGTGTCCTGCAACGGCTGCCGAGGGTGCGCTTCGGGCAGGTCGACGTCTACAACAACCACTACCGGCTCGGTGGGGACGACTTCCAGTACGCGCTCGGCGTCGGCGTGCAGTCGGCGATCTACGCGCAGAACAACTTCTTCACCGTGGACGCGTCGGTCGACCCGGCCGATCTGCTCTACGACTGGGGCGGCACGGCGTTGACCGAGCGCGGCTCCTGGGTGCGTCAGGGCGACGGGCCGGCGCAGCCGGTAGACCTGCTGGCGGCGTACAACGCGAGCCACGATCCCGACCTCGCCGGAGACGCGGGCTGGACGCCGACCCTACGCCGCGACCCGGTCCTCCCGACCCCACTGGTCCCCCTCCTGGTAGGTCCGCTGGCCGGCGCCAACCGCCTACCGGTCTGACCACCCGGCCCGGGGCGGCGACTCGCGGTCGGGTCGGCGACGTACGGGCTCATCGATGTGGAGAAGATCGGCTATAAGTGACGCATGGACTTCCCGCCGCACCTGGGCAGCATGCCGATGCACGCGATCACCGAGATCCACGGCGAACCGGGCCTGCTGGAGCGCTTCCGGTTGGAGGTCCAGCAGTTCGACGACGCCGCCCGGACGCGGTTGACCGCCGCGCTCGATCTCGCCGCCGACCTGCACCGCGACGACCGACGCGTCCGTGAGCCGTACCTGAACCACCTGTTGCGTGTGGCGATCCGGTTGATGCACCACTACCAGGTGCGGGACGTGGATGTGATCGTCGCCGGTCTGCTGCACGACGCGGTCGAGGACCACCCGTCCGAGTTGGCCGACGGTGACCCGGGGGCGGACCCGACCGGGGCCGCGTTGAGCGCGCTCGCCGCCCGGTTCGGGGCGCGGGTGGCCACCCTGGTCGCCGCCGTCACCAACCCGGTGTACGACCCCGAGCGCGACCGCAACACGCAGTACCGGGAGCACCTGGCGGTCAGTCTGGACCGGGAGCCCTGGGCCCGGGTGATCAAGGTGTCGGACTTCACCGACAACGGGGTGGGGGTGATCCACACGGTCGGGCCGAAGGTCGTCTCGTCGGCCCGGAAGTACCGGCCGTTGGTGCCGCTCTTCCGGGACCTGATCGGCCGGCCGGACACACCACTGTCGCCCGCGGTGAAGCGGCACATCTTCGCCCAGCTCGACCTCGCCGAGGAGCGTTTCAGCGCCATCCTGGACCAGCCGGCCCCGAACTGACGCTCGCCGCGTCACCCGACCGGGTTCCGCGACGCATTCTCGGAGCTGCGTTCACGTCCTCAACCGTACGGTTGGTTCGCGCCAGATGGGGCATTCGCCCTCTCACTTCCGATTCCTGGCGTACCCCGATCGAGAGGACTCGGACCATGCGCGACCTGTCCCGACGCGATCTGCTCAGGGCGACGGCCGCCGGCGCCGGCGCTGTCGTTCTTCCGAGCGTGGTCGCCGGCAGTTCGGCGATCGCGGCCGACGGCCCGTCCTCGGGTGACAGGTTCCCGCCGGCCGAGCTGACCGGCCGCGTCGTCCGTCCCCAAAACCCCGACTACGCGGACGCGAGCCTCGGCTGGGACGAGTTGTTCGTGCACTATCCGCTGGTCATCGTCTTCGCCCAAGAGACCCGGGACGTGGTCAACGCCCTCACCTGGGCACGGCAGCACAACGTCGCGCTTCGGGTGCGCAGTGGACGCCACAGCCTCGAGGGCTGGTCGAACGTCGACAACGGCATCGTGATCGACGTCAGCGAACTGAAGGCCAGCCACATCGATCCCGCCGGTCGCATCGCGAAGGTCGGCGCGGGGCTGAACCAGTTGGAGGCGGTGACCGCGCTCGGGGAGCACGACCTGGCTGCCACCACCGGCACGGAGGGGACGGTCGGCCTGTCCGGCGCGACCCTCGGCGGCGGCTTCGGCTTCCTCACCCGCTACCTCGGGATGGCCTGCGACAACCTGATCGGGGCGGAGATCGTCGTAGCGGCGGGCGCGGACGGCGCGAAGGTGCTCGAGGTGGACCCGTGGAACCACGCGGACCTGCTCTGGGCGCTTCGCGGCGCCGGTAACGGCAACTTCGGGATCGTCACCGCACTGACCTACAAGGTCGCCCCCCTCAAGAGCGTCGCCTACCTACAGGCGACCTGGCCGGGTCTCGACGACCTGCACGGGGTCTTCGACACGTGGCAGCGCACCGCACCGTTCTCCGACCCACGCCTCGGCACCCAACTGGAGATCCACCGAAACGAGATCCTGCTGTTCGGGGTGCTCGCGGAAGGGTCGGAGGCCGAGGCCAGGAAGCTGTTGGCGTCGGTCCTGTCGATCGGCGATCCCACGGTCACCGTGCAGATCGGCGGCTGGGGCGACACCTACGCCGGGTTCCAGATCCCCACCGAGGACGAGCCCGCGAACTGGAAGTTCTTCTCCCAGTTCACCAGGGAGCCGTTCCCGCAGGAGGCGATCAGCGTGATCCGAGCGTTCATGCGGGACGCACCCACCGACGACAGCAACTTCTTCACCCAGGCCTTCGGCACCGGGGCGCAGCGACACGAGCCGTTCGGCGGGGCAGCCTTCCCGCACCGCGACGCGCTCTTCTACTCCGAGCCAGGAGCGGGTTGGGGTACCCGCGGCGAGCCCGACAGCGGTGATGCCCTCACCCCCATTGCCCAGGCGTGGATCGCCGAATTCAGCCAGGCATTGCGGCCCTACGTGGACGGCGCCTACGTCAATGTGCCCAACGTGGGGATGGCCGAGTGGGAGACCGCCTACTGGGGACGCAACTTCGACCGGCTGCGCCGGATCAAGGCGAAGTACGACCCCCACAACGTCTTCCAGTACGAGCAGAGCATCCCACCCGCGACACACTGACCGGCCCCACCGCACCCCACCTCAGCGCGCCGCGCCCCACCCCACCGCGCCCCACCGCGCCGCGCCCCACCGCGCCCCACCGCGCCGCGCCCCACCTCACCGCGCCACACCTAACCGCGCCGCGCCACACCGCGCCCCACCGCGCCGCGCCTCACCTCATGGGCATCCTTTGCTCTGCACCCATGGGCGCACCAGCTACAGACGGTGACTGTCGCCTCCGTGGGTGCAGAGCAAAGGACGGGAGTGAGGTGTCCGGGGGCCGCGGCTGTGGACGGACGAAACAGGGCGAAGGGTAGGGCCGGCGAGAGCCGGAAGGGGGTCCGGTTACGGAGACGACACTGTCGCACCGGTCACACCGGCGCGGACGAGCTGCTCCAGCCAGGGTGTCGGCGCGACGCCCAACTCCCGGCCCAGGTCGGCGCGGAACAGCTCGAACCGCCGTACCGCCTCGTTGATGTTGCGCTCCGCCAGGTGCACGGCGATCAACGCCCGGGTGGCGCTCTCGCGCAGCGGCTCCAGGTGGACGGCGGTCAGCGCCACCTGCACCGCCTCGCTGTAGCGGCCCTGCGTGGTGAGTCGCTCGGCCAGCGCCTCCAGCGCGTACAGCCGGGTCTGGCGCAGGCGTTCCCGCTCGGTCAGCACCCAGTCGTCGTACCAGCCGGGCAGCAACTCGCCGGTCGCCAGCGCCGGCACGCCGAAGCCGACGCCCACCGTCGGTGACCCGCCGGCCAGGAACGCGGTGGCCGCCACGCCCAGGGCAGCCACGTCGCTGGTCACCCCGGGGGCCAGGGCCAGCCGGTCGTCCTCCTGCACGAGCGGCTCGGGGGTCACCCGGTGCAACCGCCAGAGCATCGTGCGCAGGTTGGCACGGGCGCGCTCCTCGTGCGAGCCCGGCCAGAGCGTGCCGGCGGCCTCGGACCGGGCACAGTGCTGCCGTACGCCGAGAAAGGCCAGCAGTCGGCGGGCGCCCTGCGGCACCGCCACCGCCAGTCCGTCGCGCTCCAGCCCGAACCCGCCGAGCAGTCGTAGCACGTACCGGGGAGGCAGCCCCGTGTCGGCCTCGGGTGTCCCGGTGCGATCATCCCGCGTCACCTCGTGAACAGCCATGCCCGCGCCCTTCGCACCGATCGCCCCGTGGGAGTTCCACGGTCGGGTGTGGACGATCGGCACGCCAGCGCAGTGTCGTCACACCGACCCGGCGAGCGGCGTGGATCAACCGTTCGCCGGAGTCGGTGCCGGCCGTTCAGCGCAGCTTGCTCAGCGTCTGGGCGTACCCGGTCCACTCGGCGGCGTCGCCGACGTCGGCGCGTACCCCGGCGTCCTTCATGATGCCGAGCACCTGCTCGGGCTTCGCGTCGGCCAGCTTGCCGAGGGTGCTGATCCCGGCGCGGGTCAGCGCCGCGCGAGCCTTGGTGGGCACCCCGGCGAGCATGGCGATGTCGGCGTCGGCGACGTTCTCCAGCTCGGCCTCGATGCCGAGCGCCGCCGAGACCGCCGACTGGGCGCCGACGGTGGTCCGGACGATCGCCGCCTCCCGCTCACTCACCTCGCCGAACATCGCGTCCAGGCTCGGGTAGCTGGTGTCGGCGGGCAGCACCTTGAGCACGTCGCGGATCGTCCGGCCGTCGGCCAACTCGTCCTCGCCGAAGAACCGGACGAACTCCACGAGCTTCACCTCGCGGGGGAAACGCTGCCGGACGTCGCCGTGCTCGGCGGCGTGACGGGCGAGTTGCGCGGCGCCGCGGACCTTCGGGCCGACGACCACGTCCACGCCGAGGGTCTCCACGGCGGGCAGCACGATGGTGCCGGCCTTGGTCTGCCAGATGCTGACCTTCTTGTCCATGAACATCGTGGTGCCCATGTACTTACCGAAGTCCAGCGCGCCAATGTAGTTGGGGATCTGCTCGAAGGTGTACGGACCGGGCACGATCTTGTTCTCGTGCACCGTGGAGTGCAGCCGGTTGATCTCCGCGCGGATCTCGTCGAGCAGCCGGCGCAGGCTGACCCGCATGGCCGCCATGCAGGAGAACGCCTTGGCCAGGTCGGCCCCGAGGTGGTCCAGGTCGTGCTCGATGCGGTGGAACCGCTCGTTGAAGCCCTGCTCGCCAGGGGTCTGCCCGGCCTGCACCACGTCCTCCCCGTCGATCCAGTCGGTGTGGGCGAAGGTGCGGGCGAACGGCGGCGGCGCGCAGCCCGGCTCGACGGCCGGAAACGCCTCGGCGTAACTGAACACCCGCTTCGCGGTGCCCACGTTCTCGTAGATCCAGGACGAGACCAGCACGCTGGCGTCCGAGGCCGGAATGCCGTGCTTGGTGAACGCCTCGTACAGCTCGGTGACGGTCACCCCGTCGTAGTTGATCTCACTCGCCATGGTGGTGTCCCTCTCAGAGCTGGTCGTACACGCCGCGGTGCCGGCGCTGCTGGAAGGTGCGGAAGGTGCGCGCCACCGCCGGGCGCAGCGGCTCGGCGGTGCCGTCGTCGTCGAGGTCGACGTGGTCGCGACGAATGCCGAACGTGTTGACCTCCACGCCGAGCGGGCAGACCCGCGACAGCGCGTTCATCAGCCGCTCGTACTGCTCCAGGTTCACCGTCACCCCGTCGGGCAGCTCCACCCGGAACTCGTACGGGTCGGTCAGACCGGTCCGCACGTAGGAGAGCGCCACCACGGCGACCAACCCGGTGTGGGTGGGTCGCAGCACGGTCCGCGCGCCGACCGCCTTGATCTCCGCGGTGCCGCCGCCGAGCCCGACGGTGTACCAGCGGAACCCGGTGGCCCGGCGCTCGGCCAGGTTCAGCCCGGCCTGTGGCAGGCCGATCACGCTGCACACCAGCAGTACCCGGTTGCCCGTCTCGACGAGTGGCAGCGCGGCGGCGAGGTGCTGGTCGCGCAGCAGCCCGACCAGCCGGGCCAGCCGATCACCGGCGGCCGGCTGCCCGGCGATCAACGCGGCGGCCAACGCCGCCGGCAGTTCGAGGGTCTCCACCAGCTCGTCGGGCAGGCGGTTCAGCGCGGCCACCACCGGCGCCGGGTCCCGTACCGCGGGCAGCCCGGCGGCGGCCAGGACCGCATCGACCGGTTGCCCGGCCGGCCGGGTCGGCACGGCCGCCCACCGGGTGCGCGCCACCGCGTCGGTCAACGGGTTCCACGTCGGCTCGCCGGCGTTCGTCCAGGCCGTCCTGGCGGCGGTCAACCCGGCCAGCAGCAACGCGTTGCCACCCGGGTCACCCGGGGCGTGGAACTGCGCCTCCACGTTCGTGTCCGCGCCGACCGCCGCGCTCAGCGGCGCGGTCACCGCCAACCCTCGGGTGGGCAGGTGCGACAGGTACATCCGGGTGGTGCTGATCCGGTGCGTCGTCGGCAGGCCGCACACCCGCCACAGCCACGCCACCTCGCCGTCGGCCGCCGCCGTGGGCACACCGGCGGCACGGGCGGCGGCGATCAGCGCCTCGGCGGTCCGGTCGGCGGTGACCGCGCGCCCGGTGTCCAGCACCCGATTGCGCAGGTCGGTCGCCTGCGCGGGGGTCGGCCAACTGACGTCCACGCCGAGACCCAGCTCGTAGCGGCTGCCGCCGGCGTCGTCCTGCGCTCGGGTCACCTGCCACACGATCGACGAGCCGAGTGCCCGACAGACCCGCCCCGCCCGGTCCAGGGCGGCGGCCAGCGGCGGCGCGATGCCGTGCGTGCTCTCGAAGGTGTACGACTGGCGCAGGCTGGCCCGCAGCGCGGTGATCTCGGTCAGCCGGTTGGCCGGCAGCGCCCGGCCGGCGTGCACAGTGTTGTTCGGCGGGGTGTTAGCGGGCAGCACGAGACGGTCGCGGCGCAGTTGGGCGAGGAAGTTCGTGCGGTGCTGCGGATCGCCGGCAGCGACCAGCCGGATCGCCACCGCGAACCGGTCGTCGTCCTCGCGCAGCGTGAACCGCGCGCCGCCGGGCAGGTCGGCGAAGAGTCCGGCGTTCGGGTCGGTGTCCGCGCCGGGGCCGTTGAGCAGTCGTCGTACCGCGCCCGGCGTGGGCAACAGGAACCGCCGGTAGAGCCCGATCCGGTGGGCGTACGCGGCGTCCGGCTCGCGGGCCGGCGGGGCCAGGCGGCGGGCGTACACCTCGCCGTTGGTCGGCTCGTGCACCAACTCGTCGACGAAGCGGGCCACCCCGACGTCCGCGCCGATGCGGTCCAGCGCGTCGCGCCGGGCGTGCGCCAGGGTGCGGTAGGCGTGCACCTCCCGGGCCGCGCGGCGCAGCCGGTGCTTCTCGTACGACACCAGGTAGAGCAGCCGGCCCAGGTTGCCCTCCAGCACGGCCAGCTCGACCAGCCCGGTGAGCGCGGCACCGGTGACCGCCGTGGCGGCCGCACCGTCGACGGTGCGTTCGGCCGTGACGGCGACGGCGAACGAGGCGACCAGGGGCTCGTCGGCGGTGTCCGGCACGTACGCCGGCACCGACGCCCCGGCGGCCGACCAGGGCGCGAAGACCACCGGCGGCAGCGCCCGCTCCCCCGCGCCGCCCGGGTCGACGGTGACGGTCACCCGCACGGTCTCCTCGGCCAGGTCGCGGCGCAGCACGACGGCGAGCAGCGGGTGCCGGCTGGTCCAGTCCACCACCGCCGCGCCGGTGCCGGCGAGCGGCACCACGACCCGCCGGACCGTGCCCGGGTACGGGCCTTCCAACTGGTCGACGAGGTTACGTTCGACGGACGGGTCGGCGCCGTCCACCGGTACCCGGATGTCGGTCATCGGGCCCCCGCTCAGACGATCCGGAACGGCCGGGGGTCGTCCCGGTCGACGTAGACGGGCACCTGGTTCGCGGCGAGCACCGCGTTGTCGCCGACCGGCAGTCGCTGGACGCCGTCGCCGGTGGGTGCGCTGCCGGTGACCACCACCGCCGAGTCGGCCGGGAAGCGGACCAGCCGCAGGTCGCGGACGTCCGCGACGCCGGGCTCGTTCATCAGCGTCCAGATCACCTCGGCGGCGCGGACCGGCTCGCCGAAGGGCAACTCGTCGACGTAGCGGCGCAGCCGGGCGTGCAGGCGGGCGCGCAGCTCGGTGGCGGCGGTGGACGCGTTCACCGTCTCCTTCGAGCCGGTGGGCAGGGGCAGGCCCCGGATCACCAGGTCCGCCTCGACGCCGATGCCCACCTCGTCGGCGCGGTCCACGGAGGCGAAGATGCCCACCGGGCGGAGGTCCTCGATGACCGACTCGACGGCGGCGTGCAGACCGTCCGGGCCGTCCCAGATGGCGGCGGCGGTCGGCGCGACGAGCACCGTGACGTAGTACGGGTTGCCCAGGTCCCGTTCGGTGCTGAAGACCCGCTCGATGAAGTTGAAGTTGCCGAAGATGGACTGGTTGAGGTCCAGCCCTCCTCGGCCGTCGAAGACCTGCACCTGACGTACGCCGGGCACGGTTGCCACGGCCAACCCGATCGCCTCGGCCGTCCAGATGGAGCGGGGCGCGGCCAGCAGCAGTTGCCGGTAGCGGGCGTCCGGGACCTGCTGGTCACCCCCGGTCAGCGCGACGGTGTGGGTGATCTCCACCAACTCCTTGCCGGCGGCCTGCTCGGCGTCGTCCAGGTCGGCCAGCAGGGTGTCGGCCCGGTTCCACCTGTCGATCTTCTGGTTGGGCTGCGCGGGGTCGAGGTTGTGCGCGGGGCCGGGGTAGAAGGCGGCGACGGCCGGCACGCGTTCGCCCACGGCGGCGGAGAGCACCACCGTCTCGTCCAGGGCGACGTGGTGCCCGCCGGGGGTGGACAGGCGGGCGCCCCGGGGCAGCGTGAGCTGAGTACGGCCGGTGGGCAGCGCGGCTTTCAGCTTCAGCTTCACGGTGCCGCGCGCCGGCAGGTACGGCCGGGGTATGCCGAGTTCCTCGCCGAGGCGGGTCAGCGCGTCGGCGGTCGCCGACACCACGTACGAGTTGTCGTAGACGGCCCCGATCGCCGCCCAGAGTCGGGCGTCCTCCAGCGCGGCCAGTTCGAGGACCTTGCGCAGGACCGCGCCGCTGGTCAGGTCGATGTCGTCGCCGAAGAGCAGCCGGGCGGTGGCCAGCTTCTCGGCGAGCAGCCGGGCGAAGGACTTCGGCACGAATCCGCTCTCGACGATGCCGAAGCCGGTCGAGCCGGTGGACCGCAGGGCGGCGGCGTCGACGGCCAGGACGTCGGCCAGCTCGGCCGGGAGGGTCGGATCAGACATTCGGCAGCTCCCCGAGATGCACCGAGAGCCGGTCGTCGGTGATGGTTTCGAACTGGACCTGGACCTGGAGGGTGCGCGACGAGCGCAGCGCGGCCCGCGCCGCGTCGTCGGGGGTGCCCGCGCCGAGCCGGCCGTCGTCGAGGTTCACGTCGACGATCTTGCGTACGCGCGGGTCGCGGTCGAGCAGGGTGATGATGCCGATGCGTACCTGTTCGCGGATCAGGTTGGGCTCGATCTGCTCGGCGAGGGCGTTGAGACCGTCGAAGCCGAAGGTGGCGTCGAAGACGTTGGAGCCGCGCAGCGTGGTCAGTGCCACCGCGAGGCTCTGGGCCACGTTGTCGGTGCCGGCGACGAGGGCCAGCACCCGGCCGTTGGGGCCGTCGTCGAAGACGACATCGCGGGCCAGGTCCACGCCGGGCATGGTGGGTTCGAAGGCGAGCCCCCAGCCGAGGTAGCGGCGCTGCGCGGCCTGCCGTTCCCGTTCGGTGCGGTTCATCTCAGACCGCCTTGAGCTTGGTCTGCCCGGCGGTGGCGGCCAGACCGGAGGTGCTGCCGTCGGTGGCGCCGCTGAGCGAGCCCAGTGCCACCCCGGCTCCGCCCACCGTCAGCTTGCCGGCGGCTCCGGTGGCCGAGACCACGGTGCTGCACTGCTTGGTGGAGTTGCTGGTGGCGATGGTGCAGCCGGTCACCGACTTGCCGCTGATGCCGTCGAGCCGGACCACCGGCTTGTGGTCGACGGTCAGCTTGCCCTGCCCGGCCGGGGAGACCTTTCCCTGGCTGGGGCAGTGCACGTCGCTCGACGTGGTGAGCACGAAGGCCATGTCGTTCCCCTCAGTGGACGTTCATCGCGTTGCTGACCTGGACGTCGACGTCGTCGGCGGCGATGCTGACCGTGCCGCCGCTGATGTTCACCGCGCCGTTGCCCGCGTCCAGGTCGATCTGCGTGGCGGTGATGGTGATCGAGCCGTCCTGCTTCATCACGATCGACGACCCGCCGGCGGCGTGTTCGATGGTGATGCTGTCGGCTTCGTCGGCGCGGGCCGGGCGTTGACCGCGCCCCTTCAGCTGGGCCCGGCCCACCCGCACGGTCAGCTCGCCCAGCTCGATGACCCGGTTGCCGTCGCCGTCGGTGAGGTCGTGCGCCACCTTGCCGTCGTGGTCGGCGGGGGTCACCGTGTCACCGATCGACGAGCGGCTGGTGCTGGCCACCCCCACCGGCAGGGAGAGCCACCAGTCCCCCGGCTCGGACACCGGCGCGTGCCCGGTGGGCCAGAGCGCGCCGACGTCGACCGGGTCGTCCGGCGCGCCGTTGCGGTAGGCGAGCGCCACCCGGGTGCCCGGGTAGCGGGGCAGAATCAGCCCGCAGCCGCCCCAGGCGAACGGGGTCAGGTAGGTCACCCCGGGCAGCGGCGCGGGCTGTTCCCGGCGTACCGGAAGACGGCGGGCGCCGTTGGGTCGGCCGTCCGGGCGAACGAGGCCCTCCCACACCGTCTCGGTCTGCGCCGGTGGTTCGACAGCGCCGCTGGCGTTGGTGGCCGCCGCGCGTACCTCGCCGATCTCCAGGCCGCGGGTCTCGCCCCGGGCCGCCCGGGCGGCGCGGCGCACCGCGTCGGCGGCGGCCACCCCGGGCGACGAGGTCGGGCCGGCCGGTTCGGCGGCGGCCACACCGGAGGCGTCGCTCCAGCTGTCCCAGGCCTGTGCGGCGGCGGCGACCTCGACGCCCTGCACCACAGTGACGAAACCGGCGGTACGCGACAGTGTGTGCCGGGCGGCGCTGAGGTAGAGCAGTTTCGCCCCCGCACCCAACTCCCCGGTCGACGGGGCGAACGGCGCGGCGAACGAGCCGAGCAGCGCCGCGCCGACGCTACCCAGCGTGGTGGCCTCGTCGGTGGCGGGCGGGTCGAAGCGCACCAGGTCACCGGGCTTCAGGTCCGGGCGGCCCTTGAGCGTCAGCGTCCACGCCCGACGGCGGGGCGCGGCGGTGCCGCCGGCCTCGGTGGCCGCGTACGGGTCGGTGTCCTGGCTGCCGTTCTCGGTGCACGCCAGCAGGCCGGTGGCGAGGGTGAGCGGCTTCGGTTCGCCCTCCGGGTACGGGATCGGGCGCTTGCCGACGTGCACGGTGCCGTCGCGGATCAGCAGCATCCCCCGCCCGTACGCGTTGAGCGACTGCTGCACCGCACCGCCGATCCGCTCCAGCGCGGCACGGTAGAGCAGCCCGGCGCCGAAGGCGGCCCGCTCGTCGCCGGCCGCCTCGGTGGCGCCCCGGGTCATCGTGCCGTCCGGGTTGGCACCCCAGGTGGTGATGTCCACTCCGGTTCGTTGGGCGATGGTCTGGACCGCGGCGTTGAACGTGGCCGCCTCGAACCGTTGCGCGACCCGCTGCCCGAGTCGGGCGTACGCCTGCTCGACGAGGGTCAGCTCGGTGTCGTACGTCCGTTCGCCGGTGAGCCGGCGGACCTTCGTCACGCGCAGCACGGCGACCAGCGCCTGCGTCAGTTCGGCCGGTGTGGGGCCGGCGTTGACGCCGACGAGGTTGGTGAAGAACGCGCCGACCGAGGTGTTGGCGTCGCGCCAGTACAGGTGCAGCTTCGCCACCAGCGGCGGTTGCCCCTCGGCGGTGCGCAGCGCGGCGAAGTGCTCGTCGATCAGCCCCTGCACGGTGACCGTGTACGCGCCGGCGCCCAACCCGTCGGGCAGGGCGGCGTCGATGGCCGCGTAGTAGTCGGCGCTGGTCAGCGTGAGCGCCACGTCGGGGCTGAGCCCGGTCGGGGTCTCCCGGTGGAAGGTGATGGTCCAGCCGGCGTCGTTGCCGACCGCGCCTTGGCGGACCTGACCGGCCTGGAACGGCGTGAGCGTCATCGCAGCATCCTCCGCAGCTTCTTGTCGAGCAGGTACCGGTAGCGCAGGCGGGCCGGGCCCAGCTCGGACTCGACGCGCTGCGCGGGTGGGCGGCGACGCCAGACGAACTGATTGATCGGAGGTGGCCCGAACTGGTCCACCGCGCGGTCGGCCCGACGCCAGGCCAGCACGATGGACGAGCCGTAGTCGCCGGATCCGCGTACCGTCCCGGCGTGCAGCAGCCAGGTCAGCACCAGCAGCTCCACGGCGATCGGAGCCGAGCCGGCGGCGGTCGACGAGCCGGTGTCGGTGGTCAGGCCGGCGTCGGGGCAGACCCGGCGCAGGCCGGCAGCGAGCGGCAGGGAGCCGAGGATCCGGGTGCCCTGGCGGACGACGAGGCGCAGCGGCACCCGGCCGACCAGCGCCGGGGGCGGGGGTGCGGCCGGCGGCGCGGGTCGGGGTGCCAGGTCGTCGGCGGAGCTGCTCACCACGGCGAGCGGGTCGGTGGCCAGCCACTGACGGGCCAGCCCGGTGGGCAGGATCAGCACCGCGTGGACACCGGCGCCCAGCTCGACGCGGTGCGGGAGGCCGGCGGTGAGGCTCTGCCGCACCTCGGTGAACCCCTCGGGCACCATGACGGGCGTCTCCGGCAGCAGGTAGCGGTCGATCGGGAACGGTGGCATCAGTTGCCCAACCCGTCGGCGAGCGCGCCGACTCCGATGCTGGCCACGTCGAGCAGCTTGCCGAGCAGGCTGGGACGGGGCACGTGGACGAGGGTGATGGTGGTGTCCAGGACGTCGCGGCGGGCGGCGGAGGCGTTGAAAGTCAACGACTGCACCTGCATGTCGGTGCGGATGGTCATCGAGGTGACCAGGATCAGCCCGCCGAACTTCCCCCCGGAGTACGCGGCGAGGGCCGTGCCGCGTTTGCTCGCCTCGGCCATCGTCTCCAGGGCGAACTTCCAGGCGTAGCGTTCCGCGCCGACGAGCACCCCGGTCAGCGTGATGGTGTCGTCGTGGGTGGCCACGATGGCCTTGTGCGCGGTGGAGCCGATCGGCGGCAGGTGGTACGTCTGGGCGAGGGAGATGGCGGTGACCGCCCACAGTGGGATCGGCAGCACCCCGTCGCTGATGATCGCCGACGGCACCGTGCCGTACCGCATGAAGCTGCTGGTGATCGCCATGGTCAGCGCCCTCCGACGGGTGGCAGCGGCACCGGCGTACCGGTGGGTTCGACGGCCAGGCCCAGGTCGCGCAGGGCCTGGGTGATCTCGCGGACCTCGCCGGCGGCGCTGGTGACGCGCAGCCGCAGCCGGCGCTCCTCCAGTGCCGCGCTGATCCGCGCGGGCCGGGTGGACGCGGAGCCGCGCCGGTTGATCCGGTCGATCTCGGCGGCGGCGTCCTCCATCCGCGAGATCGCGTCGAGGATCCGCGGGTCGGGGGTGAACCCGGGGTCGTCGCGTTGCAGCCGGGCGATGGCGTCGCGGAAGTCGGCGGCGTCGCGGCGCAGGTTGGCGACGAGGTTGTCGGTGAGCGCGCTGACCCCGGCGACGCTGGTGGCCCGGTGCGACTTGTCGTCGATCAACCACACCCAGCCGTCGTGGCCGATGCCGACCAGGTCGGTGCCGGCGACCTTGACGTTGGCGTCCGGGCCCTTGAGGAACAGCTCGATGCTGCTCAACGAGAACGCGGCGCTGTACTCGCCGAGGACGCCCCGACCGTAGGTGACCATGTCGTGGCGCAGGTAGGCACGGAAGCCGGGGCCGTCGTCGGCACGGCCACCCCGGTCCCGGAAACGCCGCCACAGGGTGGTCAGTGCCTCCGGGTTGTGCAGGGCGAGCTGCTGGGTGAGCCAGACGTCGCCGCCGGCCACCACGGCCCGCAGGTCCGCGTCCCCGATCCGGGCGAGGGCCTCGGCGAGCCGGGCGTCGTTCACCTGCAGGGCGCGGGAACGGGCCCGACCGAGGTCGTCGACGGCGGTCCGCAGCCGGGCCAGTTCGTCGGGCGTCAGTCGTCCGCCGAGACGGGTCTCCAGGTCCGCGACGGCGGCCCGTTTGCCGCCCTCGGTCTCGGCGGCCACCGTGCGCCACAGCGCGGCCGGTTCCAGCTCGGCGGCCCGGCGCAGCGCGGCCTGCCGGTCCGCCGGCATGGCCCGGAACGCGTCGCCGACCATCGCGGCGGGCTCGACGTGCCGGCCGGCCGCGCCGCTGCCGGCGTCGAACTCGCGCAGCAGCGAGTCGGCGTACGCGGCGGCGTCGTCGGCCAACCGCAGCGGCGCGTCGCCGACGATGCCGTCGCGGGGTCGGCTCAGCTCGCGCATCTCGGTGCTGAGCTGGTCGAAGTACTCGCCGAGGGTGGCCACCCGCACCCCTTCGGGCAGGGTGCCGCCCTCCAGCACGTGGTCGAGGATCGCCGCGATGTTGTCGCGCAGCACGGCGATGCGTTCCAACCGGTTGAGCGCGTTGCCCAGGTGCAGGTCACCGACGTCGTCGACGATGCGGCGGATGAGATGTTCCAGCAGCCGCCGCGAGCGCACCTCGCCGGCTTCGCTGTGCTCGGCGATTGTCCGCATGAAGCGGCGCAGCCTTGGGTTCGCGTCGGCGGCGGCATGCACGGCGGCGGCGTCGAGGAACCGGCCGGCGCGGAACCGGCGTGGCCCGGTCACGGCCGCACCACCGGTACGCGCGGCCCGGCGGCGGCACCACCGGGCTGGGAGTCGAGCACCATGAGGATGAACCGGGCGCCCTCCGGGCCGCCGACCGCGCCGCTGAGCATCGCCTCGCGTTCCACGTACGCGAGGATCGGCTCCATCAGCTTCTGCACGACCCGTTCCAGCACCTCGTTGAGCAGGATCTCGGTGAGGAAGGCCTGGAGCAGGTCACGGGACGCGGCTTCGACGATCTGCCGGGTGACCCGGCGCACCACGTACCCCCGGGCCGCGCGCAGCCCCGCGCGGACGCCGAAGCGCAGGGCGACCCGGCCGCCGCGCACGGCCGCGCCGCCGATGGTGCCGGCCTCCGGGATCAACGACATCGCCAGCCCGAGGTACGCGGCGAACAGCTCGACCTCGACCTCGGTGCGGGTGAGCACCAGCTCCGGGTCGAGCATCGAGGAGTAGAGGCGCTCGCGACCGTGCGCGTGCGCCACGTCGACGGCGGCGACGGCCACCCCGACGACGAAACCCAGCGGCGGGCAGAGGACGGACAACGCGATGATCCCCACCATGGTGGCGAAGGCGCTCAGCGCCTCCCGGCCCAGTTCGGTGCTGAACAGGTCGTCGACGCCGGTGGCGTAGTAGAGGTTGCCGCCGAAGAATTCGCCGATCTGCTGGTGGGTGACCAGGTGGATGCCCTGCAGCGCGTACCGTCCCCGGGGGATCGTCGCCGACGGGATGTGTTCGCTGATGCGGCTGGCCCGGAACGGGAACCGGGCGTCGGTGCGGGCACGGCCGAGCATCTCGGTGTTGTTGCGCCGCATGTCCTGCAGCACCCGCCACAGCTCGTCGCGGATCGCCGCACGGTTGCCGGCGAAGCGGGCCAGCACGTCGGGCAGGTCGGTGATCTGCTTGACCAGCGGGTCGACGCCCTCGGCCTCGCCGCGTTGGATGACCAGCGCCTGTTCGATCTCGGCGAGGGTCCACAGCACCGCGTGCGAGTCACGGATCCGGGTGGTGCCGTCGCGTTCGACGATCTCGCCGGCCGCGCCGGGGCTGCTCAGGGCGGCTTCGGTGGCGAGGAACGCGCTGGAGATGGCACGGGCGGCCCCGTACCAGGCGGTGGACGGGTTGGCCATGCTCAGCGTGGCGACGGTGCCGCCGCCCAGGTCGGTGTGCGCTTGCGTCCACCGGGCGGCCTCGTGGCGGCGCAGCCGCTCCCGCAACCCCTGCAGCTCGGCGTAGTCGGTGAGCTGCGAGACGATCAGCCGCTCGAAGATCGGGGCGTACCTGTCGAAGTTGGTGATCCGGGCGTCGATGCCGGTACGCGAGCTGAGCAGCAGTTGCACCAGCATGGCCTGGCTGCCGACGACGAAGAGCTGCCCGACGGCGCCCTTCATGGCCGAGCTGAACGCCTGGACGAAGTGCAGGTTCCAGGACGCGGACGTGTCGATCCAGCCGCCCTGGATTCGGGCGAAGTGCTCGGGCCGGCTGTAGCGGCCCATCACCAGTTGGGCGAGGCGGTCCAGGCGGGGCACCACACCGGCCAGGTGGCGCAGGAACTGCACGGCGGGCGAGGCGACCGGCCGGAAGTCCAGCGGGCCGAGCCGCCCGCTGCCCTCTGGCACGGGTCGGGTGAACGCCTCCCGCTCGGCCGAGCCGACCAGCGCGCTGATCGCCGCGGCCCGGCCGCGCAGCATGGCGGCGGCCTGGAGGCAGAAGTTCGCCGGATAGTGGCACGGCTCGCCCATCTGTAGGCGGAACGCGATGTCGTCCATCAGCCGGCGCAGCTCGTCGCCGTCCGGGCCGAGGGCGGCCAGCTCCGGTTCGCCGTTGAAGGGGGCGCAGGCCCGCATCTCGGAGTGCGCGCCGGTGACGACGGGGAACCGTCGGCCGTCGGTGCCGGGTGGGGCGCTGGGGCTGCTCGGGTCGAAGACGAACCCTCCCCGCCGGGCACCGCCGGTGCCGTCCCCGCCGCTGCCGCCGGCACCCCCACCGGGCCCGGTGCCGGTGCCCAGGCCGCCGGAGCCGCTGCCGCCCGGTCCGCTGCCGCCCGGTCCGCTCCCCGAGCCACCCGGTCCGGTGCCGGATCCACCGCCGGCACCGCTGCTGGTGCCGTCGCCGATGCTTCCGCCGGGCGGCGCGTTCGGATCCGGCGGGGTGACCGGTCGGTGCTCGACACTGATCGGCAAAAGGTTGGCCGTGCCGGTCCAGTGCAGTGAACCCTCGGTCTCCTCGGTGCCCACCAGCAGCAGGGAGGTCCCACCGATGCTGACCACCACGAGGCTGGTCGGGGCGGCCCCGCCCACCGAGGCGAGGATCGCGTCGACCCGCCGGGTCACCTCGGCGTCGACGGCCCGTTCGATCTGCGCCTGGTATTCGTCCACACTCGTGGTCTCACCGCGCGGCTGGGCGATCCGCAGCCGTTGCCGGATGTCGGCGCTCAATTCCTCGTCCACCATCGACACCAGGGCGCTGCGCCCGGCCACCGGCCGCCGCGTCACAGTGCCGGGCTGTGGGCTGGGGATCCGCTCCTCCACCTCGAAGTGCGGCTGCGGGGTGGGCTGGAACACCGTCTCACCGAACCGTTCGAAGGTGAGGACCGACCATGGCGTGGTGTTCACCATGACCGCCCAGACCTGGCGACCGTCGGTGCCGATCACCCGGGCGATCACGCCCTGCGGGGTGCCCGACGGCAGGCCACCGTGCTGTCGTACCGCCTCCTGACCCAGCTCGCCGAGGTGACTGGCCAGGTAGGCGGCGGGGCGCAGCAGCCACTGGTAGGTCACCGGCGGTGGTTCGTCGCCGTCCACCGGCACCTCGGCGGCGTCCCCGCCGTCGTCGTAGGACGGCACCCGGTAGACCGCGAGGAGGTGGCGCATCCGAGACGCATCGAACAGCTCGGCCGCCGGCCGGCTCAGCGGCACTGCCACCCCGGCGGGCAGCCCCGGGTCCAGCCGCGCCGCGGTGACCACCTCGTCGATGCGCCGGCGCAGCCGGGCCTCGAACGCCCGTCGGTCGTCCGGGGACACCTCCCGCACGCCCGCGCCGGTCCAACCGAACTCCGGCGCTGCGGGGCGTACCTCCAGGTAGCCGCCGCGGGGCGCGACCACCTCGCGGCGGGAACGTTCCAACGCGCGGGCCAGGGCCGCGCCGAGCGCCTCGGTCACGACCTCCGGCCGCTCGGTCACCGACCGGGCGTCCAGCCGGATCCGCACCGGCACGTGCACCGAGATGGCCACCGTCAGAACCGCCCGTCCAGGTGCTCGGCGAGGCGGGCCAACGCCAGGTCGGCGAGCGCGTCGGCGTCGAGGGCGCCGCCGGCCGCGACCACCTCGATCTCCACCGGGAAGTGGTACGCGATGACCGCGCGATCGTCCTCGGCGACCTGCTCGGCTTCCGCCTCGCTACCGGCCGCCGGCAGCACCAACTCACCCGCGTGCACCAGGGCCAGCCCGGTACGGGTGACCCGGGCGGCACGCCCAGCACCGGTCGCCATTCGTTACCTCCGGTTGATCCTCGTGGGGTTACGGCAGGACGGACTGGTCGCCGGTCTTCGGGTCGACGGTGGCGGCCAGGCTGAAGCCGCTGAAGGTCGCCGCGGGAGCGCCGGAGATGGTGGCGGTGGTCGGGGTGGCACTGGTGATCAGGCAGTCCCGCAGGACGAAGGACGAGAACGCCCAGTCGTCGCCGGTGTGCTCCAGCAGCGCGATGTCGAACAGGTCCCCGTCGAGGGCCAGCTTGGTGAGCCGGCCGGCGACGTCCCCGATCGCCTTGACGGTCATCGTGAAGTTCATCGACACCGGCGCGTGGATGACACCCAGGTGGGTCACCTCGCACGAGTGCAGCGCCTCGACGTTGAGCGAGAAGGACGGGCTGAACGAGTCGATGGGGCTGATCAGCACCGTCTCGGTGCCCTTGGTGTACTGCACCGCCAGGCGGGTCTTCCACTCCATGGTCTGGTTCCTCCGGGTCAGAACTTGGCCACGAGCGTGACCAGCAGGCGGCTCACGGCCGGGCCGTACGTGACGGTGACGACCAGGTCGACGGTGCGGTCGGCCCGGGCGGCGGTGACGATCGAGGTGTCGGTGGCGGTACGCGCGACCTCGGGGATGGCGAGGATGTCCAGCACCGGGATCTCGATGGTGTAGTCGTCGATCACCGCCTGCCGCTTGAGGGGGCCGAGGATGCCGTCGACCTGGGTCTTCAGCAGGGTCATGCCGGGCTTGGTGATCCGCGCGTCGCCGACCAGGCCGATCAGGCCGGCGCGCAGCATGAACTCGATCTGGTCGAGGGTGCGCACCAGGTCGACGTGCAGCAGGCTGGCGTCGGAGGTGAACAGTCGTCCGTCGGCGAAGTGCAGGCTCTCCCCGGTGATCAGGGTCGGGTCGATGATCGGGGTGAGATTCGCCTCGGACAGGCCCTTGATCTCGGCCGGGCTGTACTGCTTGGCCACCGGGATGGCGACCCCACGGATCTTCTTGAGCACGATGCTGTGGTGCACGGGAAGTCCGGCCACGGCGGCCATCGCGGCGGTGGCCGCGTCACCGTCCGCGCCCCGGGCGGCGATCATCACCATCCGGCTGGTGCTGCTCTTGAGCGGGTTCGCGGCGGTGGTGATGTCGGTGACGTAGGTGGGGCTCTTGTCGGTGGCCGGGTTGACCATGGCGAACCCGATCCGCCGTTGACCGGCCGCGGACATCGTCTCCACGTGCGCCTTGAGGGCGTGCAGTCCGGTGGGCGCGCCCGCCCCGGCGGGGTTGCCGACGCTCGACTCGTTGGCCAGCGACACCATCGTCACGTCGTCGGCGGCTTCGAGACCGCCGAGCGCGGCGGCGTAGTCGTCACCGGCGACCTTGACCCCGTACACCTTGGCCGGGCGCGGGTCCTGCAGGAACGCCAACTCCAACGAGTTGTAGAGGGCGTTGCGGACGACGTTGCCGGTTTGCCGGCGGGCGAAGTTGGTGACCGCGTCGTCGAGGGTCTCGATCCGGACCGGCGTGTTCGCCGGCGCCGAGCCCCCGTCGGCGGTGGACGGCGCCTTGCCCACCACGGCGATGACGCCCGGAGAACGCTGTGCCAGCGGGGCCGGTGGTGGCACGATCCGGACCTCGATGAACGGGAATGCTGCTGTCGGTGCCACGGGTCCTCCCGGACGAAGTTGCTACTGGTCTGAGTTCTCAGGTCGAGACGGCGGCGAGTCCGATGCCGCTGCGGGCGAGCCACTGGCCGGCCCTCGCGAACCGGGCGGCCCGCTTCTGTACGTCGGTGCCGGTGTCACCGCCGGGCCAACCGTCGTCGTCGAACGTCTCGACGGGGACCACCCAGACGGCGACCACCCGGTGTCGTCGCCGGACGTCGTCCGGTGCGGGCACGTCCAGCCCCAACTCCTCGGCGCGGGCCCGCACCAGGCGGGTCTCGACGAGCAGGTCGGCCAGGGAGAAACCCTTGTCGCGGACCAGCACGGCGGCGGCGAACGGCAGTGGGCGCGGGGTGGGTGGGGCAGCCGACGGCGCGGCGTAGCGCAGCTTCACGGTGGCCCCGGCGGCCTGTCCGCGCATCCGCGTCACCAGGTCACCGGCGTTCGTGGCGCCGACACCCGCGAGCAGCCGGTCCAGGTGCGCGTCGGTGAACGCGGCCGGTTGGTGCAGCCCGGCCCGCAGTCGGGTCACCAGCCGCGTCCGGCGTTCGGTCTCCAACTGCGCCGGGTCGGCCGGCAACGCGCCCAGGTCGGCGATGATCTGCGGGTCCACGTCGAAGGCGGGCACCGCCACGTCCAGGTCCTCGACCCGGTCCCGGGCGGCGCTGGTACGCACCACGAGACTGCCCCGCCACAACGCGTCGATGCGCAGCGCCGAGCCGCCGAGGCCGTGCAGGCGTACCCGCAACTCGGTACGGGTGGTGCCGCCCGAGCCCAGCCACTCCCCCTCGGCCACGGTGACGGGGGCGGCGGCGAAGCCGAGGGTCAGCTCGTCGAAGACCGCCGCGTACGGCGGAGCGACAGGCATCGCCTCGGTGTCGTACGCGGCTTCGACCAGGTGCGCCAGCGATGCCTCGTCGAAGAGCGACGCGCGGGTGCCCGGGTCGGCCAACCGCACCAGCACCCCGTCGACGAAGTCCACCGCACGGCCTCCCCGTTGCCCGCGCCGGTGCACAGTGCCCGGCTCGGCACGAGGATCGCGAAGGGCCCGTCACCCGACCGTCACCGCCACCGTCACCGCGCCCGGTTGCCGCCCCGACTGTCGGGAACTGAGCAACCACACAGGTGCGGGCCGGCGGCGGGCAGGCGGAGTTACTACCGAGCGATATACCTCAGAGTCATATTCATACCTCTGAGTCATATCGCTGATCGGACCATCCGCCGCCGGACTCCGTCACCCACAGTGAGCCGTCGTCGACCCCTGCGGCCGGCAGCGACTCAGCATGGGGCGGCGAACGCGGCGTCCGACCGGCACCAGCACGAGCATCCCGACGCTGACCCAGACGTACGCGTTCGCGCCGAGGAACCCCAGCGGCCCGGCCGACCCGTTGGCGAAGACCCAGACCAGCCCGCTACAGAGCACGACGTACCCGGCGACGCCCGCACGTGCCCGCCGACGGGCCGTCGGGTCGGCCGGCGGCCACGGCAGCGTGGACGCCGCGATCACCACCAGCCCCGGCACCAGCCACACCAGGTGGTGCACCCAGGTGACGGGGCTGACCAGGCACGCGACGACACCTGTCACCGCGAAGCCGGCGCGCTCGTCGCCGTTGCGCACCGCCCGGCGTACCCGCGTCGCCCACACCACCAGCACGACGGCGACCAGCGCCACCCACAGCCGCCGGTCCGGGTGCGTCGGATCGAGCCGGGCGACCACGCCGAGCACCGACTGGTTCGACACGTACGCCAACCGGCCCACCCGGTCGGTGTCCCACAACGCCTCGGTGAAGAACGTGCGGGTGGCGTCCGGCGCGAACGCCGCCGTGACGGTGGTGGCGGCGACGGCGGTGCCGATGGCCGTCGCGGCGGCCCGCCAGCGTCCGGTGACCAGCAGATAACCGATGAAGACCGCCGGGGTGAGCTTGACCGCGGCGGCCAGCCCGGTCCCGACGCCGGCCAACCGGCTGCCCCGCTCCAGCAAACACAGGTCCAGGTAGACCAACGCCACCAGCACCAGATTGACCTGCCCGAAGCTGACCGTGTCCCGCACCGGGTTCAGCCCGGCCAGCAGGCAGCACGACAGCGCCAGCGCGTACCAGCGGCTCCACCCGTGGCGTCGGGCCACCGGATCCACGAGCAGGTGCAGCAGGAACGCGACGGCCAGCGCGGTGAGCAGCAGGTTCGCCACGATCGTCGGGTACCAGGCCAGCCCGGCCATCGGCAGCATGCTGACGGCCGCGAACGGCGGGTAGGTGAAGCCGTACCCGTTGCCGGTGGTCCACTGGTACAGGTCACCGCCGCGCGCCCAGTGCCCGACCGCGCCGTGGTAGACGCCGACGTCGAACCAACCCCGGTGACCGGGGAGCACCGCGATCGCCACCGTGAGGACGACGGCCAGCAGCGCCACCGTCGCCGCCCGACGGCGGTCGGCGCTCATCGGGCCACCCGCACGGCAGCCGGTGGCAGCAGCAGGCGCAGTGATCCGACAGCGAGCAGCCCGACCAGCACCCCGGCGGCGGCCAGCGCCGCCTGCGCCGCGTCCGGTCCGAATCCACTGGGCAACGCCACGAACGCGAGCACCACCGCCCCCAGCGCCGCCGCCGGCCGGGCCCGCCCGTGCGCCGCCGCCGCGACCAGGACCAGACCCCAGAGCGCGTACCAGGGCCGGGTCGCCGGGCCGAGCAGCGCCGCCGCCAGCAGCACCAACCCCAGCGCGTACGCCGGGCCGAGCCGCCGCCGATGCCACCACGCGGCGACCGCCACGGCCAGTGCGGCGACCACCCCCAGTGCCAGGCAGAGCCGCATCGGGGCGTCGCCCAGGTGCAGACCGGACCGTCCGGCCGCCCGCAGCGCCACCCGACCCAGCGCACTGGAGATCGACCAGCTGTGCCGGTACATCGGGGTGCCGAGCGCGCCGACCCACCCGTACCCCATGCCGGTGGCCCAGGTGACCGCCGCGGCGGTGCCCACCGCGACGCCGGCCGTGCGTGCCACCGAGGTCGCAAGCCCGCGGTGACGCGCGGCGAGCGAGACGACCACCAGCAGCGCGACCACCGCCGGCACCTTGACCAGCGCGGCGAGGGTGACCAGCACTGTCGCCGCGCCGTAGCGGTGCTCGAAGGCGAGGCTGAGCCCCGCCACCAGCAGGCCCAGCATCACCGCCTCGTTGTGCGCGCCGGCGATGAGATGCAACGGTACGAGAGGGTTGAGCACGCCCAGCCAGAGCGCGGCCGACGGGTCGACGCCACAGTGCCGAGCCAGCCGGGGCAGGTACGCCACCAGCAACGCCACCCCGGCCACCGCCACCAGACGAAGGCCGAGCACCCCCAGCACCAGCTTGCCGCCGGTCACACCACTGACGACCGCCGCCACGGCGAGGAACACCGGCCCGTACGGCGCGGGGGTCTGCTGCCACATCTGCGGCACCTCGACGGCCAACGCGCCGCCCAACTGGGCCACCCCGTGCCGGTACACGTCGATGTCGGCGAGGACCATCGCCCCCTGCGCCAAGTAGCTGTACGCGTCCCGGCTGAACAACGGCGGCGCCACCAGCAGCGGCCCCGCCCAGCAGGCCAGGGTGAGCGCGGCGGACCGCCGGTCGACGACCTCGTCGGGTGCGTGCCGGTGCCGGCCCGCCCACCACCAGGCGGCGACGAGGAGGGTCAGACCGGCGTACCCGCAGATCAGCCCCGGCCCCGCGAGCTGCCGCAACGCGCTCCACCAGGCGGCGTGCGCGCCGACGGGCAGCGCCCCGGCGGCCAGGCCGGCGCCGGACAGCAGCGTGGCACCGACGCCCCCGAGCAGCCGGTACGCGACGACGGTCGGCAGTGTGCGCACCCGGGCAGGATGTCGTCCCCGACTGACCGGCACGCGACTCCTCGACGATCACCAGACGACAGCGTGATGTCGTGCCGGCTTCGCCGGCGGCGGCGCTCCCGTGCCGGCGTAGCTGTCGTGCCGGCTCCACCGGCGGCGGCGTTCGCGTGCCGGCGTGGCTGTCGTACCGGCTCCACCGGCGGCGGCGCTCCCGTGCCGGCGTGGCGACGGGCATTTCGGGCACTGGTTGTTAGCGTGAGACGCGGAACCGAGGCCGTGGAGGGGTGCCATGACGGACGCCCCCGACGGGAGGCCGAGGCCCGCGGAGCTGTGGCGACGTCGGGGCACTCGTGCGCTGGTCGTCGCCCGCGACGGCAGTGTCCGCGGTTGGCGTTGGTGGGCGCGGAACTGGGATCGGCTGGTCGCCGCGCTCCAGGACGAGGCACCTGTCGGATCCGGTGCCGCCCCGGCACCCTCCGGCCCCCTCGTCGAACAACGCGACGCGCCCCGGCTGATCGCCGTGCCTGCCCGAGGTTACGTGTACTCGTTCTACGTCCGCGCCACGTTCGCCTGGTCCTCACCGGCGACCATGCGGGCCGAGGTGCTGAGCTGGTACGTGCAGTACTTCCAGCCCAACGCGATCCAGCGGCTGACCCGGCTCGCCGCCGACGCCGCCCGGGACCTGCCACCGCACCGGGCCGCCGACCTTGAGGTGGCGTTGCAGCAGGCGCTGGCCGAAGACCCCCGGTGGCACTACCAGCGGGGCGACATCACGCTCACCTGCCGCCCCGACGCCACCGTCCGCCTCGACGAGCGGATCATGCCGGCGCTCCAGCCGCACGTCGACCGCATGGTGGAACTCGAATACCAGTTCGAGGAGCAACTCCGCAAAGCCCGGTACGCCGAACACCTGAGCCGCCAGTGGGCGACGATCCTCAACGACGACGCCGACGACCAGGACGTAGCCGACGCCCGCGACCAGATGCTCACCGCGCAGCGGGAAGCCGCCCGCTGGATCACCGACCTCCTCCGGCGCAACGGCGACCACCAGCCAGAGCAGCCAAGCACGCCCCCGATCCCGCCTCAGCAGAGCCACGAGAGTCCGACGCAGCCCACCGTCGACTGAGCCGCCCCGCCACCCCTGCCTCCTCGCCCCTCGCCCTGCCCCTGCCCCCGCCGCACCTTGCCCCTCGCCACCCCTCCGCCCCCATGATCAAGTGATGAAAAGTAGGTTCCCGGGCGCTCTGAGAGCTACTTTTCATCACTTGATCATGGTTAGGCGGCGTCGGGCCGCGAGGATGGCGAGGGTTTCCTGCCGGACCTGGAGCGGATTCGCGGTGAGGCGACGATGCGTGAAGCGGACGACGAGTATTCCGACGGTGGCGAGCAGTGCGTCGCGGCGCAGGTCGATCTCGCGTTCAGCCGGATCGCCGTGGCTGGTAGCGCCGTCCAGCTCGATGTTGACCCGCTCCGCCTCGGCGAACATGTCCAGGTAAAACGTGCGCGCCCCCACCCGCACCCGCGCCTGCCGGACGAACGCGGGCATGCCCGGGCCGGTGAAGACGTGCTCATGACCCCAGATCTCCAGCGCGCTGCGACAACCAGCCGCCAGTCGGTCCAGCAGACCACACAGCACCGAACGGTCGGGAACCCTCGGCACGTCCGCGAGCGCGGTGACCAGACGCTGCGGCGTGGTCAGCCGGTCGTTGACGGCACGGATAAGCAGACTCGATCGGTCGACCGGCGGCAATAGCGACCACGAGTCCACCAGGGTTCGGTCAAGCCGGGTGACCAGCAATCCGTTCCGGGTCACGACGTACGGTGGCGCCACCGCGAAGTCGGACCGGTGGCGCACCACGAGTTGAGGGCGGTGCCGCAGGCCTGCCTCCCTGGGCAGGTCCAGATACACCGGCTCGTCAGGCGGCTGGCGGCGTAGTCCCCACACGTCGAGCGCGGTGAGCCGACTCAGAGCCGCTCGCCCCCCGGCGTACGCCAGCGCCGCCCGTCGAGCCACCTCGGGCCCGACTCGGGCCAGCAGCGGCAGGCTGGGCTCCGCTTCGCGGACCAGCGCGGCGTCAACGTAGATCCCGGGCAGTACCCGGACCATCCGACCTGCCCGGCAGGCGCCCTGAAGCGTCCAGGGAGGCACCAACCTGAGCATCTCGCGCCGCATGGCGAGGCCACCACGTCGATCGAGCAGGTCTTGCAAGCGCGCGTCCACGAGCCCACCGTGCCTCTGATCGCTGTCAGGCCAGGGGCTGCTGTGGACAGCGAACGCACCTGTGGACGATCACCCGGGCCGCCGGAGGTTGTGGTAAGAGCCCGCTGATATCCGTGCTGGCTACGGCTCCCGCATCCAGGTCTTCGGGTCGGTCACGAAGACGCCCTTGCCCTGCTGCCGTCGAATCACCCGCAGCGCTTCCAACCGGGCGTAGGCCATCTGCACGGTCCCGTGGCTGACGTCATAGCGAGCACGCAATTCAGCGATTGAGGGCAGCTTGTCCCCGGGCTTCAACTTCTTCGACCTGACGTCGGCGATCACATCATCGGCGATGCGCCAGTAATCCGGCACTTCTCGCATGGCACTCCTCGCGTGGCAACCCGATTTGATCACACCGCGACGCGCCTAACAAGCAGCGTTGACTCATCTGACATGTCTAGCTATGTTGATTCCGAACCGATCCTCGCGTGGCAACGAGTTCGGTTCAACCCCTGGTCGGGGCGGGTGCCTGTGCCCGTCCCGACCCACCGGACTGCTCTGCTGTCGTACCGCCGAATTGGGCTGCGGCGGCGGAGCGGGCGGGTCGCCTGCGGCCCCCGCGCGGACGACCCGCCCTTCCCGACCCACCACAAGGACCCTTTGCGCTTTCCCCCGGCCCTCAGAAAGGATCGTCGTGGCTCAGGTGTATCGAGGTGGCCAGCCCTACCCCGCCGGCTACCCGGGCCGGTTGACGCCGCACGAGGTGCGGACCCGCGACTTCGCCGCCTGCCGGCGCGGCGTCGACCCCGATGAGGTACGCGAGTTCCAGGCTCGGGTCAGCGACGAGCTGGCCATGCTCAACGAGACGGTACGGCTACTCAGCCAGGAGAACGACCGGATCAAGCGAGCGCTGCGCGACTGGCAGACCATGCACGCGCGGGAGTGCTCGCCTGCGCCGGAGCAGGGCCGCAACACCGGCCGCTGGTGACCGCGCGACCCTCCCCCGGCGACCTGCTCGTCATCGACGGCCGAGCCTCGGTGCAGTTCTCCGGAGACCGCGCGCTGACCTTCCGCGTCGTCTCAGTCTGCGACCGGCCGGCGCACGAGGGTTGGGTCTGGTTGACCGGCTACGTCATCAACCGCCGAGGCGACGCGACCGGCAGACGCGAGGTCTACGTCCAACTCGCCGGCCTCCGACCCACAACCACGCCCGCCTCGCCGCCTCGGCGTGGGCGGGGCTTACAGTCTCGAGCCGCTCATTGAGCGACGCCAGTCGATTGCCTGTCGCGGCGGCTCGCTCGCTGGCGCTGGAAAGACCGGTCGCTGCGTCTTCGCTGGGTCTAACCGCCGAAGCTCAGCGCCTGCCGCAGATCCACGTCCAGGCTCTCGTTGTACTGCGGATCGGGCTCAGCCCCACCAGCGCTGAGGACAGTGCTGAAAAAGCATCTGGCGCCGACCGCGAGGATCACGTGGAAGATGTCCGTGTCATCGAGACCGTGACCCCGCAGGTCCGCAACGTCGGCTTCGGTGACGGAGTTCGCATCGGCCGCGACCTTGCCGGCGAAGTTGACGACTGCGACCTCCTGCGCGGAGAGACCGGCGCTTCCGTGGTCTGACGCGATGGCGGCCACGGTCGGCGCGTCGAAGAACTTGTCCCGTAGGACCTTTCCATGTGCCAGACCGCAGTAGGAGGATTTCAGGGCCCGAGCTGCGGCGAGGGTCGCCAACTCGTAGCGGCGCAGTTCCATCCCGTCCTTCACCGCACCGTTGAGCTGCTGCCATGCCAGGTACACGGCCGGGCTGTGGGCGAACAACCTGGTGTAGTTGGGCAGATAGCCCATCATCTTCGTGTCGCTGTCGAACATCCGCGCGGTGTCCGGGGACTGCCCTGCCTGCTGCAAGAAACTCATTCGACTCCTCCCATAGGTGGACCCGGACGGTACGCCGTTGGGACTGCGAACGCTGTCGGGTAATCGAGCTCAGCGAGATGCGGAGGGTTGTCGAAGGTGCGGGTGCCGTTCGGGCTGATTGCCGGGAGCGACGCGTCCCCCGTGCTCCCGGGTTGAGGGTGTCCCGTCGACGCGCCCTCGCGTTACAGGCTGTTGACGGCTTGGGAGACGCGCAGAACGGCATCGGCGACGGCGGTCACCGTTCCGGCACCGGCCAGCAGAGCCGGTAGCAGGCTGCGGATGCCCTCCACGTTTGGTCGCGGCTCGGCGGCGTAGGCCGCTGCAGTGCCCGCCAACTGTGTCAGCCGGTCGGCCTCGCGGACTTCCGTCCGGTGCTTCGCGATCTCCTCGATCAGGGCAGCGACGAGCCCGGCGAGGTCCGAGCCTCGACTGAAGTCGTTGCTCCGATTGTGCACCTGCGCGTGGTCCCCGAAGACGTTCGCCTCGCCGCTGATGTCACCGCTGAAGTTGAACTGGCTCATCTACTCATCCTTCCGGCCGGATCCGCAGAACAGAAGCAGAACATCAGGCGATCAGTCCGACTCGTCAAAGCGGTCGACATTCGACACCCGCCCGTGGTTCCCGAAGATGTTCCCCCGACCGGACACCTCCCCGATGTTGGTGATGTTGTTGATGATCCGCTGTCGTCCGGCGACCAGCTCGGACGTGTCGATTCCCTTGTCCCGCAGAAAGCCGAGCAGACAGTCGATCACGCCTCGTTGCATCCGCAACAGACAGTCACGCACATCCGCGACTTCGAAATAGTTCTCGATGCTCGTGGTCGCCGCCAGTTCCCGGACGCTGAACGCCGCCCCGTAGTCGTAGCGTCGACCCTCCTGGAGCGCCTCGTAGTGATGCCGGGTCCGGTCGTCGTGCGCCTCGTCCAGATCGATGCCCCGGTACGAGCGCAGGAACAGCTCGGCAACGTAGGTGCGCCACGCCGCGACGGCGAGGGCCCACGTGGTGGAGCGCCCGTGCAACGGGCTCAGATCATCGTCGAACAGCCCGTAGAACCCTGTGGCGGGCGCCGAGCCGCGGAGGATGGGCGGCAGGACGAACGCGGCGAACTCGCAGGACAGAATGCCCTGTTCGAGGGTGTAGCGGACGAAGAGAGTGACGACGATTTCGCCACCGACGAGGCTCTTGGCCAGGCACACATACGTCCTGGCCTGCTCCCCGGGCGCGTCGCTGCCCAAATCGACCCAGGTCGTGTCCAGCCGGGAGGGCGGGCGCACCTCGTCGGGATGGAACAGACCCTCACAATCCGGCAGCACGTCCCCCCGCACATAGATCCGCTTGGTCACCTCGATGCCGCTCAGGCCGAGCCGTGACCGAGCGAGCCGAATCAGATCGTCGTGCAGCTCTCGGATGGAGAAGGTCGCAGGTGGTTTCGTGTCGTCTTCTTCCCGGCTGCGGCTGACGTCGACGGGTGGCAGGGCCCATCGGCCGATCTCGGTGCCGCTGCCGACGAACGGGCTGCCCACGGCACCGTCGAAGACGATCATGTTGGCGTCCTGCAGGGCGGCAAGCTCCTCTTCCAGGTCGAAGTCGACCTCTGGCACCTGGGTGGCCAGAGCCTTTCCCTCCACCATGGTGTCGATCGCCGCCGCGCGGGTTTCCTGAAGACTGAGGAACGTCGTGCGCCACCCGACTCCGCACGCGACAGCTATGAGAGGCAGCGAGAGCATCGCCGTCACCGGACCGTCGCGCCAGAGGAGGAAGAGACCGATCGCGACCAGACCGAGCAACGAATAACGCGTCATCGCGACCGCGCCGTACAGCTTTCGCCAATGGGTGTCGGCCGCCTGGGCGTGCCGCACCACCGCAACCGCGTCCACCCCGAAAGGGGGACACCAGGCCTTGGGGTTGTCGATGCTGTAGTGCAGCAACACGTGCGCAGCCAGCGGCGGACGCAGGTGCATGGCGCAGCACAACTCTCGGCTGGCCAGGTCTTTCGGCACCGAGGGCAGCGCCGACCCCCCACTGGCACGGTCGCTCACCGTGTCGGCAACGCCTTTCGCACTGAGCCTTCTGGAGATTGACGATGCCATGCCGGGACCGTAGTTCCCGCACCGTCAATTCGCTGTCCGTAATCTTGCAGTGCCGGCCGTCAGCCACCATTCGCGAGTATGTGCGGCCTCGCGGCGGAGGGCGTCCGCCCGGAAGCTGCGTCAGGCGCGCCTCAGCTCGGCACGTCGCGGCGGCGGAAGGCCGTCACCCCTACGGCGAGGAGCGCCGCGGCGACCGCCGTCAGCACCACCAGGGGCAGCGCTGCCGGGTCGACGGCGGGCACGGACGGCACATGGGTGTACGGCGAAAGGTCGAGCGCGGCCTGGGGCAGCTTCAGCACCGCACCGAGTTGCCCGAGCAGCAGGAAGACGAGCAGGACCGTCCAGGACAGCACCACCGACCAGCGGGGCAGCAGCCCGAACAGGGTGGTCACCACCCCGGCCACCACGAGCAGGGCGGGTAGTCGCAGCAGCGCGGCACCGCCCAGGTCGAGGGCCTGTCCGAGCGGGTCGTCGGTGACGAGGCCGTAGCCGAGCCCGGTGGTCAGGCCGGCGAGCAGCAGCAGCGCGACCGCGCCGAGGGTCGCGGCGAGCACCTGGGTACCGAGCCAGCGGGTACGGCTGACGGCGGTGGCGAGCACGGCTTCCAGGACGCCGTCGGCTTCGTCGCCGCGTACCCGAAGGAGAGCCTGCACCACGTACGCCCCGATGGTCAGCGCGAAGAGCCCGAGCATCGCGGCCAGGTACGCGTCGACCAGAGCCCCGCCGCCGCCCATCGCGTTGATGGCCTCGGCGGCGGCCGGGTTCTGGTCGATCATGGCGTTGAACTCGTCGGCGGCGATGCCCATGGAGAACCCGAGTACGGCCAGGCCGACCGCCCAGCCGAGCAGCGTGCCGCGTTGCATGCGCCACGCCAGGCCGGCAGGGCTGAGCAGTCGTGGCGCGGCGCGGGCCGGCCCGCGTCGGGGTGCGATCAGCCCGGCGCCCTGGTCGCGTCGCTCCGCCAGGGCGTACGCCACGGCCACGCCGGCGAGCAGCAGCGCTACCGGTAGGGCGAGCACCCACCAGCGCTCACCGCCGAAGGCCCGCACCTGGTTGCCCCAGCCGAGCGGGGAGATCCACGACGGCCAGGCGCTCTGCACGCGGGTGCCGTCGGCGCTCTGTTCGCCGAGTACGTCACCGGCGGCGCGTAGGACGAAGGAGATCCCGACGGTGGCGGCGGCGAGCGCGTTGGCGCCCCGGGAGGTGACGGAGAGCTGGGCGGTGACAGCGGCGATGGCGGTGAAGGCGACCCCGACGCCGCCGATCGCGGCGGCGGCCGCGACGGAGCCGGCGAGCGGCAGACCGGCGCCGACCAGTGCGAACACCAGCAGTACGGCAGCGAGGGTGTTCGCCGCGACGATGACGAGCAGCGCGGCGGTGAGCGGCGCGTACCGGCCGACCACTGAGGCCCCGAGCAGCTCCGCCCGGCCGGTCTCCTCGTTCTGCCGGGTGTGCCGGGTCACCGCGAAGGTGCTCAGCAGGGCGACGATCAGGGCCAGCGTCACGTACGTCTCGGCGACCACCACGGCACCGAGGTCGGTGCCGGCGATCGGACCGTTGAACGCGCGGGCGACGAGGCTGGACGCGGAGGTGGCGGCGTAGCCCTGGCGGGCTGTCTCGTCCGGGTAGATGCCGGCGACGCTGCCGGCCAGGGCGTAGCCGAGCAGCGGCGTGCCGAGGACCCAGATGACCAGCCGGATCCGGTCGCGGCGCAGCACGAGCCGGGCCAGCAGGGCCGTGCCGGTGAGGGCGCTCACCGGGCACCGGCCTGCGGGGCGTCAGCCGGCGAGTCGGTGTCGGAGGCACCGGCGGCCGGAGCACCAGCCGACGCGGCATCGACGGCCGGACCGTCAGCCGACCCGGCAGCATCGACCGGCCCCGCAGCATCGACCGGTCCGGCACCGGCGGCGGGGTCGTCGCCGTAGTGGCGCAGGAAGAGCTGTTCCAGCGTGGGCGGGGTGCTGGTCAGGGCGCGGACACCGGAGCGGACGAGCTGACCGAGCAGCTCGTCGAAGTGCGCCGGCTCGACCTCCAGATGGGTACGCCCGTCGACCTCGTGCACGTCGTGCACACCGGGCAGCGCGTCGAGGCCGGTGAGCGGACGTGCGGTCTCGACGGTGACCGCCGTGCGGGTGAGGTGGCGCAGCTCGGCCAGGGTGCCGGACTCGACGGTGCGGCCCTCGCGGATGATGCTGACCCGGTCGCAGAGGGCCTCGACCTCGGCGAGCACGTGACTGGAGAGCAGCACCGTCGCGCCGGCCCGCTTGACCCGTCGGACCTCGTCCTGGAACACCGCCTCCATCAGGGGGTCGAGGCCGGAGGTGGGCTCGTCGAGCACGTACAGCTCCACCGCCGAGGCGAAGGCGGCGACGATGGCGACCTTCTGCCGGTTGCCCTTGGAGTACGTGCGGCAGCGGCGGGTCGGGTCCAGGTCGAACCGTTGCAGCAGCTCGTCACGGCGTTGCCGGTCGAGGCCGCCGCGGAGCCGCCCGAACAGGTCGATGGCTTCTCCGCCGGTGAGGTTGGGCCAGAGGCTGACGTCGCCCGGCACGTACGCCAGCCGGCGGTGCAGGCGGACCGCGTCGCGCCACGGGTCGGCCCCGAGCACCTGGGCGTCTCCGGAGTCGCGGCGGAGCAGCCCGAGCAGGATCCGGATGGTGGTGGACTTGCCGGAGCCGTTGGGCCCGAGGAAGCCGTGCACCTCCCCCTGCTCGACGCGCAGATCCAGCCCGTCGAGTGCCCGGATCGCGCCGAAGGTCTTGACCAGGTTGCCGATCGAGATGACGGGCATCGCCCCTCCTGCCGTTGGCTGCGTCGACCACCACCACTGTACTGACCGATGGTCAGTCGAATCAACGGTGATGGTGCCCACCGGTCAGGACGTGGCTAGGCTGGCCGGCATGACCGTCGAGCCCGGGGACGACACCCGCACCCGGATCCTGCGCGCCGCGCTCGACCTGTTCGCCGAGCACGGTTACCAGCGCACCTCGCTGCGGCAGATCGCCGAGCGGTTACGGCTGACCAAAGCCGCGATCCTGTACCACTTCCCGGCCAAGGAACACCTGCTCTCTGCGCTGGTCGAGCCGTTGTTGGCCGATCTGGAGGCGTTGCTCGACGCCGCGCGGACGCAGCCCGTCGAGCAGGCGCGGTGGACGGTGCTGGAGGGTTGGGTGGACGTCATGCTCGCCCACCGCCGCCCGCTCGGCATGCTGTTCCACGACATCGCGCTGGTCGGTCGGGGCGACACGTACCACCGCCTGATGGAGATCGCGATGCGGGCCAACGACCTCATCGCCGGGCCGGACGCCGGCCGGCGGGAGCGGGTCCTGGCGACGCAGGCGGTGGCGGCGTGCAGCGATCCGATCGTCTTCTTCGTCGACGTGTCCGACGAGGTGCTGCGCGCCGACATGCTCGACGGCGTACGCCGGCTGTTGACGCCGGCCGCCGCCGTACCCGAGCCGGACGGGACCACGGCGGCCCCGGCGCCGGCGCGCGGCACCGCACCGGACGCGGCCCCGACGAGCGGGAGCCGGCGGCGGCCGGGACGACCGCGGGCGCTGGGTCGGGAGCAGGTGGAGACGGCCCGGCGGATGCACGCGGCGGGCACCCACTCGGTGGATGCCATCGCCGCCACGCTGGGTGTCTCGCGGGCCACCGTCTACCGACACCTCGAATCGGAATAATGAGACGGGTTTAGCGACGGTTGTGAGACGGTTTTCTGAGCGGATGCTCAGGCCGCCAATGTGGCGTAGCGGCCGTTGCGATCCAGCAGGCTGTCGTGGGTGCCGGCCTCGACGATGCGGCCGTGGTCGAGCACCGCGATCTGGTCGGCGTCCCGGACGGTGGAGAGCCGGTGGGCGATGGTGATCGTGGTCCGGCCTTCGGCGAGCACGTCGAACGCGCGTTGCACGGCGCGCTCGGTCTCGGTGTCCAGCGCGCTGGTGGCCTCGTCGAGGACGAGGATGCACGGGTCGCGCAGCAACGTGCGGGCGATGGCCAGCCGCTGCTTCTCGCCGCCAGAGAAGCGGTGGCCGCGGGAGCCGACCATGGTGTCGTACCCGTCGGGCAGCCCGGCGATCAGGTCGTGGATCTGGGCCGCGCGGGCGGCGTCCTCGATCTCCGCATCGGTGGCGTCCGGCCGGGCGTAGCGCAGGTTCTCCCGGACGGTGGTGTGCAGCAGGTACGTCTCCTGGCTGACCACGCCGACGATCGCGGCCAGGTCGGCCAGGCGCAGGTCGCGCAGGTCGACGCCGTCGACGGTGATCCGGCCGGCGGTCGGGTCGTGCAGCCGGCTGACCAGCCCGGCGAGGGTGCTCTTGCCGGATCCGGTCTCCCCGACCAGCGCGAGGCTGGTGCCGGCGGGCACGTCCAGTGTGATCCCGGCGAGGGCGGCGGTGTCGTTACCGGGGTAGCCGAAGGTGACGTCCTCCAGGCGCAGGTGGCCGCGCACCCGGGCGGGGTCGAGGCGGACCGGCTCGGCGGGATCGGCCACGTCGACAGGGAGGTCCAGGTATTCGAAGATCCGGGCGAACAGCGCCAGCGACGCGGTGAGCGAGACACCCACGTTGAGCAGACCCATCAGTGGCCGGAACAGGCCGCCCTGAAGGGCGGTGAAGGCGACCAGGGTGCCGATGCTCAACGTCCCGGCGGCGCCGGGTAGCCCGGCGGCGAGGTAGATGACCGCCGGTACGGCGGCGAAGATGATGCTCATCGACGCCATCCGCCAGCGGCCGGCCAGCTCGCTGCGCAGCTCCAGGTCGACCAGGCGGGCCGAGGAGGCGCTGAACCGCTCGATGAGCGCCGGCCCGGTGCCGAGGGTCTTGGCCAACTGGACGCCGCTGATCGAGAGCCCTTCCTCGACAGTGACGTTGAGGTCGGCGAGTTCGCGTTGGCGCTGGGCGGTGATCTCCCGGCGCATCCGGGCGACCCGGCGGGTCAGCCAGACGGCGGGCGGCAGCACCACGAGCGAGACGAGGGACAGCTGCCAGGAGAGGGCCACCATGGCGACCGCGGTGGCGACCACAGTGGTGAGGTTGGCCGCGACGGCGGTGGCGGTGGAGGTGACGACCGACTGCATGCCGCCGATGTCGTTGGTGATCCGGGACTGCACCTCGCCGGTGCGGGTGCGGGTGAAGAAGCCCAGCGACTGGCGCTGGAGGTGACTGAAGACGTCGGTGCGCAGCCGGTGCATGACCTGCTGGCCGACCTGGGTGGAGATCCAGGTCTGCACGACGCCGAGGGCGGAGGTCACGGCCGCCACGGCGACCATGCCGAGGACCAGCCAGACCAACAGTGTCACGTCGCCCTGCGGTAGCGCGCGGTCGATGACGGCACGCAGCAGGAACGGGCTGGCCATCGCGATGATCGAGGAGAGCACGATGATCGCGGTGACGGCGGCGAGCGCGGGCCGGTGGCTGGTGAACAGGCGGCCGATCCGGCGCAGGGACACCTGGCGGGCCTGCGTCTTCTCTTCGGCGCTGACGGTGCGGTGGCCGCGGTCGCGGCCCATGGGGGTGGGTTCCAAGGAGCAACTGCCTTTCGGTCGACGACATTACTGAGGTTACCTCAACATGAGGGAACAACCACATCTCCTGCTACCGTATTCCGGTGACCGAGGACACCGCCGACGACAACCTGGCCGAGACGTTCTGGGCGGTCGCGTCCCGCTTGCGGCGGCAGTCCCGGGAGTCGTTGGCACCGTGGGACATCACCCCCAGCCAGTCCCGGGCGCTCGGTGTCCTGGGCCGCCACGGCGAGGTACGCCCCGGCACACTCGCCGAACACCTGCGCATCGCGCCCCGCTCGGCGACCGAGGTCATCGACGACCTGCAGACCCGTGGGCTCGTCGAGCGCCGCCCCGACCCGGCCGACCGGCGCGCCACACTTGTCGCCCTCACCGACGAGGGCAACCGGGTCGGCGCCGCCATCCGAGCCGCCCGTCGGGCCGAAGCCGACCGCTTCTTCGGGCACCTCGACGACACCGACCGCGCCGAACTGGCCCGCATCCTGCGCACCCTGCTCGATTAAGGGCCACGGGACCACCTGCAAGTTTGCCCACCCGCTACCCGGGTAGCCAGCGGCCCCGTTCCCACCGCGGGCCCCGCCACCACCAGTCGGGGAGACCTGACAGGAGGGGCCATGTCTGCCCTGGACCAGCACCGCCCCGCCTGATGTGCGGGATCAGCGGGGAGGCACGGTTCGACGGCCGGTCCCCCGACGCGGCGGCGGTCACCCGGATGACCGAGGCGATGCGCTCCCGTGGCCCGGACGACGAGGGCCTGTTCGCCGACGGCTGGGTGACCCTCGGGCACCGCCGGTTGACCATCATCGACCTGTCCGACGCGGGCGGGCAACCGATGGTCCGTGACGACCTGGGCCTCGCGCTGGTCTTCAACGGCTGCATCTACAACTACCCGGAGCTGCGCGAGGAGTTGCGCAACGCCGGGTACGCGTTCCACTCCACCAGCGACACCGAGGTGATCCTGGTGGCGTACGCGCACTGGGGTGAGCGTTTCGTCGACCACCTGGTCGGCATGTTCGCGATCGGCCTGGTGGACCGGGCCCGGCAGCGGTTGGTGCTGGCCCGCGACCGGCTCGGCATCAAGCCGCTCTACCTCGCCGAGACCCCCGGGCGGCTCCGGTTCGCCTCCACCCTACCGGCGCTCCTGGCCGCCGGCGACGTCGACACCGGCATCGACCCGGTGGCGCTGCACCACTACCTGTCCTGGCACTCCATCGTGCCCGCGCCCCGGACGGTGCTGCGCGGTGTGCGCAAGCTGCCGCCGGCCACCCTGCGGGTGATCGAGGCGGACGGGCGCAGCCGCGAGGAGGTGTACTGGCGACCCGACTACGTGCGGGAACCCGCCGACACCGGCATGGACGCCGCCGACTGGCGGGCCGCCATCGGGGACGCGCTGCGCGCGGCGGTACGCCGACGGCTGGTCGCCGACGTACCGGTCGGGGTGCTGCTGTCCGGTGGTCTGGACTCCAGCCTCATCGTGGCGCTCCTCGCCGAGGCCGGCCAGCAGCACCTGCGGACGTTCAGCATCGGCTTCGACAGCCGCGACGGCGAGTCCGGCGACGAGTTCCACTACTCCGACCTGGTGGCCCGCGCGTTCGACACCGACCACCATCGCATCCGGTTGGCCGACGACGACCTGGTGCCCGCCGTACGGCGTGCCGTGCTGGCGATGACCGAGCCGATGGGCAGCCACGACGTGGTCGCGTTCCACCTGCTGTCCGAGCAGGTGGCGCGCCACGTGAAGGTGGCGCAGTCCGGGCAGGGCGCCGACGAGGTGTTCGCCGGCTACGGCTACCACCAGCCGCTCACCGAGGCGCCCCGGCACAGCGCCGCCGAGACGTTCGCCGCCGCGTTCTTCGACCGCGACCACGACGAGCTGCGCAGTCTCGTCAGCCCGGAGTACGCGCTGGAGCACGACGCCAGCCGGGAACTGCTCGCCGGGCATCTCGCCGCGCCGGGGGCGCAGACCGCGCTGGACGCCGTGCTGCGCCTGGACACCCACCTGATGCTCCCCGACGACCCGGTCAAACGGGTGGACAGCATGAGCATGGCGTGGGGCCTGGAGGTGCGCACGCCCTTCCTCGACCAGGACCTGGTCACCCTGGCGGCGCACTGCCCGCCGGAGCACAAGGTCGCGCAGGGCGGCAAGGGCGTCCTCAAGGAGGTCGCCCGGGAGGTGCTGTCCGCCGAGGTGGTCGACCGTCGCAAGGGGTACTTCCCCGTTCCGGCGTTGCGCAACGTGGACGGCCCGGTGCGGGAACTGGTCGCCGAGGCGTTGCAGGCGCCGGCCGCGCGCGAGCGAGGGCTGTTCCGACCGGAGTACGTGGCCCACCTGCTCGCCGAGCCGGACCGGGCCGAGGCAGCGGCCGGCAGTAACAAGCTGTGGCAGCTCGGCCTGCTGGAGCTGTGGCTGCAGACGCACGACATCAGCTGAGCCGCGCTGCTCCCCGTGACGTCAGGTCGCGGTCAGGTGGCGGCCGTGCGGTCGGCCAGGTCGTCGATGACGGCGCGCAGGTCACCGGTACGCTCCAGCACCCGGCGCTGCCGTGTCGCGCCGGTCCCGTCGCGGCGTAGCCGGGCCAGGTGCGCCAGCACGTACCCGAGGTCGCCGTGGCGCAGCAGGGCCGGGGCGATCACCGCCATCAGCTCGTCGACCATCGCCCAGGCCGGTCGGGTGCCGCCGGCGCGCAGGTCGATCAGCTCGCCGTCGAGGCCGTCGTGGGCGGCCCGCCAGTGCGCGGCGGCGACCAGACAGTTCCGGGTGCGCGGTGCGGTCACCCCGGCGCGTACGTCGTCGGCCAGGGTCGCGACGAGGGACCGGACCAGCGCGGCAACCAGCACCGTGTCGTCCACGTCGGAGCAGACGTCGCCCACCCGCACCTCCACCGTCGGGTACGCCGACGACGGCCGGGCGTACCAGTAGACCATCGCGGCGTCGAGCATGATGCCCGCGGCGATCAGCTCGTCCACGGTCCGGTCGTAGTCGGCGGCGGAGTCGAAGTACGGCGTCGGGCCGATGCTGGGCCACCGTTCCAGCTGCATCGACCGCCAACTCGCGTGGCCGGTGTCGCGCCCGTCGTGCAGCGGCGAGTTGGTGGTGATCGCCTGGATCACCGGCAGCCACGTGCGCAGATGATTGCAGACCTGCACGGCCAGTTCCCGGTCGGGCAGCCCGACGTGCACGTGACAGCCGCAGACCGCCGGGTCGTGCGCCACCGGACCGTACCGGCGCGACATCGCGTGGTAGCGGGGCCGGTCGGGCACGGTCAGGTGCGGCTCGGCCACGGGGGTCGCGCCGACGGCCACCAGTCGGGCCCCGGCCGCCGTGGCGGCCTCGGCGGCGGAGTGACGCAGCGACACCAGGTGCGTGCGCAGTTCGTTGAGGTCGGCGCAGACCGGTGTGACCATCTCCACCATGCTGTGCCGGAACTCCTGGCGGCTCTGGTCGCGGGCGTGGCCACGCAGTGCGTCCAGCACCTGGTCCGCCACCGGCAGGTTGCGCCCGTTGTCCGGGTCGAGCAGCAGGAACTCCTCCTCCACGCCGAGCGTGAGGGTGGACAGGTCGGGCGTGGTGTCGGCGACGGTCGGACGGTATGCCATGGCCGCCTCCATCCACTGCTGCGGCCACGGGTGGACCCATGGCCGGGGCGGCTCGGGTTCCCGGCGCACCCGGCGGCAAACACGCCCACCCGGGGTTCTCCCCCGCCGTCGAGCGAACCGGACACCGACGGCACACAGTGGAAAACGTCTGGGACGATGCAGGGATGCTGATGCGTTGGCGTGGTTCCCGCTGGCTCCACATCGCCCTGGGTCTGGTGGCCGGTGCCGCCGTGGGGTTGGCGGTGTACCTGGCCAGTCGACTGACCGGGCCCGCCCTCTTCGTGCTCTGCGGCACGACGGCGGGTGGCGTGGCGGCCGTGGTGGCGTCGGCCTATTCGCGGTTCTTCCAGCTGGCGGAGGTGACCGTCTCGGTTCCGCAGTTCAGCGAGCTGAGGTTTGCCGTCACCAGGGACAACAAGCAGACCGCCTGGCGTCTGTTCGTGGAGGCGGTCACCCGGGTGTCCGGTCAACCGCTGGCGACCGGCACGGGTCTCGTCCGGGAGGCGATGACGTCGCTCTACCAGCTGTTCGCGATCACCCGGGAGGTGCTGAGCGAGGCGGCGCCGACCATCCGGACCACCGGTCGTCCGACCGTCGAGCATCTCGGGATCGCCATGCTCAACAACGAGCTCCGGCCCTTCCTCTCCACGTGGCATCCGCGCCTGCGGGCGTGGGAGCTGGCCAACCCCGACGCGCCCGAGTCGGCCTGGCCCGACGACGCGGAGTGCCGCGCGGAGCTGGCGGCGATGCAGCTCCGGTTGCTGCGCTATGTCGAGGGGCTGGGCGAGCTCGCCCAGGTGCCCAACGTCGAGGACGTGATGGGCGGCATCATCGCCGAACCACCGACAGTTCCCGGTCAGCCGACACGACGGTCGGCGGTGGCGGGCCAGTAGCGTCGGCCCGGGTCACTGCGGCCTCAGGGCCGCCGCGCGGGCGGTGAGGAAGGCCCGTTCCGCCGCGTTGTCCGTCAGCGCGACGGCGGTCCGGTACGCGTCGACGGCCTCGGCGTTGCGGCCGAGCCGGGCCAGCAGGTCAGCGCGGACCGCATGGTGCGGGTGGTAACCGGCCAGGTCGAGACGGTCCACCTCGGCGAGCGCGACGGTCGGTCCGGCCACCTCGGCGAGGGCGACCGCACGGTTCAGCGCTACCACCGGGCTGGGGGCGATCCTCGTCAGGTGGTCGTACAGCTGGAGAATCTGCCCCCAGTCGGTGTCGGCGGCACGCGGTGCGGCGCTGTGCACGGCGGCGATCGCGGCCTGGATCTGGTACGGCCCGGGCTGGTCGCGACGCAGGCAGCGGCGGACCAGCGCCTGCCCCTCGGCCACCAGTTCGGCGTCCCACAGGCGCCGGTCCTGCCGGGGCAGCGGCACGAGGTCGCCGTCGGCGGTGGTCCGCGCGGCGCGGCGCGACTCGGTGAGCAGCATCAGTGCGAGCAGGCCGAGCGCCTCGGGTTCGTCCGGCATCAGCTCGACCAGCAGACGGGTCAGCCGGACAGCCTCGACGCACAGCTCGGCGCGGACCAGATGTCGCCCGGCACTGGCCGTGTACCCCTCGTTGAAGATCAGGTAGAGCACCGCGAGGACGGCGTACAGCCGGTCGGGTAGGTCGGCGTCGCGGGGTATCCGGTACGGGATCCGGGCGTGACGGATCTTCGACTTGGCGCGGACCAGCCGTTGCGCCATGGTCGGCTCCGGCACCAGGAACGCTCGGGCGATCTCGGCGGTGCTCAGTCCGCCGAGCAGGCGCAGGGTGAGCGCGACCCGGGCGGTCGGGGCGAGCGCCGGATGACAGCAGGTGAAGATCAGCCGTAGCCGGTCGTCGCGCACGGGTCCCTCCTCGACGGGGCCGTCGGTGGCAAAGAGCAGGGACGCCTGGGCGTGCCGGTCGACCCGCGACGCCTCGCGGCGTAGCCGGTCGTACGCCCGGTTGCGGGCGGTGGTGATGATCCAACCGGCCGGGCTGGGTGGCGGGCCGGTCGTCGGCCACTTCGCCACCGCGATGACGAAAGCCTCCTGGACGGCCTCCTCGGCGAGGTCGATGTCGCCGAGGAGGCGAACCAGGACGGCGACCGCGCGCCCGTACTCCGCGCGGAACACCGCCTCGACGTCTGGCACGGTCAGTCTCCGGACCCGTCCTGGAAGGGGCGGACCTCGATCGGCAGCGTGGTGGCCACCGCGTAGCGGCGGCCCCAGTCCAGGGCGACGTCCAGGTCCGGTACATCGATGATGGCGATGCCGCCCAGGTACTCCTTGCCCTCGACGAACGGCCCGTCCGTGACCAGCACTTCTCCGCCCTCGCGGGCCCGCAGCACGGTGGCGGTCTCCGGGCCGTGCAGACCGTGCCCGAACACCCACGACCCGGTCGACGCCAACTCGTCGCGGAAATCGGCGAGCTGACGCATCACGCCGGCCAGGAACTCCGGGTCCGGTGGCAGCTCACCCTGGGGCTGGTGAAGGCTGAGCAGGTACAACGTCATCGTTCCTCCTCGCGGGGCGGCCGGCCGTACACCGACCTCTCATCCTCCACACGATCGGCGACCGCCCGGATCGACAGGCCCGGCAGAAAATTCTCGGCGTCCCGGGTCGGGACGGCCCGGCCAGGCCGGCCGGACCATCCAGACCACCCGGACCACCCGGACCACCGGGTCCGCCATGCCCGTCACAGGCCACCCGGACCGCCTAGGCCGTCGCGGCCACCCAGGCCAGTCGGCCCGCGCTGCCCAGCCCGTCCAGGCCACCCGACCTGCCCAGGCCGCGCAGGCCAGCCAGGCCACCCGGCCCGCGCGGACCACCCGGCCCGCGCAGACCACTCGGCCCGCGCAGACCACTCGGCCCGCGCAGACCACCCGGCCCGCGCAGACCACCCGGGCCGCCCAGGCCACCCGGGCCGGCCGGTGGTGCTGTGCCCTTTGCTCTGCACCCACGGATGCGACGGGGGCGCCGGCCCGGGTGGTGCCTCCGCAGGTGCAGAGCAAAGGACGGAGGACAGGGGTACGGTCCGCCGGCAGCCGCAGCCCCAGCCGCAGCCCCAGCCGCAGCTGCAGCCGCGGCCGCGGCCGCGGCCCAGCCGCAGCCGCAGCCGCAACCGGAGCAAGCAGCCGACCAAGGCAAGCAGCCGGGACAGGCAGCCGACCAGAGCAAGCAGCCGGGACTGAGGCCGGTAGTCATGCCTTCCGTGGTTGTGGGTAGACCCCAACGTGGCCGACGGCTTGCGGGTGGTCGTGGTCGGCGCCGGTTTTTCCGGGCTCGCCGCCGCGCTGGCGCTCACCCGTGCCGGCGCGCAGGTGCGACTGCTGGAGGCCCGCGACCGGGTGGGCGGTCGGGTGTTGACCCGCTGGCTGCCCGACGTCACCCAACTCGACCTGGGCGCGCAGTGGATCGGCCCGACGCAGGATCGGATGTACGCGCTGGTCGCCGAGCACGGGTTGGCCACGTTCGCGTCGGCGGCGTTCGGCGCGCCCACTGTGCTGTGGGCGGGGGAGCGTCGGGCCGATCCTCCGGCGCGGGCCGCCCGGGTCCTCAATCTGCTGGACGAATACGCCGCCCGCCTGGACCCGGCCGCGCCCTGGCAGGCGCCGGAGGCCACGCAGTGGGACCGGACGGTCCTCGGCGGCTGGTTGCGCGCCACGGCCGGGGACGACGACACCGCCGACTACCTGGGGCGGCTGCTCGCCGGCGGGCTGCTGGCCACCGGCGCGGACGAGGTGTCGTTGTTGCACCTGCTGTTCTACCTGCGCAGCGCAGGTGGGACCGGGCCCCTGCTGGGAATGGCGGGCGGCGCGCAGCAGGACCGGATCGTGGGCGGGCCCCCGGCACTGGCCGAGCGGATGGCCGCCGCCCTGCCGCCGGGGGCACTGACGCTGGCCGCGCCGGTGCGGGCCGTGGAGCAGAGCGTCGACGGGGTGACGGCGTGGACCGACACCGGGCGCGTGAACGGCGACGCTCTGGTGGTCGCGCTGGCCCCGGCTCTGGCGGGTCGCATCCGGTACGCCCCACCGCTGCCTCCGTTGCGCGACGGACTGACCCAGCGGATGCCGATGGGTTCGGCGCTGAAGGTCCACGCCGTCTACCCGGAACCGTTCTGGCGCGCCGACGGGTTGTCCGGGGTGTCCACGAGCAGCGCCGGTCCGCTCACCGAGACGGTCGACAACTCCACCCCGACCTCGCCGCTCGGGGTGTTGACCGGGTTCAGTTACGCCTCGGACGCCGCCGCGCTGCGGGAGATGTCCCCCGAGCGACGTCGGCGGTGCCTGCTGGACGCGTTCGCCACGGTGGTCGGGCCGCAGGCCGGTGATCCGGTGGACCTGATCGAGTACGACTGGTCGGCCGAGGAGTGGACGCGGGGCTGTTTCTCCGGCGCGCTCACCCCGGGGGCCTGGGGCGCGTACGGCCCGCACCTGCGGACCCCGGTGGGCCGGGTGCACTGGGCGGGTACCGAGACGGCGACCCGCTGGACCGGCTACCTGGAGGGCGCGGTGCGGGCCGGTGAGCGGGCGGCGGCGGAGGTGCTGGCACGACCGTAGCCGGCCCGGTCTCGGCGGGACCGGGCCGGCCTCGGCCCTGGGTGCCACCCGCACCGGCCCGGTCCGATGAGACGACCGGGTCGGCGCGGGCGCCCCGGTCAGGGGTAGGTGGTCAGGTACACCGTCTGGTTGGCCGCGTTCGCGGTGCCACCGGCGTTGTTGATCACCCGGTTGATGGTGCCGACGCCACCGAGCGAGACGGTGACCATGTTCGTGAAGCGCACGTTCGGGTTGTTGGGTACCTCGAAGGAGCGTTCCGCCACCACCGCGGGGTTGACGTTGAAGTAGCTGTAGCTACCCAACCCCCATGCCTGGTGGCTGGTCACCGAGTCGGCCACCTTGTACGCGGCGTAGCCCCGGGTCGACCCGTTCATCCAGGCGGCCTGGTTGGGCGGGTCGTAGGGCAGTTCGTTCTGGTAGAAGTACGTCCGGCCGCCGTTGCCGTTCCAGATGGTCTGGTACTTCTGGTAGTGCTCGACGAAGAGGCCGTACATGGTGACGTTGTCGCCGTTGACGGTGAGCCCGGTGTCGGCGGTGTTCAGCGTCCACCCGGTGGGTACGCCGCTGGCGGCGTGGTCGGCCCGCCACAGCCACATGTGGTCGCCGATCACGTTGTCGCTGTTGACGGTCAACGTGTTGGTGGCCTTGCCGACGTGTGGGCCGCCGATGCGGAAGAACACGTCGTGCAGCGAGGTCGGGTTCGAGGCGTGGCTCGCGGACGAACCGGACGGCCCGACCTCCATGAGAACCGGCGAGTTGGTGGTGCCGGCCTCGAACATGATGCCGGCGACCTTGACGCCGTCCACATCGGCCACCCGCATTCCCACGGTGCCGTTGTCGGCCTGAATGGTGGCCAGGCCGAGGCCGAGGATCACCGTGTCGGCCCGGTTGACCTGGATCGGCTCGGTGATGCGGTGCACGCCCGGGGTGAAGAGCAGGTGCTTGCCCTGGGCGAGAGCCGCGTTGATGGTGGCGGCGCTGGTGCCGGGCTGGACGACGAAGAACTGCGACAGCGACAGCGACGAGCCGGCCGGGGTCTTGTTGTACCAGCTGGTGCCGGTGGAGTTGGTGCGCAGGGCGGGCACGAACACCCGGTACTCGCCGCTGCTCGTCACGTAGAGGAACGGCTTCTCCCGGACCTGCGGGGTCTGACCGATGACGGTGTGCGACGGGTTGGGGAAACTCGGCGCGGGGGCACCGGTGACGCCTTGGAAGACCATGTTCCACACCGAGCCGGTCCAGCCGTTGCCGAACTCGCTGTTACGGGAGTACCACTGCTGCTGCGAGCCGGAGACGACCAGCCCATCGACGCGGGTGTCGGCCATCAGGCCGCCGCTGGACCAGCCGTCGCCGCCGTTCCAGAGCTGGATCTGGTTCTGCGCGCCGCGCAGGTGCATCCGCCGGTACGGGGCGGCCTGGGACACCGCCCAGCGCTCCACGGTCTGCCCGGCGGGCAGGGTGACGGAGAGGTTCTCGGCGGCCCGCCAGAAGTTCTGGGTGGCGTTGCCGCCGAACCAGAACGCCTCGGCGCGGACGTGGCCGTTGAGGTTGACGTCGTCCGGGCTCATACCGAGGCCGGCGACCTGGGTGAAGAAGCCGAGGTTGACGTCGGCGGTGTAGGTGCCGGGCTTGAACAGCACCGCGTAGCGCTGCGGGCCGAACTGGTTGGTCTCCTGCTGGGTGAAGAGGGTGTTCAGTCGACTCTGGATCGTCGACGTGGGCGTGCTCGGGTCGAAGACGAACGTGTTCGACCCGAGGTTGGGGTTGTACGGGTCGGTGGGTGTCACCGGGGGCTCGTTGGTGCCGCCGCCGGTCTCGCCGTAGACCTGGAACTCCCAGAGCGAGTAGCCGTAGCCGGTGCCCCGGGCGGTGCCGTACATGCGGACGTAGCGGCCGGCGCCGGAGACGGTGAGGTTCTGCGTGCCGCCGGTGCTGGTGGTGGTCGAGTAGATCGTGGTCCAGGTGGACCCGTCGTCGGAGGTCTGGAGCTGGAAGGCCCGGCCGTGGGCGGCCTCCCAGAGCAGGTTGACCTGGGTGATGGTGGCGCGGGCGCCCAGGTCGACCTGGAGCCATTGCGGGTCGCTGAACGCGCTGGACCAGCGGGTGCCGGTGTTGCCGTCGACCGCGGCGGCGGCGGGGGTTCCGCCGTTCTCGGTGGACGAGGCGGTGGCCGTGCGGCCCTGGGAGAGCAGGACGGGGGCGGCCTGCGCGGGTGCCGTGGTGCCGGTCGGGGTGAGCGCCGCGACCAGGGCCACGGTGAGCCCGGCGAGCAGGTGCCGCACGACCCGGGGACGCGGGCGTACGGATGTAGCGCGAGATGTCATGACATCGCCTGTCGATAGAGGGCTACGGGTTGCCGCACGGATGGGGGTCAGGCTCGCCCGTAGCGCCGGGGGTGGTGCCGCCGAGGCGACGCCGCGGGATGGAGAGCGCTCTCGTAGGAGTGTTGCGGCGAGATTGCGACGGCGTCAAGACATCGATCTATAACTTCGTTATTTATCCCGAGCATTCTGTTTGTGTAATTTGCCGCCGGCCTGCGGAGTCGCGCCCCGTCAGCGCCGGACGCCACCCTCGGTGAGGAAGCGGGCGATCGGGAGGGTGGCCGCGCCGAGCGCCACCGCGTCCACCCCGAGCTGACACAGCTCGATCGACGCCTGGTCGAACGGCTGGCGCAGCGCCTGCCGGCCGGCGGCCTCCCGGACGGCCGGCAGCAGGTCGCCCAACGCCATCGCCGCCCAGCCGCCGAGCACCACCCGCTCCGGGTTGAACAGGTTGATCAGGTTGGCCACCCCGGCCCCGAGGTAGCCGGCGGTGTCGTCGAGGACCCGTCGGGCGGTGGCCGAGGTCGCGGCGGCGTCGACCAGGGCGGCGATCTGGGACTCCTCGTCCGCACCGGGCACCGGTCGACCCCGGCGCGCCTCCCGGTAGCGGTCGATGATCGCCTCCGCGCCCACGTACGCCTCCAGGCAGCCGCGCGCGCCGCACCGACAGGCCCGCCCGCCGTACACGAGGGTGGTGTGTCCCCACTCCCCCGCGCTGCTGGACGCGCCCCGGTAGGTGGCGCCGTTGGTCACCACCGACGCGCCGACACCGGAGCCGACCAGCGCGAACACGGCGTGCCGGGTGCCCCGACCGGCGCCGAACCACATCTCGGCCTGGCCGAGGGTCTTGGCGCCGTTGTCGATGTGCAGCGGCAGGTCGGTGCCGGCGCCGATCAGTCGCTCCAGCGGCACCCGGTCCCAGCCGAGGGCCTGGGCGTGCACGACGGCCTCGGTGCCCTGCTCGACCACGCCGGAGACGCCGATGCCGACGCCGAGCACGTCGCCGGTGGCCACGCCGGCCCGACCGGTGACCGCGTCGATCCCGGCCAGGACGTGCCCGGCCACGAGGTCCGGCTCGGTACGGGCCGGGTCGAGCGGGTATTCGATGCTCGCCAGCAGGGTCATCGCGAAGTCGAACAGCTCCACCCGGACCCGGGTCTCGCCGACGTCCACGCCGACCAGGAACGCGTAGCGGGGCGCGATGCGCAGCAGCATGCTGGGCCGGCCGCCGTCGGACTCGGCGGCCCCCGCCTCGACGACCAACCCCTCGTCGATCAGGTCGGCCACCACGTTGCTGACCGCCGGCTGGCTCAGCCCGGTGCTGCGCACCAGGTCCTGCCGGGTGAGCGGACCGTCGAGGAAGAGCTTGGTCAGCAGGGCGGACCTGTTGCGCAGCCGCACGCTGCGGTTGGTGGCACGCGCCAGCTCCACTCGTCACCTCGTTCCCGTCGGCCGTTCGAGGCGACTGTAACCGCCTCGTGCTTGACGACCCACCGGCCAACAACTTTAATGACGACATAAATTAAGCCGTGATGTAACTCCCGGGAAACGCCGACGGACCCCCGACGGCGCACCCCCGAACCCTGTCCGCAGCCGGCTGCCCGTCGCCCACCCCTATCGGCGACGAGGGCCGGTGGACCCCCACCACGCACCGGAAGGGCTGACCGTGTCGAGACGACACCTCGGGATATTCACCGCCGCCGTACTGGCCGCCGCATCGCTGACCGCCTGCGGCGGCTCCGGCGACGACTCCGCAGCGTCCCCCAAGACGCTGACGTACTGGGCCAGCAACCAGGGCGCCAGCCTGGAGGCCGACAAGACCATCCTCCAGCCGGAGCTGGACAAGTTCGAGAAGCAGACCGGGATCAAGGTCACCGTAGAGGTGGTCCCCTGGTCGGACCTGCTCAACCGTCTGCTCGCGGCCGCCACCTCCGGCAAGGGCCCGGACGTGGTCAACATCGGCAACACCTGGTCGGCGTCGCTGCAGGCCACCGGCGCGCTCGTCGAGTTCGACGACGCCACCCTGCAGGCCGTCGGCGGCAAGGACCGGATCGTGCCCGCCGCGCTCGCCGCCGCCGGGGCCCCCGGCAAGCCGCCGGCCGCCGTGCCGCTCTACTCCATGGCGTACAGCCTGTACTACAACAAGAAGATGTTCGCCGACGCGGGCATCACCGCCCCGCCGACGACCTGGGAGCAGGTCGTCGAGTACGGCAAGAAGCTGAGCACCGGCGGCAAGTGGGGCCTGGCGATCGAGGGGGCCAACCCGTCGGAGAACGCGCACCACGCCTTCACCTTCAGCCAGCAGTACGGCGGTGAGTGGTTCGACTCGGCCGGCAAGCCGACCTTCGACACCCCGCAGAACGTGTCGGCGATCAAGCGGTACATCGACTTCATGGCCGCCGACAAGATCACCAACCCGAGCAACGCCGAGTACGCGCAGAACCAGTCGGTGTCCGACTTCGCCAACGGTAAGGCCGCCATGCTGCTCTGGCAGTCCGCCGGCTCGAACCTGAAGACGCAGAACATGCCCGCCGACGCGTACGGGGTGGCCCCGGTGCCGTTCCTGGCCAGCCCGCCGGCCGGCGGCAAGAAGGTCAACAGCATGGTCGCCGGAATCAACATGGCGGTCTTCAAGCACACCAAGAACAAGGACGGCGCGCTGAGCTTCGTCAAGTTCATGACCAGCGACGAGGAGCAGACGCTCCTCAACAAGACGTACGGTTCGCTGCCGGCGGTGAAGACCGCGGGCGCCGACCCGGCGTTCAGCGCCCCGGAGCAGAAGACCATCCAGGAGACCCTGGTCACCACGGCGGCTCCGCTGCCGCAAGTGCCCGAGGAGAGCACCTTCGAGACCCTGGTCGGCACCGCGATGAAGGAGCTGTTCGCGGACGCGGCCAGCGGCAAGCCGGTCACCGAGGCCTCGGTGAAGTCGAAGCTGACCGACGCGCAGCAGAAGATGCGCTGACCCAGGCGTCACCGGTGGCCGTGGTCGGGTGCTGAGCCCGACCACGGCCACCGACTCCGAGAGGACCCCGATGGCAACCAGCACCACCGCGCCGGACGCCGACCGACGCGAACCCCGGGCCGGGTCACCGGCACGGAAGCCGGCCCGCCGGCCCCGCGGCCCGCGCCGCTCGCTCCTGCCGTATCTGCTGCTCGCCCCGGCCATCCTGCTGGAACTCGGCATCCACGTGATCCCGATGGTGGTCGGGGTCTGGATGAGCATGCTGGAGCTGACCCAGTTCCACATCCGCGACTGGTCCACCGCACCGTTCGTGGGGTGGGAGAACTACCGGGCGACGCTCGACCTGAACAGCGCCGCCGGCAAGGAACTGCTGCACTCGTTCTGGATCACCCTGGCCTACAGCGTGCTCTCGGTCGGGTTCGCCTGGTTGCTCGGCATCTCGGCGGCCGTCGTGCTGCAACGACCGTTCCGGGGTCGGGCGATCCTGCGGGCGCTCTTCCTCACCCCGTACGCCCTGCCGGTCTACGCCGCGGTGATCACCTGGAGTTTCCTGCTGCAACGCGACACCGGCCTGGTCAACCACGTCCTCGTCGACCAGCTCGGGCTGCTGGGCGAACGACCGTTCTGGTTGATCGGCGACAACAGCTTCTGGTCGCTGCTCGTGGTGTCGGTGTGGCGCAACTGGCCGTTCGCGTTCCTGTGCCTGATGGCCGGGCTGCAGAACGTGCCCGGCGAGCTGTACGAGGCCGCCGCGATCGACGGCGCCGGGTTCTGGCGTCGGCTGCGCTCGGTCACCCTGCCCATGCTGCGGCCGGTGAACCTGGTGCTGCTGCTGGTGCTGTTCCTGTGGACGTTCAACGACTTCAACACCCCGTTCGTGCTGTTCGGGGGTTCCGCTCCGGAGCAGGCCGACCTGATCTCCATCCACATCTACCGCAGCTCCTTCAAGACCTGGGACTTCGGCTCCGGCTCGGCGATGTCCGTGGCGCTGCTGCTGTTCCTGCTCGTCGTGTCGGCCGTGTACCTGCTGATCACCAACCGTCGGAGGGACGACCATGCGTGAGACCGCCGGTGAGCGCTGGGGCCGGCGCATCGTGCTGACCCTGCTCACCCTCTTCGTCGTCATCCCGCTCTACGTGATGGTGACCTCGGCCGCGAAGCCGTTGCAGGACGTGCAGAACGGCTTCACCTGGTGGCCCAGCCGGCCCACCCTGCAACCGTTCGTCGACATGTGGAGCACCGTGCCGCTGGCCCGGTACCTGGTGAACAGCCTCGTGGTGTCGAGCATCGCGGCGGTCTGCTCGGTGGCGGTGGCCATCTTCGCCGCATTCGCGGTGAGCCGGTACCGGTTCCGTGGCCGGGGAGTCTTCTCGGTGACGGTGCTGTCCACCCAGATGTTTCCCGGCATCCTGTTCCTGCTGCCGCTGTTCCTCATCTACGTCAACCTGGGCAACGCCACCGGCATCGAGTTGTACGCCAGCCGCACCGGCCTGGTGATCACGTACCTGACGTTCTCGTTGCCGTTCTCGATCTGGATGCTGGTCGGCTACTTCGACTCGATCCCCCGGGGGTTGGACGAGGCGGCGCAGGTCGACGGCGCGGGGCCGCTGCGCACCCTGTTCCAGGTCATCCTGCCGGCCGCCGTGCCCGGCGTCGTCGCGGTCACCGTGTACGCGTTCATGACCGCCTGGGGTGAGGTGCTGTTCGCGTCGGTGATGACCGACGAGGGCAGTCGCACCCTGGCCGTGGGCCTGCAGGGCTACTCCACCCAGTTCAACGTCTACTGGAACCAGATCATGGCCGCCTCGCTGGTGGTCAGCATCCCGGTCGTCGTCGGGTTCCTGGCCCTGCAGCGGTACTTCGTCGCCGGCCTCACCGCCGGCGCTGTCAAGTGAGTCATCCGATCCCAGAGGAGAACCATCCCGTGCCCGACCTGTCCAAGCTGCCACCCGACTTCCTCTGGGGCGTCGCCACGGCGGCGTACCAGATCGAGGGGGCCGTCGACGTCGACGGCCGGGCGCCGTCCATCTGGGACACCTTCTCGGCGACACCCGGCAACGTCGACAACGGCGACACCGGCGCGGTGGCCTGCGACCACTACCACCGGTGGCCGGAGGACCTGGCGCTGCTGCGCCGGCTCGGCGTGGACGCGTACCGCTTCTCGGTGGCCTGGCCCCGGATCATGCCCGACGGCGTCGGTCGGGTCAACCCGGCCGGGCTGGACTTCTACGACCGGCTCGTCGACACGCTGCTCGCCGACGGGATCCGGCCGTTCGTCACGCTGTACCACTGGGATCTGCCGCAGGCCCTGCAGGACCGCGGCGGTTGGCCGGAGCGTGCCACCGCCGAGGCTTTCGCCGAGTACGCGGCGGTGGTGGCCGGCCGCCTCGGTGACCGGGTGGCCGACTGGAACACCGTCAACGAGCCGCTCTGCGTGTGCTGGATCGGGCACCTGGAGGGGCGGATGGCCCCCGGCGAGCGCGACCTGACCCGAGCGGTGCACGCCTCGCACCACGTGCTGCTCGGGCACGGCCTGGCCACCCAGGCGATCCGCGCCAACGCCGCCCGGCCGGCCTCGGTGGGCCTGGTGCTCAACCTCAGCCCGATCGAGGCGGCGACCGACCGGCCGGAGGACGTCGCGGCGGCCCGCCGGGCGGACGGGCACGTCAACAGGTGGTGGCTGGACCCGATCCACGGGCGCGGCTACCCGGCCGACATGATCGCCACCTACGGCGTCGAGCCGCCGGTACGCGGCGACGACCTGGCGGTGATCGCCACGCCGACGGACTTCCTCGGGGTGAACTACTACTTCCGGCAGTTGGTGGTCGACGACCCGACCGGCGCGGCGCCGTTCGTCCGGCAGGTGCCGGTGCCCGGCTCGGTGGAGACCGCGATGGGCTGGGAGGTGTTTCCGGCGGGGCTGGAGCGGCTGCTGGTCGACGTGCACGAGGAGTACCGGCCGGGCCGGATCATCGTCACCGAGAGCGGTTCGGCCTGGCCGGACGAGGTCACCGCGGACGGCACGGTGGAGGACAAGGAGCGCACCGACCACCTGGAGCAACACCTGGCGGCGTGCGCGTCGGCGGTGGCCCGGGGCGTGCCGCTGGCCGGCTACTTCGTCTGGTCGTTGCTGGACAACTTCGAGTGGGCGTACGGCTACGACAAGCGCTTCGGGTTGGTGCACGTGGACTACGCCACCCAGCGGCGGACGATGAAGGCGAGCGGTCTGCGCTACGCCGAGGTGGTCCGCGCCCACCATGCGGCGGCCGACACCGCCACGCCGGTGGCCTGAGACACGGTGGGGACGGCCGTCCGGGGGTGACCCTGGGCGGCCGTTCGTGTTCCGGTCGGACGAAACCGCCACGAGCCACCGCGCCGAGTGGCTAGCCTGCGGCAATGTCCGCAGCACCCGACGAGGTCGAGCATCCCGAGCCCACCGGGCGGGTCTCCGGCACCGACCGGATGACGGCCTTCAGCGACGGTGTCTTCGCCATCGTCATCACGCTGCTGGTCATCGACCTGCGGGTGCCGGAGTACCACGAGGGTGAGCTGCTGACCGGTCTGCTCGACGAGGGCCCCTCGTACCTCGCCTTCGTGGTGTCCTTCGTCTACATCGGGGTGCTCTGGCTCAACCACCACGCGCTGCTGCGGCTGATCCGCCGGACCACCCTCGCGTTGAGCTGGATCAACCTGGGCGTCCTCTTCGGCGCGGTGATCATTCCGTTCCCCACCGCCGTGCTGGCGTCCGCGTTCACCGAGGGTGACATCGACGACCAGCGCGGGGCGGTCGCCCTGTACGCGCTGTCGGCGGCGTTGATGTCGGCCCCCTGGCTGGTGTTCTTCGGCTATTTGCAACGTCACCCGGCGCTGCTCGAGAACCGGGTCAGCCCGGGGTACGTGCGGGCGCAGCGACTGCGACCGATCACCGGCCTCGTCCTGTACGGGATCGGCGGCCTGCTCGGCTGGTTCGTCAACCCCCTGCTGGGCCTGATCGCCGTCATCGTGATGATCACCTATCACGCGCTGACCAGCCAGGGACTACCCCGGTGGCTCGTGCGCGGCTGAGCGGCGCAGCCGGAGCAGGTCGGCCGGGGTGTCCACGTCGACAGGTTCGCCGGCGTCGTCGCAGGGCACCTCGACCACCAGATCCGGCCGCTCGCGGAGCAGGTCCCGGGCGCCCCGGTCGCCGACGGCGTACCGGTCCAGCAGCGGCCAGGTCCGTCGGCACAGCAGGATCGGGTGGCCCGGCCGCCCGGCGTAGGTGGCGACAACCAGCGCTCCAATGGTGTACGCCTCGCGTACCCGCCGGACGGCGATCGGGCTGAGCAGCGGCTGGTCGACGAGGACCACGACCGCGCCCGACACGTCGGCCGGTAGCGAGGCAAGGCCCCGGCGCAGTGACGAGCCCAGTCCGTCGGACCAGCGGTCGTGGCGCACCGCCACCGCTCCGGGCAGCTCGGGCACCTCGTCTCCACCCGCTCCGAGGACCACGTGCACGGGTGCGCAACCACCGTCGGCGAGCAGCCGGACCCCGCGCCGCACCAGCGGTTCCCCGTCCAGCTCGACAAGTGCCTTCGGGCGGCCGTACCGCCGTCCGGCCCCGGCGGCCAGCAGCAGTCCGGCGATCACCGTCGTCCTCTCGGGCATGAAGAGCTTTGCGTTATTCGCGCCGACATATGCCGATAAGGCTAATCTGGGCCGGTGCAGGACACACCGCCGAACGCGACGCCGACCGACGAGCGGCACTCGTCCCGGTTGACGTTCGACGTCAACGGCGCGTCCAGGGACGTGACAGTGGACAACCGCACCACACTGCTCGACACGCTGCGCGAGCACCTCGGCCTGACCGGGGCGAAGAAGGGCTGTGACCACGGCCAGTGCGGCTCCTGCACCGTCCTGCTCGACGGCCGCCGGGTGAAGAGCTGCCTGGTCCTCGCGGTCACCGTGGACGGCCGGTCGGTGGTCACCGTCGAGGGTCTGGCCGGACCGGACGAGCTGTCCCCGTTGCAGGCAGCGTTCGTCGCCCACGACGCGTTCCAGTGCGGCTACTGCACCCCCGGGCAGCTCTGCTCCGCCCGGGGCATGCTCGACGAGGTCGCCAAGGGGTGGCCCAGCGCGGTCACCGACGACCTCGTCGCGCCCGCCGAGCTGACCGACGCGGAGATCCGCGAGCGGATGGCCGGCAACCTCTGCCGCTGCGCCGCGTACCCCCACATCGTCGCGGCCGTGCGGGAGACGGCGGCGGCGACGTGAGGGCGTTCCGCTACCACCGGCCCGCCGACGTCGCGGACGCGGTCGCCGTGCTGGCGGCCGAGCCGCAGGCCGCGTACCTGGGTGGCGGCACCAACCTGGTGGACCTGATGAAACTCGGTGTGCAACGCCCGGACGTGCTGGTGGACGTGACAGGTCTCCCGCTGGACACCGTCGAGGAGTTGCCCGACGGCGGGCTGCGCGTCGGCGCGACGGTGCGCAACAGCGACCTCGCGGCCCACCCGGTGGTGCGCCGGGACTACCCGGTGCTGGCCCGCGCCCTGCTCGCCGCCGCCTCCGGCCAGTTGCGCAACATGGCCACGACCGGCGGCAACCTGTTGCAGCGCACCCGTTGCGTCTACTTCCAGGACACCGGCAAGGCCTGCAACAAGCGGGACCCGGGCAGCGGCTGCGCGGCCCTGCACGGCCAGAACCGCGACCTCGCGGTGCTGGACTGGTCCGAGCAGTGCGTCGCCACCCACCCGTCCGACCTGGCCGTGGCGCTGGCCGCCCTCGACACCGTGGTGGAGGTGCACGAGACCGACGGCCCCCGCGACATCCCGATCACCGCCCTGTACCGCTCCCCCGGCACCCACCCGGAACGCGAGACCACACTGACCCGGGGCGCGCTGATCACCGCCGTCCGGTTGCCACCGCTGCCGGCCGCGCGCCGCTCGACGTACCTCAAGGTGCGCGACCGGGCGTCGTTCGCCTTCGCCGCCGGCTCGGTGGCCGCCGTCCTGGACCTCGACGGCGACACGGTCCGCGACGTGCGGTTGGCGTACGGGGCGGTGGCGCACCGGCCGTGGCGGGCGTACCGGGCCGAGCAGGAACTGCGGGGGCGTCCGTTCAGCCCGGAGTTGGCCGGGCGGGCCGCCGACGCGGAGCTGGCCGAGGCGCGCCCACTGCGGCACAACGGTTTCAAGCTGCCGCTGACCCGGGCCATCACCGTGCGGGCGCTCAGCGAACTGGCCGCGTCGTGAGCGGCAGCGAGCCCGGCCGCGTCGTGAGCGGCGGGGCGGTCGGGCGCGCGTTTCCCCGGTTGGAGGGCCCGGAGAAGGTCACCGGCACGGCCCGGTACGCGGTGGAGTACCCGGTGGACGGGGTCACCTACGGCTGGGCGGTGCCGTCGGCGGTGGTCCGGGGCCGGATCACACGGGTGGACACGGCGGAGGCGTTGGCGTCGCCGGGCGTGCTGGCCGTGCTGCACCACGGCAACGCGCCCCGGCTCGCGCCCGGCCCGGAGCGGGAGTTGTGGCTGTTGCAGGAGCCGGTGGTGCACTACCGGGGGCAGTACGTCGCCGTGGTGGTGGCCACCAGCCTGGAGGCGGCCCGGGAGGGCGCCCGGCTGGTCCGGATCGACTACGACGCCGGCCCGCACAGCACTGTGCTCGCCGACGACCACCCCGGCCTGTACAAGCCCGACCACGTCAACCCCAGCTACCCGACCGACACCGCCGAGGGCGACTTCGACGCCGGGTACGCGGCCGCCCCGGTGCGGGTGGACGCCACGTACCGGACGCCGGCGTACCACAACAACCCGATGGAGCCGCACGGCACGACGGCGCAGTGGCGCGACGGGCGGCTGCTGGTGCACGACTCCACCCAGGGCGCGTCGCCGGTCCGCGCCACCCTCGCCGAGCTGTTCGAGGTGCCCCCGGAGTCGATCCGGGTCGTCGCCGAACACGTCGGCGGCGGCTTCGGCAGCAAGGGGTACACCAAGGCCCCGGTGGTGCTGGCCGCCCTCGCCGCCCGACACGTGGACCGGCCGGTCAAGCTGGCGTTGACCCGGCAGCAACTGTTCGGGCCGATCGGCTACCGCACCCCCACCATCCAGCGGGTACGCCTCGCCGCCGACACCGACGGACGGCTCACCGCGATCTGCCACGACGCGATCAGCCAGACGTCGACCATCCGGGAGTTCGCCGAGCAGACCGCCGTCTACACCCGCAGCATGTACGCCGCTCCGCACCGCCGCACCACGCACCGGCTGGTCCGCCTCGACGTGCCCACGCCGTTCTGGATGCGCGCCCCCGGCGAGTGCCCGGGCGCGTACGCGCTGGAGTCCGCGATGGACGAGTTGGCCATCGCGGCCGGCATCGACCCGGTGGAGCTGCGCGTCCGCAACGACACCGCTGTCGACCCGGACCAGGCGCGGCCGTTCACCAGCCGCAACCTGGTGGCCTGCCTGCGCGAGGGCGCCCAGCGGTTCGGCTGGACCGACCGGGACCCGACGCCCCGCGCCCGGCGCGACGGGCGCTGGCTGATCGGCACGGGGGTGGCGGGGTCGAGCTACCCGGCCCGGGCCAGGCCGTCGACGGCCACCGCCACCGCCCGGCCCGACGGGAGCTTCCTGGTCCGGATCAACGCCACCGACATCGGCACCGGCGCCCGTACGGCGATCTGGCAGGTGGCCGCCGACGCGCTCGGGGTGCCACCCGCGCAGGTGGAGATCCACATCGGGGACAGTGAGCTGCCGACCGCCCCGTTGGCCGGCGGATCGATGGGCACCGCGAGCTGGAGCTGGGCGGTCATCCGCGCCTGCCAGGCGTTGCGGGAGAAGCGGCGCGACAACCCCGGCGAGGTGACCGCCGAGGCGGACACCACCGACGAGGTGGGCGGACAGCCCGCGCTCCCCCGGTACGCGTACGGGGCGCAGTTCGCCGAGGTACGGGTGGACGCCGACACCGGCGAGGTACGCGTGAACCGGCAGCTCGGGATGTTCGCCGCCGGGCGGGTGGTGAACCCGACGACGGCACGCAGCCAGCTCATCGGCGGTATGACGATGGGCCTGTCGATGGCGCTGCACGAGGAGGGGCTGCTCGACGAACGGTACGGCGACTGGGTCAACCACGACCTGGCCACGTACCACATCACCGGCTGCGCGGACGTGGAGTCCATCGAGGCGTACTGGCTGGACGAGCGCGACGACGAGCTGAACCCGGCCGGGGTGAAGGGCATCGGTGAGATCGGCATCGTCGGCGCCGCGGCGGCGATCGCCAACGCGGTGCACCACGCGACCGGCGTACGGATCCGGGAGCTGCCGATCCGACTCGACAAGCTCATCGGATCATCAGAACTGGCTTAAATAAGCCAGCAGTGATAGAACTGTCGTCGTGCACGCCTTCGACGTGCTGGGCGATCCGGTCCGGCGCCGCATCCTGGAGCTGCTCGCCGACGGCGAGCAGACCGCCGGCGCGGTCAACGCGGTGATCCGCGACGAGTTCGGCATCTCCCAACCCGCCGTGTCCCAGCACCTCAAGGTGTTACGGGACAACGGCTTCGCCACAGTCCGGCCGGAAGGCACCCGGCGGCTCTACGCGGTCGACCCCCGCCCACTACGCGAGGTCGACGGCTGGCTGGAGCACTTCCGCCGGTTCTGGACCCCACCCCTGGCGGCACTCGCCACGGAGCTGGCCCGAGGTCGACGCGAGCGTCGGCTCCGCGGGCCCGCCGACTCACCCGACGAGAGGAACACCTGATGTTCGACGCGACCGAGCAGATCAACGCCGTCCAGCGGAAGGTCGGCAGCCGCACCCTGGAGGCCGGCGAGGCTCGGGTGACCACGATCAGCCAGACCTACCAGGCGACGGTCGAGGATCTCTGGGACGCCTGCACCAGCGCCGAGCGCATCCCCCGCTGGTTCCTGCCGATCTCCGGCGACCTGCGGCTGGGCGGCACGTACCAGCTCCAGGGCAACGCCGGTGGCACCGTCGAAAGCTGCGAGCCGCCGCACCGTTTCACCGCCACCTGGGAAATGGGCGGCGAGGTGAGCTGGATCGAGGTGCGCGTGACGGCGGTGGGTGACGAGCGGGCCCGCCTCGACCTGGACCACATCGCGCACGTCGACCAGGACCGGTGGGCGCAGTTCGGGCCGGGCGCCGTGGGCGTCGGCTGGGACCTGGGCCTGCTCGGGCTCGCCTCGCACCTGGCCGGCGACGGCAGCGGGATCACCCCGGAGCAGGGCGCCGAGTGGACCGCCTCCCCCGAGGGACGACGGGCCATGGAGCTGAGCAGCCACCTGTGGTGCGAGGCGAGCATCGCCGCCGGCACCGACGCCGACGAGGCGAAGGCCGCCGCCGAACGCACCACCGCGTTCTACACCGGCACCCCGGAGGTCTGAGCGCGGGCGGCGGCGCGGCAGGCTTCGGGGTTGTCGGAGTAGCGTGCTGCGGCATGACCGGCACGCCGTACTCGCACTGCTCCTACTGTGGCGCCGCCTACCCGCCGGCCGCCGGCTGGCCCCGGGTCTGCGCGGCCTGCGGCGAGACCGTCTGGCGCAACCCGCTGCCGGTGGCGGTCGCGGTGCTGCCGGTCCGCTCGGCCGAGGGCCTGGGCGTGGTGGTGGTCCGCCGGGACATCGAACCGGCCCGCGGCCTGCTCGCGCTGCCCGGCGGCTTCGTCGAGTACGGCGAGGAGTGGTCCGACGCGCTCGTCCGTGAGCTGCGGGAGGAGACCGGCCTGACCGCGGCGGCGGAGGACGCCCGGCTGTTCGCCGTGCACGGCGCCCCGGCGGGCGGCACCATGATGGTCTTCGGGGTGCTGCCCGAGCAGCGGGCCGAGGACCTGCCACCGTCGGCGCCGACCGACGAGGCGACCGAGTGGCTGGTGCTCACCGACCCGGTCGAGCTGGCGTTCTCCACCCACACCCGGGTGCTGGCCGACTTCCTCGCGGCGGCACCCACCGCTTGAGCCCACCACGACGGGGTGATCGACTCCAGGTCGGCGATGTGGGGGTGTCCCGGCGGCGAAATGGCACCACCTCGCCGATGTGGAGTCGATCATCATGCTCCGCGCCGTGGCCGTGCGTCAGCGGGGCAGGGCGTCGTCGGTGCCGCTCAGGTAACCGCTGGCCTGCAACTCGAACAGCTCCCGGTAGAGGCCACCGGACGCCATCAGCTCGTCGTGGTTGCCCTGCTGGACCAGTCGGCCCCGTTCCATCACGAAGATCCGGTCGGCGTGCCGGACGTTGGCCAACCGGTGGGTGATCAGGACGACAGCCCGGTCGGGGCTGCGGCGGAGATGCTGGAACAGGGCGTGTTCCGCGCGGGCGTCCAGGGCCGCCGACGGTTCGTCGCAGATCAGCAGGGCGGCGTCCCGGTACAGCCCGCGAGCGGCGACCAACCGTTGCCACTGCCCACCGGACAGCTCGTGACCGTCCTTGAACTCCCGGTCGAGCAGTGTGTCGTAGCTGTGGGGCAGGCCGACGATCATGTCGTGCGCGGCGGCCGCACCGGCCGCCTCCTGCACGCTCGGTCCGGACCGCTCCGGCGGGCGGTCGTGCCGCCCCACGCGGATGTTCTGCCCAGCGGTGAACGGGAACTTCCAGTACTCCTGGGTCATCACCGCCACCTGGCCACCGAGGGCGCGTGGGTCCAACTCGACGGCGTCGACGCCGTCCCAGCGGATCACCCCACCCGTCGGCCGGTACAGCGCGGCGATCAGCTTCGCCAGCGTGGTCTTGCCGGAGCCGTTCTCGCCGACCAGGGCGACCACCTCCCCACGGCGCACTGTCAGACTCACCCGGTCCACGGCCGGCGTGTCGGTGTCCGGATAGCTCAGGCTCACCTCGTCCAGCTCGATGGCCTGGACGCCGTCGACCACGCGGTCGCCGCCGATCGGCACCCGGGCGTGGGCGCGGGACAGGAAGTCCCGGTAGTCCTGGTAGTAGAGGGCGTCCTCGTAGAGCGAGTTCGTGGCGATGACCGCCACACCCAGGCTGTTGCGCGCCGACTGAAGGGCGAGCAGGGCGGTGGCCGCCGCGGCGAGGGCCACCATTCCCGCCAGCAGGAGGCCGCCGAGCACCGCGTACACCCCGAAGGTGGCCAGGCCCGCGACTGTCGCGCCGGCGACCCGCGTGCCGGTCTGCGCGCGGACCAACCGCAGTTGGGCCCGGGTCTCGACGGCCATCACGCCGCGATACTCGCTGAGGAGGAAATCGCGCATCTGGTACGCGCGCACCTCGGCGGCGGTGTGTCGGTTGGCCATCAGGTGGGCCAGCATCCACATCCGACGCTGTCGGGTGATCCGGGCCAGCATCGCCAGGTACTCACGGCGGGCCATCCGCACCGCGGTGATCGCCTGGGGCACCGCGGCGAGCAGCAGACAGGGCAGCAGCAGCGGTTGGATGACCGTCACCGCGACGGCGGTGGCGAGCATGCCGACCACGCCGGTGACCAGGTCGACAGTGTGGTCGACGATGTACGCGGCCTCCGCCATCCCCCGGTCCCGGGCCCGGTCCATCTCCTCGGCGAAGCCGGCGTCGTCGAACGCGGCCAGCTCCACCGCCGTGGTGGCCTCGAACAGGCGCAACTCCACCTGATAGTTGATCTGCGGGGTCAGCCGGGCCTGGGCCCATCCGGCCGCGATCGCCAGCCCCCCGCGCGCCGACACGGCCGCAGCCGCCACGACCAGCGCCGGCAGGGCCGCCCGGACCCGGTCCGGCGTGGGACCGGCGGCGAACAACTCGCTCAGCACGCTCGTCGTGGCGAGCAGGCCGAACGTGGTCATCACACCGGCGGCGACGTTCAGGCCGATGGAGGCGAGCGTGTCCCGACGGTTGGTGGCCCACGCCAGCCCGACCGCCTCGCGGACCAGTCGGGGCAGCCGGCGGGCCACCGCCCAGAAACCGGTGTGGGCGAACTCGTGCGCGTGGTGCAGCCAGTCCGGGTCCTCCAACTCCGGCAGCATCATGCCGGCCGGCGGATCGCCCGGCTGGTCGGCGTCCTCGGCGGCGGTGCGCTGGCGGGCCATCGACTCCACGGACCCTCCTCGGGGGTGGGATCACCAACGCCGCCTGAGACTACTGCCCGCGATGACCTGCTGTCTCTAGGTAGTCGGCGCGTCGTCCGACGCGTCCGGTGCGCCCTCCACGATCGGTAGCAGCACCCGGAAGGTGGTCCGCCCCGGCTCGGTCTCCACCCGGATGTCGCCGTGGTGCTTGTGCACGACGATCCGGTACGAGATGTCCAGGCCCAACCCGGTGCCCGCGCCCACCGGTTTGGTGGTGAAGAACGGCTCGAAGATGCGCGGCCGCACCTCCGGCGGGATACCCGGGCCGGTGTCGGTGATCTCCACCGCCAGCAGGTCGCCGACGAGTCCGGTGCGGACGGTCAACACACCCTTCTCGCCCATCGCGCCCAACGCGTTGTCGATCAGGTTGGTCCACACCTGGTTCAGCTCGGCCGCGTACGCCGGGACCGGCGGAAGACCACGGTCGTACTCGCGGACCAGTTTGACCTCGGCGGGGATCTTCCCCTTGAACATCACCAGCGTGGCGTCGAGCAGGTCGTGCACGTCCACCACCCGGTGCGGCGCGCGGTCCAGCTGCGAGTACTGCTTGGCGGCGCCGACGAGGCCGGAGATCCGGGTGACCGAGTCCCCGATCTCGCGCATCAGCAACTCGGTGTCCACCGTGTAGGTGAGCCAGCGCACCGCCGCCTCCAGATCCGCGGCACCGACGGCGGCCTTCACCTGCGCCAACCAGGCCACGTCGAGACCGCCGCCCACCAGGATCGGCGCCAGGTCCCAGGCACCGTCGACCCCGTGCTCCTCCAGCCAGTCGGTGAGGGCGTCCTCGGCGTCGGCGGTCGCCATCGGGGTCAGCGTCGGCGCGGTGGCCACCCGGGCCACCGCCTCCTCCTGCAACGCCACCAGGCCCTGCAGGGCGGTGCCGTCGAGCCGACCATCGGCGATCATGGCGAGCTTGTGCCGCATCCCGGCGACCCGGTCCCGCAACACCGACGTCGCCCGCACCGCCGCCGCGGCCGGATTGTTCAGCTCGTGGGTCAGCCCCGCCGACAGCGAACCGAGCGCCAGCAGCCGCTCCCGTTCACCGACGATGGTCTGCGAGTCCCGCATCCCGAAGAACAGCCCCTCCAACAGGTGCATGGGCATCGGGAACCAGGACCGCAGGGCGTACGCGAAGTCCTCCGCCGGCAGCACGAAGAAGTCCGCGTCGGTCACCGCCCGCAGGCTGTTGCGGTAGACCTGGTCGACCTGCTCACCCAGGTACGCCTGGGTGGCCCCGCCGTACACCCCGCGCTGCTCGGTCCGGCTGACCTCCACGTCGTCGCCGTGCACCAGACGGCTCAACGCCACCGCACCGTGCACCAACACGAAGAAGCAGGTCGCCGGCTCGCCCTCGGCGTACACGAGGGTCCCCCCGGCCCGCTGCTCGACCCGGCCATGCTCGGCCAACCAGTCGAGCTGTGCGTCGTCGAGGGCCTCGAACAGGAACAGGGTACGCAGCTGCGCAGGTGTCAACCGATCAGACTCGGTGGTCACTGGGACTCCTTCGCTCGCGGCAGGGCTCGCCGAATCGGGCAGGGCTCGCCGAACCGGCTCATTGGGCTTCCAGGTAGCGGTGCACGAGCGACACGGCCATCGCGCCCTCGCCGACGGCCGAGGCGACCCGCTTGACCGACTCGGCCCGCACGTCGCCGGCGGCGAACACGCCCGGCACGCTGGTCTCCAGGTGGTACGGGTCGCGTGACAACGACCAGCCCGACGGCCGCCGCCCCCCGGCCAGCAGATCCGGGCCGGTGACGATGAAGCCGCGCTCGTCGCGGACCAGCACCCCGTCCAGCCAGTCGGTACGCGGCTCCGCGCCGATGAAGATGAACAGCCACGAGGTGTCCACCGAACGGGCTTCCCCGGTGCGGGTGTCACAGAGGGTCAGCCGTTCCAGGTGACCCTCACCGGCCCCGCCGACCACCGCCGTGTACGGGTGCACCGTGATCGAGTCGATCCGTTCCAACTGGTCGATCAGGTACCGCGACATCGAGGCGGTCAGGTCCGCGCCACGGATCAGCAGGTGCACCCTCGACGCGTACCGGGAGAAGTGCACCGCCGCCTGCCCGGCCGAGTTGGCCCCGCCGACGATGTAGACGTCCTGCTCGACGCAGCTCGGCGCCTCGGTGGCGGCGGCGCCGTAGAACACACCCCGGCCGGTGAGGTCCGCCAGCCCGGGAGCGTCGAGCACCCGGTACGACACTCCCGTCGCCAGCACCACTGTGTGCGCCGCGATCTCGCTGCCGTCGCCGAAGCGCAGCAGCCGGGCACCACCCGCCTCGCTGAGACCGACCACCTCACGGGCGCTGAGCAGCTCCGCGCCGAACTTCACCGCCTGCCGCCGGGCCCGATCGGTCAACTGCGCGCCGGAGACGCCGTCCGGGAAACCCAGGTAGTTCTCGATCCGGCTGCTCTGCCCGGCCTGCCCGCCGGTCGCCCGCCGCTCGACGAGCACGGTCCGGAGCCCCTCCGACGCCCCGTACACGGCCGAGCCGAGGCCCGCCGGGCCGCCGCCGATCACCACCAGGTCGTAGAAGTCGGACGCCGGCACCACTGTCAACCCGGCCAGCGCGGCCAGCTCGGCCTCACTGGGCGCGATCAGGGCCTTGCCCTCGGGCGTCACCACCAGCGGTACGTCCGCCTCGGTGGCACCGGCCGCGTCGAGCAACCGGACGCCCTCCGGATCGTCCGACAGCAGCCAGCGGTACGGCACCAGGTTGCGGGCCAGGAAGTCCCGAACCTTGAACGACGGCGCCGACCACCGGTGCCCGACGACCCGGATCTCGGCACTCGCCGCGTCGGGGGTGGCCGCCCACGCCTCCAGCAGCCCGTCGACCACCGGGTACAGCTTCTCCTCCGGCGGATGCCACGGCTTGAGCAGGTAGTGGTCCAGGTCCACCACGTTGATCGCCTCGATCGCGGCGTCGGTGTCCGCGTACGCGGTGAGGAGCACCCGGCGCGCCGCCGGGAAGATGTCCATGGCCGCCTCGAGGAACTCCACGCCGGTCATCTCCGGCATTCGGTGATCGGCCAGCAGCAGTGCCACCTGTTCACCGCGCAGCTTGACCTCCCGCAGCGCGTCCAGCGCCTCCGGCCCCGACGAGGCCCGCAGCACCCGGTAGCGGTCGCCGTAGCGGCGCCGGACGTCCCGGGCCACCGCCCGGGACACCACGGGGTCGTCGTCGACGGTCAGGATCACCGGGTTAGCCATGGCGCCATGAAACCACCTGCCGTGGGTCCGCCGCACCGGGGCGTGCGGCACACCGCACGGTTGACCGGGCTCGGGACGGGTAAGCCGGGGAGCCGCGCGGGCCGTACCCCGGCCATCCGCCCGGTTGCCGCGCACACTTCGGGGGGCCTATGGCGGACGCGACACCGACCCGTGGACCGACATCGGGCTCGATCGTGGAGCTGCGGGTGCACGGCGTCTCCGGCGCCGGGGCGGACCAGGTGTTGGACCGACCGCACGTGCACCAGGTCGCCGGAGACCGCAGCGGCGGGTTCTACCGACCGCGTCCCGGCTACCCGGACTCGACCGGGACCGACGGGGTGACCCTGGAGGCGTACCGCTGGGGCGACCTGCCGTCCGGCACGGCCGTCCGGACGCTGTCGCTGGTGTTCCTGCTGCCGTTCATGCTCTGCAACGTGGCGTTGTGGATGCGCCCGGCGAACACCGCTTCGAAGCGCGGCTTCATGGCGCTGTGCCGGGTGCTCGCCCTCACGCTCACCATGCTCTACGTGCTCTCCATCGTCGGCGTGGCGCTGGACCTCATCGCCTGGCGCTGCATGGGCAGCCCGGCATGCCTGGCCGGCCGGAGCTGGTTGTCCTGGCTCGGCGGGCGACCGACCGGGCTGCGCCTCGCACTCCTGGCGTTGGTGCCGGTCGCCGCCATCGGGCTCGTGTGGCGGCTGGGTTCCCGCCCGAGCCACTCCTTCGACGCGTTCCGGACCCCCTCCACGCCGGTGTCGAAGCACCGGTTGAGCGCGGTCGGCCAGTGGGACGGCGCCCCACTGGTGGGTCGACTGCGCTCGGTCCACGTCGCGGCGGCGTTCGCCACGCTGAACGGCAGTCTGCTGGCCGCGCGGGCCAGCCAGCACTCCTCGTGGACGATGGCGATACTCCTGACGGCCACCGGGGCGGTGCTGCTGACCTGCCTGGTCATGGTCACGATGGTGCCGAGCATCGATCGACCGAGTCCGTCACCCCGCGTCGACACCCTCTTCCGCACCCTGCGCACCCTCGCCTGCGGCCTGACCATCCTGGTCATCGTGCACGTCGCCATCAGCCCGGCGCCGTGGCCGCAGGGCGGCGTGCTACCCGGCTACAGCGCCATCGTGGCCTGGGTGTTCGTCAGTCAGACCGTGCTGGTGGTCAGCCTCGCCGCGCTGGTGCTCCGGAGACGCGGGGGCGGGCAGCGACGGGCACCGCTGCGCGCGTTGGGAGCCCCGGTCTTCATCACCGTCGCCGCCGAACTGGCGGTGGCCTTCTCCGCCGAACTGGTCTACCGGGGCGCGGACCTGCTCGACCGCAACGGAACCACGGCGGACAGCCTGGAAACCAGCCCTCCCCTGGCGTACAAGTGGGCGATTTTCGGTTTCTTCTTGGCGATGGTGACCGCCCTGCTGGTCGCCGGTCTGGTCACCCGGCTGACCAGACCCGGACGCCGGCGGGCCGCGCAGGCGATCGTGGCCGCCGACTTCCCGGACGCCCCGCCGTCGGCGGCGAGCCGACTCCGCCGCGTCGAGCAGGCGGTGGCCCGGGCGCGCTTCACCGAACGACTCGAACCACTATCGGTGGTGTACGCCGGCCTGGCGGCGCTCGGCCTGTCCACCAGCGTGCTCGGCCTGCTCCAACTGCTCCCCGGCGACGAGGCGCAGCGCTACGTCGGAATCCCGGAGAGCCTGGTCGACTTCCTGATCGGGTTCGGCAGCTACCTCATCGCGGCGGTCGTGCTCGGGCTGGTGATCGGCGGAATCTTCGCCTACCGGACGGCCGGGTTCCGACGGTACGTGGGCGTGCTGTGGGACCTGGGCACCTTCTGGCCCCGGGCCGCGCACCCCTTCGCCCCGCCCTGCTACGCCGAACGGGCCGTGCCGGAGCTCGCCAAGCGGGTCAGCTACCTGGTCGAGCAGGGGCACGGGGTGCTGCTCGCCGGGCACAGCCACGGTTCGGTGCTGCTCGCCGCGACAGTGCTACAACTGCCCCGGAGGATCACCGACCGCGTCGCCCTGCTGACCTACGGGTCCCCACTCGGACGGCTGTACTCACGGCTGTTCCCGGCGTACACCGACGACCCGGCGTTGCGGGAGATCGGAGAGCGCGTCGGCTGGCGGTGGCTCAACCTGTGGCGCGACACCGACCCGATCGGCGGCTGGATCTTCGCCTCCCAGCGACCCGGCCGGGCGGAGAAACTGACCGGGCCGGCGGCGACAGTGGATCGCCGCCTGGTCGACCCGGCGGACGTGGTGCCCGCCCCCAGCGACAGCGTGCCGCCCCCGATCCTCGGGCACTGGCCGTGCGAGTCGCAGGACGCGTTCACCGAGGCGGAGCGGGACCTCATCGCGCGGCTGCGCCCCGCCCCCCGCCCGCGCGACTGAGCCGACCCACGCCACAGCTCCGGCGGCCGGATATCGTCGCGGGGTGACTCCGTCCAAGCGACCCGAACGTCGGCTGATCGCCTCGAACAAGAAGGCCCGGCACGAGTACGAGGTGCTGCGCACGTACGAGGCGGGCATCGTGCTGGTCGGGACCGAGGTGAAGTCGCTCCGCGAGGGCCGCGCCTCGCTGGTGGACGCGTTCGCGCACGAACGAGACGGCGAGATCGTGCTGTACGGCCTGCACATCGCCGAGTACACCTACGGCACGTGGACCAACCACGCACCCCGCCGTAACCGCAAGCTGCTGCTGCACCGGGCCGAAATCGACCGGATCCTCGACAAGGTCCGCGAGGGCGGGGTGACCATGGTCCCGCTGTCCATGTACTTCGAGAACGGCTACGCCAAGGTCGAACTGGCTCTGGCGAAGGGCAAGCGCTCCTACGACAAGCGGCAGACGCTGGCCGAGCGGGACGCCAACCGGGAGATCGCCCGCGAGTTGGGCCGGCACCTCAAGGGCCACCCCCGCCGGGTCTGAGCTGGTCCCGCTCGCCGGGGCCGCCCGCGTCGAGGGCTGGCGGCGGTGTCAGCGGTTGGTGGCGGCCGCGTTTCGTGGCGGGCCGCGTTTCGTGGCGGGCCGCGTCTCGTGGCGGGGCCGCTTTATCAGCGCGGTTCTCGCGCGGGTGGCGGCTGGGCTCAACGAGGTCTTCGAAGAGGTGACGGCGCGGCGCGCCGTCACCTCGTTGACGTGCCTCCGACGACGTGGTCTGCTCACTCCGTGCCGTTATTGGAAACGGTGTTCGTTAGCGATACGGAGGAGAACCATGTCACTCACCGTCCCGCCCGCCCTGCTCGACGCCGCCGAACGCGGCCCCGTGGACGACGAGGCGTTCATCGCCTGCGTCCGTGAATCGCTCCCGTACGCCTGGGCCACCGTGAGCCGGGTGGTGGCCGAGCTTGAGTCGGGCGACGCCGAACTGGCCGACAACGTCGTCCCGCCACCCAGCGACGCCGACCGGGGGGCCGCGCGCCGCGCCGCCCCGCGCCGCGCCGCCCCGCGCCGCGCCGCCCCGCGCCGCGCCGCCCCGCGCCGCGCCGCCCCGCGCCGCGCCGCCCCGCGCCGCGCCGCGCCGCGCCGCGCCCGAGATCCTCACGACATCGGCGATATTGCTGCATCCGACGCGCGGGAAACCGCAACATCCCCGACACCGTGTGGATCTTGACGATGGACGCGTCGCGCGGACAGCCGCAAGCGCGCGGACGACGCCACGATCGCACTCGAACCAGGAAGTAGGGGCCTCGCCGGCGCGCCGACGCCACTACATCCTGGATGTAGCGCGATCTTGATGCGCGCACCCCGAAAGCGTGGCCTGCTGGACGCAATCGCTGGCCCTGGCGCCTACTTCCTTATGTGGATGCGGGCCGTTCGGGGCTTTCGTGCTTGCAGGTGCGAGCGATAGGGTCAGCCGGTGACAACCTTCCGGATCGGCGAGGCGGCCGACCTGCTCGGTGTCAGCTCCGACACCATCCGCCGCTGGGTGGACGCCGGGCGGCTGACGGCCGGGCGCGACGAGCACGGTCATCGGGTGATCGACGGTGTCGACCTGGCCGCGTTCGCCCGCGCTCAGGCCGGCGACCCGGACGCGGGCACGGAGTTCTCCTCCGCCCGCAATCGGCTCCGCGGCATCGTCGTCGACGTCCGTAAGGACACGGTGATGGCCCAGGTCGACATCCAGGCCGGCCCGTTCCGCGTCGTGTCGCTGATGAGTCGGGAGGCGGTCGACGAGCTCGACCTGCGCGTCGGTTCGGTGGCCGTCGCGGTGATCAAGTCGACCACCGTGGTGGTGGAGCGTGCCGCACCCAGCCCGACCAGGGGAAGGGCTGGCGGATGAACGCGCGGAAGACCTCCCGGACGAACACGAAGGGCTGGCGGACGAACGCGCGGGAGCCCCGCGTCAACGCAAAGGGCTGGTGGATGAATGTGCGGAAGGCCCCGGGATGAACGCGCACAAGAGCTGGCGGATCAGCGCGCCGGCGATGCGGCGGGGGGCAGCGGTCCTGATGGCACTGGCTGTCGCCGGTTGCGGCGCGGGCGACGACCGGGCCTCCGGCGGTGCCGCGGACGGTCGGGGCGTCGGCGCGGTGACGGTGTTCGCGGCGGCTTCGCTGACCGAGTCGTTCACCCGGATCGGGAAGGACTTCGAGGCCGCCAACCCGGGCAGCACGGTGACCCTGAACGTCGCCGGCAGCTCCGCCCTGGCCAACCAGATCAACCAGGGTGCGCCGGCCGACGTGTTCGCCTCGGCCGCCCCGGCGAACATGGTCACCGTCACCGGGGCCGGTAACGCCGATGGCACGCCGAGCATCTTTGCCCGCAACCAGTTGGTCATCGCGGTGCCGCGCGGCAACCCGGAGGGGGTCAAGGGGCTGGCCGACCTCGGCAATCCCGACGTGAAGGTGGCACTGTGCGCCACGCAGGTGCCGTGCGGCGCGGCGGCGCGTACCGCCCTGGATTCGGCCGGCATCACGCTGACGCCGGCCACTCTTGAGCAGGACGTCAAGGGCGCGCTCGCCAAGGTGAAGCTGGGTGAGGTCGACGCGGCCCTGGTCTACCGCACGGACGCGCGGGCGGCGAGCGCCGACGTGACCGGCGTGGAGTTCCCCGAGTCCGCGCGGGCGGTCAACGACTACCCGATCGTCGCGCTGAAGGACGCGCCGAACCCGTCCGGCGCACGGGCCTTCGTCGCGTACGTCCGCTCGGCGGCGGCGCAGACGGTCCTCGTCGAGGCCGGCTTCCAGGCGCCATGAGCCGACTCCTCGATTACGCCCGCCGGGGCGGACGGACACCTCGCGAGGTGAGCCGCTCGTCGTCCGCGGAGCGCGGCTCTCGCCCGTCCCGACGGCGGGGGCGGGTGCCGGCGGCGCTGCTGATCCCCGCCGGGTTGGGGCTGCTGTTCCTCGTCCTGCCGTTGGCCGGGCTGGTGATCCGGGCACCGTGGGCGACCCTGCCGGGGCGGCTCACCGAGCCGGGCGCGCTGACCGCGCTGCGGCTGTCGGTGCAGACCGCGACCCTCGCCACAGTGCTCTGCCTGGTGCTCGGGGTGCCGCTGGCCTGGATGCTGGCCCGGGTCGACTTCCCCGGCCGTCGGCTGGTGCGCGCGCTGGTCACCGTGCCGCTGGTGCTGCCGCCGGTGGTCGGTGGGGTGGCGCTGTTGCTGGTCTTCGGTCGGCGTGGGCTGCTCGGCGGTTGGCTCGACGCCACCTTCGGCATCACCCTGCCCTTCACCACCGCGGGTGTCGTGCTGGCCGAGTCGTTCGTCGCCATGCCGTTCCTGGTCATCGCCGTGGAGGGGGCCCTCCGTGCCGCCGACCACCGCTTCGAGGAGGCCGCCGCGACGTTGGGTGCCAGCCGGTGGACCACCTTCACCCATGTGACGCTGCCGCTGGTGTCGCCCGGGCTGGCCGCCGGCGCGGTCCTCTGCTGGGCGCGGGCGCTCGGCGAGTTCGGTGCCACCATCACCTTCGCCGGCAACTATCCCGGCCGGACGCAGACCATGCCACTGGCCGTCTACCTGGCGTTGGAGACCGACCTGGAGTCCGCGATCGTGCTCAGCCTGGTGTTGCTCGTCGTATCCGTCGGCATCCTGGTCGCGCTGCGCGACCGCTGGATGACCAGCGCATGACCTCCCCGCTGCTCGACGCCCGGCTCGTCGTCGACCGGGGTACGTTCCGACTCGACGTGCCGTTACGGGTCGCGCCCGGCGAGGTCGTCGCGCTGCTCGGCCCGAACGGTGCCGGCAAGACCACCGCGCTTCGTGCCCTGGCCGGGCTGCACCCCCTCACCGACGGCCACGTCACGCTCGACGGCGTCGACCTGGACCGTCCGGCGACGCGGGGTTGGGTGCCCACCGAACGCCGGTCGATCGGTGTGGTCTTCCAGGAGTACCTGCTCTTTCCGCACCTGAGCGCTCTGGACAACGTGGCGTTCGGGCCGCGTCGGCACGGTGTCGACCGGCGCACGGCCCGCGCGACGGCCCGGGGCTGGCTCGACCGGGTGGGGCTCGACGGTCAGGCGCACCGTCGCCCCCGGCAGCTCTCCGGTGGCCAGGCACAACGGGTGGCGCTGGCGCGCGCGTTGGCGCTCGCGCCGTCGCTGTTGCTGTTGGACGAGCCGCTCGCGGCCCTGGACGCGCGCACCCGGCTGGAGACCCGCGCCGAGCTGCACCGCCACCTGGCCGCGCACCCGGGCGCGACGCTGCTGGTCACCCACGACCCGCTGGACGCCCTCGCGTTGGCGGACCGGCTGGTCATCGTCGAGGGTGGTCGGGTGGTGCAGGAGGGTGACGGGCCGAGCGTGACCGCCCGTCCGCGCACCGACTACGTCGCCCGGCTGGTGGGGCTGAACCTCTACCGGGGCAGGGCCGACGGTTTCGGGGTACGGGTCGCGCCGGAGCTGACCCTCGCCGTCGCGGACCGGCTGGCCGGTGAGGCGTTCGTGGCGTTCCGGCCGGCGGCGGTGGCCCTGCACCCGAACCGACCGGAGGGCAGCCCGCGCAACACCTGGGCGGGGACGGTGGCCGGCGTCCAGCGGCACGGCGACAACCTGCGGGTGCAGGTGGACGGGCCGATCGAGGTGGCCGCCGACGTCACGCCGGCCGCTGTCGCCCAGTTGCGGCTGATCCCTGGTCAGCGCGTGTGGGTGGCCGTCAAGGCAGCCGAGACGCACGCCTACCCGGCCACCGGCTGATCGCCGGGCCGCCAGCCACCTGGCTCGTGAATTGACGACGAGTCAGCCGCGGCGGTGTGGGCCCCGCTGTCGTTTTCGTCCAAGACGGCCGTCGCGTCCGCCCTCTAGCCTGGGCCCGGCAGCTCGCCCGAGCATGAGGAGACAGCACGATGCGCAACCTGGTCTACACCGGTTTCATGTCGCTGGACGGCGTCGTGGACTCGCCCGGCGGCGGGCCTTCAGAGGAGCACCGCAGCGGCGGGTGGGTGTTCAAGGACCTCGAGTTCGTGCCGGAAGCCTGGTCGCTGAAGGGCGAGGAGCTCATCGACACCACGGCGTTGATGTTCGGCCGTCGCAGCTACGAGGCATTCGCGCCGGTCTGGCCCGGCTCGGAGGACCACGCCGACTACAAGGAGCTGCCCAAGTATGTGGTGTCGACCTCGCTGCCCGACGACGCCATCGTCGACGGGTGGGGGCCGACCACGATTCTGCGCTCGACCGGGGACGTCGCCGCGCTCAAGGAGGGCGACGGCGGTGCGATCTTCATCCACGGGAGCGCGGAGTTGGCTCGGCGGCTGTCCGACGCGGGCCTGATCGACCAGTACAACCTGCTCGTCTTCCCCGTGTTGCTCGGTGCCGGCAAGAGCCTGTTCGGCCGGGCCGACCGGGACAAGCACATGCTGACGCTGCGGGAGTCGGAGAGCTACCCGAACGGGATCCTCAAGCTGGTCTACGACGTCAAGCGGTGATCCAGGTCGAGGGCGATCGCGCCGCCGACCCCCTCGCGCAGTTGCCGGGCCGTGCGGCCGACGTAGGAGCGCAGTGCTCGGGCCAGGTGCGGCTCGTCGAAGTAGTCGAGCTTGACGACGACGTCGGCGGCCGGGTCGCCGGCAGCCAGTAGCTCCGCGGCGGTGCGGGCACGCTCGATCTGCCGAACGGCGCTCTGCGTCAGCCCGGTCGCAGCGCGGAACCGGCGCTCGATCGTGCGCCCCGACACGGCCGGGCGGTGACCCCGCAGCACGTCGACGACGAGCGCGTCACGGACCACGATCCCGGCCCGGACGAGCCGGTCGACCAGAGCCTCGGTGTCGTCGGGCGAGGGCGTCTCCCAGCGTTGCCCGTCCAGCCGGAACGTCCGACGCGTGGTGTCGGGAAGCACGATGCCACCGTCGGTCAGCGCCGAGGTGGGCACGGCCCGCAACGAGGTGCCCACGGCGAACTCGATGCCCGTGAAGGTCGCGCCCTCCGCCACCGCCGCCGTGCCGGTCCGGGTCTCGGGGCCGGTGATGCTCGTGTGTGCCCGGCCGGCCTGTTCCCAGAACACCAGGCCCCACCGCACCCCTGCGACGGACGTCATTGCGGTGACCTGCTCGCTCGTGCAGGTCCAGACGGTGTCGACCCACGGCGAGTCCGATCCGCGCGTCGTGAACCGTAGTCCCACGGGCGAAGGATACGTCGCTGCGTGTTCTGCCGTGGCTCGCCGACGACGGAGCCGATCCCCCGCCACTTGGCGGCGGGGACGCGGTCAGCCGGCGAGCAGGTCGGTGTGCGCGGCACGCAGTCGGGCCAGCGCGGGTTCGCTGCCCGGAATGACGCGGCGATCCAGCTCGGCCCAGGCCTCGGCCAGCGCCGCGCGGACCGCACGCAACTCCGCGGCGTGTCGTTGGCTGCTGCGTCGGTGCTGCTCGTCGAGGCGTCGGGCCCAACCGGCGGTGACGGCGGCGAGCCGGTCGGCGTCGGCGCGGGCCTGTGCACCGCTGCGGGCGGCCGCGGCGGGGACGATTGCGGCGACCGGGCGGGGATCGCCGTCGCGGGTGACGACGGTGACCGCGTCGGTCAGCTCGGCCAGCGCGACGAGCTGGCTGAACCGGGTGCGCGCCTCACGCAGCGGCACGGAACGCGGCGGGTCGGAATGAGGGGTGAGCGCGGGGACGGCCATGAATGCATGGTGTCGCCCGGGTACGACAGAATCCCGTCGTCAGTGGACGGTAGCCGGCGATCCGCTCGCCCCGGCCAACCACTCGTCGGCCAGCACCGACCAGATTTCGAGGTCGATCCGCCCGTGCGGACCGGGCCTGAGCTGGCGGAGGGTGCCGTCGAGGCGTAGACCGAGTCGACGGGCGAGGGCCTTGCTGCGGATGTTGTCGGCGTTGGTCCGCCACTCCACCCGGTGGATGCCGCGCTCGCGGACCGCCCAGTCGACGATCCGGCGGATGGCCGGTGCGACCATGCCCCTGCCCTCGGCCGCCGGCTCCACCCAGCATCCGACCTCGCAGACGCCGTTGGCCGCGTCGAACGAGACGAAGATGACCCCGCCGACGAGGGTGCCCCGCCACCACAGGCCCCACATGCCTCCGCTGTCGCCGGCCCAGCGGTCGGCGTACCGCTGCAACACCGTTCGGGCCGAGGCCAGGTCGGTGGCGGCGAAGGATGGCGAAACCCAGGGTTGGATGTGCTCGCGGGCGCGGTCCATGTGGGCGAGGAACTCCTCGGCCCGCCACGGCTCCAGCGGGCGGAGCTCGACATCCTCGGTCAGCGGCAGGGCGAACACCGGGCCTCCCCGAAGGTGAGTGGGCGACGACGGGTAGCAGACTCGCACAGGATCGCGGTTCGGTCGCGGCCCGGGGCCGCTCACTCCGGCAGGTGGGTACGCAGGGCGGCGAACTGGGCCACGGTCAGGTACGACGGGTTGGCCGCCTGCGGCTGGCGCAGAACCTCCAGGCCGGCGAGCCGGTCGTCGGCGCGTACCAGCTGCCGGGGCAGCCGGTGGTGTTCGGGGAGGATGCGCAGGTCCAGGGGCACCGACCACTGGTGCCCGGGTGGGCCCGGCTCGGCGGCACCGGTGAGCCGGCCGATCCCCCACACCCCGTAGCGCAACCGTTGGCGGCTGCCGCTGGCCCAGAAGACCACGGCCTGCCCGGCGCTCATCATCCGCGCCCGGTAGCCGGGGCGTACGCACCAGGAGGTCACCAGCGGGTCCCGGGCGAAGCGGTCGGCGAGGTCGACGCCGTCGGCGTTGCCCTTGATCAGCCAGGCGCCCAGGTCGTCGAGGCGTACCCGCGGCTCGGTCATCCGCCTATCCTGCCCCGGCCACAGCCGACGCAATCAGATGATGATGTGGGTCCAGTAGCTGAGCCACAGCACGAACAGCACTCCCTGCACCACGGCGAGTGTCGCGGTCAGCCAGACGTCGACGCCGGCGTGGCGAGCCCAGCGGGCCAGGACCAGCGCCACCGGGAACGCGGCGAGCAGGTAGCGCAGCAGGCTCTTGTACACCGCCGGGCCCATCGACAGCGGCACGAGCACCATGAGTACGCCGTACACCAGGTAGGGCAGTTCCCGACGGCGGAACCCGGCGGCCAGCACGACCAGCACGGCCACGGCGAACCAGACCCGGGCGGCGTCGCGGGGCTCTCCGACCAGCCCGTGCCACAGCACCGGCAGCGGGTTCTGCACCCTGATCCCCCACCCGGTCTCCTGGGCGTGCTGGTAGGCGAACCAGTCGCCGCCGCGCCACCGGCAGTACGCCATGAAGGTGAACCATCCGGCGGGCAGGAGCAGCAGCGGCCAGCCGATCCGTAGGTAGCCGAGCAGGGCGCGGGGGCCGAGCCGCCAGTCGTGCTGACGGAGCAGTACGAGGGCCAACGGCAGCGCCACGAGCAGGCCGACGGACCGGCTCATCGCCAGGAAGTAGCCGATGACGCCGACGAGCAGCCAGCGGCTCCGCTCGGCGTGGTAGAAGGCGGCCAGCGCGAGACAGACGAAGAGCGACTCGGTCAGCGCGGCCTGGAACAGGAACGCCGTCGGCAGCAGTACCAGGTACCTGGTGAACCGGCGGGCCGAATCCGTGTCGCCGAGCAGCAGTTCGGCGAGTCGGTAGCCGTACCAGAGGGCCAGCAGGAAGGCGACGTTGCTGATCAGCAGCAGGGCGAGGGCGGTGTCGCCGCCGAGCAGCGCGCCGACCGGGCGGGCCAGGAACGGGTACAGCAGGGGGAAGCCGAAGTCCCGCCACGGTCCGGTCAGGGGCAGCTCGGTCAGCCGCAGGTAGAGCAGCGAGTCCCAGGCGAACCAGAACGAGATCCACCGGTGCCCGGAGATGTCCCGCTGCTGGGCCCACATCAGCGCCTCGTCCGCCGGGGGCGCGCCGGGGATGCCGTCCCAGGCGTGCAGGACCAGCAGACCGAGCACTGTCAGCAGCAGCTTCGCGCCGAGGAACAGGCCGATCACGTACGCCCAAGGCGGCGGCACCCGGCGGGCCAGGCGGGCTGCGATGTGGCCGGCCGCGACAGTGCGCGCGGCCAGCGTCGCCGCGCCGCCTCGCCACCGGTGCATCCGCCCCGCTCCCCCGGTCCCCCGGCCCGCTCGTCGCGCGCGGGTGTCGCCCCTCCCGTTGTACGCCGCCGCAGGCCAGGCCGACGCGGAATCACCCAGGATAAGGGTGACAATCGGTGCAGAACGGGTACGCGCCGCACCTCAACCATGACGGTGGGCAGGGAGCGCGGCACCATGAACGAGCAGCACGGCACGGTGGTCATCGGCGCGGGGCCGGCAGGGCTCACGGCCGCGTACGAGCTGCTCCGGCACGGCCTGCCGGTCCAGGTGTTCGAGGCCGACGAGGTGGTCGGCGGGATCAGCCGGACCGTGGAACGCGACGGGTGGCGGTTCGACATCGGCGGGCACCGGTTCTTCACGAAGGTGCCCCGGGTGGAGGCGTTCTGGCACGAGATCCTGCCGGACGAGGACTTCCTGACCCGACCCCGGATGAGCCGGATCTTCTACCGGGGCGCGTTGTTCAACTACCCGCTCAGCGCCGTGAACGCGCTGCGCAACCTGGGGCTGCCGGAGGCGGCCCGCTGCCTCGGCTCGTACGCCCGGGCCCGACTACGCCCGCCCCGGGACCAGTCGCACTTCGAGGGCTGGGTGTCGGCCCGGTTCGGCTGGCGGCTGTACTCGATCTTCTTCAAGACGTACACCGAGAAGGTCTGGGGAATGCCGGCGGACCGGTTGCAGGCCGACTGGGCCGCACAGCGGATCAAGAACCTGTCGCTGGCCACCGCCATCCGTAACGCGCTGCTGCCCAGCCGCCGGCGCACCGACGTGACCAGCCTGATCGAGCAGTTCCAGTACCCGAAGTACGGGCCGGGCATGATGTGGGAACGCTGCGCCGAGCAGGTCCGCAAGCGTGGCGGGCAGCTGTCGACGGGCACCTGGGTCACCGCCGTGCACCGCGACCCGAAGCGACGGCGGGCCATCAGCGTGACCGTCGACGGCGCGGGCGGGCAGCGCACCCAACCGGCCGACCACGTCATCTCCTCCATGCCGATCTCGGAACTGGTGGCCGCGCTGCGCCCGCCGCCGCCCCCGGAGGTGCTGGCCTGCGCCGCCGACCTGCGCTACCGCGACTTCCTGACCGTCGCGCTGGTGGTGCCGGCGGAGTTCTCGTTCCCGGACAACTGGATCTACGTGCACGACCCGGGGGTACGGGTGGGCCGGATCCAGAACTTCGGCTCCTGGTCGCCGTACCTCGTCAAAGACGGCCGCACCTGCCTGGGCCTGGAGTACTTCGTGTTCGAGGGCGACGAGATGTGGCGTACCCCCGATGCCGACCTCGTGGCGTTGGCGACCGCGGAGCTGGAGCGGTTGGGGTTGGTCCGACCCGGTGTGGTGGAGGCCGGCTACGTCGTGCGCATGCCGAAGGCCTACCCGGTGTACGACGAGCGCTACCAGCACAACGTGGACGTGATCCGGGAGTGGCTGGCCGGGGCGGTGCCGAACGTGCACCCGGTGGGCCGCAACGGCATGCACCGCTACAACAACCAGGACCACTCGATGCTCACCGCGATGCTCACCGCCGAGAACATCGCCACCGGCAGTACGCACGACGTCTGGTCGGTCAACGTCGAGCAGGACTACCACGAGGAATCCGCCGGCGGCGACGGCCGGCGGGGCACCGGCCGGGACGCCCCGGTGCTGCCCAGTCGCATCGTGGCCGCCCCGATCACGGCACCCGTCGGGGTCCGTGCCGCCGACGACGGCGACCGGTCCGCGCAGGCGCCGCTGGTCTGACGAGGGGTACGCCTCCGACCGGTAGTGCCCGGGTCGTCGACACGCCGCCCTGCGATTGTGGTGGCCGGACGTGAACCTGCCGGGCCCTCACGCCGACTGAACAGGCGAAGGAGGGCCGATGAGCGATGAGTTGCTGGTGGTCCGCTGTCAGCTCGGTGAGCGGGAGGCGTTCGCCGAGCTGGTGCAGGGCTGGCATCCGGCGGTCGAGCGGTACGTCGGGCGGATGCTCGGCGGGTCCGACGACGACGTGGTGCAGGAGATCTGGTTGGCGGTGTTCCGGGGGTTGCCGAAGCTGCGGCAGCCGGACCGGTTCACCCCGTGGTTGTTCGCCATTGCCCGTCGGGCCGTGATGAACCGGCTGCGGGCCGCGTACGCGCGTCCAGATCCCGAGCCGATCGACGACCTGCCGGGCGACGACGAGGCCGAGGAGATCGTCAACCGGGAGACGTTGGCCGGTGCGCTGGCGGCGCTACCCGTCCGGGAACGGGAGGTGCTCTTCCTCTTCTACCTGGAGGATCTGCCGCTGGACGCCTGCGCGCAGATCTGCGCCGTACCCGTCGGCACCGTCAAGTCGCGGCTCAACCGGGCCCGCAGGTTGTTACGCAACGAACTGGTACGGAAGGGGTACGAGGCATGACGCCGGAAGAGGTGCTGGCGCGACTCGACGCGCCGCTGTCGCTGCGCAGGCGGGTCGGTTACCTGGCCGTGGCTCTCGCCGGTCTGACCGGGAGCGCCCTCATCGGCCTGCTCTGGGCAACCGAGCCCGGGTTGCCGCCGCGCACGGCCGCGGCCTTCGCGGTCCTGGTGGCGATCGGCCTGTGCTGGGCGGTGTTCGGCGGTTGGGCCGTGACCCGACGGACCTCGTTGTTCGCCCAGGACCGGGTGGTCGCCGGATGGCTCGGCCTCGGCGCGTGGCTGGTGTTCACGGCCGGCGCGGGGGTCATCACAGTGCCGCGACACAAGCTCGAACCGTCGCTGCTGGCCGTCGTGCTCACGCTGGGCATGGTGGCGGTGGTGAACCTGTGGGCGGCTCGCCGGGCGAGAGCGGCACTGCTGCGCCGCCGGGACCTGTTGGCCGGGGCGACGACGCGCGACGAGTGACCCGTCAGCGCCGTTCGAGCAGGCCGCGCTCGGTCATGTAGGTCCGCAGCGTCTCGGCGTCCTCGGCGGTCATCAGCCAACGGGGGATCACGGTCGCCGGCATCCGGTCGACGTACACGATCCAGAAGTCCGGGGTGTCCTTCACCCGCGTGACCCCGTCCCAGGCGATGCCGCCGGACTCCGAGCCGCTGCGCATCATGATGTTGTCGTCGGTGATGTCGTAGGCGCCGTCGACGGCGTAACCACCGGACCGGCGGCGGGCGCGCCAGCGCACCCAGGGCAGGAACAGCATCGACAGCACGCCGGCCAGGACCAGCGTCGTCCACAGCCCGGTGGTTCGCTCACCGGCCGCCGAACCCCGCGTGACGGCGAAACCGATCACCCCGACCGCCGCCAGCGCCGCACCGATGTAGAGGAACCGGCGCAGGCGGACACCGCCGAGCGCGGCGGCCACCCGGCCGGGATAGGCGGGATCGGCTGGTACGTCGAAACGGATGTGCACGCCAGAACGATAGTGCCCCCGTTCGCGCCCGACGTTCTCAGACACCCGCCGGCCGCGTCCCGACCACCGGGTGAGGCAGTCTGGAATGGTGAACGTCCACGAGCCCGCCGACGACGTCCGGGTGCCCCGAGCCCAGGTCGGGTCCAGTCCGCAGCACCTGCTGGCGACAGTGCTCGGCGAGTATCTCGACTCCTCGGACGCCGACCTGCCGTCGGCGGCGGTCATCGCGATCCTGCGGGAGTTCGGCATCAGCGAACCCAGTGCCCGCTCCGCCCTGTCCCGTCTGGTGAAGCGTGGTCTCATCGCGACCCGGGGGAACGGACGGCCGCCGGTCTACCACCTCACACCGTGGGCGATCGCCCGGCACCGCTCCCGGATGCGGCACTTCCTGACCTTCGGGGCCCACCCGCCGCAGTGGACCGGCGCATGGGTGCAGGCGTCCTTCTCGATCCCGAGCTCCGGCCAGAACGCCCGGCACGCGGTCCGCAGGTCGTTGGGCGCACTCGGGTTCGTGGGCCTGTACGACAGCGTGTGGATCCGGCCGGGGTCCGACGCCGCTCCGGCACGGGAGGCGCTCGACGACCTGTTGCGCCACGTCGCGGGCGCCCGGTGGTCGGTCCTGCACGTCCGGTTCGACGAGGAGTCCGGGCCACACGGTCCGGCCTCCGCGTACGACCTGACCAGCCTCGCGTCGGCGTACTCGGATTTTATCGAGCGGTACGCGGACCTGCGGGTGGCCGCCCGCGACGGGACGCTCGACGCCGCCGGGGCGTTGGTGGCGCGGACGTCGGCGATGGATTCCTGGCGCCGGTTCGCGGACATCGACCCGGACCTGCCCGAGCATCTGCTGCCGCAGCCCTGGCCTCGCCGACGGGCCCGGGAGACCTTCCTGGACATCCACTCCGCGCTCGGTTCGCTGGCCCAGGCGCGTCTCGTCGAGGTGGCCACCCCGCACTGGCCGGACGCCGCCTCGTGGGTCACGCACTTCCAGGCTTCGAGGGACGAGCCGACCACAGACCCCTCGCATTGACACTTATCGTTGCGCCGGTGATAGTAACTGCACACAGCTCCCGCCGCGTCGCCGGGTGGTGGACCCCGCCCACCTCCACCCGGCCTGCGGCCAACGCCACCACCCCTGGTCGGACGTAAACGGACGTCCGCAGCGGCCGGGAGCACCGTCGCGACATCCGCTGGAGGGCGAATGAGAAGAAGTTCGAAGATCTCCGTGGGCCTGGCGGCCATCCTCGTCCCGGTCACCTCGATGATCATGGCGGTGGGCGTGACGCCGGCCAACGCCGCGATCGGCGGATCCGGTCCCTATCCGGCCGACTACGAGACATCGGCCAGCCTGGCCAACCACACCATCTTCCGGCCCCAGAACCTCCCGACCGAGCGCCTTCCCGTCGTCGCCTGGGGCAACGGCGGCTGCTCGGGCAACGGGCTCTCCCAGGGCAACTTCCTCCGCGAGATCGCCTCCCACGGTTTCCTCGCCATCGCCAACGGGGCACCGAACGGCTCCGGCTCCACCACGTCGCAGATGCTCACCCAGTCCATCGACTGGGCGTTCGCGGAGAACGCCCGACAGGGCAGCAAGTACTACAACAAGATCGACACCACGAAGGTCGCCGTCGCGGGCTTCTCCTGCGGAGGCCTGGAGGCGTACGCCGTCTCCAACGACCCGCGTGTCACCACGACCGGCATCTTCAGCAGCGGTCTGCTGAACGACGCCGACGACTACCAACTCCGGAGGCTGACCAAGCCGATCGCCTACTTCGTCGGCGGCCCCAGCGACATCGCCTACCCGAACGCCATGGACGACTGGGGCAAACTACCGGCCGGGCTGCCCGCCTTCATGGGCAACCTGAACGTCGGACACGGCGGCACCTACGACCAGACCAACGGCGGCGAGTTCGGCCGGGTCGCGACGCTGTACTTCAAGTGGCGCCTCAAGGGTGACAACACCGCCGGCACCAACTTCGTCAGCGCCAACTGCGGGCTCTGCCGCACCCAGTGGACCGTCCAGCAGAAGAACCTGACGCTCGACGAAACCCCGCCGCCCACGACGCCTCCACCCACCACCCCGCCGCCGACCACCCCGCCGCCGACGACCCCGCCGCCCAGCGGTGGTGCCTGCACCGCGGTCTACGCCGTCCAGGACCAGTGGAACGGCGGATTCGTCGCCAACGTCAGCGTCACCGCCGGCACCGCCGCCCTGACCGGCTGGCGGGTCACCCTCACCCTGCCCAGCGGGGCGGCGGTCACCTCGCTGTGGAACGGCGTCGCCAGCGGCACCAGCGGCACCGTCACCGTCGCCAACCAGAGCTACAACGGGCGCCTGGCCGCCGGCCAGGGCACCAGTTTCGGATTCCAGGGCACCGGAAACGGCAGCGGCACCACCGCCACCTGTACCGGAAGCTGACACCGCTCGGCGGGCCGGCGCATCGACGCCGGTCCGCCGAGCAGGACCCGATCTCGCCGGCCGCGGTCAGGGACGGCAGTGGTCCCGACCTGCTCGCCGACTCTCAGTGCGACAAACGCGTGCAGTGGGCGACCGTGGCGTCGTCCGGCACCCGGAAGTCGGAGCCACCGCCCGCGGCTTCGGCCTGTCGGACACGACGGATGACACCGGTCGGGCCTTCGGCGGTGAGCAGTTCCAGCACGCCGGGCCAGTCGGTCACGGCATAGGGGCTGACGATCCGGCTGGCGCCGTTGCTGAACAGCGCGACCCCGTCGAGGTCGTCGAGAGGCCTGCTGCCGGTCACCGCTTCCCGGGCCGCGCGCGGGTCGTCCTTGGCGATCCAGTACCCGCCATCCTGGTTTCGGCGGGCGCGCAGTTCTTCGGCACAGGAGTCGCGGACGCGGTCGTACTCCGGGGTTCCCGGTGCGAGACCGTCCAGGGGCGTCGAGCATTCCCGCCTGGCGGTGACCTCACGGTCGTCGGTGATCACGTGAGGGCTGCCGCCGGCCAGATCGAGGACGAGAATGGAGTCCGCGAGCAGGAGATAGTCCAGGCTGTCCCGGTTGACGCGGAGCACCGCAACGGTGGCCTGAGGGCTGCGGGGATCGGCGATGTCGCACGTGTCGCGGTGCGCGGCGGCCGTCTCGCCGATGGCGCCGGCGAGGACCGCCGCGAGATCTCGCCCGTCGTCGTACGACAGGTGCCCGAGCAGCGCGGCGCCGAGGTGGCGCGTGTACCAGACGACACCATGGGAGCAGAGCGACTCGGCCTCCGGAATGCCGGCACCGTCGAGCAGGACGACGGCACCGGGTACCGCGCCGACGAAGTCCTCGTTCGGTCGACCGGGCCTACCGGCGCTCGTCGCCAGGCTGACGTACACCGTGTGCGCTCCTCTCTCTGGACTGGACACCACTCATCATTGAGCGGTGACGACCCCTGCCGCACTGCCTACCGATCTCGGTGTGTTCTCGTTGGCTGTACCCCCACTGTTCGCCGCGCTGGCCCCGGCGCGGAACGTCCTCATCGCCGGGGCGGGCGGTGGCTTCGACGTGTACGCGGGCCTGCCGTTGGCACTCGCCCTGTGGCGCGGCGGCACACACGTGCACCTGGCCAGTCTGTCCTTCTCGGAACTCGAACTGATCGACCAGGACGCGTGGAGCGCGGAGCACGTCGCTGCCGTGCGGCCGGGCACCACCAGCCCGGACTGGTACTTCCCCGAACGGACGCTCGCCCGGTGGCTGGCGGCCCAGGAACTGCCGTCGACCGTGTACGCCTTCCCACCGCTCGGTGTCCAACCGCTCCGGGCCGCGTACCGGCACCTGGTCGAGAAACTCGACATCGACGCGGTCGTGCTTGTCGACGGCGGCACCGACATCCTGCTGCACGGCGACGAGAGCAATCTCGGCACGCCGGTGGAGGACATCACCAGCCTGGCGGCGGTGACCGCGCTGGACGTCCCGATCAAGCTGGTGACCAGCCTCGGCTTCGGCATCGACGCCTACGACGGCGTCAACCACGTCGAGGTGCTGGAGAACCTCGCCGCGCTCGACCGCGACGGCGGCTACCTCGGTGCCCTGTCCATCCCCGGTTCCAGCCGGGAGGCAGCGCTGTACCGCGATGCTGTCGCCGACGCCCAGGCCGCCACCCCGGACCGGCCGAGCATCGTGCAGGGACAGATCGCCGCCGCCACCAGCGGCGCGTTCGGAGACGTCCGGTTCACTCGGCGTACCGGCGGTGGGGACCTGTTCGTCAACCCGCTGATGGCGATGTACTTCACGGTCGACCTCGACAAACTCGCCGCCCGATGCCTGTACCTCGACCGCATCGAGAACACCGTCGGCAGACGGCAGGTCATCACGCGCATCCAAGCCTTCCGCGAGGAGCTTCTGAACACCCGCATTCCCCGCGCGTTCCCGCACTGAGGGCCGCCTGGCCCTCGCGCTTCACTCCGCCAGGTCCGCCGAGCGGCGAACGTGGGGCTCTCGGTCAGGGTTTGCGGGCGACCGCGCCGTAGATGGAGGCGTCGGCCAGTGGCGGTCGCTGCTCCGGTGGCACCTGCGGCCGCCACTCGGTGACCGGGACGATGCCCGGCTCGGCCACCTCCAGACCGGTGAAGAAGCGGGCGAACTCGGCGAGGTCGCGCGGCACGGCGTCCTGCTTCATCCGGCCGGCGGCGAACTCGGCCTCCATCCGCCTGACGATCTCGACGGGGATGTGGTCGGTGGTGAAGTGGGTCAGGGCGAGCCAGCTCCCCGACGGCAGCGCGTCGAGCAGCCGGGCGACCTGCTCGTGCGGGCGGTCGTCGTCGGTGAGGAAGTGCGTCACGGCGATCAGCACCAGGGCCACCGGCTGGGACAGGTCCAGCGTGGCGTGCAACTGCGGGTCGGCGAGGATCTTCTCCGGGTCGCGCAGGTCGGCGTCGAGGTAGGCGGTGGCACCGGACGGATCGCTGGTCAGCAGCGCGCGGGCGTGGACCAGCACCATCGGGTCGTTGTCGACGTAGACCACCCGGGACTCGGGGGCAACGGACTGCGCCGCCTCGTGGGTGTTGTCCGCGCTCGGGATGCCAGTGCCGATGTCGAGGAACTGTCGGACGCCGGCCTCCTGGGCGAGGAACCGCACCGCCCGGCCGAGGAAGGCCCGATTCTCTCGGGCGAGGGTGCGTACCCCGGGGTAGACGGCGGCGATCTGGTCGCCGGACTCCCGGTCGACGGCGAAGTTGTCCTTGCCGCCGAGCCAGTAGTTGTAGCGGCGGGCCGGGTGCACCACTGTCGTGTCGATCCGGTCCGACGGTGCTGGTGTCGTCACGTGAGACCTCCCCAGGTCGACCGCCACCGATCGTAGGGGAAGAGCTCCGCTGTGGTGACCCCTCGCCAACCCGTTCGGCGCGGCGGTGCACGCGCGTCCTCCGGCCTACCAGCCCTTGTGGAACATCGTCCACGCCGCGCCGGCGGTCACCATCAGCCCGAGGAGGACCGCGATCGGAACCGATCCCTCCCCGAGGGAACTGGTACGGCCGAGGCCGTTCGCATAGATGAAGGCACCCATGGCGGCACCCGTGGCCAGACCGATGGCGATCGCGAGCGCGGGTCGACGGGCACCTCGTGACCGGGCCGGCTCCTTGTGGGTGTGGCTCTCGTCGAGGGTCATGTCCGGCCGGTACCCCGTTGGCGGCACGAAGACACCCCCTCATCTTGGGACTGAGCCAGGAAACCGCTTACCCCCGCGCTATTGACGCTCGTCACTGGCTGTCAGTAGCGTGGTGCGGGCAGCGAGAAAGCGCTTTCCGACCCTCACCGTCCTACAGGGAGCGCCCCCATGCCCCGACACCTCCGTTCGCTCTGCCTCATCCTGCTCGCCGTCATTGCCGTGGTGAGCACCACCACCGCCCTGCCCGCCGAGGCCGCGCCCCGCTTCCGAGTGCTGGTCTTCTCCAAGATCACGAACTTCTACCACGACTCGATTCCGGCTGGCATCGCCGCCATCCAGCAACTCGGCGCCGCGCACAACTTCGAGGTCGTCGCCACCACCGACGCCGCCGCGTTCACCGACGCCAACCTCGCCACCTTCGACGCCCTGGTCTTCAACAACACCAACTCGCTCCCCACCTCGGGTGACCTGCTCAACGCCAGCCAGCGGGCCGCGTTGCAGACCTTCATCCGCAACGGCGGCGGCTGGGCCGGCCTGCACGCCGCCTCGGCCAGCGAACGCGACTGGCAGTGGTACGAGGGCCTGGTCGGCACGATCTTCGACTACCACCCGGACTTCTCGTCCACCGGCGGCACGTTCCCCGGCCGCGTCAAGGTGCTCGACCGTGCGCACCCCTCCACCCGCAACCTGCCGGAGCTCTGGGAGCAGAGCGAGGAGTGGTACAACTGGCGGACCAACCCGACCGGCAAGGTGCACACCCTCGCGCAGATCAAGGTGCGCGACGGGATCAACGGGCTGGACGAGGGCGTCGACCACGCATACTCCTGGTGCCAGCACTACGACGGTGGCCGGTCCTGGTTCACCGCCGGCGGGCACGCCAGCTCGCAGTTCAGCAGCGCGACCTTCCTGGAGCACCTGCGCTACGGCATCGAGTGGGCCGCCGGCGCGGTGGCCGGCGACTGCTCGGCCACGAAGACCAGCAACTTCGAACGGGTGGGTCTGGTCACCGAGAACCTGGCCGACCCGTTCGAGTTGGCCGTCGCCCCGGACCGGAAGGTCTACTACATCCAGCGCACCGGCGCGCTGAAGGTGGTCAACCAGGACACGCTCCAGGTCACCACGCTGCTCGACTTCGCGTACACCTCGGCGATGACCGACCAGTCCGACGGGCTTCTCGGGATGACCCTGGACCGCAACTTCGCCAGCAACGGCTGGATCTACCTGCTCTGGTCGGACAAGACCCTCAAACAGCTCAACCTGTCCCGCTTCACGGTCGCCAACAACAGCGTCGCGCTCTCCTCGGAGAAACGCCTGCTGACCATCCCCACCTACCGGGGTGAGGGCCGGGCCAACTCGCACATGGGCGGCTCGCTGGCCATGGACGGGGCCGGGCGACTCTATGCGGCGATCGGCGACAACACCGACCCGTTCGCCTCCAGCGGCTACACCCCCATCGACGAGCGCTCCGGCCGGGCCGCCTGGGACGCCCAGGGCACCGCCGGCAACACCAACGACCTGCGCGGCAAGATCCTGCGGATCACCCCGCAGTCCGACGGTACGTACACAGTGCCCACCGGCAACCTCTTCGCCCCCGGCACCGCGAGGACCCGGCCGGAGATCTACGCGATGGGCATGCGCAACCCGTTCCGGATCACCATCGAGCCGCAGACCAACGCGGTGCTCGTAGCCGACTACGGCCCGGACGCGCGCGCCGCCGACGCCAACCGCGGCCCGGAGGGGACCGTCGAGTTCAACCGGATCACCGCGGCCGGCAACTACGGTTGGCCGTACTGCGTGGGCAACAACATCCCGTTCAACGACTACAACTTCGCCACCAACACCTCGGGCGCGAAGTTCAACTGCGGCGCACCGGTCAACAACTCCCCCAACAACACCGGTCTGACCAACCTGCCGGCGTCGAAGTCGGCGCTGGTCTGGTACGCGTACTCCGCGTCCACCCAGTTCCCGGAGCTGGGCACCGGCGGTGGCGGGCCGATGAGCGGCCCGGTCTACGACTACGACCCGGCCAACACCCGCACCACCAAGTTCCCGGAGTACTTCGAGGGCAAGTGGATCACCTATGAGCTGACGCGCAGGTGGTTCAAGACGCTCTCCATCCACAAGACGGCGCAGACGTTCAGCAACGCGCGCTTCGGACCGACCGCCGTCGGTGACCTCCAGTCGATCAACGGCATCTTCGACACCATGAGCTGGATCCAGCCCTTCGAGGCGGAGTTCGGCCCGGACGGCTCGCTCTACGTCATCGACTTCGGCGAGGGCACCGGTAGTGGTCGCGGCGGCAGCAACGCCGGGGCGGGCATCTACCGGATCGACTACGTGGCGAACGGCCGACCACCGACCGCGAAGATCGCCGCCACCCCGGACAGCGGACGCGCGCCGCTCACTGTCAGCTTCTCCTCGGCCGGCACGACGGCGGGTGACGGCACGGCGCTCAGCTACGCCTGGGACTTCACCAACGACGGCACCACCGACTCGACCGCCGCGAACCCGAGCTTCACCTACAGCAACGCCGGCAAGTACACGGCGCGCTTGACCGTCCGCAACAGCGGCAACGGGCTGACCGCGACCGCGGTCACCGACGTGGTGGTCGGCAACACCCGACCGACGGTGACCCTCAGCGTGCCCGACGGCGGTTTCTTCGACTTCGGCGACAAGATCCCGTTCACGGTGACGGTCACCGATCCGGAGGACACCACAGTCGACTGCGGCAAGGTGACAGTGCAGACGCAGCTCGGCCACGACTCGCACGCCCACCCGTTGGACGTCTACACCGGCTGCTCGGGGCTGCTCTCCACGGAGGCGGACGCCGGTGACGGGCACGGGCCGGGGCAGAACCTCTACACCCTGATCACCGCCCAGTACACCGACGGGGGCGCGGCCGGCGCACCGGCGCTGACCGGCTCGACCCGCGTGCAGTTGCAGCCCAAGAGCAAGGAGGCCGAGCACTTCAGCGCCCAGTCCGGCGTCACTGTCAACGAACGGGCCACCGCCCGCGCCGGCAAGCGTCTCGGCGACGTCGACCACAACGACTGGGTCGCGTACGGGCCAGTGGACCTGCGCAACATCGGCTCGGTGACCCTCGGGCTGACCAACGGCGGTCTCGGTGGCACCATCGAACTGCGCACCGGCTCGCCGACCGGCACGCTGATCGGCACGGCCGCCATCGCCTCGACCGGCGGGTGGGACAACCTGGTCTCCCCCACCGTCACGCTGACCAACAAGCCGACGGGCACCACCACCCTGTACGCGAAGTTCGTCAACACCGCCCAGACCGGCGGCACCCCCGACCTGGTCGCATTGGACTGGCTGCGGTTCAACGGCGCCGGGGTCAAACAGGAACCGGGCGGGACCCTGTCTCTGGCGGCGAACCCGGCCAGCGGCACCGGGACGCTGAACACCACGCTCACCGCCACCGCGACAGCGCCGTCCGGGCAGAGCATCACCGACTACGCGTGGGACTTCGGCGACAACAGCGCCATCACCCACGGGGCGACGCTGCGGTCGATCGCTCACACGTACCCCCGCAAGGGCATCTACACCGCCCGGGTGACGACCACCTACACGAGTGGGGAGACCCGCTCGATCAACCTGACCGTCACGGTCAACTGATCGCGGAGCGGTGGCGGGCGGGGTCCACCCCGCCCGTCGCCGACCGTTTCAGGGAGCCCGCGTGAGCAATCGGTACGTCGTCATCACGGGTGGGCCGGGATCCGGCAAGACCACGCTGCTCGACAGCCTGCGGAGTGCCGGACATGCCTGCGTCGAGGAAGCCGGGCGACAGATCATCCAGGACCAGCTCCAGATCGGTGGTCAGGCCCTGCACGGCGCGGATTCGCGGCTGTACGCCGAGATCACGCTGAGCTGGGAGATCCGCTCCTACCGCCAAGCCAGCCAGCACACCGGCCCGGTCTTCTTCGATCGCGGGATCCCGGACGTACTCGGTTACTACCTCCTGCTCGGCTGGCCCGTACCGGACCACGTGGCGGCGGCGGCACGGCAGTTCCGCTACCACCGGCGTGTCTTCGTCGCCCCGCCGTGGCCGGCGATATACGCCAACGACAGCGAACGACACCAGGACTTCGCCGAGGCGGTGCGCACCCACGACGCCATGGTCACCGCCTACACCCAGCTCGGCTACGAACTGAGTGCCCTGCCGCTGGGCGACGTCAGCTCGCGCCATGCCTTCATCGAGCGAATGACAGTCTGACGGTGACGGAACGATGAGGCGTTGACCTAGGTACCGTCGGTCACCTCCCTGGGGGCGGATACGGTAGTGAGCGGTATACCTCAGAGTCATACTTATACCTCTGAGGTATACCGCTCACATCAACATGCCGGGCCAACCAAAGGGGACGGCCAGCGGCCGCCGCGTCCAGGACCGCTCCGGCAGGTGGAGGCCCGCGCGTCCACCCCGCCCGAACCTGAGCCGGCCCAGCCCTGACCGACCCCGTTCACCGGGTCTCGGTCGCGACCAACGCCTACTCCCAGGAACTCTGCTGCGTGTAGACCAGATTGCCGGGGATGACAGTGCCGCTGGTGTTCCACTCGGTGTACGCCCAGAAGTCGCCGTCGGCCAGCGGCTTCTTCGGCTTCAGCGTGAACCCGTACGTCATCCCCCGCTCCACCGTGGAGGGTGTCTCCAGCGTGGCACCCGCATACGTGGCGTTTCGGCTGATGACGGCGTGCCCGAGTTGGAAGTCGACGACCGGACCACCGGGGTACTGCGCGAACACGTACGCGGTGTAGCGCCCCGGCTCGGGCAGGAACTTGTAGGCCTGCTCCGCGCTGGTCCAGTACCTGTCGCTGCTGTAGATCAGCTCGTCGCCCTTGTACAGGTACAGGTCGAGGTTCGTGTTCGGGTCGTCGGTGGTGGTCTCGACCACGATGCCTGCGGTGTTCGCCGGTACCGTGAAGTCGACCTTTTTCACTCCGGTGGCCGTCGGGTCGAACACGCCGCCGTAGACGCCGGCCGGCATCGAGTACGACGTCCGCTGCATCGGCGTGTAACCGGTGCTGCGGCCGGCGAACGGTCCGGTGAAGCCGGGCTGGAGCGAGCCGAACGCACCGTTGGTCATCCGGCCGAACTCCTCGCCGTCGTCGGCGTACGGCCGGGGGGTGATGCCCCACGGTCGGGCGGCGACCGGGATCCGGGCGCTGTGCGCCTTGCCCTGCCAGGTGATCGAGCCGGTCACGTAGCGGTCCCAGGGCGCGCTGCCCCGACGCACGGTGATGGTCACCGTCGCGAACGTGCCGGGCGCCAGCGTCACCGATGCTGGGGACACGGTGACCTTCATGCCGGGCAGGCCGGACACCGACGAACGGTAGGTCTCCTTCGTCTTGCCCACGTTGGTCAGGGTGCGGGTGACGGTCACCGGGCGGGTGCCGTCGTACTCGCGCAACGAGATGGCCGGCAGGTTGAGCTCCTTGCCGTCGGGCTGGGCCGTCTCGCTGAACGTGACCAGTTCCGCCGCCGTCGGTTGGATGACCAGGCCGGGGTCGGTGGCCTTGGCCAGGTTGATGAACCCGCTGCCCTGCTCCAGGGGATCGCTGGTGCCGACGGTGTCGGTGGCGGTGGTCCGCAGCGCGGAGGCGACGGTGCCGGGTGACCACTCCGGGTGGGTGGCGCGCAGGATCGCTGCTGCGCCGGCCACGTACGGCGAGGCCATCGAGGTGCCGGAGTACGCGTCGTAGTTCCGCCCGAAGTTGCCTGCCGGCGAGACCGCGGCGATGATGTTCGACCCCGGCGCGACGAGGTCCGGCTTGAAGACGCCGAGGGTCACCTTGTCCGGGCCGGTGGAGGAGAAGTCCGCCACGCTGGGCAGGCCGGGGACGCTGGAGCCGTCACCGCCACTGCGCAGGGAGACCTTCGCGTCGGTGGGGTGGCGCATCAGGTAGTTGAAGAGCGAGCCGGCCTGCTTCTCGGTCGGCAGGTAGACCACCGGGAAGTTGAAGATGGAGTTGATCCGGTAGTTGCCGACCGGGTCGAACACCACCATCGCCGCGCCGCCCTTGGCCTTGATCTCGGCGGCGGAGCCGAACATGTCGGACAGCGCGCAGGCGACGACCTTGCCCTTGATCTTGGCCGGGTCGAGGCTGCCGGGCTCGCAGTAGACCGCGCCCAGGTCGGGCGAGCCGGCCTGATCGCCGAAGACCATCGGCCGCGGATCGCCACCGGGCAGGGCGTCCAGCGAACCGCCGACGAGCTTGGTGCCGTCGCCCAGCTTGACCGTCGCCTCGTCGAGCTTCGTCACCGCCGCGCCGACGGTGGTCACCCACGGCGCCGCGTTGCTGATCGCCCCGCTCACGATGCCGGTGTTGCCCGCCGACGCCGCCACGAAGACCCCGGCCAGCGTGGCGTTGAGGAACGCGATGCCGATGGGGGTGTTGGCCTCCCAGTCGCCGAGCTGGGAGCCGATCGAGAAGTTGATGACCTGCACGCCGTCGGCGACGGCGGCGTCGATGCCGGCGATGATGTCGGCGTCGTAGCCCATGCCACCCCAGAGCACCTTGTAGACGGCGATCTGGGCGTCCGGGGCAACCCCGGAGACCGGGCCGAAGCGGCGGCCGTCGATCGTCACGTTGGGCAGCGGCAGACCGGCAGCGGTGGAGGCGGTGTGCGTGCCGTGCCCGGACAGGTCGCGGGGGGACAGGAACTCACCCTCGGGCACCGTGCCGCCGTAGGCCAGCCACGAGTCGGCGAAGTACCGGGCGCCGACGATCTTGCCGTTGCAGTGCTCGGCGACGAAGGCGACACCGGTCTGACAGGTGCCGCGCCAGCTCGCCGGGGCGGGCATCTTCTTGGCGAACGACGCGCTCTCCGGCCAGATGCCGGTGTCCAGGACGCCGATGACCATGCCCGCGCCGGTACCGGGGCCGGGCTTACCGGGCTTACCGGGCTTACCAGGCTTGTCCGGCTTGCCGGCGGAATCCGCTCCTGCCGGTTGGTCCAGCTCGCCAGGAGTCGGCGTGCCCGGGGCGCTGGGGGCGGGGGCGCTGGGGGCCGGCGCGGTCGGCGGAGGCGTCGGGGTGCCGAGCGCCCGTGAGGCGGTGACGGCGCGGACGCGCTTGTCCGCCCGCAACGCGGTCACCTGCTGGGCGGTCAGCTTCGCGGAGAACCCGTTGAAGGCGGTGGTGTACGAGGCGGTGACCTGCACCTTCGCGGCGGCGGCGACGGCGCTGCGCTGGGCGTCGAGGTGACCGCGGTAGGCCCGTGCCGGTGCCGACGTCACGTCCAGCCGGTCACCCGCCTGCGGGCGGGTCCGCGCCAGCCCGGCCGAGCCGCCGGCGTACGAGGTCAGGGGCTCCTCGGCCAGCTCGACGATGTACATGCCGGGACGGGTCTCGTCCCCAGCGGCCTTTTGGTCGGCAGCCTTCCTGCCGCCCGGCCGGCGGTCGGCGCCGTCGGTCAGGGTGACCTTCTTGTCGGACCCGGCGGTGAAGTAGCCGGCGCTGCCGCCACCCGACGGTCCTGCGGGTGCCGCCGACGCCGATCCCGCGACGCCGATGGTTCCGGTGACCAGGGCGAGGACCAGCGTCGGTATCGCTAGTCTTCGCACCCTGTTTCCGCTCGTGCTGGTTGCCACGAGGCTCCTTTCGATGGCTCCTTTGTGGAGCACTGTTCCGATCGCGACCCGCTCATGGGAGCGCTCCCCCACCTAACCCGCCGACGGTTAATCGAGGGTTCGGAGAGTGTTTCGGATCGCTGGTGCGTATAAGATCACGTTCCACCGGCCACGCCTAGATCATGTTTTGCCGATGCCGCCGGAGCAGGGCGGACGCGCCGGCCAAGGCCAGCTTCGGCAGGTACGCCAGCCGCACAGGTCGAATGTGGTTGCTCACCCCCGACCTCGACCGACTAAGGTCAGGCGGCCAGGCCGTGACATCCGGGAGTCCACGGGGGAGAACCCGATGACCGATCTCAGCCACAAGCCGACCCTGACCGGCAACCTGGTCACGCTGCGGCCGCCGACCGCCGACGACGCCGAAGCCATGACCGCGGTGATGGCTGATCCCGACGTGGCCCGCCTGACCGGCAGTGTGACCAGCAGCGCCGATCTCGGAGTGCCTCCACCGTTGGAGCGCAGCCGCGACTGGTACGGCTCACGGGGCGCCGCCGACGACCGACTCGACCTGGTCGTCGTGGACAAAGCGACAGATCGCGTCGTCGGCGAGGTCGTCCTCAACTCGTGGGACCCCGACGCCCGCAGCGTCAACTTCCGCACCATGGTCGGGCCGGAGGGCCGCGGTCGTGGACTGGGCACCGAGGCCGCCCGGCTCGTCCTCGGCTACGCCTTCGACCAGCTGGGGATGCATCGGGTGGGGTTGGAGGTCTTCGACTTCAATCCCCGCGCCCGACACGTCTACGAGAAGATCGGCTTCGTCCACGAGGGCACCAGACGCCACGCGCTGTGCTTCGACGGCGAGTGGGTCGACGCCCACGACATGTCCATCCTGGAGCACGAGTGGGCTGACCACCGCGGCGACTCCTGAGCGACGTCACCGAGCGCCCCGCCGCCGCCAGAGCACTGTGCACGCCCCGGCCAGGGCCAGACCGAGCAGCGGGGCGACACCCACGCCGGCAAGCGTGCAGGCCACCGCCAACAGTGCCGGCGGCACCCAGCACCAGGCCGGCACGGTCCGCGGCACGCTACCGCGTCGACGGGCGGCGGCCTCGGTCGCCATCGGCACCACCAGCACCGGCAGCGCAGCGGCCAGCAGCGTCAGCCAGGGCAGCACCAGGCGGTCGAAGCGCGCCACCGCCAGCAGGCCACCGAGCACCGCGACGGCGAGCATCGCCGCCCGCGCCGGCACCCGGGGCGCCAGGCCGCGCAACGCCAACGAACCGGAGTACGTGGTGGTCAGCGCAGCGGCGAAGACCGCCACCGCGACGAACAGATTCGCGTACGCGGCCAGGCCCGACCCGGCGGCGAGCAGAGCGACCACGTCCGCCTCGCCGGTGCGCAGCCACAGACCGGCACCGGCGATCACCCCGAGCAGCGCCGGCCCGATCAGCAGCCCCACGCACCAGAGCAGGTCCCGCCGACGGGCGAGGCCGACGCTGAAGTCGGGTGCGCGCAACGCGAACACCGCCGCGTAGCCGATCAGCGCGGCGGCGTCCGCGAACCCACCGAAGGCGAGCCGAACGGGCGCGCCGGGCGGAGGCAGCACGGCCAGGCACCAGCCGACCAGCACGACCGCGCTGAGCGTGGTGACCACCGCGATCCGGTTGCCGAGTCGGGCCGGGGCCCAGGAGACGGCGAGGACCGCCACCTCCAACAGGGCCGGCCCGGCCCAGCCCGGCAGGTGCGTCAACGCGGCCAGCGAGGCCCCGCCGAGCCCGACGTTGAACCCGTTCCACCCGACCATCGACACGGTCAGCACCGCCGCCAGCAGCACCCGCGAGGTGTTCCCCAGGTACGCGGGCAGCACCGCGGTCAGCGTCCCGCCGTCGCCGAGCGGCCGGCGCAGACCGATGCGGCCCTGCCCCCAGAGCAGCACCGCCATCAGCGCCCCACCGAGCAGCAGACCCGCCACCGGCACCGCCCCGCCGTGCCGGGCGGCCATCGCCGCGCCGAGCACCAGCGTGGCAGGTGCGGTGCCGATTCCCAGCCACGCGCCGACCGCCGCCGGCCAGCGTCGGCCGGCAGTCTCAGGCAACGTGGCGCAGGTAGCCGGCCACCGCCGCGTCCAGCACCTCGGCACCCGGGCGCGCCCACACCTCGGCGGAGAAGACCTCCACCTCGATCGGGCCGACGTAACCGGCCGCGTCCACCGCCTCGCGCAACCGGCGCAACTCGATGCACCCGTCGCCCGGCAGCGCCCGGCCGAGCAGCACCCCCTCCGGCAGTGGCGTCACCCAGTCGCAGACCTGGAACGCGGCGATCCACTCGCCGGCCCGCGCGATCTGCGCGTACACCGTGTCGTCCCACCAGACGTGGTACGCGTCCACGACAACGCCGACCACCGACGGGTCGAACCGCTCGGCGATGTCGAGCGCCTGGCCCAGGGTGGCGATCACGCAGCGGTCGGCGGCGAACATCGGGTGCAGCGGCTCGATCGCCAGCCGCACCCCGGCGGCCTCGGCGGGCGGGGCCAACTCCCCGATCGCGTCGGCGACCCGCTGCCGGGCGCCGTCGATGTCCCGGCTGCCAGGCGGCAGCCCACCGGACACCAACACCAACTCCGGGGCGCCCAGTGTGGCCGCCTCCTCGATGGCCCGCAGGTTCTCCGCGCGCCAGCCGTCGGCGGAGAAGAAACCACCCCGGCACAGCGAGGTGACGGTGAGACCCGCGTCGCGGACCAGCTTCGCCGACCGGGCCAACCCGTACTCGGCGACCGGCTCGCGCCACAACCCGATGCCCGGCACCCCGGCCGCCACGCAGCCGGCCACCACGTCCGGCAGCGGCCAACGTTGGGCGGTGGCCTGGTTGAACGAGAAGCGCGTGAGACCAACTGAGCTGGTCTCCGCTCCCGACTGCGGGGCTCGCAAACCCGGCTCACTCCTCGCGCTCACTGGGCCACCCCCGCGACCGTGAAGAACGCCCGCGCCCGGGCCGCCGCCAGGTCGGCGTCCCGCAGCAGCCCGGCCGCGTCGGCCAGGGTGAGCAGGGTGGCCAGGTGCGCCGGGGACCGGCCGGACTGCGCGCCGCCGACCATGGTGAAGTGGTCCTGGTGCCCGGCCAGCCAGGCCAGGAACACGATCCCCGTCTTGTAGTGCCAGGTCGGGGCCGCGAACAGGTGCCGGGCCAGCGGCACTGTCGGTGCGAAGATCTCGTCGTACGCGGCCAGGTCCCCCCGGTCCAGGGCCGCGAGCGCGGCGGCGGCGGCCGGCGCGATGGCCGCGAACACCCCGAGCAGCGCGTCGGAGTGACCCACCTCGTCGCCCCGGATCAGCTCCGGGTAGTGGAAGTCGTCACCCGTGTAGAGGCGCACCCCGGCGGGGAGCCGGCGGCGCAGCGCGACCTCCCGGTCGGCGTCCAGCAGCGACACCTTGATGCCGTCCACACTCGACCGGTGGGCCTTGATCAGCTCCACGACCGTGTCGGCGGCCAGGTCCAGGTCGACGGCACCCCAGTAGCCGGTCAACGCCGGGTCGAACATCGGGCCCAGCCAGTGCAGCACCACCGGCTCGTCGGCGGCGCTCAGCAGCTCGTCGTACACCCGGAGGTAGTCTTCCGGGCCGCGCGCCGCGGCGGCCAGGTGCCGGCTGCACATCAGCACCGGGCGGGCGCCGGCCGCGCGGACGTCGGCGAGCTGTTCGAGGTACGCGGCGGTGACCGCCGCCAGTGTCGCCGGACCTGCCGGCAGCTGGTCCGTGCCGACCCCGGCGACGATCCGTCCGCCCACCGCGCGGGCCTCGGCGGCGCTGCGGCGGATCAACTCCCGGGTGGCCGGGTAGTCCAGCCCCATCCCCCGCTGCGCGGTGTCCATCGCCTCGGCGACCCCCAGCCCGTACGACCAGAGGTGCCGCCGGAAGGCGAGGGTGGTGTCCCAGTCGACGGCCGCCGGGGCACCCGGCACGTTCTCCGCCGTCGGATCGGCGACCACGTGCGCGGCGGCGTACGCGATCCGGCTGGTCGCCGGCGCGGCCGGCCGGGCGAAGCCGCCGCCTCCGGTGAGCCGGTACCGTCGGCCGCCCGGCAGCACCACCTCGGCCGACATCGGCAGCACCACCTCGGCCGACATCGGCAGCACCACCTCGGCCGTCACCGGCGGCACCACCTCGGCCGTCATGAGCGCAGCTCCGGCACCTCGACCCGAGCACCCTCGCGGGCGGAGCGCAGCCCCAACTCGGCGAGTTGGACGCCGCGTGCCGCGGCCAGGAAGTCCCAGCGGAACGGCTCACCGGCGACGACGTGCCGCAGGTACGCCTCCCACTGCACCTTGAAGCCGTTGTCGAACTCCTCGTTGTCGGGCACCTCGGCCCACTGGGCCCGGAAGTCCTCGGTGGCGGGCAGATCCGGGTTCCACACCGGCTTCGGGGTGACCGCCCGGTGCTGCACCCGGCAGTTGCGCAGCCCGGCCACCGCGCTGCCCTCGGTGCCGTCGACCTGGAACTCCACCAGCTCGTCGCGGTACACCCGCACGTTCCAGGACGAGTTGATCTGCGCGATGATCCCGCCGTCGAGTTCGAAGACGGCGTACGCGGCGTCGTCGGCGGTTGCCGGATACGCCTGACCGGCCTCGTCCACGCGCTCGGGGACGTGGGTGGCAGTCACGCAGGACACCGCCCGCACCCGGCCGAACAGTTCCTCCAGCACGTAGTGCCAGTGCGGGAACATGTCGACAACGATGCCGCCGCCGTCCTCGGCCCGGTAGTTCCACGACGGCCGCTGGGCGGGCTGCCAGTCACCTTCGAACACCCAGTAGCCGAACTCGCCGCGCACCGAGAGGATCCGGCCGAAGAAGCCGCCGTCGACGAGGCGCTTGAGCTTGCGCAGACCCGGCAGGAAGAGCTTGTCCTGCACGACGCCGGTGCGTACGCCGGCCGCGTCCGCCGCCCGGGCCAGGTCGAGCGCGGCCGCGGTGTCCTCGGCCAGGGGCTTCTCCGTGTAGATGTGCTTGCCGGCCTCGATGGCCTGCCGGATGGCCTTCTCGCGCTGCTGGGTGACCTGCGCGTCGAAGTAGATCTCGACGTCGTCGCGGGCCAGCGCGGAGGTCAGGTCGGTGGTCCAGTCGGTGAGCCCGTGCCGCTCGGCGATCTCGCGGAGCTTCGTCTCGTTACGCCCGACCAGGACCGGCTCCGGCCAGACGGTCGTGCCGTCGGCCAGCGTCACGCCGCCGGACTCACGGATGGCCAGCAAGGACCGGACGAGGTGCTGGCGGTAGCCCATCCTTCCGGTCACACCGTTGACGATGATGCCGATCGACCTGCGGGTCATGGTGTTCCTTCCGTCGTGCTGGTCGTGCCGATCCGCGCTCAGTGGTTGGCGGCCGCGCTGCCGAGCAACCCACGCAGGTCGGTGGCGAGCCGGTCGAAACGGGGATCCGACATCACCGACGCGTAGTCGCGGTGCGCCGGCAGGTCGACCGGGAAGGTGCGGATGATCCGGCCGGGCCGGGGGCTCATCACCACGACCCGGGTGCCGAGGAAGACCGCCTCGGCGATGGAGTGGGTGACCAGCACGACAGTGGTGCCGGTCTCCCGCCAGATCCGGTGCAGTTCGGCGTTCATCTGCTCCCGGGTCAGCGCGTCCAGTGCGCCGAACGGCTCGTCCATGAGCAGCACCGGCGGGGAGTGCAGCAGCGCGCGACAGAGCGCCACCCGCTGCTGCATGCCGCCGGACAACTCGTGTGGCAGTGCCTTCTCGAAGCCGGTCAGGCCGGTCATCTCGATCAGCTCGTCGGCCCGGCGGGCCGCCTGCGCGCGGTCCATGCCGCGCATCTCGGCCTGGAGCAGGATGTTGGCCCGGGCGCCGCGCCACTCCAGCAGCGCGGCCTTCTGGAAGACGAAGCCGATCTCCTTCTGCGGGCCGCGGACCGGGCGCTGGAGTAGCGACACCGCGCCGCTGGTCGGGGTGACCAACCCGGCGACGATCTTCAGGAGGGTGGACTTGCCGCAGCCGGACGGGCCGACGATCGTCACGAACTCGCCGGGCTCGATGTCCAGCGACACGTCGTCCAGGGCGGTGGTCTGGGACCGCCGGGACGTGAACCGTACTGTCACCCCGGACATCCCGATGGCGGTGCCGGTCGCTGCCGGCGCGGCGGTCACCGGGTCACCCCTGCTTCGCGTACGAGGAGTCCCAGTACGCGTTGGGCGCGCCCGGTTCCTTCAGCTCCGCGTAGCGGGACATCAGGTCGATGGTCTCGGTCCACTGTTCCTCGGTGTTCACCCCGGGCGGTCCCTCACCGCCGAGCAGAGGCAGCACGAGGGTGAGTTGCTTGGTGAGCACCTCGGGCGCCGGCTCGTTCTCGGCGAGCGCGGCCATCGCGGTCACCGCGCCGGCCGGGTCGCGGGCGGCGTCGGCCCAGGACTTCTGGGTGGCCTTGACGAACTTGCGGGCCAGCTCCGGGTCCTTCTGCAGGGTCTGGGTGTTGGCGATCAGGCCGGTGCCGAGCAGGTTCATCCCGTAGTCGGCGAAGAGCAGGACGTCGACCTTCTTGCCGGTCTTGCTCTCGATGGTGGGCGCCTGGTCGTGGAAGAAGCCCATGATGGCGTCGACCTTGCCCTCGGCCAAGGCGGCGATCTTGCCGGCGGCGTCGACGTTGACGACCTTGACGTCGTCCTTCTTCAGGCCGTTCTTCTCCAGCCAGGCCGGGAAGGTCGCGTAGAGGGCGTCGCCGGGAGTGCCCCCGACGGTCTTGCCCTTGAGATCCGCCGGGGTCTTGATAGCCTTCTCGGAGAAGAACTCCACCGAGGAGGGCCCCTTCTCCAGGTACGCGCCGAGGCTGCGCACCGGCATCCCGGTGGCCACCGACTTGAGCAGCACCGGGCTGTCCGCCCAGCCGAAGTCGGTCTGCTTCTGGGCGACCTGCTTGACCGTGTTGCCCGAGCCGTTGCCCGGCAGGATCTTCAGGTCGATGCCCTCGGCGGAGTAGTAGCCGTTCTGCAGGCCGTAGTAGAACGGTGCGTGCTCGCCGTAGGGCACCCAGTTCAGGGTCAGGGTGACCTGCTTCTTGCCGTCCGCGCCGGTGGTGCCGGTGGAGTCGTCCCCACCGCAGCCGGTGGCGGCGAACAGGAGTGCTGCGGTGACCAGGATGGTGGTGGCGGTGCGTTTCATCGGTGCCTCCGTGATGGGGTCGGTCAGGAGGTGGTCAGGGACACGCCGGCCCGGCGGCTGGCGTGCCACGGGATGAGCAGTGCCTCGGCGATCTCGACCAGGACGAACAGGACGATGCCGATGGCGGACATCAGGATCAGGTCGGCGAACAGCAGCGGGGCGTCGAGGTTGCCGTTGGCCAGCAACAGGACGTAGCCGAGCCCTTCGCTGGCGCCGACGAACTCACCGACCACGGCACCGACCACCGCGAGGGTGACCGCCACCTTGAGACCGGCCATGAGGTGCGGCAACGCGTTCGGGAAGCGGATCTTGCGGAAGGTGCGCCACGGACCGGCACCCATCGTGGCGGCCAGGTCGAGCAGCTCAGGGTCGGTGGCGCGCAGGCCGGCCACGCCGGAGATGACCACCGGGAAGAACGCGATGAGCACCGCCAGGATGATCTTCGGGGTGAGGCCGAGGCCGAACCAGACCACCAGCAGTGGCGCGATGGCGATCTTCGGGATGACCTGTGCGAACAGGACGATCGGGTAGAGCGCCTTGTCCAGGGTGCGGGAGTACGCGATGGCGACCGCGGTCGCCAGGCCCAACGCGGCGGCCAGCACGAAGCCGAGCACCGTCTCGTACAGGGTGACCAGTGTGTGTCGGGCAAGTTCGGACCACTGACCGGTCATCGTCTCCCAGACCTGACCGGGTGTGGGCACCAGGTAGTTCGGGACGTACTCCTGGGCGGCCACGAACCACCAGGCGGCGAACAGGACCGCGAGCACCAGCGCCGGACGCCAGAGCGAGTCGGCGAAGGCCGCCGCCCGGCGACCGAGCGTCGGGCGAGGCGGACGGCCATCCCCCGTACCGGCCGTCCTGGATGCTCGCCCGCTGTGCGCCGCGGGCGACGACGGGGAGGGGGCATCCCGTCCGCCGGCCGCCTGATCGGCGGTGGCCCGCTGGCCCGCCGTGTCCAAAGAGTTCTCGATCACGCGGAACCTCCTCGGGTCCCGGCGCCGCGCTCAGGGAGCGGGCCGGTCGGCGGATCAGGCAAACGCTTTCCTGGGAGCGTAGGCGGCACCCACACGCCAGGCAAGGCCTTTCCTCGATGTATTCGCCGATCGCCGACCCAGCCGGCTCCCGCCGCCCCGAGATCGACTCGACTTTCGGAAAACCGGGCTGTCGGCGGCCTTCGGACACCCCGAATTGCAGCGAAGCCGAGTGGATCATTCACCGGTCCAACCTGGACCGTCGTGCGGCACGGCGTTAGGAGGCCGCCGGGTAGGTGTCGAGCAGGCCGCACATGCCCAGCCGACCCCGCTCGACCGGCTCGTCCACCGCGTACACGCCGGCCTCGCCCAGGTGCCGGGGGTCCCCCCGCTCCAGCGCGTCCAGGTGGGCGCCGGTGTCGGCGGCGGCCCGACCCGCACCAGCCTCCCAACGCTGCCGCCACCGCGCCAGCAGCGGCTCGCGCAGCGCGACCGCCGCGGCGTGGAAGGCGGCCAACGCCGTCGGCCCGCCGGACCGCAACGCATGGAACCCGGTCACCGCCAGATCACGTCGGCGGTACGCGGCTCGCACGTCGGCGCCCGGCGCTCCCCCGTCCGGCAGTGCCGCCGCGGCGGCGTACGCGGCCGGGTCGGCCAGCACGTCGGGCGGGAAGGTCAGGACCGCGTCACCGGCCTCGGGCAACCCGCTGTTCTGCATGAGCACCACGATGGTCAGCCCTCCTCCGTTGACCAGGCGGTGCACGGTGCCGGGCTCGAACCAGACGACCGCACCCGGCCGCAGTGGCGTCTCCCGGAAGCCGGCGGCGGTCACTGTCTGCACCGCGCCCTCGCCGCCGGTCACCACGTACCCCTCGGTGCAGCACAGGTGCACGTGCGGGGTGCCGCCGACCAGCCCGTCCGGGGCGAGCGTGTCGTAGACGCGCAGCCGGGAAACCCCGATCCCACCGGGCAGCGGGGCCGACCGGTCAGTCATCGAAGTACTCGTCGGTGTCGTCCGCCGCCGGCAGCGACACCAGCAGCACGGTCAGGTCGCCGATGGCCCGGTGCCGGCAACCCGGCTTGATCAGGAACGCGGACATCGGTCGGGCCGGATGGCGAACGCCGTCCAACTCGACCTCGCCCTCGCCGGCGAGCACGATGTAGTACTCGGTGGCGACCCGGTGGTGGTGGGTGACCGCGTCCTGCACCTGGAGCAGGTGCACGCTGGCCTGGCCGTCGCTCTCGGCGATGAAGCCTCGGCGGGTGGTCCCACACGAGCACCGTCTGGCGGGAAGTTCGTCGAGTTGGAGTACCGCGAAGCTGTCGGACACGGCCGGGCCTCCCTGCGGGAAAGGGCTTTCTCTGCGGTACCGTGACGCTAGCCGGCACGACGAAACGCCGTCAACAGATCGAGGGGGCGGGCCATGGCGACCCTGTCCGATGTGGCGCGCCGCGCGGGCGTCTCACCCGCCACCGCCTCCCGTGTCATCAACGGCAGCAGCAAACCGGTCACCGACGAGCTGCGCGAGCGGGTGCTCGCCGCCGTCGCCGAGTTGCAGTACGTGCCGAACGCGCACGCCCAACTGCTGGCCCGCTCGCACCGCAGCGCGGTGGGCGTGATCGTGCACGACGTCTCCGACCCGTACTTCGCCGAGATCACCCGCGGTCTGCAACGCGTCGCCACCGACCAGGGCCGACTGTTGATGATCTGCAACAGCTACCGGGACCCGGACCGTGAGTTGGAGTACGTGGAGCTGCTGCGCGGCCACCAGGTGGCGGCGTTGATCCTGGCCGGCTCCGGCTACCACGACGAGGCGTTCACCCGGCAGCTCAACGAGAAGCTCGCCGCGTACGAGGCCACCGGCGGGCGGGTCGCGGTGATCGGCCGGCACGAGCACTCCGGCGACGCGGTGATGCCGGACAACCGGACCGGCGGCTACCTGGCGGGTCGGGAGCTGTGCGGGCTGGGGCACCGGGCGATCGGCGTCGTCGCCGGCCCACGGATCCTGACCACCACGACCGACCGGTTGGCCGGCCTCCGCCAGGCCCTCACCGAACAGGGCCGTGAGCTGCCCGAACGGCGCATCCGGTACGCGGAGTTCGACCGAGACGGGGGCGCGGAGGCGACCGCCCGACTCCTCGACGCGGACCCGGAGCTGACCGCGATCGTGGCGCTCAACGACTCGATGGCCATCGGCGCGCTCGCCACCCTGCGAGCGCGCGGGCTGGCCGTGCCGCAGCAGACCTCGGTGGTGGGCTTCGACGACATGCCGATCGCCCGGGACGTGACGCCGGCGCTGACGACCGTGCGACTGCCTCTCGTCGACATGGGGGCTCGCGCGATGTCCCTGGTGCTCGGCGTCGGGGCGCCGACGCCCCGGGTCGAGGTGCTCCCCGCCGAGCTGGTCCGCCGGGACACCGCCGGGCCCGTCCCGCCTTCAGTCCGTGCCACCGCCGGCTCGACGCCGCACCCGCGGCGGGGAGACGCGACGACGTGACCGGGGTCAGCCCGACCCAACGGCGCATCACCAGTGCCGACGTGCGGCATCTGGTCGGCGCGTCGTTCGGGCCACACGCCCGGGTGCGGGACACCGGCCCACTGACCGGAGGTGGATACGCGACGGTCTGGTGGGCGTTGCTCGACGACGACCGCCGGGTGGTGCTGAAGCTGGCGCCGCCGGCCGGGACGCCGCTGCTGCGCTACGAGCGTGGGCTCTGCGTGGCCGAGGCCGACTACTTCCGGCTCGTCGCCGAGCGTGCCCCTCAGGTGCCGACGCCCGCCGTGCTGCATCACGGCGTCGACCCGGCGTACGGCGAATGGTTGGTCACCACGATGCTGCCCGGCCGGTCGCTGTCCGACCTGGCCGAAAGCGGTGCCGCGGTCGACGACGGCCCGACGCGCCACGACCTCGGGGCGGCCCTCGCCGCGTTGCACCGGGTCACCGGCGAGCGGTTCGGCTACGTCGGCGACCGGCCTTCCGGGTCGACCTGGCGGGCCGCGTTCACGGCGATGCTCGACGCGCTGCTCGCCGACGCGTCCGACTGGGACGTCCGGCTGCCCTTCCCGCCCGAGCGCCTGCACGCGCTCGTGGAGCGACACGCCGACGTGCTGGACGAGGTGCGTCGCCCGGCGCTGCTGCACTTCGACTGCTGGGACGGCAACGTGCTGGCCGCGCCCGACGCGGACGGCCGGCTGCGGCTGCGTGGCCTGGTGGACGGCGAGCGCTTCCTCTACGGCGATCCGCTGCTGGACCTGGTCTCGCCGTTGCTCTTCCGGCGCGTCGAGGACACACCGGAGCACCCGTTGCTGCGCGGCTACCGGGCCGCCGCCGCCGAGCCGCTGCTGCTGGACACCTCGGCGCGTATCCGCCTGGGTCTGTACCGGCTGCACCTCTACCTGCTGATGACAGTGGAGATGCCCAGCCGCGGCATGACGGCACAGACCAACCCCGGGCGGCACGCCCGACTGGCGGAGCTGCTCGACGAGGAGATCGCCGCGCTCGCCTCGTAGGCGGCAGGGGATAACCGATTGTCGAGGGCTCGTCGCGGGCTTAACCTCCCCCGGTGCTGATTCGGGAGTTCGTCGACCAGGACTGGTCGCAGGTGTGGCCGATCATCCGGGAGGTGATCGGAGCTCAGGACACCTTCACCTACGACCCGGCGATGACCTCCGAGCAGTCGTACGCCGTGTGGGTCGAGGCCTCGCCGGGGCGCACCGTCGTCGCGGTGGACGGCGGGCGGGTGCTCGGCACCGCGAAGATGGGCACCAACAAACCAGGGCCGGGCGCGCACGTCGCCACGGCGAGCTTCATGGTCGCCGCCGACGCCCGGGGCCGGGGCGTCGGCACCGCGCTGTGCCGCGACGCCCTGACCTGGGCTCGCGAGCAGGGGTACGCGGGCATGCAGTTCAACGCCGTCGCGGAGAGCAACCGCTCGGCGGTGGAGCTGTACCGGCGGGAGGGCTTCGCGGTGATCGGCACGGTGCCGGGCGCGTTCCGTCACCCCACCCTCGGCCGGGTCGGCCTGCACGTCATGTACCAGGAGTTCTGAATGGGGGCCCAGCGCACGCCGGTTTGCGGCGGGCGGACGCGGCGTGTTGTTGGATTCCTGTCGAGCTGCCCCACCAATGGGGCAGGCCGTTCGCTCCGGTCGGCGGAGAGCCGCGTGCGGGTGGTGACACGTCGGCAGTGACACGTCGGCAGTGACACGTCGGCAGTGACACGTCGGCAGTGACACGTCGGCAGTGAAACGCTTGCGGTGGCATGCCGGCGGCGACCATCTGGGAGGCCACGGACCCGTGGGAGGCCACGGACCCGTGGGAGGCCACGGACCCGTGGGAGGCCACGGACCCGTGGGAGGCCACGGACCCGTGGGAGGCCACGGACCCGTGGGAGGCCACGGACCCGTGGGAGGCCACGGACCCGACTGCCCCAGATCTGGGGCAACTCGACAGGCGCGGCGGGACATGTGGGTGGGAGTCACCGGCCAGGAGCGGTGCCAGCTCAGGCCGTCGAGGAATTGCTCACCGGTGGCTGACCAACCTGACCCACCACGGCCGGGGCAGGCGGACCAGGCGGTTCTGCGCCGGCGCGGCGGACCGGGGTGAAGAGGCCGGCGACAGCCACCAGTAGGCACCCCGCTCCCGCCACCAGCGTGACGGCCGCGACCCCGAACCGGGCGGCGGCCCAGGTCAGCACGACAGCGCCGGCGGGACCGAGGGCGTAGTGCGTGCTCCAGAACGCCGACGTCACCCGGCCGAGCAGGTGGTCGGGGGTGATCTCCTGGCGTAGCGACATCGAGCAGATCCCGCCGATGCTGAGACAGCACAGGTACACCGCTGTCAGGGCGGTGACCGCCGGCACGCTGGTCGCGATGCCGACGCCCGCCACCGCGAACCCGCAGACGGCGTGCGCGCCGATCCAGGTCGCGCCGAATCCGCGTCGCCGGCGCAGCGGGGCCACCAGCAGCGCACCGGCGACAGTGCCCAGCGCCGCCAGACCGAGAACGGTGCCGACGGTGCCCTCGGAGCCGCCCAGGTCATGGGTGACGTGGTAGATCAGCACGTCGACGAAGCCGTAGGTCAGGAAGATGAAGACCGACAACAGGACGGTCAGCGCGCGCAGGACGGGCTGTCCCCACAGGAACCGCGCCCCGGCGAGGAACTCGGCCAACGGGCGTTCCCGGGCCACCGGGGCGGCGTCGGCGGGCGCGGGTCGCAGACGGATCAGCCACAGTCCGGCCGCGGAGAGGGCGAAGCTCGCCGCGTTGACGGCGATGGCGGTCGCCGGGCCGAAGCGGGCCGCCACCACACCGGCGAGCAGCGGCCCGAGGACGGCAGCCGCCGCGTACGTCGCCTGCAACCGGCCGTTGGCCTCGGTGATCCGATCCCGGTCGACGAGGTTGCGGACAGCGGTCACCGCGGCGACCTGGAACACCATGCCGGCCGCCTCGCAGATCGGCAGCACGACGAAGAGGAGCCACACCTGTGGGCCGGCGAGCCACACCACCGGCACCAGGCCGTAGAGCACCAGCCGGGTCAGGTCCGCCACGATCATCAGCGTGCGGCGGTCGTACCTGTCGACCAGTACCCCGCCGAAGACCCCGGCGGCGACGGACGCCGCACCCGCGACGGCGGTGAGGAGGCCCATCTGCGCCACCGACCCGGTGGCCTGGAGCACCAGCAGCGGCACCGCGAGGTAGGCGAACGAGTCGCCGGCCGCCGAGAGCGACTGCGCGACCCAGTACGTGCCGAAGGTGCGGTCCCGCCACAGCGGAGGGCGTACGTCGTGACCCGCAGTCGGTGTCCTCATCGCAGTGGATGGTGGCACGACCGCGGAGCGCACGGAAACGGCCGCGGGGATCCCCCACGGCCGTTTCCGAAAAGCGCAGAGGCGGTCAGGCCTTGCGCAGCGGAGCGAGCGCGGCGCTCCAGGCGACCACCTGGTCGAGCGTGGTGGTCAGCGCGTCCTGCTGGAACGGGCCGGGCTTGAAGGTGCTGAAGTTCTCGAAGTCGGTGAAGAGCGACAGCGCGACCTGCGAGCGCACGTCGGCCATCTGCAGCTCACCGGAGATCAGCCGCAGGTGCTCCACGGCGCGCGCGCCGCCGACCGAGCCGTAGCTGACGAAGCCGACGGCCTTGTTGTTCCACTCGGCGTACAGGAAGTCGATGGCGTTCTTCAGGGCACCCGAGGTGGAGTGGTTGTACTCGGGGGTGACGATGACGAAGCCGTCGAACGAGGCGATCGTCTCGGCCCACCGCTTGGTGTGCGGCTGCGAGTACTGGCCCATCGAGGGCGGGTACGCCTCGTCGAGGTGCGGCAGCTGGTAGTCGAGCAGGTCGATCAGCTCGTACTCCGCGTCGGTGCGCTGCTTGGCGATCTCGAGCACCCAGCGGGCGACGGCTTCCCCGTTACGCCCCGGACGGGTGCTTCCGAGGATGATCCCGATCCTGGTCATGTGTGGCGCCTTTCAGAGGGTCCTTACCTGACGGCGAGAACGCTAACCGGTGCTTGATTGGTCAAGCAAATACTTGGCCTATGGTCGTTGTCACACGGAGGGTAACCATTTGCTCAGTCAAACAAGTATGATATGAGGATGTCCAACCCCTCGGCGGAGACTCCGCAACCCCTCACCCCTGATGAAGAGGCTCTGGTCCGTGCCCTGGGCCAGGTGATGTACGTACTGCCCCGCACGATCGACGCGGACATGGTCGGTGACCGTCAGCTACCACTCACCGAGTACACCGCCCTGATGAACCTGTCCGAGGCACCGGACCGGCGGCTGCGCATGCACGAACTCGCCGCGCTCTGCTACCTCTCGCTCAGCGGCATGACCCGCACGATCATCCGGCTGGAGACCCAGGGCCTCGTCAAGCGGGAACGCTGCGAGGAGGACGCCCGGGGCTGGAACGCCGTCCTCACCGACGCGGGCTTCGCCCGCCTGGAAGAGTCCTGGCCCAGCCACCTGGCCGCCGTACGCCGCCGGTTCCTCCAGCACTTCGAGGGTCACGACCTGGCCCGGTTGGCCCGGGCGTTCCGGCAGGCCGGTGCGGCGGAGACGAGCGACTGAGCCGGAGACGACTCAGCCGGAGTGCCGCCCTGCCACCATCAGGGCCCAGGCCAGCAGCCCGAACGCGCCGGTCGACGCGACGGCCCGGACCACGTTGCCACGTACCCAGGTGGTCTCGAAGCGTTCCCGCACTGCCGCGAGGTCGGTGACCTCATCGACGTCACCGGCGCGGGCCAGCACGTTGTTGAGCGGCACGTTGACCACCGCGGTGACGCCGAGCACCACCAGGTAGGCCAGCAGCCCGGCGACGATCCACGGCAGCGCGGCCCGGCGGTCGGTGCCCAGGTGCAGCGCCGCCGCCAGCAGCGTGAACAGCAGCGCGCCACCGAAGCAGACCGCGAACCAGCCGTTCAGGATCGACTCGTTGATCCGTTGCATGGCGAGCACCAACGTCCGGTCGTCGGCACGGCCCAGCCCTGGCATGACCGCGTACGCGAAGGCGGCGAACAGCCCGGCGGTCAGGCCGGTGGTCACTGTGGCGGCGAACAGGCTCACGGTACTCAGCAATCCCATGGGCCCCATTGCACTCGTTCGCACCCGCCGTGACCAGACCCCAGCACGGTCACCGGGCCGGGGCGTGGGCGGCGAGGGGGTTGGTGAGGGTGCCGACGAACTGCAGAGCCGCCGACGGGTCGGCCAGGTCGATCATCTGCTGGTTGTTCCGCAGTTGGAGCCGGTTGAGGCAGGAGAGCGTGAACTCCGGTGCGAACAGGTCGTAGTGGCGGACCCGCTCGGCCAGGTGCGGCACCCGGTCGAAGTAGTCGGCGGCGCAGGCCGCGACCGTACGCCAGAGGTCGTCCTCGCCGATCACGCCGGCCTCGACCAGGACCGCGTTGAGGTGGCGCAGGAAGCAGTCCACCACGTCGGTGAAGATGGTCAGCAGCTTGGTGTCGTCGGGCACCTCGACCCGGATCCGCTCGACCGCCTCGGGCAACTCGACGGCCGTGCTCATCACCGCGATCTCCTCGGCGATGTCCTTGAAGATCACCCGCTCCACGGTGTCCTGCTCGTCGAGGACGAGGATGACGTTCTCGCCGTGCGGCATGAACGCCAAGTCGTGGGCGTAGAAGCTGTGCAGCAGCGGGGTGAGGTAGGCGTCCAGGTAACGGCGCAACCACACCTCTGGCGTCAACCCGGACCGGGCGATCAGCGCCGCCGCCAACGACCCGCCCTCGCTGTCCACGTGCAGCAGCGCGGCCATGGTGGACAGTCGACGCCCCGGCACCAGGTCGGGCACCGGGCTCTCCCGCCACAGGGCGGCCAACATCTTGCGGTACGGGGAGGTGCGGTCGGTCGCCGCCTCGTACTGCCGGTGCCGGTAACCCACCGCGGCCCGCTCCCGGATCACGGTCAGGCCGGTGCCGGTCAGCACCTCGTCGCCCGCGATCAGGTCGGCCAGCCAGTCGTTGATCGCCGGGGTCGCCGCCATGTACGCGGCCGACAACCCCCGCATGAAGCCCATGTTCAGCACCGACAGCGCGGTCTTCACGTAGTGCCGGCTCGGCTCGCTGACGTTGAAGAACGTACGGATGGACTGCTGGGCCAGGTACACGTCCGGTCCGGGGCCGAGGTGCACCAGCCGGCGCTCGGCCAACTCCCCCGCGAAGGTGACCGCCAGCTTGTTCCACCACTGCCACGGGTGGGCGGGGATCAGGTGGTAGTCGGCCAGATCCAGCCCGAGATCGATCATTGTGGCGGCGAACCGGGCCCGGGTCTCCCCGTCCAGCTCACCCTCGATGAGCCTGTCGTAGTCGAGGTCGGCGGCGCTGCTGAACGTCGAGTGGTCCCGGTGCGCGGCCAACCACTCCAGCCGGATCGGTGCGGCGGCCTCCGGGGCGTAGCTGTGGTACTCGTCGACGCCGAAGCCGAGCCGGCCGTTGTTGGCCACGAAACACGGGTGGCCCTCGGTCATCGACGTCTCGATGGTCTGGAAGTCGGCCTCCGCCAGCTCGGCGGCGCTCGGCGCGGCCTGGGCCAGCTTGTACGCGGTGCCCGCCAGCGTCGAGGTGATCTCCTCCAGGTAGACCGGGAGCACAGGCGCGGAGAGCCCGAGGGTGTCGCGCAGCTCGACGACGAGGTCCACCGCGTCGGGTGGCGTCGACGTGCCGTCACGGTGCCGGGTGATGCTGTCCGCGTCGATCTGCCAGTGCTCCAGGGCGAGCACCCGGGCGGCGAACCGGTAGGTGACGCTGCCGTCGTCGCTGCTGACCTCGTACCACTGGCGGTCGTCGGTGCCCGGCACGGGCTGCGGGGTGAGCAGGCGTTCGTGGGTGAACTCGGCGAGCGCCTTGCGGACCAGCAGCCGGTTGGCCCGGGCCCAGCGCTCCGGGGAGAGGTGGCCGACCGGACTGCCGGCGGCGTGCCCGGTGGTGGCGGACGTCGGGGTGGGGACGGCGGTGGCGGTCACGCCGGGGCTCCTTCGGTTCGGGTGGTGGCGCCGTCGGTGGCGGCAGCGCGGTCGGTGGCGGGACTGTCGGTGGCGGCCTCGAACTGGGCGCGGGTGCAGACGCTGAGCAGGGCGTCCTTCTCCGGCTTGGCGACCGGCCCGACGACCTCGAAGCCGACGGCCGCGTTCAACGCGTGTACGGCGGTGTTGCGGACGTCCGGTTCGACCACCACCCGCCGGGCCGTCGGGTCGGCGAAGAGCCACGCCATGACGGTGGTCAGCACCGCCCGGGTGAAGCCGTGCACCGGCGTGCCGACCGGGGCGCAGAGGAAGTGCATGCCCACGTCGCCGGGCCGGTGGTCGTAGAGGCCGACCAGCTCGACGTGGGCCGGGTCGTAGCGCTCGGCGAGGAAGGCGGGAATCCCCCGCCAGAGCCCGAGGTACGCGTCGTGGTGCGGGTGCGCGGCGATCCGCTGGTACTCCTCGGCCACCCGGGCCTCATCGGCGTCCTGCATCAGCCAGAACGCCGCCTTCGGGTGGGTCACCCACTGGTGCAGCAGCGCGGCGTCGGCGTCCGGATCGAGCGTACGCAGTGCGAACTCGCCGAGCCCTTCGTCGACGCGCGCGAAGACGACTGTCACGACGGCACCCCGAACTCCTGGAACGTGACGCTCTTCTCGATCGGGTAGTGCTCCCGGCCGAGCAGCTCCCGGATGATCCAGGAGTTGCGGTAGGGGCCCATGCCCAGGTCCGGCGACGTGATGCTGTGCGTGTGGGTGCCCGCGTTCTGCAGGAAGATGCCCCGCCCGCTGTGGTCGATGCTGTAGTTGCGGGCCACGTCGAAGCGGCCGTGCGCGTCCCAGCGGATCCGCTCGCGCACCGGGTCGAGGAACTCCGGCACCCGGTAGTGGTAGCCGGTGGCGAAGACGAGCCCTTCGGTCCGAAGCGTGACGTCGCGCTCCTGCTCCACCTGACGCAACCTGAGGGTGTACGTCCCGTCCTCATGGTCGGCGCCGACCAGCTCGGTGTTGGTGAGCAGGCGGGTGTTCACCGGTCCGTCGACGCTGTGCGCGTACAGCAGGTCGAAGATGTCGTTGATGAGGTCCGAGTTGATCCCCTTGAACAGCCCCTTCTGCTCGGTCTCCAACCGGTAGCGGGTCGCCTCGGGCAGCGCGTGGAAGTAGTCCACGTAGTCCGGCGAAGTCATCTCCAACGTCAGCTTCGTGTATTCGAGCGGGAAGAACCGCGGTGAACGGGTCACCCAGTTGAGCTGGTAGCCGTACCGGTCGATGTCGCCGAGCAGGTCGTGGTAGATCTCCGCGGCGCTCTGCCCACTGCCCACCACGGTGATGCTGCGCTTGGTGCGCAACGCCGCCCGGTGCTCCAGGTAGCGGGAGTTGTGCACGGCGTCCCCGGGCAGCGCTGCCACGGCGTCGGGCAGGTAGGGCGGGGTGCCGGTGCCGAGCACCAGGTGCCGGGCCCGGTACTCCACGGTCTCCCCCGCGCCGGTGCTGGCCCGCACCACGTACCGCTCGTCGGTGGAGTCGAACTCCACAGTGGTCACGGTCTGATCGAAGCGCAGGTTCGGCAGCTTCGCCGCCGCCCACCGGCAGTACGCGTCGTACTCGCTGCGCAACGGGTAGAAGCTCTCCCGGATGTAGAACGGGTAGAGCCGGCCGATCTCCTTGAGGTAGTTGAGGAAGGAGTACGGCGACGTCGGGTCGGCGAGGCTGACCAGGTCGGCGATGAACGGGGTCTGCAACCGGGCCGACTCCAGCAGCATGCCGGGGTGCCAGGCCAGGCTGGGACGGGCCTCCAGGAACACCCCGTCCAGGTCGTCGATCGGCGCGGTGAGGCAGGCCAGGCCCAGGTTGTACGGGCCGAGCCCGATGGCGACGAAGTCGTGGGTGGACATGCGAATCTCCAGGTGCAGTCGGCGTCAGCCGACGTTGCAGGTCGAGTCGGCGTCAGCCGACGGTGCAGGTCTGGTCGGCGTCAGCCGACGGTGCAGGTCTGGTCGGCGGGGGTGTGCTCGCGCACGTACCGGCCGGCGTGGTGGGCGATCAGTTCGAGCACGTGGTCGACGTCGTCGACGGTGGTCGCCGGGTTGAGCAGTGTGAACTTCAGGAAGTGGTGCCCGTCCACCCGGGTCCCGGCGACCACGGCGAGGCCGGACGCCGCGAGGGCCTCACGGGCGTGCAGGTTCGCCGCGTCGGCCAGCTCCCGGCCGGGGCCGGTGGGCAGGTAACGGAAGACCACCGTGCTCAGCTCCGAGCGGGTGACCACCTCGAACCGGGGGTCCTCGCTGACCAGCTGCCAGGCGTCGGCGGCCCGGTCGACCACCTCGTCGAAGAGCGCGCCGAGCGCGTCCGGGCCCATGACCCGCAGCGTCAGCCAGAGCTTCAAAGCGTCGAAGCGGCGGGTCGTCTGCAGGCTCTTGTCGACCTGGTTGGGGATGCGCTGCTCGACCATCCGGGCCGGGTTGAGGTAGTCGGCGTGGTACGTGGCGTGCCGCAGGGCCCGCCGGTCGCGGACGAGCAGCGCGCTGGAGCTGACCGGCTGGAAGAACGACTTGTGGAAGTCGACGGTGACCGAGTCGGCCCGCTCGATGCCGTCGAGCAGGTGCCGGCGCGTCGGCGAGACGAGCAGACCGCAGCCGTACGCGGCGTCCACGTGCAGCCACACCCCGGTCGCCGAGCAGATCGCGGCGAGTTCCGTCAACGGGTCGATGGAGCCGAAGTCGGTGGTGCCGGCGGTGGCGACGACGGCCATCACCACGAGCCCGGCCTCCCGGCACCGTGCGATCTCCGCGCTCACCGCTGTCGAGCGGATCCGGCGACGGCTGTCGGTGGGGACCACGATCACCGCGTCCGGGGAGAGCCCCAGCAGCTTGGCCGACTTCTGCACGCTGAAGTGACCGGCGGCGGAGGTGAGCACCCGCAGCCGGGGCAGCAGCTCGGCACGGGCCGCCGGGCCGATCGCGTCGGCGCACGCCTCCTCGCGGGCCAGCAGCAGCGCCTGGAGGTTGGACTGGCTGCCGCCGCTGGTGAAGACACCGTCGGCGCTGGGGCCGAGGCCGATCCGCGCGGCGGTCCAGTCGATCAGCCGCCGCTCGATGAGGGTCGCCCCCGCGCTCTGGTCCCAGGTGTCCAGTGAGGAGTTCACGGCGGTGAGCACCGCCTCGCCGAGCAGCGCCGGGATGGCCACCGGGCAGTTGAGGTGGGCGAGGTAGCGGGGGTGGTGGAACCACACGGCGTCGCGCAGGTAGACGTCCTCCAACTCGTCCAGCGCGGCGCCGGCATCGCCCAACGGCCGGTCCAGGTCCACCCGGTCGACCACTGGGGCCAGCTCGGCCGGGGTGATCCCGGTGACGGGACGGTCGACGGTGGCGACCCGGCGGGCGACCCGGTCGACGCCGTCGGCGATGGTCCGCCGGTACTGCTCGACCGAACCGTCGTGCAGCAGGTGGGCCCGCGCGACGGCGGGCGCCGGTGACGGCGCGGTGGTCTCGACGGGGTACGTCGGCACGGTCACGGGATGTCCTTCCACGTTCTCGACGAGGGCAGCGAGGACCGACCCCGGGCGCGGCGGTGCGCCCGGGGGCGATGGGTGGTTCAGCTGACCTTTTTCGCGTTCCGGATGGCGGTGGCGAGGTTCTCCAGCAACGGCGCGGAGCCGGCGTACGAGAAGCGGGGCACCGCGTCCCACGGGGTCACCTGGTTGGCCTTGACCGCCGGCAGTTGCTGCCAGGTCGGCTTGGCGGCGAGGTCCTTGGGCTGAAGGGCGGTGCTGCGGTTGTCCAGCAGGATCAGGTCGGCCGGGAACTTGGCCGTGTTCTCCCAGCTCAGCGCCTCGAAGTAGTCGCCCGCTTCGAGCTTGGTGGGGACCACGATGTCGACGCCCAGTTCGGCGAAGTACATCAGGTCGGTGCTGACCTTCGGGTTGGAGACGTAGAAGAGGTCGGGGCTGCCGGAGCAGGCCATCACCTTGATGCCGGGGTTGGCCTTGACCGCCTGCCGGACCGACTCGGCGGCGGCGTCGAAGCGGGCCTTCGCGTCGGTGACCTTCTTGGCGGACAGGTCCGCGCCGAGCGACTCGGCCAGCGCGGCGTAGCGCTCGATCGGTTTGGTCATCGGCACCCGGGCGGTGGTGATCGCTACGCTCGGCGCCAACGGGAGGATCTTCGCCTTGCTCTCGTCCGGCACATACCAGAGCGCGTCCGGGTCGTACATGTGGGTGACCAGCAGCTCGGGACGCAGCGCCGCGTACTTCTCCAGGCTGAACTCGCCCCACACGTTGCCGAGGATCTCGACGGCCTCGATGTTGAGGTCACCGGCCTGCGGGTCGGCGCTGCCGTCCGCGCGCCTGGTCTCACCGAACACGCCCACGAGCTGCTTGTCGAGACCGAAATCGATCAGTGCTGCCGCCACCCCGGTGAAGGCCACCACGCGCGTCGGCCGGGCCTTCGCCTCGACCTTCGTGGCCCGGTCGTCGGTGAACGACCAGGGGCCACTTCCGTTGCCGGCGGCGGGCTTCGCGGTGTCGTCGGTGCCGCAGGCGGCGAGCAGGGTGGCCAACGTGGCGGCACCACCGGCGGCCAGGAAGCCACGGCGGGAGAGACGATGTGCGGACAGGGCATCGGGCATGGTGTTGTCTTTCGATCAAGGGTTTGGCCGGACTCGACCAGGGCAGCGGGGTTAGGTTAGCCTAACCTCGGTCATTGTCAACAGCGGTTCGTCGCACCGCCACCACCCCGGAGCCCACACTGGATGCCACACCCACCGTCACCAGGCAGGCACCACGCGTGCCGGACCGGGGTTCGGCCGTCATCCCGGCGCGACGTGGCCGCCACGCGGTCCGCGCCGCCGGCCTGATCGCCGCCGTGACACTGCTCGGAGTGATCGTGCTGCTCAGCATCGCGGTCGGGGCGAAAGCCATGCCGCTCACGGACGTCTGGTCCGGCCTGCTGCACCGCGACGCCGCCGAGTACGCGGTGGTGCACCGGATGCGCCTGCCGCGTACCCTCCTCGGGCTCCTCGCCGGCGCCGCGCTCGGCGTGGCCGGCGCGGTCATGCAGGCCCTCACCCGCAACCCCCTCGCCGACCCCGGCCTGCTCGGCATCAACGCCGGGGCGTCCGCGGCGGTCGCCACCGCCGCCGCCTTCCTGGGCGTCACCGCCATCGGCGGGTACGTCTGGTTCGCGCTGGCCGGCGCGGCGGTCGTGACCGCCCTCGTCTACGCCGTCGGCGGTGGACGTGGGGCCACCCCGGCCCGCCTCGCGCTGGCCGGCGCGGCGCTCAACGCGACCCTCTACTCCTACGTGAGCGCGGTGATGCTGCTGGACACCGCCTCGCTGGACCGGCTGCGGTTCTGGACGGTCGGCTCGCTGGCCAGCGCGGACACCGCGACGGTGCAGCGGGTGCTGCCGTTCATCCTCATCGGCCTGCTGGTCGCGCTCGGTGCCGCCCGCCCGCTCAACGCGCTCGCCCTCGGCGACGACGCGGCGCGTGCCCTGGGCGCCCGACCCGTGCTGATCCGCGCCGCCGTGATCGTGGCAGTCACGCTGCTGTGCGGCGCGGCGACCGCCGCCTGCGGCCCGATCGTCTTCGTCGGGCTGCTGGTGCCGCACCTGGTCCGCGCCCTGACCGGCCCGGACCTGCGGTGGCTGCTGCCGTACTGCGCGGTGCTGGCGCCCGCCCTGCTGCTCGGCGCCGACGTGCTCGGCCGGGTGCTCGGTCGACCGGGAGAACTCCAGGTCGGCATGGTGACCGCCGTGCTGGGCGGGCCGCTGTTCCTGTGGCTGGTCACCCGCGCGAAGGTGGCCCACCCGTGAGCGGACGGACCGGCAGGCTCAGCACCGCGGCCGTGCTCCGTACCCCCGGTGGGTTGTCGCTGCGGTACCGCCCCCGCGCGCTGGCCGTCGGCGTCGTGGCGGCGCTGCTCGCGGTCGGTCTCGGCCTGGTCGCCCTGGGCAGCGGTGACTATCCGATGGGCCCGGCCGACGTGCTGCGCACGCTCGTCGGCGGCGGCACACCCGCGGAGCGGTTCATCGTGCACGAGCTGCGACTGCCCCGCCTGGTCACCGCCCTGCTGGTCGGCGCGGCGCTGTCGCTGGCCGGCACGGTCTTCCAGTCGCTGGTCCGCAACCCGCTGGGCAGCCCGGACATCCTCGGCTTCACCCAGGGCGCGTCGGCCGGCGCGCTGGTGGTGGTCGTCCTCGGCGGCAGCAGCCTGGCCCTCGCGGGCGCGGCGGTCGCCGGTGGGCTCGCCACCGGCCTGGTGATCTACGCCCTCGCCTGGCGACGCGGCGTACACGGGTACCGGCTCATCCTGGTCGGCATCGGCATCGCCGCCATCCTCACCGGAGTCAACGGCTACCTGCTGACCCGGGCTCCCCTGATGGACGCCGCCCGCGCGGTGCTCTGGCTCACCGGCAGCCTGGACGGGCGGGGCTGGGCCAACGCCGGGCCGCTGCTCGCCGTCCTGGTCGTGGTGACGCCGGTGGTCCTGGTCGTCTGCGGTCCGGCGCTGCGGATGATGGAGTTGGGTGACGACACGGCCGGCGCCCTTGGTGTGCCGGTGCGCCGGCTGCGCCTGGTGCTGCTCACGGCGGCGGTGCTGCTGGTCTCGTTCGCGGCGGCCGCCGCCGGGCCGGTGTCCTTCGTGGCGCTGGTCGCCCCGCACGTGACGAAACGGCTGACCCGGGCGCCCGGCCCGAACCTGCTGCCGTCGATGGCCGTCGGAGCGGCGCTGCTGGTCGGCGCGGACCTGCTGGCCCAACGCGCGTTCCCCGGGCACCAGCTTCCGGTCGGTGTGGTGACCGGAGTGATCGGCGGCGGCTATCTCGTCTGGCTGCTCGCGCTGGAACGCCGGGCGGGTCGGCTTTGAACACCCGCGACGCCCTCGAAGGAGCACCCATGCACCCCGGCACCTCCCGGCTCGGCGGCACCGCGCTGACCCTCGCCTACGACCAGCGCACCATCGCGGAGAACCTGACCGTCGCGGTGCCGGACAACTCGTTCACGGTGATCATCGGCCCGAACGCGTGCGGCAAGTCGACACTGCTCCGCGCGCTGTCCCGGATGCTGCGCCCGAGCGTCGGCACCGTGCTGCTGGACGGGCGCGACATCCACGACCAGTCGGCCCGCGCCGTCGCCCGCACACTCGGTCTGCTCCCCCAGTCGTCGATCGCGCCGGACGGCATCAGCGTCGCCGAGTTGGTCGCCCGGGGTCGCTACCCCCACCAGGGGCTGCTGCGGCAGTGGTCGCGCGAGGACGAGCGGGTGGTCGAGGAGTCGATGGCCGCGACCGGCGTCGACGACCTCGCCGACCGTTCGGTGGACGAACTCTCCGGTGGGCAACGGCAGCGGGTGTGGATCGCCATGGCGCTGGCCCAGCAGACCCCGTTGCTGCTGCTCGACGAGCCCACCACGTTCCTCGACATCGCCCACCAGATCGAGATCCTGGACCTGTGCGCCCGACTGCACGAGGAGCAGGGACGCACCCTGGTCGCGGTCCTGCACGACCTGAACCACGCGGCCCGCTACGCCACCCACCTGATCGCCATGCGCGACGGTCACGTGGTGGCCGCCGGAGAACCGGCGTCGGTGGTCACCGCCGACCTGGTGGCCGAGGTGTTCGGGCTGCCCTGCCGGGTCATCGACGACCCGGAGACCGGCACCCCGCTGGTCGTTCCCGCCGCCCGCCGTCGCGCCGTCGAGCCCGCGTGAACGCCAGGCGGTTCCGCGACCCCTGGGGCGTTCCGCACCTGCGTGCCGACGACCCACTGGCGCTGGCCGCGGCCCAGGGGCGGGTGACAGCGTACGACCGGGCGTGGCAGATCGAGGTGGAACGGCACCGGTCCCGGGGCACCAGCGCGGCGTTCCTCGGCGTCGACGCGCTCGACTGGGACCGGTTCGCCCGACGGGTACGACTCGACGACACCGCACGTCGCTGCCACGCCGCGCTCGACCGGGCGACCGCCGAGTGGGTGGGCGCGTACGTCGACGGGGTCAACGACGGCCTGGCCGCCGGGGCGGCCCGCGCGCCGGAGTTCGCCGCCACCGGGCTGCGCCCCGGCCGGTGGGAACCGTGGACCCCCCTCGCGGTCTGGCTGGGCCATCACATCCTGTTCGCCGGGTTCCCGAGCAAGCTCTGGCGGGAACACGTGGCGCAGCGGCTCGGCCCGGGCCTGGTCGAGGCGTTCGCCACCGACGGACCGGCCGTCGCCGGCAGCAACGGGTGGCTGCTCGCCGCCGACCGCACCGGCACCGGGGGCGCGCTACTCGCCGGCGACCCGCACCGGTTCATCGAGGACCCGGGCGTCTACCAGCAGATCCGGCTGGCCTGCCCGGAGTACGACGCCATCGGGCTGGCGGTACCCGGCGTCCCGGGCATCGCGCACTTCGGACACACCGGCGCGGTGGCCTGGGCGATCACCAACGCGATGGCCGACTACCAGGACCTGTACGCCGAGCGGCTGCGCCGGCAGGACGGGCAGGTGCAGGCCCTCGGCCCGGACGGCTGGCAGTCCGTGCACTGCCACGTCGAGACGATCGAGGTGGCCGGGGCGGACCCGGTCGAGGTCGAGGTGCTGGAGACCGACAGGGGTCCGGTGCTCGTCGGCGGGTCCGGCGACGAGACGGCGATCAGCCTGCGCTACCCGCCCCGGGTCCGCGCCGAGCTGGGTTTCGCGGCGCTGCCGGAGCTGCTGCGCGCCCGCACCGTGACCGATGTGGACCACGCGCTGCGGCACTGGGTGGAGCCGGTCAACGTGGTGCAGGCGGCGGACACCGTCGGCGGGCTGCTGCACCGGGTCGCCGGGGTGGTTCCGGTACGGCACCCGGACAACGGCCGGCGGATCGTCCCCGCGTGGGACGACGCGTACAGCTGGCAGGGGTGGTATGCGCCGATGCCCCGCGCCGAGGTGGCCGGTCGGGCGGTGATGGCCAACGAGCGTGGCCTGGCGACGCCGTTGGGGGTGGAGTTCGCCGCGCCCCACCGGGCGCGCCGCATCGCCGAACTGCTCGACGCCGGGCAGGGCTGGACGGCCGACGAGATGGCCACCGTGCACACCGACACGTACCTGGGTTCGGCCGGGCCGCTGCTGACGGTGCTGGCCGAGTCCGACGGCCTCAGCCCGGAGGCCGCCGCGCTGCGCGACCGGCTGCTGCGCTGGGACCGACGGATGACCGCCGACAGCGCCGACGCGGCGGCCTTCGCCACACTGCGGGCGGCTGTCGTACGGCGGATCGCCGCGCACCCGGCGCTGGCCGCGCTGGCCGAGCCGCCGGCGTACCCCGAGGTGTTCGCGCCCTGGTTGGCGGTGACGCCGCGCGTCGGTTACGCGCTGGAGCACCTGCTCGGCGGACGTGCGCTGCCCGGCGTGGACCCGGCGGCGGTGGTACGCGCGGCAGCCGAGGAGGTCGCCGAGGCGACGGCCGGGCCGGCGCGCTGGGGGGACCTGCACCGGTTGGCGGCCTGGCGGGCGCTGCCCGACCCGGACGCCGGCCCCGGCCCCCGTCTCGACGGCGACCACGACTCTGTGCTGTCCACGTCCAGCGTCCCCGGGGTCACCCACTGGTGTTTCCGGGGGCCCGCGGCGCGTTTCGTCTGGGATCTGGCGCGGCGCGACGACAGCCGCTGGGTGGTGCCGCTGGGCGCGTGCGGGGTGCCCGGCGACACGCACCACGCCGACCAGAATCCCGCGTGGTTGTCGGGCGAACTGCTGCCGATCGTCACCGACTGGGACCGACTCGTCGAGGAGCCGGATGAGCACTGATCGACACCACCACCACAGCGAGGTCGACGGATTCGGGACTGTCACCATCCGCCCGGTGCGGCCGGACGAGGACCTCGACCTGCTGCACGCCTGGGTCACCCAGGACCGGGCCCGCTTCTGGGGGATGCGGAAGGCGAGCCGCGAACGGGTGCACGAGATCTACGCGTACCTGGACTCGCTGGTCACGCACCACGCGTACCTGGTGCACCGCGACGGGGTGCCGGCCGCGTTGGCGCAGACCTACCAGCCGGAGGCGGACCCGCTCGGCCAGTGCTACGACGTACGCCCCGGCGACGTCGGGGTCCACCTGCTCATCGGGCCCCCGACAACTGTCGAACGCGGATTCACCGGCGCGGTGTTCGGCGCGATCCTCGACTTCGTCCTCAGCGACCCGGGCCGGCGGCGGATCGTGATCGAGCCGGACGCCCGCAATGAGCGGGCCATCAACCGGTTCCTGCGTACCGGCTTCCGGCCCGGACCCCTGATCGACCTGCCGGAGAAGCGCGCCCGCCTGCTCTTCCTGGAACGACCGGCGGGCTGAAACGGGCCGGCCGCCGGTCGGGCTGCGCGAGGCAGTCCGACCGGCGGCCGGTGACCGTGGCGTCAGCGCAGGCCGAACGCCCGGGTGATGCTCTGGTCGACGGTGTTGCCGGCGGCGTCGCGCGCGGTGGTCCGCAGGCTGACGAAGCTGGCCTTCGCCGGCGCGGCCAGGGCCAGACGCCACCCGTCGCCGTGCCGGGTCAACCGTGGCCTCTGCCAGGTCGCACCGTCGTCGTAGGACACCTCGACGGTGACCGCGCCGACCGCGCCGGAGACCTCGGGCAGGTGCGACGCGACAACGGTGAGCGGCGCGCGCCGCGACGCCTTACCGTCCCGGTCGATGTCCACCTGGTAGTCCAGCTGGATCATCGGCAGCACCTCCGCCGACTCCTCCCCGGTGACCGCCGAGCTGAAGCCCCACTCGGTGCGGGTCTTCCGGGAGTACGGGTTGGTCCAGGCGGCCCGGTCGTTCTCCACCACCAACCGGTACGGCAGTCGCTGCTCAGCCAGACCGGGGACCTGGAGGTACTCGGCGTTGCCCCACCTCAGCTCCTTGTCCCCCTGGTAGAGGGTGGTCCGGTTGACCATGTCGAAGTTGGCGTACGCGTCACCGATGTGGCCACCACCGTCGCCCCAGCCGGGAGCCGGCAGGTAGACGGTGTCCAGGTACCGGACGGGCGTGTAACTGCCACCCATCCGGGGGCGCTGGATCGGGCCGAACCAGGTGACAGCGCTCGGCTTGCCGGCCGGGTACGCGGTCACCCCCATCAGGTGCTGACCGGTCTCACCGGCGATGTACGCGTCGTCGACCCACCGCTGGTCGGCGCTCACCCAGTCGGTGCGCCGGCCCTGCGCCGGGGCGGTCTCCTGGTTGCTCGACGCCCAGCCCCGCCAGATGTCGGTGCGGAACTCCAACGCCTTGCCCTGCCGGTAGTTGCGGAACTCCACGTCCACCCGGGCCAGGTCCCGCTTCGTCGGCCGGTAGGTGACGTCGCCCGGCACCGCGCCGGTCCAGTGGTGCGCCACGTCGTACAGGTAGCTGGTCTCCGGGTGCGACTCGACGGTCAGCCGTACCGCGCCGCGCTTCACCGAGGCGATGAGCTGGTCGCCCTCGTCGGCGCCCACCGTGGCGACGGTCACCGGGGCGGGGCTCTCCGGGCTCCACGCGAACTCGTCCCACGGCTGGAGCCGCCCGACACCGTCGTTGACGACCAGCAGCAGCTTGGCTCCGGCCGCGGCGGCGGCCTGCGCCTGGGTGGCGATGTCCACGGTGTCGCTGCGCCGGACCACCACGGCCCGGTCCCGGACCGGCCGCTTCGCCAGCCCGGCCGCCGACGCGTCGGCGACGTAGACCGCGTCCAGCTGGTGACGACCGGCCGGCAGCGCCGGGGTCGACCGCTTCACCAGCAGGTCGTCGTACGGGCGGCCGCCGGCCGAGACGGTCAACGCCGGCTGTTCCAACCGCCACCGGGCACCGAACTCGAACTCGCCGTCGGTGACCTTACGGCCCGTCGGCAACGCCCACATGCTGTCGTACGAGTCGTCGGGCAGCACCTGGCTCTCGGTGAGGCTGGCCCCGGAGGACCGGTGGATGTCCATCCGCAGCGACGTTGCGGTGGCCTCCTGCGGCACGACGGCCCGCACCTGCCGGGCGGCCCGGGCGTCGAGGGTGACGGTGCGGTCGCGGTCCAGTGTGACGTCGGTGAAGCTGAGCATCGCCATGCCCTTGGAACGCGGCCCGTGCACGCCGCGCACGTCGGCGGAGATCCAGCCGGACCAGGTGGCCACCGGCAGCCGCAGGGTCGCGGTGCCGCTCTCGGGCAGGTCCACGGCGGTGAACAGACCGTCGGTGGTGAGGATGACCTTGCCGGCGAGTGGCTTACCGTCGCGGTCCTTCGCGACGAGCGTCAGGTCCTGCCGCTGGCCCTCCTTGCCCGCCCCGATCAGGGTGCGGCCACGGACCGTCCCGGTCTCGTCGGTGGCGACGATCATGCCACTGACCTGCTTCTCCACCGGCAGCTTGTCGTACGCGGCGGTCACCGTCACGGTGGCGGTGCCGCCGGCGGGCACGGTGACCCTGTCGGCGGAGAGGGCGAAGAGGCCGGCCGGTGCGGTGGCCGCGTCGACGGCCAACGTCAGGGTGACCGGCGCGCCACCGACGTTGGTGTAGGTGACCGTCCGGTCGACTGTCGATCCCGGCTGCTGCGGCCAGCCCTGGAAGCCGGAGTAGGCGCTCGGGGTGGCGAAGACGGTGGCGTGCGTGGCGGCGACCGCGTCCACCCGGCCGGCACCGGCCTGGTACGGGGTGTACCCGGGGGTGGCCGTGACCGTGCTGACCAGCGCCTCCTTGATCCGCTGACCCGTCCAGTCGGGGTGCGCGGCGGCGACCAACGCGGCCGTGCCGGCCACGTGCGGAGTGGCCATCGACGTGCCGCTCATCAGCGTGTAATCCCCCGAGCCGCCGCGCACCAGGTGGGAGCGGGCCGCCAGGATGTCCACACCGGGTGCGGTGATCTCGGGCTTGAGCCCGCCGTCGCCGGCACGCGGGCCCTGGCTGGAGAAGTCGGCCAGGTGGTCGGTGCTGTCGACGGCGCCCACGGTGAGCGCGGAGTTCGCCGCCCCCGGGCTGCCGATGGTGGCCGGGCCGCTGTTGCCAGCGGCGATCACGAAGAGGGCGCCGGTCTCGGCGCTGAGGCGGTCGACCGCCTGGCTCATCGGGTCGCTGCCGTCGGTGGCCTCACCGCCCAGGCTCATGCTGACGACCCGGGCCTTCTGCTCCCGGGCCGCCCACTCCATGCCGGCGATGATCCAGGAGTCCTGGCCGCTGCCCTCGCTGTTGAGGACCTTGCCGATGTGCAGCCGGGCGCCGGGCGCGACGCCCTTCTCGGCGCCGCCGGAGGCCGCGCCGGTGCCGGCGATCGTCGAGGCGACGTGGGTGCCGTGGCCCTTGTAGTCGAGGATGTCGGGCTCCGACGGCACGAAGCTGCTCGACTCGGCGATCTGGCCGGCGAGGTCCGGGTGCTCGGCGTCCGCACCCGAGTCGAGCACCGCGACGTCGACACCGGCCGCGGTGTTGCCCTCGGCCCACAGCTTCGGCGCGCCGATCTGCGCGGTGGACTCGGCCAGGTCGGCGTGCACCCGACCGTCCAGCCACACCTTGGCGATGCCGTTGGCCAGGACGGGGGCGTCGCCGGTGCGGCGGGCGGAGCCGGCCGTCAGCGCGGCCCAGAACCGGCCGGCGGTGGAACGCTGGCGGGTCAGCGCCGCGCCCTGCACGCTGTCCAGCGGTCGGACCACCGTGGCACCATCCACTGTGGGGCGGGTGCGGGCCCGGGCCGCCGCGTCGGTCATGGTGACGATCAGCGGCAACTGGTCGGTGTGCGCGTCGTCGTACCCGTCGGCGATGAGCTCGGTGACGTTGAACAGCTGCCGGTCCAGCACACCGCTCGTGACGTACGACAGCGCCGTGTCCGGGTAGACGTAGGTGTCGCCGTCGAGCACGGTGCGGTGGAAGCTCGGCGTGCTGCCGTCCGGCCGGCGCACGGTCGAGACGGTGCTGCCGTCCGCGCCGGTGGTGACGGTGACCGTGTCACCGGTGATCAGGGTGACGGTCGACGCGCGTCCGGCTGCGGCGGGAGGAGTCCCGAGCGGACGTTCGGGGCTGGTGGGCGGGGCGGCGGACGCCCCCGCGGCGGGTGGGGTGAACCCGGCCGCCAGGGTGAGGGCGGTGCCGAGGGCGATCAGCCCGGATCGGCGACGCCGGCGAGACAGAGCCAAGATGACCTCTTTGTGTCGAGAAGTGGTACGCAGCACAGCATCGATGCCACGCCCACTTCTCGTCCCCCACCGAACCGCGGCGCGTTTGAGCCATGGCACAAACCCGCCACCCCACCCCCACGCCACCCCCGACCCCGTCGATCATGGAGTTGTGGTGCCCGACGTCAGGCGGAATACGGCTTTCGCACCCACCACAACTCCATGATCGACGGGGTCGGGGGGTTGGGGGTTAGGGGGTTGGGGGCTTGAGGGCCAGCTCGGCTAGCCGGTCGAGCTGGGCCGGGTCGGACAGGGCCGAGCCGACCGCCACCACCCGTACGCCGGCTTGCAGGAACGGGGCGGCGTTGCCCGCGTCGAGGCCGCCGGTCGCGACGAAGCGCAACTGGGGCAGCGGGCCGGCGAGGGCCTTGAACCAGGCCGGGCCGAGGGTGATCGCGGGGAACGCCTTGAGCCAGGTGAGGCCGTGCCGCAACGCCTGCTGGGCCTCCGTGGGGGTGGCCACACCGGGCAGGTGCGGCAGGCCCCGCGCGGCGGCGGCGTCGGCGATCGCCAGGTCCAGGCCGGGCGCGACGGTGAACGCGGCTCCCGCGTCGGCCGAGGCGGCGACCTGCTCGACGTCGAGCACCGTGCCCGCGCCGACGATGCGGCCACGCTCGACGCCCGCCTCGACGGCGGCGCGCAGCGCCGGTACCGCGTCGGCGGTGGCGACCGGGACCTCCACCACGTCGATGCCGAGATCCCAGGCGCGCTCGGCGAGCCGGACGGTCTCGGCGACCGGCAGGCCGCGCAGGATGGCCATCACCCGGGCGCCGCCGAAGATGTGGTCGAAATCCGGTGTGGTCATGGTGCACTCCATCCGATGTCGCGGTGAAACTGTTGCCTGGTGGTCCGGCCGGAGCCCGACGACTCAGACCGGCGTCGGGGTGGCGGTCAGGTCGAGCGGCGACCAGGCGTCGACGGGGGCGGCGAGCAGATCCTCGAACCAGGCCCACGGCGGAACGGGGGCGTTGTCGCCGCTGCTGGTCAACGCCTGCGCCGCCATCAGGTGACCGAGGCGCAACCGCCGCACGGGGTCGAGGTCGCGCAGCAGACCCGCCAGATAACCGGCGGCGAACGCGTCTCCCGCGCCGACCGGCTCGACCACTGTCACCCGGGGCGCGGGTACGAAGACCGGCTCGGCGTCGCGGCGCAACGCGGTGGCGCCCACCGCGCCGTCCTTGACCACCACCGTCTCCGGGGCGGGCAACAACCGGCGTACGGCCGCCGGGTCGGCGGTGCCCCACAGCGCCTGCGCCTCGTCCTGACCGACGAAGACCAGGTCGCACCGGTCGGCGAGGTCACGCAGCACCGGTGCGGCCTGCTCGGCGGACCACAGCCGGGCCCGGTGGTTGACGTCGAAGCTGACCAGCGAGCCGGCCAGCGGGCGGGCGGTCACCGCGTGCTCGACAAGCGCCCGGCAGGAGGCGGAGAGCGCCGGGGTGATCCCGGACAGGTGCAGCACACGGGCACCGGCCAGCCCCGGGTCGGCAAGCGTGCCCGGGTCCATCCGGGAGGCCGCCGACCCGGCCCGGTAGTAGTGCACGGCGGTGCCCTCCGGGCCCGGGTCCTTGAGGTACAGGCCGGTGGGGGCGGTGGGGTCCACGACCACCTGGTCCACCCGGACGCCGGCGGCGGCGACGTGCCGGACCACCGCCCGGCCGAAGGGGTCGTCGCCGACGCGGCTCACCCAGGTGACCTGGTGCCCCAGTCGGGCCAGGTAACCGGCCACGTTGGACTCCGCGCCTCCCACCGAGACGGCGACCCGTTCGGCGTCCTCCAACGGCTCACCGGGGGCGGGGCAGAGCACCACCATCGTCTCCCCCACCGCGGCGACCTCGACCGGCGTACGGCCGGCCGGGGTGGTCGAGCGAACCTGTCGGGGGTCGGTCGGCATCGGGCACACGTCCTCGCGGCGGGGTCCTGGGCGTCGCCGAGCCTAGGTGTCAGGTGCGAGACGGGCAACCCGTCGCGTCGCCGGTCAGGGCAACGTCAGCCCGTACGCGGCCAGCACCTCCGCGATCGGCTGGTAGAAGGTGGTGCCGCCGGCGGTGCAGTTGCCGGTGCCGCCGGAGAGAATGCCGAGGATGGTGCCGGTGGACGCCACGTAGAGCGGTCCGCCGCTGTCTCCCGGCTCGGCGCAGATGTTGGTGCGGATCAGGCCGTAGATCACGCCGGTGGCGTAGTTGACTGTCTGGTTGAGCCCGGTAACGGTGCCGCAGCGCACCCCGGTGGTGACGCCGCTGCGGCACACCGCCTGCCCGATGTACGCGTTGCCGGCACCGTAGATGGTCAGCAGACCAGGGTAGGTGTAGACGGCGCTCGGGTGGGCGATCCGACCGGTGTAGCGGATCAGGCCGTAGTCGTTGGTCGGGTAGCTGGTGGCGGTGCGGGCGCCGAGCACCGTGGTCTGGGCGCTGTCGGCGTACCAGGTGGCGGCGGCAGCGGTGCAGTGCCCGGCGGTGACCACGTAGTAGGTGCTGCCGCTGCGCACGTTCGCGCCGAGCGAGCAGCGCGCCCCGCCGCCGTAGATGCCCTGCCCGGCCGCGATCAGGGGGCGCAGCGTCCCCGGCTCGCGGCGCAGCACCGCGCCGGCCCGGTCGGCCACCGCCCGGAGCGCCGCCAGCTCGGCGGGGGCCACGGTGTCGTCGACAATGAGGGTCATCCGACCGCTGGCCGGGTCGTGGCCCCAGGAGGTGCCAGCGGTGCGCACCTGAGCCAGCACGGCCGCCGGGTCGGCAGGCGTGGGCCGGTCGGGGACGGCGGCCTGCGCAGCGCCGGGCGCGACGAGCAGGAGAGCGGTCAGGACGAGGGCGGCGAGCGGGGAGCGGCGCATCCGAACCTCCGAGCGGATCGAGATTGATGGATGCGGTCAAGCATCGTCCGGCGTCCGACGCCGTGGCAACCTCCGATCGCCCTCTTCCCCGACCGGCGGGAATCGCCGATCCGGGGACGGCCCGCGTCGCCGCCGCCGATAATCCTCGGAGACGGCGGCGGGAGGCCGGCATGACCACCGCAGGAACCGCGGCGCTGGTACGCCGGCCGGACGGGTCGACCCGGGCCACGCTGCTGGAGCTGCTCTTCGACGTGGTCTTCGTGGCCGCCCTCGCGCTGACCTCGACGCTGCTGACCGAGAACCTGTCCTGGTCCGGCGGCGCGAAGGTGCTGCTGATGTTGACGGCCATCTGGTGGACCTGGTCGGTCACCTCCACCACGACCGAGTTCTACGACCCGCAGCAACGTCCCATCCAGGCCATCCTGATGATCGCCATGGTCGGGTCGGTGGGGATGGCCGCGTCGCTGCCCAAGGTCACCGACGGGCACGCGATGATCTTCGCGGTCGCGTACGTCGGCACGCACGTGCTCCGCGGCATCATCCTGATCACGTCGCTGTACCGGCAGCGCCACCGGGCGGCCACCATCCGGGCCACCCGGTTCCTGTTCTGGTTCGTGGTGTCCGGCGTCTTCTGGCTCACCGGTGCGGCGACCGGCGACGTGAACTGGACGCTCTGGACCATCGCCATCGTGATCGACCTGCTGTCCGCGGCGGCCCGCTATCCGACGCCCTGGCTGGGCCGGGTGCCGATCGACCAGTACGAGCGGACCACCGGGCACCTCGGCGAGCGGTACCAACAGTTCGTCATCCTGGCTCTCGGCGACATCATCCTGGTGCCCACCATCCGGGTCAGCCGTACCGATCTCGACGGCATCCGGATCACCTCGCTGCTCTGCGCGTTCGCCGTCATGCTGCTGCTCTGGCAGGTCTACGTTTTCCGGGCCGGCGAACTGCTGGAGGCCGGGGCGAGGGCAGGCCGGCCGGCGCGGGTGGCCCCGTACACCCATCTGGTGATGTTGGCCGGCGTGGTAGGCACGGCCGCCGCGTTCGACCTGGTCGTCTCCCAGCCCAGCGGAACGACACCCGTGCAGTGGCTCCTGTTGATCGTGGGCGGCCCGGCGCTGTTCGTGGTGGGCCGCGCGTTGTTCACCCTGCTGGTGTCCATGCACGTGCCGTGGTGGCGGATTGCCTGCCTGGTCGTGCCCCTGCTGGTGCTGCCCTGGGCCGGTCACTGGCCGCCGGTGCTGGTCGTTCTGACCGTCGCGCTGGGGCTGGCAGGTCACGTACTGATTCCCGGGGCGGTCCGGGAGACCAGACCGGGGCTACAGGTGCGGCGACCGCTCGGGTGAGCCTCAGCCGAGGTGCCGACCGGCCCACTCGGCGAGGTCCCGGGCACAGGCGTCGACCGACTCCCGCCAGGTCCGGGCCGCGCCGTCGCCCGCCTCGTCACTGACCTGCTTGACCAGCCGGCACGGCACGCCGGCCTGCGCGGCGGCCCACGCCACCGCGTACCCCTCCATGTCGACCAGGTCGGCGCGCCGCGCCAACCGGTCCCGCGCCGCGTCGTCGGCCACGAACGTGTCACCGGTGGCCAGCACCGCGCCCTCAGCGGCCAGCGACAGCGGTGCCCCGTAGGTCTCGCCGGTCAGCGACCGCAGCAACTCGGTGTCCAGGTCGTGCTGGAGGACCGTGGCCACCTCGTGGATGCCGGCCAACCCGGGCCGCAACGCCCCGGCCGTGCCCAGATTGAGCAGCAGGGAGGGGCGCGGCCCGGCGGCCAACACCGCGGCCACCGCGCTGGCGGCGTTCACCTTGCCCATGCCGGTGAGCAGGACCGGCAGGTCGGGCGGCAGGTAGCGGGCCTCCTCCCCGACGGCGAGCACCACCAGCGGACGATCGGCGCGGACCGTACCCCGAAGATTCACCGGAGCATCGTACGGGCCGGCTCCTCGGTCGCCGACATCAGTCGTCGGCGAAGCGGTACAGGACGAAGTCCTTCTCCGCGCCACAGGCGATCACGTGGGTGCTCCACGAGCAGGACGCGCTCCGGACGTCCTTCAGCTCACCCAACTCGTCGGGTTCGCCGGACTCGGCCCACACGCCGGCCAGCGCGCGGTTGTCAGTGACAGTGCTGGGCGCCTCGGCGAACACCAGCAGGTTGCCCGCGTCGAGCCGCACCCCCACACCGTCGCGGTCCCGCAGCACCGGCTTACCGCCGCTGTCGAAGAGAGTGAGGGCCGGCTCCGGGTACTCCCGCTGGGCGAGCACCTGCTCACCTACCGCGACCAGGCCGGTCGCGCCCGGCGCCGGGAAGCGTCTCGTGGGTTTGCCCTCGGTCGCCGCCACCACCTCGGTGCGCTCGGCGTCGTTGTTCGGCACCTGCAACAGGCAGGCCCGCCGCTCGCCGCAGGCGATCAGCTCCTTCGGTCGGTACTCGTCGTTGCCGGCCCGGTGCAGCACCACCGGCTCCGCGTCGGAACCCAGGTCGTACGCCAGCAACTGGTACCCGCCCTCGTTGGCGGCCACGTACAGGCGTTCCCCGTCGGCGACCACCAGGTCGTCGAGGTCGGCGACGCTCCCCCACTGGCGCAGCACCCGACCGGAGGCCATGTCGACCAGCCGCACCGACCGGTCCGCACCGACCTGGACGAGTCGCCGCCCCGAGCCCGTCCACGGGTCGCGGGGCGTGCCGTCGAGGAAGGCCGGCCCGCCCGCCGCCTCGGCACTGCCGACCGGCCGGACCACTGTGCGGTTACCGCCGTACTGGTCGCCGGGGTTGGCCCGGGTCCACTTCTGCGCGCCGTCGCTCAGCCGCAAGCCAACGAGTTGGGCGGCCTGCCGGTCCACGAGCACCGCCGTGTCGTCGGCGAAGAAGACATCGTCGTCACCGCGGACCGCACGCTGCCACCGCTGCCTGCCGTCGCGACCGTCGAGCACGGCCAACGGGCGCGGGGTGCTGTCACCCGGGGCGTCGGCCAGCACGGCGACCCCTCCCGGTACGGCGATGATCGCCTCCCAGTCGGCGGCCCGGGCGTCGGTCTGCTCGCGCCACACCTCGTCGCCGGTGGCGGCGTCGACTGCCACCACCTCGAGCCGGTCGTCGGGAAGCGGGAACCCCAGGTAGGCCCGGTCGCCGAGGATCGCCGTCCACATGTCGGCCGGTCGCTCCGCGCCGGCCGCCGGCCGCGACAGCTCGCGCAACGACCGGAACTCCAGGTCGGGGTAGCGGTCCCGGGTCAGGTAGAGAGCCGCCGCGGCACCCACCCCGACCACTGCCAGCACCGCCCCGATCACCAGCCAGCGTGCCCGGGGCCAGCGTGTCGCGCCGCCGGCCGAGGGCACTGTGACGCCGGCCCGGTCCGGACCGGGCGGAGGGCCCACCGGCGGGGTCGACCCGGGCCAGGGTGGCGACGGTACGACCGGCGGCGCGGCCCCGGCCGGCGCGGGCGGGCTCGCAGGGCTCGGCGCGGGCGGGCTCGCAGGGCTCGGCGGCCCCGCGTAGGCCGGGACCGGCTTACGCAGTGGCAGATCGGTCAACGCGCCCTCGGCCACCGGCAACTCGGGCTGGTCGAGCACTGTCGGGGCGATTCCCAACTCGGTGTGCAGCATCCGGGCCACCAGCGGAATCCGGGACGAGCCGCCGACCAGGAACAACCCGGCGAGCTGATCGGGACGCAGGCCGGCCTCGGCGATCACCTCCCGGGCGCACTCGACCGCCCGGCGCAGCAACGGCGTGGCCACCCGCTCGACGTCGGCCCGGGTGAGCTGGACCGTCTCGGCCACCCCCGGCACCGCCACCGGTGCGACAGTGGACCGGGACAGCGTCTCCTTCGCACCCCTAACCTCGTCCCAGAGCCGCACCTGGTCGCGGCGCTGCGCCGGGTCCGCCGGTCGGACCAACCTCGCCCATTGCGCGGCGTGCCGCTCACCGACCACCTCGCCGACCCGCCGCACCAACGCGGCGTCGAGGTCGAGGCCGCCCAGGTCGGGCAGGCCACCGTCGGCGACGACGCGGAAGCCGGAGTCGCCCCACGGGTCGGCGCCCTCGTTGCGCAGCACCGCGACGTCGAGCGTCCCGCCGCCGAAGTCGAACACGGCGATCGTGCCGCCCACCGCCACCGGCCTCTGCAACACCTGCGTGTAGTAGCGGGCGGCGGCCACCGGCTCCCGTAGCAGCCGGGTGCCCGGCGGCGTCGGCCCGGCGAGGGTGTGCTCGGCGACCTGCGGCCAGCCCGCGAGCAGCAACGCGTCGGCGAGCACCTGCCGGCGCGTCGCGTCCCAGGCGGCCGGGCAGGTGAGGACGGCCGGGGGCAGGAAGCCGACGGCACCGACCGCGGCCCGCCCGACGGCCGCCAGCACCGCGGCGAGCAGGTCGGCGGGCGGGTACGGGCGGTCGCCGAGCAGCACCGTCGGCTCGTCCACCCGCCGCTTCGGGTTCGCCTCGAAACGGGCCGGGTCGGTCTGCGCCAACCGTCGGGCGTCCCAGCCGGTGTGCAGGGTGCCGTCCGGGTCGGCGTACACGGCGGAGGGGCTGAGCGGTTGACCGTCCATCAGCAGCGGACGGGTCCGCCCGTCCGGCCAGCGCAGCACCGCGACCGTGTTGGACGTGCCGAGGTCGACGCCGAGGGCGAAACCCTCGTGCTGGCCTGCCATCTGCCCGTTACCTCCGCCGAGACGAGGGGATTCGACAGCGCATCGTACGCAGGACGCGCCGCCTGACTGAGCACTCGGTCAGGGAAACCGGTGATCCCGGCTCAGTGGGCGGAGCGGGCGGCGACGATCTGGCCTCCGCTGGTCTCCCCCGTCGGCTCGAACCCGAGCTTGAGGTAGAACCCCTCCGGGCCGTCCTCCCCCGATTCCCAGGTGGTGTAGATCCGGTCGTGCCCTCGCCGGCGGGCCTCCGCGCGGACGGCGTCGACGGCGTAGCGGCCATACCCCCGGCCCTGCTGCTCGGCGGCGATGTTCAGCCGCCACAGGCCCGAGCGCCTGTCGTCCGGTCGGTCCCACTCGATGTCGAAGAAGCCCATCAGGAAGCCGACGATCTCGTCACCATCCACGATCAGACGTGGCCAGGCGATCTCGGGTTGCGCGTACGCCTCGGCGAGGGACCAGGCGACCGGAGAGGAGTACTTCTCCTGGTCGGGTCGTACGGTCAGCCGGCACGCGGCTTCCACGTTGTGTTCAGTGATCTTCACCAGTGTGGGCACGCTCGCCACCATACCGAGCGGGATCCGTCAGCAGGCCGTCGAGCAGCCCGCGCAGTCCGAAGTGGAACCAGGTGTCGAGGTCGGTGTCGGGACTGGTCTGGCCGGCCGCGGCGAGCCAGGGCCGGGTCCGGGTGCGGCCGGTCCGCTCCAGCCGGCGGCGGGTCGCCGACCACCACGCCGGGTAGGTGGTGTCGTCTGGGTCCCGTCGGATCAGCAGGGCCATGCCCTGGATGTAGCCGCTGAACGCCAGATAGGCGCGGAACGCGTCGGCGGGGTCGTATCCGGCGCTGGTGAAGGCTGCCACGACGCGGTCGACCATGGCGAGGACCGCCGGGCCGGTCGGCGGCCGGTCGGTCGCGAGGACGGCCAGCAACCAGGGGTGGCGGCGGTACATCGCCCACTCGTCGTCCGCCAGACGTTCGAGCCGCTGGCGTGGTTCCCGAGGCGGTGGCGTGGCGCGCGGCGCGCCGGTGGCGGTGATCCGCTCGGCCATCGCGCCGAGCAGTTCGGCCCGGTTGCGGACGTGCCGGTACACCGCGTGGGCGGGCATGGCGGCCCGTTGGGCGAGCACCCGCATGGAGAGGGCGTCCAGGCCGCCGGAGTCGGCCAGCTCCACCGCGAGGTCGATCAACCGGTCGCGGGGGTCGCCACCGGCGGGAGCGGGCCGGTCGGGGATGCGACGCGGCGTCGCGGACGGGCCGTGCTCGCGACGCCTGCGGTACGCGCGGGCCTGACAACGCCGGGAGCAGTAACGGCGGGGACGACCACGGCCCGGGCCGGTGGGCAGGTCTGCTCCGCATTCGACACACCGGACGGTCACCGTAACCGCCTCCAAATTCGTCACGGCACGTCGTGTGACGAAAGTACTCCACCCGGTCTGCCAGCGACGACAGGATCGACGGCATGAATCCGCCCAGCCGCAGGGATCTGCTCCGGGCCGGCGCAGTCGCCTCCGCCGCCGTCCTCTATCCGTCTCCGGTCTCCGCCTCTGCGCCGTCGGAGGGCTGCGCACCAGCACTCGGCCCGGTCCGGGTGCTGCCGGACGATCCCCGGTACGCGGACCTCGTCCGTCGCGGTAACCGACGCTTCGTGGGCACACCCGAGGAGGTACGCGTGGTCGGCTCGACCGACCAGGTCGTCTCGGCCGTGCAGGACGCGGTCCGCACCGGCCGGCGGGTGGCGGTACGCGGCGGCGGGCACTGCTTCGAGGGGTTCGTGGACGATCCGGCGGTCCGGATGGTGATCGACATGTCGGGGCTGACCGACGTCTACCACGATCCGCGCCGGTTCGGCTTCGCCGTCGAGGCGGGCGCGACGCTCGGTGAGGCGTACCGACGGCTCTTCCTGGGTTGGGGGGTGACCGTCCCGGGTGGATCGTGCCCGGGTGTGGGCGTCGGCGGCCACATCGCCGGTGGCGGCTACGGTCGGCTCTCCCGGCTGCACGGGCTCGTGGTCGACCACCTGTACGCGGTCGAGGTGGTCGTGGTGGACCGCGCCGGCACCGCCCGCGCCGTGGTCGCCACCCGGGAGCCGACCGATCCGCACCGCGACCTGTGGTGGGCGCACACCGGCGGGGGCGGCGGCACCTTCGGGGTCGTCACCAGGTACTGGTTCCGCACGCTGCCCACACCACCCGCGAGGGTGCTCGACTTCACCGTCACCTGGCCGTGGGCCGGCATGACCGAGCGGGGTTTCCGGCGGCTCGTCGGCAACTTCGGCCGCTGGTGCGCCCGCCACAGCGCGCCCGGCTCCCGAGGCAGGCACCTGTACGCCGAACTCGTCCTCTCCCGCCCGCAGGCCGGCGGCCACACTCTCACCGGACAGGTGCCGCACGACAGCCGACACCTGTTCGACGAACTCCTCGCGGCTCTCGGTGACGGCGTCGGCGTCACCCCCACCGTCACGTCGGCGACGCTGCCCTGGCTGGCCGCCACACTCGGTGGTGAGAGCAACGACGGCAAGGGGTGGCGACTGAAGGTCAAGTCCGCCTACCATCGCGCGCCGCTGACCGAACGGCAGTCGCGGGTCGCCTACCGGCACCTCACCCGCGACGGTGACCTGCCGGCCGGCTCGTTGAGCCTGAACACCTACGGCGGAGCGACGAACGCGGTGTCACCGACCGCCACCGCCAGCGTGCACCGGGACGCGTCGATGCTGCTGTTCTACCTCGCGGGCTGGGCGGACCCGACCGCCGACACCCGGCACCTGGGCTGGATCCGCGAGTTCTACGGCGAGATGTACGCCGACACCGACGGCGTACCGCCGGGCGGCGCCTACATCAACTACCCCGACGTCGACCTCGTCAGCGCGGCCCGCCCGTGGCCGGACCTCTACCACGGCGCGAACTACCCCCGGCTGCAACAGGTCAAGGCCCGCTGGGACCCCCGCAACGTCTTCCACCACGACCTGTCGGTACGACCACCTGGCCGATGACCGGCGCGCACCGCCGCTGCGGCCACCCGCCTGCCCCGCCGCACGCGGGCCGTCCGCGACACACCGCCGCCCGTTATCCATCGTCCGCTCGGCGGGCCGACCAGGTCGACCTACCGAGCAGCGATATACCTCAGAGTCATATTTATACCTCTGAGGTATATCGGTCATCACCGCATCGGCCCGACAGCGGTGACCGACGGTCACCGCTGTCGGACAGCGCTCACTCGGACGGTCCGACGCGCCATCCGAGCGCCGTCAACCCGCTGGTCAACCGATCGACGCGAAGTGCCGTGAACAGCCACAGCTCATCGCGATCACTGACCTCGAACTGCACACCCGTGTTTCTGTGGCGTCGGATGGCGATCAGGTTGTCGGCGGTGACCACCAACGTGCCCGCAGGAACGACCCGAACACCGCCACGCAACGAGAAGCCACCCGCGCCCATCAGAGCCTCCGGGGCATCTGGTGATCAAAGATGGGCTGCGCGGCGCGCATCAGCCGGAGCTGGCCGATCTCCGCGACGTTCTTCATCAACTCGGCGTTGACCCAGCCGATCGTGTGCGTGACGGTGTGGTCGGTGTCGTTCTGCCACGGGAACGTGGCGACGCTGTCGAGGTCTGCCTCTGTGAGACTGTCGAGAACACCCAACCACTCGGTACGCATCCCCCGCAGCCAGACGACTGTCGGCTCCCCCGCGCCCGGCCATGCGACATCCGCGCGCTCCCGCGGCGGTCGGCCCCGAAGATGATCGATGGTGACCGTCCACCACCAGCCCATGTGCCAGGTCAGCCAGCCGATCGTCGGCACCGGAATCGGATCGGGCTCGGTGTCGGCCCAGTCCGGGGTCCAGCTGCCGTCAGCGCCACGCCGCACTGACCAACAGTGCGTGGCCGGCTCCCAGAGGAAGTCCTCGGGCACGAGTCGTTCGAGGTGGTATTCGAACAGCGACCAGGTCAGGTCGAACTGCCACCGCAGAAGGGCAAGGGAAGGCACGGACATCCGGGAATCCTGCCGGACACCGGCGTCGCCGTCGACAGGATAATCGCTTTGGGCGTGATGCCGGTGTGGCATCACGATGCCGCAGCGGAATCACGCTCGCGGCGAATACCGTTCCGTCACGAGAGGCGGCGCGACCCGGCGCGAACGATCAGGCGGCGGGGCAGCGGTCGGAAAGGGCGTAACGGAGCAGGACCACGTCGCCGATCTGACGGGTCTCGGCGAGCCGGGCACGACGGCCGGGGTGCCAGGGGAAGCGACCCTCGCCGACGAACCGGGGAGCCCGCCCGTCGCCGACGAAGAACGGGGCGACCACCAGGTGCAGCTCGTCGGCGAGACCGGCGGCGAGGAACTGGGCATGGACCGTACCGCCGCCCTCCACCATCAGCCGCCGTACGCCCCGCGCGGCGAGGTCGGTCAACATCCAGTCGGGGTCGACCGGCTCCCCCGCGTCGACAACCGTGGCCAGGCGGCCGAGGCGTTCCCGGGTCTTCTCAGCCGCGCCGGTGGCGCAGTAGACGAGCCGGGTCGACTCGCCGGCGGTGAAGAAGCGCGCGGTCGGGTCGAGGTCACCCTGGGCGGTCAACGTGACCTTGGCAGGCGACTCCGGTCGACCACCCGCCACCCGTTCGGCGCGTCGGTCCGCCGAGCGCACCAGCAACCGAGGGTTGTCACGGCGGACCGTGCCGGCGCCGACCAGGATCGCGTCGCAGCTGGCCCGGACCGCGTCGACCCGGTCCAGGTCGTCGGCGTTGGAGAGCAGCAGCCGTTGGTCGGAGGCGTCGTCGATGTACCCGTCGATCGACGCGGCGCAACTGAGCAGCACGTACGGCCGCGTGGACTCCGACCGGCCGCTCATCGGGAGGCGGGCCGGTCGGAGGTGCGGGTCGTCAGCGCTTCCGCCGCCTCGGTCTCCGCCGCCTTGGCCGCCTTGGCCGCCAGATATCCGGCGTTGGCCGGGGAGAGGAACACGCTGGTGGGCACCCGTTCGGCGACGTCCACGCCCAACCGCGTCAACTGCTCGGCCTTGTCGGGGTTGCTGCTGAGCAGTCGGACCCGTGGCACTCCCAGCGTGGCCAGCATCTGCGCGGCGACCGTGTAGTCCCGCTCGTCCTCGCCGCGCCCCAGCGCCACATTGGCCTGGTAGGTGTCCAGACCGGCGTCCTGCAACGCGTACGCGTCGAGTTTGGCGTACAGGCCGATGCCCCGGCCCTCCTGCCGCAGGTAGAGCAGGAAACCGCCGGTCTCCGCGATGCGCTGCACCGCCTCGTGCAACTGCGGCCCGCAGTCGCAGCGCTCACTGCCGAACACGTCGCCGGTCAGGCACTCGCTGTGCGGGCGGACCAACGGGGGTTCTCCGCCGGCGGCGAGCCGGTCCAGCGCGCCCGCCCAGTCACCCAGGCCGAAGGCCAGGTGCTCCCGGCCGTCCACCAGCCCCTTGAACGTGAACACCCGGACGGTCGTGGCGTAGCCGTTGGGAAACGTCAGCGGCACAGTGACCTGCGTACGGATCGTGGCTACCGGCAATGCTTCGGGCATGGGACTCCTCTGTCCGGCGTCACCGACACGCGGCGACGCGTACGTCTCACCACCCACTCAACACCCGCCAGCGGAGGCGGCTTCCCGGGCGGGGGCCGGGGTCCGGGAACGCCGGGCCAGCAGCACGGCGGCTCCGGGCAGGCTGGCGACCAACACCAGTGCACCGTAGACAGTGGCTGTCGCGACACCCTCGGCCGCGCTGAGCCCGGCCGCGCCGAACACCCACGCGGCCACCCCCTCGCGGGGTCCGAAGCCGGCGACGTTCAGCGGCAGGCCCATGGCGAGCAGAGCCAGCAGTGTCAACGGCAGCAGCCGCGACAGGGGGGCGTCCGACCCGGCGGTCCGTGCCGCCACCAGGAAGGTGGCGAGGTGACCGGCGACCATGACCGCGGAGGCGATCAACACGCCGAGCCAGGTGCGCCGGGCCAGCAGGCCGGAGCGCACGTCCGCCACGGCGGTGCGCAGTGCCCGCGCCCACCGGGACGGGCCGGCGTTGGGCACGACCCGGGCCACCAGCACGGCGACCAGCCCGCCTGCGACCAGCAACGCGGCGGCGAGCGGCAGATACTGCCGCACCGGCGACGGGAAGGCCGCGAGCACCACCAGCGCGACGCCGACCAGGACCACCTGCCCGGCGGTACGTTCCCACACCACCGCGCGGATGCCCCGGCTCACGTCACCGGCGTCCCGGCCGTGGCGTACCGCCCGGTGCACGTCGCCGAGCATCCCGCCCGGCAGGGTGGCGTTGAGGAACACCGCCCGGTAGCAGTGCGCCACAGCTGTCGCCAGCGGCAGCCGTACGCCGAGGCCGCCGGCGACCAGGCTCCACCGCCAGGCCGCGCAGACAGTGGTGAGCACCCCGATGGCCAGCGCCGCGCCCAAGGCGGGCGCGTCGATCAGCCGCACCCCGGCGAGGAACGGGCCGGTGCCCACCTGCCACAACAGGACGGCGAGCAGACCCACCCCACCGACCACTCGTGCCCAGGCCCAGAACATCGGCGTCGGCCCTCCCCTTGAAGATCGTCCACTTGCCCTAGTCCACGTACCCAGGGCGTGAACGGTTCATCCACCGGCGAGGAGGTCACTGTGTTCGACCAGCACGGTGAGCTGTCCGGCCGCCGCCTCGTCCAACCGGCGACGGGCGTACGCCCGGGCCGGGCCGGCCAGCTCGGGGCGCTGCTCGCACGCCGCGCCCAGCCAACCCCGCAGCCACTCGGCGGCCAGGTCGGCCTGCTCCGGGCCGAGCCGCCACGGGCTGGGCCGTTCCCGCACGTCGACGCCGTGGCGGGTGAACGCGGCGACGGTGGCGGCCACGGCGTCCGGGCCGAGCAGTCGGCGACCGTCGACGGTACGTCGCTGGTGCTCGTTGAACGCGGCCTCGACCGCCGCGTCCAGCGGGTCGGCCGGGGTGAGCAGGACCCGTCCGGTCACCGAGACGGCGAAGAGGGTGGGCCGGCCGACACAGGCGGCCACCACCCGTTCGATCTCGTCTGCGGTGAGCATGTCCAGCAGCGCGGACGCGGTGACCAGGGAAGCATCGGCCAGGTCGGCGGCGTCGAGTCGGGTGAGATCACCGCAGCGGGTGCTCACGGTCACCGGGGCACCGTCGGCCGCGACCACCCCGGCCATGCCCTCGGCGACCCGGGCGAGCAGCTCCGCGTCCCGGTCATGCAGCACCCAGTGCTGCGGACCGGGTAGGCGGGCCGCCACCCAGCGGCTCATCGAGCCGGTGCCGCTGCCCAGGTCGTGGATCACCGTCGGGGTGGTGCCGACCAGTCGGGGGCGGACGGCGTCCAGCAGGTCCTCGGCACGCGCCGCCGCGTCCGCCGGCTCGCGCAGGCGCAGCCAGTCGGCGAACGACAGGGTCTCCTCGACGGTCATCCCGCCACCTCCTCCAGCGCGGCGGCCAGCGACGCGGTGGTCACCGGCCAGTCGGTCAGGGTGTCGCGCCGGGCCAGGGCGGCCCGCCGCAGCCGGGCACGTAGCGCGTCGTCGGTCAGCCAACTGATCAACGCCCCGGCCAGCGCGGCCGCGTCGTCGGGCGCGACCAGCAGGCCCGGCCGGTCCCCGTCGGGCGCGTACCCGAGCGCCTCCGGAAGCCCGCCGACGTCGGTGGTCAGCACCGGCAGGCCGCGGGCCAGCGCCTCCGTGACGACCATGCCGTACGTTTCACCCCTGGACGGCAGCACCAGCAGGTCGGCGTCGTCGTACGCGGCGTCCAGCGCCGCACCGGTCAGCGGGCCGACGAATCGCACCCGTTCGGTGAGGCCCGCGCCGGTGAGCCGCTCGCGCAGCCGTCGCACCAGGTCCGGTTCCCGGTCCAGGGTGCCCGCGCACACCATCGTCCAGGGCAGCCCGACCACCGTGGACAGGGCGTCGACGAGCACGTCGTACCCCTTGTGATGGGTGACCGCCGCGACGCAGAGCAACCGTTTGCCGGTGACCGAGCCCGGTGCCGCCGGCGCCGGTCGCACCCCGGGCGGCGCGGCCCGGACGCGGTCGGCGAGGGTCCGGTGGCGGGTCACGAGGTGGCGGCGGGTCCACTCGCTGGTGGTCACCACGGCCCGCGCGGTGGCCAGCGCCCGGGCCTCCGCCTCGTCGTCGAGCGGCAGGTGCACGAGGACGACCAGGCGCAGCCGGCGGGCGTGCGGGACGAGCAGGTCCGGCACCGTCGAGGCGATCAGGCCGTCGAGCAGCACCAGGGCGTCGTCGGGCAGGGCGGCGAGGACCTCGGCCAGCTTGGCCCGGTCGACCGGGTCGGGGTCCGGCCACGCGCCGGACACCGGGTGCTCGCGCACCGACCAGCCCTGCTCACCGAGCCCGGCGCAGATCCGCCGGTCGTAGGTGTTGCCACCGCTGGGAGCTGCCGGATCGTCGATGTCACCGGGCAGGACGACGTGCACCGAACGGCCGGTCGTGTCCGACCCGTCGGCGGGCGCCGCCCGCCCGGCATCGATCACAGCGACCGCTCGTAGCTGGCCCAGGCGATGTGCGACTCGTGCAGGGTGACGGTGATGCCGGTCAGGTCCCGTGCCCCCGCCCCCAGGTCGCCGGCGTGCACGCGCTCGACCAGCCGGTCCGCGATCGTGCGGGCCAGCACCTCGGTGGTGGTGTTCACCCCGGCGAAGGCCGGCTCCTCGTCCAGGTTGCGGTAGGTCAGGTCGCCCAGCACGGCTTTCAGCTGCTCGGTGGCCAGGCCGATGTCGACGACGATCCCGTCGGCGTCCAGGTCGGGCCGGCGGAACGTCGCGTCCACCACGAACGTCGCCCCGTGCAGACGTTGGGCCGGGCCGAACACGTCGCCCCGGAAACTGTGGGCGATCATGATGTGATCCCGAACGGTCACGCTGAACACTGTCACTCCCCGTCGTCGTAGGTGATGAGGTGGCAGAGCGCGGGCAGGTCGCCCGTGCTCAGTCGGGCAAGCACGTCGGGCAGCTCCGTGAACCGGGACGCCCCGGTGATCAGGGCGTCGAAGGCCGGGTCGTCGAGCAGGTCCAGGGCGAGCGCCAGCCGGTCGGCGTAGCTGCGCCGTCCCCGCCGGGCGGGCGCGACCATGCCGACCTGACTGCTGCGTACGGTCAGCCGGCCCGAGTGGAACGACCCACCCAGCGACACCTGCACCGGGCGGTCGCCGTACCAGCTCAGCTCGACCACTGTGCCCTCCGGCGCAAGCAGGTCCAGCGACCGTTGCAGGCCGGCGCCGGTGGCGCTGGCGTGCACGACGAGGTCACGGTCGCCGCGTGCGTCGGCCGGTCGGGCGAACTCGACGCCGAGCGCGCCGGCCACCCCGGCGCGACGGGCGTCGGTGTCGACCAGTTGGACGTCCACGCCCGGGTACCGGGCGAGCAGCGCGGCGACGCAGCAGCCCACCATGCCGGCGCCGATGACGGTGACCCGGTCACCGATCAGCGGCGCGGCGTCCCACAGCGCGTTGACGGCGGTCTCCACAGTGCCGGCGAGCACCGCCCGGGCGGGAGGCACGCTGTCGGGCACGGGCACCACGGCGGTGGCCGGCACGACGTACGCGCTCTGGTGCGGGTGCAGGCAGAACACCGTACGACCGAGCAGGTCGGCGGGACCCTGCTCGACCACGCCGACGCTGAGGTAGCCGTACTTCACCGGGCCGGGAAAGTCGCCGTCCTGAAAGGGCGCGCGCATCGCGGCGTACTGGTCGGGGGGCACCCGGCCGGCGAATACCAACGTTTCGGTGCCCCGGCTGACGCCGGAGTAGCGGGCTCGGACCAGCACCTCGTCCGGCCCGGGGGTGGGCAGCGTCACCGGGCGGATCTCGGCCGCGCCGGGCTCGCGCACCCAGCAGGCGTACGCCTCGCGGTTCACCGTCGCGCACCTCGTCTCCTGCTCCGGCCAGACCCGACGGTCCGGCTTCCACACCCCGGTCGGGGTCGTCGATCATAAACACGGCGCCACGGTGTGCGCGGTTCGAAGCCGTACCCAGTGATCTCTATTCCGGACAAAAAATGCATAGACCCCGCTTTTGCGTACATGGCCGCCCCGATTGCAACGGTCATCTCGTCGATGCGCTCGGGCTGTCAGGTCGGACTCCGGCAGTCGCGGCGTCGTCCCCGGCGATCGGGTAGCCGATCGCCGCGATGTCTTCCCGCAGGTCGGCGATGGTCAGCTGAGGATTCAGTGCCGTCGTCACGGCGTCGGTGAGCGGTCGATGGGCGACGATGTGCTCAACTGCCGCTCGGCCCACCGTCATCTCGTAGTAGTCGTCGGCAAACTCGACGAAACGGTCGACGATGTCGTCGAGCAGGATGTCGAGCATGCCGGCCCCGTCCGGGCCGGTGTCCTCGTACGGTCCGCTCGCTGGTGGGAAGGCGATGCCGTCGCCGGCGTGCCAGCGCTCGTCCCACGACAGCCGCCACAGCACCGCCGTCGCGATGAACTGCCCGGCCTCGTCGCAGAAGGCGGCTTCGGTCAGCTGCGGACGCAGGACGTCAGGGACACCGTCCACCAGGCCCGGCCACAACTCGTGGTCCGGACGACCGTACGGCGACATCGCCGACTCGTGGTCGAAGAGCCGGATGAATACGCCGTGGGGGGTGAACACGACGGCCCACTCGTCGCCGCTGCCATTGCTCATCAGTGCCGCCTCGCCCGTGCCCCAGGTCGAGGTGTAGGTGTAGTAGGGGTCCCCACCGTCGATGACGCGCTCGAGCACGGCCAACGCTCTGCAGCGCTGGCGCAGCCGGTCGATGTCGGGGAGTCTGGCGGCGACGTCGTAGGCGGTCACCGGGTCACCCTAGTGAGGCGGCACCGTCCCCGACTCGGGGGCGAGGACTCGGCTGAAGAACGCCAGAGTGTCGCGGACCAGCGGCTCCAGCGGCGCCCCACCGAAGCAGTGGTCAGCACCCGGCACCACCGACAACTCGACCTCGGCTCCCACCGCGGTCAGTGCCGCGGCCAACTCCTCGCTCTGCCCCACCGGTACGACCACGTCCTGGTCGCCGTGGATCAGCAGCATGGGTGGGGCCTGGTCGGTCACGTAGGTGATCGGACTGGCCGCCCGGCCCAGCTCCGGGTGCTCGGTCAACGCCGCGCCGATCAGAAGGGACTCCGGCGAGTCGGCCGCGTCGTGGTCGATGGTGCCGGACGGGTGCGCCTGCGACTGCATCGTCAGCAGGTTCGACGGCGCGTACCAGCAGACCGCCGCCTGCACGCCGTTGTCGTCCTGGTCGTTCCCCCTCAGCGCGACCATCGAGGCCAGGTGCCCACCGGCTGACTCACCCCACACCCCGATCCGCGCGCCGTCCACGCCCACCGTGCCGCCGTGTCGGCGCAGCCAGCGCACCGCCGCCGTGACGTCGTCGAGTTGGGCGGGAAAAGGCGCCTCGCCGCTCAGTCGATACTGCGCGGAGGCGACCGCGAAGCCGGCATCGATGGCGGCGGTGAACGGGTCCGCCTCCATGAGCCACTCCGGTGGCTGCTTGGGCGAGCCGAACAGCCACGCCCCGCCGTGGATCCACACCAGGACCGGGACCGGTCGGGGTGCCGCCACCGGCACGACAAGGTCCACCGTCAGCGGGCGGAAGCCCTGGACCTCGTTGACGACGATGTCACGGTGCTCGATCCGGTCGTTCCCGCCTCGGGGTGCCGTGTCGGTCATCGCGCCATCCTCGCACCAGTCCGCGGCTGCGGTTGATCGACACGAGATCGGCGAAGTCGGGGTGTCCTGGTGGCTCGGATACCCCGATGTCGGCGAACCTGCGTTGATCAAGGCCTTGCGTCGGACGTGGCGGGGCGGGCGCGGACGTGCAGCCGCTCCCCCTGCGGCCCGAACAGGATTAGGGCCTCGGCAGGGCCGGGGCCGGGGTTGAGGACGCGGTGCGGGACCCGGGTGTCGAACTCCGCCACCTCGCCCGACGTCAGGATCAGGTCGTTCTCGCCGAGCAGCAGACGCAGCCGGCCGGAGAGCACGTACAGCCACTCGTACCCCTCGTGGGTCTGCTGGCTCCGATCGCCGGTGGGGGCATCCGGCGGGAAGATCACCTTGAACGCCTGGAGACCCCCCGGTCGGCGGGTCAGCGGCAGGAACGTGATGCCGTGCCTGACCATCGGTTTGGGGCGTACCCGAGGGTCGCCGGTGTCCGGTGCGTCGACCAGTTCGTCCAGCGCCACCTGGTACGCCCGGGCCAGCGGGAGCAGCAGCTCCAGGGTGGGCCGGCGGTTACCCGATTCCAGCCGGGACAGGGTGCTCACCGAGATGCCGGTGAGGTCGGCGAGCTGGGTGAGCGTGATCCCTCGTCGGGTGCGCAGGGCGCGCAGCCGGGGACCGACCCCGGCCAGCGCGACGGCGTCGTCTTTTGCCATACCGGCAAGGATAGTTGCCACCGGGCGGGCTGCGACGGATGGTGGTCCCAGACGACAAGCAAGAGGAGAGACCAGTGGACGAGACATACGACGTGGTGGTGGTGGGCGGCGGCGCCGCGGGGCTCAGCGGAGCCCTGGCGCTGAGCCGGGCCCGACGGTCGGTGCTGGTGGTCGACTCCGGGGAACCACGCAACGCGCCCGCCGACCGGATCCACAACTACCTGGGCCGGGAGGGGACGCCGCCGGGCGAGTTGCTCGCGACCGGTCGGGCCGAGGTGGCCGGATACGGCGGGCAGTTCCGCACCGGGCGGGTGGAGGCCGCGACCCGGGACGACGACGGGTTCCGGCTGAGCCTCGACGGCGGGGATTCGGTGCGGGCCCGGCGGCTACTGGTGACCACCGGCCTGACCGACGAACTGCCCGACGTGCCGGGCCTGGCGCAGCGGTGGGGGCGCGACGTGCTGCACTGCCCGTACTGCCACGGCTGGGAGGTCCGGGACCAGCGCATCGGCGTCCTGGCGACCGGGCCGTTGGCCGTGCACCAGGCGGAGATGTGGCGACAGTGGAGCCCTAACGTGCTGCTCCTGCTACACGGCTCCCCCGCACCGGACGCGGAGGTCGCCGAGCGGCTCGCCGCCCGGGGCATCGCGGTGGTGCCGGGTCCGGTCGCCGAGGTCGAGGTGACCGACGACGCGTTGAGCGGTGTGCGGCTCGCTGACGGCCGGGTGGTGGCGCTCGACGCGGTCGTGGTGGCGACGCGGCTGACCCCTCGCGCCGGGCTGCTCGTGGGGCTGGGTCTGGCCCCGGAGGAGGTGATGATGGGTGAGCACGTGATCGGTGCCCAGATTCCGGCCGACACCACCGGCGCGACGACCGTTGCGGGTGTCTGGGTGGCCGGCAACGTGGCCGATCTCCGCGCTCAGGTGATCACGTCAGCGGGGGCCGGCCTGAACGCGGCGGCGGCGATCAACGCCGACCTGATCGCCGAGGACACCCGCGTCGCGGTCGCCGAGTACCGGCAGGTGGTGGCCACCGCGTTCGAGGAGCCGGCGTGGGAGGAGCGTTACCAGTCCCGACCGGCGGTGTGGAGTGGCCGGCCGAACCCGCAACTGGTCGCCGAGGTCGCCGACCTGGCCCCGGGGCGCGCGCTGGACGTGGGCAGCGGGGAGGGCGCCGACGCGGTGTGGCTGGCGGAGCGCGGCTGGCGGGTCACGGCCGTGGACATCTCCGCCACCGCGCTGACCCGGGCCGCCGCCAACGCCGAGACCGTCGGCGTCGGCGACCGGATCGAGTTCACGCACGCCGACCTGCGCGACAAGCCGCCCGCCGAGGAGGCGTACGACCTGGTGTCCGCGCAGTTCATGCACCTGCCGCCGGAGCAGCGGCGGGAGTTGTTCGCCCGGTTGGCCGCGGCGGTGGCTCCCGGCGGCGTACTGCTGATCGTCGGGCACCACCCGTCGGACCTGTGGACGACGGCTCGTCGGATGCACATGCCGGACATGATGTACACCGCGGAGGACGTGGCCGCCGGCCTGGACCCGTCGCACTGGGAGGTGCTCACGGCCGAGGCCCGTCCCCGTCCGGCCACCGACCCGGACGGCAACGACGTGACCATCCACGACGCGGTCCTCCTGGCGCGCCGCCGATAGCCGGCGACCTGCGTCGATCATGGAGTGGTAGGGGATGACAAAGGTGGTGAGTCCACAGCTTTCCGGCACCACACGTCCATGATCGGCGCGGGAGCGGGCGGGGCGCGGGGCGACAACGTGAGACGTGGTGGGGCGGGACTTCGCATCAGCTCGGCTCGGCGGTAGCGTTGCGCCACACTGACGGCCCGCGGGGCAGGCGACCGCCGACCCTCACGCCCCCGAATCGTACGGAGGATGGTGCATGTCCATCGGCGCCGAGTCGCGCGCAGGACGCGACGATGCGGCCTCACGGCCGGACTTCGATGTCACCCTGCGCGGCTACGACAAACGCCAGGTGGACCGGCACCTGGAGCAGCTCGACGGCCAGATCGCGATGCTCAGTGGGGAGCACGGGCGCTCCGCCGTCCGCGTCCGCGAGTTGACCGCCGAGGTGGAGCGCCTACGGACCGAACTAGCCGACCTTCAGGAGAAACCGGTGCAGGTGGACCGCGCGACGATCCACGACCTGGGCCCGATGGTCGCCGAGATCATGGCTCTCGCCGACAAGCAGGCCACCATGATCACCGAGTCGGCCACCGACCGCGCGAACGAGCTGCGCAGCGAGGCGGAGCAGATCCTCGCCGACACCAGGGAACGCGCGGCGCAGGCACGTCAGGATCTGGCCGAGGAGTTGGCGACCCGGCGGGCCGAGCAGGAGCAGGCGCACGAGGAGCGGCGCACGCTGGCCGAGGCCGAGTTGACAGCGATCCGCGAGCACGCGGAGCAGTTGCGCGCCGACGGTGAGGCGGCGCACGAGCGCGCCCAGCACGAGGCGAAGCGGATCACCGAGCAGAGCGCCCAGCAGCTCAACCAGACCCGGGTCGCCGCCGACGCGCTGATGAAGTCGGCCCGCACCCAGATCCAGCAGGAACTCCAGTCGGCCCGGGCGAAGAACCAGCAGGAGATGGCCCAGTGGCAGGCCAGCGTGGAGCGGGAGGTCAACGAACGGCGGACCGCCGCCGAACGGGACATCGCCGAGCAGCAGGCCGCCGCCGAACGGGAACTCGCCGAGCAGAGCAGCGCGACCGAGCAGCAGATCGCCGCGCTGCTGGCCGAGGCGCAGCAGCACGTGACCGAGCTGCGTAATCGCGCCGACGAGCAGGCCGCCGTCCACCAGGAGCAGCTCACCGCCCTTCAACAGGAGATCGCGGAGCGCCAGCAGGAGTCCACTGAGCTGAACGCCGAGTTGGACACCGCCCGGCAGCAGCTCGCCGAGATCCGCCGGGAGGGCGAGACGCTGGAGGACGAGCTGTCGCGGATGCAGCAGCGCCTCAGCGAGGTTCGCCGGGACCTCACCGCCGAGAGCACCCGGTTGGAGGAGGCCCGGCGGGCCGGGGACTCCGCCGAGCGACACGCCAAGGAGGTTCGCGCCCGGGTGCAACGGGAGGCGAAGCGGGTGGCCGACCTCGCCGCCGCCGCGGTCATGGCTGCGGCTGCCGGCGGGACGGAAACCGCCGAGTATCCGATGGTGGGCTCCCGTTCCGGCACCGACCGACCCGCTGCCGAGCGGGCGGGGGTCGAGCGGCTCACCGTCGAGCGCAACGGCGTGCCGCCGGTCGTCGCGGAGCGGCCCACCAACCAGGACGCGGGCACCGACACGGCTCCGGCCGACCGGTCCCACGACCAGGCATCGGCGTACTCCCCCGATCACTCTTCCGATGAGGTCACGGCCGAACCCGAGCCCGTCGAGCGGACCAGCGGCGAACCTGTCGATGCGTCAGAGCCGACGGACGAACCGGCCGCGGACCGTCCGGCGACCCAGGAGGTACGCCCCGAGCCGACCTTCCCCCGGCACATCGGCACGGACGCGCCGACGCCCGTACCGTTCCTCGCCTTCGGGCAGCCGGTCAGCGAGAACGGCGCCGCCCGCCACTGACCTTCGCGGCGGTGGGACCGGGCCCCGGTGACCAGCAGTGATCAAGTGATGAAAAGTAGCTCGGAAAGGGCCGGAAGACCTTCTTTTCATCACTTGATCAAGGCAGGGGGCGGATTCTGCGCGGAACCGGGTCGCCGAGATCTGCCGACCTGACAGGCTTGGCAGGCCGTCCCGCAGCACGACGGCGACCCGCCCGGACCACACGCCACCGGTGGGCCACCCGCCCCGGCCATGCGCCACCGGGTCGCCCGCAGCGCCGCCCGCCGAGAGGAGCAGTCGGTGACCGACCGACCGGAGGAGTTCGACCTGCTCGTCGTGGGCGGCGGTAAGGCCGGCAAGACGTTGAGCATGGACGTCGCCCGCTCCGGGCAACGGGTCGCGATGGTCGAACGCGGCATGATCGGCGGCAGCTGCATCAACGTCGCGTGCATCCCGACGAAGGCACTGGTGACCAGCGCCCGGGCGGCCCACCACCTGCGCGACGCGGGCGCGCTCGGCCTGGTGGTGCAGGGCGGCCAGGTCGACGTGGATCTGCTGCGGGCGCACAAGCAGGACGTGGTCGAGGGGATGGTGGCCGCCAACCGGCAGCAGTTCCTCGACTCCGGCCTGCACCTGGTGATCGGCGAGGCCCGGTTCGTCGGGCCCCGGACGGTGCGGGTGTCGCTCGCCGACGGTGGCGAGCGGCTGTTGCGCGGCGCGGACGTGGTGATCAACACGGGTACGCGTCCGCACCTGCCCTCGGTGCCCGGGATGGCCGAGGCGGGGGTGCTGACCAGCGACGCCCTGCTGCGCCTGGATCGGCTCCCGGCCCGGCTGGTGGTGCTCGGCGGTGGCACCGTCGGGGTGGAGTTCGCGCAGATGTTCGCGTCGTTCGGCAGCGCCGTGACGCTGGTCGAGGGCGGGCCGCGGCTGCTCACCCGCGAGGATCCCGACGTCAGTGACGCGGTGATGCGGGTCTTCGTCGACGACGGCATCGACGTACGGGTGGGTGTCGCGGTGGCGCGGGTCGACCGGGACGTCGACGGCGCGATCCGGGTGACGCTCGATGACGGCAGCCTGGTGACCGGGGACGACGTGCTGGTGGCCGCCGGCCGGGAGCCGGTCACCGACTCCCTCGACCTGGACGTGGCCGGCGTACGCCTCAACGAGCGGGGCTTCGTGGAGGTCGACGAGCACCTTCGCACCACCGCCGAGCACACCTGGGCGGCCGGGGACGTCGCCGGCAGCCCGCAGTTCACCCACGTCTCATTGGACGACTACCGGATCATCCGGGCGAACCTCGCGGGTGGACAGCGCAGCACCGCCCACCGGCTCGTCCCGTACACCGTCTTCACCACCCCGGAGCTGGCCCGGGTCGGGCTCACCGAGACCGAGGCGCGGCGCGCCGGGTACGACGTCGAGGTGGCCCGCCTACCGGTCGCCGCGATCCCCCGGGCACGCACCCTGCGTCAGACCCAGGGCATGTGGAAGGCGGTCATCGACGCCGGCAGCGACCGGATCCTCGGCGCGGCGTTGCTCGGCCCCGAGGCCGGCGAGGTGATCACGTCGGTGCAGTTGGCCATGCTCGCCGGGATGCCGTGGACCGCTCTGCGCGACGCGGTCATCACCCATCCGACGATGACCGAGGGTCTCAACCTGCTCTTCGCCTCGTTGCAGTCCCGCCCGGTCCGCTGACCACCGGCTCGACGGCGGCCGGTCCGGCGATCTCGTCGCGTACCCGTTGCTGGAAGGCGCGTGCCTGCGCGCCGGTCGGTGGCGGCCCGCCGTGTCGTGCGGCGATCGCCCGGTGGATCACCTCGGCCCGGTCACCGGCGTCGACCAGCCGCTGACCGGCCGCTACCTTGGCGAGCCAGACGCCGTCGCGGTGCCGTACCAGCGATCGGCAGGCACCGAGCACCGCGTCCTCGGTGCCGGGCGCGGGCTGGTCCTCCGGTGGTGTCGGCAGGGCGAGCCACCAGGACAGCGCTTCGACGAGCAGCCGACGCAGGTCGGCCGCCGTGAGGTCGGCGAAGACCTCCCCGGCCGGCGGGCCGAGCAGCGGCAGCCCGCTCTGGTGCAGGATGCTGCGGTCCAGCCCGTACCAGAAGCGTCCGTCGGCGGCCGGCCGGTCGGCCGGGTCGACTGTGCACCGGAACGGCATGGCGGCACCCGTGTTCAGTTCGACCTCGAAGCCGGGCTCCGGTGTCCCGGACGCGGCCACCGCCCGGTCGTAGACCACCAGCTCCAGTCCTCGTGCCGGACAGGGCAGGGCCTCGTGTCGCAGCCGCGCCACCACCTCCCGTCTGGCTTCCCGGGTGAGCGGCCCGGCACTGACCAGCGCCACGTCCACGTCGCTGCGGCCGGGTTGGTAGGCGCCGAGCCCTACCGAGCCGGCCGCGTACGCGCCGAGCAGGTCGGCCCCGAGCACGTCCCGGGCGGCGGCGACCAGGTCGTCGAGGTAGCGCTGAAGGTCGGAGTCCACGCGCCCATCCTGGCGCGCTGACGGCAGCGGCCCGACGCCGGGTCCAGCCCACGATGCAGGCATCAGATGCGGGCATTCCGTGTCAACCACCACGAACTTTCGCACAGGCATCAGCAACTTTAGATGAATTGAGGCGAAGACATGGACAGCTCGATCGAAACACCTTAATGTCTCGACCCATCCACCCGGTGTTTCCGCAACGTCACTCGTCGGCGTCGAGGGCGTTACGGCGCCGGGCCCGACGGCCTCTCCTCACCGCTGATCCTCGCCCGGCCGCCGGACACTCCACCGCCTCCTGGAGGAACGATGGGCACACCCCTGCTACGCCGACTCCGCCCACCCGTCCTGGGTACGCTCGCACTCGTCCTCACCGCCAGCGCCTGGGCCACTCCGGCCGCCGCCGCCCCCGCACAGGAACCGGGCGTCACGCTTCGCGTCTTCGACGTGCAGGTGCCGCTCTCCGAGATCTGCACCCTCAAGCCGGCGCAGACCCCCAACGTGGACAAGCTGATGTCCACGATCAACTGGACCTCGGCCGCCGACTTCGGCTTCGAGGACAACTTCGTCTCGCAGGTGCTCGGCAACATCACCACCACCCAGGCCGGCAGCTACACGTTCCGGCTCAGCAGCGACGACGGTTCCAAACTGTCCATCGACAACAGCGTGGTGATCAACCACGACGGGTTGCACGGCGCGACCCCGCCCAAGGAGGGCACCGTCACCCTCACCGCCGGGATGCACGCGCTGCGCATCGACCACTTCGAGCGAGGAGGTGGGCAGCAGATCACCCTGGAGTGGAAGACGCCCGGCTCGTCGTCCTTCGTGGTCGTACCGAACTCGGCGCTGAGCACCGACGCCGGCGTGGTGCGGGTGACCGCGCCGGGCCGCAAGGAGTGCGAGGGCATCGCCGACACTCCCGGCGACGGCCTGCCGCTGACCGGGGTGCACCCCGGGTACACGCTGACCAACCTGCGGCCCAGCGGGTTCCAGCCGAAGGTCACCGGGATGGACTGGCTGGCCGACGGCCGACTGGTCGTCTCCACCTGGGGCGGCAGCGACCAGTCCGGCACCTCCCAGGACGGTGAGGTCTGGATCCTCGGCAACACCGGCGGCGCGACCACTCCGGGCGCGGTGACCACCAAGAAGATCGCCGGTGGGCTGAAGGAGCCGATGGGGCTGAAGGTCGTCGACGGGGTGGTCTACGTCTCGGAGAAGCAGCGGCTCACCCGGCTGGTGAACACCGGCGGCGACGAGGTGGCCGAACGCCTGGAGACGGTCGCCACCTGGCCGTACGGGGGCAACTTCCACGAGTTCGCCTTCGGCCTGCTCTACGCCGACGGGTTCTTCTACCTGAACCTCTCGGTGTCGATCAACTCCGGCGGCGCCACCACCAACCCGCAGCCCGCCACCAACCGGGGCACCACCCTCAAGGTCAACAAGGACACCGGCGCGATCAGCTACGTCGCCGGCGGTCTGCGTACCCCGCACGGCATCGGCTGGGGCCCCGAGGGCGGCATCTTCGTCACCGACAACCAGGGCGGTTGGCTGCCCTCGTCGAAGCTCGTGCACATCAAGCAGGGCCGATTCTTCAACCACTACACGAACCCGGCCGGCCCGTTCGACAACGCCCTGGTCACCCCGCCGGTGCTGTGGATGCCGCAGAACGAGATCGCGAACTCCCCCAGCACCCCGCTGTACCTCACCAGCGGCCGCTACGCCGGCCAGTTCGTCATCGGCGACGTGACGTACGGCGGCCTCCAGCGCGCCAACGTGGAGAAGGTCAACGGCGAGTACCAGGGCGCCCTGTTCCGGCTCACCCAGGGCCTGGAGGCGGGCGTCTCCGAGGTCAACATCGGCCCGGACGGCGCGATCTACGTCGGTGGGCTCGGCGCGGGCGGCAACTGGGGCCAGACCGGCAAGCTGGCGTACGGCCTGCAGAAACTCACCCCGAACAGCACCACGACGTTCGAGATGCTCGCCATGCGAGCCACCACCGCCGGCTTCGAGGTGGAGTACACCCAGCCCGTCTCGGCGGCGACCGCCGCCGAACTGGCGTCGCACTACAAGATCAAGCAATGGCGGTACGTGGCGACGTCGGCCTACGGCGGGCCGAAGGTCGACGAGGAGACGTTGACAGTCACCTCGGCCACCCTGTCGGCGGACGGGAAGAAGGTCAGCCTCGTCGTGGCGGGTCGTAAGGCCGGTCGGGTGGTGCACCTGCGCTCGCCCCGTCCGTTCACCTCCACCAGCGACCAGTCACTGTGGAGCACCGAGGCGTGGTACACGCTCAACTCCATCCCGGGCAGCCCGCCACCGCCCACCGGCGGCACCATCACCGGCGTCGGCGGCAAGTGTCTGGACGTCGACAACTCCGGTACCGCCGACGGCACGAAGATCCAGCTCTGGACCTGCAACGGCACCGCGGCCCAGTCCTGGACGCGGGTCGGCGACACGTACCGGGTGCTGGGCAAGTGCCTGGACGTGGACAACGCCGGTACCGCGAACGGCACGAAGATCCAGCTCTGGACCTGCAACGGCACCGGCGCGCAGGTCTGGCAGCCGCAGAGCGACGGGTCGATCCGCAACCCGCAGTCCGGCAAGATCATGGAGGCCGCCGGCGGTAGCAGCGCCGACCGCACCCAGATCCAGCTCGGCACGTACGCGGGCGGCGCCCACCAGAAGTGGGTGGTCAGTAGCGGGGTAACCGGCTGACCTCGGACGAAGGGGCGTGGTCTGACCGGCGGGTCAGGCCACGCCCCGCCCGTCCGCGGCGGCGAAGATCCCCGCTCAGTCAGGGGCCGTGCGGCAGCGGCTGCGCCAGTGCCCGCAGGTCCGCCGGGAGCTGGGCCAGCGCGTCCTCGAACTCGCGGTGGCCGACCACCCGGTGCATTGTCTGGAGCACCGCCCGGGTGCCCCGCTCGGCGGTCGGACGGTCGATTCCGGCCCGGTCGGCGACCCGGCGCAGGAACTCGTCGAAGCCGAACGCCTCCGGTGGCTCGGCGGCCTTGACCAGCAGCGGGCTCAGCTCGTCGGCCAGGTGCGGGGCCAACGCGCCCGCCTCACCGCCGCTGAGCCGCTCGGTGAGGGTCCGCAGAACGGCCTCGGTCAGTGGACGCGCCTGCTCCGGCGGAACCCCCGCCCGTGCCGCGACCTTGTCGACGAACCCCAGCTCGGCCATTCCCCCGCCCTTCGTCCCGGAGACGCGTGGCTACCCGGGCCCCCCTTCGGCAAACCCCGGCAGCCGCAGCGGGATGGTTCTGGTTGTTGCTCCGCGCGGCACCGTTCACGTCTCGTACGGTGAGGTCGGACGGGGAACCCGACGGCTGCCGACGGCGGCCCGTGCCGCAGGAGGAGCAGATGGCCGTCGACCTACCCGACGTGATCGACAGGTACTTCCGGGCCGTCAACGACCGGGACCTGGACGCCTTCGTCGCCTGCTTCGCGGACACCGCGAGTGTCGCCGACGAGGACCGGCTGTACGACGGGCGGGCCTCGATCCGCGCGTGGCGGCAGAAGACGATGGACGCCTACTCGTACACCGCCGAGCCGGTCCGGGTGACATCGCAGGCGGGTGACTCCTACCTGGCTCTCACCCGGGTCTCCGGCGACTTCCCCGGCAGCCCGATCGAGCTGCGGTACCGGTTCACACTGCGCGACGGCCTGATCGGCGCCCTGGACATCCGTCCGTAGCCGCTGGAGATCGCCCGAGGGGAGAAGCGACGTGCCGCGAGTATGGCTCATCACCGGTTGCACCCGAGGTCTCGGCCGGGCCCTCGCCGAGGCCGTGCTGGCCGACGGCGACCAACTGGTAGCCACCGCACGGAACCCCAGCCAGCTGAATGCCCTCAGCGACCAGTACGGCGACCAGGTCCAGCCGATAGCTCTCGACGTCACCGACCCGGCCGCCGCCCGCGACGCGGTCCGCACCGCAGTGGACGGGTTCGGGCGCCTGGACGTCCTGGTGAACAACGCCGGGTACGCCGACGTCGCCGCGATCGAGGACATCTCGGAGGAGGACTTCCGCGCGCAGATCGACGCGAACTTCTACGGGGTGGTCAACCTGTCCCGCGCCGCGCTGCCGACGATGCGGGAGCAGGGGCGCGGGCACATCGTGCAGATCTCCAGCGTCGGCAGCCGGGTCCCCAGCATCGGGCTGGGGGCGTACCAGGCCGCCAAGTGGGCGGTCAGCGGCTTCTCCGGAGTGCTCGCCAGGGAGGTCGCGGCGTTCGGAATCCGGATCACCAGCGTCGAGCCGGGCGGGTTGCGCACCGACTGGGCCGGCTCGTCGATGAGTGAGCTGCCGATCAGCGAACCGTACCGCCCGGTCATCGACCCGGCCGTGCAGCGGCTGCGTCAGGGCAGCGGCAACCAGCCGGGCGACCCGGCACGTGCCGCCCAGGCGATCATCCGGATCACCACTGTCGACGACCCGCCCCTGCGGTTGCTGCTCGGCACCGACGCGGTGGCGGCCGCCTCGGCCGCCGCCGAGGCCCTCGCGGCGTCCGACGCGCGGTGGCGGGAGCTGAGCGAGTCCGTCGCCTTCGACGCGGCCCCCTGAGTACCGGACCGACATGGTTCGGGCCGGCCCGCAGGTGATCGGCCGCCGAACGGACGAACGGGCGCGGCGTCGCGGATGACATGATGTGGCGACAACGGCTCCGGCACGAGAAGGGTTGCTGCTGTCCGATGGCGCACTTCGGGGCTCGCACGTCCACGGCGACCGGCCCGATCGTGGTGGCGCTGACCGGCGACCCGCGACCGGAGGGCCGATGCCGGCCGAACGACGGGACACCGTGATCGAGCAGAGCGCCCCCGCCCAGTTCGCGGACACCATGACGTACCAGGTGGCGACCGACGTGCGGGCTCTACGCGCGTTCGTCAGCGCCGCCGCGCTGGCTCGCGGGCTGCCGCCGGACCGGGTGGAGGTGTTGACGCTGGCGGTCAGCGAGCTGGCCTCCAACACGTTGCAGCACACCACCGGCGGCGGCCGGGTCCTGCTCTGGGCCGAGTCGGGCCACCTGTTCTGCGACGTCGTCGACCAGGGCCCGACGCGGACGTTCGGCCGCAACATGCCGGCCACCGACGCGGTACGAGGGCGTGGGCTGGCGATCGTGGAGCAGATCTGCGACGAGGTCGCCGTGCTCACCAGCGCCGGGGAGACCGTCGTACGGATTCGCCTGGCCCTGTGAACGCCGGCGGCGATCCACGCCCTCCTTCGCGAGGGGAGCTGCCACAATGCGGACAGACCGGCCCGACGGTGGAACCGGGTCGGCCCGACCGGGAGGACGCCACGATGCCGGACAGCGCACGCGAGGCAGAGCTGCTCGACGCCGAGCGCACCCTGCAGGCCGCCCAGCGGACCGGCGACGCCGACGCCCTCGACCAGTTGCTTGTCGACCAGCTGATCTGCGTCGGCCCGGACGGCCGCACGTACACCAAGCAGGATGACCTAACGGCACACCGGGAGCGCCGCTCGGTGGTGCGGGAGCTGGTCGAGGAGGAACTGGACCTTCTCGTCGTCGGGTCGACCGGGGTGACGTTCTTCCTGGGTCGGGTGGCCGGGACGGTCGACGGTGCGCCGTTCGCGGCTCGCCTGCGCTACACCCGCACCTGGATCCACGACGACCCGCACGGCTGGCGGGTCCTCGCCGCGCACATCAGCCCGGTCTGACGTCGGTCCCCACCAGCGGGCGTGCGTTCACCGCCCCGATCGGCGGTGTCCGCGGCACACCATGCCTGTCGCGGACCGCTGTCGTCGAATCCTTTCCTCAGGTGACGACGGCCTCGATCGGCCCGACGCGCAGGGTGCCGTCGTTGAGTGGGGTGCAGCGGATGCCGCCGGTGGTGCGCAGTGCCTTCCACGTGCCCGGTCCGACGGTGACGTCCATCCAGGCGCAGGGCCGGGCCGCCCGGTTGACCCGCAGGCTGACCGGGCCGTCTCCGGAGTCCAGCACCAGCACCCTGCCGATCAGCTCGTCCACGGCTATCCCGGTGGTGAGGATGTTGCGGCGGACCTCGGCCAGGCCGATGCCGGCCGGCAGCGACTCCTGAGCGATGACCGTGACGCTGGCGTCGCGGTGCGCCTGCTGGCCGAAGTACCGGTCGCCGACGATTCCGAGGCCGGCCCGGATCCGCACCTCGTTGACCAGCTCACCGGGCGGTGCCGGCGCCGGGCCGTCGGAGGGCCGGCCCAGGAAGCGGTGGACGGGCGAGGCCAGCAACTCGACGATCTCCGGCATGGCAGGAATTGTACGAAGCGGACCGGGTCCCCCGGGGCAGGTCGACGGACGACCGGGGCGTCTGACACGGCGGGCGGTGACCGTCGGTCACCTCAGCGGGGGCGGGTGCGGTAGCGAGCGGTATACCGCAGAGTCATATTCATACCTCTGCGGTATACCGCTCGACAGCACATCGACCCCGACCGCTACTGCGTTCAGGCTGGTGTGCCGGTGACGGTGAGGTTGCGCAGCCGACCCACGTTGTCGAACGAGCCGAAGCCCACTCGCCCGGAGCCGAAGGTGGTGTCCTTCGCGGTCAGCAGCGGGTCCCTGTGCCCGTCGACGTAGACGGCGATCTCACCGGTGGACGGCAGGTGCACCACCCGTACGCGGTGCCAGTCGGCATCGGTGATCGCCGGGTTGGCGCCCCGCGACCGACCGTTCCACTGGTGGTCGATGCGCTCCCGGTCGGCGTTGTTGACCTTGAAGATGCCGTTGTGCGGGTAGATGGTGTTGTCGGTGGAGAGGTGGGCGTAGTAGAACTCGGTGTCCGAGCGCCAACCGAAGACGACGATCACGTCGCGGTTGGTGACCTCCACCGGTGTGTCGAGGCGTACCCGGGCGTCGACCTGCACCGACGACCACGCCGGGCCGGCGGTCAGCACGGCGTACTCGAACGGCCGGCGCGGGCCCGGCCGGCTCTCCCCGGCCTCGGCCAGGATCACCTGGTCGTGTGTGAACTGCCACTTCGACGGGGTCACCGGGGCCCAGTTGGAGGCACCGGCGGTGCGGCGGACCGTGGTGTCGCCGACGTCGCCGCTGGCGAACTCCCGAGTGCCGGTCACCTTCCAGATCTTCCCGTTGGCCTTGGCTACCAGGTAGAGCTCACCGGCGGCGTCGGTGCCGAAGCGCAGGTCCACCCGGTTGGGGTCGCCGGGCGCGCCCGGCCCGGAGAGGTCCCGCATCCGGACCGCGTTGCCGGCGGCGTCGAAGAGCGCGAGTTGGTGGATCGGGGCCAGGCCGCGGCCGCGCCGCATCTCGTTCGCCTCGGTGTAGAGCACCCGACCGTCGACCAGGTCACCGAAGACGTACTTGCCGCGCAGCGCGGGCAGCGTCCGTCCCCGGTAGACGAAGCCGCCGGCCACCGCGACACCCACGTCGTCGGTGCAGTTCCAGCCCGGGGCGGGGTCGTGGTCGTACGCGGCGACGGGGTACGTGTAGCCGTATCTGTCGTCGTCGGCGGGCAACGGCAGCAGTCGGTCGCAGGGGCTCGTGGCCGACTTGTCGAAGACGAAGGAGCCCTCGCGCTCGCTCCAGCCGAAGTTGTCGCCGGCGCGGACCTCGTAGATCGCTTCGACGGCGTGCTCGCCGATGTGTCCGAGGTACATGCGGCCGGTGGCCCGATCCCAGCTGAACCGGTGCGGGTCGCGCAAGCCCACTGCGTAGATCTCGCCGAGGGCCCCGGCCGTGCCGACGAACGGGTTCCGGGGTGGGATGCCGTAGCGCCCGTTGGCCGCGTTGGTGCCCCGGGGGTCGATCCGCAGCAGTTTGCCGTGCGGGAGGGCCAGGTTCTGCGGGTCGGTGTTGCGGGCGCCCTGACCGCCGTCGCCGACGGCGAGGTAGAGCAGGCCGTAGTCGCGGTCGTGGCGCTTGGCCGTGGGGTTGAAGTTGATCTCCTGGATGCCGTGCACCTGGCCGCCGAAGCCGATGCGCAGCACCTCACGGTGGGTGCCGGCGAAGGCCGGAGCGGCCGGATCGGTAGCCGTCCACTCGGTGATGACGCCGTGGAAGAGCGTGTTGGGCTGCGCGAAGTCCGGTGTGGCGGTCGTCGTCGAGGCCAATTCGGTGTGGATGGTGTAGAACCGGCCGTTGACGCCGAACTCCGGGTGGAACGCCACGTACCCGAAGCCCTGGCCCAGACCCCGACCGGAGAAGAACTGCGGCGCGAACGTCGCGGCCACGTCCAGGTAGACGTGCGGCACACCGTTCTCGACCAGGTAGAGGTTGCCGTTGAGGTCGGGCACCGCCCGCCGGCCCGAGCCGTCGGGCAGCTCCATGACCGTGTTGATCCGGGCGGTCCGCAGGAGCCGCGGGTCGGTCGGGGCGGGAGTGGGGTACGACTGCGGAAGGCTGGCGTACTCGCTGAGGACCAGCCCGATCCGGGACTGGATCGGCATCTCGGGGATCGGGTCGTCGACGGCGTCGGCGGCGCGGGCGGGTGGCGCGAGCAGAGTGGACAGGACCAGCGCGAGTGCGGTGAGGCCGGCGGTCAGCCCGGATCGACGGCGGTGGGTGATGAGCACGCGTGTCTCCTTCTCGGTGGGACGGTGCCGAGGGTGGTCAGCGGGCCAGGTGGCGATACTGCCTCCGCACGTCGCTCGCGGAGACCACTGTGTCGAGGAACATCAGGCCGTCCATGCGGCAGTCACAGGGGTTACGTTCCGCTGTGTTCTGAGGGAAGCTTCCGCCGATCTTGATGCCGCGCGGGTCGGAGACGGTGGTCACGTGTGGGCCGGGCCCCGACACCAGCCACGGGTCGTCGGTGCGGGTGTAGAAGCCGTCCACCGGTTCGCCGTTGCGGTAGAGGGCGAGGGTGCCGGTGCCGAAGTCGAAGGTGGCCGCCAGGTGCACCCACTCCCCCACCGGCAGCAGCTCGCGCCAGTCGCGGTGGGCGGCGAAGGTCTGCGAGTTGCCGCCGTCGAGTCGCCGCCCGAGCGCTACCAGGCGCAGCTGCCCGTCGACGTCGATCAGCTCCAGCAGGGCCCGGACGCCGTGGCCGTCGGAGTCGCCGGTCAGGACGCCGGCCAGCCCGATGGCGTTGTACCGGTCGTCCGGGTCGGCGGTCGTGGAGTTGGGCAGCGGGCTGTCCATGGCGAGCTTGAACCAGCCCAGCACGCTGGTGCCCGCCGTGCCGCTGAAGGCGCGCAGCGTCCGCACTCCACTCGCCGACCAGGTGCCCGCCTTCCAGTCGTCGTTGCCGACCACGGCCGGGTCGACCTGCCTGGTCTGTAGCGCGTTGCGGCTGCCCCGGTAGGCGCGGTCGGGCACCCGCATGGCGGCCCCGCCGTTGACCAGCTCGATCTCGGTGCCGGAGCGGCCCTGGTCACGTTCCAGGGCGCGGTCTCCGAGCACCGGGTGGTCGAAGTCGTACGCGGCGACCAGGTGCGCGCGCAGCGCCGGGTGAACGTCGTGCGAGATGGTGCGCTCCGCCTGCGCCGGTGGCGCCCCGGCGCCGGTCAGTGCGCCGATCGCCAGGAGGGAGACGGCCGCTCGTCGGGCCCTGGACATCGCTGTCACCTCGTTTCGCGGCAGGCCGGATGCCGGTCACGTAAGCGCTTACGTAAGCGCTTACGTACCCTAGGCTTCGATGAATGTCACTCGCAATAGATCGGGTGACATGAATGTTTTCGGAGGGTTGCCGATGCCCAGGGCCAGCCAGCGGCCGCGCCTCGTGGACGTCGCCGCACACGCCGCCGTCTCGTTGGCGACCGCGTCCCGGGCTCTCGCCGGCCGCGAGGGCGTCAGCGCCGAGGTGGCCGACCGGATCCGGCAGATCGCACACGACCTGGGATACGTTGCCAACCCGTACGCCCGCACGCTGGCCAGCGGGGCCAGCTCCACGGTGGGGCTGATCGTCCACCAGATCGACGACCCGTACTTCGCCGAGATCTCCGCCGGGGTCATCCAGTTCGCCGCCGAACAGGGGCTCCTGGTGCAGATCTGCCAGTCCGGCCGCGACCCCGGCTACGAGTTGCAGCAGCTACGGCACCTGATCGCCCAGCGGGTCGGCATCGTCCTGATCAGCGGGTCGGGCTACGACGACCCCCGCACGGAGGTGGCCGCCCGCGCCGAGCTGGCCGCGTTCCAGGACCACGGCGGGCGGGCCGCCGCCATCGGACGCCACGCGCTCGGCATCGACGCCGTCCTGCCGGACAACGAGGCCGGCGGTCACGCGCTCGCCCAGCACCTGATGGATCTCGGCCATCGCCGGATCGCTGTCGCCGCGGGCAGCGCCGGTCTCACCACCGTCGCCGACCGGCTGGCCGGAGTGTCGTCGGCAGTGCGGCAGCGCGGACGTTCCCCGGACGACCTCGCCGTGGTGCACAGCGACTTCACCCGCGGTGGCGGTCGGGCCGCCGCCGAGCAGATCCTCAGCGAACACCCGGAGACGACAGCGATCATCGCGCTCAACGACGCGATGGCCATGGGCGTTCTGTCGACGCTGCGGTCCCGCCGGGTGCCGGTGCCAGGGCGGATGTCCGTCGTCGGCTTCGACGACGTCTCCGTGGCGGCCGACCTCGCGCCCAGCCTCACCACCATCCGCCTGCCGATGACCGAGATGGGCCGTACCGCACTCGGCCTCGCTCTCAAACCCCGCTCGACACGCCCCCGTCGCCGCCCCACCGGGCACCTGCTCGTCGTGCGCGACTCGACCGGCCCCGCCCCGCGGATCTGACCGGTCCGCGCCGGCTCACACCGCCAGGGCCGCCCGGACCTCCCGTTCCGCCGTGACACCCCCGTCGCCGTGCGAGGTGACCCGGCCGGACTCCAGCACCTGGTAGCGGTCCGCCACGCGCAGCGCGAAACCCAGGTGCTGTTCCACGAGCAGCACGCTGAACCCGGACTGCCGGGTCAGCTCGACGATCCGTTCCTGGATCTCCGCGACCACCGACGGTTGGATGCCCTCGGTCGGCTCGTCGAGCATCAGCAGTCTCGGCCGGGTGATCAGAGCGCGGGCGATGGCCAGTTGCTGGCGCTGGCCTCCGGAGAGCAGCCCGGCCCGACGCCGCAGCAGCGGACGCAACGCCGGGAACAGGTCCAGCACCTCGGCGGTGGCCACCGCGCCGTCGCGCCGGCCGTCGGCGACCAACCGCAGGTTCTCCGCGGCGGTCAGGTGCGGGAAGCACTGCTGGCCCTGCGGGACGTACGCCATCCCCCGCGCCACCCGCTCGTGCGGTCCGAGGCGGGTGACGTCCTCACCGTCCAGCTCGACGACGCCGGCGCTCGGGCGCAGCAATCCGGCGGCGACCCGCAGCAGTGTGCTCTTGCCGGCGCCGTTGTGCCCGAGCACCGCGGCCACCCCGTCGGGCGGGACGGCCAGGTCGACGCCGTGCAGCACCCGACTGCGGCCGTACCCGGCGTGCACCGCACGCAACGTCAGCATCATGCCTCCAGGCCGGTGGGGGCCGACCCGGCGTCGACCGGGTGGCCAAGGTAGACCTCCTGCACGCGCGGGTCCGCCTGGACCTGCGCCACGGTCCCCTCGCTGAGCACGCGTCCGGCGTGCAGCACTGTGACGCTGCGGGCGAACCGGCGCAGGAAGTCCATGTCGTGCTCGATCACGACCACCGTGCGGTCCCGGCTCACCGTTTCCAGCAGCGTCCCGGTGGCGTCGCGTTCCTCGTGGCTCATGCCGGCGACCGGCTCGTCGAGCAGCAGCAGTCGCGCGTCCTGCACCAGCAGCATCCCGATCTCCAGCCACTGCTTCTGGCCGTGCGCGAGCGTCCCGGCGAGGTGTTCGGCCCGGTCGACCAGCCCGATGGTCTCCAGCGCCGCCGCCACGTCGTCGGGGACACCCCGCCGACGGCGGGCCAGGGTCGCCCAGCCGCGCCGGGCGCCCGCCGCGATGTCGAGGTTCTGCAACACCGACAGCTCCTCGAAGACCGCCGACGTCTGGAACGTCCGTCCGATGCCCAGGCGACTGATTCGGTGCACCGGGCGGCCCAACAGCTCGTCGTCACCGAAGCGGACCGAGCCGGTGGCCCGGACCAGGCCGGTGATCGCGTCCACGAGGGTGGTCTTGCCGGCTCCGTTCGGCCCGATCAGGAAACGGATGTCACCGGCGGGCACCTCCAGGGACACGCCGTCCACGGCGGTGAAACCGTCGAAGCTGACCCGCACGTCACGGACGGACAACCCGTCCAACCGTTCACCGCTCATGCCGTCGTCACCTCCTGCTCGGCGCGTCGTCGGCGCGGTGGTGACCACCACCGCCGCGCTGGTGTGCCGCCGCCGTCACGACGGCGGGCCAGCGCCCACAGCGACGCCAGGCCGCCGGGAAGGAACGCCACCACCACCACGAAGAGCAGGCCCTGGAGGTACGTCCAGGTGCCCGGGAACCGTTCCGAGAGGGCGGTACGCGCCCACGCCACCGCCACGGCGCCGAGCACCGGGCCGAGCAGGGTGGCCCGGCCGCCCACCGCGACGCCGATGACGAACTCGATCGACGGGACGATGCCGATCAGCGCGGGCGAGATGATGCCCACGGCCGGCACGAACAACGCTCCGGCCAGCCCGGCCATCCCGGCCGCGACCACGTACGCCACGAGTTTGACCGACGCCGGGTCGTACCCGAGGAAGCGGACCCGTTCCTCGCCGTCGCGGACCGCCACCAGCAGTTCGCCGTAGCGACTGTGGATGAGCTGACGGGCCAGCGCGAGCAACGCCAACAGAGTGCCCGCGATGACGAAGTAGACCATCCGCTGGTTGACCGGGTCGTCCAGGTCGTACCCGAAGAAGCCCTTGATGTCGGTGAGGCCGTTGGTGCCACCGGTGGTGCCCTGCTGGCCGATCAGCAGGATCACCATGGCGGCGGCGAGCGCCTGGCTGAGGATGGCGAAGTACGCGCCCCGAACGCGGCGGCGGAAGACCAGCGAGCCCAGCCCGAAGGCGACCGCCATGGGTAGCAGCACCGTCGCGGGCAGCGCGAACCACGGGGTGGCGAACGGTCTCCACCACAGCGGCAGTTCGTCGAGTTGCCCGTACAGCTGCATGAAGTCGGGCATCCCGCCCGGGCCCGCGTCGGCGAGCTTGAGGTGCATGGCCATCGCGTAGCCGCCGAGGCCGAAGAAGACTCCCTGGCCGAGGGTGAGCATGCCGCCCCGGCCCCAGGCGATCCCGATGCCGACGGCGACCATGGCGACGCAGAGGTACTTGGCGAGCAGGGACAGCCGGAAGTCCGACAGCACCAGGGGCGCGACGGCGAACAGCAGCGCCGCGCCGAACGCGAAGCCGGCCGCTGCGCGCAGCCGCGAGCGCTTCCGCGGCGGGTTTGGTGGTGCGGCGCCGGCGGGCGCGGGGCGGACGGCGGTGCTGGGCGGCGCGGGGGTGACGGCGGTCATGCGAGGCTCCTGGTCCGCAGGGTGAACAGGCCCTGTGGCCGCCACTGGAGGAACGCGACGATCGCCACGAACACGATCACCTTGGCGACGCTGAGGGTGGTGAGGTACTCCCCGGTGGCCTGGAGGACGCCGAGGGCGAAGGCGACGATCACGCTGCCCTTGAGCTGGCCGATCCCGCCGACCACGACCACCAGGAAGGCATCGATGATCAGGTTGGTGCCCATCGTCGGGCCGATCGGGCCGAGCAGGGTCAGCGCCACCCCGGCGAGCCCGGCCAGCCCGGACCCGACGAAGAAGGTCGTCCGGTCGACCCGGGAGGTGGCGATGCCGGACACCGCGGCGAGGTCCCGGTTCTGCACCACCGCGCGGATGCGACGCCCGAGTGGGGTGAGCCGCAGCGCCAGCGTGAGGGCCGCGACGGCGGCCAGCGCGAGGGCCAGGATGAACAGCCGGTTGTTGGCGATGGTCAGCCCACCGGGGAGCGCCACGTTGCCGGTCAGCAGCTCCGGCGCGCGGGTCTGTACGTTGGGGCTGCCGAAGATGTCCCGGGCCAGCTGTTGCAGCATCAGCGACACACCCCAGGTGACCAGCAGGGTGTCCAGCGGTCGGGCGTACAGCCGGCGGATGAGCAGCAGCTCCAGGAGCGCACCCATGGTGCCGGCGACCACGAACGCCACCGGCAGCGCGACCACCAGCGACCAGCCGGCCCCGGTGATGCTCTGCTGGAGGACGTAGGTGGTGTACGCGCCGGCCATGATGAACTCACCGTGCGCCATGTTGATCACGTTCATCTGGCCGAAGGTCAGTGCGAGGCCGAGCGCGATGAGCAGCAGCACCGCGCCGATGCTGATGCCGGTGAAGAGTTGACCGAAGAGGATCGTCACTGTGGGTCTCCGAACTGCTGGTCGGGTGGCCCGGGTGGGGCGAGCGGCAACACGCCCCGCCCGGGCCGGCGTCGTCAGCTCAGGCCGCTAGCCCACGGGTAGGTCTTGAGGTACGGGTCCGGTACGACAGGCTTGCCGGAGTTCCACACCTCGGTGATCAGACCGTCCGCGCCGATCTTGCCGATCCGGGCGGTCTTGGCGATGTGCTGGGTCTTCCCGTCCACAGTGACCAGGCCCTCCGGCGCGTCGAAGGTGATCCCGTCGGACGCGGCGCGAACCTTCTCCACGTCGAACGCGCCGGCCTTCTCGACCATCGCCTTCCACAGGTACACGGCGACGTACGCGGCCTCCATCGGGTCGCTGGTCGGCTTGTCCGCGCCGTACTTCGCCTTGTACGCGGCCACGAACTTCGTGTTCGCCGCCCCCGGGGTGGTCTGGTAGTAGTTCCAGGCGGTCAGCTGACCCTCCAGGTACTGGGTGCCGATGCCCTTGACCTCTTCCTCGGCGATCGACACCGACACCACGGGCATGGCGGTGGCGGTCAGGCCGGCGGACTTGTACTCCTTGAAGAACGCGACGTTGCTGTCGCCGTTGAGCGTGTTGAACACGGCGGCGGCGCCGGACGACTTGACCTTGTTGACGATGGTGCCGAACTCGGTGGACCCGAGCGGCGCGTAGTCCTCACCGAGAACTGTCATCCCGTTCGCGGTCGCGTACGCCTTGATGATTTTGTTGGCGGTACGGGGGAAGACATAGTCGCTGCCCACCAGATAGACCGACTTGACGCCCTGCGCCTTGAGGTAGTCGAGCCCGGGAACGATCTGCTGGTTGGTCGTCGCGCCGGTGTAGAAGATGTAGGGAGACTGTTCGAGACCCTCGTACTGCACGGGGTAGAACAGCAGCGCCTTGTTCTTCTCGAACACCGGCTTGACGGCCTTGCGGCTGGCCGACGTCCAGCAGCCGAAGACAGCGGCGACCCGGTCCTCGGAGATGAGCTTCTCGGCCTTCTCGGCGAAGGTGGGCCAGTCGGAGGCACCGTCCTCACCGACCGGCTGGATCTTCTTGCCGAGGACGCCGCCGGCCGCGTTGATCTCCTCGACGGCGAGCATGATGGAGTCGCGGACGGTGACCTCGCTGATCGCCATGGTGCCGGAGAGCGAGTTGAGCAGGCCCACCTTGACGGTGTCGCCGGAGACGTCGGCGGTGACGCCGGACGCGGTGCCCGCGTCGCTGGTCTTGCTGCCGCACGCGGTCAACGCGGCCGCGGCGAAAAGGGTCATGGCACCCGCCAGGATGCGGCGGCCGGGGAACAGTGACATCTACTCTCCCTGCGGTGCACTGAGGAAGTGGCGAAAGGACGGTCGGTGCGGTCCGGTGGAGCTCACGTGGGCGATGCCGGGCAGGCGGGTGGACGTCGGCCCGAGGCATCGACTCGGATATGGGCACCGAAAGCGTCGACCGGCATCATTGCGCGAGTGTTTCCCGGTCCTTAATTGACTGTTTCCGCGCCGACTGTCGGGCGCACACGAAAAGACGGCCGGCACCGTCGGAGAAACGGTTACGGCCGTTCAGAGAGGCTGGAAAAAAGAATCACCACAATGGCCGGGAGACGATTTCACCGACCGGGGCGCGCATTGGCGGAATCCGACCCCGAGGGCAGATCCTTCACACAGGAAGTATCTTAGGTCCGGGTCGGGTGCGGCTGTCAAGGGTCCGGCCGACCCGGACCGGGCCGCTCCCGGGCGAGGCGCGTCAGAGCTGGGCGAGCACAGTGAAGTCGAGCCCATCGGCCTCGGCCAGATAGATGCGCTGACGTACGTGCCGACCGCGCAGCCGCAACCGTCCGCGCGGCCCGTGGTACGCCACGGTGTCCGCTGCCGTCTCGATGGCCCGTACGTCGAGGGTGCGGGCCCGGCCGATCAGCGCGGCGAGCAGCATCACGCCCTCGTAGCAGGACTCCCCCAGGCTGCCCAGCGGTGGCGCCTCCACCCCGAAGCGGCGGGCGAAGTCGCCGTGGAAGTCCAGGTTCTCCTGGGTCACCAGACCGGCGAAGAAGCCCGCCGTGCTGTACAACCGACGTGTCGCGCCGCCCCCGCTGGCCAGCAACATGTTCTCGTCCATCAGGGTGCTCAGGCGCAGGCAGCGCTGGTCCAGCCCGGAGCGGGCGAACGCCCGGTTGAACCGCACCGCGTCCGCCCCGACCAGCAGCATCAGCACCGCGTCCGCGTCGCTGTGCTCGATGCGCCGCAGCACCTCGCCGAAGTCGTGCGCGTCCAACGGCAGGAAGTGCTGGCCCACCACCTGCCCGCCGCCACGCACCGCGTACCGCGCCGCCGCCCGTGCCGTCCGGCGGGGCCAGACGTAGTCGTTGCCGACCACGAACCAGCGACGCACCCGCTGCTCCCCCGCGAGCAGCCGCATCGCGGGCCACAGTTGGGCGTCCGGCGTCTCGCTGGTCAGGAAGACCCCTTCGGTACGCTCACCGCCCTCGTAGAGTGCGGTGTAGACGTACGGCACCCGGTGCGCGACGCGGGGCGCCAGCGCCTGGCGCACCGATGAGATGTGCCACCCCGTCACCCCCTGCACGGCCCCCACCGACACCAACGCCTCGACCTCGGCGGCCACCTCGGCCGGAGGCGCACCGCCGTCGACCGGCACCAGCCGCAGCTCACGACCCAGCACCCCGCCACAGCTGTTGATCTCCTCCACCGCGAGCTGCGCGCACAGTTCGCAGGTGGGGCCGAACATCCCGCCCGGCCCGCGCATGGGATAGACCAGCGCGATGCTGACCACGGCACTGTCGACGGTCAGCCACGGCGGTGCCGGAGCAGACATGAGCACATGATTGCCCGACCCACGACCGAAGGCCAGAGCTCACCACGGACCGGGACGACTCGGTACCATGGCGGGGCCACCGGACCAAGGAGTCGCATGTCAGACGTGCCCGGGGCGCCAGCCGACCTGCTGCGCTCGCTCACCCGCGCCGAACGGCTGCTCTCCCGCCGCCTGGGCGCCGTGCTGGCCGACGACGCGCTGACCATCGAGGCGTGGCGGGTGCTCTGCCTCCTCGCCGACGGCCAGGGTCACCCGATGAGCGAGGTGTCCGCCGAGGCGTCGCTGCCTCCGGGCACCCTCACCAAACTGGTCGACCACCTCGTCGACCGCAACCTCGTCTTCCGCCGGATCGACCCGCTGGACCGTCGACGGATCCGGGCGTACCTCACGACACGCGGCCGACGCGAGCACGAACGCCTCGACCAGCGGGTCCGGGCCAGCCTGGCGGAGCTGGGCATCCCGACGGGCACCGGCCTGGTCGAGCGGCTCGACGACCTGGTCGACCGCCTCGACCCGGCGCGTCGTGGCGACCGCGCCGACGCGACCGGATCACGCCGCTGACCCGCGCACCGTCTCGTCGGCTCACTCGACCTTGGTGAGCAGCGGCTTGCCCTTCTCCACGACGTACGTGGCCAGTTCGACGGCGACACCGTCGCCGACGTTCTTCGCCTGGTGGTGAACCCCGTACGGCACGGTGAGGGCGTCACCCACGTTGCACACCACCGGTGGCTGGCCCTCGAGCGTGTACTCCAGCGATCCCTGGAGCACGCAGATGATCTCCTCGCCGGGGTGGAAGTGCTTGAACGGCGGGGAGTCCGGCGTGAACTCCACCCGACTCTGCACGACCTCACGCCCCGGAATGCTGAGATCGTGCCTCTGCAGGTCGACGCGCCACAGGCCCGGCGCTCCCTCCACCGCTGTCGGACTGATGCCCGCGGGTCGATCGTCTCCACTCATCACGGCCTCCTGTGCGGCGTCGCGCGCGACCGGCAGTCGCGGGGTGTTTTCGACCATATGGGGCGGCGGACCCGTCCCGGGCGAGGATGCCGAACACGAGGGCCCGGAACCGCGCCTCCCTACGGGGTGAGATGGGCCCGCAGGGTGTGCGCGTCCGGGGCGGTGGCGGTCCAGAGGGTCGCCGGTCCGCCGGCCAGCGGCAGTCGGGCGACGGTCCCGTCCACCGCCGCCGGCTCGACGGGTCGCGATTCGTCGACCACCAGCAACGAACCGGTGGCCGGCGCCCCGCCGAGCACCGCGGGGCCGGCCCAGCCGGGCGCGTGCGGCCCCACCGCCAGGGACTGACGCAGCAGTGGCCGATCCGCGTAGTCGACCCGCGTGTGCACGACCGCGCCGCCGGGCGACTCGCCGTACCGGCCGCAGACCAGCTCGTCGCGCCACCGCAGGCGCGACCCGGCGGCCAGTTCGACCCGGGAATCGGCGAGGTGCGCGCAGCCGGCCGCAGCGACCAGCTGCTCGGGAAGCCAGTGCAGGGTGGCACCGGCGTGCACCACCGCCCGTACCGTCATCCGGGACACCGCACCCGGCCGGCCCGGCAGGGCGATCGCCGCGGCGACGGTGTGCACCCGCACCGCCGCGCCCGCTCCCACCTCGATCTCCAGCCGCAGATCGTCGCCGGCGAGCGGGCCGGCCGCCCCACCGACGAGGTGCACGGTGGCGACACCACCGTCGGCGGGGGTCTGGCGCAGCAGGAGCGGCGTCTCGCCGCGCAGCTCGACCAGCGTCGTCCCGCCCCGGCCGTCGGCCCTGGCGACCAGCCGGGCGAGCGCACGCATCAGAGCGGCTCCACCGGCACGGCGAGCGGGTGCAGGGCGGCGTGGTGGGCCAACTCGTGCCGGATCCAGTCGGCGACCCGACTCGCCGTCGGATCTCCCACGATGGACAGGAAGACGGTCGGCAGGTCGCCGCGCCGCGCCCGCGCGTCCCGGTCCATCACGGCGAGGTCGGCGCCCACCAGCGGCGCCAGATCGGTCTTGTTGATGACGAGGAGGTCGGCGGCGGTGACGCCCGGGCCGCCCTTGCGGGGCACCTTGTCCCCTCCGGCCACGTCCACCACGAAGATCTGCCGGTCCACGAGCCCTCGGCTGAAGGTCGCGGTCAGGTTGTCTCCGCCGCTCTCCACCAGGACCAGGTCCAACGGGCCGACCGCCTCGGCCAGCTCGTCGACGGCGTCCAGGTTAGCGCCGATGTCGTCACGGATCGCCGTGTGCGGGCAGCAGCCGGTCTCCACCGCGCGGATGCGCGCCGGGTCCAGCACTCCGGCCCGGCGGAGGAAGTCGGCGTCCTCGGTGGTGTAGATGTCGTTGGTCACCACCCCGAGCCGCAGCTCGTCGGCGAAGGCACGGCAGAGCGCGGCCACCAGGGCCGTCTTGCCGGACCCGACCGGGCCGCCGATGCCGACGCGCAGGGCACGGCCCGGACGGGGCAGCGGCGGGTGCGGATCCACCCCCGGCTCGGGATGGGTGTGTGGGACGGACTCGTCGTGCGGCGCGGCGGTCGACAGCAGTGTGGTCGACTCGGCGGTGGGCACAGCGGTGTCAGGACGCAAAGAGACGCACCTCCCAGGTGGCATGGATTTCGGCATGGATGTCGGCGAGTGGGGCGGCGGCGGCCGGCAGCCGCTCCGGTGGACCGTCGGCGGCCCGCGCCGCGTCGGCGGCGGTGCCGTCGCAGGCGTCGGCGAGGCCGACCAGCAGGGCTTGGACGCGGTACGGGTCGAGGCCGAGCAGACGTACGCCGGCGCTGGCCGCCCCGGTCACCGTCCCGTAGGCGGCGACCGTGGCGGTGTCGAGGCGGGACAGCCCGGCCGCGGCGCAGAGCAGCCCGAGCACCAACGGTTGGTGCACCCCGCACGGTGTCGTGGGCAGGTCCCCGAACCCGGCGTCCGGCCAGATGGTGCGGCCGGCGCGCAGCAGCGCCCGGCCCTGCCGGCGGGAGACCTCCCGCAGGGTGGGTGCGGCGGTACGCGCGTCCAGCTCCGCGTCGAGCTGGGCCAACGCGCTCGACCGGCCCGCACCGGCGCCTCCGGCCGCCCTGTCCGCATCGGCGTTCCCGGACACGGCGGCGCGGTGCGCGGCGGCCGCGAACGCCGCACCGACCAGACCTGCGGTGGCCAACCGTCCGGCGAGGAACTCCTCCAGCGTCGGCAGGTCGGTGACGCGGCCGGCGGCGACGGCCGCCTCCAGACCTCCGGAGTGCGCGTGCGCCCCGGCCGGGAAGCGCCCGTCGGCCACCAGCAACAGCAGGCTCGGGGTCGCCATCAGAACAGGAAGTACCGCTGGGCCATCGGCAGGCGGGTCACCGGGTCCGGCTGCACCACCACACCGTCGATCCGCACGGTGAAGGTGTCCGGTTCCACCTCGATGCGCGGCATGGCGTTGTTCTCCGGCAGGTCGGCCTTGCCCCGCGAGCGCACGTCGTTGACCGGCACGACCCGACGTCGTACATCCAGGCGCAGCCCCGCGTCCAGTGCCGCCGGCGCCACGAACGCCAGGCTGGTGGCCGCCGCCGCGGCACCGTACGCCCCGAACATCGGGCGGGGCAGCATCGGCTGCGGCGTCGGGATCGAGGCGTTGGCGTCACCCATCTGGGCGTACGCGATCATGCCGCCCTTGAGCACCAGGTGCGGTCGTACGCCGAAGAACGCCGGATCCCACAGCACCAGATCGGCGAGTTTGCCCGGCTCGACCGAGCCGATCTCCCGTTCCAGCCCGTTCGCCATGGCCGCGCAGATGGTGTACTTCGCCACGTACCTCCGGGCCCGGTGGTTGTCGGCGGCGCCGTCGCCGGACAGCGCGCCCACCCGGTCCTTCATCACGTGCGCGCTCTGCCAGGTCCGCAGAATCACCTCGCCGACCCGGCCCATCGCCTGCGCGTCCGAGCCAATGATGGAGATCGCGCCGAGGTCGTGCAGCAGGTCCTCGGCGGCCATCGTGGACGGGCGGATCCGGCTCTCCGCGAAGGCCAGGTCCTCCGGCACGGACGGGTTGAGGTGGTGGCAGACCATCAGCATGTCCAGGTGCTCGGCGAGGGTGTTGGCGGTGTACGGCCGGGTCGGGTTCGTCGACGACGGCAACACGTTCGGCTCACCGGCGACGGTGATGATGTCCGGTGCGTGCCCGCCTCCGGCGCCTTCGGTGTGGTACGAGTGGATCGCCCGACCACCGATCGCCCGCAGGGTGTCGGCGACGAAACCGGCCTCGTTGAGCGTGTCGGTGTGGATGGACACCTGCACCCCGGACGCGTCCGCCACCCGCAGACAGGCGTCGATGGCCGCCGGCGTGGTGCCCCAGTCCTCGTGCAGCTTGAAACCGCCCGCGCCGGCCCGCAACTGCTCCCACAGCGCCTCTTCCGAGACGGTGTTGCCCTTGCCGAGCAGCAGCACGTTGACCGGCATCGTGTCCAACGCCTCGTGCATCCGGGCCAGGTGCCAGCCGTTCGGGGTGACGGTGGTCGCCCGCGTCCCCTCGGCCGGCCCGGTGCCGCCGCCGACGAGTGTGGTGATGCCACTGGCCAGCGCCTCGGTGACGATCTGCGGGCAGATGAAGTGCACGTGGGTGTCCACCGCGCCGGCGGTGAGGATCCGCCCGTTGCCGGCGATCACCTCGGTCGCCGGGCCGATGACGAGGTCGGGGTGGACACCGGGCATGGTGTCCGGGTTGCCGGCCCGGCCGAGCGCCACGATCCGCCCGTCGCGCAACCCCACGTCGGCCTTGACCACACCCCAGTGGTCGAGCACCACGGCACCGGTGATGACGGTGTCCAGTGCCCCCTCGGCGCGGGTGGCCCGGGACTGCCCCATCGACTCGCGGATCACCTTCCCGCCGCCGAAGACCGCCTCGTCGCCGCCCACACAGTGGTCGGTCTCCACCTCGATCAGCAGGTTGGTGTCGGCCAGCCGGATCCGGTCACCGGTAGTGGGCCCGTACAGGTCGATGTAGCGGTCGCGCCGCACGGCGCTCACCGCGACGACCCCTCAGCCGGTGAACGGTCCAGCGGGCCGGCGCACTCGCCGCGCAGCCCCGGCACGACGCGCGCTCCGCCGAACGGGACGAGGTCGACGCTGCGGCTGATGCCCGGCTCGAACCGGACCGAGGTGCCCGCCGGCACGGCGAGCCGCTGCCCCCAGGCGACGCCCCGGTCGAACGACAACGCAGGGTTGGCCTCGGCGAAGTGGTAGTGCGAGCCCACCTGCACCGGCCGGTCCGCGGTGTTGACCACCAGCACCGTGGTCACCGGCCGGCCCACGTTGATCTCGACCGGTTCGGACGCCGGCAGGATCTCCCCCGGGATCACGGGATCGGGTGGTGCACCGTCACCAGCTTGGTGCCGTCCGGGAACGTCGCCTCCACCTGCACCTCCCTCAGCAGCTCGGGGATGCCGTCCTGGACGTCGTCGCGGCCGAGCACGGTCCGGCCGGACGCCATCAGGTCGACAACGGACCGGCCGTCGCGGGCCCCTTCGAGCAGGAACGCTGTGATGATCGCGACGGCTTCGGGGTAGTTGAGGCGCAGGCCGCGCTCGCGGCGGGCGCGGGCGACATCGGCCGCCACGTGGACGAGCAGACGGTCCTGCTCGTGCGGGCTGAGGAACACGGGGCTTCTCCCGGTGGGATCGGCGTGCCCGGCTCGTCGGCGGCCCCCCGCGGGGAGCCGCACCGGGCGGCAACACCCGGGGTACGAGCTGGAGTCACACGACCGCCGAGTCTCCCGCCGACGGGGCGACCCGGGACTCCACCATCCCGGCCCGCGCGACGGGCAACCGGCGGTGTCCGGTCGGATGCGGACCGCACCGCCCACCGCTGAGCCGACCGTAGAGGATCACCACCGGCCGGGGCAACAGTCGTCCGGAATCCGAGCCGGGCCGGGTACCGGTACTCATTCCGCTGCCGCGTCGCGCCGTGCATGATCGTCCGATGACGGCGACGAGGGGTACGCGCGCACTGCTCGGTGTCCTGTTCCTGACGGCGGCCACGGTCGGGGCCTGGCTGCTCTGGCTGGGCTGGGACAACGGGCACACGGTCGACGCGGAGACCGGTGCGACGAGCGGCCCGTACGAGGCGTGGCAGGTGATCGGTTGTGTGCTGACGCTGGTGCTGTTGGCCGCGCTCGCCGGTAGACGACTGAGCCCGTGGCTGGTGGTGCCGGTGATGACCGTCGCCTTCACGGCGGCCTGGACGTGGCGGGCGGCGTCCACCGACGACAGCGGCCTGTGGGCCGTCGGGGCATTGCTGGTGCTGGTCGGGACGGCAGCCGGCAGCACCGCGGTGAGCCTCGCCGCACGGCGGGTCGGCCGACGGACCACCGGCCGAGCCGGTTAGCCCCGACCGTCGGGCCGGTCTCCCTGCTGCGGGCGTGATCGACCATCGTGGACGGACACGAATCGTGATCTGATGACCGCATGATCTCTCCGACTCCCCTGATGCGCCTGGTGGCCGGTGTGTGGGGGTTCAAGACCCTCGCGGTCGGCGTCGAGCTGGGCCTGTTCACCCGGCTGGCCGGCGGGCGGACGATGACCGTCGAGGAAGCCTCCGCCGAGTTCGGGCTGCCCGAGCGGCCCGCGGACCTGCTGCTGGCGGCCAGCGCGTCGCTCGGCCTGCTGGAGAAGGCCGGCGACGGTTACCGCAACTCCGAGCTGGCCGAGCAGTTCCTGGTCGAGGGTCGCCCGTACTACTTCGGGGCGCAGGTCCGCTACTCGGATCTGCGCACCTACCTGCCCTGGCACCGCATCGGCGAGGCGCTGCGCACGGATCGCCCGTTGACCTGGGACCCGGAGGCCCAGCAGTCGATGTTCGACACCGCCGACCCGGAGATGCTGGCGCAGTTCTGGGACGCGATGTTCTCCACGTCCAGCTTCACCGCCAGCGCGTTGGCCGACGCGTACGACTTCTCGGCGTACCGCCGGCTGCTCGACGTCGGCGGCGGGGCCGGCGCGTTCCCGATCGAGTTCTGCCGCCGGCTGCCCGACCTGCGGGCCACCGTCCTGGACCTGCCCCACGTGTGCGTACGGGCGCGGGAGCGGATCGCGGAGGCCGGCCTGACCGGGCGGGTCGACGCGGTGGGTGGGGACTTCCTGGCCGACCCGGCGCTACCGGACGGGCACGACGTCATCCTGCTCAGCATGATCCTGCACGACTGGGATGAGCCGACGAACCGGGCGTTGTTGGCCCGCTGCCATGCGGCGTTGCCACCGGGCGGGGCGATCGTCGTCTGCGAGTTGCTGCTCAACGACGAGCGCACCGGGCCACCGGAGGCGGCCCTGATGGGCATGAACATGCTGGTCGAGACCGAGGGTGGCCGGAACTACTCGGGCGCCGAGTACGCCGCCTGGCTCACCGACGCCGGCTTCGTCGACGTACGGACGGTGCCGTTCGACGCGCCCGGCGCCAACGGCGCGGTGGTGGCCCGCCGGGCCTGACCGACGACGACACCCGGCCCCGGTGCGAACCGTGGGCCGGGTGTCGTGGCGCCGTCACGGCGCCGGTGTCCGATCGGCTACCGGTACGGGTCAGGCGCGAGCCTTCGCGGGCTGCTTCATGAAGTCCATGATCGCCTTGTTGACCTCGTCGGCGTTGGTCCACGGGAGACCGTGCGGCGCGCCCTTGAGCGTGATGAGCTGACCGGTCGGCATCATCGGCCCGAGTCGCTGGCCGGTCACCGGGTAGGGCAGCACGTTGTCCTTGTCACCCTGCACGATCAGCACCGGAATGTCGATCTTCGGCAGGTCGGGGCGGAAGTCCTCCTGCCAGGCGTCCACGCTGTCGTGGGTGGCCTTACCGGAGGCCATGGCGCCGATCTGCCAGTGCGCCCGGTAGGCCTCCTCGCTGACCAGCTTGCCCTTGTTCTCGCTGTAGTTGAAAAACGCGTCGCAGAACTGGGTCAGGTAGGCGAACCGGTCCTTGATGATGGCCTGCTGGAAACCCTTGAAGAGGCTCGTGTCGACACCCTCCGGGTTGTCCTTCGCCTTGGCCAGCATCGGTTGCAGCGGGCTGAGCAGCACCGCTCGGCTCACCCGCTGCGAGCCGTAGTTGCCCAGGTACCGGACGACCTCGCCGGTGCCCATCGAGTGACCGATCAGGGTCACGTCGTTGAGGTTCAGCTCGGTCATCAGCACGTCCAGGTCCGCGGCGAACGTGTTGTAGTCGTACCCGAACGTCGGCTGGGCGGAGTTGCCGTTACCGCGTCGGTCGTAGGTGATCGTCCGGTATCCGGCGTTGAGCAGCTGGGTGGTCACCTTCTCCCAGGTCGCGCCGTTGAACGGGAAGCCGTGGATCAGCACCACCGGCTTACCGGAACCGTGGTCCTCGTAGTACAGGTCGATGGGCGCGGAGTTTTCCGTCCCCACGGTGATAAAAGGCATGTTTGACTCCTGCTCCGGTCTGGGCTGTCGGACGCCCCGCGCTTTCCCGCCCGGTCGCGGGATATGCCGGCCGCCGAAGGCCCCTCAAACAGAGACAGAAGCGCTGGTCAACGAGCGCGGCCGACCATCGCCGCCAGTCGCGCAGCACCGGCCGGCGCCGGCTGCGGCGGGCGACATCGGCGAGACGGTACGCGCCAACGACCGGCACGAACCTCGACCGGCGCGACGTAGCACTCCGCTTGCCGATCCGCCGTCATGGCGGCACCGAGGGCGACCCGTTCGACCCGCCGGCCCCTGATCAACACGAGTTCGGCGAAGTCGCGGTATCCCATCGACATTGATACCCCACCTTCGCCGATACTGAGTTGATCATCACTGCCATCCCATTGGATAGGAGTGATTCCTCGTATTCTGGGACAGCCATCCCGGTGCCCGACAAGCGGGCAGCCCGCGAGCGGGCACGCCGAGCGGGGCGGCCGCCGCTCCCCCGGCGGCCGCCCACTCACCGGTCAGCTGGCGTAGACCTCCAGGGTCGACAGTTGCCCGGCCGGCCAGCCGGTGTTGCCGGTAACGGTGATCCGCACGTAACGGGCCTGCGCAGCGGTGAAGGTGAGACTCACCTGGTTGCCGCTGGCCGGGTCGAAGACCCGCCCCGCCGACCCGACCAACGTGCCGAAGCTCGACCCGTCGGTGCTGCCCTGCACGGAGAGGGTCTGCGTCCGAGCACCCCAGGCCGACGACGGCGGCAGCTTCAACACCACCCGCCCGACCGTGCGCGAGGAACCCAGGTCGACCTGCACCCACTGCGGGAACGCGTTGTTGGCGCTCTCCCAGTAGGTGTTCGCGTCACCGTCGACCACGTTGCCCGAGCCATAGCTCTGGACGTGACCGCTCTCGCTGGTGGACCGACCCCGGGCGAGGTCCGCGTTGGCCGGGGCGTCCGTGGTGGCGGTGACCGCGTTGGACGCGCCGGAGGTGTTGCCGGCGGCATCGCGGGCGACGACAGTGAAGGTGTACGACGTGGACGCGGTGAGCCCGCTGACGGTGGCGGTGGTGCCTGTGACGGTGGAGACCACTGTGCCGCCCTGGCGTACCTGGTAGCCGGTGACCCCCCTGTCGTCGGTCGACGCGGTCCAGGCCAGGGACACGCTGCTCGACGTCTTGCCGGTGACAGTGAGAGCGCCCGGGGCGGTCGGCGGGGTGTCAGTGGTGCCGCTGGCGCCGTACACCTCGACCTTGGCGAGCTGGCCGGCAGGCCAGGCGGTGTTGCCGGCGATGCTGAGCCGGATGTGGCGGGCGGTGGTGGTCGTGAGCGTGCGGCTGACGGTGTTGCCGGTGGCCGGGTCGAAGGTGAACGCGGAGGCCGCGGCGATGGTCGAGAAGGAACTGCCGTCGGCGCTGCCCTGCACGGTGATGGTCTGGGTACGCGCGCCCCAGCCGGCGGGTAGCCGCACCACGATCCGGCTGACCTGCTGGCTGGCGCCGAGGTCGACCTGCCACCAGTGCGGGAACGCGCCGCCGCCGCTCTCCCAGTAGCTGCCGGCGTCGGAGTCCACCGCGTTGGACGCGACGAAGGGGCCGTTCTGGCTGCTGGCCGAGGTGGACCGGCCGGCCGCGAGGTCGCCGCCGGTCGGGGGTGGGGTGCCGACCATCGGCGGGGTGGGACGAACCGATGTGAGCGCGAGCTGGCCCTTGAGCATCCGACCGCCGTCGGCGGTGATCCGCAGGTAGTAGTCGGAGGAACAGGCGACGCCGTCCTCGTCCAGTGCCCGGATGTTCGCGCCGGCCGGGGTGGTGGCCTGGGTCTCGGACGTCTTGGCGATCTGGTTGCCCTCGTTGTACTCGTCGTACATGGACACGTACAGGCCCTGGGAGCCGAGCCGGACCATGTTGTAGATGTGCCGCCAGTAGAAGTCGCCGTGCCGACGGTGCCCCCCGGCCAGGTCGCCGGGCATGACGCAGGGCAGGTAGTCGATGCCGTGGGCCACGCAGTCGGCCATGTCGCCGATGTTGACGTTGTTGTAGTACGAGTCGAGCCCTTCGAGGGTGCTGGTCCGGTAGACCATCCACGGTGAGATCGCGTTGAACGCGTGGTAGACGTCGAGGAAGCCGGGGCGGGAGTCCTCGATGCCCTGCCGCCACCAGGTGGGGACACCACCGATGACGTAGCAGCCCTGCGCCTTGAACCAGTTGATGACCTCCAGACAGGGGCCCGGGGTGAAGGGGCGGCTGGGCTCGCTGAAGCCGAAGCCCCAGATGCAGACGACCGGCTTGCCGTTCTGTCGGGCGTATGCGCTGGACGCGGTGTGTGCGGCCATCTTCGTCGTCCAGTCGGTCTTGATGTCCGACTGGAACGTCAACCAGTCGGTGACGTCGTACATGATGTAGAACTTGCGGTTGTAGCGCTCGGCCGCCGAACGGACCTTGAGCGTCATGGCGTCACGGGTCGGCCCCTCGTCGCCGGTCGGGTTGAACCGTTGCAGCGCCGCGGTGTCGCAGCCGTACTCCTGCATCCACCGGAAGTGGGTGTCGACCGTCTGCTGGTCGTAGGAGGAGAACAGGGTGGCCGGTTGGCCGTTGCCGAGGTTGGGGTACGCGGTGGGATAGGTGCGGGTGTACTCCCGCATGTCCGGCCAGGACACGATGGTGGTGTTGGCGGGCGACGGCGGCTGGAACCTGTCGCGGCTCCAGTGCCACCAGCCGCCGATCGGCGCGGAGTCGCCGGGGGCGCTGAACCAGCCCTGGTAGCCGACCGTCACCTTGCCGACCACGTCCCCGGGGGGACTGGCGGCGTGTGCGGGGCTGGACATGCTGGCGAGCAGTTCGGTGCTGGAGGCGGCGGCGAGGGCGGACCCCGCCATCACGGACGTGACGAACCTGCGGCGGGAGACCGCCATGACGACCACTCCTTCGGGACGGAAGGCATTGACGGCCATCGTGGCAGCAATGGATACCAACCCGCAAGAGTTAGACTGATCGATGAAATTCCGGGTCAGGTGACGGGAATTATGCGTTAACCGCCAGCGCCTCGGTAGCCCGGCCCAGGGCTCGCACCGGAGACAGGATCTGGCCGCCCGCCTGGCGACGCCGGGCGTCGCGCACTGTCATCCGCACGCCCTCGGTGAAGCCCAGCTTCGGGTGCCACCCGAGCAGCTCCCGCGCCTTCCTGGTGTCCAGCGCCATGTTGCGGACCTCGCCCGGCCAGGGCAACGGCTCGTACCGGGCCGCGTTGCCGACGCCGGACGCCTCCCGGACGGTGTCGTACACCTCGTTGATGCTCGTCTGCCGCCCGGAGGCGATGTTGACCAACCCCACCCCGGGGTGGTGGCAGGCCACGGCCACCGCCTCGGCGACGTCGCTGACGTGGATGAAGTCCCGGGTCTGGGTGCCGTCGTCGTAGATCACCACCTGCCGACCCCCGAGCAGGGCATCGGCCATCAGGGACACGACGCCGCAGTCGCCACCCTCCTGCCGCGGGCCGTAGACGTTGCCGAAGACCATTGAGGTGTACGCCAGACCATGCTGGCGTCCGTACCACTCGAGGTAGTGCACGCCGGCGGCCTTGCTGACGCCGTACGGGCTCGCCGGCGCGATCGGGTGATCCTCGCGGACCGGCAGGTCGTGGGCGGGAACGCTGCCGAAGATGGCGCTGCTGGCGGCGTTGACCACCAGCCGTACGCCGCTGCGGACGCAGGCGTCCAGCACGTTGACGGTGCCGAAGACGTTCACGTCGGCGTCGTACAGCGGTGAGCGACGGGCGGCGGGCAGGCTCGGCTGGGCGGCGAGGTGGACCACGACGTCCGGCTGCCACTGGTGGATGACCTCGACCCCCTCGGGCGTACGGATGTCGCCCGAGATGACGTCCGCCTCGGTCAGTCCGCCGTACGCAGCGTCGGCCAGGTTCTCCAACCGGCCCGTGGAGAAGTTGTCGAGCACCCGCACCTGACTGCCCATCAACATCAGGCGGGCGACCACGTGACCGCCGATGAAGCCGGCGCCTCCCGTGACCAGGACGCGCCGGGGCGTCAGGTCGGCCGACGGCGCGATGCCGACGGCGGTAACTGGCTGGTCCATGTCGGAACTCCTTGGAACGACGGGTCTGTCGGCCCGTTTCGGCAACCAAGACGGCCGGGCCGACCCTAACTCAGGCAAACACCACGAAAGGGACGTTTGGCTCAACGTTTGGTGGGATATGGGGTGTTAGGTCTTAAAAGTCCGATTCGTGCCTGTAAGGCAGCTTTGGGCCTTAATTTAACTCCGGGGTGCTCGTCGGCATGCCCTCAAGTCACCTGACGGAGAAGGGAGGGTCGACGCGTGCGAGAGCCCTCGCGCCCCGTGACAGCAGGCACATCTGCGGCGCTGAGCACCGACAGCCCGACCATCCCGGTGCGATTCCACGAACCCGTCGGCCGCCCGGTGCGGACGAGCCGGGCAGACCAGAACAGACGCCGGGAACGCGTCGTGGTGCTCGAACCGAACGACACGGCCACCACACCCGACCGCATCGACGAGGAGTTCGACGTGGCCGCCCGACTCCCGGTGCCGGCCTGCCCCGACGAGCTCGCCCGGCTGCTGAACCGCGTACGGCCTCGGCTGCTGTTGCTCAAGCACTCACTGGAGAGCGTCGACGACCGCATCATCACCAGATGCATGAGCGCCGACGTCGAGATCATGGTGCTGGCCCGACCGGTCTACGGCCTGCTGCGTGCGCCGGCCATGGCCCGCTTCGGTGGGCTGCCGTGGATCCGGCTGCGATCCGGCGTCGGGCGCCCCCGCGGCGAACGGCTGAAGCGCTTCTTCGACCTCAGCATGGTCCTGCTCAGCGCCGTCCTGGTGATCCCGCTGATCGCGATGATCGCCGCCGTGGTGTCGTTCACCGGCCCGCCGTTCTACCTCCAGCAGCGCGTCGGAGCGGGTGGCCGACTGTTCCGGGTCGTCAAGTTCCGGACCATGCGGGTCGGCGCCGAGCAGGCGACCGGTCCGGTCCTGGCCCAGCCGAACGACGTCCGGATCACCCGCGTCGGCCGCTGGCTCCGACGCTCACGCCTGGACGAGCTCCCCCAGCTGTGGAACGTGGTACGCGGCGACATGAGCCTGGTCGGGCCGCGCCCGGAACGGCCGGAGTTCATCGTCGGCTTCCACCAGCTGCCGCACTACGACCTGCGGCACCTGATCCGACCAGGACTGACCGGCATCGCGCAGCTCACCGGCGGATACGCGGCCACCGTCGAGGACAAGCTCCGCTGTGACCTGCTCTACCTCAACTGCCGCTCGATGCGGGTCGACCTGACCCTGCTCCTGCTCACCGTCGTCGAACTGTTCCGTGGGTTCCCCCGTGGCTAGTGCTGTCAACGCGGTCGGGACCCGCGTCACCCGCAACACGGCCAGCATGCTGGCCGCGCGGGTGATCATGGCAGTGTCCGGGCTGGTCTCGGTGCCGGTCATCTACCAGCACCTCGGGCCGCAGGAGTTCGGGATCTGGGTCGTGCTGGCCGGCCTGCTGGCGATGGCCGCCCTGATCGACCTCGGGCTCGGCTCCGCCCTCGTCCGCGAGGTGGCACGGGCCGAGAGCGCCGCGGACCGGGACCTGGTCCGACGAGTGCTCGGGCTGGGGCTGGGGTGGGCCGTGCTGCTGGGCCTGCTCACAGTGGGCGCGATCGGTGTCTGCTGGCCCTGGCTCGCCGGGCTGCTGCGCCTCGGTGAGCTGGCCGACGAAGCCTGGCAGGCCGCCCTGTGGCTGATCGTCGGCCTGGTGGCGGGCGCCGTCGAACTGCCGTGGCGGGCCGTACTCGAAGGCACCCAGCGGTACGGATCACTGGCTGCGATCACCGCCGGCACCGCGATCCTCACGGCCGCGCTGTCCATCCTGGTGGTACGCCTCGGCGGCGGCCTGGTGGCGTTGGCCGCCTCCGCCGCCACGACCGCGACGATCCGCACCCTGCTGCTGGCCTCGGCCACCCGACGCCAGTGCCCCGACCTCAGCCCTCGATGGGGGCGGCTCGGTCTGGGCGACGTCCGCCGGGTCGGCGGCTACGGCCTTCGGGTGCAGGTTTCCAGCGGCGCCGGCATGGTCAACGTCGAACTCGACCGCCTCGTCCTCGGCGGCGCCTTCGGTCCCGCCGTCGCCGGCGGCTTCGACCTGGGCAGCCGCCTGCTCAACCTGCTCCGCCTGCCTCCAGGTTTCGCCCTGATCGTGCTGTTCCCGGCCGCCGTCGCCCGCACCGCCGCCCGGGGCGCCGGTTGGTTGGACCAGTTCTACCTGACCACCACCCGGCACCTCGCGCTGTTCCTCGCCCCGGCCACCGCCGCCCTGATGGTGAGCGCCGATCCGCTGGTCCGACTATGGCTGGGGCACCAGGTCCCCTGGGCGGCGGCGAACATCGTGATCCTCGCGCCCGCCTACGCCCTCAACCTGATCACCGGTGCCGCGACGATCGTCGCCCGCGCCGAGGGCCGACCCGGTCTGGAAACGCGGTACGTGCTGCTCTCCGTCGTGCTCAACCTCGCCCTGACGGTGCCGACGCTGCTGCTGTGCGGACCGCTCGGCGTACCCCTGTCGACAGCGCTGGCGGTCGTGCTCAGCACCGGCTACTTCCTGGCGTACTTCCATTCGGCCACCGCCCGGCCGCTGGCCCCGTTGGTGCGGGCGGTCTGGCCACCGGTCGCCGCCGCGGTCGCGGCCGGGATGGTCACCGCCGCGGCCGGCCGGTTCCTGCCCGACGGGCCGGGACGGCTCGACGCCGCGCTGGCCGTGTCCACCCGGACCGGTCTGGCTCTGCTCGTCGCCGGCGCGCTGCTGGCCGCCGGCGGACACCTTGGCGCGAACGACCGGACGCGGCTGCACCGGCTGCTGCGCGCCCCGGCCTCCCTGCCGACGCCGACCGTCGGAGGCCCGCGATGAGTGTCGACCACCGCACCACACAATGCCTGGTGTGCGGGCCCACGCGGGCTCACCGGCCCCGACTCGGCGGGCTGCTGCGCCGCTGCGAGGGGTGCGGGTTCAGCTGGACCGCGCCGGACCAGACCGCTGTGGACCACAGCTACGACGAGGACTACTTCGCGTCGGGCGGCTACGACGACTACTTCCGGGCCGAGCCGCGCCGGTTCGAGGCGAAGCGGCGACTGCGGTGGCTGCTGTCCACCGTCCGACCCACAGTCCTGCTCGAAGCCGGATGCGCCGGCGGCTACTTCCTCGAAGCCGCCCACCACGCCGGCATCACCGCCAGCGGCATCGAAGTCAGCCACGCCGCCGCCCGCTTCGCCCGCGACCACCTCCACATGCCCGTACAACAGGGCTACTTCGAAACCATCGCACCCACCCTCACCGCCGACGCCGTCTGCGCCTTCCACGTCCTCGAACACGTCGAAGACCCCCGCGCCTTCCTCCACGCCGCCCACACCACCCTCACCCCCGGCGGCTGGCTCGCCCTCGAAGTACCCAACATCGCCTCCGCCGCCGCCCAACGCCTCGGCACCGCCTGGTCCGGCCTGCAACCGCGCTACCACCGCTGGCACTTCACCCCGGACAGCCTGGTCCGGCTGGTGACCGACGCCGGCTTCGAGGTCGTCCGGCAGGACACCACTGTCTTCCGTTACTACATGCCGCAGCGCTACCGGCTGCGGCACGCACGACACCTCCTGCCCGCCGACCTGATCGGGCTCCGCTCACCGCGGTTGACCCATCCACGCCTCGGCGACCTGCTCCGGGTGCTCGCCCGGACGCCACACACCAGACGGAGTACCTGATGAAACTGGATGGGATGCAGCTGGTCCGTTGCCAGCTCTGCGGCCGCGCCGGCGGGCACACGCCGACGCTCGGCGAACTGCTGTGGAGCTGCCCCGACTGCGGCTTCGTCTGGACCGCCGGCAGCGCCCCGGCGCCGGAGGAGTTGTACGACGAGGCGTACTACACGACCGACGGCTACCAGGACTACTTCGCCTCCGCGGGTCAACGCCGGTTCGAGGCGAAGCGGCGACTGCGGTGGCTGCTGTCCACCGTCCGACCCACAGTCCTGCTCGAAGCCGGATGCGCCGGCGGCTACTTCCTCGAAGCCGCCCACCACGCCGGCATCACCGCCAGCGGCATCGAAGTCAGCCACGCCGCCGCCCGCTTCGCCCGCGACCACCTCCACATGCCCGTACAACAGGGCTACTTCGAAACCATCGCACCCACCCTCACCGCCGACGCCGTCTGCGCCTTCCACGTCCTCGAACACGTCGAAGACCCCCGCGCCTTCCTCCACGCCGCCCACACCACCCTCACCCCCGGCGGCTGGCTCGCCCTCGAAGTACCCAACATCGCCTGCGCCGCCGCCCAACGCCTCGGCACCGCCTGGCCGGCGATCGCCCCCGCGTACCACCGCTGGCACTTCACCCCGGACACGCTGAGCCGGATGCTCGTCGAGTCCGGCTTCCGGGTGATCTCGCACGACACCGTCTTCTCGCGGTTCTACTGGCGTCCGGCGGGGCGGCTGCGCAACGCCCGGGACCTCCTGGTCGCCGACCTGGCCGCGAGCCGCTCACCCCGGGTGACACACCCGCAGCTCGGCGACCTGCTACGCATCTTCGCCCGACGTGACGACCGGGCGGTGTCCTGATGGGTACGCCGCAGTTGTCGGTGCTGCTGGTCAGCTGGAACACCCGCGAACAGACCAGGCAGTGTCTGGAGTCGCTGGCCGCGACCGTCGACCCGGACCTGGACTACGAGGTGGTGGCCGTCGACAACGGCTCGACCGACGGTTCCGCCGACCTGCTCGCCGACCGGGCCCGCGTCCGGCTGATCCGCAACAACCACAACACCGGTTTCGCCGCGGCGGTGAACCAGGCGTACCGCCGGTCGACCGGGCAGTTGGTCCTGCTGCTCAACAGCGACGTCAGGTTCCACCCGGGCGCGCTGTCGCGGATGATCGACTACCTACGGGAGCGGCCGGACGTCGCCGGGGTCAGCCCGCTGTATCTCAACCCGGACGGCACCTTCCAGCAGCACTACGTCCAACAGCCCAGCTTCGCCGCCACCATCGCGCTGGTCACCGCGCTGCGCCGACTGCCCGGCTTCCGTCAGGCGCTGCACCGGTTCCAGATGCGTGGCGAGGATTTCAGCCGTCCCCGGCAACTGGCCTCCGGCAGTTGCATGCTGCTGCGCCGTACGGTGCTCGGGCAGCAGACCATCTTCGACGAAGCGTTCCCCGTCTACTGGAACGACGCGGTCCTCGCAAGGCAGCTCGCCCTGGCCGGGCACGAACTGTGGATGATCCCGGACGCGGTCGTCACGCACAGCCGTGGCGCATCGTGCCGGCTGCTCGGGCCGGCCATCCGCTTCCGACACCTGCTGGGCAGCATGGTCGAGTACCTGCGGTTGACCCAGCCCCGGCACCGGATGGTGGCGTTCCGGGCCACAGTGCTCGCCGACCACCTGGTCAAGCGACTCCTCGGGCGACCCGTACAGCTCGATCTGCCCGACCTGCTCGCCGCGTTGCGCGGCGACGTCGGCCCGCTGCCCGACGGCGACACCCGCGACTGGGTGGTGCTCTTCAGCCGCACCCGCTGGTCGGTGGAGCACCACCAGGCGGTGCTGGGGCAGCTGGAGGCCGGGGAGCGGTTGCTCTTCGTCGACCCGCCGGGACGCCGCCCCCGCTGGGGGTGCGAGATGACCCCGATCGGGTCGACCGCCTGGCGTGCTGTCGCGCCGACCGCGCTGCCGCTGGGTGACTGGTTGCCGCCGGTCAACTGGATCAATCGTCGGGTCGCGGCCGGTGTGCTGCGTGCCTGGCTGGACCGCCAGGCCGGCGCGCGCCTGCTGCGGCTCGACGACGAGCGCGCCCGCCCGGTGCTCGGCCGGCTCGGTGAGGACGAGGTGCTGCCGGCCGGAGCGCCACGGCCGTTGGAACGGTCGGGTCGTGGCTGAGCGCTCGGTCCGCCGGGCGGAGGCGTCGGTCGGTGCGGCGGCAACCGACACCAGGGACTGGGTGGTCGTCTTCAGCGGCACCCCGTGGGCGAACGGCGCCCACCGTCAGCACGCGCTCGCTCGGGAACTGACCGTCGACCACCGGGTGCTCTTCGTCGACCCGGCCGGGCACCTGCCCCGATGGCGTACCCACGTCCGACAGGTGGCCGACGGTCTGTGGCAGTGCGCCGGACCGGCGCTGCTCCCGCTCGGTCGCCACCTGCCGCCGGTCAACCGGGCCAACCGCTGGTTCGCCGCGCTCCTGCTTCGCCGCTGGTTCCGGCGGCGGGCCGAGTCGCCACGACTGCTGTGGCTGGACGAGGACCTGGCCGCACCGGTCGCCGGCCGGCTGGATGCGGCCGCCGTGGTGTACGACGCCACCGACCTGGACTGGACGTTCACCCGACGCTGGAACCGCCGGCACCTCCGCCACGCGCTGCGGTCCGCCGTCGGCGCCGCCGACCTCGTGCTCGCCTCGTCCAGCGCGCTGCCGGAACGGATGCCCGCCTTCAAGCCCGCCCCGGTGGTGCTGGCCAACGGATGCGACCCGGAGCACTTCTCGCCCGACGGCCCGGTCGCACCGTGGTTGGCCGGGCTGCGCCGACCACTGATCGGTTACAGCGGAGCTGTCGACACCCGTGCCTTCGACGCCGATCTGGTCGCCGAGGTCGCCCGGGCCCACCCGGAGTGGACCTTCCTGCTGATCGGTCCGTCCACCCGGGCCGGTCGCGCCCCGCTGGCGCGCCTGTCCAATGTGGAACTGGTTGACGCTGTCGGCTTCGCGGACGTGCCGGCCATCCTGCGGGCCTGCGACGCCACCATCATCCCGTACCGGGTGGGCGGGTTGGTGGACTACGTGCATCCGAAGAAGTGCTACGAGTATCTCGCTCTTGGCAAGCCCGTCGTCGCGACGCCGTTGCCGGCGCTGCGCTCACTGGCCGACACCATCACGCTCGCCGGCGACCCGCGAAGCTTCGCCGCGGCGCTCAGCGTGGCGCTGGACAGCGCGGAATGCGCGCAGCAGGCCACCCGACGCCGCGCGGTCGCCGCCCGCAACAGCTGGTCGACCCGAGGTGTGCAGTTGCGCTCACTACTCGCGGGGTTGCCCCGATGAGGATACCCATCGTCACGCCCACGGTGCTGTTCGGCGGCGCCGGGCTGGGCGCCGTGGTCACAGTGGTCACAGTGCTGCCCGGGCCGATCGGCCTGGCCGCCGCCATCGGGGTGCTGAGTTGGGGCGTGTTCCTGCTCTGGCCCTGGACCGTGCTGCCCGTCGGCATCATCGGCGGTGCCGTGGTCGGCGCCGTGCTCAGCGGTGGCGACGTACGCGGGTACATCGCGGTGAAGGTGCTGCTGCTGGCCGCCGGCGGTGCCGCGCTCGCCGTACGCCACTGGCTGCGGGTGGAGAAGCGGCCCCGACGCACTGTCGCCGACGTGGGCATGCTGAGCCTGATCGGCTTGACGGTCGTCGCGGCCACCTACGGTCTGGCCGTCGGCAACCAACCGGAGGAGGTGCTGGTCGCCGCGTACCAGGTGGCCACCATCCCGGTGTACTTCTTCGTCGCCACGTACACCCTCACCTCGGGTCGTCGGATCCTGGCCGCCGGCATCCTGTACGTGGCCCTGGCGGCGGTCTTCACCGCCATCTCCGTATCGGCGCCGGGGCGGCACGGCGGGCTCATCACGCTCATGGCGATCCCCGCGCTGATCTGGATCGCCGGGCGACTCCGGGGTTGGCGACGGACCGGCGTCCTCCTGCTCGGCGGGTTCTTCGCCGTCGACGTGCTCCTCGCGTCGTACCGGGGAATCTGGCTCGCCGCCGCGCTGACCGTGCTGATCATGCTGGCTCGCGGTGGCCGGACCGTCCGCGCCGGGCTGGCCGCCACCGCCGTCGCCGCCGTCGCGGTGGCAGCGGTCCTCGCCCTGCAACCAGGGGTACGGGAGCGGGCCGGCGAGATCAGCAAGGGGTTGACGCAGTCCGCCGGGTACCGAGGGGTGGAGTCGTCAGTCGGCCTGAACGTGTTCGCCGACCAGCCGCTGGTGGGGGCCGGCCTCGGACAGACGACGCCGGACATCTACCTGTCCGGCTTCACCTTCACCGACGTCGGCCCGGTCTACCACGCCTTCTACGTGACAGTGTTGGCCAACCTCGGTCTGGTCGGCCTGCTGCTGGTGCTGTGGCCGATCCTGCGTGGCGTCCGCTTCGGCCTGCGCGACAGGGACGGGATCGCGCTGCCGTTCGCCGCGCTGTCCTGCGGTTTCCTGGCTGCCGCCGTCTTCGCGGCACCCACCGACGGGCACTGGGAGCTGGGTCTGCTGCCCGCGCTGACCCTCCTCAGCGCGCGGCAGAACGGTGAACGGCTCCGGCGGCTCGCCGAGCCTGCGCTGCTGAGCCGGTCGCTGAGCCGGACGGGAGTCACGGCATGAGCCACGCCGCCGCCACCGCCATCGTGGTCACCCACAACTCGGAGCGACAGATCGTCGCCGCCCTCACCGCGTTGCGGCAGGAGGACCTGCCGGTACGGCTGGTGGACAACGCCTCCTCCGACGGCACCGTCGACCTCGTCCGGCGCCGCTTTCCGGAGGTGACGGTCCTGGTCAGCCCGACGAACACGGGATTCGCCAGCGCCGTGAACCGGGCCGCGGCCGGAGTCGACACCGACGTCGTCCTCCTGGTCAATCCGGACTGCGTGGTCGCACCGGGCACAGTGGCCGAGCTGGTCACGGTGATTCGCAGTCGACCGTCGGTCGGCATCGCGGGACCCCGGATCACCGACGCGCACGGCCGGGTCGCGATCAGCGCCCACCGGTTCGAGTCCCTGGTCACGGTGCTGGCCAGCCGGTTCGGTGGGGCGCTGGCGCCGGTCGCGCTGCGACGACTGCTCAGCGGTCGGCAGCGCAGGGCCGCCTACGACGCCTGCACGCGGGGGGCACAGCCGGAGGCGGTGGACTGGTTGTCCGGCGCCTGCCTGGCGGTGCGTACCGACCTGTTCACGGCGATCGGCGGACTCGACGAGGGCTACTTCCTGTACTACGAGGACGAGGAGTTGTGCCTGCAGGCTGCCCGGCGCGGCAGCGAGGTGCTGTACGTGCCCTCGGTGAGCGCCGTGCACACCGGCGGTGCGAGCAGTTCCGACCCGGCCTGGATCTGGCCCCACCTGTACCGCAGCATGCTGCGGTTCTTCGCCCGCCACCGCGCCGGCACCCTGCACGCCGTGCGCGGCGTCGTGCTGCTGCGCGCGCTGATCGGAATCGGTCTGGCCGGAGTACGGATGCCGCTTCAACCCCGGGCCGGGACGGCCCGTCTGCGGGCGTGGACCCGCGTCGGCCGGATCGCGGCCACCCGCTTCGAGACGAGAGGAGGCGCGTAATGCACGTCCTGACAACCGTCGTCGGCAAACGCACCGAACACTGGACAGACCTGTTCGACATCCTCTGCGAGCAGCCGGACATCACCCTGACCGTGCTCGCCGCGGACGTGTCACCGACGACGCGACGCGAGCTGGCCCGGCTGGCCCGCCGACACCACCGGCTGCGATACCACGTCGTCCCGCACCTGCTCGGTGAGTCGCTGACCGGACACATGGCCTCGGTGTTGTTCCGGCTCCCCGGCCAGCACGACGTGACCACCACCCGCCCCGACATCCTGCACGTGATCGGCGAGGCGGCGTACCTCACCACCTGGCAGGCGCTGCGGCTACGTCAGCGTTGCTGGGCCGGGGTGCCCACCACGTTGTACGCGGCGCAGAACGTGGTCACCCGGTTCCCGGTCCCGTTCCCCCGGATCGAGCGACAGTCCTACCTGTCGGTGAACCACGCCTTCCCGATCACCCCCGCGGCGCTGCGGGTGCTGAGGGTCAAGGGTTACCGGGGTCCGGCCACCATCGTGCCGCTCGGTGTGGACACCCGGATCTTCCGCCCTCTGCCCGCCGATCCGGCCACGCACCCGTTCACCGTCGGGTACGTCGGACGGTTCGAGCCGCACAAGGGCGTGGCCGACCTGCTGCGCGCCGCCGAGCTGATCGACTGCGACGTGTCGCTGGTCGGGGACGGCAGCCTCAGCGGCGAGATCGACCGTGCGGCCGCACGCCGCCCCGGCCGGGTGCACCGGCACGGCTGGGCCGGGCACGCCGACCTGCCCGCGCTGCTGAACCAGATGGACGCGTTGGCGATGCCGTCGGTCGAGGTGGTGCAGCGCAACACCCTGCCGTGGATCGGCATCCCGCTTCGCGAACAGTTCGGCCGGGTCCTGGTCGAGGCCATGGCCTGCGGCGTACCGGTGGTGGGCAGCGACGTCGGCGAGATCCCGCACGTGGTAGGCGACGCCGGCCTCGTCTTTCCCGCCGGCGACGTCCCCGCGCTGGCGGACCGCCTCGCGCGGCTGCGCGACGATCCCGCCCTCGCCGGCCAGTTGGCGAACCGAGGGCTGCGCCGAGCCGGGCTGGACTTCGGTTGGGACCGCATCGCCGACACCCTCTGCACGACCTGGCGCGGGCTGCGGTCCCCGACCGGGTCCCTCCGCACAACGCCCGCCGAGACCGGGCAACCGACAAGAGAGGCGAACGCGAGATGAGCGCGTCGATAGATGTCAAAGGTCTGCTCGGTGTCTCCTGGCGCCGGGTTGGCGTACCCCTGATCGGCCTGTGTGCGGGCCTCGCCGCCGCCCAGGGGGTCACCCAACTCCTGCCGGCACGCTACGAGGCCGAGGCGTCGGTGCTGGTCAGCGCCGAGCGGACCGAGGACGACCGGCCTGCGGACCTGGCTCTCGCACAGAACCTCACACCCACGATCGCCCGCTTGGTCGGGTCGCGGGAGGTCGCGCTCGAGGCGGCGCGCGCACTGCAGCTGCCCGAGAAGGCGGTGCTCGGCCATGTCAGCGGTGAGTACGAACTCGGCCTTCAGATCATCACCGTGCACGCCAGCGCCGGCACCGGCACGCAGGCCGCAGCGATCGCGAACGCGGCGTCCCGCGCGGTCAGCCAACAACTGAGCCGATTGGACATGGGCGGCTCGACGAGCATCAACGCCCGGGTGCTCGACACCGCCAGCCCGCCGACCACGCCCGCCTTCCCGAAGCCGATGTTGAACGGCGTACTCGGGGCACTGGCCGGACTGTTGGCCGGTTGGGGTGCGACCCTCCTGCGCGACAGGTTCGACAGCCGGCTCCGCGACGTCGGTCAGATCGAGGCCCGCCTGGGTCTGCCGGTCCTCGGGGTGCTGCCGAAGCTGCCCCGCCGATTCGCCCGCCACCACGCCGCCGCGCTGTACGCGCGCACCGACGTCGCCGACGCCGTCCGCAGCGTGATCTCGACTCTCAGTGTGCTCACCGCTCCGCTGCCGCGTCGGAGGCTGCTGGTGACCAGCGCCCACGACGACGACGGCAAGGCGTTGGTGACCGCGCTGCTCGGTCTCGGCATGGCCGACGAGCACTGCCGGGCCACGCTGGTGGACGGGGCGGTACGCGATCCGGTGCTGTCGGGGCACTTCCCGGAGGCGCCACACACCTGGCAGCAGGTGCTGACGCAGAAGTGCGCACCGGTGCGCCTGGCCGACTTCCCCACCCTGAGCGTGCTGCCTGCCGAACCCCGCGAGGGCGCCGACACCCAGGCGTTGCACGAGTTGGGCGGGTTGCTGAACGCGCTGGGCGAGGACGAGGACTGCGTGATCGTGCACGCGCCACCCATCCTGGCCGGACGGGAGATCTCGGCGTTCGCCCAGCACGCGGACGGTGTGCTGCTGGTCGTACGGGCTGGTCGGACGGACCTCGACGACAGCACGCGGGCGGCCCGGCTCGTGCAACAGCTCGGGCTACCGCTGGCGGGGGTCGTTGTGATCGGCGCGGTGGCCCGTACCGACCAGCGTCCGGGCGGTAGGCAACCAACTCTGACGCCCGACCCGGTCCAGAGCGTCCTGGCGCTAACGTCGGCGAGAGCGAGCGCGCAGGGCGCCGTCATCCGTGAGCTGGTCAGCGCTCTCGCCGAGGACTCCTCCGGTACCCCCGGTCGGCACCGCCGCCAGAGCCGGGAACCCGGTGAGTCGACGCGACGCGGGTCGGGTAGCGGCAGGACCGTCGACAGCACCGCGGTCGAACGTCCAGCGCCGGTCGAACGTGCTGCGCGGGTCGAACGTGCCGCGCCGGTCGAACGTGCCGCGCCGGTCGAACCTGCTGGGCCGGTCGAGCAGGTACCCGTGCCCGTCGAGGCCCCGGCGGTGTCGACGCGTATCGAGGATGCCGTCACCCAGCCCAACCCGGTGGTGACGGACGTGCCGGAGCAACCCGATCCCGCGCCGATGCCGACCGTCCAACCTGACTCCGCCGGGGCGGCGTCCGCCTGGGGTGTGCCCACCACTGTCGGCGTCCTCGGACGACCGCTGGCCCAGCCCGAAGCGCCCCGCCAGCCGCCGGTGGCCGAAGCCATGCCGAACCCGTCCCCGGACGTTCCCGCGCCCGATCTCACGGACCGCTGGCCGGTCTTCGGGCCGGAGCGCCTGACCCCCGGGCTGGAGCGCCTGACCCCCGGGCCGGCGAGCGCGGAGCGCCCCTCCTCCGGATCCATCGTGCTGCGCCGAGCGGTGGCGGTGGGCGACGCCGAGCGGTGGAGCTGACGTCGGTCGAGCCGACCGGTGGAGCTGACGTCGACCGCGAACGGCGGCCCGACCGCCCCATAACTATCCGAGACACCGAAAAAGGAGATTTGCCGATGAGTGAGATGTTGGTGCCGACCCAGGCGTCCGCGCCGGTGCTGGACGACCCCCGCGATCTCTACTGTGACCTGCTCAAGAAGGCGCTGACGCGGTACGTCTTCCGCGAGACGTGGATGCCCTACCAGCCCCGCCAGGGGTCCCTGCACGGTCGGCTCTACCAGCGGGGCCGACACCTGTTGCAACGCAAGGGCCTGGAGTTGGTGCTGCGGTTCCCGTTCGACGAGGAGGCACGGGCCACCGGTCGGGACTGGCCACCGGAGGCCGAAACCATGATCGGGCTGCGCCGGTTGGACAACCTGGAGCGGTGCGTCAAGGACGTGCTGGCGCGGGGAGTGCCCGGTGACCTGATCGAGACCGGCGTGTGGCGGGGCGGTGCGGTCATCTTCATGCGGGGGATGCTGCGCGCCTACGGTGACCGGGAGCGGACCGTGTGGGTCGCCGACTCGTTCCGTGGCCTGCCGAAGCCGGACCCGCGTCGCGTCGAGGACGTCGAGGACGCGCTGTGGCAGGTGCCCTTCCTCGCCGTGTCCCTGGAGCAGGTCAAGGCGAACTTCCAGCGGTACGGGCTGCTCGACGACCAGGTCCGCTTCCTCAAGGGCTGGTTCTCCGACACCCTGCCGGACGCGCCGGTGGAGCAGATCTCGGTGATGCGCCTCGACGGCGACCTCTACGACTCGACGATGGTGGCACTGCGCTCGCTCTACCCGAAGTTGTCGGTCGGCGGCTACGTGATCATCGACGACTACCACGCCGTACGCGGCTGCAAGCAGGCCGTCGACGACTTCCGCGCCGAGCACGGCATCGTGGACGAGCTGCACCAGGTCGACTGGACGTGCCGATACTGGCGGCGGTCGCGGTAGGCCTGCTCGACACGATCGGCGGGTGGGGTCTGCCGACCTCCCACCCGCCGATCGTCGTGCCCGTGGTCGCCGCCGCGTGATCGACGTCGGTTCAGTTGGCCGGTGGGGTCTGCGGGTTGGCCGCGAGCCACTGTGCGACGCGGTCCTCGCGCAGGGCGGTGAAGAGCGCCGGAGCGCGGACCTCGTCCAACCGCACCGCGGAGCCGGCCGGAGTCTGGAGGTTGGGGTCGCTGAAGGGGACGGTGACGAACTGGACGGATTCGGGCTTCACCCGGCGCAGCGCGAGGGCGAGGTCGGTCAGGTCGAGGTCCCGGTCGACGACCAGCGACTCCGCGGCCGTGGTGAGCACCCGGTCGAGTCGGGTCGGACTGGTGAGCAGGCTGGTCGCGGTGACCCGCTCGGCCAGGGCCCGCACCACCAGCTGCTGGTCGTGGATGCGACCGAAGTCGCCACCGGGCACGCCGTGGCGCTGCCGCATCAGGTCGTCGGCCGCCTTGCCGTCCAGGTCGTGGCAGCCGGCGGGCCAGGTGACGCCCGTGTCCGAGGACGTGACCGCGTACGGCAGGCAGACGTTGACGCCCTCCACCGCGTCCACGAGTTTGCGGACGGCGGCGAAGTTGGCCACCAGCACGCCGTCCAGTGGCAGGCCGGTGAGCTTGGCGACCGTCTCGGCGGCAAGCGCGGCCCCGCCGAACGCGAACGCCGCGTTGATCTTGTTGGGTCCACCGGACCAGATCTCCCCCGCGGCGGGTACGTCGACGTAGCTGTCCCGGGGGATGGAGACGACGGTGGCCGCGTCCCGGCTGGCGTTCACGTGCACCAGCATGATGGTGTCCGAACGCTGCCCCGGGTAGAGGGCCTGGTCCGGCTCGCCGTCGCGGGAGTCTGATCCGAGCAGCAGGAGGTTGAGCGGTCCCGACTCCCACCGACGCTCGTCGTGGGGGGCGGTGCCCTTGCCGAGGATGTCCTCCCGCTGCACCCTGCCCTCGTACCGCTGCTTCAGGCCGAAGCCGACAGTGCCGAGGCCCGCGCAGAGCACGCCGACCATCAGCACCAGGGCGATCATGGCCTTCTTCCAGCCGGCCATGGCCCGCCACCTCGACGTCGCCGGCGCGACCGCCCGGCGGGGGTTTTCGGTCACCATCTAGACCACCTCTGCACGACCTGTCGGGACACCTGCACCCGTTGCGGGGCAAGGGATGCACTCACTCATGCGTAGTTAATCACTCTTTAGGGTCTCTATGACCTTTTATCCCCTTTGCCCGATTTCGCGGTGCCATTCTGGCCTCCGGGTTAACGAGGGGGTTTAGGCATGTACGGAGTACCCACCAAGGGGCCGCACATCGGCGGCGGTCTCGCCGCCACCGGAGTCGCCATCCAGTCCTGGTTGCTGGTCGGCGTCGGACTGGTCGTGCTCGGTCTGGCTCTGTGGCTGGTGGCCATGTTGGGCCGCGAGCGATGACCGGTTCCCGACGGGGGCCGTGGCTGAGCGCCACAGTGGGCGCCCTGGTCGGCGTCGCCATCGCCGCCGCCACGCTCTGGCGGTGGCACGAGATCGCCAGCGCGGAGGCATGGCTGAACGCCCACCTGGTCAACGCCGTCGGGTTGGCGGACGCCAAGTCCATCGGCGCGGCCGTCATCTTCCCGCTCGACCAGCGCTGGGTCGGCTTCATGGTGTCCAGTGGCTGTTCGGTCGCCATGTTGCTGATCCCGCCGATCGTGCTGGCCTCGACGTTGATCGGCTTCCGCCGCATCACCGTGTCACGTGGACTGAACGCCCTGGCGATGGCCGTGGTGCTGCTGGTCACTGTGAACCAACTGCGACTCGCCGCGGTGGTCGTCTCCATGCAGACCTGGGGCTTCCGGCTCGGCTACGAACGCAGTCACGTGCTGATCGGCTCGGTGATCACCACCGCCGGCCTGATCGCCGTCACGATCCTGTTCGTGGTCCTGGTCAGCCGCACCAAGCGGATTCGGGGGGCAGTCGCCGGTGTCCACTGAGACGCAGTCCCTCGCGCTGCTCAACACCGCGGCATTCCTGCTGTGCGTCAGCTTCTGCGCGTACGTGCTGAGCATCCTGGTGTTCCACCTGAAGACCCGACGTAGTCGGGGCGGAAGTCCGAACGGCTTCGACTGGCACATTATCGTGCCCTGCCGCAACGAGGCCTCCGTCATCGGCGACACGGTCCGACGGCTGCTCAGCGACTTTCCCAATGCGACCGTCTGGTGCGTCGACGACGCCTCCGAAGACGGCACGCTCGCCGAACTGGCCGCCTTCGCCGATCAACCTCGTGTGCACGTGGTTCAGCGTCACCTGCCGGACGCGCGGCAGGGCAAGGGCGCCGCGCTCAACGCCGCTTGGCGGCGTATCGAGCAGTGGCTGCCGGCGAACGCGGACCGCAGCCGGGTCATCGTCGGCGTCCTGGACGCGGACAGCCGACTCGACCCGCAGGGCCCCGTCGCCCTCTCCGGCCGGCAGTACTTCGGCTCGGAGAATGTTGGCGCGGTGCAGGTCGAGGTGCGGATGCTCCAGTGCGCACCGCGACGGTACGCCCCGACGACCGAGGTCAGCGGTTGGGGACGACTGCTGATCCGGCTGCAGGACATGGAGTTCCGCGCACCGATCGCCGCTATGCAGTCACTGCGTCGGCGGACCGGCAGCGTCGCGATGGGCGGCAACGGGCAGTTCACCCGACTGTCCCTGCTCAACGAGATCGCCGACCAGCACGGCACACCGTGGCACGGCGCCCTGCTGGAGGACTTCGAGCTGGGTCTGCACATCCTGCTGGCCGGCGGGCGTACGGAGTACTGCTCGGAGAGTTGGGTGGCCCAGGAGGCACTGACCCGGATCGGTCCGCTGGTGCGGCAGCGCACCCGCTGGGCGCAGGGGTCGATGCAGTGTGGCCGCTACCTGGGTCGGGTGCTGCGCTCGCCGCGCATCCGCAACTCGGCAACCCTGGAGATCGCGCACTTCCTGGCCGCCCCGTGGACCCAACTACTCGGCACACCGGTCTATCTCGCCTGCCTGATCGTGATGACCTGGTACATCGACAACACCACTGGTGGCCTGTCGGGCTGGTGGAGCAGTGGCGGCTGGGGCGTACCCCCGCTGGTGCTCGTCTTCGGCATCGGGCCCTTCGCCCTGTGGGGCATCGTCTACCGGGCCCGGTGTGAGCCGCAGTTGTCGGTGACCAGGGCGTTGCTGCTGGGCGTCTGCCACTGGCTGTACAGCTACGCCCAGTCGCTGGCGGTCTGGCTGGCCTTCGCCCGCATGGTGACCGCCCGCACCGACTGGCAGAAGACTGCCCGCGCCGCCGATCCGCCGCCCCAACCGGCCCCGACCCGGGCCGTGGGACGGGTGGCCGTGCCGGCCCAGCCGCGCAGAGCGCAACCACCGCGCAGGTCGGGCCGCTCCGACGGGCCCCGCTCGATCCGGCCACCCCGGCACCTCGCCCACCTGGCGCACCTCGCCACCCCCACCACCACAGACCGCCCCACAATCGCCCACGTCAGAAAGTAGACATCTATGCCACGAGTTAGATCCGGCCTCGCCCGTACCGCTGCGGTGCTGGCCGGCGGCCTCGCCATGGCCGTCCTGGCGGCCTCTCCGGCCATGGCCGACACCTCCCAGTCCTCGGCCTCCGCGCTACAGATCAGCCTGCTCGGCGGTGGCCTCGCCAGCTCCGGTACCGCGTCGGCCACGAACGACGGCACCACCGAGTCGATCTCCGGAAACCAGAATCCCCCACTGGCCGTCCTGGGCGCGCAGACCGTCATCACCGCAGGGGTGCTGGTCCAGAACGTCCGGGCCTTCAACGACGGCACCTCGGCGGCCTGCGCCGGCGTGCTCGGCGTGGGCGGCGCGGTGACCATCGGCCCCGGCGGCTCCTGCCTCGTCACGCCCGGTGCCGGGGTGTCGCTGGTGCTGGGCACCAACGGCCTCGCCACGATCGCCCTGGTCGCCGACGCCATCACCTCGTCGTGCACCGCGACCAGCAGCCCGTCGGCGACCGGCACGACCAGCCTGGTCAACGCCCGGATCACCTCGACGTTGCTCGGCATCGAGACCACGCTGCTCAACCTGCCGGCCAACCCGCCCCCGAACACAGGGCTGAGCGTGCCGGGCCTGCTCGACCTGACGCTCAACAACCAGACCAGCTCGGGCGTGGGTCAGCTCACCGTCACCGCGCTGAACCTGACGGCGCTCGGCGGGGCGCTGGCCGGCGTGACCATCGGCACGTCGAGCTGTGGCGCCAACGCGGTCGCGCCGCCCATCCCGGTGATCCCGCTCGCCGGGGCACCGATCGCCCTGGGCATCGGCGCGCTCGTGGCCGGCACCACCGGCGGGTTCTCGCTCTACCGGCGTCGCCGCGCGGCTGCCCGGAGCTGACCCGACATGTGTGCGAGCAGGTCGATGTCACGAGAGGTCCTGATCCTGGCCGGCACCAGGCCGGAAGGGGTCAAGACCGCGCCTCTGATCCGCCGTCTCCTCGATGATCCGAGGTTCACGGTGCGGGTGGCGGATACCGGTCAACAGCCGGGACGCGTCGCTGAGGCACTCGCCCCGTTCGGTCTCCACCCGGAGCTGAGTCTGCGCCTGCAACGGCGTACCGGCTCGCTCGCGGAGTTGGCCGCGGCACTGATCACGGGGATCGACGATCTGCTCACACACCACCGTCCAGCGGCGGTCGTGGTGCAGGGGGACACCACGACCGCCCTGGCCGGCGGGACTGCCGCGTTCTGGCGGCGCGTTCCCGTCGTACACCTGGAGGCCGGGCTGCGGACCAACGACCTGGACCGGCCGTTCCCGGAGGAGGCCAACCGGGCCATGCTCGCGCGGATCGCGGCGCTGCACCTGGCGCCGACCCGGGCGGCCCGGGCGAACCTCGTCGGCGAGGGCATCTCCCCCGATGCCATCGTGGTGACGGGCAATACCGTCGTGGACGCTCTCCACGACCTCATCGCGCGGGGTGCCGCGACGCCACCGACGTGGGTCGACACGGGTCGCAGGCTGGTGGTGTCCACAGTGCATCGGCGGGAGAACTGGGGTCACGGAGTCGTCGCCACGGTGGAGGGGCTGCGCCACCTGGCCCGCCGCCGCCCGGATGTCGAGATCGTGCTGGTCGCCCATCCCAACCCGCAGGTACGCGAGGCGGTCACCACCGGCCTGGCGGGCGTCGCCAACGCCCGGGTCGTCCCACCGTTGCCCTATCCGCAGATGGTCGGGCTGCTGCGGGCCGCCGACCTGGTCGTCACCGACTCGGGTGGGCTTCAGGAGGAGGCCGCCACCCTCGGGGTCCCGTTGCTGGTCACCAGGGACACGACCGAACGGCCGGAGGCATTGACGGCAGGTGGGGGTGAACTCGTCGGCACCGATCCCGAGCGGATCGTGTCGGCCGGGATTCGGCACCTCGACGCGGCGCGCGTCACTGTGGCCGCCTCGCCGTTCGGCGACGGGCGGGCCAGTGAGCGGTCCGTGGTCGCCATGGCGGGGCTGCTGAACCTGCCGACCCACCGTCCCGTCCAACGCCGGCGGGTCGTCTCCACGACGAGCTGAGTTCGGACAATCAGGACAATCACCCAATTACCGGGACAAAGTTCTCTGACCCACTGATAATTGGCACATCGATCGGCGGCGTTTCCCCTGTCGATGCCATCAACCCAGTGACCAGAGGAGTCGTCAGGTGCAGGCGTGGTTCAACGGACAGCGTTCCCCGACGCTGCAGGGCAGATACTCAGCCCAGCACAACGCCTTCGGCATGCTTCGCCTGGCGATGGCCTGCGGCGTGATCGTCGCGCACGCAGGGCCACTGGGCTTCGCCGAGGGCAACGTCGGGGCGACGTCGTTCGGCCAGCAGAGCGACCTCGGCACCATGTGCCTCTACGGATTCTTCCTGATCTCCGGCTACCTCATCACCGACAGCGCCCTGCGCTCCACACTGCGCCAGTACGTCCGCGCCCGCGTCCTGCGGGTCTTCCCCGGCCTGTGGGCGTGCCTGCTGGTCACCGCGTTCGTCTTCGCCCCGCTGGCGGCGCTGTACGAAAACGGCAACCTGGACGGCTTCTGGGGGCACCCGGAAGGCCCGTTCGACTACGTCCTGACGAACATCGCGGCCTCGATGGAACAGTTCCCGATCTCCGGTCTGCTGGCCGACACTCCGTACGGGCAGGTCGTCGGCGGACCGAGCGCCTTCGACGGATCACTGTGGACGCTCCGGTACGACCTGGCGTTCTACGGGATCGTCGGCATCCTCGTGGTGACCTCGGTGCTGCACAGGGCACCGCGTGCGGTGCTGGTCCTGACCGGCATCTCGTACGCGCTGATCCTGGCGGACTTCCTCGCGGCGCCGACCTGGAGCTCGCGGCCGCCGCAGCACGGCGCGATCGGACCGTTCCCGCTGATCGGCGCGTTCGCCGCCGACTGGACGTTGATGCTCGGTTTCCTGTTCCTGCTCGGTGCCGCCGCACGGCTCTACGCGCACCGCGTCCCCATGAACAGGGAACTGGCCGTGCTGGCCTCGGTCGTGCTGGTCGGCTCGCTGTGGCTGGGCGGCTTCTTCGCTGTCGGCCTGCCGGCATTCGCCTACCTCGTGCTGTTCGCGGCGGTCGCGCTGCCGAAGCGCTGGTCCGCGATCAGCCGCACGAACGACTACACGTACGGCCTCTACATCTACGGCTTCCCGGTGCAGCAGATGATCGCCCTGTTCGGGGGCGCCCGGTTCGGGATGGTCGGCTACATCCTGTTGAGCCTGCTCGGCGCCCTGGTCTTCGCCATGCTCTCCTGGCACCTGGTGGAGCGCCCGGCCCTCGGCTTCAAGGCCGGCAGCGTGCGTGCCCGGCACCGGCTCGCCAAGCGTGCCACCACCGCGCGCGCCCTGCCGATCCCCGGCCCGGTGACGGTTCCGCACACCGGCTCGCGGACGGACCGGGGAGGCACCGGACGGCGCAGGGCGGGTGCTCGGCACAGCCGCTCGACGAAGATCGGCCCGACCACTGCAGCCCTGTCACAGGGTGCCCCCCGGACCCTGGAGGAGGCCATGCCGTTCCTGGCCACGCCGGAGCGAGCCACGGCGCAGACGCCGCCGGTCCCGACGAGAAAGCCGACATCGCACGCCCGGTCGGGACGCTCCCGGCACGCGCGACGCACCTCCACCACGCCTCGGTGAGACCGACGAGGCCGGAGCCGCGCCGGCTCCGGCCCCGTCGGTACGCCCGGGATCCCTACGGGGTCGGGTACTGCTTCAGGTAGACCGGTGCGCCGACCTTGGTCATGTCGGCCGCGTCGCCGACGCCGTTGACCACGTGATCGATCGTCCCGGCGCTGAGGTTCACAGTCATGATGTGGTGCAGCTTCACACCCGGTCGGTTCGGCACCTCGAAGCCGTTCTCGGTGTGGATCGACGGGTTGTTCTGGTTGAAGACGTACACCCCGCCGCCGTGCAGGGTGTGGTGACGCACCCGGTCACCCACCTTGTACCCGGCCCAGCCCTCGACCGGGCCGTTCATCCAGTCGGCCTGCGTCGGCGGGTCGTACGGCAGCTCGTTCTGGTAGAGGATCGTGGTGCCGTGCTCGCCGTTCCAGACCGTGTTGTAGCGCTGGAAGTGCTCGACGAAGAGGCCGGTCGCGGTCACGTGGTCGCCGTTGATGACGGCGCCGTAGCGACCGGTGTTGGTCCGCCAGCGGTCGGTGTCACCGTTGACGCCCTCGGTGAAGCCCTCGACGCCGTGGTCACCACGCCAGACCCAGGTGTGGTCGATGAGCACGTTGTCGCTGTTGACCTCCAGCGCCGTGTCCGTCAGGCCGATGTGCGGGCCACCGACGCGGAAGTACACGTCGGACAGGGTGGTCGGGTTGTGCCGGCTGCTGTCGTTGTGGCCGTGCTCTCGACCGACGCGCAGCAGGACGGGCGACTCGACGGTGCCGGCGTCGATGGTGACACCGGCGACGATCACGCCGGGAACGCCGGCGACGTCCAGCGGGACGGCGCCGTTGACCGCGGTGAGGGTGGCGTGCCCGATGCCGAGCACGACGGTGTTGGCACGCTTGATCTCGATGCTGCGCGCGACGTCGTACACCCCGGGGGTGAGCAGCAGGTGCTTGCCACGGGCGAGTTGGGCGTTGATGACGCGTACCGGGTCGGAGGGCTTGGCGACGAAGAAGTCGCCGATCGGGATGGTCCGGCCCGGCGTGATGCCGTCCGCCCAGGAGACGCCGCGGCTGTCCCGCTGCGCGGCGGGCACCCGCACCTGGTAGCGGCCCTTGCCGTCGACGAAGAGGTACGGCTTCTCCCGGCTGAGCGAAGTGGTCTCCAGTGTGGTGTACGGCGGGTCGGGGAACGTGGCGTCGTCCGGTGCGCCCTCGACACCCGCGAAGACCTGGTTCCACACCGCGTTGGACCAGCCGCCGACCTCGCTGTTGCGGGTCAGCCACTGCTGCTGGGAGCCGTTGGTGGTGGCGGGCAGCCGGGAGTCGGCGATGAACCCACCGCTGGCGTACTGCGGGCCGGCGGTGCAGTAGTCCATCAGCGACAGACCGCCGCCGCCGATGTTCAGGCGGCGCATCGACACCGCCTGCGACACCGCCCAGAAGTTCGCCGACGAGCGGCAGTCGTCCTGGCCGGCGGCGTTGATGGTGAGCGACAGGTTGGACAGGGTGCGCCAGAAGTTCACCAGGGCCAGGCAGTTGCCGGTGCCGCCGTCGGCGAGGCAGCGGTTGTAGACCTCCAGCTTGCCGTTGACGGTGACGTCGGTGGGCGAGGCGCCCAGGCCGGACACCTCGGTGTAGTAGCCGACCTTGGCCTGCAACGGCTGCTCGGCGGTGCCGTACGTGCCCGGCTTGAACAGGTAGGCGTGCCGCTCGGTGCCCATCTCGTTGTCGACCTGTCGGGCGTGTGCCGCGTCGAGGGTCTGCTGGATCGCACCGACCGGCATGGACGGGTCGAAGATCGTCACGTTGGGGCCGAAGTCGGGTGCGCCGTACGTGGAGCGGCCGGCGCTTGCCGCCGTGCCGCTCACGGTGACGGTCGCGGCCACCACCAGAGCGAGGATGAGGGTACGACGGGACGGGGTTGACATGCGGTTCGTCCTCTCCGCTGGCCGGAGAGGACTCCGACGCAGTCTAGGGCGGTGAGAGCGCTCTCTCGCCCCTGTTTCTACCTGGCGAACCGGCCCCACGCCATTGCCGGGATCGGCGAACTTCGGTCCGGGGGTGAGAATGGAGCGCAGAACGGGGAGGCACCCATGCGAATCGACGCACTGCCGCACGTGGACGAACACGTCACCCTCATCGAAGCCGAACCCGAGAAAGCCTGGCCGCACCTCGTGCGCGTCGTCGAGACCACGTTCGGCGGCCCCGGCACGGGCGCGTACGCCCGCCTGGTCGGCACCGCGGACCCCGTCGCGTCCGGGCCCCGGCCGCTCGTCGAAGGCTCGACGATCCCCGGGTTCCGGGTGGCCACCGCGATCCCCGGACGGGAACTGACGCTGCGGGGCAGCCACCGGTTCTCGACGTACGCGCTGATCTTCCGGCTCGAACGGGCCGGGCCGGGCCGAACGCAGCTCCGGGCGGAGACCCGGGCCGTCTTCCCCGGCCTGGCCGGCGGCCTCTACCGACAGCTGCTCCTCAGGTCGGGCGGTCACGTGCTCGGCGTACGGCGGATGCTCACGGCGGTCCGCCGTGGCGCCGAACGACAGCCCTGACGGTCCCCGCCGCCGCGCTCGCCGTCCGCTGCCGGCCGCCGTAGCGGCGATAGGATGACCGCCGTGCAGTTCGGGGTGCTCGGGCCGCTCGCCGTGACCACGGACGCCGGCGAGCCGGTGGTCGTGCCCGGCACGAAGGTCCGCGTGTTGCTGGCCGACCTGCTGACCAACCGCAACCAGGTGGTCTCCGCGGACCGCCTCATCGACGACCTGTGGGGCGAGGACTCCCCCGCCAATCCCGCCGGGGCCCTCCAGGTGCGGGTGTCGCAGCTACGCAAGGCGCTCAACGACGCCGAGCCGGGCGCCCGGGACCTGGTGGAGTCCCGCCCGCCCGGTTACCTGCTGCGGGCCGACGCCGTCGATGCGGACCGGTTCGGCGAGCTGGCGCTCAGCACCGACGTCGACCGGCTGCGCGAGGCCCTGGCGTTGTGGCGCGGCGAGGCGTACGCCGACGTGGCCGACGCCGAGTTCGTCCGCGCCGAGGCGACCCGCCTGACCGAGCAGCGCCTCGCCGTGCACGAGCGGTTGGCCGAGGCGCGGGTCGCCCGGGGAGAGCACGACCTGGCCGCCGCCGACCTGGCCGAACTGGTCGCCCGGCACCCGCTGCGAGAAGGGCTGCGGGCCGTGCAGTTGCGCGCGCTGTACGCGGCGGGTCGCCAGTCCGAGGCGCTGGACAGCTACGCGGATCTGCGCGACCGGCTCGCCGACGAATTGGGCCTCGACCCCGGGCCGGAGTTGGTCGCGCTGCACCGCCGGATCCTCGAACAGGACGCCAGCCTGACCCCGCCGCCGAGGAGCGCGAGCATGCGCGACAACGGCCTGCCGGCACCGCTCGACGAGTTGGTCGGGCGGGGCGAGGCGGTGGCCGAGTTGGGCGCGCTGCTGCCGCGGCAGCGGCTGGTCACGCTGGTCGGGCCGGGTGGCGTCGGAAAGACCCGGCTGGCCGTCGAGACCGCCCGCGCACAGTCCGTTCCGGGCGGCGTCCAGCTGGTCGAACTGGCCCCGCTACCGGCCGGAGACACGCTCGTCGCCGAGTCGGTGCTCGCCGCTCTGGGCACCTACGAGACCGCCGGCACGAGCCTGTCCCCCACCGACCGGCTGGTGGCGGCCCTGCGACACCGTCAGCTCCTGCTGGTGCTGGACAACTGCGAACACGTCATCGAGCCGGTGGCCACGCTGGTCGCCCGGCTGCTGCGCGACGTACCCGGGCTGCGGGTGCTGGCCACCAGTAGGGAGCCACTCGGGCTGACCGGTGAGCTGCTCTGGGAGGTACCCCCGCTGTCGGTGCCGGACGACGGCGACCTGGACGCGGTCCGGCGCTCGGCGGCGGCCCGGTTGTTCGCCGTCCGCGCCGCCGCCCAGCAGCGCGGTTTCCGCCTCGACGGGCACACCGCCGCGGCGATCGCCCAGCTCTGCCGTCGCCTCGACGGCCTGCCGCTGGCACTGGAGCTGGCCGCGACCCGGGTCCGGGCGCTGGGCGTACGCGGGGTGGTCGACCGGCTCGACGACCGTTTCCGGCTGCTCACCACCCAGCAGCGCGACGTGCCGCCCCGCCAGCGGACCCTCACCGCGGTCATCGGCTGGAGCTGGGACCTCCTCGACGAGACCGACCGGGCGGTGCTGGCCCGGCTGGCGGTGTTCCGGGACGGCTGCAGCCCGGAAGCCGCCGAACACGTCTGCGGCACCGACCTGGACACCCTCGCCCGGCTGGTGGACCGATCGCTGGTGGTGCTCGACGACTCCGGCCACGAGCCCCGCTACCGGCTACTCGAATCGGTGGCCGCCTTCTGCCTGGACCGCCTGACCGACGCCGACGAGGTCCGCGCACGGCACGCGGCCTACTACACCGACCTGGCCGAGCGTGCCGACCCCGGGCTGCGCGGGGCCGACCAGCAGCGGTGGCTGGCGCTGCTGGACGCCGAGATGGCGAACCTGCGATCAGCGCTCGATCACGGTGGTGGGCTGCGCCTGGCGGTCGCGCTGAGCTGGTACTGGCACCTACGCGGCCGGCTCACCGAGGCACGGCGGGCCCTGGCCGTGACCGGCGACCCGGAGCAGGAATCGACAGCGGCTCCCTGGCGGGTCGGTTTCGCCCTGTCGCTGGGCGAGGCGGTCGCGCCGGACGACGTACGCGCGGCGGTGGCCGTCGACCCGGACGGCCACGCCGCCTGGTTCGCGGCCAACGCGGTGATCGAGCACGGTGACCTGGCCCTGGCATCGGAGCTGCTGCCCACCGCCACCGTCGACAGGTGGACCGAGGCCGCGGTGCTCACCTCCCTGGCCCACATCGCGCACGCAGGCGGTGACCAGGCCACCCTGGAACGCACCGCGACGCGCGCTGGCGCACTGTTCGCCGAGATCGGCGACCGGTGGGGCCGGCTCCGGGCGACCGAGTGGGTAGGTGGGTTGGCCGACATGCGCGGCGAGCACGAGCGCGCCGCCGCGCTGCACCGGGAGGCGCTGCGCTGGGCCGAGGAGTTGGCGCTCTGGCCGCAGGTCTGCGCCGAGCTGTCCTGGCTGGCCTGGCTCGCCGTGCAGACCCGCGACTACACCCAGGGCCGGGAGCTGGCCGAACGAGCGTACGGGCTGGCGGTGGAGCAGGGCTCGCCCGGTGCGCTGATCTTCGCCGAGATGTGTCTCGGGCTGGCCGCCCGCCGCGACGGGAAGCTCGACCTGGCCGTCACCCACCTCAGCCACCTCGTCGAGCTGGGCCGGGGCGAGAGCCAGCCGGCGCTGTACCTGCCGATGGTTCTGGTCGAGCTGGGCTACGCACTCGAGCAGGGCGGAGACCCGGACGGCGCGCTGGCCCTGCACATCGAGGCGTACGAGGCCGCCGACGCGATGGCCACGATGCGCGACGCGGTCGGCCCCCTGGAGGGGATGGCGGCGGCGGTGCGCTCCCCCGAGGTCGCCGCCCGGCTGCTGGGCGCCGCTGCCGCCGCCCGGCTCGCCACGCAGTCCCCCGCCGCGCCGGCCGAACGCGACGACGTCGACCGGGTGACCGATCGGCTGCGGACCGAACTCGGGCCGGAGCGGTTCGACGCGCTGCTCGCCGAGGGCGCGAAGCTGAGCCCGGGCGAGGCCCGAGCCCAGCTCTGATCGCCGCTCAACCGCTCAGCTCGCCGACTTCGGCCGGTACGAGGCGATGATCACACCGCTCTTGTGCACCCGGGTGTCGATCAGCTCGAACGTCGCCTTCACGTCGGTGAGCGGGTTGCTCAGGTTGGCGCCGCCCTCCAGCACCGGGTGGATCCAGAACCGGACCTCGTCCAACAGACCCGCCTTGACCAGCTGAGCGGTGACCGAGCCGTAGCCGTACTGGACGATGTCCTTGCCGTCCTGGGCCTTGAGCTTCGCGACCGCCTCGATCAGGTCCCCCTGGAGCACCTCCGTGTTGTTCCAGGTGGGGTTGGTGAGGGTGGTCGAGGCGACGTACTTCTTGACGTTGTTGAAGAACGCGGCACCGGTGCTCGGGTCGCTCTCGTCCATCGCCGGCCAGGCCTGGGAAAAGCCGTCGTAGGTGGCCCGGCCCATCAGCAGCGCGTCGGCGCCCTCGGTCTGCGAGCCGGCGAAGGCCGCGGCCTCCTCGTCGAAGTACGGGGCGGTCCACATCGGGTTCTCGATGACGCCGTCGAGGGTGACGTAGGTCGAGTTGATGAGCTTGCGCATCGGTTTCTCCTGGGTGTGTGTCAGGTGCTTCGGTGACACCCAGAACTCTGCCGGCTGCCGCTTACGATTCGCTTCAGGTGCTCCTGCCCGGCGCCGAAAGCGGGTCGGTCAGCGGGATGGGCAGTGCCTGCGCGGCCACCGCACCCCCTCCGGCCGAGTGCGCCGGGGCGGGGCGGTCGCCGGTGCGGCTGTGCAACCGGCCCTGCCCGGCCGGCCCGGCACGCCTGGTCACCTCGACGGTCACCATCCGCACCGGTGGTGGCGGCGCGGTGAAGCGCCCGACACCCCAGCGCACCCAGATCGGAATGCGGCCGGCGTCCGCCTCCGCGCCCAGCTTCTGCACCGTACGGGCCCGGTCGGTGTGGTCGACCTCGACGACGACCGGTGGGCCGTCCGGGCGGGCGCACGCCACGTCGAGGACCGAGTGTCGTTGCTGAAGTGGCGGCGGCAACGGCAGCACGCTGGGCGCGCGCCGGTAGACCCGCCAACCCTGTGCCTCGGCCCACCGCACCACGGCGTCGATCACCTGTGCGGTGACCTCGTCGGTGCTCAGGTCGACGAAGGTCAGGTCGGTCAGCCAGCGGCCCAGGTCGGCGGCCAACCGCTCGCCCTGCGCCGTCACGTCCACCGGCGCAGGATAGCGCCTCAGCCGACGGTGGCCGTGGTCGCGGCGAGGTGCCGGGTGAGCCAGGCGGTGGTGGCCGTACGCGCCGCCTCGGCGTTGTCGCGGGCCAGGAAGTCGTGCCCCTCACCGGTCAGGACGAGGTGGGCGTACGGGGCGTCGCGGGCCGCCAGGGCCTGCGCGACCTGCGCCGACTCGCCCGCCGGCACGTTCGTGTCGTTGGCGCCGTGGATGAGCAGAACCGGCACGTCGAGCCGGTCGAGGTGGGTCATCGGCGACAGGTCCCGCAGCAGGTCGGCGTCGCGTACCGGGTGGCCGTACTTGCTGACGGCGGCGGCGGCGATCCACGGCTCGGTGCCGGCGAAGAAGGTGTGGAAGTCGGAGATCCCGCACTCGGCCACCCCGGCGGCGAACAGTCCGGGGAAGTTCACCAGCACCGCGAGCACCAGGTAACCGCCGTAGGAGCGGCCGAGGCAGCCGACCTGCCCGGGGCGTGCCACGCCGCTGTCGATCAGGTGGTCGGCGCACGCCGCGACGTCGGCGATGGCCCCGTACCGGCCGGCCAGGTTGTCGGCGGTCACGAAGGACCGACCGAAGCCCGAGGAGCCCCGCACGTTCGGCGCGAACACCGCGACGCCCTGCGCCACGAGAGCCTGGAACAGCGGGTTGTAGCGGGGACGCTCCTGCGCCTCCGGGCCACCGTGCAGGCTGATGGCGGTGGGCCAGGGCCCCGGCCCGGCCGGGCGGTAGAGCCAACCGGAGAGCGGCAGACCGTCGCGGGCACGCAGGTCGACCAGTTGCGGGGCGACCCCGCCGCCGCTCGTACGCGCGACGCCGCTGTCCGGCCGCAGCGGACGCGGCGCCCCGGTCGCCGGATCGACCAGCCAGACCTCCCGGGGTTGCACCGGCCCCTGCGCGGTGAGGCAGAGCAGGTCACCACCGGCGGCGAAGACGGCATCGTCGAGCACCTCACCGGGGGCGGCGACGGCCCGCTGCACTCCGCTGGCGAGGTCGAGCAGGCTGACCTCGCTGCGGCCCCCGTAGGTGTTCCAGAGCAGGGCGACCCGACGTCCGTCGGCGCTCGGCGCGGCCTGCTCCAGCTCGGCGTCGGGCCGCCAGGCGAGCCGGGTCGGCGTCACGTCCGGGCGAGCCGGGTCGATCCGCACCAGCGCGGCGAGCTCCGAGTACGCGTCGGTGCGGGCCAGCACGCTCGTCCCGCCGGGGCCGAACCAGCCCTGGTCGGTGCTGCCCCGCCCGGTGTCCGGCGACAACCGCCGCCGCTCCCCGGTCGCCACGTCGAGCAGTTCCAGCCAGCGGGCGTTGCGGGGGCCACGGCGCAGCAGGGCGCTGCGGGCGTCCGGGCTGACGTCCAGCAATGTGAGCAGGTCACCGTCGGCGAGCAGCCGTCGGTGGCCGGTGTCCGCGTCGACCAGGAGGGCGGCACCACGCTCGGCGGTCTCGGTGACCATCAGGACCGCGCCGGCCGCCAGCCAACCGGCCGGCGTCGCGCTGTGGCGTTCGAAGCCGGCGACCTGGTGACGTGCGCTGCCGTCCGGTCGGAGCAACCACACCTCGGTGCGGGGGGCGCCGCCGGGAGCGACGACGCAGGCCAGCCACCGCCCGTCCGGGGACCAGCTCACCGCCAGCACCGGATCGTCACCGGTGGGCAGCGCGACGGCGTCGTCCGCGCCGACCTGGCGAATCCAGATGCCGGGCGTCCCGGCCCGGTCCGAGAGGTACGCCACCCGGGTGCCGTCCGGGGACGGCGCGGGCGCGAAATCCTCGACGACGGGCAGCGGCGCCGGCGGACGACCGGCGAGGCGAGTCCGACGGGTGGTCCGCGGCGCCTCGATCCGTACGCTCATCTAAACCCCGATCCGCTGCAACCAGAGCTCCAGCAGCCCGAGCTGCCAGAGCGCGTTGGAGCCCAGCGTGGTCCGCCGGGCGTTCGGCGCGTCCAGCAACTCCTCCAGGTAATCCTTGCGGAACAGACCCCGTTCGCGGGCCGACTGGGCGGTCAACGCGTCGCGGACGTCGTCGAGCAGCGGCCCGGAGAGGTGCCGGATGGCGGGCACCGGGAAGTAGCCCTTCGGCCTGTCGATCACCTCGTCGGGCACGATGCCCCGACTCGCCGCCTTCAGCACGCCCTTGCCACCGTGCGCCAACTTCAACGCGGGTGGGCAGGCGGCGGCCAGCTCGACGACCTCGTGGTCGAGGAACGGCACCCGGGCCTCCAACCCCCACGCCATGGTCATGTTGTCGACACGTTTGACCGGGTCGTCGACGAGCATCACCAGGCTGTCCTGACGCAGCGCCGCGTCCAGGGCGGTGTCCGCGCCGGGTGCGCCGAAGTGCGCGGCCACGAACTCCAGGCTGGCGTCGTGGTCGAGCATCCACTCCGGTGCCAGGTGCCCGGCGAGCGCGTCGTGCCGACGGTCGAAGAACACCCGGGCGTACGCCTCGACGGCGTCCGCGCGGGCGACGTTGGCCATCGGCGGGTACCAGTCGTAGCCGGCGAAGATCTCGTCGGCGCCCTGCCCGGACTGGACCACGGTGATCCGCTGGGAGACCTCCTCGGAGAGCAGGTGGAAGGCGACGCAGTCGTGGCTGACCATGGGCTCGCTCATCGCCGCGACGGCCTCGTGCACGGCGGGCACGAACCGGGCCGCGCCGACGCGGATCTGCTGGTGGTCGGTGTCGAACTCCCGGGCCACCAGGTCGGAGTAGTGGAACTCGTCTCCGGTTTCCCCGGCTGCCGCCTCGAAGCCGATGCTGAACGTCGCCAGTCCGGTCTGGCCCTGCTCGGCGAGCAGGGCGACGATCAGGCTGGAGTCGAGGCCGCCGGAGAGCAGCACACCGACCGGCACGTCGGAGACCATGCGGCGGCGTACGGCGGTGCGTAACGCCGTCATGATCCGTTCCTGCCACTCCCCGGCGGACATCGGCGCGGCGGCGGCGCGGGTGAACTCCGGCCGCCAGTACACCGTGTCGGTGCTCCGCCCGTCCGCGCTGATCACCCGGATGGTCGCGGGTGGCAGTTTGCGGATGCCGGCGAGGATGGTGCGCGGCGGTGGCACCACCGAGTGGAACGTCATGTAGTGGTGCAGCGCCACCGGATCGAGGTCGGTGTCGACGTCACCGGCGGCGAGCAGCGCCGGCAGCGTCGACGCGAAGCGGATCCGGTCGGGCCCCTCGGCGAGGTAGAGCGGTTTGATGCCGAGCCGGTCGCGACCCAGCACCAGGGTGCGCGTGGCCAGTTCGACGAGCGCGAACGCGAACATGCCGTAGAACCGCTCGACGCAGGCCGTCCCCCATCGGTGGTACGCCTTGAGGATCACCTCGGTGTCCGAGGTGGACCGGAAGGAGTAACCGGCCGCGGTCAGCTCGTCGCGCAGCTCCCGGTAGTTGTAGATGCATCCGTTGAAGACCAGGGCCAGCCCGAGTTCACTGTCGACCATGGGTTGGGCACCCGCGTCGGACAGGTCGATGATGCGCAGTCGCCGGTGCACCAGCGCCGCCGGGCCGTGCTGCCACCGGCCCTCACCGTCCGGGCCTCGGGAGGCCAGGGCGGGCAGCATCCGCTCGACGGCCGCCATGTCGGGTGGCGCCCCGTCGAGGCGAAACTCACCTCCGATACCACACATGGCATCCACCTCTCATCGGCGCGGGCCGCTGACCGGTCCAGGCTTGGCGGACCGGGTTGCGCCCCGATGACGCGGGGGTCAAGCGTGGGTTACGCCGACGGCTCGTCGGCTCCACCGAGCAGCCACGTGTCCTTCGACCCGCCGCCCCGGGACGAGTTGACGATCATGCTGCCGGCCGGCGCGACGCGGGTCAGGGCCACCGGCGCCACCTCGGCGGTCTCCCCCATGAACACGAAGGCCCGCAGGTCGACGTGGCGGGGTGCGAGTGCCGTCCCGTCGAAGACCGGATGGGTGGTGAGCGCGATCATCTCCTGGGCGATCCACCGGTGCGGGGCGGCGAGGATCTGCTCGCGGACGGCGTCCAACTCCTCCGCCTCCGCCCGTGGACCGATCACCACCCGGTCGCCGCCGTACCCGTCGACCGGTTTGAGCACCAGCTGATCGAGCCGGCCCAGTACGTCGGCGCGCTGCTCGGGGAGGCCGCACAGGTACGTCGGCACGTCCGCGAGCAGCGCCTTCTCCCCGAGGTAGTACTCGATCAGCCGGGGCACGTACGCGTACAACGCCTTGTCGTCACCGACGCCGTTGCCCAGCGCGTTGGCCAACGTCAGCCGGCCGGCGTGCACCGCCGCGAGCAGCGGCCAGCCCAGCGGCACGCCGTCGGCCCCCGGCGCGTGCAGCAACGCCTCCTCGTCCATCCGCAGGTAGATCACGTCCACCTGGCTGCGGCGACCCTCCCGGATGAGCTGGACACGGCCCTCCTCCACGAGTAGGTCGCCGCTCCCGGCCAGCGGCACGCCCATCTCGTCGGCGAGCAGCCGGTGCTCGAACCAGGCGGGGTCACCCGGACCGCTGCTGAGCACCACCACGGCGGGGTCGTCGGCGGCGGCAGGCCCGGCGGCCACCAGCGCCCGGTGCAGCATCGCCGGCGTCTCGTCGGCGGGCAGCAGATCGTCGGGGACCGGCAGTTCGGGCAGCACCGCCCGGGTCAGTCGACGGTTCTGCACGGCGTAGCCGATGCCCGAGGGCACCCGCAGGTTGTCCTCCAGCACGTACCAGCCGCCGTCGGGGTCACGGACGAGATCGGTGCCGGACACCTGGGCGCGGGTGCCCCGCCGACCCATGAGTGCTCCGGTCGGGCGCAGTCCGGGTGAGGATTCCACCACCCACGCCGGGACCACGCCGTCGGCCACCACGGCCCGGTCTCCGTAGACGTCGCACAGGAAGGCGTCGAGCGCGCGGGCGCGCTGCACCAGGCCGGTGCGCAGGGTCCGCCAGTCGGCGGCGGGAACCACCCGGGGCACCAGGTCGACCGGGAAGAGTCGGGTGCTCGCCTCGCCGGCCACGCTGAAGGTCACGCCACGGGCGCGCTGCTCCTCGTCCCGGTCGTGCTCGCGGTGACGCAGCCCGTCGGCGCCGAGGCCCCGGAGGGCGGCCAGCAACGGCCGGTACGCGGGCTCCGGTCCCGCCGGGCCGAAGACCTCGTCGTCGGTGTGGGCGTACGTGGGCAGGGCCGGTGCGGTCGGCGCTCCGGGCAGTGGCCCCCGTACCCGCCCCCGGGTCTCGTCGAGCAGCAGGTCGACAACGTCCGCCAACCGGCCGCGGCGCTCGTACGCCCGCCGCTGCCGCGCCGCCGAGCTGCCGCGTTCCAGCGCGTACCGGGTCAACTCACTGACCTGGTCCCAGTCCCCGGTCGCCGTCAACTGCGGGCGCAGGTCGGTCACCAGTCGGCGGACCGCCTCGGCCGCCGGCACCGGTCGGGCCGACCGGGGCAGGTCGAGCAGGTCGCCTTCGAGGCCGGACCGGGCGGCCCGCCACACGGCGGCGCGCAGCACCGGTGGCCGCACCGCGGTGCGGTCCACCCCGGCGCGGAGCGCGGCGACCTCCCGCCGTACCAGCGCCCGGAACAGGCCGGTGAGCAGGACGATGGTCTCCACGTCGGCGTTGGCGTCGGTGATCCGCAGCTCCACTGTGGGCACGTGCGCGGAGGGCCGGACATCGAAGTAGATCATGGCGGGATCGGTGATGGTCTCGGAGGAGATCAGCTCGGCGACCAGAGCCTCGTGGTCCGCGGCGCTGCTCACCTCGCCCGGGTCACCGGCGGTGGGCCAGCGCTGCCAGACCAGCGACCGGACGCTGGCGTACCCGCTGTCCTGACCCATCCAGTACGGCGAGCTGGTGGAGAGGGCGAGGAGCACCGGCAGCCACGGTTGGACGCGGCGGGTGACCGCGACGGCCAGGTCCCGGTCGGACACCCCGACGTGCACCTGCGCACCGCAGATCAGCTGCTCCCGGGCGAGCATCTGGTATTCGTCGAGCATCCGCCGGTAACGGGAGGTGGGGGTGACGCTCGGGTCGCCGTCGGCGCGCAGCGGCACCGTGCCGGCAGCCACGATGCCCAGGTCGAGCCGGTCGGCGACCTGCACCGCCGCCTGGCGCAGCCGGGTCAGCTCGGCGCGGATCTCGTCCAGGGTGCGGCAGACCGCGGTGTTGGTCTCCACCACGCTCTGGTGCAGCTCGGCGGTGAACGACGTGGCCGGAAGCCGATCGAGCAGCTCGCCGGCCCGGGGCACCAGCTCCCGGGTGTGCAGGTCGACGACGTGGAACTCCTCCTCCACCCCGATGGTGGCCAGGTCCGCCGGGTCACTGTCGTCCAGCGGTGGGACCGGTCTGGGGCGGGGCGTGGGCAGGGCCCGGCCGTTGCCGGATCGGCCCAGCGGCTCGTCGAACGTGGGCGCGTTCGTGGTGTTGTCGGCCATGGTCACCCCGGTTCACATGTCGGTGGTCGTGGCTGTCCGACGAGCGTTCCCAGGGTTGGTACCGGGTGCGTTTCCGGCGCGTTAAGGTGACGCGCCGTTCTGCCCAGCCGGGCATCGGACGGGCACCGAACGGCCGAGGCACCGCTGATCGACACGGCGTCGCCGATGTCGGGGTATCCCGTTAGCGCGGATACCCCGACATCGGCAAACCGAGGAACGGCCAGCGTTACTTCATGTTGGCCACCACGAACGGCGCGTGGCCGTGCAGGTAGTTGTTCCACCCGCCGGTCACCGGCGCGCCCGGGCTGAGCAGGTTGGTGGTGTCGGTGCCGACGTCGAGCTTCCAGGCGGTCCAGGAGATGCCGTTCGCCTTCATCCAGTCGATCCAGGACTGCGCCTCGGGTAGGCAGGACCGACCGTCGAGGCCGCCGTCGGCGTTGCTGGCGCCCCACTCGGTGACGAAGAGAGCCAGCCCGGCGCGGATCGCCGCGTCACCCTTGGCGCGCAGCGCCGAGCCGTGCGTGCACGAGTAGAAGTGCAGCGTGTACATGAGGTTGGTGCCGGAGACCGGGCTGGCCGCCGCCACGTCCACGTCCTGCGACCACGTGGGGGTGCCGAGCACCACGATGTTGTCCGGGTCGGCGGCGCGGATCGCGGAGACCACCGCCTGGTGGTACGGCTTGATGACGTTGGTCCAGCTCACCTGCAACGGTTCGTTGTAGGGCTCCCAGATCACGTTGGCCAGGTGACCGTAGCGGCGGGCCAGGTCGCCGAAGAACGCCACCGCCTGGGACTGGTTGTTCTGCGCCTCGTGGGCGTGCCAGTCGACGATCACGTACACCCCGGCGGTCACCGCGTTGTTGATGATGGTCTCCACCTGCGTACGGGCCTTGTTCGGGTCACTGAGGTACGCGCCCGCCGGCTCGACACCCATGGCCGCGCGGATCACCTGGAGGTTCCAGTTGTCCCGCATCCAGCGCAGCGCGGAGAGGTTCTCGGCGTACGGGGCGGTCTCCCAGTTGAGCCACATGCTGCTGACGCCGCGCAGTTGCACCCGCGTGCCGGACCTGTCGCACATGGTGGTGCCGCAGACCCGCAGTTGCCCGTGCCGCTCCACAGGTGTGCCAGTGGCCGGCGGCGGCGTGGTCGGCGGCGGCGTGGTGGGAGGCGGGGTGGTCGGGGGTGTGCCGCCGGCGCAGGAGGCACCGTTGACCGTGCAGTTCAGCGGCGTGCCGGTGCCGTTGACGAGGAACCCGAACGACGTCGACGCGCCGGCGGCGAGGGTGCCGTTCCAGGACACGTTGGTGAAGGTGTAGCGGCTGCCGGAGGTCGTCTGCTGCGCGTTCCACGACTGGCTGACGCTCGATGACGACGGCAGGTCGAACTCGACCCGCCAACCGGTGATCTGCGTGGACGTGTCGTTCGTGACGGTGACCTGACCCTGGTAACCATTGCCCCAGCTGTTCGTCACGGAGAACACGGCGGTCGCCGCGCTGGCCGGAGTGGCGGCGACCAGGGCCGCCCCGCCGGCCAGCAGGCCGGCGACGGCCAGGGTCGTGACAAGTCTCAGTGTGCGCATGCGGAACCCGCTTCGGATCGACGGTGGTGGTCTGAGGCGGGGCGGCGCCTTCGCGCACAATATCGACCAGTGCCTATGCAGGCAAGATGCCGAGCGCTGCGCCCGACGGTCGGGTGACGCCCATCGGCTTAGTGCAGAGCACGTCCGGCTGGGGCAGGTAGCCCAGCGCCTGCCAGAACCGCAGCGCGCTCGTGTCCTCCGGCAGGACCAGCAGGTTCACCCGTGGGCAGTCCAGCGCCGCGAACCGCTTCTCCAACTCGGCGACCAGCAGGCTGGCGAGACCACGTCGCCGGTGCTCCGGGGCCACGGCCAGCCGCAGGATCGTCCCGCGCCGGCCGTCGTACGTGCCGAGCACGACCCCGGCGAGCGTCTGGTCGACCTCGGCGACCAGGAACAACTGCGGATCCCGCGTCAGCTTGGCGGTCAACTCGGCGCGGGACAGCACGTCCCGTCCGGTAGCGGTCCACAGTGCCACGACACTGTCGTAGTCCGGCCAGGCGAACTCGCGAATGTGAGTCATGGCGGCTCTCCCACGTCGGTCAACGGTCTGCGGGTCGTGACGCTACGTGCCGTCCCATCACGCGTGCCGCCCGGCGTAGCGTGGGGCGCATGCGAACCACCACGCTGGGCAGCGCAGGTCCCGAGGTCGGCGTCATCGGCCTCGGGTGCATGGGCATGAGCCACGCCTACGACGTCACCGGGCCCCGCGACGACGACACCTCGATCTCGGTCATCCGCCAGGCCCTCGACCTGGGCGCGACGCTGATCGACACGTCGGACGTGTACGGGCCGTACACCAACGAGGAGCTGGTCGGGCGGGCGCTGGCCGGCGGCCACCGGGATCGGGCCGTCCTGGCGACGAAGGTCGGTCTGGTCGCGACCTCCCCCACCGACGGCAACCTGCCGACGATCGGCAGGAACGGCCGCCCGGAGCACATCCGCGCGGCCATCGACGCGAGCCTGCGCCGGCTCGGCACCGACCACGTCGACCTCTACCAACTGCACCGAGTCGACCCGGACGTGCCCGTCGAGGAGTCCTGGGGTGCGATGGCGGAGGTGGTGGCGGCGGGCAAGGCCCGGCAGATCGGGCTGTCCGAGGTGACCGTCGACCAGATCGCGCGGGCCCAGGCGGTGCACCCGGTGGCGTCGGTGCAGTCCGAGCTGTCGCTGTGGACCCGCGACCCGCTGGCCGAGGTGCTGCCGTACTGCGCCGAGCAGGGCATCGCCTTCCTGCCGTTCTCCCCACTCGGTCGCGGCTTCCTCGCCGGGCGGTTCACGTCCTTCGACGACCTGCCCGCCGACGACTTCCGCCGTGGCCTGCCGCGTTTCCAGCAGGACGCGCTACGCGCGAACCTCGCCATCGTCGCCCGGGTCCGGGAGATCGCCGACCGGGTCGGCGTCACCCCCGCGCAGGTCGCGCTCGCGTGGGTCGTCGCCCAGGGTGACCAGGTGATCCCGATCCCCGGCACCAAGACCCCGGCGTACCTGGCGGACAACTGCGCCGCCGGCGACGTACGGCTCGGCAGCGAGGACCTGGCCGACCTGGACGCGCTACCCGCACCCGAGGGTGGCCGCTACTGAGGCTCCGGCGGCCCGCCACCACGCGGCCGGGCCGCCACCGGCGGGCCGGCCGCACTCAGCCGGGCCGCCGTAACGCCACCGGCGGGCCGAACACGACCTCGACACCGGGCGAGTAGAGCACGCTGACCGGCGGCCCTACCGGCGCCGGCAGCCCGGCGGCGGCGACCAACTCGTCGTCGAGGTGCAGCACCTCGGCCCGGTGCAGTGGCCAGCGCGGATGCCAGTTCGGGAGGTACAGCGTGCGCCCGTGCGCCCGGGTGTGCAACCCCCAGCGAGCGGTGACGAAGTGGTCGAGCGGGGTCGGGTCGACGATCCGCTCCCCCACCCGCACCACCATCCGGCTCGTCGCGCCCGCCGGCCCGGGCCAGCGCCGTCGGCAGCGGTAGGTCAGTCGGTCGCCGTCGCGAGCCAACCGCATCGACGACCAGAGGTACGGCAGTCGCAACGTCGCCCGCGCCACCAGCACCGGCACCAGGCGGGACGCGTCGAGCGACCGGAACACCACCGCTCGCCGGCCGGCGTCGTCGACCGAGTAGAGCCGGACGTTGGTCTCCCAGAACGTGCCGAAGTACGGCACACCGGGACCGCGGCCGAAGCCCAGCCCGACCATCCGGAAGCCGATCAGGCCCACGTAACTGGCGCCGTCGAAGGTGTCCGGGCGAGTGCCGACGGGCAGCAGCGGCGCGACGACCTCCGGGTCGACGGCCCAGTGCAGGAAGGTGAGATCCTCCCAGCGCTGGCGCAGGACGGCCCAGGGAAACGACTGTCGGGGTTCGTGGTCGACGGGTTCGATGTCCACGCTCCCATCCTGGCTCAGGCGTGCGGGCCGACACGCACCGTGCCGATGGTCAACGTGGGGCTGCCCTCCAAAATGTCGCCGAGCCGTTCGACCTCCCCGTCCAGCTCCTGCCGCCGCCCGGCGTCGAGGGGCCGCAGCGGCTCCACGGTGACGTGGATCGCGCGGCCCGAGCGGCGTTGGTGCCACACCCCGGCGACCACCCCGTCCACCAGCAGCACCGGATAGTTACCGGCCTGCCCACGGGCGAGCGCCCGCTCGGCGGCCGCGCCGGGGAAGAGCCGCTCGCGGGGGTGGCAGCCGACCGCGTACGCGTCGAAGTAGGGCAGCAGCCGCAACCCGGACGGGCGGTCGTCGGGGAACTCGCTGTCGTCGGCGGCCACCCATGCCCGGGCCCCCTCCACCGACACCTCGGTCAGGTCGAGCGAGTCGAACAGCCACGTCGCCCATGCCGGGGGCACCCCCATCCACCGGGCGAACTGCGCCGGAGTGGCCGGACCGTACGCGTACAGGTAGCTGCGGACGAGGGCGGCCAGGGCGGCGCGCCCGGCCATCGGCGCGAAGTCGGGCAGCCACCGGGTCGGGCTGGTGTACGTGGAGGCCCGGCCACGATTCGCGCCGAAGCAGACCACCCCGGCCCGGGTGGCGGCGGCCATCGCGGCGAACCACCGGGGCCACCTGTCCTGGAACGCCTCCATGACCAGGTCACCCGCCCACGGGCCGGTACGGGCGACGATCTCCTCGGTCAACTCGGCGGTGGTCAGGTCGGCGTCGGCAACCGCTTCGGCGATGGCCGCGAGAACCTGCTCGGTCTGCCGGGGCGTCAGCAGGGCCACGCTCCGCTCCGGCGACGGAGCCGGCAACGCGCTCAGCGCGCCGATCCACATCGGCAGGTCGGCGGCGGCGAGCAGGTGCACGGTGCCGCGCGGTCCACGGGTCTTGACCAGCGTGCGGTCGCTCCACAGTGCCCGGCGCACCAGGGCGCGGGTCGCGCCCGGCACCCGCAACCCGATGGACAGCTCGGCGGCCGACGCGATCTGGGCGTGCGCGCCGCACATCGCCGACACGACGTCGGCCACGCGTCCGGCGTCCGGTGCCGCGCCCGCCACCGGCGTGTCGAGCCGGTGCCGGCGGAGACGCCGGGCGGACACCTGCGCCCAACTCAGCCCGGTCATCGCGGGGCTCCGCTGAGGTCGCTCGGGCACGTTCGCCTGACGCCGGCAGCACAGGTCCTCATGCGGCTCACGCTACGACCGACGTCTGTCACTTTCCGCGCCCCTGGCCGGTTCGGTGGGCCGGCCGGCTGATCGACCAGGGTGCACGCGCGCCCACCGCCCGGCGGCTGCGCCGGTCACCCGCCGTAGGCTTGGTGTCGAAGGTGGCATCGAGTTTCACCCCGAAACGCCTTGAACAGGACGTTCCAGGGGTTACGGGAGGACAGTCGCGTGACTCACGGTGACGTAGAGCTGGTGGCGCTGGCGCAGGCGGGAGACGCGGCGGCGCTCGGCGCGCTGCTGGCCCGTCACGAGGCCGGGATGCGGGCCGTCGCGGTGAGCATCCTCGGTTACGGCCCGGACGCGGAGGACGCGGTGCAGGACGCCATGCTGATGGCGTTGCGTCGCATCGGTGAGCTGCGCGACCCGTCCGCCGTCGGCCCGTGGCTGCGTGCCATCGTCCGCAACAACAGCCGGACGACGGTGCGCGGGGCCAGAGCCGTGCCGGTGGCCGAACCGGAGTGGTTCGCTCGCCCCGCCGACACACCCACCCCGGAGGAGGCTCTGGACCGGGGCGCGATGCGCGACTGGGTGTGGCACGCCATAGGGCAGTTGTCCGAGCCGGACCGGTTGGTCACCCTGCTGCGGTACTTCAGCGACGCGTCGTCGTACGACCAGATCGCCGCCGTCTGCGGTATTCCGGTCGGCACCGTCCGCAGCCGCCTCAGCCACGCCCGCCGGGCACTGTCGAACGGCCTCCGGACGGCGGCGAGCGCGGCACACGCCGACGTCACCGCGGCCAGCGAGTCACGGTGGCGGGAGGGGCGCGACGTGATCGCCACCGCGATGGACGGCGACTTCGACCGGGTGGTCCGTGACAGTTGGTGGCCGGATGCCGAGCTGGTCGTTCCGGGCAGCCTGCGCGTCGGTCGTGACCTGGCCGTCGAGGGCATGAACTGCGACCTGACTGCCGGGGTACGCCAACGGCTGCGCAACGTGGTGTCCAGCGGCGACGTGCTGCTCTGGGAGACCGACCTGATCAGCCCACCGGACGACCCGGAGCACTGCCCTCCGTCGGCGCTGTGGCTGCAGGTGCTGCGCGAGGGGCGGGTGCGCCAGCTCACCCTCTTCCACCCCGTCCCGGCGCGGGGGATCCGTCAGCCGACGCTGCTCTGAGAAAACTTTCCCGATCGAGCGAACTTTCCCGTCGCACCACGCATCTGGTGGTGCGTCCTACATCAGTGCCGTGCCGGCGGACGCCGCACGGGTCTCGAATCGGGAGATAGCTCATGGGTTCCACCAGCCACGACGTCGGCAACCTCGCACCAGGTGCCCACTCGTTCACCGTCGACGGCGTCCGGCAGGTCTACCACGTCGCCGGCACCGGCCCGGTCTGCGTGGCGCACTCCGGCGGCCCCGGCATCGACTGGGCCTACCTGCGGACGCCCAGCCTCGAAGAGCACTTCACGATGGTGTACGTCGAACCGGTGGGCACCGGCTCGTCGGGACGACTCGACAACCCCGCCGACTACCGTCTCGCCACGTATGTCCGGTTCCTTGACGCGGTCGTCGAGCACCTCGGCGTACCCCGGGTGTATCTCCTCGGGCACTCGCACGGCGGTTTCGTCGCCCAGCGCTACGCCCTCGACCACCCGGACCGGATCGCGGGTCTCGCCCTGTACGACACCTCGCCCGTGACCGGCGCCGAGTTCTGGGCCGAGGCGATGGCCGGTCTGGCCGCGTACCCGCAGCGGCACCCGGACCGGCCGGAGGCGGCGGCGGTCCCGGCCGCTTTCGCGCAGATCGGCGGCGCGACCGACGACGAGTCGTTGAGCGCGGCCCTGCGCGCCGCCGTGCCGGTGTACTTCGCCGACTTCTGGGGTCGACAGGACGAATTCGCCCCGTTCCAGGCCGCGGTGCGAATTTCGGCGGCACCGGCGGGCGCGCAGGACCCCACGCCCTTCGACGTGCGGGACAACCTCGGGGAGATCACCGTGCCCGTCGTGGTGATCGTCGGGGAGTACGACTTCATCTGCGGTCCGCGGTGGGCCGAGCAGTTGCACGCGGGCCTCAAGGACTCGCGGCTGGTCCGGCTGGAGCGCAGCGGGCACTTCGCGCACGTCGAGCAGCCGGTGGAGTTCACCGAGGCCGTGGTGGAGCTGCTGAAGCGTTGACCCAGCGGCTCAACGCCCGCACTCGGCGCGCGCGAGGTCGGTTCGTCACAGCGGGCAGGCCTCGGGGCGCCGGCGCGTTGCACGGTCATAGGCTGACCGCCTGCTGAACCCTGACGAGGAGGAGACCGCCGTGAGCCAGACCGAACGGATGGATTCCGTGGACGAGTGGAACGTTGCCGAGGACGACGGGGTCCTGGACGCCTCCGACACGCTTGACGACGACCGGGTCGGCGACCCTCTCGACACCGGCATCGTCGCTGCGGACCACTGGACGGCGGCGAACCGGTTCGGCACGACGCCGGCCGAGGAGCGGGCGGGTGAGTCCCTGGCGCAGCACCTCGCCCAGGAGGTGCCGGACGTCGACCCGTACGCCGAGGACGGTGACGACGAGGACGAACTAACCCGTCGGGGGTACGAGGCCGAGGCTCGCGCCGGCCGGCTCGTCGAGTACGACGAGGGTGTCCGCGAGGACGACGAGGCCGAGTCGGTGGCGTGGGACGCCGGGATCGACGCGGGCGCCGCCAGCGCCGAGGAAGCCGCGATCCACGTGATCGAGGACCCGGACGGGCCCGGCGACGGGCCGCTGCGCTGACGACCGCCCGACAACGCCGCGCCCACCATCGGTGGATGGTGGGCGCGGCGGGCCGGTCGCTCAGTGGATGGGGACGGGTGTCCTGACCTGCTCGCCCTGCGGGTCGTCGAGCTGCGCCGGCTGACGTCGGCGCGGCAACAGCGCGGCCGGGATGAACGTGAGCACGACCAGCGCGAACGCGACCCAGAACGTGGTCGCGAACGACTTGGCGGCGAAGTCGAGCCCGCGCTCGATGAGTGACGGGTCCACCGGCATCTGCTGAAGCAGCTCCGGCCGCTGCTGGGACGCGATAGCCAACCCGGCCTCGGTGACCGGCTTGCCGCTCTCGTCCACCAGACCAGGGATCGGCCGGGAACCGTTCAGCTCGTTGGTGAGGATCACCGACATCACGGCGGCGCCGACCGACCCGCCGATCTGCTGGAGGATGTTGACGAGCGTCGAGCCGCGCGCCACCTCCTGTGCCTGCAACGTCCGCAACGCCGACGTCATGATCGGCATCATCGTGCCGCCCATGCCCAGACCCATCACGAACAGCGACCCGCCGAGCACCCAGTACCGGGTATCGGCGTCGACCTGGGTGAAGCCGAAGAACCCGACGACGATGAGCCCCAACGCGAACGGGACGGTGCGCCCGATCGGCACCCGGTCGGCCAGCGTGCCGGCGATCGGCATGGTGATCATCGCGCCGATGCCCTGCGGGGCCATCAGCAGGCCGGCCGCCAGCGTCGACTCACCGCGCACCTGAAGGAAGTAGCTCGGGAAGAGCAGCCCGGCGCCCATGAACGCGATGATGAACACGAACATCGTCACCGACGCGATGGTCAGGCTGCGGTTGCGGAACAGCCGCAGGTCGAGCAGCGGGTGCCGGGGCTTGAACGAGTAGAGCACGAAGGCCACCACCAGCGCGCCGCCGACCAGCATCGGGGCCCAGACCTTGGCCTCGGCGAAGGTACCGGTCTCCGGCAGGGACGACACGCCGTAGAGGAACAGGGCGAGGCCCGGCGAGAGCATGAGCATGCCGACGAAGTCGAACGACTCCGACGGTTCGGGGGCGTCCTTCGGGAGCGCCAGCTGCGCGTAGATCAGCCCGACGACACCGATCGGCAGGTTGATCAGGAAGATCCAGTGCCAGCTCGCGGTGTCGATCAGCCAGCCACCGAGGATCGGGCCGCCGATCGGGCCGAGCAGCATCGGGATGCCGAGGACGGCCATCAGCCGGCCGATCCGGTGCGGGCCGGCCGCCCGGGTCATGATGGTCATGCCCAGCGGCATGAGCATGCCGCCGCCGAGGCCCTGCAGGACCCGGTAGCCGATCAGCTCGCCGATCGTGTCGGCGGTGGCGCACAGGCCCGACCCGATCGTGAACAGCGCCAACGCCACCATGTAGAGGCGCTTGGTGCCGAAGCGGTCCGCCGCCCACCCGCTGAGCGGGATCACGGTGGCCAGGGCGAGGGTGTACGCGGTCATGGTCCAGGCGACGCGGGCGTAGGACGCGTCGAACTCGCTCTGGAATGTGGGCAGCGCCACGCTGACCACCGTCACGTCGAGGATCGACATGATCGCACCAAGGACGACGACACCCGCCACCTTGAGCACCGCGGCGTCGAGTTTGTCCGATGTCGCGACGGATTGCTGTGTCACAAACTCTCCTGAAGTCGATTGAGCCGGCCAGTGGTGGGCGGTGGCGGCGATGCCGCGCCGACCAGGCGCGGGGCGCGTCGTACCAGGACGACGACGCGCGGAGGAAGACTAACCGGAGGATGTGACGATTGGCCGCCGGTTTTCGTGACCGCCGGGCCTCGCGTCCGAACGGCCGTCGGATTGGGACCGGACGGTCGGCCCCAGCCAGGGATCACGAAACCCTGGACAAAGCGCACCTGGTTGGGGTTCCGGACCGGTGCGACGGTCGGTGCATGACACCTTCCACCTACACCGTCACCGGCCACTGGATCGGTGGCGAGACCGTCGCCGGCACGGCCGGCACCCTTCCCGTCGTGAACCCGGCGACCGGCGAGGTCGTCGCCGAGACCCCGGCCGGCACCGCCGCCGACGTCGATCGAGCCGTCGCCGCGGCCCGGGCGGCCTTCCCCACCTGGGCGGCGACCACGCCGCAGCACCGGGCGGACGTGCTGCGTCGCCTCGGCGCCGGCCTCGGCGCCCGACAGGAGGAGATCGCCGAGGCGATCACCGCCGAGATGGGCTCGCCGATCGCCATGTCCCGCACCGCCCAGGTCGCCTTCCCGGCCGCGGTGGTCGAATCCGTCGCCGGTCTGGCCGACGACTTCACCTGGACCGAGGAGGTCGGCAACTCGCTGATCGTCCGCGAGCCGATCGGCGTCGTCGGCGCGATCACCCCCTGGAACTTCCCGTTGCAGCAGATCGTCTCCAAGCTGGCGCCGGCACTGCTCGCCGGCGACACGATGGTCTTCAAGCCCTCCGAGAACGCCCCGCTGACCGCGCGGATCCTCGCCGAGGTGGCCGCCGAGGCGGGCGTGCCGGCGGGCGTGTTCAACGTGGTGTACGGCACCGGGGCGGTCGTCGGCGAGGCGATCTCCGCGCACCCGGACATCGACATGGTCTCCTTCACCGGCTCCACCCGGGCCGGAAAGCGCATCGGCGCGGTGGCCGCGGAGACCGTCAAGCGGGTCGCGCTGGAACTGGGCGGCAAGGGCGCGAACATCATCCTGGACGACGCGGACCTGCCCGAGGCGGTCAACCGCGGGCTGATGATGGCGTTCTCCAACGGCGGCCAGGTGTGCGGCGCGTGGCCGCGGATGCTGGTGCCGGCCTCCCGGCAGGACGAGGTGGTCGCGCTGGCCGTCGAGGCGGCGAAGCAGTACACCGTCGGCGACCCGACCGACGAGGCCACCCGGATCGGCCCGATGGCGTCCGAGGCCCACCGGGAGAAGGTCGTCGGGTACATCGAGCGGGGCATCGCCGACGGCGCGCGGCTCGTGGTCGGCGGCCCGGACCGGCCGGAGGGTCTGCCGACCGGCGCGTACGTCCAGCCGACGATCTTCGCCGACGTCGACCCGACATCACCCATCGCCCAGGAGGAGATCTTCGGCCCGGTGCTGACGATCATCCCGTACGCCGACGAGGACGAGGCCGTGGCGATCGCCAACAGCACGCCGTACGGCCTGACCAGCGGTGTCTTCGGCGAGCCGGAGCACGCTCTGGCGGTCGCCCGGCGGCTGCGCGTGGGGCAGGTCGACGTGAACGCCGGCCACTGGAACCCCCTCGCCCCCTTCGGCGGCTACAAGCAGTCCGGCAACGGTCGGGAGTTCGGCCGCTTCGGCCTGGAGGAGTTCCTGGAGACCAAGTCCATCCAACGCTGACCGCGCCTCCCGCCCCCGCCCCCGCCCCTAGCCCAGTCGATCATGGAGTTGTGGTGCCTGACTAGCACTCATTTCAGACACTTTGTCGACCACCACAACTCCATGATCGACAGGGCTAGGGGCGGGGTGGGCTAGGGGCGAGGTGGGCTAGGGAGGCGGGGGTGGGTGGCGGCGGGGCGGTTCTGGAACACCGTTACCTGGTTTGACTGTTGCACTCGACGTGCCGGCCACCGTCGGCGACCACCGAACGGAGACACCGTGGACCGCGCCCAACTCGCGAGTTTCCTGCGCAGCCGCCGCGAGGCGCTGCAACCCGAGGACGTCGGTCTGCCCCGGGGTCGCCGCCGGCGCACCGGTGGGCTGCGACGCGAGGAAGTGGCCGCGTTGAGTGGTATGTCCACCGACTACTACAGCCGGATGGAACAGCAGCGCGGGCCGCACCCCTCGGAGCAGATGCTCGCCGCGCTGGCCCGTGGCCTGCGGCTGTCGCTGGCCGAACGGGACCACCTGTTCCGGTTGGCCGGGCACGCCGTTCCGCACCGCGCCGTACGGGCCGACCACGTCAACCCGGGCATGATGCGGATCCTCGACCGGATGCACGACACCCCGGCCCAGGTGGTGAACCACCTCGGCGAGACCCTGGCGCAGACCGCCCCGGCCGTCGCCCTGCTCGGTGACGAGACCCGGTACACCGGGCTGGCCCGCAGCGCCCACCACCGTTGGTTCACCGACCCGGCGGTCCGGGAGCTGCACCCGGTCGAGGACCACCACACGCAGAGCCGCCTGCTCGTGGGGCACCTGCACGCGTCGTACACCCGGGATGGGCGCGGCTCGCGGGCCGCGACGCTCGTCGACGACCTGCTGGCCAGGAGCCCGGAGTTCGCGCAGCTGTGGCGCGAGCATCCGGTGCCGGCCGGCTACTGCCCGGCGAAGAACTTCCTGCACCCGGAGGTCGGTGCGCTGGAGTTGCACTGCCAGACGCTCGTCGACCCGGACCAGTCCCAGACGCTACTGGTCTTCACCGCCGTTCCCGGCTCGTCGAGCGACGAGAAGCTGCGGCTGCTCTCCGTCATCGGCGCCCAGCGGGTCTGAAGGGCCCAGCGGGTCTGATCCCGGGAGGCGAGCCGAGGTAGCGGGCCGGGCTGACGCCCAGGTACCGCCGGAAGTGGCGGTTGAGGTGCGCCTGGTCGAAGAAGCCGGCCGCGACCGCGACCTCGGCGGGCCGCTGCCCGGCGAGGAGCAGCCGACGGGCCACCTCGACGCGACGACCGGTCAGGTACGAGTGCGGCGGCACCCCGTGCACCGTGGTGAACGTCCGGACCAGGTGGGTCGGGTGGGCGTGCAGCAGCGCGGCGGCCTCCCGCAGGGTGACGCCCTCGATGGTCCGGGCGTCGAGTAGCTCCCGTAGGCGGACCGCGAGACCACGGGTCGCCGGTACGACGCTGACCGGGGTTCGTCGGCGAAGCTGCGCGTGCAGCCGGTCCAGGATCAGCGCGAGTCGACCCTCGGCCTCGAACTCGTCTCCGGGCGCGGCGAGCGCCCGGTGCAGGAGGTGGATCCGGTCGCGCAACTGCGGGTCGACGATGCCCGGCTGGTCGACCGCCCGGCCGGTCAGCTCCGCGTCGAGAGCCGAGGTGTCGAGGTAGAGAACCCGCTTGCGGAAGCCGTCGGCGGTGGCGGCGCGACCGTCGTGCGGCACGTGCGGGGGCAGGAGGGTGACCGAGGTACGCAGTGCGCCGTGCCGGTGCCGGTGCAGGTCGTAGTGGACCGCGCCGTCGTCGACGATCAGCAGCGTCCAGACGTCGTGGATGTGCCGGGGGTAGGCGTGGTCCACGAAATGGGCGTGGAAGACCTCGGCGACACCGGCTACCGCGGGTCGCCAGGCGCTGACGTGCGAGCCCGCCGGGCGGGTGGCCACGCTAAGAACGTACAAGACCGGTCGGCGGTACGCGGGCAGGCTCGACGCCATGAGCGAACCCATCCGATTTCCCACCAAGATCGCCGTGCTGCTCCGTGACGACCTGGTGAGCTGGCAGCGCCTGAACGTCACAGCGTTCCTGGTCAGCGGGATCGCCAACGCCGTACCGGAGCTGCTGGGCGAGGAGTACCGGGACGCGGACGGCACCCGGTATCTGCCGATGTTCGGCCAGCCGGTGCTGGTCTTCGCCGGCGGTCGGGCCACGCTGGTCGCCGCGCACTCGCGCGCGCTCGCCCGTGGGCTGCGTCTGTCCATCTTCACCGCCGAGCTGTTCGCCACCGGCAACGACCGCGACAACCGGGCCGCCGTGCAGGCGGTCGGTCGGGAGAAACTCGACCTGGTGGGCCTGGCGCTGCACGCGCCCCGCGCCGTGGTGGACAAGGTGCTCAAGGGCGCGACCATGCACCCGTGACCCCGGCACGAGATCGTGCACTGGTTGTTCAGCCCACGTTCCGGTCCGGGTTCCACTGTGGTGAGCGGCGGCAGCTTGCATCGGCCCGGCGGCAACAGCCGTCGACTCGATGCTGGAGGCAATGTGCGTACCACTTCCAGAAGGGCCCGGGCCGTCGCGTCCGCCGCTGCGGCGATCTCGCTGCTCGCGGCGGCGCCGGCGCTCGGCGCGCCGGCGCACCCGACCCCGGGGCACCCGGGTGCGGGCGCGAGCTGCGCGCCGGACGCGTCGCTGCTCGGTTTCTCCGACGCTCTCGACAAGACCACCTTCCGGGGCACTCCGGTGGCCGGCCTGTCCGCGTTGTCGTTCGCCCGCCCCGGGCGTGCCCTCGCGCTGGTGGACAACATCGGCACCACTCCGGCCCGCGTCTACGAGTTGGGGCTGGACACCGGGCGGCGCGGCGTGGACGTCGGTGTCCGTGACGTCACAGTGCTCACCCGACCCGACGGCACGGCGTACACCGGGGCCGACTTCGACGGCGAAGGGCTCGTCGCCGAACACGGCGGGGACACCGTCCTGGCCAGCTCGGAGCGGGAGCCGTCGATCCGCCGGTTCCGGCTCTCCGACGGCCGGGAGATCGGCTCGCTGCCGGTGCCGGCCCGCTTCCAGGTCGCCCCGGCTGGCGAGGCGGCCGTCAACCAGACCTTCGAGGCGCTGACCGCCACCGGGGACCACCGGGTGCTCTACGCCGGGATGGAGGGCCCGCTCGCGGCGGACGGCCGCGACGCCGAGGGCCGCGGCCGGCAGCGGATCATCCGGTACGACGGCCGTGCGGCCGGCGCGTACGCCCCGACCGCCCAGTACGCCTACCGGACCGACCCGAACCTCGGTCTGGTCGAGCTGATCGCGCTCGGCGACGACCAGTTGCTCTCGGTGGAGCGGGGCTTCACGACCGGGGTGGGCAACACCGTCCGGGTGTACCGGGTCTCGGCGACCGGCGCGCCCGACGTGTCCACCGTCGCGTCCCTGTCGACGGCGACCGACCCGCGCTCCTGGTTGGGTAAGGAGCTGCTGGTCGACATCGCCGACTGCCCGCCGTCCGGCGCGACCACGAAGCAACCGCAGCCCAACCCGTTGCTGGACAACATCGAGGGCGCCGCGCTCGGCCGTGACCTGCCGGGCGGTCGCCGCGAGCTGTACCTGGTCAGCGACGACAACGGCAGCGCCACCCAGACCACCCGGGTGTACGCGCTGTCGGTGACGCTACGTCCCGAGGTGACGCTGCGGGACCGGGCGCTGCTGTCGGCGACCGCGTACCAGCCGGGGCCGGTCTCCGGCACCCAGCTCGCCACGACCCCGGTCAACGGGATCAGCGCGCCCTTCCCCGGCCAGCCCATTCCCGGCTTCTCCGCGGTGATCCCCGCCCAGCCGGGTGACAGGTCCGGCCGGCGGCTGCTCGCCATGCCGGACAACGGGTTCGGGGCGAAGACCAACTCGGCCGACTTCCTGCTGCGCGCGTACGAGATCGAACCGAACTACCAGCGGCACGGCGTGACGGTCCGGGGGCACATCAGCTTCCGCGACCCCGACCGCAGGCTGCCGTTCCCGATCGTCAACGGCGACACCCCCGAGCGTCTGCTGACCGGCGCGGACTTCGACATCGAGTCGCTGGCCCGCGACGCGCGGGGCGACCTGTGGATCGGTGACGAGTTCGGCCCGTACCTGGTGCGCACCGACCGGACCGGAAAGGTGCTGCAGGCGCCGATCCCGTTGCCGGACGGCACCAGGTCTCCACAGTCGCCGGATCTCGCCCCGGGCGAGACGCCGACCCTTCGCGCGAGCAACGGTTTCGAGGCGATGGCGACCAGCGCGGACGGCTGGACGCTCTACCCGATCCTGGAGGGCGCCCGGGTCAACGATCCGGACCAGCGCCGTCGGGTGGTCTACGAGTTCGACGTGCGGCACAACCGGTACACCCACCGCACCTGGTCGTTCCGGGTGGACGACCCGTCCCTGCTGGTCGGGGACGCGGCGGTGCTCGACGGTCACCGGCTGCTGCTGATCGAGCGGGACAACGGCATGGGCCAGCAGTCGGTGGTCAAGCGTCTGGTCGTGACCGACCTGGACGAGGTGGGCGCGGACGGCTACCTGCCGCGGCGTACTGTGGTCGACCTGATGCGCGTGGCCGACCCGAAGGGTGTCTCCACCCCGGCCCGCCCGGGTGAGTACGGGGTCGGCCCGCTCTTCTCGTTCCCGTTGCAGTCGGTCGAGTCGGTGCTGCCGCTCGGCGGTGACCGGGTGTTGGTGGCCAACGACAACAACTTCCCGGGCAACGACGGTCGCATCCCGGGGCGTCCGGACGACACGGAGCTGATCGTGATCGACGTGCCTGGCGTGCGCTGACACCCCTTTTCCGCCCGACCCCCGGCGCGCTCGCGCCGGGGGTCGGCGCGTTCGCACGGGGAGACCGGCAATGGCGGGACATTGATATCAATCAGCGACGCTGTAATAATTAACACACTTTACAAATGCTGTGGCACCTGGAGGACGACGAGATGACACGACGACTGGCCGTAGCCCTCCCCCGCATCCGCCTGACCTCCGCGCTCGCCGTGGTCGTGCTCGCCGTACCGGCCGCCCTGGCCGTCGGCGCGTCACCCGCGGCAGCCGCCGCGACCGGCGCCATCACCGGGTACGGCGGCAAGTGCGTCGACGTGGCCGCCGCGAACCCGGCCAACGGCACAGCGGTCCAGCTCTACCTCTGCAACGGCTCGACGGCGCAACAGTGGACGGTGGGCGACGACGGCACGATCAGGGCACTGGGCAAGTGCCTGGACATCGCCGCCGCCAGCACCGCCAACGGTGCTCGGGTGCAGATCTACGACTGCAACGGCACCGGGGCGCAGCAGTGGTCCGCGAGCGCCGGGCAGCTGGTCAACCCCACCTCCGGCAAGTGCCTCGACGCGACGGGTAACAGCTCCGCCGACGGCACTGGGCTGCAGATCTGGAGCTGCACCGGCACCGCCAACCAGACCTGGACGCTGCCCACCGGTGGCACCACACCACCGCCGTCGACTGGATTCACCCACCCCGGCGTGCTGGTCAGCCGGGGACAACTCGACTTCGTACGCGGCCGGGTGCAGGCCGGCGCGCAGCCGTGGGCGTCGGCCTACAACCAGATGATGAGCAGCCGGTACGCCTCCCTCTCGCGGACACCGGCACCCCGGGCGGTGGTCGAGTGCGGGTCCTACTCCAACCCCAACAACGGCTGCACCGACGAGCGCGAGGACGCGATCGCCGCGTACACCGACGCCCTCGCCTGGTACCTCACCGGAGACGCCCGGTACGCACAGAAGTCGATCCAGATCATGGACGCGTGGTCGGCCACGATCACGTCGCACACCGGCAGCAACGCCCCGTTGCAGACCGGCTGGGCCGCCTCCGTCTGGCCCCGCGCCGCCGAGATCATCAAGTACACGTACACGAGTTGGCCCAACGCCAACCGGTTCGCCACCATGCTGCGCAACGTCTACCTGCCGGTGGTGCGCAACGGCTCGAACAGCAACGGCAACTGGGAACTGACCATGATGGAGGCGGCCGTCGGCATCGCCGTCTTCCTGGAGGACCGCAGCGCCTACGACGCGGCGGTGACCCGCTTCCTCAACCGCACCCGGGCCTTCGTCTACCTGCCCAGCGACGGCGCGTTGCCGTACACGGTGCCCGGCAGCGGCCTGGACACCAGCTCCGAGATCATCGGCTACTGGCAGGGCCAGTCCACCTTCGTCGCCGGCCTCGCCCAGGAGACCTGCCGCGACTTCGTCCACACCGGGTACGGAATCTCCGCCATCTCGCACGTCGCGGAAACCTCGCGGATCCAGGGGCGGGACCTCTACCCGCAGGTCGGTGAGCGGCTGCGGCACGCGCTCGGCTTCCACTCCCGCTACCAGCTCGGCGAGGCGGCGCCCTCCTGGCTCTGCGGCGGCAGCCTCACCCGGGGCCTCGGCCCGATCACCGAGGTCGGCTTCAACGCGATGAGCACCCGGCTGGGCAACGTCATGACCAACACCCAGACCCTGACGTCTCAACAACGACCGGCCGGCAGCAACAACCTCTTCGTGGCCTGGGAGACGCTGACCCACGCCAACAACCCGAACTGACCGTACGACCACGGGTCGGCGCCGAGACACTCGACGCCGACCCGCGGTCGCGGTCAGCCGTCGGCGCCCAGGGCCGCCACCGGACTGACCCGCGACGCCCGGCGGGCCGGCAGCACCCCGGCCAGCGCGGTCAGGCCGACCAGTGCCGCGAAGAGCCCGACCAGCGGCAGCACCGGCACGGTCAGCGGCGCGTTGACCCCGAGGGTCTGGATCGCCAACCAGCCGTACGGGACGCCGATCAGCAGACCGATGGTGGCTCCGATCACCCCGTAGAGGCCGGACTCGACGGTCAGCATGGTCCGCAGGCCGGTACGGGACAGGCCGATGGCGCGGAGCAGGCCGGACTCGCGGATGCGCTCCACCACTGACAGCGCGGTCGTGGAACCCACGCCGACGACAGCGATCAGCACGGTCAGGCCGACCAGACCGACAGCGATCCAGACCAGGGTGCGCACCAGGGCGTCGGTGCGGTCCCGTTCGTCGGCGAGCACCGCGAGGCCCACCCCGTCGGCTCCCCCGATCGCCTGTCGCAACGCCCGCACGCCGGCGGTGCGGCCGTCCTCGCCGGCAACTGCCGCGTCGGCCAGCAGACCGGTGTACGCGGTCGGCGCGCCGAGCCGGTCGAGGTCGGCCCGGTCGGCCAGGATGCCGGCGTGCAGCGGGCCGTCACCGGGCAGGACCGCTGCCACCCGCACGTCGACGGTGCGCCCGGCGCGGGCGAGCGCGACGCTGTCACCGGCCCGCAGACCGGCGTCCCGGGCCACCCAACTGTTGACCACGATCCGCCCCGGGCCACGATCGGCCAGCGAGCCCTGCGCCACGTCCAGTTCCCCGGTAGTCGGCAACGCCGCCAGATCCAGGTCGTTGGTCGGGTAGCCGGAATCGACGTTGCCGATCTTGTTCGCGCCGCGCAGCAGTGTCACGTCGTCGAGCCGCCGGTACGGCACCACCCGAGCCAGCGCCGCGCGCTCCGCCTCGGCCCGGGTGACGACACCCGCCGGCAGGGTCCCCTCGGTGCTGGTGACCTCGAAGTCGGTCGGCGCGGACAACGCCATCTCGCGGTCGGTGAGCACCTGGAGCGACGCACCGCCGATGACCACCCCGGAGATCAGTGTCACGCCGAGCGCGACCACGACGGAGACCGCTGCCGCCCGACGCGGCGCCCCGCCGATCCCGCCGACCGCCATCCGCCCGAGTGGCCCGAACTGACGCAGCGGCCAACCCACCACGGCCAGCACCGGCCGCACCAGCAGCGGCCCGAGGGCCACCAGCGCGAAGAACGCCGACCCGCCCGACGCGACCAGCAGGAGCAGCGGCAGCGTCGGGTCGTAGGTCGACTGCTCCGGCGTCGGCAGCTGCCTGATCGTCCCCGTGGCGGCCAGCACGGCCCCGGCGGCCAGGAGCAGCCCGGACACCAGGCGCGGCACACCGATGCCATGTCGGCCCGCGGTGGTGCTCGCCGCGCGCAGCGCCTCCAGCGGAGAGACCCGGGCGGCCGAGAACGCCGGTGCCAGGACGGCCAACACGGTGACCACGATGGCGCCGATCACCACCGACACCGCCGTCGTCACCGGCAGGCCGGGCGAGGAGACCGCCATGCCGGACGCGCGCAGGACCGCCGGCAGCGCGTACCCGAGGGCGAGGGCGCCGCCGACCCCGACGACACCGGCGACCAGCCCGGTCAGGGCTCCCTCGGCGGTCAGCGCCCCCACCAGGGTGCCCCGGTTCGCGCCGACCGCCCGCAGCAACGCGAGTTGCCGCATCCGCTGGGCGAAGACGATCCGGAAGGTCGAGGTGACCACCAGCGCCGCCGCGGCGACAGCGATCGAGACGAAGATGCCGACCAGGATGAAGAGCTTTCCGACCTCTTCGGCCTCCGCGTTGGCCTCCGCCTCGCGCACCTCCGCGCCGGTGCTGATCGGTAGGTCGGCGACCGCCGCGGTCAGCCGTTGGCGGACCACCTCCGTCGAGGTGCCGGGGACCACGCGCACGTCGACCCGTTCGACGGCGGTCAGGCGCGCCCAGGAGATCACGGCGCTCTCCGGGGCGTACGCGTCGTAGCCGGCGTCGGCGGCGGTGTCGACCATGCCGGTCACGGTGAGCCGGGTGGGCGTGGTGAGTTCCCCGCCCGTGCCGGTGGTCGTGGTGCCGACCGAGAGCCCGAGCCGTTCGGCGGTGCGCGGGGTGATCGCGATCTCGCCGGGCTGGTCCGGGTAGTGCCCCTCGGTCAGCCGGACCGTGCTCAGCGGGCCGGTGCCCGGGTCGGCCTGCAGGTTGAGGTACCCCTGGCCGATCGCCACCCCGGTCGACACCCGGGCCACCGCCTCGGCCACGCCGGGCACCGCACGGATCGCCGGTACGTCCCGCACCGTGGGTGGCGGCACGTCGGTGCTGCCGATCACCAGGTCGGTGGCGGCCGGGGTGCCGCTGAGGTTGTCCCGCACGGTGCGTTCGGTGATCTGCTGCACCAGCACGGTGCCGAAGACGACGAACGACGCGACGAGGATCGCCAGGCCGGTCAGGATCAGTCGGCCGGGCCGCCGGGCCGCGGCGCTCGTCTGGGTACGCAACACCGTCGCCCTCATGCGCGGGCTGCCAGGTCACGAAGCGCGTCGGTGACCGACACCTGGTCCGGCTTGTCGATCTCCCCGGCGATCCGCCCGTCGGCGAGCAGCACCACCCGGTCGGCGTACGCGGCGGCGATCGGGTCGTGGGTCACCATGACGACGGTCTGACCGAGGTCGCGTACCGAGTCGCGCAGGATGGTGAGCACCTCCGCGCCGGAGCGGGAGTCGAGGTTGCCGGTCGGCTCGTCGGCGAAGACCACCTCGGGCCGCGCCACCAGGGCCCGGGCCAGGGCGACGCGCTGCTGCTGGCCGCCGGACAGCTCACTGGGCCGGTGACCGAGCCGCTGCGCGAGCCCCAACTCGTCGACCAGACGGGCCAACAGGTCGGCGTCGGGCTGACGGCCGCTGAGGTCCAGCGGCAGGGTGATGTTCTGCGCGGCGGTGAGCTGCGGCAGCAGGTTGAAGGACTGGAAGACGAACCCGATCCGCTCCCGTCGTACCCGGGTCAGTGTCCGGTCCGACTGACCGGTCAGCTCGGTTCCGCCGAGCAGGACACGTCCCGAGGTGGCGGTGTCGAGACCGGCGAGACAGTGCATCAGTGTCGACTTGCCGGACCCGGACGAACCCATGATCGCGGTGAACTCGGCGCGGCCGAAGCCGACCGACACGCCGTCCAGGGCACGTACCGCGGTGTCGCCGCTGCCGTACACCTTCACCAGGTCGACCGCGGCGACCGCGGCGTGGCTGGTTCCCGGCGGGGCGTGGGTTGTCATTGTTCCTCCAGTGGCTGTGATGTGACGCCCCGAAAGCCTCGCCGCCGGCGCCGGGTCGGCGCATCCGCCCGGGTCCGGGTATCGCCGGCGCCGGGTCTGTCTTTCGGCCGATCTGCCGACCCCACCGGGCTGGCTACGCTGGGTCATCGTGAGCACGCCTGATCTTCGACGTCTGTGGGTACGCCTGGCCCAGGCCGCCGGCTTGGTGGCCATCGGCCTGCTCGCCGTCTTCGACCTCCGGTTCGGCACGCCCGGCAGCCCGGCTGCCCTCGTACTCCTGGCGGTGCGGATGGGGCTGGCGGCGGCCACCGTGCCGCTCTGGTTGCCGGTGCACCGGCTGGGTTCCCGCCTGCTGCCGTGGGCCGCGCTGGTGCTCTCCTGCGCCTCACTGGCCGTGACCGGGGCGATCGTCGTCCTCGCGGGCGGCAGCTACCTGATCGGCGGCAGTTGGGGTCTCGCCGAGTCGGCCGGTCTGATCGGGGTGGCGTTCGTGGTCACCCGGTGGGGCGCGGCGCGACTCGTCCCGTGGGCGGCGCTGGCCGTCGGGTTGGCCGTCGCCGCGTTGCCGCTGCGTGTCGGCACCGAGAACCTGCTGGTGATCTTCGGTCTGCTCCAGGTGCTCGCCGCGGCCGGCGCCGCCGGAGTGGGGCTCTACCTGCGGATCGTCGCCGCCGGCCGGGAGCGGGCGATCGCACTGGTGCGGGCCGAGCAGCGCGCGGAGTTCGCCCGGGACCTGCACGACTTCATCGCCCACCACGTCACCGGCATCGTGGTGCAGGCGCAGGGCGCCCGGTTCGTCGCCGAGCAGGACCCGCGCCGGGTCATCGTCGCCCTGGAGCAGATCGAGCGGGCCGGCGCGGAGACGATGGCCTCGATGCGGCGGATGGTCGGCGTTCTGCGCAACCCCGACGCCCCGCCGGACGCCCCGCTGGCCCCACTGGCCGGGGTGACCGAGTTGGCGCCGCTGGTGACAGGCTTCAACGGCACGGCGAACGGGCCGGCACGGCTGCATCTCGACGGCGACCTGGACGGGTTGCCGGTGGAGGTCTCGACCTCGGCGTACCGGGTGGTGATGGAAGGGCTGACCAACACCCGCCAGCACGCGCCCGACGCCCGGTCGGTGGATGTGGCGGTGCGTCGTACCCCGGACTGGTTGTTGGTCCGGGTGGCCGACGACGGCGCGTCGCCGCGCACCGCCCCGGCGCGGGGGCACCGCTTCGGCCTGATCGGCCTGACCGAACGGGTACGAGCCCTCGGCGGCACGATCAGCGCCGGACCGGGCGTCGCCGGCGGCTGGGTGCTCGACGCCGCGTTCCCGTTGCAGGTGGGTCGATGATCCGGGTCCTGATCGCCGACGACCAGGCGATGGTCCGCACGGGCTTCGGGATGATCATCGGGGCGCAGCCGGACATGACGGTCGTCGGCGAGGCCGCCGACGGGGTCGTCGCCGTGGAACTGGCCCGACGGCTCCGCCCGGACGTGGTGCTGCTGGACATCCGGATGCCCCGCCTCGACGGCCTCGAGGCGCTGCGGCTGCTCGCCGGGCCGGGCGTCGCCGACCCGGTCCGGGTGGTCGTCGTGACGACCTTCGACCTCGACGAGTACGTGCACACCGCGCTCTCCAACGGCGCGTGCGGCTTCCTGCTCAAGGACTCCGGCCCCGCCCTGCTCGTCGAGGCGGTGCGCGCGGCCGTCTCCGGTGACGCGCTGATCAGCCCGTCCATCACAGTCCGGCTCCTGGAGCACCTCAGCTCCCCCGCGCCAGCGCGCGACGACGGTGGCCTGTCACCACGCGAACTCGACGTCGTGAAGCTCGTCGCCCGAGGCCTGACCAACGCCGAGATCGCCGCTCGGCTCTTCATCGCCGTCGGCACCGTCAAGACCCACCTGGCCAGCGTGCAGACGAAGCTCGCGGCCCGCAACCGGGTCGAGATCGCCGCCTGGGCCTGGGAACGCCGCCTCGTCGGTTGAGGGGACAACGGCGCGGCAGCCACTCGCCTACCATCGTCATCAGTCGATGACTGGTCCGCTGCGCTCACCCGAAGGCGAGGCGATCAACCATGCGCGATCATCCGTGGCGCGGCGTCCGATCCACGGCGGCCGCACTGGCCGCCTGTGCGCTCACGGCGGCAGTGGTGGCGGCGGGCGCGACCCCGGCGCACGCCGCTGCGGACACCGAGCGTCCCACCGCACCCGGCCCGATCACCGTCGTCGCCATCGACACCACCTGGGTCGAGTTGACCTGGGCGGCCGCGACCGACAACGTCGGGGTGGTCAGCTACCCGGTCGGCGCGCAATTCGAGGACAACGGCGCTCACTATTCGACCGACACCAACAGCATTCGGATCTCCAACCTGCGACCGTCGCGCACGTACACCTTCTCCGTCGCGGCCGTGGACGCGGCCGGAAACAGGTCGCTCAACGATCCGCGTCTGCGGCTGACCATGCCACCGGGGGACGACCAGCCGCCCGGCGCACCCGGCCAACCGGTCGCCTACGACGTCGCCGCCACGGCGGTGTGGCTGCGCTGGACCCACTCGGTCGAGAACGTCGTCCTCGACCGGTACGAGGTGTTCCGGGTCGACGCCGGCGGCGCGCTCACCCGGGTCAGTGAGGTGTACCAGTACCCACCACGCAACAGCACCCAGGTCAGCGGGTTGACGCCGAACACCACGTACACCTTCGTGGTGCAGGCCCGCGACGAGGTCGGCCACCTGTCACCCCTGTCCGCGCCGGTCACCGTGACCACCCTGCCGCCGCCGCCGAAATGCGCGGTCCGGTCCGTCGTGCGGCAGTGGTCGGACGGCTTCGTGGCACACCTGACCGTGAAGAACACCGGCACCACCGCGGTCGACGGGTGGACGATGACGTGGCGGTTCTGGGCCAGCCAGCAGGTCCACGGCATCTGGGGCGCGAAGGTCGTCGACCGTCCCAACAACAGCTACCTGCGGGTGGGCAACACCGGTCGCAAGGCGGTGATCCCGCCCGGCGGCAGCGTCTCGCTCGGCCTCGTCGCCTCCGGCACGCAACTGCCGCAGGAGGTCACGCTCAACGGTGGTGTCTGCGAGGTGGCGGACGAGTAACGCTCACGTACGAGGTCTGGCGCGCGCCGCGACATCTTGCGACGCTAGCCAATATGTATGACTACGACCTGGTGGTGCTGGGATCCGGGCCCAGCGGTCAGAAGGCGGCGATCGCCGCCGCCAAGCTCGGCAGGCGGGTCGGCATCGTGGACCGCCGCGACATGATCGGCGGGGTGTGCATCAACACCGGCACGGTCCCGTCCAAGACGTTGCGCGAGGCCGTGCTCTACCTGACCGGCCTGAGCCAACGTGACCTGTACGGCAGCAGCTACCGGGTCAAGGACGAGATCACGGTCAGCGACCTGGCCGCCCGGACCCAGCACGTCATCACCAGGCAGACCGACGTCATCCGCAACCAGCTCGCCCGCAACCGGGTCGCCATGATCACCGGCACCGGCCGGTTCGCCGACGCGCACTCGATCTGGGTCGACGGCGGGTCCGGCCGGGAGTCCAAGGTGACCTTCGACAAGATCGTCATCGCGGCGGGCACCCGGCCGGCCCGCCCGGACAGCGTCGACTTCGACGACCGCACGATCGTGGACTCCGACGGCGTCATCAACCTCCAGGCCGTACCCCGCAGCATGGTCGTTGTCGGCGCCGGTGTGATCGGCATGGAGTACGCCTCGATGTTCGCCGCCCTGGGCACCAAGGTGACTGTCGTCGAACGGCGCGAGCGGATGCTCGACTTCTGCGACGAGGAGATCGTCGAGTCGCTGAAGTACCACCTGCGCGACCTGTCCGTGGCGTTCCGCTTCGGCGAGGAGGTCGCCGCCGTGGAGAAACACCAGACCGCGGCGCTGTGCATCCTCAAGAGCGGCAAGAAGATCGTCGCGGACACCGTGATGTACTCCGCCGGCCGACAGGGCCAGACCGACGACCTGGCGCTGGAGGCGGCGGGGCTGGAGGCGGACCGGCGTGGCCGGATCGCCGTGGACGCCAACTACCGCACGGCAGTGGACAACATCTACGCGGTCGGCGACGTGATCGGCTTCCCCGCCCTGGCGTCGACGTCGATGGAACAGGGTCGGCTGGCCGCGCAGCACGCCTGCGGCGAGCCGATCCGGGAGATGCACGGCCTGCAACCGATCGGCATCTACACGATCCCGGAGATCAGCTTCGTCGGGCAGACCGAGGCGCAGCTCACCGAGAGCTCCACGCCGTTCGAGGTGGGCATCGCGCGTTACCGGGAACTGGCCCGTGGCCAGATCGTCGGCGACTCGTACGGCATGCTGAAGCTCCTCGTCTCCCCCACCGACGGCCGGCTGCTCGGGGTGCACGTGTTCGGCACCGCCGCCACCGAGATCGTCCACATCGGGCAGGCGGTGATGGGCTGCGGCGGCACCATCGACTACCTGATCGACGCCGTGTTCAACTACCCGACGCTGGCCGAGGCGTACAAGGTGGCCGCCCTGGACGCCGCCAACAAGATCCGCAACATCACCCGCATCGACGGCTAGCCGCCTTCGCCGACCTCCACCAGCTCCGCCAGCATGCTGCGGTAGTTCGGGCAGGTCGAGATGTCCTCGTGCGAGCAGTTCAGACCGGCCTCTAGCAGATCGAGCGCCGACCGCAGCGCCGCCATCCTGGCCTGCAACACGTCGTGGTTGCGACGCAGCACGTCCTTGCGTGCGGCCGGGTCGGCCGCCGCGAGGAACGCCCGGATGTCCGGCAGCGACAGGCCGGCCTGCTTCGCGCGCAGGATCGAGGCCACCCGGAACAGGTCGTCGCGCGTGTAGCGACGACGGCCGCCGCTGACTCGCGCGGGGCAGAGCAGGCCCACCGATTCCCAGTGCCGCAACACGTGTGCCGGCAGGCCGAAGTGGTCGGCCACCTCGCCGATCGTCATCGGGCTTGACTTCATGTCGACATTAAGTCCGACCCTGGCGGGCATGTCCAGTCTCTTAGCTGTCCTCGATGCCATCGAGAACGAACCCGCGGCCGTCGGCCTTCGTGCCCGTTCCTACGAGTTGCTCGGCGACCTCACCGGCCGAACCGTCATCGACATGGGCTGTGGCAGTGGCCGCGCCGTCGCCGAACTGGCCGAACGCGGAGCCCATGCGGTCGGCGTCGACGTCGACCCCGAGATGATCGCCGTGGCCCGGGAGCGCTGGCCCGCCGGCGAGTTCCGTGTCGGCGACGCCACCGAGTTGCCGTTGCCAACCGGGTCGGCCACGTACTACCGGGCGGACAAGGTGTTGCACGTGCTCGACGACCCGGAACGGGCCGTGGCCGAGGCACGGCGGGTGCTCACACCGGGCGGCCGGGCCGTACTGCTCGGCCAGGACTGGGACCTCATCGCCATCGACTCGGACCAGCCGGAGACCACCCGTCGGCTGGTCCACGCGAAGGCGGACTCGCTCCCGTCGCCGCGCATCGCCCGCAGGTACCGCAGCCTGCTCCTCGACGCCGGCTTCACCGACCCGACCATCGAGGTGCACACCACGGTGTTCACCGACGACACCGCGCTCGCCGTGGTGCGGCGGATCACCGACGATGAGCAGTGGCTCGCCGAGCAGGCCGAGCGCGCCCGAACGAACCGGATCCTCGTCGCCGTGCCGATGTTCCTCGTCGCCGCCCAGGCGTGACACCCGCCCCGCAGCCCCCGGTGATCAAGAGGTTTGCGTCATCCCGCCTGGCGTGTCGTGACGCAAACCTCTTGATCACCGCTCGAGGCGGGCCGGGGTGGGGGTGGGGGTTGGGGGTTCGGGGGGCCGGTGCGGGGGCGGGAGGGCCTCCGCACCGGCCCACTGGGTTCTAGCCTGCGGAGCAGGTCGGGGTCAGGCTGCCGGCGGTGCCGTTGGCCTGGAACCCGAACTCGGTGGACTGCCCGGCACCGACCTGACCGTTGTAGGCCACGTTGCGCCAGTTCGTGGTGCCGGTGTTACCGCTGCGGTCGGCGCTCCACGCGTTGGTGACCGTCGCGCCCGACGGCAGCGCGATCGTCACCGTCCAGCCGTTGAGCGCCGACGAGCCGGCGGTCACCCGCACGTTCGCCACGAACCCACCGTTCCACTGGTTCACCGACACCGTCGCGGTGCAGCCACCCGGGCCCGGGGGCGGGGTGGTGGGCGGCGGGTCGGTCGGCGGCGGCGTGGTGGTGGGCGGCGGGTCGGTCGGCGTGGTGCCGCTGTTCAGAGCGGCGAGCACCGCGTCGTACGCCGGCTTCTTCGAGCCGTTGCTGTTGAACAGCAACGGGGTCTGGTTGGAACGCCACGAGTCACTGTCCCGGATGCCCCACACCGTGATCCCGGTGCAGCGCGAGACGGCGAGGCAGTCCTCCACCACGCTGCGGTACGTGTTCGCCGACGCGCCCTGGATGTCCAGCTCGGTGATCTGCACGTCCACACCGAGCGCCGCGAAGCTGGAGAGCGTGGTGCGGTAGTTGCTGACGTACGGGGAGTCGTTGTTGAAGTGCGACTGGAACCCGACGCAGTCGATCGGCACGCCGCGCGCCTTGAAGTCGCGGACCATGTTGTAGACGCCCTGCGTCTTGGCGTGGGTCCAGTTGTCGGTGTTGTAGTCGTTGTAGCAGAGCTTCGCGCCCGGGTCAGCGGCGCGGGCGGCCCGGAACGCCGCCTCGATCCAGTCGTTGCCGGTGCGCTGGAGGTTGGAGTCGCGGCGGCCGCCGGAGCTGCCGTCGGCGAACGCCTCGTTCACCACGTCCCACGCGTAGATCTTGCCCCGGTAGTAGGTGGCCACCTGCGTGACGTGGTTGAGCATCGCCGAGCGCAGCGCGCTGCCGCTCATGCTCTCCATCCACCCCGGCTGCTGCGAGTGCCAGGCGAGGGTGTGACCCCGCACGCTCATGCCCTGGCTGCGGGCGTGGTTGACGATCCGGTCGGCGTCGGTGTAGCTGAACCGACCCTGCTGGGGCTCGGTCGCGTTCATCTTCATCTCGTTCTCGGGCGTCACCGAGTTGAACTCACGGTTCAAGATCGTGGTGTACGCCGAGTCGGACAGCTTGTACGCCGCCACCGCCGCGCCGAAGTACCGACCCTTCTCGGCGGCGGACACGCCGAGTGTCGTCCCGGCGGCGGCCGGTGCCGTCATGAACAGCGCCATGCCGGCGGCGAGGGCGCCCACGCCGGTCAGCGCCACGGCGGCTCTCGATGCCACCTTCCATCTGGTTCTTCTCATCTCGGGCGACTCCTTCTGTGTGGTGGGTGGGAAGGACAATCAGGACACCGAACAGGCGGCACCGTTGAGGGCGAACGACGAGGGCTTGCCGGTGCCGCCCTCGTGCGTGGCCTGGAAGCCGATCTCGACCGACGCGTTCGGGGCGATGGTGGAGTTGTAGGAGACGTTGCGGGCGGTGACCGCTCCGCTCGTCGGCGCGTACTGGGCGTTCCAGCCGCTGGTGATGCGCTGTCCGCTGGGCAGCGTGAAGGTCAACGCCCACCCGTTCACCGCAGCGGGGCCGGTGTTGGTGATGGTCACGCTCGCGGTGAGACCGGTGTTCCAGGCGTTGACCGTGTAGCCGACCCGGCAGGCACCGTCGCTCGGGGGCGGCGTCGTCGGCGGCGGAGTGGTCGGAGGCGGGGTGGTCGGGGGCGGGGTGGTCGGAGGCGGCGTCGTCGGCGGCGGAGTGGTCGGAGGCGGGGTGGTCGGAGGCGGCGTCGTCGGCGGGGCGGTGCCGTCCAGACCGAAGAAGCGGATCACCTGCGCGGCGTCGACCGGGATGTTGTGCGTGACGCCCTGCATGCTGATCGCCTCGACCGGGGCCATCGGGCCGCTGCTGCCGTACCGCGTGCGGGTGTAGCCGGACTGCGGCGAGTCGGTGTACGTCGGGGTCTGGCTCAGCCCGTGCACGTTGGTCCACTGCTTGACCTGCTCGCCGAAGTTCGGGTAGCGCAGCGTGTCGTCGTTGGTGCCGTGCCAGATCTGCATCCGGGGCCGCTGGCCGCTGTAGCCCGGGTACGCCTCGCGGACCAGGTCACCCCACTGCTGTGCGGTCCTGATGAGCTGCCCGTTCGCGCACTGGCTGTTCCACTCGGAGGTGCCGCCGGTGGCGAAGCAGGCGAACGGCACCCCGGCGAAGGACGCGCCGGCCGCGAACACGTCCGGGTAGACGCCGAGCATGACGTTGGTCATCATCGCCCCGGACGAGGTGCCCGTCGCGAAGATCCGCGTGGGATCGGCGGAATACCGCTGCCGCACGTAGTCGACCATCGACATGAGGCCGACCGGGTCGCTGCCGCCGCCACGGCGTAGCGCCTGGGGCGAGTACACGTCCCAGCACTTGCTGCTGCGGGTCGCCGACGGGTAGATCACGATGAACCCGTAGCGGTCGGCGAGGGACGCGTACTGCGTGCCCGAGTGGAACGCCGGGCCGGTGCCGGTGCAGTAGTGCAGGGCCAGGAGGATCCCCGGCCGGGACGCCACGCGGTCCGGGACGTAGAGGTGCATCTGCAGGTTGGTGGGGTTGGTGCCGAAGTTGGTCACCTGCGTCAGCGTCGCCGCCGACGCCGGTGCGGCGAACGTCAGCGCGGCGGCGGCCAGTGTCACGGCCGCCAGGAGGACGCCAAGCATCCGGGTCTTCAGTGTCATGGGCGCGATCCCTTGCGAAAAAGGCGCGTGGAAGGGGACTTAAGTCGAGGACTGCCCTTCGCCCGACCTTGACCGCGGCTCGCGTGACCATGTCAGCTTCAATCGAGACAACTCGATTGTCAAGACTTCCGGAAACCTTTCGCCGCAACGGTTTCCGGGGTCACCTGCGCGTCGACGGGGTGCGGCGGAGACTATCGACGCCGGCTGCCGGCGAGCAATTTCCGGCACGTTCTCGGAACGTGCCGGAGGGCTCCCCGATCCGGGTCAGTAGATGTCCCGCCCCCGCTCGTCGGGAACCCCGGACTTCCGGTAGAAGTACGTGTTGATCTGGTCACGCCACTCGGTGGCACACCGCACCTGCTCGTCCAGGCGCTCGGCCACCCGCTCGTACACGGCCGGGTCGATCATCCCGTTCAGGGTCAGCCACCGCCGCCGCATCGCCGTCACCTCCTCGACGCCGGCGAAGTGGGTGTCGTAGATGTGCTGGATGACCGTCGACCCGCTGTGCAGGACGTGCCCGTACGGCACGTGGTGGAAGAAGAGCAACAGCTCGTCCGGGCAGGTCTCCAGCGACTCGTACACCTCCGCCCAGTACGACGGGTACTGGCCGGTGAAACCGGTGCCCGAGGCGCGGGTGCGGTCCACGCCGACACCGTCCCGGTCGGCGAAGTGGTAGGTGCCCCACCGCGTGTACTCGTACCCGTCGACGCCGGGGCCGTAGTGGTCGCCGGGGTTGACCATGAAGCCGACGCCCAGCGGTGCGGTGTACCGCTCGTAGGTGCGCCAGGAGTCATCCATGATCTCGTGCAGCGTCCGCCGCACCAGGTCCGGGTCGGCGGTCGCCGACGGCGGGAAGGTCAGCGTGATCCACTCGTCGAGGACGGCGGTGGGGTCCCGCCGGGGGTCCCAGGCCAGCCGGCCGAACGTGTACAGGTTGGCCTGCGCCAACGGATGCCCGGTCCAGAAGAGGTCGTCGCCCACGTTGGCGACCGCGACCAGGCCGCCACCCGCGCCCGACTCGCCCGCCGCCACGTCCGCCACCGCCCGTCCGTCCGGACCCCAGGGCGTGAACCGCAGCACCTCGCTCCACCACGGGCCGAGGTGGCAGACGTGCCGCTGCTGGCCGGTGTACTCCTGGGTGACCTGCAACTCCACTGCGACCCGGGTGGCCGGCATCGCGGCGATCACCGGGGAGACCGGTTCCCGGGTCTGGAAGTCCACCGGACCGAACTTCACCTGCACGACCACGTTGGTGCGGAAACGGCCGTCGAGTGGGGCGAAGTGGTCGTACGCGGCGCGCGCCCGGTCGGTGGACCGGTCCCGCCAGTCCTGGTGGTGGTTGTAGACGAACGCCCGCCAGTGCACCACTCCCCCGAACGGAGCCAGCGCCTCGGCCAGCATGTTCGCCCCGTCGGCGTGGTCACGTCCGTAGGTGAACGGGCCGGGTTGACCCTCCGAGTCGGCCTTCACCACGTAGCCACCGAAGTCCGGGATGCGGTCGTACACCGTGCGGGTGGCCGCGGCCCACCAGGCCCGCACCCCCGCGTCCAGGGGATCGGCGGTCGACAGACCACCGAGGACCACCGGCGCGGCGAAGGTGACCGACAGGTGCACCCGGATGTGGTACGGGCGCAGCACGTCCGCGATCTCGGCGACGTCGCCGAGCCGGTCGGTGAGCAGCAGCGCCTCGGTCCGGGCGACGTTGACGTTGTTCACCGAGATCGCGTTGACACCGCTCGCGGCCAACAGCCGCCCGTACTCCCGGATCCGGGCCAGGTCACCGCGCGGGCGGCCGTCCCGCCAGAAGATCGAACCGCCCGCGTACCCCCGTTCGACCTGGCCCATCACCGGGTGCACGGCCACGTTGTCCCAGTGGTCCAGCATCCGCCGACGCAGCGCCGGCCGGTGCCGCTCCGGTGGGCGCTCGGGGTCGAACGCGGCCGCACAGAGCCGGACCACGTGGAACAGTCCGTACAGCAGACCGGCGGGCGCGTCGGCCAGCACCACCGTCACATCGCCGTCGCGGGCCAGCAGGAACCCCTCGTCGCCGAGCGACCCCCCGTCGCCGATCTCGGTCAACGCCACCTCCCCCGCCGACCGTGCCGCCCGCACCGCCGAACTGGGTGGCTCGTCGGCGCCGCGGAGGGCGAACACGAGGTCCACGTCGACGTCCCAGGACGGGGAATGCCACACCCGCCCGCCGTAGCGTGCGCAGGCGCGCGACACCTCGTGCAGGACGGTGTCGACGAGCAGCCCGTCGCCGTGGACCAGGACGCGGCGTGCGCCGAGCGACCGGAACGCCTCCGGAGGCAGCCAGGCCGGGTGCACGCGTGGTTCGTTGGGTTCCATCGGATCGTCGACGAACATCAGTTGCTCCAGGTGGACCGACTCTTCGGCGTTCACAGGTCCTCCTCCAGCACGACGACTCCGTACGCCGGCAGGCGCATCGTTGAACCGGTCCAGACCCGGTCACCGGTGAGCAGGTCGACCCCGCCGCGACGGGCGGTCACCTCGACCGGGTCGGCCCGGTGGTTGAGCAGGAACAGCAGCCGCGACCCGTCCGGCGCGACCCGGACGGCGGATTCCAGGTCCTCGACGTCCGGGTACGGCCCGAGCACGTCGTGCCGCGCGAGCACCTGCCGAACCACCCAGGACACTCCCACCTGGTCCAGGCCGGCCGCCACGTACCAGCCGTCGCCGGCGCCGAAGGAGTTGCGGGTCACCGCGGGTGTGCCCGCGTAGAAGTCGGCCTGGTAGGTGCCGACCACCTGCGCGCCCTGCGGGATCACCAGCTCGAACAGCAGTCGCGCCTCGACGTCGACCTGCTCGTCGCCGTCGCCGAGGCGGACCGGGTTGACCACCTCCGGCCCCCGCGCGTCCCACTCGTCGACGCGGACACCCATCAGCTGCCCGAGCGGGCCCGGCACGTCCATCAGGAAGGCCTGGTCGTTCTCGTCCACCCGACCCGACAGGTAGGTGGTCAGCACCGACCCGCCGCGCGCCGCCACGTCCTCCAGGCGCTGCGGCAGGTCGCCCTTGAGCATGTGCAGGGCTGGCGCGACGACCACGTCGTAGCCGGACAGGTCGGCGGTCACCGCGACGACGTCCAGGTCGACTCCGGCGTCCCAGAGCGCCCGGTGGTACGCGAGCACCACCTCCTGGTAGCGGACCAGCCGGGACGGGCCGTCGGAGATCTCCAACGCCCACCAGCTGTCCCAGTCGAAGAGCAGCGCCACCCGGGCCGGCGTCCGCGCGCCCAACGACGCCGAGCCGAGGCGGTCCAGCTCGGCACCCAGCTCGGCGACCTCCCGGAACACCCGGGTGTCGGAGCGGCCGGCGTGCCCGATGACCGCGCCGTGGTACTTCTCGCTGGCGCCCCGGGAGGCGCGCAGCTGGAAGAACAGCACCGCGTCGGCACCGTGCGCCACCGCCTGCCAACTCCACAGCCGCATGAGGCCGGGCCGCTTCAGCGGGTTGACGTCGCGGCACGCGGTCACGCCCGGGGACTGCTCCATCAGCCAGAACGGCTGGCCGCCCTTGAGCCCTCGCATCAGGTCGTGGGTCAAGGCCATCCGGGCCGCGGACTCGTCGTCCGGCGGGTAGTTGTCCCACGAGGCGAAGTCCAGGTGCGCAGCCCAGCGGTGGTAGTCGATCGGCCGGTACATGCCCATGAAGTTGGTCGTCACCGGCAGCGTGGGGCTGGACTCCCGGATGGCCGCCTTCTCGTCGTGGAAGTTGGTCAGCATCGCGTCGGAGGAGAACCGCAGGTAGTCCAGGGTGATGCCCTGGAACGCCGTGTGATCCGGGCCGCGCCAGTGCTCCGTCAACGCCGACGGTGGTTCGATCTGGTCCCAGTCGGTGAAGGTGTGCGACCAGAAGGTCGTGTACCAGGCCGCGTTCAGGTCGTCGAGGGTGCCGTAGCGGTTACGCAGCCAGCCCCGGAAGCCCGCCGCGCACAGATCGCAGTAGCAGGCGCCGCCGTACTCGTTGCCCACGTGCCACGCGACGACCGCCGGGGTGTCGGCGTAGCGACGGGCGACCCGGCGAGCCAACTCGACCGAGAGCCGGCGGTAGACCGGGGAGCTGGGGCAGGAGTTGTGTCGCTGACCGAAGCGGCGCTTGCGACCCTCGAAGTCGGTGCGGGTCACCTCCGGGTACGCCTTCGCCAACCAGGCCGGGTGGGCGCCGGTGCCGGTCGCCAGGCAGATGCCGCGCCCCTCGGCGGCGGCCCGTTCCACGATCCGGTCCAGCAGCGAGAAGTCGTACACGTCCTCGGCGGGCTGGGTGAGCGCCCAGTCGAACACGCCGAGGGTGACCAGGTCGATCCGGGCGCTGTCGAAGAGACGGTGGTCCTGTTTCCACACGTCCTCGGGCCACTGCTCCGGGTTGTAGTCGCCCCCGAAGGGCACCTTGGCGGTGACGGGCAGGCTCATTCGGCGAACTCCTTCCGGATCAGGTCGACCATCGGGTCACCCACGCGCAGAAGCGCCAGGACCAGTACCGAACCGAGCATCGCCAGCACCGCCTCGGAGAAGACCGCGGTGACGCCGGTCGCCGCCGCCAGCAGCAACGCGGTGCCGACCGTGACACCGGGGGTACGCACGAGGAAGTGCACGGCCAGCCGGAGTACGTCACGGGTGCGGAAGTCGAACAGCGAGGTGATCACCAGGGCGTTGGCCGCGCAGAGTGTCACCCCCACCGCGAGCAGGACCAGCGGCACCGACCACCAGCTCGCGAGCCCGACAGCGGCACGGTACGCGAGGTTCATGGCGAGCACCGTCAGCCACAGCAGCGTCGGCACCCAGACGCGCAGCACGCCGGACACGTTCGTCCGGTAACCGCGCCAGAACAGCGCGGCGGGGCGCAGGTCGGTGAGGTCGGTCCGCTGGTGCCGCAGTGCGTACAGGGCGGCGGAGATCGCCGGGCCGACCGGCACCAGGAACAGCGCGGCCAGGGGCAGGTTGCTGGGGTCGCGGCCGAGCACCAGCAGCGGGAGCAGGCCGGGCAGTGTGGTCAGCAGCAGGAGCAGCTCGACCACGAGGAGGATGTAGACGCGTGAGGTGATCCGCGACAGTGGTCCGTCGCCGAACTGCCGCCAGGTCTGGGCCGCCCCACTCACTGTCGCTCCTTCTGGTCGTTCCGCCGGGGATCGGGCGGGCCACGCCCCTCGCACCGGCCGGTGGTCGCCGGGCATCGGGTCGGGCGGGTGCGACACCGCCCGACCGGACACCGCGTCGATCAGCCGTTGTTCTTCTGGAACCTCTCGTACGCCTTGTTGACCAGGTCGATGTACTGCTCGGAGTTCTTGGCCTTCAGCTCGGCCACGTACGCGTCCCACTCGCTGAGCGGCCGCTGGCCGAGGGCGAACTTCAACGTGTTCTGGGTGACGAAGTCCTTGAGCGGGGTCTCCCAGAGCGACACCTGCTCGCGTTCCTCATCGGTGAACGGTCGCGGCGGGGGGACCTCCCTCGGCTTGCGGGCGTCCATCACCTTCTGGAATTCCAGCTCCTCCGGGGAGAAGAAGCCGCGGACCAGGTCGGGGCTGCCGCCGTAGGCGAAGACGCCGTTCTGGAAGCCGAAATCCTTCTGCAGGTGCTTCGGCGCCTTCGGGTTGAGGCCGAGGAAGTCGACTCCGGGGTTGAGCGTGCGCTTGCCGGAGGCGTCCTTGGTGAAGGTGGTGCCCTCGACGCCCCACCGGGCGAACTCCAGGCCGGTGTCCGAATACCACAACCAGTCGATGAACTGCATCATGGCCACGAAGTTCTTGCTCTCCCGGGCCTTGGAGGAGATCATGATGCCGTTCTCCAGCCGGGGGAACGGGTTGATTTCGCCGGCCGGGCCGATCGGCAGCGGAATCTTTGCCATCTTCGCGTTCGGCAGGGTCTTGGCCAGGTCGGGCCGGTGGTTGTTGACCAGCGTCTGCGCGTTGCCGGTGACCACGAAGGACTTGCCGTTGGCGAGCTTCTGGCGTGCCTGGTCGTCGGTCTGGGTGAAGCTCTCCGGGTCGAGCAGGCCCTCGGAGACGAGCTTGTGCAGGTACGTGACCACCTGCTTGTACTGCTCGGACGAGCCGGTGTAGGTGAACTTCTTCGCCGCCGGGTCCCAGGTGGCGTGCTGGAAGTCCCAACCCGCGTAGGTGGCGTGCGACGAGCCGAGGATCCCCAGCAGGGCGCCGGTCGGGTTGGGCTTGCTGAAGAGGTCGGAGTACGGGTAGACGTTCGGGTACTTCGCCTTCATCGCCTTGAGCACCGCGTACAGGTCGTCCCAGGTCTTCGGGGTCGCCAGGTTGAGTTCCTGCATGATGTCGGTGCGCACCAGCACCGTGTAGTCCTGCGTGGGCTTCTCATGCAGGCCGGGCAGGAGGTAGAACTTACCGTCGGCCTGCCGCAGGTTGTCGATCTCCGGCTTGAGGTTCCACTTGGTGATCTTGTCCTTCAGGTTGGGCATCAGGTCCAGGTAGTCGCTCACCGGGAGGATCGCCCCGGAGGACACGAAAGCGTCCTCCTGCGGGTGGTACGTCTTCGGAATGATCAGCGGGGCGTCCCCGGCGCCGATCAGCAGGCTGCGCTTCTGCTCGTAGTCACTGAGCGGTACGGCCACCGGCTCGATCTTGACATTGGTCCGCTTGGTCAACTCGGACCAGAACAGCCAGTCCTCCTTGAGCGGGTAGAACGTGTGGTTGTTGTAGAGGGTGGAGAAGGAGAGCGCCTCGGTGGCCTTGAACTGGTCGCCGACACCGTACTTTTCCATCGCGCCGACCCGGTTCTCGGACAGGTCCTTCGAGTCCCCGGGGTCCTCGGAACAGGCGGAGATGAGGGTGAGCGCGAGCAGACCCGCGGTGGCTACCGCCACGCGGCGCCACGGCTTGTGGAGCATGGCTCGTCCTTTCGGTGGTGGGGTTTCGGTGGGAGCGGTGCGGAGGCCGACGTCATCCCTTTACCGCGCCGAGCATCACGCCGCGGACGAAGTACCGCTGGACGAAGGGGTAGACCGCCAGGATGGGCAGGGTGGTGAGCACGATCGTCACGGCCTGGAGGGTGGCCGCGGCCTGGACCTTGTCGGCGTCGGCGGCGGCCGACTCGGCGCTCGTGGCGCCCGCGATGAGGTTGCGCAGGTAGACCGTCACCGGGAGCAGGTCCTGCTCGTCGATGTAGAGGAAAGCGGTGAACCACGAGTTCCAGAAGGAGACCGCGTAGAAGAGCACCATCGTCGCGATGATCGCCTTCGAGAGCGGCAGCACGATCCGCCACAGGATGCCGTACGTGTTCAGCCCGTCGACCGCTGCCGCCTCCTCCAACTCGGTCGGCAGGCTCTCGAAGAACGCCTTCATGACCAGCAGGTTGAACACACTGATGGCGTTGGGGATCACCACGGCCCAGATGGTGTTCTTCATGCCGAGGCTGGTGACCAGCACGTAGTTGGGGATCAGACCGCCGGAGAAGAACATGGTGAACAGCGCGACGCCCACCAGGAGCTTGCGCCCCTTGAGCTGGGGCTTCGACAACACGTACGCGTAGCAGGTGGTCAGCACGATCGAGATGAGCGTGGCGACCACTGTGTAGACCACTGTGTTGCGGTAGTTCGTCCAGAACATCCCGTCGGACATCAGGAGCCGGTACGCGGTCAGGTCGAACCCGCGCGGGACGATGGTCACCTTCCCGGCGATGATGTACGCCTCTTCGCTGAGCGAGCGGGCCACGATGTTGAGGAACGGGTACAGCGTCACGACCACGACGCCGAGCAGCACGACAGTGTTGACAATGCGGAAGATCCGGTAACCCCGGCTGTCGTCCGGCCCGCGGGTCTTCGGGGCGTCGCGCTTCGCGCCGAGGGTCACCACAGGCTCGTCCCCACCGTGCGACGGGAGATGAGGTTCGCCGACAGGACGAGGATCAGCCCGATCACCGCCTCGAAGAGACCGATGGCGGCGGCGTAGCTGAAGTTGCTCGACTGGAAGCCCATCCGGAACAGGTAGGTGGAGACCACGTCGGCGGTCGGGTACGTCAGCGGGTTGTAGAGCAACAGGATCTTCTCGAACCCGACGGCCAGGAAGCTGCCGATGTTGAGGATCAACAGCGTCATCATGGTGGGCCGGATGCCGGGCAGGGTGACGTGCCAGGTCTGCCGCAGCCGGTTGGCGCCGTCGATCCGAGCGGCCTCGTACAGGTCCTCGTCGATGGTGGTGAGGGCGGCGAGGTAGAGGATCGTGCCCCACCCGACGGTCTGCCAGACCTCGGACGAGACGTAGATGGTGCGGAACCACCCCGGTTGCTGAAGGAACGCCACCGGGTCACCACCGAACAGTCCGAGGATCTGGTTGGCGGTGCCGTCGACCGAGGTCAACTGCATGACCATCGCCGCCACGATCACGATCGACAGGAAGTGCGGCAGGTACGACACCGACTGCACGAACCGCTTGAACCGGCGGGCACGTACCTCGTTGAGCAGCAGCGCCAGCACGATCGGCAGCGGGAAGCAGAACAGCAGGGTCAGCGCCCCGAGCACCAGCGTGTTGGTGAACACCTCCCAGAACGTCGGGTCGGTGAGGAACATCCGGAAGTACCGGAGCCCGACCCAATACTCACCGAAGATGCTGCCGCCCGGCTTGAAACGCCGGAAGGCGATGACGTTCCCGAGCATCGGCAGGTACCGGAAGATCAGAAAGAACAGCAGCGGCAGGACCGCCAGCGAGTAGAGCTGCCAGTCCCGGCGCAGCGCCTGCCGCCAGGTCCGGCCGCGTCGCGGCGAGCGGGGGGCGGGGCTGGCAACCGCCGGCGAACGCGGCGACGCCGGCGGGGGTGGCCGCAACGTGGATGTCACAGCGGCCTCCTACGCGGACTGCGAAACGGCCACGAGAGGCTCGATCCGCACCGACGTGAGCAGTTCCCGTTGGTGGCCGACCTCGCGCTCGGCGCCGGTCAACCGCAGCGGCAGACTCGCCACCAGGTCGCCGCTGGACCGGCCGAACCGCAGCTCGACGTCGCCGGGCTCGACGATGCGCCGGCCGGAGAGCCCGGTGAACGACGCGACGTCGGCCGGCACCCCGAACGTCACGTGTGCCGATTCGCCGGGCGCCAACGGCAGGCGGGCGAAGCCGACCAGCCGGACCACCGGACGGGTGGTCTGCGCGACCGGATCGTGCAGGTAGAGCTGCACCACCTCGGCACCGTCCCGGTCACCGGTGTTGGCCACGGTGATCCGGACCCGCACCTCGCCGTCGACCGGCCAGGCCGCCGGCTCGTCGTCCGCCGCCTCGACGATGCTGGCGTCGGACCACTCGAAGGTGGTGTAGCTCAACCCGTGGCCGAACGGGTAACTCGGCGTCGGGTCGATCGAGGAGACCTTGTTGCGCCGACCGAGCGGCGGCGCCAGGTAGGTGCTCGGCATGCCGCCCGCGTCGCGGGGCACGCTGACCGGCAACCGCCCGGACGGGTTGACCGCGCCGGTAAGCACCTCGGCGAGCGCCTGCCCGCCGAGTTGGCCGAGGAAGAACGCCTGCACCACGCCCGCCGCGGCGTCGAACTCCGGCCCGAGCGCGTAGGGGCGGCCCGCCATCAGCACCAGGACGACCGGGGTGCCGGTGGCGAGGACGGCCCGGACCAGGTCGGCCTGTACACCGGGTAGCCGCAGGTCGGCGGCATCGCAGCCCTCACCCGAGGTGCCCCGGCCGAACATCCCCGCCCGGTCGCCGACGGCGAGCACACACACGTCGGCGTCGGTCGCCGCGGCGACCGCGGCCGGGATGCCCGAGGTGTCCTCGCCGGTGATGGCGCAGCCGGGTTCGTGGGTGAGCAGCGGGACGCGTCGGGCCAACTCGTCACGAAGCGAGGGAATGTCCAGACCCATCCCGAACTCGCTGTGGTTCACGCCCACGTGGTTGGGGAACGAGTAGCAGCCGAGCATGGCCATCGGATCGTCGGCGAGCGGGCCGACCACTGCCACCCGCCTGCCGGCGGCCAGCGGAAGGACACCGGTGTTGCGTAGCAGGACGACGGCTTGCCGGGCGAGGCGTACGGCCACGTCCTGGCTGACGTCGTCGTCGAACCGCAGGGACGCCACGTCGTCGGGCAGTTCCTTCCAGCCTTCGTCAAGCAGACCGAGTTCGATCTTCTGGCGCAGGACCCGCCGCAGCGCGCAGTCGATCAGTTCCTCGTCGACCTCGCCGCGACGTACCGCCTCCACCAGCGGCGTCCCGAAGGCGTCCACCGTGGGCAGTTCGACGTCGATGCCGGCGCGCAGGGCGAGCCGGGCGGCATCGGCGGCGTCCGCGGCGACCCCGTGCAGGGTCTCCAGGAAACGGACGGCGAAGTAGTCGGCGACGACGGTGCCGGTGAAGCCCCACTCGTCGCGTAGCAGCCCGGTCAGCAACCCGGGGTCGGCGGCGACGGGCAGACCGTCGATCTCCGCGTAGGAGTTCATCACCGAGCGGGCACCACCGTGGCGCAGCGCCATCTCGAACGGCGGCAGGATGACGTCGGCCAACTCCCGGGGACCCATCGGCACCGGCGCGAGGTTGCGTCCCCCACGGGAGGCCGAGTAACCGGCGAAGTGTTTCAGGGTGGCCACCACGCCGGCCCGCTCCAGGCCCCGCACGTACGCGGCTCCCGTCGTCCCCACCAGATAGGGGTCCTCGCCGATCGTCTCCTCGGTGCGACCCCAGCGGTAGTCGCGGGTGACGTCCAGGACCGGGGCGAGGCCCTGGTGCACACCGGCGGCCCGCATGGAGCGCCCGATCCGGTCGGCCATGGCCTCGACCAGTTCGGGGTCGAAGGACGCGCCCCAGCTGAGCGGAGTCGGGTAGACGGTGGCCCGCCACGCCGCGAACCCGGTGAGGCATTCCTCGTGCACCTGCGCCGGGATGCCGAACCGACTGGCCGCGACGATCTGCGCCTGCGAGGCGGCCAGCGACCGGGCGCCGAGCACCGGGTCGACCGGCGCGGTGCCGAACGGTCGGGTGAGCTGGCCCAACCCGTGCCGGATGACGGTGTTCCACTGCGGCGTCTCGCTGATCATGTCGGACTGGTGCGGTGCGACGCCCTCACCGGTGGCTTCGGCGCCGACCCAGACCCCGACGAGCTGGGCGATCTTCTCCTCCAGCGACATCATCGGCACGAGCGCCTCGGCCCGTTCGGTCGGCGACAGCCGCGAGTCGCGCCATGGCGCGCCGCCGCTGTCCCCGGGCAACTGACTTCTCATGCCACGACCCCTCAGCTCCGGCCACATCCCCGCACCCGGTTCGCAGCCGACTTTTCCCACGATCCGAAACTTTCCGGAATCCCGCGTAACCTTTTCGGCAACCTAAGTGCCCCATCGATGAGTGTCAAGGGCTTGCATGGACCTCCGCCGATCGTCGCCGGCACCCCCTGAGTCATCCCAGCCCATCAGCCGTATGGCGAGCGAGGCCGACGAGGTGGGGGCAGCATCGACTGGCGAGAATGGATGATCGTGTTAGGGTCTGCCGAAACTTTCGGATGTTGCGTGAGGCTGCGATGACGGAGCACCGCCCACTCGACCCACCCGCCTCCACCACCATCGCGACCATCGCCAACGACGTCGGCGTCTCGGTCGCGACGGTGTCCAAGGTCCTCAACGGACGTGGTGATGTCGCCCCCGGCACCAGAGCCCGCGTGGAGGCGAGCCTCGACCGCCACCAGTACCAGCGCCGCGCCCGGCGATCCTCCACCGGCAGCGGTCGCATCGAGCTCGTGTTCCACGAGTTCGACACCGGGTGGGCGATGGAGATCCTGCGCGGCGTGGAGGCGGCGACGACAGCGGCCGGCGTCGGGTTGTCGGTCGCCCAACTCGACGGCGCCCACCGCCCGCCGGCCCGATGGCTGGAGGCGCTGCTCGCCGACCGACCCCTGGGTGTGGTGTTCGTCCTCTCGCACCTGGCGGAGGCCCAACAACAGCACCTGCGTCGCCAGGGCATACCGTTCGTCGTCGTCGACACCGACAGCGCGACCTCGGCCTCCGTGCCCACCGTCGGCTCGAACAACTGGAACGGCGGCCTGCTCGCCGCCCGGCACCTCCTGGATCTCGGGCACCGGAGGATCGCCGTCATCTCCGGGCCGCCCGACGTGCTGTGCAGCCGCGCCCGGGCGGCCGGCTTCCAGTCGGCCCACGACGAGGCCGGGATCGTGGTCGACCGGGAACTGGTCCGCTACGGCAGTTTCTCCGCCGGCGCCGGCCACGCCCACGGCCTGCAACTGCTGCGCCGACCGGACCGACCCACGGCGATCTTCGCCGGCTCGGACATCCAGGCCATGGGGGTGCTCCGGGCCGCCCGCCAGTGCGGCCTGCGAGTGCCCGAGGAGCTCTCGGTGATCGGGTACGACAACCTGCCGGTCTCCGCCTGGACCGACCCGGCCCTCACCACGATCAACCAACCGTTGCGCGACATGGCCGGCATCGCCACCCAGATGCTGCTCGACCTGACCAGAGGCAACGAGCCGGCGACCAGCCGGATCGACCTGGTGACCGAGTTGGTCGTCCGGGAGAGCACCGCACCACCCGCCGACCCACGCTGACCCCGGCCCCTGCGAGGACCCGTGCCCTACTCCGCCCTCACACTCGACGAACTTCAGCGGTACGCCCCGGACGTCGCCGAGCCCGACGACTTCGACCAGTTCTGGCGGGACACGCTCGCCGAGGCGGCTGCCCGACCGGTGCTCGTCGACGTCCGCCCGGAGCCCACCAACCTGGTGTTGCTCGACTCCTGGGACGTCACGTTCACCGGCTTCGACGGCGACCCCGTGCGGGCCTGGTACACCCGCCCGGCCGGTGTTCGGGAACCGCTGCCGGCCGTGGTCGAGTACGCCGGCTACGGTCGCGGCCGCGGCCTGCCGCACGAGCGGCTGACCTGGCCGGTGGCCGGGTACGCGCACCTGTTGATGGACAACCGGGGCCAGGCGGGGCAGTACGGCGCCGGAGACACCTCCGACCCGCACGGCGCACCCGGTGGGCCGTGGCCGGTCACCTGGGGCATCCTCGATCCGCGCGACTACCACTACCGTCGTCTGATCACCGACGCGGTCCGGGCGGTCGAGGCGGTTCGCGCCCTGCCCGGGGTCGACGGTGACCGGGTCAGCGTGGTCGGCAACAGTCAGGGCGGTGGCCTCGCCCTCGCGGTGGCCGGCCTCGTCGACGACCTCGCCGCGGTGCTGACCACCGCGCCGTTCCTCTCCGACATGCGACGCGCCGTCCAGCTCACCGACCTCGCGCCGTACGGCGAGATCGCCCGTTACCTGGCCGTGCACCGGGAGGCCGAGGAGGCCGTGTGGCGCACGTTGTCCTACGTGGATGCGGTCACCTTCGGCCGGCGGGCGACGGCACCGACGCACTTCGGGATCGGCCGACGCGACACCGTCTGCCCGCCGCGAACCGCCTTCGCCGCCTACAACCACTACGGCACCGCGAACGGTCGGCCCGTCCCGCCGGAGCGGGAGATCCACGTGTACCCGTTCAACGGCCACGAGGGCGGCGAAGCGGTCCACGTCCGACGTCAGCTGCGCTGGCTCGACTCGGTACTCCATCCAGCTCACGCGTCCACGGTGCAGGACCGCCATCGAGGCTGAACGATGTTACTTTCGGTTGTCATCGGTTGCGCTTCGTGCATTGCCTGCGTACGGCAGCCAGCATCGACATTCGACCGACGGGGAGATCATGACGAGTCGTCAGCAGTCACGCCTGATCTGGTTACGCACCATTCCCGCAACCATCGCGCTCGGCACGCTGGTCGTCTCCACGATGACCGGGCCGGCGCCCGCAGCTGCGGCCTCCGGCACCGGCCGCGCCAATCCGGTGGTCACCTGGGACCTCAACGCCCAGACGGCGATCTGGGACATCGCGGCCCAGCAACCGAACGAGCAGGTGCGCAGTTTCGCGATGGTGAACGGGGCCGTCTACGACGCGCTGAACGCGATCGCCGGCATGCCGTACCAGCCGTACCTCACCGCACCGCCGTCGAGCGGGACCGAGTCGGTGGACGCTGCCGTCGCCACCGCCGCCCACGGCGTACTCGCCGCCCTCTTCCCCGATCAGCGGGAACGGCTTCGGGCACAGTACGACGCGGCTCTCGCCACGATTCGCGGCGGGCGGTCGAAGCAGGGCGGCATCAGGGTCGGGGCGCGAGCCGCGGCAGCGATGGTCGCCGCACGGCAGGACGACGGTGCGTTCGGGGACCAGCAGTGGAGCCACGGGACGAGGCCCGGTCAGTGGCGACCCACACCGCCGCTGTTCCTGTCCCAGGGCGCGTGGACCGGCCACATGCGGCCGTTCCTCATCCCCCGTGCGTCGATGTTCCGCACACCCGAGCCGCCGCAGCTGACCAGCAGCGCCTACACCCGCGACCTCAACGAGGTGAAGGAACTCGGCTCGGTGACGAGCACGGCGCGCACCCAGGACCAGACGGAGGCCGCCATCTGGTGGCACGACCGACGATCCGGCTCCTGGGAGATCAAGCGACAGCTCGCCACCACCCAACAACTGGACGCCCTGCAGACCGCGCGCTTCTTCGCGATGACCGACCTCGTCGTGGCCGATTCAGGCGTGGCGTGCTTCAGCCAGAAGGACTTCTGGAGCTACTGGCGTCCGGTCACCGCGATCCACCAGGCCGACACGGACGGCAACCCGAGGACGGCCGCCGACCCAGGCTGGCAGTCGCTGCTCGTCACGCCGCCCTTCCCCGAGTACCCCTCTGGCCACGCCTGCGGCACCGGTGCGCGCATGTCGCTGTACCGACACTTCTTCGGCCGGGACGACATCGCGTTCAGCGGGTCCAGCGCCGACTCCGGCACGACCAGGCGGTTCACCAGCTTCTCGCAGGCGCTCGACGAGCTCATCGGCGCGCGCGTCTGGGCCGGCGTCCACTTCCGGACCGCTGACGTCGAGGGGGCGAAAATCGGCGAGGAGGTCTCCCGCTACGCGGTCCGGCACTACTTCCGCCCTCTGACGTAGCCAGCCACGACTCCGTCGCACGAGGTCTCAGCCGGCTCGGCGGCGCATTGCTGCTGTTAGCGATAACACGCTATGGTGCGTCGGCGAGGTGCAGGGCACACCTCCGCCACGGCTCATCGGTCCGCCGCACCCGACCGATGCGAGCCACCGCGCCACGACCACCAGTGACGAGGTCCGGGCTCCTGGTCGTAACGCGACGCCCACCTCCGCGTGCTGCGTCATGCCAGCAGCCGTCCTCTTGGCGGCCGCTGCCTGTCGCGCACCCCACCAGAGGAAGTCCCATGAGCAGTTCGATGCTCGCCACTCCCGTCCCTCCCGCACCCACCGCCACCGCTACGACGTCGCGGCCCCGACGCGCCCGCCTGTGGTGGGTCGCCCTGACCGCCGTCGCCGCCATGACCGCCGCCGTACCGATCGCGACCAGTCCCGCGAGCGCGGAGTCCAACGGCGGAGTACGCGTGATGCCGCTCGGTGACTCCATCACCGACGGGTTCAACGTCCCCGGCGGCTACCGGATCGAGCTGTGGCAACGGTTCACGGCCGGCGGTTACCGGATCGACTTCGTCGGCTCGCAGTTCAACGGCCCGGCAAGCCTCGGTGACCACGACCACCAGGGGCACTCCGGCTGGACGATCGCCCAGATCGACGCCAACGTGGTCAACTGGTTGCGGGCCACGAACCCCCGGACCGTACTGCTGCACATCGGCACCAACGACATGTACGGCGACACGTCCGGCGCACCGGGTCGGCTGGCCACCCTCGTCGACCGGATCACCAGCACCGCCCCGAACGCGGACGTGTTCGTCGCGACGATCATCCCGAAGGCCGGTGCGGACAACCAGGTCCGGGGATACAACAACGCCATCCCCGGGATCGTGCAGAGCCGCGCCGCCGCCGGAAAGCGTGTCCACCTGGTCGACATGTACCGTGCCCTGACGCTCAGCGACCTGGCCGACGGCGTGCACCCCAACGCCACCGGCTACCGCAAGATGGCCGCAGCCTGGTACGACGCACTCCGGACGGTGCCCGGCAGCATCGGCGGCGACACACCTCCGACCACTCCCCCACCCACCACTCCCCCACCCACCACTCCCCCGCCGACGACTCCTCCGCCCTCGGGTGACTGCCGCGTCGCGTACACGGTCAACGCCTGGAACAGTGGTCTCACCGCCTCGATCTCGGTGACGAACACGAGCAGCACGCCGGTCAACGGTTGGGCCCTGGCGTTCACGCTGCCCGGCGGGCAGAGCATCACCAGCGGCTGGAACGCCGGCTACTCCCCGTCCAGTGGCGCGGTCACCGCCCGCAACGTCTCGTACAACGCGACCATCGCGCCGAACACGTCTGTCGACATCGGCTTCCAGGCGACCCACACCGGCAACAGTGGCCGCCCGTCCGCGTTCACCCTCAACGGCACCGCCTGCACGGTCGCCTGAGAGCAACCGCGCGGTGCCGGGTCTCGGTGGCCCGGCACCGCGTGCTCTCATCGGGCGTCAGCACTCGGCTGCCGAGCCGGTCGAAAAGGCGTGGTGTGGTCCGGACGACGCAGGTACCACTCGGCCACGGCCAGGTTGATCAACCAGCCAGCGAGCACCAGCCCGGCCCGGGCGTTCCCGTCCGGCTGCTCGCCCACCGCGACGAGGTACGGCGCGTGCGTGAACGCCTGCGTGCCGGCACCGAGGCCGATCGCGTAGCCGCGCACCATCCACCTGCGGTGCTGGGCGATGTCGCGGCGGAGCACGGCGACCAGGCCGAACACGATCGAGACGGCCATGGCCGAGCCGAAGACGAGCCGCAGACCGGCGAGCACGTCGTTGTCATGCGCCGGCAGATCGTAGGCGAAGGCCATCCAGAGCCCGGAGAACGCGACAGTCAGTCCGCAGGGCACGAGCACCCGGCCGGCGCGACGGTGCCATCGGCGGCGGCGCAGGTTGGGCACGAACTGGAACGCGCCGAGGATCGTGTAGACCACCGCACCGACGACGTGCAGCACCACCGGCAGCGGATCGGCGACGAAGCGAGCGTTCGCCGGGGTGACCACCGGTCCGGTGCTCAACTCGGTGAGCCGCCCCGCACCGGCGACCATCGGTATCAGGCCCAGGAGGATCAACGCGGCCGGTAGCCGCCATTCGCGGAACGTCATGCCACCGATGGTGGGTGCCGCACCCGCCCCGGCTCATCGGCACATGGGCCGCGATCGTGTCGGCCCATGGTCGGACGCCGTCGTCGTACTTTCGCCGGTCAACGCAGTCGTCACCACCGCGCCCGGATGCGGTTGGTCTCGTACGCCCACATCGCCACCTCGACCCGGTTACGCACTCCCAGCTTGGTCATGAGGCTGGTGACGTGCGACTTGACGGTGCTCAACGTGATGTGGAACTCGTCGCCGATCTCCTTGTTGGTGCGCCCCCGCGCGACAGCGACGATCACCTGCTCCTCCCGGTCGGTGAGAGGCTCGACGGGCTGCTGACGTGACGCGGCAGGACCCGTGTCGGCGAACGCCTTCAGCAGCCGAGTGGTGACGCTCGGCGCGATCAGCGCGTCCCCGTCGGCAGCCGCGCGAACGGCCTGGCCGAGCAGGTCGGGGCCGGCCTCCTTGAGCAGGAAGCCGCGAGCGCCGGCACGCAGGGCCGTGTACACGTACTCGTCGAGGTCGAAGGTCGTGATGACGACCACCGCGAGCGGCTCGGCGACAGTGGGCCCGGCGAGCGCACGGGTGGCCTCGATGCCGTCCATGCCGGGCATCCGAATGTCGAAGAGACACACGTCGGGGCGGAGCCGACGGGCGAGTTCGACCGCCCGGCGTCCGTCGCCGGCGCCACCGACGACCTCGATGCCGGGCTGCGTGTTGAGGATGATGGTGAGACCGGTACGGACGATCTCCTGGTCGTCCGCGACGAGTACGCGGATGGTCACGCGCCGACCCCCTCGCGCGGGAGCACGGCCGTGACGGTCCATCCCCGGCCGGGATTGGGGCCCGCCTCGCAGGTGCCGCCGAGCAGGTCGACGCGCTCCGACATGCCCACCAGGCCGAACCCGGACGAGCCGTTCGGTCGTGCGGCACCGGCCTCGCCGTCGTCGCTGACCCGCAGCCGCACCGAACGCTCGTCGGCCGTGACGCTGACCTCGATGCGGGTTGCGTGGAGGGCGTGGCGTCGGGCGTTGGTGACCGATTCCTGCGCCAGGCGGTAGAGCGCGGAGCCGACCGCGGGCGGCAGGTCGCCAAGGTCGCCGCGGAGATCCACGTCGACCTCCGGCCCGCTGCGGAAGCGTCCGGCGAGGCTCTCGATGTCGGCGACCCGTGGAACGGGCACCCGGTCGGCGGTCTGGTCGCGGCGGAGGACGTGGACCATCGCGCGCATCTCGGCGAGCGCGCGCGACGCCTCGGCCTCGATGACGCGCAGCGCCTCGACGGCGGCGTTCGGCTGGCTCGCCGAGGCGGCGATGCCGGCCTGGGCGCGGATCGCCATCGCCGACACGTGGTGGGCCACCGTGTCGTGCAGGTCGCGGGCCAACCGCTCACGCTCCAACAGCTTCACCTGGTCAAGCTCGCGCATCCGCGCGGTGGCGCGGAAGCGGGTCGCGGTGCCCAGCGTTGCGGCGGCGAACATCACCGCGAAGCCGGCGACCAGTTCGCCGCCGTCGACCGAACCGGCCAGACCGGCGGTGGTCACCTTGGCCACCACCACTACCGAGCCGATCGCGGCATCCCGGCCGGAACCCCAACGGAACAGCGCGGAGACCAGCAGGACCAGAAAACTCGCCGTGAACATCTGGCAGGGATCGCCGGGCAGCACGAACGGGCCCACCGTGGCGGACCCGAATGCGATCGCCACCATCATCAACGGCCGCGTACGCCGCCACAGCAGCGTGGGTAGCAGGGCGAGCACGACGACGAGGCAGCCCACAGGCCACGGCAGATCGGGCCGGAGGAGCGCCTCCACCACAACCGCCGGCGCGAGGACCGCGATCAACGCCCAGTCGCGCCACCCCCGGGGCGGCGCGGTTGGGACGCGCGGCTCGGCCAACACAGCGCGCGGGCGGGAAAGCATGAGGCCATCGTACGAACGGTGGTGCGAACCCAGATCGTCCCAAAGTACGACTGCGGTGGTGAGCGGGGGCTGTGCGCGGGGCGGGGCGGATCGCGGCGGTGAGCGATATACCTCAGAGTCATAGTTATGACTCTGAGGTATATCGCTCAACAGCACATCGACCTGGCGGACCAGCCGAAGCGGATGGCGAGAGCCCTCGGCTGTGCCCGCAGCCCTGTCGTGAGTGAGGACGTACCGTCTAGCCGATCACTGATCCGTGGCGCGGTAGAGACGACTCACGGTCTCGGCGACGCAGACGGGCTTGCCGCCGCCGTCGCTCTCCACGGTGACCGTCGCGACCACCTGGACCCCGCCGCTCACCGGGGTCACCTCGGCGATGGTGGCGGTGGCCCGGACGGCGGTGCCGACCCGGACCGGCGCGGGGAAGCGCACCCGGTTCAGCCCGTAGTTGACCCCCATCGTCACCCCGTCCACCCGGTAGAGCTGGCCGGCCAGCGTCGGTAGCAGCGACAGGGTCAGGTACCCGTGGGCGATGGTGCCGCCGAACGGTCCCGCCGCGGCCCGGGCCGGGTCGAGATGGATCCACTGGTGGTCGTCGGTGGCGTCGGCGAAGAGGTCGACGCGCTTCTGTTCGACAGGTCGCCACGGCCCGGGCCCGAAGGTCTCGCCGACCGCGGCGGCCAACTCCTCGAACGAGCTGAAGACTCTCATGCCTGCTCTCCCTGCAGCTAGAAGGCGTTGACGCCGGTGAGTGCGCGTCCGATGAGAAGTTGCTGGATCTGGCTGGTGCCCTCGTAGAGGGTGGCGACCCGCGCGTCCCGCAGGTACTTGCCGACCGGGTACTCGTCGATGTAGCCGTACCCGCCGAACACCTGGACCGCGTTGTTGGCCGCGCGGACGGCGGCCTCGCTGGCGAAGAGCTTGGCCATCGACGCCTCGGTGGCGAACGGCTGGTCGCGGTCGATCAGGTCGGCGACCTGCCACACCAGCAGCCGGGCGGCGGCGGTGTCGACCGCGATGGCGGCGAGCAGTTGCTGGACGAGCTGGTGCCCGGCGATGGGTTTGCCGAACTGGGTCCGCTGCCCCGCGTAGCCGACCGCCGCGTCGAGGCAGCCCTGGGCGATGCCGACGCACCCGGCGGCCACCGACATCCGACCCTTCGCGAGGGTGGCCAGGGCCAGGCGGAACCCGCCGCCCTCGGGCCCGAGGCGGGCGGTGTCGGGCACGCGTACCCCGTCGAAGCGCAATTCGCCGGTGGCCTGGCCGCGCAGGCCCAGCTTGCCGTGGATCTCCTGTCGGGTCAGTCCTGGGCTGTCGGTGGGCACCAGGAACGCGGTGATCCCTCGGTGCCCGGGGCCGCCGGTGCGGGCGAAGACCAGCGCGACGTCGGCGGTGGTGCCGTTGGTGATGAACGTCTTCGTGCCGGTGAGCAGCCAGTCGGCGCCGTGGCGGACCGCGCGGGTCCGCAGCGCCGCGGCGTCCGAGCCGCTGTCCGGTTCGGTCAGCGCGAAGCAGCCGAGCGTGGTGCCGGCACACAGTCGGGGCAACCACTCGGCCCGCTGGTCGGCCGACCCGTGGGCGGCGATCGACTTCGCGACCAGGCCGAGCGAGACCGAGACGATGCCGCGCACGGCCGAGTCGCCCCGGCCGAGTTCCTCCAGGACCAGGCAGTACGCGAGGTGGTCGCCACCGGAGCCGCCCTCGGCCTCGGCGATGGTCAACCCCAGGAAGCCCAGGTCTCCCAGCATGCCGACGATGGCGGGGTCGACCGACTCGCGTCGGTCCCAGGTGGCCGCGTGCGGTAACAGCTCCCGGTCGGCGAAGTCGGCGGCCAGTTCGCGGACCGCGGCCTGCTCGGCGGAGAGGGTGAGCTCCATGGCCATTAAACTAGCGGTGATAGTTAATGGCGTCCAGACCGGACCGTCACCGGTCGGAGACCAGCCCGACGTGCCGCTCGGTGGCGAACGCGCGGGCCAACTCGGTACGTGATCGGATGCCCAGCCGGTGGAACACGTTGCGCAGGTGGTGGTCGACAGTACGGGTGGAGAGGAACATCCGGGCGGCGACCTCCCGGTTGGTGGCGCCCTCCGCGACCAGCTCGGCGATCCGTAGTTGTTGCCCGGTCAGCAACCGCGCCGCCGGCAGGTCCGGTGGACCGACCGACTCGCCGGCCGCCCGCAGCTCCGTGGTGGCCTGCTCGGCCCAGCGACCGACCCTGAGCAACGTGAACATCTCGCGGGCCTGGTGCAGGTGCGTCCGCGCGTCGCGCGGGCGTCGACGGCGACGCAACTCCTGACCGAACAGCAGCTCGGTGCGTGCCCGCTCGAACGTGCCGGCATCGGTCGGGTGCAGCCGCAGCGCCCGCTGGAACTCCTGCTCGGCCTCGGGTCCGCCGCGAGGCGCGAGCAACGCGTGGCACCGGGCGGACAAAGCCCGACGCAACGGGCTCGCGGTGCTGCTGGCCCACCTGTCGAACACGGCGAGCGCCGCCGTCGCCGTCGGTCGGCAGGGCAGGTGCGCTGCCGCCTCCACCAGGTACGGGGTGGCCATCACCTGCACGAGCACCTGACCGCGCCCGGTGCCGAGCCGGGCCAACGACGCCAACCGGTCGGCGGCCTCGGCGTGTCGGCCGTCGACCAGGTCGAGCACGGCCAGTGCCCAACCGGCGAGCGCGTGCGGACGGCTGCCCGCCGTCGGCGCCTCGCCCATCTCGCGGATCCGTCGCAGGGTGGCGTCCCGGTCGGCCCGTACGGCGGCGAGCACGGCGAGCATGCCGAGGTGGACGTTGGCGCAGTTGACCTGACCGGTGGCCCGGGCGACCCGCAACCCGTCCCGGGAGGTTTCCGCCGCCGTCTCGTGTCGACCCAGCCAGTATTCGGCGACCGCCCGCAACTCCAGCGCCCGGGACAGCATGGACAGCTCGCCCCGATCCCGGGCCACAGTGGCGGCACGGTCCGCGAGTCGATGCGCCGCGCCGTCCACCGCGACCACCAGGCCCGCTGCCGCGGCGCAAGTGAGCGCGGTGGGGGTCGACGCCGGTCCGGTCAGCCGGCCACCCAGCACGACGGCGCGACGCAGCGCGGGACCGGCCCGCTCGTGGTCCCCGCGCAGGGTCGCCGCCACCCCGGCGACCAGGCTGCTCATCAACTCCGTGGCGGGAGGGTCGTCCGGCCGGCGCAACCCCGACGCCCGCCGGCCGACCTCGGCGTAGCGGTACTGGTCGCCGGCGAAGCAGACCGCCTCGCCGGCTCGGACCAACCCGGACAGTGCCAGCACACGGTCGGTGCCGGCCACCACCGCCGCGGCGGCGAGCAATCTGGCCGACGCACGTGCCGCGTCGCCGCACCGCAGCTCCAGCTCACCGAGCAGCAGGTCGGCGCGACTGCGGACGTCCGGGTCCGCGCAGACCGGGCGGAGGCGGTCGAGGAGGAGCCGAGCCACGTCGGGCTGACCCCCGGCCCAGGCATAGCGGGCGGCGGTCAGTAGCCGGTCAGCCGTACGGGTCGGGTCGTCGCTGAGTTCCGCGGCCCAGCACAGCGCCGCCGACGCGGTGGCCCAGCCGTCGACGCCACCAGCCGCTGCCTCTTCCAACTCGTCGGCGAGGGCCGGGTCCACACCCGCCGCGGCGGCGGCGAGGTGCATCGCCCGGCGCAGCCGCTGCCCGTCGAAGACCAGCACCCCGGCGAGCAGTCGGTGCGCCGCGCGTCGTTCGGCGAGCGGCGCACTGGCCGCGATCATCGTGCGCACCAGCGGCTGGGGAAAGGTGACTCCTCGGGGTTCGACGCGAACCAGGCCGGCCACCTCCGCCGGAGCGAGCGCCTCAACCTCGCCACCGGCGGCCCGGATCATTCCCGGCCCGCCGCCATCGTCGAGCGCGGCGAGCAGCAGCACCCGGCGGGTCTCCGGCGGCAGTCGGTCCAGTCGGGCCCGGTAAGCACGGCCCAGGACGCCGTCCGCCGGTGGCGCCGCAGGCAGCGACTCCTCCCCGCGCCACTGAGCCGGAGTGAGGACCGCGACGAGGTCCACCAATGCCTGCGGATTGCCGCCTCCGACGACGGCCAACGCGGTCAGGACCGACGGGGCGGGTCGCTCGGGAAGGCGGTCGGCCTCCTCCGATCCGGCGGACGACCGCAGCCGGTCGGTGAGGACGGCCGCGCTCTCCTGCTCGGTCAACGCGCGCAGTCGGTACGCGGGTATCCCGTCGACAGCGGCGGTGACGCCGGCGGTGAGCAGGATGGCGACGGGTAGAGGCCGCAACCGGCGGGCGACGAAGGCCAACACCTCGGCGGTCTGCGGGTCACCCCTGTCGACGTCGTCCATGGTGACGAGCAGCGGGCGGTCCCCGGCAGCGGCGCCGAGCAGCCCGAGCACCGCCATCGACAGCGTCAGCCGGCGGTCGGCCGGGCAGCCGTCGCCGGCCAGCGCGCCCCGCAGCAGCCGGCGCTGCCCCTCCGACAGGGCGGCGGCCCGGTCGAGCACTGGATCGACCAGACGTTGCAGGCCGGCGTACGGGAGAGCGGCCTCCTCGGCGAGTCCGCTAGCGGCGAGCACGGTGCAGCGCTGGGCGTGCCGGTGGGCGTACCCGACCAGCGCCGTCCGACCCGATCCGGGTTCGCCGTGCAGCAGCACCGCACCGCCGCCGCTTGTCACGTCGTCGATCAGGCTCCGGACCGACCGGCACTCGTCGTCCCGGCCACGCAGCACGGTTAGTTGCACTCTTGATGCAGTAACCATGCCTGCCAGTGTCACCCATTGGGATCCGGATGGAAAGAGGCTGCGACATCGAACCAAGCCGATCTCAGTCGGCCGCGACCTCCGCCAACAGGGCGCCCACCGTCCGGGTCATCACCGCGCGAGCCTGGTCCACACCGAGATTGAGGCCGTACCGCAGCATCGACCAGGCCGGCCACATGCTCGCCGCCACCAGGGCGTTGAGCAGTTGCTCCCGACCCCTACCAGCCGACACCAACTCGGGGGCGAAGAGCTCCTCGACCTCGTCCCGTACCCGGTCGATGTGCTTGAGGCGGTTGCGGTGCAGCTGGTCGGAGACCGGCTCCCGCATCTGGGCGGCCCGTGCCGACGGGGTGATGAGCTGGAGCAGCCGGGCCCGCTGCCGGCAGTACGCGTCGACCCGCTTCGCCAGCGGCAACCCGGTCGGGATCGGCCGGTAGGCGGCGTCCTGCTGGCGGAGCACCTCCGCGCCGCTCGCCTCGAAGAGGGTCTCCATGTCCTTGAAGTTGGTCCACAGCGTCCGCAGCGAGATGCCGGCCCGCTCGGCGATGCGCTCCCCCGTCGGGCGCAGGTCGCCCTCACCGATGAGCGCGAGGTGCGCCTCGACGATGGCCGCGCGGGTGCGCTCGGCTCGGGCGGTACGCCCGTCGACCCGACTCGCTACCTCGACCCCGTCCATCCGCCCCCGCCTCCTCACCGCCACGGCGCCTCCTGACGCACCGCCGAGTCTAGACAGGCGGTGATCAGCGGTTCCGGGCCGACCGTCGGCACTGTCATCCGGACCGACCGGTCAGCGAGACGCCGCCGTCGCAGACGATGGCCGGGCCGATGCCGCGACTCGCGCCGGCGACGATGGCGACCCGGCCCCGAAAACGAGTCGAATATGCATTCACAGTGCAGATAGTAGGAGGAGGGATCGGTGACGGTCAACGCCCGACGATCGGTTGGAGTACGCGGGCACAGTCGTCCGACCGGGCACGGTCACGCGGGACCGCGCCCGGTCGGACGGCTGTCGATCGGGTCAGGAGACGGTCGGCACCCCGTTCGCCGGCGGCGCCGCCGGCGTGGCGGTGTACTCGTTGACCGCCCCGTCCGCCTCGTCGGTCTCGTACGCCGGTCCGAAGTAGCTCTGCACTCCCCCGCTCACCCGGCTCAGGCGTTGCCCGCCGTACCCGGAGTGGTCCTTCTCGGAGAAGCGCAGCGGCACCAAGCCGGGGCCCTGGAAGCCGCCCTTCCGCACGGCCTCCAGCACCTTCTCGCGGGTGAGGTCCTTGCCGGCGGCGAGCAACGTCTGCACGAAGAGGTAGCCGACCGACATGCCGTAGACGGTGTTGCCGTCGAACGGGGCGTCCCCGTTGTGCTCCTTGTTCACCGTCGTGAAGAGCTGGATCCACGGGTTGGCCGTGTCGTTCTGCATCGGCAGGTAGTTGGTGCCGACCATGCCCTCCAGCAGCGGTGCGGCGGCGCCGAGCTGCTTGGCCAGGGTCGGGTGATCGGCGCCGACGTTGGAGACCAGCCACTGCGGCTTGAAGCCCAGCCGGGCCGCGGTGCCGACGGAGAGCGCGGTGAAGCCCGGCACCGTGGCGAGCACGACGACCTGACATCCGGCCGCCTTGAAGGCGCCGATCTGCGGAGCGACGTTGGTGTTACTGGTGACGTACGTCTGCTTCACCGCCACGGCACCGGCGCCGAGCACCTTCTCCACGCCGGCCAGGCTGTCCCGGCCGAAGTCGTCGTCCTGACCGAGGAAGCAGACCTTCTGCCCGGCCAGGTTGGTCTTGGCGTAGTTGGCGAGGATCTTGCCCTCGACCGTGTAGTCCGGGTTGAACCCGAACGTGCCGGGATACTTGTCCGGCTGGTCCCAGCTGCGGCTGCCGGAGGCGACGAACAGGTCGGGCACCCGGTTGCTCTTCAGGAAGTCGAGCACGCCGGTGTGCGTCGGCGTCCCAAGGCCGTTGAGGATGGCGAAGACCTTGTCCTGCAGGACCAGCTGACGGACCACCTGCTGGGTGTTCGCCGGGTTGTAACCGTCGTCCATGATCTTGTAGGTGATCTTCCGGCCGTGCACACCGCCGTTGGCGTTGACGTAGTCGAAGTACGCCTTCGTCGCCGGGGCGATCTTCGAGTAGCCCGCCGAGGCCGGACCGGTGAGCGGCATGTGGGTGCCGACGACGACCTCGGTGTCGGTGACGCCCGGCACCGACGCTCCGCCGGGACCGGTGCCGTCGTCACCGCTGCAACCAGCGGCGGCGGCCAACAGGGCGATGGTGCTGGCGATCGCGAGACCACGTTGTGCCAAACGGTGCATGGAGAACACCGACCTTTCTCGGTCCGGTTTGCGGTAACGGTGTGGGTGGTGGGGCGCCCGGCCGGGGCCGGACTGGAGAACAGCTCAGGAACGCCGGGCCCGCAGGCGCCGACCAAGACGGGACAGCAGTCCCTGCACGCCGCCGGGGGCGGCGATCATGACGACGATCAGGGTGAGGCCGAAGATCGCCAGCGGGAGGTTGCCCTCCAGCCGCTGCGCCACAGCGGGCGAGAGCGTGAGCATCTCCGTCACGGAGTGGGTGAGGTCGGGCAGGGCGACCAGCAGGACGGCCCCCCACAACGCGCCGGTGAGACGGCCGAGCCCACCGATCACCACGGCCATCAACAGGAACAGCGACAGGGTCAGCGAGAACGCCCCCGGGGAGACGCTCTGCGCGAGGACCGCCAGCAACGCGCCGCCGAGCCCGGCGGTGGCGGCACTGACCACGAACGCGAGGACCTGGGTGCGGGCCACGTGGATGCCGGCGAGACGGGCCGCCACCTCGTCGTCCCGGACCGCCCGGAAGGTCCGCCCGTACCGGCTGCGGATGAGGTTGGCCAGCAACAGCAGGGCGAGCATGGTCGCCGCCCCGGTCAGCCAGAGCTGCCACCGCTCGTAGGGGAAGTACGGGCCGAGGGCCAACGGTGGCGGCTCCACCGGCACGGACAACCCCTGCTCCCCGTTGAACACGCCGTCGAAGGTCACCGCCAGCGCCGGCACGACGATGGCCACCGCGAGCGTCACCCCGGCCAGGTAGGGGCCCCGCAGCCGGGCCGCGGCCACACCCACCACCGCGCCGACCGCGACGGTGCTGACGATCGCCGCGACCAGCGAGAGCGGCAACAGCCAGCCGCCGGTCATCCCCCGGTCGGCGAACGCGGTCTGACACAGAGCCACCGTGTACGCGCCGGTGGCCATCAACGCCCCGTGCCCGAGCGACAGTTGACCGTTGAGGCCGGTGAGGACGGTCAGCCCGGCGGTCGCGCAGAAATAGGCCGCCACAGTAGCGAGCTGGAAGTTCCGGAACGGCTCGACGGCATAGCTGACCCCCACCAGCACCAACCCGACGGCGAGCACCACCGCGAGGTGGCGCAGCAGGGTCGAGCCCCGTCGCCGGTCGACGGGCCGGTCAGCGGCGTCGTCCGGCCGGTGCCGCGGCGGCAGCGCCGCCTTCGTGGCGCTCACACCCGCCTCGCCGCGACCGGGGCGAACAACCCGCCGGGCCGGACCAACAACACCGCCAGCAGCAGGACCAGCACCGCGAGCGGCGTGAGATCACTGCCGGCGTACCCGCTCACGTAGGAGAGCAGCAGACCCACCACCAGCCCGCCGACCACAGCGCCCGGCGGGCTGTCCAGCCCACCCACCACCGCCGCCGTGAACGCCGAGACGAACACCAGGTCCATCGCGTGCGGATGCAGGCCCAGCTCGGTCGGAATGACCAGCATGGCGGCCAGCGCGCCCACCCCGGACGCCAGCGCCCAACCGAGGGTCAACATGCCCCCGACGTTGACCCCGAGCAGCCGGGACACCTCGGGCGCGAAGGCCGCCGCGCGCATCCGCAACCCCACCGGGGTACGCGCGAACATCCACGCGAGGCCGCTGACCACCACCCCGATCGCGGCGAAGACGAACAGGTCGTACGGCGACAGCACGGCGACGCCGCCCACGCTGAGGGCGGCCCTGCTGAACGGCGCCTCGGCGGGACGGAACTCGTTGCCGTACACCATGCCCAGCACGGCCTGGATCAACAGCACCAGCCCGAGCGCGACGATAACCGGGTTGAGCGGTGAGGCATGGTCGACGTGCCGCATCACGACGCGGTCCACCACCGCGCCGAGCACCAGGCCGGCGACGATCGCGACCACGAAGCCCAGCCAGTAGGAGCCGGTCGCGGCGGCGACGGAGTACGCGACGTACGCGGCGGCGACGGCCATCGCGCCCTGGGCGAAGTTGACGACCCGCGCCGCCCGCCAGATGAGCACCAGGGCCAGCGCGAACGCGGCATACACCGCGCCCCGGGACAGGCCGTCGACGGTGAGGAAGACGAAGCGGTCCAACAGTCCTCCCTCCGGGGGACGAGGTGGTGGTCAGAAACCGAGGTACGCGTGGCGCAGGTCGACGTCGTCGCGCAGCTTCGCCGCCGGGGCGGCGATCACCACCCGGCCGAGGGACATCACGATCCCCTGGTCGGCGACGGCGAGCGCGCTGCGGACGTTCTGCTCGACCAGCAACACGGTCAGGCCGGTGCGGTCGCGGAGCTGGCGGAGCAGGGCCATGGTCCGGGCGACCACCCGTGGTGCCAGGCCGAGCGACGGCTCGTCGAGCAACAGCAGGCGGGGGCGACCGACCAGGGCCCGGCCGAGCGCGAGCATCTGACGCTCACCGCCGGACAGCTGGTGGCCGAGGTGCCGACGGCGACGGGCCAGGGGCTCGAAGAGCTCGTAGACCTCGTCGAGGGCCCGACCGGCGTCGGCCCGGTCGCGCCGCCACAGCCCACCGAGCCGCAGGTTCTCGTCGACGGTCAACTCGCTGATCACGCCCCGACCTTCCGGCACGTGCGCCATGCCGCGTCGGACTAGCTGCTCCACCGGCGTACCCCGAAGGTCCTCCCCGGCCAGGACGACCTGACCGGCGGCCGGCCGGATCATGCCGGAGAGCGCACGGAGCAGGGTCGTCTTCCCGGCGCCGTTGGCGCCCACGACAGCGGCGATCGTGCCCGCCGGGACGGTGAGGTCGACGGCCTGCAACACGGGCGCGGCGCCGTAGCCGGCCACCAGCCCGCGCACGACGAGCAGATCGGTCACGGGGTCACCTCCTCGACGGTGGCACCGAGGTAGGCGTCGGTGACCGCCGGGTCGTCGCGGACCTCGTCCGGGGTGCCGGCGGCGATGACGCGGCCGAAGTCGAGCACCACCAGCTCGTCGCAGACCGCCATCACCAGGTCCATGTGGTGCTCGACGAGCAGCACCGCGCAGGGATCGTCGTCGCGCCGGGGAAGCTGGCGGATCAGCTCCGCCAACTCGGCGATGTCGTCGGCGCCGAGGCCACCGGCGGGCTCGTCGAGCAGGAGCAGCCGGGGCCGGGCGGCGAGCGCGCGGGCCAGGGCGACCCGCTGGCGTACCGCGAAGGGCAGCGTGGTCGGTGCGGCCTCGGCGTGCGCGGCGATGCCCAGGTCGTCGAGGATGTCCAGGGCGTGCTGGCGCAGCCGGCGCTCGTCACGGTCGCTGGCCGGCAGCCCGAGCAGCGCCGGGACGAACCCCGCACGGGCGGTGTGCGAGGCGCCGGTCATCACGTTCTCCAGCACGGTCAGACCGGCGAAGAGCCCGGTGCCCTGAAGGGTGCGGGCGATGCCGAGCCGGGTCAGCCGGTGTGGCCGCGGCCGGAGCGGCCGACCGTCGAGGGTGAGCGAACCCGTCTCCGGCGCGACGAAGCCGCAGATCACGTTGAACAGCGTGGTCTTGCCCGCGCCGTTGGGCCCGATCACGCCCACCACCCGGTTGGGTGGCACCCGCAGCGAGACGTCGTCGAGGGCGGTGAGGCCGCCGAAACGGACGCCGATGTGGTGCAGTTCGAGGCCGCGCTCCATCACCCATCCCTCTGTCGTGGCGGGTGTTTATTTACACTCGCAGTGTACGTTTCTCGGGTATCGCGTCAAGACCTTCAATGCGCCGACCACGCGGACGGGGCGGCCGCCGTCGGCGACCGCCCCGGGACCACGATCAGGCGCTGGGGCAGGTGTTGCGGTACTCCTGGATGGCCGAGCCGCTCGGGCCGGGGCAGAGGAACTGCTCGTAGCGGGTGTCGTCGTCGACGAACCGCTTCAACCAGGCCACCATCTGCCGGGCGGTGGGGGTGTTCGTCGTCTGCGGGAAGAAGTGGCTCGCCCCGTTCAGCTCCAGGTACGCCTTCTCGGCGGAGGCCGGGATGCTGTTGTAGAACGGCACCGAGTGCGTCGCGACGGGGGCGACGCTGTCGCTCTCGCCACCGATGATCAGCGTGGGCACCCGCAGCTCGGACCAGCTCTTGTCCAGGTTCCACGGCGCCAGCGGCACGGCGGCCTGCAACGACGGCCGGGACGAGGCCGCTTCCAGACTGCCCCCGCCGCCCATGGAGTGACCCGCCACCGCGAGCCGGCTGCTGTCGATGCGGCTGCGCACCGAGCTGCGCTGGGTGAGGTAGTCCAGCGCGGCGAGCAGCTGCCGGCCCCGGCTGTCCGGCTGGTCGAGGCGGGTGTTGGTCTCGATGCCGATCACCACGAACCCGTGCGAGGCGATCCGCGGGCCGAGCCAGCTGATGCTGGACCACGAGGCGGTGTAGCCGGGCGAGATGGCGATGGCGCCGAAGGTGCCCTCGCTGGTGCTGGTCGGGTAGTAGATGACGCCGCCACCGAAGCCGGTGACGCTGAGCGAGGACACGCTCTGTGACGCCGTGGCGAAGGGCCCGCGGCTGGCTTCCAGGATGGCGGTGGTCGGAGCGGGGCCCCGCTCGTACGGGCCGGCCGCCTGGGCGGCGCCGGTCGATCCGGCCAGGGCTCCGCCGGCGGCCAGGACGGCTGCGAGGGCGAGCCGGGTGGCCCGGGCTGCGACGGAACGGGGACGGGTGGTGGTTGGTGAGGACACGTCGGGCACTCCCTAGGGTCGAGGGATATCGACGTGTGTCAGTTTTGGCCGGTCGGCCGGTCGCCGCATCGGCAGAATCACCAGTCCTGGCGGCATTTGCCGTGATCAGCCGTGTTTCGGCCCTCCGACCAGGGGTAGCAGGGCAGGCGCCTGCCCGTACACGCGCCATCGAGAGGTTCACCACGTGGATTCCAGCAAGCCCGCCGAGGCGGTCAAGAACGCCGTGAAGACCGCCTCCGGAAAGATCGCCGACGCCCTGACCCCCGATGTGCCGGGTGCGCCGGGAAGCGCGCCACCAACCGTCGAGGAACCGACGACGCCGCACGACCCGCTGCCGCCGAAGCCGGAACAGGGAGCACCGCAGACGCGGACGCCGACCGGCGCCGAGACCGGCGTGCCGCCCACCGCGAAGGGTCAGCAGGGCGCGTACCTGACGACCGCCAACGGCGCACGACTGCGCGACACGGACCACTCGCTCAAGGCCGGGCCGCGCGGCCCGGTGCTGCTCCAGGACCACCACCTACGCGAGAAGATCACGCACTTCGACCACGAACGCATCCCCGAGCGGGTCGTGCACGCGCGGGGCGCCGGTGCGCACGGCGTGTTCACCGCGTACGGCACCGGCGAGGCGGTCACCCGGGCCGGGTTCCTGAAGAAGGGCCGGGAGACCGACGTCTTCGTGCGCTTCTCCACAGTGCTCGGTTCGCGTGGCTCGGCCGACACCGTCCGCGACACCCGCGGCTTCGCGACGAAGTTCTACACCGACGAGGGCACCTTCGACCTGGTCGGCAACAACATGCCGGTGTTCTTCATCCAGGACGCCATCAAGTTCCCCGACATCATCCACGCCGGCAAGCCGCACCCGGACCGGGAGATCCCGCAGGCGCAGAGCGCCCACGACACCTTCTGGGACTTCGTCTCGCTGCACACCGAGGCGCAGCACCACGCGCTGTGGAACATGTCCGATCGGGGCATCCCGCGCTCCTACCGGACGATGGAGGGCTTCGGCGTGCACACCTTCCGCCTCGTCAACGAGGCCGGGGAGACGGTGCTGGCCAAGTTCCACTGGAAGCCGAAGTTGGGCGTGCACTCCCTCACCTGGGAGGAGGCCCAGATGTTGAGCGGGATGGACCCGGACTTCCACCGTCGGGACCTCTACGACGCCATCGAGGCCGGCGCGTACCCGGAGTGGGAACTGGGCATCCAGGTCTTCCCCGACACTCCCGAGGAGACCTTCGCCGGCATCGACCTGCTCGACCCGACGAAGATCGTGCCGGAGGAGCTGGCCGAGGTGCAGCCCATCGGCAGGCTGGTCCTCAACCGGACGCCGACGAACTTCTTCGCCGAGACCGAGCAGGTGGCCTTCCACCTGGGTCACCTCCCGCCGGGCATCGACGTCACGAACGACCCGCTGTTGCAGGGCCGGCTCTTCTCGTACGTCGACACGCAGCTCACCCGCCTGGGTGGGCCGAACTTCTCGCAGATCCCGATCAACCGGCCGCACGCGGCGGTGAACGACATGCTGCGCGACGGGTTCCACCAGCACGCCGTGCACGCGGGTGTCGCGCCGTACCGACCGAACTCGCTCGACGGTGGCAACCCCTTCCCCGCCGGCGACGCCGAGCAGGCGTTCGTCGACGTGCCGGTCACCGTCGCGGAGGCGCCCAAGGTGCGGGCGAACCCGGTCTCGTTCGACGACCACTACAGCCAGGCACGCCTGTTCTGGGCGAGCATGTCGCCGGTCGAGAAGGAGCACATCATCCGGGCGTACACCTTCGAGCTCGGCAAGTGCTACCACCAGGAGATCAAGGAACGCCAACTGCGGAGCCTCGCCAACATCGACCCGGTGCTGTGCGAGCAGGTCGCCGCCGGTCTGGGACTGCCCGCGCCGCAGCCCAGCGCGCCGCTCGCCGACGTCACGCCCAGCCCGGCGCTGTCGCAGGTCGGCCGGGAGTGGCCGAGCGACGGTCGTACCGTCGGGATCGTGGTCGACCCGGACGGTGACCTGGACGGTGTCGCCGAGGTCCGGCGGGCCGTGTTCGAGGCCGGCATGGTGCCGTTGCTCATCGCCCCGCGCGGTGGCATGGTGGCCGACCTGCCGGTGCAGCGGACCTTCGCCACCGGCCGGTCGGTCGAGTTCGACGCGGTCCTGCTGGCCGGAGCGCCGGTGCCCGCACCGGACGCCCTCCCCGCCCGCGACGACAAGGCGGGCCGGCCCGGCCCGGCCGCCGTGGATCCCCGCGTGCTGCTGCTGGTCGAGGAGTGCTGGCGGCACGCCAAGGCGATCGGCGCCTGGGGCGCCGGCGTCAGCGTGTTGGAACAGGTCGGGGTGGCCGGCACTCCCGGCGTCGTCGCGGCGGGCTCCGGAGCCGAGGCCCTGACGGCGGTGCAGCAGTTGATGGCCGCACACCGGGTATGGGAACGGTTCCCCGCCGCAATCGCCTGACCCGCCACCGAACGAGGGCCGTCCTCCGGCTGCACCGGGGGGCGGCCCTCGTCGCGGCGAGATCAGCCGACGTCGGCCAACCGCGGCAACACCTCGTCGCCGAGCCGCTGGGCGAACTCGACCGGGTGCCGATCCGGTGTCACCTGCACCTCACTCACGCCGAGCGCGGCGTACTCGGACACCTCGGCGAGGAACGCGTCGACGTCGTCCAGCGGCGCCCGGGAGGCGACCACCGTCTTCTCGATGGTGTCGTAGTCACGGCCCTCGGCGGCGCAGTGCCCGCGCAGCACGTCCAGCTTGCGGGCGACGTCGTCGATCCCACCGCGACCGAACAGGTTGCAGGCGTCGGCATAGCGGGCCACCAGCAACAGCGTCTTCTTCTCACCCCCACCACCGATCATGATGGGCGGGTGCGGCCGGCTCAACGGCTGCGGTGAGTTGATGGTCTCGGCGAGCTGGTAGTGCTTGCCGTTGAACGGGCCGTCGTCGGCACTCCACATCTGCCGGCAGATGCGCAGCGTCTCCTCCAAACGCTCGAACCGCTCGGCCACCGGGACGACCGGCACACCCAGCCCGAGTTGCTCCCGCTCGTACCAGGAGGCGCCGATGCCGAGGCGGGCGCGCCCGCCGGAGAGCACGTCGAGGGTCGTCACGGTCTTGGCGAGCAACCCCGGGTAGCGGTACATCACACCGGTGACCAGCACGCCCAGCGTCATCCGCTGCGTCTGCCCGGCGACGAAACCCAGCGTGGTGTACGCCTCCAGCATCGGCTCCTCGGCCGCGAAGACCGCGTCCATCTGGAAGAAGTGGTCCATCACCGTGAACGACGCGACGCCGGCATGCTCGGCGGTGGTGGCCGTCTCCGCCAACGTCGGTGCGATGGCGGTCGGGTCGGCCGGGGTCGAGTAGTTCCAGTAGTGCAGTCCGAGCTTCATGGTCGGCACCTCCGAAGACGAGCCTAGTCCCGTCCGGCGCCCGTAGGGGGCGCCTCGGAACCGCCCTGCGAGTCGGGCCCGGCAGCCTCTATTACCGGTTCATGACAATCCGTGGATCACGTGCGGATATCCGGCTGGCACCTTCCGATGAATGATCCAACAGCTGACCGGATCCCGGGTCGCCGAGCTGCCGCCCGACGAGACGCGCGCCCGGTTCCGCCACCGGCACCGGACCGGGACGACCCGCACGGAGGGACGATCGCAGCGGGCGGAGTGGGCCGACGCCGCGAAGGGCGCCTGCATCGTCCTCGTCGTCCTGTGGCACGTCGTCGTGAAGGACTACCTACAGATCGACTGGCACGTCGGCGTACCGGTGCCGGGCCTGTGGGGGACGCTGGGTGAGCAGTTCCTTCCGCTGCGGATGCCGTTGTTCTTCACCATCTCGGGCGTCTTCGCGGCAAACGCCGCCCAGCGGCCGTGGCGGGTCGTGGCCCGCAGCCGGGTCGCCGGGTTCCTCTACCTGTACGCCCTCTGGCTCCTGATCCACACCGCGGTCCTCGCCGCCGCCCCCGACCTGCCGACCGACCGCGCCACCTCCGCCCTCGGCGTGCTGGAGCAGCTCACCATCACGCCGTCCAACCTCTGGTACCTGTACGCCCTGGCGGTGTACTTCACGATCGCCAAGGCGACCCGTCGGGCGCCCTGGGCGCTGGTGCTCGTACCCGCCGGGGTGCTGTCCGCGGTCGCCGCCGCCGGCCTGCTCGACACACCGGGCAACCGTGGTGGCCTCTACGAGAACCTGGTGTTCTTCCTCGCCGGCCTGTACCTGCGACCGCGGATCCAGTGGTGGGCGGAGACCGCCGGCCGGCGCCGTCTCCTGCTGACCTCGGTGGGCTACGTCCTCGCGCTCGCCGCGATGGCGGCGGCCGGCGCGCAGCAGTGGTTCGGCGTGTGGCCGGCGGTCTCCGTCGTGGCAGTGATCTTCGGCATAACCGCAGCTGCCCAGCTGGCTCGCTGGTCGGCGCTCGGCAAACCGCTGGCTAGTCTCGGCCGCATCACCCTGCCGATCTACGTCGTCCACATGCCGGTCCTGGCTCTGCTGCACCGGCTGTTGCTCGTACCGGTTTCGGAGCTGGGCGCGTCCGCTCAGGGCCTGATCGTGCTCGGATATCCGGTTCTGCTGACCGGCCTGGTGATCGGCCTGAGCCTGGCCGTGCACCGTGGCCTGCTGGCGGTCCGGGCGGGCTGGCTGTTCGCCCTACCCGGCCCTCGCCGCGCGGAGGCGTCCCGATGAGCGCCCTGGCCGAGGCGCTCGTCGACCTCGACGCGATCGCCACCAACGTGCGGACGATCGCGTCGGTGACCGGCACCGGCCTGATGGCGGTGGTGAAGGCCGACGGGTTCGGCCACGGCGCGGTGCAGGTGGCGCGGGCGGCAGTTCGCGCCGGTGCGAGCTGGTTGGGGGTGACCTCGACGAGGGAGGCGCTGACCCTGCGCGAGGCGGGTGTGACAGCGCCCACGTTGAGCTGGCTGCACGGCCCGAACGACGACTTCGGTAAGTTGATCAACGCTGGTGTCGACGTCGGCGTGTCGACGACGACGCACCTGCACGCCGTCGCCGACGCGGTCCATCGGCTCGGCGTACCGGCGATGGTGCAGCTCAAGGCCGACACCGGTTTGTCCCGCAACGGGGCCGCCGGGGACGACTGGCCCGAGTTGGTCGGTTGGGCCCGCAAGTACGAACGGGAGGGTGGGATCCGGGTGCGTGGGGTGTGGTCCCACCTCATGGACGCCGACGTCCCGGGCGCCCCCGAGCTGCACCGCCAGGTGACGACCTTCGAGGACGCGCTGCGGATCGCGCGGTCGGCGGGCCTCGACCCCGAACTGGTTCACCTGGCGAACTCGGCGGCCGCGTTGTCGGCGCCACGGACCCGCTTCGACCTCTGCCGGATCGGGATCGCGCTGTACGGCGTGGACCCGTTCGGCGCGACCGGCCCGGGCGAGTTCGGGCTGCACGCAGCGATGACAGTGCGGACGAGCGTGGTCAACGTCAAGCGGGTGCCGGCCGGCACCGGCGTCTCCTACGGGCCCGAGCACGTCACCGGGGCGCCGACCACTCTGGCGCTGCTGCCGCTCGGGTACGCCGACGGCCTCCCCCGCGCCGCGGGTGGCCGCGCCTCGGTGTGGCTCGCCGGCCGGCGGTGCCCGATCGTCGGGCGCATCGCCATGGACCAGTGCGTGGTCGACGTCGGGGACCTTCCCGTGGCGATCGGCGACCCGGTCGTGGTGTTCGGCCCGTGCGAGGCCGACCAGGACCCGCCGACTGTCGTCGAGTGGGCCCGCTGGGCCGACACCAACCCCCACGAGATCTTGACCGGCATCGGGGCCCGGGTGGCCCGCGACCACCTCCACGGAAGGGCACGCATTTCATGACAACCCGACTGGCAGTGCTGTACGGCGGGCAGAGCGGCGAGCACGACGTGTCCTGCCGCTCGGCGGCGAGCATCCTCGCCCACGTGGACCGCGCGCGGTACCGGGTCACCGAGGTGCTCATCGACGCCGACGGCGGCTGGCACGTCGACGGACGCGCGACGGCACTCCCTGCGGCGCTTCGCGTGCTGCGCGCCCAGGACGTGGTGTTCCCGGCTCTGCACGGCCCGTACGGCGAGGACGGCACTGTCGCCTCGCTGCTGGAGTGGCTCGGGGTGCCGTACGTCGGCAACGGTGTCTTCGCCAGCGCCGCCGGTATGGACAAGGGTGTCACCAAGCGGCTCCTCGCCGCCGAGGGGCTGCGGGTCAGCCCGGGGGTGACCCTGCGGCCGGGCGAGGACCTGTCGCCCGACGACCGGCGACGCCTGGACCTGCCGGTCTTCGTCAAACCGGCTCGGGCCGGGTCCAGCCTGGGCGTCGTCAAGGTGGACGACTGGTCGGGGATTCCCGCCGCGCTGGAGCAGGCCCGACAGGTCGACCCGAAGGTGCTCGTCGAGCAGGGGGCCCGGGGTCGGGAGATCGACGTGGCGGTCCTGCAGCACCCGGACGGCCGGGTGCAGGCCGGCCCGCCGCTGGAGATCCGGGTGACCGGTGCCGGCTTCTTCGACTACGACGCGAAGTACGACGGCGGCGCGATCTTCCAGATCCCCGCCGCGCTGGACGCGACGACCACCGAGGTGCTCCAGGACCGGGCGATCCGCGCCTTCCACGCCCTCGACTGCCGTGGGCTGCTCCGGGTGGACTTCTTCCTGCCCGCCGAGGGGTCGCCCGAGCCCATCGTGAACGAGGTGAACACCTTCCCCGGTTTCACCGCCGCGTCGCAGTTCCCGCAGATCTGGCAGAAGGCCGGCCTCGGCTTCGTCGACCTGATCGACATCCTGATCGACGGCGCGCTGGCCGACGAGGACCGGGGCCGCTACGGCGGACTTCCTCGGCAGGCACGGGCGGTCGACCTGGTGTGAGCGGCGGCGGGTGCCCGGTCATCTGATCGGGCACCGCCGAGGCGGCCGAGCGCCGTCGGGTCCGACGACGCCGACCGTGGCGAAACCGTTCACCAGGCCCACCTGCGTGGCGGTGTCGGTCACCGTGCAGACGATCTGGTCGACCGCGTTGGCCGTCAACGGCCCCACCGCACCGGTCGTCGTCACCGTGAGGTCGGATTCCCGCGCCACCGTCACCGTGAACGGGCCGAGCCCGGCGGGCACCTCGCTGGTCAGGCCGCCGGCGCGCTCGTCCTCGGTCGGACCCGCCGCGAGCAGGGCGAGGGCCTGAGCCGGCTGGCAGGGCGCGCCGCCCGGGGATGACGGTGCGCAGTTCACGGCGGGCGCGACACCGGGCTCGGTCGCCTTCGGCTGCCGGAGGACCAGCGTGAGTTCGCCCTGCGCGAGCAGGTAGACCCCGATCCCCTGGGTGGGGCCGCTGACCGCGGAGCGACCGGTGATGACGGCGCTGGGCCGCACCCCGCAACCCGCCGTGAGCACTGCGACGAGCAGCCCGCCGACGACCAGCGCGCCCCGCGTCCTCCGGCCGTTCACCGGGCACCTCCCTCGTCTGCCGTGTCGCGAGGCAGGCGGAGCGTGAACACGGCCCCGCCACCGGGGCCGTTACCGGCGACGAGACTTCCCCGGCGCTCACCGTGGCGGTGCAGCCGTGCGTTCTCCCAGGAGATGGCGAGGCCGAGGCCGCTGCCCTCGGACCGGGTCCGGGCGGTGTCGGCCTTGTAGAAGCGGTCGAACACGTGCGGCAACACCTCCGGGTCCAGTCCGGGCCCTCGGTCGGCCACCTCGATGGTGACCCACTCTTCGTCGGCGCTCAGGCGCACCGACACCGGCTCGGCGCCGTGCCGGAAGGCGTTGCCGACCAGGTTGGCGACGATGACGTCCAGCCGGCGGGGGTCGAGCCGGGCCACGACTCCGGACGGCAGTTCCACACGTACCCGGTCGGTCCAGCCACGGATGCGCAGGGTCGCGGTCACCGCCGCGGCCACGTCCACATCGTCCAGGGCGAGCCGTGCCGTGCCGGAGTCGAACCTGCTGACCTCGATGAGGTCGTTGACCAACTGGGTGAGGTTCTGCGTCTCCCGACTGACCAACCGGGCTGCCCGGCCCGCGTCCCCGGGCAGGTGTTCCGCCTCCTCGTCGAGCACGTCGGTGACCGCCGTCATCGCGGCCAACGGCGTACGGAGTTCGTGCGAGACGTCCGCCACAAACCGGCGCGCGTCGGACTCCATCCGCCGCAGTTCCCCGACCTGCCGCTCCAGCGTCCCGGCGGTCTCGTTGAAGGTCCGCGCCACGTCGGCCAGCTCGTCGACGCCCCGGACGGCCAGCCGGGTGGTCAGGTCACCCTCGCCGAGGCTGCGCGCCGCCCGGCCCAACTCGCGTACGGGTCGCAGCACGCTGCCGGCAGCCAGCAGGGCCAGCAGGACGGCGAGGACCAGCGACAGCCCGCCGGTCAGCCACGCGCGGGCGGCGAGCTGGTCGATGCTCTGCTGCTCGGGTAGGAGGCTGCGCATCGAATAGACCTCCACCCCGGACGGGCGGGTGATGCCGTCGGGTCGTTCGAGCCTCAGCTGGGTGCCGATGAGCAGCTTGGGTTCTCCGTCGAACACCACCCGTTGCCAGGCGATGTGGCCGTCGCCGACCTCCTGCCGCAGCTCGGGAGTGATCGGGTCGGCCGCCCCGAAGCCCTGCGACCGGAGGTCCCCGTAGACGACCACCGTGGTCGTGTCCCGGTCGGACAGGCGCTGGGCCAGAAGGTGCAGCTCGTTCAGGTCGGGTGGGAGCCGCACTATCGGGTAGACCTTGGTGAGCTGGTCGGTCAGCGACATCACGGCGGCGTCCTGCGCCTGTTGGAGGATGACCGTCCGGGCCTGGACGTAGCTGCCGCTGGCCACGACGGCCGTGGTGGTCACGCCGAGCAGCGCGAACGCCAGGAGCAGCCGGACCCGCAGGCCCGAGACCCGCGCGCCGGCCCGGCGCCAGAGTGTCACAGCGGCCCGAACCGGTATCCGAAACCGCGCACGGTCTGGATGAAGACCGGCGCCGACGAGTCGACCTCGATCTTGGCGCGCAGCCGCTGGACGCACGCGTCCACGAGCCGCGAGTCGCCGAGGTAACCGTGTTCCCACACCGCCTCCAGCAGTTGCTGGCGGCTGAGCACCTGACCCGGCGTGTGCGAGAGTTCGAGCAGCAGACGCAGCTCGGTCGGGGCGAGGCCGACGGGCACGCCGTCCTTGGTGACCACCAGCGCGGCCCGGTCGATGGTCAACGCGCCGTGCTGTTCCAGACCGGGCCGCTCGCCACCGGCACGCCGCGACTCGCCGCCGGTCCGTCGGAGCACCGCGCGGATCCGCGCCTCCAGCACCCGGGCCTGCACGGGCTTGACCACGTAGTCGTCGGCACCGGCCTCCAGCCCCGCCACCACGTCCATGTCGTCGTTGCGGGCGGTCAGCATGATGATCGGCAGGTCGCCGAGCTGCCGGATCCGGCGGCACACCTCGAAGCCGTCCATCCCGGGCAGCATCAGATCGAGGACCACGACGTCGGAGGGGGTGCTGCGGAGCCGTTCCAACCCCTGCTCGCCGGTCTCCACGGCGTGCACCGTGTGGCCCTGTCGGGTGAGCGCCAACTGAAGTCCGTCGCGCACCGTCTGGTGGTCTTCGATCAGCAGGACCTGGGACATGTCGTCAAGTATCCCATCATGAGATCTTTTGAACATCAGCCGGTGACGTACGTCGGGCGACCAGCGGGACCACGAAGTCCGCCGACCGCACCAGGAACACCACCACACCCACCAGGACCATCGTCGTCGCACCCGCCGCCACGATGGCGACGAGCGCCCCGCGCTGCACCGAGGCCGCCAGGTCGGGCACCACCGCCACCAGCGCCCAGACCAGCGCGACCAGACCCACCGCCACCTCGGCCAACCGACGCCACAGGCTTCCGCCGTCCGGTTCGCCGTCCGCGTCCCGGTCACCCCGCAGACCCGCCAACGCGGCCGCGGCCAGGCAGAACAACGCCACCCCCAGCAGTACGCCGCCGAGCACGTCACTGAACCGGTGCCAGCCGGCGATCATCGTGGCCGAGGCGATCACCGAGACACCGGCCGCGCCGGGTACCGCCAGGAAGCGGCGGGCCCAGCCGGGCAGGACCAGCATGAACGCCAGCAGCAGCGCCGTTGCCGCCGCAACGTGCCCGCTGGGGAAGCTGTTGTGGGTGGTCGAACTCTCGATCTGGAGATCCGGACGGGGCAGCGCGGACTTCAGCGCACCGGCTGTCACCACCGCGCCGACCACCATGCCCACACCGAAGATCCCCGCCACCAGCCGGCGCCGGAGCACACCCACCAGCAGCACCGCGCCGAGCAGGGCGGCGAGGAGTGTCGGACTGCCGAAGCCGGCCAGCAGGGTCTTGGCCGGACCCACCAGGTGGGTCTCCTGCTCGTATCCCCCACCCCGCTCGGCGCGCGGCAGGAGCAGGCCGTCCAGCCACTGACCGGGGTACGTCCGGACGAAGACGGCGGCGGTGAGCGCCAACGCGACCAGACAACACAGCGCCGCCGCGAGCAGCCGGAGACCCAGCGGCACCGCCGCGCGGGCGGAGGGCAGTGGTCGCGCCGACGGCGAGCCGGGCGTCGATCGCCCCACGGGGTACGACGATCCGATGGTCATGTCGGCCATGCTCGCCCCGGAAGGTCCGGATGCCGTACTCGGATTGTCTTGGTTCTGTCACAACCGCCCCCGGCGCCGGCGGGAGGCGGATCGTCGGAAGGGCCGGGGTGCGCCTCGACGGACACCTGGCATCCAGATGCTTACATGCAACTATGTTTTACCCCGCCGAGATCAGCCACCACTAGGGTCAGGACACCGATCGATGTCTCGGTCGTCGGTGCGAAGAATCCATCCGGAGAGCTGGGGCACCGGAAGGGGTGGGGGAATGCAGGGAACTCCAGTCGCCAGCCTGGTCATCGGCATCGCGTCCTCGCCGGCCGAACGCCGACATCTGGCCCGGCTGCTCGGCGGCACTGACGCCTTTCTGATCGTCTCGACAGTCGACCAGGCCCGAGAGTTTCTCGGCGTGGTCGAGGCACCGACGGCGGCGACCTCGCCGGACGGTCCGGGGCCAACGGTGGCCCCGCAGACCGAAGCCGTGCTCGCTCCGGCCCCGCAGACCACCGCCGGGCTCGCCCCGGCCCCGCAGACCACCGCCGGGCTCGCCCCGGCCCCGCAGACCACCGCCGGGCTCGCCCCGGCCCCGCAAGCCACCGCCGGGATCGCGGCCCCGCAAGCCACCGCCGTGCTCGCCGAGGTGGCACCGAGCCCGCGGCTGCCGCCGCCGGATCTGGCCGTCGACTCCGACCGACGGGTGCTGCGATGGCGCGACCAGGAGATCGACCTGACCCGGCTGGAACACGACGTCCTGCTCTGTCTGGTGCACGCGCCCGGGCAGATCTGGACCTACGAGCGTCTGCACCTCGAGGTCTGGGGCAACCGGCACCTCGGCCGGGGCTCCGACATGCACTCGGTGGTCCGCCGGGTGCGCGGCAAGCTCGCCAGACTCAACGCCGCGACGACCATCCACTCGGTACGCGGGGTCGGCTTCCGGCTCGCCCCGGTCTGATCCCCGACACGGCCCGGCCCGCCTGGTCGGAACCAGGCGGGCCGGGCTGTGCGCTACCGCTGCGGCGTCAGCACTTGATCGGCACCAACCCGAAGTTCTCCACGGTGGGAGTCGTGGTGTTGATCCTCGTCTGGCGGGTCTGCGGCTTCCAGCCGTCCTTCGCGACGATCATCGTGAGCGGGTTGTTGCGGCGGTCCACCCAGTAGGCGTACCTGCCCTCGGCGTCGGTGGCGAAGGTGTACGACGCCGCCCACGAGTCGACCTGCACGACCGCGCCGGCGAGCGGCGAGGTCGCACCCTGGCAGCTGCTGCCGATGACAGTTCCCATGAGCTTGCCCCACGTCTTCGGGGGGTTCGCGGCCATGGTCACCGCGACCGGCGCCACCGAATACGGCGTGTTCTCCGTGATCCCGACCGAGCCGGAGTAGGTGCCCGGCTGGTCCACGTTGGCGCTCAGGCCGACCGTGACCGTGACCTTCGCGCCCGGCGCCAGGGTGGCCGCCGTCTTGTCGATGGTCATCCAGCTGACGTCGGCCGCCGACTCGGCGCAACCCTCGAAGCCCGGGAGCACCTCGCTGTTGGCCGCCGCGTTGAAGTTGCCGGACGAGCCGCCGATCTTGTAGAAGCCGCATGCCGCGCCGCCCCGGTAACGGGCGGTGTTGGCGTTCGGCAGGTTGGACCACGAGCCGGCGGCCGGGTCGAAGGCGAAGCCGGCGTTGCTGATGGCCCCACCCTGCGAGCCACCGACGACGAGCAGCTTGCCGCTGGCGACGGCGTACGAGCTGGCCCAGTTGTCGGCCGGCGCGTCGGCGATCGCGGTCCAGGTGTTGGCACCCGGGTCGTAGGCGTAGCTGGACTTCTGCGCGGCGGAGCCGTCGTTGCCGCCGGTGCAGTAGAGGATGCCATCGATCCCGCCGCAGGAGGCGAAGGCCACCGACTTCGGGTAGTTGGCCATCGTCGCCCAGGCGTCGGTGGCCGGGTCGTACCGGACGACGCTGTTCGACATCGGCGTGCAGTTGGCGGTGGTGCAGCCACCGACCGCGTACAGCTTTCCGTCGACGACGCCCTGACCGGCCGCGGCCCGGGGTGCCGGGTTGTCGGCCAGCTCGGTCCAGGTGTTGGCCCCCGGGTCGTACGACCACGTGGCGGAGTCCGGGCCGTCGTCGCCCCAGCCACCGCTGGCGATGATCTTCCCGTCCAGGACGCCCACCGTCAGGGCGTTGCGCGCGCCCGGGAGGTCCGCGATAGCGGTCCAGGTCTGGGCGGCCGGGTCGTAGGCGTAGTTCTTGGTGGTGGAGGCGCTACCGTCGCCACCGCCGATCGAGTACACCTTGCCGTCCAGGTTCACCACCCGGTTGTCCATGATCGCGGACGGGTAGTTGGCGATGTCGGTCCACGGCGCGGCCTGCGGGCCGGTCGCGGCAGCGGCGGCCTTGGCCTCCTTGCCGGACGCCTTGGCGGCGAACGACGTCGGTACGGTGAGCCGCTGCTCCGGAGCGCCGCTGCCCCCGAGCACCTGCTGCCGGGTGACGGTGGACCCGTCCGCCCGGAGGAGTTCGAATCCGTTGTCCCGCTCGCTGAACTTGACCTCGACCGGCGCGCCGCCGGTGTTGGTCACCGTGAACGTCCTGCTCGCCTTGCCGTTGGGCATCTGGAGCGTCGCGCTCAGCTCGGTCGGCGTGACCGACAGGCGGCCGGCCGCGAGCTGGAAGTTCGCCGTGGTCGCCCAGTCGGCCTCGATATCGACCGACTTGGTCTGGCTGACGTAGTTGCCGGCGGTCGCCGTGAAATCGTGCTCGCCGGTCAGCGACGAGTAGATCCAGTAGAAGCCGTCGGCCAGCCCGGGGTCGTCCGGGGTCGCCACGGTGACGGCCTTCTCGGCGGGCCGGTCCTTGCTGGTGACGGTGGCACCGTTGATGTAGCTGTCGTCGTTCTTGTCGCGGACGTTACCGACGACCAGACCGCCGTCGACCGGCACGCAGGTGACCTGGCTGCCGATGAGGACGTTGTCGACCTCCCACCACCACTCGTACGAGGCGTCGTAGTAGTGGAACCGGACCTGCACCTGCGCCTGACCGGCTGCCTGCGGGATCGGGATCTCGGTCACCTTCGGGCCCCGGACGTCGGTCTCCTGGCGGAGCACGTTGGTCCAGGTGGCACCACCGTCGATGCTGAGATCGACGTCGGCGGTGTCGTCGTTGAGCTGGTTGAAGTCCTGGTTGAACCGGATCACCGGGGCGGTGACGCCGGTCAGGTCGACCACCGGGCTGACCAGGGAGGTGTCCTGGCTGGTGCCCGCTCCGTAGTCGTCGCTGTCGATCATCGCGAAGTTGCCGCTGCCGCCGGTCAGGTTGCCCCGGTTGCCGTCGTCGGTGAACTTCCAGACCTGGCCGCTGCCCGCGTTGTCCACGACGGTCCAGCCGGCCGGGGTGGTCGTGGCGTCGAAGGTTTCGTACTCACCGTCGGAGCCGAACGTGTACCCGGGGGCGGTGGTGCAGGTGTCGGTGTCCACCGGAACGGCGACGTTGGCGGTGGCGTTACCCGTGCCGACCACGACCTGCTTGGTGACGGTCTGGTAGCCCGGGTACTGCGACTCGTACGTGAGGGTGTAGGTCTGCCCGGCCGGCAGCTTGATGCTGTAGCGGCCGTTCGACGGGGTGGTGTAGTCGTAGACGCCGGACACGCCGGTCACTGTCACCTTCGCGTACAGCGGCCAGCCGTGGCCGGAGCCGTCGGTGACCGCTCCGGTGACGTTGACACTGGGCACCGGCGTCAACGCGACGTTGAGCGTGGTGGTCGCGCCCTTGGCGACGGTCGCCGTCTTCGTGGTGCCGGCGTAACCGAAGGCCGCCACGGCGACCTGGTAGTCACCGGTGGGCAGCTGGGTCGAGTACTTGCCGTCGGCGCCGGTGGTCAGCTCCCGCGCGGCCGGGCCGGTGAGCGTGAGGGTCGCGCCGGCGATCGGGGCTCCGCTGGCCGCGTCGGTGACAGTGCCGGCCAGGGTGCCGATGTCGCCGGTCGGGGCCGCGTCGAGGAGCGCGAGGGCGTCCAGGCGACCCTCGCCGTAGACGTTGTTGTCGGCGGCGGTGCCGCCGCACTGGTCGTCGGCCTTGTCGATCGCCGCGCCGTTGAGCAGCGCACGGGTGGCGTCGACGTCACCGATCAGCGAGGGCGCCGCCGAGTACAGCAGCGCGATCGCACCCGCGAGGTGCGGTGCGGCCATCGAGGTGCCGCTGATGCTGCCGTACGCGCTGCCCGGGATGCTCGACCGGACGTTCACGCCCGGCGCCGAGATGTTGGGCTTGATCTCGCCGTTCTGCCCGACGCCCCGGGCGGAGAAGCCGGCGACGTTGTTGTTGATGTCGTACGCGCCGGTCGAGTAGTTGCTGGCGAGGCTGCCCGGCGAACCACTCGTCTGGCACGCCGGCCCGCTGTTGCCGTTGGACCAGGTGCCGAAGATCCCGGAGGCGGCCCAGGCGTCCGTCACGTCCTCCATGAAGGGCTCGTTGGACGGGTCCCGGGTGCCCCACGAGTTGTTGATGATGTTCGGCCGCTTGCTCGCGTCCGCGTTCTGGCCGTTGAGGTCCAGCGGTTCGAGCATCCACTGACCGGATTCGATCAGAGCGGCGTCACTGGGGCAGCAACCGTTCGCCGCGATCCACTTGACCCCGGGCGCGACACCGATCTGGTTCGCGCCGTCGGAGCCGGCCATGGTGCCCATCGTGTGCGTGCCGTGGCCGTCGCCGTCGCAGGGTGCGGTGGCGCAGGCGCCGGTGGAGTTGGCCGCGTTGAACCAGTTGTAGTTGTGGTCGAACGTGCCGTCGCCGTTGTTGCCGCGGTAGGAGTTGACCAGCGCCGGGTGGTTGAACTGGACCCCGGTGTCGATGTTGGCGATGGTGATGCCCTCGCCCTTGACGCCGTACTGGGACCAGACGTCGTCGGCGTTGATGTTGGCGATGCCCCACTCGAGGGCGTTCACGGTCTTCTCGTCGGTGCCCTTGGTGGTCTCGGGCACCTTGTAGGCAACCGGCGCGTAGAGGCCCTCGACCTCGGAGTGGCCGGCGAACTTCTGCGCCATCGCCAGCGAACCGCTGTTCACCTTGATCGCGTTGGTGGCCCAGAAGGTCTGGTACCTGGTGCCCGAACTGTCGAGGTCGGCCCGGATCTTGCCCTGGCTCGCGGCAGCGGTCTTACGCAGCGCGTCCGCTACCGCAGTGCCGCGCTTCGACCAGTCCTTGATGGCGCTGGCCTTGCTGAGGTCCGCCCGGTCCTTGAACCGGATCCAGAAGTCACCTTCACTTTTGGCCTGGAGCTGCTTGGCGAGCTCGGGTCGGATCTTGTCGCCGGTCGGGGCGCCCGCTTGCATCCCGCCGCCCGGCGCCGCCTGTGCGCCGGAGCCGATGGTGGCCAGGCATGTGGCGGCGAGGACCGCCGCCGCACCGGCGCTCACCAGTGATCTGGCTGTGCGCCGCCATTGTGGACGTCTGAACATCGGTGCTGCCTCCCTCAGAACGACCCAGGGTGAAGATGGGCCATGGGTGGACCTCCCCATGCACCGCGCGGGTCACGCCGGTTGCCCGAGTGGACACTATGATCGAGAAGAAAGGACGATCAAGAACTTGCCGTGAGCAACTTGTCGCTAAGAGTTGCCGCGCTGGCGACGCGCTTGCCAATCATTGTCAGGACCATGACGAGAGCCGGGCAGGGATGCCCATCGATCCCGGGCGGTGCTGTGGCCGAGGACGACGATGCGACGTCGAACAGGGAGGATCCGGCCGACGAGCCGTTCCCGCTACTGATCGCGGTGACGTCGTCGCCGGCGGAGCGCATCCGGCTCGCGGAGCGACTCGACGGCATCGCACCGCTACTGCTCGTGTCCGACCTCGACGAACTACGCCGGTTGATCGCCGCCCCGCAGCAGATGGCCGCGGCCGCATCCGAGCCGGCCAGCGCCCTGGTGATCGACTCGGCCCGGTCGAGTGCCCGTTGCGGAGAACGGGAGGTCGACCTCACCCGCCTGGAACACGACCTGCTGACCTGCCTGATCACCGAGCCGGTCCGGGTCTGGAGCTACGCGGAGTTGCACCGGTCGGTCTGGGGCGACGAGGGGCGCGAACGGAAGGCGGACGTGCAGTCGCTGGTGAAGCGGCTACGCCGCAAGCTGCACGACCTCGGCACTCGGGCCACCATCGACGTCGTTCGGGGTGTCGGCCTGCGGCTGACAGATCACCAGCAGGCCCGGGTCGAACGCGCCTGACGCGCCGACGACCGAGGTCGCCCTCATGCCGCCGCACCGGGAGACGACAGGTCAGATCAGCCCGGCCCGGGCCCACAGCAGACGCCCCGGCCCAGCCACCAGGCCGACACTCTCCAGGTTGGCGTGCACCCGCGCCGCCGACCAGCGCAGGGTGGCACGCCAGTGCGGGTTGGCGCGGGCAGCGGCACGACCGACCGCCGGTGGAATGCCCACCGCCGCGTACACGTCGGGATGGACCAGGCGGCGGGCGATCGTGTGGGCGGCGCGACCGACCAACAGCCGGGCATACGCCATGCCCGCCGGGCCGGTGGCCGCGACCGCGGCGGCCAACTCTTCACGGGCGAACCGGACGTGTCGGGCCTCCTCCACCACGTGGATGCGGGAGACCATCCGGATGAGAGGTTGGAGCGACTCGTCCGCCATGATCTCGCGCTGGAACGCGTCGAGGATCTCCTCCGCGATGAGGATCGCGGCGTACATCCGGGGTCCGCTGGCGGTGGCCTTGAGAAAGCGCCCGAGGTGGTGGTCCACGGTGCTCGCGCGGTAGACCGGGCAGCCCATCGCCTCGATCAGGCGGCCGAACATGATGGAGTGCCGGCACTCGTCGGCGACCTCGGTCAACGCGTACTGGGCCTGCCGACTGGTCGGGTCGGCGCGGTAGTACTCACGGATCAGCATCTGCATGAGGATCGTCTCGAACCACAGCCCGGCGCTGGCCGCGCTGGCCACCTCGTGCTTGGTGAGCTCGACGCGCTGCTCCTCGCTGAGCCGCCCCCACAGCGGCGTGCCGTAGAGGCTGCTGCGCTGCGGCGGAAGCCAGTAGGCGCCGGGAGCGTGCGGGGCGTCCCAGTCGATCTCGACGGTGGGGTCGTAGCTGGTCCGTAGTGAGGACGTGAGTAGTCGCTCGGCGAGCGCCGCACGCCTGGTTTCCGCCGGGGCGGCCTCCATGGCTCCTCCATATTGACGTGACGACCGGTAACTGTTACGAGTAGTAGCATGCAATCGCCGTTCACCGATGTCAATGCGTCCGACCCGCCGACCACGCCCCCAGAGGGCCGCCCGAAGGCGAAGGGCAACGGCCGTCGAGACCGCTGGGCAGACCATCGCGAACAACGACGGCAGGAGCTGGTCGGGGCTGCCGTGCAGGCGCTGCTGCGGCACGGGCCGGAGGTCGACATGGAACAGGTGGCCGCCGCCGCCGGCGTCAGCAAGCCGGTCCTGTACCGCTACTTCGCCGACAAGTCGCAGCTCTGGGTCGCGGTCAGCGAAGTCGTGGCGGCCCGGATGGTCGACACGATCGCGCCCGCCGTCGAGCAGGTCCGTGAGGAACGTGACCTGGTCGAGGCGACAATCGACGCCTACCTGGGCGTGATCGAGTCGGAGCCGAGGCTCTACCGCTTCCTGATGCACGAGTCCGGTGACCCGGGCATCCACCAGGTGATCGCCGGCACCAGCCGGCAGGTGGCCGCCGGGCTCGCCCGGGTGATCGGCGACCGGCTTCGTACGCTGGGCCTGGACGCCGGTCCCGCGGAGCCCTGGGCGTACGGCCTGGTGGGTTTCGTGCAGGCCGTCGGCGACTGGTGGACCACGCACGGTCAGCCCATCAGCCGGGCGGCCCTCACCGACTACCTGACCGCTCTGCTGTGGAGCGGCATCGAGGGGGTACGGGCCAGCGCCGACCTGCCGCACGAGCTCACCCGCGCCCACGAGCGGATCGTGCCGTGAGTTACCACGGCCCGGCGGGCGTCGAGGGCACCACGGTCCGGGTGCACCTCAGCGGGCGGTGGGAGCCGGTCGACGGTCGCTTCCACTGGGGCGGGCGGATCGAGCCCGAGCCACGGGTGGCCCAGCTGCTGCGCTCCGGGCGACGCGACGTCGAGGTGCGCATCGCCGACCGCGTCCGGGCGGCACGACTGGCCGAGATCGATCCGTGGGGCGGCGTACGGGTCACCGGAGTGGGCGATCCGCCGTGGCCGCCCGCCGCCCAGTCGACTGCCGCCGATTCGACTGCCGCGCCCGAGCCCACGGAGGAGTGAATGGAGACAGACATTGCCATCATCGGCGCCGGCTTCGGTGGCCTGGGCGCCGCCATCCGGCTCCAGCGGACCGGCTTCACCGACTTCGTCGTCTTCGACCGGGGCGACGAGGTCGGCGGCACCTGGCGGGACAACACCTACCCCGGCTGCGCCTGCGACGTCCCGTCGCACCTGTACTCGTTCTCCTTCGCGCCCAACCCCCGCTGGTCGAACACCTTCTCCAGCCAGCCGGAGATCTGGGACTACCTGCGCGGCTGCGTCGACCGCTTCGGCATACGCCCCAAGCTGCGGCTGCGCCACGAGGTGCATCAGGCGCGCTGGGACGACCACCGGCAGCGCTGGTTGCTGCGTACCTCCGGCGGCGACCACACCGCCCGCGTCCTGATCTGCGCGGCCGGCCCGCTCAGCGACCCCGCCATCCCCGAGCTGCCCGGGGTCGACGAGTTCGCCGGCACGGTCTTCCACTCCGCCCGTTGGCGGCACGACCACGACCTGACCGGCCGTCGAGTCGCGGTGGTCGGCACCGGAGCGTCGGCGGTCCAACTCGTGCCGCGGATCCAGCCACTGGTCGAGAAGCTGACGCTCTTCCAGCGCACCCCCGCGTGGATCATGCCGAGGCGGTCGCGCCGGATCAGCCGGGCCGAGCAGGCCGTGTTCCGCGCGGTGCCCGGCGCACAGCGGGCCGTCCGGGCCGGGCTCTATCTGGTCCGCGAGGGCATGGGCCTGGGTTTCCTCCACCCGGCGGTCAACAGTTTCGCCTCGCGGCTGTCCCTGCGGACGCTGCGACGTCAGGTCGCCGACCCGCACCTACGGGACAAGCTCACCCCGCGCTACGCGATGGGCTGCAAGCGGGTGCTCATCTCCAACGACTACTGGCCGTCCCTCGCGCAGCCGAACGTGGACGTGGTCACGGCCGGCATCGACCGGATGGTGCCGGACGGCCTGGTCACCGTCGACGGCGTTCACCACCCGGCGGACACCGTCATCTTCGGCACCGGCTTCCACGTCACCGACTCCCCCGTCGTGCGACGCATCCAGGGCCGGGGCGGGCGCACCCTGGCCGAGGCGTGGACGCCGAGCATGCACGCGTACCGGGGCACCACCATCAACGGCTTCCCCAACCTGTTCTTCCTGCTCGGCCCGAACACCGGGCTGGGGCACACCTCGGTGGTGCTGATGATCGAGGCGCAGCTGCGTCTGGTGGTCGCGGCCCTGCGACACATGCGGACCACCGACGTCCAGGCCATCGAACCCACAGTGGAGGCGCAACGACGCTGGACCGAACGGGTCGATCAGAAGATGGCCGGCACCGTGTGGGAGACCGGCTGTGACAGCTGGTATCTCGACAGCACCGGCCGCAACACCACCATCTGGCCGGGCTTCGCCACCAGCTTCCGGATGCGGCTGCTCCGGTTCCGCCCGGCCGACTACCGGGTCGCCACGGCCGGGACCACCCCGAACGAGACGGAACGGGAGCACGCGGATGCGGTATGACCTGGCGGGCAAGACGGTGCTCATCACCGGCGCGGCGCGTGGTATCGGGGCGCGGATGGCCGGCCAGGCCGTCGCTCGCGGCGCCCAGGTCGCCCTCGTTGGCCTGGAAGGTGAGCTGCTCGAGCAGCTCAGTGCCGACCTCGACGCGCACTGGTACGAGTGCGACGTCACCGACCAGGCGGCGCTGGACGCCGCCGTGAGATCCACTGTGGATCGGTTCGGCGGTATCGACGTGGTCGTGGCCAACGCGGGCGTCGCGAACCTCGGCACCGTCGCCGTCGGACCGGTGGACGCGTTGGTCCGTACCATCGAGGTCAACCTCTGCGGCGCGATCCGCTCGGTCAGCGCGGCGCTGCCCCACGTCACCGCCGCCCGTGGCCACGTCCTGATCGTCTCGTCGGCCGCCGCCTTCACGGCGATGCCCGGCATGGCCGCCTACTGCGCGTCCAAGGCGGGCGTGGAGCAGTTCGCCAACGTACTGCGCCTGGAGACCCGCCCGACCGGCGTCACCGTCGGCACCGCCCATCCGATCTGGATCGACACCGACCTGGTCCGCGACATCCGTGACGATCTGCCGTCCTTCCGCACCGCGCTGCGCCGGCTGCCGTGGCCGCTGTCCACAGTCGTGCCCGTCGAGCAGTGCGCGGAGGCCCTGCTGCGCGGCATCGAACGCCGCAAGCGCACCGTGTACGTGCCCCGGTCGCTCGCCATGGTGCAGGCGCTGCGGCCGGTGGTGTCGAGTGGCTTCGCGGACGCGTTGATCACCCGGTTCGGCGGTCGGACCTTGGTCGGCCAGATGGAAGACGAGGTCCGGCAGCTCGGACGTTCCTTCGGCAGGACGTCGGTGGGAGAGCGGTCATGACAGTTCACTTCCGCCGGGCGGGCAGCGGTGAGCCACTTCTGCTCATCCATGGCATCGGTCACCGCCACCAGGCGTGGGAGCCGGTGTTCGACCGGCTCAGCGCCCACCACGAGGTGACGGCGCTCGACCTACCCGGATTCGGGAACTCGCCGGTGCCCGGCACCGGAATGCCCGCCGACATGGCCGCGACCGTGGCCGGGGTCCTGCCCATCCTGACCGAGTGGGGGTTGGAGCGTCCGCACGTCGCCGGCTGCAGCCTCGGTGGGGCGATCGCCCTGGAGCTCGCCGCCACCGGCGCGGTCGCCTCGGCCACCGCCTTCTCCCCCGCCGGCTTCTTCACCCCGGCGGAGCGCCGGCGGGCGCTGGCCATCCTCCGGACGCTGCGGGCCAACTCGTACCTGCCCACCCCGATCATGCGGGTCGCGCTGCGTTCGGCGTACCTCCGGGCGTTGTGCTTCGCGCCGCTGATGGCCCGCCCGACGCTGCTGGACGTCGAGCGCGCGCTGGGTGACGCGATCGCCCTGCGACGCGGGCTCGGCTTCAACGCCGTGGCCCGAGCCGCCCGCGACTATCGCTTCGACTGCCGTCGTCTCGCCGACGCGACGGTGCCGGTGACCATCGGCTGGGGGGACCGCGACCGGATCTTCGGCGTCCACCAGGCCGAGCGCGCCCGGGCGGGCCTGCCGGCGGCGAGGGTGGTGACGCTCCCCCGTTGCGGGCACGTGCCGATGAGCGACGACCCGGACCTGGTCGCCGCGCTCATCCTGGAGACCACCGGCGCGGTGCCCGGGACCGACCGGCCGGGTCCGTCGGTCTCCGTCTAGCGCCGAGTCAGGACGATCAGAGGCGGGTCCACCCCTCCGTGTCTGCGTTTTCCGGTAATGACAGGCTGTGAACTCGCTGACACGTAACGTGAGGATGTAGCCGGACTACGGCTGCCGCAGGCGTGCGCCGGGCCGCCAACGTGGCGGTGCCGCTCGGTCGACGACCGGGACGGACAGCCCTGCACCGCCGCCGGCCTACTCAGCCGCAGGAGGTGGACGATGCCCATGCTGTCGGTCTTCGATCCCCGGCACACTGTCGCTCCCCCGGGATACAGCCGCTGGCTCATCCCGACCGCGGCGCTGGCCGTGCACGTGTGCATCGGTCAGGTCTACGCCACGAGTGTCTACAAGAACTCCCTGATCGCGCACTTCGACGTCAGTCAGACGGCGATCGGGGCGATCTTCAGTATCGCCATCGTGATGCTGGGTTCGTCCGCGGCCGTGGGCGGCCGTTGGGTGGAGCGGAACGGACCGCGCCGGGCGATGTTCGTCTCGGCGTGCTTCTGGGCCACCGGCTTCCTGGTCGGCGCGCTCGGCATCGCTACCCAACAGCTCTGGCTGCTCTACCTCGGCTACGGCGTCATCGGCGGCATCGGGCTCGGCATCGGCTACATCTCGCCCGTGTCCACACTGATCAAGTGGTTCCCGGACCGGCCCGGCCTGGCCACCGGTCTTGCCATCATGGGGTTCGGCGGCGGGGCCCTGGTGGCCGGCCCGCTCGCACGCCAACTGCTCTCCCTGTACGACTCCGGCTACAACCCCAACAACCCCGCGGCGGTGGCGTCCGGACACGCCCTCGTGGCGCTCTTCGTCACGTTCGGCATCGGCTATTTCGTGATCATGATGTTCGGCCCCTTCAACGTCCGGGTACCGGCGCCGGACTGGCGGCCCGCCGGGTTCGACCCCGCGAGCGTCGCCAGCCGGCCCCTCGTGACGACAGCGAGCGTGTCGGCGTCGAACGCCGTGCGCACCCGGTCGTTCTGGTTGCTGTGGATCGTGCTGTTCTGCAACGTCACCGCGGGCATCGGCATCCTGGAGCAGGCAAGCCCGCTGATCCAGGACTTCTTCCGGGACAACGGGACCACCACCACGGTCTCGGTGACGGCGGCTGCCGGTTTCGTGGGAGTGCTGTCGCTGTTCAACATGGCGGGACGGTTCGTCTGGTCGACGACGTCCGACCTCATCGGCCGCAAGCCCATCTACATGGTCTACCTCGGCGTCGGCATCGTGCTGTACGTGCTGCTCGCCGTGGCCGGCCACTCCGCGACAGCGGTCTTCGTGCTGATCGCCGCCACGATCATCTCCTTCTACGGCGGCGGCTTCGCCACCATGCCCGCCTACCTGCGTGACCTGTTCGGCACCTTCCAGGTCGGGGCCATCCACGGCCGGATCCTGACCGCGTGGTCGGCCGCGGGTGTCGCCGGGCCGCTGATCGTCAACGGGATCCTCGACACGCAGGGCAAGCCCGGCACCCTCACCGCGGCGGCGTACCGGCCCGCCCTGTTCACCATGGTCGGCATCCTCGCCATCGGGTTCATCGCGAACCTGCTGGTGCGTTCCGTACCCGAGCGGTTCCACGAACCGGACCGTGGGCCGACCTCGCCCGTGGCGAAGGCAACCGTCACCGAGCCGGTCGCCCTCGGGCGGGACAGCCAGCCGCCCGCACCGCCACGCGTCGGTAACCAGACCGGGCGGCTCTGGTTGTCCTGGCTGCTGATCGCGGTGCTCCTCGGGTACGGCATCGTCCAGACCGTCATCACCGCCGCGAAGCTGTTCACCGGCTGACGCGTGGCGGCCGGACCCCTTGCATCACAACGGAAGGCGCCCCCTTCAAGGGGGCGCCTTCCGTTTCGTAGATCCGCTCAGAGCCGGGTCGCCGACCGCTTCTCGTCGAGGCGCTCCCGTTGTGGCACGACCGTGTACTTCGGATCGCGGGCCGACACCCGTCCCGCCTCGAAGACGCCGAACCGCGTGGCGACCGACGATGCCACGAGGGCGGCGCCGGAGATCGCCGACAGGACCCGGCTGCGTCGGCTGAACAGCGCGGTGGCGGCGCCCACGCCGAGCAGCACGTCACCCGCGCGGACCAGACGACCGCTGCGACCCTGCCGGTAGGGCTCACCGGTCAGACCCAACCGCTCCATCCGGCGACCGCCGAGGTACTTGACGGTCGCCGCGACGACGGCGAGTCGCCGCAGCGGAGCGGTCTGGGCGGCGGGTGCCGCGATGAGGCCGACCCCGGTGGCGGCGGCGAGCGCGCTGCCACCGAAGACGAACGGCAGATAGGGGTACGCCTCGTGCCAGGCAGGTACGGCGGTGTCGGCGAGCAGCACCCCGGTGTACGTGGCGAGGGCCGGCGCGGTGGCCGCGGCGGCCAGGCCGGCGACGTTGCCGACCGGCGGTGCGATCCGACGGGCGAGGCCGAGCACACCGTGCTGCGGGAGCAGCGGCGCGAGCTCGGCGACCGCTGCCACGCCGGCCAGCGGCCCGAACGCGGCGAGGATCCAGGTGCCGACCGACATCGGCGAGGTCACCTTGGCCACCCGGAGCATGTGATGGAACCGGGTCGGCTGGCCAAGGTCGTGGACCAGCAGGTACGTGCTGGCGGCGATACCACCGAGGGCCGTCCACCGGCCCACTGTGCACAGCCCCGGTCGTCCGGTCAGTTGGGCGCCCGCGCCGATCAGCGCGCCTCCGGCGGCGAGGCCTCCGGTGAACAGGTAACCGGCGATGTCGCGCTTCCACACCGGCGGTTTGAGGATCGGGCGGCCGTAGTAGGAGGCGAAGTCGGCCGCCGGCACTGTCAGTTGCTCGCCGCCGCGGGTCATGACCGCCTGCCCAGGAACGCGACCACAGTGGCGGCCGTCATCGCCAGGGCGGCCAGGCCGGCGTGTTTCCACATGGCCGGCAGGTCCCGGGTGGTCACGACCGGGTCCGGTGGCAGCCCGTACACCTCCGGTTCGTCCAGCAGCAGGAAGAACGCCCCGTCACCACCGACGCCGTCGTTCGGGTCGTGCCCGTACAACCGTGCCTCGGAAACCCCCCGCCCGCGCAACGTCGCCACCCGCGTGGCGGCCCGATCCCGCAGCTCGTCCAGCGGCCCGTACTGAATCGACTCCGTCGGACACGCCTGCGCACACGCCGGGGTCATGCCCGCACCCAACCGGTCGTAGCACAACGTGCACTTCCACGCCCGACCATCACCCTTGCGTTGATCGATCACCCCGTACGGACACGCCGAAATGCAGTACCCACACCCGTTACAGATGTCCTCCTGCACCACCACCGTCCCGAACTCCGTCCGGAACAACGACCCCGTCGGACACACATCCAGACACGCCGCATGCGTGCAGTGCTTGCACACGTCCGACATCATCAACCACCGGAAATCCGTCCGCCCCTCAGCACCGCTGCCCCGACCCGGCGGCTGCGCACCCGGCATCCCCAGGAACTCCGGGCCGGCCGACATCCGGGCCGCCGCCTCGGGCGAGCCGGTGGGCAGGCCCGGATCGGTGCCGGTGTCGGCGCTGGTCAGCGCGCCGGCCGCGGCCGTGACCGGGCTGACCGGCGGCCCGTCCGGGTCCCCCGCGAACGCCGGGGTCGCCAGACCGGCGCGGCGGGGCTGCTCGACGAACGCCACGTGCCGCCACGAGTTCGCGGTCAACGCACCAGTGTTGTCGTACGACATGCCGAGCAGGTCCAGGCCGCTCTCCGGCACACCGTTCCACTCCTTGCAGGCCACCTCGCAGGCCTTGCAACCGATGCAGACACTCGTGTCGGTGAAGAACCCCATCCGCGGCGGCGCGTTCTCGTAGCCCGCGTCGGGCGCCGGGTCCAGCGGACCGTACAGGGCATTGGTGTGGGGCATGGGTCAGACCTCCTGGTCCGGGCCGCTGTCCGCGGAGTCGGTCGTGACCATCGGTGGGTAGTGCGGGTTGAGGTCACCGGACCGCCGCCGGTAGTCGACGAGGAGCGCCAGCAGTTCCGCACCTCTCGGACGACGCCCGGACCGGACGTCGCAGGTGCCGACCTTGCTCTCCTGGATCAGCACGTTCGGGTCCAGGCTGATGCCGAACAGGTCGTTGGCCGAGTCGCCGGTCACCAGACCCTCGAACCCGAAGTGGTACGGCAACCACACCTGGTGGATGATCCGGTCGTCCACCCGCAACGGGGTGAGCCGGTCGGTCACCAGCACTCTCGCCTCGATGGCCGCCCGCGCGGTGATCAGGTGCGCCCAGCCCAGGTGGGTGAGGCCGCGTTCGACGGCCAACTCCGGGGACACCTCGACGAACATCTCCGGCTGCAACTCGGCCAGCGGCGACACCATCCGGCTCATCGCGCCAGCGGTGTGGTGCTCGGTGAGCCGGCTGACAGTGAACACGTACGGGAACACCTGGCTGTACGGCTCGGGCGGGCTCGGGTTCAGCGTGTTGATCGGGTGGGTGTAGACCTTGCGGGTCGGGTTGGCCTGCTGTCGGTAGAGCGGGTTGCGCACCGGCGACTCGACCGGCTCGTAGTGGGTGGGCATCGGCCCGTCGAGCACGCCGGTCGGCGCGTACAGCCAGCCCTTGCCGTCGCCCTGGAGGATGAACGGGTCGTCGCCGGCGATTCCCGCCACGCCTGAGGAGTCGTGCTCCGGGCGGTAGGACGGCGGTTTGGTCTTCTCGAAGTCCGGCACGTCGTAGCCGGTCCACTCGCCCTTCTCCGCGTCCCACCACACGTAGCGCTTGCGTTCGCTCCATGGGTTGCCGTCCGGGTCGGCGGAGGCACGGTTGTACAGGATGCGCCGGTTCGCCGGCCACGCCCAGCCCCACTCGGGCGCCACCAGGGACTGCTCCGCGCCGGGCTTGCGGCGGGCCGCCTGGTTGACGCCGTCCGCGTACACGCCGGTGTAGATCCAGCAACCGCCGACGGTGGAGCCGTCGTCCTTCATCTCGGTGAACGACGCCAGTGGCCGGCCGGTGGCCACGTCGTACCCGTTGATCTCGCGCAGCACCGCCTCGGCGCTCGGCTCGGCGTTCGGGCCGTGCGTGGGGTAGTCCCAGGCGAGGTCGAGCAGCGCGCGGTCGCGCGGGTTCGTCGACGTCGCCAGCCGTTCCCGGATGACACGACCGAGGTGGTAGAAGAACCACAGTTCGGAGCGGGCGTCACCTGGTGGCTCGACGGCCTTCTCCCGCCACTGCAACAACCGCTGCGTCTGGGTGAACGTGCCCTCCTTCTCCACGTGCGACGCGGCGGGCAGGAAGAACACCTCGGTTCGGCACTCCTCCGGCACGATCTCGCCGGTCTCGATCTCCGGCGCGTTCTTCCAGAACGTGGCGCTCTCGATCTCGAACAGGTCCCGGACCACGAGCCAGTCGAGGTTGGCCATGCCGAGCCGCTGCGCCCGGCCGTGCGCCGAGCCGACCGCCGGGTTCTGACCGAGCAGGAAGTACCCCTTGACCTTCCCGTCGATCATGTTGAGCACCTGCTGGTAGGTGCCGTGGTCGCCGGTCATCCGGGGCATGTAGCCGTAGCAGAAGTCGTTGTCGGCGGTGGCGGCGTCTCCCCAGTACGCCTTGAGCAGGTTGACGCCGTAGGTGCGGGCGTTACCCCAGAAGCCCTTCTGCCCGGGGTGCGCGATGCTGTCCACCCACTCGGTCAGCGTCGGGTGGTCGGCGTGGTGCGGCATCGGCAGGTAACCCGGCAACAGGTTGAACAACGTCGGGATGTCGGTGGAACCCTGGATGCTGGCGTGCCCCCGCAACGCCATCACCCCACCACCCGGGCGGCCCACGTTGCCGAGCAGGAGCTGGATGATCGCGCCGGTACGGATGTACTGCACGCCGACGCTGTGCTGGGTCCAACCCACCGAGTAGACGAGCATCCCGGTGCGGTCCCGACCGGAGTTCTCCGTCCAGGCCTGGGCCAGTTCGAGGAACTTCTCCTGCGGGATGCCGCAGACGCGTTCCACCATCTCCGGGGTGTAGCGGGCGTAGTGCCGCTTGAGGATCTGGTAGACGCAGCGCGGGTGCTGCAACGTCTCGTCGCGCTCGGTCTCGCCGCCGACCGGGGCGCCGTGCGACTCGTGCTCCAGCCCGGCGCCGGTCTCCCGCTGGATCTCGGTGTCGCGGGTCGTCTGGGTCTGCGCGTGGCCCTCGTAGCGCCAACTGGTCTGGTCGTACGAGGCGTTCTCCTCCTGGAAGCCGGAGAAGAGCCCGTGCAGGTCCTCGGTGTCGGCGAACTCCTCGGTCACGATCGTCGCGGCGTTGGTGTAGGCCACGACGTACTCCCGGAAGTCCAGCTCGTTCTCGAGGATGTAGCGGATCACCCCGCCGAGCAGCGCGATGTCGGTGCCCGCCCGGATCGGCAGGTACGAATCGGCCAGCGCGCTGGTGCGGGTGAACCGCGGGTCGACGTGGAACACCTTCGCGCCCCGACGCTTGGCTTCCATCACCCACTGGAAGCCGACCGGGTGTGCCTCGGCCATGTTCGAACCCTGGATGACGATGACGTCCGAGTTCGACAGGTCCTGCTGGTACTGGGTGGCGCCGCCACGACCGAAGCTGGTCCCCAGACCGGGGACTGTCGACGAGTGTCAAATACGGGCCTGGTTCTCGATCTGGAGCGCCCCCATCGCGGTGAACAACTTCTTGATGAGGTAGTTCTCCTCGTTGTCCAGCGTCGCCCCACCCAGGCTGGAAATGCCCAGCGTCCGGTTGAGCGGTCGGCCCTCAGGGTCGACGTCCTCCCAGGTCTCGTCGCGGGCGGCCAACACCCGATCGGCGATCATGTCGAGCGCGGTGTCGAGGTCGAGGTCCTCCCACTCCGTGCCGTACGGCCGTCGGTAGCGGACCGTGGTCTGCCGCAGTGGGCTGGTCACCAGACTCTTGCTGGCCGATCCCTTCGGGCAGAGCCGACCCCGTGAGATCGGGCTGTCCGGGTCTCCCTCGATCTGGCTGACCTGCCCGTCCTTCACGTACACCCGCTGGCCGCAACCGACGGCGCAGTACGGGCAGACGGACCGGGCCATCGAGTCGGCGGTGTCGGTGCGGGCGGTGAGCGCGCGGGATCCGGCGGACTTGGCCGCCGCGCCCCGGCCGAGCGGGTCGGTGCCGGTGAGCTGCCGGTAGACCGGCCACCCCTCGATCCAGCGAGGCACCCCCATCGCGCACCTTCCCGACTAATCACACAAAATGTGAACAGCCTGACATTAGTCGAGGTGCCGCCGGCGTCGCAGCGGGATCGCGAACAGTCATGCCTCCCCGACCCTCGCTGTGGGCCGGGAGAGGCATGGACCGCGGCGATGGTCAGTGCGGTGACAACTGCCCGACGGGGTGGTCGTTGAAGGTCCGGTAGCGGTGCAGCTCCCAGAACAGCCAGCCGATGCTGACGAGCGCCACCACGACGAAGACCAGCGAGCCGGTGAACGTGTCCCAGAGGGTGTGCAGGACGACGACGCCCACGAACGTGCCGATGAAACCGAACAACCGGCGGGCGCTCGGCGTGGCCAACAACGCCCACAGCGCGCCGGCGGTGAGCCCGGTCCAGGCGGTGTGCCCGGCGGGCGCGGTCAGACCACGGATGAACAGCGTCTGCTCCACCGCGCCGATGTTGCCCTGCGAACTGAGCAGCGCGCTGAACGCGTAACCCATCGTCTCCAGCGCGGCGAACCCCATGCCGGCGGCGACGCCGATGACCAGACCGTCCGAGGGCACCCGACGCCGACGCTGGGCCACCACCGTGAACAGCAGCACCACCGGCACGATCAGCTTCGCCGACTCCTCGATCAGTGCGACGAACAGCATGGGCAGCGTGCCGAGCCCGCGCAGGGTGTCGTACTCCAGGGTCCCGGCGACGACCGTGCCGATCACACCGCCGAAGAACGCCGACGTCACCAACGCCGACGCCGGCACCTGCCACCGCCCGGTGCGGGCCTGCGCGAACGTCAGGAACGTCAACGGCACCAAGGTCGCCCCGAGCAGGATCAACGCCGGTACGAAATTCGGATTCTTGGTGCTGACGAGGGTCCGCAGCACCGCCAGGTAGAGGACCAGCCCGATGACGAAAACCCCGACCCACGCCCACCGGCGCCAACGATCAAGCATACCGCGCAGTGTGGCCGACCCACGTTACGAAGACCAGCCCCGGCGTTGAGATCCGCACGACTCGGCCAGCGGGCCAGGCGTGATCGACTCCAGGTCGGCGAGGTGGGGCTATCCGGGCGGCGGGATGGCCCCACCTCGCCGATGTTGAGTCGATCATCCGGCAGGCGTCAGACCACGTGCACCAGCCGGAAGCGCTCGGTCACCACCATCGTGTCGTCGTCCACCGTGAAGTCGGGGTCGCCCAGCTCCTCGCGGAGCTCCGCGCTGTGCCAGAACGTCTCGTGCCCCGCCCGCCACTGCGCCACGGACTCGTCGCCCTCACCCTCGTCCAGCGCGTGTCGCAGGTCGACGTCCGCGAGACGGATCACCCGCACCTCGGTCAGTTCGATGACCGCGACTCGCCGGCCCGCGGAGTCCACCACGGCGGAAAGCTGACCAACCTCGGGCAGTGGCTCGTTCGCGCACTCGTACCCGGCCAACAGGCCCGTGGTCGAGGTCTTCGCACCGGACAGGATCGCACCCACCAGCCTGTCCCGCAGCGGCCCCGGGAACGCGAACTCGGCAAGCGGAAGATCATCGAGGTCCATGCGCGGAGGGTACGCGACCGGGCGCGCCGCGAGGAACCGCCGTCGACACGCTTCCAGGCACGACCACGGCCCGACAGGAGGACGTGGTCCTCGGTGAGGGGCAGGCCATGGTGTTCGTCCCCCGCAACGAGGTGCTCGACCGTGACCTGGCGGCCTCCACCGCGCTGGCCCTGCGCATGATCTAGATGATCTATCTCGAAGGGTCAGCCCGCCGGACGCTTGCCGATCGGGATCCTGTCGCGACGAGTTGATCTCCGGTCGCGGCTGGGCCAGACGGCCGTTCAACACGGCGGCGATCCGCGCGGACCGGGCCGGAGCGCGCCCTCGGCGCGGCCCAGGCCGCCCACACGCGGCGATCTTGGACAGTTACCGTTCTGACGGAACGGTAACTGTCCAAGATCTACTGTGTCGGATCCCTCCCACGACCCGAGCGGCCTCGCCGGCGCGGTCGCAGCCGCTCCAGCCAGGGTTCGGCGCGGATGCCAAGGCGTTCGTTGGCGTCAGGCGTGAGCGCAGCCGGCCCCACACCGGCCTCGCGCAGTCGGCGCACCCGGTCGTCGGTCAGGTTCCCGTCTCGTGCCGACCGCGCACGCAGTACACGTCGCCGGAGTTCGCGCTGTGCGGCAGTGCGGCGAGGTACGTCGCCATGTCGGTCGCGGTGACCCAGCGCTGGAACGTCATCGACTTGTCGTCGCCCAGCGCGACGTCGAAGCCGTCGAAGCCGAGCACGGTCAGGCGATCGAGACACCGGGAGGCGACCGGGCGCGCGATCGTGGTGAACTCGAACGAGAGCGCGGGCAGCGGGCGGGTCAGGCCGGCCAGCACCTCGTCCTCGAAACCCTCCACGTCGATCTTCGCGAAGGTCGGCTCGCCGTACTCGGTGATGAGGGTGTCTACGGTGACCACCGGCACCTCGATGTCGGCGTCCCACACCTGGCCCTCCCACCCGCCAGCGCCCTCCGCCGCCAGCATGAAGTCGGGCGAGGCCGTCGACACTGTGGGGTTGGCGGAGTTGACGTGGAAGCGGGTGCTCCCCGGGACGGCTCCGCAGACCGCCTCGACGAGTGTCACCTGGTCGTCGTCGGCGTAGATCGCCTTCAGGGCGCGCAGGCACAGCGGCTGCGGCTCCACCGCCACCACCCTCGCCCCGAGTCGACGGAAGCTGGCGATGTGGTCGCCCACGTGCGAGCCGACGTCGAAGACGAGATCCCCCTCGGCGACGAACCGGGAGTAGAAGGCGTCCATCCGCGCGTCGCGCTCGGCGTCGCCGTAGTAGACGTCCAGCGATCGGTGCAGGAGGGACATCGCCGGGTCGGTCCGGAGCGCGGCGATCCTGGTGCTGGTGGCAGCCGTCATGTGTCTCAGTCCAGTCCGTGAGGGGGCCGGGTCACGGCCCGAAGGCGGTCAGGAACCGGTCCCGGAAGGTGTCCATCCGCCAGACCGGCGCCTGCGGTCCCGGCTTGAGCCCGTCCTGCCAACCCCACCCGGAGATCCGGTCCAGGACGGCCCGGTCCCGGGTGATGATGGAGATCGGGACGTCCCGGCTGGCGTTGTCGCCGGTGACCACGGCGGCGGGCTGGTGGTCACCGAGGAAGATGAACACGAGGTCGTCGTCGCCGTAGGTCTGCACGTAGGAGATGAGCGCGCTCAACGTGTACTCGATGGAGTGCCGGTAGTCCGCGCGGATCTGCTCGGTGTTGCGCCGCTTGTCGTCGGACTCCTTGGCGGTCCCCTTGAAGACCGCCCCGTTGCCGAGGGCGGCCCAGTCGACCAGATTTGGGACGGGCGTCCACGGCGCGTGGCTCGACACCAGCGCGAGTTCCGTCATCGTCGGTTCGCCGCCGCTGTTGCCCAGCTCCAGGCGCCGCCAACTGTCGAGGGTGTACTGGTCGGGCATGGTGCCGAAGCTGAACTTCGGCCCCCGGTACGCGAGCTTCCGGGCGTCGTAGAACCGGTCGTAGCCGAAGAAGGAGCCCTCCGGCCACGGCTTGCTCACCGCCGGCATCACACCGACGGTCTGCCAGCTCGCCCGTTGGAACGCCTTGTTGAGGGTCAGCCGGTCACTCGCCAACAGGGTGCGGTGCCGCTGGTCGTTGTCGACCCACAGGCCGGAGAGCAGGGTGTCGTGCGCGAGCCAACTACCGCCGCCGAACGTCGGCGAGGTGAGGAATCCACTCTGCGAGGCGAACCCCGCCGCGCTGAGCCGACTGGTCCCTCCGTCGAGGACCGCACCGACCTGCGGGGCGAACTCCGGGTCCTCGACGGCATCCCGGCCGTAGCTCTCCACGAAGGAGACGACGACGTTCTTGCCGCGCAGCGCGGTGAGCAGCTGGTCACCGGGCGTCTCGGCGAACCGGTCGTCCTGGAGCAGCGCGGCGAACCTCTCCCGGTCGTCGAGACGCAGACGTACCTGGAAGCCGTGGCCGTTGGTCAGTGTGGTCGCGGACGTGTCGGCGACAGCCACGCCCTCGGCCACCCGCACGTTGAACGCGGCGCAGACCACCCAGACGACCACCAGCGCCGCCACGACCCGGCGGGTCCCGGCGCGGTGCCAGATCACCAGCCGGCGCAGTCGTCGCATCGACAGCGTGACCAGGGTGGGAAGGCCGACGGCCACCACCGCCAGGGTGATCGCCACGCCGATGGCGACGGGCCGGCCGTACGACTCGCTGACGAAGGCGAACCCCTCGTCGAGCAACGCCCAGTCGAGCACCGGGTCGAAGGCCCGACTGAGCGCGGCGGTGAACCCCAGGTCGAACAGCTTCAGCAGGCCGAGCAGGCCGAGGGCCACACCGGCGAGCGTCGCCACCCACCGGCTCCACCGCGGGGGTAGGGCGAGCAGGAGGGCGACGGTCAGCAGCGCCTCCAGGGGAATCCGCACGAAAGCCGCCGGGCTGAGACGGCCGAAGTCGTACGGCAGGGTGAGCACGAGCACCACGAGCAGCACGGCCAGGAGGGTGACCAGTCGGGCCACGACGGAGCGCTTCGGCCGCTCCTCGGCCTCGGTGCCGTCGGTGGCGGTGACGTCCGAAAGCTCGCCCCTCATCGCCTTCCGTCCCTGGCTCGGCATCTGACGTACGCGCGTCACGAGCGACAACCCGGGCATCCTTCCATGATCTTTGTTGGGCGCGGTAACCGGGCGACTCAGACGCGGGCGATCCCGCGTCGGGCCACGGCGACCGTCCGGTGCTCCGGCCAGGGCAACCCATCCACCGTGCCGTGAACGACCGGAGTGCGCCGGTCCTCGGCGGCATCGTGGGCGAGGGCTCGGCGGACGTGACGGGTCGTCCACAGCCACGCGACGTCCCGCCCGAACGACTCGACCAGCAGCGCCAGCGACGCCACCAGCACGACTGTCGTCAGTGGCCCGGGCAGCGCGTCGCCCATCGCCACCGTCAGCACCACGCCCTGGATCGCGGCGACGACCTTCCGCCAGTAGCGCGGCGGCAACGATCCGCGCATCCACCCCAGCACCCAGCTCGCGGCGACGAAGACGTAGCGCATCGCGCCGATCGCGAGCACCCAGCCGCCCACCGAGGGTGCGACGTGCAGGCAGAGCACCAGGACCAGGAAGGAGTCGATCTCCATGTCGAAGCGTGCGCCGAGTTCGCTGGACGTACCGGTACGTCGGGCCGTGTAACCGTCCACGGCGTCCAGCACGAGCGCCACACTGGTGAGGACGACCATCAACGTGACCGGCGCCGGTCGGGTGAACGCGTCCGCGGCCAGGGCCGTCACGCCGCCGACGAGGATCGCCCGGCTCAGGGTCACCTGGTCGGCCGGGCTCAGATCGTCCGCGCCCGAGCGGGACATCCCTCGACTGAGCAGGGCACACAGCGCCACCCCGTACGCCAGCCCCGCCGCCCACCCGGCCGGGCCGAGGCCGACGGTCTGCGCGAGCACCGCCAGCACGCCGATCTGCACGAGCAGTCCGATGACCGGACCGGTTCGAACCGTTGACATCGTGCCTCCGTGACTCTGGTGGGTGACCCTGACCGTCATCACGGAAAACATGACCGATCGGTTCATTCTGAACGGGCCTCAACATGTATACGGAGGGACGTGCCCCGGCGGATGCGGATAATTCGTCGCCAGTGAGTGCAGCCCTTCTCAGCCGACGACGCCCCCGAATGCGACGACGGGTGTTCGGGTCAGGCCGCAGCCGCGCCGAGGGCGTGGAGCGCGGCGGTGGTCACCGGGTCCGCCGGGAAGAACGCCTCGACGGCCAGGCCGGCGACTGTGACGTCCAGCGGGGTCCCGAACAGGGTGGTCGTGCTGACGAAGGACAGCTCCTGGTCACCGTGGCGGTAGCGGAGCGGAACAACGACGGCCGACAGGTCGTCGCTGCTCGGCGCGACGTCGTCGCCGCCCGGATAGCCGTGAAGCTCCTCGTGCAGTGTGGACAGGGTCGGATCGCTCGTGGTCACGGCCTGCCGGCGCAGTCGGTTGAGCAGATGGGCCCGCCATTCGGCGAGGTTGAGGATCCGTGAGGCCATGCCATCGGGGTGCAGGCTGAGCCGCAGCACGTTCACCGGTGGGGCCAGCAGGTGCTGCGCCGCGCCCGCGGTGAACAGGGCGACGGCAGGGTTGGCCTCGACGAGTTGCCAGTGCCGGTCGACGAGCGCGGCAGGGTACGGGCGGTGTCCGTCGAGTATCTGCCGTACGGCGGCGCGCAACGGAGCCAGTTCCGGGCCGTCCAGCTCGTGGCTGGGGTAGGCGGGGGCGTATCCGGCGGCAAGCAGCATCGTGTTGCGCTCCGCCAGCGGCGTGTCGAGCTGCTCGGCCAGCCGCAGAATCAGGTCCGGGCTCGGCCGTGATCGTCCAGTCTCCACGAAACTGAGATGCCGGGCCGACACGCCCGCCTCGATTGACAGGTCGAGCTGAGTCATCCCGCGCCTGCGGCGCTGGTCGCGCAGCAGCTCACCCACCGGTCGCCCTGGCCTGGTCGTCACGCACCGACCCTACTGACCGCGTCGGGGGATGGCGCATTACCTGCGACGTAATCGACATCGCTCACCAGAGCTGGCGATCATTTCCGCAGGGGCGAAGCCCTGACCGCAACGAACGGAGAATCATGACCGCGTACGCGCTTGCTCACCTGCGTAGAGCTCCCATCCATCCGGAGGTGCTGGAATACCTGGAGCGCATACAGGCCACCCTCGTGCCCTTCGGCGGCCGGTTCATTGTGCACGGCGGGCCGATCGAGGTGCTGGAGGGCGACTGGCCGGGCGACCTGGTCATCATCGAGTTTCCCGACCTGGAAGGGGCCCGCTCCTGGTACGAATCCCCCGCCTACCAGGAGATCAAGCCCCTACGGACGAGGCACCTCGCCGGCGAGGCGATCCTCGTCGAGGGGGTAGGCGCCGACCACAGCTCGTCGGAGATGGCGGACGCGATCCGCCGGGCCGACGGTTCGTAGCGTAGGGGTCAGGGCTTGGGCAGGGTGAGGACCTCGACGCCGTCGTCGGTGATGGCGATCGTGTGCTCGCTGTGGGCGGTCCGGCAGCCAGTCACGCTGCGCAGGGTCCAGCCGTCGGGGTCGGTGACGAGCGTGGCGGTGTCCGCCATGACCCACGGCTCCAGTGCCAGCAGCACCCCGGGGCGCAACCGGTAACCGCGGCCCGGTCGTCCCGTGTTGGAGACGTGCGGGTCCTGGTGCATCGTCGAGCCGACGCCGTGGCCGCCGAACTCGGTGTTGACCGAGTATCCGGCCGCGCCGAGAACCGAGCCGATGGCGTGCGAGATATCGCCGATGTGGACTCCGGGGCCGGCGGCGGCGATGCCGGCGCTCAACGCGCGCTGGGTGGCGTCGATCAGCGCGACGCTCTCCGGGGGCTGCGTCTCGCCCACGATGAAGCTGATCGCGGAGTCGGCGACCACCCCACCCAGGGAGACGGCGAGGTCGAGCGACAGCAGGTCGCCGTCGGCGAGCCGGTAGTCGTAGGGCAGCCCGTGCAGCACCGCGTCGTTGACCGACGTGCAGATGTAGTGGCCGAACGGGCCGCGCCCGAAGGAGGGCTCGTAGTCGACGTAGCAGGACTGCGCCCCGGCCTCCATGATCATGCTTTGCGCCCACGCGTCGATGTCCAGGAGGTTCGTGCCGACCACGCTGCGACTCTTCAACGTCTGCAGGATGCCGGCGACCAGGGCGCCGGTGTCCCGAGCGCGGGGCAGGTCGGTGGGGCTCAGGATCTCGATCATGCCGCGCCTTCCTCGAACCAATAAGTATCCCGGCCATATTATCCCGGTACTAGAATCGGGGCATGGTCAGGTTGCCGCTCACTCCCGCAGAGGTCGAACGCGGACAGCGCCTCGGCGCCCTCCTGCGCCGCGCCCGAGGGGAACGTTCGATGCTCCTCACCGCGCTGGACGCGGGTGTCTCACCGGAGACGCTCCGAAAGATCGAGTCCGGTCGCATCGCCACCCCCGCCTTCCCGACCATCGCGGCGATCGCCGACGTCCTCGGCCTCTCCCTCGACGCCGTCTGGTCGGAGATCAACAAGTCGGACGACGAGGCCGAGTTCATCCGAGCGGATCACACAGTGGCCGAGCGCCTGGCCTCGTAGCAGCGTCCCGCGTCTGCCGGGCACCTGACCGCCGACAGCGCGGCGACCGGCGACACGCAGACGCTGGTCCCGGTCGGCGAGCGACCGGGACCAGCGGGTGATGCGTTCAGGAGGCGGCGATGCCCTCCATGCCGATGCCGTTCTCGAACTTCGGCAGGCCCTCGACGGTGGTGACGAGCTTGAACGCGATCATCGGTCACCTCGGGCTCAGAACCAGCGGATGGGATGCTCGACCGATGATTCGCCGACACGTCGTCTGGCTCGGTCTGGCAATCGGGTTGCTCACCGGCTGCTCCGAACCGCCCTACCCGCTACCGGACCGGAACGCGGCCGATGTTCGGGCCGAGGAGGAGCGTCTCGCGCGTCTCCTACCCGGCGAACTGCTCGGTGGACCGGGCACGTGCGAGGTCCGACTTCTCGGGCGGGACGGTGCGTCGTCGTTCGCCTGGGCGCACTGTGAAGCGGCACCGGGGCCCGGGTTCACCACCGGCGTCTCCGTGCCGGTGCGGGTGGACGGCGAGCGCGTCACTCAGCCTGGCGACGGAAGCGAGTACTCAGCGAGCGTGCGTCGCATGTTCCCCGGACGGCTGGCCGAAGCCGTCCTGCACGATGACGGCAGACTGCGGCCCTGACGGATACGGACTCCTTCGTCTCCTACCCAGGGAGGAGGCGCGCTCCGACCGGTGGCCGCAACCGGGGCTTACGGTCGGACGTGATCGGCGGCGGCGACCGCGAGCATCTACAGGCATGACAATCGATCTGCGCCGGGCGGCACGCTGGCACCGCCCACTGATGGTCTTCGTGTCCGCGATGGCGGTGCTCGCCGTCGTCTGCGCGGTCGGCATCCTCGTCGACCAGCGCGTCCTCACCGGAGCACCGATCTGGCTCAAGCCGTTCAAGTTCGCGGTGTCCTTCGTGCTGTACGGCGCGACGCTCGCCTGGATGCTCACCCTGTTGCCACGGCGCAGCCGAGCCGCCGAGTGGGCAGCGACAGTCGTCGTAGCGATGGCGGTGGTCGAGATGGTGGTGATCGTCGCTCAGGTGATACGCGGGCAGACCAGCCACTTCAACGGCACCTCCCCACTGAACGGCGCACTGTTCTCGGTGATGGGCGCGGCGATCATGGTGCTGTTCCTCGCGCACCTCCTGATCGGCATCGTGCTGCTGATCCGGCGGATCCCGGACCGGGCCGCCGCGACGGCCGTCGGGTGGGGTCTCGGCCTGTCGCTGCTGGGCATGCTCGCGGCGATACCGATGGTGCTGCCCATGCAGGAGCCGGGGATCGAGGGGATCTCCGGGGCGCACAGCGTGGGCGTCGTCGACGGCGGAGCGGGACTGCCGGTGGTGGGCTGGAGCACCACGGGGGGTGACCTGCGGATCGGGCACTTCGTCGGGCTGCACGCCCTCCAGGCGCTGCCCATCCTGGCGATCCTGCTGAGTCGGTTCGCCACTCGACTCGACGAGCGCACCCGCGTCCGGCTCCTGGTCGTCGCGGGCGCGGCGTACGGCGTACTCACCGTGTTGTTGACCTGGCAGGCGCTGCGCGGGCAGCCGCTGCTGCGGCCGGACGCCGTCACCCTCGCGGCCGTGGCCGCCCTGGTGGTCACGACCGCGACCGCCGCCGGGATCGTGCTGGCGCGCCGCCGCCGACCGGACCTGGCGCTGGCGGCATGACCGCGACGCTGTTCTCCCTGACGTTCGCGGTGGCCGCGCCGTTCTGGGCGCTGATGATCCTGCTGCCACGGTGGTCGTGGACCGCCCGGATCATCGCCTCCCCGCTGATCGTGCTGCCGGTCGTGGTGATCTACGCGCTGCTGGTGCTGCCGGCCTTCGGTGACGTGCTGCCGGCCGTAGCCTCCCCGACGCTGGCCGGCGTGCGGGACCTGCTCGGCACCTCCGACGGTGCGGCGGCGGGCTGGGCACACATGATCGCGTTCGATCTGTTCGTCGGGCGGTGGGCGTGGTTGGACAGCCGGGAACGGGGGGTGCCGGCGCTGGTCATGGCTCCGGTGCTGGTGCTGACCATCCTGCTCGGGCCGCTCGGTTTGGCCGCGTACCTCGCGGTCCGGACCCGGTGGCGGCGGTCCGCGACCGCCGCCACCGGCCCGCAACGCCTAGGCTGACCGTCGTGAGCTGGCTGGGGCGACTGTTCGACCTGCGGGACACACTCGTGCGGATGGTGCTGCTCGACCTCACCGGGTTGTGCTACCTGCTCGTCATCCCGCACTCCACCAGCACGCCCACGGCGACACAGTGGATCCTCGCGGTGCCGGCGTTCGCGGTGGCGCTGGCGGCGCACCGCCGACCGGTCGTGAACATGGTGGCGCAGGCCGCCCTGCTGGCGGTCGCCATCAGCCTGGTCGACGACTTCACCATCAACCAGGTCGGCGCCAGTTGGGCGTTGCTCGAGATGACCATGCGGGCGCGCGGCCCCCGGGCCATCTGGCTGGCCACCGCGCTGCTGGTGGTGGTCGACCTGACCGACTCGATCGGCGACCCGCCACGCCGGTTCGCCTCCGGGGTCGTCGGGCTCGCCGGGGAGGTCGGCGTGCCGGTGCTGCTCGGCCTCGTCATCCGCGCCAACCGGGAGCTGGGTCGGCAGGCCGTGGAGCGGGCCCTGGCCGAGCAACGCCAACACGAGTCGGAGAGCCGCGCGGCCCGCGCCGACGAACGCAGCGCCATAGCCCGCGAGCTGCACGACGTCGTCGCGCACCACGTGGCGTCGATGGTCCTGCGGGTCGGCGTGGCCCGGCACGTGCTCACCGACCCGGACCCCCGGGTGGGCGAGGTCTTCGACGACGTGCACGGCACCGGCACCGCGGCCCTCGCGGAGCTGCGCCGGCTGGTCGCGGTGCTGCGAAACCCCGACGGGGTACGCGGTGACGCGGCGCTGACCGCGATCGAACCCGCCGCGCTGCCGGCGGCGATCGGCGCGTCCATCGACCGGGCCCGTCAGTCGGGAGTCGCCGTGGAGGCCGACCTGGATCCGGCGATCGGTTCACTCGACGCGGTACGCGGCATGGCCGTGCTGCGGCTGACCCAGGAGGCACTGACCAACGTGGCCAAACACGCCGGAACCTCAGCGGTGGCGCGGCTCGTCGTCGCGGTCCACGACGACGCGGTGCACTGGGAGGTCACCGACACCGGTCGCGGTGGGGTCCCGGCGGGTCTACCGGCGGGCGGCGGTCACGGCATCACTGGCATGCGCGAGCGCGTCGAGGTCCTCGGCGGCCGGTTGGAGGCGGGCCCGACCGGCACCGGCTGGCGGGTGCGCACCGTCCTCCCGGCCGTGGTCGCCGCGTCGGGGCGTCGCCCGGCCACGTCGGTGCCCGCTGAGCGGGCGGCCCCGGGCGGGTCGACGCCCGATGACAGTGCTGCTCCGGCGGGGTCCCGCGCCCCGGAGCCGGCGTGATCCGGGTGCTGCTGGTCGACGACCAGCACCTCATCCGGGCCGGGCTGCGGATGCTCTGCGACGCCCAACCCGACATCGAGGTCGTCGCGGAGGCCGACAACGGCCGGGAGGCGATCACGCTCGCCGCGCGGCTGCTCCCCGACGTCGTGGTCATGGACCTGCGTATGCCCGGCGTCGATGGAATCACCGCGACCAGCCGGATCCTCGCCGAACGCCCCGCCACCCGCATCCTGGTGTTGACCACGTTCGGCGACGACGACCACCTCTACCCCGCCCTGACCGCCGGCGCGTGCGGGTTCCTGCTCAAGGACGCGCCCCCGACCGAGTTGCTCGACGGCATCCGCCGGGCCGCGGCCGGTGACAGCCCGTTCAGCGCCGAGGTGCTCCGACGCCTCGTGCAACGCGCCGTGCACGCCCGTCCGGAGACACCCCGACCGGTGCAGGGGTTGACCGCCCGCGAACAGGACGTGCTCAACCTGGTCGCCGAGGGCCTGTCCAACACCGAGATCGGCGATCGACTCCACATCGGAGTCACCACCGTCAAGACCCACATCACCAGCCTGATGACCAAGACCGACAGCCCGAACCGGGTACGCCTCGCCCTGTTCGCGCGCGGCGTCTGACGCTCAGGCCCTCATCCGCGCGGACACGGCGATGACGAGCAGCAGCGGCACGATCAGCAACGCCGGGGCGACGACCGGCAGATGCAGAGCGACGAGCGCACCGACCCCGGCGCCGACCATGAGGGCCAGCAGGACCTGGACCTTGGGGCGCAGGTTGCCCCACGGGCTGCGCGCGGCGACGCCGGCGATCAGGCTGGTGAGCGTGCCGGTCAGGTACGTGGAGGACAGGCCGGGGACGCCGAAACGTTGAATGGCGCTGCTCTGGATGCCCAGCGCGACGGCGGACAGCATGAGCAGCGCGAGGTGGACGTGCGCGTCGGGGGTGTGGAGGGTGACCTCCCAGACCACGAGGAACACGACGAACACCACCAGTTCCAGGACCAGCGCCCAGGTGACCCGACGGGGCCAGACCGGGTCGTCCGGTTGCGCCGAGCCGACCACGCGGGCACCCGCGAGGACACCGACGATGAAGCTGACGATGGCGCAGCCCGACGTCAGAGCCAGCTCGGCGTCGCCCCGGCCCGCGGAGAGTCCGAGCAGGACCATGTTGCCGGTCATGACGCTGGCGAAGGCCCCGCCGAGGGAGAGGAACCCGAGGGCGTCGGCGCTGCCGGTCAGGAAGGTGAGCACGACGACGAGCGCGTGCCGTCGGCGCAGGAGGCGCGGGTCCTGCTGAGCTGCGAGGTCGGGCTGGATCACGCGGGGGACTGTGCTCGGCACTGTCGGCCACCCTCCAGAGATTGTTCTTCGTATACACTTTGTCCGGACATGTTCACGGAGAGGCGACCAGGTGGCTGACGATCTACGGGACAAGCTCGGCACCCAACACCTGCCGCTACGCGATCAGGTCCTCACCGCACTGCGCACCGCGATCATCGACGGCAACTACCTGCCCGGTGAACGGCTCACCGAGGACCGGCTCGCCGAGGACTTCGGCGTCTCCCGCAACCCGGTCCGGGAGGCGCTGCGCGTCGCCGAGGCCGAGGGCTTCGTCCTGATCCTCCCCCGCCGGGGAGCCGTCGTCGCCTCACCCAGCAGCGGGACCATCGCCGACATGTTCGCCGTCCGCGAGCGCCTGGAGACGCTGGCCGCCCGACTGGCCGCCGAACGGGCCACCGCCGCCGACGTGGCCGCCCTACGGGCCCTGCTCGACCAGGGCCGCGAGGCGACCCAGCGACAGGACCTGGCCCGGGTCGCCGAACTGAACAGCATGCTGCACCTGCGCATCCTCCAGATCAGCGGAAACCCCTGGCTGTCGTCGATCGCCAAGTCGCTCTACCTCCATGTCCAGTGGGTCTTCCGGCTCGGGGCGGCGGAACGCGCACCACACTCGTGGGCCGAACACATCCAGCTCGTCGACGCCATCGAGTCAGGCGACGGCGACCGCGCCGAGCGGGCCGCGCTCGCCCACCTCGACGCGGCGTCCGCCGCAGCCCACGAGAACGCCGAAGGCGGCTACGGAGTCACCGCCTAACGGCCGCACGCGTAGCCCTGCATCCCCCGGGGGTTCGCACCGGCGGCGAGCACACCCGTCGCCGGGTCACGGGTCACGGCGCAGAGCCGACCGAGGCTCCACCCGTCGACCACCCGCACCTCGTGCCCGTACGCCCGCAGGGCCGCCAGCACGCTGTCGTCGTAGCGGTCCTCCACCACCAGGACACCGGGCTCGGAGTCCCGTGGGTAGAACGACCCCGGCAGGCTGAGCGTGTGCCAGGCCGGGGCGTCGATCGCCTCCTGGAGGGTCCGACCGCCGACGAGGTGCCGGAGCAGGAACGGCAACTGCCACTGGTCCTGCTGGTCGCCACCGGGCGTCCCACACGCCAGCACCGGCTCCCCGTCGCGGTGCACCATCGTCGGGCTCAACGTCGTGCGCGGTCGCCGCCCCGGCGCCAACGACGACGCAAGGCCCTCCTCCAGCCAGAACATCTGCAATCTGCTGCCCAGCGGGAAGCCGAGTTCCGGGATCGTCGGCGAACTCTGCAACCAGCCACCGCTCGGGGTAGCGGAGATCATGTTGCCCCACCTGTCGACCACGTCGACGTGACAGGTGTCGCCACGGGTCACCCCGTCCGACTGCACCGTCGGCTCCCCCGTCGTCGGGTCCGTCGGGTCGGCCCGCCGTCCGACACCGGGTCGGACGTGGGCCGGCAGGCGAGGCTGCGCCCCGTCGGGACGTCCCGGCCGCACCTCAGTCGACGCGCGGTCACCGATCAGTGCCGCCCGCTCCCGCGCGTACTCCCGGGACAGCAGCGCCTTGGCGGGCACGTCCACGTCGTCGCCGTACCAGGCTTCCCGGTCGGCGAAGGCGAGCTTGAGCGCCTCGACCTGGGCGTGCACACCGGTCGCGGTGCCCGGGTCGTACGCGGCGGGCTTGTCGAACCCGTCGAGGGTGGCCAGCGCCTGCAGCAGCACCGGGCCCTGACCCCAGAACCCGGTCTTCGCCACCGAGTAGCCGTGCCAGTCGAGGGTGGCGGGCTCCTCCCAGGTCGCCGAGTACGCGGCCAGGTCGTCCCCGGTGACCAGACCGGCATTCGGCCGGCCGCTGGAGTCCTGGAACGGCCGTCGGCTGAACGCGTCGATCGCCTCGGCGACGAAACCCGTACTCCAGGCCCGTCGGGCGGCCTCGATCTGCGCCTCCCGGTCCGCGCCGGCCGCCTGCCCCGCCTCCACCAGTCGGCGCAGGGTGTCCGCGTACGCCGGGTTGGTGACCATCTCCCCCGCGCGCGGTGGCCGGCCGCCGCGCAGCCAGAGCGCGGCGGACGTCGGCCAGTGTTCCTCGAACAACGACCGCACGGCTGCCACTGTGTCGCCGACGCGGCCCACCAGCGGGTGACCGGCGCCGGCGTAGCCGATCGCCGGCTCCAGCACCTCGGCGAGGGTGAGCGTGCCGTGCTCGCGCAGCAGCAGGAGCCAGGCGTCCACGGCACCGGGTACGGCCGCCGCGAGCGGCCCGGCCCCCGGGACGAGGTCCATCCCGAGGGAGCGGAAGTGCGCGATGGTCGCGCCGGCCGGTGCCGGCCCCTGCCCGCACAGCACCTTCGGCCTGGGATCCCGCGCGGTGGCCACGATGGCTGGGACCTCGCCGCCCGGCCCGTTCAGGTGCGGCTCGACCACGTGCAGGACGAACCCGGCGGTGACCGCCGCGTCGAAGGCGTTGCCGCCGCGCTCCAGGATGCCCATCGCCGCCTGGCTGGCGAGCCAGTGCGTCGAGGACACCATGCCGAAGGTGCCCTGCAACGTGGGTCGGGTGGTGAACGTCATGACAACACCTCACTGGTATCTGCGGTGCGAACGTCGGGGCCGGTGCCGTCCGGCCGGACCAGGTGGCAGGCGGCCATGCCGTCGCCGATGGCCGTCTGCGCCGGCACCTCCGTCGCGCACCTGTCGAAGGCGAGCGGGCACCGGGTCCGGAAGCGGCAGCCGGACGGTGGGTCGAGAGCGGAGGGCAGGTCGTCGCCGAGCAGCACCGGCTGACGCTGCCGCTGGCGCACCGGGTCGGCCACCGGCGCGGCGGACAGCAGAGCCTGGGTGTACGGGTGGGCGGGCCGAGCGAAGATCCGCTCGCGGGTGCCCTTCTCGACGAGTTGGCCCAGGTACATGACGGCGATCTCGTCGGCCAGGTACTCGACGGCGGACAGGTCGTGGGTGATGAAGAGGCAGGCGAAACCGATGTCGCGTTGCAGGTCGGCGAGGAGGTTGAGCACCGACGCCTGCACCGAGACGTCGAGCGCGCTGGTGGGTTCGTCGGCGATGAGCAGCATCGGTTCGGAGATCAGCGCCCGGGCGATGCTGACCCGTTGGCGTTGCCCACCGGACAGCTCGTGGGGGTAGCGACGTGCCACCTCGGCGCGCAGGCCCACCCGTTCGAGCTGCGGGGCGACGCGGGCGTCCCGTTCGCGTCGGGAGAGCCGCCTGCCGGCCAGCCGCAGCGGCTCGGCCACGATCTCGCCGACCAGCATGCGTGGGTCCAGCGACGCGGCCGGGTCCTGGAAGACGATCGACACCGCGCCACGGTGGGGGCGCAGTCGTCGTCGGGACAGGTGGGTGACGTCGGTACCGGCGATCCGGACCGTTCCGTCGGTGGGCTCGACCAGCCGCACCACGCAGCGGCCGACCGTCGACTTCCCGGAGCCGCTCTCCCCCACCAGCGCGGTGACCCGACCCCTCGGGATGCTCACTGATACCCCGTCCACGGCGCGGACCGGGCCGAAGTGCATCACCAGGTCCTCGATCTCCAGGGCGTGCGGTTGCGGCGTCATCGGGTCGCCTCCTGGGGTGCCGTGGGGCAGGGGTGCCAGCACGCGGCGAGGTGGTCCTCGCCGCCGATGCCCGCCAGTGGCGGGGCCGAATCGCGGCAGGTCGGATCGGCGGCCGGGCAGCGGTCCGCGAACGTGCACGCGTCGGGTTGCGTCGACAGCACCGGCACCAGCCCGGGGATCTCGGTCAACCGGTCCGTGCCGGCGTGCCGACCCGGCCGCGGTGACGCTGACAGCAGCCCGGCGGTGTACCGGTGCCGAGGGTGTGCGAACAGGTCGTCCACCGGCGCACGCTCCACGACGCGCCCGGCGTACATGACGACCACGCGGTCCGCGATGTCGGCGATCACGCCGAGGTCGTGCGTGATGATGAGGACGCTCGTGCCGAGCCGGTCGCGCAGGTCGCGCAGCACCTGGAGGATGCCGGCCTGGACGGTGACGTCCAGCGCGGTGGTCGGCTCGTCGGCCACCAGCACCTTCGGGCCGCAGGCCACCGCCATCGCGATCATCACGCGTTGCCGCATGCCGCCGGAGAGCTGGTGCGGGTAGGTGTCGACCCGTTGGGTCGCGGAGGGGATGCCGACGAGCGTCAACAGCTCGACGGCGCGGGCCCGCGCCGCCCGTCGGGACATCCGCTCGTGGACCTGGAGCACCTCCCCGATCTGACGCCCGACGGTGAGCACCGGGTTCAGGGACGTCATCGGCTCCTGGAAGATGTAGGCGATCTCCTGGCCGCGTACGCGGCGCAGCGCCGACTCGCGGGCGCCGACCAGTTCGGCGCCGTCGAGGCGTACGGAGCCGGTGATCCGGGCGCTGCCGGGCAGCAGGCCGGCGATGCTCATCGCGGTGACGCTCTTTCCGCACCCGGACTCGCCGACCATTCCGACGATCTCCCCGGGGGCGAGGTCCAGGCTGACGCCGTCCACCGCCGAGACGGTGCCGGTCTCGGTCGGGAAGGACACCGACAGGTCGCGGATCTCCAGCACGGGCGCTGTCGCCGTGGTCATCGGCGGTCTCCCTTCGGGTCGAGGGCGTCCCGTAGGGCGTCACCGAAGACGTTGAACGCCAGCGCCAAGCCCATGATCACCACTCCGGGGAAGACGGCCGCCCACGGTGCCCGGGCGGCGAACTGCTGGGCGGTCGCCAGCATGGTGCCCAGGCTGGGCGCCGGTGGTTGGATGCCGAGGCCGAGGAAGGACAGCACCGCCTCGCCGAGGATCGCGGCCGGAATGGCGACGGTGGCCTGCACCAGAATCACCGACGTCGCGTTCGGCAGGATGTGCCGGGTCAGCACCCACAGGTCACTCGCCCCGTCCACCACGGCCGCCGCGACGAAGTCCAACGACTTGAGGCGCAGCGTGTCCGAGCGGACGACCCGGATCACCCCGGGGATCTGGGCGATGCCGATGGCCACCGCCGCGTTGCCGAGGCTGGCACCCCGGATGGCCGCCAACCCCACGGCCATGATCAGGAATGGGAAGGCGAGCAGCAGGTCGGTGAAGCGCGAGATGACCGCGTCCCAGGCGCGGAAGTAGCCGGCCGCCAGCCCGAGTGGCACCCCGATGACCAGGGAGGTGGCCACCGCAAGGAGCCCCACCTGCAACGACGCCCGGGCACCGAGCATGATGCGGGAGAGGACGTCCCTACCGAGGTCGTCGGTGCCGAGCACGTGCCCGGCGGCGCCGGGAGGTGCGAGGGTACGGGCGAAGTCGGTCTGGTCGACGGAGTACGGCGCGATCCACGGCGAGAGCAGCGCGATGACCGCCGCGAGCGTGAGCACGACGAAACTGACCACCGCGAGGGGGTTGCGGCGCAGCCGACGCAGCACCCGCGTACGCCTGGTGACGCCGACCGCGGTCTCCGCCATCGGTACGGTGAGGACGGTCATGCCGGATCTCCCGTCACCCGGATGCGGGGGTCGATGACCGAGTAGAGCAGGTCCACCAGGAAATTGATCACGATGTAGGCCGTCGCGGTGAGCAGGACGACGGCCTGGATCACCGGGTAGTCCCGTTGGAACACCGCGTCGATGGTCATCTTGCCGAAGCCCGGGAGCCCGAAGATCTGTTCGGTGACCACCGCGCCCGAGATCAGCCCTCCGAGTTGGAGACCCACGACGGTCACCACCACGATGAGGCTGTTGCGCAGCGCGTGCCGGGTGATGACGGCACGAGGTCGCAGGCCCTTGGCCTTCGCGGTGCGCACGTAGTCCGACGAGAGCGAGTCCAGCATCGCCGAGCGGGTCTGCCGCATGATGATGGCGGCGAGGCCGGTCCCGAGGATCACCGCCGGCAGGACGATGTGGTGCAGGTTGTCCACGGGGTCCTCCAGGATCGGCACGAACCCGGAGGCGGGGAACAGCCCGGTCGCCACGGACAGGTAGAGGATCGCGAGCAGCCCCAGCCAGAAGTGCGGCACCGACAGGCCGATCAGCGCCAGACCGTTGGCCAGCCATTCCGCCGGCCGTCCGCGACGCACCGCGGCGAGCACGCCCGCGCCGACCCCGAGCGCCGAGGCGATGAGGATCGCCAGGACGGACAACTCGACGGTCACCGGCAGGGCGGTCGTGAGCATCGACGAGACCGGCGTGCCGGTGCGGATCGACACCCCGAAGTCGCCCTGCGCCATGCGCTCCACGTACTGCGCGAACTGGACCGGCAGCGGCTGGTCCAGCCCGTAGTGCCGGCGGATCGCCTCCAGCGCCTCCGGTGAGCGGTCCTCGCCGGCCAGGGCGAGGGCCGGGTCACCGGGGAGCGCCCGTACGCCGACGAAGACCACGACCGTCGACAGCAGCAGGGTCAGGGCCGACTGCCAGGCGCGGGTGAGCAGATATCGGGCCACTGTGACCTACTTGGCGAAGCCGGCGAAGCCCGCCCGGAGCACACCGTCCGGGAAGACCTGGAGGCCCTGGATCTGCTTGCTGACGGCGGTCAGGTTCCGCTGCCGGTAGAGGTAGATCAGCGCGTCGTCCTGCTGGAGCAGCGTGACCGCCTGCCCGTACAGCTTCTTGCGCTCCTCGACGTCGCCGGCCTGGCGGGCCTGGGTCAGCAGTGTGTCGAGCTGCGGGTTGCTGTAGCCGGCGACGTTCTGGCTGGCCCCGGTGCCGACGAAGTTCGTGATGTTGGCGTCCGGGTCGATCCGCCCGCTCCAGCCCAGCTGCAACAGCTCGAAGTTGCCGCGGTCCTGCTCGTCGAGGAGCGACGAGTACTCGACCGGGTTGATCTTCAGGTCGAATCCGCCGTCCTTGACCATGGACTGCAACGCCTGCGCGAGCCGTAGCGTGTCGGGGGTGTTGGAGGCGAGCATCGTCACCGGGTACGGCGTCTGCACACCCGCCTCGGTGAGCAACTGCTTGGCCTTGGCGGGGTCGTGGGCCGGGCAGGTCTGGGCCTCGGGCGACGAGAACGGGCTCGCGGGTGAGATCGGCGAGCAGGCGGCGGCGTGCAGACCGTTGAAGACCGCGTCGACGAGCGCCTTGCGGTCGATGGCGTGCTCGAAGGCCTGCCGTACCTTGGCGTTCTGCGCGAGAGGGCGGTTGATCGGCTTGGGTGCGGTGCCGACGCCGTCGACGTTGCCGACGTTGATGGTCAGGCCCTGGTAGCCGAGGGACTGCGACTGCAGGACGGAGATCGCGGCGTCCTGCCGCAGGGCGGCGAAGTCCTGGGTGGACACGCTGTCGGCGACCTGCACGTCGCCGGAGCGCAGGTTGGCGGCGCGGATGCTCGCGTCGGTGAGGATCCGCCACGAGATGGCGTCGAGGTGCACCTTGGCCGCGTCGTAGTAGTTCGGGTCCTTGACGACGTCGATCGAGTTCTGGGGCACCCGCTTGGCGAACTTGAAGGGGCCGACGCAGACCGGTGCGGAGGCGAAGTCGTCGCCCAGGCTCTGCAGCGCCTGGGTGCTCATGATCATGCCGGCCCGGTCGGCCAGGGCTCCCAGCAGCGGCGCGAACGGCTGCTTCAGCCGCAGGACGACGGTCTGCGCGTCGGGGGTGTCGATGCCGTCGATGGGACCGAGTTCGCTCTTGCGCGCCGACCGGGAGTTGGTGAGGTGGCGTTGCACCGTGGCCTTCACGGCGGCGGAGTCGAAGGGCGTCCCGTCCGCGAAGCGGACACCCGGGCGCAGCGGGATGGTCACCGTCCGGCCGTCGCTGCTCGTTGTGGGCAGCGCGGTCGCCAGCTGTGGTACGACCTGCGCCTTCTCGTCGACGTCGTAGAGCTTCTGGCACATCGCCTGGAAGACGTAGCGGGAGTAGAGGCTTCTGGACAGCGTCGGGTCCAACGCGTCGGGCTCGGCGGAGAGGGCGATGACCAAACTGCCGCCCTGCTTCACGGCGGCGGGGTCGGCCGGCGTACCGAAGGAGTCCTGCCCTGCCGACTGGTTGCCGCCGGACTGGTCGCCGCCGCCGCTGTCCGACACCGGTGAGCAGGCGACGACCGCGCAGACGACGGTGGCCGCCGCGACCGCGGCTCGAAGGACACGGCTCGTTTCGCTGACGGAGAGGTTCGTCATGGAGAGCTCCTCGAATGGGCGATTCCGGGAGCGTATGTTGTATACGATGAGTGCCGCAAGACCTCCGTGAATGGCTTTCCACGCCGGCCAGACACCCTGGCAGGACGGCGCCGATCAGCTCGCCGGCCGGGCCCGACCGCCCCGCACGAGGCTGAGCAGGACGACCAGCGCGAGCACCGCCACCACCGCGCTGAAGATCTCGCCGGCGGGCCGCAGCCCGATCGTCTGGATCAGCAGGCCGACCCCGACGGCGGGCACGCCGAGCATCGCGAACAGGATCGCGAAAAAGGTCGACACCGCCTCGGCCTGGTGCTGCGGCGGGGTCTTCATCGTGATCGTCGCGACGCCGTCGCCGACCGCCACCCCGGACGCGACCCCGACGACCGCCGCGCTGACGAAGAGCGTCGCCAGCAGAGCCATCCACATGCTGAACGCGAGCAGGCCGGCCCCCACGACCAGACCGGCGCAGGCGTAGGCCAGTGCGGCGCGCGAGGAGAGGACGCGAGTCAGCAACTGACCGAACGCGGCGCCGGCGAAGGCGACGAAGACCACGAGCGCCGCGAGGGTGTGCGACCTCTCGTGCAGGACCATGCCGAGGAACAGCCCGGTCACCGACGTGAGCACTCCGAGAGCCGCGAAGCCCGCCCCGGCGGTGATCGCCGAGCGGACGAAGTCGCCCCGGATGGCCGCCGGCACCGACAACCGTTGCACCCGGAGGGTCACCGGTGACCGTTCCCGCACCGTCTCCGGCACACCGCGCAACGCGACGATCGCGACGACGGCCAGGACCAGCACGATCACCCAGGGCAGTCGGAGCGGATCCGGGGCCACGTCCGACACGATCCCGGACAGCAGAGTGCCGGTCGCGAGCCCACCGAGGTTCGCGAAGATCGATACGGTGGCGGCGCGTTTCGGATGCCGACGGTCGATCAGCTCCGCCAGCGCCGCGGTCGCCGCGCCGATGATCAGCGCGGCGGAGAGGCCGGCGATGATCCGACCCACGATGATCATCGCCAGGTCCACGGCGAACAGGAAGACGGCGTCGGCGGCGGCGGACAGCACCAGCGCGATGAGGATGACCGGACGGCGACCGATCTGGTCGGAGAGCCGACCGAAGACCAGCAGCCCGACGACCACGCCCAACGCGTACAACGCGTAGACCACTGTCACGGTCAACGACGAGAACCCGAACTCCATCTCGTAGAGCGGATAGAGCGGGGTCGGCACCGTGGTGCCCACGAGCGTGATCCAGAACGCGAACGCGACCCGTATCGCGCCGGACGGGGAACCGGACCGTGTCACCCGTACAGCATGGGTGTCGGTAGCGGGCCGAGGTGCGGTAACGACCCAAACAACCTCGTCAGGTGGCCGGAACGGGCGCGACGCGGTGGGAGGCGGCCGGGACCGCCGCCCCCCACCGCGTACTCCTAGGAGTTGTACGCCTGCGCGGTCACCGTGACCTTGCGGGCGAGGCCCGGCCGTGCGGGCCAGGAGAGCCGCACCTCACGGGTCTCCCCCGGCAGCAGCCAGAAGTAGTTGTCGTCGAAGCGGGCCGGCAGGACCCTCTCACCACGCTGGTCGCGCACGGCGAGCCGCACCAACGCGGCGACGGTACGGCCCTGGTTGCGGACCGTCGTGGTGACGGTGTTCCGGCCGTCCACGACACGGACGGTGCCCGACGACGTCGACAGGCGGGTGTTCGGCAGGTCGTTGAGCGCCCGCATCTGCTCGGCCTTGTCGTAGCGCCAGTAGGTGTTCTCCGTGAGCAGCCGGTCGCGGCTGTCGCGCAGCTCCAGACGGACCAGGTGCAGCCCGCCGCCGTCCGTCGCGGCGAGGGGAAAGGCCGCCGTCGTGGCCGAACGGGCCACGTCCACCCGCTGCCGCTGCGGCGTACCCAACGACCGGCCGCTCAGGTCGTACCGCCGGGCGGTGACCGTCACGCCGGTGACCGCCGTCGCGGTGTGGTTGACCACGCGGACCTGCCAGGTGCCCGGGTCGGCCTGCACGTGCAGCGGCTCGCAGCCCTTACGGGCCCCGTAGTAGGCGCCGTTCACGTCGAGGTCGTAGTCGTAGGTCTGCCAGACCGTGCTGTGCCACGCCGGGTGCGACATCCACAGCAGCAGACCTGTGGCGTCCTGCCACAGGTTGGCGTTCCACGCCTCGAACATGGCGCGGTGGCTCTCGTAGTTGACGAACTGCGCCCTGGTGGCGAACTCGTCGAGCGAGACGGACTCGCCGAGCCGCGCGTCGATGGCCGCCTGGTACGTGCCGACGCGCTGGTTACCGATGGTCGACCAGTCGTGGTAGTTCCACACCTCGCTGATCGGCCACTCCTTCGCGTCGCCGACGAGGTTGCGCATGCTCTCCGTCACCGACACGACCGGCATGCCGATCTCGGTGTGGAAGCCGAACGAGTCGGCCTCGTACATCGTCACGTCGGTGTAGGTGCTCGGGTCGACCCAGTGGTACGGCCCGCGTCCGCTCACGATGCCGCTGGCCGAGTTGGGGATGTAGAGGATCTCCGGGTGCTCGGTGCTGACGGCCTGCTTGAGGCCGGCGTCGACGATCGGCGGCGGGTCACCCTCGTTGGCGCCGCACCACACCACGATGCTCGGGTGGTGCCGGAACCGACGGATCGTGTCGGCGGCGATGTCGACGTAGCCGGGCGGGTTCGGCAGGAAGCCGCCGGCCTGCCAGAAGTCGTTCCAGACCAGGATGCCCTGCTCGTCGCAGGCCCGGTACAGCTCCTCGCGGTTGCTGCTGCCGAGCCAGTTGCGGATCATCGTGAAGTTCATGTCGCGGTGCATCTCGACGGTGTCGGCCAGCCGGTCGGGCAGCACCCGACGCAACAGCTCGTCCCAGCCCCAGTTGCCGCCCCGGGCGAACACCGGCACACCGTTGACACTGATCTTCAGCTCGGTGATCTTGTTGCTGACCGACTTCACGTCGGTCCACGACTGCCCGTCGTTCGAGACCTGGATGACGAAGTCGCGGGCGTACGCCTGCTCCCAGACGATGGTGACCTGGTCGAACGTGACCGGTGCGCCGAGGTCGACCTGGATGTACTGGTTGTCCTCGAACTTCGACGACCAGCGGGTCCGGGGGTTGCCGTCGACGGCCCGGTCCGGGCCGTTGGAGTCGCCGTCCGACGAGGACGCGCTGGCGACCTTGCCCAGGGCCAGGTCCACGTCCGGCTCGGCCTGCCGCTGCACCGAGAGCGACCACATGGACACTCCCCACGAGGTCACCCGCGCACCGGTCTGGATGCGCAGGTGTCGGGCGGTCTGGCTGGCGAACGTCTCGACCTGGTCGGCGCGGCTGCCCAGCGGGCTGTCGTTGCTGACCGACTTCACGTCGGTCCAGGCGCCCCCGTCGGCGGAGACCTGGACGCGGTAGTCGAGCGCGTACGCCTGCTCCCAGACGATGGTGACCCGGTCGAAGTCGACGGCCGACCCGAGGTCGACCTGGATCCACTGGTCGTCCTCGGCCTTCGAGGCCCAGCGGGTCGCCGCGTCCCCGTCGACGGCCTTGGCGGCCACGTTGGTGTCGTTCTCCGCCGACGAGGCGGTCGCGTCGCGGCGCAGGGCGAGGTCTGGCCCGGTGCCGTCGGCCACCGACAGCGCGAACATCGAGATGCCCCAGCCGGTCGCGCGCTGGCCGGCCTGGATGCGTACGTGTCGGGCGCGCTGCCGGTCGAACGTGATGGTCTGCGTCGCCGCCCCGTCGACGAACTCCAGGGCGGGCTTGCCGGGCGGCGAGATCACGATCGGCTGGTGCCAGTCGTAGGCGAACTGTCGGACACCGAAGCGCAGCTCACGCCGGTCGCTGACAGTCCGCTTGACGGTGGCGGTGAGTGTGAGGTCGTACAGGTGGGGGTCGCCGTAGCCGTTGGGCCACCACAGCCGGGGCTTGCGCAGGCGCAACGCGGGGTGGCGCCCCGGCGCGAAGGTGACAGTGGTGCTTCCGTTGGCCGGGACGGTGACAGTGGACTCGACGCGGACCTTGTCGAACTCGGCGCGGACGGTGACAGTGGTGGCGGTGGCCGTCGCGTTGCGGACCGGCACCCGGATGGTGACCTCGGCGATGCCGGTGTCCGGCAGGTCCGGCAGCGTGCTCTGCACGTGCGGGTCGCCGACGACCACGGCACCGGTGCTCCGCAGCCGGACGTGGTCCCAGAGGCCGGTGACCCGGTCGCGGACGGCGGGCATCCAGTCCCATCCGGACACCGCGAGGTAGGTCGGCGCGTCGAGGTAGTGGTGGGCCGACTGGAGGAAGGTACGGCCGTCGGCGCCCTTGTCACCGGGGGTGCCCTGGTGCGGCATCGGGGTGACCCGGACGGCGAGGACGTGCTCGCCGCGGTGACCGGCGAGGGCGTCGGTGATGTCGAAGGCAGCCCGCGCGAACGGGTGCTTGACGCTGCCGACCTGCACACCGTTGACCCAGGCGGTCGCTTCGTGGTTGATGCCGTCGAACTCGAGCCAGATCCGCCGACCGGCCGACGTGTCCAGCTCGCGCGGCAACCGCAGGGCGCGCCGGTACCACCAGGTGTGCCGGGACAGCGCCTCCGGGATGCGCATGTTGTTGAAGCCGGACACCGGGTCGGGCAGGTGCCCCTGCTCGACCAGGGTGCCCAGCACGGTGCCGGGCACGGTCGCCGGCAGCCAGGACCGGACGTCGACGCCCGCCCGGGAGAGTTCGGCGCCGTCGGCGGTGCCGGCGAAGTCGTCCATCGTCAACGACCATCCCGACTCCAGCGGCACCGTGCCGTCGGCGGCGACAGTGAGCGCGGGAGCCGGGCCGGTGTTGCCGTCCTCCCAGCTGGTCCAGCCCTCGACCTTCGGCCGTCCCGCCAGGGGCACGCCGTAGACCTGGAACCCGTTGAGGCCCACCGGGTTGCTGTTCGAACGCTTCGTGGCCGTCATGCGGATCCACCGGGCGGTGACCGGCTCCGGCAGTTTGATCGCCTGTACGCCGCCCTGACCCTCGGTCGTCTCGTACACCGACTTCCAGGCGCGGCCGTCGGTGGAGACCTCGATCCGGTACGACGTGGCGGCGCTGGAGAGGATCTCGTCGCCGTCGGTTTCGGTGTAGTTGCCGTCGAACGGCCCGTCAGCGAGCGTGGCCTCGAAGACCAGGGTGATCGCCTCGACCCGGCAGGGCGCCTGCAGGTCCACGGAGATCCATTGTGGATCGGCGTTGCCGGCGGCCCGCCACCCACTCCCCCGGACGCCGACCTGCGGCAGACCGTCCACCGCGAAGGTCGCGGGCGTCGGCGCGTAGTCGGTCGAGGAGACCGCGACCGGACGGTACCGGGCGAGGTCGGTGGTCTGCGGGGTGGCAGGCGGCGTCGCCGGAGCGGCGGCCGCGACGGCGTCCGGTAGGACTGCGGCCACCCCGACCGACGCCAGCAGCGTGGCTCCGGCGGAGAGGAAGGTACGCCGCGACAGGGGCGCTTGCTCGGACATTGTGCCTCCAGACAGGACAACGTTGTCAGAAGGGGTCGGTGACAACGTTGTCAGATCGTGGCCGCATGTTTCGCCCGAGTCAAGAGTCCACGTCGATCGTGATTCCACGAACACGGTGCGCACGTGGATCCACGTCGGACGCGGCGCGACCGCGGGAATCGGCGGCCACCGGGCCGGATGACCGGCGGTCAGCTCGCCGGCGGGTCGTCGCGGTGCTGACGGTCGCGACGGTGGTACTCCGGGCGGAGCTTCGCGGCGGCGAACGCCCCCTTCACGGCCGCCGAGAGGGCGACGATGTCGTACGCGCCGTGGTGGCGCCGGCCGTTGATGAAGAAGGTCGGGGTGCCGGTGACGCCGCTGAGGTCGGCGGACTCGACGTCTTCGGCCACCCGGTCCACGCCCATCCGCTTGACCATGTGCTCCCGGAACATGTCGAGATCCAGGCCGAGGCGCTCGGCGTAGCCCAGCAGGTCGGTGGGATTGAGCGCGTCCTGGTGGGTGAGGAGCAGGTCGTGCATCTCCCAGAACGAGCCCTGCTCCCCCGCCGCCTCGGCGGCCTCGGCGGCGAGTTGGGCGTGCGGGTGGACGTCGGTGAGCGGCAGGTGTCGCCAGACGTACCGGATATTGGCGAAGTCGGCCAGCATTTCCCGCACCACCGGCTCGGCCTGCCCGCAGTAGGGGCACTCGAAGTCGCCGTACTCCACGACCGTCACCGGCGCGTCCAGGGCCCCACGCATGTGGTCGCGCCCCGACTCGACCGGAAGCTTCAGATCGACGATGGCCTCGGTGACGCCGAGCAGAGCGCGCGCACGTCGCGACGGCGAGAGCCGGGCGACAGCACGGAACACCAACCAGGTCACGACGGACGCACCGACCGTCGCGACCAGGATGCCGAACTTCGCCTCGTCCAGCGCCGGGCCGTGCAGGGCGTGGGTGGCGATCAGGAGGGCGACGGTGAACCCGATGCCGGAGACAGTGCCGACGCCCGCGACGGCCACCCAGCCGACGGGTGGCCGGAACCGGTTCCCGCTCAGCCGGGCCACCAGCCACGAGGTGGCCACGATCCCAGCCGGCTTGCCGACGACGTACGCCGCCACGACGCCGAGCGTCACCGGCGAGGTCACGGCCCTGGACAGCAGCTCGCCGTCGAGGACGATCCCGACGTTCGCCAGGGCGAACAGCGGCACCACCACGTAGCTCGCCCACGGGTGGTAGAGGGTCTGCAGCCGCTCGTTCGGCGACAGCGCCGAGGTGAGACCGGCCTGGGCCATCCGGGCGAGCTGCGGGGTGGGCTGTTCCCGGAAGAGGCGGAACTGGTCGCTCGCGTACTGAAGCTCGTCCCGCCCGGGGGCGTACGCGTAGGTCAGCAGCCCCATGATCAGGCCCACCACGACCGGGTCGACACCGGACTCCGAGACCGCGACCCAGGCCGCCACCCCCAACAGCGCGTAGACCGGCCCGAACCGCACGCCCCACGCCCGGACGAGCAGCACGAGACCAAAGATCGCCGCCGCGACGAGCAACGCCATGGGCGAGGGGTGATCCGGGTACGCGATGGCCAGCACCGCGATCGCGACCAGGTCGTCGACGACGGCGACGGTCAGCAGGAAGCTGCGCAGCCGGTCGGAGAAGCGCGGCCCGAAGACGGCGAGGGCGCCGAGTGCGAGCGCCGTGTCGGTCGCCATCACGGCACCCCACCCGGCGGCGGTGGTCTGCCCCGCGTTGAACGCGAGGTAGATCCCGATCGGCACGAGCATGCCGCCGAACCCGGCCAGCATCGGCAACGCCAGTCGCCGCCGTTCCCGCAGCTCGCCGATGTCGAACTCGCGACGCAACTCCAACCCCGCGACCAGGAAGAAGAACGTCATCAACCCGCTGTTGACCCAGGTCCGCAGGTCGTGCGACACCGGCCAGTCACCGAGCCGGACCGAGAAGGTGGTGCTCCAGACCGACTCGTACGACGACGAGTGCAGGTTCGCCCACACGAGGGCCACCACCGCGGCGACCACTACCACCCGCGCGCCGCCGGTCTCGGTGCGCAGGAACGCGCGCAGCGGAGCGTTGAACCGCCCCTCCCAGGCGGTCCGGGTGGTCATCACCCGGCGCGGGTTGTTGCTCGTCACGGAACAATCTTCGTTGACCCGACCGTCACGCGGCCTGAATTGAGGGACAGTCCGGCCCAACCCTGTCGGGACCGACCGTTCTATCCGCTATGATGGTGGGTATGGCGCGCACCGAACCCGACACCCGGCCCTCCGCGGCGCGACTCCGGCTCCTCAGCACGGCGATGCGGCTCTTCTACGCCGAGGGGATCCACTCCGTCGGCGTCGACCGGATCATCGCCGAGGCACAGGTGACGCGGGCCACGTTCTACCGGCACTTCCCCAGCAAGGACGACCTCATCCTGGCCTACCTGCGGGAAGTCCACGCCCTGGAGCGCGGACTGGTCGACGAGGCGATCGCCGCCAACCCCGCGCCGGTCGACTCCCTCCTCGGCATCGCCGGCGCCATCGCCCAGAACGTCCAGTCCCCCGCGTTCCGGGGATGCGCCTTTCTGAACGCCGCGGCGGAGTATCCCGACACGGGCCATCCCGTGCATCAGGAGATCATCGCCCACCGGCAGTGGTTCCTGGACACCCTCACCACGCTGATGGCGCAGGTCCACGAGGAGACGGCCGATCCCGCCGCGCGGCACTTCGTCATGCTCCGCGACGGCGCCATGGCCGCCGGATGCCTGTTCAACCCCGCCCTGGTGTCCGAGACCTTCCTCCGCGGGGTGGAAGGTCTCCTCCGGATCAACACCGAGCGCCAGTCGGCCGACACCGACCGCTGAGCCGCACGGTCACGCCTCGGAGTCGTCCCGGTCGGACGGCTCCCGTCCGACCGCTGGGGCGGGCACCTCCAGCGGACGGCCCCGACGTCGCAGCGCATCCAGCAGCGCGACCAGGGCCAACACCCCGGCCACCACGGACAGCCCGGCCATCGACGTCCAGCGGAACAGCGCCGGCGTGAGCAGCAGCAGAGCCGCCAGGCCGATCACCAGGGCTCGGGAGACCCGGCCGAAGATCTCGTACTCCAGCCGCATCCGGGCCACGAGGAAGAGCGCCGGACCGCCCACCACGAACAGCAGCCAACTCGGCCGCGGCGACCCGTACGGATGGTCGATCACCAACTCGTAGCCGACGGCCGTGACGAGCACGCTCAGCACGATCAGCAGGTGAGTACGTTCCGACGCCGTGCCCAACCGGCCGGGCATTCCCGCGCGACTCAACGCATCGGGCAACAGCAGACCGGCGCGGTAGAAGTAGATCCGCCAGAGCAGTGCGCTGGTGACGAACGCGACGACGAAGGCCGCCACCCGTTCGGCGGAGTAGTCGACGCCGCCGAAGACGATGCCGATGAGCAGGATCGACTCACCGAGGGCGATGAGGATCATCTGCTGGTAGCGGTCGGCGAGATGCACCCCGGCGATCCGCCAGCGGCCCACCGACGAGGCCCCGAGCCTCGGAAGAGGCCAGCCCAGAATCCAGGCGAGGTAGTCGACGCCGAGAGCGACAGCCCACCACGCCGGGAGAAGCCGGTCCGGGCCCAGGGCGCCGGCCAGCCACAGCGGTGCGCTCGCCGTAGCCCAGACGGCGAGCCGGAAGGGCACCAGTCGTCGCGGATGGCCACGCAGCGCGACGGCGATCACCAACGGACGCACCACCATGACCGACAGGTACGCGACAGCGAACGGCAGCGCCCGCTCCTCCATCGCACGGGGCAGCGCCACCGCCATCACCAGGCCGGCGAACATGGTCCCGACCACGACAGCCTGGATGAGCGATCGCTCCGGCTCGTAGCGGCTGGTGATCCACGCCGTGTGCGACCAGATCAGCCAGAGCGCCAGGAAGAGCAGCAGGGTACGGCCGAACCCGCTCACGAGCGCCCAGCCGGTTTCGTCGCCCAGCTCGGCGAACCGTCGCGAGACCTGGGTGAGAGCCACCACGAAGGCCAGGTCGAAGAACAGCTCCAGGAACGTGGCTCGGCCCGCACTCGTCGGCGGGCGCAGCAGCTTGGCCCCGGGTCCCGCCGTCATCGTCCTCCTCAGTCCACCCCTCGTCGCACCAACGAAATCGAGCGTCGAGGGGTTGCGTCGGAGTGGCAGGTCACCCGGTGTTCGCACGGCGACGACACGGAGGTCGATCGTCAGCCGCGGGTGAGGCGGCCCTCCGCGTCGTAGCGGAGGCGACCGCTGGTCACGGCGACGTGCAGCCCGTACCGGAGCAGCTTGTCGATCTTCTCGGTGCGTCGGCGGTAGCCGAGCCGTTCCAGGCCGGCGCGCAGCAGCCGCTCCTCGTCCATGCTCGACGCACCCTGCAGCACGTGCACGAAGGCGTTGGCCACCTCCTCGGGTGGTACCTCCTCGAACGCCCGGTCGTTGCTCGCCTGGGTGACCCGGTACGCCCGGTACGTCTGCGGGTCGACAGCATCGGGCCACGCGTACCGGCCCAGCGTCGGGTGTGTGTGCAGGCGGCGGGAGTCCACGAGCGCGAGCACCGCGGCACGCCGGTCCTCCCGTGTGCGGAGGAAACCGAACCGGGCGAGGGCGAGGCGTGCGAGCCGGTGCTGCTCGATCGGCCCCTCACTCTCGATGATCTCGCGGAGTCCGTTCCGCACGAGATCACGTACGCGCCGGTCGGTTGCCAGCAGCTCGATGTCGGCCTGGTCTCCGAGCGGGGTCGGGACGTACGGCACGAACGGGCTTGCCGTGACGGTGTCCGCTGTCATTGCCGTCGCGCCGGCGAGTGCGGTGACGGGCGACGACACACCCGGTTCTTGCTCCACCGTGCGGCGCGGCTGTGGCACCTCGACGGCCGGTGTCGGGAGCTGCGGCTCCCCGTCTGTCGCGGAACGGGGCTGCGGCAGCTCGATGTCAGGTGCGACCGCGGACGACTCGGGCTCCGGTGCGACGGTCGCGAGGGCCTCGGCCCGGATGACCGCTTCGTCGACGCGGTCGAGCATGGCCGACCGGTTGTGGATCCAGGCCGGCAGCCAGAACCGCACCACCTCCGGCCAACCCATGATCGAGCAGAGCAGCGCGGGTGCCGAGTCCCGGTCGGCCACCGTCGGGCGTGCGCTCCAGTCCGGGCCGTCGAGCATGACGGCCACCTGCCAGCGCGGCGAGCCCGGGCTGCGGACGGCGATGTCCACTGTGAAGTCGGACAGGCCGTGCGAGGTGCGGACGTCGTGGCCACGGTCGCGCAGCGCCGCGGCCACCTCATCGCGGATCCGGCTACGCCGCTCGGTGCGGTCGGTGGCCAGGTCACCCAGACGGTCCGCGCCGGCGGCGGCCATCTCGCAGTACGCCCGCAGGTGCTGTGTGCCCAGCGCGGACGTACGGGCGAGGTCGATGTCGGACGGGTCGAAGGACGAGTAGAGGACGACCTGGCGGCGGGCGCGGGTGATGGCGACGTTGAGCCGCCGCTCGCCGCCGGCCTGGCTGAGCGGACCGAAGTTCAGCGGGAGCTGACCGGTCTCCGGGTTGGTGGAGAAGGCCAGCGAGAACAGGACGACGTCCCGCTCGTCGCCCTGCACGTTCTCGAGGTTCTTGACGAAGATCGGTTCCGCGACCGCACCGGAGAGGTGCTCGCGGATGATCGGGTCGGCGCTCTCCTCCAGCAGGTTGAGGATGAGGTCACGCTGCTGGATGTTGAAAGTGACCACGCCGACGGAGTGGTTGGCGGTGGCCGGATCGTGCAGCCGCCGGGTGATGTCGGCGAGGATCGCCCGCGCCTCGACCTCGTTGGTGCGGGATCCGCCCCGGTCGTACTGGCCGTCGACACGTCGCCAGCTGATGCCCGCCGCGCTGGAGGCGCCCGGCGACGGGAGGCTGGAGAGCTTGTTGTCGTAGTAGTAGCGGTTCGAGAAGGCGATCAGGGACTCGTCGTGACTGCGGTAGTGCCAGGACAGCCACCGTTGCGGCAACCCCGACTCGACGGCCTCGCTGAGGATGCTTTCCAGGTCCTCCGGCACCGGGCCGTTGCCGTCGTCGATCTCGTCGACGGTGTGGCTGGCCTGCATGATGCTGCTCGGCGGCATCTGCCGGGAGTCGCCGACCACCACCACGGCGCTGCCCCGGCCCATCGCGCCGATCGCCTCCGCCACGCGGATCTGGGAGGCCTCGTCGAAGATGACCAGGTCGAAGCGTTGACTCCCCGGCGCCAGGAAGTTCGCCGCCGACGCCGGGCTGACCAGCACGCACGGGGTCAACGCCAGCACCGCGTCCGGGTACTGCTCGAACAGCTCCCGGAAGGACCGCCCGCCCCGCTTGCGGCGAAGCTCCGCCGCGAAGTCGGCGAAGCGGCCACGCCGGTCGGTCGGGCTGAACGGGCGGCGACGCACCAGCACCGACGGCAGCTGCGTCGGCAGCGCGGACCGTAGCTCACCGGCAGCGGCCTCGAACTGGTTGATCTGGTCGTCGTGCAGCTCACTGTCGAAGTACTCCAGGCCGCCGGCGCGTACCCGCTCGGCGAGCGACGCGGTCGCGACTCCCCGCCGGTAGACCTCCTCCGCGACCTGCGCGGACACCTCGGCGCGCAGCAGTTGGTCCCGGTAGTCGGTGAGGCCGGCCGAGGCCAGCACGTCGGCATGGGTGAGGACGGTCGCCCATCGGCGCAGCGCGAACAGCTCCTCGGCCCGCAACTCCTGCAGCCAGACCGCGCCGTCGCGCTGCCAGGCGTCCATCCAGTGCGAACCGGCGGCCCACAGCGTCAGCTCCGACCCGCCGGAGCGCAGCACCCCGCGCCAGGCCCGCCACCGCGAGGCGAACCTGTCGAGCACAGCCGCACCGACATCGGTGAACCCGCTCTGGAACAGCTCCCAGGCCTGCGGATGCTGGCTCAGCAGCGTCCGGCCAACTCGGGTCGCCTCGACGGCCTCCGTCAGCCGCTCCTGCGCGTTCGGGTCCGTGGGCAGCCACTGCGGCAGCCGCAGCCCACCGAGCCCCAGCAGGTGTTGGTGCAGCGCGGTGGCCTGCGCCTGAGCGGCCACCAGCCGGCCGGTGAGCACCTCGATCTGATCCACGTCGAGCGTGGCACCGGCGACCGCGTGTACCGCCAACCGGTCCGCGACGGCCTGTCGGCGCTTGCGCTTGCCGAACAACCGCTTCGCCGCCTCCTGGGCCTCACCGTGCCAGGCGGTCAACTCCGGTCGGGCGAACACGTCCGGCCGGAAGCTCGCCAGCTCACCGGCGAAGCCCTGCCGGAAGGCCGCCAGGTCCGCCTGGAGCCGCACCATCGCCTCGTCCCAGCGCCGATCGCTCGCGTGCAGCGTGGTCGCCCGGTCCGGCAGCAGTCCGCGTACGGCGAGCCAGGCGCCCGCCTGCAACTCGCCGACGGTCTCCGGCGCGGGCAGGGTCCGCAGCAACCCGACCAGACCGGGGTACGCGGCGAGGTCGGCGCGGAGACGCTCCAGCTCACCGGCGATCTCGGTGACCGCCGCGCCGTGCAGCCCGTCGAGGGTGCGGCAACCGCTGAGCGCCCACGGGTGCGCCGCCCGGAGCCGGGCCGACCGGGCGGCGGCCGGGAACTCCCGCAGTGTCGTCTCGACCTGCGCGCGTGCCTCGGCCGGTGCGTGCAGATAGGCCACCGGGATCGGGGCGACCGGGCCGTCCCCGTACGCCAGGGTCTGCTCGTAGGCCGACCAGAGCGACATCCCGACGGGGTTGGTGGTGTGGACCTGGGTCGGGTACTCGGTCAGCGGGGCGAGCCGTGTCCGATAGGCCGTCTCGACAGCCGTCCACGTGCCGTCGCCGCCCTGGTCGTACTGGTCGAGGGCGTCACGCAGCTGCTGGCGGATCGCGTTGAGGGACTGCTTACGCCCGTGCAGGTCCAGCGCGAACGGCCCGAGCCCGATCTGCTTGAGGCGGCGCTTCACCACCTCCAACGCGGCCTGCTTCTCGGCGACGAAGAGCACCGACCGACCGGTGCTGACCGCGCGGGCGATCATGTTGGTGATGGTCTGGGACTTGCCGGTGCCGGGCGGGCCCTCCAGGACGAAGGAGTGGCCGCGCTCGGCGCGCACGATCGCCTGCATCTGCGAGCCGTCGGCGGGGATCGGCAGGTGCAGGTCCGCCTCGTCGACCAGGACCTCGGCGTCGTCGGGGCGGGCCGGGTCGTCGAAGGTGGCACCGGACGACTCGACCAGGTGCCGGACAACCGGGTTCTCCATGAACCGGGGCCAGTGGTCGGTGAGGTCCCGCCACATCTGGAAGGTGGAGAACTGCAGCAGCCGAAGGCTGGCGGTCTCGTCGATGCGGTAGTTGAGCCGGTTGTCGAGCAACCCCGTGTTGATCGCGGCGAGGGTCTTCGCGATGTCGATGCCGTGCTCGTCGAGGACCGGCTGTTCCAACTCCGGGATCCGCACGCTGTGCTTGACCCGCAGCCACTCGATCAGGCAGTAGTTCGGGCTGGCGACCTCGGTGCCGTCGATGACCATCGCGTACGGGCGACGGCCGCTGCCACCCTCGACGCGTACCGGCAGGAGGAACAGCGGCGCGTACGCCTCTCCCCCGGTCGCTTTGGTGTGCACCAACGTGCCGATGGTCAGGTAGAGGTAGTTGCTGCCGGTCTCCTGTTCCATCGTGCGCGCCTCGCGCTGCAACGCCCGCATCGCCGTCTTGTACCGGGCGTCGGTGACCGCGCCGTAGACCCGGCGGTCCATGCGCAGCTCCCGGGTGAGGATCTCGGCGTCGAGGTCCTGCGCCCGGCGCGCCCCCGCCAGCTCGTGGACGTGGCTGATGTCGTCCTGCGGAATGACCTGCACCTGACGGCCGTCGTGGATGAGGTCGTCCAGCAGCGCCAACGCACCCGCCGGCACATGCAGGTCCAGACCACGGCCGCGCTTGGGCAGGTTGAGCAGCGGGTTGCGCAGACTCAGGTCGAGCAGCGACTTCTTCCACTGCTGGATCCGGGCCGGCGACCCGTCGGACTGCTGCGCCACCTCGTCACCGTCGTCGACCAGCTGACGCAGCTTCGCGGCGGCGACGCCGGGCGGAAGGTCCAGGGATGCTGTTATCTCCAGCGTCGCCTCGGCGTCGACCGCAGCCGGCGCGATCAGTTCGTCGGGCGACGGCAGCGGCTGGATGCCCGAGCGGTGCGCCAGGTGCACGTCGACCACGCCCCGCATACGGTCACCGTCGCCGCGGAAGTGCCCGAGCCCGACCCGTACCGCCTCGGTGAACGTCGCCGACTGCGCGCCCGGCCCGATGCGGGTCAGCTCGACCGGTACGGCCCGGCCGGAGTCGACCATCGAGATCAGCAGGTTGGTCTCGGTCACCGCCGCCGAGCCCAGCCGCTCCTCCTCCAGCAGGAAGCCACCGAAGGCGTGCCCCGCGCTGACGAAGACGAGCGGGTGCAGCCCCGCCGCCTCCAGGCACGCGGCGTACGTGACGGACAGGTCGAGGCAGTTGCCGAGTCGTCCGTCGAGGACGGCCGCTGTGGTGCGTACCTTCTGGCCGGTGTTCTCGAACGACGCCGGCAGGGTCTGGTAGGTGATCTCCAGTTGGCGCAGCGCCTCGTACACCGCGCCGGCGATCAGCGCCGCCCGCTCCGAACCCTCCTGATAACCCTGCAACGAGCCGGAGCCGGTCCGCGCCAACAGGAGCTGCGCGGCCGCCCGCAGGACCGCCTCCACCGCCCGGGTGTTCGGCTGCACGAAGGCCGCCAGGCTGTCGTAGAGGGCAGGGCTGTTGAACCACTCGTTGTGCGCCAACACTCGTGACGGAGCGACCAGCCGCAGTGTCTGCTCCCCCGCCTGGACCCGGAGGGTGTAGTCGACCGGGAACGCCTCGTCGGTGCGGTACAGCAGCGTGCGGTCGGGCGTGAAGTCCCGGAAGTCGTCCCAGCTCGTGCTCACCCCCGGCCGCAACGGGGCGGTCAGGGTGCGCGTCCACGGCTCGGTCAACGCGCCGTCGGGGCCTCGCAGGTCCAGCGTCAGCGTGACGTCGGTCAGCGGCACCGCTCCCCGGTTCACGAGGGTGAGGTGACGGACCAGCGGCACCCGGTTGTGCACCAGGGCGGCGTTGATCGCCGGCTGCACGAGCAACCCGACTTCGAGCTGGTCGTCGTCGGCGGTGAACTGCGCGAAGACGCTGTCGGACATGGGCGTTTCTCCAGGTGGGGAGACCGTGGGGGGCCAGCCTAGCGGTCAACCGACCGGCGGACAGGGCCCCGGCCGTAAGACGATCTTGGAAGTCGTACGTCTGAGGCAGGATGTGCGCCATGACGACGCAACACCAGCGCCTGGTCTACGGCCACTCCACGGCGCACGACTGCCTCGCCTTTGCCGACGCCGGCACCGCGACCGAGGAGGCCGCGGAGATCCGGGCGCTCGCCGCCGCGCGCACGTGGGGCGAGGCGCGGCAGCTCCGGATGACTCACCTGCGGAACCCCGCCGGTCCGGAATACCACGATCCGGAGGACGGGTACGCCGACGACAAGCCTTTCACCATCAGCGAGGTGGGTGCGGTCGAGGACGGAACCTGGCCGCGGATGGTCACCGAGCGGGCGTTCACGCTGCTGCCGCAGGACCTGCAGGACCGGTACGGCAAGCGCCAGGTCACCGTGCACGACGGCGACTACCTGGAGATCCCAGTTGCTGGCGAGGCTGAGGTGGTTGCGGAGCTGCGCCAACGCGGCTACGAGGTGACCCGCGACGACGAGCTGATCAACCTGCTCGACGGCTTCAACCTGGGCTCGCTCACCGCGTAAGGCGTGGCGGAGACCCCGGCATCGCCTCCGAGGGTTGACGTTGGTCGGTCCCACGCGGGCCGAGGTCTCCGTGGCTGGTCCTCATCGTCGGCGCTTGTTGAGAACTGGAAGGCCACCTGACACAGTCCGCACAGTGCCGTCCGGGTTGCTCCGGCCTGGCTTCTGTTGGGCCTCTGTCACTCGCCGCCCGGCGAGGTCGGAGGCGCCCAAGTTGACGACGACCCGATCCGGCCGCTGCCAGCTCCGCAGGTGAGCCAGGGCAAGCTGTCTGTCGACGATGCCGGTGAGCGCACGAATCGCCGGCATCGCCCGGGACGGGTCAGCGAGCAGGAGATGGGCGACATCGGCTGGGGTCAAATGCCGCGGTGAGGCGTTGCCGGCTGAGATGAGGGATCCGTGAACCTCACCATCCTCAAGCCACAGCCACACCGGCAGCTTGCCGTCGCTGGCCCGCATCACCGGGGTTGTCGACGGCATGCTCAGTGTGGCGGAAGCCTGCCCGGCCGCGAGGTGGGCTCGTAGCGCAGCCGCCAACTGCGCCTGCCCCCGCGTGGTGAGGGCCTGCTGGGCGGCAAGGTGGGCTCGTAGGGCAGCCGCCAGCTGCGCCCGCCGCCGCGACAGGGCCGCCAAGTCGGCCGCCGGGCGGGACGGGGCCGCCAGGTCGGCCGCCGGGCGGGACAGGGCCACCTGACCCGACGATGCCTTCGGACGGAGTTGCGGCGGCCTGGTCGGTGAGGCTCGCCGTATCGCCGCACGCCGTTCCTCCATGAACCAGCCGGCGAACGTCCACTGCTCCCGCGTGAAACTGACCGGGATGACCTCGGCCAGGTCTGGTGCCGACGTGTTCTGAACGGAAAGTTGGGCGTGTCGCTTCGCATGGTCGGTTGCGGTGAATGACCCGATATGGAGAATCTCGGCCAGCGGTATTCGCCTGACGTAGGCCTTCGGCCACGGCAGCAACCGCCAACGCCGGAGGACAAGGTGCTCCTCCTCGAAACTGGCGTCCCAACGCCGAGCGACCATCCCCGCCACCTCCCGTGCTGCGCACGCTAGCGGCCTGATGATCATCACCGCACTCGGCACAACGGGCAGTTGAGATGCCGGATCGTCTGCTTGTGTCAGCGGCGCAGCCGACGGGTGCAGTCGCCGTCGTGGCCGTCGCGGAGGAGGCACCGCCGGCCGCCGGGCAGCCGCAGGTCGCAGAAGACCCGGTGGCGGAGGAACTGCTGGTCCTCCTCGGAGACGGTGGTCTCCCCCGGGTCCGTCATCGGCAGCACCAGCATCCACCGGCCGATGACCCGGGCCAGGCGCTGCGCGGCCGGCAGGTCGTTGGCAACGACGGGCAGGTGGATGACGTACCGCTGGCTCATCGGGCCTGGTCCCGCTCGTTGCGGGCGCGGGCCTGATCGGTTTGCCAGCGGCGCAGCCCGGCCTTGATCCGTGCGGTTTCGCGGCGGCTCTCGGCGAGAGCGGCGTAGACGGCGGCCATGTCGCCGGCGACCCGGTCGAGGAAGGCGTACACGTCGTCGGGGTTCAGACCGCGACGCCCGAGCCCGGTCGACGCGAAGCGGCGCTCACGCACCTGCCACGGCAACAGACTGGTGTACGCGGCGGAGCGGTAGGTCGCACCACCATCCGTCGCGGTTGATCGCCGGTTTGGAGCGTTCACGTCCGTCCGCCTTTCCTGGCCGTGGATGGGCGGGTTTGCCCGCCCATCCAGTGGAGGCACACCCGTCCCCTGAAACCCCAGTTCTCAGCGGTACGGTTCACTGCTCGGCGAGGGCTGTCCTGGGAAGCACGGCGGCCGTTCGGGGGGACCGGCCGGCCGCCGTGCTGTGATCAGCCTGCGATGGCCGCATTGGAGAAGCAACGTTTCAGGCCCACTTTCGCCGTTTTGCGCTGACTTTCTTTGCTGCAACCCGCGCGAGTTGCAGGGACGGCTCATGCAGTGTTGCGTAAGGGAATCAGGAACCGTGCGGATGCTTGAACCCACTCAACCGTGAGCAGCAACGGATGGCAGAGGATCTGCCGGGACACGGGCGATGTCGCGATGAGCTAACGCCTCGAGAGCGCATCGGTGGCATCAACGCGCTCGCCCAGTTCAAGCTGACAGGCCAATACCTGCTGTCGACATTCCTCGACTAGATCCTGGTCCCCGCCCGACCGCTCCAGATCTTGTGCCAGAGCCTCGAAAGCGCGGCGCGCCTTTCGGAAATCGCCTGCAAGCATCAGGAGGTTCGCGATATCAACTCGTAGCGCCACGATCTCGGCGGCGAGCGCCGCACCGCCTTGCGGCACCAAGCGAAGGGCCCGCTGCAACACCTCGGCGGCCTGCACGAAACGCTCATTCTCGGCCAACTCCCTCGCCTGCGCCCGCAACTCCACCAGTTCCCTCTTGACCTTCTGCGGTGGAACCGAGACGGGGGCAGGGCCGGGAGCCTTGTCGTCCGATCGTGCGGCCACGAGCCCTGGTGGTTCACCGTTTTCGAGGAACGGCGTAAGGATCTGACGAACCTCGCCAGCCGACGCTGGCCTGTCCGCTGGATCCTTGGCTAACAGGCAATACAAGAGATGCGCCAGATCGTCGGGCACATCCGATCGATACTCAGTGATGATGGGAATCGGTGAGTCGATGTGACGGCGCATCATGTCTGGTGCGTTCGCCGCCTCATAGGGAGGGCTTCCGCCGAGCATCTCGAAGAAGATGCAGCCCAAGGCGTATAAATCGGCGGCAGGGCCCACCGTGCCGCCCTGCGCCTGCTCGGGTGCGATGTAGGCAGGGGTGCCGAGCGTGCGCCCGGTCGCGGTGAGGCGCGAGGCCTCGGCCGGGCCGAGCAGCGCGGCTACGCCGAAGTCGAGCACTTTGACCACCCCCGATGGGGTGATCATGAGGTTGTGGGGCTTCAAGTCACGGTGCACGAGCGAGGCGCTGTGAGCTGCCACGAGCACCGAACAGACCTGCGCGACAATGGAAACCGACTCGCCGACAGACAGTCGTTCCTGCTCGGCGATGTGGTCGGCGAGAACAATTCCCGGTACGAGTTGCATGACGAGGAAGAGGTCTTCGCCGTGTACGCCCAGGTCGTGTACGGCCGGCACTCCGGGATGGTCGAGCCTGGCGGTCGCTCTCGCCTCCCGCCGGAAACGCTTGCCCGCCGTCTCACGCTCGTCCTCCGGCACGTCCAACTGCCGGAGAAATTTGATCGCCACCGGCCGGTCAAGCCGCTCGTCGAAGCCGGCCCAGACCTGGCCCATTCCTCCGCGACCAACCGGATACGTCAACTCGTACCGATCACCGACACGATCCCCCGCCTGCACCTACAGCCTCCCCCGCATCCCACGCCGACCCCGCTGAGCAGGAACGGCAATTAGGCTAGCTGTCGCTGCACGAGCCGCCCGGTCAGGAACGGGCTGGGCGTGCCGTGCCAGAACACCGCGAGCTCGTCCCTCGCCCGGGTCGCGGCGACGAAGAGTAGCGACCGGTCGCGCTGGCGCTCGCGCTGGTAGCGCTTCGGGTCAGTGTCGCGGTACCTGCTGATCATCTGTCGAGGCACCAGGCCGTCACTGACCCCGGCAATGATCATGCGCTGGTACTCGAGGCCCTTGAACCGGTGCATCGTGCCGATGTGCACGCCGTCGGGGCGCTTCGGGCCATCCGGGCCGATCTCCACCACCGCCAGGCCGTCCGCCTCCAGCCGGCTGATGACGTCCGCGGCGAGGTCCTTCGTCGGTACACAGATGGCGATCGAGCCGTCTGTCGCGTTGCCCCAGTCGCGCAACTGCTCGACGATCAGATCCCGTTCCTGCGCCCACGTTGCTGCGCCGCGGAAGACCGGTCGGCCGCCGCGCAGCAACGACCGATAGCCAGCCAGGTTTTCCTCACCGCCGTCGAGGTCGTCGTACACCTCACCGGTCATGATCTGCAGGGCATCGGCGAGGATCTGCCGCGTGGTGCGGTAGCTCAGCGTGAGTCGGGACGAGCGGCCGCGGATGTTGACGCCGAGGCTGCCCAACGTGACGTGGTTGTCGTAGATGCGCTGGTGGGTGTCGCCGGTGAGAAACATGTCGTCCGGCCCTGGCGCGACCATGGCACGCAGCATCTTCCAGTGCGCGGCGCTGAGGTCCTGCGCCTCGTCGACCACGACGTGACGGTAGCGCGGCCGGTAGAACCCGCCGGACGACTCGCCTGCTGCGCCGGTGTTCTGCGCAGTGCGGTCCATTTCGAGACGGGCGGCCCGTTGCGCCACCTGTCGCCACGTCCAGACGCCACGATTCTCCAGCCAGGTAGCGAAGCGCTCGGTCAGCTGCCAGATCTGGTCCCGCTCCGCCCGGGTGAGGCTGCGGCCCCGGTTGGGGCGGCGGGCCTTGAAGTAGTCGGTCCGGGAGTTGAGCACCTGACCGAGGATCACCTGGGTCCACTCGGCGGCCAGGAACTCCGCCTCCCAGCCGGTCGCCCCGGTCTCCAACAGGAATTCGTCCCACAGCTCAAGGACGCGATTGTCGTCCACCACGCGGCGGCTGCCACCCGCCTTGGCTTCGGCCACGACCCGGCTGGCCAGCCGGTCGATGTTGACGATGTCGACGCGTGACACCAACTCCTGCCCGCCCAAAGCCATCAGGCGGGTCCGCAGGTCGGCGGCGAGGTTGCGGTTGAAGGTGGTGAGCAGGATCGGCTTGTCCACCCCGGGTGGCAACTGCCGCGCCAGGTGCGCCACCCGGTGCAGGGCGACGATCGTCTTTCCGGTTCCGGGACCACCACCGACCCGTGCGGGGCCGCTGTACGGGCGCTCGACCAGCTTCCGCTGGGTGGGGTGCAGGAAGATCTGCCACCGCTCGAATGCCTCGCCGAGCATCGCCTGCAACGCCTCGTCGTCGGAGGTCACCTGCGTGGCGGGACGTTCAACGGCAGCCTCGAAATCGTCGGGGTCGACCGGCTCGTCGGCGCGGACCGGTTCGGTGACCTGCTGAAGCACCTCGTCGTAGGGGGTGCCGTCGAAGAGCGCGAACAGCACGTCGGTGGTGAGCTGCGGCGCCCGATCGAGCAGCTCCAGGAGTTGCGCCTCGGTGGTCAGCTCCCGGATCTGCGGCAGCAACGGCTCGGAGACGCCGAGCTCCAGCAGTTGAGTGTCGGTGTAGGTGTCGAAGAGCGGCTTCTGCGCGGGCTCCGGTTCGGCAACCGGCGGCACGACTCGACCGATGATGCTGTCACCGACGGGTGCCATGTCGACGACCTCGATGCCGCCGGTGATCCGGTTGATGCGGTACGCGTACCGGCTGAGGTCGTCGTACACCTCACCGCGGTGCTTGACCGCGACGAGCAGGTAGTCGCGCGCGGCGATGTGCAGCAACAGCGCCCGGTAGTCCTTGTTGACGCGGGCGGACATCAGCCGGGACTCGCTGTTGAGCGCCTTCAGGTTGAGCCCGGGGTTCTCCGGGTTGTGCCGGAACTTGTGCATGAACTCGTAGACCGCTCCGATGTCGGCGCGGGTGAGCTTCATGACCTCCTTGTCGGCACGGTCCAGCATCCGCAGAGTCGTTACTCCGGTGCTCATCGACGTTCTCCCCCGCTCGTCGCCTTGATCTCTGCCGCCAACTCGTCAAACGACCATTCGCGCGCGGTACGGGCGTGCCAGCCTGCGTCCGCGTACGCCCGATCGCGGTCTTCCGTCTCCGGGTCGTCGGACGGGCCGGTCAGCACAATGGCGATCCGCCGGTCGGGCCAGGCCAGTTCGGCTGGCCAGCCCTGGTCGCCCAGCTCGTAGCCGACGATCGGGGCGGGCAGGTCCTGTCGGGCGAGTTGCTGGACGAGGTGGTCGAGAGTCTTCTCGTCCGGGTCGAGGTAGCGCAGGACTTCCCGCCATGGTGACTCCGTGTCGAGGTTCCCGGGATCGGCGGCCACCGGCTGCGCTACGACGCCGAGCCAGGTGGCCGTCTCTTCGTCGAGCGGCAGTGCACGGTGGGCCAGCACGAGCCCGGTGCCCTCGGTGACGGCCATCGAAGCCGGCTCGAAGGTGTCCAGGGTAGACACGGCGAGCTGACCGGCATCGCCGTCACCATTGCCGAGGAACTGAATGACGTTGCCCCAGGCAAGCCACGCGGCCCAACGCTCCTTGTGGCCCGCTGCGGTCACGGCGGCTGGCAGGTCATCGAGGACAGTCAGCGCGGACCAGGTTGGCAGCGGCCTGCTGCGCCCGTCGACAACGAGGGTCACCGGGCAGTCGGCATTGTCCCGGGCGCGGGCAATCATGATCTTGCCTGCGGTCGGACCGGGTAGGGGCTCGCCACGCAAGGCCGCCAAGAGCCGCTCCGCCACTCCACCAGAGTCGGCGGCGGTGTTGTCCCGGGCCTGTTTGATCATGCCGGCCAGGGTGGCTTCGGCCCGCCGCTGCCATCGGTTGAGGTCGGGGTCGGCGAGGAAGCGCATCAGCTGCTCGATCGGGTTGACCCAGATGGTTTCCTCAAGCTCATCCGGGTCGGCGCCGGGGAGGAACTGTCGGTATCGCTCCCGGGCGGCCTGCTTGCTGACCCCGCCGTACGGCGTCCACCGGCCCTGCCCGTCGGTGTTTCCCCAGGTCTTGACGTCGTCCCAGGTGGCGGCGAAGACCAGGTAGCCGTGGGCGCGCAGCCGGGCCCGTTTCTCCGCGTCGTCCGCGAGCCGGTTGTACTGGGACGAGGCATGGTATTTGAAGCCGTCGAGATAGACGGCCACCTCCGGCGACGGGGCGTCGAGGCGTGTGAAGTGGACGTCGGGGCGGGTGCCGCGAACGGTGTTCTGCAACTTCATCTGCCAGTGGGTGACGCTCTGACCGTTGTCCCGGACGAACCGCAGATCGGCGATGCGAGCACCGTCGTGGTCGGTTCGCCGATCGATTCGCAGGCCCGAGTTGGGTGTCGCGCCCAGCGCCAACAGTTTGGTGAGGAAACGCATTTCCAGCTCGCTCTCCACTTGGTGGATCAGCGAGATCTCATCCGTCCGGGTGCCCTCCTCGACGTCCCAGCTGTCGAGGAGCTTGTCCAGCATCCCCAACGCCTCGTCTCGACTCATCAGGGCGAAGTGCTCGTTGCGCGCGTGCCGCAGGAGGCAGCGGTGACAGACCGCCCTGCCTTCGTGTCGACAGGCGCAGTCGGCGATCCGCTGTCGCGCGAGCTCCAGGACCGCGCGAAACTCCTCAGGCTTGGCAAGGCGGTGCAGATAGCCGGTGCCTTGCGGCTGAGTGTCGTAGACGACTACGAAGTTGCGCGTCCCGTCGCTCTGTCCGTCCGGCATGGTGGCCGAAACAGCTTGGAGGTGTGCCGGGTCCCCGCCGTACTGCGCGGCGATGCCGAGGCGGATCGCGGCAGCGAACGACGCGATGCGTTCCTGCACCACGGCGGTGGCGGCCGGGATCAGGATGCGCAGCGCCTCGGTCTCCAACTGGTGGGCGAGGATCAGGTCGACGTGGGCGTCCGGGGCGGCTGGCGAGCGCCGGTACGGGCACCAGGGCCGGTGGTGCTCGGCGCCCTTCACGACGGTCGATCCGGAAGCCTCCGCAGCGAGTTGCTGGGCCACCGCGGGGACGCCGTCAACCGTGGTCCCGCCGCATGCGGTGCAGGTGTGGAAGCGGTTGATCCGCACCTCCTCGCCCGCGAACAGTTCGGCCGCCCGGTCGTAGCGCTGGGCACCGAGGTTGAAGTGCCGGATCATCGCGTGCCGGCTGTAGTCGACACCAAACGTGTCGTGGGCATGCCGCCACGACGAATCGACCTTGGCGGGGTCAACGTCGACGGCGATGGTGGTCGCGTAGAAGCGCCGGTCCCGGTCGTCGCTGTCGTCGCGGATGCGGGCGTCGTCGCGCTTGTCGCGGCTGAGCACGCGGGTCGGTTGGAGGACCTGGAACAGTCGCCCGTGATCGGCGATGCCCTGGTCGGCGCAGCGCGGGCAGGCGCTGGTGTCCTCCTTGGCGAGGTGGGTGCGGACGTAGCCGCACTGGGCGCAGATCCGCCACTGCTCGTATGCCGGGCGGTCCGCCGGACCGACGTCGAGCCCAGAGATCTCGTGCTTGTAACCCCGTACGTAGTAACTGTTGCCGGGGGCGATCTCGACCAGCGCTTGACGGGCGGGGCGGGCGTACTCGCGCAGTTCGCTGTGGAAACGGCGATCGTCGTCGACCTTGTCCTCCCAGGTCAAGGTCGCTTCGAGGTCGGTCCGGCTGTCGATGAGCGCGTAGTTCGGCAGTAGACCGAGCTCGACCATCGTGCCGTGGGCGGCAGCCGCGCTGACCTCCCGCAGTCGGCGACGGACCGCACCTTCCTCCGCTTTCAACATCTTGATCTCGCGGGCGTGGTCCGGGTCGCTGGGCACGAGCGTGCCGCGGGCGGCGGCGAGTTCCTGCATCCTGCGCCGCAGGTCGGCCAGGCGGGAGTCCCAGACATCGTCGGCTTCCTTGACCCGGTGGACGATGCCATCGGCGGCGAACTCCCGCAGTTGATCGGCGGCAGCGCGAAGGACCTTGTCCCCGAACAAACTCAGGAAGCCTTCCACCAGCCGTCCGCTGTCGCTGCGACCAGACTCGGCGAGGCCGGTCAGCCAGCCGGTCGGCCCGAACAGCACGTGTGCCCGCCGTGGCATCGGCAGCACTCCGGTCAGACGGCCCCGGGCGGCCAGGTCGATCAGGTGGGCTAGGTACTGGCGGCGCAGGATCTCCACGGCGGACAGGAAGCAGCCGGGTGGCACGATCTGGCCGGCGATCATGTCGCGCGGGTCGGCCAGGTAGTAGCGGTCCCGTTCTGTGCGTCCGACCAGGGTCAGCACCAGCGCGTTGCCGCTCTTGCGGCCGGCCCGGCCCGCCCGCTGGACGTAGTTCGCCGGGCCGTGCGGGAGTGACGCGAGCACCACCGCGGAGAGGGCGCCGATGTCGATGCCCATTTCCAGGGTGGGCGTGCAGGAGAGCACGTTCGGGTCGGTGTAGCGAACGCCGTCGCGGAACTTCTTCTCCACCGTCTCCCGCTGGGCGCGCGTGAGCATGCCGGTGTGTTCGCCGGTGACGACCCGGAACACCGGGCTGTCCAGGTAGAGACGCCGGTAGTAGTCGTCGGGAGCAGTGTCGTCGTTAACGACCTGGAGCTGGCCCCGGCAGCGGTACTGCCGGCACGGCTGCCCGACCCAGTCGGCAACCCGGTCAGGATGCTCGGTCTGCTGCCAGTGGCAGGTGTCGCAGCCGACCCCGGCCGTCACGGCGGACGCGTCGTCGAGCCGGGTCACCCGCAGGTGGCCGGGCATCAGCCCGTACACCGTATTGCCGTCCTCCGTGTCGCCCACCGCGACCACATCGGCGGCGGCGAGGGCCGGCAGCAGCCGGCTGAGGAAGCCGGCGGCGTCACCGGGGTCAAGACCGAGGCACCGCGACGTCCAGTCCTGGTACCAGTTGCCCCGCGCGGTGATCACGTCGAACTCTGAGCGGGACTTCGGTGTCGCGAGCAGGAACGCTGGTGCGGACAGCCCTTTCGGGAACGCGGGCATCCCGGCGGGCCGACCACCCCAGATCTGCCACCGGGTGCCCCCGCGCTTCAGGTACGGCACCAGCCACTCGTGGAACACGGCGCCGCGGACACGCAGCCGTTCCAGCAGGCCGCGGAGGAAAGCGAGGTAGCGGGCGTCGTCCGGCGGTGCTACCGCGAGGTGGCCGGGGCCGGTGAGGTGAACGTCCCGGCAGATCGCGGCAGCTCGCGTCGGATTGTCGAGGGCCACCTCGATGGCGATGCTGCGGGTCAACTCCAGGGTGCGGCCCTGGCGGGAACGCAGCCCGGTCTCCATCACAGTGGCGAAGACGAGTCGCTCGCTGATCAGCTCCCAGGTCTCCCGGCTGCCGCTGTGCTCACCGGCGAGCAGGCTGTCGACACCGGGCTGGTCGTGCAGGTCCGGCGGCACCACCGTACAGAGGATCTCCGGCTTGGCCGCCTCTTCGACCATCCGGACAAAGAGGTCGTCGAGCCCGATCGACTCCCCAGCCTTCAACCGCCCGGCGAGCAGGGAGCGCAGGGAGAACGAGTAGGACCTGTTGGCGACGAACCCAGCGCGGTGCGCGGCGTCCTGGACCGAGTCGTTGAAGAGCAGCGTCTTCTTCTCAGCCTCGTCGAGCTCCCCACCGGTGAAGAGCTGCGTGATCGCCACCGAGGCCAGGGTGGCCAGGCCGGCGCCGAGGAAGCGGATGCCGTGGTCCAGCTCGCAGGACGGGCAGCGGTCCTTCTCGGCACCGTCGATGTCGAGAACGTCACCGAGCACGACGATCGCGTCGTCGGTGGGCTCGCGGTCGCGGTGCTCGTCGAAGGGGCGCACCCGACGGCCGTACTCCAGGACCAGTAGGCCTCGGGAGCGCTGACGTACCTCGTCGTCGGTCGCGGCGATCAGCGCGCGGACCCGGCGCTTGTCCCGGCCGACGCTGGCCCGGTAAATCTTGTCCGGGTCGGTCTCCAGCTCCTGCGGATCCTTCTCCGGCGACAACGCCATCCAGCCCGAACGACCGCAGTGCCGGCAGTAGATGGCCGGTAACCGTGGGTAGCGGTTGTCGGCTACGACCACGTCGGCGTCGGTGGCGTACGGGTCCAGCTCGCGCGGCGCCTCGCCGTACCAGCCGAAGGCAGCCTGGTGGGAGGTGCCCCGTAGCAGGCGGGAGACGGCGCGTACCCAGAGGTGGGTTTCGATGTTGAGCAGCGGACGGCCGGGTGCCTCCGGGTTCTGCGCAACGGACAGGAGGCCGACGAACCGGGCGAGAGCTTTCTCCGTGGTCTCCGGCGGAGTTTTCATCACGCTGCCCCAGCCGGTGGCGTTCTTCCGGGGCAACACGTCAATGATCTCGTCAAGCTTGCACGGCCGCGCCTGGAGCGAGTCGAGCACCGCCTTCGTCAACGGATGCTGGCGGAGCAGACTACCCAGGCGCGTTGGGTTGTCGAGACAACGTTCGCCGACGACCAACTCCGCTACCTCGGCCATCATCAGCTCGGGATCGCGGTCATCGACGGCCGCGAGCTGCTCCGGGCTGGGCAGCGGCAGGCTGAAGTCTTGGCTCGCGACGAACTCGCCGGCCTCGTACCGGTCCTCCCCCACCAGCGACCCGGCGTCGAAGGCGACGCCGAAGACCTGCTCGGCGACCTCACGGATCGCGGTACGACCGTCCCGGCCGCCGCCTTCGCCGAGCGTCGCGGAGGTGGCCACAGGGCAGATCGGCCCCAACGGCCGCTCCGGCTCGTCGAGGTCGAGCGCGACGGCGAGCCGGCGCAGCAGCATCGCCACGTCGGTGCCCTGCGCGCCGTCGTAGGTGTGGAACTCGTCCAGCACCACGTACGCCGGCTCGGCGCCCTCCCAGAGGGGCAGGTCGTCGGCGCGCTGGAGCAGCAGGTCCAGCATCTTGTAGTTGGTGATCAAGATGTCCGGAGGCGTGCGTCGCATCTCCGACCGCTTGGTGAAGACGTGCGCGTACTCGATTGCCGCCACGTCGCCGATGTAGAGACCGGCAGTCACCTGGCTGAGCGCCGGGTCGGAGAGCAACTCGTTGATGCGCTGCGTCTGGTCCGTCGCCAGAGCGTTCATCGGGTAGAGCAGGATCGCCTTGACGCCAGCCCTGCCCAGCTGCTTCTGCCGCCGGCAGTGGTCGAGCACCGGGATAAGGAAAGACTCCGTCTTACCCGAGCCGGTGCCGGTGGTGATCAGCGTCGGCTCGGCCGGCTTACCCTTCGTCGACAACCGGGCGAACGCGTTCGCCTGGTGCAGGTAAGGGGTGAAATCGGCCGGCGCCCAGTCGAGGTGCAGCCGCCAGTCACCCTCCGCCGGGCGGAAGGGAGTGCGGATCCGCAGGTACGGGCCGCGGAAGATGCCCTGATCCGGGTGGGAGAGAAAACCCTCCAAGCCCTGGCGTACGCCATCCTCGGTCAAGCCGAAGGTGGTGGTCAGGTACTGGGTGAGGGTCCGACGCAGGGTGTCGGCGGCGATGGTCGGCCTCATGAGCGGATCACCGCCGCATGCTACTGCACCCCTTACCAGGGTTGACCTGCCCTGACGGTCCCATCATCGGGTGAGTCAGATTCGCGACACCTCGCTGGTCGATCACCGCCTAGGCTGCGACGACTTGAGGTCGAGCGATGGGCGCAGTTGCTTTGGTAGAGATCGTTAGCACCGGCGAGCACATCTGTCAGAAATGCAGGGTGATCTGCAGGCAGCAGGACGGGACTTGGATTCATCCGGAACCGTGGGCCACTCTCAAAGCCAAACAGATCTGCGACAACCCGCGGCCTCTCCGGCAAGCGAAGCCGCGGGAAATAAAATCCGGCTCGATGCCCTCGGTCAAGCGAGACAAGCAACAGAAGGAAGAGCAATTACACCAGCTCGTGGTCGCCCCCGGAAGTGCCATCGAGGTCGCCATCGTCGGCTGGTATGAACTGCATTCGGTCAACCCTGCCCACCCCCGCGGCTGGGGTTACCTCGCCAGCGACGGCCACTACGGCTTTGGCGCGACCACGACCCAGAAGCGATTTGATGGTCCCGGCGAGTTGGCGGCAGAGGCACGGGCACTGTTCTGGGCAATCCGGAAACTGGTACCGCTCTACCGCGTCACCCTGCTGACTGACTACCAGGAGATCGCGAGCTTGGTCGACTCCTGGCGCAACGGGGACGAGTCTGCGATGCCACCAGGCTACGACACGGCTGCGGGTGAGTCCGGGCACGAACGCAAGCTTGTCCTGGCTGCCCGGAAAGTACACGAGCACGCCGATTCCGTCGCTGTCCGCCTGGTTGACCACTACACCCAAACAGTCCTCGGCGTCGGTGCCAACGAACTGGCGCACCTCGGCTGGCAATGGTCCGCTCGAGAGATCAGCAAATCTGACGCTGAAGCACGAGCGCTCGCCTTGACGAGCGAGGTCCTCAACGTCGATCCGGTACTTGTAGCCCGGGACGATCAGGTGGACGGCGCGATCGAGGGCAACGAAGACGAGTAAGTGACCGCACCTCGTACGCTCACACCTCAAAATGGAGCAGCAGCCATGTCGAACAGCCCATCCCGTCCAAGGCGAAAGCACCTGCTCAACGGGCGCCGCGTTCGCATCTCAGACCTGATCGACGCCGACCTGCTGAAGCCGGGCGATGAGGTCTTTTTCCAGCAGCGCATCGGGGAAGCTCCGCATCAGGCGACGGTGACTGACCGAGCCAAGCTTCGACTGCCGGATGGCCGGGAGTTCACCACACCCTCGCGGGCTGGCGCCACCGTAGCGGGGCGGCGGGCGGTGGCGGGGTGGTCTGCCTGGCAGGTGGGCCGGAACGGCCCGACGCTGCATCGCCTTCGTCTGGAACTTCTCCAGGACGTCGCGAACGAGGTTACTGCGGACCAGGACACGTCCCAGGAAGAGGCCGAGGCGGTCCGCCACCGCTTCGCGACGCTGGAAGCAGCGCGAGCGGCGGCAGAATCCGGCCAGCCCCGTTCGTTCACCGTCCGAGAGTTCATCGGGCTCTGGGGGTTGGAGGATCGCGATCGGATGGCAACCACACAGGTTGAGGCCGATTTGGCCAACCACGGCTTGACTACCAGCCCTGACTTCCGAGCCGTCAGCCTGGACCGGGTCATCCGGGTCGTCACACCGCCCGAGCAGGAGGGCGGGGAAGACGAGACTGGCGAAGCCGACGACACCGTCGAAGCCACCGCCGAAGAACTGAGCGAAGAGGGCGTCGACATCGGGTTGACGCTGGAGAATCTGTTCCCCCACCGGATGTCGTTAGTCTCGGTGACGCCTTCGGCCACATTCGAAGAGGCAATCACCGCCATGCAGATCAACGACTACTCCCAGGTAGCCGTTCTGGCCAACTCCCACCAGTTGCACGGCTCCGTCTCATGGGAGTCGATTGCCGCCGCCAAGCACCGGAACCCGAATGCGAGCTTCGGTGACGCCATAGACCGCCGGGCCCGCGACCGGGTCTTCGACTATGACACTCGACTCTTGGACGTGTTGGGCACGTTGCAGCAGCACGGCTTCATCTTCGTCCGCGACGACCAGCGAAAGATCAGCGGCATCGTCACGGCCGCAGACGTGGTACGCAAGTACGACGAAACCGCCACACCGTTCTTTCTCATCGGTGAAATCGACCAGGAACTGCGGCATTTGATTGTCAACACCTTCGATGAGGAGACGGTCCGGCAGGCGTGCGTGGCGGCCAAGCTGTCGTTCAAGTCGATGGACACGATGTCAATCGGCCAGTACCAGGCCGTACTCAACAACCCCGCGTGCTGGGGGCAACTCGGGTGGCCCTTGGACCGCAGCTTGTTCATCACTCGTTTGGACGAGCTGCGACAGGTGCGAAACAACGTGATGCACTTCAACCCGGACCCGGTCAGGCCCACAGAGGTGGCGAAGCTTCGCAACTTCCTCAGCCTGATCCGCCTGTATATCGGCTCGTGATCCTTCAATTGAAGGTGGTTCAGGCTCGTGACATGTACGGCGTGTGCAGTTCCACGGCGAGGTGAGTTCATAGGAGCAGCCGCAACAACTGCCCGGTGACGTACGCGGTTTCGTCACCAGGGGTGGATGAGCTGCGGACGCTCAACCGCCTGCTGACTAAGGGATCAGAGCGTCGATGTCAGGCTACCGGTGGTCACCGGACCGTCTGCCGTCGTAGGACCCCGGTCGCCCTGCCCCGGGCGTGCAGCCCCGCTGGCAGCCGCGGGTCGCTTCGAAGAGGCTGGACTCGGTTGCGAGAGGCTCACTCACTATTGGCCGGGTTCGACGATGCACATGCTACTGCGCTTCGCGAAGGCATCGCGGCGTCGCTGACCGCCGCGGGATGAGCCGCTGAAACAGCACGTCATCAGCTTGGGGAACCGCCGGCTTGGTCGTCGGCGATCTTCCTCAGGCCAGTGGTCAGCTGCTGTTCGAGGCCAAGCGTGAGATTAACGAGCACGGGCCGCAAAACCTGTCGTTCATCATCGTCGGTTGCCATGGTTTCGACCATGAACAGCATCATCCTGGTGATGGCAGGCGCGGGTTCGGCCTGGGAGTTCAAAGCATGCGTGAAGGCATCGACAGCAGCGTCGATCGATCCCGTGTCAGGCTTCAGGGCGCCCGCGCACCGGGATATTCCTAGAAGCGCCCAGGCGGCGAAGTCTCGTTCGTAGCGCCTCGTGCGCACGTTGGCTTGCCTAAAGAGTTCGTTGAAGACGCGTCGCGCTTCGGCCGGACGATTCATCCGCCTCAGCGCGATGCCCTGCAGTGCGATGACGATCAGGGCATCGCTGCCGCTATATCGGCGGGCGAGTAGGGCCTCGCGGGCAGCCTGCTCGAACCTGCCTTGATGCAATCGGATCATGCTGATGGTCGAACGAGCCTGCAGCGCAGTGACGGCGTCGTGCACCGGCAGAGCGCGTCCCACCGCATCTCGCGCCGCTCGCAACGCCTCGTCCCATTGTCCCCTAGCCAGCCTTAGATCCGCCAAGGTGTCAAGGTAGGCCGTACGCAGAGCGCCGCTGGCGTCATGCGTCACGCTCTCCCGAAGTCGCGAGATCAGCGTCTCGGCTTCCGTCCATTGCTCGGTCTCGACGTACAGTCGCACCAAACGGACCATGATCGGCACCGTGTCTCCAGGCTGTCCCCCCGCCCGGCGTAGCGCGTCGACCAGAAGGTCCTCGGCCTCGGTGAACCTGCCTTCTCGCCGTCGACATCTGGCCTTCCCAGAAAGTGCTGCAGCAACCACGGATGGGTTGCCAGGGGCTAGGCGGAGTGCGTTGTCGAAGTGGCTAGACGCACGGTCGACATGTCCTTGCGCCCACAACAGGTCGGCGCGGTTGACGTACACGGCGGCCTTCCACGTCGGCTGGTCGTCAGGGATTCCGGCGAGGGCGGAGCCGTAAGCGTCGTCGGCGCTCCTGTAGTCACCGCAGGCGCGGAACAGGTAGCCGAGAGTGTTGTAGTTGGCAGGCCGATCGGTCGGCTCGATTCGGTCCGCGATCTGTTGCCGTGCCGCGCGAAACAGCCCCGCTGGACTGCCTGTCTTGGCACTGCTGTCCATCTCCTCGATCGATCGGAAAGCTGGGACCGGCATGTCAGCGCGCAGCCAGGCGCCCACCTCGGCGAGCGACGCGTGCGGGTCGGCCCAGTCTCCGTGGAAATCCTCCTTGCGTCGTCGCCGGAGCGCCTCGGCCGCGTTCTCCAGCAGCTGCCGATCTGCTCCGATCTTGTCGAGGTCGTCGTCGGGTTTCCACGCGAGCACCCGGTACGCTTCGGCTGGCGCTAGGAAGAAGAGCCGCCTTCCACGATCTGAATGGACGGCATGCCGACTAAGCTCGATCAACTCGCTTCGCACGTCCTCGGTGTCGAGCTGGTCATCCCGGTTTCGGCCCTCATTGACGAGAGCCGTGACGGTCGCCGCATCGACTGGCGTACCAAAGGCCGCCACAGCTCGGTAGATCCGACGTCTCTCGGACCGGAATGCCCCGGTCATCTCGCGCCGAAGGCGATCGCCGACCCGATCCACGTTGCCAGCCCGGGCGGCCCAGTCGCGAAGCTCCGCGGCAAGCGAGTGCGCGGTCCGTTGGTGGTCGGATTCGACGATCGCGTCGAAGAGTTGTGCGAGCCGAGGCCGCCCGCCAAGGTCCCGGCACACCTCAGCCAGCGTCCGATCGTCAAGCGACGCCAGCAGGTTCGTGCGCTCGCCGGCGCTCTCCGCGACGAACGTCCGGAAGTGTTCGAGAGGAAGACCATCCACAGCGACTTGGCGGGCCTTTCCAACCCAACCCCCGCCGACAGCGACGGGTAGTGTGTCGGTTACGAGAACCACTTTGACTCGGTGCCCTGGGCCGCTAGTGATCAGGTCGAGCGCTTCGTCGAACGACAAGTCGATAAGCTGACGGTCGGTGTCGAGTAGACGCTCGACGGAGTCGATCACGATGACATGTCTTCTGCTTACCTGACCCCGGAGCGCAGCTTCCAGTCGCCCAATAGGCGACTCGTCCGCGTGCGAGATCGAATTGCGTCGGGGCGCCGACACGGTATCCAGCTCCCGCACGATCGTGTCGATCCCCGGTGAGAAGGCTGGGGTCGCGAGGTGCCAGCCGTGCTCGATCTTCGCCTTGTCCAGAACCCGCCGGACAAGTTCGGTCTTCCCGACGCCGGACGGCCCGTGCACCACAATCAACCGTGATCGTCTGTCGTTAAGGGCCAGTCGGAGTCGGAGACGCTCCAATCGGCGGTCGACAAAGAAGCCAGCCACTTGCCTGGCCTGGTCAGCTAACGTGGCCGGAGGGCCGGAACGCGTGCCGCCTCGGCGGGCCTGCGTTACCGCCAGCAGCAGGGCAGCTACCCCGACAAGCAACGACAAGATGCTGGCCATCTTGTCGCTAAGATCGAGAAATCGCAGGAAAGCACTCTCGTTCACGCCGGTGAGCGCGGCCCACCACGCGGGCAAATCACCGAAGGCTAGGAGGGCACCGAGCGCAAGACTGACGACGGCCACCCACAGCAAACGGGCCCTGACTCGCTGCAGCATACCGTCATGATGAACGCCCAGAAGGCCTGCTGGAATGCTCCGAAGGGGCCAGCTTCAAGACCGCCCTGCGCAGAAGACGACCGGACCGTCGACCACCTACGCGACGTGTCCAGCGCGGAGCGCGGCCATGACAACACGTACGTCCAAGAGGGACGGTGCAGCCCGCGGATACCAGGCCCTTGTGATGGCGTTGTACACCCTCATATCGTGATCTCGTTCGCTGAGGTGACGCCATTCATCGTGATCCTTGGCAATCGCCACGACAGCGTCACGCTCGTCCGGCGCGACCTTGATTCCAAGCATCTGCGCCTTCCGTACGACCTCCCGATCTTCCTCACTTATGGGAACGAAGGAGCCCAGGCCCAGATCGTTGTCAAGTACCATCCGCCCTCCCGCAAGACGACGCTGCACCCTCAACGCTATGACCCTGGCATCGGGCAGAGCCATGACATGAGCCCGGCGAGGACTGCCAGATCGTGGGCAGAACCCTGCCGACCCGCCGCCGGATGCACCCCGCGCTCGGTGCCGGACTACCTACCCTCATCGCCATGCATCTCGCGGTGATCGACCCCTTGCCGATGTACCGACAGGGAGTGGTCGCTGTTTTATCCGCGGCAGGGCACCAGGTGGAGGTCCCGCCGGACCCAATGAAATGGGCACAAAGCAGGCCAGCGGACCTCGTCCTGATCACGCTCGCCAGCATCGAGGATTGGGATCTACTCAGCCAGCTTCGGGAGACCGCGCCGGAGCAGCACGTAATCGCAGTGATGACGGAAGCATCTGCCGAGGTCGGTGTGCGAGCAGTGCGTGCCGGGGCGCAATCCGTACTGCACCGCGAGGTCACCGCCGATGCTCTCCAACGGACCGTAGAGGCGACTATCGACGGCCAAACTGTTTTGCCCGTCGCAGTGGCGGCAATGCTCGCCGGCGGAGCAGTCGACGGGGTAACGCGACAAGCAATCACAAAGGTTGAGTTGACCTGGCTGCGCCACCTCGCAGCCGGGATGACGGTCGCCGAACTAGCTCGGCTCGCCGGCTACTCGGAGCGTGCCATGTTCCGACTGTTGCAAGGCGTATACCGGCAGCTCGGCGCGCGCTCCCGGATCGAAGCCATCATCCGCGCTCAAGAGCAGGGCTGGCTGCGTACCTCGTGACGCCCTGGATTGTGCGCCGGTCTCAGCCTGTCAGCCGACGCTCGCGCCAGCGCTGGATGGTCAGCTTGTATGGCTCGGGCATGTGCAGATGAGGAACCTCGTCGTACGTGAACACACCGAGCTCCTTGTGCTCCGCAGAGTAGACAAGCTCCTCATCCCCGACGTAGGTAGCGCCGAAGCTCACGATGAACACATGCCGGACCGGCGTGATCTCGTAGACCCAGGAGTCGATGATGTCGACGTCGGTGATGGTCAGCCCGAGTTCTTCGGCGACCTCCCGGCAAACACCATCCTCGGGTGTTTCGCCGACTTCGAGCTTGCCGCCGGGCAGCTCCCACTCGTCGCGCTCGTTGCGCAACAGCGGCACGCGGCCGTGGTGATCGACGACAAGCTTGACCGAGATAGGTAGCTGGTACTCGAAATACCCCGGGTTCCGCTCGACGAGGTACGGCGGTCGCTCCGTCACGCGAGAAGTCCTTCCGTGGCGCGGCATCAGTTGGCGGTCAGCAGGAGAGCAGCGATGTCGTCGGCCCGTTTGAACCGACCACCGCTACCACCGGGTTCGCTTTCCGCGTCCCGGATCAACTTCTCCAGGTAGTGCAGCCCTCGATCACGCGCATCGGGAATCACCTGAGCCCACGAGCGGTAGATTTCGTAGTCGGTGATCAGCCGGGCGAAGCCGTCGGTACACAGCAGTATGCAGTCGACGTGCGCCCATTCGCCGGCAGCGGTGTGTGGTCGAAGCCGGCGATTCGGGTGGCCGGAGAAGATCGATTCGACATCACCGGAGGTCATCGTGTGCAGCCGGCGCTGGTGCATGGCCGCGATGACGCGGTCGGCCTCGCCCTCATTTGTCGCGACCGCCGCGGCTTCGCGTCGGTCGAAGTAGCCGGTCGACAGCACCACCGGTCGAACGCCGTGGACCACGGCGGTAGCGTCGCCGATTCGAGCGAGGTCGTAGCCGATGCCCTGGTCGACGCAGACCGCGATTGAGCAGGCCGGTGGCACCCGGCTTTCGGGGAACGACAGTGCTGTCTGCTCCCGGGCCACGTCGTCGGCGAGCGACGTCAGGAGCGCGGCGGCAGAACCTTGATAGTTGTCCGCACCGGCCCGAGTCAACCGCTCGGCGAGGTGGTCGACAAGCCACTGCACATCACTGTCCGCGGGCAGCGCGGCGTCGTCGTACAGATCGGTGGCGCCATCGATGACCCAGGCAAGGGTGCCGCGGTGGCCGACACGGTCTTCATTCGCCCGCATGCCACCGGCCGAGGTGATCGCCTCTCCTACCCTCATGGCCTGTCCAACTCTCATGACATCCACGAGGCTGGCACGAACATACCGGCCCCGATCATGGCGCACCCGATGACGATCGCTGCGATCACCCGGGCAACGCGGCTGTTGTTGACGAGAGAGAACGTACCGAAAACGACAGCGATCGCGCCGGACGCCACGAGCATGAGACGGAGGCCTTCGACGCCTGTGCTCTGGCTGGCGATGTTGCTGGCCGTGGCGATGAAGGCCACCACGGCCGCCAGGAGGCCCAGAAGTTGCAGTTGCTGGCCCTTGAACTCGGTCAACTCGGTGCGGAAGCGGGCGTGGGCCTGGGCCCACCGGGCGCGCTCCTGCATCAGATCGATCCGGATCCGGCTCGACTGGTACTGGGTGAGCCGACGCAGGTGGTCCCGGGAATCGCGCGGCTCCAGTTCAATGGCCTGCGCTACGGCGGCCCTGGCCGCCTCGAACTCTCCGCGCAGTGCGAGCATCCGGCCTTTCGTCTCGTAGTAGTGGGCGACACGCCCCTGGGTGAGGGTTATCGCCCGGTCGATGTGCCGCTCCACCTCGTCGAAGTCACGCGCCGGGCCTGGATCCTCCAGGCGTTCGAGGTATTCGACCCAGAACGCCGCCAGCTGATGAATCACCGCCGCCACGTCAGGCATGGAGGCGACAGCCTGACGAGAGTATTCGACCGAGCTACGAAGTGAGGCGAGGTCACCCTTGGCGCGGGCCACGATCGCGCGAAAGGTGTGGAAGTAAGGCTCCGCCCCAAATTCGTCCTCATGGTCTCGGACGACCGAGGCGTACTCCGCGTGGCGCTCCTCGCGCCGTAGCCGCAGCAGGAGAGCGTAGAGCGCCGCGAACCGGGACCGGCTGCGAATGGTGTGATCGTCGAGAACGGCGCGCAGCAGCGGTTCGGGGTCGGGGTATGCCTCGACGACGGCCCGGATTGCCTGCGGGAAGGCCGCGTCGGACGGTGGCGGCACCTTCGACAGCGCGGCGATAACGCGCGCGCGGTTTTGCGGTGAGGCCACTGCCGCGCGAGGTCTAGGAACTCGCAATCGAAAACCCCCGGTTCAACCAGGCGTACGGATGGTCGCTGGTGACTCTCGCCAGAAACCGCACCAGGCTCCGATCGCCGGTGAAGGCCGTGCGCCCGTGCAGGAAGCGGTGATTGTGTACGAGGTAACCGTCGCCCGCATCCAGGTGCAGAGTTTGAGCCGTCTCAGCGATCAGGCGACGGATCGCGACCACGACGTCCGTACGCCCGTCGGTGCTGTACGGACCGGCGATCCGGTCGTCGCGATAGCGGATGCGGGCGTGGCTCCCACCGATCTCGACAACCGCCGGGCCTGGCCGACCGGTTGCCGTCCTCAGCCGCAGACCGGCGATCTCGCTGTCTTCGGCACATTGGCGGACCAGAGCCAGCACCTGCGCGCCGTCGACCAGTGTGGCGCTTCCCCCGGCCCTCGCTGGAGTCAGCATGAGGGTGGCGAGCACGCTGGGGGGCCGTGCGTGCAGACTGCGATCGGTGTGCGGCGACAGGGCCAGATCGGTGAAGCCAGCTTCGTTGTCCTGCTCGTCGGTACGTATCCGAGGTGCGATGACGGTCAGCCCCTCGGCCACCTGGTGCGGATGGTCGACGGGGACGGTCCAGCGGTCGAGCAGCGCCCGGACCTCGGCGATGGACCCCTGCCGGATTAGGACGACGCCGTCATGGGCGAGGGCACCGGGCACCAGGTCCGGGCTCACCTCAGTCTCGCGTCCCGCCTCCAGCAGCCGCATGCGCCCTGCCTGCGCGCCGTCAGTCCTCAGGATCATCGAAATCGACGGCCGCCGGAGGCTCCGACCGCGAGACATGGTCCGACCGAGCCGATCATTGGAAGAGGGGAGGCTGGACATCGATGATCGGCTGTTTCGCTTCATCTGCTGGTGGCAGCATGCCTAAGTCCTCAAGCTCTGTCGCCTTCAGAAGAGGTCCATCGAGGATGGCTTTCAGCACGTCGTCCTGTTGCGGCTCGAGGAGCACGCATCCATGGAGTACGGCTAGCAGGTTTCGCAAGTCGTCGGTGAAGTCCCACTTACTGGCAACGATTTCGTTCAGTGGAGACGATTTGCGCACGCGGGGCCGCTTGGAGCGGTAGTCGAACCACTTTTTGACTACTTGCGTGCCACAAACGTTGTAATCCCATACTGCTGACGGAACGGGACCGAGGGCTCCTTCACCCACATACAGGGTCGAACTGTCCCGGTCGTACGTGATGCTTTCCGGCATGCGGTCCGGCACGCCTGGTATGGGCGTGAGGACGTCAGGCCGCAGTTCCCGCGGGGGTCCAGGTGGGCGGCCGGCTGCTGCGGAGATATGACGCTCACCGTAGGTCTGGAGCCAGATTGCTCGCTCACCAAGCCTGACTGCTTCACGCCAAAGGCCAGGGTTCACGGTAAACGGAATCCGCACTCCCGGAGTGCGAAGGTCAGCACGGAATCGTATCGGATAGCCGGGATGAGAAGCCACGGCGGCAATATAGGCGAGCACTTCGTCGCAGGTAACGCGGCTACCGAACTGGCAAGAAAGATGCTCGATCAAGCCAGGCGCGATGTTGGGCTGCTCACCTCTGGCGTCACGGTATTGAGGAAGTACCTTGCCGCCATGATGGCCCATGTAGTGGTGGGTATCCGGCACCTCGGCGGCAAAAACGACGGCCGGTCCCGAAGTTATCGATTCCGCGAACAGTGTGGTCAGATACGTCTGATGCTTTCCGTAGGTAGACCAGAGATCGGGGCGGGAGAAGTCGACAACCCTTCGGTCGGCAATAACATACTGCCGGTCGAAGCTCCGGAACGATACGCGCATGATGGAAGCCTGAGGATCAATGGCGCCAGCCAGTGACGCGGGCTGGCCTGTGCCATCGAAGTGCGGCGAGAGTGCGACAGAGATTGCCCTGTCCCTAGTCTCCTTCATGAGCTCCGGTCGTTCTGCCAGAGGAGCCAAGCTTAAGCGCCGCCACCGCTCGGCCAACGTTTCTTCGTCCGGCGCGTAAACCCATGTTCGGTTAGGTTTGATGCCTGGTGATTGCCACGGCATCAGGTCAGCGAGCGCAATGCAGTCGTTCCATATGGCCTGCGACGCGGGACGGAATGGAGCCGACCACTTCGTGGGGCAGTCCAACCACCGACCGCTTGCGGCAGTCAGCGCCTGGAGGGCGTTGAATTTTTCTTGCCTGGTCCCGGAGAGGGCAACGTAACGGATCCTGGCGGGTGTTTCCGTATCGGCCGTCTTGGCACGTCCGAATACGCCGATACACAATGGCTGCTGCACGTCTGGGAATATGCGTGTCGGCACTTCGGGCTGATGCCCTTCAGGAGATAGATCGATGATCCAACCCCAGTCGGCCTGCCGTCGCAGGTACTCGCGCATGCCGGCGAAGCCTGGTCCGGTCGTGTAGGCCGACGTGCAAACGAAGGCTACGATCCCCTCCGGGTGCTCAGGATGCGCTTCGAATACCTTCCAGGTGGCCCAGCGCCAAAAGTAGATGTTCAAGTTGTGCAATTTGAACTCGAGCCTGCCGGTACCGGTGCCTCGAAAAGCGTCGAGCATGCTCGACTTTCCCTTGTTGCTGGCAAGTACGAGCCCTCCCTGATTCTTGGCACGTTCGAGGTAGGGCGGGTTGCCGAGAACGACCATGACTCGTTCCTCGGTCTTGACCTTGATTGCTTGCGCCCGGGAGTCAGCAATTGGCCGGTACACGTACGGGCTAACAAGCGTCTCTACGTCAGGGTCCTCCAGGGTATCGGTGACGTAGAATCTGACCTTCTCGTCGGCAACCTCCAATCCCCGCGCCGCGAGATCTTGGTGCAGCCGTAGTTCCGCTACGGCGAAGGGCGCGATCTGGCGTTCGAAGCCAACCAAACGACCGAGGAGAGCACGAAGTTCAGCCGGCTCATCCCCGTGGTCAGCCGCAATCGTCGTCGCTACACGTGCAATCACGCTCAACAGGAAGGTGCCGGTGCCCATAGCCGGGTCGACGACCACCACGTCGCGGTCGGCCAGACCTAGCCGTCGTTGCAGCTTGTCGTGCAAGATGCTGTCGACAAACTGGACCATGAAGTCCGACACGGGCTGCGGCGTGAAGTAGGAGCCACTTCCCCGTCGAACCGCTGGGTCGTACAACTCCAAGAAGCGCTCATACAGCTGGTCCGATGTGTCTGTCCGCCAATCTGTCCAGTCACTGGCCTCGATGGCGCGCCGCAGCGTTTGCAGAGCCACGCTGCGCTGCTCAATGCTAGGACCACCGTGGTCCTCGGTGAGGATAGCCAGCGCTCGCCCGACGAGCAGGTGGTTCTTGGCCAGCTCTCGCCCGAGCGTCGGCAGTTCCTTGCCCTCGAACTCGATCCCTGACCGACGCGCCAACAGCAGCCCAAACGTGACGGTCTGCGCGTAGGCGTCCGCGAACAACTCCTCGCTCAGGTGGGGAAATAGCCAGGTGCGCCAGTCGGCTAGATGATCGCTGAAGAGCCGCACCCTCCCACCGAGTCGCTCTTGACCAAGGGTGTCCAACACCTCGTCGCGCAGCAAACGGCAAAGTCGTGCCGCGTCTCGGACCAGATGTTCGAGGCGGCGATGTGGACGTGGACGCCACGCAAGGAAAGCGTGGAGCACGAGCGCCAGGTTGCCGTCTGCGGGCCGAAGGCGCCCGCCGGCCCGCTGCAGGTCGCCGTCCATCCGTGCCACTGGCCCCTGCAGCTCTCCCCAGCGATACACCGCGAAGGACTGACCATCGCTGTACAGAACGTTCGGAAGCAACTGAAGCTGGGCCCATTGCCTACGCTCCCGGGCCGTGGGATGCCAACCGTGGCCGGGAACCCCCCTGCCCGGCGCCTTGAGTTCCACATAACCGATCGGGGCTCCGTCGACGTCGATCAAATAGTCAGGGCGGATAGCAAGGTCCGGGAGGCGAACCTCGCCATGCGCCCTGACCGGGCAGCCAATCGCTTGTCCAGCCGCAGCGAGAAGCTCGACCATTGGCGCCCGCAAGGTGTCCTCCCGAGCAGCCAGGCCCCGCTGAAGGATCGGCGCGACGGAAGCACCGAAGTGAGAAACAGCTGCCTCCAGCACGGCGCCGTACGCTTCAGCAGAACCCCGAGGACCGCGCACTTCGGCCGCACTGCGGGTGCGGGCGCTCCTGTCCATGCGCCCTCATCTCGACCGGTGAGTCGTAAACGTGCCGCCACTACCCAGCTCGCCATGGCTACTCAGAGTCATTGACCGACCTCCCGCCGTATCGCCACAGCATGCGGCAGGCAGCGAAATAGATCAATGGCGACAGTGCACGTCTGACCAACCGCATGATGCCGGTAGGTACGCACGACAGAGAACGGAGGCGCTGAAGGTGACTCAATGGCGACCTGCTGGAGATCCCGCTGAACGATGAGGCGGAGCTGGTGGCCGAGCTACAGCGGCGCGGCTACGGTGTGCACCGCGATGACGAGCTGATCAACGTGCTCGACGGCCGCAGCTTCAGCCCGCTGGCCGGCTGACCGCTACTCCCCGCCCCGACCGCCGGCTCCAGCCGACACGCCGGAGCCGGTGGCAAATCCGATCACCCTGAAAAACATACAGAGCCCCCATTGGTACGCCGACAATCGTCGCGTGGGAATTGCGCGTACATGACTGTTGTCGGGAGTTTCTTGTATGGTCAGACGCGTATCGCTATTGATGCAGTGGCATCGCCGAAGATTGGCCGAACGGCAACGGTTCCACGTTTCAGAGATGGCGTCGGGATGTAACACCATGCAACACGGAGAGGGGTGGCGGATGGCCGACGACATGGGATCTACAGTGCCGCGACGGCAGCTCGGGCGGGCGCTGCGCGACCTACGCACCGAGGCCCGGATGACGCTGGACGGCGCATCCGAGGCAATGCAGTTCAGCCGGCAGAAGCTGTGGCGCATCGAGACCGGCCTCGGCCCGGTCCGCGCCGTGGACGCCAAGGCCATGTGCGAGCTGTACGGGGCGAGCCCCGAGCTGACCAGCGCACTCACCGCCCTGGCCAACGAGACCAAGGCCAAGGGCTGGTGGCACTCTTACGGCGACGCCATCCCCGACTGGTTCGAGCTCTACGTCGGCCTGGAATCGGCCGCCTCGCGACTACGTGAATACGATGACACCCTGATACCCGGACTGCTCCAGACCAGAGGTTACGCCCACGGCGTGTACCAGCATCGCTCGCGAATCTCCCAGGACGAGCGGGCGCGGCTGGTCGAGGTCCGGCTGCAACGTCAGGCGCTCCTGGAACGTCGCCTTCCACCCGCACCACAGTTCGAGGTCGTCCTCTCCGAGGCGGTTCTCCTACGGGTCGTCGGTAGTCCCGCCACGATGGCCGAACAGCTACGACACCTGCTCGCCGCAGGCACGCTCCCCCACGTCTCGATCCGGGTGCTGCCGCTCAGCGCCGGACTCCACTTCGGTGCGGTCGCTGGCCCCTTCGTCATGCTGGAATTCCCGCTCCGCAACCGGGTCGAGCCCGACCCACCGGTCATCTACAGTGAGTCGCTTACCGGGGCGCTCTACCTCGACCGCAAGGACGAACTCGCTATCTACGAAGAAGTCTGGACGAGCCTCACGTCGCTGGCCCTCGATGAGCAACAATCGAGGCATCTGATCAACAAGATCGTCGGAGAGGTCCACCATGGCTGAGTTGACCGGCGCCCGGTGGCGCAAGAGCACCCGCAGCGGCGACAACGGCGGCAACTGCGTAGAGATCGCCGACAACCACCCCGGCCTCGTGGCCGTACGTGACAGCAAGGACGCGACCGGGCCAGCTCTCACCTTCTCCCCCGCCGCCTGGAGCGCGTTTGTCGGGTTCACCAAGTCTTGGCACTGAGCCGTACACCAGACGGGAGCGCAGTCGGCAGACCTGCCGGACGCCCTCCGTCAGGAGGACGTCTCTCCACTCGCGGGCTGAGCCGCCTGGTCAAACAGCGACCACTGGTTCCGCCACACCTCCACGTTCGTCGGGTAGATCGCCGTATGCCGGCTGTACGGGTTGCGGGGGCGAACGCCGCCGATGCTCGCCATGAACTCCTCGTGCCGCTCACGCACTCCGGCGCGCAGTTCGTCTCCGGGCACGACGTAGAAGTCGCGGCGTCCATCGGTCACGTCCACAAGGACGTAGAGGTCAATGGACATCTCCGTCATCCTGTCGATGTCCGCGACCATCCATCCGCCCTGCGCGGCGACCTGCACAGCAGCCATCCAACCGTTGATCTTCACGAAGGTCTGCGCACCGTGCAGGCTCGCCGAATAGCCGTGCAACAGCGCCTCGGCGACCGCAAGGTAGCGTCCAGCCTGGTGTTTCTGATGGTTGCTCGGAGCCATCTACTCTCCTTCGGAGCGGAAGAGGGGTAGCGCGGGCTACGACGGTTGCCAGCCCGCGTCGATCGCATCCTGAAGCCGCTCACTAAACACGGCGTGCGCCTGCCGATACTCGTTCTCTCGATCCGCCTTGTAGAAGGGCGCTGTGTATCCCTCCGGCACGGGAGTGCGTTCCGGGTCACCCAGGTACGCCAGCAGCAGTTCGTAGTCCTCTTGACGCTGACCTTGTCCGAATACGTACGAGTCTGCAGCGATGCGGCGACCCATGCGGTCAAACCACATCCCATTCTCCCGCTCTGACAAGATCGAGTATCGCGAGCGGAGGACGGCGATCAACTCTTCAATCCCGACTCCTAGCCACACAGCCACTAGAGCATCGATCTCAACGAGGAGCGCGCGTCGCGCATACTCACTACGCAGCGGCACAGTCGGATCCCAATGATGACGCACGGCACCGATCTGATTCTGTAAGCCCCATTGCACAGCCCACTCTTCATGCAACCAGTCCACCCTGAACAGCTCATTCCAAAGCTCAGCGTACGAACTTGTCACACAGTTGGCGCGAAGCGTGCGCAGAAGGAGCGCGGCAGCCAAGGGATTATTCCTTTGAGGTGCCGGCATGGAGCGAACATCTGCAGGGTGCAAGTCGGACCGACCGGTAACCCTCAAGAAGTAGTCTAGGGGAATCGAGGCCCAAAATCCGGCCGTAAGCGCCATGGTCTCACGGTCAGAAAGCGCCATTGAACAAACAGTGTTCACGTGAGCCGGTCCAGGCGGAATTATGGCAGCAAAGAGCGATCTCTCGGTATTAAACGGAATCATTCGGCGCCACGCCAGGCGGAAGTAATCCGTGTAAGGACGGCCGTCCCAGGAATCCTGACCCGAGCGACTCGACACCTCCCCCTCGGTCATGACGTAGTTAGTTACGGGGACGAAGTCGAGCGGCAACGACTCAAGATTCAAGGAGTCCCAGTCGCGGTTGTTGCGGCAGGGGATCCGCGGCTGCTTAGCCACAGGTTGAGCAATGCTAAAGTGAGGCCCCTGCAGTACAACTTGCTCGATCCTGTCGGGCAACGTCTGGTCCCAGCGAATCAAGCCATCTCTCCGGGCCGTTGACTCATCGTAGCCCCGACTAATCTGAAGTGAACTGGCTCCCAACCGGCAGTCAAATCTTGCAAGAGCCGACACGGCGCCCGCTTCGTGAGTGGTAATCGGATACAGGAGCTGCACCTGTTCCAGGGGAGCGTCAACTTCTCCCCTGAGCAAGCGCCACTCGCTCAACAACTCGGTGTTTACGTCTAGCACGCGGGACCGATGCGGGCGAACATCCCACCTACCGCGATACTTCAACCTGGGCGGCTCTCCGTCACCATTATGTGATATCGACATCGCGAGCGTGGAGGCGCTATACAATCGGCTAAGGTGCTTGAAGCTGACGCGCTGCGGCGTACCATAAATATGGACACCGAATTCAAGACTCCGAACCGCATCGTCAAAAGCCCAGTTAGCCCCATTGACGAAGCTTCCATGCACTCGCAATCGTGCATATGATGCCGCTCGGAGGCGACCCTCCTTCACACCGCCTAGGTGAGTATCTGGGTGAATCAACCCAGACGCGCCCTTCGTGTTGGAATGGCACCACACCTGACACATCATCGCGCGATACAAGTCCGGCTGAGTTCCTGCCAGAAGCGGATAAGCCGCAGCAGATCCAAGAAAGGCGACGGTACCGCAGCTATCTGAGAACTCGCGCAGGAAGTACGTTGATACCTCTGGCACAGCGAACAAACCCTTTGCCCGCCTACGCCATTGTTCGATCGACGCTCTGTCTACGAGTTTGAACCATGGTTCAATTTCGGCAAGAACGGCGTCCGGCTCCCAACGAGGACGCACCCAAGGTGGGTTGCCCACTTGGAGGTCGAAGCCGCCCCTGGCGAACGCTTGGGCGAAGTTGAGTTCCCAGTGGAAGAAGCCCTGCTGGCCGGCGGTCTGGTCGGCGGCGAGGAGCCAGGGGAAGCGGTCCGTGAGAGTCCACGGTGAGTCGACTCCAATGACGCCGTCGAGCTTCCGCTCGAAGTCACTTATCTCGCTCAGGCTCGTGAGCGTCCGGCCGTAGAACCGCTCAGTGTTCTCGTCCACGTCGCTCCGGCCGATCAGCGCCTCAGCGAAGGTCAGCCAGTCGTCCAGGTTGGACAGCGGCACCTGCTGGCGGAGCTGTTCCGCCACGGTCATCCGGCGGGTGCCGGTCGCCTTGGTCGGCATCTTCATCTGCTGCGGCAGCACGTTGCCAAGGAGGTCCGCCACCTCGTAGACCACCGGTTCCTCGTATGCCGGCTCGTCCTTAATGTGTGAGACCTGGACGGGTGCGGTCGGATAGGCCGGGTCGGAGCCGTCGAGCAGCCCGACCTTGTCCAGCGGCCAGAACCACAGCGCGCACCACACGTCCATAAGCGTCTTGAGCCGCCAGTACGGCGTGCCCGGCGCGGTCAGGTCGGCGAGGATCTCGTCTCGGGGCACCGCCTCGGTGACCGGAGGCAGGTCGTCAGCTCCCCACACCGCAATATCACGTCGAATCTCCTGCTCGGAGATGTCGAGCCGCTGCTGCACCAGCCCCCACAGGAACTCAACCCGTCGAGCGAGCGCCTGCAAGCGCTGGACCTGCGAGTTCTTCCCTTTGGCCGACGGCGTGCGCTTCATCGCCGTACGCCAGGCTTTCAATCTCGCGGTCTCGGCCGGCGCCAGCTCGCGGGCCTCTTTCTCCCCCGCGACCGCTCCCCAGCCGTCGGCGGGGAGCAGGAAGTGGTGGATGGTGCCCTCGTCGATTGGCCCGTCCCGGAAGGGCTGTTCCTTCGGCGCGGTGGTGAGCCACGACTTGTCGGCGAGCTGCTTCGGTGTGTAGGTCTTGCGGCCGGCGCCGATGAGGGAGTTGCCGCGTTGCAGGTGAAGGCCGAACCAGGGGGCCTGGAGGCCGGCGTGCATGACGTTGAGCCAGAGTGACACCTCGGCCAGCTCGACGGCGGTGCGGTTGAGGTCGACGCCGTAGCTGTTGTGCAGGGCGATGTACGCCTTCACCCGCTGGAGTTCGAGGTGGTACTGCTCCGGGTCGAGGGTGACCTCAAGTTCCTTCTGGCGGCGGCGCAGGTACTCGGCGGCGACCTGGTTGATCGCCTCGTTGAGGAACGCGCCGGAGCCGAGCGCCGGCTCGCAGATCGTCCAGTCCAGCAGTTCGCGGGCCGGGGTGATGGTGTCGTCCTGGTCGAGCCGGTACTTCAGGGCGAGCTGGACGGTGACCTCGGTCAGCGACTGCGGGGTGTAGTAGGAGGCGCTGGTCTGCCGGTCCCGGCCGGCGAGCCGGTAGACGAACTGTCCCGCCTCGTAACAGACCCGGCTACGGACGCCGGTGTACGCGTTCTCCCTGTAGACGAAGACGTTGTCGTCGTACTCGTCGGTCTTGGAGGCCGGGATCATCCACGAGCCGTCCTTCGGGTCGCCGTTCTTGGCGACCTCGTAAAGCTGCTCGGTAGCGACGAAACCGGTGTACGACATCAGACCCTCGTAAACCGCGCCGAGCTGATTGATGCCGAGCTGGGCGTACGAGATGAAGCCGCCGCGGCGCTTCTTGCCGCCCTTGGTGAGCATCAGCCGGCGCAGCACCTCGTAGAGCACCTTGTTGCGCAGCCGCGTGTCGATCTTCGGGGCGTCCTCGTCGTCGGGCTCGCTGCCTGGCACAGGGATCAGCCGGCCGATGAGCTTGGTCTTCTCCGGCAGGAACAGGTCCGACTTCATCGGCTCAAAACGCAGCCCTTCGCCCTCGCTGGCCTTGTCGGCGATCTCCGCGCCGCCGCGTGGCCGGTGCCCCTCGTTGACCATGTGGAAGAGCAGGTCGAGCGACTCGTACAGGTGGGTGCCGTCCTCTGCGGAGGGGGCGAGGCGGCGGGAGACGAGGTCACCGAGGCGGGCGAGGCTGTAGCCCTCAACGTACTGGGGGTCGTTGACCGGCAGCACGCCCAGCTCGGGGCGGGCCTCGGCGTAGAGCAGGAACAGGATCCGGTACAGGTAGCGCAGCGACTCCCGGCCCAGCTCCTTCGCCAGCTCGTCGAGGTCCATCACCTGCTGCGGCTGGTAGCCGGCGCGCCGGATCTGGTCGAGGACCTCGTTGGCGATGAGTTCGACGGAATCCTTCAGGCCCACGCGGAGTTCGCTGGACACCCCGACGGCGTGTTGGCGGGAGCCGGCGACCAGGTCGGCGAGGGGTTCGGTGCCGCCCTCGGCGGGTGGGCGCAGCGAGTCGGCGCCGAAGAGCGCGGCGACGACATCGAGTTCCTTGTCGTCGTTGCGGGCGTACGCGGTGTCGAGGCTGACCGCCAGGTAGCGGCCCTCACCCCAGACGGTGCGGTCGGCGAGGGTGACCACGCCACCGCTGAGGATCAGCACGTAGCGGGGCTTCGGGCTGTCGGCGGCGAAGAGCAGCGAGGCGAGCTTGGCGCCCGTCTCGATGGTCTCGGTGCTCGACAGAGTGAGCGGGTCGAGCAGGCGTCCGGCGCCGTCCGGGTCCTGGGCGGCCTCGGTGTCGACCGCCCAGCCGCAGTCCAGCGCGACAATGCCGTGCGCGGTGGTCAGCTCGGCGTGCGCGACGTGGACCTCGTACTCCTGGGCGTTGCGCTCGACGGTGATGGTCTGCGGCTGCGGGTCGAAGCCGAGCGCCCGCAGCACGTCCTGGTGCTGCTTGCGCAGTCGCTCCGGGTCGAAGAAGTCGACGTCGGTCAGCTCGGTCTTCGCGTCGAAGTAGGTCCGGCGCATGCCGCGCAGCCCGGCGCGCGGCGTGACCCGGCCGGACTTCTCATCCTCGGTCCACTGCTTGAGCAGGCCACCCTTGAGGGTGGTGGGCAGGATCTCGGCCAGGTAGTGCGCGGAGAGGTACTCGCCACGGTTGGTCAGCGACTCGAAGCTCATGCGGCGTTCTCCTGCGACGGTACGAGGACGGCGAGCACCCGCAGCAGCGGGTCGCCGGTGGTTTCCAAGCGGTCGAGCAGGTCGTGCTGCTCCTGGACGGTGGTGTCGACGCGTTGGCGTCGCTTCTCCCGATGCGCACCGGGCAGCTCATCGAGGAGGCTCGCCTGTTGGAAGGCGCTCAGCTGCTCGCGGTATCTGCGCAACGGCTCGGCGTTCGCCTCGGCCCACTCGTCGCGCTTGCCCTCCAGGTGCTGCCGGGCCACCTGGACGGCCTCCGGCAGCAGCTCTTTCAGTGGGTCGATGGCGATGGTCTCCGCGCGGTTGACCATCGTGGGGCCGACGTTCGCCTCCCGCAGCACCTCGTCCATCGGCCGGATCGTCGGCGACGCAGGGAGACCGGAGACGGCCATCCACTGCACAACGGTGGGCTGGCCGAGGCGGTTGGCGTAGACGCCCTGGATCAGGAACGTCGGCGCGGCCACGTCGGCGGTGAGCACCGGGGCCTGCTGGCGGCCCAGCCGGATCAGAACCTTGTCGACCAGCCAGTCGACCATCGGATGCACGTCGCTGAGGAAGGCGATGTCCGGCCACATCGGGGTCTTGCTCTGCCGGGCCTGGTCGAGTTTGCGCTGGGCCAGCGGGCGGTCGAAAGTGACCTTGAGCCGCAGGTCCTCGCCCTCGCGGTGGGCGCGCAGGTAGGAGCGGGGCAGGTCGGTGAGCCGGTGTACCAGGTCGTCGGGTGCCAGGAAGGTCAACAGCTCGTCCTCGCGGCGCAGGTCGATGTGGTCCTCGGGGCGGTCCTCGTAGATCTCGTAGAGGGCCGTGTCGACGAAGTCCTCGGTGGAATCGAAGAGCTTCGGCACCCGGGCCTGCGGCACGTCCGCCGTCACGGGCGCGGTGCCGACCTCACCGAAGAGGTCGGCCATCACGTCGACCTCGGCGTGGGCGGCCTCGTAGGACTCGTCCACCGACTTGCCGGCGAGCAGGTCCCGGACCAACCGGTCCTCCTCAGCCTTGGCGTCGAACTGACCGGTCAGGGCCTCGACGCTGCCGAGGCTGCGGTGCGCGGTCTCCTCGCGGTTGAGCAGCTTCTCGGCGACCGTCCGGTCGTCCTTGGCGTCCTCGCGGTCGGAGGTGAGGATCAGCGCGCGGAACTGCGGCTGGTGCTTCTGCCCGTACCGGTCGATACGGCCGTTGCGCTGCTCGATCCGGATCAGGCTCCACGGGATGTCGTAGTGGATCAGGTGGTGGCACTGCTGGTGCAGGTTGACACCCTCGGAGGCGACGTCGCCGGTGAACAGCAACCGGACGTCGCTGCCGGCCAGCTCGAACTCCTGCAGGATCGTCTGCTCGTCCTTGTCGGCCACCCCGCCGTGCAGCACCCGGATCGCGTTGGGCTTGAGGCCGAGCATGCCGGGGACGACCTCGGCGAGCCACTTGATGGTCGGCACCCGCTCGGAGAAGACCACGGCCCGGGTGCTGCTGTTCTTGCCGACGCCGATATCCCGCAGCTCGTCAACAAGCCTCTGGAGCTTGCTGGAGTCCTGGTCGGTCATCGCCGAGGTCAGCTCCGCGAGCCGGTCCAGCGCCGCCCGCTCGGTGCCAGTGGCCTTCTTACGCCGGTTGGTCACCGTCTCATGCAGCGCGCGGTGCGAGGACAGGAACGACTTCAACAAGGTGTACGGGAAAAGTCGGTGCTGGCCGGTGATCGCCTCGTCGGTCCACTTGCCGGCCAACCACACGTCGGTCAGCTCGTCGAAGATCTGCTCCTCGATGGTGGTCGCCGCGCAGTGCAGGGCCTGGGAGGGCCCCCGGTCGGCCCAGCGGTCGCCGATCTGGTCGCGTACCTCTGGGCTGATCTTCGTGCGACGTAGGTAGAGGTGGGCGATGTCGCTGGCCTGGTAGTCCTTCTCGTTGGCGATGGCCGCCGGGTCGAGCAGCGAGATCAACTGCGCGAACGACTCCTTGTCACCGTTGTGCGGGGTGGCGCTGGCCAACAGCAGCGCGTCGGTCTTCGCAGCCAGGCGGCGGGCCAGCTCATTGCGCTGGGTGCCTTTGTTGATGAGGTTGTGCGACTCGTCGATGACGACCGCGTCCCAGGTCGTGGCGTCCAGGTGGTGGCCGAACTGGCCGGCGTCCTTCAGGGTGTCGACCGAGATGATGGCCCGCTTGAAGTAGGTGAACGGGTTACGTCCGGCCGGGATCTCCTGCTGAATGCGCTGGATGCCGGTCGAGTCGAGCCGGACCAGCGGGATCGCGAACCGGGTCCACAGCTCCCGCTGGAACTGTTCGAGGACCTGCTGCGGCGAGACAACCAGGATGCGTTCACCCCGGCCCCGTCGGATCAGCTCGGCGAGGATCAGCCCGATCTCCAGCGTCTTGCCCAGGCCGACGACGTCGGCGAGCAGAATCCGCGGCCGCAGGCCGGAGAGCGCCAGCTCCACCGGTCGCTGCTGGTAGGTCAAGGGGTCGAGCAGGAACCGGTCGGCGAGGGCCAACCCGCGCTCGGTGCGGGGCAGCGGCGTACGCCGCAGCACCGCCTCCAGGAAGAGGCGACTCTGCCGGAACCGCGACGAGGTGTCCTGGACGAGCTCCGTCTCCTCGGGCACCAGCGGCGTGATGTCCTCAAGCTCGGTGAAGAAGGTCGCCTCAACGTCCTGCACGAACTCGGAGACGCCGACCGCCTTCACCATCGTGCCGTCCGCGGTGCCGGTCTTGACGCTGCGGATCAGCCACTCCTCGTCGCGGACGACGATGCGGGAGCCCGGAGCGAAGGTCGTTACCTCGGTGGTGGTCATCGGTGGTGCCTTCCTACAGGGTGGAGCGGCGGGCGTACTGGCGGCGCACCTTGTCGACCAGCCACGTCACGTCGGTGGACGCCTTGATGGGTGGCTGGCGATCGGGCGTGGCCGGATTCGGAGGGGCCACATCCTCGATGACCGGTGTGGCCTCCGGGTCCTGTCGCGGATCATCCAGGTCCGGCGGGACCAGCAACTCCGTGCCACCGTCGTAGGTGAGTTCAGCGACTTCCTGGCGCAGGGCAAGGACACTCTTGCCGCTGGTGGCGGTGGCGACCGCGAGCAACCGGGCGCGAACGTCGTTGAGGCCGGGTCGGGCCGTGGGGTCGTAGGCGAGCATCGCGCCGAGCAACTGGACCAGCTCGGCCGGCACCTCGGAAAGGTCGGGCAGGTCGCTCGGCTCGCTGATGCGAAGCAGCAGGTTCCAGGAGTTGGTCGGCGGGTAGAGCCCACGCCCGGTGAGCGCGAAGACCAGCGTCGCCGCGAGCGCGTAGACGTCCACCGCCGCGGTGAGGTTCCGCTCACCCTTGACCTGCTCGGGCGACATGTAGGCAGGTGTGCCGACCAGCGCGCCGGGCTCGGTGAGGTAGTCGTTCCGATCGATCAGCACCGCCAACCCGAAGTCGATCAGCTTGGGGCCATCGGGGCCGAGGATGATGTTCTGCGGTTTAAGGTCTCGGTGCAGCAGCTTGACCTCGTGCACCTTGGCGAGGCCCTCGGCGAGCATCGCGCCGGCCATCGCGGCCAACGGCAGGGCGAGCGGCCCCCGGGCGTCGACGTGCTGACGCAGCGTGGCACCGGGGACGTACTCCACGGCGAGCCAGGCCGGGTTCGCGTACGCGTCGGCGCCCTCGAGGCGGGCCACCCGGGACCCGAAGACCAGCTTGAGGCTGTCGACCTCGACAGCGAATCGCTCACGCACCGTCGGCGCCTCGATCAGGTGCTGCTTGATCACTTTGATGGCGACCCGCTCGGCCGTCGGCGACACCGCGAAGAACACGTCGCCCATGCCACCTGAGCCCAGTGGCCGGACCAGTTCATAGCCGCCGATTCTGCCCAGCGTCATTGGTCCCCCTCACGATGACACCCGACCACATTGCTCGTCCGCTCTCGCGTCTGGACGCCTCGGCGGACGCATGACCGTACAACGTTGAACTTTCTACGAGGAAGCGTCCGAACGGCGGTTCTTCTTAGGCGCTGAATTCGTACTTCATGCCGGCTCGATGGACGAGTCCGCGTTTAGCCACCTTCGTCCCTGATGACGCAGTCGAACAGCTGGGGATGCGCCGGCTCACCAGCCGCGCGTATATCGTTGAAGCCCGGCGCGTCTGTCCGGTTTCTGACTAGAAGCGTGTCTCAATCGGCGGCTTGTCAGCTTTTCCAGAACATCAGGTCGCGCGCCTGCCGCGAACAAGCCGTCAACTCCGGCACGCCCCGCGAAGGGACGACGTAGTCACGCTCGCGGATGAGCGCGAGAAAGTCCTCCGGCAACGCAACGCGATGACGCCGCACGTAGTAGGCGAGGTCCTTCCGCCAAAGCCAGTCGCCGTCGGTCACGACGGTCGAGCCGTTCATCACCTGCTGGGCCGGGTCAAAGGCGTCGTCGGCGACATCCATCACGTCGATGAGGACGTGCCCCGAGTTCAGATAGCCGACAACCTGGGCGAGGTCGGGCAGTTCCTCGGCGGCGACGCTGTCGAAGATGCTCTCCTGCGGTTCGGCGGAGCGGACCGGCCCGAATTCGCGGAACATTCCCGCCGCCTTCAACTGACCGCCGTCCATCAACGCCCACCGTTCGGATAGAAGATCTTCCACTCTCCGTCACCCCGGATCATCGGGGTCTGCCCCACGGGACCATACCGGTCGACACCGACAGCGTCGGTGGGTGCCATCACTGGCACTCCGAGGGCGTCGGCAACCTGTTGCGCCGCCGGTGGCACGCCGGCCTCGGGGGCAACTGTGCCGGTGTGACAGGACACCAGCCGCACCGGGCCGCCGTCGTAGTGCGGGTTGGCACGGATGGCGTCGGCGATCTGCTGCGGGTGGGTGAAGTTCGCGGGGTGGTCGGCACCGTCAGCACCCACGAGGCCAGGCCGGAACAGGCCGGTGCGTTCGCCGTGTACGACCACGTCGTGATGCCCGGGGATCGGCGCCACGGCGTCGAAGTTGCGCATCGTGGCGCTGTCGTAGCCGATGGCAGTGCTGTTCGGTCGGTGATAGACCGGATCTCCGGCCGGAAGGTTCGCATCCGACGGTGGCGGCGCATGAGGATGCGCGGAAGGATCCGCCCAATCCGACCGACGTCCCATCGAGTCGAGATCCGAGTCCCCCCACGGCCCCGTGCGTTCACTGGGTACGCCGCTGTGGGTCGGGTTGGACGGGTCTGTGCGGGCAGCCCGGCGCAGCAGGCCATTGAGCTCGTCGATCAGGTCACCCAAGCGCCTGAGCAGCGGGGTCAGCCGACGCAGGCTGCTGATCAGCGCGCTGATCAGCTTGCCGATCCGTGCCGCCCACTTGGCCACCAGGCTGCTCACCTGGGAGATCACCAACGGAGTCGCGATGCCCAGCGTCGCGCCGGCCTCGGCCAGCCAGAGCGGCAGCCGGACCGCCAGCACCGAGACGAAGTCCGCGATCAGGTCGCGAACCAACTCGCGGACCACCGCCACCAGCAACCCGGCACCCTCCACCAGCGAAGCGATGCCGCCGGCAGCCCGGGCGATGCCCTCCATCGCCCGCACCTGACCCGACATGTGTTCGCGGTAGGCCCGCGCCGAGGCTCCATCCCACTCGGCGAGCTGCGTGGAGACCGCCGCTTGCAGATCACCCACCGCGTCGGTGCTCTGCTTCGCGACGTTGCGCCATGTGGACGCGTACGCGTTGATCTGGTCCGGGTCGCCGGCCAGCCAGTCCAGCGCGTCCGACAGCGGCTTCACGTGTTCGAGCAACCATCCGACGCCCCAACTGACCAGCGACCCTAACGGGTCGAGCACGGTGGCCAGAGCGTCCATCGACGTGGCGACACCACCGATGGTCGAGTCGATCCAGCTGCCCGACTCGATGCCCGACACCGTGTCGGCGACGTCCTCCACCAACCCGAGTCCGGTGTACCACCGGGTCGAGTCCTGGCGCGCCGCCACCAACGGGTTGGCCGCCATGTCTGTCACAGCGGCAGACCCAACCGGCCGCCACTGCGGTTGAGGAGCCGTGCGCTCGCCGCGTCGGTCGCCTCAGTCGTGGCAGCAGCGGTTCGAAGGTTGGCTGCCGTCTCACGCAGTGCCGAAGCGGACTCTCCGAGCGCGGTCACCGCCCTGTCCGCCACGGTGTCGATGAGACGAGGCAGGAACCCGCAGATCTGCCCGTACGCCTCCGCGCCCATCTGCACGTACGCCGCCGCGCCGCGCGCGGTCTCCATCTTGTCGGCAGCGTCGTCGACCGTCGCGGCGTGCCGCATTACCGCAGCCACCGACATCTGCATCTCCGCGTCACCAGCCACTGCTGGTGCCCCGTTCCCACCGGTCGGGCTGCTCGTCAGCGGGCTTGGGGAAGCGCTTGGCGAACGTGTCGGCGACCGTCCGCCCGGTCTCCGAGTCGATGCCCACGGTGTCGTGCACCGCGACGATCACCTGATCGGTCAACCCGGCCTGCGCACGGGCGACCGTGGCCATGATGATGCTGGCAAGTTCGGAGCCGCGCATCCGCTGAACGCGGTCGTCCATCCGTAGGTCCGTCAGTGCCCCGGAGGCGGCAACCGTCACCCGGATTGCGCCGTCCGCACCTGTTGCCGACGCAGCCAGTGCCGCAACCCGCTCCGACAGGTCGGCGGCAGCTTGAGCGCGTGTCGACAGCTGGGCTGTCCAGGAATGCAGCAGCTCCTGGGCCTCGTCCGGATCCTGACCGAGCACTCCGCGACCTCCCCCGACATCGGCGCTCCGCTCAGCCCTCCACTGTGCCCCACGATCGTGCTGGGCGGTGTCCCGCTGCGGTGGGACAGGGATCTCGGGCTGAGTCACCGATCGATGATTCGGTGTTCCAGGGAGCACCCTCGGACACGGGCGTAACGGTTGAGGCACTGCTTTATCGCATGTCGGCGTCTGGCCGCAGGGCCCCTCGCGCCAACCCGTCAGCTGTCAGCTGCGCCAGCTCCGCCCCGAGCGTGGCGGCCTGCCGGATTGCCGACTCAAAGGCGTCGAGGCGTCGGAAGGCGTCGCCGTGCACTCGCTGCTCGTCCAACGACAGGCGCCGCACCTGTGCCCGTCGGATGTCGAACCGCATCGTCCCCGAGAGGCTCGACGACTGCTTCTCGTTCGCCGACGTGCGCAGCTGACCGGCCAGAAACCAAGGATCCAGTGCCGTAGCGTTCGGCCGCAGTAGGTAGAGATTGCGCCCCAGGAGCGCCCCTTCAGCGGTCACCATCCGCGCGGTGAGCTGCCGCGCGATCATCGGCACCACCACGTCTCCCACCGCGAGGGGAATCTCCTGGCCAAACCGGTCGTCGACCCGCCCCGACGCCTCCACCCCGGCGAGCACGTCCTGCACGGTGAGCACCGGTGGCCCGTCCGGTGCCGGCACGGACGTGCCAGCACGGACCGGGCCGATCAGTTGGAGCGCTCCGGTCTTCGCCAGCTCCCCCACCGTGAGGAAGAGACCGTCCGGCCCGTCGGGTGCGGGCGTGACCTGCGGCATCAGCCCCGGCAGCTCCCTCACGACGGCGGCCAGCCGTTCTCTGGTGCGTACCAGATGCTCGCCCGATGCCTCGCCCACGACGGCGGGTTGCCGGCGTGCGGGGGTGAGGTCGACGTCCTCGTCGAGCAGCTCGATGACCGGGACCGCGCGGGCGAAACCGGCCTCCTCGACATCGCCATCCGGGGCGGCAGCGAAGGCCCGCCACGCGGCCAGCACGCGCGGCCCGGTGTCGGTCAGGTCGCCACCGGCGGCGTCGATCAGCAGCGCCCGCGCCGGTGGCGGCGCGTCGGTCGCGGCGCGTCGCAGCACCCACAAATGCAGGGGTACGCCGTGCGGCGCCGCCACCCCTGGCGGGAGCGCGATGACGGCCCGCAGGTGACCTCGGCGCAGCAGCTCGCCGCGGATCCGTTTGCCGGCGCGGCGGCTGGCGACGGTGGGTGGCATCAGAAGGACGGCGTGCCCGCCGACCCGCAGGTGGGCGAGGGCGTGTTGCACCCAGGCCAGCTCGGGTTCGGTGCGGGGTGTGGTGCCGACGATCCAGCGGGGGTCGTGGCCGAGCTCCTCGTCGCCCCAGTTCGTGGCGCCGAAGGGTGGGTGGCAGACGACGGCGTCGACGGCGCGGCCGGCGAAGGCGTCGGCGCGCAGTGTGTCCCCGGCGCTGACCTCCCCGGGTACGTCGTGCAGCGCCAGCCACAGTCCGGCGAGCCGGGCCAGGTCGTCGTCGAGTTCCTGGCCGTAGACGGAGGTGCTGCCGGCGCGGACGGCGGCCCGCAGGATCGCGCCGGAGCCGGCGGCCGGGTCGAGCACTGAGCCACCGCCGACGTTGGCGAGCCCGATCATCAGGTCGGCTAGGTCGTCGGGGGTGGCGAAGGGGCGGCCGGGCCCGGGTGCGGAGAACCGCTGCCACAGCTCGTCGAACGCTCCCTGCGAGCCCAACTCGTCGGCGAGGGCATCGATGTCGGGCAGCAGCGGCGCGAGATGGGCGTCGGGGTGGCCGGTTCGGGATCCGCGTTGACGTGCCAGGAGAAGAGCGCCGACGGCGGCGAGACCGGCGGCCGGGGAGTCGCTGGCCGCGGCGAGGTGTCGCCAGAGCCGGTCGGCGGTGGCCAGCTCTGGGAGCTTGCCCTGGGTGCGTAACCACTGCTCGACCTGGATCAGGTCGAACTCGGGGCTCGCCGTCGTCCCGCCCACCGGTGCGGGGAAGTCGGGATGCCGTTTACGCCAGTTGCTAACCGCGGCGCGACCGACGCCGGCGAGCCGGGCGATCTCCGCTGCCGTGATGGTCGGGTTCTCCTGCACGTCGGAAGTCTCGCACGACTGTCAAGCACGAGATTGTCTGTTGACAGTGTTGTCGGACGATGATCTTATTGACCCCGCAACGTTCACAACAGGAGGACAACGATGCGCAAGACCACCACTCTCGCTCTGATTGCCACCGGCCTCATCGCCCTGGGCTGCGGCTCCGGTGCCGCCGACAAGGCGAACTCCAGCGGTGACGAGGGCGACGTCAAGGCGGGCAGCTCCACCGACGACAAGGGCGACGCCAAGACCGAGGAGAAGCCTGCGACCGCCAAGATCGGTCAGCCGGCCCGGGACGGGAAGTTCGAGTTCACTGTGAAGTCGTCCAAGTGCGGCGTCACCAAGGTCGGCAGCGAACCGCTCGGCCAGAAGGCGCAGGGCCAGTTCTGCCTGGTCACGGTCAACGTGAAGAACATCGGCAAGGAAGCGCAGATGTTCGACGGCAGCAGCCAGAAGGCGTACGCGGCCGACGGCACCGAGTACTCCGCCGACAGCGGCGCGGCGATCTACGCCAACAAGAACGCCGAGACCTTCCTCAACGACATCAACCCCGGCAACCAGGTCACCGGCGTCGTGGTCTTCGACATTCCGAAGAACGTCAAGCTCACCAAGCTTGAGCTGCACGACTCGATGTTCTCCGGCGGCGTCGACGTCGCCCTCAGCTGACCTCTCCACCGAATCCCGGGGCGGGTCTGGACGATCCGCCCCGGCTGTTCACAGCCCAACCTGTTCACACCGGCAGTCAGCCCTGTAGATCGTCCTGACCGCCTCTGGCTGATTCGTCTGCGTCATCAGCTCCACAGCGTCTGACTCCCACCACGCGTCCGACTGGCCCTGGGCCGCGGACCTCCCTGCCTGCGGAGACGACAATGGCCCGTTCCCAGCCGTACGACACCATCACCCGGACCATCCACCTGCGCCCCACGGTCCGCTCCTCCGGCGCCCTCCTCACTACTGCCCTGCTGGCCACGGCACTCGCGGGCTGCGTTGACGACAGCCGCCCCACCACCACGGCGGCGACGGCTTCCCCGAGCGTGTCGGCGTCCGCCAGCGCCTCGCCGACTGCGGCCCCGCCGCCGGATCGGGACGCCGACGGCATCCCCGACTCCAGCGACACCTATCCCGACGATCCCAAGAACACCCCGCAACAGCCCCCGGTCAGCCTTGCCTGCGACACGGGCAACGACTGGGATGCGCTGCTCACAGTGCGGCCCGGCAAGGACGGCCGGCCGGACTTCAGTGAGGTGTGGGCGGCGAAGCCGACGTCCTGCGACGCCCAGACGGAGATCTATCCCGTGACCGACACCGAGAAGAGCGCACTGGAGACGTCGAAGTACGAGGACGGCGACATCACCACGCTGTACGAGATGTGCGCCGCCGTCGACCCCGAGGACACGTACGTGGAGGCGGGCTTCGCCGCCAGCAGTGAGCAGATTCCGGAGATCAACGCGGCCCTCGTCCTCTGCCCCAGCTACCCGTACGCCAAGAAGTGGCGCGAGACGGTGAAACGTGGGCAGGTCGACGTGGACCTGGCAGCCCAGGGTCGGATCTTCGGCGAGGGCACGTTTCGCGTCGGTAAGGAGATCAAGCCCGGCACCTACGTCACCACTGACGTGGACGGCTGCTACTGGGAGCGGCAGAACAGCTCCGGCGACACCATCGACAACTACTTCACGAACAGCGCCCGACGGGTGCAGGTGACCATCCGCTCCTCCGACTACGCCTTCAGCTCGGAGAACTGCGGCGAGTGGCGCCCCGCGCGCTGAACCGAAGCACCGAATCCACCGCTCACCCCGGGCGGGCCGACGACCCGTCGGCCCGCGGACACCACACGCCTGGAGACGACAATGACCCAGCCCTCGCAGCCCACCACACCCCTGATCGAGCTGATCTTCGATCGGCTCGCCGCCGCTGACGTCGTACCGACCGACACCGCCGAACTGGTCCTCGCCGCACTGACCAGCGACGACGACCTGACCGCGGCTCTCGCCGGCACTCCCACCCGGCTCGACCCCCGCTCCCCCACCAGTGAGGGTCCACCGGAGCGCATCTGGTTGAAGTCGGTGACCGTCGCCGGGTTCCGCGGCGTCGGCCCGGAGCGGACCCTCCAGGTCGACCCCGGTCCGGGCCTCACAGTGGTCGTGGGCCGCAACGGCTCCGGCAAGTCCAGCTTCGCCGAGGCCGTCGAGCTCGCCCTGACCGGTGACAGCGCCCGGTGGGCCGACAAGACAAGCGTCTGGCGTACGGGGTGGCGCAACCTGCACAACCCGGACCCGTGCTGGGTCGACGTGGAGCTGCGCGTCGACGGGGTGGCCACCCCGACCCGGGTGCACCGAGCCTGGCCGGTCGGGGCCGAGCTGGCCGACGCCGAGGTGGCAGTCACCAGCGCCCGAGGTCGGCACACCGGCCTGTCCGAATTGGGTCTGGCCCGTCCGCTGGAGCTGTACCGGCCGTTCCTCACCGCCGCCGAGCTGGGCAAGCTGGCCGCCGGCACGCAGAGCCAGCTCTTCGACGCACTCTTCGCGATCCTCGGCCTGGACGCGCTCACCGACGCCGACCAGCGTCTGCTGCGCGCCGCCCGGCCGCACGACACGACCATCAAGGAGGTACGCGCACAGCGTGCCGCCCTGGCCAACGCGCTCACCGACATTGCCGACGACCGGGCCCGACGGACCGCCGCACTGCTGCGCGGGCGGGGCGGTGTCGACAGCGGCGCGGTGACGGCGATCCTCGACGAGCCGGACGAGGCGACCACCGACCGGGAGGTGCTGCTCTGCCGGGAACTCGCCGACCTCGCCCCGCCGCCGGTCGACGAGGTGACCCGGCTGGCCGCCCAACTGCGAGAGGCGGCGGCCGAGGCGCTGCGGTACGACGGCGGCCGGTCCCGGGCCGCGTTGCGCAGCGCCGAACTGCTCCGCCTCGCCCTCGAACATCACGAGGACGAGGGCGACGGGTCGTGTCCGGTCTGCGCGACCGGCGCCCTCGACGGTGGATGGCGTGCCGCCGCCGCGCAGTCGCTGACCGAGCTGCGGCAGCGCAGCGTCGCCGCCCAGACGGCGACGACTCGGCTCACCGCTCTGCTGCGGCAGGCGCACCACCTGATCGACGACCTCGCGGTGTCGGAGCGCCTCGGGTCGGAGCCCTCGGTCGGGGCGTTGCGGGACGCCGTTGCCGCGCTTCGGCGCGTACCCGGGAAGCCTGTTGATCTGGCCGACCACCTGGCCGCGCGGTACCCGGCGGTGGTGGCGGCGGCGGACGCGGCCCGCGCGTACGCCGAGGGGTTCCTGCGGCAGCGCGACACCGGTTGGCGGGCCGCGGCGGCCGACGTGCGCGAGTGGGTGGCCGCCGCCGACGGGCTTGCGGCGCGAGAGGTGGCCCTGGCCCGGTTGAAGGCCGCGCGCGCCTGGTTGAAGGGCGTCGGTGCGGAGATCCGCAACGAGCGGGTAGCGCCGTTCGCCGGGCACTCGCAGCGGATCTGGGCGCAGCTGCGGCAGGAGAGCAACGTCGAGCTGGGTGCCATGACGCTGGAAGGGGTGAACACCCGGCGGCGGGTCGTGTTCCCGGTCAGCGTGGACGGCACCGACAACGGCACAGCGCTGGGTGTGATGAGCCAGGGTGAGATGCAGGCGCTCGGGTTGGCCACGTTCCTGCCGCGTAGCTGCGCCCCGGAGAGCCCGTTCCGGTTCATCGTGGTCGACGACCCGGTGCAGAGCATGGATCCGTCGAAGGTGGACGGTCTCGCCCGGGTGCTCGCCGAACTGGCCGAGGACCGGCAGGTGGTGGTCTTCACCCACGACACCCGCCTGCCCGACGCGGTCACCCGGCTCGGCCTCGGCGACGCCCGCATCGTCGAGGTGACCCGGGCGGAGAAGTCGGTGGTGACGTTGCGGCCCGGCTCCGACCCGGTCACCCGCTACCTGGACGACGCGTCCGCGTTGGCGCGCAACGACGAGATCCCCGCCGAGGTGCGCGGGCCGGTGGTCGCGGAACTGTGCCGCGCGGCGGTGGAGGCGGCCTGCCACCGGACGGTGTGGCGGACCCGGGTCGCGCGCGGCGTTCCGCACGCCGACATCGAGACGGCCATCGAGGACGCGTCCCGGCGGGTCGCCACCACCGTCGCCCTGGCGGCGTTCGACGACGCCGAGAGGGGCGGCGACGTGCTCGGCTGGCTCCTCCGCCGGCACGGACGACGGGCGGTGAACGCCTACCAGGCGTGTCGGGAGGGTGTGCACGGGGCGTACCTGACGGATCTGCCCGGACTGGTCGCGGACGCCCGCCTCCTCGCGGGGGCGCTGTCGTGACCGCGCCGACGCCACAGCGCTGCCTGGCGGCGGCCGACCAGTTGCTGCGGGGGGCCGGTGTGCTCGGCGCCGCGGCGGTGAGCGCCGGTTGGTGGCCGCGGGCCTGCGCCTGCCTGATCCGGCTCGCCCTCGAAGGCGGCATCGACGCCTACTGGCGGCGGGTGAAGCCGACCGTGGCGGCGTGCCGGCAGGGCCGCGCGAAGCAGTTGATGCTGCGTGGCCGGCTCGGCCCGGGCACCGAGACCGCACGCCGGGCGGCGTTCGCCTGGGCGAGCCTGTCCGCCGCCACCCACCACCACTGCTACGAACTGGCCCCCACGGCGGCGGAGCTGCGGCGGCTGCACACCGAGGTCAGCGCCCTGCTCGCGCAACTCGAGCCGACCGCCCGCACTACGAACCAAAACCCCGCAGGCCGCTCGGTCACCACGGCCTTCCGACCCGCTATGTGATCTGTTCAGCCACTCGCGTGTGGACACTACGCGCCTTGAGGTGCCGCTCCGGTTGAGCCGGCGTGACCACGTTGACACCTACTGTGATGCTCCCGATTTCGATCATGAAGGACGTGGGATGGCAGAACTTGAGGAATCCGAGAGCGAACTCGCCATACCCGTTGACTACGTGCCCGGTGCGCGTGGTCATGCTGTTCTCGCCGTCGGCCCCGACTCGGACGGCGCGGAGGCCCTGGCCGTGTGGCGGCTCAGCCCGACCGGACGTGCCGGCGGCGCGTGGGTGGTACGCATCGATGACATCGCGCAGGACGACCAGCTTGTGCACATCATGTGGATGTTGCAGGGGCGGTGCCTGGTGGGGTGGGCCCGGGAGACTCCGGTCGCGATCCTGGACAGGGTCGCCCACGTACTGCCACAGCAATTGGTCAGCACGCTGCGGGGGCACGTGCTGACCGTCCCTGAACTCCTCACGGAGATCACTGAGCATCGAGCCGCCTACGCCGAGGCGGTCGACCGGCAGCGTGCGGTGTCCACGTCGAAGCTCGCCCCGCTCGCGTGGCCTGCCGAGGTGCCGGGTCACGAGGATCTGGCGATTCGGCTCGCCACGCAGCCCCGCGCCGCCTCGCCGGTCGCGGGGTCGGCGCTGGCCCTGACGTCGGCTGTCGCCATGACCGCTCAACTCTGGCAGGACACCGAACAGGCGCGGTATCGCCGGAAGTATCTGCGGCCTCTGGGTGAACCGCAGCCGCTGCCTCCACGGTGGCTGGCCCGACTGCGCGCCGCCGCCGACAGCTCCGCTCCGGCCACGATCTAAGGAGTCGACTCGACGTGTACGCAGTTATCGACCTGGAGACGACGGGCCTGCGCACCAGCTGGCACGACCGCGTGGTCGAGGTTGCCGTCATCCACCTCGACAGCGCCGGCCAGGTGACGCACGAGTGGTGCAGCCTGGTCAACCCCGACCGGGATCTCGGACCGCAACTCATCCACGGCATCTCGGCCGCCGAGGTACGGCGCGCACCGGAATTCAGTCGGCTCGCAGGCCACGTCGCCAGCCTCCTCCGTGGAAGGGTGCTGGTCGCTCATAACCTGCACTTCGACGCCGCCTTTCTCCTCGCCGAATACCGCCGGCTACGGATTGAACCGCCGATCAGCCCGGCAGAGGGGTTGTGCACCATGCGGCTGGCCGGGCACTTCCTCCCGTCGGCCGGTCGCAGCCTCCACGACTGCTGTCGCGCGGCGGGGTTACCGCCGCACCAGGCGCACTCCGCTCTGCATGACGCGAGAGCAGCCGCGCAGCTACTGGCCCACTATCTGCGGGATGCGGGAACGCCGCCGCCGTGGACGTCCGTCATCGACGCCGCTGCGGCGGCCCCTTGGCCGCCCTTGGCCGCCGAAGCGGTGGTGCCGGTGCCTCGCCGAGGCCCGGGACACCGGGAAGAGCACTTCCTCGCCCGTCTGGTGGACCGGCTTCCACGGCTCCGTGAGCCGCAGGGTGACGCGTACTTGGACCTGCTCGACCAGGCACTGCTTGACCGGCATATCTCCGTCAGTGAAGCGGACGCGCTCGTCGCCACGGCGGAAGAACTCGGCCTCGCCCGAGTCGACGTCGACCACCTGCACCGCACCTATCTGGCGAGTCTGGCGGCTGTGGCCTTGGAGGACAACGTCCTCACGTCAGCCGAACGCCATGACCTGGACCAGGTCGCCTCGTTGCTCGGGCTGCAGGCGTCCGACGTCGACCATGCACTCAAAGCCGCTCGTGACGTTGGCGCGACCCGGCCGCACGCCAAGAGCTGGCAACTCCAAGCCGGCGATCTGGTGGTCTTCACCGGGGCGATGGAGCCACCGAGGTCGTCCTGGGAAGAGGACGCTCGGGCGGCCGGGCTGCAGGTCGGTGACAACGTCACCAAGAAGACTCGCCTCCTGGTGGCCGCCGACCCCGACTCGATGTCCGGCAAGGCCAAGAAGGCCCGCCAGTACGGCATTCCGGTCGTACACCCCATCGCGTACCGGCGCATGCTCGCCGACCTCGGTCGGTCATCCGCACTCGGTCGGGGTGGGCGACTCAGTTGAGTCGTGACGATTGAAGGAGCTCAAGGCATGGCAGAAGAACCGGTTCTAGAGGCAGCCGGACGTGGGCAGCGGGTCCTCGACCTGCTGGACAAGGCGATCGCCCTGCAGACCCCACTGGTCCAGAAGAACATCGCCCGGGCCCGCCAGCGCAACCCGGAGGCGACGCCGGCGGAGGTGATCCGCAATCTGGAGCGGATGTACGTCAGCGCGTTGACCGGGACGGGTGCCGCCGTCGGCGGCACCGCGGCGGCACCCGGCGTCGGCACGGGCGTCGCGCTGGCCTTGTCGGCTGGCGAGGCTCTGTCCTCACTCCAACTGAGCGCCCTCTTCGCGCTCTCGATCGCCGAAGTCCACGGCGTCCGCATCGACGAGGTCGAACGGCGCCGGACGATCGTCATGGGGATCATGCTCGGCGGGTCCGGCTCGGCCACCATCACCAAGGTCGCCGAGCGCACCGGGCAACACTGGGGACGCCAGGTGGTCGCCAAGGTGCCCGTCGAGACGTTGCGTCAGATCAACAAGATCCTGGGAAAGCACTTCATCACCAAGTTCGGGACCAAGCAGGGGATCATCGTGCTCGGCCGAGTGGCACCCTTCGGTATCGGCGCGGTGATCGGCGGTGGCGCCAACGCTGCCCTCGCCACCCTGGCCGTGCGGGCCGGCCGTCGCGCATTTGGCCCGCCTCCGACGTCCTGGCCGCGACCGGCACCGCCGGCCGTGGGTGGAGATCCTGCTTGAGGTACGTCTGGGCGAGCAGGTCAGCGCGACAGCTCCGGTGGCTTATGGTGAGAAACCGGACACCCGGTGGGCGGGTGTCCGGTCCGGGCCGTGGGTTTCACGCTGTTCAGCCGGAGGATGACCGATGACCGCGCACGCCCGCGACGTCGACGACTGCTGAGATGGACTGGGCCGGATGGGCGTTGTTCGGGTTGGTCGCCACCGCGGCGCTCACCGCGGCGATGATCACCGCCCAGTTGGCCGGTCTCACCCGGCTCGACCTTCCTCTGGTGCTCGGGGCCGTCCTCACCGGGGATCCGGACCGGGCCAGGGTCGTCGGGTTCTTCCTCCACCTCGGCACCGGTCAGGGTTTCGCCCTGGGGTACGCGGCGACGTTCGCGTTGTTGCACCGCGCGAACTGGTGGATCGGGGCGCTGCTCGGGATTGTGCACGTCGGGATCGCGTTGACAGTGATTCTGCCGCTGCTGCCTGGTGTCCACCCGCGGATGGCCTCGCAGCGGGCGGGGCCGGCCAGCACTGCGGTGTTGGAGCCGCCCGGGCTGTTCGCGCTCAACTACGGCATCCAGACCCCGCTGGTCACGGCTGTCGTGCACGTCGTCTACGGGGTCTGTCTCGGGCTGCTCCTGCAACCCAGGTGACTCGTGACTGACCGGCCGCCGATCAGCGACTACGGTCTGCTGGGCGACACGCGTACCGCCGCCCTGGTGGCGAGTGACGGCGCTATGGACTGGCTCTGCGTACCGCGCTTCGACGGCAATCCCCTGTTCGGCCGACTGGTCGGGGGCCCGGACGCCGGAACGTTCCGGGTCGGCCCGGTCGGGCCGGCCACTGTCGTCGAACGGCGGTACCGGCAGCACACCGCCACCCTGGAGACCACCTGGGCGGTGGGCGGCGGCCGGCTGCGCCTCACGGAGGCGATGGTGGCCGAGGTCAGCGGTCGCCTGTTGCCCACGACGCTGATCGTGCGACGGCTGACGGCGGAGCGGGCGGCTGTCGACGCGGTGGTGGAGTTCGACCCCCGCCTTGGCGCACGGCATCGTCGGCCCCGAGCGCAGCAGCGGCGCCATGGCCTCGTGTGTGAGTGGGGGGCGCTCGCGGTCGCGTTGGACAGCACTCCCCCGTTCAGGTTCGAACCGGGTCGGCCCATCCCGATCACGGTCACGCCGGATCGCCCGGTCACTCTCGTACTGGCAGTGGCCCACCGCGAGCCGGTGATCCACGTCGAGCCGACGGCCGCCTGGGACCTGCTCGCCGAGGACGAGGCTCGGTGGCGGGCCTGGGTCGGGGAGATCGACGAGTGGCTGCCGTTCCGGGACCACGTCGTACGAAGCCTGCTCACCTTGCGGTTGCTGACCTACTCGCCCTCGGGAGCGCCGGTGGCCGCGCCGACCACGTCCCTGCCCGAGGACCCGGGTGGGGCACGAAACTGGGACTACCGCTATGTCTGGCCCCGCGACGCCAGCATCGGCGTCAGCGCCTTCCTCAGCGTCGGCAAGTCCGACGAGGCCCGCGGCTTCCTCGCGTGGCTGATGCACGCCAGCCGGTTGCAACGACCACGCCTGCCGGCGCTGCTCACAGTGCATGGCCGACACGTGCACGCCGAACGGGAACTGCCCGGTTGGCCCGGCTACCTCGACAGTCTGCCGGTGCGGATCGGCAACGACGCCGCCCACCAACACCAGCTCGACGGGTACGGCTGGGTGATCGACGCCGCGTGGGCGTTCGCCCAGGCCGGACACCGCCTCTCCGCCGAGACGTGGCGGGCGGTACGCGGCTTCGCCGACGTGGTCGCCGGCCGTTGGCGGGAGCCCGACGCCGGTATCTGGGAGGTACGGGAGCCCGCCCAACACGTCCACTCCAAGCTCATGGGCTGGCTCGCCGTGGACCGCGCCCTGGCCATCGCGGACACACACTCCGTGCCCGAGCGTCAACGTCGACGCTGGCAGGAAGCCCGGGATGCCATCGCCGCCGACGTCCGCACGCGCGGCTTCGACCCGACGGCGGGCAGCTACGTCCGCACCTACGGCTCCCCTCATCTCGACGCGGCACTGCTCGTCCTGCCGCTGCTCGGCGTGGACCCGACCGATTCACCCCGGGTACGCGGCACCATCGACGCCGTCCGGGACCGGCTGTCCGCCGGCGGTCCGCTGCTCTACCGCTACCCGCCCGGACGGGACGGGCTCCCCGGCACCGAGGGTGCGTTCCTGCCCTGCTCGTTCTGGCTCGTGCAGGCGCTTGCCAGCACCGGGCGTCGCCGCGAGGCCGTCGATCTGTTTCAGGCCATTGTCGAGTACGCCAGCCCGCTCGGGCTCTACGCCGAGGAGGTGGATCCCGCGACGGGTGCCCACCTCGGCAACTATCCCCAGACGTTGACGCACGCCGCGCTGATCCAGGCCGCGCTCGCCATCCGGGACGCCCCGACGCGGGTAGGGTTCCGATCATGACGATTCCCCATCTGACGGCTGCCGACGGCACCGCTCTGCCGGCGATCGGGCTCGGCACGTACCAGCTGAACGGTTCGGCGGGCGTCGACGCGATCGGGCACGCGATCCGGGCGGGTTACCGGTTGCTCGACTCGGCGGTGAACTACGAGAACGAGGGGGCTGTCGGTCGGGCCGCCCGTTCGGCGGGAGACGTGCGGGACGAGGTGATCGTCACCTCGAAGCTGCCGGGGCGGCACCACCGCTACGACGAGGCGCTGACCACCATCGAGGAGAGTGTCTTCCGCACCGGCCTCGACCACGTCGACCTGTACCTGATCCACTGGCCGAACCCCAAGGAAGACCTGTACGTGCAGGCGTGGCGGGCGCTGATCGAGGCGCGCGAACGCGGTCTGGTGCGGCACATCGGGCTCTCCAACTTCCTGCCCGAGCACATCGAGCGGTTGGTGGCCGAGACCGGGGTCGCCCCGGTGGTCAACCAGATCGAGGTGCACCCGTACTTCCCCCAGCAGGAGGCGCTCGACTACCACCGGGAGCAGGGGATCCTGGTGCAGGGTTGGAGCCCGCTCGGCCACGGCAACGACCTGTTGCAGCACCCCGTCATCGTGGAGATCGCGAACGCCCACGGTGTCAGCCCGGCGCAGACCATCCTGGCCTGGCACGTGGCGCGCCAGGTGATCCCGCTGCCCAAGGCCGCGTCGCCGCACCGGCAGATCGAGAACCTCGACGTCTTCGGCATCACGCTCACCGACGCGCAGGTCGAGGCCATCACCGCGCTGGGCCGCCCGGACGGGCGGCTCTCCGATCAAGACCCGGCGGTGTACGAAGAGTTCTGACCGACCCGTCCGACGTGTCAGGGGGTCGGGAGAGCATGGGGCGTGCTCGACGGACTTGACGACATCGACTGGGCGCGGCTGGGCCATGCCTACGGGGCGGCCGACGACGTGCCCGGCCAATTGCGTGCTCTGCTCTCCCCCGATCCGGCGACCCGGGACGAGGCCCTGGGTGACCTCTACACCAACGTCTTCCACCAGGGCAGCCGGTTCGAGGCGAGCGCGTACGCGGTGCCGTTCCTGGTGGAGATGCTCGGCGATCCGGCCACCCCGGACCCGGCGGCGGTGCTCGGGCTGCTGAGCGCCCTGGCCGTCGGGTACGACGAGGGTGTCCTGCCGGAGGGTTTCCCGGTGGCCGAATACCGCCGGGCCGCCGAGGGTGGTCGGGAGCTGCTCGCGGCGAAGCCGCCGCCGTGGGCCGGCGAGGACGAGTCGGAGAAGGAGTACGTCGAGTACGCCTACGTCGAGTCGCTGTCCGCGGCGGATCAGGGTCGGCTGTGGGCGTACGTCGAGGTGGCGACCTACGACGCGGTGCGCGCCGGGGTTCCCGTGTTCCGCACCCTGCTGGAGCACTCCGATCCGGGCGTGCGCGCCGTCGCGGCGTACACCCTCGCCTGGTTTTCGGAGGAGGCCGACGGCAGTGTGGCCGCGCTGGCCCGCGCGATCGACGCCGCTCGGGCCCCGGGCGTCGGGGCAACGCCCGGTGAGGTGGCGACCATGCTGGTGGCGTCGGGGCTGCTCGGCGCCGCGCCGGACGTGCGGTGGTTGACCGATGCGCGCCCGCTGGTCCGCTGGGCCGCGGCGGTCGGTCGGGTCCGGGTCCTCGGCGCGGCGACCGACCCGGCGACGGCCGAGGAGTTGTTGAGGTGGGCGTCGGCGCCGTCCGACGACGCCGAGCCGGTCGAGGGTGAGTGGGTGCCGTTCCTCGGCGGCGATCTCGGCGGGTACGCGGCGCTCGCCCTGCTGCAGCTCGGGCCGCAGCACGCCGACAGTGCCGTCGACGCGCTGCTCGACCGCCTGCCCACCGTCAGCGGTGAGCGGTCGCTGACGGTGCTGGGTGCGGCGTTGCGCCTCGCGTTCCCGGACGGCCCGGCGGCGGCCGGGGCGCCGGCGGTGGCGCTGGCGCCCCGGCAGCGACGGCTCGCCGAGGTGCTGGGCCGCTCGACCGACCCGTGGTTGATCGACGGGCAGGAGTTCGGCAACGTGTCCATGCTCGTCGCAGAGCACGGCCTGCCGAGGAGCCGCGAGGCGATGCGGGCGTACCTCGCAGAGGTGCCGTAGCCAGCCGGTTTCGCGTTACCCGTTGTCCAGCACCGGCGGCGCGGCCGCTACGAAGCGCGATGCCCGGACGAGCGGCGACGCGACGAGGGTGATGACTCTGAGGCATAAATATGACTCAGAGTCATAACGCACAACCGGACATCCGCCTCCGAGGGGCGGGCGTCCGGGCTGTGCGGCGAGACGACGATCCGACAGCGGGCGTCACCCGGGCCGACGGTGGGCCCGGGTGACGCGACGCCGGTCCTAGACGAGCCCGCCGAGCGACGGGTCGCTGATGCTGTCCTTGCCGTTCTCGACGTGGCCCGCGTACCGCTGGGCGAAGTCGGCGTCGCCCGCGACGGTGACGGTCAGGTCGTACCAGCCGTGGGTGCGGGAGAGCTGCCAGTGCGCCCGCTCGGTGTGGCCCGGCCGCAGCGACAGCGTGACGGGGCGGGAGTGGTACCGGTCGGTGATGGTCACCTCGACCCGCTTCGAGCCGGGGTTCTTCAGCGTGAGGACCACCTTGTCGTTGCGCTCCTCGTAGGCGGGGGTGATGTCGAGGTGGGCCCGGCCGCCGGTGAACCGGCGGTAGAAACCGTTCGGCCCGTGCACGGACAGGTCGTACCCGGATCCGATCGGCCAGGTGTCGCTCAGGTGCTTGCCCGGTTCGACCGTGTAGCTGCGTGGGGCGTCCGCGCTGCCGGCCTGGCGGACCTGGAAGACCGCGGCGACCCCGCCGGTGTTGCGGAAGTCGATGCGCAGCGAGTCGCCGTCGCGCCGCCCGTCGGCGTGCAGGGTGTACGGGATCGCGCGCGCCGGGCGTACCCCGTGCTCCTGCTTCGGCAGCCGCTGGTCGGTCGGCGGCACCGGCACCTCGTCCGGGTGCCGGACCAGGTCCTCGGGCTTGAAGTCGTCGGTGTCGGGCAACCGGACGTCGCGCGAGCGGTTGGGGTGCCGGAAGTCGAAGGCGCTGGTGAGGTCGCCGACGACGGCGCGCCGCCACGGCGTGATGTTCTTCTCGATCAGGTCCGGGCGGCCGTGCCCGAACCGCGCCTCCAGGAACTTGATCAGCGACGTGTGGTCGAAGACCTGCGAGTTCACGTAGCCGCCGCGCGTCCACGGCGAGACGATGACCATGGGTACGCGGATGCCGAGGCCGTACGGCCCGGCCGGGTGGTCGGCGTCGCCGGGGAAGATCTCGTTCGTGGTGGGCACCGTCGACTGACCGTGCTCGCGGCTCTGCGGCGGCGTCGGCGGCACCACGTGGTCGAAGAAGCCGCCCTCCTCGTCGTACGTGATGAAGAGCGCCATCTTGCTCCACACCTCGGGGTTCGACGCGAGGATGTCGATGACCTGCGAGATGTACCAGGAGCCGTAGGCCGGCTCCCAGTTCGGGTGCTCGGTGTACGCCTCGGGAGCGGTGATCCAGGAGACCTGCGGAAGGCGTCCCGCCTCGACGTCGGCGCGGAAGTCGGCCAGCAGCGCCTCCGGGTCGCGGCCCTGGGTGCGGATCTCGGTGCCGGTCTTGGCCCGGTCGGCGAGAGAGGTTCCGGGCTGCGCGTTCTGATACTGGTGGAAGTAGAGCAGCGAGTTGTCGCCGTAGTTGCCGATGTACGGGTCGTTCGTCCAACCCCAGGAGCCGGCGGCGGTGAGGCCGGTGCCGACGTCCTGGTAGATCTTCCAGGAGATGCCGTTGCGCTCCAGGCGCTCCGGGTAGGTCGACCAGTCGTAGCCGGCCTCGGCGTTGGTGATGACCGGGCCGCCGCCCTTGCCGTCGTTGCCGACCCAGCCGCTCCACATGTGGTAGCGGTTCGGGTCGGTCGGCCCCATCAGCGAGCAGTGGTAGCTGTCGCAGACGGTGAAGGCGTCGGCGAGCGCGTAGTGGTAGGGCAGGTCCTGGCGGGTGTGGTAGGTCATCGCCGTGACACCCTTGTTCGGCACCCACTTGTCGAACCGGCCGTCGTTCCAGGCGGCGTGCCCGTCGTTCCAGCCGTGCGGCGGGTCCGGCAGGAAGGTCTGGCCGAGGTCCTTCACCTCGGGGCGGAAGGGCAGCAGCTCGTCGGCCCCGTTGGGCTGGCGCCACACGTCCTTCCCGGATGGCAGTGTCGCCGGATGGGGGTCGCCGAAGCCGCGTACGCCGCGCATGGTGCCGAAGTAGTGGTCGAACGAGCGGTTCTCCTGCATCAGGATGATGACGTGCTCGACGTCAGTGATCGTGCCGGTCCGGTTGTTCGCCGGGATGGCGAGCGCCTTGCTGAGATCCAACGGGAGCGCCGCGCCGATCGCGGGGACCCCCATCGCCTTGAGGAACGTACGCCGGTCCACAGTGCCCATAGCTCCGCCTTTGTGCGATCTGGTCGAGAAACTGGCGACCGGACGCTACCGACGACGGGTTGACGGCAGATGACCGTAGTTGGTTGGTTTTGCGACCACTCGACAACCGGCTTCGGGCCCTCGCGATGCGGGCCGCCGGCCGGTCACGCCGCCCGGTCGCTGCTCCGGGTGAGCCGGCGGTGCCCGGTCGGGCTCAGCCCGTGGACCCGTTTGAAGGCCGCGCTGAAGCCGAAGGCGTCCGCGTACCCCAGTTGGTGTGCGACAGCGGCGACCGTCGCCGTCGATTCGGTCAGCACGTCGGCGGCCAGTGTCATCCGCCAGTCGGTGAGGTAGGTCAGCGGCGGCTCGCCGACCAGGTCGGTGAACCGCTTCGCCAGTGTGGACCGGGAGACTCCAGCTTGCGCGGCCAGGCTGGCGAGGGTCCATGGCCGGCCCGGGGCGTCGTGCATGGCGCGCAGCACCGGGCCGACGGTGTCGTCGCTCAGCGCGCGGTACCAGCCGGGGGGCTCGGCGTCGGGTTGGTCGAACCAGTCCCGCACCGTGCACACCAGCAACCAGTCCAGCAGGCGGTCGAGCACGATCTGGCGGCCGGGCCGGCCGGCGTCGAGCTGTGCGTCCAGGTAGTCGCGGAGCGGGGCGCAGTCGTGCTCGTCCGGCACGACCAGCACCGGTGGCAGCGCACCCAGCAGCCGTTGGGGCACCCGACCTCGAACGTGGTAAACCCCGACGAGCAACACGAGGCGCTCGGTCTCGTCCGCGCCCGTCGAGTCGATCGCCCCGGTCTGGCCGCGCCGGACGTCCCGGAGTTGCCCCGGCTCGAAGCTCGACCGCGGCTCGGCGGAGAACGTGAACGGTGCCGGACCGCGCGCGGCGGCGACCTCCCCGACCCGTACCAGATGGGGCTTGTCGCTCTCCGGGTGGGAGAGCCAACCCTCGCCGCGCAACGGGACACAGAGCGTCAGCGGGGCGCCGTCGGTGAACCGCAGCGCCGAGGGCGGTGTCAGGACGGAACGGCCGAAGGCCGCGCCGTCCGCGTGCACGCTCCGCAGCAGACTGTCGAACGGGTCCATGACACCGACGATAGATCCCGGATGACGGCGCTCGGACGATCACACATGCCCGGCGTACGACAGCATATGGGCCGACCGTGACCGGTCGCGTTGACTCGTGGTCATGACGACGGACGCGCAGTCGATACTCGTGATGGCCGGCACCGGTAAGACGGGCCGCCGGTTGGTGACGACGCTGCGGGCGGCGGGCCGGCTCGCCCGGCCGGCCTCCCGCTCGGGCGAGGTGCGCTTCGACTGGACGCGGCGTGACACCTGGGAGCCGGCCCTGGCCGGCGCCACTGCGGTGTACCTGCTGGCCCCGGAGGATCCGACGCTGGCCGCCGACTTCGTGACGCAGGCGGTCGACTCGGGTGTGCGCCGGATCGTGGCGCTGTCCGGACGCGGGATCGACCAGGTCGGTGACTTCTCCCCCGGCATGGTCGCGGCGGAGACGGCTGTGCGGACGTCGGGCGTCGAGTGGTCGATCATCCGGGCGAACAACTTCAGTCAGAACTTCAGCGAGGACCTGTGGCGCCAACCGCTGCTCGACGGTCGACTGGCCCTGCCGATCGGCGTCACCCCGGAGCCCTTCGTCGACGCCCAGGACATCGCCGAGGTGGCCGCGACGCTCCTGACCGCCCCCGACCACCACGAACAGGTGTACGACGTGTCGGGTCCCCGGGCGCTCACCTTCGCCACGGCGGTGGCGACGATCGCCCGGGTGACCGGTCGTTCGATCAGCTACGTGGAGGTGACCCCGCAGGAGTACCACGCCGAACTGATCGCCGAGGGCTATCCGGAGGAGACGGCCTCGGCGCTCAACCTCCTGTTCGCCGGGATGCGCGCGGGCCATCTCGCCGAACCCGCCGACGGTGTCCGTCGGGTGCTGGGTCGGGACGCGCTCGACTTCGACAGCTACGTCGTCCGGGCGGCGGCGGCCGGCGCCTGGTCGTAGTGCGCCCGGCACGCCTGGCCGCCGGCTCCGGCGGTGTGAGAGCGGCGTAACAGGTGATCTGCCCGCATACCGCGCGCACCCCGACGTACCGTGAGATCGTGCCGACGAGAGACGTACTCACCAAGGCTGACCTCGCTGAACTCCGCCGCTCGGCGCTCGGGACGGCCAACCCGCTCGGTGTCGCCGCCGACCTCGCGGAGGCGGCCGAGCAGGGCCGGCTGGAGGATCCTGACGACGCCGGGGACGCCCTGACGCTGGCCGCCGAGATCGCCGAGATCCGGGCGCGGCCCGAGGCGGCCCTGCGCTACGCGGAGCAGGCCGTGGCGGCGTACCCCTCCGGCGACGACCCGCGGGCCGGGTTCGCCCGGGCGTTGCGGGCCCGCGCCCTGTTCCGGGCCGGCGGTCAGGACGACGAGGCGATGGCGGAGTTGACCGCCCTGCGCCCGCTGCTGCTCACGCAGCCCGACGCCCCCGCCTACGTCAGCGCGGCACTGGACGCCGGTGGTCGTTCGGCGATCGCCGAGACGTGGTTGAGTGAGGCTGTCGACTCCGCGCTCGGTGATCGTGCGACCGGCGGAGCTTCGGCGATCACCGCGACCGAACCGGTGGTCGACCTCGGTCCGCCGGACGCGCCCGGTGTGACCTTCTTCCTGCTGCAACAACGGCATCGGGTACGCCGGAACCTCAACCTGCCGCACGACCGGCAGGACGACCTGGCGGACCGGCTGGAGACGCAGCTCGTACGCCGGGCCGGCGAGCGCAGGGACGCCGAGTCCGACCTGCTCTTCTGGCCCCGGGCCGAGTTCGACACGTTGATCTCCGAGCATCCCGCCCTCGCCGAGGTGTACGGCCCGGACTGGGACGCGCACCGGGGCCGGTTGGAGAAGGAGCTGGTTCGGCTCCAGAGCGCCGGTCAGGCCGGGCTGGGCGTGTTCGGCGCGACGGTGGCCGGCCTGAACGCGTTCGCCGGTCGACGGGACGGCGACCCGACCGACGCGGGCGTCCGGGCGGGGTACGCGGCCGAGGTGTCGGCGCGGCCCAGCGCGCGCATCCCGTGGCCACCGGAGCGCAACGACGCCTGCTGGTGCGGCTCCGGCCTGAAGTACAAGAAAGACTGCCTGCCGCGCTCCCGGAGCTGACCAGCACAGCGATCGCCCTGCGGCGACCGAACTGGCGGAGAGTAGCGTCCCTGACGGCTAGACCTCGGTAGCCGTTAGGAGAGCATTCGTGCTGATCATCGCGCATCTCAGTGACACCCACCTCGACAGCCATCCCCGATCGGCCGAGCGGACCGCTCGGGTCATGGACTACCTACACGGCCTGCCACGACAGGTCGACGCGATCCTGATCACCGGGGACATCGCCGACAACGGCGAGGTGACCGAGTACGAGATGGCCGCGAAGCTCTTCGACTCCCCGCTCCCGGTCATGGTCTGTCCTGGCAACCACGACGTGCGCGACGCGTACCGCAAGGGTCTGCTCGGTGACGACCGCGGCGGCACCGGCCCGATCAACGCCCGCCACGACGTGGGCGGCGCGGTCTTCCTCCTCGCCGACTCCTCCGTGCCCGGCGCGGACGACGGCCACCTGGACGAGGAGACGATGGCCTGGCTCGCCGACGAACTGGGCTCGGTGCCGGCCGGCACGCCGACGTTCATCGCCCTGCACCACCCGCCCGTGGTGCTGCACCACCCGGTCATCGACCCGATGCGGCTTCTGCCGGCCGAGCCCTTAGCCGAGTTGGTCACCGCCCACCCGCAGGTCGTCGCCGTGCTGACCGGGCACTTCCACACCGCCGCGGCGAGCACCTTCGCGGACCGTCCACTGCGGATCGCGCCGGGTGTGGTCAACACCCTGCGGATGCCCTGGGAGGGCGAAGGGCCGCTGACCACGCAGACCCAGCCGCCCGGCGTCGCGTTCCACGTGTACGACGACAACGGGCTGTTCACCACCCACTACCGGGTGGTGGTGTGAGCGGGCACGGGGTGGCCGTCCTCGGCTTCCTGGTCGCCGTCGCGCCGATCACCGCCACGCCGGGCGAAAGCGCCCCCGACGGTTCGTGCCCGGAGGCTGCCCTGGAGCGTGAACCACCCTTACCTGCAGGGGTTGCTCGGCAACGTGTTGAACCCGAAGGCCGCCGCCGTCTACCTCACCCTGGCACCGCAGTTCCTCGAACCGGGCCGGCCGGTGCTGGTGCCGATAATGCTTCTCGCCACGGCGCACGCCGCGCTGAACACCTGCTGGCTCGCCGGCTGGACCGTCGTCTCCGGTGCCGCGGCCCGGCTGCTCCGCACCGCGTCGGTGCGACGAACGCTCGATCGACTGACCGGTGTGATCCTGCTCGGCCTCGGTGTTCGTGCGGCGACGGCCTGAGTCTGCTGTGACCGGCGCGGCCCGGCCCAGCAGCCGGGCCGGCCGGGACGGGCGCTGGTGGCAATCTTGGGGAGTGACACGCCCGGCTGGTACCGATAGCGTCCATTCCCGGACGATCGACGTCCGACCGATGTGAGGAGACGCCGATGTTCGAGGAGTTCATGGGCATCCCCGCCCATCCGCTGGTGCTGCACGCCGCTGTCGTGTTCGTGCCGCTGCTGGCGCTCCTGACGATCGGCTACGCGCTCGTCCCGCTGATCCGGCCGCACACCCGTTGGGTGTTGGGGCTGCTCGCTGTGGGTGCGCCGATCGCGGCCCTGCTGGCGAAGCTCACCGGCGACGCCTTCTTCGAACGTATGCGTGCCGCCAACCGGGTGACCCCCGAGTTCCTGCCGACGTTGGAGACGCACCAGGAGTTCGGCGACATCACGTTCTGGGCCACTCTCCTGTTGGGGGTCGTGGCGCTGGCACTGGTCTGGTTCGTCGCGCCGAGGGCCGCCGAGGCGGGCGCCGACCGGCGGCCCTCGCGACCGCTGACCCTCGCGTTGCAGGTGCTGTCGGTGATCGCCGCCGGCATCGCCGTGTACTACGTGATCCGCACCGGCGACTCCGGCGCGAAGGCGGTCTGGGAAGGTCAGTGACGACTGTGGTGTCGGCCCGGCCGGAGCCGGGCCGACACCCTGTCGACCGTCAGCCGGCGCGGTACGCCCGGATGATGGTCTGGTCGATCCCGCTACCGCCGTTGGCGGTGGCCTTCACCCGCAACGACACTGCTTGACCGGTGGTGGCCTTCGGCAGCGCGACCCGGTAGGTGTCGCCGCTCCCGGTGACCCGGGCGGTCTTCCAGGTGGCGCCGTCGTCGGTCGAGGTCCAGACCTGGAACGAGGTCACCTTCTGCGTCTTCACACCGTGCGCCTGCCGGACGGCCATCTCGGCCGTTCCGTCGACCGGGTGGTTGTCGTGGCCCATCGGCAGGGCGTAGTCGACAGCGAGCAGCGGCAGCGGCACGCTCCCGGTCCCGTCGGGGCCGGCGGACCGGAACGTCCACGAGGTGTTGACCTTGGTCGAGATCGGCAGGATGAGGCTGGTGTCGACGTCGAAGGTCACCCGGTAGTCGGCCATCGCCTGTGGCACCGTGAAGTCGGCGACCGGCCGGCCGCTCTGCTCGACCAGCTTGCCGTTGCGATACAGCGACAGCGTGCGCTTGACGCCGGTCGCCTCGCCCTGGAGGCAGTCGGCCCGCTGGTGCTGGTCGGTCAGCGTCACCATGTCGAGGTGCAGGTTGCCCCGGGTCCGCGACGGCGGGGTGGCGCAACTCCAGTCGGCGCCGGCCGGGTCGTCGTACCAGTCGGAGTGCAGCGGCTGCCGTGCCCAGACCTTGGACTGCCGGCTGCCCGGCCGGTACTGGCGCGGCGCCTCCATGGCCCCCAGTCCGCCGTAGACACCCTGGTCGGCCCAGACGATCTCCGGTGAGAGGTACGACGTCCGGCTCGGGGGCATGACGCCCTCGAAGGTCTGGGTCACCGGCACCCCGTCGGGGGTCTCGCCGAGGCGGACGAAGGTGGTGTACATCTCCGGCGAGTCGGTCTGGTGGAACGTCTCGTCGATGCGGGCCAGTCGGGCCTGCTCCGCCCTGGTCACCCGGAACGACGGGTCGGCCGGCACACCGTGGGTGTACTCGTGCACGATGTTGTAGCGGTACGGCTTCGCGGTGCCGGCCGGCGAGTCCATGTTGACGGCCGCCCAGGTACGCCGCGATCCGATGGTGGGCTTCGGGACCGCCACGCTACGGACCGCCGTGGCCGTCCCGAATCCGCTGATCTGGTGCCACCACGGCAGGCCGTTCACCGCGGTCTGGAAGGTGGTGACGTCGGTCCGGGTGGTCGTGGTGGCCGCGCCGTCGACGGTCGCCGTGACCGGCCGGGCCTGCGCCGGGTCGAGGGTCACGCTCCGGGCGGCGTGTACGTCCAGGTCACCCGCCGCGGTGAGGGTGCTCTCCTGCACGTCGCTGTCGACGTAGTAGGCGATCGACGCGCCGAGCACCGAGTACCGGCCGGCCGGCACCCGCAGGGTGAAGGTCTCCCCGGGCGTGCCGCCGCCCCCGCCGTAGAACAGCAGGGGATCGGTGAGGTTGGCGACCATGACGTTGATCCAGGCGTCCGCGCCGTCGCGCAGGCCGGGCATCGGCTTGGTGTGGATCGTCAGGTCGTAGCTGGGCGGCTCGACGTAGAAGCTCACCGGCGTGGTGGCGACCAGTTTGCGGCCGGTGCGGGCGGTGACGGTGGCCAGGTAGAACCCGGGCCGGGCGGCCAGCGCCGCGCGGTTGATCCGCACCGTCGCACCGGCGGTCGCGCCGCGCTTGAGGGTGACCCGGCTCGACGACAGCGACGCCGCGCCGCGGGGCACCGGCTGGCCGTCGTGGTTCACCAGTGCCACGTCGAGGTCGAGGACGGCCGCAGACTCACCGGTCCAGCTGAGCTTCGCCTCGCCGGTCCCGGACTGCGGGTACGCGAACGTGCCGAGGTTGACCACCGGCTGGTCGCTGGTCGGGCCGCCGAGGGCCCGGGCCGCGTTGAGCCGGCCGGCTCCGACGGCGTACGCGTCGACGCCGGTCAGCGGGTCGGCCGCGCCGACGAGTGCGGCCTTGAGCTGCTGGCCGGTCCAGTTCGGGTGGCGCTGGGCGAGCAGGGCGGCGGCGCCGGCCGCGTGCGGGCTGGCCATCGAGGTGCCGCTGATCGCCTCGTAGTGCTCGTCGATCGGGTCCTGCAGGTTGGTGCCGGCGGCCCGTGCGGCGACGATGTCGACGCCGGGCGCGACCAGCTCCGGCTTGGCCGCGTGGCTGTTCACCAGCGGTCCGCGGCTGGAGAAGTCGGCGAGCTTGTCGTCACGGTCGACGGCGCCGACGGTCAGCGCGCTGGCGGCCGATCCGGGCGAGGAGATCTGCGCGCCGTTGTTGCCGGCGGCGATGACGAACAGCGTGCCGGTGGACTTGCTCAGGCCGTCGACGGCGAGCGAGAGCGGGTCGTTGCCGTCGTCGGCGTCGCTGCCGCCGAGGCTCATGTTGATGACGTCGGCGCGGGGGGCGGCCCACTCCATGGCCGCGATGATGCCGGAGTCGTCGCCGTAGCCGTGGTCGTCGAGGACCTTGCCGATCAGCAGCTTGGCGTCGGGCGCGACACCGCGACGCTGGCCGTGTGCGGCGGCGCCGGTGCCGGCGATGGTCGAGGCGACGTGCGTACCGTGGCCGTTGTGGTCGACGGCGTCGCCGCCCTCGGCGGTGAAGTCGGCCCGGTCGGCGACCCGCCCGACCAGGTCCGGGTGGGTGAAGTCGGCACCGGTGTCGAGCACCGCGACGGTGGTCCCCTTGCCGGTGTAGCCGGCCTTCCAGGCGTCCGGTGCGGCGATCTGGCCCAGATTGCGGTCCAGGTCGGCGGGCTTCGCGCCGGCGGTCAGGGCGGTGGCGCGGACCTTACGGTCGAGCCAGACCTTCTTCGCGCCGGCGAGCAGCGAGGTGGTCGCCAGCTTCGCGGTGGCCGGGCTCTTCTTGGGTACGCGGCCGGCGACCGCGCCGATGCTGGGTAACGGCAGCACGTCGCCGAGGGCGGCGACGCGGGCGGACGCGGTGGCGGGCTGCACGATGAGCGGCAGCTCGGCGGAGTTGTCGTCGTCGTACCCGTCGGCGATCAGCGTGGTGACGTCGAACAGGTCGGGGTCGAGGACCGAGCCGACCTGGGACGCGACGCGGGCGGGGACGACGTGCAGGTGACCGTCGGGGCCGCAGCTCTGGCTGATCACCGCGTTCTCGTCGATCGGCCGGATCGTGGCCTGCGGGCAGCCCGAGCCGTTGCTGCGGACGGTCACCACGTCGCCGGTCAGCAGGGTGACGGTGTGCGTCCTGCCGTCGGTCGAGGCGGCGGGTACGCCGGGTCGGTCGATGCCGCCGGCTGTGGCCGAGCCGCCCGGTAGGGCGGTCAGCGTCGTGGCCGTGACGGCAACCGCCATCAGCCACCGCGTTCTCCTGAGCATGGTGCTCCTCGTCTAATGTGGACGAAAGTGCCTCATCGGGCGACTTCCCGCAAGATCATAAGCACCGGTTCGCGATCTTTTAAGGCCCGTGACGAGGGGTTTTCACCGCCGTAACAAAGGGAGCACCCGCCGGCCGAGCAGGTCGATCCCGCCGTGCGGCGTCAACCCGTGCGGGGTGCCGAACTCCACCCGGCTCGCCCCGGCGTCGAACACCGCCGCGGCCTGCGCGGCCACGTGCTCGGGTGTGCCGGAGAAGGCGAACAGGTCGAGCAGGTCGTCGCCGATCAGCGCCCCGGCGAGGTCGTCCTCCCGACGGCCGACATGCTGCTGGATCCGGGCCAGCAGCTCCGGGTCCACCTCGATCGTCGGGTCGTGGGCCGCGACCACCGCCAGGTACATGGCCACCTCCCGGCGGGCGACCCGCCGGGCCACCACACCGTCCTCGTCCACCACTGTCACCGCCCCGAGCACCACACCCGTGCGGTCGCGGTCCGGCGTGGTCGCGTCGTCCAACCAGCCGCGCATCAGCCGGGCCATCGCCGGGTTCGCCGACCCGCCGACCTTGACCTCGCCGGCGAAGCCGGCCGCCGCCCGTGCGGTCTGCCGCCCCCAGGTGCCGACCAGGACCGGTACGTCGGCACGGGCCGGTGTGTACCGCAACGACGTGCCGGGCGCCACTGTGAACTCGCTGCCCTGGAAACCGCTGTCGTCACCGGCGAGCAGCAGCCGGACGACAGCGACCGTCTCGACGATGCGCCGGATGGGCCGGACCTGCGGCACGCCGATCTCGTCGAGCCAGGTGCCCCGGGCCAGCCCGAGGTAGGCCCGGCCGTGCGAGGCGAGATCCAGTGCGGCCACCTGGCCGGCGACCTCCACCGGGTGCATGGTGAACGGGTTGAGGCACGCCACGCCCAGGCGGATCCGGCTGGTGTGCCGGGCCGCCACCAGCAGCGGGAAGATCGGCGGTTGGTACATCAGGTCGCCGAAGACCGACAGCACGTCGAAACCGTGCCGCTCGGCCAGCTCGGCCAACGCGGCGTACTCGTCGGCGGACTTGTCGGACTGTAGGCCGATCCCGACCAGCCCTTCGCTCACGTCAGCTCCCCGGTGGGGATCTGCCGGCGGCCGGTCCGCTCGATGCGCATGATCAGCCGCTCCTCCGGGTCCGGGCAGGCGACATGGCTGTCCTGGGCCATCCAGTCGCCCTCGGCCAACGCCCGCTGCTTGGCGGGGATCAGGGGCAGGCACGCGGCCAACGCGTACAGGCAGAAGTGCCCGCCGGCGGGGATGGTGAGCCGGTTGGACTCGGTCACGTCGAAGTGGTCGCCCGGCTTCAGGCCGCACACCGAGCGGCCCTCGATCCGCTCCACCACGACGCGCAGGTCGTACAGGTCGGTCGTGGGTTCCTCGGCGCTCATCGCACGGCCTCCGCGTGGTGGTGCACGATCCGCCAGGTGCCGGCCTCGCGGCGCAGGACGTCGGTCACCCGGAAACACTCGTCCGGCCGGGCGTCGGCGAAGCGGGCCCGCAGCACGTAGCGCACCAGGCCGGTGTCGCCCCAGGCGTCGGCGTGCAGGTGTTCCGGCGCGACCGCGAGCGGCGGCGAACCGGCGGCCCCGGTGGCCCGTCGGTCCCGCAGGTCGTCCAGCGCGCCCAGCCCGGACAGCAGGCCGTCGGCGTCGGACTCCCAGAACGTCAGGTCGGGGTGCAGGTGCGCGTCGAACGCCTGCCGGTCTCCGAGCGACCGGTACAGGTCGGTGATGGTGGTGGTGAGCTGATCAGCGCTCATCGGCTGTCACTTCCGATCGCAGAGGTACGGCAGGTCACTGCAGGTGGGCCAGACGGGCGCGCAACGGGTCCAGTCCCATGGGTCCGAGCGCCAGGGCGGTGTGGTGGAAGCGTTTCCGGTCGAACGCGGCCCCCTCGCGCTGTTCGGCCTCCCGGCGGGCCTGCTGCCACAACCGCGCGCCGACCTTGAAGGCGAGGGCCTGCGCCGGCCAGCCGAGGTACCGGTCCACCTCGAAGCGGGCCGTTTCGGCGTCCAGTCCGGCGACGCGGGTCAGGACGTCGACAGCGAGCGCCGGCGTCCACCGCCGCTCGTCGGTGAACCCGTTGCCGGCCGGGATCGGCAGTCCGAGGTGCAGGCCCAGGTCGATGACCACGCGGGCGGCCCGCCACATCTGACCGTCGAGCATGCCGAGCCGCTCGGCCGGGTCCGCGTACAGGCCGATCTCGTCGGCCAGACGCTCGGCGTAGTGCGCCCAACCTTCGGCGTACCCGTGTACCTGGCAGAGGTGGCGCTGCCAGGGGTGCAGGTCTGCGGTGGTGAGGGTGAGCGCGTGCTGGAGGTGGTGGCCGGGCAGACCCTCGTGGCAGAGCGTCCCGACGTGCCGCCACACCGGCACCGTCGACTCGCCGGAGGGCACCGACCACCAGATCCCGCCGGGCCGGGTCAACGACGGGTCGGGCGGCGTGTAGTACATGACCCCGGTCGTGGCGGGGCTGATCCGGCACACCACAGGCCGGGTGGCGGCCGGGATGTCGAAGTGGGTGCCGTCGAGCGCGTCGGTCAGCTGCTCGGTGCGCTGCCGCAGCCACTCCTCCAGGGCGGGGCCGGCCGGCACCCGGCGGGCCGCGTCGGCGTCCAACGCCGCCCGCGCGGCGGCGACCCCCCGGTGGCCCAGCTCGCGCGCCACGGTGCGCAGCTCGGCGGCGGTGCGGGTCAACTCCGCCCAGCCGTACGCGTACACCTCGTCGAGGTCGATCGTCGCGCCGAGGAAACTGCGCGCGGTGACCCGGTAGAGGTCTCCCCCGACACCGTCCACCTCGGACGCGACGGGTGCCAGGTCGGCCCGCAGGAACGCGGCGAAACCCGAGGTGGCGGCGGTGGCCAGCCGTGCGCCCAGGTGCAGCTGCCCGGCGAGCGGGCCACCGGGGTAGCCCTCCACCAGCCGGCCGTAGAAGTCTGCGCGGGTCCACGCCGTGCACTGGTTGGCGACCACGAGGACCTGCCGGCGGGCGACCAGGTGTCCCTGCTGCGCCGACCGGCGCAGCGTGGTGGCGTACCGGGCGAGGGCTTCGGGCACCTGACGCAGGTGCGCGGCCACCACCGCCCAGTCGTCAGCGGTGTCCCGGGGCAGGTTGTCGAAGATCTGCCGGAGCAGGTGCACCGGGGTGGCCAGCGGGGCGAGCAGCCGGGTGGTGAAACCCGCGTCGTACAGGTCGACCTCGCTGGCCAGACGGTCGCGCAGGGCGTCGGCCAGGGCCGGCTCGCCGGGGTCGTGCGCGCTCGCCGAGGCGGCGGCCGTCGCGGTGCGTCGGGCCAGCTCCGCGCGGGCGTCGAAGCCGTCCGGCGACAGGTCCGGGACCTGCGACACCGGTGTACGCCCCGTCGCCTCGGCCGCCTGCGGGTCCAGCTCGGCGAGCGCGTCGAGGTACCCGTCGGCGACGTCGGTGATGCTGCTCATCGCGGTACGCCGAGCCGGCCGTTCGCGACGCCGAACCGGCAGTTGTCATCGCGGTACGCGACGCCGCCCTTCACTACGGCGTGCAGGGTGCGCAGCGCCGACACCGAGCGGGTCGGGTCGTCGCGCAGCACCAGCAGATCGGCGTGCCGGCCGACCTCGACGCTGCCCAGGGTGTCGGCGCGACCCAGCCACTCGGCGGGGCGAGCGGTGGCGGCCTTGAGCGCGTCCGCGACCGACATACCCGCGTCCACCATGAACTCCAGTTCGCGCACCGTCGCGGTGGTCTCGTCGTAGCCGGCGTGCGGCGGCATGTCGCTGCCCAGCGCGATCGGTACGCCGTTGCGGATGGCGTGCTGGAGGCTCTCCCAGTGTCGGGGGCCGGCCGCGAGGGCCCGGTCCATCAGCCAGCCGGGCACCCCGGAGTCGCGGAAGAACTGCTCGCAGCGACTCACCACGATCGTCGGCACGTACCAGACGCCCCGCTCGGCCATCAGCCGCGTGACGTCGTCGGTCAGCTCGTACCCGTGCTCCACGCAGTCGAGGCCCAGTTCCACGGCGCTGCGGACCGAGTCGGCCGGGCCGGCGTGCGCGGTGACCTTGCGCCCCCAGTCGTGGGCGACACGGATGACGGCGGCCATCTCGTCGTCGAGCAGCTGCGGGGTGTCGATGGCCTCGTGCTGCCCGGCGATGCCGCCGGAGATGCACACCTTGATCAGGTCGGCGCCGGCGCGGAGCTGCTCGCGGGTGGCCCGGCGGAACCCGTCCGCGCCGTCGGCTTCGAGGGCGTCGGCGTCCCAGCCGTGGCCGCCGGTGCAGCAGAGCGCGTGGCCGGCGGTGAATATGCGCGGTCCGTCGACGGCGCCGGCCTCGATGCCCCGGCGCAGGGCGAAGTCCGCGTACCGGCTCTCGCCGACGAGGCGGGCGGTGGTGACACCGGAGTGCAGGGTGCGCCGGGCCGAGTCGGCCATCAGCAGCACCAGCTCGGCCAGGTTGGAGTTGTGGACCGTGTCGGCGAGGTGGCCGGGCAGCCCCAGCGAGAGGTGTACGTGCATGTTGGTCAGACCGGGCATGACGTGGTCGCCGCCGAGGTCGACCACCCGGGCGTCACCGGCCTCGCTGAGGACGTCGTCGACCGGGCCGACGGCGCGGATCATCCCGTCGGCGCCGATCCAGATGCCTCGGTCCGGCTGCAGGGTGTCCTCGACACCGTCGTAGAGGGCAAGGTTGACCAGGACCTGTTCGGTGGGCATGCGCATGGGGACGTCCTCAGAGTGGGCGCGCGACGGTCGGTGCCGCCGCGGAGTCGGTGAGCCAACAGGCGACGCTGCGGTCGCCCAGGTCGACGGTGGGTGGTTGCTCGACGCACCTGTCGAACGCGTGCGGGCACCGCGGCCGGAACCGGCACCCGGTGGGGGCGTTGGCCGGGTCGGGCACCTCCCCGGCGAGGATGGCGGGGAGGCGCGGGGTGGGCCCGATCTGCGGCACCGCGTCGATCAACGCCCGGGTGTACGGGTGTCGCGGCGCGCGCCACAGCTCGCGGGTGGGGGCGGTCTCGACGATGCGGCCCAGGTACATCACGGCCGTCACGTCGGCGATCTCGTGCACCAGCGACAGGTCGTGGGAGATGAACAGCATGCCCATGTCGAGGTCGCGGACCAGCCCGACGAGCAGGTTGACCACCTGTGCCTGGGACGAGGCGTCCAGAGCCGTCACCGGTTCGTCGGCGATGATCATCCGGGGTTCCGGTGCGAGCGCGCGGGCGATCGCCAGGCGCTGCCGTTGACCGCCGGAGAACTGGTGCGGGTAGCGGTCGGCGGCGCTGGCCGGCATGGCCACCCGGTCGAGCAGTTCGTGCACCCGGGCCCGGCGGGCCGCCCCGGTGACCGTCGCGGGCACGCCGTCGAGCAGTTGGGAGCCGATGGTGCGCCGGGGGTTCAGTGAGGCGTACGGGTTCTGGAAGACCATCTGGAGGCCGACCTCGGCGTCCGACCGGGGTCGCCAGCCCAGCGGGGTGACCGGTCGGTCGGCGTACCGGACGGTGCCGGCGCTCGGCGCGCTCAACCCGACCGCCACGCGGGCCAGCGAGGACTTGCCGCAGCCGGACTCGCCGACCAGGCCGACGATCTGGCCGGGCAACACCTCCAGGTCGACCCCGGCGACGGCCCGTACCCGCCCCCGACCTCGGGATCGGTACTCGACCTCGACGTCGGTGAAGGACAGTCGCGCGGGCGCGGGGGTCGTCATGCGGCCACCTCCAGGTTCGGGCGGACCACGCAGGCCACCGACCGGTCCGCGCCGACCGGGGCGAGCGGGGGCGGTGCCGTGCCGCAGGACGGTTCGGCGTACCCGCAACGGGGTTGGAACGGGCATCCCGCAGGCGCCTGACCGGGTGCCGGCGGCGCGCCCGGAATGGGTCGTAGCGTCCCGCCGGTCTGCGTGCCGTGCGGGCGGGCGCCGAGCAGCGCGGCCGTGTACGGGTGCGTGGGCGCGGTGAGCAGGGCGCCGGTCGGGCCGGTCTCGACCACCCGCCCGGCGTAGAAGATGTAGCCGCGGGTGGTGAGGGCGCTGAGCACCCCGAGGTCGTGGGTGATGAACGCGACGGCCAGCCCGGTCTCGGCGCGAAGCCGGTCCAGCAGGGCCAGGATGCCGGCCTGCACCGTGACGTCGAGGGCCGTCGTCGGTTCGTCGGCGATCAGCAGTCGAGGGCGGGCGGCCAGGGCGATGGCGATGGCGACCCGTTGCCGCATCCCGCCGGAGAACTGGTGCGGGTAGGCACGCAGCGCTCGTTCCGGGTCCGGGATGCGGACCTGGTCGAGCAGCTCCACGGCACGGCGGGCGGCGGCCCGCCGGTCCATCCGCAGGTGCACCCGCATGTGTTCGGTGAGCTGCCGGCCGACGGTGAGCATCGGGTGCAGGGCCGCGCTCGGGTCCTGGAAGACCATGGCGATACCGGCCCCGCGCACCCGCTGCCAGCCTTTGCTGTCCAGGCCCAGCAGTTCGGTGCCGGCGTACCGGGCCGAGCCGCTGACCGCCGCCCCCGGGGGCAGCAACCCGAGCAGGGTCTGCGCGGTGAGGCTCTTGCCGCAGCCGCTCTCCCCCGCGATGCCGACCAGCTCGCCCTCGTCGACTGTCAACGACACGTCGTGCAGGATCGGCAGCGGGCCGCGCGGCGAGGGCAGGGTGACGGCCAGGGAGTCGACGTCGAGCAGCGGTGCCACCTCAGCGTCCCTTCGTGTAGCGGGGGTCGAGCCGGTCGCGCAGCGCGTCGCCGAGCACGTTGAACGCCATCACGACGGTCAGGATGGCGAGGCCGGGAAACACGCTGACCCACCACATCGACAGGTCCTGCGCGCCGAGGGCCACCATCGAGCCCCACTCGGCCGCCGGCGGGCGGGGGCCCAGGCCGAGGAACGACAACGCGGCGAGCAGCAGCACCGCGTTGCCCAGTTCCAGCGTGGCCAGCACGATCGCCGGGCCGACACTGTTGGGCAGCACGTCGCGACGCAGCGCGCGGATCGGCCCGACGCCGAGCAGCCGGGCGGCGTTCAGGTAGTCGTCGCCCCGCATGCCCAACACGGCGCTGCGGATGACCCGGGCGTAGACCGGCCAGGAGACGATGACCAACGCCAGCACGGCGTTACGGGTGTTCGGGCCGAACGCCGCGGTCACCGCCATGGCCAGGATGATCTGTGGGAACGCGAACACCAGGTCGGTCAGGCGCATCAGCGCCTCGTCGACGAACCGACCGACGTACCCGGCGACCAACCCGAGCAGCCCGCCGACCAGCAGGGCCAACGAGACGATGGCCAGGGCCAGTGGGATGGACAGGCGGGCGCCGTGGATGACCCGGCTGAGGATGTCCCGGCCGAGCGAGTCGGTGCCGAACCAGTGCGCTCCCGACGGCGGCGCGTACGCGTCGGGGCTCTGCGCCAGTGGGCCGTACGGGGCGAGCACGTCGGCGAACAGCGCCAGCAGCAACCACCCACCGAGGATGGTCACTGCCACCATCGTGATCGGCTGACGCCAGACCGGCCGACTGGTCGCGCCGCCGCGGAGTCGGCCGAGCCAACGACGCCGGCCCAGGGCCCGCTCCGCCTTCGGATCAGCGAGTGTCGTCATGAAAGCCGGATCCTCGGGTCGATGAGACCGTAGAGCAGGTCGACGGTCAGGTTGACCACCGTGTAGACGAGCGCCACGAACAGGCTGACGCCGAGGATCGAGGGCAGGTCCAGTGCCGTGGCGCTGCGGTACGCGTACTGGCCGACGCCGGGCCAGCCGAAGATGCTCTCCACCAGCACCGTCCCGGACAGCAGCGAGGCGAAGGCCAGCCCGGAGACGGTGACCACCGGGACGAGACCGGCACGCAGCAGGTGCCGACGCAGCACCACCCGGGTCGGCAGACCCTTGGCGTACGCGGCGCGGATGTAGTCCTGCTGGAGCACCTCCAGCATCGCCGAGCGGACGAACCGGACCAGCATCGCCACGGTCAGCGACGTCAGCACGAGCACCGGCAGGGACAGGTGCTGGGCGGCGTCCCACGCGACGTCCCACTGCCCGGCGACCGCCGCGTCGACGGTGTACATGCCGGTGACGGTGGGCGGTGGGCTGAAGTCGGTGGAGAGTCGTCCGCCGCTGGGCGCCAGGCCGAGCTGGTAGAAGAACACGTAGAGCACGACGAGGGACAGCCAGAACGGCGGGGTGGACAGCCCGAGCAGGGCGCCGATCCGCACGACCTGGTCGGTGAGCCGACCGTTGCGGACCGCCGCGAGCATGCCGATCCCGGTGCCGATGAGCAGCGCCAGCACCATGCTCGGGATGGCCAGTTCCAGGGTCGCCGGCACGTAGCGCAGCAGGTCGTCCAGGACGGCCCGCCCGGTCTGCTGGGACAGGCCCAGGTCGCCGTGCAGCAGGTTGCCCAGGTAGTGCACGTACTGTGCCCACAGCGGCTGGTCCAGGCCCCACTTCTCGCGGAAGGCGGCCACCGCGGCCGGGTCGTTGAGAGCCTGGTCGGAGAGGTTGGCGGTCACCGGGTCGCCGGGGACCACGTTGACCAGGCCGAACGTCACCACCGTGACGCCCAGCAGCAGGCCGGCGGTGATCGCCATCCGCTTGGCCAGGAACGTCAGCAGCGGGTGGGCACCCCGGGGCCGGGACGCGGTCGTGGCGACCGCGCCCGGCTCACCGTCGTGGACTGTCGTCATGTCGTCGCCGACTACTTGCGGCCGACCGCGGCGACGTCCACCTGCCAACCGGCGGCGGTGTAGTCCGCGCCGGTCAGGTCGGTGGTCGCCACGACGATGGAGGAGTTGCTGGCCAGCACCAGGTACGGCGAGGAGGCGTTCATCAGCCGCTGCCACTCCTGCATGGCGGCGGCCCGGCCGGCCAGGTCGAGGGTCTCGGTGACCTTCTTGCCGGCGGCCACCACGGCCGGGTCGGCCCGCTCCACAGTCCAGCCGGAGCGCAGCGCGGTCGCCTGCCCCGGTGCCATGTTGTTGATGAGCGAGTCGGCGACCGGGTAGTTCAGGCTCTGCGGGGTGAACCCGAGGGGCGACTTTCCGCCGCGCATCTCGTCGAGGAACGTGGTCAGCGGCTGCGGGTTCAACTCCAGCTTGATGCCCGCCTCGGCGGCGTCGCCCTGCACCTTGGTGGCGACCGTGCCGAGGTCCACACCCTTGTAGGTGATGGCCGGGTAGGTGAACTTCACGGTGGGGTTGGTCAGGCCGCCCTCGGCCAGCAGCGCCTTGGCCTTCGCGACGTCCCGCTTGGACTCCTCGCCGGCCGGCAGCGCGCCCGGGAAGGCCGGCGCGACCAGCCCGGCGCCGGGTGCCGCGCCCTTGCCGTACAGGGCTGCGATGCCCTGGTAGTCGATGGCGGCGCGCAGGGCCTGGTTGAACTTCGGGTTCGAGGTGACCGCCGAGACGCCCGGATCGGCGTTGAGGAAGAGGAAGTAGACGGTGTCCTGCACGCCGGACGTCTGCAGGCTGCCCGGCAGGCCGTCGAGGAGCTTGCCGGAGATGTCGAGGGAGATCTCGGCAGCCTCGGCGCGCTGCATGGTCAGCTTCTGGGTCTGCACGTCCATGTTGCGCAGCACCACCCGGGAGAACTGCGGCTTGGTGCCCCAGTACTTCGGGTTGGCCTCCAGCACCACCTGCGCCGACGGGTCGTACGACTTCAGCACGTACGGGCCGCTGCCGAGGGAGTTGGTGTCCAGGTACTGCTGCGCGGTGTCGCCCTGCGCGGCGTCGGCGCCGTCGCGGGCACCGTGCTCCTTGGCGGCCTTGGAGTTGAGCACAGCCGTCGACGGCATCGACAGCACGACCGGGATGTTCGGGTCCGGCGTCGCCGAGGCGACCACCACGGTGCTGTCGTCGGTCTTGGTCACGGTCAGGCCGCTCACGGTGACCGCCGGGCTGGCCTTGATGTTCTTCAGGCGGTTGAGCGAGAAGACGACGTCGTCGGCGGTGAGCGGGCTGCCGTCGGCGAACGTCACCCCCTGCCGCAGCTTGAAGGTGAACGTCTTCGCGTCCGGTGACGCCTGGTACGACTCGGCCAGCGCCGGGACGGGCTTGCTCACGTCCGAGCCCTTGAAGGTGAGCAGGGTGTCGTAGAGGGCGTGCACGGCGGTCAGGCCGGTCGCCTCGTAGACCCGGCCGGGGTCGAGGGTCTTGAGCACGAACGAGGTGTTCACGGTGAGCGTCTTGGCCGCACCGTTCGCGTTTCCACCGCTGCCGCCGGCGCTGCAGGCGCTGACGGACAGGACGGCCAGCGTCGCCAGAGCGGACGCTCCGGCGAGGAGCCGGCGGGGGGACACCGACATGCTGTTCCTACCTTCTATCGCGCGGCCCGCCGTGCGGGAACCGCGGGGCGTCGACGCCTCGGGCGACCCGACCACCGGCGGAAGCGGCGGGAGATCGTCGCGGGGTTCTCGGGAGGCATCGTCTCGGGTTGGATGTAGGCCGGACGGGGACGTCGTCCGGTTCGTCTCGACGCGGCCTTGTCTAGTGGTGTCGAACGTCGCCGCCTGTTGTTCAGCGATACTAAACAGAGCCGTATAGTCGGGTCAATCAAGATTCAGCCACACTGTTTTTGGAACGAGGACACATGCTCGGTGACCGACTCCGCGACCTGCGTCAGCAGCACTCCCTCACGCTGCGCCAGCTCGCCACAGCCGCCGACGTGTCCCCCGCCCTGCTCAGCCAGATCGAGAACGGCGCGACCGACCCCAGCCTGTCCACCCTGCGAAAGCTCGCCCAGGTCTTCGACACCTCGATCGCGGAGCTGTTCTCCGAGCCCGAGGCGCCACCGGTGCACATCAGCCGCGTCGGCGCCCGGACCCGGCTGGCCGCACCGCCCGGCCAGATCACCTACGAACGACTCACCCCCGGCCGGGGCGACCTGGAGGTCCTCCAGGCCCACCTCGCACCCGGCGACGCCAGCTCGGCGGAACCCTGGGCACACCCGTCCACCGAGTGCGCGATCGTCGTCACCGGCGAGGTCGTCGCGCAGATCGGCGGCGAGTCGTACACCCTCACCGCCGGCGAGTCGGTCACCTTCGACTCGCGCCTGGCACACCTCTACCGCAACGCCAGCAGAGAACGCGCCCACCTGATCATCGCGGTGACGCCGCCGACCCCCTGACCGGCCAGAGTGGACTCCTCACGGGATCGACGCGACGCCGCCGCCGACCTAGCATGTCGACGAATGGATCTTCGAGCTTGGTCAGTGCCGACCCCGGCAACCAGCCCAACCGAAGGGAGACGCGCGTGCGTCGACCCCGTCATCTAGCGCTCCTGAGCGTCGGTGTGTCCGGCGCCCTGGTGCTCAGCGCAGCCCCCACCGCCACGGCTGCACCGCCCGCCGCCACCACGCCAACCGGCATCGTGGTCAGCGACGGCATGACCCAACCGGTGTTCTCGCTCGCCGACGCGATCGAGGAGCGGGTGTTCGTCCAGACCCCTGTGGACACCGACCACGACGGCCGGCTCGACCGGGTCGCCATCGACATCTCCCGGCCCCGCGAGACCGCCACCACCGGCTTCAAGGTGCCGGTCATCTTCGAACACAGCCCGTACCGCAAGGGCACCTGGGGCGACGTGCCCTACCCGAGCGTGCTCGTCGACGAGCTGCCGCAGAACGGTCTGACCGACCGCTCCGGCCGCCGCGCGCTCGACGCCGGCACACAGCGGGCCCAGGCCAAGGCCAACCTGCCCGGCTCGCTGGACGACTACTACGTACCCCGCGGGTACGCGGTGGTGCTCGGCCAGAGCGTCGGCACCGGCGACTCGGACGGCTGCCCGACCAGCGGTGACCAGGCCGAGACGCTGGGCACCAAGGCCGTCATCGACTGGCTCAACGGCCGGGCCAAGGGGTACGACGCCAACGGAGCCCCGGTCACCGCTGGCTGGACCACCGGCGCCGTCGGCATGACCGGCGTCTCCTACAACGGCACCCTGCCCAACCAGGTGGCCACCACCGGCGTCAAGGGACTCAAGACCATCGTCCCCGTCTCGGCGATCAGCAGCTGGTACGACTACTACCGGGCCAACGGGCTGGTGGTCGCACCCGGCACGTACCAGGGCGAGGACCTCGACATCCTGGCCCAGTACACCGCCGGGCAGGCACGCGCCGAAGGGCAGTGCGCCGACGAACTCGCGGCGATCACCGAGGAGCAGGACCGGATCACCGGCGACTACTCGAAATTCTGGCAGGACCGCGACTACCTCGACGCCCGCAACGTCAAGGCCAGCGTCTTCGTCGTGCACGGCCTCAACGACTGGAATGTCAAGACCGAACACTTCGCCGGCTGGTGGGACCAGCTCGCCAAGCGCGACGTACCCCGCAAGATCTGGCTGCACCAGGGCGGCCACGGCGGCCCGGGCAGCAGCGCCTCGGTGACCCTGCCCAGCGGGCAGACCTGGACGTACAAGCAGACCGAGAACCGCTGGTTCGACTACTGGCTGTGGAACGTGCGCAACGGCATCATGGACGAGCCGACCGCCGTGCTCCAGCGCGAGGACCGGGCCTACACCACGTACGCCAACTGGCCCGACCCCGCCGCCCGCGAGGTCGGGCTGCGGTTCGCCGCCACGGATGCCACCGCCCCGGGCGCCCTCACCACCGGCAAGCCCCCGAAGGCGCGTGTCGAGCAGCGCTTCGTCGACGAGGGACGGACCATCCACCCGGACACCCTGGTGTCCAACCCGGACACCGCGAGCGCCAACCGGCTCGCGTACCGCTCCCCCGAGCTGACGCAGAGCGTCCGCATCTCCGGACGTCCGGAGATGCGACTGCGGATGGCGATCGACAACAAGCCGGACGCGAACCTCACCGCGTACCTGGTCGACTACGGCCCGGCCGGTTCGACCGCCGCGCCGACAGTGGTGACCCGGGGCTGGATGGACCCGCAGAACCGCAAGAGCGCCGCGCGCACCGAGCCGGTCAAGCAGGGCAAGCTGTACGACTACCGGTGGACCATGGAACCCAAGGACTACGTCTTCCCGGCCGGGCACCGGATCGGCGTGGTCGTCTTCTCCAGCGACCAGGAGTACACGCTGCTGCCGTTGGGCGGCACCGAACTGCGGGTCGCACCGAACGACAGCGAACTGCGTCTTCCGGTCGTCGGTGGGCGGAACGTCCTCGGCTTCTGACCCCGTCACTTTCGTACCCTGGTGGGGCAGTCCGCATACTGCGGACTGCCCCACCAGCACGTCACCCCCGCCCAGCCCAGCCCGGCCCAGCCCTGCCCTGCCCGGCCCGGCCCGGCCCGGCCCGGCCCGGTCCTGCCCTGCCCTGCGCGGCGCGGCGCGGCGCGGCGCGGCGCGGCGCGGCGCGGCGAAGATTCGCACAACTTCCGGGAAGGTGCTGCCTCAGGGCGCCACGAGGCAGCAGTTTCGGGGATAGTGCGAGATCGCCGAGCACGCGGTCGGATCCGCCCGCCTCCCGTCTCCCGCCGGCCGCCTCCGCGTCCCGTCGCAGGTGCCGACGGCGGCGAGTCCGCGTGATCGTCGGCGCTAATGGTGCGATACGACGTCTGCCGCCCTTGATCCACTCCGTTTCGCCGATGTCGGGGCATCCCCGGCACCCGGATACCGCGATATCGGCGACCCCGTGTGGATCGAGGCGGTGGGGTTCGCACACGCCCCAGGGACGCCCCGAGGCGCGCGAAACGCACCCTGCCGCGCGTACGGGTTGATCCACTCCGTTTCGCCGAAGTCGGGGTATCCCCGGCGCCCGGATACCGCGATATCGGCGACCCCGTGTGGATCAAGGCAATGCCGTGACACACGCCCGGGGACGCCCTGAGGCGCGCGAAACGCACCCTGCCGCGCGTACGGGTTGATCCACTCCGTTTCGCCGAAGTCGGGGTATCCCCGGCACCCGGATACCGCGATATCGGCGACCCCGTGTGGATCGAGGCGGTGCGGGTCGGTGGCTGGGGCTTGTCGGCGGGGCGGGTGCGTGGCGGCGCGGTTGCTGGCCGGGGCGGGTGGGCCCGGAGGCAAACTTTGCGTGGTGTGTGGGGTTTGTCCAGGTGGTGGGGGTCACCCGGGTGGTGGAATCGGGGGCCGGGCGGGGTCGTTATACCTTGCACGCCACCGCGACTGTCGGTCGTCGGTGCGGGGCAGCCGCCGGGAACACCGGCCAGGCCACCTGGGTTACACACCCGCAGCACCCCCCGGGACCGGAAGCCGGAAGCCCGGCGGAATGATCCGCCGACCCAGCCGGTTATACCCCCGGAACACCCCGGACGGGAAGCCCGGCGCAATGCATCCGCCGCCCCGGCCGGTTACATCCCCGAACAACTCGGGCTGGGAGTTCGGCGGAATGATCTGCCGCCCCACCTGGTTACCCATCTCCCGATGCCGGCCCTACAGGGTCGCCGGGCACGTGAGCTTTCCCCGCACGGCCGTCCCCCGTGAGTCGTGCGGCATCCCCCGATGAAGCAGAGGAGCACGCCATCATGCGTACCGATCTGATTCGTAAGACCGCCCTGACCGCCGCTGGTCTCGCGTTCACCGGCGGCGCCATCGCCGGACCCGTCACCACCGCCTTCGCCGCCCCGAACACCAGCAAGCCCGCGTCGCAGGCGCAGACCGACCGCAACGGCCACGGTGAGCGTCAGCTGGGCGTGCGCTACGAAGCCCAGCCGAACTTCTACTACTGCGGCCCCGCCGCCGCCCGCAACGCCCTGTCCGTACAGGGCAAGGACATCAGCGTGGACGCCATGGCCAAGGAGATGGGCACCACCGAGGCCGGCACCAACTCCATCAACGACATCACCCCCGTGCTGAACAAGGAGACCGGCAAGAACAACGCCTACCACTCCGTCGAGATCAGCACCCCCAAGGCCGACGACAAGCAGACCGACCAGCTGCGCGCCGACATCGTCAAGACTGTCGACGACGGCCGGGCCGTGGTCGCCAACATCGCCGGCACCACCACCGACACCGACGGTGGTATCCACTCCTTCGAGGGTGGGCACTACATCAGCGTCGTCGGCTACCGCGACAACGGCACCACCGTCACCATCGCCGACTCCGCCGACCCGAACACCGCCTCCTACGAGGTCACCGTCGAGCACCTCGCCGACTGGATCGCCACCCGCGGCTACGCCACCAGCTAAACCACCACAGCACACCAACACCGAAGGGCCGGACCCCACCACGGGGCCCGGCCCTTCGTCGTCGTTTTCCACCAACTGCGCAATGTATTGACAAGTTTCGACATTGCGGTGAGGCTTGTGGGTGCTGAGAGCGCTCTCTCGCATCGGCCGTAACCGGCCGCCACCACAACTGGCCAGGGCCATCCCCGACGTCTTCGGCGGCGGCGTCGGAGCCGATCCTGACCCGTCCCCCGACAGGAGTCACGAGATGGACAGGGCCGCACCCCTATCCGGCACCCACCGCCGCCTGCGTATCGTCACGGCTATCGGCGCCCTGCTGGTGCTACTCGGCACGTACCTGGTGTCCGCCACCGACCGCGCCGACGCCGCGCCGAGCAAAGCCGACCGGGCCGACGCCGCGCCGGCCAGAGCCGACCGCGCCGACGCCGCGCCGGCCAAAGCCGACCGCGCCGACGCCGCAGCCGGGCAGGCCGACGGCGACTTCGGCACCAACGTCATCCGGGTCGCCGAGTTCCCCGCCGACTGCACCTACAGCCACCGGCTGCCGGACGACCCGATCATTTTCCCCGGGCTGCCCGGAGCCTCGCACATGCACAGCTTCTTCGGCAGCACGGTGACGAACGCCGGCACCACGCTCCCCGACCTGGTCAACTCCTCCACCACCTGCAACCCGCGGGTGGACGTCTCGTCGTACTGGGTGCCGACGCTGTACCGGGACAACGTGCCGGTGGAGCCGGCGATCGCCACGTTCTACTACCTGGGCGAGGGCGTACGCTCCGACGTCGTCGCGAACACCCAGCCGTTCCCTCTCGGCCTGCGGCTGGTCGCCGGCAACGCGAAGGCCACCGGGCCGAACGACAGCATCGCCCGTTGGTCGTGCCTGCACGCCGGGCACGTGCCGCCGTCGAAGGACTTCGTGAACTGCCCGTCCGGCACGATGCTGGAGTCGTACCTGGACTTCCCGCAGTGTTGGAACGGCCGGGACCTGGACTCGCCGGACCACAAGAGCCACCTCGCGTACCCGGTGAACCAGGCCTGCCCGAGCACCCACCCGGTGCACGTGCCGAAGTTGCGGCAGGTCCTGCGATACCCGGTCACCGGTGACCCGTCGCGGTTCCGGCTGGCGTCCGGGCCCGGCTACACGATGCACGGCGACTTCTTCAACGCCTGGCCGGTCGCGGAGATGGCCCGCCGGGTCCAGGACTGCATCCGCCCCGTCATCAAGTGCGGTCACGACGGCCGACCGATCTGAACGACAGCTGCACACCACGGCGGCGGGCCCGGTCACACGGGCCTGCCGCCCTGGCGGGAAGGAGGCCGGATGCGCCGATCAGCGGCATCCACGGTGCTCGTCGCCGTCCTGCTCGTCGCCGGCTGCGGTGCCGGGCAGCCACGCAACCCGACCAGCACCACCGCTGCGACCGAGCCACCGGCGGTGACGCCGACATCGACCGAGCCACCGGCGGTCGACCTGGCACCGACCCGGCCGCCGACGGTCGCGCTGGCGCCGACGGGTACGCCGGGGTCGTTCAGCCCCACCGACATCGCCTGGCTCCAGTTGACGGTGGCGATGGCCGAACGCCTGCTGCCCGTACTCGAACTCGTTCCGGCGCGGACCACGGACCCGGCCTGGCGGCGTCTGGTCGCCCAGGTCGAGGCCACCGAGCGCGCCGACCTGGACCGGGCCCGCCGGTTGTTGGCAGATGCCGGTGCGCCGGCCACGAACCCGCACGAGGGTCACGACATGCCGGGCATGGTCACCGCCGAGCAGGTGACCGCGCTGCGGGCAGCGACCGGGTCGCCGTTCCACCGGCTGCTCGCCGGGCACCTACGCGCGCACCTGGCGCAGGCGGCCCGGATCGCCGGCGCGGAACAGCACGCCGGAGCCAACCCGACGACGACGGCGATGGCCGGGGCGGTGGTCCGGGACGGCAACGCCCACCTCGCGCGGCTCGACCGGCTCGACCAGCCGCCGTCGGCCGCACCACCGGCCAACACGCCCGCTCGGTGACCTCCGGCCGATGCTGTCAGCACCACCGGCCGGCGCGACAGCGCCCGCTCGGTGACCTCCGGCCGACGCGGACCGCACCACCGGCCAGCGCGCCTGCTGACCCTCAGGTGCTGTAGCGCGCGGCCAGGTCGACGACACGCTGGGCGGCGGCCACCATCGCCCGGTCCGCGAACCGGCCGTCGGGCAGGACCACGGTCCCCGAGTCCCGCAGTTCCGCGTCGGCCACGGCGGCCAGCAGTTCGGTGGCGCGGGCCACCTCCTGCTCGGCAGGGCGGAACGCCTCGACGATCACCGGAAGCTGGCGCGGGTGGATCGCCGTGCGGCCGAGGAACCCGAGCTGCCGGCCGACCGCGCACGAGGCGGCCAGACCGTCGAGGTCCACCACGTCGGCGTACACCGCCATCGCCGGTGGGGTCAGGCCGGCCGCGCGGGCCGCGACCACCACCCGGCCGCGCGCCCAGAGCAGGCCGTCGTCGTCACTCACCCCGAGGTCGGAGCGCAGGTCGGCCTCACCGAGGCCGATCGAGGCCACCGCGGGGTGGGCTACGGCGATGGGGTACGCGGACTCCAGCCCGACTGCCGACTCGATCAGCAGGTGCAGGGGTACGTCGACGCGCTCCCCGAGGGCCGTCACCGTCGCTGCCGACTCGACCTTCGGCAGCCGCAGCCCGTTCAACCCGGGCCGGCCGGTGACCGCCGTCAGGTCGGCGTCGACGTCCGGGCCGGTCAGCTCGTTGACCCGGACCTGCACCGGCACGGGGTGCCTGTCGGCGAGGAACTCGGCGACGGCGTCCCGGGCGTACGCCTTACGCCCGGCGACCACGGCGTCCTCCAGGTCGAGGATGACCGCGTCGGCGCCCGAGGCGACCGCCTTGGCGAACCGGTCCGGGCGGTCACCGGGGACGTAGAGCCAGCTCAGCAGCATCAGAGCACGCCCCGTTCGCGTAGCGCCGCCAACTCCTCGTCGGTCAGGCCGAGCGCCCTGAACACCGTGTCGGTGTCCTGGCCGTGCCGCCGTCCGGCGTGCCGGATCTCGCCCGGTGTCTCGGTGAGCCGGAACGGCACGTTCTGCATCCGCACCTCGCCCAACTCCTCGTCCGGCACGGTGCGGACGGTGCCGAGTGCCGCGTACTGCGGGTCGGCGAGGATGTCCCGTACGTCGTAGACGGGCGCGACCGCCGCCTGCGCCTCCTCGAACGCGGCCACCACCTCGTCGCGGTCCCGTTGGGCGACCCAGGCGCCCACCGCGGCGTCCAACTCGTCGGCGTGCGCGGCCCGGCCGCTGCCGGTGGCGAACCACGGCTCGTCGACCAGCTCGGGTCGGCCCACCAGCCGCAGCACCCGTTCGGCGATGCTCTGCGCGCTGGTGGAGACCGCCACCCAGCGCCCGTCCGCGCACCGGTAGGTGTTGCGTGGGGCGTTGTTGTTGGACCGGTTGCCCAGCCGGGGCTGGACGTAGCCGATCTGGTCGTACCAGGTGATCTGCGGCCCGAGCATCGCCATGATCGGCTCGATGATGGCGAGGTCCACGACCTGCCCGGTGCCGGTGACGTCCCGGGCCCGCAGGGCCAGCATCACCGCGTACGCGGCGGCGAGCGCGGTGACCGAGTCGGCCAGCCCGAACGGCGGCAGGGTGGGTGGGCCGTCCGGTTCCCCGGTGGCCGCCGCGAAGCCGCTCATCGCCTCGGCGAGCGTGCCGAACCCGGGCCGGCGGGCGTACGGGCCGACCTGCCCGAAGCCGCTGATCCGAGTGATCACCAACCGGGGGTTGACGGCGTGCAGCTCGGCCGGGCCGAGCCCCCACCGCTCCAGGGTGCCGGGGCGGAAGTTCTCCACCAGCACGTCGGCGTCGGCGAGCAGCCGGAGCAGCAACTCCGCGCCCTCCGGGTCGGAAAGGTTCAGGGTCACGGTGCGCTTGTTGCGGCCGAGGACCTTCCACCAGAGCCCCACGCCGTCGCGGGCCGGGCCGTGTCCCCGCGACGGGTCCGGCTTGACCGGATGCTCCACCTTGATCACGTCGGCGCCGAAGTCACCGAGGAACGCCGCCGCGAGTGGGCCGGCGAACAGGGTGGCCAGGTCGACGACCTTGACGCCGTCCAGCGGTGCGGTCACCGGGTCACCTCCGTCGTCTCGGGAAGGTCGGCCGCGCAGCGGAAACCGACCTGGTCGGAGCGGGTGAGACCGGCGCCGGTGAGCAGCAACTTCACCGAGACGTCCGCCGGTTGCGGGCCGCCGTCGAGGTACCAGTCGGAGCCCTCCGCCCTGTACGCGGCACCACCCTTGAGGATGGCGAACCGGGTACGGCCGTCGGAGTGCTCGCTGTCGGTCAGGTTCCACACCAGCGGCTCGCGCCGTACGAGCAGCCCCGCCTCGGCGGCGACCTGCCACTCGTCCTCGGTGGGCAGTCGTAGCCCGGCCCACTCCGCGTACGCGCGCGCGTCGGACAACTCCACACCGGTCACCGGCTCGTCGGCCGGTCCGCTGCCCGCCGTGAACCGTTCGGGGCGCACCGGGCGGTAGCCGCTGGCGCGCAGGAACTCGGCGTACTCGGAGTGGGTGACCTCGCGTACGGCGATGGCGAACCGGCCGAGTCGGACGCTGCGCCGCATCGTGCCGGGGTGGTGCAGTCGGGGCGGCAACGGCTTCCACTCGTCGACGTAGGGCGCCTCGCCGTACAGCCCGGTCTCCCGCACCCGGTGTCGGACGACGAGGTCCCGCCGGCCGCCTTCGACGGCGACCATGCCCGACGGCACCTCCAGCCGGGGCGCCCACGGGGTGCGGACGCGTACCGCCTCGCGGGCCGGGAAGGCCGGGTCGCCGGTCGGCGGCTCGTGCTGGTGCGCGGCGGCGACACCGGGCGCGACGGCGGCGATCGCGCCGGCCGGGAGTGGACCGCTCACCGCGAGCCGACCGTCGGAGGTCTCGGTGACGGTCAGCTCGGCACCGGTGACCAGGTCGACGAAGTGTCGCCCGGCACTCGGGTCGACGACCAGCCACGGGCCGTCGTGGTCCGCGCCCCGGTTCACCACCGTCCACAGGGGTTGGTCGTCGTGCGTCCAGCGGGACGCGTACACCTGGCAGTGGCCGGGGTGGTCGGCGAGCGGCACCCAGTCCTCGGCGCGCAACCACGCGGCGTGGCTGCTCTGCACCCGGCGCATCGCCCGCAGCACCGCCCGGTCGCGCTCGTTCCAGCCGACCCAGACGCCGAAGACGCTCTCCCAGACCAGGACGCCGACGCCGTTGAGCCAGGCGGAGTGCAGCTCGTCCAGGTGGTCGCGGTGCCAGCGCCGGGTGTGGTGCAGCACGTGCCGCCGCTCGAACCACTTGGCCCGCAGCACACCGGGCACCTCGGAGTCGGCGAACCACTGCGCCCAGGACATCGCGTGGTCGGCGATGCGGGCCAACGGCACCCGGCTCTCCCCCTCCAGGACCATGCCGGGTCGGACCGCGTCCAGCGCGGCGCGCAACTCGCCGGCGCCCTCCTTGAGGGTGTCGAGGAAGACCCCGTCGACGCCGAGCTTGCCGGCCAGCGCGGCGACCTCCTCGGCGTCGGTGCCCGCCGCGCGCCGGGTGCCGGTGTCCCACGGGTTGTAGTCGACGAAGACCCGCACCCCGCGTTCCTGGAACGCGCGCACCACGTCGACCAGCTCCGGCACGTCCCGGTACCAGTCGAACTGGTTGCGGTCGTCCAGGCCGATCACCGGGTACGCGTGCCACAGCACCACCCCGTCGAAGCCACCGAAGTCCCGGCCGGCCGCGTCGAGGAACCCGTCGACGGTGAAGACACCGCGCTCGTGGTCGTAGAGCGCCTCGTCCCAGAGCCAGGCCAGGCAGACGCTGAAGCAGTCGCCGGTGATCTCGTCGTAGTGCTCGCCGACGTAGCCGGTCCGCTCCCGGGCGTCGGCCCGCCACCGGGTGATCTGCTCCCGCCAGGCCGGCCAGTCCGCCGGGTCACCCGGCGCGGCGAAGATCTTCGCCTCGTCCAGGGTGCTCAGGTCGGCGTGCCCACCCAGCGGCACGTCGGCGGGCAAGTCGATCGGGCGCGGGACGTACGGGTTGAAGCTCACTGGGCACCTCGGTAGGTCGCGTCGTAGAGGGCGTCGATGGCCGGCCGGTCGGGCAGGGCGGTGGACGCACCGGGCCGCTGGGCGCAGGCCGCACCGGCGGCACAGGCCCAGCGCAGGCTCGCCGTGACGGTGTCCTCGCTGACGGCGCCGCCGCGCTCGGCCCAGCCCACGGCGAGCGCGCCGGTGAACGCGTCCCCCGAGGCGGTGGTGTCGACAGCGTCGATCTGCGGCGCCGGGACCGCGATCCGCAGGCCGCGCCGGTCGGCGTACGCGGCGCCGCGCGCACCGAGGGTGAGCACCACCCGAGGCACCAGCTTCAGCAGCGCGTCGAGCAGCACCGCCGGGTCGTCGGAGGAGATCCCGGCCACGACGGCGGCCTCGTGTTCGTTGACCACCAGCACGTCGACCAGGTCGAGCAGTTCGGTGGGCAGCGTCGCGGCGGGGGCGGCGTTCAGCACCACAGTGGTGTCGTCGGCCCGGGCCCAGTCGGCCGCCTGGGTCACCGCGGTCAGCGGCACCTCCAGTTGGAGCAGCAGCACGTCCGCCGCCGCGATCGTGGCCCGGTCGTCGGCGTCCAGCTCGGTCAACGTGCCGTTGGCCCCGGGCGCGACCACTATGAAGTTCTCCGCCTCCCGGTCGACGCCGATCAACGCCACGCCGGAGGGGCCGGCGACGGTCCGCAGACCCCGCACGTCCACGCCCGCCCCGACGAGGCTCGTCCGCAGCTGCGTACCGAACTCGTCGTCGCCGACCGCGCCCACGAAGTCGCAGGCCGCGCCGGCCCGTGCGGCGGCGACCGCCTGGTTGGCGCCCTTGCCGCCGGGCACGGTCCGGAAGTTCTCGCCGAGCACCGTCTCGCCGGGGCGGGGCAGCCGCGTCGTCGTGACCACCAGGTCCAGGTTGCTGCTGCCCACCACCGCCACGCGTGCGCTCATGCCGCGCTCCCTTCCGTTCCGCCCTGTTCCGCCAGGGCGAGGGTCCGCCGGGCCAGCTCGTCGAAGCCGACCCCGTCGAAGCCGCCGATGCTGCTGGCCAGCCGGTTGCGCAGCGGCGCCACCCAGCGGGCCGGCAGTGCGGACGCGCCGGTGAGGGCACCGGTCACCGCACCGACTGTCGCGCCGGTCGAGTCGGTGTCCCAGCCGCCGCTGACCACTGCGGTGATGGACCGCTCTAGATCCCCCCGGCCGTACGCCAGGGCGGCGGCCACCAGTGCGGCGTTGTTGCGCACGTGCACCCAGTGCAGGTGGCCGTGCCGGGCGTACAGCTCGTCGACAACGGCCTCCCAGTCGTCCGTCCCCGCGCCGAGGGCGCGGGCCTCGCGGACCGTGGCCGCGAATCGGCTGCGCGGCGGCAGGATCGCCTCCGCGGCGTCCAGCACCTCGTCCACGGTGTTGGCGACCGGGGCTGCCGCGGCCAGGGCGGCGGCCCAGATCGCACCGTGCACCCCGCCCCGGACGTGACTGACGGCAGCGTCGCGCAACGCCAGCTCGGCGGCGCGGTCCGGCCGGCCGGGGTTGACCCAGCCGTACACGTCGGTGCGGATCTGCGCGCCGATCCACTCCCGGAACGGGTTGTGCCGGCGGGCGCTGCGCGGCGGCGCGTACCCGAGGAGCAGGTTGCGGTACGCGACCCGCTCGGCGGTGAAGACCCGTCCGCCGGGGAGCCAGTCCAACCACGCCTGCGCCACGTCGTCGCTGGTGAAACCCCGTCCCCGCGTCTCCAGCACCCGCAGGGCCAGCAGCGGGTAGTTCAGGTCGTCGTCCTCGGGCATCCCGTCGATGTTCTCGGCGAGGCTGGTCGGCGCGCTGCGCCGGTTCCACGGCCAGCGGGCGGCGACGTCGGCCGGGAGGCCCTTCGCGGTGAACCAGTCCCGCAGCGGCCACCTGTCGGTCGCGACCAGGATCTCCCGGATCCCGTGGCGCGGGATCTTCTCCACCGGCTTGCCGAGCAGGCAGCCGGCCGCGCGGCCCAGCCACGCGCCGTGCAACCGGTCGTAGGCCACCTCGGTCGGCAGCGACCAGCCGGCCGGCCAGCCGGCTCGCAGCGTGGCCAGGTCGTCCGGCTCGTCGGCGGCGTCGACGGTGGGCAGCGCGTCGGCGGCGTCCAGCAGCTCCACCGCGAGCGCCCGCAGGTCCGGTGCCGCCGGGGTCGGCGACGCCCCGCTGACCGGCGGGGTGAGGTCCCCGCCGGCCGCCGTCCAGCGCGCGGCGAGCGCGGCGACGTCGCGTCCCTCGTCCCGGCTGGCCGCCAGTTCGTGCGGCAGCAGGTCCTCCGGCTGCACCCAGGTGATCCTCACCGGGACGACTCCCGCGCCAGCGCGGCGAAGCGGTCGGCCCGCCGGGCGAACCGGGCCTGGTCGCGCTCGAAGACCTCGCCGGCCACCGCCGCGAGGACCCGGGCGGGCTCCACCAGGTCGGTCTTCGAGGCGGTGGCGACCACCTCGGACCACTCCGCCGGCACCGCGTCCGCGCCGCCCAGCGCCCCGGCGATGGCGGCGGCCATGGTGGCTGTCGAGTCGGCGTCCCGGCCGTAGTTGACCGACCCGAGCACCGCCGCCCGGAAGTCACCGCCGGCCACCACGAGCATGCCGAGGGCCACCGGCAGCTCCTCGATGGCGTGCAGACGGCTGGGCCGCCGCGCGCCCAACCCGGGACTGCGGTACTCCTCCCCCACCGTGTCGTAGGGGGCGACCGCCGCGCGCAGCGCCGGAATGGCCTGCTTCCAGTCGCTGTGGCCGCGGGCCTCCTTGACCACCGCGTCGATGGCCGCGCGGGTGCCGTCGCGGGCCAGGTCCAGGGCTGCGGCGACGACGTCCTCGACGCCCGCGCCGGGGGTCGCCGCCGCCGCGACCGAAGCCGCGAAGACGGCGGCGGCCTCCCGCCCGTAGCTGTGCTGGTGCGCACCGGCGATCTCCACCGCCTCGGCGTACGCCCCGGCGGGGTCGCCCGCGTTGACGATGCCGACCGGCGCCATGTACATGGCCGCGCCGCAGTTCACGATGTTGCCGACCCCGGCCTCACGCGGATCGGCGTGGGCGTGGTGCAGACGGGTGACCAGCCACCGCTCGGCAGCTGCGAGCCGGTGGAAGGTCACCCCCTCGCGCTCCAGGTCGGGGATGTACACCACCCGCTCGATCAGGTCGGGAACCAGCAGCTCCACCACGTCGTACGCGTCGAGGTGGTCCCGTTTGGCCGCGTACGCGCGGACCAGTGCGTGGGTCATCAACGTGTCGTCGGTGAGGTGCCCGTCGCCCTTGTGGTACGGCGCGAGCGGTCGCGCGGTGGCCCAGTCGGCGTGGTACGGGGGCACGATGCCCTCGACCCAGCCGCCGAAGCGCGCACGGATCTGCTCCGGCAGCGCCGTCTCGGTGGCCCCACCCAGGGCGTCTCCGACCGCGGCGCCGACCAGGCAACCGACCGATGTGTCGAGCAAGAGTGACATGTCGTTACCTCGAAACCTGCTTGCCACCGTCGACCAACTGCGTACCGAGCTGATCGATGGTGATCTTGTTGGCGAAGTACTGCTGGAGAGCCGGGGTGGCGTACTTGGTCTTCCACTCCGGGTAGCCGTCGGCCTGCTGGAACGGGGCGACGGTCAGGTCCTTGGCGCTGGCCGCCGCGACGTCCCAGCCCTGCTTGCCGGCGGTCAGCTTGACCAGTTCCTCGTTGGCCTGCTTGCCGGTCGGCACCAGCCAGTCACCCTTGGCCAGCGCGGCCATGTTGGTCGGGTTCAGGAAGTACTCGAGGAACTGCGCGGCCTGCTTCTTGTGCTTGCTGTCCGCCGAGACCGACAGCGTCTGCGGGTTGGCGGCCTGCTTGGCGGAGAGCCCCTTGAGCGGCGGCAGCGTGACCCACTCGAAGCCGGCCGGCGCCTGCTCGACCATCTGCTGACGCAGCGACACCGAGCCGGGCAGCATCGCGTACTTGCCGCCGAAGAAACCGGGCAGGGTGTCCGCGCCGCTCATGCCGAGCGCCTCCGGGGAGGCCGACTTGGCGGTGTAGAGCATGTCGTGGATCCGCTTCGGAATCTCCTTCTCGCCGTCACCGACCTTCACCTCGGCACGCCGGCCGTCGCCGTAGAAGAACGTGCCGTCGTAGTTGAGCGCCAGGTTGAGCACCCGGTTGGTCGGCGACTTCAGCGCCCAGGCCGCGCCGTACTGGCCGGGCTTGGTGAGCTTCTGCGCGTTGGTCTGGAACTCGTCCCAGGTCCATCCGCTGTCGGCCGGCGGCACCGCGATGCCGGCGGCGTCGAGCAGCTTCTTGTTGGCGATGACGACCTGCGACTCCAGCAGGAACGGCACGCCGGTGACCTTGCCGTCGACGGTGGCGGTGTCCCAGATGCCCTTGTCGATCTGGCCCTTCAGGTCGTCGGACACCAGGTCGGACAGGTCGGCCAGGTAGCCCTGCTTGCTGAACTCACCGATCGAGGACGCCTCGTAGTGCACGATGTCCGGCGCGTCGCCCCCCTCGAACGACGTGAGGAGCTGGTCGTGCACGGAGTTCCAGTCACCCTGGACGTACTCGACCTGGATGTCCGGGTGTTCGGCGTTCCACTTCGCGACGAGGTCCTTGTTGACCTGGAGCGACTCCTTCTGCCAGGCGAGGCTGAGGAAGCGCAGCTTGACCGGGCCGGACGCGGCCTCGTCGCCGCCGTCACCGCACGCGGTGAGCGCGCCGAGGCCGACGACCGCGACCGCGGCGGCCGCGGCGAGCCGACGGAATCGGGTACGGAGCATGGGGGTTACCTCCTTGGTGGTGGTTGGGGGGACGTCTCAGCCCTTGACCGCGCCCGCGAGCGACCCGGACGAGAGCCGGCGCTGCATGAACGCGAAGAAGATGAGGCTGGGCAGTGTGGCGAGCAGTGAACCGGCGGCCAGTGGCCCCAGTCGGGCGGTGCCCTCGATGCCGACGAACCGGGCCAACGCCACCGGCAGGGTGGCCAACTCCGGGGTCTTGATCAGCACCAGTGCGAAGAAGAACTCGTTCCAGGCCGAGATGAAGGAGAACAGCGCGGTCGCGACCAGGCCCGGGGCGAGCAGCGGGAAGACCACCCGCCGCAGGACCTGCACCCGACTCGCCCCGTCGACCGAGGCGGCTTCCTCCAGCTCGCGCGGAATGTTGCGGACGAAGCCCTGCAACATCCACAGCGCGAACGGCAGCGCCCAGACCACGTAGATCAGCACCAGGCCGGCGTGCGTGTTGGCCAGGCCGACCTGCCGCAGCACCAGGAAGATCGGGATGATCAGCAGCACGAACGGGAAGAGCTGGGACAGCAGCACCCAGCCCAGCGCGGCGGTGCCGAGCTTGGAGCGGAACCGGGCCAGCGCGTACGACGCCGGCATGGCGACCAGCACGGTCAGCACCGCCGAGGCGAGCGAGACCTGGAGACTGTTGAGCGCCGCCCGTCCCAGCTCCTGCTCGGTGAAGGCCTGGACGAAGTTCTGCAGTGTCGGGTTGTCCGGGATCAACGTCGGGTGCAGCCGGACCAGCTCACGTGGCGGCTTGAACGCCGTGGAGAGCAACCAGACCAGCGGGAACCCGAGGAAGATCAGGTAACCGGCGAGGGCCAGGTACTGCAACGTCCGGCTGGTGCGGCTCGGTTTTCCGAACATGTCAGTTCGCCTCCCTGAGCCGACGACGGAGATAGACGGCGAGCAGCGCGATGATGAGCACGACCATCACGTTGCCGAGCGCGGCGGCGTAGCCGTAGTTGCCGTAGCGGAACGCCTCCTCGTAGGCGAAGAGCATCGGCAGCATCGTCTTGCCGCCCGGCCCGCCGGCGGTCAGGACGTAGACCAGACCGAACGAGTTGAAGTTCCAGATGAAGTCCAGCGAGGTGATGGCCACGATCACCGGCGCCAGGGCGGGCAGCGTGACGTGCCGGAACCGATGCCAGGTGCTGGCTCCGTCCACCGCCGCCGCCTCGTGCAGCTCACGACCCACGCCCTGCAGGCCGGCGAGCAGGACGACAGTGGTCTGCGGCATGCCCGCCCAGACCCCGACGATGATCACCGCAGGGAGGGCGGTGCTGAAGTCGCCGAGCCAGTTGGTACGCAGCCCGTCCGCGCCGACGCGGTGGAAGAACTCGTTGATCAGCCCGGCGTCGGGGTGGTAGACGAGCTTCCAGAGGATGCCGACCACGACCGGAGGCATCGCCCACGGCACCACGGCCAGCACCCGGGCCACGCCCCGGAACCGCAACTGCTGGTTGAGCAGCAGGGCCAGCCCGAGGGCGAGCAGGAACTGCAGGACCGTCACGCCGACGGCCCAGAGCAGGCCGATCTTGAACGAGTTCCAGAACAGTTCGTCGCCCAGTAGTTCGCGGTAGTTGGCGAGGCCGGTGAAGCTGACCTCGACGTTGCGCCCGGCCCGGGCGTCGGTGAAGCCGAGGTAGATGCCTCGCAGCAGCGGAAACACCGAGAGCACCAGGATCGGCAGCAGCGACGGTAGGAGAAGCAGGTAGATGGTGGTGCGGTCGGACCGGAACCGGTTCGGCCGGCGGGCCGGTCCGGTCCGCTCGACGTCCGGCCGTTCGGTCAGGGTGGTCATGCGGTCACCCCTTCGCTGGACGGGTGGGTGGTCGGTGGGGAGCCCGCTGCGGCGGACCGGGGTGCCGGCAGGGTCGCCGCGCTGGACGCGCGGACGGTGAGGCTCGGCGGCACCTGCTCACGGCGCGGCGGCAGGGTCGCGGCGGCCATGCGGTGCAGGAGGAGTTCGGCGGCACGGCGACCTCGTTCGGCCGAGCCGAGCGAGACGCTGGAAAGCTGGGGGAACATCATCCGGGCCAGTTCGGTGTCGTCCATGCCGACCACTGCGACGTCCTGCGGCACCCGACGACCGGCGGCCAGCAGGGCGTGCAGCGCACCGACCGCGATCAGGTCGTTGGCACACACCAGCGCGTCCGGGTCGGTGCGGGCGAGAAGCCGTTCGGTGGCGGACCGGCCGGCGACGTACTGGAAGTCGCCGACCTCGACCAGTTCCTCGTCGAGCGCGATGCCGTGGCGGGCCACCGCGGCCCGGAACCCGGCGTCGCGGGCGGCGCCCGGGACGGTGTCGAGCGGACCGTTGACGAAGCCGATCCGACGCCGGCCGGTGGCGACGAGATGGTCCACGGCCAGGGCCACACCCTGCCGCGAGTCGGTACGCACGTTGTCCACGGGGGCGTCCGCGCCGAGCTGTCCGACCACCACCACCGGCACCGGGCTGTCCACCAGCGCGGTCAGGTGGTCGTCGGTGACCCGGATCGGCGAGACGATCATCCCGTCCACGTAGCGGTTGGCCAGCCGCCGCAGCAGTGCGGTCTCGTTGTCGATCCGCCCGCCGGTGGCGTGCACCAGCAGCTGACGACCGGAGGACGCGACCACCGCCTCGATGGCGCGCATCATCTCCACGTACACCGGGTTGCCGATGTCCTCGACCGCGAGCGCGACCAGGCCGGTGCGCTGGGACTGCAACGAACGGGCGATCGCGTTGGGCACGTAGCCCACCTCCGCCGCCGCCTCGCGAACCTTGCGGATCGTCTCGGGGCTGCCGCCGACGCCGTTGAGCACCCGCGAGGCGGACGCGATGGACACGCCGGCGCGGGCGGCAACGGTGTGCACCGTGGGCCGGCCGTCAGCCGGTTCCTGTAAACGTTTACGACCCACGTTCGGCACCTCCACCCGATAGCTGTAAACGTTTCCGGGGAGTCTGCTCCGCGAATGGCGGAGAGGTCAACCCCCCGTTACGAAAACGTTTCCAACCTCCCCACCCCCGCCCTCGGTGATCAAGAGGTTTGCGTCACGACACGCCGGGCGGGATGACGCAAAGCTCTTGATCACCGTGGCGGGAGGGAGGTGGAGGGCGGGAGGGAGGGCGGGGTTGGGGTCAGGGGCAGTTCTCGGCCGGGCCAGCGGGCGCGGAGTCGTCGGTCGTGGCTCGCCACGACGACCGCGCCCGGGCCGGTGTGCAGGGCCTCCTCCAACTCGTCACAGAGCGCCGGCGAGAGGTGGTTGGTGGGCTCGTCCAGCAGAAGCAGATCCGGCGGGTCGGCCACGAGCACGGCGAGGGCGAGCCGGCGACGCTGTCCCACCGACAGGTCGGCGACGGGCCGATCGAGATCCGCCGACGCGAGCAGCCCGAGTGACGACAGCGGCACCACCTCGGCCCGTTCCGCTCCGACGACGGCGGCGTAGACGCTCCGGGCCGTCCGTTGTGGCTGGTCGAAGACGGTGTCCTGGGTGAGCAGCCCGACGCGCAGGCCCGGCCGTCGGTGAACCGTTCCGCTGCCGTGCAGCCGGCCGGCGAGGACGGCGAGCAGAGTCGACTTTCCCGCACCGTTCGGACCGCTGACCAAAAGTCGGTCGTCGGCCGTCACGACGAGGCGGTCCAGCCGCAGCCGGCCGGGGACCTCCACCATCCGAACCGTGACGACCGGTTCGTCGCCGACACCAGCGGCAGGGGCAGACGCAGCGCCGGGCACGGACGCAGACGCCGGCCTGTGGAAGCGCAACGGCTCCGGTGGCGCGGCGACCTGCTGCCGTTCCAACACCTCCAGGCGACGAGTGGCGTCCCGGACCCGTCGCGAGATCTGGTTCTGCACCCGTCCGGCGGTGTGCCCGTACCCCATCTTCTCGCTGTCGCGGGGAGCCCGCCCGTGGGCGACGTGCTGCCCGGTCACGGCGGCGGCCTCGCGCAGTTCGGCGAGCTGCGCCTGCTCCTCGTCGTAGCGTCGACGCCAGCGTTGCGCCTCGGCCCGCTTGGCGGTCAGGTAGGCGGTGTAGCCGCCGCCGTGCCGGACCGGCCCGTCGACCGCCGGGTCCAGGTCGACGACGTCGGTGCAGACCGCGTCCAGGAACGCGCGGTCGTGACTGGCCAGGACGACCACCCCGGACATCGCCCGGAGCTGGTCCTCGCAGAACGCGGCCGCCGCGTCGTCGAGGTGGTTGGTGGGCTCGTCGAGCAGCAGTGCGCCCGGTCGGCGGATCAGCATCGCCGCGAGGGCGAGGCGACCACGTTGCCCACCGGAAAGCGCGGCGAGCGCGCGGTCGTGGGGTATCGCGCCGAGGCCGAGGCCGTCGAGCACGGTCCGGGCACGCCGGTCGGCATCCCAGGCGTCGCGGTCCTGCGCCCTCTCCAGAACCTCGCCGTACGCGGCCAGCAGCCGGTCGTGGTCCTCGGCGCCCTCCGCGACGGTGGCGAGGTCGGTGCCGATCCGGTCCAGCTCGGCGAGGTCTGCCCGGGCTTCGCGCAGTGCGTCGTCGAGGACCGTGGCGATCGTCGCGGACGGGGTGAAGGGCATCTCCTGGTGCAGGAAACCGACGTCCGGCGGGCGGGTGACGGTGCCGGCGTCGGGCTCGTCGACGCCGGCGAGGACCCGCAGCAGAGTCGTCTTGCCGGTGCCGTTCTCACCGATCAGGCCGATCCGGTGACCGGGCGCGGCGGTCAGGGAGACACCGTCGAGCACTCGACGGGTGCCGCGGACGCACATCAGGTCATGGGCGACGAGGGCTGGTCGAACAGACATGGGGACCTCGAGAATGGGAGATCCGGGCACACACGGGTGGCCCGGCGGGAGCAGGGCATGACGACGGAGGCCGCGGCGACTGCGGCGCGATCACGCGCCCGTCGGCGGCCGGTCCGGGTGCTCACCCGGAGATGTCGTCGTCACCTGCCACGCCTGCTCCGATCTCCGGCAATTCGGCCGCAAGGATAACCGGCCACGCCCGACGCCGCCCTCAGCCGGTGGTCAGGAGCCGGGCGATCGTCGCCGGTTCCGCCAGGTGCGGGAAGTGGCTGCCGGGCAGCACCGTGACGTCGACCTCCGGCAGGGCTTCGGTCAGCCAGGCCAGGTAGCGGGCCGGCGGCTCGGACGAGGTCACCCAGCGGTACGGGATGTTCCGCTCGCCGATCGACACCAGATCGCGGGACCGCTCGGCGGCGATACCCTCGTCGGACCCGTGCAGAATCTCACCCCAGTAGCCCAGCAGCAGATCCGGTCGGGGGTCGGTCGCGGTGGCGACGATCTCGCGCGCCTCGGCCGGCAACGACTCGATGCCCATCCGGGCCAACTGGGCGTCCCACACCCGCCGCCACTCCGGGCCGCGCAGTGTCGGCTCGGCCTGGCGTACGGCGACACCGAACGGGCCGGGCAGCAGGATCTGGTCCAGGTTCACCACGCCACGTACGGGATAGCGCGCCGCGTAGGTGGTGGCAACCACCGCGCCGACGGAATGCCCGACCACGATCGGCGTGGCGACACCCGCCTCGGTCACCTGGGCGTGCACGACCTCGGCGACCTCGGCCATCCGGTAGGACGCCCGTCGGGGAGAGCCGCCGTGGCCGGGCAGGTCGAGGGTGAGGACCTTCCGGTCAGGGTCGATCGTCGCCAGCTCACGCTGGACCGGACCCCACTGTCGCCTGTCGTACGTGAGGCCGTGCAGCAGGACCAACGGTGGGCCGTCGTCGTCGTTCACGGCCGCGCCTCCTCGGGGTTCCGGTCCTCGCGGCGGCCTGCCCGCAGCGAGTCGATGGTGAGGTCGAGGGCTGCCTCGAGGTGGTCGATCTTTCCGGTGGAGAGCAGCAGCAGTACGCCGCCCTGGATGCCGGCCAGGAGCGCCGCCGCCGTGCGGTCGGCGTCCACCCCGGGGGCGACGTCCCCGGTCGACTGCATGTGCCGCACGCCTTCGGCGATCTTGTCCTGCCAACGCCACATGAGCCCGGTGACGATCGCCTGTGCTCCCGGCGCGCGCCGGCCGGTCTGACCGAGCAGTCCGTTGAGGGGGCACTTGACGCCCTGGGCGAGGTAGCGCTCGATGAGCCGGTCGCGCCACGCCATCCAGTTCGGCCAGGACGTCAGGTTGCTGAGCATCGGCTCCTGGTCGGTGAGCACCTGGTCGGCTTCGTGCTGCGCCACCGCGAGCAGCAATTCCTCCTTCCCGTCCGGGAAGTAGTGGAAGAGTTGACCCTTGCTGGTGCCGGTGTGCGCCATCACGTCCTCGAGGCGTACCTCGTCGACACCGCGCTCGCGGATCTCCGCGGCCGCGCCGGCGACGATCCGCGCCCGGGTCGCCTCGCCCTTGCGGGTCAACGCGCGTGTCATGAGACCTCCGTCACCAGCATCCGCCCCGACTTGCCGGGCCCCACCCTAACCAAGGTTTGGACTTGCAGGTCCATTTTTGGCGAGCCAAGGTCTGGCAAGCGGTCCGATCGGGGGCCGACACATGATCGGAAGGACGCAACGATGAACCACTACTACCTGCTCGGTCGGTCGGGTCTGCGGGTCAGCCGGCTGGCGCTGGGCACCATGAACTTCGGCGTCGACGGGTTCCACGCCGCGTACGGCAAGACCGAGGAGGAGTCGGAGCCGATCTTCCGCCGGTACCTGGAGTCGGGCGGGAACTTCATCGACACGGCGGACTTCTACACCGCCGGGGAGAGCGAAAAGATCCTGGGCCGGCTGATCGACCGGGCCGGTGTCCGTGAACGACTCGTGCTGACCAGCAAGTTCACCAACACCGTCGACCCGAGCGACCCGAATGCGAGCGGCAACGGCCGTAAGCACATCATGCGGGCAGTGGAGGCGTCGCTGAGCCGGCTCGGTACCGACTACATCGATCTGTACCTGCTGCACACCTGGGACCGGATCACCCCGATCGAGGAGGTCGTGCACACGCTCGACGACCTGGTGCGCGCCGGCAAGATCCGCTACGCCGGCCTCTCCGACGTACCGGCCTGGTACGCGGCCCGCGCGCAGAGCTACGCCGAGGCGCACGGACTCGCCCCACTGATCAACCTGCAGCTGCCGTACTCCCTGGTCAACCGGGGCGTCGAGGCGGAGTTCGTGTCGATGGCGCAGAACGTGGGCATGGGGCTCACCGCGTGGAGCCCGATCGCTGGCGGCCTGCTCACCGGCAAGTACCGGCGCAGTGGCGACGGCCTGAGCGGGACCGGCCGGTTGACCACCCCCAACGCCGGGGGACGGGAGATCAGCCCCCGCGACTGGCAGGTCATCGACGCCCTGGAGAGCGTGTCCGCCGAGCTGGGCCGCAGCATGGCCCAGGTCGCGATCAACTGGGTCGCCACCCAGCCCTCCGTCGCCTCGGTGATCATCGGGGCGAGCAGCGCCGAACAGGTCAGCAGCAACTTCGAGGCGCTCGACTTCGAGATCCCGGCCGACGCCCGTCGCCGGCTCGACGAGGCCAGCGCACCGCAGCTCGACCTGCCCTACATGATGTTCACCCCGCAGTACCAGTCCTGGGTGGTCAGTCCCGGCCTGTCCATCGGCGACAAGCCGGCCGGCTACGCCCCGCCGGTGCTCAACGCCGCCGCTGCCCAGTCCGCCGAGTGACGTGCCGTTGAGCGGTATACCTCAGAGTCATATTTATGACTCTGAGGTATACCGCTCGTTGGCGCATCCGCCCCCGGGCCACCGGGCCGCGCCAGAGCCGGAACCAGAGCTCACTCACCCCGATCACTGCGACCGCTCCGGCGACGGCGTCACCGACTGAGCGGCACGTCCGTCGCCGGAGCCGTCGCACCTTCGTAGAGCGCGACGTACCGCCGCCGCCACCCGTCCCCGTCGGCACCGAGGTTGAGGGTGTTGTGTGCGACGCCCAGCGCCTCGGGCAGAGCGCAGACCCGCAGCGGTACCGCGTTCGCGTCGGCGATGCGGCGTGGCACGTCGACTGCCGCTTCGAGATCCACCACGCCGTCGAGCGGGCTGATCACCACCGCCACGCTTCGCAGGCCGGTGCGTCGAGGCGGGCGCGGCAGCATTCGGGCGATCGACAGGTACTGGGTGACGGCGGCGAGGGAGTACCCGCGCGACGTGACCCGGTCCCGAAGGACGCGACGCCCGTACAGCAGGATGAGGGGTCTGACCGCGTAGGCCGGCGCCTGTCGCGGACTGGGACCGAAGAACGGCGACAGCACCAGCAGGCGGCGTACGGCCGCGCCGGGCACCTGGGCCAACCAGGTGGCGAGCACGGCACCGCCGGAGATCCCCACGACGCCGACTTCGTCGCCCAGGGCCGCCGCGATCGCCCATGCCTGCGCGGCGTACGCCGTCAGCTCCTCGGCCTCGACCCGGTGGTGGGCCTGCCGGTCGACGGTTCCGTGCTGCGGGGCCCGCGGCACCCAGACGTTGTAGCCCCTGTCGAAGAACTCCCGGGCCAGGTCGTCGTACTGCTCCGGCGCGAGGGTGTATCCGTGCAGGAGCAGGACGGCCCGGTCGGTACGGGAGCCGTGGCTGAGCAGACGGCTTCGCGACTCTGGACGGATCTGCGGGTCCGTGGTCTCGTCCGCGACGTGGGCCTCGGCGGCACGGACGGCGGTGTCGAAGTCGAGTGGCTGCGCGGGCGCGAGGCGACGGCCAGGGCGACGTACCGGCCAGAGCCAGAGGCCGGCGACGGCCACCACGACCAGCGCCAGTCCTCCGACGACGAGCGCGAGGATTTCCGGCATGGGCAGATGGTGGCACTGGCGGCGGTCGTCGCCGGCTGAGGGGTACGCCCCCGGTGACAGGGCGCACCCCCGCCCGGCTATTCGGAGGAGGTGGGCGGCGCGAAGGTCACCCGGGTGCGCAACTGCCGGAACCCGGTCCGTTCCAGCTCCGCCAGCACCGCCACCCGGTGCGCATCGACGTCGGCGATGACCTCCCGTGCACCTCCGGCGACGAGCACCCGGACCGCCTCGGCCAGCAGTTCGGGCCGGGCCGCCTCGTCGAGCAGGCCGAGATAGGCGAGCAGCGGGTAGCAGGCGTCCCCGGCGGTGCCGACCAGGCCCACAGGTCGGCCAGCCTCCGACGCGACCCGCCATCCCCGCACCGCGTCCCCCAACCAACCGAGGGGGTCGGTGGCCAGGTCGATGCCGCTGACCACCCGTGCGGTCTCGACGCCGGTCACCACGTCCGGCTCGGCGATCCGGGCGACCAGGGCGTTGATCTCCGCCGTGTCGGCGGGGGTACGGAAGTCGTAGCGCCCGGAGGACGCCGGCAGCGGTGTGCCGGTCCAGGAGCACCGGATCCGTTCCTCCCGCTCGACCAGCCCGGCGAGCTGGGCGGCGGCCATCGGTGCCCGCACCACGGCCAGCACCTCGGGTCGACGCCGCCAGTGCGCCGGCAGGGCGGCGTAGTACAGACCGGGACCGCCGAGTGCCTCGTGGGCGGCGCGCAGCAGCGCGGCGCCCACCTCCGGCTCGGCGTCCAGATCGAACCGGTCCAGCCAGGGTGCGCCGATGGCGCCCGGTGGGAGGAGCCAGGCGGCCCGGCCGACCACCCGGTCGGCGCGCAGTGCGACCCAGGTGGTCTCGGGCCGGTAGCCGCCGCCGGCGACCCCGTCGGCGTAGGTGACCTGGCGGAGCTGTGGCAGCGGGTCGGGCATGGAATCGAACACGTGTTCCTCGCCCGCGACGAGCGGACGGATGACCAGATCTGTCATGGCGTGGTCCTTCGGGAAGCGAACGCCCCGGTCAGATCCGCGCGGACGCCGGAGCGCGGAGGGGGCGCAGAACATCGGACATTGTTCTGACCTCCTCCCGGCTCGACGGCGTGCCGACGACCCTACGTGGGGGGTCGGCGGTCCGCAAGCGACCGTCACAACGTCGGGTTGGTCTCCGACCGACGCTTGTGGGCTCGCTGGTCCAACACGGTGATGCCGGCCAGGATCACCGACACGGTGGCCGCCACGGCGACCGGCGGAAGCAATACCATGGGCAGCGCACCCACAACCAGTGCCACCACGCCGAGATAGAGCGCCCGGCACCGCGGCGCGAGCCGGCTCTCCTTCTCCAGGAAGCTGCGGCCGATCAGGAACAGCACCGGGCCACCGAAGACGATGGTCACCAGGGCCCAGTCGATCGGCGGGTGGGGGTCCTCGATGATCTGCCCGAAGCCGACGGCGGTGCAGATGATCCCGCCGACGATGAGCAGCAGGCTGTAGCTCGCCCACCGGGACAGGTTGATCCCCTCCCCGCTGGAGGTCGAGGCGGGACCGGAACTGACGTGGTAGAAGTAGATCCGCCAGAACGCGACGACCGTGACGAACGAGGCGACGAGGGTGATGGTCCCGTCTCGGGAGAAGCCCGGGAAGCTGACCGCGGCACCGGCTTCGAGCACCACCTCGGCGAGCGCGATCATGAAGAACTGGTTGTAGCGCTCGGCGAGATGCGTCTGCGAGACCCTGACGCCCAGCGAGTTGAGCTGCCGCCCGCCCACGCGGGGCACAGGGTAGGTGATGGCGGCGCCGATCAGCTCGATGGCGAGCGCGAGAGTCCAGAAGACGCCCCGACCGAGACCGCCGCTGATGCCACCGCTGATCCAGAGCACACCCGAGGCCAGGTGCCAGGTCAGGATCCGGATCGAGAACCCCTGCGCCGGGTGACCCCGCAGGGCGAACGTGAGGAAGAGCGGTCGACCGACCTGGATGATCACGTAGGTGCAGGCGAAGACGACGCCGCGCTGCCCGAATGCCTGCGGCAGGGAGACCGCCAGCACCAGCGTGCCGAACATCGTCGCCAGCAGGAAGGCCTGGAGTTCGGGACGGCGAGGGTCGTAGGTGCTGGACAGCAGCGCGTTGAGCGACCAGATCATCCACATCGCCGTGAAGAAGAGGACCGTCTGGCCCGCCTCGGACAGCAGCGTGTGCCGGACGATGGTGAGGTCGTCCGCGACCCGCCCGGCGAGGCGGGCGAGCGCGAAGACGTAGACGATGTCGAACAGCAGTTCCAGGACGGTCGCCGAGTTCGGGCTCTTGCTGTCCCCGAGCCCCCGGAACACGGCACGCGTCGACACGGACGGCGGGGCCGCTCAGCCGGCCAGAGCCGCCGACACGGGCACGCCGACGTGCTGACGGTGCTCGGCGACCTGCCCCGCTGCCATAGCTCCGGGCCTCCTCGCCGACCGGTCCCGCCTGTTCACCATGAGGATATTATCCATTTTCGGACCATTTTCGGGGCTTATTACTGATCTCCAGTGGGCACGCCTGCACGGCGCCGCCGCGGTTTCGGCGAAACTGTTATCCGGGTACGGCTGGCGAGTCTCCTGATGTGGGGCGTTGGCGGGATTCCCCCACCGACGCGGCATCGAGTAGCGATGCGAGCACACGAAGGAGTCGAGACGATGCGCGCAACCGGCCCGGGAGAAGCGGACGCCGCGAGGGGCGGTCGAGGTGTCCACGCGGACCCCCGACGCGGGTTGCTCGGCCGCCTCCCGACAGGTGCGCGGCGTCTGCTGTGGCCGCTCGTCGTGGCCGCCGCGGTCGCCGTACTGGTCAGTGGTGTGATCGTCGTGTTGCAACCGACCGGGCCGACGCCCGCCCCGGCCGCGACGCAGGCGGTCGACGCCCCGCCTTCCACCGACCCGGAGCCCGGCACTCCCACCGCGACCACGCCCGCCGCCACGACGAGCCCGACGGCGGTGACCCCCTCGGCGACGCCGTCGGCGAAGCCGACGACCGGACGCCCGGTCGCCCCGGCGGCACCGACGGTGACCTCGAAGCGCAAGGGCGTCGGGGTGTGGACCTTCGACGGGGTCAACCAGGCGCTGGCGAACTCCGGCGCGAGTTGGTACTACACCTGGGACGTGAAGCACCAGGGCGTCACCAGCCCGCAGGGCACCGAGTTCGTCCCGATGATCTGGGGCGCGAAAAGCGTCACCGCCGCCAACCTCCAGCAGGCCAAGCAGAACGGCAGGTACCTGCTCGGGTTCAACGAGCCGGACCTGAAGGGCCAGGCCGAGATGACCGTGGAGCAGGCGCTGGACCTGTGGCCGCAGTTGCAGGCCACCGGCCTTCCGCTGGGCAGCCCGGCGGTGGCCTGGGGCGGTGACCGGCCCGGCGAGTGGCTCGACCGCTTCATGGCCGGCGCGAAGCAGCGCGGCTACCGCGTCGACTTCATCGCCCTGCACTGGTACGGCGGCGACTTCACCACCGCCAACGCGGTCAACCAGCTCAAGTCGTACCTCCAGGGCGTGCACGACCGTTACGGGCTGCCGATCTGGCTCACCGAGTTCGCCCTGATCGACTTCTCCAACGGCGTCCGCTTCCCGACCCAGGCACAGCAGGCCGCGTTCCTCACCGCGGCGACGAAGATGCTCGGTGGCCTGTCCTGGCTACAGCGGTACGCGTGGTTCGGCCTGCCCGCCACGGACAAGGACCAGACCGGGCTGTTCCGCACCGGCAGCGAGGCGACCGCCGTCGGCCGCGCGTACCAGGCGGCGCGCTGACTCCGGCCTACACGTGGTCTCGCCATGAGTGCCGCGGCTCGTAACCGAGCACCCGTCGCGCCTTGTCGATGCTGAGCAGGGTCTCGTGCTCGCCGAGGTCCTTGCGGATCTCGACACCCGGGTAGACCTCGGCCATCAGGCTGGCGCTGGACCTGCTCATCACGGTGTCGGCGTTGGCGATGACGAACACGTCGGCGCCGGGCTGGTCGTGGGCGAGTGCCCGCTCGACCGCCTGCGCGCCGTCGCGGGCGTCGATGTAGCCCCACAGGTTCCACCGGCGCAGCTGAGGGTCGGCGTCGAACGAGGGGAACGGGGCGTAGTCCTCGACGTCCATCACGTTGGAGAAGCGCAGGCCCACCATGACCAGCTCCGGGTCCCAGCGGCAGAAGTGCCGGGCCATCTCCTCCTCGAGTGCCTTGTTCAGGGAGTATGTCGACTCGGGGCGCGGCGCGTACTCCTCGTCGAGCGGCGCGTACGGCGGTGGGGTGTCGAACGGCAGCCCGAGCACCGTCTCGCTGGACGCCCAGACGACCCGCTTGATCCCGGCCGCCCGGGCGGCGGCGAACACGTTGTACGTGGCGGCCGAGTTGTTGGCGAACGTGGTCGCGTTCGACATCAGCCCGGGGGCCGGGACCGCCGCCAGGTGCACGACCGCGTCGACGCCACCCGCGTGTTCGTCGGCGCCCCCGGTGAACGCCTCCACCACCTGCCCGTAGTCGGTCAGGTCGACCAGCAGGAACTCGCCGTCCACGTCGCGGGGGTCGCGGCCGCCGGCGCGGTCCACGGCCAGCACGTCGACGCCGACCGCGCGTAGGTGGGTGACGACGGCGCGGCCGAGCTTTCCGGCGGCACCGGTGACGACGACACGCCTGGGCAGTGCGGGTTTGCTCATGACCACATCTTCGTCGGGGGCGAACGCGGACGCACACGCGGTACCCCTGGCAAGATCGTCAGAAATCGAGAAGCGCCGGTCGCCGGGCCGCACCTAGCGTGATCACCATGACATCCATCGCCATCCGCCACCCGCGAAGTGACCGGAGGAAGCATGACGGACGTTCCGCCGCGCGGGCTTGAGCAGAGACTTCGGGACACTCGCGCCAGACTGGAGAGCGACGTCGACCTCTGGGTCGCGACGGCGGGTTCCCCCGGGGGCGTACACCTCATTCCACTGTCGTTCCTCTGGGACGGGACCGCCTTCCTCGTCTCGACGCCGCGCGCCTCGGTCACCGGCCGCAACCTGGTGGCGGATGGCCGGGTACGACTCAGCCTCGGGCCGACGCGCGACGTCGTCATCGTCGACGGCATCGCTGAGCCGGTGGACATCGCCGACCTCGGCCCTCAGACGGGTGACGCGTTCGCGACCAAGACCGGCTTCGACCCGAGCGTTCTCGACGAGCCCTACCAGTATTTTCTGATCCGACCGCAGCGCATCCAGGCCTGGCGCGAGGCGAACGAGCTGAAGGGACGCGTCCTCATGCGGGACGGCCGCTGGCTCGGCTGACCGCGCGAGGTTTCCGCGCGTACCACCGTGCTGGTGCCTGCGGATGCGTAACGTGCAGGGGTAAACGTTGTCGCCACGAGGAGACCTCATGTCCAAGCCACCGCTTCCCGAGGCCGCGGTCGAGATGCTGCGCAAGCCGAACCCGGCCGTCATGACCACGCTTCGCAACGGTGGTCAGCCGGTGTCCGCCGCCACCTGGTACCTGTGGGAAGACGGTCGGATCCTGGTGAACATGGACGAGAGCCGTCGTCGGTTGGAGCACGTCCGCAACGACCCGCGGGTGTCGCTCACCGTCCTGGACGAGGCCGGCTGGTACACCCATGTCAGCATCATCGGGCACGTCGCCGAACTGCGCGCCGACGAGGACTTCACGGACATCGACCGGTTGGCCAAGCACTACACCGGCAACGCGTACCCCCGGCGTGATCGTGGCCGGGTCAGCGCCCTGATCGAGATCGACCGTTGGCACGGCTGGGGCTCGCTCAAGGACAACAGCCAGATCGGCTGAGCGGCCGGCCCGGTCGCCGTACGGCGAACGGGCCGGCACCACGCCCGTCAGGGTGTCGACGTCGCGGCGGACCGGGTGCGGACGCGGGTCACCAGGTAACCGAAGGCCGCGGCGGTGAAGAACATGACGATGCCGTAGACGGCTCCGGGGATCGCCATCTGGGTGCTGTCGAGCAGCGCCGGGCTGAGCGCGATGGTGATGGCCAGCGTGCTGTTGTGGATGCCGATCTCGAATCCGGCGGCCGTCGCGGCGCTCCGGTCGACTCCGGCGAGTCGCGGCACCCCGTACCCGATGGCGAGGCTCAGCAGGTTGAACGCGAGCACCGCCAGGCCCACCGCGACGAAGTAGTCGGCGATGTTCTCCCGTTCGCCGAGCACCGCGCCGGCGATGACGGCGACGAGCACCACGACGGAGAGGATCCGGACCGGACGGTTCAGGCGCTCGGCGACGTGTGGCAGCCGGGCGCGGATCAGCATGCCGATCGCGACCGGGACGAGCACGATGGCGAAGACCTGCACCACCTTGTCGAACTGGAGTCCGAGGCTTCGCCCGTCGGGCAGGAAGTAGGCCGCCGACAGGTTGACCAGGACCGGCAGTGTGAACACGGCGAGCACCGAGTTGATGGCGGTCAGGGTGATGTTCAGGGCCACGTGCCCACCGAACAGGTGACTGTAGAGGTTGGCCGTCGTGCCGCCCGGCGAGGCGGCCAGCAGCATCATGCCGACGGCCAGTTCAGGTGCCAGGTCGAACGCGAGGACGAGGCAGAAGCAGAGCGCCGGCAGCACCAGCACCTGACACACCAGGGCGATGACGGCGGCTCGCGGGTGCTGGGCCACCCGGCGGAAGTCGGCGATGGTCAGTCCGAGACCCAGACCGAGCATGATGACGCCGAGGGCGATGGGCAGTCCGATCAGAGTCAGGGCGGAGTCCATGGCACAACATCGTTACCACCCGGTAACGACGTCACAATCCCCCATGTGGCTGGACGGCTCTTGACCGTGGACGGTCACCGGCTTAACTTCATCAATCAGATAAGTCTCTTTACTATTCTGCTTGACGCCTCGTGGGAGTGTGCCGATGCGACCATTCCGCCACCGCCGTCTCACCGCCGTCGTCACACTGGCGACCCTGCTGATCACCGCCGCCCCGCCCGCCGCCGCGACCGCGGGTGACGCCAACCGGCACCGCACCGGCTACCACCGGGTCGGCTACTTCACCCAGTGGGGCATCTACGGCCGGGCGTTCCCCGTAAAGAAGCTCGACACGTCCGGAGCGGCGAGCCGTCTCACCCACATCAACTACGCGTTCGGCAACGTCAGCGAGGACGGTCGCTGCTACATCGACGGCGGGCCGGGCGAGGGCGACGCCTGGGCCGACTACCAACGACCGGTTCCCGCCGAGGAGAGCGTGGACGGCGTCGCCGACGCACCGGGCCAGGCCCTCAACGGCAACTTCAACCAGCTCGCCAAGCTCAAGGCCAAGCACCCGAAGCTCCAGGTGCTGATCTCGCTGGGCGGCTGGAGCTGGTCGACGTACTTCTCGAACGCCGCCCGCACCGACGCCTCCCGCAAGGCGTTCGTCGCGTCCTGCATCGACCTCTACCTCAAGGGCAACCTTCCCGGCAGCCCGGGCGCCGGGGCCGGTGTCTTCGACGGCATCGACCTCGACTGGGAGTGGCCCAACTGGGACGGTGAGCCGGGCAACGTGATCCGCCCGGAGGACCGGGAGAACTTCACCAAGCTGCTCGCGGAGTTCCGCCGGCAACTCGACGCCCACGGGCGCAAGAGCCGCACCCACCACCCGCTGACCGCCTTCCTGCCGGCCAACCCGGCGACCATGGACGCCGGCTACGAGGGCCGCAAGATCTTCAAGTACCTGGACTTCGCCACCGTGCAGGGGTACGACTTCCACGGCGGCTGGGACGCGAAGGCCAACCAGCAGTCCGCGCTGCGCGTGCCGACCGGCGCGCCGGACAACCCGGACTTCTCCGTCGAGGTCGCCGTCGACGGGTGGATCGCCCGTGGCGCGCCCCGCGACAAGCTGGTGCTCGGCATCCCGTACTACGGTCGCGGCTGGACCGGCATCACCGGCGGCGGCAACGGTCTCTTCCAGCCGGCCACCGGGCCCGCGCCGGCCACCTTCGAGGCCGGCAACGAGGACTACAAGAAGCTCAAGACCTTGGCCGGCAACGGGTTCACCGTGCACCGCGACCTCCGCGCCGGGCACGCCTGGTTGTTCGACGGTACGACAGTGTGGACGTACGACGACCCGGCTGTCGTGTTGCAGAAGACGCTCTACATCCGGCGGGCCGGCCTGGGTGGCGCGATGGTCTGGTCGCTCGACGGCGACGACGACAACGCCACGCTGACCAGGACGATCGACCTCGGCCTGACCACCTGGTAGCCGTACTCCTCCCGGGCTCCCTTGATCAGGTGACGCGGACCAGGTCTCCGGACCCCCTCATCACGTGATCAAGGGAGCCTTCCCTCTTCGGGGGTGACCGCCTGCACCGTCGTCTCGACGAGGGCGGTCACCTGGCCCATGTCCCGAGCCTGGTGCACGTCCAGCTCGGCCGACCAGCCGGGACGGCTGAGCTGGACCGTCACGTCCTCACGACGGTTACTCAGCCAGTCGGCGATCGCCTGCACCAGCACCATGGCGGCGCCCGCGCCGCCGACCGCCAGCCGCAGCACGTCGGCGCCGTCGGTCGACGTCCCGTCCACGGCCGTGGTGGTGACCGCGTCGCGGAGCCGGGCATCGGCGCGTAGCCAGGACGCCAGGGATCGCCGAGCGTCGGCGGAGGAGGAATCTGGACGAACCGAGAGTGTGATCATCTCCGTCAACGTCTCCACCTTCCAGGCATCGACAACACTCACATCCTGCCAGCCCGTCGTCGCTACGGCATCCCGGACAGTCGGCGGAGTCGATCAGGCCTTGACCGTCGTATCCACTGTTCATAGGCTCCGGCCACTGCGAGGCTCTTCCCCAGAAGGGAACCCGAGACATGCCCTCATCGTCGCGTCCGTTCTGCACGGCCCCTGCGAAACGGCTGGCGGGTGCGGCCACCGTCGCGCTTCTGCTCGGCATGACTCCCCTGGTCAGCGGCACGTCCGCGGCGAGCGCCGCACCGCCTTCACGGTGCAGCAGTGACCCGACCGCACGGCTGGGCACCGTGCCGAGCCCGGAGGCGGTGTTCGGCTTCCCCCTCGGCGCGGGGCAGGAGCGGGTCGTCACCAACGACGAGGTCCGCACCTACCTCGGGGCCGTCGACAGCGCCTCCAACCGGGTCGTCACCGGGGTGATGGCCACCAGCGTCCTCGGCCAGCCGCTGCCGTACGCGGTGGTGTCCAACGAGCGCAACGTACGGCCCGCCGCGCTGCGGAAGATTGCCGACGACGTACGGGACCTGCGAGACCCGCGCCGGACCGACGCGCGGACGGCCGCCCGGACGGCGAAGGACAGCCCGGCCATCGTCTGGGTCACCGCCAACGTGCACGGTGGTGAGAAGAGCGGCACCGACGCGGCGCTCAAGACGCTGTACGAGTTGGCGGCGGGTCTGTCCTGCGATGTCGCACGGCGCAACGACAACCTGGTCACCATCATCGTCCCCACCCAGAACCCGGACGGCCGCGATGCGACGCGGCGGCAGAACGAGTTCGGCTTCGACATGAACCGGGACTGGTTCGCCCGCACCCAGCAGGAGACCGACGGCAAGCTCGAACTGCTGCGCCGCTACCCGCCGCAGGTGTTCGTGGACGCGCACGAGATGGGCGGCCGGCAGTACTTCTTCCCACCCAACGCCGACCCGATCCACCACGAGATCGCCGGCGAGGCGGTGGACTGGATCAACCGGATCGGCGAGGCCAACAAGGCCGGCTTCGGCTTCAACGGCGCCTGCGACGACACCGTCACCACCGAGTGCTACTTCAACTACGACACGTACGACATGTTCTTCATGGGGTACGGCGACACCGTGCCGACCACCGGCTTCGGGGCGGCCGGCATGACGTACGAGAAGGGCAGCGCCTCGGCGGTGGCCGACCGTGTGCAGCAGCAGTTCCACACCCAGTGGTCGACGCTCGGTTGGGCCGCCGCCAACAAGCGCGAGGTGTTGGACGGGTACTACGACATCTGGACCGATGCGCTCGCCCAGGGCCGGGCGGGCACCCTGGAGCCGAACGAGGTGGTGCAACCCACCAACGAGGTCCAGTTCCCGGTGCCGGACATCACGATCCGCTCGTACTTCCTGCTGCCCGACCGGCAGCTCGCCGACGTCCGCCAACTGGTCGAGCGACTTCGCCGGATGGACGTCGACGTGTACGAGGTGCGCAAACCTACCCGCGTGCCCACGGCGCGGGTCTTCGGTGGGCGCAGCGCCACGAACGTGACGGTGCCCAAGGGGGCGTACTGGATCCCGATGGACCAGCCGCAGAAGCACTGGATCCAGGCCGTCATGGGCGAGGACCCGTACGTGCCGTTCCCGTACTTCTACGACGTGTCGTCCTGGAGCAACCCCCTGCTGATGGGCGTCTCGGCCCTCTACACGGGCGACACCGTCAAGCCGAACGCGGAGCTGGTCCGGAAGATCACCGGTGGTCGCACCGGCGCGGCGTGGCCGTGGGGCTCGTACACGTACCCGATGGACTCGGCTGCCGCCGCCGAGTTCACCTTCACCCTGCTCGGCCGCGGTGTCCCGCTGGTCCGTGACCTCGCGAGCAGCCGGGTCGCCATCCCGGCGACCACCGTGAGCCGTACCGTCGACGAGTTGGCCAGGTCGCTCGGGGTGACGCTCACGCCGGCCGGCCGACCGACCGGCACCCGCCTCGACCTGCCCGACGTCGGGCTCTTCCAGGGCACCGGCATCTCCACCACGTCGGGCTCCCACGGCGAGGCACGCTACGTGCTCGGCAAGCGCTGGGGGCTGGACCTGAAGCCGGTCACCACCGCCGACATCAACGACAACACCGCCGCGTTCACCGGGCGTACCGTGCTGGTGGTGCCGGACGGCAGCAACCCGACCGGCGGTCTGACCGCCACCGGCCAGGCCAACCTGCGCGAGTGGATCGCCCAGGGCCACACCTACGTCGGGCTGCGCAACGAGGGCACCCGGTTGGCCCGCGCGGCCGGCCTCACCTCGACCACCGAGAAGACCAAGCCCGCCGACTACCTGGTGATCGGCTCGCACCTGCGGGTCGATGTGGACACCTCAAGCCCGGTGGCGTCGGGTCGCCCGGTTGAGGACTTCGAGTTCAACAACAGCGACCCGATCCTCACGCCGAGCACCACCGGGACGAACGTGCTCACCTACCCGACGGGTGACACGTTCTGGGCCAACGGCTACACCGTCGGCGCGGACACCCTCAAGGGCACGGCAGCGGTGGTGGACGAGCCGACCGGGGCTGGTCGGGCGGTGCTGTTCGCGTTCAACCCGCTCTTCCGGGCGTACAACGAGAATGGTCTGCACCTGGTGGCCAACGCGCTGCTCTACCCGGCGGGCGCGACGCCGGACGCCCGGCGCACGGCCGGCGTCGACGCGGCGCGCGCCAGCGCCGCCGCCGCGCCGGTGACGCCGGACCTGGGCGGTGGCTGGCGACCGATCACCGTCGAGGTGGCGGCGGCGGACCTGCCGCGCGCACAGGCGATCGTCGAACGCTTCACCACCGACGCGATGGCGTCCGCGAAGGACGGTTCGGCGTACGTCGTGATCCCGAACCCGCAGGGACTCCAGGCCGACGAACATCCCTTCGCGAAGGATCTGGTACGCGCGCTGCGCGACGCGCGAGTGCCGCTGCGGTCGGTGGTGGGCTGACCGAGTCGGCTGATCGCAGCACCCCAACGCAGATCCGCAGAGATCTTGGACAGTTTCCGTTACGCGAGAACGGAAACTGTCCAAGATCTCGCGAAAACCGCACCCGGAGCCCAATGCGAAACCAGCGCGCGGAGCCGACACACCGCGCGCGGAGCCCGATGCGGCCGCCCGGGCGCCGCCCGAAAGCTGTACCGCGCTCGTCGGCCGTCGGCCGTTCCGCCTTCGAAGAGCGTCAGGGTTTGCGGGCGACGCCGCTGTAGCCGGTGCGGGCGACCTGCGGGTCCGCGTCGGCCGGCGGCTCGGCGTGCGGCCACATGTTGACCAGTCCCGGCGGTTCGAGGACGAAATCACCGAAGAAGCGGGAGATGTCCGCGTGGCTCCGTGGCACGAACGGGCTGTTCGCGCGCGCGTAGATCGCCGAGATGCGGGCCATCAGGTCGGGGTGCACGTCGGTGCCGGCGTGCGACAGTGCGAGGTAGCTGCCGGGGGCGAGCGCGTCGCGGTAGGTGGCCATGATCCGCTGTGGATCCTGCTCGTCGGGCACCAGGTGCAGCACGAACATCATCAACACCGCGACCGGGCTGTCGAGGTCGATCGCGTCACCGATCGCCGGGTTGCCGAGGACCTGCCGCGGATCGGTCAGGTCGGCCTGGACCACCGACACCGTCTTCGAGTCGGCGAGCAGCGCGCGACCGTGTGTGCAGACCACCGGGTCGTTGTCGACGTAGACGACCCGCACGTCGGGATCGATGCGGTGTGCGATCTCGTGGACGTTGTCCTGGGTCGGCAGCCCGGACCCGAGGTCCAGGATCTGCCGGATGCCCTTCTCCTCGACGAGGTGTCGGACCGTCCGGGAGATCAGCTCGCGGCCCTGCCGGGCAGCCTCGGGCATCCACGGCGCCACCTGCAACACCATTTCGGCTGCCGCCCGGTCGGCGGCGAAGTTGTCCTTGCCGCCGAGGTAGTAGTCGAACATCCTCGCCGCGTTCGGCCTGTCCGTTTGCAGGCCGGTCTCGGGTTGTGACTGCGTCATGATCGACCACCTCTCCCCCGTCCGGTCCCGCAGCATAACGTCTACCATGATCGATCACGGGCCCCGCGGGTCGGGTGCACCGGCTGGCGCGGTCAACGCGTCGGCCGGTGCGCCCGACGGTCGCGTCAGCCGGTGGCGCACACCGTGCCGTTGAGAGTGAACACGGTGGGCAGCACGTTCGGCCCGCCGTACGCGCCGACGAAGCCGGCACTCACGCTGCCACCGGGTGCGATCTGCCGGTTGTCGTCGGTGGGAGTGACCCGCACGGCGGTGCCGACCTGTTCCCAGGTGGCGCTCCACCCGCTGTTCACCTGCTGCCAGTCGGTGGGCCAGGTCCAGGTGAGCGTCCACCCGTCGATCGGGCTGGTGCCGTTGTTGACGATCTCGACGCCGCCGATGTAGCCGTTGCCCCAGTCGTTGGCGGCGGTGAAGCGGACGGTGCACGCGCTGGTGGTCGGACTACCGGTGGCGAAGGTCAACGGCGGCGAGGCCCAGGACACCCGGCCGGCGGTGTCCCGGGCCAGCACGTTGACCGTGTACCTGCTGCCCGGCACCAGGTTGCCGACCGTGAACGAGGTGGCCTGCGTCTCGCCGAGCTGCTCGCTGACTCCGCCGTTCTGCCGGTACACCTCGTACTTGGCGATCGGACTGCGGCCCGGGGTGGCCGCCGGCCAGGAGATCGTCGCGGCACGGTCGGTGACACCGCTGGCGGTCGGCTGGCCCGGCGCCGAGGGCCGTCCGGCGGTCGCGCCGGCAGGTCGCAGCACGAGCGTCGTCAACGAGTACGCCGGCAGCGTCCGGCTGGTGGCGGAGCCGTTCTGGCTGGTGACGATGCCGGTCGCACCGTTGGTGAGGGTGGACACCGTCGGGGCGGCGGCGGACGGGGTGAACCCGGCGTAGTCGATGGTGACCGGGTGGGCGTTGTCCGGGTCCTTGTTGAGCAACAGCAGCGCGAGGTCACCGTTGCCCCGACGGACGGCGTGGGCGGTCACCAGCGGCTCGTCGGAGCCGGCGCGAACGAACTGGTCACCGGTCTTCGCGAAGAGCTTCATCATGGTCAGCCCGTGGTACGGAGCGAACGGTGTGTTCAGTGGAGGTTCGCAGACCGAGCCGTCCTCGGTGCAGGTGCCGCTGGAGAGCATGCCGAAGTCGTTGTAGTCGGTCTGCCCGGCCACCTGCGACACCGTGCCGATGCCGTTGTGCACGTTCCACCAGTGGGCGGTGAACACGCCGTTCGCCAGGAGCGCGCTGTACGCGTCGGCCAGGAAGAGCGCGGCCGGCTGGGTGGTCCGTCCGGCGTCCACGTTCAGCTCGGTGAAGCTGATGCCGATGCGGTCGGCGTTCGGGCCCGCGTACCGGGTGAGGTGCTGTCGCAGCAGGTAGGTGGCGTCGGGCAGGTGGTTGGTGCGGGCCAGCGACTCGGCGGCGGAACCACCCGGGTACCAGTGCACGTCCACGAAATCGATCTTCGGACCGGCGATGGAGAGCACCGTCTGGTTCCACGGGCCCGGGTCACTGCCGGCGGTGATGCCGTCCGGCCAGTTGCCCGGCATGGTCAGCACCGCGCCGACCTTGATGCTGGGGTCGACCGCCTTCATCGCGTCGGCGTACTCGACGACGAGCCTCGCGTACTGTGTCGCGCTCTTGTCCGGGTGGTCGTCGGCCTCCCAGCCGGACCCGTAGTGGCCGTTGCCGTAGTTCTCGTTGCCGATCGTCCAGTACCGCGCGCCGTAGCGCTTGGTGACGTTCGCGTACCGCACCCAGTCGGCGGCCTCGGCGGGCGTGCCGGTGCCGTAGTTCGCGATGATCATCGGTTGCGCGCCGGCCCGCCGGACCGCCGCCATGAAGGTGTCGAAGTCGGTCCCCGGTGCGACGTAACCGCCGGGCGCGGTGTGGTCCTTCCAGTGGTAGATGTCGGCGTACGAGCCACCGGGGTAGCGCATCATCTGCACACCGGCGTCGCGGAGCAGGTCCGACGTCTCGGCGGTGCCGAGGTTCTGGTCCCAGATGGCGTGGTTGACGCCCAGCGCGGTGGCGGGCACGGTGGCCATGCCCGCGCGGGCGTCGACGGTGACGGCGACCGGGTCGGCCGCCGCGCTGGCGGTCGGGGCGTCGATGCCGGACAGCGCGGTCGCGGCGAGCAGCAGGCTCGCCAGGAGGGACGCGCGCCTCTTGTGCTGGATGCGCATGGGCTGGGTTCCTTCACGGGAAGGGGTGGACGACGGACCTCGGTGGTCCGTCGCTCGTGTCACCCGTCCCCCCGGATCCGTACCGGATCCCGGTTGCCCACTGGACGGACATCAGCCCCGCGCGTACAGCTTGTCATCGACGCACAAGAATGTCATGAGCTGATCGCGGACCTCAAGCGCGTCACCGCTCCTTGTCCTCGCCGCGGCCGCTGCGACGCGCTCGGCGCACGCCCGCGGCCGCTAACCCTCGTCGAGGCGCAGGAGGTGACGACCTGGGAACGGGCCCCCGTGCTCCTGCTCCCACGTCCTCAGGTGCCGCTTGCGATCCTCGACCGACGGTGCCAGGAAGTCGAAATACGTCAGAATGACCGAACGGGCCTCGTCCACCCCGTACGTCGTTCCCGACGGGACCGGCCCAAGGCTTTCCACCGTGACACCGGCGGAGGTGCAGCGCACGACGGACGAGTTGCCCTCGAACTCCTCGTACGCGGAACGCCCCGACACCACGTCGTCGATGCACTGGAGCAGTTCGAGGCAATCCGGCGCATAGTTCTGAATATCGCTGGTGAGCTGGGACGCGAAGTCACGGAAGCGCCGATCACCGCGCGTCATCGTCGGCGCACCGAACTGGTTGCGACCGAACTCGATGTCCGCCATCGTCAGCTTCCCCCCACCGGCCAGGCCGAATACCACGTCGTGCCGCCGGGATTGTAGAAGCCTTCCACCAGCACACCGTTGGCCCTACCCTGCCATTTGTTCGGATCCACCGGATGCGGACCCCCCGATCGGAAAGCACCTTCGATCGTCTCGTCGACCCGCTGGGGCGTCCAGTTGTCGGGGAAGAAGGTGCTCGAGCCCCGCTTCTGACGCCAGACACCACCAGTGTCAAGCACATCGACCCGGGCACGGTACGTGCCGTCGACATGCCGTTCCAGGATCATCTCCCGGCCGTCCGGGCCGACCCGGACCCGGGCGCCGGGCGGGTTCTCCCCCATGAAGCGATGGTGGAAGCCGGTGCCGCGCGGTGGGGTGGCGTTCGCGTTGACGTGGCCGCGGAAGATGTGCTCGTAGCGACGGTGACGCATGCGCGCTCTGAGCCACTTCTCTACCGGCCGGAAGAGGCCCGCCTTGCCTCGGCTACCCACCGAGGACCGCTTCTGTAGCCATGTTCAGCAACTGGTCGATGAGAGCACCGGTGATGAGCTTGAAGATCGGGATCTCCAGCAGTGAGGCACCGAAGGTCACCGCCGCCGTCGCAACAGCCTGCGCGATCTGGATCGCCAGCAACGTGAGCTGCACGATGACGTTGATCTTAAGGGCGAGCACGATACCTGCGCACACCATCAGTCCCGCGCCGATCAACGCGGCGGCGGAAGCCCCGTCGTCGAGGTTCGTCTTCGCCGAGTCGGCCGCCTGCCAGGTGGCCCGGAAACGCTCGATGGCGTCGTCCCGGTTGTCGGTCCACACCTGCTGCGCCCAGCGATCGGCGTCGGACACGGGCTCGGCCAAGCGCTCCGGAAAGGCCAGCCATGCTTGGCCCATCTCCAGCAACGTGGTCTCGTCGGCCTCCGGCCAGGTGTAGCCGAGAATGCCCAGCAGGGAGACCAGCTCGGTCGGCAGCGTCAGTCCCATGTCAGCTGAACATCTCCCCGAATCGGCCGAGGTGCTCCACGATGGCACGCTCGGTCTGCTGGTAGTTCAGGCCCATCACCCGGCTCAGCTTGCCGATGTCCTCGATCTCGACCAGGTTGGCGTCATAGCTTTCCAGTGCCAGGTCGCGAATCGTCTCGTACACCATCCCGATGAGCGAGCCGAGATCGTCGCTGCCCCAGGGTGCGCCGAACGCGGCCAGCTCGGCGTCGAAGGAGGTTATCGCGGCGCGGATGCGCTGGGCCGAGGCGACCAGGTTGTCGCCCGCGTCAATGATCGCCTCGGGGTTGATCTCGATCTCGTTGGCCATCACGCCTCACCTCCATCGATCGTTGTCACGGCTCTCGGATGCGAGCCATCATCCCCGTCAACGCTCCGGTCAGTGCGGCCATCTGCCGAAGACTGGCCTCCTGCAACTCGGCCGCTCGAACACCGAGATCCTCCGGGATCAGCCCGTGCGACGCCGCGTCCGCCGCCGCTGCGTAGTCGTCCACCGCCCGGTTGACCGCCTCGACGATCGACTCACCCAGCTCCGCAGATGTAGACCTGCCGGCCTCGGGCGTCAGTTCCAGGCGCACTATCTGGCCAATGCCATCCACCTCGGCCAAGGCCCGCCCCGCGTCGTCAGTCCCGATCCGCTGATGCTCGCCATCCTCCATCTGATCAGGCCCAGGCATCGGCCCCAACAAGTCCAGGACACCGTGCAGAAGGTCCGCCGTACCGGTCGCCGAGGGATCACCGCCGAGCCCGGTCGTCGCTCCGACCTTGGCAACAGCCTCGGCCAGTGCTCCTTGAAGCCGATGCATCGCCAGCTCGCTCTCCGCGAGGACCTCCGCCAGACTGCCGCCCAACACGGACAGGTCCGGTGCGAGCCCACCGTCGGACAACTCGACACGGGTATCGGCGAGGGCGCTGTTCGCAGCGTCCATCACAGGTGGGCTCAGGTCGGCACCGGATAAGCGCATCATCGACGCAGCCACCTTGACTGAACGCAGGCGGCCTCCAGCCGCGGTGACGATGACCGGCCCGTGCGCGGTATCGACACGGCACTCGGCGATGGCGTCGGTCCTTGGTGGACTCGTCCGAAGCTCCGACAACTCGCGACGGTAGGCGTTGATCCGCGTCGCGTAGACGTCTCCGGCATCATCCGGCATTCGTAGCCTCCCCGTGACGACCCACGGAACCCTAGCAACGAGAGGCAGGCCGTCGCCGTCCCGCAAGGTCCGAATAGGCTTTCGGGATGCGGGGACGGTTCGGTGTGGCGCGATGGTACGGGGAGCACCGGCGCTTCGTCCGTCGTACTCTCCTTGCGTTGGTGGTGGGGGCGGTGCTGGTGGCCGGCGGTACGGTCGCCAGCGTGCGGTGGGTCCGCGACACCGCTGACGGCCATCTCTTCAGCGAGGCAGACGTGCCCGCTGCGCCCGTCGCCCTGGTCCTGGGCACGAAGGTGGACGCCGACGGTACGCCGTCGGAGGTCCTCGCCGCCCGGTTGGAGATCGCGCGGCGGCTGTTCGACGCCGGGCGGGTGGGCGCGATCCTGGTGTCCGGTGACAACATGAACGCGGACTACAACGAGCCCGAGGCGATGCGGGGCTGGTTGGTCGACCGGGGCGTGCCGGCGCGGAAGGTGGTGCTCGACTACGCCGGTTTCGACACGTACGACTCCTGCGCCCGGGCCCGGCAGATCTTCGGGGTGCGACGCGCGACGGTCGTCACCCAGTCGTTTCACCTGCCCCGGGCCGTGGCACTGTGTCGACGGCTCGGCATCGACGCCCAGGGGGTGGGCGACGACAGCGCGAAGCAGTACTCCCTGACCTGGCGGTTCGGGTCCTTGCGTGAGAACGGCGCCTGCCTGAAGGCCGTGCTGGACGTGTTGTCCGGTCGGGAGCCCGCGCACCTCGGTCGCCGCGAGAGTGGCGTCGAGGACGCCCTCCGCGACGCCTGACCGCGAGGCCTGACCCGCGACGCCGCACGAACGCGACGTGCCGCGCGGCGCGGCGTGGCGCGGTCAGCGGGGTGGCGCGGCGCTGTCGCGGACGATCAACTCGGTGGCGAGTTCGACCCTTGGGCTCTCGGTCTTCTCGCCGCCGGCGAGGCGCAGGACCGTCCGGGCGGCCAGCATGCCCATCTCGGCGAGGGGTTGGCGGACGGTGGTCAGCGGCGGGGAGCACCACCGGACCTCCGGCAGGTCGTCGAAGCCGACCACGCTGACGTCGTCGGGCACCCGGAGGCCGCGTTTGCGGACCGCCTCGTAGACGCCCAGTGCCATCTGGTCGCTGGAGGCGAAGATGGCGGTGGGTGGGTCGGGCAGGGCCAGCAACTGCGTACCCGCGCTGAAGCCGGACTCGTGGTAGAAGTTGCCCGGTCGGATGAGGGCGTCGTCGATGGGGATGTCGGCGGCGCCGAGCGCGGCCCGGTAGCCGTCCATCCGGGCCCGGCTGCACATCAGGTGCGGCGGGCCGGCGATGAAGCCGATCCGCCGGTGCCCCAGGCTGATCAGGTACTGGTTGGCGCTCAGGCTGCCCGCCCAGTTGGTGGCGCCGATGGTGGGTGATTCCTGCGGGTCCACCCCGGCGGGGTCGATGATGACGACCGGCAGGTGGAGCCGCCGCAGCTCGGCCTGCAACGGCGGGTTCACCATCGACGTCACGAAGATGACGCCCTCGGTGGAGCGCGTCCGCATGTTGTCGAGCCATTGCTTGGCAGAGGAGATGCGCCAGTGGATGGCCGAGACGACGGTGCCGACGCCGCTGGTCTGGCCTACGTCCTCCACCCCGCGGATGATCTCCACGGCCCACGGACTGTCCAGGTCGTTGAAGACCAGGTCGATGAGGGCCGCGTCGGTCCGCCGGGCCGGTGACCGGCGGCGGTACCCGTGCCGGTTGAGCAGCGCCTCGACACGCTCCCGGGTGTCGGGAGCGACGTCGGAGCGACCGTTGATGACTCGGGAGACCGTGGGTACGGAGACACCCGCCAATCGCGCGATCATGGCGATGGTGACGTTTCGGCCGTTCTCCGCGCCCACGGTCCCCCCTCGTCGTACCGGAAGCTTCAGGTCTGCTCGCGGTGCTGCGATGTCATCCCTTGACGCTGCCGGTCAGGCCGCCGATGAGTTGACGCTCGGCCACCGCGTAGAAGCCCAGGGCCGGCAGCATGGACAGCACGACGTAGGCGAGCACCCGTGCGGTGTCGTCGGCGTACTGGCCCTGGAACGCCTGGACCCCGACCGGCAAGGTCCACCAGCTCTGGTCGCTGAAGACGACCAGCGGGAGCATGAAGTTGTTCCAGCTGGTGACGATCGCCAGCACCGAGACGGTGGCCAGGGCGGGGCGCGCCATCGGCAGCAGGACCTTCCAGAAGAACCCGAAGGCGCTGCAGCCGTCGAGGACCGCGGCCTCCTCGACCTCGGCCGGGATGGTCCGGAAGAACTGGCGCAGGATGATGATGGTGATCGGCAGCCCGAAGGCGGCCTGGGGCAGGATGACGCCGAGCGGGTTGTCCAGCAGGCCGACGCTGCGCAACAGCACGAACAGCGGCAGGATGGCCACCGCGAACGGGAACATCAGGCCGATCGCGAACAACGTCACCAGGAACTCTCGCCCCCGGAAGGCGTAGCGAGCGAAGACGAACGCGGCCATCGCCGCCGCGCCGACGACGATGAAGGTGCTGCTCACGGCGATGAGGAGGCTGTTGCCGAGCTGCCGCCAGAACACCCCGTTGCCGAGGATCTCGAAGTAGTTCGGCACCCACGGGTCGGGCCAGCCCAGTGGGTTGGTGGACAACTGGCCGTTGTCCTTGAAACCGCCGAGCACGCCGAAGTACACCGGCACGACGATGAGAACGCCGACGGCGATGCAGACGAGGTGCAGCACGACGCTGCGGGTCCGCTGGGCGCGACTCGCCGTGGCGGTCATCGCTGGCCTCCCTGGGTGGTGATCGCGCCCGCCGTGTCACGACGCAGGACGATGCGTTGGTAGAACAGGGCGAAGACGAGGCTCAGCAGGAACATCACGATGCTGATGGCGCTCGCGTAGCCGACCTCGAAGCGACGGAAGCCGAACTGGTACATCGTGACCGCGAGGGTCTCCGAGGAGTGGATCGGCCCACCGCCGGTGAGCACCCACACCATGTCGAACAGCTGGATGGTGCCGATGACCGACAGGAAGATGCTGATGCGGATCGTCGGGCCGAGCAGGGGCAGGGTGACGTGCCGGAACGCCTGCCAGCCGGTGGCGCCGTCGGTGACCGCCGCCTCGTGCAGTTCCTTCGGGATGCCCTGCCGGGCTGCCAGGAAGAGCATCATGTAGAGGCCGAAGTACTTCCAGGACACCACCAGGAAGACGGCGTACAGCACGGTGTCCGGGTCGGCGAAGACGGTGCCCGCGTCGGCGCCCAGCCACCGGGCGACCCCCTCGCCCAGCCCTCGGTTCGGTGAGAACACCAGGGTGAACAGGACGGCCGTGGTGACCTCGGAGAGCACGTACGGGGCGAAGAAGATCAGCCGATAGACGGCCCGCCCGCGAAGTGGCTGATTGAGGAGCATGGCCAGGGCCAGCGCAACAGGCAGCTGCACGACCAGGGACAGCACCACCAGGATCAGGCCACGCCACAGGTCGCCGCGGAACGTCGGGTCACCGAAGGCACGGGTGTAGTTGTCCAGCCCGATGAAGTTCTCCGGCAGGCCGAAGCCGTTCCACTTGAAGAAGCTGGCGTAGGCGGCCACCACGATGGGGGCGAGGACCAGCAATACGAACAGCGCCAGGGCAGGCGCCAGGAACACGGCGAGGACGCCACCCCGGCCCGGCCGGGGCTGGCGGCCACGCTTACGCGCGGTGCCCGGCCCCGGTGCCGGCGGATCGGTCGCCGTGTCGCCGCGCCTCAGGTCGGACACGGTCGATGGCCTGGTCATTCCTGCTCCACTCGGGTTCTACGGCCGGCTACGGACGGATGACGGGTCACGTCAGGCGGTCTTTGCCACCTGCGTGATGTCCTTGACGATCGCCGCCGGCGACTTCTTGCCGGCGATGATCTCCGCGACGCTGTCGTTGATCTGCTGCCCGAGCGCGGGCGCGTACGCCTGGTCGAGGTAGAGCTGGAAGCCGGTGTTCTTGGACAGGGCCTCCGCGACGGCCTTGTTGTTGGGGTCGCTGATGGCGGAGGTGGCGTCCTTCACCGTGGGCAGCACCGCGCCGGTCTGCGCGGAGCGCTTCTGGTTCTCGACACTGAGCAGGAACTTCAGGAAGTCGATGGTGGCGGCCGGCGCGTCCTTGCCGACGGCGAAGCCGTTGCCACCGCCGAAGACCTCGGTCGCCGCGCCCTTGCCGCCGTCCACGGAGGGGAACGGGAAGAAGCCGAGCTTGTCGCCGAGGCCCTTCTTGCTGGTGGAGCTGGACGCCTGCACCGCCGGTGCCCACTGCCCCATCAGCTCCATGCCGGCGTTGCCGTTGCCCATGGTCGCGGCCTGACCGTCGGGCGAGCCGAACTCCGCGCCGAGGAAGCCCTTCTGGAACGGCTGCAGGTCGACGAGCTCCTTGAGCCGCTCACCGGCGGCGACGAGCTCGGGGGTGTCGAAGTTCTTGCTGTCGACGGCCTTCTGCAGCGCGTCGACACCACCGATGCGCATCGCGAGGTAGGACCAGTAGAAGTGGGCCGGCCACTTGTCCTTGCCGGCCAGGGCGACCGGGGTGATGCCGGCGGCCTTGAGCTTGCGGACCGCGTCGAGCACGCCGTTCCAGGTGGTGGGGGTCTCGGTGATGCCGGCGCGGGTGAAGAGCTCCTTGTTGTACCAGAACCCGACCATGCCGATGTCGAACGGAATGCCGTAGATCTTCCCGTCGATCGTGTACGGCTGCATGGCGGCGGGCAGGATGCCGGCGACCAGGTCCTTCACGTCGTCGGTGAGGTCCTTGACCAGGCCCGCGTCCACCTGCTGCTTCAGCACGCCGCCACCCCACGACTGGAACAGGTCCGGCGGGTCGCCCGCCTGGGTGGCGGTGGTGAGCTTGGCCTTGAACGCCTCGTTCTCCAAGGGCTGGATGGTGAACGTGACGTTGCTGTGCGCGGCCTTGTACTCGTTGGCCATCGCCTGCCAGACCGGGAGCATCGGCTCGGTGTTCTGGATGTGCCACCAGTTGATGGTCTGCGGGGCGTTCGGGTCGCCGGACTTGTCGTCACCGCTACAGGCGCTCAGCAGGTACGCGCCTGCGCCGGCACCGGCGAGGCCGAGCAGCGTTCGGCGAGAAAGGTGCGGGGTCATGATCCATCCCTTCGGGAACTCACGGGGTGCTCGGTTGCCGGCCGGGCCAGCGTGGTGGGAACCTATGGATCTCCGGAACTTTCAAAAAGCTTCGCCGGTATTACCGGTCGATGGCGGGCACGCTACGAGCTGTTTCCGCAACGGTCAAGCCCTCTGTCCTATTGCGAAAAGACCGGCTAGCGTAGGCAGGACTTCCAGCGATCCGGGACCGCAAGTTTCCGGAAGTTCCAGACAGCCCGTCCAGAGGAGCCCCTACGTGTCGACCGACATCGCTAACGTGGCGACCGCTACCCGGTCGATCCGCAACCCCGTCCTCGCCGGATTCCACCCGGATCCGTCGATCCTGCGGGTCGACGACGACTACTACCTGGCTACCTCGACCTTCGAGTGGTATCCGGGCGTGCGTGTGCACCATTCGCGTGATCTCGTGAACTGGCGCACCCTGAGCGGGGTCATCACCGACCGCCGCCTGCTCGACCTGCGTGGCTGCGGTGACTCCAACGGCGTGTGGGCACCCGACCTGACGTACCACGACGGTCTGTTCTACCTGGTCTACAGCGACGTGGCCAGCTTCGCCAGCGGCTACTGGGATCCACAGAACTTCCTGGTCACCGCCGAGGACATCGCCGGCCCCTGGTCGGACCCGGTGAAGCTGCACGGGCGCGGCTTCGACGCGGCGCTGTTCCACGACGAGGACGGCACCAGTTGGCTGCTGAGCATGAGCGCGGACTGGCGACCCGGCCGGGACCGCTTCGGCGGCATCGAGATCCAGCAGTACGACCGGGCCGAGCGTCGGCTGGTCGGCAGCCCGCGCATGCTGTTCACCGGCACCTCGGTCGGCGTCACCGAGGGCCCGCACATCTACCGCCACGACGGGTGGTACTGGCTGATCACCGCAGAGGGCGGCACCAGTTGGGAGCACCAGGTCACCGTGGCGCGGTCCCGGGAGTTGTTCGGGCCGTACGAGGTCGATCCGGACGGGCCGCTGCTCACGTCCGTGGGTCGCCCCGACCTGCGGTTGCAGAAGGCGGGTCACGGCAGCCTGGTTCGTACCCAGACCGACGAGTGGTACCTGGCCCACCTGGTGGGGCGCCCCTACTCCCCGCTGGGCAGTTGTGTGCTCGGTCGGGAGACCGCGATCCAACGGGTCGAATGGCCGTCGGGTGAGTGGCCGAAGATCGCCGGAGGGGTTCCGGCGGACGAGGTCGTCGCACCCGACCTGCCCGCGCACCCGTGGCCGGCGGAGCCCGAGACCGACCACTTCGACGCCCCCGAGCTGGGCCTGTGCTGGTCGACGCTGCGCCGACCGGCCAGCACCGACTGGGTCGACCTGCGCGCCCGCCCGTCGTACCTGCGGATCCACGGCGGGCAGTCTCCGGTCGGGCGGCAGGCTCCGAGCCTGGTCGCGCGACGTGTCGGGGCGATGCACTGCTCGCTGGAGACCGTTGTGGAGTTCGACCCCACCGACCACCGGCAGCTCGCCGGGATCACCGCGTACTACAACACGCTGAACTGGCACCACCTCTACGTGACCCGCGACGACGACGGGCGGACGGTGTTGGAGTTGCTCAGCTCCGACAACGGGAGGCGCACCCCGTACCCGGATCTGACCGTCGACGTCAGCGGCGTCACCCGGGTCGGTCTGCGGGCCGTGTTCGACGGGCCCGTGGTGCGTTTCGACTACGACCTCGGCGACGGTTGGCAGCCGGCCGGCGTCGACCTGGACGCGACCATCCTGTCCGACGAGCACGCCGCGCTGATCATCGACGGTGAGCCGGCGGCGTGGGGCTTCACCGGGTCGTTCCTCGGCCTGTGGGTGCAGGATCTCGGTGGCGACGGCGCGTACGCCGACTTCGACCTGGCCACCTACCGGGAGCAGTGAGCACGCGGACGGCACCCGGCGGGTGCCGTCCGCGTTCCATCGTCGCTACTTGACCTGGGCGGCGACGGCGCGCAGCTGGCCGAGGGTGGTGCGGAAACCGTGGCCCGACGCGGCCGGGTCCTCGGTGACCAGGCCGCTGACGGCCATGGCCTGCGAGCGGGACGCCGCGACCGCGTCGTCGCCGTCCCCGGTCACGTCGAACACGCCGAAGTCTCCGCTGAGCGTGCGGAACGTCGGGGCGGCCGGGTCCTTGGCGAGGTAAAGCACCGCGACCTGGCCCGCTTCGAGCGTGGACATGTGGGCCAGGTCCGGCACGCCTGCCGGCAGGCTGGCGAGCGTGATGCGCGCCCCGGCGTTCACGGACGCCCCGTTCGCCGCGCGCAGCACCTCGTCGACCCGGAAGCCGGCCGGCTCGACCTCACCGCGTACCACCAGGTCCGCGGTCTCGCTGAGCTGCCGCACCGTGCCGTACCCGCGCAGCTTGCCCTGCGCCGGCGGCGGCGGCGCGTCGGTCGGCGCGACAGCGGTCGGCGCGGCGGTGCTGCTCGTGGCGGGCGCGCCGACCGGGTCGGCACCGTCGGTGCCGCCGCAGGCCGACAGCGCCGCCATGGCGAGCACGGCGGCGGCCGTGGCCCGGAGAGGCCGGGTACGGCGGGGGTCGACTGCCATGGAGCACTCCTTGCGTCTCGGTGCCGTCCCAGGTCTGCTCGCTCGGGACGCGGCACTGCTGACGACATCTAACTGTGCGGTCCGGGCATCGAGCTCTCGGGTAGCCGTCGACGAGGTGAACATGCCTCGTCACGGACGGCTGACGTCGATTGACGGCACACCGACGTACTGATATCTGTTAATGAAGTTTCCTGATGCTCGCGGTGTCCGCCGGGGGCCGATGCGCCGCGCCGGGCCATCGACCGGCCGGCGGCGCGCCGCCCCTCCCCCAAGGACCCCCATGGTGCACAGAAGAACAGCCGTCTACCTCGCGGGCACCCTGCTGATCGGCGTCGCCGCCGTCGGCTACGGCATACCGTCGGCGAGCGCCGCCACCGCCGGCCCGATCACCGGCCTCGCCGGCAAGTGCGTCGACGTGGCCGGCGCGAACCCGGCCAACGGCACGGCCGTCCAGCTCTACGACTGCAACGGCAGCGCGGCCCAGACGTGGACCGTGGGCAACACCGACACCTCGATCCGGGCACTCGGCAAGTGCCTCGACGTCACCGCCGCGTCGACCGCCAACGGTGCCAAGATCCAGCTGTACGACTGCAACGGCACCGGCGCGCAGAAGTGGACCGCCAGCAACGGCGCGCTCGTCAACTCCGCCTCCGGCAAGTGCCTCGACGTCACCGACCGGAGCACCGCCAACGGTGCCCGGTTGCAGATCTGGACCTGCGGCGGCACCTCCAACCAGCAGTGGACCCTGCCCGGCGGCGGCAGCACCCCTCCGCCCACCACCCCGGCCGGGACCAACCTCGACGACCCGACGAAGAAGGACGTCGCCATGCAGCTCGTCTCGGCGGCGGAAAACTCCTCCCTCGACTGGCGTGCCCAGTTCTCCTACATCGAGGACATCGGCGACGGACGCGGCTACACCGCCGGCATCATCGGCTTCTGCTCCGGCACCGGCGACATGCTCGAACTGGTGCAGGCGTACACCAACAGCAAGCCCGGCAACGTGCTGGCCGGCTACCTGCCGGCGCTGCGCGCCGTCAACGGCACCCCCTCGCACTCGGGCCTCGACCCGAACTTCCCCCGCGACTGGCGCACGGCGGCCAACGACTCGGTCTTCCGGGCCGCCCAGGAGGCCGAGCGGGACCGCGTCTACTTCAACCCGTCGGTACGCGACGGCAAGAACGACCAGGTCCGGGCACTCGGCCAGTTCGCCTACTACGACGCGGCAGTCATGCACGGGTACGAGGGCATGCGTCAGATCCGCAACCGCGCCCTCGCCCGGGCGAAGCCCCCGGCGCAGGGCGGTGACGAGCGGACCTGGCTCAACGCGTTCCTCGACGAGCGGGTCATCGAGATGAAGAAGGAGGCGGCCCACTCCGACACGTCCCGGGTCGACACGGCGCAGCGGGTGTTCCTCAACAACGGCAACTTCAACCTGAACACGCCGTTGACTTTCGCCGTCTACGGCGACCAGTTCCGCATCGGCTAGAACTCACACGCTCAGGGCGCCGGCAAGCCGGCGCCCTGAGCCGTGCCCGGGGTCGGTCCGTGCCCGGGGTCGGTCCGTGGGCTGGGCGGGCCGGAACGGCCGGGCTGGCTTGGGGCGGCCGGGCTGGCTTGGGGCGGGCCGGGCTGGGGCGGCCGGGCTGGCTTGGGGCGGCCGGGCTGGCTTGGGGGCCGGGCTGGTTTGGGGGCCGGGCTGGCCGGGCGGGCCGAGCGGGGGCGCAGCCTTGCCTTGACGCTGACGACAAGGTTTAGCCTGGTCGCGGCAGGCTGGTCGAGGAGGTCTGATGCTGATCGGCGAGCTGGCGGAACGGGCCGGCACGAGCACCCGGACGCTGCGTTACTACGAAGCCCACGGCTTGGTACACCCGCAGCGTTCGGCGAACGGGTACCGCGTCTACGACGAGGCGGAGCTACGGGTCGTCCAAGAGATCCGGGCGCTGCTCGACGTCGGCTTCGGCCTCGACGACGTCCGTCCGTTCGTCGCCTGCCTGCGGGCGGGCAACGCGTCCGGCGACGTCTGTCCCGATTCCGTGCTGGTGCTGCGACGCAAGCTCGCCGAGGTCGACGACTACCTCGAACGGCTCGGAGCGGTCCGTCAGCAGTTGCACACCCAGCTCACCCACGCCATCGCGCACCGGGAGGAAACATGCCCCAGGAAACGAGCGTCAGCTCCCTGATCACCGTCACCGACGACACGTTCGCCGAGCTGGTGCTGACCAGCGACCGGCCCGTCGTGGTCGACTTCTGGGCGGAGTGGTGCCCGCCCTGCAAGATGATCGAGAAGAGTCTCGTCGAGCTGGCACAGGAGTTCGGCGACCGGATGGTCATCGCCAAGCTCAACTCCGACGACAACCCGCAGGCCACGCGTCGCTACGCGGTCATGTCCCTGCCGACGCTGCTGGTGTTCCGTGGGGGCGAGGTGGTCGGCTCGGTCGTCGGGTCCCGGCCGAAACTCCACCTGCGGCAGAGCCTGACCATGCACGCTGGCCTGTGACCGTCACCCCCGGCCGAGTGGCAATGACGGCGCACCCACCCCACTCTGTCGATCACCGCACCCGCGATTCCGTCGACCACGTCATCGCCTGAACAACACCCCAGGGAACTCTGCTCCCCCGCCTGGCGGCGATCGATCTTGATGACTGAAGTTTGTCGTACATGTGTTCTAGTCTCTGGTCATGGTCGAGGAGTTGGCGCAGGCAGACGACGCGGTCGCTGCCTGCGTCGACGCCGCCGCCTGGTCCCTGCCGGAGCACGACCTGATCGCCGCGCTCGACGCCGCGCACCGCCTTCAGCAACGCCTCGCCGCCGTCACCCTGACCCTGGTCCGCGAGATCGACGGCCGCGGCACCGCCCGCGCCCACGGCGCCTCCACCACCGCCGTGTGGCTACGCGAACGCCTGCGCATGACCGTTCCCGCCGCCCGCCGCCTGGTCGACCTCGCCACCACCCTGGACACCGGCAACCCCGCCATCCGGCACGCGCTGGCCGACGGCGCCGTCACTTTGGAGCAGGCGCGGGTCATCGCCGACACGGCCGCCATGGTGACGGCCTCGGCGGGCATCGAGGTGGCCGACAAGGCGGTCGGCGTCCTCGTCGGGTGGGCGGGGCAGTTCGACCCCACCATGCTGCGTCGCATGGGCACCCGCATCCTCGACCACGTCGCCCCCGACCTCGCCGACGCCGCCGCAGCAGCCGCCCTCGCCGCCGACGACGCCCGCGCCACCCGCGACCGACACCTCACCCTCTCCACGCAAACCGACGGTCGCCTGCGACTCACCGGCATCCTCGACGCCGAGACCGCCGGCCTGCTGCGCGCCGCCATCGACCCACTCACCGCACCCACCGGCCCAGACGACACACGATCGTCCGGGCAACGCCGCCACGACGCCCTCACCGACATCTGCCGACTCGCGCTGCGCACCGGAGACCTTCCCGACAACGGCGGCGACCCCGCCCAGATCGTCGTCACCACCAGCTACGACGCCCTGACCCAGCAACTGGGCTCCGGTGCCCTCGACATCGGCCTCCACCTCACCCCTGACACGGTGCGCCGGCTCGCCTGCGACGCTGCCATCCTGCCCGCCGTCCTCGGCGGCGCCGGCCAGGTCCTCGACGTCGGTCGACAACGCCGACTCCTCACCGGCCCAATGCGACGAGCCCTCGTGCTGCGCGACGGCGGATGCGCGTTCCCCGGCTGCGACCGCCCACCCCGCTGGTGCGCCGCCCACCACATCCACCACTGGGCCGACGGCGGCCCCACCAACCTCACCAACTCCGTCCTGCTCTGCGGCCACCACCACCGACACATCCACCACAGCAAGTGGACAATCCGCCTCGGCGACGACGGCAAACCGGAGTTCGTGCCACCGGCCTGGCTCGACCCCGACCAGCTCCCCCGCCGCAACCACTACCACCGACGAACGTAGGAGGGCGCACGACGACTGGCAGCCTCCCGGGTCGACAGACCGTCCGTCCGGACCAGCGCTGTCGCGGATTTAAGACTTGGTCGGCCGCCCTCATGAACAGGCCTATTGCTTCAGGAAGTCAGTCACCGCTCGACGGAAGTCGTCCGGTTTCTCGACCCACGGGTGGTGGCCCGCTCCGGCGAGGCTCACTCGTCGGCTGTTCACCAACGCGTGGTGCAACGAGTCGACGGCCCAGCGGGGGCGAATGTCCTCGGTGCCGCAGATGATCAGCACGGGCAGTTCCAGCGCCCGACACTGCCGGACCATGTCGGAATTGCGGAGCTCCTGCTTGACTTCCCTGTTGAGGGCCTGGTTGCACTCGCGGTTGGTGCCCATCCATGGCGTGGCCATCCTCTCCGCGTGGTCGAGTGCCGTGCGCTGCTCGGCGAAGTCGGCCGACCACTGGAGGACCGCCTGCTCACGTTCCTCCGCAGGCGTACGGGCGTGGGCGCTGAGGGCCTTCCACCGGTCCAGCTGAGGCCCGAGCCGCAGCCTCAGGTTCCGCTTGTAGTGCGGGTGCCAGCCGTTATCGGGGCCGATGCCGGTCCCGGAGACGTAGATCAGATGGCTGACTCGCTCGGGATGTTCGATGGCGTACCGCAACGCGAGGTGTGCACCCCAGGATTGACCCAGGAGAGCCGTTCGCGGTCCGGCCACCTGGTCTCGTACCGCGTCGAGGTCGGCGACGAAGCGGTCGAGACGGTACGGTCCGCGCCGCTGCGAGCGTCCGCAGCCGCGCTGGTCCCAGCGGATGATACGAGCGTTCTCGTCGAGCAGCCGGGCGACCGGGCCGAGGTAGTCCCACAGGCCTGGGCCGCCGTGACAGAACACCAGCGGCGACCCTGCGCCGGCCTGTTCGACCCACAGGCGGCATCCGTCGTCGCCGCGCACGTCCACGACCGACAGTATGGCGGCTCGGGTGAGGCCGTTTGCCTGCGCGCATCGGTCGGGTCGGAGGTCGGAGCGCATCCCCGCCCGTCGAAATGACTTGACCTCAAGCTCGGGTGAGGTCCTAGCCTCCAATATCGGAGGTAATGCATGAGCATGGAATTTGCCGCGTGGACGTCCCTGCACCACGCGATGAACGCACAGGATGAGCGTCCACTGTCCCGTGCCACATTGAAGCGCATCGCGCAGTTCGCGCGGCCACACCGTCCGCTGATCGTCAGGTTCCTGCTGTTGAGCGTGGTGACGGCTGTCCTCACTGTTGCGGCGCCGATTCTCGCCGGCCGGGTGGTCGACGCGATCGTGGACGGCGCCGACAGCAGCCTCGTGATCCGGCTGGCGGTGCTGATCGCCCTGATCGCGCTCGCCGAGGCCGGCCTGGGTCTGGTGACGCGGTTCCTGTCCGCGAGCATCGGTGAGGGGCTGATCGTGCAGCTCCGGACGGCGGTCTTCGACCACGTCCAACGCATGCCCGTCGCGTTCTTCACCCGGACCCGCACGGGTGCGCTGGTCAGTCGGTTGAACAACGACGTGATCGGTGCGCAGCGGGCCTTCAGCGACACGTTGTCGAGCGTGGTCGGCAACACCGTCACGCTGGTCCTCACGTTGGCCGTGATGCTCACCTTCTCGTGGCAGATCACGGTGCTGGCGCTCGTGCTGCTGCCCATCTTCGTGCTTCCCGCCCGACGCATGGGGTCGAAGCTCGCCCGGTTGCAGCGGGAGGCCGCGGAGCACAACGCGGCCATGAGCACCCGCATGACGGAACGCTTCTCCGCGCCCGGCGCCACGCTGGTCAAGCTGTACGGGCGGCCGACCGAGGAGTCCGCCGAGTTCGCGGCACGGGCCCGACGGGTGCGCGACATCGGCGTGCGTACCGCGATGCTCCAGTGGGTCTTCATCACCGCGCTCACCGTTGTCGGCTCGCTGGCGCTGGCCCTGGTGTACGGGTTGGGCGGCATCTACGCCCTACGGGGCAGCCTCGATGCCGGGACCGTGGTCGCTCTCGCACTGCTCCTGTCGCGCCTGTACGCGCCGTTGACGTCGCTGGCCAGCGCCCGCGTCGAGGTGATGAGCGCTCTGGTGAGCTTCGAGCGGGTGTTCGAGGTCCTGGACCTCAAGCCGCTGATCCTCGACAAGGCCGACGCCCGGCCCATCCCCGAGGGACCGGTCGCTGTGGAGTTCGAGGGCGTACGGTTCGGCTACCCGTCGGCCGACAAGGTGTCGCTGGCGTCCCTGGAGGACGTGGCGAAGCTCGACACGCGCGGCGGCGAGGAAGTGCTGCACGGTGTGTCGTTCCGCGCCGAGGCGGGGCAGATGGTCGCGCTCGTCGGTTCCTCCGGGGCGGGCAAGTCGACCATCGCGCAGCTCGTGCCACGCCTGTACGACGTCGAGGACGGTGCGGTGAAGCTCGCCGACGTCGACGTGCGCGACCTGTCGGCCGAGTCGATCCGTTCGGCGTTGGGTGTGGTGACCCAGGACGGGCACCTCTTCCACGAGAGCATCCGCGCCAACCTGGTGTTCGCTCGCCCGGACGCGACCGAGGACGACATGTGGGACGTGCTGCGGCGGGCCCGGCTCGACGAACTGATCCGCTCGCTCCCGGACGGGCTCGACACCGTCGTCGGCGAACGCGGTTACCGATTGTCGGGCGGTGAGCGGCAGCGGCTCACCATCGCGCGGCTGCTGCTGGCCCGCCCGCGCGTGGTCATCCTCGACGAGGCGACCGCGCATCTCGACTCCACCTCGGAGGCGGCGGTCCAGGACGCTCTCGCCGAAGCCCTGACCGGCCGGACGAGCGTGGTCATCGCGCACCGGCTCTCCACCATCCGGGCGGCAGATCAGATCCTCGTCGTCGAGGACGGGCAGATCGTCGAACGAGGGCGGCACAGCGACCTGCTCGCCGCCGGTGGCCGTTACCAGGAGCTGTACCGCACCCAGTTCGCCCAGGACCAACCGGCCGTCCAGGAGCAACGCGTCGCCGTCTGAGCCAGGGCGGGCGGCACACAGACCAGTCGCCCGCCCTGGGTGAGCCCCAGGGCGGGCGACGGCTTCAGACGACAGGCGGGGATCCGTACCAGGAGCGGCCCCTGCTCAGGTCGGGGATCGATGATGACCAGGTCAGTCGTCGTCGTCCTTGTCGTCGGCGTCGTCGTCCTTGTCGTCGTCGGCGTCGTCGTCATCGTCGTCGACCGGCTCCTGCTCGGCCTTGACCACCGAACCGTTGTCCCGGTCGACGTCCACCTCGTGCTCGGTGTCGCCTGCGACGATCTCGACGCTCCACACCGGTCGGCCGTTCTCCTGTTCGGCCTCGACCTCGACGATCTGACCGCCGCCTGCCTTGGCGAGCGCGATCTCACCGGCGCGCTTCTCGTCGACCGCGCTGCCCGCCGGCGCGCTGCCGGTCGACGGCGTACCGGACGGCGTGCCGGCCGACGGCGAACCGGTGGTCTCCGGCGCGACTGTGACGGTCGGCGGCCCGACGGTCGCCGCGGCGAGCGCGGTGCCGCCGGTGCGCGAGTCGTTCGCGGCGTTGACGCCGAGCGCGACCCCGGCCACCGCCAGCACCGCCGACCCGCCGACCGATGCCAGCAGCAGATTGGTGCGCTTCATCGTGGTGTCCACCTTTCCTCGGTTGTCGACTCCGAGGATCGGTCGGATCGGGATAGCACCGCGCTGTCCGAACGCTAAGGCCGGGTTAAGCCGGGTGGTGCCGAGCCGGGCAACCGAGGACGTCCGCCCGAGCTGAACTCGCAGAGCTTCGCGCGGCAGCGACGAGTCAGAGCGTCATCCGCATGAAAACGTCGGCGCGCTCGTACGGCGGCAGGGGGATCTGTTCCGGGCTGACGTGCTGGAAACCGACATTTTCGTAGAGGTGCACGGCGTTCGCAAGCTTGGTGTTGCTGCCCAGGAACAGGGTGGTCGCGCCGAGCTGGCGGGCGCGCGCGATCGCCGCCTGGATGAGCTGGCGGCCGATGCCGCGGCCGCGGGCCGCAGGGGTGACCGCCATCTTCGACAACTCGAAGACCGCCGCCGAGCTGCGGACTACCGCAGCACAGCCGACGATCTCCCGGCCGTCGCGCACGATCAGCACGTCGCCACCCGTGTCGACGATGGACGTGAACGGGTCGTCGAGCGTCTTGTGGTCGGACTCCTCAAGGGCGGCGAAGAAATGGGAGATCCATTCTTCGTTCAGCGTCCGGAAGGCCGTGGCCTCCTCGGCGGTCGTCATGGACGTCACGGTCAGCGTGCTCGGATTCATGGTTCGATTCTCTGGCCCCCACCAACCGAACGTCCAATATCTTGTTTCGAGCGATTCGTATCCTTGGCGTATGGATCCTGAGCTGCGCCATCTGCGGTACTTCGTCGCCGTCGCCGAGGAGCTGCACTTCGGTCGGGCCGCGGCGCGGCTGCGGATGGCCCAGCCGCCGCTGTCGCAGCAGATCCGCCAGCTCGAGGCGATGATCGGTACGCCGCTGTTCGCCCGTACCTCCCGGTCGGTGGCGCTGACGCCGGCGGGTGAGGCGTACCTGGTCCGATGTCGGCGGGTGCTGGCCGCCGTCGCCGACGACGTGCACGAGGCGGGCCGCATCGGGCGCGGGGAGCAGGGACGCTTCGACATCGGCTTCGTCAGCTCGGCGATTCAGCTCGGGCTGGCCGGGCCGATCCGTCGGTTCCGGGAGCGTCATCCGGCCGTCCACCTACGTCTGCACGAGGCGTTCACGGCGCAGATCATCGACCGGCTGTTGACCGGCGAGATCGATGTCGGCGTGGTCCGGGATCCGGACGACCACGACGAACTGGTCGGCACCACGTTTGCCACCGAGACCTTCGTGGCCGTCCTGCCGGCCGACCACCCGCGCGCGGGAGACCCCACCATCGACGCCGCGCTGCTGCGGGACGACCTGTTCGTCTTCTTCCCCCGGGTGGCCGGCGAACGGGCCTACCAGCGCAACCTCCGACCGTGCCTGGACGCCGGCTACACACCTCGCGTCGTCCAGCTCGCCAGCAGTTGGAACACTCTGGCGCACCTGGTCGCGGCCGGCCTCGGGGTCACGATCGCGCCGGCGAGCATCTCCGCCGTGGTGCCCCCGCCGGTGGCGGTAGTGCCGTTGACCGGCACCGGGGCCACCACGGAGATGCGGATCCTGCGCCGCCGGGATGACGACCGGATCACCTCGACGGGCTTCGGAGCCGCGGGGCAGGCGCCCTGACCTCGACGGCGCGCGACCGGCCTCGACCACACGGCGCAGCCTTTGCGGCACGGAAGCAGCATCTGCGGCACGGGAGTGGCCGGTCCACAGGTAACCCGGCTAGCCGCGCCGGTTGAGTTCCGCTTCGAGCCGCTGGACGAGCGTCTTGCGGTCCTTGCTGGCCCGTTCGTTACGCAGGGCGGTCTTGAGCTGGCGTGTGTCCAGGCCGCGGACCAGCTTGACCGCCTCGGTGACCGACATCTCCGTCATCCGGCCGGCAGTGGTGGCGTCTCGCCGCGCCCGTTTGGCCGGCCCGGTGTTGGCCACGTACTGCTTACCGGTCCGGGACGCTTCGCGCTTCTTGGTGTCGGTAGCGCGCTTCTGGCTCTCCGACATCTCGTCCCAGGCCTTCTTGGGCAGATAACGGCTCGTCGTGCCGCCCTGGCGGGCTCGGGTGTCGCCCTCCTTCGTCTGCCACTTCTCGTTGCCCCAGCGCTGCAGAGCCTTCTGCCGGTCGTCCTTTGGGCCCAGGAACCCCCCGCCGCGTCTCTTGTACTCCTGCGTGACCAGTTGCGACTTGCGGGCCGACCACTGCCCCGGCCTGCCGCCCTTGTCGGAAGCCTTGACTTCTTCCTTGATCTGCTCTCTGAGCTCGGGTTTCGTATACCGCGCCATGACTGGCAGCTACCCGGCAACGCAGCGGCTATGCCTCCGGCAACGACGCCGGAGGCCCGAGCCGCAGCAGCACCTGAGCCCCGCCGGCCGGACCGGCACGCAGGTCCAGGCGACCGCCGGCGGCCTGCGCGGCGCGGCGGGCGATGTCCAGGCCGAGGCCCGTCGAACCGGCCGCGCTCGCGCCCCGCCGGACCGCGCCCGCCGGCATGCCCGGGCCCTCGTCGGCGACGGTGAGGACCACCTCCCCGGCGTCGCCGGCGAGCCGGACGGCGAACGGCGTGCCGTCGGGAGTGTGCGCGAAGACGTTGCCGAGCAGCGCGTCCACTGCCGCCGTCAGATGGTCGGCGGCCACACCGACCGGGAGCGGGCCGGACGCCAGGTCGAGGGTGACGGCCCGACCGGTGTCCTCGGCCAGCACCGACCAGAACGCGACCCGGTCGGCGACGATCGCCGCCGCGTCCGCCACGGCCGGCTGGGCCGCCGGTGAGTGCCGCCACCGGGCCTGTCGGATCAGCCCGGTCACCGCGCGTTCGAGACCGTCGGCCGCCGCCGTTATCCGGGCTGCGTCGTCCGGATCGCGCAACGACTCCGCCTCCAGCCGCAACGCCGTCAGCGGCGTACGCAACTGGTGTGACAGGTCGGCGACCTGTTCGCGTTCCTGGACCAGCAGCACCTGGATGCGGGTGGCGAGATGGTTGAGCGCGCCAGCCACCTCGCGCAGCTCGGGCGGGCCGGCGGGGGTGACCCGGGCGTCCAACTCGGCGTTGGCCAGCCGGTGGGAGACGGCGGAGAGGTCGCTGATCGGGCGGACCAGGGTGCGCGCCAACCGGTCGGCGACCAGCAACCCGATCAGCACGAGGATGACGCCGAGCAGCGCCAGTACCAGCCACGCCCTGGTGACCCCGGCGGTCAGCTCGTGCCGTGGCACCGCGATCCGGATCACGCCGGTGCCGTCCGTCCGACCCTGCACGGCGATCACCACCTCACGGCCGTCCGCCGACTCCCCGGTGAGGCTCTGCCCGCGCGCGGCCAGCGCCACCGCCGGGGTACGGGGGGTCTGCGCGCCGAGTACCGTCCCGTCCGGCAGGAAGACGCTCACCGGCCGTCCGGACTCCGCCGCGAGCTGCTCCACTGTGAGCCGGATGGTCGTCGCGTCGGCGGTGCCGACGACCGGCACCAGGCTCTGCGCGTCGGCGGTGGCCCGGACGGTGGCCCGGTCCTCCGCGACGGTACGGACCAGCAACGCCAGCGGCACCAGGAACGCGACGAGGGTGAGCACGCTGACCGCGGCGACCAGCAGCGCGAGACGTGCCCTCACGGCTGCGCCGCCGGCGCTTCGAGACGGACCCCGACTCCGCGCACCGTGTGCAGATAGCGAGGCTGCTGCGCGTTCTCCCCCAACTTGCGACGCAACCAGGACAGGTGCACGTCGACGGTCTTGTCCGCGCCGCCGTACGGGATCTGCCAGACCTCGGTGAGCAGTTCACGTTTGGTGACCACCTGGCCGGGTCGGCCGGCCAGGTGGTGCAGCAGGTCGAACTCGCGGGGGGTCAGCTCGACGGTCACCCCGTCCAGGGTGACCTGCCGGGCCCGGGGGTCGACGCGAAGCCCACCGACGACGAGCGCCGCTTCCTGCGCGTCGGCGCCGGAGGGGCCCCGGCGCAGCACCGCACGAGCGCGGGCATCGAGCTGCGCCGCGGTGAACGGCTTGACCACGTAGTCGTCGGCGCCGGCGTCGAGCACCCGCACGATCTCGGTTTCGTCGTCGCGCGCGGTGGCCACGATCACCGGTACCGAGCTGACCGCGCGCAGCATCCGCAGCAGTTCACGCCCGTCCAGGTCGGGTAGGCCCAGGTCGAGCACGACGAGGTCGGGCCGGTCCTCCAGCGCGTCGCGGAGCCCGGCCATCGCGGTCGAGGCCGCGGCCACCGCGTGACCGCGTTCCCGGAGGGCACGGATCAGCGGGGTACGGATGGTCAGGTCGTCCTCGATGAGCAGCAGGCGGGCCACAGGTGGCAGGCTAACCGCTCCCGCTGCCGGCGAAACGCACGTTAACCGTGCCTTAGCCTCCGCATGTGCCGACGACAACGATTGATCGGGGATAGTCGGAGCATGGGCCGTCGTTCGATCCTCGTCGCCACCGGTTGGGTGGCCACCGCCGCCGCGGCAACCCTGATCGGGGTGGGCGCGATCCGGTTGGTGGGCGAGAGCATCACCGGCACCCCGGGCGGGGTGCGCAGCGAGGCCGAGATCGAGCGGGCGCTCGCCGCACCGGAGCCGACGCCCAACGGCACGACGGACGCTGCTCCTACCGCGCCTGGCACGAGCGCAGCACCGGGCGGCACGAGCGCCGCGCCGAGCGCCAGCTCCGGGGTCCGCCGGGGGTTCGCCACCGACGGTGGCACGGCCGTGGCCGAGTGCGGCGCCAGCGGCGTACGCCTCGTGTCCTGGGCGCCCGCGCAGGGCTACCGGGTCCGCGACGTCGACCGGGGCCCGGACGACGACGTCGAGGTCACGTTCCAGGGGCCGACCCGGGAGTACGAGTTGAAGGTGCGCTGCATCGGCTCGGAGCCGGTGTCCGTCGCCGACGACTAGCGTCGCCACAGCCCGTACTGCTGGTGTTGTCGCAGTGGGCCACCATGTCGTCATGGTGGCGGTGTGGCGGGACGGGTCTGGCAACTTCCGCGCCTGGCGGGTCGGTCGACGCCGTCTCGCCTGGCGCCCCCGCTTTCCTCAAGGCGCATGGCTCGCCGGCGGGGACGGCGGGCCCTTCGAGCTGCTCGTTCTCCCCGTTCTCCTCCTGATCAGCCTCGGCTACCTGGTCACCTGGCTCGCCGCGCTGCTGGCCACCGTGGTCGTCTGGCCGTATCGAGCGGTCTCCGGGCGTTGGCCGGTCGTCGCCTACCCGCTCGGTTCGTCTCCGGTCGCGATGGATGACCAGCGCGGCGACCGGCCGTATCGGCGGCAGGTGACGGGCCGCGCCGCCGGAGCGGCGCTGACCCGGCAGTGGGCGCGCCACATCGAACAGCACGGCCACCCGGAACCCGCGCCACCGCCCAGCAGGTGAGGGACGGACGTGGCCGGCACGAAAACCCGTGCCGGCCACGTCACCGGTGGTGGTTCAGCTGGTGTAGGCCTCCACCTCCCAGAGCGAGTGGCCGTAGCCGGTGCCCCGGGCGGTGCCGTTGATCCGCAGGTAGCGACCGTTGGCGTTGAGCGCCGTGTGTTCGTCCACCCCGCCGTCGCCGCCGGTCACCGACTTCACTGTGGTCCAGGTGGTGCCGTCGTTCGAGGTCTGGATCTGGTACGCGCTGCTGTACGCCGCCTCCCAGCTCAGCTTGACCCGACCGATCGCGGTCGGGCTGCCGAGGTCGACGCGGATCCACTGCGGGTCGGAGAAGGTGCTCGACCAGCGGGTGGTGAGGCTGCCGTCGACCGCCTGGGCGCCGGTCACGTCGGCTCCCTCGTTGCTGGACGTCGTCGTCGGTTTGTTCAGGAGCAGGTTGCCGGTCGGGCCGCCGGTGCCGCCGTACACCTCGAACTCGAACAGCGAGTAGCCCCAGGCGGTGCCCCGGGTGGTGCCGAGGAGTCGGACGTACCGGCCGGAGCCGGTGAGCCCGGTCAGGTCGTCCACTCCGCCGTCGCCGCCGGTCACCGTGCGGATCGTGGTGAAGGTGACGCCGTCCGCTGAGGTCTGGATCTGGTAGCCGCTGCCGTACGCCGCCTCCCAGGTCAGCTTGACCCGGTTGATCGCGTAGGTGGCACCGAGGTCCACGTCGATCCACTGCGGATCACTGAACGCGCTGCTCCACCGGGTGCCGGTGACGCCGTCGAACGCGTTGGCCGCGCCGTACGCGCCCTCGACGCTGGAGGCTCGCGCCGGCTTGCCCCGGGCCAGGTTCGCGCCCGGCTCGGGATCCGGGTCCGGGTCCGGCCCCGGTCCACCGGGGCTGGTGGAGAGGGTGAACTCGTCGATGTCGAAGTACGGGCCGGTGCCCTTGAAGACCAGGAACAGGGTCCGGGTGCCGGTGACGGCGGTGATCCCTCCGGTGACGGTGGCGAAGGTGGCGTACCCGCCGGTGGGTGTGACGGTGGCCGAGCCGACCAGCGGGCCGGTGGGCGAGTCCACCCGCAGCTCCAACGTGCCACCGCCGCCGGCCGGCGCGCCGACCCGGGCGCTGAACGACTGGACGCCGGTCAGGTTGTACGGGCGGAACGAGATCCAGTCGTTGTTGTCGATGTAGCCGACCGCCGCGCCACCGTTCCCGGCCGCACCCGCCACGATCTGCACACCGGACGAGTCACCGAAGTGCTCGGCCTGGCGTACCCGAGGTTGCAGGACAGCCTGGGTGTGCGTGGTCAGCGCCGGCTGGCCACCGCCGCCCAGGTCGGTGTACTCGGCGTCGATGATGCCGAAGATGTTCGCCGCCGCGTCGTGCTCGCCGTCCTTCGAGGTCTGGATGACCCCGGTGCAGCCCTGCACGCTGCCGAGCTGGTGGCCGTGCGAGTCGTGGCCGAGGACGTAGTTCACCTTCACCCGGGCGCAGTTGATCGCGCCGTCCTGGGCGTCCGTGACCGTCACGGAGAACGGCACGGCGTCCCCGAAGGCGAAGGTCTGCCCGTTCAACGGGGTATTCACGGTGACCACCGGGGCGCTGTTGCCGACCGTGACCACCACGCTCGCGGTCGCCGTCTTTCCGGTGGTGTCCCGGACCGTCAACGTCGGGCTGCGGGTCCCGTTGGTGGTGTACGTGAAGCTGGGGTTCGCCGCCGTCGAGTCGGTGGTGCCGTTGTTGTCGAAGTCCCAGGCGTAGGTGAACGGGTCCCCGTCCGGGTCGAGGGTGCCGGCCGAGGAGAAGGCCACGGTCAGTGGCGCGGTGCCGCTGGTCGGGGTGGCGGACACCTTCGCGATGGGCGCCCGGCCCTCGCGGGCGTACTCGATGCGGTAGAGCGCCGAGTTCGCGTCGCCGTTGAACCAGCCGGTGCCGTAGTCGAGGACGTAGAGCGCACCGTCCGGCCCGAACTCCATGTCCATCACCTGGGTGCCGGTCCACGGGAACGGGTTGATCTTCAGTGGTTGGCCGGTCGAGTCGAGCTTGATGTTCTTGATCCAGCGGCGGCCGAACTCCCCGGCGAAGTAGGTCCCGTCGTAGTACTCGGGGAACGCCACGGGCGAGGTGCTGGTGCGGTCGTACCGGTAGACCGGGCCACCCATCGGCGACAGGCCGCCGCCGGTGAACTCCGGCGGCGAACCGGAGCCGCCGTACGGCAACCAGGCCGGAATGGCCGGCGGGAGCTGGGTGATGCCGGTGTTGTTGGGCGAGTTGTTCACCGGCCCACCGGCGCAGTTGAACTTCGCCCCGGACGGTCCGGACGGGAAGGTGTAGTCGTTGTACGCGTCGTTGCGGGCGGTGCAGTAGGGCCAGCCGTAGAAGCCGGGACGGTCGATGCGGGCGAACTCGACGTTGCCCGCCGGGCCCCGGTTCGGGTCGGCGGTGCCCGCGTCCGGACCGTAGTCGCCGAGGTAGACGATGCCGGTGGCCTTGTCCACGCTCATCCGGAACGGGTTGCGGAAGCCCATCGCGTAGATCTCCGGACGGGTCCGCGCGGTGCCCGGGGCGAACATGTTGCCGGTCGGGATGGTGTACCCGCCGGCCGCGCTCGGCTTGATCCGGAGCACCTTGCCGCGCAGGTCGTTGCTGTTCGCCGAGGTGCGCTGCGCGTCGAACGCCGGGTTGCGTCCGGCGCGCTCGTCGATCGGGGTGAAGCCGGCCGAGTCGAACGGGTTGGTGTCGTCGCCGGTGGACAGGTAGAGGTTGCCGGCGGCGTCGAAGTCCATGTCACCGCCGACGTGGCAGCACATGCCCCGGCTGGTCGGCACGTTGAGGATCAGTGTCTCGCTGGCCAGGTTGATGGTGTTGTCCGCGTTGACGGTGAACCGGGCCAGCCGATTGACGCCGTCCCAGACGGCGAACTGGGCCGGGGTGCCCTCGGCGGGCGCCCCACCGCCGGGGGTGCTGAGTGGTGGGGCGAAGTAGGCGTACACCCAGCGGTTGGTGGCGAAGTTGGGGTCGGCCTTGATGCCCTGCAGGCCCTCCTCGTCGCCGGTGTAGACCGGCAGGGTGGCGGCGATCTTGGTGTTGCCGTTGGCGTCGGTGTGCCGGATCACGCCGTTGCGGGAGGTGTGCAGCACGCCCCGGTCGGGCAGGACGGTGAGGCTCATCGGCTCACCGGTCTCGGCCGCGCCCTTGGCCAGCTCCACCTGTTGGAAGCTGCTGTCGACGGTGCCACCGCAGTCGGCGTCGACCTCCCCCGCCGCGGTCCTGATGCCGCCGAGCAGATGCTGGCGGAAGCTCGCCTCGCTGTACGACGCGTCGGTGTGGCCCAGGCCGGTGTACCAGGCTCGGCCGCCGGAGTAGTTCTGGCACCAGGAGATCGGGTGGTCCGCCCCCATGCTGCCGCCGGTGTATGTGGTCTCGTCCAGCGTGGCCAGCACGTGCACGTTGCCCCGGGGGTTGGTCCGGTAGTTGTACAGCTCGTCGAACCGGCTCCAGCGCTGCGGCAGCCCCGCGGTGGACGGGTGCACCTGGTCGGCGACCTTGACGGTGACGGTCTGCTCGGCCGGGTGCGAGGCGAAGTACGCCCCGACCAGCCCGCCGTACCACGGCCAGTCGTACTCGGTGTCGGAGGCGGAGTGCACGCCGACGTACCCGCCGCCGCCGGTGATGTAGCGCTCGAACGCGGCCTGCTGGGCGGCGTTGAGCACGTCGCCGGTGGTGGACAGCCAGATCACCGCGGCGAACCGGTCCAGGTTGGCGTCGGTGAACTGGGTGGCGTCCTCGGTGGCCTCGACGGTGAACCCGTTGGCCGCGCCGAGTTGCTGGATGGCGGCGATGCCGGGGGTGATGGATCCGTGCCGGAATCCGGCGGTCTTGCTGAAGACCAGGACGGTGAACGGTGCGGCGCTGGCCGTGGGTGGCGCGGCGACGATTCCGCCCGCCACGAGGATCGTGCTCAGCGCGAGGCCGAGCCACGATCTCAGGGATCTGCGCACAGTGGGGTCCTTTCGCGGTGCGGGGACGGCGTGCGCCGATCACGCCAGGCGGTGGTGGGACGAGACATGTGAATGCATCGTTGCGTCCCGATGACGGGCGCGTCAAGCACTCTCCCACCATCCGTGAGAGCGTTATCTCCGCAGGTCAGGCGCGACTGTGCAACACAAGATCGAATAACGGTTTTCGGGCCGGGATCCGCGCGTGGAGGGCACCGGGACGATCGGGTCCCGGCCCTGCTGTCGCTCGCGCACGCTCAGGGGTTAGGCAAGGCTGCCCTATCCAAAATATCCCGAGAAAGCGCGAATTGTCCCGTCGGGGCCGGGTACTGCGATGACCCGCACCACCGACGGAAGCGAGAACGCCGATGACCGACATGCTGGAGATGCCGCGGGTACACGAGTGCACAGTCACCGACTGCGGCTACAACCACGATGGCTGCCACGCCTTCGCCATCACCATCGGGCAGCAGAACGCCAACTGCGCCACGTTCATCGACACCTCGGCGAAGGGCGGACTGGACCGCGTCATCGCCCAGGTCGGGGCCTGCAAGCGCAGCGACTGCCAGCACAACGCCGAGTTGGAGTGCCACGCGCCGTCCATCCGGGTCGGCCCGGGCCAGGACATCGCCGACTGCCAGACGTACCAACCGCGCTGAGCAGACGGGGGCGGCCGTGACGGCCGCCCCCGAACCCCGTCCCCGCTCAGCGACCGCCCGCGACCAGCTCGGCGATCATTCCCTCGCAGCTGCGGACGACGACCTGCGCACCGCGCCGCTGCGCCAGCGGAAGCAGCGGGTCCTCGGCCCGGTCCCGCCACCGCCACTGCGCCTCGGCGGCGACCTCCCAGAGCCGCTGCGCGGTCGCCTCGTGCTCGACACCGAGTCGGGCGGCGAGGCCCACCCCGTTGCCCCCGACCAGCCGCTGCGCCTCGTCGGCCAACTCCGCGTCGAACCCGAGCCGGGTGTTGCGCAACGCCACCAGCAGGCGCAACTCCCGGAACTCGTGCGCACCCGCGAGGATCTGCTCGACCGCGCCGACCACCTCGTCCGAACCCCGCGTGGGTTCGGCCCGCAGCACCGCCTCCACCGCGGCCAACGCGGACCGGGCCTTCAACGCGTCCCGGCGGTCGATGAAGCAGCGGGTCACCGACTCACGCAGCTCGGTCAGACCGCTGCGCCGGATCAACTCGGCGGAGAGCTTCACCCGACTGTCGAAGCCGCTTCGGACCAGGGTGGCCGCCAGCCGGACACCGAAGATCCCGAACCGGTCGAGCAGTGCGGCGCGCACCTCGGTGTCCAGCCGAACCGGCAACTCGCCCCGGAGAAAGCGATCGGCCGAGATCAGGTGGGCATCCAGCTCCGCCCGGGGCACGCGGGCGAGGGCCGCGAGCGCCGCGAAGTCCGACTCGCCGAGCATCCTGCCCGCCAGGCCGAGCATCCCACTGCACGCCACCACGTTCACACTGAGCGCGGCCACCCGTGGATCACGGTAGTGCCGCCGGGCGAGTTGGCGGGCGGTGAGCAGGCCGTCGATCCGACCTCCCCCGGTCTCGTCCGCCCTGGACAACACCATGATCACGTTAACCGGGGCGGCCTGCCCGACGGCGCCGTCCCGGGCCGCCTCCAGCACCCGCAGATCACTGTCACGCCCGTCGCGGGTCAGGTACAACACCGCGTCCGAGTCCCGCAACACCCGCTCCAACAGGGACGTCAGGCCCTGCTCGACGTCACCGTTGACCGCCGGGGTGTCGATGAGCGTGATCTGCCGCAGCGCCCGCGTCGGCCACTGCACGACGATGTCGCGGAGGTCACCGGTGTCCCAGCCGAGATCCACCCGCAGGCCGGTCGCCGACTTCACCACCACCAACTCCTGCGGAGGCTGACCCGACGGGTACGCGGTGGCACGCGGCACGGGGCCGTCCTCGTACCAGGTGAAGACGCCGTCGGCCCGCTCGACAGGCGCGACCTCCTCACCCATCAACGCGTTGACCACTGTCGACTTGCCGGATCGCCACGGGCCCACGACCGCGATCCGCAGAGGTTGCTCCAACCGGGCCACCTGGTTGCGCAACTGCGCCACGACCCGTGGGTTGTCCTGGTAGAGCTCGATGGCCTGGTGCAGCAGGCCCCACGCCGCCTCGTCCAGGCGCAGCCCCACCGTCATGTCTGCGGTTCCAGCAGCAGCGGGGCGGACCGCACGCCGGTCAACTGCTGCGCCTGCTCGTAGAGCGCGGCCAGTCGGGTCATCTTCAGCCGGATCTCGCGTTGTCGCTGCTCACGAAGGGAAGCGTCGGTGTCGGCCTCCTGCTTCGCGCTGCGGAACGACTGGACGATCGCCTCCTGCAACTCCTCGGTCAGCGCCGTGAAGTGGTCGCGCAGCATCCGCTGCACCTGGCGGACAGCGTCCCGGCAGTCCCGGCTGATCCGGACGAAGACGTCGTCGACGTGGCGCTGGATGGTGGTCTTGACGGTCGCCTGCCGGCGGCGGAGCAACTGCTTGCTCTCGTCGCGGATGCTCTTGCCACCGAAGAGCGCACCGATGCCGACCGAGACCGGGTTGATCATCGGCATGCCGGCCAGAGTGGTCGCCAGACCGAACATCAGCATGCCGCCGTACGAGCCCTTCATGCCGGTGAACAACTTCTGGCCGGTGGTGAACCTGTCGATCGTCGGACGTTGCAACTCCGGCATCCGCTCACCGATGTCGTCCGGCATGGACATCGACCAGGCCGGCAGCACGTCGTAGCCGTACCTGTTGAAGTTGGCGGCCACCCGGCGGGCGATCCAGTCGCAACGCTGGATCAGCCACTCACGGTTCGCCTCGGCCGCGTCGACCAGGCTCCTCTCCAGCCAGTCCTGGAAGGTCTCCCAGGCCACCAGAGGGTCGGCGGTGTCGAACGCCTCGTCGACAGTACGCAGGATCTCCCGCGTCCGGTCACGAAGGTCGTACTCGATGTCGGAGAGCAGGTCGCCGATCTCGTCGTTGAGTGTGTTCTGCCAGCGGGTGGAACACCGCCGCAGCTCGTCGACCTCGCGTTGCGCCGCGTGCAACCGGGAGATCGGCCCGGACTGCTCCTCGGTCTCCTGGGTCTCCAGTTCGGCGCGCAGCGGAGCTGCCAACTGCTCCACGACCGCCCGGGCAACCGTCTGCACCGATGCGCGGGCCAGGTGGTTGGCCTTGCCGGCCAGGTCGCGTTGCAGTCGGGCGATCAGCTCGGGAAAACCCGACTCGGCGTTGAGGCCACGGTCGTCGGCCGCGGCGGCGCGCAGTCGCAGGGTCGCCGAGACCGGGATCAGCGTCGCCGGGACGCCGGCCTCCACCAGGTGTTGCCGGTTGCGTTCGGCGACCGTACGCCAGTCGGCCACCAGATCGGTCTTGCTCTGCACGACGACCACGTTCGGGTGTGACCGCATGACGTGCAGCACCATGTTCAGTTCGGCGACCGACAGCTCCCGGGTGGAGTCGGAGACCAGCAGCACGACGTCCGCGCGGGCCGGAGCAGCGACCGGGACGGCGCCGCCGACACCGGTGACCTCGTCGGTGCCGGGAGTGTCCACCAGCACCATCCCGGCGCCGAGCAGGGCGCGTGGCACCCCGATCTCGACGTACGCCGGGCCGCCGCCCGGACGCCGGCCGACCATTCCGGCCACGCCCGCGGCGACCTGATCGAGCGCGACCGGCGTTCGCTCGATGGTCACCGCCTCGGCAGTGCCGGCGGGACGGCCCGAGGCCGGCGGCGGAGCCTGCGCCACCACCGCGGACGGGGCCTCCGCGTGCCGCACGACGGTGGGCAGCAGTGTCGTGCGACCGTCGCCGACCGGGCAGGCCGGGGCGTTGATGATCGCGTTGATCAGCTGACTCTTGCCCTGGTTCGGTTCGCCGATGACGAGGACGCGCAGCGTCGGATCCAGCAGTTGGGCACGCTTCTGCCGCACCGTCTGGAGCAGGTCAGCACGACCGTGTGCACTGCACGTGCGGGCGATCTCGTCCAGTACGTCCAACCAGATCCCGGCCATCACCGCACCAAGTGTGCGGATTTCGGCTCAATTATCAAGAGGGGCCGGGTGGGGAACCGGGAAGGACCGGACCGCCCGAGGCGATCCGGTCCCCCGCTCCGACCGGAGATCCGGGTCAGAGCAGACCGCCGGTGATACCCAGCAGCCCGTGATCGGACGAGGCGTGCGAGTCGCCGCCGAGCACACCGTCGGTGACCCCACCCGTCACGTCACCGACAGTGCCGGTGACACCGGGGAGGAGGCTGTCCACCTGGTGCGTCACGCCGCCCACCGCCGACGGCACGTCGAGCGGTGGGACCACACCGCCGACGACACCGTCGCCGTGCCCGAGGCCGAGCCCACTCAGGGTGTCGTTGACACCGAGGGAGTTCACGACCCCGCCGAGCTGACCGTGGGTGCCGGGCAGGACACCACCGGTCAGGTCGCCGCCGATCAGGTTCGAGTCGGTGACACCGAGCAGACCGCTCGGGTCGCCGACGGTGCCGGTGACGTCGCCGAGGACCGGGTCCGCGATCGCGTCCACCGGCTGCACGACGTCGGCGTCGAGGGTGTACGCCACGTCGCCGACACCGGCGAGGTCGGTGTCGAGCCCGTTCGGCCCGAGGCCCAGGCCGACTCCCGGCAGGACGGTGATCCCGGCGGCGGCGGTCGACGGGTCGACAGCGATGGCGCCGAGCACGCCGGCCTTGACGTCCACGCCGGTGGGCGAACTGGTGACGCTGATCTGCTGCGCCACGCTCTGCAACTGGCCCACCACGTCGGTGGTGTCGGTGACCAGCGGGTCCAGCCCGAGCTGCCCGACGGCCGGGGCGATCGGCCCGAGCCCCTGACCCGGCGCGTAGTCGACCACCAGCGGCACCACGTCCTGCACGTCCGCCGCGGTGATGTCGGTGAGCCCCGCTCCGCGCAGCGCACCCTCGGGGTCGAGGTCGAACGCCGACCGCGCGTCGGGGTTCGTCAGCAGGTCGAGCACGAAGTCGTGGAGGGTCTGGTGCGAGTCCATGTGCTGGTTCTCCTCGGATCTGGCGTCGGCGACGTGTCGTACGTCGACAGTGACGTTATTGCCGGGCCCGCCCCCGGGCATCGGGGCTGAGCCCGCATCCGGGCCGGTTGAACTAGGGACTCCGCCACCTCGTACGTTAGGGGGACAGGGGGAAACCGTCCCGGCGAGATTAGGGTCCCGACCAGGGTCTGATCTCTGGTACGAACGTAGGAGCCCGCGGGTTTCGCCGGGGGTGGGTCGTCGGCAGGACCGACGCCATCGCCACCGGCGGCCACCTCACGGGGGGAGAAAAGCGATGCCGTACGTCCTGGGGATAGACATCGGAAGCACCAACACCGCCGCCGCCGTCGCACGGCTGCACGGCACCACCTGGACCCGTCCCGAGGCCGTCCCGCTGCACGCCGACTCCACAGTCGTACCGTCGGTGCTGTCCCTGTCGGAGGACGGCTCGCTGCACGTCGGCGAGCCCGCCACCGACGACGGCAGCCGCACCACGCGCGACTTCGTCCACCGCATCGGCGACGACGTTCCCCTGCTGCTCGGCGGCGAGGCCTGCGCGCCGCAGACCCTCACCGCGGAGCTGGCGGCCTGGGTGGTGGAGCGCGTCCACGCCGTCGAGGGCGGCCCGGCCGAGGCGATCGTCCTCAGCCACCCGGCGGGGTGGCGACCGTACCGGCGGGAGGTGCTGCACCGGGCCCTGTCCGGCTTCGGCCTGCGCAACGTGACCTTGCTGCCCCGCACGGTCACGGTGGCCGAGAGCCACGCGGCACGGGGGTTCGCCGGCAGCACGGCCGTCGTCTACGCGTTGGGCGGCAACAGCTTCGAGGCGGCGTTGGTGCGGCGCACCCCGCGCGGCACCTACGAGACGTTCGGCACCCCGCAAGGGCTCGACTCGCTGGGCGGGGCCGACTTCGACGAGGCGTTGGCCGAGCACACCCGTACCGCGCTGGCCCGGGAGTTGGCCGCCAGCGCACGCCGCGGCACCCAGGCGGCGTTGCGCGGGCTGCGCGCGGAGTGCGACCGGGTCAAGCGGGTGCTGACCGTCGACCTGACGGCCGACGTGGTGCTGGCCCTACCGAACGGCCCGGCCCGGATACCGGTGACCCGAGCCCAGTTCGAGCAGATGATCCGCCCGACGGTGCAGGTCACCGTCGACCTTCTCCTGCGGGCTGTGCGCAGCGCCGACCTGACGCCGGAGCACCTCGACGGTGTCCTGCTGGCGGGCGGTTCGACCCGCGTCCCGCTCGTCACCGAGCTGATCAGCGCGGCCCTCCCGGTCCCCGTCGAGGTCGAGCCGGACTCCCAGTTGACCGCCGCCACCGGAGCGGCGATGGCCGCCTGCCAGGTGGTGTCGCCGCGCGCCCGCCGAAACCCACCGGTCCGCGACACAGCCCCGGTCAGCGGCAACGGTCGGGCCACCCTCCCGGCGCCCCGCCGCCCTCACCACGACACCACCGTTCCGGGCGATCCGCCACCGCGGCCCCCGGTCCGGGTCCTCCCACTGGACCTGCCGAAACCGTCCCGCCTGGCCTTGGCCCGCAGCCGGGGACGCGAAGGATGACCCCAATGATCATGAACGACATCGCCGCATCCGGGTTGACCCTGGATCGAGGGCCGCAGGCCCTGCTGGACACTGTCGGGCGGGAGCCGGCCGGGCCGCTCAGTGTCGGCATCGCCGGCCCGGGCGGTCACGGAAAGACCGCGCTGCTGACGGAACTGGCACGAGTCCACCAACGGTCCGGGACCGCCGTCCGCACCATCGCCCCCCAGCCGGGCGAGGCGGTCGACCCCGACACGGTGGTGCTTGTCGACGACGCGCACCTGCTCGACGACGCACGCGTCGAGGTGCTGCTGCGCCTGCTCGCCACCCGCCGACACCGACTGGTGGTCGCCCACCGCCCGTGGCCTCGGTCCGCGGCGCTCAGCGAACTGGTCGACGCGTTGCGCCGCGACGGGCAGGCCATGCTCCTCACTCCGTTCACCCGAGAGCAGACCGCCGCCTACCTCGCCGGCACACCGGAGCTGGGCAGCCGTGACGACCTCGTCGACTTCGTCCACACCCAGACCGGCGGCGTACCCCGGGACGTCGAACGGCTGGCCCGTGGCCTGGCGGGCGCGGAAACCCGGACCGGTGCGGTGGTCAACCCACCCCGGTCCGTGGTCGCGGAGTTCGGACCGGACCTGGACGTCCAGCCCACGGCCGTACGACACCTGCTGCTCGCCGTCGCGGCGGGCGGGACACTACCGGTGAGCATGCTCGGCGCGCTTGTCGACCGGGAACCGGCGGCGGTGGACGACCTGGTCGCCACCACCAGGGCGGCCGGGCTGCTCGGCGCCGACGGCCGGCTGACGCCGATCGTGCGGCGGGCCGTCACGACGCTCAGCCCTACCACCGAGCGAACCGCGGTCTGGCGGCGGCTCACCGAGCTGCAACTCGCCCGGGGTGGTGCGGTGCTGCCGCTGGTCCGGTCCCTGCTCGCGGTGGGCGCGCTCGGCGACTGTCCGGTCACCACCCTGACCGCCGCGGCCAACGAGGCGCTGGCCGACGAGCCGGCCTTCGCCGCCGACCTGTTCGCGGCCGCCACGGCGGCTGGCCGGCCAGCCGGCGCCGAGCAGGCGCTCGCCGCCGCGCTCGCCGGCAACCTCGACGACGCCCTCCGCCTGGCCGACCGGCTGCTGGCCACTGCCGCCCCACCCGACCGCCGCGAGGCGGCGGTGGTGGCCGCAACCGCGCTGGCGCACCGTGGTCACGTCGGGCGCAGCGTGGAGCTGTACCGGTGGGCGGGCACCGCATCGGCGACGGCCTTCGCCACCGTCGGCGGGATCGCCACCGGCGACCTGGGCGTCACGGCCGAGCCACCGCCGGGTGACCCCACCGGCGAGCCCCCGACGATGCACGCCAGCGCCGCCCGACTGATGGCCACCGGCGTCCGCGACAGCGTGTCCGGCCCGCCGACCGCCGCGCTCTCCGCCCTCGTCCAGGCCGCCGCGTTGCTGGAACCGGACGGGCGCGCGGCGCTCCTGCCGGACAGCCCGGCCGCGCTCGCCGCGTTGACCGCCGTGCACTGCGGTGAGCTGGAGATCGCCGAGCGGGTGTTGCACCGGGCCCTGGCCGCCGGTGTCGGTGGCGCGCTGATGGCACGCCGCCACCGGCTGTTGCAGGCCTGGATCCTGATGGTCCGGGGCGACACGCACGCCGCTACCGAACGCCTCGCCACCGTCACGCTCGACGGGCGTCAACTGGAGTCCCGCGACCTGCTCTTCGCCGCCGCGATCCGGATGGGCGTCAGCCGACGCAACAGCGACCTCGGTGCGCTCAAGCAGGGCTGGGGGCAGGCGCTGGAGGCGGTGGTCCGGCACCCCGTCGACCTGTTCACCCTGCTGCCGCTCGGTGAGCTGGCCATCGCCGGCGCGCGGCTCGGCGACCTGGCCCGGCTGGAGCCGTACCTGATCCAGGGACGCGCGTTGCTGAGCCGGCTCGGTGACCCACCACTGTGGAGTGTCCCACTGCGCTGGAGTGGCCTGCACGCCGCGATCCTGACCGCCGAACCGGCGACCGCCGACGAACACGTCGCCGGGCTGCTCGCCGCCGCCGACCACAGCCGGTACGCCGCCGTGGTCGCCGCCGCCGCACAGAGCTGGGTGGAGGTGCTGCGCGGCGACGTCGACCCGATCCGGGTGGAGGCCGCCGCCCGAGGGCTGCACGACACCGGGCTGTGCTGGGACGGCGCACGCCTCGCCGGTCAGGCCGCCATCCGCACCGCGGACCGGCGGGCGATGACCACCCTGCTCGAATGTGCCCGCGCACTTCAGGGACGGCCGTCCGGCGGCCCGGCACCGGCGAACGGCGCCAGCCCGACACGGGTCGCCGGCCCCACCCAGCAGGGGCTCAGCGACCGCGAGTACGAGGTCGCCGAACTCGTGCTGGCCGGACTGACCTACCGGGAGATCGGCGACCGGCTCTTCATCTCGGCGAAGACCGTCGAACACCACGTGGCGCGGATGCGCAACCGGCTGAACTGTGCCAACCGCACCGAGTTGCTGGCCCTGCTGCGCACCCTCGTCGCCGACCGGGCCACCGACACGGCCGGCCAGCCGTGGCCCCAGCGAACCGTCCGGTGAGTGGGGCGCAACGTGACGCGTAACGAGGTGCGGCTGATCCGGCTCAGGCTGGTCGTGCTGGCCGCCGTGCTGGTCTCCCTCTGGTCGTACGCGGCCTACGTGGCCAGCCAGGACGCGATGGATCTGCTGCGGGTGCGCGCGCTGGCGGACACCCTGGGCCAACCCGTCGACCGACTGATCCTGGGCCTGCAGACCGAACGTCGACTGACCGCCGAGACGGTCACGAGAGCCGCGCCGGCGGCGGCACCGCTCGTCGAGGCGCGCCGGGGGACCGACCGGGCCACCGCCGAGATCCGCGAGTTCGCCGACGGCCGCGACCTTCGACTGCTCAGCGCCGGTGACGTCCGGGACCGGGCCGGCGAGCTGGTCCGACGACTCGACGGCCTGAGCACGATCCGCTCCCGGGTGGACGCCGGGCGTCTCGACGTGGCCAAGGCGGTCGACGGGTACGACCAGGTCATCGACGTCGCCTTCCGGGTGTACGGCCCGGAGTGGGGCGCGTACGAGAGCGCGCTGGCCGCCGACACCCGCGCGGTGATCGCGCTGGCCCGCGCCCGGGAGCTGCTCGCCCGGGAGGACACAGTGGTCAGCACGGCCCTGACCACCGGTCGGCTCGGTGCCGACGAGCGGCGCCGGCTGACCGAGCTGGTCAGCAGCCAGCGGTACGCGCGCGGCGAGGCGGCGGCCGGGTTGCCCGCCGACGCCCAGGGCGAGTACGAGCGCCTGGTGGGCGGGCCCGACTTCGCGAACCTGCTCGCCCTGGAGGATCTGCTGCTCTCCGACGACGCCGGTGCCACCCCAACCGGGGTCACCGTCCAGGCTTGGCGGGCCGCCGTGGATGCCTCACTCGGCGCATTGCAGACACTGGTGACGACCACCGCCCGCAGCAGTGCCGATCGGGCGGCGCCGGGCGCGGCGGTGGTGATCGCGCGTACCGGCGCAGTGGTGGGGCTCGGCCTCATCGTCGTGGTCGTACTCCTGCTGAGCTGGGCGAACACCGTCCGCCGCCTGACCGCCGCGGCGACCAGGACGGGCGACGACACCCCGGCCCCGGTCCCCGCACCCTCCGGTGCCGACGGCACGACACCGGGCGGCGGTAACCACGACCTGTTCCTGCGACTGACCCGACGCAACCAGGCACTGCTGCGCGACCAACTCAACCTGCTGGACGGGATGCAACGCCGGGAACGGTCGGCGGAGGAGACCAGCGAGCTGTTCCAGCTCGACCACCTCACCACCCGGGTCCGACGAAACGTGGAGAAGCTGATCGCTCTCGCCGGCGCTTCGCCCGCCCGCCGCTGGCGGCGGCCGGTGCCACTGCTCGACGTGGCGCGCGGCGCGGTCGCCGAGGTGCCGGACTACCACCGGGTCCTGATCGCTCCGCACTGGCCGTGGTCGCTGGCGGGCCCTGCCGTCACGGACGTCGTCCACCTGCTGTCGGAGCTGATCGAGAATGCCCTCGACCACTCGGCGTCGGACACCACGGTCCGCGTCTCCGGCGAGCACCGCCCGCAGGGCTGCGCGGTCCTGGTCGTGGACGACGGGCCCGGCCTGGACGCGTCCACGCTGGCGGCGGCGAACCACCTGTTCGACAGTCCGCCACCGGACGGCCCTCCCCCGGGTTTCGCAGGTCTGTACGCCGCCGCCGTACTGGCCGACAGGTGCGGTGCCCGCATCTCCCTGCGTCCCAGCCAGCGAGGTGGGACGGCGGCGATCGTGCTCCTCCCGGCCGCGCTGGTCACGCCACGCGGCGACGGCCCCGGCGCGAATACCGGCACCACCTATCCGCCCGCCCGTGACGCCGGCGACCCGCCCGCCCCGAACGGCGACGGCGCGCTGCCGACACGGGTTCGCCACGCCGGGCCGTCCGGCTTCGGAAACGACAGGACCAGCCTCGACACGGTCGAGATCCCGATCGCCAGAACAGCAAGGAGACATCCATGACGTCCGCAGTGGTCACCAACGACGGCCTGACCGGTGCCCTGGACCGCCTGGTCGACCGAGTGCACGGCGCGGAGTTCGCCGTGGTGCTCTCCCCCGACGGGCTGCCCCTCGGCGGTTCGCGGCAGGTGGGGGCGGAACTGGTCGAGCAGATCTCCGGTGTGGTCGCCGGTCTGATCGGTCTGGGGCTGGCCGCCACCCGCGTCTGCGAGGGGGGTGCGCTTCGTCAGGTGGTGGTCCAGATGTCGCGAGCGTTCCTCTTCATCGCCACCATCCCGAACGGGACCATCCTCACCGTGCGGATCGCCGGCGACGACGTCGAAGTCGGTGACATGGCCTACGAGGTGGCGATGTTCGTGGGGCAGGCCGAGCGGCACCTGCCCATCCGTCTGGGCCCGGCCTCCTCGGCGACGATCGGGGACACAGGTGCGCAGCACCGGCACCGCTGACGAGGCGTGGTACGACGACGACGCGGGACCGGTAGCCCGGCCCTACACGATGACCGGCGGGCGTACCGCGCCCACGGGCAGCCAGTTCGACCTGATCGCGCTGGTCGTCGCCCGTCGAGGGGTCACGCCGCCCACGCCGCTCTTCCCTGAACAGGCGCGGCTCGTCGAGCTGTGCCACCATCCAGTGTCGGTGGCTGAGGTCGGCGCCGAGCTGGACCTTCCGTTGGGGACCGTTCGGGTGCTGCTCGGCGACCTGCTCACGGCCGGGCTGATCGAGACGCACGACCCGCCGATGCTGTCGGAGCTGCCGACCGAGGATCTGCTCGAGGCGATCCTCGTCGGGCTTCGCGGTCTGTGACACGGCCGATGACAGCCGCGATCCGCACGGATCGCCGGCGCATCCGGCGACGAACCGAAGGGGAGACAGGCAGTGCCGGCAACACCACCCCAACCACGCCGTACCGTGGCGATCATCCTGCTGGACCGGATCGTGGCTCTCGCCACGGCCACACGGCGGGTGCTCACCGGTCGGGACGACGTCTCGCGGGCCACCTGGGTGGCCGCGATCGCGGCGCTCGGGGTGCTGGTCGTGACGGCCGTCGCCGTCGTCGGACTGCTGCGTACTCCGGAGAAGCTGACGCCGATGACCCTCGACGCGCCGCCGTCCGCCGACCAGGTGGGCACGCCCGCGCCGGACACCCCACGGGCGCAGGCGCGACCGGCGGCGAGCAGTCCGACGGCGTCCGCTCCCCCACCGGCCGCGTCGGCCACCGCTTCAGCGCCGACGGTCGGGGCGTCGACCCGGCCCACCCCCAGCGGTGCCACCGCCTCGCCCACTCCGGCCGCCCTGACCGCCGACTTCACCGTCGCGGACAACGCGTTGCTCAGTTACGGCGCGGCCGTGACGATCACCAACCCCGGGTCGGTGTCGGTGCCGCAGTGGACGCTGACCGTCACCCTGCCCCGGGAGTCGCTGCGGGTCAGCGGCGTCGAGGGCGCGCGGGCCAGCCGTGACGGTGCGGTGTGGACGTTCGTGCCGGACGGAAGCGCCGGCCAGGTGCCGGGCAGCGCGTCGGTCCGGGTGACGTTCCGGGTCAACGGCTCACCGGCGGGCGCGACCCCCGAGGCGTGCACCATCGACGGGACCGCCTGCACCGGCCTGACGCCTTGATCTCGGGCTGACCGGCGCGGGTCGGTAGCGGTACACCGAGCGTTCCGTCGGCGGCAACGCCTGATTGATCATCAGTTCGGGGACGCTTCGTACCGTTCCGGCCATGACTGTCCTATCCGCACCATCGTCGCTCGATCGCACCGGTTCGAGGTTCGGCGGCCTGCGTACCCGGGTCGCCGCCACCGTCGCCGCGCTCGCCGTCACCGGCGCTGCCGGCGCGGTCGCCGTCGCGACCTCGTCGCCGGCCACCGCCGGGCCGGGCAGCGTCGTCGTCTCGGAGAACTTCTCGTCCGGGTCGCTGCCCGCCGGTTGGAACGCGGTCGACGGCACCTGGAAGGTCGAGAACGGCCGGCTGTACGGAACCTCAGCGAGTTCCAGCGACAACGACAAAATCACCTTCGGTCGGCACCTGAACGACTTCCGGCTCGAGGCGACGATGCGCTTCGAGACGGTCGCCGCCGCGACCCGCTGGGCATCGCTCGGCATCGACGTCCCCGCCGACGGGGCGACCCCGTGGTGGATCGCCACCATGCGCAGCGGCACCACCGCCGCCAACGGTCTCGAGTTCGCCCAGCGCACCACGGGCAACGCCTGGGTCGTGACGAACACCGCCTCCGCCCCGTACGCCGCCGGCACCGGCCGGGACGTCCGGGTGGCCGTCGAGGTGCACGGCAACCAGGCCCGCTGGATCTTCGACGGGCGGGAGGCGATGCGGACGAACAGTCTCCAGCGCTCCGCCGACGGCGTGCAGGGGCTCTTCGTCAACGGCGCGACGGTCTCGTACGACGACGTCACCGTCACCGAGCTGGCGGCGAACGGCTACCTGCGACCCGAGGGCAGCCCGTTCACGGTGATCGCCCACCGGGGCGCGTCCGCCGCCGCACCGGAGAACACCCTCGTCGCGCAGGAGATCGCGCGTCGCGGCGGTGCGGACTGGATCGAGAACGACGTCCAGCCGAGCAAGGACGGCGTCCCGTTCATCCTGCACGACACCACGGTCGACCGGACCACCGACGGCACCGGCGCCATCCGGGACCTGACCGCCGCGCAGATCAAGGCGCTCGACGCCGGCTCCTGGTTCGGCCCGCAGTACGTCGGTGAGCGGGTGCCCACCCTCGCCGAGCAGTTGGCGGACCTGCGGACCCGCGGCGGCAACCTGCTCGTGGAGATCAAGGGCAAGCACACCCGCGACGAGGTCGCCACCATCGTCAAGGTGATCCGGGACGAGCAGATGACGGGCCGGGTCTTCGTCCAGAGCTTCGAGGTCGACGCGCTGCGGTACACCTACGAACTCGCCCCCGAACTGCCGCTGGGCCTGCTGCGCAGCACCCTCGACGCCGATCCGGTGGCCATCGCCCGGGAGCTGCACCTGACCGCGTACAACCCGAACGGCACCGCGTTGCTGGCCAAGCCGGAGGTCGTCGCCCCGCTGCACGCGGCCGGCGTCGCCGTGATGGCCTGGACGATGGACTCCGCCGGCCTGTGGCAGCAGTTGGAGCGCATCGGCACCGACGCGATCATCACCAACCGCGCCGCCGAACTGGTCGGCTGGAACTCGGCGTTCCTCCAGCGGGCGTCGGCCGACCCGACCGTGGAGATCACCTCGCCGGCCGACGGCGCGCGACTGGACCGGGCGCAGTCGCCGGTGATCGCCATCGCCGCCACCAACGCGGACACCGTCACCGTCACTCTCGACGGCAAGAAGTCTGCGGCCGGGCGCAAGCTCGACCTGGCCAAGCTGACCGCCGGGCGGCACACCATCTCCGTCCAGGTGAGCGGGCCCGAGGGTGCCGCCACCGCGACGAGCACCTTCACCGTGACGGTGAGCCAGGCCGGCCTCGGCTACCTGGTCCTCACCTCCGGGGCCGATCCGAGCGCCGTCACGGCGATGACCACCAAACTGGTCCACGCCCAGTACGCCGAGCTGGCCACCTACGCCGACCGGCAGGCCGGCAAGCTGGTGCCGGCCGAAATCGCCAGCGTCATCGCCGCCGACGCCCGCACCCTCGCCCTGAAGTAGTCCAGCGAGGTGGTCCCCGCCGTCGGCCCGGACGGCGGGGACCAGCGTGGTTCAGCCGACCGGCATCGGCGACCCGGCCCGTTCGCCGGGCTGTCGCAGCGCGGGCAAGGCCGGCGCCAACGCCGCCAGCATGCACAGACCGGCGATGGGGAGCAGGTCGAGCGTGACCACCGGCAGGACGATGCCGACGAGCAACAGGGGCGCGCTCCACCACGGCAGCCGCCGCCGGGCCGCCAGCATGCCGGCCAGGACGACCAGGCCGAGGAAGAACAACTGGGGTACGACGTCGTAGACGGCCACCTCGACACCGGGGATGTCCTTGAAGTCCGCGGCGAGCGCCGACATCTCCGCCCGGTCGGCGGCCAGGAGCCCTTCGACGATGTCGGCGCCGAACTGCACCATTGTCGCGGCGAGCCCGACGAACGTCAGGACCACCACCCCGTCGCGCCACCGGCTGCGCGGCAGAAGACCGGACAGCGCGAGCACAGCCGGAACGAAGCACACCATGCCCGCGAGGGCGACCAGGTGCGCGGCCTGCCAGTCGAACCCCGGGCCGTAGACCCCGTCCGACCTACCCCAGAGCCGGACCAGGCCGTAGGCGGTGATACCGAGCGGTCCGGCGATCAGGAAGAGCGCAGCGCGTTTCATGCCCGCCATCATCTGACCGCGAGCACCCGCTCGGACTCCGGGAACGTCCCCTGCCCGGCCCCGGATTCCGTCTCAGGTCTTCCACCGAGCAGACCCCGGTGCGGGCTCCGTCAGGCGCGCCAGACGGCCCGGGAACCGGCCAACGCCGCCTCCTGGTAGGGCGTGCGCGGCGAACCTCCGGCGATGACCTCCACCGGCCACTTCTGCTGCAGTCCGACCCACAGCCTCGACATCACGCCCGAGTACGTCGACAGCTCGTCCGTGCCCTCCGCCACCTGCAACACGTACGCCCACGTCGCCCCGTCGGGCGCGCCGTCGAGCGGGACGCGCCAGGCGCGGTGCAGGCCGAGGCCGTGCCGGCGCGGGGCGTCGGCGGAGAGCAACGCGTCGGCCGGCGCCGGATCCGGGGCGTCCGCCGGGCCGTCGGGCACGAACCGGTACGACAGTGGCGGCACCTGCGCCACGACGGGCACCTCGGCCAGGTCGGGACCGTCGGGGTCGCCGACGAACGTGCGCATCAGGTCGCGTTCCTCGGTGGTGACGCCGACGCCCTGGTACGCCAGGCTGAGCAGGAGGGTGGCGTCGGCCAGATCCAGCTCACCTGCGGCGTACTGCTCCCGGACGGTGCCCAGGACGTCGTCGGAGAGCCGGCCCGCGAGCCGTCGGGACACCTCGGCGACCGCCGCGTACGTCTTCGTATCCATGGTGTTCATTTCTTCTTGTAGTCGCCGAGTTCGGTGCGTGTGACGTTGCCCTGGTCGTCCTGGACCACCCTGATGATCTTGTTGCCCTTCGGGCCCTCCCAGGTCCAACTGCCGTCGCCGCCGACGTCGGGATTACTGTATCGGGGCGGGTTACCCATCGGGATTCCCTGCGGCGCGGGGTTCGGCGCCGGCGGGTTGCTGATCACACCCGGGTTGGTCTTGTCCGGCGGGTAGGCGGTGCGGATCTCGCCGTCGGCGAGCACCGTCGTCTTGACCTGCACACCGTCCACGACGCCGACGTAGTCGTAGGCCCACACCGGGTTGCCGTCCGCGTCCTTGGTCGGGTACGGCCCCTTGTTCGGTGGCCCCTGCTGCGTCACCCGGTGCGCGGCGTCGAGGATCTTCGCCTCGTCCCAGCTCTTCGGGAACTCCGTCTTGTTGGAGAAGCCGGTGCCCGCGAGGTGGCCGCCCTGCCTGCCACCGTCGCCCTCGAGGATGTGTTTCCTCGACGCGTCGCTGTGGTGGACGTCGCCGGCGGTCGGCGGAGTGGTCGGCGCGGGAGGCCGGGCCGGTCTCGGCGGTGTGGTGGTGGACCCCTGGCCGACACCCGGCGGGTGGCCCTGCTGCCGCGCCTGGCCGGTGGCCTGCTGGGCGCTGGAGATACCGTTCGCGGCGTTGATGCCGCCGTAGCTCCTCGGGGGTCGACCCGCGCCACCGCCGCCCGTGCCGCCACCGCTGCCGCCACCGGGTCTTCCGGCACTCGCCATGGGCGCCTTATCCGTTCACGAGGCGGGTGAGGTTGGTCAGGCTGGTGATCAGCGCGCCCACGTACATCAGGATGCGCCCGGCCCACTTGACGACGGCGGCCGTGATCTGCGCGGCGATGACCGGGATCGTGACGACGAAGATGGCCTCGACGGCCCAGACGACCACGCGCGCCACGAGGTCGGCGATGAGGTCGCGCACGATGTCGCGGGTGAAGGCCACCAGGTTGCCAGCGCCCTCGGTGGCCGCCGCCAGCGCTGCGGAGACCGCGCCGAGCCCGCCAAGAGCCTCGACGTTGTGGTCCATCAGATTGTGGTACGCCACAGCGGCCTGGCCATACCACTCGGGCAGGTCACCATCCAGGTGCGACCGCAGGTCGTTGGCCATGCTGTGCAGCTCGGCGGCCATGTTGTTCCAGGTGGCGGCGTGCGAGGCCACCACGTCGGGCATGCCGGTGAGCTTGTCGAGCATGTCCCGTAGCGGCTCGAAGTATTCCATCGCCCAGCCCAGACCGTTGGCCAGCAACGCGCTGAACGGGTCCAGCACGGTCACCGCCACGTCCAGCCCGAACGCGGCGCCCGCGAGCAGGTCGTCGACCCAGCCCTCACTCCTGATCGCGTCGACCAGCCCTTCGACACTGTCGGCCAGGGAGGCGCCCGTCCAGACCTCGCGGGTGGACGTGACGTCGGCGACCAGCGAGTTGTCGGTCATCGCGCGGCCCTCATCGGGCCAACTGGTTTCCGACGTTGGTGATCAGGCTGGCGTTGTCGCCGTCGACCGCGTCGTAGTCGTCGGCGGTGCGGCGCAGCCCGGTGGCGGCCAGCGTCAGGTTCTCCTCGACGCCCGCGAACAGCTCGTCCTGCCGAACGTGTTTGCTCTCCAGGACCCCGGCGATCCACCCGCACAGCAACCCGTACGCCGAGTCGTTCTGCGCGATGTGCGCGCTCGCCGCCTTCACCGCCGCGAAGCGCGCGGCCAGCGCGTCGATGTTGCGCGCGTGGGCACGGATCTCCTCCGCGTCGACAGCGAAGCCGTCCTCCATCGATATCACCGCCAGCTTCGGTGGTCGTCGCCGCGCCCCCGCACCATGATCATCGAGGCAGGAGTCTAACAAGCACCGTCCATTGAGGTGACCCCACGCCGGCCCGCGCCGACCGGGCTCACCTGTCGACGATGAGCGGGGCGTAGTCGGCGCGGGTGAGCGGGGCGACGGACAGGGAGCCGTCGGCCCGGGGCACACCGAGGGCTCTGCCATCGCGCAGGAAGGCCACAGTCGTCACGTCCCCTCGGCTGGTCAGGGTGCAGACGATCTGCCCGAAGGCGAGGACCTCGTCGCTACGGCCCGCATCGTCGGCGGGCGGGTCCACCGTCACCAGGGCCTGCATGCCGGTCACTGTCACAGCGGCCGCGTTGACCGCACCGGGCAACGCGGTGGTCAGGCTGCTGTCGCGTTCGGCGCCGGTGGGCCCGGCGAGCAGATGCCGCAGGTGTTCGGCGACGCTGGGTGGGTTGTCGGCACGCCGGACCACCGGGATGATCCAGTTGTCGCGGACCAGGCAGAGCGTCTCGACGGCGCGGCCGGCCGGCGCGGTGGCGTCGGCGGGAGCAGCGCTCCGCATCGGCCCGCGAGGGGGCTGCACCGGCCGAGGGCTGTCGTCGGTGGGGATACCGCAGCCGGCCAGCAACACGGTGAGCGCCAACGGGGCGAGACGACGTCGGTTCACGGCAGACTGCCCGGCAGCGTGACCCGGAAACGCGCGCCGCCTCCGGGGCGGTCGACGACGGTGACGTGCCCCTCGTGCGCGGCGGCGTGCTGGGCCACCAGCGCGAGCCCGAGACCGGTGCCGTCGCCAGCACCGCGCGTGTGGGCGACTCTGCCCCGGACGAAACGGTCGAAGATCGCCTCACGATCCTCCACCGGCACGCCCGGGCCGTCGTCGTCGACCTCGATGACCCCGGCGGCACCGTCGCGGCACAGTCGCACCGCCGCCGGGCCGGCGCCGTAGGTCACCGCGTTGTCGAGCAGGTTCGCCAGGACCTGGGCGATCCGCCGCCGCTCCACCTGCCAGATCCGGGGTACGTCCGGCGCCAGGTGGACGAGGCCGACCGGCAGGTCGTACGCCTGGCAGGCCTCCCCGGCCAACGTGACCACGTCCACCGGGGCACGGTGGGCGGGCTGGTCGCTGCGAGACAGGTCGATCAGGTCGTTGACCAGTCGCTGGAACCTGTCGATCTCGTCGGCGACGAGGCCGGCGGCGGTCGCCGTCCGCTCGTCCTGGTGTTCCCGCCGACGGGCCAGGACGCTGGCCGCCGCGGCGAGGGTCTGCAACGGTGACCGCAGCTCGTGGCTCACGTCGGCGGCGAACCGTCGGTCCCGTTCGATGCGGCGGGCGAGTTGGTCGACCATCTGGTTGAACGACGAGGAGAGACGGGTCAGGTCGGGATCGGTGGCCGGGTCGAGCCGGGCCGTGACGTCACCGGCGGCGATCTTCTCGGCCGCGTCGGCGACCGCCGTCAGCGGTCGTAGCCCGTGCCGGGTCGCGTACCAGCCGAGGGCCGCACCGGACCCGGCGACCAGCACCGCGACGGTCGTCAACGCCAGCGCGAGGACCTGCAGCGTCTGCTCCAGCTCGCGCAGCGAGTTGACCTCGAAGTAGGCCGCCGTGGAGGACAGCGGCACCCCGACCACCAGGGCGGGTTGCCCGGCGACGCGTACCCGCTGCACCGCCGGTTCCCCGGCCGCGACGACCTGGCGCATGTCGGTGGGGATGGCGGCGGTGGTGCCCGGGTCGGCGGCGCGCGCGTACCACTCGCCGTTGAGGTGCAGCACCGGCCGCCGGCTCCCGCCGGTGTCCAGCGACCGGAGCACCTCCACCACGTCCGGAGTGTCGGTGTCGATCCCCGCCTGCACCACCGCCGCGTCGAAGTACGCGGCGCGCACGGCGATGCGTTCCCGGTCGTCGAGCAGGGACCGACGGGTCAACTCGTAGGAGACCAACGCCATCGACGCCGAGAGCAGCAGCGCGCCCACCGTGAACGCCCCGGCGACCCTGGTCCGCAGGCCGACCCGTCTCATCGCTGGAGCTTGTAGCCCAGACCCCGCAGGGTCACCAGGTGCCGGGGGTTGGCCGGGTCCGGCTCGATCTTCTGCCGCAGTCGCCCGACGTGCACGTCCACCAGCCGTTCGTCGCCGCTGTCGTACCCCCAGACGCGTTGCAGCAACTGCTGCCGGGACAGCACCCGGCCGGCGTGTTCGGCCAGCTCACAGAGGAGCCGGAACTCGGTGCGGGTGACGGTCACCTGCCGACCGGCGCGGCGTACCTCCCCCGCTTCCGGGCTGATCTCCAACTCGCCGAAGGCCACCGCCGGCACCGGGTCCGGCGTCGACACCGCCGCCGGCGGTCGGGCGCGACGACGCAGGGCCCGCAGTCTGGCGGTCAGCTCCCGGATCGCCACGGGTTTGACCACGTAGTCGTCGGCGCCGGCTTCGAGGGCGGCCACGATGTCGTCGGTCTCGTCCCGGGCGCTGACCACGACGATCGGCACGTCGTCGTCCCGGCGCAGCTGCCGGATGCACTCGAAGCCGTCGAGCCCGGGCAGCATCAGGTCGACGAGGACGTAGTCGGCCGGGTGGTGGCGCTGGGCGCGCAGGCCCTCCTCGGCCGTGGCCGCGCCGAGGGCGTCGTAGCCCTCGTCCTCCAGCGCGAGCAGCAGCGCGAGCCGGATGCGGTCGTCGTCCTCGATCACCAGTACGGCCGTCATGTCGGAATCATCCTCGGCGGCTCGCCGGGTGGCCAACCGTGTCGGGCGACGAGCCGTTTTGTCACACAACTGTCATAGACCCTTGCGGAGATCGCCAACCCCGCCCCGCACGGTGGTAGTCGACCGAGCGGTGAGGAGAGGGGTACGGCCATGACAACGCCCGTGCTGCCCACGCGGTACACGCTGCCTCTGGTCGAGGTACGCGTCGCCGAATTCGACCTGGCCTGCATGCCGGAGGTCGGTGCGATGTTCGACCGGGTGCTGGCCCTGCGCCCCGCGCAGGTCGTTGTCGACCTGTCCGAATGCCGGCATCTCGACGCCGCCGCCATCGGGCTGCTCCTCGATGTGCACCGGCGGTTGTCCCGGGCCGACGCGGTGCTCACCGTCCGCAACCCGAACCCTCGGGTCGGGCGCATCCTGCACATCGCCCGCCTCGACCAGGTGCTGTCGATCGTCACCGATCCGGGCGTGGCGGCGCGGACCGCACCAGGCCGGACCCGGACGTAGGAAGGACCCCAGCATGACCGTCGTCCCGGACGAGTACCTGATGACCCTGATCTGCGACACCTGCGGCGAGACCATTCGCGGTACCGCGTGCGTGCTCCCGGACGCCGAGGTCGTCTGGACCCTGGTGGCCGAGCACGGCTGGAGCGGTTCCCCGTTCGCCACCGGTCCGCACCGCTGCCCGCCGTGCAGCTTCCTGCCACCTCCGCGGGGCGGCAACGGGTCGTGCGACGACCACGGTCCCGGCGGCATCCTCGGCATCGACCACCTGGACGACGTGACGGTGATCGCCGCCACCGGCGACATCGACCTCGACAGCGGCGACACGCTGCGCACCGCGCTGCGGCACGGGGCCGAGGTGGGCGGGAACGTCGTCGTCGACCTGACCCGGGTGCACCTCATCGACTCGACCGGGCTCGGTCTCCTCGTCCGCGCCCACCGCGACGCCCGGGAACGCGGCGTCACGCTCTGCCTGGCGGCCCCGTCGCGGTTCATCCGCACCGTGCTGCACACCATGCGCCTGGACGGAGCGTTCCCGATCTTCGAGAGCCTCGACGACGCCCTCGTCCAGTTGTCGCGCAAGACCAGCGCGGCGGCAGCCCGCTGAGCAGGACGACCGAGGGCCGAACGACCGGGTGGTGAGCATCGCTCATGCTGGAGTGGTGATTCGCTTCGTACTGAACGTCTTGTGGCTCGTCTTCGGCGGCGGCATCGTGCTCGCGGTCGGTTACGGCTTCGCCGCCCTCATCTGCTTCGTCCTGGTCGTCACCATCCCGTTCGGCGTCGCGTCGCTACGCCTCGCGGTCTACTCACTGTGGCCCTTCGGCCGCACGGTGGTGCCCAAGCCCGGCGCGGGCGTCGCCTCGGGGTTGGCGAACATCCTCTGGGTGGTGCTGGCGGGCTGGTGGCTCGCGCTGTCCCACATCCTCGCCGGCATCGCCCTCTGCGTGACGATCATCGGGATCCCGTTCGGCGTCGCCAACTTCAAGCTCGTGCCGGCGGCGTTCTGGCCGCTCGGCCGTGAGGTCGTCGACGCTCCCTGAGCCGCTGCGGGCCAGTCCACACCGGCACCTCGATCAAGTGATGAAAAGTAGGTCGGGAACGGGCGAGGGAGCTACTTTTCGTCACCTGATCAAGGGCGGCGGTGGAGTGAGGTCATGGACAACTGGTGGTACGGATCGCCCGACCGGTTCGCGGTCTGCTCGCGTACCGATCGGGTGGAGTTGACGACGCTGCTACCGGCGACGGGCAGGTTCGTTGTCGCCCGGCTCGATGGCAAGAGGATGGCGGACGCGGACCACGTCTTCTATGAGTTCTCCGACGCGTTGCTCTTTCCCGGCTACTTCGGATGGAACTGGAACGCGTTGTCCGACTGTCTCCGTGATCTGCACTGGTTGCCCGCAGACGGGTACTTGGTCGTCATCGAGAACATGCGGTGGTTGTTGTCGAGCAACCCCGAGGATCGACTCATTCTGGTCGAGATCCTGCGGCGGGCAGTCGCCACCTGGGCGAGCCCGCTCGGCGGGGTCGTCCCCTTCACGGTCTTGCTGCTGTGCGACAGCGACGAGGAGGCCTCGGCGTTGCGGCGGGAGGTCGCGGACACGTCCGGCCGACCGGGGGAAGGGGGACCACCGCCCCCCGCCACTACTAACGTATATCGCACTGGGGGGCTTGCGGCAAGACCCCATATATGACGCAAAATCGTCGGCCGAAGCCAGATTCGGCCGAATGGAAGTCGTGAATTGCATTCTTTGCCTACCTCCGTGTTCGACCTTCCCGATCGCCTCTCCCCCAAGGCCGCCCCGGCGCTGATCGCCCGCGACGAACGGCACTTCGCGGCCATGGCGGAGAGCCTCGCGCAGGTGACCGCCGACCTGACCGAACGCCTCGACACCGCACGCCGGGCCCCCGGCGGCAAGGGTCGGCAGGCGGTGGACCGGGACGACGAGGTCCGCCGGCTGAGTGCCCGACTGCGGGCGCTCAGCCGCTACGGACTGGACCTGTGCCTCGGCCACGTGGTCGAGGCGGGCAACCCCGATCCGGTGTACGTCGGGCGTCGCGGTCTCACCGACAGCGAGGGACGGCGGTTGCTGCTCGACTGGCGGTCCCCCGCGGCCGAACCGTTCTTCGGCGCCACCCACGCCAACCCGATGGGCCTGACGAGCCGCCGCCGGTACCGGTGGACGCGCGGCCGGATCAGCGACTACTGGGACGAGGTCTTCACCACTGACGGGTTCGTGGGGCACGCCGCCGCGCTCGACGACCAGTCCGCGTTCATCGCCAGCCTGGGCAGCGCCCGGTCGAGCCGGATGCGCGACGTGCTCAGCACCATCCAGGCCGACCAGGACGCCATCATCCGGGCCGGGTCGGCCGGCGCGCTCGTCGTGGACGGCGGTCCGGGCACCGGGAAGACCGTCGTCGCCCTGCACCGGACCGCCTATCTGCTGTACTCCGACCCGCGTCTCGGTCAGCGTCGGGGTGGGGTGCTCTTCGTCGGGCCGCACCAGCCCTACCTCGCGTACGTGGCCGACGTCCTACCCAGCCTCGGCGAGGAGGACGTGCAGACCTGCACCCTGAGCGACCTCGTTCCCGAGGGCGCCACGGCGACCGTCGACACCGACCCGGAGGTGGCCCGGCTGAAGGCCTCCGCCCGCCTGGTCGAGGTGATCGACGCGGCGGTCAGGTTCTACGAGGACCCGCCTGGCACACCGATGACGATCACGACCGAGGACGCCGACATCCGGTTGAGCGCTGACGACTGGGCCGACGCGTTCCAGGCGCCCGGGCCGGGCACCCCGCACAACGAGGCACGCGACGAGATCTGGGAGGAGTTGCTCACGATCCTCGTCGACAGGTACGACGGTGACGTACCGGACGACGCGCTGCGGGCTTCGCTGCTGCGCAACCAGGCGCTGCGGGCGGCCTTCAACAGGGCCTGGCCGGTGCTCGACGCGGCCGACGTCGTCGGCGACCTGTGGTCGGTGCCCGCGTACCTGCGCAGGTGCGCGCCGTGGCTCACCCCGGAGGAGGTACGCGCGCTGCAACGCCCCGACGCCCCGGCCTGGACCGTGTCCGACCTGCCGTTCCTGGACGCGGCACGGCACCGGCTCGGCGACCCGGACGGTGCGGGCCGCAAGAGTCGGCGCGACCCGGCCGCCGCCGTGGAACGGGACCACATGGCCCGGGTCGTCGACGAGCTGCTCGCCGCCGACGCCTACGACGACGGTGAGGGTCTGCTGGCGATGCTGCGCCAACCGGACCTGCACGAGGTCCTGGTCGACAACTCGGCACTGTCGGACACCGATCCGGACCTGCTCGCCGGCCCGTTCGCACACATCGTCGTGGACGAGGCTCAGGAACTGACCGACGCCCAGTGGCAGATGCTGCTGGCACGATGCCCGTCGCGCAGCTTCACCATCGTGGGCGACCGCGCCCAGGCCCGGCACGGGTTCACCGAGTCGTGGCAGGAGCGCCTGCACCGGGTCGGGCTGGACCGGATCAACCTGGCCTCGCTGACCGTCAACTACCGGACGCCGACGGAGGTCATGGCGGTGGCCGAGCCGGTGATCCGGACCGCGCTGCCCGACGCCAACGTGCCGACGTCGATCCGTGGCAACGGGCTGCCCGTCGTCCGGGGACCGGTGTCCGAGCTGAGGTCGACGCTCGACACCTGGCTCGACACGCACGCCGACGGGATCGCCTGCGTGATCGGTGACCCGACGTTCCCGCCGACGTCCCGCGTCCGATCGTTGAGCCCGGAACAGGCCAAAGGGCTGGAGTTCGACCTGGTCGTCCTCGTCGACCCGGACACGTTCGGCACCGGCATCCAAGGAGCTGTCGACCGCTATGTGGCGATGACCCGGGCCACCCAGCAACTCGTGATCCTGACCAGTGCCTGACGCTTGATCGCGGGTGCCCCCCGGTCAGCCCGCCTGTATCGTCGTGCTCTTCGGCCGCCGAACACGGCCGGAGTCCTCGAAGGCCCACCCATGACGCAACCCACGCCGGCCCGGCGTCGACTCGACGCCGCCCTGGCCCGGGAGTTTCTCAACCGCCCTGCAACGACTCCTGCGGGCTCGTCACAGGGTTGGATGCACCGGCACGGGCAGTGGTTCACGCGAATGGCCACCCAGCCCTCCTCCTCAGGTCGTAAACGCATTGCCGTCCTGCGCCAGATGGTTCGGGCCGATCGCTCGAACAGGCTGGAACCAGGCACCGGGTGACACCGCACGGACCTGATCCGGACACCCGTTCCGCCTGGGAAGGCACTGGCAGACCATGCGCTCTCGCACTGTTCCTCGATCCCGCTCACACCGACCCGCACGACTGGTCGCCCGACTCGGGGCGGTGCTGACGGCCATGGTGGTCGTCGCCGTGACCACAGCGGGCTGCGGCGCGTCGCCGGGCGACCCGGCCCCGGCCGCCGGCATCCCGGCAGCTCCCGCCGGCACGGGCGGGACGGATCCCGCCCTGACCGGCACCGACGTCAACGCCTGGCTGGACGGCCTGCTGCCGGCCGCGCTCGACCGTACCGGCATCGCGGGGGCCACTGTCGCCGTCGTGAACGACGGCAAGATCGTCACAACCCGGGGGTACGGGTACGCCGACACCGGCGACGGTGGCGAGGGGGCTGTTCCTGTCGACCCGGACCGGCACCTCTTCCGGATGGGATCGGTGTCGAAGCTCGTCACCGCCACCGCCGTCCTGCAACTCGTGCAGGACGGGAAGCTCGACCTCGACGCCGACGTCGAGACGTACCTCGACTTCGATCTTCCGCGCGGCTACGAGCGGGCGGTGACCCTGCGGCACCTGCTGACCCACACCGCCGGCTTCGAGGAGCGGATCGCCGGCCTCATCGGCACCGAGGGCAGCAGGACCGACCTGCGCAAGGCCCTGGTGACCGACCCGCCGGAGCAGATCTACGAGCCGGGCACCGTTCCGGCCTACTCCAACTACAGCAACGCGCTCGCTGGCTACATCGTCGAACGTGTCAGCGGAACACGCTTCGAGGAGTACGTCCAGCGCAACGTGCTGGAGCGCGCGGGCATGCCGTCGTCGACCTTCGAGCAGCCCCTACCGGCGGCGTTGCGCGACCGGATGTCCAAGGGGTACGACACGTCCTCCGCACCCGCCGCGCCCTTCGAGATCGTCGGCACGCCCCCGCCCGGCGCGTTGAGCGCCCCCGCGACGGACATGGCGCGGTTCATGCTCGCCCAGCTCGGCGAGCCGGTGGGCTTCGCGCCCCTGCTGGACCAGCCGACCCGGGAGCTGATGCAGCGTCCGGCACTCGACGCGACGTCGCTGGGCACCCTGGCCGACGGACCGCGGATGACCCTCGGCTTCTTCGAGGAGGACCGTAACGGCCACCGGATCCTCGGCCACGGCGGCGACACCAAGTACTTCCACTCGCACCTGCAGATCTACCCCGACGACCGGGCCGGCATCTTCCTCGCCCTCAACAGCAACGGATCCGGTGGCCTCGACAGCCACGAGCTTCGCGAGGCGGTCGTGCACGGCTTCGCCGACCGCTACTTCCCCGCCCGCGCCGGGCAGCCGAGCACGGGCGTCGACGCGGCGACCACCGCCACGCACGCCCAGCTGGCCGCCGGCACGTACGAGTCCTCGCGGGCGATGCGGAGCAACTTCCTGACGGCGATCGGCCTGGTCGGCCGGACGACGGTCAGCGTCGCCGACGGCGACCGGCTGCGGTTCGAGCCGGGTCCACTGTCGGACTCCCCCGCCCTCTACGAGGAGGTCGCACCGTGGGTCTGGCGGGAGGTCGGCGGGCAGCGCACCATCGCAATGCGGGCCACCGACGACCGGGTCGAGGCGATCAGTTTCGACTCCGCGTTCACGTTGCTGCCCGTCGAGCCCGCCCGCGCCTCGGCGCTCGCCTTTCCCGTGCTGGCCCTGTCGACTGTCGTGCTGCTCCTCACCGTCCTGGCCTGGCCGGTCGGCGCGATCGTCCGCCGTCGGCTCGGCGGCGCACCCCGCGAGCGGGCCGGACGGCCCGCGCGGATCCTGAGCCGCGTCGCCGTCGCCGGTACGCTGCTCGCCTTCGCCGGTTGGGTGCTGAGCATCGGCACCATCATGAGCCTGCAGGACGTACCCGGGCCCGCCCTGCGCGGCATCCAAGGGCTGCAACTCGTGGGTCTGCTCGGCGTGCTGCCCGCCGGGGTCCGGCTGGCCGACGACGTCCGACGTCACGTCGGTTGGCGACGGATCGTCGGCAGCGCACTGATCCTGGTCGCCCTCGCCGGAGCGGGCTGGTTCGCCGTGGAGTTCCGGCTGCTCGCGCCTAGCATCTCCTACTGAACGCCCGACCCGGAACGATCCGGAGCAAGGACGCGAACCGCATGAGGGACCACACCGGCACCGAGCCCGGCACACCACGACTGACGAGGTGGCTCGACGCACGGCTGACCCGGCTCGGAGTGACCGGCGTGTTCGCCCGGGACAGCCTCCTGGCGGCGGTCCTGACCGTCCTGACCTTCGTGCTGCTGGCGACGCTGTTCTGGTTCGCGGCACCGGAGGACGGGGTGTCGTTCGACCCGACGCGGGCCTGGCTGATCATCGCCCTCTGCTCCGCGCAGGCGATGCTGCTGTGCCTGCGTCGGGTCCGGCCACTGCTCTGCCTCGCGCTCGTCGTCGGCCTTCAACTGCCCGTCAACGGCCTCTCCCTGCCCGAGGTGACCATCCGGGGCGTCGCGCCGTTCGTCGTGGCGTACACCGTCGGTTCCTTGTTGCCGGTGCGGCGCGCGTTGCTGGCCGCCGGCGTGGCCGTGCTGGCGGAGTCGGTCGGGGCCGCCGTCGTGGTGACCCCCGACCTGCTGACCGGCGTCGCGTACGTCTCGGCGAGCGCCCTGACCTACGCCGGCGCGACGTTCGTCGGCGGTTACGTGGCCACCTACCGGCGCTACGTCGAGCTGGTCCGGCTGCGGGCCGACGAGGCGATCCGGGAGCAGCAGGCGAAGGTCCAGGCGGCCATCGGCGCGGAGCGCTCCCGGATGGCCCGGGAACTGCACGACGTGGCGGCCCACCACCTGTCCGGCGTGGTCGTGCAGGCGGCGGCGGTGGAGCGGTTGATCGACCGCGACCCGGCAGCCGCAAAGGCGGGGGTGGCCTGGATCCGCAGTCAGGGCAAGGAGACCCTGGACAACCTGCGGCTCGTCGTCGGTGTGCTGCGGGGGCGCCCGGGGCACGAGGACGGCGACGGCGCCGCCCCGGTGCCCGGGCTGGACGCGCTCGACGAACTGGTCGACACGGTGGGCAACCTCTCCGGGCCCGTCGAGCTCGTCCGGGAGGGGCAGCCACGTGCGGTGTCGCCGATCGCCGACGTGGCGCTCTACCGCATCGCGCAGGAGTCGCTCAGCAACGCCCGCCAGCACGCGCCCGAGGCACCGGTACGGGTGGCACTCCGCTTCCTGCCCCGCTCGGTGACGCTGGAGGTGGTGAACGCACCGGCCACCCCACGATCCGGACCGACCACCCGGACCGGCGGCGTCGGCCTGGTGGGGATGCGCGAACGCGCGCAACTGATCGGGGCGTCGTTCGCGGCCGGCCCGACCCCGGCCGGCGGATGGTCGGTCACCACGACGCTGCCGACGAACGGTCCCGTCGCGTCCCACCCGAGGGAAGAGGCAACCAATTGATCAGGGTGATGCTCGTCGACGACCAGGCGATCGTCCGCGCCGGCTTCCGGGTGATCCTGGAGGACGCGGGAGACATCGAGGTCGTCGCGGAGGCGTCGAGCGGGTCCGCCGCCATCGAGCTGGCCCGCCGGCTGCAACCCGACGTCATCTGCATGGACGTCCGGATGCCCCACGGCGACGGGCTCAGCGCGACCCGGCAGATCCTCGCCGACGCGTCGGGCACACCGCCGGCGGTGCTGGTGGTCACGACGTTCGACCTCGACGAGTACGTCTTCGGCGCGTTGGAGTCCGGTGCCAGCGGGTTCATCCTCAAGGACAGCGAACCGGAGGACCTCGTCGAGGCGGTCCGCCGCCTCGCCAACGGGTACGGGCTGGTCGACCAGGCCGTCACCCACCGGGTCATCTCGGAGTTCGCGAAACGCACCCCCGCTCCCCCCTCGGACGCCGCGGCGGCGCACCAGCTCACCGCGCGGGAGACCGAGATCGTGGAGCTGCTCGCGCAGGGCCTGTCCAACGTCGAGATCGCCGACCGGCTCTTCATCGAGACGAGCACCGTCAAGTCACACCTCGGACGGGCCATGGCGAAGATCGGCGTACGAGACCGGTTGCAGACGGTGGTGTGGGCGTACCAGAACGGGGTGGTCCGACGGTGACGGCCGCCGTCGACAATGGACACCGCCGGAGTACGATCCCGCTCACACCTCAGTGGTGACCTCCAGCTCTCGACCCCTCGATAGGAGCCTGGCATGGCCGGTCCGGACCCCGAACTCGCCGCGAAGCTTCAGCCCGACGTGCCGCACGCGGCGCGTATCTGGAACTACTGGATGGGCGGGAAGGACAACTTCCAGTCCGACCGGGCGGCCGGCGACGCCGTGGCCGAGGTCTACCCGGAGATCGTCGTCATGGCGCAGCAGTCCCGCGTGTTCCTGGTACGGGCCGTCCGCTACCTCGCCGCCGAGGCGGGCATCCGGCAGTTCCTGGACATCGGCACCGGCCTGCCCACCATGCAGAACACCCATGCCGTGGCCCAGTCCATCGCACCGGACTCCCGGATCGTCTACGTCGACAACGACCCGATGGTGCTGGTGCACGCGCGGGCACTGCTGGCCAACACGACCACCGAGGGTGTCACCACCTACGTGCCCGCCGACTACCACGAGCCGGAGAAGATCCTCGCCGAGGCGGCGCAGACGCTCGACTTCGACCAGCCCATCGCCGTGATGTTCATGGGCGTGCTGGGCTACGAGCCCAACCTCGAGGTGGTGCGCTCGATCGTCGAGCGGACCATGGCCGCGATGCCCTCCGGCAGCTACCTCGTGCTCTGGGACGGCACCGACACCAGCCCCGAGGTGGTCTCCGGAGCCGAACGGCTGGCGCAGAGCGGCGGAGTCCCGTACATCCTGCGCAGCCCGGAGGACCTCGACACCTGCTTCACCGGGCTGACCAAGGTCGAGCCGGGCCTGGTGCCCATCCCGCTGTGGCGGGCGGAGGAGCCTGACGCCGTCGGCATCGACGCGTACGGCGCCGTGGCTCGCAAGCCCTGACCGACGCGACGCCGCCCCGCCTCCGCCGTGACGGCGGGAGCGGGGCGGCCTCGTTCAGCCGGCGCAGCTCAGCGTCAACCCGTCGGGCACCGAACTGGTCGTCGCGACCAGACCGAACGTCGCCACACCGTCCACCGCCAGCGTTCCGTTGTAGGCGGCGTTGCGGACCGTGACGTCGACGCCGACGGTCTCGGCCACACCGCCCCAGACCGACTGCACGCGCTCGTCACCGGACCACCGCCAGGACACCCGCCACCCGTCCAGTCGCTCACTCCCGGTGTTGCGAACCGTGACCGTGGCGACGAAGCCGCTGCCCCAGCGCGCGTCGAACATGGCCGTCGCACGGCAGGAGGCCACCGGCGCGGTCCGCGCCGACCCGATCATGTACGGGTCCCGCCGGCCCTCGGCGTCGGTGAACCGGTACCAGTACTCCGTGTCGGGTGTCAGCCGGTCGACGGTGACAGTGCTGTTCTGCTCCGCCGTCCCGGAAACCGCCGAGGCGACCGGCTCCCGCCACATCTCGGCGTCCTCACGGTTGGCAAAGAGGCTGACGGTCATCGGCGGGTCGTAGCCGCACGGCGGGCGGAAGAAGATCGAGTAGGAGATGGTCACGCTCGTGGTGGTGACCCCGGCGACCCGGGCCGTGATCGGCAACGCGGGCGGGCACGCGACCGTCGGCGTGGGCCCCGGTGACTGCGTGGTCAAGGGTGTGGGCCCGGTGGCCCCTGCGGCGCCCGTGGCGGTCGCTCCACCCAGGACGGCGAGCGCCGCGGTCGTGGCGGCGAGGAACATGCGAAGCATCGGAACCTCCGGTGGTTACCGGGCACCGATGACCGAGGTGGTAGCCGGTGCCGCGCTCGGGTTACCGGTCGCCGACGAGGACTGCCCGGCACGGGTGGCCTGACCACCGCGTGCGTCCTGTGGACCGGAGAGGGTGTGGTGCGCGCTGGCTCCCGAGCACGACCGAACCACAGCATGGCAGTCGACAAACATCGATGCAAGCGCGTGCCCGGCCCTGGGAAAAGGGGCCGTCCGCAGTCCGTCGGGAATCGTCCGTCTCCTCTTCGCCGAACGGACACGCGCCGGGCTCCCACACCGACAATGATTCATCTTTGTCTATCACCTCGGACGTGGGAGCACACCATGCTCGACAGAAGCACCAGGACCCGGCGACCCCGGACGATGAGGACGCTGATCGCGGCGGCCGCCACCGCGCTGCTGACCGGCTCTCTCCTCGCCGCGCCGACGCCGGCCGCAGCCGCCGTCAGCCGCGCCGAACTCGCCCTCCGCTGGGCACCCATCCACTACCAGGACGTCGACGCCACCGGCAGCCACGCGCTGAGTGGTCAGTCGGACTACATCACCAGAGTCGACTTCGACGGTGACCTCAACGGCCGCAACAACTGGGACCGGGCCGGACAGGCAGGCACCTCACTCGCCGCCCACGCCTACTACTCGGTCGTCGAGACGAGCACCCACTGGTACATCACGTACTTCTTCTTCCACCCCCGCGACTGGACCGACCACCCGTTCTTCGAGACCGAGCACGAGAACGACGGCGAGGGCGCCCTGTTCGCCATCGAGCGCGACGGCTCCCCGTACGGCGTCCTCCGCTCGGCCGTCACCGTGGCGCACAGCGACTTCTACTCGTACACGCCGGCCGGCAGCACCTGGACCGGTGGCCGGGAGAGCATCGACGGCACACTGCAGTTCCAGGCGTCACCGCACGACGCGTTCCAGCACCCGGTGACGGCACAGGAGGCTCAGGGCCATGGCCTGAAGGCCTACCCGCAGTACGCCATCAACGGCGACGGGCTGATCTACTACCCGTCGACGGTGGCCGAGACGCCGAGCAGCGGCAACGACCGCGACGTCCGGTACCAACTGATCGACATCTTCGCCGACGGTGGGCTGTGGGCGCAGCGGTCCAACCCGAGCCTGTTCGCCAGCCTCGGCACGTTCGCCGGTGACAACTCCGGCGACTGCGGCGTCGGCACCTGGAGTTGTTCGACCAACTCGGCGAACGCGCCGTGGGGCTGGGACGACGGCAACGACGTCCCCGCGCGCGGGGAGATCGCCAGCGACCCGGCGAAACTGTCCGCCGAGTACTTCACGGTGCCGGCGGGCCTGGTGCGCACCTACAGCTACAACCCGTACGCCACGGCGGCGACGGCGCTCGCCGAGGCGGCGAGGACGGCACCGCCGACCATCGACTGACGCTCCGCCTTCCCCGGTGACGGCTGTTCCGCACCCGTCACCGGGGGGACGGGGCCACCCGCACCCGGTCGCTCTCCTCGTCGGAGAGGAACAACGCCAGGGCGTGCCCCTGCTCCTCCACTGCGGCGCGGTCGGCGCGGCCGAGGTTGGTGAGTGGGTTGACGGTCACCGTGCCCGCCTCGACGGCCCAGGTGGCGGCGACCCGACCGTCGACCAGCACCACGCGCTCGCCGGCCACCGAGAGGAGACGGTGCGCGTCGTCGATGATCCTGCTGCGGTCGTCGTAGCCGAGGATCGCGTTGTCGAACGCCGGCAGGAACCGCACCGGGGCGGGTGTCTCCGGGTCGGGGCGCGGCGCGTCGGGCAGGTCGATCAGTTTCCGACCGCGCTCGTCGCGGAAGGTCACCAGCTCGTCGCGCATCTCGGCAACGGCCGCCGGCAGACCGGCGAGGCCGCACCAGGCGCGCAGGTCGGCGGTGGCAGCAGGCCCGAACGCGGTCAGATAGCGGCGGACGAGCACCGTGCCGACGGGATCGGAGCCCTCCGGGGTCGACGGGTCGACGTCCCGGCCCAGCCACGCGGAGAGCAGGACGTGCCGCACGCCCCCCTTCGTACGCCACAGGCCGCGCGGTGGCAGCTGGATCAACGGGAGGAGCGCGACGGCCATCTCGCCCAGCGCCCGTGGACCCGCGGACGGCCAGCGCTCGGCGAGCGCCCGCCCGATCTCCGGCATCGAGCGCGGCTCACCGTCGGCCAGCACCTTCCGGGCCGCCACGGCCAGCTCGTCGAGGTCGACGCCGGTCAACTCGCCGCGGTAGACGCCGAGCACCCGTTGGCGCAGCATGGCGTCATGACGGGACCGCCAGGCCACGGCGTCGTCGGCGACGACCAGGTGGACGGTGCGGCGCATCAGGTGGGTGCGCACCACGTGTCGCTCGGTCAGCAGGTGCGAGAGCACCGCCGGGTCGAAGGCACGCAGCCGCGACCAGAGCCCGACGAACGGCTCCTGCGGCTCCTGCGCCTGCAGACCGCCGAGGTGCGCGACGGCGTCGGGAACCGGCATCTCGGCGCGATCGAGGAGCAACTGCCGGGCGAGCGTCGCGCGGTTGAGCGCCCGCGAATCGAGAACGGTCACGTCCTCATTCTCCGTCGCGGGGCGACAGTTTCCGGGACGACAGGGTCCGGGACGACAGGGTCCGGGACGACAGGTGCCGGATGCGGATTCGCCCCGACCGGCGGGCACCGGGCGGGGCGAATCCGTACGGGTCCGACAGGTCAGTGGCGGCCCACGAAGATCCCGATGCCGTTGGCGACAGCGCGCTCCGTACCGTCGGACGGGTTGTTGCGGGCGGTTGCCGCGGCCTGGCCCGGCTCGCGGACGGCGACCGTGCTCGATCCGCCGCCGTCCAGGTTCACGGCGTCGTACGCGCCGAGCGAGCGCATCAGGTCGGCCAGCTCCGCGATCGTGAAGCCGGCGCTGGCCGGGGCACGGCCGGCGAGGGCGACCAGGTAGACGGTCCGGCCGTCCGGGCTGACCCCGGCGGAGCTGCGTACCGCGGCGGTCTTGGTGTCGAGGCCGACCAGCGGCGCGCCGTCGCGCAGGATCGGCGCTCCGCCGACCGCGAAGGTCAGCTTCGGCTTGCCGACGGAGTCGAGCTTCTCGCGCACCTGGACCCGGTCGCCGACGGCGAGGTCGTCGAGCGCGTCCGCGCCGCCCTCACGGCCGACGAGCACCTGGGTGTCGGCGGGGATCGCGCCCGCGCCGGGCACCTGACCGACTGTGGTCACCACACCATCGCGCACTGTCACCTCGTAGGTGTGGGTGCTGCACGGGTCGCTGCGGCTGGTGTCGGAGCCGCAGGTCGAGCGGATCCGGGAGGCGGCGCCCCAGTCGGAGGTGAACAGGCCGACGCCGCCGACCGGGAGCGCGTACTGGTTGAGGCCGCTGAGGGCGATCGTGCCCTTGGCGCTGCGGACCTCGCCGTCCAGGCTCAGGGTGTCGACGCGCGCCTTGCCGTTGACGCCCACCCCGAACACGTCCCGGGTCGAGGTGCCCGGGGCGAGGCCGGGGCCGAAGCGCTGCGCGGTGGGCACCGCGAACTTCAACTCCTCGCCGTCGGCGATCTCCGGGCCCGACGAGGAGTAGGTCGGGGTGACGCCGGCGTGGGTCTCGGCGTTGTTGAAGAAGTCGCCGTTCACACCGGCGACGGCCCCCTGGTCGTTCGTCATGGCCGAGACGACAGTGCGCTGCGCGACCGCGTCGGGGTGCAGCAGGTCCAGGGAGACGGCGTTCTTCTTCAGGTCGGCCGTGAGCAGGTAGCCGACGGTGACGCCGCGAGGCGTGCTCACCTGGAATGAGCTGTACGTGACCCCCGGCGCGAGCTGCTCGGTGGAGGTGACGGAGACCGGGGTGCCCGCCTCGGTTACCGTGGCGGTCGTGGCGTGGGCTGCGCCGACCGGGGCCACGAGCGTGCTCAGCCCCGCGGCGAGCAGCAGCGCCAGACTCGGGCGTACGAGGTTGGATGACCTCATTGCCGCTCCTTTCGTGATGCGATTCCTGGCCTGCGCCGGGAGGATCGAACCGGCTGGTGACCCGGCCCGGCGATGATCTTCCTGACCAGCCGACCAGGCCGGGGTGAACACGGGACACGGTCGACGTGAACCGCCCGGGCCGACTTGATCAACTGCCGGAGCCGACGCCTGGGTGCCAAAAAGTTTTGTGCACTTCCTACAACTGAGCGACTGTTGGTTCAGTGGTTGCGCCATAGCGCTGGCCGCCGCCAGCCGGAAAGGTGATCACTGCAGTTCAAGGTCTAGCTAAGGGGTCAGTCGGGTGTTCAACCGTGTCGCCATCGTCAACCGTGGTGAAGCCGCCATGCGGCTCATCCACGCGGTCCGCGAGTTGGCCGCGGAGACCGGCATCCAGCTCGAAACCGTCGCGCTCTACACCGACGTCGACCGCACCGCCACCTTCGTCCGCGAAGCGGACATCGCCTACGATCTCGGTCCGGCATCCGCCCGCCCGTACCTCAATCTCCAGGTGCTGGAACGCGCCCTGACCGAGACCGGAGCCGACGCCGCCTGGGTCGGCTGGGGCTTCGTCGCCGAGGATCCGGCGTTCGCGGAACTGTGCGAGAAGATCGGCGTCACGTTCGTCGGGCCGAGCCCGGACGCCATGCGCCAACTCGGTGACAAGATCGGCTCCAAGCTGATCGCCGAGGAGGTGGGCGTTCCGGTAGCCCCGTGGAGCCGCGGCGCTGTCGAGACCCTGGTCGCGGCCCGGACGGCGGCGGCCGAGATCGGCTACCCGCTGATGCTCAAGGCGACAGCGGGCGGCGGCGGGCGCGGCATCCGGGTGATCCGGAACGAGGCCGAGCTCGACGACGCGTACGAGCGGACCAGCCAGGAGGCGGCGCGGGCCTTCGGCAGCGGCATCGTGTTCCTGGAACGCCTGGTCACCGGGGCCCGGCACGTCGAGGTCCAGGTGATCGCCGACGGACAGGGCACCGCCTGGGCGCTCGGCGTCCGCGACTGTTCGGTGCAGCGGCGCAACCAGAAGGTCATCGAGGAGTCGGCGTCACCGGTGCTCGACCCGGCGCAGGCCGCCGAACTCAAGGCGTCGGCCGAGCGGCTGGCCGTGGCGGTCGGCTACCGCGGGGCGGCGACCGTGGAGTTCCTGTACCACCCCGGGGACCGGCTGTTCGCGTTCCTGGAGGTCAACACCCGCCTCCAGGTCGAGCACCCGATCACCGAGCTGACCACCGGGTTCGACCTGGTCAAGGCACAACTGCACGTCGCCTCCGGCGGCCGGCTCGAAGGCACGCCGCCGGTGGAGCGCGGCCACGCCATCGAAGCCCGGCTCAACGCCGAGGATCCCGACCGTGACTTCGCGCCGTCCCCGGGGCGGATCGCGCGGCTCGACCTGCCCAGCGGCCCCGGCATCCGGGTGGACACCGGCGTCAGCGAGGGCGACACCATCCCCGCCGACTTCGACTCCATGATCGCGAAGATCATCGCGTACGGCCGCGACCGCGACGAGGCGCTCGGCAGGCTGCGTCGGGCCATGGCGAACACCACGGTGATCATCGAGGGTGGCGCGACGAACAAGAGCTTCGTGCTCGACCTGCTCGACCAGCCCGAGGTGATCGACGCCAGCGCGGACACCGGCTGGATCGACCGCGTCCGTGGCGAGGGCCGACTCGTCACCCACCGCCACAGCGCGGTCGCCCTGGCCGCCGCCGCCATCGAGGCGTACGAGGAGGAGGAGCGCGTCGAGCGGCAGCGGCTGCTGTCGACGGCAGCCGGCGGACGCCCCCAGGTACAGCACGCCAGCGGCCGACCGCTCGACCTCAAGCTGCGCGGCGTCGGCTACCGCACCCGGGTGGCCCGGGTCGGCCCACACCGGTTCCGTGTCGGCATCGAGGCGGGCAGCGTCGTCCGCACCGCCGACGTCGAGCTGGACCGGTTCGACCGGCACACCGGCCAGATCGTCGTCAACGGCATCCGCTACCGCCTGCTCACCGGCACGTACGGGCCGACCCACCTGGTCGAGGTGGACGGTGTGACCCACCGGGTCAGCCGCGACGAGGGTGGCGTCCTGCGCTCCCCGATGCCGGCGCTGGTCGTCGCCACGCCACTGGAGATCGGCGCCGAGGTCGAGGCGGGCGCCCCGGTGCTGGTGCTGGAAGCGATGAAGATGGAGACGGTGCTGCGGGCGCCGTTCAAGGCCCGCCTCAAGGAGTGCGCCGTCTCGGTGGGCAGCCAGGTGGAGGCGGGTGCGCCGCTGCTGCGCCTGGAGCCGCTGGCGGACGACGCCGAGGAGGCCACTGACGGCCCGACCGGCGAGACCGTCGAACTGGACCTGCCGAGCGCCACCGAGGACGTCCCGACCGACGAGCGCGTCCGGCGCGGTCAGGAGGACCTGCGAGGGCTGCTGCTCGGCTTCGACGTCGACCCGCACGACGACCGTCGGGTGCTCGACGGTTACCTCACCGCGCGGCGACAGGCCACCGACGCGAGCCAGCGGCCCGGGGCCGGTCAGCGGCCGCTCGCCGCCGAACTCGACCTCATCGAGGTGTTCGCCGACCTCGCCGAGTTGAGCCGTAACCGGCCGACCGGTGAGGACGGCGGCGGCGCCCACGTGCACAGCGCCCGGGAGTACTTCCACACGTATCTGCAGAGTCTCGACGTCGAGCGGGCCGGGCTGCCGGACGCCTTCCAGACCAGGCTCGCCAAGGCGCTCGGCCGGTACGGCGTCACCGATCTGGAACGCTCCCCCGCGCTCGAAGCGGCCGTGTTCCGGATCTTCCTGGCCCAGCAGCGGGCGTCCGCCGAGGCCGCTGTCGTCGCGACCCTGCTGCGCGCCTGGCTGCGGGAGACCCCGCCAGACGAGTCGTTGCGCGAGCCCGCCGGTCTCGCGTTGGAGCGGCTGATCGCCGCGACGCAGGTGCGTTTCCCCGTGGTCGCCGACCTCGCCCGTGGCGTGGTGTTCGCCTGGTTCGCCCAGCCGCTGCTGCGACGCAACCGGGCCCGGGTGTACGCCGAGGTCCGTGGGCACCTGCGGCACCTGGATGCGCAGCCGGACGCGGCGGACCGCGCCGAGCGCATCGCCGAGATGGTCCGCAGCACCGAGCCTCTGGTCCGGCTGCTCGGGCAGCGGTTGGTGCGCGACCACCTCGACAACGCGGTGATGCTGGAGGTGCTGACCCGGCGGTACTACGGCAACAGGGCGCTCACCGGCGTGCGTAGCCAGGCCGTCGCGGGCTGCACGTTCGTGGTCGCCGAGCGGGCCGATTCGAGCGTGGTCTCCGCCGCGGTGCGCTTCGACGCGCTGGGCAGCGCGTTGCGCGGGCTCGCCGAGCTGGCCGGCGACGGGGAGTCCGTCGACGCCGACATCTACCTCGGTTGGGAGAACCAGCCGGAGGACTTCGACGCGATGGCGGCGGCGCTGGCCGAGGTGATCGCCGCGCATCCGCTGCCGCCTCAGGTCCGCCGGGTGACCACCACCGTCGCGGGTCGCGGCGGGGCGGTCATGCACCACCACTTCACCTTCCGCCCCTCCGACACCGGGCTGACCGAGGACCGGCTGATCCGTGGCCTGCACCCGTACATCGCGCAGCGGATGCAGTTGGAGCGGCTGCACAAGTTCGACCTGACCCGCCTGCCGTCGTCGGACGAGGAGGTCTACCTCTTCCAGTGCGTGGCACGGGAGAACCGGGCCGACGAACGTCTCGTCGCGTTCGCGCAGGTGCGGGACCTGACCGAGCTTCGCGAGCAGGACGGCCGCCTGGTCGCGCTTCCGACCACCGAGGACGCGATCGCCGCCTGCCTCGACTCGATCCGCCGCGCCCAGTCGTTGCGGCCGTCGAAGACGCGCTTCAACACCAACCGCATCGTGGTCTACGTGTGGCCGCCGAGCGAGCTGACCCGCGAGGAGATGGAGATGATCGCCGGGCGCGTGCGCCCGACGACAGCCGGCGCCGGGCTGGAGGAGATCCTGTTCATCGCGCGGCAGCGCGACCGCCGGACCGGCGAACTGACCAAGATCGCCGTACGGATCTCGTTCGACGCCGCGGGCGGCGCGGAGCTGGCCGTCGGCGAACCGCCGGTCGAGCCGATCGAGCCGCTCGACGAGTACCGACTCAAGGTGCTGCGCGCGAGCAGCCGCAACACCGTGTACCCGTACGAGCTGACCGGCCGACTCGGTGACTTCGTCGAGCACGACCTCGACGACGACCACACAGTGCAGGATGGACGGTGCTCGTCTCCGCCCAAAACCGGCTCCGTCTGCGCTCCGTCGCTAGTACCGGTGGACCGGCCGCGGGGGCGCAACAGCGCCGCCATCGTCGCCGGGGTGGTCACCACGCCGACCGAGCGGCACCCACAGGGTGTCACCCGGGTGGTGCTGCTCGGTGACCCGACGAAGTCGCTGGGCGCGCTGTCGGAGCCGGAATGCCGGCGGGTGATCGCCGCCCTGGACCTGGCCGAGCGGATGCGGGTGCCGTTGGAGTGGTGGGCGCTGTCCGCCGGCGCGCGGATCTCGATGACCTCGGGCACCGAGAACATGGACTGGGTGGCCGCCGCGCTCAAGCGCATCGTCGAGTTCACACAGGCCGGCGGTGAGATCAACATCGTGGTGGCCGGCATCAACGTGGGCGCGCAGCCGTACTGGAACGCCGAGGCGACGATGCTCATGCACACCAAGGGCATCCTGGTCATGACCCCGGACTCCGCGATGGTGCTCACCGGCAAGCAGTCGCTCGACTTCTCCGGTGGTGTGTCCGCCGAGGACAACTTCGGCATCGGTGGCTACGACCGGGTGATGGGCCCGAACGGGCAGGCGCAGTACTGGGCGCCGAACCTCACGGCCGCCCGGGACGTGGTGATGGCGCACTACGACCACGCGTACGTCGCCCCCGGCGAGGACGCTCCCCGACGGGCGGTCACCTCCGACCCCACCGGGCGCGACATCTCCGACTTCCCGCACGACGTGGCGGGCAGCGCCTTCCGCACCGTCGGGGAGATCTTCTCCGTCGAGGCGAACCCGGACCGCAAGAAGCCGTTCGACATCCGTACGGTGATGCGGGCCCTCTCCGACCAGGACCACCCGGTCCTGGAGCGGTGGGCGGGCATGGCGGACGCGGACACCGCCGTCGTACAGGACGTCCACCTCGGTGGCATCCCGGTCTGTCTGCTCGGCATCGAGTCCCGGTCGGTGCCCCGGCACGGCTTCCCGCCCACCGACGGCCCGGACACCTACACGGCGGGCACGCTGTTCCCCCGCTCGTCGAAGAAGGCGGCGCGGGCGATCAACGCGGCCAGCGGCAACCGACCGCTCGTCGTCCTGGCGAACCTGTCCGGCTTCGACGGCTCACCGGAGTCGATGCGCAAGCTGCAACTGGAGTACGGCGCCGAGATCGGTCGGGCGATCGTGAACTTCGACGGACCGATCGTCTTCTGCGTGATCTCGCGCTACCACGGCGGTGCGTTCGTGGTGTTCTCGAAGGCGCTGAACCCGAACATGACGGTGCTCGCGTTGGAGGGCTCGTTCGCCTCGGTGCTCGGTGGCGCACCCGCCGCCGCCGTGGTGTTCTCCGCAGACGTCAACGCCCGCACCGCGGCCGACCCGCGCGTGCGGGCCCTGGAGGCCGGCGTCGCGGCCGCCAGCGGCACCGAACGCGCCGCGCTGACCGCGGAACTCGACGAGTTGCGCTCGTCGGTGCGGGCGGAGAAGCTCGGCGAGGTCGCCGCGGAGTTCGACCGGGTGCACAACATCCACCGCGCGGTCGAGGTCGGCTCGGTGGACGCTGTCGTCCGCGCCGCCGAACTGCGTCCGCGCATCATCGAGGCCATCGAGGCCCGCCTGGGGTGACACCCGCGCGGAACGTCAGCGCCACCGGTCGTCGACCGGTGGCGCTGACGTACGAGGGTGACGTGCGGGGTCGCCGGTCCGGTGCTCGCGCTCAGCTCGTCTGCCGCTCCCGGCCCGGGGCGCTGTCGAGCTGCCAGGCCGTGGCGAGATCCTCGCGTGCCCGGGCCACCCTGGACCGGATCGTGCCGACCGGGCACTGGCAGATCTCCGCCGCCTCGGCGTACGACAGGCCGAGCACCTGGGTGGCGACGAACGCCTCACGGCGCTCCGGGGCCAGACCGGCGATCAGCTGGTGCAGTGTCACGCTCTCGTCGGCCCCGGCGGTGATCGCCCCGGCGGCCTCGGCCGCCGCCTGCCAGTCCGGCACGGACGCCAGCCTGGGCCGGACCACCGCCGTTCGTACGTGGTCGACGGCGACCCGCCGGGCGATCGTGAACACCCAGGTGCGGGCCGACGAGCGTCCGGCGAAGCCGGGCAGGTTGCGGAATGCCCGCAGGAACGTCTCCTGGGTCAGGTCGTCGGCCTCACCCGGCCCGGCGAGATGCGACAGGAACCGCCAGACCTGGTCCTGGAGGGCCCGGACGAACGCCGTGGCGGCCTGCCGGTCGCCCTGGCCCGCGTCCTGCGCCCACCGGGTGACCTGGGCGTCGTCAACGCCGCCGGTCCGCACTGACCACCGTCCTGTGTGCCACGGGCGCTCCTTCTCGGCCGGGAGGCCGTCGTCGGGACGCCGCCGGTCAGCCGCGCACTCTGGTTGTCGTCGGCCGGTCCGGAAAAGTTCCCGGGGCTCCCACATCCGGGTGACGGTTCCCCTCGGTGCTCTCCCGTGCGGGCGGCACCGGGTCGGGCGTACGCCAGGAACGCCACAGGTTGCTGTAGCCGCCACCGGCCGCGAGCAGCTCGGCGTGCGTACCGTGCTCGGCGACGCGACCCTGGTCGAGGACGACGATGCGGTCCGCGGTGGCCGCCTGGCTGAGCCGGTGGGCGACGACCAACGTGGTACGGCCCTCGGTGGCCGCCACGGCGGCCCGGTCGAGGTCGCGCGCGCCCGCGCTGCCCGCCTCCGCGGTGGCCTCGTCGAGGACCGCGACGGCGGGGTCGGCGAGAACGAGGCGGGCCAGCGCGAGGTGCTGGGCCTGCGCCGCGGTGAGCTGCCGTCCGCCCTCCCCCACGGCGGTCGCCAGCCCGTCCGGCAGGGTACGCAGCCACCCGGTGGCGCCGACGAGGTCGAGGGCGCGGGTCAGCTCGGCGTCGGTGGCGTCCGGGTCGGCCAGGCGTAGGTCCTCGGCGAGCGGCCCGGCGAACACGTGCACCTCCTGGCTGACCAGGGCGATCTCGCGTCGGAGCTGGTGTTCGCCGAGGTGGGCCAGCGGCACGCCGCGCAGGCGCACCGAACCCTGGCTGGGCTCGATGATGCCGGCGATGATGCCGGCGAGCGTGCTCTTGCCCGCACCGCTCGCGCCCACCAGCGCCACGCGCTCACCGGGTGCGAGACGGAGGGTGATGTCCCGCAGCACGACAGGTCCGTCGTCGTAGCGGTGCTGCGCGACGGTCACCTCCAGCGCCGCCGGCTCGGGCCGCTCCGGCCGGGCGGGCCGGCGGCTGTCGGGCGATGCGGTGTCCGGCAGTGTGGTCACGCCGACGAGCCGGGCGAGGCTCGCCCCGGCCTGGAGCACCGAGTCCGACTCGAACAGCAGCAGGCCGATGGGGTTGAAGAGGCGGTGGAAGTAGAGGGCCGCGGTGGTCGCCGCACCGACGGTGGACAGGCCCTCGCGGACCAGCAGGAAGCCGGCGAGCAGCACGGCGGCCAGCCCGACGAACTCGGACCTGTTGATGCGCAGCCCGAACCTGGTGAACAGGCCGAAGATCTCCAGCGCCAGGTCGCGGGCGACGCCGGAGCGGTCGGCGATCCGCGCGACGTGCGCGTCCTCCATCCGGTAGGCGCGTACCGTCGCCGCGCCGCGCAGCGCCTCGGCCGTCGCCTGCGTACGCTCGCCCGTCGCCACCCGCTCGCGGGCGTAGTACGGCACCGACCGCCGGAGGTACCAGCGCAGCGCCACCGCGTAGGCCGGTGCGGCGGCCAGCCCGGCGATGCCGAGCCGCCAGTCGAGGGCGAAGAGCCCCAGCGCCGTCAACACGACCGACAGCGTCGCGCCGAGGAAGGCGGGGCCGCTGGTGGCGATCACGTTCGTCACCACCGCCACGTCGTCGCCGGCCCGGGCCACCAGGTCGCCGGTCCCGGCCCGCTCCAGGGTGGCCGACGGCAGGTGCAGGGCACGGTCGAGGACCCGCTCCCGCAGCCGGGCCAGCACTGTCTCGCCGAGGCGTGCGGCGACCGCGGCTCCGGCCGCGGTGAGGAGCCCGGCGAGCACCGCCGCGCCCGCGATCACGCCCGCCCAGGCCACGACCTGCTGTGTGTCGGTTCCGGCGATGACGTCGTCGACGAGGCGCCCGAGCACCCACGGCGCGACGAGCCCGGTCGCGGAGGCGGCGACCAGCAGCGTGCCGGCGACGACGCTGAGCAGTGGCAGGCGGGCCAGTTCGGTACGGAGGGCGGCCCAGGTCTGCCGGCCGGTGGCCGTCGGCAGCAGGTGCCGCGCCTCGACGCGGCTCGCGGTCGACGGGTCGGTCATCGCAGGACCTCCTCCCGGTAGCGGGTGTCGCTGGCGAGCAACCGCTCGTGCGGACCCTCGGCGACCACCCGACCCTTGTCGATCACGGCGACCCGGTGCGTGACGTGCAGCAGGGCCGGGCTGGTGGTGATCAGCACCGTGGCGCGGGCGTCCGCCGCGCGGACCGAGGCCAACCCTTCGGCGAGCAGTGCCTCGGTCACCGCGTCGACAGCCGTGGTGGGGTTGTGCAGCACCAGCACCGGTGGGTCGGCGACGAGCGCGCGGGCGAGCCCGATCCGCTGCCGCTGACCGCCGGACAGGTTCGCTCCCCGCTCGGTGAGCCGGCGGTCGAGGCCGTCCGGGTGTGCGGTGAGGACGTCCTCGGCGGCGGCAGCCCGCACGGCGGCCCGCAGGACCGTGTCGTCGACGTGGGCATCGGCGCTGAGGTTGGCGCGCAGGGTGCCCTCGAACAGCGCCACGTCGTGTGGCTCCACCAGGACCACGGTGCGCGCGGCGTCGATGTGCAGGTCCTCCACGGGTACGCCGTCGACGTACAGCGTCCCCCGGTAGTCCGCGTGGTGCACCCGGCCGGCCAGCAGCGCGACGAGCGCTTCGGCCTCGCTCGGGTCGTAGGCGAGCACGCCCAGGATCTCACCGGCGCGGACGCGCAGGTCGACGGCGTCGAGGCCCGCGTGCGAGACCGCGTCGAGGGCGAGCCGGGACGGGCTCGGGGCGGGCGGCCCGGCGTCACCCGGCGCGAGGACCGGCGCCGCGCCGAGGACCCGCGCGACCCGCGCCGCCGAGGCCCGGGCCATGGCGAACAGTTGTACGCAGTACCCGAGCGTCTGCACCGGCTCGGCGATGAACTGGGCCAGCCCGACGACGGCGACGAGTTCGCCGATGGTGAGCCGACCCTCAAGCGCGAGCCAGCCCGCGACGCCGGCGACCGTCGCGAGGAAGAGGCCGTTGACCATGGTGGTGAGGCCGAGGTGCAGGCCCTTGGTGGTGGCGGCGCGAAGGGTCACGTCGAGGGCGTGCCGGCTGGCGCCCGCGTACCGTCGGGCGGCGTGGTCCTGCGCGCCGATGCCGCGCAGCACGCGCAGCCCGGTGACGAGGTCGACGGCGAGCGCGGTGGTGGCCGCGAGCGCCTCCTGCTGCGACGTGCTGCGCCGGGTGAGCAGCGGCGCCATCCGCTGAAGGGCGACGACCAGCAGCGGTACGCCGATGAGCACCCCGAGCCCGAGGGGGACGTCGACGACGAGGAGCGCGACAGCCGCTACCACGATCGCGGTGAGCGCCGCGGCGGTGAGCCCGGCGACGCGTACGACCAGCGCGGACAACTCGGCGTCGGAGGCCGTGACGGACAGCAGCTCCCCGTCGCGCAGACCCGAGCGGTGTCCACGCGGGTCGAGGGCGCTTCGGACTATCTCGACGCGGGTCGTGTGCGCCTCGTGTTCGACGGCGGCGTAGGCCAGCCGGGCGCCGGTGCGGTAGGCGAAGGCGAGGGCGGTGAACAGCGCGGCGAGGCCGGCGAGGGAGAGCAGCAACGCGGCGACGTCCCCGGTGGCCACCGCCCGGTCGATGATCACGCCGATGGCGACCGGTACGAGGGCCTCGGTGGCCTGGTGGGCGCAGAGCAGCACGATGCCGAGCACCACCCGGCGGCGCTGGCGGCGCAGGGCACGGCGCAGCACCACGCCCCCGCTGATCTCGGCGACTGTCATGCTCGGATCGATGGGGGCATGGCGGCGAACTCCGGTGGGTGAGGGCAGGCTAACCTAACATGCCACCGGAGGCCTCCCCCATCGGCGTCCAGACGGGCAGGCCGAGCCTCCTGACAGCTATCGCGACCAGGGCTCGCGGCGGGAGCGAGACGTCGAGCACGAGCACCGACTCGTCCGGCTCGGCCGGTTCCAGCGTGGCGAGCTGGGAGTCGAGCAGACTCGCCGGCATGTAGTGCCCCTCGCGTCGCGCCATCCGCTCCCGGATGACCTCCGCCGGCCCGTGCAGGTGCACGAAGTCCACCTGCGGCGCGCCCTGGCGGAGCACGTCCCGGTACGACCGCCGCAGTGCCGAGCAGGCCAGCACCGTCGACCGGCCCTCCGCCGCGCGAGCGGCGATCCACAGGGCGATGTCGACCAGCCAGGGCCTCCGGTTGCCGTCGTCCAGGGGTACGCCGGAGCGCATCAGTGCCACGTTCTCCGGGGAGTGGAACTCGTCCGCCTCGACGAACGTCAGCCCGGTCACCGCGCTGATCCCCCGCGCCACCGTGGTCTTACCGCACCCGGAGACGCCCATCACCACGATGTGCCGGCTACGCGGCTCACCAGTCATGGACCGTGCCGTCCTTGAGCCGGTTGAAGGGCAGGTAGGCCGGCTCGTACGGGAACCGGGCCGCCGCCTCCTCGTCCAGCTCCACCCCGAGCCCCGGCTGGTCGCCCGGGTGCAGGTAGCCGTCGGTGAACGTGAACGACTGCCGGAACACCTCGTTGGCCAGCGGGGTGTGCTTCATGTACTCCTGGATCCCGAAGTTGTGGATGGCCAGGTCCAGGTGCAGCGCCGCGGCCATGCCCACCGGGGAGATGTCGGTGGGGCCGTGGATGCCGGACTTGATCTGGTACTGGGCGGCGAAGTCGAGCAGCTTGCGCATGGCGGTGATGCCGCCGGTGTGGGTGACCGCGGACCGGACGTAGTCGATGAGCTGCTCGCGGATCAGGGTCTGGTAGTCCCAGACGGTGTTGAAGACCTCGCCGATGGCCAGCGGGGTGGTGGTGTGCTGGCGGACCAGCCGCAGCGCCTCCTGGTTCTCGGCCGGGGTGCAGTCCTCCAACCAGAACAGGTCGTACGGTTCGAGGGACTTGCCGAGCTTCGCGGCCTGGATCGGGGTCATCCGGTGGTGACCGTCGTGCAGCAGCGGCAGCTCCGGGCCGAACTCGGCGCGCACCGCCTCGAACACGGTGGGCAGGTGCCGCAGGTACGCGCGGGTGTCCCAGTCCTCCTCGGCCGGCAGCGGGGTGCGCTGCGCGGGTTCGTAGTCGTAGCGCTGACCGGTGGCGCTGGGTTGCGCGGCCACGCCGTAGACGGCGTTGATCCCCGGCACCGACGTCTGCACCCGGATCGACCGGAAGCCCTCGTCGAGGTGGCGGCGGATCGAGTCGAACAGCTCGGGGATGTCCCGCCCCGACGCGTGCCCGTACGCCATGATGCCGGTGCGGGACGCGCCGCCCAGCAGCTGGTACAGCGGCATGCCGGCGGCCTTGGCCTTGATGTCCCAGAGCGCGACGTCGACGGCGGCGATGGCGGCCATGGTGACCGGCCCCCGCCGCCAGTACGCCGAGCGGTAGAGGAACTGCCAGGTGTCCTCGATCCGGTGCGCGTCGCGCCCCATCAGCAGCGGGGCGACGTGGTCGCGCAGGTACGAGGCGACGGACAGCTCACGGCCGTTGAGCGTGGCGTCGCCCAGGCCGGTGATGCCGTCATCGGTGGTGATCTTCAGCGTGACGAAGTTCCGGTCGGGGCTGGACACGATGATGTCCGCGGCGACGATCTTCACGGGGGTGCCTTTCCGTTGGTGCCGGTCTGGGGGGTGGTCTCACCACTCCGCGAAGGAGCCGTCGGCGTGCCGCCAGGTCGGGCTGCGCCAGGCGTGACCGCGTTTGTCGGCTGTCCGTACCGCGTGTTCGTCGACCTCGATGCCGAGACCGGGTGCGGTCAGCCGGGACACGTACCCGTCGACGAAGGTCAGCGGGGTTTTGTCGAGGCAGTAGTCGAGCACCTCGGCGCCCAGGTTGTAGTGGATGCCGATGCTCTGTTCCTGGATCAGGAAGTTGGGGGTGGCGAAGCCGACCTGGAGGCAGGCGGCGAGTGCGATCGGCCCGAGCGGGCAGTGCGGGGCGAGCTGCACGTCGTACACCTCGGCCAACGTGGCGATCTTGCGTACCTCGGTGATGCCGCCGGCGTGCGCGAGGTCCGGTTGGGCCACCGCGATGCCGGCCTGCAGGACGGGTAGGAACTCCTGCCGGCTGTAGAGCCGCTCCCCGGTCGAGACCGGGGTCGTGGTGCACCGGACGACCTCACCGATGAGGTGTGAGTTCTCCGGCACCACCGGCTCTTCGAGGAAGAACGGCCGGTACGGCTCCAGCAGCGGTGCGACCCGCCGGGCGTTGGCGAGCGTGAACCGCCCGTGGAAGTCGACGGCCACGTCCCGCTGGTCGCCGAGGACCTCGCGGGCGACGGCCACCCGCTGCACCACGGCGTCGAGTTCGGCGACCGAGGCCAGCGGGCCCATCCGTCCGGAGGCGTTCATCTTCACGGCGGTCAGGCCGGCCTCGATGCGGGCGCTGATCTGGTCGCGGATCTCGGCGGGCTCGTCGCCGCCGACCCATCCGTAGACCCGGATCCGGTCGCGGACCGGCCCGCCGAGCAGCTGGTGTACGGGGGCGCCGTAGTGCTTGCCCGCGATGTCCCAGAGCGCCTGGTCCAGACCGGACACCGCGCTGGCCAGGATCGGCCCGCCCCGGTAGAAGGAGCCCTTGGTCAACACCTGCCAGTGGTCCTCGATGCGCAGGGCGTCCTGACCCGTCAGCAGCTCGGCGAGCTGCTCGACGGCCGTGCGGACGGTCTCGGACCGGCCCTCGCAGGTCGCCTCGCCCCAGCCGACGATGCCGGACTCCGTCTCGATCCGGACGAACAGCCAGCGCGGCGCGACGAGGAAGGTCTCCACCCGTGCGATCTTCGTCATGGAGCGGTCAGCCCTTCGTGGCACCGGCGGTGAGGCCGGAGACGACGTACTTCTGCACGAACAGGGCGATCAGCATGATCGGCAGGGTGACCACCGTCGCCGCGGCCATCAGGCCGCCCCAGTCGATGCTGGCGTAGCCGACGAAGTCGAAGATCGCGACCGGCAGCGTCTTCGTGTCGGCGCCGGAGAGCACCAGGGCGAACATGAAGTTGTTCCAGGAGAAGATGAACGACAGGATGCCGGCGGTCGCGACGCCGGGCACCGACAGCGGGAGGGTGATCCGCCGGAACGCGCCGATGTGGGTCAGCCCGTCGACGAGCGCGGCCTCCTCCAACTCGGTCGGCAGGCCGTCGAAGTAGCCCATCATGATGTAGACGATCAGCGGCAGCGACACGAACATGTGGCTCAGGACCAGCACGGTGAAGCCGCCGACCATCTTGAGGTTCGAGAAGACGTAGTACCACGGCACCAGGAGCGAGACGCCGGGGATCACCCGGGCCATGAGCACGACCAGCGCGGACTTCTTCATGGCGAAACGGCTCATCGAGTACGCGGCCGGCACCCCGAGCAGGAGCGAGAGCGTCGTCGCCGCGAACGCCACCCACAGGCTGTTGCCGATGAACTGGAGGTAGTTCGCCTGCTGGAGCACCGTCTCGTAGTTCTTCAGACTGGGCGAGAAGACGAAAGCCTTGGCGGTGTCGTAGATGTCCACGTTGGTCTTGAACGACGCGGCGATCATCCAGAGCAGGGGCGCCATCAGCGCGAACACCACGACGACGAGAGCCGACGTTCGGAACACCTGGTACGGCTTGCTCGGCTTCATCGGCCCAGCCCTTTCTTGCGATAGGTGAGGGCCCACATCACTCCGATGATGATCAGGAAGAAGATGATGAGGACCGTCGACGAGACGCCGTAGTCGTTGTAGTCGAAGCTCAGGCCGTAGGCGTACACGTTGAGGGTCTCGACCTCGTGGAAGGACCCGCCACCGCGACCCTTCGTCGCGTAGAGGATGTCGAACGTCTTGAGTGCGTCGATGCCACGCAGCAGGATGGCCACGATCACCGTGGGCATCAGCAGCGGCAGGGTGACGTGCCGGAACCGCTGCCAACTGCTGGCGCCGTCGATCCGGGCCGCCTCCTGGGGTTCGTCGGACAGCGAGGTGAGCCCGGCGAGCAGGATCAGCACGACCATCGGGGTCCACTGCCAGATGTCGATGAACATCGTCGTCGGCAGCGCCGAGTGCTGGCCGGCCAGCCAGGGTTGCGGGCCGATGCCGACCCAGCCGAGCAGTTGGTTCGCCATGCCGATGTTGGGGTCGAAGATCAGGCGCCACATCATGCCGACCGCCACCGGAGTGGCCACCAGCGGCAGGAGGATCGCGACCCGGACCCACTTCTCGCCGCGGAAGGGTCGCCACAGCAGCAGGGCTATCGCCATGCCGAGGACGACCTCGAAGAACAGCACGACGCCGGTGAACAGGACCGTCCGCCAGACCGCCGGCCAGAACCGTTCGGTGTCGGTGAGCACGTCGACGTAGTTCTGGACGCCGATGAACTCGAAGTCGGCGCGTACCGAACCCTCGGCGTCGGTCAGGCTCAGGTAACCGGTCCACGCCACCGGAAAGATGATCAGCAGGGCGACGAACGCCATGGCGGGCGCCGCGAAGAGCCACTTGCGGTGTTCGTTGGCCCACCGTGACCAGGCGGAGTCTTCCGGGGGCGCCGCAGCGGCCTCGGGCGTGTCGGTGCGGGGGGTGATGACGGCTGACATGAGGGGTCTCCGGGTTCGGGGGTCAGGTCCCGGCGGGGCGGCGGAGCCCGTCGGCTCCGCCGCCCGGCGGTCGGGCTACTTCGCCTCGTCGTCGAGGAACTTCTGGAACGCCGCGTTGGCCGTGTCCGCGGAGGCGGCGGCGTCCTTGCCGGTGATCGCGTCGACGATCGGCTGACCGACGATCTCCCGCGCCTGCGCGACCTTGACCACCAGTGGGCGGTCGTGGCCGACGCCGTTGGCGGTGCTGGCCGTGTTGGCCTCGGCGAGGTCCTTCGGCAGGCTCGCGGTGCTCGCCGGATTCGCCCAGACCGAGGTACGGGCACCGGGGACGCCGGCGGTCTGCTGCGCCAGCGCCTGCTCCTTGCCGGCCGCCCACTGGATGAACTTCCAGGCGTTGTCCTTGTTCTCCGAGCTGTCGTTCACGCCGAGCGCCCAGGAGGGGATGTTGTACGGCTTCGATCCGGCCGGACCTGCCGGGAACGCCGCGAAGCCGACGGTGTCGACGACCTTGGACTTGGTCGGGTCGGTGGCGTTCTTGTAGAGCGAGTTGGCCTCGGTGTAGAAGGCCGCCTTGCCCTGGGTGAAGATCGCCATGGCCTCGGACCAGCTCATGTCGGTGCTGATGTTCTCCGGGCCGTGGTCGCGCAGCAGCCCGCCGTAGTAGGCGTACGCCTGCTTGGCCTGCTCGGTGTTGACGGTGGCCTTGCCGCTGCCGTCGACGAAGTCGCCGCCGAAGCTGAAGAGGAAGCTGGAGAACTGCGTGACGGCGGCGGCCTTACCGGTCCGGGCGACGAAGCCGGCGACGCCGGGGTTGTCGGCCTCGACCTTCGCCGCCTGCGCCTTGAGCTCGTCGAGGGTCTTCGGCGGCGCGGTGAAGCCGGACTTCGTCAGCAGGTCCTTGCGGTAGTAGAGGACCTCCTGCTCGGTGATGATCGGCACCCCGACCACCTTGTCCTCATAGGTCGTCGCCTGCATCGGCCCGGCCTGGAAGTCACCGAGCTCGAAGGCGCTGTCCGACTTGGCGTTCTTGCCCAGGTCGGCGAGGTACTTGTTCTTGCCGAACAGCTTCCCCTCCTGCAACGGTCGGTACATCATCACGTCGAGGTCGGTGGAGCCGGCGTTGAGCTTGACGTTGTACTGGTCGGAGAGCTGGTCCTCGCCGAGCTGGGTGACCTCGACAGTGAGCCCGGTCTGCTTCTCGAACTCCGGCAGGGCCTTCTTGATGTTCTCGGTCCAGACGTGGTTGACCAGTGTCACGCGAACGGTCTTCGAGCCCTCGCCGCCGTCGTCGCCGCCACAGGCGGTCAGGCCCATGGCTGCGACCACGGCCAGAGAAGTGCCGATTATCGATCGACGTCGCACGCTTGTCTCGCCTTCTGTCGTGGTCACCGGCCCCGGGGGAGGCCGCTACCTCGGTGTTACATCCGCTTAACATCGGGATGCTAGGCGCAAAAAGCAGACTATTTCAAGAGGTACATCTAACTGATACGATCTTTGCGTGGAACCGTCCTCACTAGAGGTTGCCGTCGTCCCTGCCGAGTCAGGGCTGCACGCCCGCGTCCTCGACCACCTCGGCACCGCGATCTGCGGCGGCGAGCTGGCACCCGGGGCGGTCCTCAACATCGACGAGCTGGTCGACAGGTACGCCGTCTCCCGCTCCGTCGTCCGCGAGGTGCTGCGGGTCCTGGCCTCCATCGGCTTCATCGAGGCCCGCCGCCGCGTCGGCGTGATGATCCTGCCGGCGAGCGCGTGGAACGTCTTCGACCCGCAGGTGATCCGGTGGCGTCTCGCGTCCGCCGGCCGGATGGCTCAGCTCCGGTCGATCACCGAGCTACGCACCGCCGTCGAGCCGCACGCCGCCTTCCTGGCCGCGACACGGATCGGCCACGACGAGGCGAGCGATCTGGTCGGGCTGGCCGCCAAGATGTGGGCTGCCGGCGAGGGCGGCGACGAAGAGCGCTTCCTGCACCTCGACATCGAGTTCCACCGGCGGGTGCTGCTCGCCTCCGGCAACGAGATGTTCGTCCGGCTCCAGGATCTGGTCGCGGAGGTGCTGACCGGCCGACACAAGCACCACCTCATGCCGCACCACCCCCACCAACAAGCCCTCCAGATGCACGCGGACGTCGCCCAGGCGATCCAGCGGCGCGACGGCGAGCGGGCGCGCCAGGCGATGGTGCGGTTGATGGAGCAGGCGTTCGACGAGATGAGGTCACTGTGGGAGCAGACCGGCGACACCGACCGCCGCCGCGACCACGCGCCTTGATCGACTCGGTTCCAGTGAAAGCGCGCTATCGGACCGTCTCCGACACCCCAACTTCCGTGAACCCGAGTGGATCACCCCGACGAGGGCTGTCACCCGGAAAGAGGCGCCCCCACTGCGGGTGGTGTTCTCGGTGACCTCGATGTTCTGCGCCGTGACGATGGCGTTGATACCGGTCGTCGATGACGCACGATGATCAGGTGATGAAAAGTAGCTCCGGGAGCGCCCTGAAAGCTATTTCTCATCACCTGATCATGGGACGTCAGGTCCCCGCGCGCTAGCGGCGGGAGTCGCGCCGGCGCCCCGGGCCCGCGGCGGAGGGGCGGTGGCCGATGCGGGGGGCCCGCAGCACCGACGAGGTGCCGGCGCCGGGCCGGAAGTCCCGTGCGGCAGCGGCCACAGTCTCGTCGGGGTCGCGGGTGAGTGCCTCCCGGACGTGCGGCGGGACGACCTCGGAGGTCGCCATCGCCACTCGCACCTGCACCGAGCGGTCGTCGACCAGGCGTTCCAGGTCCGCCTCGTTCAACTCGAGGGCGCGGACCAGCGCGGCCCGGACGTCGACCACCGGGTCCGCGGCGAGCGCGCTGCGCTGGTCGGCGGTGGTCCGCGGGTTGCGGGCGAGCCCCTTGCGTACGCGGGCGGTGCGATCGGCCAGCAGCGCGGTGATCACGTCGGGGTCGTGGGTGTGGGTGGCGAGCCGTTCGCGCACCTCGGGTGAGGCGTCGTCGACCAGCCGGGCGGCCAACTCGGGCTCCAGCTCACGGCTCTCGGCGAGGAGTCCGCGTAGCTCCTTGTCCGAGGCCTCCGACATCACCCGCCGGATCGACTCGTCACAGGCCGGGTTGCTGGCGACCGCCCAGCGCACCCACCGGTCGTCGTCCTTGACGAGGCGCATGAGGTTGCCGATCGAGGAGGACGGGTTCCTCGCCACCGCCTCGCGGACCTGACGATCGTGGTCCCGGGTCAGCGGTCGCAGGGCCTGCGCGGGGGCGTCGGGCCGAGCGGCGACCGTCTTGCGGACCACCGCCGACGGGTCGGACGCCAGGTCGATAAGGGTCATCTGTGGTGTGGTGGGGTCCTGCGCGAGGGCGAGCCGAGCGTCCATCGCGCAATCATGTCACGCACCCGCTCCGCCTCCGGCGGGCGCGGGTAGCCGCAGGCCGGACATGCCGCCGTCCACCGCCAGCGACGTGCCCGTCACCGAGCCGGTGGCGGGCGACGCGAGGTAGAGGACGGCGGCGGCGACCTCGTCGGCGGTCACCAGACGGCCGGTCGGCTGGCGGGCGGCGAGGTGCCGCTTCTCCGCCGTCGGATCGGCCGCCCCGGCGAGCAGTCGGGCCACCCACGGGGTGTCGACCGTGCCCGGGGCGACACAGTTGACCCGGACCCCCTCGGTGACCAGGTCGGCAGCCATGGCGAGGGTGAGGGCGTGCACGGCGCCCTTCGACGCCGAGTACAACGCTCGTCGGGGCAGGCCGACGGTCGCCGCGATCGAGGAGATGTTGACGATCGCGGCGGACGACGACCGGCGCAGGTACGGCAGGACGACGGCGCTCGTGCGGGCCACGCCGGAGACGTTGACGTCGAGCACCCTGCTCCACTGCTCGTCGTCGTCCTCCTCCACGGTGCCCACCGCCGAGATGCCGGCGTTGTTCACCAGGATGTCGACGCCCCCGAACGCCTCGGCGACCGAGGCGACGGCCGCGCTGACCGAGGACCGGTCGGCCACGTCGGCCGCGACCGCGTGGACGCGAGGGTCCTCGGGCAGCCCCGACACGTCCAGGTCGAGGACACCGACCCGGGCGCCGGCGGCCAGGAACGCCCGCACGCAGGCGTCTCCAATTCCCGAGCCACCGCCGGTCACCACCGCCACGAGGCCGTCACACCGCATGCTTCTCTCCCCTGCCATCAGGCGTTCGTGAGCGGGCTGCGCTGCCGGCCGAGGCCCTCGATCTCGACCTCCATCACGTCGCCGGCGGTCAGGTACGGAAACCGGCCGGAGAGCGCCACCCCCTCCGGGGTGCCGGTGTTGATGACGTCACCCGGGTCCAGCACTGTGTACTGGGACAGGTGCCAGACCAGGTGAGCCACGTCGAAGATCATGTCTTTGGTGCTGGAATCCTGCCGGGGCTCGCCGTTGACCCAGGAGCGCAGCCGCAGCGCCTGCGGGTCGTCGATCTCGTCGGCGGTCACCAGCCAGGGCCCGAGCGGTTGGAACGTCTCGCAGGACTTGCCCTTGGACCACTGGCCGCCGGAGACGGCAAGTTGGAAGTCGCGCTCGGACACGTCGTTGGAGAGCGCGTACCCGGCGATGTGGTCGAGGGCGTCCGCCGGTGAGGCGAGGTAGCGGGCCCGTCGCCCGATCACCACCGCCAACTCCACCTCCCAGTCGGTCTTCGTGGAACCGCGCGGGATCAGGACCTCGTCGTACGGCCCGACCACAGTGTTGGGTGCCTTGTAGAAGATGATCGGCGCGGTCGGTGGCTCGGCGCCCGACTCGGCGGCGTGCGCGGCGTAGTTCTGCCCGACGCAGAGCACCACCCCGGGCCGGGCTAGCGGCGCGCCGACCCGCTGGCCGGTCACGTCGATCTCCGGTAGGTCGGTGGCGGCACGGACCCGTTGGGCGCCGTCACCGGCGAGGAACTCCCCGTCGATGTCGTCGGTGACCGACGAGAGGTCGAAGTGCCGGCCGTCGACGTACAGCACGGGACGCTCCTGCCCGACGGGCCCGACGCGCATGAACTTCACGAACCAACCTCCAGAGCAGGTAAGCCTATTTCCTATAGGATGCTGCCTGTGCTGGTGTACCGGCTCACACGAGCGCAGTCAAGGGGTTGTTGGGAGACGAGATGGCCCAGCAGGAGACTCGCGAGGGCCGACTCCGCCCCGCCCGCCGGCTCACCCTCGCCGACGACGTCTACGAGTCGATAAAGACCCTGGTCATGGACCACATCCTGCCGCCGGGTGAGCGGGTCAACATCGACGCTCTCGCCCGAGAGCTGGACGTCTCCCCCACTCCGGTGCGCGAGGCGCTCGCCCGGTTGGAAGCCGACGGTCTGGTCCGCAAACGCCCGCTGTCCGGCTACTCCACCACGCCGCTGCTGACCCGCGCCGAGTTCGACGACCTGTTCGAGGTCCGACTGCTGCTGGAAGGGGCCACCGCCGGCCGGGCCGCCGCCCACGCCTCCACCGAGGAGCGGCAGCGGATCAGCACCGAGGCGGCGGCGACGATCGACGTGGAGGCCGGCGACGGCTACCGTCGGCACGCCGCGTTCACCGCGCTGGACGCCACGTTCCACGACCTGATCGCCGAGGTCGCCGGCAGCCCGCTGCTGCGCGACAGCATCACGCGGCTGCACTCTCACCTGCACCTGCACCGGCTGTACTTCCCGGTCACCGGTGCACCGGACACCAACACCGAGCACCAGCGCATCGCCGCCGCCGTCGCCGCCGGTGACTCCGACGCCGCCACCGAGGCGATGCGGGCCCACCTGATCGCGGCCCGGGAGCGCCACCTGCCCGCGTTCGACCAGCTTCCGGCACCCGGAGCACCGCGCGACCCGGCCTGAACCACCCCCGACCCCTCCGAGGAGCCGCCGTGCGCATAGCCCTCTTCATCACCTGCGTCAACGACCTCGCGTACCCGGCCACCGGCATCGCGGTCACCCGCATCCTGCGGAGGCTCGGCCACACCGTCGAGTTCCCCGACCGGCAGACCTGTTGCGGGCAGATGCACGCCAACACCGGTTACCGGGCCGAGGCGATGCCGATGGTGCGCAACTACGTCGACGTGTTCGACGGCTACGACGCCATCGTCGCGCCGTCCGGGTCGTGCACCGCGATGATCCGTGACCAGTACCCGCGCCTGCACCCGCCCGCCGCGTCGGTGGCCGCCCGCACCTACGAGCTGTCCGAACTGCTCGTCAACGTCCTCGGCGTCACCGACGTCGGAGCGGAGTTCCCGGAGACTGTCACCTACCACCCCACCTGCCACGGCCTGCGCCTGCTGCGGTTGGGCGACCGACCGCTGAAACTGCTGCGCCAGGTGCGCGGGATCGACCTCGTGGAGCTGGGCGACGCCGAGGAGTGCTGCGGTTTCGGCGGCACGTTCGCGGTCAAGAACCCGGACGTCTCCACCGCGATGCTCACCGACAAGTGCACCCGGGTCGGGGAGACCGGGGCGCGGGTGCTCGCCGCCGCCGACAACTCCTGCCTGGCCCACATCGGAGGCGGCCTGGACCGCCACCGGTCCGGCGTACGGGCCATGCACTACGCGGAGATCCTCGCCTCGACGGGTGCGACCTCGTGAACCCCTCGATCGCACCGACCACCGGCAGCGGACGCATCCGCACGCCACTGCCCTTCCCCACCGCGGCCAGACCGGCCGTCGCCGACACCCAACTGCGCGCCAACCTGCACCGGGCCACCCGCACCATCCGCGCCAAGCGCGCCCGCGTGGTGGACGAGGTGCCCGACTGGGCGGCCCTGCGCGACGCCGGCTCCGCGATCAAGGCGGACGTCCAGCGCCGGTTACCGGAGCTGCTGGAGCAGTTCGAGGCGGCCGCCACCGCCGCCGGCGCCACGGTGCACTGGGCGCGGGACGCGGCCGAGGCCTGCCGGATCGTGGTCGAGCTGACCCGGGCCGCCGGGGCCGACGAGGTCGTGAAGGTCAAGTCGATGGCGACCCAGGAGATCGAGCTGAACGAGGCTCTGGAGGCGGCCGGGATCGTCGCGTACGAGACGGACCTGGCGGAGCTGATCGTGCAGCTCGGCGACGACACCCCCTCGCACATCCTGGTGCCGGCGATCCACTACAACCGGACGCAGATCCGGGAGATCTTCCAGCGTCGGATGCCGGACGTCCCGGCCGACCTGACCGACGAGCCGTCCGCGCTGGCCGAGGCAGCCCGCGTCCACCTGCGGCGACGTTTCCTCTCGGCCCGGGTCGCCGTGTCCGGCGCCAACTTCGCCGTCGCCGACACCGGCACGCTCGTCGTGGTGGAGTCCGAGGGCAACGGGCGGATGTGCCTCACCCTCCCGGAGACGCTGATCAGCGTCGTCGGCGTCGAGAAGCTGCTGCCGACCTTCGCTGACCTGGAGGTCTTCCTGCAACTGCTGCCGCGATCCTCGACCGGCGAGCGGATGAACCCGTACACCTCGATGTGGACCGGCGTCACCCCCGGCGACGGTCCGCAGGACGTGCACGTCGTGCTGGTCGACAACGGCCGGTCCGCGGTGCTGGCCGACCCGGTCGGGCGGCCGGCGCTGTCCTGCATCCGCTGCTCCGCCTGCCTCAACGTGTGCCCCGTGTACGAGCGGGCCGGCGGGCACGCGTACGGCTCGGTGTACCCGGGGCCGATCGGCGCGATCCTGTCGCCGCAGCTGACCGGCGTGGCCGACAACGCCTCCCTGCCGTACGCGTCGACGCTCTGCGGCGCCTGCTACGACGTGTGCCCGGTGAAGATCAACATTCCGGAGATCCTGGTCCACCTCCGGCAGGAGGCACCGCACCCACCCGCGGAACGGGCCGCGATGCGCGTCCTGTCCTGGGTGATGCGCAGCCCTCGCCGCTGGGCCGCCGCCCTGCGTCTGGCCCGCATCGGCGCGGGACCACTCGGCGCGTACCGCGAGCGTCGCGCCGGTGCCCGTACGCTGCGTAAACTGCCCTGGCCTGCCTCGGCCTGGACCCGGTCACGGGACGTGCCGCTGCCCGCGCCGCAGACCTTCCGTGAATGGTGGAACACGCAGTGACCGCACGCGACGACATCCTGGCGCGACTGCGCACGGCCCTGGCCGACGACCCGCCGGCGGTGCCGGTGCCCCGCGGCTATCGGCGCGTCGACGACCGCTCCGACCTGGTCGCCGTCCTCGTGGACCGGTTGGAGGACTACCGGGCGGCCGTCCACCACGGCATCGGGGCCCTGCCCGGGCTGCTGGCAACGGTCGACCGACTCGCCGTCCCCACCGACGTCCCTCCGGACTGGCTGGCCGGCTACGCCGGGCAGGTCTGCCGGGACGCGCCACCTCTGTCACCCGCGGAGCTGGACGCGACGGACGCGGTCCTGACCGGCTGCGCCGTGGCGATCGCCGACACCGGCACCATCGTCCTCGACGCCGGTCCGACGCAGGGTCGGCGGGCGCTCACCCTGGTGCCCGACCGGCACATCTGCGTCGTCCGCGCCGACCAGGTCGTCGGGTTACTGCCGGAGGCGTTGACCCGGCTGGACGCGCGTTCGCCGCTGACCTGGATCTCCGGCCCGTCCGCGACCAGCGACATCGAACTCGACCGGGTCGAGGGCGTGCACGGCCCGCGCCGACTGGAGGTCGTCCTGGCCTGAGCTGACGCCTGGCTCAGGCGGACGACACCTGCTCGTCGCTGTGCGCCTCGCCCGACGGGGCCGTCTCCCGCAGCGGGACGCCCCGCAGGTTGAGCAGCATCACGATGGCCACACCGACCACCAGCGCGATGTCGGCGACGTTGCCGACGAAGAACCCGGCGTAGTCGATGAAGTCCACCACGTGCCCGCGAGCGAAGCCCGGCTCGCGGAAGAGGCGGTCCAGCAGGTGCGTCGTCGCGCCGCCGAGCACCAACCCCAACGCCACGGCCCAAGGACGCGACGTGACCCGCCGCGCCACGACCGTCACCGCGACCACGGCCGCCGCCGCGAAGACCGCGAAGATCCAGGTGTACGAAGACCCGATGGAGAAGGCGGCGCCCGGGTTGTAGACGAGCCGCAGGGACAGCAGGTCACCCACGATGGAGATGGTCTGCCCGTCCGACAACGCGGACTCGGCCCAGTACTTCGTGGCCTGGTCCGAGGCGAGCACGACAGCAGCGATCAACACGACGGCGCGAAACACAGCGGAACCCTAGCCGGTCGACCGGGACCGTCACCACCGACGATGGTTCGTCCGCCGCCGCTCAGCCGACGGCGACGAGGTGGATCGCGGCGACGGTGACGAGGCCCGCGCCGAACAGCGTGATGCCGCTGGCCGCGAGGACGGGCGCCACCCGGGTGGCCAGGCCGAGAATCGCGTGGGACTGTGCTCCCCGGGTGACCAGCGAGCTACCGGCGACCGCGAGGACCCCGACGCCGAAGAGCACCACGGCCATGCCGAGCCCGAACGTCAGGACCAGCAGCAGGGCGAAGCCGGCCCGACCGATGAACAATCCGGTCGCCAGCACGAGGAACGCGGCCGGGGACGGGGTCAGCCCGCCGGAGATGCCCAGCAGGAGCAGGCCGGGGCGCTTGCCGTGCTCGTGACTGTGGGTGTGGCCGTGGCTGTGGTCATGGCTGTGGCCGTGGGCGTGATCGTGGCTGTGACCGTGACCATGGCTGTGGCCGGCGGCGTGCAGGTGCCGGCGTACCATCCACAGGCCGGTGGCCAGGACGATCAGACCCGCACCGAGTTGCAGCCAGCTCGTGAGTTCCTGCATCCGGATCACCTCGGACAGGGACAGGAACGTCCATGCCACGCCGATCACCAGGACCGACAGCGTGTGCATGACCGCCACCGAACCGCCCAGCCACGCGGCGTCCCGGATCCGGCCACGCGAGCCGGCGAGGTAGGCGGCGGCCAGGCTCTTGCCGTGGCCGGGGGCCACCGCGTGCCCCGCTCCGGCGGCGAAGGCCAGCACGAACGCGAGTGGGGGTACGCCCGGGGAGTTGACGATGTCCTGCAACCGGTCCGACAGGGACGCGGAGAGGACTGCGGTAGCGGTCATGCCACGGCCCGCCGTCGCCGCACCCGCCGGGACACGAGCAGCGCCCCGACCGCGACCAGCAGCGCAGCACCGACGACGGCGGCGAGCTGGATGGCGGCACTCCGGCCGGTGCTGGGGCTGGTGCTGCCGACGGTGGGCGCGCCGCCGGCGAGGGTCCAGTCGTGGGAGTCCTCGCCGGAGCCGTACACCGCGCGTTGCCCGCCGGGGCCGGTCGCCATCGCCCGGTAGGCGGGGTTGAGGTCGGTGAGCATCCGCACCGCGACAGTGACCGTGCCGACCGGCCCTGGGCAGGTGTAGTCGACTGTCGCGCCCGCCCGTGCGAGGGCTTTCAGCGGCGCGACAACGCCGACGCACTGCCGCGGCCCGTCGGCCACGGTGATCTGCTTGAGCAGGTACGCGGGGAACTGCTCGGACGACGCGAGCACGGCGGGATCGGTCGCACGGTAGTCGACAGCACCGTCGAGCAGCACGCGGTCGGCCGGCAGCAGGCCGAGCGAGACTCCGAGCAGTGTCAGGTCGTCGGGGCCTCCGACGCGCCACCGCACCCGCACGACGTCGGGCCGCTGCTCGTCGGGCGTGATGGACACGGTCTGCGGGTCACCGAACGGGTGCGCCGCCGCCGGGGACGGCAGGGCCAGGACGGCCGCGGCGACGGCAAGGGCCGCCAGCGGGATCACCGTCACCGGGCTTCGTCGTCGCCGACGTCGGTGCTGGGACAAGGAGAGCTCCAGGATTGCGGCTGCACGATTCGCGACCACCATGCTGACCGCCGGGAAACGCGCAGGTCCGGGCTGGTGTGTGAGACGAAACGACGACGTGAACAGTTAGTTGATCAACGCGTCGGCCGGCATGGACACCCACGCCCTCGTGTTCATGATGCAGACAACTCGCAATTGCCAATAAGTTGCAACTGTGCCACCGTGATCATCAACTGTGGCTGCTGCACCAGCACGCCCACGACCTGTTCCCCAGACCACAGGAGCGTTCTGTGACCCGGATCCGTCCGACCTTCCGGCGCCTCGTGGCGTCGACCGCAGCGGCCGGGATGCTCGTCCTCGCCGGCTGCTCGGCCCCGACCACCCCGGACGGTGCAGCCGGCGGCGCCACATTTGTCGTGGCCACCTCCGACGAGCCCGACGCACTGAACCCGGTGCTCAACTTCGGCGTCGACGGCGCCGCGCTGATCTTCGACGGGCTCGTCTCCCGCGACGCTGACAACCGCCTCGTCCCCGGTCTTGCCGCAGCCCTGCCGACCGTGTCGCCCGACGGGCGCACCGTGACCGCCACACTGCGCGACGGCGTGCGGTTCCACGACGGCACCACACTGAGCGCACCGGACGTCGTCTTCACCTACCAGGCGGTGCTGGACCCGACTGTGGACTCCACGCTGCGCTCCGATCTCGACATGGTGGAGTCGGTGACCGCGCCCGACGCGTCCACAGTCGTGTTCACGCTGCGCTACCCGTACGCGCCGTTCCTGCAACGGCTCACCCTCGGCATCGTGCCGTCGAAGCTGCTCAGCGGGCAGGACATCAACACCACCGGGTTCAACCGGAAGCCGATCGGGACCGGGCCGTACAAGGTCGAGTCCTGGACGCCGGGCGACCGGCTGGTGCTCACCGCCAACGAGGGCTACTTCGGTGGCCGTCCGGCGAACGACCGGGTCGTGGTGGCGTTCGTCGCCGACGACAACGTCCGCGCCCAGCGGATGCGGGCCGGTGAGTTCGACGCCGCCGAGTTGCCGCCGAAGCTCGCCACCGGGTTCGACTCCGACACCGCGTACCGGGTGCAGCGGGTGCCGACCGCCGACTACCGCGGCGTGATGCTACCGATGGGCAACCCGGTCCTCGCCGACCCGGCGGTCCGCCGGGCGCTCACCGTCGCCGTCGACCGTGCCGCGATGGTGTCCGGCATCCTCGGCGGCGCGGGCGAGCCGGCGTTCGGACCGGTCCCGCCGACCTCCGAGTTCGCCGAGCCCTCGACCTTCGGCGCGGCCACCGCCGACCCGACGGCGGCGGGCTCGCTGCTCGACGCGGCCGGCTGGAAGCCCGGCGCGGGTGGGGTACGGGCCAAGGACGGCCGCCCCGCCCGGTTCACGCTGATGTACCCGGCGACCGACACCCTGCGCAAGGACCTGGCCCTGGCCGTCACCGCCGACGCGAAGAAGATCGGCATCGAGGTCACCCCGGCCGGGCTCACCTGGGACGCCATCGACCCGCGGATGAAGTCCGACGCCCTGCTGATGGGCTACGGCACGCCGTACGACCCGGACTTCGTCTCGTACAAGCTGTTCGGCTCCCAGTTCGCGGGGCAGGGCTACTTCAACCCCGGTTCGTACCGCTCGGAGACTGTGGACCGGGCCCTGCAGGAGGGCCGCGACCAGATCGACCCGGCCCGCCGCAAGGCCGCGTACGCGCAGTTCCAGAAGCAGCTCTCCGCCGACGTGCCGTGGCTGTTCCTCACCTACCTACGGCACACCTACGTGGTGAAGTCCTCCGTGCAGGGCGTGACCCCCCGGGTCGAGGCACACGAGCACGGGGTGGCGAACAGCATCTGGTGGAACATCGACACCTGGAAGCGGTCGTGACCCGCTCGGGTCGACTGGCCGGGGCGGGGGCGGTGGTCCGACGCCGGCTCCTGGTCGCCGTTCCGGTGCTCGCGGCGACCAGCATCGGAATGTTCGCCCTCGGCGCCGCCTCGCCGGTGGACCCGGCCAAGCAGTACGCGGGCGCGGCGGCCTTCACCGCCAGCGAGGAGAACCTGGCGCAGATCCGCGCCAACTGGGGTGTCGACGACCCGCTGCCGGTGCAGTACCTGCGCTGGATCGGCAACCTGGTCCAGGGCGACCTGGGCTGGTCGACGAGTCGACACGAGCCGGTCGCCTCGGTGCTCTCCGCCCGGGCCGGCTGGACGCTGCTGCTGATCGGCGTGACCCTCGCCCTGGTCCTGGTCGGCAGTCTGCTGCTGGGTGCGCTGGCCGCGTACCGCAGGGGTGGGTTGTTCGACAGGGGTTTACGGGCGGCGGCCTACGCGGTCGAGTCGATGCCCGTCTTCTGGCTGGGTCTGGCCGCGATCGCCGTGTTCGCGCTGGCGCTGGGGTGGTTGCCGGCCGGCGGGCTCACCGACGTCACCGCGACCAGCACGTCCTGGGTCGACGTGGCGCACCACCTGATCCTGCCGGTGGGAGTGCTGGCCGTGTCGCAGGCGCCGTGGTTCGTGCTGTTCGTCCGGGACGCGGTCGCGGAGAGCATGCGCGACGACCACGTGCTCGCGGCGCGGGCCCGTGGGTTGCCGGGGCGGACGGTGCTGTTTGGGCACGCGCTGCGGACCGCGCTGCTGCCGTTCCTCACGTTGGTCGGCACCCACCTGCCGGAGTTGGTCGGCGGTGCGGTGCTGGTCGAGACGGTCTTCTCGCTGCCGGGTCTCGGCGCTGTCACGGTGGCTGCCGCGCTGGGCAGCGACTTCCCGCTGCTGGCGGCGATCACGCTGGTCACCACGGCTGTGGTGCTGGCCGCGAACCTCACGACCGACCTCGCGTACGCCGCCGCCGACCCGAGGGTGCGACTCGATGGCTGACCTTGCTACCCGGCCGCCGCTGCTCCGCGTGGCCCGGTCCCGACTGCGGTGGCGACCCGGCCAGACCGGTGCCGTCGTCGCCGGCCTGGTCCTCGCCGTCGCTGTCGCCGGTTCGCTCCTGGCCCCGCTCGTCTGGCCGCTCGACCAGAGCGCGGTGGCCCTGGACCAGACCCGGTTGGCGCCGTCCTGGACCCATCTCGCCGGCACCGACGACCTCGGCCGGGACGTGGCGCACCGCGCCGTCTACGGGCTGCGGGTGTCGCTGCTCGTCGGCGCTGTCGCCGCGCTGGTCGCCACCGTCCTCGGTGGCGTCATCGGCGGTATCGCCGGCACCCTCGGCGGCCGTGTGGACCGGATCCTGATGCGGATGGTGGACACGATCGCCGCCATGCCACACCTGCTGCTGGGCATCTTCATCGTCGCCATGCTGCGTCCCAGCCTCGGCGCGGTGATCGCCTCCGTCGGGCTCACCCACTGGCTCTCCACGGCGCGCATCGTCCGGTCCGAGTTGCTCAGCCTGCGTACCCGGCCGTTCGTCGACGCCGCCATCAGCGGAGGGGCCGGCCGGGGTCGGGTCCTGACCCGACACCTGCTGCCCCACGTGCTACCCCGGCTGGCGCTGGCTACCACCCTGATGATCCCGCACGCAGTGTGGCACGAGACGGCGCTGTCCTTCCTCGGCCTCGGCCTGCCGCCGCACCTCGCCTCACTCGGCAACATGATCAACGATGGTCAGGGGTCGCTGCTGACCGGCGCCTGGTGGGCCAGCCTGGCACCGGGTGCGGTCATCGTCGTCGTCACCCTCGCCATCGCGGTCATCGCCGCCCGCTGGCGGGACCGCCTCGATCCCCGGGTCCGAGCGGAGCTGCACCTGTGACCACCACCGAACACGCCGCCGCTGAGGCACCCCGCCGCGCCGCCGTGGATCGCCCGCTGCTCGCCGTGGACGGCCTCGGCGTCGAGTTCCGGCTGCGCGACACGACAGTGCGCGCCGTCAGTGACCTCAACCTGACCGTACGGGCCGGGGAACTGCTCGCCGTCGTCGGCGAGTCCGGCTGCGGCAAGTCCGTCCTGGCCCACGCTCTGCTGGGCCTGTTGCCGGGCAACGCCACGATCACCGGCCGCGCCGTCCTGCACGACCCGGACAGCGACCCGGTCGACCTGGTCACCTGCGGTCAGCGTCAGCTGGCCCGCCGGGTACGCGGCCGTCGGGTCGGGCTGGTCCCGCAGAGCCCGGCCACCGCGCTGAACCCGGTCCGCACCGGGCGGCGACTGCTCGCCGAGACACTCCGGGCACACGATCGGGACCGGTCGGACGCCGAGCGGCTCGCCCTCGACGTCGGGCTCGACCCGGCCGACCTGGACCGCTACCCGCACGAACTCTCCGGCGGCATGGCCCAGCGGCTGGTCACCGCGCTCGCACTGGCACCGGACCCGTCGCTGCTCATCGCCGACGAGCCCACCACCGGCCTCGACCGGCCGCTGGTGGACCACACCCTCGACCTGCTGCGCCGCCGCTGCGACAACGGCTCGGCCGTCGTCCTCATCACGCACGACCTGGCCGCCGCGCAACGGGTCGCCGACACCGTCGCGGTCATGTACGCCAGCCGCATCGTGGAACACACCGATGCCGGTCATCTTTTCGCCGCGCCCACCCACCCGTACGCCGCCGCGCTCCTCGACGCCCTGCCGGACCGCGCCTTCCGGCCGGTGCCGGGCGACCCGCCGATGCTCACCGCGCTGCCTCCGGGCTGCGCGTTCGCGCCCCGCTGCCCGCACCGCACCGACACCTGCGCGAGCCAGCCGTCGCCGACGCCGATCGCCGGCGACGGCACTGTCGCCTGCCACCACCCGATCCGCACCGGAGCCGTCACGTGACCAGCGAACAGCACCTGCTCGCCGACCAGGTCACCGTCAGGTACGGCCGTCAGGTCGTGCTCGACGGCGTCACGGTGCGGGTCGGTCGAGACGAGACGGTCGGGCTGCGCGGCCCGTCCGGCTGCGGCAAGTCGACACTGGTCCGGGTCCTGGCCCTCCTGCACCGCCCGGACCACGGCCGGGTCAGCATCGACGGGACGCCGGTGCACGGAGTGCGGTACGCCGTACCGGTCGCCCTGCGGACCCGCGTCGCCGTGCTGTTCCAGAGCCCGCGCGCCGCCGCCGATCCCCGGCTGAGCCTGGACGACCTCATCGCCGAACCGCTCCGTGCCGTCCGAACGCCCGATGCGACGGTCCGGGAGCGCGTGGCCGAACTCGCCGACCTCGTCGGCCTCACCGCCGACCTGCGGGGCCGACGGCCACACGCGGTGTCCGACGGGCAGCTACAACGCGCCTGCCTCGCCCGCGCCCTCGTACACCGGCCGGACTACCTGCTCTGCGACGAGGCCACGGCGATGCTGGACGCCTCGACCCAGGCGCACGTCGCCGCCATCATCCGCGACTACCAGCGAACCCAGCGGGCCGGTGTCCTCGTCATCAGCCACGACCAGACCCTGATGGACCGCTGGGCCGACCGGATCGTCGACCTGAACAGCACGACCCCGACCCGGACCTGACGGACCGCCGGGTCCCACCCCGGGCGGACCGTGCGACAGTCATGATCCGCGCAACTACCCGGATACTGCTGCCTCCGACGTGCGGGAAGCAGCAACAACCCTGATGTTGCGCGGATCGTGGCGACAACCGCTCGACCCGGCGTCAGCTATGGTCTCGCCGTGCTCGCCTGGCTCGTCGACCACCTTCCACTTCGGCTGTGGACTCCCGGCAACGGGCGCATAGGCGGTCGCCTGCACTTCTGCGTAGGGGATTCATTCGAGCGGACGATCGAGTGGAACGGCAGGCATCTCTTCGGTGGTCGATCGCTTGGCGCACGGGCCGTCTTCGACCGCTTCGGATCAGCGGATTAAGCGCAGACCGGAGCGGATCTGGTTCCTCGGTGGGGCATCGCACGCCAGTGGCGCACGCGCTTCGAGCCGCCGCACACCCGAACACGGCGGGTGACGCCATCACGGCAGCGGGGTTCACCACCGCCACGGCCCCGATGACGCGGGACGTGGAGCGGCGATGCGGGTTCGTGCACATCTTCGCCACCGGGGCGTTGGCGGCGGACGACCAGCATCCCCGGTGGTGCGGTCGCGACGGGTGCGACCGGCGCGGGGAACACCGGTCGCATGTCTCGGACGTGGACACCAACCGACCGGAAGCGTCGATCATCACGGTGGCGTTGGTCCAAACTGCCCATGCGGCGGCTGAAACCACTGTGGTGTTGAGCGCGACCGGGGGCCTGGCGTCCGACCGGGTAGCGATGTCGATCAGCCAGGCCCGCGTCCTGCGCTACCGTCTCGGAGGCCTCATCGACGCGGCAGGTCACGGCAACGCGTAAGCCCTACCTGACGTCCCGGCCGGTCAGTCGGCGATGTCCACCACGACCTTGCCCTCGGCGATGCCGTCGGCGACCACACGGTGAGCGTCCATGATGGTGTCGAGCGTGAACCGACGCCGGTCCAGTCGCGGGCGCAGCGCGCCGGCGTCGGCCAGCGTCGCGATCTCCCGCAGGATGTCGCCGTGATGTTCGCGGCCCCGGCCGGTGAGCATCGGTAGCAGGGTGAACACGCCGGAGTAGGTCGCGCCACGAAACGACAGCGGGGCGAGCGAGTGGGTGCCCCAACCGAGCGCGCTGACGACGTGCCCGTGATAGGTGCGTACCGCCGCGAACGACGCGTCGAGCGTCGCGCCACCGACGTTGTCGACGACGATGTCGAACCCCTCACCAGCGGTGTGCCTCTCGACGTACTCCTCCACGCTGGTCGAGGTGTAGTCGATGGGCACGGCACCCAGGCTCTCGATCACCCGTACGCTCGCCGGCCCGCCGGTGGCGTACACCTCGGCACCCTTTGCCTGGGCGAGTTGCAGGCCCACGTGACCGACACCGCCGGCACCGCCGTGCACCAGCACCTTCTGCCCGGCGCGGACCCCGGCGCGGTCGACAAGCCCCTCCCAGGAGGTGATCGCCGCCAGTGGCAATGCGGCGGCCTCGCGCATCGAGAGGCCGCCAGGCTTGCGGGCCAGCAACCGGGCGTCCACGGCGGCGTACTCGGCCAGCGAACCCGGTAGCCCACCCACTCCCCCGCACAGCCCGTACACCTCGTCTCCCGGCGCGAAGCCGGCCACCTCCGCGCCGACAGCGGCGACGACCCCGGCAAGGTCCAACCCGAGCACCGCGGGCGGTCGTACGCGCGCGTGCGCGGCCTGTCCGGCCTGGATCTTCGTGTCGAGTGGATTGACCCCGCTGGCGACGATCCGCACCAGCACCTGCCCCGCCTGGGGAGAGGGCTGATCGATCTCCTCGACCGTCAGCGGCCTGTCGAACTCCCGCAGCACCGCAGCGCGCATGACGATTCACACCCTCCGTGATCCAGACATCACGTGGACGCTATCCAACTGGGGGTGCCGCCCGGGTGACATCCGGGGTGACGGCCAGGACGACGATTCGGGCGAGATCCGCTGAACGGGGCGAGAGCCCGAGCCGCCCCTCAGCCCTCGTCGACGCCGTCGAGCAGCGCCCTCCGCAACGCCAACCGGTGCTCCCGACGGATCTCCGCCTCGCGGTAGCGCCTCCGGTCCCCGTCGGTCTCGGGTAGCAGCGGCGGCACCGTCCTCGGCTGGCCGTCGTCGTCGATGGCGACCATGACCAGGTGGGCGGTGGCCACGTCGGTGGGCGGAACGGCCCGGTCCCACCGGTCGGCGGTGACCTTGACCGCGACCTCCATCGAGCTGCGTCCGGCCCAGGTGATCCGAGCGTCGACGTGCACGACGTCGCCGACCCGCACCGCGCGCAGGAACGCGGTCTCGTCGATGGCGGCGGTGACCGCCGGCCCGTCGGAGTGCCGGGCGGCGACGACTCCGGCCACCGAGTCGATGAGGTTGAGGATCCGGCCGCCGTGCACCGTACCCATCAGGTTGGTGTGGTGCTGGTCCATGATCTGCGACAGGGTCAGGTGCGACGCCGACGGCGCTCGGCCGGCGATCGTGGCGGTGTCGTGCACAGCGGTAGTCCGTCTCTCGGGAAACCACACCACCGGTACGCGGACACCCGACGAGCACGCGCCGACGGACGGCACGTCACCCGCTCAGCCCACCCGCGAGGCCGACGGCGGCGCACACGGTCGTGTGCGCAGCGCGGGCAGGTCTTCGGACTCGCGGGCCTGACCGGTCACGCCGGTCTCCTACCGGCCGTCGCTTCCCAGGCCGACGGCCCAGTGCTGATGACGGCGTTCGTTCCCACTCACCGCTGCGGGGCAGTCCCGGACTTCCACCGGGTTCCCTCTTACGACGCCCCGACGGTCACGACGGGGCGAACCAGCGCCGCCCGCAGCATAGCTGGCCAGGGAAGTCCCGGTACCGGGGGCACAGCGCGGAGGCGGCGCCGGAGCGTCGTCAGCTTTTGCCATGTGAGGAAAAAGATCGCCAGCTCTTGAAAAAAGCCTCACTCCGGTCAGGATATTCAGATGCGTCGTCTCCCTCAGACTCCGGGGCGGGTGCTCTCGGGTGTCCTCGCGCTCCTCCTCGCCTCGGCGGTCGCACTCCTCGCGTCCGCCCAACCCGCCTCGGCTCACGGCACTCTCGCCATGTCCACGCCGGCGGGTGGGGCCACCGTGAGCGAGCCGTTGACGGCGGTGCAGCTCTTCTTCACCGAAAAGGCCGCGCCGAACGCGTTCTTCACTGTCACCGCCCCGGGCGGCATCCGGGTCGACAACAGCTGGTCGTACGGGGAGCCGAAGCCGCTGGACAAGCCGGTACGGGAGTACTTCCTGGTCAACGGGCAGTTCGAGCCACGGGAGTACACGACCGGGTTTCCCGCGACGGTGGCGGTCACCCACCTGCCAGCCAAGGGCCAGTATTCGGTGAGCTACCTGTCGGTCGCCTCGGACGGCGACACCGTGCGGGGCACGCTGACGTTCCGCTACAACGGGCCGGTGACGGCGGCACCCAAGGGGTGGAGCCCGCCGACGACGCAGCCGGACCCGGCGCTGGTGGCCGCCACCGAGCAGCACGGGTCGTCCGGGCAGGCGTCGGCGGTGCCGACCACCTCGGCCCAGCCGGTGACCCCGCCGACCGGAGCTGCGGCGGCCCCGCCGACCGGGCCGGGCGAGGAGAGCGGCTCCGGAGGACTGGCCTGGGCCGGCTGGGCGGCGGCGATCGCGGCACTCGTGGCGGCGGCCGGATTCGTCGTCTGGCGTCGCCGGACGGCGTCCACCGGCAAACCCACCGGACGGGGCCGTACCTCGCCGGCGGCCTCCGGTCGACGCGGCGGCGGCGCACGCACCACGAACCGGCCCTCCGCCGGCAAGACCAGCCCAGCCAGGGCCGCCGCCGCAAAGACGGCCGCCGCCAAGTCCTCCGCCGGCAGGACGGCCGCCGCGGTGAGCGGTGTCGGCACGAAGCCCACGGGTGGTAAGCGGCGACCGGCCACCGTGCCGGCGGCGCGGACGGGCGACGCGGTCGTCACGGCCCGCACGGGCGTCGCCGTCGACCCGACGCCCACCGACGCGGTCGATCCGACGCCCATTGAGCAGAAGGCGAAGGCCGTCGCCAGCACCGATCAGGAGGCGCAGGCCCCTTCCACCACCGACCAAGAGTCGACAGTCGAGGCCGGCCACCGGCCGGACACGGACCTCGCCGGGGTGGCACCCGGGTCCCGGCTCAGCAACGGCCACCTGGCGCTGCTCGTCGGCGGGCTGGTGGTCGCCCTGCTGGCCGGGTTCGGGCTGGCCCGCATCGGCACCGGCGACCAGAGCCCGTCGAACACCGCCCGGCAGCCGGCCGGCGGTCCGCCGGCTTCGGGGCCGGCGGGATCCGCGACCGACGGGCACCAACACCCGGCGGGCACCGGTCCGCACACGCACCGAGGTGACGGCGCGGCGGGCGAGACGCTGGCGACCGGGACGACGGTCAGCGCCGGTGGGTACACCCTGCAACCGGTGGAGCGGTCCCAACCCGCCGGGGTACGCGCCGACTACCGCTTCCGGATCGTCGGGACCGACCGGCAGCCGGCGACCCGCTTCGCGGTCGTCCACGACAAGCCGCTGCACATGATCGTGGTGGGCCGCGACCTGACCGGCTACCAGCACGTACACCCGACGATGGCCCCCGACGGCACCTGGAGCGTCCCCCTGACGCTGGCCCGACCCGGTGGTTACCGCGTCTACGCCGACTTCTCCGTGACGGCGGCCAACGGCGCGCAGGTGCCTCTCGTGCTGGGCGTCGACCACACGGTGCCGGGGGCGCACACCCCGGCCGCGCTGCCGCCGGCGCAGGCACAGGCGACGGCCGGGCCGTACGCGGTGTCGATGAGCGGCACCCCGACGGTGGGGGTGACCGCGCCGATGCAGTTCCAGGTCCAGCGCACCGACGCGGCCGGGCCCGCGCAGTTGGAGCGTTACCTGGGCGCGTACGGGCACCTGGTGGTCGTCCGCGAGGGCGATCTCGGCTACGTGCACGTCCACCCGGAGCAGGAGCTGGTCGACGGCACTGTCCAGTTCTGGCTGACCGCGCCCAGCTCGGGCCGGTACCGGGCCTTCTTCGACTTCCAGGTGGAAGGGAAGGTGCAGACCGCCGAGTACACGATCAACGTGCCCTGAGCCTGGAACTTTCTCCCCGCTGCGGCCGACCATCCAGCCAGCAGCAACCATCGGAGGAAGAACACATGCTCAGCACCAGCCCGCTCGGTCCGCGCCGCCGCTCGGCCGCCGTCATCGCCGCCGCGATCCTGGCGGTGGGCGCCGCCGGATGCGGATCGTCCGACTCTCCGTCGACCGGGCAGGCGAGTCCGTCCGCGTCGTCCTCGGCCAACCCGGACGCCGGGGTGCTCGGCATTCGTGACCCGTGGGTGAAGGCCGCCGACAAGGGGATGACGGCGGCCTTCGGGACCCTGGTCAACGACGGCGACAGCGATGTCACGGTGACCGGAGCCACGACCTCGGTGTCGCCGATGGAGCTGCACGAGATGACCATGAAGGACGGCAAGATGGTCATGCAGGCCAAGCAGGGCGGCGTCGTGATCAAGGCGAAGAGCACGCACGCGCTGGAGCCCGGCGGCGACCACCTGATGCTGATGAACCTCGCCAAGCCGGTGCAGGCCGGCGACGAGTTAACGTTCACCCTGACGTTCGCCGACGGCAGGACCCAGCAGTTCACGGCCGTGGCCAAGCCGTTCACCGGCGCGCAGGAGAGCTACGCGCCCGGGCACGGCCAGCCGATGCCCGGCACGAGTGCCACGCCGGAGATGAGCATGAGCCCGGCATCGTGACCGACACGCCACCCGTCCGGCCGGTGAGCAGGCGCGGCCTGCTCACCGGCGGGGCACTGGCCGCCGGCGGAGCCCTCGCCGGCGGGGCGGCCATCGCCGCGACCCGCACCGACAGCGGGCAGTCACCGGCCGCCGCCGACACCACGCCGGTGGCGAGCGTCGGCGCTCTGGTCGAGCCGTTCCACGGCGTGCGGCAAGCCGGTGTGACCACCGAACCGCAGGCGCACGCGGCATTCGTGGCGTTCACGCTGCGGGCCGGCACCGACCGGGCCGCGCTGGGCCGGATGCTGCGGCTGCTCACCGACGACGCCGCCCGCCTCACCCAGGGCAAGCCGGCGCTGGCCGACACCGAGGCCGAACTGGGACTCCTGCCCGCCCGGCTGACAGTGACCTTCGGCTTCGGGCCCGCCCTGTACCGGGCGGCAGGCGTCGACGACCGGCGGCCGGCCTCGGTCGCCGACCTGCCGCCGTTCCGCGTCGACCGGCTCCAGCCGGCCTGGACCGGCGGAGACCTGCTGCTCCAGATCTGCGCGGACGACCCGATCAGCGTCGCTCACGCCCAACGGGTGCTGATCAAGGACAGCCGGCCGTTCGCCACCGTCCGGTGGGTGCAGCAGGGTTTCCGGCGCAGCCCCGGCGTCGAACCGGGCGGCCACACCCAACGCAACCTGTTCGGTCAGCTCGACGGCACCGCCAACCCCCGACCCGGGGTGCCGATGGACTCCGCCGTCTGGGTGCCGGACGGGCCCGCGTGGCTGCGCGACAGCACCACTCTGGTCGTACGCCGGATCAGCATGAACATGGAGACCTGGGACCTGCTCGGCCGCACCGACCGGGAACTCGCCGTCGGCCGGCGGCTCGACACGGGAGCACCGTTGACCGGCGCCGCCGAGCACGACGAGCCCGACTTCGCCGCGACCGACGAGCACGGGCTCACTGTCATCCCGGACTTCTCCCACCTGACCCGCGCGCACGTCACCGACGACCGGTTGAAGATCCTGCGCCGGCCCTACAACTACGACGGGGTGCCGACCGCCGAGGGCCACGCCGACAGCGGGTTGGTCTTCACTTCCTACCAGGCGGACGTCGCCCGACAGTTCCTGCCGATTCAACGCCGGCTGGCCGAGCGGGACCTGCTCAACGAGTGGACCACCCCGATCGGCTCCGCCGTCTTCGCCATCCCACCCGGCTGCCAAGCGGGCGGGTGGATCGGCGAGCAGGTGCTCGGATGAACCGGAGCCTCCACATGCCCGTACCGCCGCTGGGCCGCACCGCCGTCCGACTCGGCGCGGCGGCGCTCGCCGTCCTCGTCGCACTGCTCGTCGCGGCCGGCCCGGCCTGGGCCCACAACTCGCTGCGGGCGGCCACCCCGGTGCAGCAGTCGACGCTGACCAGCGCACCGACGGAGATCGTGCTCGAGTTCATGTCTCGGCTCGATCCCACGTTCACCACCATCGTTCTCACCGACGCCGCCAAGCGGAAGGTCGGCACGGGCGAGCCGGTGGTCGCCGGGGCGAAGGGCACCGTCCAGGTGACCGACACCCTCCCGAACGGCACGTACACGGTCGCCTACCGGGTCGTCTCCGCCGACGGGCACCCGGTGCAGGGGTCGTACCCGTTCACCGTGGCCGACCCCACGTCCAGCGCCGCGCCGGTCGTCGAGGCCGCCACGTCCAGCACGCCGTCCGGCGCGGCGGCGGTGCAACCCGACGGCGGCGGCGCGAATGCCGGCGTCCTCGTGGCGGGTGCGGCGCTCGTGATTCTCGTCGCGGTGGCGGCCGTGCTGCTGTGGCGACGGGCTGCCCGCCGCTGAGCCGAACCGCTCGCCGGCCGAGCATCAGTGGGAACCAATCGGTCCGGCTGTCCGACTACCACGTCAGGGCCGGAACCGACGCCACACCACCACCGGGCGACCACGTCAGTACGGGAGACACCCTCGGGGGTATCCCGACTATCCCGATCGGATCAGCATGTCTCTCACCGAGTTGTCCGGCGCGGCGACGCCGGAACCCGCCACCAGCGCCGAACCCCGGGGCCGACCGGTCCGGCGCGCGTCGCCGTTCGGCGCGCTGCTGCTGCGGCTGCACTTCTACGCCGGCATCCTCGTCGCGCCGTTCCTGGTGACCGCCGCGCTGACCGGGCTGGCGTTCACCATCACCCCGCAGCTCGACCAGGTCCTCTACGGCGACAAGTTGACAGTCGCGCAGGTGGGTGACCGTCCCGTGTCCCTGGCCGAGCAGGTCGGAGCCGCCCGCAACGCGCACCCCGAGGGCAGCATCACCGCCGTGCAGCCCGGCGAGGGCGACCAGACCACCCGGGTGACGTTCTCCATGCCGGAACTCGGCGAGAACCAGCACACCGTCTACATCAACCCGTACACGGCCGAGTCGCAGGGACAGCTCACCACCTGGTTCGGCTCCACCCCCGCCACCACCTGGCTCGACGACCTGCACCGCCACCTGCACCTCGGCGCGGTCGGCGAGCACTACTCCGAACTGGCAGCGAGCTGGCTCTGGGTGCTCGCACTCGGCGGGGTCGTCCTCTGGTGGCGTCGCCGCAGCGCCGCCCGCGCCACCGCCCGCCACCTGCTCGTACCGGACCTGTCCGCCGGCAAAGGTGTCCGCCGCACCCGGGGATGGCACGCCACCACCGGCATCTGGCTCACCGTCGGCCTGCTCTTCCTCTCCGCGACCGGGCTGACCTGGTCCCGCTACGCCGGGGCGAACTTCAGCGCCGGCCTCGACGCGCTCAACGCCCGCACCCCGGTCATCTCCACCAGCCTCCTCGCCGATCCCGTCGCCCCCGACGCGACCGGCGGCGGCCACCACGGCGCTCCCGGGGCGGGCGGGGTGGTCGAGTCGGCAGCCTTCGACCGGGTGGCGACGGCCGCCCGTGGGGCCGGTCTGTCCGGCCCGGTCGAGATCGCCCCGGCCGCCGAGCCGGGCTCGGCGTGGACCGTGACGCAGGTCGACAACACCTGGCCGGTCGCCAAGGACCGGGTCGCCGTCGACCCGTCCGGCGGTGCGGTCACCGCCCGCAGTGACTTCGCCGACTGGCCCCTGCTGGCCAAACTCAGCGGCCTCGGCATCCAGGCACACATGGGGATCCTCTTCGGACCGATCAACCAGATCCTGCTCGCCGCGATCGCCCTCGGGCTGCTCTGCGTCATCGTCTGGGGCTACCGCATGTGGTGGCAACGCCGCCCCACCCGCACCGACCGACGCGCCCTCGCCGGCACCCCACCGGCCCGTGGTGGCGTCCGTGGTCTGCCGCTCTGGGCACTGCTCATCGGCGTACCGGTGGTGGCGGCGATCGGCTGGGCACTGCCGCTGTTCGGGCTCACCCTGCTGGCCTTCCTCGTCATCGACGTCGTCGTCGGCGCGGTGTCCCGACGCCGACGACCTGCCGAGGCGCCCACATCTCCGGCGCCCGCCGGTTCCTGATCCACCGGTCCGGCCGCCCGACCGACGACGGGCGGCCGGACGCCGTACCCGAGCGGGCCGTCGGGGCCGGACGGGCGCTCGCGGTGGCGGCCACGCGAGAGGCGGTCACCGTGGTCAGATCACCGTTTGTTTGGTGGTCGGCAGCGCGTCGACCATGGACTTCGACACGTTGATCGTGTCCGCGATGATCTCGTGGGGTGTGTTGGCCATCCACTGCATCACCGAGATGTCCTCGAAGCGCGGGTGCCGGAACATCTCCAGGTACACCAGCGGCTCGTCGCCGGTGTTCTCGATGTAGTGGCCGTACGCGAAGGGCACGTAGCCCACGTCGCCGGCCTGGAAGTCGAACGTCCGGGCGGCGGCCTGCGACGCGAAGACACCCATCCGTCCGGTGCCGGAGATGAAGTACTGCCACTCGTCGGTGGTGGGATGCCAGTGCAACTCGCGCATTCCACCCGGCTCGACCTCCACCAGGGCGGCGGCGGTGGTCACCGACGCGGCGAAGTTGGTCGAGTCGGTGACCCGGACCGTCCCACCCCGGAAGCGTTGCGGTGTCTGCGCGAGCATCCGGTGCTTGAAGCTTCGCGGGATGTCGCCGGTGGGGCTGACCACCCGGTCCTGGTGCAGCGGCGGTGGAACGTCACCCTGGAAGATGTACTTCTCCCGCTCGGGCAGGTTCTGCATCTGTTCCGTCGTCCAGCCGAAGTTCTTGGCCAGGACGTGCCGAGGAGTGTGGGCGAAGAAGTCACTGAGCAGGAACGTGTTGTTCTCCGAGAACGCGCCGTCGTCGAAGACCAGCAGGAACTGACAGCCGTCCTCGAGTGCCTGGATGTTGTGCGGGATGCCCTGCGGAAAGAACCACAGGTCACCCTCCTTGACGTCCTCGATGAAGTTGCGTCCCTCCTGGTCAACGGCGCTGATCCGGCAACTGCCGCTGAGCACGTACGCCCACTCCGACTGCTGATGCCAGTGGATCTCCCGGTACGCGCCCGGTTCGAGACCGAACTGGACACCGGCGAGTTGGGTGGCGATCGGCAGGTCGCGGCTGGTGACCTCCCGGGTCCAGCCGCCCTTCTCCACCCGGGTGTGCGCCTGGGAGAACGAGAACTTCAGATTGGGCACCAGCCGGCTGTCGGTGGTCGGCGGCACCAACAGGTCGGGATTCTGCCGTTCGAGTTCCACGTTGCGGCCTGCGAAGGGAGGCGCGCCCTGGTCGCCGCGCCGCGGCTGGGGATCGCTGTTCACCATGATCGCTGACTCCTCACTCGGGTTGGATCGGACGGGGTGCGCGAACGGATCCATCCGGCAGCCGTAGCCGGGACGACAGCCCCAGCAGGGCGCGCACCCCGGCCCAGCCGTACTGGACCGCGACCGCGACCGGAATCGCCGCTGCGGTCGCCACCAGCACCAGGCGGGTCCACAGCGGGGCGTGACCACCCGCCCCGGTACTGGCGAGAAGAACGAACATCAGGAGTACGACGCGGAGCCGGTGCAGACCGGGAAGTCGGGTCGAGTGGGCCATGCCTTCGATGATCGGCGGCCGGACGTCGTCGTCGCATCACGTGATCGCGCCATAGCGGCACGGCAAATCCCGGACGCCGTGGGCGAACGGGCGCACTCCCGCCGCTTCGTCGATCTGGGTGCCCGCCCCTGCCATCGTGGCTAGGCTCGGTCGCAGGACGGCAATTCGACGCGCCGGGTAACAACCGTGGAGAACGCCATTGTCCGGATCATCCTTCGACGCCGGCACCTTCCCGGCCGACCACGACGACGCCGAGCGACGCCGCCAGCGGGTGTACGCCACGGCGGACCAGCTACGACGTGGCGGACGCGGGACGGCGGCGCTCACCGTCCTGGCGGCGGAGATCGCCGCGGACCGGCACGGCGAGCGCCACCGTACGCACCTGCTGGGTCACCTCACGCGGATCGCGGCACTGGAACAGCCCACTATCGCCCTCGCCGGTCTGCGCACGGCGCTCGACCAGCGGCTGGACGCCCGCAGCCGCAGCACTCTGCTCGCGCTGGTCGCCGCGACCGCCGCCCGCGTGGGTCATCCGGACACCGACGCCCTGCTCCGCGACGCGGGTGTCGCGCACGCCGCGTCGGGGGACCATTCGTCGGCCCGTCACCTCGCCCTCGGCCGGGCCGCCCGCTCGCTGTCGTACGGCGATCTGCCGGGGGCTCACGCCGTGCTGGCGGCGCTGGACCCGGGGTCCCCGGCGACACGAGGCGACGCTTCGTCCATCCGGGCCGAACGCATCCTCGTGCAGCTCGGCCTGGGCCGGCACCAGGACGCACGGGCCGCTACCCGCCCGACCTCGAACGAAGCCGGTCCCCTGTTCAGCAGCGCGCTCACCGCGCTGGACTGCCTGCGGATGGTCGCCGTTGGCGAACTGCCCGAGGCGGCCGCACTCGCGGTCACGACGCTCACCGCCGGCCCGGTGGACCTCAGCCCAGAGGTGCGCGCCCTGCTCGTCGCGGTGATCGGCGAGGTTCGCTACCGCCGTGGCGACCACAACGACGCGCGGGCGGTGCTCCGTCCGTGCCTCGCGGAGGTTCGCTGGCCCGACAGCACGCTGTGGACGCCCGCCTTCTGCGTCGCCGTTCGCGACAATGCCCTCAGCGTGCCCGCGAACCTGCTCACCCGGGTCGTCGCCGACCTGCACCGGTCGGTGCGACCGCTGCTGCCCGTGCCGCAGTTCGGCCCCCGGCTGGTACGCGCCGCGATGGCCGCCGGTGACACCCCGGCCGCCCGCCGGGTCACCGAACTGGTCGAGTCGGTGGCCACGCGCACCCCGGTTCCGCTGTGGCGCGCGCTGGCCGACCAGACCAGAGGGCTGCGCGATCGCGACCCGGACGCGCTCCGGTCGGCGGTCGACGGTCTACGCACCACCGACGCGTGGCCGGCGCTCGCCGACGCGTTGCTCGACCTGGCGAACAGCCCGGCACTGCGGCCCGTGCAGGCACGCGACGCCGCACACGAGGCCGCTGCCCTCTACGCCCGGATCGGGGCACCGGGCGACCAGGCGACTGCGGACCGCCGGTGCGCCGAGCTCGCCACCGCACCGCGGCATCGGCCGGCGAGCGACGGGCCGGCGCGTACGGGCATCGAGGCGCTCACCCCGGCCGAGGAGCGGGTGGCCGAGATGCTCGCCTCGGGTGCCACGAAGAAGGAGGCGGCCAGGAGCCTCTTCGTCTCCTTCCACACTGTCGACACCCAGCTCCGGTCGATCTACCACAAACTGGGGATCCACAACCGGATGCAGCTGGTGCGAGCCTGGGACAGCGCCCGACGATGACCGGCGCCGGACGATGACCGGCCGGCGTGACCGCAGTGGGGTCCGCCGGCCGGTCGTTGTCACTTCTCGCTGTCGAGGAGGGACATCATCGGGCTCGCGTAGCGCTGGCCGGAGGCCGCGCCGGCCGGTACGGCACGTTCGATCTCGTCCAACGCGTCCCGGTCCAGCACCACGTCGACAGCGCCCAGCGACTCGGTGAGCCGGTCCCGCCGCCGCGCCCCGACCAGTGGCACGATCTGCTCGCCCTGCGCCGCCACCCAGGCGATCGCGACCTGACTGGTGGTGGCCCCCAGTCGCTGCGCGACCCGGCCCAGAGCGTCCACGAGGCGCAGGTTCGCGGCCAGATGCTCGCCCTGGAAGCGGGGGCTGTTCGCCCGGAAGTCCGCGCCGGTCAGCTCACGCTCGGCCGACCAGTGCCCGCTGAGCAGGCCTCGGGACAGCACCCCGTAGGCGGTCAGCCCGATGCCCAGTTCGCGCAGGGTCGGCAGGATCGTGGCCTCGGGGCCACGGGACAGCAGCGAGTACTCGATCTGGAGGTCGCTGATCGGTGCCACCGCCGCCGCTCGGCGGATGGTGTCCGCGCCCATCTCGGAGAGCCCGATGTGCCGGATGTAGCCGGCCTCCCGCATCTCGAGCAGCGCACCCACGGTTTCCTCGATCGGCACCTGGGGGTTGAGCCGGGACGGCCGGTAGATGTCGATGTAGTCGGTGCCCAACCGGCGCAGCGAGTACGCCAGGCGGTCCTTCACCGCCGCCGCCGACACGTCGTACGGTGCCGCCTGGAAACCGCCGTCCGGTGTCCGGCGGGCGCCGAACTTCACGCTGAGCACCACCTCGTCGCGGCGGCGTTCCCGCAGCACCCGGCCGATCAGCATCTCGTTGTGACCCGAACCGTAGAAGTCCGCGGTGTCGACGAGGTTCACACCGGCGTCGATGGCCGCGTGCAGTGTCGCGACGCTCTCCGCCTCGTCGGCCGGACCGTACAGGTCCGACATGCCCATCGCGCCGAGCCCGATGATCGACACCTCCGGACCGGAGGCACCCAACTGTCGCCGTCGTAGACCCGCCATGTCGCTCGTCTCCTTTCGGTTGTCGCCACGTTGTGTACGCTGTGTCCATATAACCAGCATGAAGACACGCTGTCCATATAATCGGAGGACCAGTGGCCCAGCTCACCCCGGAACCCCCCGCGTCGCCCCGGCGGGGTCGCGGCCGTCGGCCCGCCGACCAGGTGCGGGCCGAGATCCTCACGGCCGCGGGCGGCCTCCTGCTGGACGAGGGCATGGCCGGCTTCACCATCGAGAAGGTCGCGGCGCTCGCCGGGGCCAGCCGGATGACGATCTACAAGTGGTGGCCCTCCAAGGGCGCGCTCGCCCTGGACGGCTACTTCACCGTCGTCGCACCCACGTTGGCGTTCCCGGACACCGGCGACATCGTCACCGACCTGACCGACCAGCTCGTCGCCTTCGTCCACCTCGTCCGGGACACCACCGCCGGGCGGGTCATCAGTCAACTCATCGGGCAGGCGCAGACCGACCCGGAGCTGGCCGCCGCCTACCGGGAGCGTTACTCCGCCCCCCGTCGGGCCCTGGCCGTCGAAACCCTCAGCCGGGCCATGAGCCGGGGGCAGCTACGGGCCGACATCGACCCGGAATCCGTTGTGGACCAGCTGTGGGGCGCCTGCTACCACCGGCTGCTCATCGCCGACCTCCCGCTCACCGAGGACTTCGCGCGCACCCTGGTCGACAACCTCGTCCGTGGGCTGCGCTGACGCAGCCCACGGTCCGGCCATCCTCACTCGGGCAGCTTGGCCCCCGACTGTTCGCTGACCATGTACGTCGCGTACCAGTCGGGCCAGTTCTCGTCCCGTTGGCCGGTGCGCTCCTCGTGCTCGCCGTGCGCGGCGGCCGCGCGCCGCAGGGCGCTCGCCAGGTCGCTCGCCGAGCCGAACGACGTCAGTCCACCCTCGATGCGCCCGGGCAGCCTGGTCGTGATCTCCTGCATGAGCCAGGTGTTGCCGTCCGGGTCACGGAACGTGGCGCGCGAGACGTAGCTGCGCCGCTCCGGGTCCAGCCCGTCGACCGGGCCGTCCGGGCTGACGTGGAAGAGCCCGCCCACCTCGACCCCGGCGGCGACCAGGGCGTTGCGGGCCGCTTCGACGTCGGACACGACCAGGTACGCCATGGCCGAACCGGGTGCCGCCGGGGTGAGCCCCGGGCCGAACTGGACAGAGCATCCGGAGCCGTGCGGCGTCAGCTGGACGATGCCGGGCGGCGTCTGGTCGAGCCGCCACCCGAGGCGCAGGTAGAACTCCTTCGCCCTGTCGACATCCGACACCGGAATGACGATCACCTCGACTTTGACGTCGACGTTCTCGATGCCGGCGTCCCCCTGGGCGCTCTTCGGGCTCATCGCGTTCCCCTCCCGGTCGCTGCTGCTGGCTGAGTGGTCCTGGTGGCCCTGCGCACCCCGAACAGGGCGACCAGGGCGAGCAGGATGACGGCGACGGAGTACTCGTCGGCGGTCTGCGGCAGGCCGCCCGCGTACACGACGAGGAAGCCGGCGATCACCGTCGGGAGGCCGAACCCGACGTAGCAGACGATGTAGAGCAGCGACAGCACGCTGGCGCGCTCGTGTGCCTCGACAAGTGGTGTGATCGTCTTGAGGCTGCCCTGGAATCCCCCGCCGAAGCCGACGCCGCCGAGCGCGAGGCCGACGAAGAATCCCGGGACGGACTCCGCCATGACCGACACCAACGTGACGACCATGCCCAGGACGAGGGCGACGATCCCGATCAGGATCACGGTCCGGGCGGCGGTGTTGCGCAGCAGCAGGACGGCGATCGACCCGAAGACCGCGAAGACGAAGAGGACCAGACCGCCGACCACGATCGACGTGTTCATGAGGCTGCGTACCAGCGCCGGGCCGAGCGCCCCGAAGAAGCCGGCCAGCGCCCAGACCGCGAACAGCACCGGGACGACGACCAGCAGCGGATCGCGTACGGTGCGTGGCAGTTTGATCTCGGGGCGCAGGCTGCGTCGCGCTCCCGCCATCGGCGTGACCGTCTCCGGCATCAGCGCGATACCGACGAGTTGGATCAGGAGGACCACGAAGAGGACGACGTACACCAGCCGCGTCGGCGCGGGCAGGAAGTCGATGAGCAGCGCCGAGAGCAGGGCGCCACTCCCGGTGCCGATGCCGGGGGCGATGGAGTTCGCGAGCGTTCCCCGGGCGCGGTCGATGTCGAGCATCCCGGCCCCGACGGCGCCGGTGGCGGCGCCGGCGGCAAGCCCCTGGAGCAGTCGCGCGACCACCAGTGTGGGTACGCCGTTGGCGAAGACGAAGACGACGAGCGAGAGCATCTGCACCACGATCGCCACGGCCAGGACCGGGCGGCGGCCCACGTGGTCCGACAACTTGCCGAACGTGAGCAGCGACACCAGCACCGCGAGCGCGTAGACGGCGAACACCACCGTGGTCGTGACCGGCGAGAAGTGCCAACGCTCCTGGTAGGTGCCGTAGAGCGGGGTCGGGGCGGCCGACGCGGCCAGGAACGACACGAGGATCGACGCCAGAAGCAGCAGGGAGACCCTCGGCGAGAGTCGGGCCCTCCCGGCGATCGGCATGTCGGTGCTCCTCGGGCTGCGCTGACGGCGGTGGAACCCGGAGGTCCCGCTGGTGAGCGACGGCCGGGTACCCGCTCTGCGCCGTCACATGCGGGCGAGGCGGGCCACCCCGCCTCAGCCCTCGGTGTCGTGACCGGTTGCCGGGAGGGCCGCCACGCCACGGCCCAGTGCGCTCCGGAAGGTCTGGTACTGCTCGGCACCGAGCGTGTCGGACAGTCTCTGCTCGATCTGGTCGACGATGCCGTCGGTGAGTTCCATGAATTCGCGACCCCGGTCCGTCGGCACGATCAGCTTCGCCCGACGGTCGGCCGGGTCGGGCGTACGCCGGACGTAGCCCAGCCGTTCCAGCTCGTCGAGGATCGCTCCCATCGTCTGTTTGTTGCGTCCGGCCAGCCTGGCCAGTTCGCCGGGGCGGGTGCCCTCGACGTCCAGGTAGGCGAGGACCGCTCCGTGCCGGGGCCGGACGTCGCCGAATCCGTGCTCCGCCGACCGTCGGAAGATCTCCCGCTGGACGCGTGCGGAGAGCTGCACGGCCAGGATGCCGAGGTCCGGGGCCTGCTCCTTCAGTGTGCTGCGGTTCATAAAGTAGTCCAATCATTGGACGGTACAAGTTTTGGACTATAACGTGACGGGCGTCGACCAGCGGCCACCACGACCGCTGTCCACCCGACCGGAGGACAACCATGACCATTCTGATCACCGGAGCCAACGGCACCGTGTCGAGGGAGGTGCTGCGGGAACTCGCCGGGCAGCAGTCGGTGCGCGCCCTCGTGCGGGACGCCGCACGCGCTCCTCAACTCGACGGCGTCGACGTCGTCGTCGGCGACCTCGACCGCCCCCGCACCCTCGCCCCGGCGTTCGAGGGCGTGACGACGCTTTGGCTGCTGACCCCGATGGGCCCGACGGCGCCGAGCCAGAGCATGAACGCGGTGTGGGCCGCCCGGCAGGCCGGGGTGCGGCACATCGTCCGGCTCTCCGCGATCGGCGCCGCACACGACGCGCCCACCCGCAACGGCCGCCTGCACGGGCTCTCCGACGCCGAGGTGCAGGAGTCCGGCATCCCCTGGACGATCCTGCGCCCGAGTCACTTCATGCAGAACCTGCTCGCCGCCAAGGCGGGTGAACACCTCTACGGGCTCTTCGGCGAGGCCAAGGTCGGTCTGATCGACGCCCGGGACATCGCCGCGGCCGGGGCGGCGATCCTCGCCGCGCCCGAGCGGCACGAGGGCAGGATCTACACACCGACCGGCCCGGAGAGCATCACCCTGCACCAGGCCGCCGAGGACATCGCCCGCGCGACCCGCAAGCCGGTGCGGTACGCGCCGCAGAGCCCGGACGAGGTGCGCGACAGCCTGCTCCAGGCGGGGCTCGACGAGTGGTCGGCGGAGGTCCTCGCCGAATACCGGGCGGCCTACGGCTCCGGCTGGGGCGACTTCACCAACGACCACGTCGAGCAGGTCGTCGGCCGGGCGCCGCGGAGCTTCGCCGAGTTCGCGAACGACCACCGCGAGCACTTCGGCAACCTCTGACGGGTGGCGTTCGGGGAAGGGCCACCGTCAGGGCCCTTCCCCGCACCGGCTACCGCCGCGCCGACCTCATCTCGGCCTGGCCGGGACCCGGCCGTTCCGCCGACCCTCGTACGGGAGGGGCCCGACGTCCGACTGGCGACCGGGGCGCATCGCCGCGTGCCGCTGCCCGGGCCCGGCGCCGTCGCGGGCGGCGAGCGCGTCGGCCACCGCTCCGGTGGCGAACGCGTAGACGGACTTGTGCAGCACGTCGATGGCGAGTTCCGAGCGGGGCCAGGTCAGAGGGGGCGCCCCCACCCCCGTGGCGTTCTCCAGGATCTGGTCGTTGGCCAGTCGCAGCGCCGTGAACACGCTGGAGGCCCAGACACCCCGCAGCCCGGCCTGGGCCATGACGCTGCGCAGCACGCCGACCACCGCGCCCTGACCGTAGTGCATCGCCAGGTTCTGCCAGCGGGGCTGCTGCCCGGAGGACTCCGGCAGGCCGGCCAGCCGTGCCAGCACCTGGGCCGGCACGTACGAGTCGGGCCGGCGGGTCACCCGTTGCTCCACCTTCTCCGCGGCCGTCATCACCGCCGCCCCGACCAGCCCCGCCGTCAACCCCTGCCACACCGCTCGTTTCAGCATGGTGGGGCCGTACCCCTCGGGCCGGCACCCATTCCCGGGCCCGTCACCCGACGACCTGGTTTGCGGCAGTCCGCGGCGGGTAGGACGGCTCGACTGCTGCTGGCCGCAGTAGCTTGCACGTCATGGCCACGAGCGTCGACGTCCGTCGAGATCTCGCCAGCCTCGCCGACCCACGTCGCGCCGAGGCGTCGAGCCGATTCCTGCAGATGGTCCCCGGCGGCTACGGCGAGGGCGACCGGGCCATCGGCGTCACCGTGCCGGACCAGCGTCGGGTTGCCGCCCGGTACTGGCGCGACCTCTCGCTGGTGGAGACGACGGACCTGTTGCACGGTGAGGTGCACGAGGAGCGGCTGACGTCGTTGCTCATCCTGGTGCGCAAGTTCGCCAAGGGCGACGAGCAGGAACAGGGCGAGATCTTCCGCATCGTCCTGGCCAACACCGACCGGCTCAACAACTGGGACCTGGTGGACTCGTCCGCGCCGTACATCGTCGGCCCCTGGCTCGTCGACAGGGAGCGCGGCGTACTGGATGGGTTGGCCGGGTCGAACCTGGTGTGGGACCGACGCATCGCCATCATGGCGACCTTCGCCTTCATCAGGGCCAACGACTTCCACTGGACCTTCCGACTCAGCGACCGCCTCCTGCGCGACCCGCACGACCTCGTCCGCAAGGCGGTGGGCTGGATGCTGCGCGAGGTGGGCAACCGTGACCGAGCGGCGGAGGAGGAGTTCCTGCTCCGCCGCTACCGCGCCATGCCCCGGGTCATGCTGCGGTACGCGATCGAGAAGTTCGAACCGCAGCGACGTCGGGACTACCTTTCCGGCGCGCTCTAGCCGGCCGGGGGGATCGGGAAGTTCCGGTTGAAGACGTTGTCCGGGTCGTAGGTGGCCTTCACGGCGCGCAGTCGGCTCAGCGTGGGCTCGGGCCAGGCGTCCAGCAGTCGCGCCGGGTCGGTGTCGGACTCGAAGCTGAGATACATGCCGTCGAGGTGCGGGTACAGCTCGGCCCACAGTTTGTCGAGCTGTGGCCTCCGGTCCTCGACCGTGGCGGCGAGCACCGAGAAGTTCTGGTCCCGGTGCGGGTACGCGGTCGCGTCGCGTGCCACGTCGTTGACCGCCGCGCCGACGGACCGGACCTGCATGATCATCACGTCGCCGGAATTGATCATGTTTGCCATCAGGTCGGCCACCTCCGGGGTGATGTGGTGCGACAGACCGCTGCGGGTGTCGCGCAGCCCCTGACCTCGATGCTGGTTGCCGGGTGGGGCGACGATCGCCGGGTAGGGCACGAGCTGCGCCTGTTGATCGAGGATCGGCCCGATCTCCAGGAACGGGCTCAGGGCGGACTGGGCGGCCTCGACGTCGTCACCGCCGTAGACCAGCGTGACCTGGGCCATCGGCGGATCGCCCCGACGCCCGGGGAAGAGAGACAGGAAACTGGTCAGCTCCCGGGGCGCGTCCTCGACGAGTTGACCCCAGCGGCGGAGCACCTGCGCGGCGTCGGTCGCGTCGGCGACGAGTTGAGCGAAGACCACAGTGTCGACCTCGTACGCCTCCAGTTCCAGGGCGGTGACGACGCCGAAGTTGCCGCCGGCGCCACGGATTGCCCAGAACAGGTCGGGGTGATGCTCGTCGTCCACGCGGAGCAGGCGACCGTCCGCGGTGACGATCTCGGCGGCGACGACGTGGTCGATGGTCAGACCGTGCTTGCGCGCCAGATATCCGACGCCCCCGGTGGTGGCGAGACCGCCGACCCCCACGTCGCCGTAGTCACCCGAACTCATCGCCAGGCCGTACGGGGCGAGCGCCTGCGCCACCTGCCCCCACCGGGCACCCGGCTCCAGCCGGATCCGACGACTCGCCCGGTCGAGCACCTCGACACTGTTCATCCTCGACATGTCGATCACGATTCCGCCGTCGTTCGTCGACCTGCCGCTGATGCCGTGCCCGCCACTGCGCACCGACAACGGGACGTCCTGCGTCCGCGCGTACGACACGGCTTCGGCGACCTCGGCGGCGCTCTCCGGACGGATCACCAGGGCGGGCGCCCCCTTCCAGCTGTAGGTGTGGCGGACACCCTCGTACTCCCGGTCGCCGGGCGCGACGGTCCGGGCGGCCAGCGACGCCGGCAGCGCCTCACGGTCCAGTCCCGGACGGCGCTCGGACCGGACGGCTATCGCGCCGGGCCGACTGGCGTCCGGCGCGGTCGCCGCACGTTCCCTGGCGACCGCCTCGCGTAGCGCCGGAGCGATCTCCTGCCCGAAGGCCTGGATCAGTCGCGGGTCGTCGCGGCCGACCAGGAAGGTACTGAATCCCTCCTCGACGACCAGCGGGAGGAGTTGCTCGACCCACTGCTCCGGTGGCCCCTGGAGGAAGCCGCGGCTGCGCGACGAGACGTCGACAGTGAAGAGGTTGAGCAGCCGCCGAATCTGCCGCGGGTCGCGTCCCGCCGCGACCGCGGCCTCGTCGATGAGTCGGTTGGCCGTCACCCGGTCCGGGGACCGCAGGTACTCCAGCGTCGGCAGCCAGCCGTTCGCCTTCTGCCCGGTCAACGCCAGCATCTTCGGCTGGTACGCGCCGAGCCAGATGTCGATGTCGTGCGCCGGCGCGGGGCCGCGCCGCATGCCGGGGATCGGGTAGTACGTCCCCTCGTGGCGCAGCGGCCCGGGTGCGGCGTCGTCCCAGACGCCGCGCAGGACGTCGATCGCTTCGCGCAGCGCCTCGACGCCCTGCCCGGCCGTCAGCCGGCGAGCGCCCATGCCCTCGACGCCGTCCCAGAACGCGCCCGCGCCGAGGCCCAGCTCGAACCGGCCGTGGGACAACCGGTCCAGGCTCGCCGCGGCCCTGGCCAGGACGGCCGGCGGGCGCAGCGGAAGGCTGAGGACGTTTCCCGAGATCCGCAACCGTTGCGTGCGGGCGGCGACCCAGCTCAGCAGGGTCCAGGTGTCGAGGTAGTCGGGGTTGTACGGGTGGTCCTGGAAGGTGGTGAGGTCCAGGCCGACCGCCTCGGTCAGCTCGGCGAGCGCCACCACGTGGTCCGGGTCCTGAGCACCGGGTGTCAGGAACGTCCCGAACAGGATTTCGTGACCGTAATCAGGCATCGCTTCGGCATCTCCGTGGTCATATTGTCGGACTATGTTCTGTCCGGCAGATCGTATGTCCCACAACGTAGTTGTCCGCCCACGCATTCCAGAGGGAACGTCAGTTCGGTCGAGACCTCGCCTGTTAGCGTCCGGTGCATGGCCGCCACCGACCCGTGCGAACTGCCGGCCGACCGCAGGCGCGGCTCGACCTTCGGCTGGTCCCTGGGTGTGGTGCTGCGCCGCTGGCACGAGTACGTCGAGGAGATGCTCAACGACCTGCCGCACGGCAGCCGGGGCTACCACATCCTGTCTGTCGTCGTCCACGAGGACGTGCCCACGCAGGGCGCCCTGGCGACCCGCCTGGGCATCGACCGCAGCGTCCTGACGTACGTCATCGACGACCTGGAGAACGCCGGTCTCATCGAGCGGAAGCTCGACCCCCAGGATCGGCGGGCCCGCCGGATCGTCGCCACCGACCGCGGACGTGCGGCGCTCACCGAGGCCGAGCGGCGGGTCACCCACGCCGAGGACCACGTGCTGGGTGGGCTGCCCGAGGATCAGCGCGACACCTTCCGCGACTTCGCGGCCCGCGCCGCCGAGGCGATCCACGCCGCCGCGCCGGCGACGGACCCCTGCGTCGCGGTACGCAGCGTCCTGCCACCGGCCGAGCAGCCAGCCGGGTAACTCGGACCACCGCACGACCACGGCCTCCTTGCGCCTGCGACCCACCCCGCCGGAGGCGTCGATGCCGACAGGCGTCGTGCGGCAGTGGGTTGACCCGGCTTCGCATGCTGGAACCAGCAGCCCCTTCTCCCGCAGCCCTGAGGACGAGCCATGCGAAAGCCAGCCAAGACCGCGGCCCTCCTCTTCGGACTGGGCGTCGGTGCGGCCGTCGGACCGTCTCTCGGGACGGCAGCCCTGTGGTCCGGGGTCGCGGTGGCCGCGCTCGGAGTCGGCCTCGCCATGCTCGGCGAGAGCGAGGCCGCCCTCGCCGCCGACGGCACGGTGGTCCGCGACGGGGGCGGCGCGAGCGCGGACACCTCATACGAGGAGTGGAGACAGCGGCACGAACGCCCCACTCTCAGCGGCCTGGGTAATCAGGTCGAACGGATCCTCAAGCTCGCCGAGGAACAGGCCAACGACCACCGCACCGAAGCGCGGCGCGAAAGCGAGGAGCTCGTGGCCGCCGCCCGCGAGGAGGCGGAGACGATCCTGAGTCGAGCCCGGGACCAGGCCGCCGGTATCACCGGCACCGACCGGAGCCGGGATTAGGAGCCACTCGCCGGAGAACCGACGCTCCCTCCCGCGAGGGAGCACCCTCCCCTGCCCGCGTGAGCCGGCCGCGCCCCCGTCCCGCGACGATCAGAGGCATCGCGACAGCGACGCCGATCGTCGGCCGGGCGGGCCACGGTCTGACGTACACAGTGCTCGGCTGGGCCGTGGCATACGGGGGTGTGCGTCTCACGTGGACCGTCGGTCATGCGCCGGAGTTCGGGCAGGTCGACTCAGGCGTGCTCGACCTAACCGGCTGACGGTCGGCGGCGTTGTGCGTGACAGCGCCGCCGAGCCACCCCGCCCTGCTCAGAGGGTTGAGGCATTGACAGCAATCATTGGATGAATTACCTTCCTGGCAATCGCCGAGCTGGGAGCGCTCCCAATATGCCCGATGAGTGACGGAATCTTGCCGGGACGGCGAGCCCTCCGAAGGCGTGGACACCACCACCACCGTTCAGGAGGAGCTTCATGAGAAGACCAAGAAGGACCAACGCCGTCCTGGTGTCGGCCGGCGCCGTCCTGCTGGCGTCGACGGCGGTCGCCCTGGCGCCGCCGGCCGGGGCGGCGGCCGCCGGTTGTTCGGTGAACTACGGTGTGTCGTCGCAGTGGCAGGACGGCTTCGGGGCCAACGTGGCCATCACCAACCTCGGTGACGCGGTGTCGAGTTGGACGTTGACCTGGTCCTACGGTGCGGGTCAGACGGTGACCCAGGCGTGGAACGCGACGGTGACCCAGAGCGGCGCGGCGGTCACGGCGAAGAACGTCAGCTACAACGGGGGCATCGCGACCAACGGGACGGTCTCGTTCGGCTTCAACGGTTCGTGGAGCGGCAGCAACCCAGCCCCGACGAGCTTCGCGTTGAACGGGGTGGCCTGCACCGGCGACACGACCCCGACCACACCCCCGCCGACCACTCCCCCGCCGACGACACCGCCGCCGAACGGGCCGGCGGACATCACGGTGAACAGCGCGACCAGGTACCAGACCGTCGACGGGTTCGGGGCCGCGCAGTCCATCTGGGGCAGCGCGTGGTCGACCGCCGAGACGCAGACCCTGGTCGGGATGGGCGCCAACCAGTTGGGTCTCTCCATCGTGCGGACCGGTCTGTCGCCGGTGTCGAGCGAGTGGGCGACGCACGTGAACTCGTTGAAGACGGCGAAGTCCTCTGGTTCGAACGTGAAGATCCTCGCGTCGCCGTGGACCGCGCCGGCGGCGTGGAAGACCAACAACAGCCGGGTCAACGGCGGGAAGCTTCGGACCGACTACTACGACGACTACGCCAACCACCTGAACAGCTACGTGCAGTACATGCGCGGCCAGGGCGTGACCATCGACGTGACCTCGGTGCAGAACGAGCCGGACTGGCACCCGGACTACGACTCGATGGACTGGAGCGGCACCGAGCTGCGCACCTTCGTCCGTGACCAGGGCACCAAGGTACAGAACACCAAGCTGATGGTCGCCGAGGCGGTGAACCTGAACTACAACTTCACCGACCCGACCCTGAACGACTCGACCGCCCGCAACAACATCGGTTACATCGGCGGGCACCTCTACGGCACCGAGGAGTCCGGCCGGCTGCGGCCCTACAACCTGGCCGAGCAGCACAACAAACCGGTGTGGATGACCGAGTGGAACCTGCACGCCGCCGACGGCGGAGGCTCCAACATCTGGGGCAACCCCGCCAACACGGCGGTCTGGAACGAAACCCTCGACGACATCATGCGCACCGTGCACAAGTCGATGGAGGCCAACTGGAGCGCCTACATCTGGTGGTACGGCAAGCGCTACTACTCCTTCATCGGCGACGGCGAGTCCGCGTACGGCACCGTCGCGGGTGCCCCGCTCAAGCGCGGGTACGCCTTCTCCCAGTACGCCAAGTACGTCCGCCCCGGCTACCAGCGGATCGCCCTGACGAAGAGTTCCAAGGCCTCCCCGCTGGAGGTCACCGCCTACCAGGGCGACGGGAAGATCACCCTGGTCATCCTCAACCGCTCGAACAGCGCGGTCAACAACGCCGTCATCCAGGCCCCGCAGAACGTCACCCGGGCCGAGCACTACCTCACCTCGCAGAACGCCAACGCGGCCAGCCAACCGACAAGCGTCAACGGAGGACAAGCCACCATCAACGTGGGCGCGCGCAGCATCTCCACGCTCGTGTTCACCCTCTGAGCCGAGGTGCCCGCCGACCGATGGTCGGCGGGCACCGTCCCAAGCCCTAGCGGCGGCAGCGCCACACCAAGGGCCGGTACGCCTCGTTCTCGTGAACGGAACCCACCACCGTCATGGCGTCGTCGCTGATCCCGCTGGCCGAGTAGGTGCCCGCCTCGGTCGCCCGGACCTCGGGCCTACCCGGCAACCGGCGGGACGTGCCGTCCGGGGCGACGAGCAGCGGGGCGCCGTCGTCGACCAGCGCCTCACCGTTGCCGGCGATCGCGCTGATACTCGGGAACGGCATCAGGCTCACCGCACCCGTGGTGAGGTTCCACCGCACCGGGAGCATCCGTGTGGCGGAGCCCTGCCGCTCGCCGGGAGCCATCCCGACCGCCCACTCGCCGCGTGCCGCCTGCACCGAGGCGTACGGAAGACCGTCGGGCACCGCCAGCGCGATCCCGGTGCCCTCCGGTGTCCACCGGTAGGGCAGGTCACCCATCGCGCCGACGACGGAACCGTCCTCGGTGATCGCTGTCGCGGCGGACCCGGGCGGCCCGACCAGCCGGTACTCCTGCGGCCGGTCCACCGACCACACGACCGCCTGGTGCGAGTCGCGGGCCCCGCGGGCGGTGCCGACGATGTCACCCCGGCCGTTGACCGCGTGCACGAGAACCGCCTGGTAACCGGGCGGGGTCACCAGGGAGCGCAGCTTTCCGGCCCGGTAGACCCAGCCGACGCCGTTGCCGCCGGTGCCGACAACGTCGCCCCGGGCGTTGACCGCCGCCGCGTGGCGTGCACCGGCGGGAAGGAGCGTCGCCTTGCCGTCGATCCAGAGCACGATCCTCCCGTCCTCGTTCCCGGTGCCGATGTCGCCGACGATGTAGCGTCCGGTGGGGTCCACGCCACCGGCCACCGCGACCGACCCCCCGATCGGCTGCGGCAACCACGACGCCTCGCAGGTGACCGGCGGGGCCCCCGCGGTGGACGCCACGGCGGTCGGCGCCGCCACCACGGATGGCGTGTCCGGGGTCTGCGGCCGGCCGGCACCACCGAACCCGACGGCACCCACGACGACGAGCCCGGCCAGCACCGTCACGGCGGCGACCCCGCCGGTGCGACGGCGTCGACGGCGACGCCGGCCGTCGCTGATCGCCCGTGCGACGTCGACCCGTGGCTCGGGCACCGGCGCCGATTGCAGCAGCGCGGCGATCCGCTGCTCGTCCACCGTCATCTCGTACTCCTCCCGGACATCTCGGTAACGTCGAGCACCTGGCGGACCGCCGCCAGCGCCCGGGCCGTCTGTGCCTTCACGTTGCCTTCGGAACAACCCATGGCCGCCGCCGTCTCGGCCAACGACAGGTCGCACAGGAACCGCAGGACCAGCACGGTGCGCTGGCCGCGGGACAGACGGGCCAGCGCGCCGACCACGCTGTCCCGCTCGACCACCTCGTCGTGCGGTGTGACCGGCGTACGCGGTGGCTCCGGCACCGCACCGAACAGCCGGACCTTCGCCCAGCTCAACCGCTTCTCGTCGACGAGCTTGTGGACCAGCATCCGGTGCACGTACGCGTCGACGTTGTCCACCCGGCTGACCCGATGCCAGTTCACGTACAACGCCGTTATCGTCTGCTGCACCACGTCGTCGGCCAGATGGGCGTCTCCGCACATCAGGAACGCGGTCCGGTGCAGACTCGGCAGTCGCGCGGAGACGTACTCCACGAACTCACCCTCGGCATCCGCCATCGAGGCTCCCTCCTCCGCACCCTCGACGGGTCGCGACGACCACCAGGTTGCGTCGCGCCGGAAAAGGATTCAACGACGTACGGCCCCGGCCGCTGCGGGATCGCGGCCGGGGCCGTACGTCGTTGGTCGCCTGTCGTTTCACGCGCCGATCTGCCCGGGGCGCGAACCGGTCACGCCCGTGCTAGCCGCCCCCGACACCCCGGACCGCCTCGATGATGGACTCGGCGACCTCGCCGGGCTGGGACATCGTCATCGCGTGGGAGGCGCCGGCGACCTCGCGGGTGCCCCGGGCGCCGGCGCGTTCGGCCATGAAGCGGTGCGCGGCGACCGGGATGTTGCGGTCCGCGTCGCCGAAGACGAACCAACTGGGCAACGACTTCCACGGCGGCTCGGACGTCGAGAGCCCGTCGCCGAGCGCCTGCTCGGTGATCGGCCGCTGGGTCCGCGCCATCAACGCCGCGGTGTCCTCGGAGACGTCCGCGACGAACTGCTGGTGGAAGGCATCCTGCGCGATGGCCACCTCGTTCCCACCGGTCGCCACCGGTTGGGAGACCAGGGTGTCGGCGAGCGTGCTGCCGGGGAACTTCCCGGAGAGCGACAACGCCGACTCACCCGTGTCGGGGGCGAGCGCGTTGACGTAGACCAGGCCGCGCACCATCGGCTCGCCCGCTGCGGCCTCGGTGATGACCATGCCGCCGTACGAGTGGCCGGCGAGCACTACCGGTCCGCCGACCCCCCGCACCACGTCCCGCACGTAGGCGGCGTCTCCGGCGAGGCTGCGGAGCGGGTTGGCGGCGGCCACCACGGAGTAGCCGTAGCCCAGCCGCTCGATCACACCGTTCCAACTCGCCGATTCGGCGAACGCGCCGTGAACGAGGACAACGGTGATGTTCTGATCTGACACGGCCATCGGCTCCTTCGCGTGAGGGGGTGTGCACCCCCGTACGGACTGGGTGAGCGCGGCTGATTACCCACCGTGCGCACGGGAAACGTCGGGGCGCGGGCGGCCCTGTTTCTTCACCCCGATGTCACCGACCGATCCCGTCGACGACGTGTTGCTGTTCGTCCGCACGGGTTGGCTCCGACTCGTCGCACTTGTCCTGACCAGGAGCTGATCACGTGCCTTCCTCTCGTCGTACCTTCCTCGCCAGCGGTGCCGCCGCCGGCGTGGGCCTCGCCGTCGCCGGCGGTCTGCCGTCGCTGGCGCAGGCCAGCCCGGGCCGCCCGCACCCGCCGGTCAAGCCCGGCCACGTGCCGTTCCCGCCGCTCGTGGACGACCCGAAGGGCGTCCTCGCCCTGCCGAAGGGCTTCAGCTACACGGTGGTCACCCGGACCGGCGTCACCCGGCTGGACCGCGGCCAGGGCATGACCCCGGCCGACCACGACGGCATGGCCGTCTACGACGCCGGCCACGGCCGTTACACCCTGATCCAGAACCACGAGATCGACCCGGGCGCCGAGTTCGGCGTACCGCACGTCAAGGGCACGGTGTACGACCCGGGCGCCGTCGACGCCGGCGGTTGCACCGTGATCAAGACGGACCGTGCGGGCCGCAACCTGGGTGAGTTCGTCGCCCTCTCCGGCACCATCTCCAACTGCGCCGGCGGCCCCACCCCCTGGGGGACCTGGCTGACCTGCGAGGAGACCGAGGACCGCGCCGGTGACCAGTGGGAAGAGGGCGGCCGGACCGGCACCTACCAGAAGGACCACGGCTACGTCTTCGAGGTCTGGGCCGACGGCAGCGCGGACCCGCGGCCGATCAAGTGCCTGGGCCGCTACTCCCACGAGGCCCTGGCGATCGACAAGGACCGCACCCACATCTACCTGTCCGAGGACGCCGACGAGCCCAACGGCCTCTTCTACCGCTGGTCGGCGCCGCGTGGCGTCAAGGTCGGCCCCGGCGTGCTGACCCGCCTCGCACCGAACGCGGGCGTCCTCGCCGCCATGCAGATCATCATGGACGACGGTTCGGTGCTGCCGGACGTCGCCTACCTGACCTCCGCCCAGTTGGGCCGCCCCTTCCCGGTCCGGTGGATCGAGGTGCCGGACCGCGACGCGCGGCACACGTCGGTGCGCGAGCAGTTCGCCGACGGTCAGGTCACCCGTGGCCGCAAGTTCGAGGGCGTGTGGAGCACCGACGAGGGTGTGTACGTCGTCAACTCCTACGCCTGGGACGAGGGTGACCTGCCCTCCGACGCCGCGCCGCACGACGGCATGGTCTGGTTCTACAACTTCAAGGACGAGACCATCCAGCTGGTGACGTACTTCCCGCACCAGACCTCCTCCGAGGAGGGGACGCCGGTGAAGTACACCGACATCACCTTCGACGGCCCGGACAACGTGACAGTCACCCCGTGGGGAAGCCTGGTCCTCGCCGAGGACGGCAAGGGCGCCTCGCACGTGCTCAGCACGATCCCGGGCGGCCCGACGTACGCGATCGCCCGCAACATGCTCAACGACTCGGAGTTCTGCGGGCCGACCTTCAGCGCCGACGGTCAGGTACTCTTCGTCAACATGCAGGACCCGGGTCTCACCCTGGCCATCACCGGCCCGTGGGAGAAGTACCTGGGCTGACCAGGTCGGGCGGTGGGGTCGGGCGGTCCGCCCGGTCCTACCGCCCGCGGGGCTCGTCCTCCGTCCGCATTCCGTGCAGGTCGTAACTGAACTCGCCGGCTTCCAGCCGGGCCCGTAGTCCCGTCTCCCGGGCCGTCCGGCTCCTCGTCGCGGCGGCCACGGCGTCGGCGCTCGTCCGCTGCACCACCACTGCCCCGTCGGCGTCGAGCACCATGATGTCCCCCGGCTCGACAGTCGCGCCGCCGAGCGGCACCGGGACGTCGAGCGAACCCCTGTCGCGTTTGGTGGCTCCGCGAACCCGACGCCAGCGGGCCCAGACCGGCAGGCCGAGCGTCCGGAGCTCGTCCACGTCCCGTACCGCGGCGTCGACCAGCACACCGGCCGCCCCGGCGACCTTGGCCTGCGTGGCCAGCAGCTCGCCGATCAGCGCGACGGGGGCCGGCTCGGGCATGGTGAGCACGAGCACCTCCCCGGGGCGGACGAGCGTCATGGCCTCGTGCACCGCCCGGTTGTCACCCTGGCCGCAGACGACGGTCCGGGCGGCGCCGGCGACCCGGGACCCCGGCACCACCTGCACGAGGTCCACGTCGATCAGGCCCCGCCGACCGGCGGCCTCGTAGACGGTTGCCACCCCGGCGGCGGCCAGTGTCCCGATCACCGTGGGGTCGACGTCCGCCGCGTCGTAGGCGGAGTTCACAGTGTCACCACGACGTTCGGGATCAACCGTTGGAACGCCTCCGCCTGCCGGATGGCCGCGTCGCCGGTCACCCGGCGGGCGTGGTTGCCACGATGGTCGGCGCGCTGGGTGTAATACTCCCGCAGGTAGCCCTGAGCGGTCATCGCCGCCATCGCCTCCCGCTTGGCCGGCATCGCCTCGGTGATGTCGACGAACACGGTGGGAACGAAACCGCAGAGTTCAGGTTGGTGGGGTTCGAAGGCCAGGAACTCCGAGGGCGGGGCGGTTCGGAAGCCGCTGGACACTCCGGCGCCCGCGGTGAGCTGCCGGGCGGTCGCCACCGCGGCATGTGCCGTCGGGTGGTCCGGGTTGAACGGGTCGCGCTCGGGGTGGGTGAGCACCACGTGTGGTGCGTACTCGCGCATCAGCGTCGCCAGCCGGTCGATGTCCTCGTCCCGGATCCGCAGCGGGTAGTCGCCCAGGTCGAACGCCTCGAACCGGGCACCGACCGCGGCGGCGGACCGTTCCGCCTCGGCGTGCCGCAGTCGTTTGACGTTCTCCACCGTCTGCTGCGGGTCCTTCCACAGCTCGCCGGACTCGCCCCGCTCGCCGTAGGAGAGCGCCAACACGACGGCCTCGCCGCCGGCCCGCGTGTGCGTGGCGATGGCTCCGGCGGCCCGCCAGACGAAGTCGGCCGAGTGGGCTCCCACCACCAGCATCCGTCGCCCGCTCATGCCGGCGTCGATCCGGCCGGCGTCACCAGACGGCGCGGGTTGACCACCGCCATGACGTGGACCTCGTCTTCGGTGAAGCCGGCGTCGAACAGGCGGTCGGCGAAGAGCGCCAGACCGTCCTCCACCGGCGGGTTGAACGGTTGTCCCAGGTCGCTGGAGAGGACGGAGTGCGCCACACCTACCGACCGGATGGTGGCGAAGAGGTCCGACCAGTCGACCTTGCCCGAGTGCGGGGTCGTGAAGCAGCGCTCCAACAGGGCACCCTCCTCGGCCAGCTCGCGCTGCCGCGCGAGCGTCAGTCGCTGCGAGGTGAACTCGGGATGGGTGACCACGATCCGGCGTACCCCCTCCTGCGTCGCGGCCCGGACCACGGCGGCGATCTCTGCGCCGCTCAGGTGGCCGGTGGCGAGCGTGATGTCGTGCCGGGCGATCACCCGCAGCACCTGGCGTACGCGGTCGAGGACCCGCCCCTCGTCGTCGACGACCTCGACCGGATCCGGCACGATGCCCTGGCTGTGCAGGTCGGATTGGAAGGCGCCCCACATCGCCGGTGTGGCGCCTGGCAGATCGGTGGCGGTGCTGCGCCGCTGGTTTCCGGAGTCCACTGTCGGCATCCAGACGATCCGGGCACCCTGGCGCGCGGCGACCTCGACCGCGACCGGGTTGATGCCGCCCATCGCGCCGTTGAGGGTGACGGCACCGAGGACGTCGACGCCGGGCACCACCTTGCGGACCACCGCTGCCCGCTCGGCAGTCGCCACGTAGTGGGACTTGAGGACGAAACCGGCCAGCCCGACCTCGGCGCAGCGGTGCGCCAGATCGACGTCGTCGATGCGTCGGGCCATCACGTCGGGGGCCACGTGCACGTGCGTGTCGTAGGCGCCGCGGACCACGGCGCGGGCACGGGCGGAGGGGACCAGAGGGTCAGTCATCGCGCTCCTCGGTGAGCCCCGAGAGCGGGGTCGTACGGGTGCGCTCGGTCGAGCGCGCGGCGGTCACGAGCCGGAAGCCGCCGAGCGCAAGCATATCGGTGATCATGCCCATTTCAAGGTGCTGTCACATTCACCATCCACTGTGGATTCGCGGGAAGCGGTTTCGGCAAACCCGTTGCCCGCTCGGGACTGACGGGCACCACAGGCCTGATCTAAAATCGTCTATCGATGCCGGCCTCGCGTCGTGCCGCCCATCCCCCTCGACAGGGTTGGGCCGGGCGTCGCGAGCCCGGAGGCTGGAGGCACCGCATGGGTAAGCGCTTCTCCACGCTCGTGGCGACCTGGCTGGCCGTGGCTCTCGCCGCCGGTGGCTGCGGCGACACCGGTGACAGCGGCGGCGACCCGCCCGGCGGTGAGATTGACAAGGTCGCCTACATCACCGCGTTCGGCGCGGTGGGCCGGGACGCCTTCGCGTGGGTGGCCAAGGAGAAGGGCTTCTTCGCCGAGGTCGGCATCGAGGTCGACATCAAGGAGGGGGCCGGCAACCAGCAGAACCTGACGGCGCTCAAGTCGGGGCAGGTGCAGTTCGGCGCTCTCGACCTCACCGGTGCCGTCATCCAGGCGGGCAAGGGCGAGTTCACCGACTGGCGGGCGATCGCCGCCGTGCACCAGCAGACGCTGATCTCGGTGATGACCACCAAGGACACCAACATCACCACCCCGAAGGACCTCCAGGGCAGGACGATCGCCACCGGCAGCGGCTCCGTGACCGAGTTGCTCTTCCCGGCGTACGCGCGGCTGGCCGGGCTCGACCCGGCGACGGTGAAGATCGAGGGCGTGCAACCCACCGCCCTCAACGGCCTCATGGCGAGCCGGCGGGTCGACGCGCTGGGCACGTTCCTGCTCAGCCGCGGTGCCCTGCAGACCGCCGCCCGCAAGGACGTCGTGGTCCTGCCGTACAGCGACTACCTACCGGACCTGTTCGGCAACGCGATCATCACCACCCCGTCGCTCATCGGCAAGGACCCCGACCTCGTGCAGCGGTTCACCAAGGCCGCGCTCAAGGGCCTGGCGTACAGCATCGAGCACCCGGACGAGGCGGCGACGATCCTCAACAAGGCGAAGCCCACCTACACGGTGGCCGCGGGCAAGGGCGAGATCGAGGCGATGGCCCCGCACGTCCGTCCCGCCGACGGTGCCCCGATCGGGTTCCTGGACGAGTCGCGGGTGGCCCAGACCATCGCCGTCCTCGAACGCGCCAACCTGATCCCGTCGGGCCTGACCCCAGCGGCCGTCGTGGACCCGACCTTCGTCAAGAAGTCGTGACCGGCGACTCACGGGCACTACGACGCTGGCACACCCTCGGGCTGCCGGCCCTGGGCGCGGTGGTCGCGACCGGGCTCTGGTGGTTGTCCACCTGGGCCTTCCACATCGAGCCGTTCTTCCTGCCGGCGCCCCCGGACGTGGTGGACGCGTTCCTGCGGCTCCCCGGTCACCTGGCCGAGCAGACCTGGATCACTTTCCTGGAGACGATCATCGGTTTCGGGATCGCGGCGGTGGGCGGGCTGCTGCTCGCCGTCCTGCTCGCCGCGTCGCGGACCGTCGAGCGGATGGTCCTACCGATGATCGCCGGCATCAACGCGGTGCCGAAGGTGGCGCTCGCGCCACTGCTCCTGGTCTGGATCGGCTTCGGTTACGAGGCCAAGATCGTGATGGTCGTGCTGCTCTGCTTCTTCCCGATCCTGATCTCGACCATGGCGGGCCTGACCTCGACACCGAACGACCTCGGTGAGCTGGCGCGGTCCCTCTCCGCCTCGTGGTGGCAGACCTTCCTGAAGGTCCGACTTCCGTGGGCCCTGCCGCAGATCTTCGTCGGGCTGAAGGTGGCGACCTCACTCGCCATCATCGGCGCGATCATCGGCGAGGTGATCAACCCCCAGGCCGGGCTCGGCGCGGTGATCGCGAGTTCCGGCCAGTCCGCGGACACGCCACTCGCGTTCGCGGCGTTGATCCTGCTCGCGCTCATGGGGGCACTGCTCTTCTACCTGATGGCCGGCCTCGAACGCCTCCTCGTGCCGTGGGCGCGCGCGATCTCCTCCTGAAGCGAGCAACCGCGGAGTCCACCCCGCGGGCCGTCCCACCTCACCTACTACCGGTTCCTCATGGCTTCGTGCGTCACGGTGTGGTCAGTGCGAGTGCCGGGGCACGTCGCTGCCGCTGCCGCCCACGAGGAAGTCCAGGTCGGCGCCCTGGTCGGCCTGGAGGACGTGCTCGCTGTACAGCCGTACCCATCCCCGGTCGGCGACCGGCGGTGGCGGCTGCCAGGCGGCGCGGCGCTGGACGAGTTCCGCGTCGTCGACGAGCAGGTCCAGGGACCGCGTCGCCACGTCGACGCGGACCAGATCGCCGGTGCGCACCAACGCGAGCGGGCCGCCCACCGACGCCTCCGGGGCCACGTGCAGGACGCAGGTGCCGTACCCGGTGCCGCTCATCCGGGCGTCGGAGATCCGCACCATGTCCGTGATCCCCTCGGCGAGCAGCCGTCGTGGCATGGGCACGTTGCCCACCTCCGGGAACCCGGGGTAGCCGCGTGGCCCGGCGTTGCGGACCACGATCACCGTGTCGGGGGTGACGTCGAGGTCCAGGTCGTCGGCCGCGACGACGTACTCCTCGATCCGGTCGAAGACGAGCGCCGGCCCGGTGTGGGTGAGGAGGTGGGCGGAGGCCGCGGAGACCTTCAGCACGGCCCCGGACGGCGCGAGCGACCCGCGGAGCACCACGGTGCCGGAGCCGGCGGGTTGGAACGGCTCGGCCATGGTGGCGATGACGTCCCGGTTCCAGCACTTCACGCCGTCGATGTTGTCGGCCACGCTCTTTCCGCTGACGGTGACGTGGTCCATGTGCAGCAGCGGGGCGATCTCCGCCATCACGGCCGGGACACCGCCCGCGTAGGCGAAGTCCTCCATCAGGTACGCCCCGGACGGCATGAGGTTGACCAGCATCGGCACGTCGGCGGTGAGGGCGTCGAAGTCCTCCAACGACAGCGGGACACCGAGGCGTCCGGCAACCGCGAGCAGGTGTACGACGGCGTTCGTCGAGCCGCCGATCGCGGCGTTGACCCGGACCGCGTTCTCGAACGCCTCCCTGGTGAGCACCGTGGACAGCCGTTGGTCCTGCTCGACCATGGCGACGATCCGGCGTCCGGCGGCGTGGGCGAGCGCGTACCGTCGGGAGTCGACAGCCGGCACGGCGGCGGCCCCCGGAAGCTGCACGCCGAGCGCCTCGGTCACGCAGGCCATCGTGGAGGCGGTCCCCATGGTCATGCAGTGCCCCCGACTGCGGGACATGCCGACCTCCGCCTCCGCGCAGTCGGCCGCGCTCATCCGTCCCGCCCGCATCTCCTCGGTGAAGCGCCAGACGACGGTGCCCGAGCCGATGTCCTGGCCGCGGAACTTGCCGTTGAGCATCGGACCACCGGTCAGCATCAGGGTCGGCAGGTCGACGCTCGCCGCCCCCATCAGCAGGCCGGGGGTGGTCTTGTCGCAGCCGGAGAGCAGGACCACCGCGTCGAGCGGGTTGGCTCGGACGGACTCCTCCAGCTCCATCGCCAGCAGGTTGCGGTAGAGCATTGTCGTGGGTCGCATGAGGGGTTCACCCAGGCTCATCGCCGGGAATTCCAGCGGCAACCCGCCGCTCTCCCACACCCCCCGCTTCACCGACTCGGCCAGGTCCCGCAGGTGGGCGTTGCAGGGGGTCAGCTCCGACCAGGTGGTGGCGATGCCGATCACCGGGCGGCCGTCGAAGACGTCGTCCGCGAACCCCTGGTTGCGCATCCAGGACCGGTGGATGAAGCCGTTGCGGCCCTCCGCACCGAACCACTGCGCGCTGCGCAGCTGTCGATTGGTCGTCGACATCAGCAGACTCCTCTGTCATCCGTCCGCACCGCGGGGGTTCGCGGCGATTCGTGAGCTGGTGGTGCACTGGCTGGTGAGACGGGCGCGGCCTACCGGAGGCCTCCGACGGACAGCCCGCCGCGCCAGTGTCGTTGCAGGCTGAAGAACGCGATGATCAGCGGGATCACCGACACGAGCGAGCCCAGGATGATGAGGCTCCACAGCGAGGTGCCTCCCGCGTTGTTCGCCGACGCGATCCCCTGCCAGAGGCCGAGACCGACGGTGACGGGGAAGAGCCGGTTGTCGGAGAGCATCGCCAGCGGCAGGAAGTAGTTGTTCCAGGACGCCACAGCGGACAGCAGCAACACGGTGACCACGGCGGGACGCATCATCGGAAGGGCGATCTGCAGGAACGTGCGCACCTCGCCCGCGCCGTCGACGCGCGCGGCGTCCAGGAGTTCGTCGGGCACCGCGTCGCGCGCGTACACGTGCATCAGGTAGACGCCGAACGGGTTGAGCAGCGACGGGAGGATCACCGCCCAGACCGTGTTCGTCAGGCCGAGCCGGGAGAACATGATGAAGGTCGGGATGACCAGGGCGGTGGCGGGGACCATCAACGCGCCGAGCACGACGGCGAAGCTGAACCGCCGGGCGGCGAAACGGTACTTGGCGAACCCGTAGCCCGCCATCACCGCCAGGACCGTGGCGCCCACGCCACCCGCGACGGCGTACAGCGTGGAGTTGAGGATCCACCGCAGGTAGATGCCCCCGTCGTAGGTGAAGAGCTGCCGGAGGTTGCCGAGGTAGTCGACCTGGTCGGTGAACCACAGCGTGTTGTCGCCGCCGAACAGGCCCGGCGCGTCCTTGGAGCTGTTGACGATCACCCACCAGAACGGCACGAGGAAATAGATCACCAGGAAGCCGAGGAGGATCTGCAGGGGGAGGTAGCGCTGCGGCCGACGGGAGCCGGCGCGGGCGCTCGTGGGGGCGGTCATCTAGAGGAAGCTCCTCCGCTTGCGGGTGAAGAACAGGAAGGCGTACACGCAGATGAACACGATGCCGCCGAGGGCGAACGAGATCGCCGACCCGTAGTTGAAGTTGGCCAGCGAGAACGCCTGCTGGTACGCGTACATGTTGGGGGTGAAGTCCGTCCCGATCGTGCCCGCGGCGAGGTATCGCAGGATCTGCGGTTCGTTGAAGAACTGCAGGGTGCCGATGAGCGAGAACACCAGGATCAGGATCAGCGCCGGCGCGATCAGCGGGATCTTGATCCGCGTAGCGATCTGCCACCGCCCGGCGCCGTCCATCCGGGCGGCCTCGTAGAGCGTGGGATCGACGCCCTGCAACGCCGCGTACAGAATGATCATGTAATAGCCGGCCCACTGCCAGGTGACGACGTTGAGCAGGCCGTAGAAGATCAGATCGCTGCTCAGGAAGTCCGGTGCGGTGGCACCGAACAAGCCGAAGATGTCGGTGAGCGGGCCGAAGCCCTTGCTGTAGAGGAACCCCCACATCACGGCGCCGATGACCGTCGGAATCGCGTACGGCAGGAAGATCATCAGGCGGGAGAAGCGCGCGAACAGCGTGGTCACCGCGTCCAGGATCAGCGCCATCGCGAGCGCGAGGACGATCTGGATCGGGATGGACACGAGCGAGAAGCGGATGACGAACCACGCCCCGGACAGGAAGCTCGGGTCGGTGAACGCTTTCACGTAGTTGTCGAAGAGGACGAAGCTGGTGCCGCCGATCAGCTTCTTCTGAAAGAGGCTGAGATACAGCGCGTACGCCAGCGGCGCGATGAGGAACGCCAGGAAGACGATCCCGAACGGCCCGACGAAGAGCCACCCCATCAGGTGTTCGCGAAGGTGTACCTTGCCACGGATCGTGCGCGTCTCGTTACGAGCACGCGATGCGCTCTTCTCGGTGAGTGTCATTGTGGTCTCCGGGACGTGGACGCCGAGGGTGGAGGGTGGGCCGCCCGCCCGCTGACGGCGCGGCCCACCCGTCAGGTCACTGAACTGTGAAGCCTTGCTCCTTGGCGTACTTCGCCACGTCCTCCTGGATCCGGTCGGCCGCCTGCGAGCCGGTGATGGACCCCTTGATGACCTCGCTGACCTGCTTGGTCATGGCGTCGAGGTAGTACTGGCCGAAGGGGGCGTACGCGACGCCCTTGTAGGCGTCCGCGGCGGGGACGTAGACCTCCTTGTTCGCCTGCTGGCCGTCGAAGAACGGCACCTTCAGGTCGATGAACGCGGGGTCCTTGAGGGCCGTGAGGTTGAGCGGGAAGATGATCTGGTTGGTCCAGCCGTCGGTCAGCGACTCCTTGTCGGCGTAGAGCCCGTAGGCGGCCTTCGCCGCCAACTCCGGCTTCTTGGACTGCTTGGTCACCGAGAACGCCGACCCGCCCCAGTTCACCTGCACCGGGTTGGCCTCGTCCCACTGCGGCAGCGGCGCCACCGCGAACTTGCCGGTGTCCTGGCCCTTGCCGACGCCCGCGCCGGTCAGGTAACCCGGCGCCCACGCCGCCGAGATGTACGTCGCGTAGTTACCGTTGATCACGCCGGAGATGTACTCCGGGGTGAACTGGTCCTGCGTCCCGACCAGGCCCTTCTTGGCGAGGCCACCCCAGTAGTCCAGCACGTCCTTGGACGCCTGGTCGTTGAGCTTCACACCGATCGACTTCGGCTGCGCCGGATCGAAGGTGAAGGGTGAGGCGCCCTTCTGGATCTGGAGGGCCATCAGGACCGCCGGGACGTTCGCGCCGAGGTCGCCGAACAGCGGGCCACCGGCATCCTTGACCTTCTGCGCGGTCTGCTCGTACTCGGCCCAGGTCTTCGGTGGGGTGATCTTGTACTTGTCGAAGATGTCCTTGCGGTAGATCATGCCCATCGGGCCGCCGTCGACAGGGACGCCGTAGACCGCGTCACCCACCGACACGTCCTTCCAGGCGCCCTCGCTGTAGTTGGCCTTCACCGCGTCGTAGCCGTACTTCTTGATGTCGATGAGCGCGCCCTGGATCTGGAAGGTCGGGATCCGGTCCGCCTCGACCATGATCACGTCGGGCGCTCCGGTGCCCGCCGAGATGGCCGTCTGGAACTTGTCGTACTCGTCGCCGCCCTGCCCGACGTTGGTCCAGCAGACCTGCACCTCGTTGTTCTGCTTGTTGAAGTTGTCGACGACGAGCTGGGTGTTGGGGTACCAGCCCCACATCGTCACGACCGGCAGGTCCTTCTTCGTGATGGTGTTCGTGCAGTTGCTCGCGTCATTCCCGCCCTCGTCGGAGGAGCAGGCGACGAGGCCGGTCCCGACCGCGAGCATGGCAACCGTGGCGAGTATCCGTCTTCTCTTCATTGAGGTGGTTCCCTTCCAAGGTGGCGGTGCGGAGGCATCCGGCGCTGGCGGGCGCCACCGGGGCAGGAAGCCCGCTCCGGTGGCGTCGCCTGGAACGGCTCCTAGCGCTTGAACAGACGCGGCGCCAGGTCGATGAGGTTCTTCTGCCACACGTCCCAACCGTGCGGCCCGGGGGTCACCCCGTCGAACTCGTAGCGGATACCGAGGTCGTCCAACGTGGCCAGCGACGCCATGAAACTCGGGTACACGAAGTCGGTCTGGTCACCCACGTACAGGCGCAGCATCCTGGTGCCGTCGTTGATCGCCTCCACGTCGACGCCGGTGCCGCTGCCGAACCCGGCCGAGAAGGCAGCGACGTACGCGAACTGCCCCGGGTACGCCCGCAGCACGCCGAACGCCTGCCCGCCGCCCATCGACAGACCGGCGAGCGCCTGCTGGGACGAGTCGCTGGAGACGTGGTAGCGGGCACGGGCCGTGGGAACGATGTTCTCCAACAGCTCCCGGTTGAAGTTCGACGAGTTGCCGTTGCCCATCACGACCACCATGGGCACCAGGTCACCGTCGAGGAACTGGTGGTCGAGGATCTGCTTGGCGCGTCCCATCTCGATCCAGTCCGTGTAGTTCTGCCCACCGCCGTGCTGGAGGTAGAGGACCGGGTACGGTTCGGCACGAGCCGGGTCGTACCCGGGCGGGGTCCACACCAGCGCCGTGCGGTCCTGGCCGGCCACGGTGCTGGCGTAGGTCATGCTCTCGACCTTCCCGCCCTGGCCGGCGGGGACGTCCGACAGCAGACGGGCCTCCGGCCCCGGGATGAAGAAGGTGCTCCACATCGGTTCGGTGGTCACCTTCGTCGGGTTCGAGTTGTCCTTGAACGGAACCCGGTCCACGATCAGCCGGTAGTAGTAGAACCAGGGCTCGAGCGGGCCTACCGTCGCCCGCCACCGGTCACCGTCACGGGCCAGTGGCACACGCAGCCAACTGCCGCCCGGAGCGACGTTCGCCCAGACCGTGACGTGCTGGGCGTCGGCGAAGTCGGTGGTGGTCTCGAAGGTGACGAAGCCGTCCTCGCTGACGAAGGGCGTCGGGGTGGTGCCCGCCGGCGGCGGGTTGAACTCCCCCTCCAGCTGCCCGTGACCGGGGCTCGGGCCGTGGTCCGACACGTGCCGGAACAGCCTCGGCACGAAGTCGACCAGATTCTCCTGCCAGGTGTCCCAGTTCGCGCCACCGTCCGGGTTGACCCCGTCCGACTCGAACCTGACACCGGCCCGACCCAACTCCTTCGCCAGCCGGTAGGTGGCGTTGTGCGCCGGATCGGTCACGTTGCCGGTGTAGAGACGCAGCAGCTTCACGGTGCGGTTGACCGTCTTGGCGTCCTTGCGGTCGACGTCCGGGACCGACCGACCCGAGAACCAGCCGACGTAGCCGAACTGAGCCGGTTTGGTCAGCGCCGCCTTCACCGCCGCCGTCGCGCCGTCGGACACTCCGGCGATCGCCTGGTGTGCCGGATCGCGGAGGACCAGGTAGTTGTCGGCGACCGCCTTGCGGAGGTCCTTCAGCTCCCTGTCGCCCGAGCCGTCGGCGATCACGACCACCATCGGCCGCATGGTGCCCGCGGCGGAGAGGTTGTCGAGGATCTGCCTGGTCCGCCCGAGATCGAGCCAGTCGGTGGCGGCCACGCCGTCACCCGACTGCAGGTAGAGCGCCGGATAGGCCCTCGGGCCCTTGGCCGCGTACCCCGGTGGTGTCCAGACCACCGCGGACCGCTGCCCGGCCTTGGTCCGGTAGGTCAGCGTCGCGACCGTGCCGCCGGCGCCGGGTGGCGCGTCGACCAACCACCGTGCCGAGTCACCCGCGACGAGGAAGGTGCTCAGCAGCGGGTTGGACGCCACACTCGTGTCGTTCGTCGGGTCCTTGATGCTCTTGGTGTCGTCGGCGGTGAACTGGTAGTGGTAGAGCCCCGGCTCGAGTGCGCCGAGGACCCCGGACCACACGTCGCCACGGCGGGTCAAGCCGAACTCCGCCGTGGCCGAGGACGGACCGAAGTTGCCCTCCACCACGACCTGCGACACAGTGCCCAGCTGCTCCTGAACGTAGGCGGCCGGGACGGTGAACGACGCGTAGCGCTCCGGGGAGACGGTCAGCCACGGGGTGTCGGCCGCCGCCGCCGGTTGCGGTGCGAGCACTACCGCTGCGACGGCGATGACTCCGGCGGTGAAGGCCGCCGAGAGCCGACGCCCATCCAGCCGGCGTAAGCGCCCATGGTACGGTTCGGTTGTCACGCTCCACTCCTCTCTGCGCCGGCAGCGGATGCGACCCGACTGACCGGCTCGATTCACAGGTGGATCTGGCCGTGGTTCTGCGTTGACACCTCCTTCACCGTCAGGCCAAGGTGCTCTTCGGTGGCGCGGTCGAGCTGCGGACCACGAGGCTGGTCGGAAGCACTATCCGGTGCGGCCCCTCCCAATCGCCGGTCACCAGTGACTTCAGCATGCGCGCGGCTTCGTATCCCAGCTGGTACATCGACTGGTCCACAGTGGTCAGGCCTGGTGCCGTCGACGCCGACTCGGGGATGTTGTCGAACCCGACGACGGACAGGTCCCCAGGGACGGAGATCCCCAACTCCCTGGCGACCTCCAGGGCCTTGAGGGCCATCCCGTCGCTCGCCGCGAAGATCGCCGTTGGCGGCTCCGCCTGTTGCAGGAGGGCCCGCGCCAGCGGAACCGCAGACTCGGGGTTGAAGTCGCCTCGGCCGATCAACGTCGGGTCGACCGGGACACCGGCGGCGGTCAACGCGGCCCGGTAGCCCTCCTCACGGGACCAGGCCGCCTCCAGGCTGGACCGACCGGCGATGAAGCCGATGCGTCGGTGGCCCAGAGCGAGCAGGTGCTCGACGGCGGTGGTGGCGCCCGCGAGATTGTCGGCCATCACCGAAGGGCTCGTCGTGCCCCTCGCCGGGTCGATGGCCACCACCGGCGTGCGGCTCTGCACCTCGCCCCAGGGCGTGACCACGATGCACCCGTCGGTAAGGGTGCCCGACAGGCGGGTCAGGTGCCGCCGCTCCCAGCCCTCGGAGTACGACCCGTAGAGGTCGCTGTTGGCGTAGACGATCAGGTCGAAGCCCGAGCGGCTCAGCGCCTTCATCGCGCCCTTGAGCACCTCGGCCGTGTACGACTGGAAGCTGTGCGTCACGAGGCCGAGGACGTTCGTGCGGCTGCGCCGGAGGCTCGTGGCGACCAGGCTCGACTCGTAACCGAGTTGCTCGATGGTCGAGCGGACGTGGGCCACCGTGTTGGCGCTGACGCCGTAATGGCCGTTGACCACGCGCGAAACAGTCGCTGTGGAAACGCCGGCCACCCGGGCGACATCACTCATTGTCACGGGCGCATTGACCTCGGTCATGCCGCTCCCTCTGGACTGCAATCGTTATCGGTTACGTTTCCAGGGTGTTGCCAACGTAACGGACAAGTATTACGAACACAAGACCTCTTCACTCCCTCGCCGACCGTCCTACCAGGACGACTACGCGGTCATGAACACGCGTTCACCAAGGCCGTGGGCACGTTAACAACCATTGCGACCGGCGACCGGCGACCGGCGACGGCGTCGTCGCTCACCGTGGTTCGGCACCGTCGACATCCGGCGCCACCTTCCCGTCGGGACCATTCCGCCACGACGGCGAGGCGGACGCGACGAGATCGCGGCATCGACGATCGACGCGCGCGCACGGACACCAGACGCCCGACCCGGGCCGGGGCGGCGCACCCCGGCCGCCGGCACCGACATCGATCATGGACATCGGATTCCCTACCGTAAACGTGATCGGTAACGTTTACATAGATCAAGAACGTAATCGGCGATCATCATGTTGTCCAGAGCTCGCACTGACCCACCACCCCCGGGTCCGCGTACGCGACGTCCACGTCACGGCGGGACCCCGCACGAAGGGAGCCAGCCCTGAACACCCACCTCGACGCAGCGCCGCAACCACCGTCCGGCACGGACCGTCCACTCCCCTACCGTCTGAGCCTCGACCCGCGCCGACGCGTCGCGCCGGTGCCACGGCGGCTCTTCGGCTCGTTCGTGGAGCACCTCGGACGCTGCGTCTACACCGGCCTCTACGAGCCGGGACATCCGACGGCCGACGCGGACGGCTTCCGGCGCGACGTCCTCGCCCTCGTTCGGGAACTGGGCGTCACCACGGTCCGCTACCCGGGCGGCAACTTCGTCTCCTCCTACCGATGGGAGGACGGCGTCGGCCCGGTCGACCAACGGCCCGCCCGGCTGGATCTCGCCTGGCACAGCCTGGAAACCAACGAGTTCGGGCTGGACGAGTTCATGCGCTGGGTCGGCAAGGCGGACGTCGACCCGATCATGGCGGTCAACCTCGGCACCCGCGGCACCGCCGAGGCCGTCGACCTGCTGGAGTACGCCAACCACCGCGGCGGCAGTCACCTGGCCGACCAACGGCGCGACAACGGCGCCGCCGATCCGTACGGGATCACGCTGTGGTGCCTGGGCAACGAGATGGACGGCCCGTGGCAGGTGGGTCAGCGAAGCGCCACCGAGTACGGGCGGCTCGCGTCGCAGACCGCGAAGGCCATGCGCCGCTTCGATCCCGACCTCGAACTCGTCGCCTGCGGCTCGTCACACCTCGGCATGCCGACGTTCGGCGCCTGGGAACGTGACGTGCTCACCGAGGCGTACGAGGACGTCGACCTGATCTCGTTGCACGCCTACTACCAGCCGGTCGACGACGACCTGGCCAGCTTCCTCGCGTCCGCCGAGGACATGGACCGGTACATCGACGCGGTCACCGCCATCGCCGACTCCGTCGGGGCGATCCGCAGGTCCACCAAGAAGATCATGATCGCCTTCGACGAGTGGAACGTCTGGTACCAGTCCGCCGCCCCCTCCAACCCGCCGAGCGGCGAGGACTGGCCGGTCGCCCCACCCCTGCTGGAGGACCACTACAGCGTGGCCGACGCGGTGGTCGTCGGCGGTCTGCTGATCAGCCTGCTCCGGCACAGCGACCGGGTGACCGCCGCCTGCCAGGCCCAACTGGTCAACGTGATCGCACCGATCATGACCGAACCGGGGGGCGCGGCCTGGCGACAGACCATCTTCCACCCCTTCGCCCGGACCGCCCGGCACGCCCGGGGAGCCGTGCTCGACGTGCTCCGCGACGGCAGCACGACGTCCACCGACCGCTTCGGCGAGATCGACGCTGTCGACGCGGTCTCCACCTGGGACGACGACACCGGTGAGATGACGGTGTTCCTCGTCAACCGCGTCGTCACCACCCCGGCCGAGGTGACAGTGGATGTCACCGGCGCCCGGCTGGCCGGCATCATCGAGTGCGTCACCGTCGGCGGGACCGACCTGCACGCCAAGAACACGGCCGACGGCCCGGACCACGCCGAGCCGCGTCCCAACGGCACGGCCCGCAGCGCCGACACGGGCGTCCAGCTGACCCTCCCGCCCGCGTCCTGGACCATGCTGCGGCTTCGGGCCACCGACGTGACCACGTGATCGGCTGACGAACCACCCCGGCCGCGTACACCCTGGGTTCACCAGGGGTACGCGGCCGGGGCTTCCCCACCACAGGGAGTTCGCCGTCGAGCCGGGGTTACCGGGCCTCGACCGGGGAGCTGTGGGAACCGTCGAACAGCTTGTCGCCGTGGTAGCGGGATACCACCGGGGCATCGGGTTCGCCGTGGACGGTCAATGGCGCATTCTGCCGGGCAACACGCAGGCAATTGCGGGCACCGAACAGCGACACCAGGGCGACCGGTGCGAATCCATTCAGAATCAATTCGCGGAACTGCTCGCCGGCCGACCTGGCACCACCGATAAAGGTGCGGCAACGACCTACGTCGCGACTATTACCCCTTCGATTCCAGCCTCCCGTCCACTCGCCGTGGAATGGCGGCGTACTCGTCTCGAAGCTCCTCGGGGAGGACCCACTCCGGGGCGTCCTGCCACGCCAGCGGACGCAGGAACCGCCGGATCGCCGTGGCACCCACCGAGGTGTGCACGGCGTTGGTCGACGGCCAGGGTCCGCCGTGGTGCTGGGCCCAGGAAACCCGGACACCGGTGGGGTACCCGTCGAAGACGATGCGGCCGGCGCGGGCGGCGAACACGTCGACCAGCCGGCGCACCACTGCGGCCTGGTCGGCTGGCCCACTGTGGATGGCCCCGGTCAGCGACGGTGGGACGGTCGCCAGGGCGGCGTCGAGGTCGGTGACGTCGTGATACCGGACCACGATCAGCAGCGGGCCGAAGCACTCGTCGGCGATCTCGGTCGTCAGGTCCGGCAGACCGACCTCCAGCAGTGTCGGCGCGACGGTGAAGCCCTCGCCGGGCTCGACCTGAGGTCGCGCCGCGACCCGAGCGCCGGCGCGTTCGAACGCCGCCGCCTGCTTCTCGTAGGCGTCCCGGATGCGCTCGTTCAACAGAACCGCACCCCCCGCCGAGGCGACCCGCTCCCGCAGCGCGTCGACCAACTGGTCACCGGCCGGGTCGGACGGCACGAACGCGAGGCCGGGCTTGGTGCACAGCTGACCGCCCGACGCCGTGAAGGAGGTGAACAGGCCCTCGGCGATCCGGTCGCTCCGGTCCTCGACCGCCCCGGGCAGGACGACGATCGGGTTCACGCTGCTCAGCTCGGCGTAGAGGGGAATCGGATCGGGCCGTTCGTCGATGGCTGCCTGAATGGCACGGGCGGCACCGACGGACCCCGTCAGGGCGGCCGCCCGGATCGCCGGGTGACGCACCAGCGACCGGCCCGCCTGCTCCCCGTACACGATGCCGATCACGCCCTCGGGGCCACCCAGGTCGCGGATGGCCGACTCGATCGCGTCGGCGGAGGCGTGCGACGTCAGCGGGTGCGACGGGTGGGCCTTCAGGACGGTGGGACACCCCGCGGCGAGCGCGGCGGCGGTGTCGCCCCCGGCGACCGAGAAGGCGAACGGGAAGTTGCTGGCCCCGAACACGGCCACCGGTCCGAGAGGTACGAGCATCCGCCGCAGGTCCGGACCGGGCCCGATGGGGGTGTCGGCGGCGTGGTCGATGGCGGCCTCGACGTACGCCCCGTCGCGCACCACGTCACCGAACATCCGGAACTGGAGTGCCGACCGCGTGAGTTCCTGGTTGAGCCGCGCCGTGCTGAGGCCGGTCTCGGCCTCGGCGGCCGCGACCAGGTCGGCGCGCCGGGACTCCAGGGACGCGGCAATGCGGTCGAGCATGTCCGCCCTGCCGAGTCTGCCCAGCCCGGACAGCCACCGGGCGGCTCGGGCCGCCTGGTCGGCGACGGCCTCCAGCCGAGACTCGTCCGTCTCGCTGAGATCCGTCGAGCGCCGCCGGCCGTCGCGTGGGTCGACAGTGATGACCACGTTCACAGCAGTCCTCTCCTCACCAGATTGCCCATCAGATCGCGGACGCCGAAGTGCCAGGGCTCGCACTCCTCCGCGTGCCACACCCGGTTGACCAGGGTGCCGAGCGCCGGGCAGCTGATCCGCACCACGTCGTCGACCTTGTGGGTGAAGCCCTCACCGGGGCGGTCCCGGTCCTGGATCGGCGCGAACATGGTGCCGAGCATCAGGGCGGCTCCGTCCGGATAGTGGTGGTGCGGGCCGATCAACTGCCGCACCAACTCCTCCGGGTTACGCGACATCCGCGTCATCTCCGAGACCGCCTCCAGCAGGAAGCCGTCCACACCGCTGACCTCCAGGCTGACCTCGAGGTCGCGCACCTGGGCCATCCCGAACCGCTCGTCGAAGAGTCGGATCAGAGGGCCCAGGGCGCAGGAGGCGTTGTTGTCCTTCGCCAGCGGAAGCAGCAGCGCCGAGCGACCCTCCACGTCCCGCAGGTTCACGTCGTTGCCGAGGGTTGCGCCGACGATCCGCCCGGTGGACGCGACGATGAGGGTGACCTCGGGTTCCGGGTTGTTCCAGGTCGACGCGGCGAGCACTCCGACCGGGACGGCGGTGCCGACGGCGGAGAGGACCTGCCCCTTGGTGAAGATCTCGGCGTCCGGGCCGATCCCCACCTCCAGGTACTGACTCCACATGCCCTCAGCGACCAGCAGGCTCTTGAGGCGGTCCGCCTCCACCGAGCCCGGAGCGAGGCTGTGCAGGTCGACGCCGACGTCGGCGAGCATCCGGTGACGGATGTCCGCGGCGAGGGCCAGATCTCCGCGCGCCCGTTCCTCGATGACGCGTTCGATCATCGAGATGGGGAAGGTCACCCCGGCGGCCTTGAGCACCTGGAGGTCGACCGGGGCCAGCAACCAGGGCCGCGTACGGTCCCGGGTCGCGGCCTCCGTGTTGGCCAGGATCTCCCCGAAGTCCCCGACCGTCGGCCCGTCGAGCCCGGCGACGACCGCGGCGGGATCGGGCAGTTCGCAGATGTCCCGGACGGTCGGGAAATGACGACTGACGTCGATGACCAGGCCGTCGCGGACGGTCACCGGAGTCGGCCCCTCGACCGACGGATCCCAGATGCGGCCGACGAGGACACTGGCGTCGGCATCGTCCGGCAGCGCCTCGGCGGCGGTGCCGGACCACCCCGCGTCCAGGGCCGCCCCCCGGGGTCGTGGCACCGTCATGAGCCGCTCTCCAGGTTGAAGAAGGACCGCTCGTCGCGAGGGCGGATGTCGTAGACGGCGTCCTCGAACATCCGCAACGGATGCGGTGTGAACGGATGCTGCTCGATCGCCGCGAGGTCCAGCTCGATGCCCAGCCCGACCCCGGTCGGGATCAACACGTCTCCATCGGCGGTCAGCACCAGCCGCTCGTTGGTGATGTCGGGACGCCAGGGGACGTCCGTCGCCATGATCTCCAGATACCTGAAGTTCGGCAGTGTCGCCCCGAGTTGCAACGTCGCGGCCGTGCTGAGCGGGCCGCTGGGGTTGTGCGGGGCGAACCCGACGTAGCTGGTCGCGGCGAGCGTCGAGATGAAGGCCAGCTCGGCGATCCCACCCGCGTGCGTCACATCGGGTTGGACGAAGTCGACAGCCTGACGGGCCAGCGCCGGCGCGAAGCCCTGCCGGCCGTACCACCGCTCCCCCGCCGCGATCGGCACGGGCGACGCGCGGCGGATGTCGACGAGCGCGTCGAGGTTGTCCGGTGGGCAGGGCTCCTCGAACCACACCGGGTCGAACTGGGCGATCTCCTTCGCCACCTTGACGGCGTGCCGGACGTCGAAGCGTCCGTGCCCCTCGACGAACAGTTCGACGTCACGGCCCACCGCGCCACGCACCGCGTCGATCTGGGCGAGCACCCGGTCCAGTTGCTGGGTGGTGATGGTGAGGTCGTAGTTCTCGAACGGGTCCCACTTGAGGCCGCGGAAACCGGACTCCACGGTCCTGCGCGCCGCCGCCGCGTAGTCCTCCGGCGTGACGGCACCGGAGAACCACCCGTTCGCGTACGCCCGCACCCGGTCCCTCGTCGCGCCGCCGAGCAGTCGGGAGACCGGCACGCCGAGGTCCCGCGCCGAGATGTCCCACAGGGCCATCTCGAACGAACTCAGCGCGGTCATGACGACCGGTCCGCCGCGCCAGTACCAGTTGCGGGCAAGCTCGTAGAGGGTCTTCGAGATGCTGGTGGGGTCCAGGCCCACCACCGCTTCGGCGAGCTCGGCGACGGCGCCCTGGACGGCCCGTTCCTTGCCCTCCAGGGTGGCCTCACCGAGCCCGACGATCCCCTCGTCGGTGTGCACGCGCACGATGACGAGATTCGTGCGGTAGAAGTCGACGACCACCGTGTCGACGGAGACGATCTTCATGTTTCGGCTCAACCCTTCACCGCGCCGGCGGTCATGCCGGACACCACGTACTTCTGGACCAGGAGGTAGAAGGCGACGGCCGGCAGCGTGAACAGGAAGGCGACGGCCATCACCGTCTGGATCGGTGTACCCAGTTCGCCGATGAAGTTCGCGATGCCGACGGACGCCGGTTGCAGGTCCGGGTTGAAGATGAACGTCACCGCGAACACGTACTCGTTCCAGGCGTGGAAGAAGGCGATGACCGCCGTCGCCGCGATCGACGGCGCGATCAACGGCACGTTGATGCGGGTCAGGGTGGTGAAGGGCCGGGCCCCGTCGGCACGCGCGGCCTCCTCCAGCTCCTTCGGGATGCCGTCGATGGCGCCCTTGAGGATCAACGCGACGATCGGCAGGACGAAGGCGGAGTTCACCAGGACGAGGCCGGTCAGTGAGTCGAGCAGTTCGAAGCGGCGGAACAGCGCGAACAGCGGGACGACCATGAGCGCTTCGGGAAGCATCTGCGTGAACAGCAGTACGACGGTCAGCACGGCCTTGCCCCAGAACGAGAACCGGGACAACGCGTAGCCCAGCGGGATGCCCAGGCCGACGGAGAGCACCATCGTGCCGACGGCGATGATCAGGCTGTTGAGCAGCCAACCGGCGGCCTTGCCCTCGGCCAACGCGTCGACGAAGACCCCGAACTGGCCGAGGTCCGGCGTGAGCCGGGGCTGATCGGCGAAGAGGTCGCTGTTGCTCGACAGCGCGGTGACGAACATCCAGTACAGCGGGAACACCGCGACACCCAGGACGACGAGCACGGCGACGATCCGTGCGGTGATACCGAAACGGAAGCGCCTCATCGGACGTCCCCCTTCTCCACGGCACGGGCGACCAGGCGGCTGCCGATGACGACGATGAGCGAGATGACGACGCCGACCATGCCGATGGCCGCCGCCGAACCGAGTTCCTTCGAGTCGAAGGCCTGCGAGTAGAGGTCGATCACGAGCGTCTCGGTGGCGCCGACCGGCCCACCCTTGGTCATCAGCCAGATGAGTTCGAACCGGCGCAGCGACCAGATCGTCATCAGTAGGGCGAGCAGGCCGACGGTCGGCTTGATGACCTGCCAGGTGACGGCGCGGAAGGTGGCCCACCGGCCCGCGCCGTCCACCGTCGCGGCCTCGTTGAGGTCCTGCGGCACGGACTGCAGCGCGGAGAGCAGCACCACGGAGGTGAACGGGAACAGCTGCCAGATGGTCGTGGCGAGCACCGCCGGGAGCGCGTAGCGCGGGCTGTCGAGGATGGCGCCGCCCGGGACGCCGAGCCCGATCGCGTCGAGGAATCGGTTCACGATGCCGTACTGCGCGTTGAGCATCCAGGTGGCGATGAGCGCGACCGCGATGCCCGGCGCGGCCCAGGGGACGGTGACCAGCGCCCGCGCCACGCCACGGCCACGGAACTTCCTGTTGAGCAGGAGCGCGACGCCGAGTCCGGCGCCGATCGCGACGACCACGCAGGTGATCACGTAGACGACCGTGATCAGCAGGGTGCGGTGGAACTCGGGGTCGCCGAAGATCCGGTTGAAGTTCTCGAGCCCGACCCACTCACTGCGGGTGGGGTTGAGCAGTCTCGTCCTCGTGAAGCTGAGGTACACCTCCTGGACGAGGGGTACCGCCTGGAAGACGAGGATGAACAGTGCGGCGGGTGCCAGGAACAGGTACGGCGTCCACTTGCTACCCAGCGGGCTGGGCCGACGCCGGGGCCGGCCTGAGGGTGTTGTCTTCGGTACTCCGGTCTGCTCGACCACAGTCATCGGATCGGTCCTTCTGGGGGGAAGGACGCCGCCGACGCGCGGATCGTCGCGTCGGCGGCGTCGCCGTGTCGAGCGGTCAGCGGACCAGGTCGGTCGCCTGCTGCTGGGCGCGGTCCAGCGCCGACTTGAGGTCGGCCTTGCCCTGCAGTGCCGCGACCACGTTCTGCACGACCACCTTGCGGATGTCCGGCGTCTTGGCCTCGAAGCCGAGGACGATCTGCGGCAGGCTGGTGTCGGTGAGACCGTCGAAGACGGGGAGGAACGGGGTCGCCTTGAGCGATTCGGCGCTGCGCTGCGTGTTGGTGGCGACGCTGCTCGCGCCGAGGATCTCCTGCAGCTTCACCTGGTTCTGCGGCTCCAACGCCCACTTGATGAAGGTGGCCGCCTCGTCCTTGCCCTCGCTCGCCTCGTTGATCACGATCGGTGCCAGGATCGCGCCCTGCTTGCGCACCGGGAACGGGATCGGCGCGACGGTGAAGTTCAACTTCGCGTTCTGACCGCGCGTCGCGGTGACGTATCCACCGTTGTTGAGTTCCATCCCGACCTTGCCCTCGGCGAACATCCGCCGGAAGGTCGCGGCGTCGGCGCCACGCGGGATGACGTTGGCGTCGTACAGGTCCTTGAACGCCTGCAGGCCCTTGAGGTTCTCCGGCGAGTTGATCGTCAGGTTCTTGCCGTCGGACCACGCGCCGCCGAAACCGTAGACGTAGTTGAAGATGTCCTGCCAGACGCCGGCCTCCTCGGCCTCCGTCTGCCGGAACGCGAGGCCGAAGACGTCACCCTTGGTCAGCGACTTGGCGGTGGAGGCGAACTGCTCGTAGGTGGTCGGCGGCGTCGGGATCAGATCCGCGTTGTAGAACATCGCGTAGTTCGACGCCTCGAAGATGACGCCGTGCCGGACACCGTCGTGGACCATGAACTGGTCCGGCTGCTTGAGCAGGTCGTACTTGCCGGCGTCGATCATCTTGTCGAGCGGTGCGACGAGGCCGGCGTCCGAGGCGGCCTCGAACTCGGGCATGTCGAAGCGGACCAGGTCGGGGCCCTTGCCGCTGCCCATCTGGGTGAGCACCGTCTGGCCGAAGGTCGGGTACGGCACCGCGGCGGCGGAGACCTGGACCTTGTCCTGGCTGGCGTTGAACTCGTCGAGCCACTTCGTCAGCTGGGGCCCACGGCCGGGGTCGCCGAAGGTCGAGGCGGCGAAGGTCAGTTTGGTGACGCCGTCACTTGAGCCACCGTCGGAGCCGCAGCCGGTCAGGAGGGCGGCAACCATTCCGAGGGCACATGTCGCACCGGCAATGCCGAAACGAGCGCGTCGATTACCCATAGTTACTCCACTGTTACGAGTCAGCGTCGTACCGATTAAATTGCAACGATCGTAGCGTCATGTGCAACGGTGTCAAGTAGCGATTGCGCATCGCGTGAACTATATTGCGTAATACGCAATGGCAGCGGCGGCACCAGACCGGCGCAGCGAGGGGAGACAGGGCCTTGGCGCAATCGATTCGCCGTGCGATCGACCTCATCCGTCGATCGGCGGAGCACCCGCTGTCGCTCACCGAGGCGGCGGACGTGCTCGGCGTCCACAAGTCCACGGCCCTGCGCATTCTGCAGACACTGGAGTCCGCCCGCTTCGTGCGCCGCACCGGCGCGGGCACCTATGTGCTCGGTAGCGGGGTCATCGAACTGTCCGAACTCGCGCTCGGCTCGATGGACCTGCGTCAGTTCGCCGCAGCACACCTGCGGTCGCTGCAACGGGAGACCAGCCACACCGTCCACCTGGCGCAACTGACCGGCGACGAGATCATCTATATCGACAAGGTGGACAGCCCGGCGTTCGACGCCGTCAAGCTGCCGTCGCGGGTCGGACGCGCGGTGTCGATCTACGCGAGCGCCGTCGGTAAGACGATCCTGGCCTACCTGCCCTCGGCAGAGCGCGACCGACTCCTCTCCCACGTCGTGTTCGAGAGGTTCACCGACACCACCTTCGCCGACCAGGAATCCCTCGAAGCCGAACTCGCCCGCATCCGCGAGCAGGGCTGGGCCACCGACAACGGCGAACACGACGCCTACGTCAGGTGTATCGCCGCACCCGTCAGGGACTCACGCGGGCAGGTCATCGCCGCCGCCTCGATGACCGCCATCGAGGTCATCGCCAGCCTCGACACGTTGAAGCAGGCACTGCCGCTCCTACTGGAGGCCGCGAACCAGATCTCGTCCGAGTGGGGGTACACCCCGACGCCGTCCGCCGGCGCGGACGACTCGGAGGACGGCGACCGGCTGCTCAGCTCACCCCGCTGACCCGCTGTCCACGTCCCGCCCCGCAATCGGGTTGTTCCGAGTGGGTGCACGGGTGACCATGGTCGGTATGGCGGGAACCCGGGTGTGAGGTCACCACTTCAGGGCGGGATGCCGCTCAGGGACGCGGTGGTCGGCGCCGTCGTGGAGATCGCCTGCGACGAGTCCGGATTCTCCGGCACCAACCTGCTGCGATCCACCGCCCCGGTGATCACGCACGCGAGTGTCGACCTGACCGTCGACGAGGCCGTCGCGCTCATCACCGCGCTGCGGTCGGGCTTCCGGTTCTCCCCACACGAACTCAAGTCGGGGCGGTTCCTGCGCGGCTCGGGTGCGGACGAGGCCCTGGGGTGGCTCCGGACGGAGCTGACCGGGCGTACGCACGTCCACGTGATCGACAAGGAGTTCTTCCTCGTCACCCGGATCGTCGACCTCCTCCTGGTCGAGCCGTCGTACGCGGCCGGCACCCGCCTGGCAAGGGAGCACCTTCCGGCCGCCCTCGCCCTACACGCCGCCGGACACTCGATCGGAAGCGACTGGGACGCCTTCCTGTCGGCGTTCGTCGACTGTGTCCGGATGAAGCGGCGGCTGCCGGTCCACCAGACGGTGCAGCGGTTCTTCGAGGCCCGGGACGCGCTGCTCCGACACCGCCTCGGCCCGGAGGCCGACGAGATCCTCGACGGGCTCGACCCGGACCACGTGCGGGCCGTCCTGAGCAGGCTGGACAACGACGACCGGTCGGTTCCACCACCGCTGGAACCGCTGCTGCCGGCGCTGGCCGAGACGGTCCTGTCCTGGAGCGGCGGGCGGCGGCAGGTGCTGGTCACCCACGACGAGCAGAGCGCCCTGACGGCCGATCGGTTGACCCGCCTCCAGCGGGTGTTGGCCGACGGAGGCAGGTGGGCGGCGGGCACCGGACCGGCGGAGGCCTTGCCGGTGGGTGTGTCACCGCTCGCCGGGCTGGTGATGGTCGACTCCCGCGACGACCCGCGCGTCCAGGTCGCGGACCTCGTCGCCGGGGTGGCCCGCCGGATGCCGGAGATCATCGACGACGCCCTCCGGCAGCCGCCCCCGACGCCAGCAGACGCCGAGCCCTGGTGATCGGGACCTGCCTGGTGGGTGGCCATCGGCCCACAGAGGACTCTCTCCCCGATCGCCCGCGGGTTACTCATCGACGGAAGGTGTAGCCCGCGTCTGGCGGGGGCAAGAACCCGCGCATGGAACGAACGGCGGGAGGCGACGGGCGACTGCTCGGTCAGCGACACCGGCCTGCAGGACCGGGCCGAGCGGAGTTGGCGACACGACGTCCCGCAGCCCTCGCCCGATGCGTCTGACGCACAGTCTGCCCGCGGTGGCCCTGGGCGCGGCGGCACTCGGCGCGGCCCTGGGCGCCGACCCCGCCCACGCGCACGAGCCGACACCACTGCCGTCGCCGACCGGCCTCATCCCGGCGCACGTCCCTGCTTCGCCGACTCCAGCCCCGCCGAACCCAGCCTCGCCGGCCATCGTCGAGGCGCTGTTGTCCCGCGTGGTCGAGTCGCCCCTGGCCATCGCCCTACCGCTGCCATCGGCTGTTCCTCTGCCACTGACGTCCGACATCCCCCTGCCGCTGCCCTCCGCCGTTCCCCTGCCGCTGCCGTCGTCCATTCCGCTGCCGGCACTCCCCCTGCCCACGACGTCGGTGACACCTCCCACCGCCGTCCCCGACCTGCCTCGTACGCCTCGCCCGTCACCGTCACCCACCGCCCGCGCCGCCTCCCCCGCTGCGCGCCCTGCCTCGCCGCCGCCGTCGTCCGCGCCATCGCCGGCCACGACGGTGACGGTGTCCCGTGGCGACCTCAACGGCGTCGGCGGCAGCCGGACCCGGTCGGCGTCCCAGCCACCGACGGCGGTGGCCGCAGCAGCAGCGCCGATTCCGGGCCCGCCCGTCCGCCCCGACTCCGGCCCGCCGGCATTCGCGCTGGCGCTGGCCACCGCACCCAGCGGGTTCGGCGCCAGCGGCGTGGACGCGCCGACCTCGGCTGCCGAACGTCCGCCACCGATCTCACCGCTGTCCCGAGGGCTCACCGTGGCTGCCGTCGACATGCGCGCCACCAGCAGGCCCGTGGAGCGGGGCCCTCCACCGCCACAGCAACTCCTGATCACCCAGCCGCGTCCACGACGTTGATCAGGAGAGATCATGGAGATAGCTGTCATCTGGATCCCCGCCGACATCGAACCGTCGGAGCCTGCCGTCGCAGTGTGCCTGTCGCACCTTCGGCACCACGACTACCGGTTGAAGGGAATCGTCCGGGCACCCTGGGAGACCGTCGAGCAGAGAATGATCGATGGTGAAGTGGACGTGGTCGTGATCGCCGACCTCGCCCACCTTCCGCCGGACCGGTCGCCCCGGATCGAGGTAGCACGCGCTCCGGCGTCGACTAGCGGCGAGGACGGATCGGTCTCCGACACGCAGTCCGACTGACACGACGAAGCGCCCCGTCCACCGCGGACGGGGCGCTTCGTGCGACGCAGCCGACGGAGACCGGCGGTATCCCACCACCCGCAAAGTCCGGCGACATCCGCGACCATCCGCGCCAGGATGGCCGGTATGGAAGCGGTCGAAGTCGTCGTCGCCCACCGGCAGCGCGCGACGCTGCGCGTGGGTGACGTGTTCCTCAAGGTCGACGGAGATCCGGCGCACGCCGACATCGAGGTACGGGCCATGGCCCTGGCACCGGTACCGACCCCGGCGATCCTGTGGCACGAGCCGCCGGTGCTCGCGATCGCCGCCGTGCCCGGCAGGGCTCTCGGCCTCCTCGGCGAACCGTCTGCCGCGTCAGCGGAGGCATGGGCCGCGGCAGGCGCGGCCATCCGCAGGCTGCACGACGCGCCGTTGCCGCCGTGGCCGGGTCGCGGGCTCGACGACGTGGCGGCGGAGCTCGACGACGAGTGCGCGTGGCTGCTCGCCAACGGCGTTCTGCCAGCCGAGGTGATCCGCCGCAATCGCGAGATCGCCGAGGCCGCGCTCCGGCCGTGGAGACCGGTGTTCATCCACGGCGACCTGCAGATCACCCACGTGTTCGTCGACGGCGACGAGGTCACCGGCGTCATCGACTGGTCCGAGGCCGCGCCCGGCGACGCCATGTTCGACCTCGCCATTCTGACGCTGGGGCACGAGGAACGCCTGGACGACCTGCTTGCCGGCTACGGCACCGACGTGGACCGGGACGTGATCCGCGCCTGGTGGTCACTGCGCAGCCTGGTGGCGTCGCACTGGCTGATCGAGCACGGCTTCGATCCGGACGCGCCGGGGTGCGAGTTGGACGTGCTCAGATCCCGGATGCGGGAACCGTAGGCACCTGGCGATTCGCTCCGTTTTCATCGAGGGCCGTCACCTCGCGCGCCCACAGCTCCGTTGGCGGGGTCACCTGGATCCGCGCCAACCACTATGGTGAGTTCCATTATGAGACTCACTGCTTTCTGGCGTTGGTGGGGTGCCAGCACGACCAGTCACCTCGGCTCGGCGGTCGGCGGGGTGGCCCTGCCACTGACCGCACTGACCGTCCTCGACGCGTCAGCCTTCGACATGGGTCTGATCACGGCAGCCGGCTATCTCGCGTACCTCCTGATCAGCCTGCCGGCCGGGGTGGTCGTGCAGCGGGTGCCGCTGCGCGGCATGCAGGTGACCCTGGACCTGATCCGGGCCCTGGCCATCGCGTCCGTCCCCCTGGCCTGGTGGTTCGACGCCCTGACGGTGGCCCAACTGGTCGGGGTCGCACTGGTCGTGAGCTTCGCCAACGTGCTGTTCGACGTGGCCAACCAGACCTTCCTGCCGGAGATCGTGCCCGCCGCGCAGTTGCAGGCACGCAACAGCCTCAACTCCGGCACCCACGCCGTCACCCAGTTGGGTGGGCCCTCTCTGGGCGGCCTCGCGGTGCAGGTGCTCGGCGCCGTTCCGACGCTGTTCGTGGACACCGTCAGCTATCTGGTCTCCGCAGTGCTGCTGCGTACCCTCCCGGCCCGCACGGTGCAGCGGCCGACCGAGCGGCCGCCGATGGTCTTGATGATCCGGGAAGGCTGGCACTTCGTGCTCCGCCACCCGATCATCGGGCCGGCCATGTGGGACGCCACCGCGACGAACTTCGTCAACGGCGCGATGCTCGCGCTCTTCCCGTTCTACCTGGTGCGGGAGCTGCACGCATCGCCGTTCCTGGTCGGGCTGCTCCTTGCCGCCGACGGCCTCGGCACGCTCATCGGCGCCGCGTTGACGACCCGGTTCACCGACCGCGTCGGCACCGCACGCGGCCTGATCATCGCGGCCTTCGTCGGCGTGGCCGGCGCTCTCGTCATCCCGCTGGGCACCGGCACCGCCGCCTACGTCGCCTTCGCCGCCGGAAACCTCGTCTTCGCCGGCTCCACCGTGGTGCTCAGCGTGACCACCCGCACCTACCGGATGCTCGCCAGCCCGCCGGAGCTCCTGTCCCGCGTGATCGCCACGGTCAAGTTCGTCTCCTGGGGCGCCATCCCGCTCGGCGGTCTGCTGGCCGGCGTCCTGGCCGGGCAGCTCGGCGCGCGTACCACCCTGCTGCTCTTCGGGGCGCTCACCGTGCTGTCCCCGATCATCTATCTGTCGACCCCGATCCGTCGGATGCGCGACCTGCCGCTCGACACGGTGCCGAAGCCCGTCGACGCCCGGGTGTGAACGGCGCGCGGACGCCGCGCAGCGGTGTCTGGTCCGCCGACCGACTGTGCCCGCGACACACATCGGTCCCCTCGTCTGTCGATCCGGGATCGGGTTGACTCGTCGGTGAGGTAGGCGGGCCGACCGGGCCCCACACGATGGGATGCGCGACATGGCGAAGTACCTGATCCTCATCCACGGCGACGAGCGGCAGTGGGCCGCGATGTCGCCGCAGGAGATGCAGGAGCGCGACGAGGCCCACGGCGCCTTCTGCGCAGCAGCCGGTTCGGCCGTCCTCGACGGCCAGCAGTTGGAGCCGGCAGCCGTCGCGACCAGCCTACGCAGCGACGCACACGGTCGGCTGGCCATCACCGACGGGCCGTTCCTGGAGACCAAGGAGGCGGTGGGCGGTTACTACCTGGTCGAAACCTCCGACCTCGACGAGGTGATAAGTCTCGCCTCGCGGCTGTACGAGGTCTCCGCCGGGCACAGCGGAGTGGAGATCCGTCCGGTGGTCGATCACGGATGAGTGCCGAGGTCGTCGCGGCGGTCGCGCAGGCGCACCTCCGCGACTGGGCCCAGTTGCTGGCCGCGACGGCGCGGCTGACCCGGGACCTCGATCTCGCCGAGGAGTGCACCCAGGACGCCTACGCGCAGGCGCTGCGGGTCTGGCCGCAGATCGGCATCCCGGATCGCCCCGGCGCATGGCTGACGACCACCGCCCGCAACCGCGCGTTGGATGTGCTGCGCCGCGAGTCGGTGTTGCGTCGGGCCCTACCGCTGTTGGTGACCGACCAGTCGGTGCCCGGCCCGGAGGACGGCCTCGACGACGACCGGCTCCGGCTGGTCTTCACCTGCTGTCATCCGGCCCTGTCCCGCGACGCTCAGGTCGCGCTGACGCTGCGGCTGGTGTGCGGTCTGTCCACGGCGGAGGTGGCCCGCGCGTTCCTGGTGCCGGAACCCACGATGGCCGCCCGGATCACCCGGGCCAAGAAGAAGATCAGCGCCGCCCGCATTCCGTACCGGGTGCCGTCGCCCGACCACCTGGCCGAACGCGTCAGCGCCGTCCTCGACGTCCTCTATCTGATCTTCACCACCGGCCACACGGCGCCGAGCGGCGCGCACCTCGTCCGCCGTGACCTGGTCGACAGCGCCCTCAACCTCGCCCGCATGCTGCACCTGCTCATGCCGACCGACACCGAGATCAGCGGCCTGCTCGCGCTGCTGCTGCTCATCCACGCGCGTGACGACAGCCGGCTGTCTCCCAGCGGGCGGCTGCAACTGCTCTCCGAACAGGACCGCGGACGTTGGGACAGGCGGCTCATCGGCGAAGGCGTCGCCCTGGTGACCGACGCGCTGAGCCGCAGGCCGCCGACCCGGTACGCCGTGGAGGCCGCCATCGCCGCCGTGCACGCCGAGGCACCGACCTGGCAGGACACCGACTGGGCGGAGATCGTCGGGTTGTACGACGTCCTGCTCCAGCTCTGGCCCTCTCCGGTGGTAGAGCTCAACCGGGCCGTGGCCGTCGGTCTGCGCGACGGTCCGCAGGCCGGTCTCGACGCGCTGACACCACTGCTCGCCGAACCAGCCCTGGCCACCTACGGCTACCTGAGCGCCGCCCGTGGTGACTTCCTGCGCCGACTCGACAGATGGGCAGCGGCGGCGGACGCCTACCGGGAGGCGCTGGCTCAATCCCACAACACGGTCGAGCGGGCCTTCCTGACCGACCGGCTCGACGACATCCACCGACATGCGTCGACCGATCTGGAGGAGACGTACCGATGACGAGTGGTCAGATCGAACCCGTCGCGGTGTCGCGGCGGATCGCCGCACCGGCGGCCGACATCTTCCGGATCCTCGCGGACCCGCGCCGACACACCGAACTCGACGGTTCCGGGATGCTGCGCGGTGCCGTGTCGGACCGGCCGATCGGCGCGGTCGGCGACGTCTTCGTGATGCGGATGTACTACTCGCCCTACGGCGACTACGAGATGAACAACCACGTCGTCGAGTACGAGGTGAACCGGCGCATCGGCTGGACGCCGGAACCGGGCCGAGGTCACCCGGACACCGCACCCGGTGCCACCCCGCTGCGGCGGTGGGGACACCGGTGGGCCTTCGAGCTGACCCCCGACGGCCCGGCCGCGACCATCGTGACCGAAACCTACGACTGCTCCCCACTGCCTGCCGACGAGCGAGCGGCGATGGACGACGGCCGCAGTTGGATCACGAGCATGACCGCGACGCTGGAACGACTGGAGGCCTCCTGCCTCACCGTGCGCCACTGAGGTGGCGGTTGCCGCGGGTGCCCTAGGTTGTCACGAGTTCGAAGACCACCCTCCCGGTGGGGACGATGACCGAGCGCCAGCCGGATCCCGAAGCCGGCGAGGCGGCGGGCTTGCCACCGAAGCGTACGAGGCTCAGCCCTGGATGGTGGAAGGTGACAGTGATGTCGCGACCCGTCGTGTTCAGCAGCTGACCACCACGGCCCTTTGCCAGGATGCTGACGTACGAATCGGTCTCGAAGCCGTACTCGCGCCACCGCAGCGTGCGCCCCTTGCGGACGAGGTAATTGGTCACGTCAACCGTGTCGGCGGCGGCCCCGCCCGTGGTGCGATACCAGGCAGCCCACCCCTGCCACGTCACGTTGCCGATGGTTATCTCGGGAGAGCCATTCGACTCGATCGCGTAGTCGGTGTGGCCACTGGTGTGCGTGATGGACGCACCCGAGTAGCCGGTTCCGCCAACCCGGCCCATCGCAGCCTTCGGGTGTACGTCGTCAGAGGGAAAGAGCACGGTAACGGCGTTCTTGCGGGCGGCGGCGTCCAGTGGGTAGGTGACGTAGAGGTACCTCCCGAGGTGCCCGTCGGTCCAGTCGGCCAGTGGCCCACTCTTGACGTGGACCTGGGATGGGGGTGTGGCGAGGAACGCGGTGAGCTTCACCCCGGTGTCGGTGCACGGGTCCACATCGACAGGGAAGGTGTAGTCCGCCATCGCTGGGTCCGCGGCCGGGTCGCTGGCCGAGTTGGGATGCCAGGCCAGCCCCACCGGACCCGCGCCACTCACCTCCGTGAACTCGTCGAAGACCGTCCAGTAGCCCTGCGTGCCGGTGTTCGGATGAACGAACACCAGGCTGCGCCGGTGCCGGCCGTTGGGCAGCGCGCCGCCGGAGTCGCCGGTGGCGTAGTCGACGCCACCCCACATGAGGTCCTCGACGATGCCAGCGCCGTACGTCCTCACGTGATTGTTGAGACTCGGTGGGGCGAAATCGGCGAACGACGGCTCATAACCGATGAGCCCGGTGTTGCTGAGCACGGCCAGGTCCGTGATCTGGGCGTAGGTGAAGCCGACAGCCGGATAGGGGTAGCCGTTGTAACCAGAGTTGCGCAACACATGCTCGCCGTAGGCGGCCAGGTGCAGCGAGTTCGTGTCCCGATGCTGGTGGCCGCCGTCCTTGACGGCGTTCCACAGCGCACCGGCGAGCGCCCGCTGGTCGTGGCTGTTCTGCAAGAACCACGCACCCGCGTCGGGAAAGACCCGGCTCGGCACGGCGACGGTGGGCGATGGTGTTTGAGCCGTCAGGGCATACGTCGTCATCATCGGAAGCGGCGCGATGGTGACCCGGTTCAGGCTCCAGGCCGCGTTTGACCCCGCCGCCGTGCTGAACCTGTACGCGCTGTAGGTACGGGCGGAGCGCGACACCGCGCCGCCGATCGTCGCGCTGTCACCGAAGGTGTACTCGTCGCGGGCGACGACATCGGTGGTGGTGTTGACCAGAAGTCTGGGTACCGAATTGGCTTCGTCGGGGGTGTTCGGCTGCCGCGAGAAGAGCTGGGCGAACCGCTCGGCACCAGCGACTGTGGATCGGATGCCGACGGAGAACTTCCGGGAGCCGGTCGTCAGCGCGTCCCGGACAGCCGTCGTCACGTCCAACTCCGCCACGAACCTGGTGCGGGGAATCCATGTGCCCAGCAACGCCTTGGCGGCCGGCCGACCGCTCCAGCTCACATTCTCCGGCCACACGTCGCCCACCTGCGAGACCTCCAACCGGCAACCGTCGGCGCCAACCTCTTTTACGTAGAGCCGGAGCCGCACTGTGACGACCTGGTCAGCGGTCAGGTCACCGAGATCGAAGCGCAGGTAGCACTCTCGGGTGAAGTCGGGCTCGTCCACCTTCGCGTGCAGCAGCCCACCAGACTCGCCTGGATCTGCGGCGTATTTCCCACCGCGCACCGTGACGTTGGCTTCGGCGGTCAGTCTCCGGCGAGGCAGCCGACGGGTCACCGGCGTGGTGAGGTAGCCGGCGTAGAACTCGATCGCCTCCTGGTAGTGCGGGTCCTGGTAGTAGTTGCGGTATCCGGGCACGCCGGAGTAGAGCGTTGGCTCCCTGCTCAGGACATCGACGAAGTAGGACTTCGGGTCCCGGTCGCCCGGCGAACCCAGGCGATGGCCGACGTACGTGGGTGCGGCCAGGTACGCGCCGCTCTTGCCCATGACGGACTGGAGGTGCTTTTCGAGCTCGCCGATGGTCCTGCCGAGCGCCGCCAGGTCCGCGGTGTCCCCGCCGCCCGTCACCCGATAGGCGAGCCAGGTGCCGTACGCGCCGATCGGCGCTGCCGTCCAACTCGGGAAGGAGGCAAAGTCAGCGAAGATTGCGGCGATCTCTCCCAGTTGGGTCTCTGCGGTAGCTCGCTCGCTCGACGTCAGCGCGGCGTAGACGACATCCAACCCGAGCACCAGGTGGAACAGGGCGTTGGCCGGTGGGACGGTGCCGCCCCACTGCGTCTTGTTGATCACGCCGGGGGTGGAGATCTCCTGGCGGAGGCGGCCCACCATCTGGAGGACTTTCTGGGCGTGGACCGGGGCGTTCTCAGCCGCGTCCAGGATGTACGCCAGGGACGAGTAGCTGGCGATCTCGGCAATGCGCTTGGAGCGGGCGCTGGCGTCCGGGCCCGCCACAATATCCCAGCCGGCCCGGCTGATCGCTGCGCTCTTCCAACTCTTCCAGGGCTCAGTCGCGGCTCGGCCACGCAGCTTGTCGAAGTCAGTGCCGGAGACGAGCAAACACGGGCGGGTTCCCGCGGCCAGGGCGGGACTCGCCGTCAAGATCGGCAAAGCACCAGCGGCCCCGGCCAGCAGCGGCCATTGCAGGATCGTACGACGGCGCATGACTCTCCCCCGATGACATGTGATCGCCGGAGGATGCTAGCCATGATCGCTGCTTCTTGCTGCCCCTCAGCGGCTCACTGTTCGATCGAGCCATCCGCAGGGTTGGCCGGCTGCTGACCCGGCCAGAACGGCCATTCCTCGAACGACCGGCACCGCCCGTCGTCGGCGAACCGCATGATCCACAGATCGCGGTACTCCTGCTCGACCGGCTCGCCGTAGCGGACCTCCTGACGCGACACCGCCGTGTCGCCCTCGACCGCGACGATCTCGCTGGTCATCTGGAAGACCTCGTCGGGACCCTTGCGCTGCTTCTCCCACATCCGGGCGATGGCCGGCAGGCCGACGACGGGCGTCCAGTACGGTCCCTGCTGGTAGCTCGCGTCCTCGGTGAAGAGGGTGACCAGGTCGTTGGTGCCCGGCGTCCGCCACACCCGCTCGTAGGCGGCGAGCCAGTCGTTGACGTGCTTCCTGTCCATGGACTTCACTGTGCCATTCGGCCGGCCGCGGGCAGCCGAAACCGACAAGCCGCAGGTCACCAACGGCCGACGCCGCCGTAAAGTGCCGCGAACTGCGCATCGCGTACGGACTGGAGGACAGGCTGGTGGAGTTGGGCGCCGGCCCCCGGTGACGCGCTCGGGTGCCCCAGGACCGCCAGACCTTGACACACGTCGATGTTAACGCGAACATTGGTTCGCCACCTCGACGTAACGCCATCGTCATGTTTCCCCTGCCCGCTCACGCTTCCTCCTGGCGGGATGCCGTAGGTCGACCGTCCCCTCGGGTGGCGTCGTCTGGACGCTCACCAACCGCACGGAGGACAGATGTCGCTGCCACTCCCCCGCACCGGTCCGGTCATCTGCCCAGCAGTTCATTCCGCGCCAGCCGGCCGCCGTGGACGCCTACGGTCGGCAGTGGCAGCCGCGTTGGTGGTGCTCGCCGTGTCGGCCGGGCTGCCGGTGGCCGGCCCGGCGCAGGCCGCACCAGCCGTGAACTACACCAACCCGCTGGTGAACCAGCGAGCCGATCCGCACATCGTCCGGCACACCGACGGCTACTACTACATGACCGCGACAGTGCCGCAGTACGACCGGATCGTGCTACGACGCGCGACGACCCTGCAAGGGCTGGCGACGGCGGCGGAGCAGACGATCTGGAACCGACACGCCAGCGGAGAGATGGGCGCCCACATCTGGGCACCGGAGATCCACTTCATCAACAACCGGTGGTACGTCTACTTCGCCGCCGGCCGGACCGATGACGTGTGGCGGATCCGGATGTACGTGCTGGAGAACGCCAACGCGAACCCGCTGACCGGTTCGTGGACCGAACGCGGCCGGATCACGACACCCTGGGACACCTTCAGCCTGGACGCCTCGACCTTCGTCGCCAACGGGGTGCGGTATCTGACCTGGGCACAGCAGGAACCGGGCATGCCCAACAACTCCAACGTCTACCTCGCCCGGATGGGCGCCAACCCCTGGCAGATCACGGGCACGGTGACCCGCCTCGTGGTGCCGACGTACGACTGGGAGACCCGCGGCTACCGCGTCGCCGAGGGCCCGGCGGTCATCCAGCGCAACGGTCGCATCTTCCTGACCTACTCGGCCAGCGCCACCGACGCCAACTACTGCCTCGGAATGCTGACCGCCTCCGCCACCGCGAACCTGCTCGACGCCGCCTCCTGGAGCAAGAGCCCCACCCCGGTGTTCGCCAGCAACGCGGCCACCGGCCAGTACGGCCCCGGCCACAACTCCTTCACCGTCTCGGAGGACGGGCAGAGCGACATCCTCGTCTACCACGACCGCAACTACCGCGACATCAGCGGCGATCCGCTCAACGACCCGAACCGGCGGACCAGGCTCCAGAAGCTGTACTGGAACGCCGACGGCACGCCGAACTTCGGCATTCCGGTGCCCGACGGGGCCACCCCGGTCCGGCTGCGAGCACATGACCTGAGCGGCAGCTACGTACGGCACTACGACTACCGGGCCCGGATCGAGCCGAACGTGACCAACCTGGCCGACTCCCAGTTCCGCATCGTCGGCGGCCTCGCCGGCGGCGGATCGGTGTCGCTGGAGTCGACCAACTTCCCCGGCTACTACCTGCGGCACCGCGGCTATGCGCTGTACGTCGAGAAGAACGACGGGTCGTCCCTCTTCGGCAACGACGCGAGCTTCCAACGCCGGGCCGGCCTGGCCGACAGCTCCGGGCTCTCCCTGGAATCGCAGAACTTCCCCGGACGGTACGTGCGTCACCGCGACGGGCTGCTCTACATCGAGGCCGTCAGTTCGACCGCCGAGCGCGGCTCCGCCACCTTCCACAGCGAATAGCCGCCGCCTACCACCAGACAGGAGGAACCATGCTCCGCACCACCAGAACACCGTCCAGCGCCGGGCCGGTCCGCCGTGCGGGACGTACCGGCCTGGTGCTGGCCGTGATCACCACGCTGATCGGCGCGGCCGGTGCCGTACTGGTCGGCGCGCCGCCGGCAGCCGCGGCGAGCATCGACACCAACGCCTCCTACGTCCTGGTCAACCGGCACAGCGGCAAGGTCCTCGACGTCCGGGACACCTCGACGGCCGACGGCGCGGTGATCCAGCAGTGGTCCCGTAACGACGGCGCGTGGCAACAGTTCCAGTTCGTCTCGTCCGGGAGTGGCTACTACCGCCTGAAGGCTCGGCACAGCGGCAAGGTCGTCGACCTCTGGGAGTGGAACACGGCCGACGGCGCCGAGTACCGCCAGTGGTCCGATCTCAACGGCGCCAACCAGCAGTTCCAGGTCCTCGACTCGGACAGCGGCTACGTCCGGCTCATCAACCGCCACTCCGCCAAGGCCCTTGAGGTCTGGGAGCGGTCCACGGCCGACGGCGGCCGGATCAGTCAGTACGCCGACCTCAACGGCCCGAACCAGCAGTGGCAGCTGGTCGCGGTGGGCGGCGGCAGCACGCCACCCACCACCGGCTGCGGCAGCGGGTCGACCAACGCCGAGGCCGTCCTGAACGGAGGCACCTGGACGGCCCGCAACGGCTCCTCGACCGTCTACTCGGGCGGGGACATGTTGTCGGCGATGCAGGCGGCGGTCAACTCACTGTCCGCGGGTCGGACGTCCAAGCAGCGCGTGGTGGTGCGCGGCTCCGGGTCGATGAGCGCGGGTTCGCGGTTGTCCCTGCCGTCGTACACGACGCTGGCGGTGTGCGGCACGATCAACGTGACCGGGTCCGGTTCGGGCGACCAGGCGCCGGTGTACTCGCGCGGCACCACCGACGTCGAGGTGCAGAACCTCACGTTGACCGGGTCGCCGCTGTACGGGATCTTCATGCGCAACGTGAACAACCTGACCCTCGGGCAGATCGACATGCGACTTTCCGCCGGCCTGGGCATCCGCATCGACAACCATGGTGGGGATCGGGCGGTCAAGGTGCGCAACGTCCGCATCGACACCGTGTACGTGTCGGGGACCGGTACCCACGGGGTGGAGACGTACGGCGTGGACGGCCTGACGATCGGCACGGTCACGGCACGGAACACCAGGGACTCCGGGCTGCTGCTCAACGACACGATCAACGCCACGGTGGGCACCGTCGACGCGCAGAACGCCGGGGCCGGCACCGGTTACGCGGCGTTCCGGATGGCCAACCGCAACGGTCGGGTGGGCAACTCGTACCCGACCAACATCCGGGTCGGGACCGTGATCGCGTCCGGCGGTGGCCGGGGGATCTTCTGTGTGTCCGAGTCCGGTGGCGCGGTCATCGACCGGGTGACGATCTCGAACACGGGGAACAACTCGATCCTGGTGGAGAACTGCTACAACGTCGTCATTGCCGGGGTGTCCGGGACGGTGACGGGCGGCGGCGAGATAAGGATCGCGGCGCGGACGGAGTTCCCGATCTCCTCCGGCATCCGGTTCCAGAACCTGACCGTCAGCGGCACCAACATCACCCAGAGCCCGTGCGGTGGGGCCAACAACACCATCAGCAACGTCACGCGCGTCAACTCGACGCTGACCTGGTGTTGACGGGTGTCGGGTCAGCGGTTGAGGTAGGCGGCCAGGCCACCGAGTTCCTCGTTGGCGATGAACACCGAGCGCACGTTGAGGATGGCCTCCTCGACGTGCGCGGCACAGCCCCACGCCGAGTCACCCCACGAGTCGGCGATCTTGATCTCGGCGGGTGCCGTGCATCCGGGGGCATCACCGAGCTGGCAGTGCTCGGGATGGGGCCGGGCGGCCTGCGCGGCCGCGGCGGCACGCATCCGCGCCGCGAGGTCGGCGGAGGCGGCCGCGCGTCGCTCGGCCTCGGCGCGCAGCTCCCGCTCCACGCGTACCACAGCGGCCAGTTCGTCGTGTGCGGACCTGGCCCGTGCCTCGGCGGTCGCCTTCGCCTCCTCGATGTGGTGACGCTCGATGGCCAGCGCGGCAGTGCCGGCGAAGACCCGGATGAGAGCGAGGTCGGTGTCCTGCGGCACGCGCGGGGTGCGGTGGTACATGGCGAAGGTGCCCAGCAGGCCGCCGTCGCGGGCCAGGATCGGCGTGGACCAGCAGGCGGCCAGACCGGCCTGGTCGGCCAACTGCCGGAAGTCGGCCCAGAACGGGTCGGTGGTGATGTCGGTGACGATGACCGGTTCCCGGCGGTGGGCGGCGGTGCCGCACGAGCCGACGCCCTCGCCGGTGGCTATCCCGTCGATGGCCCGGTTGTAGAAGTCGGGCAGGCTGGGGGCGGCGCCGTGGCGCAGGTGCCGGCCGTCGGGATCGGCGAGCAGTACGGAGACGAGCACCTCCTCCGGTGCCAGGTCCTCGATGCAGCGGGCCATCCCGTCGAGCACCTCGGTCAGGGGCGCCTGACGGGCGATCTGCTCCAGCAGGGCCCGGTGTTCGGTCATCAACCGTTGGGCGTGCTTGACCTGGGTGGTCTCCACACCGAGCACCCGGACCCCGGTCACCTGGCCGTCGGCGGTGCGGCGCGGCTCGTAGGAGACGTCGAAGAACGTCTCGCGCGCGTGCGGACCGGTGCCCACCACGACCCGGACGTCACGCCCGACGTGCGGCTCACCCGTGGCGTACACCCGATCGAGCGCCGTGATGATGCCCTGATCGGCCAGCTCGGGCATCAGGTCCACCAGAGGCACGCCGGTGTGGGTCCGTTCCTGACCGATGGTGTCGAAGAACGCCTGGTTCGCCGACTCCACCACGTGCATCGGCCCGACCAACAGGGCGAACACGGCGATGGACTGCCCGAACAACGCCCGGAGATCCTCCTCCGCAGCGCCCCGCCCGGCGACCGCCGGATCCCCGGCCGGCGGTCGATGACTCGATACCGCCGTCATGTCGTGGTCCGCCTCTCGTCAGCTCCGAGGACAGATCGACGACCCTCTGGCCGCGACCGGCTGTCCCTGTCCATCGCGTACTCGCCGTCACCAACCTACGGGACGCCGCTGCGGCGCTTCCAGGAACATGGGCGTGCCGCCCGCCGCGGATCTGCGGCGGGCGGCACGGTCGGCGGGAGGCCTCAGGAGACGACCACGTCGCGGTAGTAGTAGCGCAGGATGGCCTGGTAGGTCCGACCCTCGTTGGCGAGGTCACGGGAGCCGTACTGGGACAGCCAGTCCCCGTCCACCCAGCCACCGCAGGCGGTGGTCGTCGCGCAGTAGTGCGCCCGCAGGATGTTGCCACTCCGGGTCAGCCGGGTCGACCAGGTGCGGTCCACCGCGGAGGACGTCGAGGCCTGCGCCGACGACGGCCGGTAGACCTGGTCCCCGGTGTCGTCACGGACGTCGTAGCACTGTCCGCCGGGGGTCTTGCGGGTCGAGTGCAACGCCCAGTACCAGGCGTAGCTCTTGACGGCCACGGCACCGGCGTCCAGCGAGGCGTTCGGCCAGCTCGTGATCCACTCGTTCGGGAGGACGTTCTTGACGTACGTCTTGAAGTCGACCCGGTCGACGCGTCCGAGCCCGACCCGGTAGACCAGGATGGTGCTCGGCAGCTTGCTGTTCGTGCCGTCGGTGCTGCACCCCGTCGGTCCGCTCAGCAGTTCGTGTGACGCGTTGTTGTTCTTCAGCGTGGCGTTGAGGTTCGCCATTGCGCCGGACGCGAAGTCCTGGCTCGTACCGGCGAAGTTGCTGTTGAAGTAGACCCGCACGGTCTTGCCGGTCCGGTTCCACACCGACGCGGCGTTGTTCTTGACGCACAGGCCCTTGCCGTTGCCCGTGCCCTTGAAGTCGTAACAGGTCGGTTGGGTCGTGCCGTAGTCGTCCAGCGAGTCGGTGAAGTCGGAGACCGAGCCGGCCTGGTTGCTGTTGTAGTAGTAGCAGAACTCGCCGCTGTCGCAGGTTCCGTCGCGTACGGCCGCCGCTGCCGGCGAGGCGACACTCAGGATCGAGGTGGACATGGCGAGGACAACGCCGACGACGGCGAGGCCCTTACGAATGTTCACGGCGTCCTACCTCTCGTTGTAGCCCTGGGCGTTCCAGAACGCGGTCGGGTCGGCGTTGTCCAGGGTGGGATCGCCGACGCTGACGGCCGCGTGGGTCTGCCGGCCGGCCCGGACCTCGACGTGGGTGTGCGCGCCCGAACTGGAGGACACCCCGTGCCACGACTCGTCGGCGATGATCTCGCCCTTGCTGATGGCGTCGCCCACGCTCACCCCGGACCTCGGTGCGGTGTGCAGGTAGATCACCGTCTTGTTGAGCGAGGAGTTGTAGACGGAGATCGTGGACAGGCCGCCGCTGCCGGTGTTGCCCCGCGCGACGTAAGTGACCGTTCCGGAGACCAGAGCGCGTACGTCCGACCCGACGCTGCGGGCGATGTCGATGCCCTCGTGCCGGCCGGGCGTGGTCGTGTACCCGTCGAAGCCGCACGTGACCGCGCCACCGCTGGCCTGGTACAGGGCGTACGACAGGTTCGTACGCGTCGACGGCGAGAACTGGTGTGAGGCGTTGTTGTTCTTCAGCGTGGCGTTGAGGTTTCCCTTCGCGCCGGCCGCGAAGTCCTGGTAGGAACCGGCGTATCCGCTGTTGTAGTAGACGCGTACGGTCTTGGTGCTCCGGTTCCAGACCGAGGCGGCCTCGTTCTTGATGCACAGGCCCTTGCCGGCGCCGGCGCCCTTGAAGTCGTAGCACGAGGGCTGCTCGGTGCCGTAGTCGTCGAGCGAACCGGTGAAGTCCGAGACCGATCCGGCGTTGTCGCTGTTGTAGTAATAGCAGAACTCGCCGCTGTCGCAGACCCCGTCTCGGGCAGCCGCCGACGCGGGCGACGCGACGCTGAGGATCGAGGTGGTCGCGGCCAGCGCGACACCGGCGGCGGCGAGGCTCCTACGGATGTTCATGGTGTCCTTTCCGGAAACGGTGAGGGGGTGCGGGTCACTGCCCGCGCTGGTACTGCTCCCAGGTCCTGATCGGGATCCGGGGGCCGTCGTCGGGGCCCTGGTTGGCCAGGCCGTTCAGGCCGAGGTAGTAGTCCCCGACCTGGTGCTGCGCCTGGCTGGACAGGTCCGTGTCGTTGATCGCCGTGGCGTGGATGTGCCACGGCCAGTCACCCTGGCTCGGGTTACGCACCCAGGCGGCGAAGCCGACCCGGCGGAGGGCTCGGGCCACGGCGGTGCGCTTGGCGGCGGTCATGCCGGTGACCGCGATGTCCACCACGCCACCGCCGTCATGGGTGCCGGCCGAGGTCGGGTCACCCCCCGGGTTGTACGAGCCCTGTTCGAGCACCAGGGCGTACCCGAGCAGACGTTGGGCCTCGGTGAGCATGGCCTGCGTACGGGCGTTGACGACCTGCCCGTCGCGCGGCACCTTGGCGCCCGGCCCGATCGGGTTGCGGACGGTGTACCGGTTCTGCCCGAGCGTGGTCAGCGACGTCGTGCCGGGCAGCCCGTTCGCGGCGAGGCCGGTGTAGCCGAGCGAGCGCTGGTACGCCGCGTACGCCGAGATGGTGACGGTGCCGAAGTAGCCGTCGACCCACTGCGCGTCGAGCAGGTTCCGGGCCTGGAGCGCCTGCTCCACGGCGAGCACGGAACTCTTCGCGCCCGGGGTCAGCGTGTTGTCGGCGCGACGCGGGTCGATCTGGGCGGCCAGAACTGTGGCCTCCATGTCCACCACCGGCAGCGCCGCTGTGGTGACGGCCCGCCGGGCGGTGGTGTCGGGTGTCGCGGCCGACGCGTGGGCCGGGACGCTCGCTGCCACACAGAGCGCGGCGAGCCCGACGCTCAACCAGGGACGGCGCACTGTCGATCCTCCTCGTAGGTCGTGAGTCGCGTTGGGAACGGACATCACAGTGCGAGGAGGCGCTTGCTGTTCGGTACCCCGTCGGGCTGTCAGATTTGTCAGGCCGTCTCCGACCTGGGTGGATGCGGTGTTGTCAGCTTGGGGGCGCCCGGGACTGACAGTGCGGCGGTCGCACAGCGACGCCGCTCGCGGGCGCGCTCAGGCGGTGACGGTGACCATGAAGTAGACCGGTCGACGGGTGGGGAAGAACTCCTGCCCGTTCTCGTCGACCATCTTCCAGCTGACCCAGCACTTCCCGGGACGGCTCGGCGCGGTGACCGGAACGCTGATCATCACCTGCTCGCCGGGTGGCGTGTCACCGATCGCCACCCGATCCGGCACCTGGCAACCGTCCGCGTCGGCGGTCGGGTTCGTCCGTGCCAGATAACGGTTGTGCCAGACGACCTTCCCCACGTTCGCGAGGGCCCACACCTTCACGAACTGGCTGTTCACCTTTACTCGCGTGCCGTCGGGGATGGTGACGTCCGCGACGAACTTGCTCGAGTCGCCGGCGATCAACGAGTCCGAGAAGGCCGACGACGACGGTGACGGCGATGCGGCCGAGGACGCCGATGCGACAGGGGTGCCGGAGCGGTCCGGCGACGACCAGTCCCGCAGGGTCACGCCCAGGACGGCGATCACCGCCACCACCATCACCACCGCTGCGGCGGCCAGCCACGGCGAGCGGCTCCTGCGCGCTCCGGCATCCTCTTCGACCGGTGGGTACCCGGCGACCCGCAGGTCGCTCCGATGCTCCGCCGAGGACAGCGCGTCACCCGTCACCGTTCGCCCGTGGGTCGTCGACGGCTCCGGGTTGCCGGCCGCCTCGGCGCCGATCGCGGTGGGCTCGGCCCCGACGTCCGCCGAGTCGGCGCCGTCGGACCCGGGCTCGGCGACGTCCGACGCGGCGCTGGCGTCCGCGATGCCGTGGGCCGAGGCCGGTCGCTGCGCCTCCTCCCACCGTCGTCGCCACTGGGCCTCGTCCGCCTCACAGGCTCGGACGAACTCCCGGGTGGTCTCCCAGGAGGGAAACCTGGTGCCGGCAGCGGCTTCGTGCAACGTCGTGTGCGAGATTCGGCCCGATCGCCCGGCCATCTTGCGGAAGGACGGGTCCCCGGCCGCGGTTCGCAGTGCCCGCAACTGTTCGGCGAACCTACCGGCGGCCGATCGGTCCTGAACTCCATCCGTTGCGGCACGCTGGTCCTTCATCCACTCCCCCATGTCAGACGGCGCCGTCAGGCGTTGTCAGAGCGTGTCAGAGGCTATCGAACCGGTGTTGGCGGCGATCAATGTGGTGCATCGACGACACCGCGGGTTGAGGGACCACCGAACGCGGTCCGGCGGTCCCCCCGCCGGGCCGCGTTCGGTCACCGCCTCACGGGCAGGGCCCACCGGCGCAGACGTCCACCACCTTGCCGGTGAGCAGGAACATCGCCTTCTGCTTCTGGGCGCCGGCCTGGGCGCGCGGAAACTCGTGCGAGTCGTCGCCGTACTCCGGCCCGGCCGGTGCGAGGTTGGTCGGCGGTGGCGCCTGAGCCGCGCCGCTGTTCCAGACCACCATCGCCGAACCGGTGTACGGGTACCTGCGGATCGGCGCGATCCCCCAGTACGGGCGCACGTCCGAGGACCAGCCGTCGGCGAGGGCCGGGGTGTGCAGGCGGGCACCGATGGTGCGTGCCTGGACCTCGGCCGCGGCGGGCGACACCTGCTGGTCGCCGAAGGCCACGTGCATCAGCACCTGGTGTGCCGGGGTACGCGGCAGCGGCCGGTCGGTCATGTGTTGCGCGTACCCGTTGGCCTCGGATCGGTCCCACACCATCTGCAGCAGCGCGAGGATCAGCTGTTGGTCGGCCTTGTCCGGGTAGTAGCCGTCCATCACCGTCTGGAACGGGGCGAAGTCCACGCTGCGTTGCAGGAGCGTGGAGTAGTTCATCGCCGGTACGCCGAGCACGGAACGGGTCCAGTCCTGCGCGATGGCGGTGAGTGCCCCGCCGTTGATGCCGCCCTGGCTGTTGCCGTCGTAGTGCAGCCCGCCCTCCACATTGACCAGCGGCCGTGCGGTGGCGTCGCGGAACGCCGGGTGGGCGGCGAACCCGCCCGGGTGGATCATCGTGCGGCCCAGGAAGAGGAAGTTCAGGAAGCTCTGCTGCAAGCGGTCCGCCACCGCCGGGAAGGCGCTGAGGTCGGTGAAGGTGCCGGCCACGTAGGGAACATCGGCCGCTGCCATGCCGATCCAGCTGGTCGCGCAGAAGGTGAAGTTGTGGGTGTTCGACATCGTCCTGACGTTGCCGGCGTTGACCTCGGTCGGCCTGCCGAGCAGGCCGTGGCCGTAGAGCGAGAGATGAGCCGGCTTGGCGGCGGTGGCGCTGCGCGGGATGGTGCAGACGAAGTCCGCGGCCAGTGTCGTGCCGGATGGAGTGGGCAGGGCGTCCGGCGTCCGCGGCGTCCCGGGCCCGCCGGCTGGTCCGTAGTGCAGCCGGGAGCCGGGCCCGCCGTCGCCGGTCAGATATGACGGAACGCCGATGGTGCCGGTCACCTGACGGGCGATCAGCGGGTCCTGCTCCGGGGCGTAGTCGGTCACCTGGTTGACGGTGAACGACGGCGCGGCCCGACGGAGGGCGGCGAACGCGCTGTCCCGCATCGCCAGAATCCGCCCGGTCAGGCCCTGCCGACTGGCGACGGTGAAGTCCCAGGCCAGGTAGAGGCTGTGCCGCTTGACGCCGGCCCTGGTCAGGTCGGCGACGATCCGCTTCATCTGCGGGACGCGACTGTCCCGACGGCCGAGGCCGGCACCTGTCACGTACGACGTGAACGCCGTCGGCGCGGGGATCGTCGCCCCCGTGCCGTCGCGCATGCCACGCAGGCCGACGACGTAGCGGGTGCCCTCGGTCAGCACCACCGCCGGCCGGATGATCAGCACCTGCCGGTCGGGCTGGCCGACCGCGTGCGCGTCCAACTCGGCCCAGTACGGCGTGCGCTTCCCGGTGCGCGCGTCGAGCAGGACGATCGGCGCGTCCGGTGCCAGCGAGCGGCCGATGTCGGTGACCGGTGCGATCCCGGTCGCCGCCGCGTCGAGGCCGGGAACCCGAACCAGGATGGGTGAGCCGGGGCTGAACCCGTCCTGCCGGTTCCACTCGGTCGGGTCGATCGGGGTCCCCTGCACGTTGGCCGGCATGGCGGAGGCCGCCAGCCGGACCCGCTTGCCCGTGGGGCTGGTCCGGTCGGACACCGTGAAGTAGTCGTTCGGGAACGGCAGCAGGCACGCCGTCGGGTCGATCGGGTCGCAGGACGGACGTCCGGCCGCTCCGGGAGTCGTTGGCGGTGCCGCGGGGGCAGCCGTGCCGAGCAGGACGGCGCCTGCGGTCACCAGCACGGACACGGCGAGACGGAGCCCTCGGGAAGTGGTCACACGCATCTCCTTCGACGCAGGGCGGCGGATCGATGAAGGGCCGACGGTGGTGTTCTTCCTACGCTTGTGAAGAAAGCTCAGCAAGCGTCGATCCGTCGGCCCCACGTCGAAGGAGTACGACAGCCTCCGGTCAGGCGGTGATCACCGGCCAGGCGTACGCGAGCAGGGCGCAGGCTGCACCGAGGAGCGCGAGCGAAAAGCCCCGGGTGGGCAGCGGCAGGGCCGCGAGCACGATCAGGATGACGGCGACGATGTAGAGAAATGCCTGGGCGGACATATGGGTCTCCTCGTTCAAGGGGTGACTGGCGTTTTGAATCTCCCGCCGAGATGCCCCCGGGCGTGATCGCGGAAACGTCCCGCCCGATCACGAGTACGTCCACAGTGTGGTCCGCGGCGCTCGACCTCTGCCTACGCCGCGAGGAGCAGCGCTTCGGAACCCACCGGCCGGAACCCGGCCGCCTGGAAGGCGCGTACGCTGCGCGCGTTGCCGACGGCCTGCTGGGACCAGACGGGTCGACCGTCCGGCACCAGATGCCGAGCGGCTGTCGCCAGCGCTCTCCCCAGGCCCCGGTGGCGGTGCTCGTCGTCGACCTCGATCGCCACCTCCCAGCGGCCGGCGACCCCTCGACCGAGAACGATCACGCCACCCTCGGCGGCCCAGACACGCACGTCGTCGCGACGCCGACGGGCCCTGACCTCGCGCGGATGATCAGCCTCGGTCAGCTCGGTCAGCTCCAGTGGCGGGGCCCCGGCGAGGCAGCTCGCCACGGTCAGCAGGTCGATGGTGTCCATGGACCGCCGAGTGCGGTCGAGCAGAGCACCCAGGAAGCGCGGATTCATCGTGGCCGCCAAGGGGTCGCACCCGACAGCGGCCAACGTACGGCGTACCCATTGGGGGTCCTCGTCGGTGAACACCACCGAGTGGCCGGTGAAGGCGATGACCCCGGCGTCGCGGCGGCTCGGCTGCGCGACCACTGTGGTCCCGCCGTCCGGCGGCGGGAAGTCCCCGTGCGTCGCCGCCTCCAGGATGTCGGCCAACGTGCGCTCCATCGTCGTATCCTCCCCCGTCCCCCTCCGCGCCGCTGCCGAGGGGTGGGCGGGCTCCGCCGCTACGGTGAGGGCCGGCGGCACCAGATTCGGGGCCGACCGTCAGGGGCGACGACGACGTCCGTGCGTACCCGATAGACCTGCTCGATCCGGCTTGGGGTGAGAACCTCGACGGGCGTGCCCGCCGCGACCACCCGGCCGTCGCACAGAAGCACCAAGCGTCTCGACGGCGTGCAGGCGGGTGCGGGTGGTGAACGCCGACGGTCCGCGGCTAAAGATCGAGGTCCGGCGGGTGGCCGGGGCCGACGAGGTCCCGCAGGGCGGCGATAATCAACAGGTCCCTATCGCCTGAGCTGGAGGTCCGCATGCGAGTCGTCCGCATTCTGCCCAACCTTCCGGTGTCGGACGTCAGCGCCGCGAAGGGCTTCTACACCGACTTCCTCGGCTTGAGCACCGAGGCGTTCAGCCTGGGCTGGGTGGCCCGCTACTCCTCGCCCGACTCCGACGCGGCCGTGCAGCTCGTCTCCGGTGACGCGTCCGCACCCGAGGACTCGGTCATCAGCGTGCAGGTGGACGACGTGGACGACGCGTATGCGGAAGCACAGCGGCTCGGATACGAAATCGTGCACCCGCTGACCACCGAGCCGTGGGGCGTGCGCAGGTTCTTCGTCCGCGCGCCGGACGGCAACGTCATCAACGTGGCGGCGCACCGCTCCTGAGGTGACCCCGGCGATCCGGAGGGATTGATTCTCGCCGACGTCCACTGTTAACTGCACATCAACGATGTAGATCGATGTTCATCCGGATGCCGTGAACGGCACGGTGGCAGCGTTCCGCGTCGTCTCGACATCGCCCTCGTTTCGGCGGACGTGGGCAGACCGGGGCGTCTCCCGGGGTGCGAGAGCTCCATCCGCACGACGATCCCGAGGAGATCGTGTCGATGAAGATGACGCCGCAGCTACGAATCGCACCCGCCGCCGGACCACCCATCGGGACACCCACGGACGCCGGCCGCGCGGCACTGACCGCGAACCGAGACGCGACGGGTCCCGGGGGAAACGCGGCCTGATCACCCACTGAACACGTCGGCAACGTCTCGTCGAGCCCGGCGTCGGCGGCCGGCTCCGTCCATCCCCCTGGTGTACGCGCATCCACCGCTGCGCGTACACCCGACCGTCCCGCCCGCCCCCAACCCGGGAGTCCGCCATGCGCACACCACGTCCGCGCCTCACCGCGGCCGTCGTCCTGGCCGTCCTCGCCAGTCTCCTGCCGATCATCGTCGGGGTCACCGTCGCGGCACCACCCGCGGCGGCGGCACCACCCGCCACCACCCAGTTCGAGAAGGTCAAGCTCGACGGCGGCCTCTCCATGGGAGAACCGATCGAGTTGGCAGTCCTCCCCGACGGCAAGGTGCTCTACATCAACCGGGGCACCAGTTCCGGCGGCGGACAGGTCCGCCTCTACAACCCCACCACCCGCGCCACCACCGTCGCGCTGACACTGCAACTGGACGCCCGCTTCGAGGACGGTCTGATCGGCATCACCGCCCACCCGAGGTTCGCCACCAACCGCTGGGTGTACCTGTTCTACTCGCCGGCCGGGACACCACTGGTCAACCGCATCGCACGGTTCACCTTCAACCCGAGCACGTCGGTGCTCGACCCGGCCAGCGAGACCCGGCTCATCGAGTGGCCGACCGAACGCCGGCTCTGCTGCCACTCGGCCGGGTCGATGACCTGGGACAGCAACGAGAACCTCTACTTCGCCGTCGGCGACAACACCAACTCCGGCGGGGACTCGGCGGGGATGGCGCCGATCGACGAGCGGACGAGCCGCGACGCCCAGTACGACGCGCAGCGGACCTCCGGCAACACGAACGACCTGCGCGGGAAGATCAACCGGATCCACCCGGAGGACAACGGCACGTACACCGTCCCGACCGGAAACCTCTTCCCCGCCGGCACCAGCGGAACCCGTCCGGAGATCTACGTGATGGGGGTACGCAACCCGTACCGGGTCTGGGTGGACCGGAAGAACAGCAACACCCTCTACTGGGGCGAGGTCGGGCCGGACGCGGGCGCGACGATCGCCAACCGAGGGCCGGCGGCGTACGACGAGTGGAACCGGGCCACCGCGCCGGGCAACCACGGTTGGCCGTACTGCGGCGGGCCCAACGTCGCCTACAACGACTGGGACTTCGCCACCAACTCACCGCGCGGCTGGTTCCCGTGCGGCGGCAGCACCGGCCCGGTGAACAACTCGCCACGCAACACCGGCCTCCAGCAGCTGCCGCCGACCCGGGGCGCGCTGGTCTGGGAGCAGCACGGCGGCAGCAGGGAGTGGCCCGCCCTGGACAGCCCGGGCGGCTGCGGCTCGCCCAACCACGCCGAGGTCTACCACTACGACCCCAACCTGGTCTCCGACGTGAAGTGGCCGGCGTACTACGACAACAAGCTGCTGATCACCGAGTACTGCCGTAACTGGATCAAGGAGGTCCAGTTCGACAACGGCAATGCCCGCACCGGGAACCCGACGGTCATCGAGCCGGTGCTGGCCGGGATGCCGTTCGTCCACCCGATCGACATGGAGTTCGGGCCGGACGGGTCGCTCTACCTGCTGGAGTACGGCAACGGCTACTTCTCCGGCGACGCCGCCGCCGGGCTGTACAAAATCAACTACGTGGCCGGTGGGCGGTCCCCGACCGCCGTCGCGTCCGCCACGCCCGACAACGGCCTCAGCCCGTTGACCGTCAGCTTCTCCAGCGCCGGCAGCACCGACCCGGACGGCGACCCGCTGGCCTACGCGTGGGACTTCGACAGCAACGGCACCGTCGACTCCACCGCCGCGAACCCCACTTACACGTACGCCAGCAACGGCGACAAGCGGGCCCGGCTCACGGTGTCCGACGGGACCGGCCGCTCCGGCACCACGCAGATCGCCGTCGTGGTGGGCAACAACCGGCCCACCGTCTCGCTCAACGGCATCCCCGACGGTGGGCTGTTCTCCTGGGACGAGAACCTGACCGCCACCGCCACCGCTTCCGACGCCCAGGACGGCACGATCGCGTGCGCGAACGTGACGATCCGGGCGGCCCTCGGGCATCAGGAGCACGCGCACGAGGAGGGCCAGGGCACCGGTTGCGGCTTCACCGTCAACACCGGACCGGTGCACGCCGGACCCGACTCGGTGCTCTTCTTCCTGCTGCGCGCCGGCTACACCGACCGGGGCGCCGCCGGGGCCGTGCCGCTCACCGCGGAGAAGGACGTCACCCTGTGGCCCAAGCAGTGGCAGGCCGAACACTACGTCTCACTGCACGGCCCCCAGGTCATCACCGCGAGCGGCGCCGAGGGCGGGCGGCGGCTCGGTGACATCCAGAACGGCGAGTACGTCCGGCACCACAGGGTGAGCCTGAAGGGCATCACCGGGGTCCGGGCCCGGGTGTCCTCGGACAAGGCCGGCAACGTCGCCTCCTTCCGGTACGACTCCCCCACCGGCCCGGAGATCGCCCGGGTGACGGTGCCCAACACCGGCGGCTGGGACAACTACACCGAGATCAGCGCGTCCGTCACCAAGCCCGACGACAACACCCACGACCTGTACGTCGTCTTCACCGGCGGCAGCGGAGGAGCCCTGCTCGACCTGGACAGCTACACGTTCACCGGCGCGGGAGTGAGCACCCCGACGGGCGGCCCCCGCACCGGCACGATCCGGGGCATGGGCAAGTGCGTCGACGTCAACGCCGGCGGGACCGCCGACGGCACCCGCGTCCAGATGTGGGACTGCATCGCCGGCGAGACCAACCAGCAGTGGACGCTGCCCGGTGACGGCACCGTGCGTAACCGGGGCAAGTGCCTGGACGTCCAGTCCAGCGGCACCACCAATGGCACGCCGATCCATCTGTGGACGTGCAACAACACCGGTGCCCAGCAGTGGGTGCCCGGCCCCAACGGCAGCCTGCGCAACCCGCAGGCCAACCGCTGCCTAGACATCCCCGCGTCCACGCCGACGAACGGACGGCAATTGCAGATCTACGACTGCAACGGCACCGCGGCGCAGAACTGGACCCTGCCGTGACCCGCCCGTCCCCTCTCCCACAAGGAGTTCCCATGCGCAGACGCGCCATCCGGGCGGTCACCGCCGCCGTGCTCGCCGGGCTCACCGTCGCCGCGGGTGCTGGTGCGGCCCCGGCCCCGGCCGAGGCCGCACCAGTGACCAAGGTCCTGGTCTTCTCCAAGACCGCCGGCTTCCGGCACTCGTCCATTCCGAACGGCGTCGCCGCCATCCAGCAGCTCGGCACGACGAACGGCTTCACCGTCACCGCCACCGAGGACGCGGCCACCTTCACCGCCACCAACCTCGCCCAGTACCAGGCGGTGGTCTTCCTCAGCACCACCGGCGACGTGCTCAACGCCGGCCAGCAGAGCGCGTTCGAGGCGTACATCGCCGCCGGTGGTGGTTTCGTCGGGGTGCACGCCGCCGCCGACACCGAGTACGACTGGCAGTGGTACGGCGGCCTGGTCGGGGCGTACTTCGCCTCGCACCCGGCGACCCAGCAGGCCACCGTCCGGGCCGAGGACCGAGCCAACGCCTCCACGGCGCACCTGCCGTCGACCTGGACCCGCACCGACGAGTGGTACAACTACCGCGCCAACCCCCGCTCGGCGGTCAAGGTGCTGGCCAGCCTCGACGAGTCGTCGTACAGCGGCGGGTCGATGGGTGGCGACCACCCGATCACGTGGTGCCACAGCTACGGCGGCGGACGATCCTGGTACACCGGGCTCGGTCACACCGAGCAGAGCTACAGCGACCCGACGTTCACCCGCATGCTGCTCGGCGGCATTCAGGTGGCGGCCGGTGCCGTGGCTGCAGACTGCCGGCCGGAACCCGGCTACACCCCGCTGTTCGACGGCACCCAGGCCAGCCTCGCGCAGTGGCGGCAGGCCGGGCCGGGCGGCTTCACGCTGACCGACGGCACCCTCACCTCGTACGGCGGCATGGGGTTGCTCTGGTATCCGGTGCGGACCTTCGGCAACTACTCGCTGAAGGTCGACTGGATGATGCCGGGCGACGACAACGGGGGCGTCTTCATCGGGTTCCCCGACCCGCAGGGCGACCCGTGGGGCCCGGTCGACGCCGGTCACGAGATCCAGATCGACGCCACCGACGGCGACCCGTCGCGTACCACCGGCAGCGTCTACAGCCTCCAGGCACCGAACCAGGCCGCGCGCGCGGCGGCGCTCAACCCACCCGGTTCGTGGAACACCTACGAGATCGGCGTACACGGCCAGCGGGTGGAGATCTGGCTCAACGGGGTCAAGATCAACGATTATGTCAGCAGCCGGGCCATCGCCAACGGCTACATCGGGTTGCAGAACGACGGCGCCGGGATGGACATCAACTACCGCAACGTGCGGATCAGGACGGACGGCCCGAGCGAGCCGCCCGCCACCGACCTGGCCCGGGGCCGCCCGGTCACCGCGTCCAGCGTCGAGCCGGGCAGCGCGCACGTCGCGGCCAACGCCGTGGACGGCAGCGCGGCCACCCGCTGGGGCAGCGCGTACGCCGACCCGCAGTGGATCACCGTCGACCTCGGGGCGACCTACGCGGTCAACCGCGTCCGACTGGCCTGGGAGACGGCCCACGCACGGGCGTACCAGGTCCAGGTGTCCCCGGACAACGCCACCTGGTCGACGGTCCACACCACGACCACCGGGGACGGCGGCGTCGACGACCTCACGGTCACCGGCACCGGCCGCTACCTGCGGGTGTACGGCACCCAGCGGGCGACCCAGTGGGGCTACTCGCTGTGGGACCTCAACGTCTACGGCAGCGCCACCGGAAGCACTGTGCTCTCCCGGGGCCGTCCGGTGACCGCGTCCAGCGTCGAGCCGGGCAGCGCGCACGTCGCGGCCAACGCCGTCGACGGCAACGCGGCCACCCGCTGGGGCAGCGCGTACGCCGACCCGCAGTGGATAACTGTGGACCTCGGGGCCTCCCGCACCCTGGACCGGGTCCGGCTGACCTGGGAGGCGGCGTACGCACGGGCCTACCAGGTCCAGGTCTCCCCGGACAACGCCACCTGGTCGACGGTCCACACGACGACCACCGGCGACGGTGGTGTGGACGACATCGCCATCTCGGCCACCGGTCGCTACCTGCGCGTCCAGGGCACCCAACGGGCCCTGCCCGCGTACGGCTACTCGCTGTGGGAGTTGGAGGTCCACGGGAGCTGAACCGGCGCCCCCGTCCTCAGCCTCGCCCACCGAGGCACCGACCCCCTCCGGTCCGCCGTCGAACCGTCCCCCTCCGGTGACGGCGGACCACCACCGGGCAGCCGGTGCGGCCGGCGTCCCCCGGCCGCACCGGCTGCCGCCCGGACCGCACCGACGGGGCGACGACCAGCGTTAGACCGGGTGTCAATGCCCCTGGCCGGCCTGCGGCGGGCATTGACACACGGCCTGGAACGCTACCTGTTGACGATCTTGATCGTCGCCGTCCGGTAGTTGTTGCGCCTGTCGCTCTTCGTCGGGTCGTAGTTCCGCTCGATGTTGCCGGCGCTGTCGACCGAGAACCAGCGGAACGTCGTCGTCTCGGTCACGTGGAACACCTGCCCCGGCTCACGGAACTCGGTAGCCGCGTAGCGGGGTGACTCGAGGGTGGGCCGGCTGCCGTCCGTCGTGTAGTAGACGGTGGCCGGCTCGCTGGTCTCGAAGCGCACGTCGACGGGCTTGGAGTAGCGCCCCGCGCCGGGGACGAGCTGGGACGTCGGGTCCTTCTTGTCCCTCCCCCAGTCCGCCGCGACCCGGAACATCTCCATGATCCCGTTGGCGTACTCCATCGTCTCGGCGTGGCCACTGACGAGGTCGGGGTTGCCCACCCACTCCGGTTGGAACGAACCGCCCTGCCAGTCTCCGGTGGCCGGGTTGTAGACGGAGCCGCCGACCTCCCAGCCGAACGCGTAGATGCCGTAGGTGTGGTACAGGTCCTCGCGGACGTTGCCCGCCGAGGAGTAGAGGACGTCGGACGAGCCGCCGACGTTCTCCGGCGTGACGACGGTCTCCCGGTGCGCCTTGACCTGGGACAGGATCCGCGCCGCCGACTGCCAGTAGAACGCCTCGTCACCCAGCGGAGGACGTGGCGTGGTGATGCGGCCGTCCGCGATGTACGCGCCGGGTTGCCAGAAGAGCTGACCGCCGTTGGAGTGCACCGACATCATGAACTTGATGTTCGAGTACTTCTCGACCAACCAGATGATGTTCTTCGACTCGGGCTCGGACAGCTTCTCCGGCCCCTGGTAGGTGTCGCTGACGCAACTGGTCGACGCTCCGGCGTAGCCGTCGTGGCCCGACCCGACCCGGTAGTTCCGGTTCAGGTCGACGCCCCAGGAGTTGCGTCGACCCGGATCGGCGTTCGCGTCCGGGCAGTGGTTGGTCATGTTCCGGCGCTGGGAGGCGAAGTTGTAGAAGCTGTAGTTCGCGCCGTCCGGATTGTTGGACAGGATGAAGAAGACGTCGGTGTTATCGACGATCTTCTTCGTCTCCCGGTCGGACCGGTAATTGTGCACCAGCCGCTCGGCGGACTCCAGGCTGGTCGTCGCCGGCACCCACTCACGGGCGTGGTCCTGCGCCTGGATCAGCACACCGGGCTTCTTGCCGTCGCGGTGCTTGCCGATGCGCAGGACCGGGATCGTGACCGGGCCCCGGGGCACCTCGCCCGCCGGTGCGCCGACGCGCTTCTGGTCGAGGAAGTCGGTGAGCGCGACCGGACCCGCGGTCGGCGCGACGATGCCGGTGCCCTCGTTGGCCCGGTACGGGTGCGCCCGGTCGATGAGACCCTGGGAGCGGGTCCGCAGCGCCTCCGCCACCTCGGTGGCCGTACTCGCCGGCCCGCCGGCGGCATCCTTCGCGAGCAGGACGCGGACGGCCTTGCCCTCGACCTCCACCGCGAGCGGGAGGTTCGCGCCGGGCCGGTCGACGAAGTCCACAGTGATGTCGTTGCCGCCCTCGTGACCCCACGCCGCCGAGGTGACGACGACCGCCGCCTGTCCCGTGCCGCCGATCTGGGCCTGCGCCTTACGCTGGTACCCGTTGGTCTGGTTCGGCAGGTAGACGATCTCGGCGATGTCCGGGTACTGGCGGGCGATCTCCTTGGCACGACTGTAGAGCTGCTGCGGGTGCCGGTAGCCGTCCAAGAAGTCCGACTTGTACGACGGGTTCGCCGTCAGCGGCGGCGGGGCGTCCTCGAGCCAGTTCGAGACGGAGCCGGTGGCGACGCCGCCGGTGGAACTCGTCACCCGGATTGTGTCGGGACGGGTGTCGAGCTTGAACAGGTTCCGGTGGAACATGTACTGCCCGGAGTCGACGAAACGGCTCATCGTCCGGGGGAAGCCGAACGGGGTGCCCTTGCCCGAGTCGTTCTCGAGTTGCATGCCGACGATCGGCTCCGCCTGCTGCCCCTCGGTGGTCCGGGCCTCGACGTACAGGAAGCCCTGGCCCTTCGTCGTGAACCAGTCGGCGCGGACGACGCGTACCGTCGCCTCGTGGCTCTGCGGCTGGACCGCCCGAGCGCCGGCGGGCCCGAGGCCGCCGTCGGCCTCGTCGGCCCAGGCGAAGCCTGCGCCGTCGGCGAGCACCTCGACGCCCATCCCCTTCAGTGCCGTGAGCTGCTCGGCGGTCACCACCGCCGCACCCTCGATGCCGGTCGGCACGCGCCGCAGACCGTGCTCGAGGTCGAAGCCGGCGGCGGTCACCCTGTCCAGCATGTCCGCGCCGGTCAGTCTGATGTGTACCAGACGTACGGCGTCGGGATCGTCGACGTGGGATTGACCGACGGTGACTGACGGCCCGGTGGGGTCCGCGCCCGCGGGCCCGGTCGCCACGAGCATGCTTCCCACCAGGGCTGGCAGTGCGAGAAGCGCGATGCGCTGTCGTGTGCGCCGCATTCCCCCTCCTTCTGCTTGGACGGTGATCGGAGTGCTGGCCGGACTCGGCGCGCGTCGCCCCCGAATAGGACAGCCATGCCGTACGCGCGGTGGAGTCTGGGTACGACGACGATCGCCGTCGCGAGAAGAGACGGGAGGGCGTGAGCGGCTGGGTCCGGTGAGCGTATGTGCGATCACGGCCGCAACGGCGTACGCCGATCGAATTTGAGCATTCCTTGAGGAGTTCCGGCCGGCGACGCGAGCCGTCGAACGGCCGTTCCGGAAGGCCTGACCCGTCCCGACCTCTTCGGGCCCGCCGAAAGCGACGGCGGCTCGCGTGTCCTAGTCGCCCGCGGCGCGGCGCGCTGTCGCGAACCGCCGTTGGTAGGCGGCCGGGGTGATCGACAGCTTCCTGGCGAAGACCCGTCGCATGCTCTCGTAGCTGGGGAACCCGGCGAGGATCGCGGCCTGCGTCGCCGTGTGGCCCTGGTCGAGCAGTGCCCTGGCCAGGTCGAACCGGATGGTCTCCACGTAGCGGGCCGGTGTCGTGGCCAGTTCGTCGTGGAAGAGCCGGGTAAGGTGCCGGGTGCTCACGTTGAGGTGTTTCGCGAGTTCGCCGAGCGAGTGGTCGCCGCGAGGGTTCGCCGTCACGGCATCGGTGATCCTGCGCAGCGCCGGCGAGCGGGGCGGTGGCCCCTGCAGCGGCGCGGAGAACTGGGACTGACCCCCGGCACGCTGCATGTACACCACCAGGGCGCGCGCGACGTCGCGGGCGAGGTCGGGCCCGTGGTCCTCCTCGACCAGAGCGAGCGCCAGGTCGATACCGGCCGTGACCCCCGCCGAGGTGTACGTGGTGCCGTCCCGAACGTAGATCGCGTCGGGCTCGACCCGGCAGGTCGGACAGCGGGCGGCAAGTTCGTGTGCGACCTGCCAGTGGGTGGTGGCCCGCTTGCCGTCGAGAACGCCTGCGGCGGCGAGGACGAACGCCCCGGTGCAGATCGACGCGACCCGGCCGGCCGCGACCGCCGGTGTCCGCGCGGCCTCCGCCAGGTCGGCGGGGACAGGTGTACGCGGGTAGTGGTCGGACCCGGCCACCAGCAGCGTGTCGAAGCTCGGCTCCGAGGCGACGGCCCCGTCGACAGCCATCCGGATCCCAAGGCTCGACGTGACGTCCGCGCCGGTCGGCGAGAGCAGCACGATCCGGTAGTCGGCGCCGAACCGGTTGGCCTCCTTGAACACCTCCGCCGGACCGGCCACGTCGAGCAACGTCACCCCGTCGTAGACGAGGATCGCGACACGATGGGGCCTGGGCACCGCTCATTGGTAGCACGCCGTTTCCCGAGGTGACGGGAGTCCGGTGGGGGTCACGCCCCGGCCACCGCACCCCGTCCGGATATGAGTGATTCCTGGCCGGACAACGGCGGCAGCGTACGACGATCGGTGGGCAGCATGGAGGGCGCTACCACGTCCGGACACACCTCCCAGAAGGTCGGAGACCATGCCAGAGGTCATCGCGGGGTTGGAAATTCCTGAGACAGCAGCGGTCGCCGCAGCGACCGGGCTCGTCCAGGAGACGACCTCGCCGCTCATCTACCACCACTCCCGACGGGTCTTCCTCTTCGGGCTCGTCCACGCCCGCAGGCTCGGCGTGGAACCGGACCCGGAGTTGCTCTACGTCGCGGCACTGTTCCACGATGTCGGCCTCCTGACGCCCTTCTCGGACGTCGAGCAGCGCTTCGAGGTCGACGGCGCCGACCACGCCCGCGCGTTCCTCCTGAACCGGGGCTTCCCGGCGAGTGCCGCCGAGACCGTCTGGACGGCGATCGCGCTGCACACCACACCGGGCATCCCCGACCGGATGGGCCCGGAGATCGCCACCACCTATCTCGGCGTCCTGACCGACGTCCTCGGCCTCGGACTGGACGGATTCGAACGCGACCAGCTGGACGAGATCCTCACCGTCCACCCTCGTGGGGACTTCAAGAACGAGTTCCTGCAAGCCCAGTTCGACGGGCTGAAGAACCGCCCGGAAACCACCATCGGCACCGTGAACTCCGACATCCTCGACCACTTCGCCCCCGGCCTGCGGCGCGTGACGACTGTCGAGCGCATCGTCGGCTCGCCCTGGCCGCACTGACCGGACGACGGGTCGTCCGACGCACTCTCCTGGAAAGGTTCCACACATGCGAGCGATCACCGTAAGCGACCGCAACGCCGGTGTCGGCGGGCTCACCCTGACCGACATGCCCTATCCCCACCTCGCGGAGAACGACGTCGTCGTACGCGTACACGCCGCGGGTTTCACGCCCGGCGAACTCGACTGGCCGGCGACGTGGTCCGATCGCGCCGGACGCGACCGGACACCCACGATCCCCGGGCACGAGTTGTCCGGGGTGGTGACCGAACTCGGCTACGGGACCACGGGTCTCACCGTCGGCCAGCGGGTGTTCGGACTCACCGACTGGGCCCGCAACGGGTCCCTGGCCGAATACACCGCCGTGGAGGCTCGTAACCTCGCCCCACTCGCGGCGGACATCGACCACACGGTGGCCGCCGCGCTGCCCATCTCCGGGCTGACCGCATGGCAGGGGTTGTTCGACCACGGCCACCTGACCACCGGCCAGAGCGTCCTCGTCCACGGTGCCGCGGGTGGCGTCGGCTCGATCGCCGTCCAGCTCGCCCGGGAGGTGGGCGCCCACGTGATCGGCACCGGCCGTGCCGGCGACCGGGAGATGGCGCTCGCCCTCGGCGCGCACGCCTTCGTCGACCTGGAGGCCGACGATCTACGGAACGTCGGCGAGGTGGACGTGGTGTTCGACGTGATCGGCGGCGACATCCTGGAGCGTTCGACCGAACTGGTACGACCCGGCGGCACCGTCGTCACCATCGCCGCGCCGCCCACCATGCAGCCCAGGGGCGGGCGGGCAATCTTCTTCGTCGTCGAGCCTGATCGCGCCCGGCTGACCGACCTCGCCCAGCGCGTCCGCAACGGGCGGCTCAAGCCGATCGTCGGCGACGTGCGACAGCTGAGCGAGACGGCCGACGCGTTCGCCCGTCGCCGCCGCACACCGGGCAAGACGATCATTAAGGTCGCGGAGGACCAGTGAGAGGACGCGATCGGCGGCACCCCGGCCGGTCGCGGGCGGGTGGTTGAACCTCCCGCTCGGGCGGGACGTGGCTCACCCGCGTGGGAAACGCGAGGCGACTCCCGGACGGTGCGGGTGGCCGTCAGCCTGTGGGTGCGAGCGCGGCGCGGCGCGTCCGCAGGTGGGCACGTTCGGTCTCGTTCGTGACCAGCGCCAGGGCCTCGTCGTAGGCGGCACGGGCTTCGGCGTCGCGGCCGAGCCGGGTCAGCAACTCCGCGCGGGTGGCGGGCAGCCGGTGGTAGCCCGGAAGGCGCACCTCCTCCAGCGCGGCCAGGGCCACCGCCGGCCCGTACACCTCGGCGACGGCGACCACCCGGTTGAGCGCGACGACCGGCGTCGGTGTGAGCGCGAGAAGCTGGTCGTACAGTGCCAGGACCTGCCGCCAGTCGGTGGCGGCGCCGTCGGTGTGCACAGCGTTGATCGCGGCCTGGATCTGGTACGGCCCGGGTCGGTCGAGCCGCAGGCATCGGCGGACCAGGTCGTGGCCCTCGGTGATGAGTCTCCGGTCCCACAGTGACCGGTCCTGGTCCGTCAGCAGCACCAGGTCTCCGGTCGGGCCGAGCCGAGCCGCGCGGCGCGCCTCGGTCAGCAGCAGCAGGGCGAGCAGGCCCAGGACCTCCGGCTGGTCGGGCATCAGCGCGGCCAGTTCGCGGGCGAGTCGGATCGCCTCGGCGCACAGGTCGATCCTGATCAACGGCCCGGCGGTGGAGGTGTAGCCCTCGTTGAACATCAGATAGAGCACAGTGAGCACGGGCGGCAGCCGGGCCGGCAACTCGTGTGCGGCCGGCACCCGGTACGGGATGGCGGCGTCGCGGATCTTCCTCTTGGCGCGCACGATCCGCTGGGCGACGGTCGTCTCCTGAGCCAGGTACGCCCGGGCGATCTCCGGCACGTCGAGACCGCCGAGCAGGCGGAGCGTGAGAGCGGTACGCGCGTCGGCGGCGAGCGCCGGGTGGCAGCAGGTGAAGATGAGCCGCAGCTGATCGTCCTTCACCGGCCCCACCTCCTGCGGCTCGTCCTGTTGGCTCAGGAGCAGCGCCTGGGCGTGTCGGGCCTCGCGGGTCGACTCCCGACGCAGCCGGTCGATGGCCCGGTTGCGGGCTGTCGTCACGATCCAGGCGCCCGGGTTCGGCGGTGTGACCTGCCACTTCTCAAGCGCGGTGGCGAAGGCGTCCTGGACCGCCTCCTCGGCGAGGTCGATGTCGCCGAGCACGCGGGTCAGGGTGGCGACGCAGCGCCCGTACTCGGCGCGGTAGATGTCTTCCAGATCCATGTCGTCGCCCGCCTCCTCGTCGGGATCGGAGCCAACCGGAGGAGTTCGATCCTCTCGCAGAGGGCGGACAGTGTGCGGCATGAGGGCGGACGGCTCGCCGGGTTTCGGCGGCTGTCACTTCCGGGTAGCGGACGGGTCATGAACCGCGATCTCGTGAAGGGCCTACAGGCTGCCTGGGAGTTGCCGGAGTTCCGCAGCGGGATACGCGAGCTCGTCGACCTTGACGAGGTGGCGGTGCTGCTCGCCGCACTGTCCGATCCGGACCACGACCGCGAGATCGAGCGCAGCCTGTTGGGCCTGCTGCGGTCCGGTCTCGACACGACCGAGATCCGGGAGGCGGTGCTGCTGCTGCTCGAACAGGACGAGGTGCGCCGGCCACTCGTCGCGGCGATGGCCGAACCGCTCGCGGACCGACCGCGTCAGGCTGCCGCCATCGCTTCGGCCGCCGAGGATCCGGCGGTACGGCGCGAGCTGCGGGCGGTGCTGGACAGCTCGCGAGCGCGCCAGCTGATCTGGCAGGCTGTCGACGACCAGGTGGAGGACAACCGCATCGGCGTGATCCACCGGGCGGCGGTGTTGTTCGTACGGCACCGCAGCGTCCGGCGTCTCGTGTGGGCTCTGCGCCGGCACGGTGTGTTGCGCGAACTCCGGCGCCGGGCGGACGATCCTTCTCCGACCGGCTGAGGGCGGGGTGGACCCGCGACGACGGTGACCAGGAACGGGGTGTCCATGACGCCGGAGGTGTCACCGCGCCGGGCCAGGGCCGTGCTCGTCGCGCTCTCGCTCGGCGCGTTCGCGTTCATCACCACCGAGCTGCTGCCCGTCGGCCTGCTGACGCACATCGCTCCCGACCTCGACCGCTCCCGCTCCCAGGTGGGTCTGCTGGTCAGCGGGTACGCCATCGTGGTCGTGCTGGCTTCCATACCGCTGGCCCGGCTGACCCAGCGGATCCCCCGGCGTCACCTGCTCGGTGTCACGATGCTCCTGTTCGCCGCCGGCAACGCCACCGCCGCGCTCGCCCCCACGTACGGTGTGCTCGCCGGCTCCCGTCTCGTGACCGCCCTCGCCCAGGCGCTGTTCTGGTCCGTCGCCACGGCGGCGGTGACCGGGCCCTTCCCCGTCGCGGTGCGCGGCCGGGTGGTGGCGCTGTTCGCCGCCGGGGCGACGCTCGCCCCGGTGCTCGGCGTACCCCTGGGCACCTGGCTCGGGCAGCAGGCCGGGTGGCGGGTGGCGTTCGCGGTGCTGGCCGGGGTGGGTCTGGCCACCGCTGCGGCGGTGTTCGTCCTCCTCCCCTCCTATCCCCCGGCCGCCGGCGGCGCGGCCCGGGGCACGGCACCGGACGGCCGACGCTTCCTCCTGTTGCTGGTAGCGACGGCGCTCGGCATCGGCGGCTTCATGACCCTGCAGACGTACGTCACTCCGTTCCTGCTGGACGTGAGCGGCTTCGGCGACGCGATGCTGGCACCGCTGCTGTTCGTCTCGGGGGCCGCCGGCGTCGTCGGCACCCTGACGGCGGCGCGAACTCTGGACCGCTGGCCGATCGTCTCCCTGTTGACGCCGCTGAGTATCGGCACCGCCTCACTGTTCGGCCTGTACGCGCTCGGCGCGCTCCGACCGGGCGCGGCAGCTCTCCTGGCCGGGATCGGCCTCGGTTACGCGGCGTTCGGCTCCGCGGTGCAGAACCGGATGCTGCACCTCGCTCCGGGTAGCACCGACATCGCCTCGGCCGGTGTCAGTACCGCGTTCAACGCCGGCATCTGCGGTGGTTCGTTGCTCGGCGGTGCGCTCCTGTCGACTTCGGGGGCGCGCCCACTGGCGTTCGTCGGCGGGCTGTTGACGTTGACCGCTCTCGCCGTGCTCGCCGTCGACGCGCGGCGGGGCCACGCCGCGCCGGCGCCGCCCGGAGCCGATCTGGGCACCAGTCCCGCGACAGTCGGGCAAACGGCTCGGCGCTCCGGCTGATTCTCGCCACGCGGCACTGCGGGTGAGGGGGCCTGACTAGGGGTTATTCGCCGGCGATATCTAGTGTTGTCTATTCCACACCGAACCTCCTACCCCCATCGGAGCGCGACGTGCGGAAATCCCGTCTGGCAACCCTCGCCCTGAGCCTGGCCACGGCCCTGGGCACCACCCTCACCCTGGCAGCGCCTGCCCAGGCTGCTCCCGCCGACCACTACGTCGCCCTCGGCGACTCCTACTCCTCAGGGGTGGGCGCCGGCAGCTACACCGCCGAGAGCGGGTCCTGTCAACGCAGCACCAACGCCTACCCGGCGCTGTACAACACCAACGTGCGGCCCGCGTCGTACCGCTCGGTCGCCTGCTCCGGTGCGACCACCACGAGCGTCGTCAACACCCAACTCAGCGCGCTCAGCACCACCACGACCCTGGTCAGCGTCTCGGTGGGCGGCAACGACGTCGGGTTCGCCAACATCATGACCACCTGCGTGCTGTACGGGACCACCGAGTGTGTGAACGCCGTCCAGGCCGCCGAGAACAAGGCCCGCGCCGACCTCGGCAACCTGCTGGCCACCGTCTACAACGGAATCCGCACCCGCGCGCCATCGGCCCGGGTGGTGGTCGTCGGCTATCCGGTCTTCTACCAACTGGGCACGACGTGCCTCGGGCTCAGCGCCACCTCGCGCGCGAAGATCAACGAGGGCATCAACCTGGTGGACGACATCATCCGCAGCTCTGCCCTGGCCGCCGGCTTCACCTTCGCCGACGTCCGCTCGCAGTTCGTCGGACACCAACTGTGCAGCTACGGCGACAAGTGGCTGCACGCCCTGAACATCACCAACATCGGTGTCTCGTACCACCCGACCGCAGCTGGTCAGACCAGCGGCTACTACCCGGTCTTCCGCTCCGTCGCCGGCTGAGCTGACGTCGGGGGTACGCGGGGCTCGACGCCCCGCGTACCCCCGCAGCTCGTCGGCTCAGTGGCCGCGGAACGCCTCCTCCAGCCACCACGACCCCCGCGCGGCGCAGACCTTGGCGTCGACCACCAGCGGTCGGGTACGGGAACCAGCGAGCCACTCGCTCACCGGCCCGAGGTCGTCGACGGTCCGGACGGTCACCCCGTCGCAGCCGTAACCACGGGCGATGGCGGCCAGGTCGGTGTCGGGGAAGGTGACAGTTGCCAACGGGTGACCGTCCGGGCCGAAGTGGTGCACCTCGGCGCCGTACGCCGCGTCGTCGTAGATCACCACGAGGAGGGGGGACGCCAGCCGGACGGCGGTCACCAACTCGGTGGCGGACATGACGAAACCGCCGTCACCCACCGCGGCGACGGTGAGCCGGTCCGGCCGGGCGACCGCCGCCCCGAGCGCGCTGGCCAGGCCGAGCCCGACCGACTGGAACGCCTGGGTGAAGCAGAACCCAGCCACGTCCGGGACGTCGAGCCACATCGACGGGTAGCCCATGAAGTTGCCGGAGTCGACCACCACGGTCCGGGCGGCCGGCAGCAGGTCGTCCAGGGCGGCCGAGAGCGTCCTCGGGTCGATCGTCGACTCGTCACTCTCGTCCCGGTACGGAACTGTCCGCCACCGGCCGTGGTCGCGAATCCGCTGGGCCAGCTCCGGCGTACGCCAGCCGCTGACACGCGTGGCATCGGCGTCCAGCCGGTCGAGTACCGCCTCGGCCACGGCCGTCACCTCGCCGGCCACGGTCAGGTCCACCGGGCGGTTCACCCCGAACGCGGCCGGGTCATGGTCCACCTGGACGACGACAGCGGTGGGCGGGATCAGTTCTCCGTGCCGGGTGGTCCACATGTTCAGCGTGCTGCCCCACGCGACGACCAGGTCCGCCGTGCCGATCAGTTCGGCGGCGAGCGGGGTGGCGAAGCCGCCGGCCACGTCGAGATACCACGGGTTCCCGGCGAACAGGCCCTTCGCCGCGGCCGACACCGCGAGCAGCGCGCCGCACGCGTCGGCGAGCCGGGTCAGCGGTTCCCGGGCGGTCCGAGCACCCCGACCCGCGATGAAGACCGGCCGACGTGCGACTCGGAGGGCGGCCAGCAACGGCTCGACCTGCGGCTCGACGGCCGGGGCCGACGCGACCACAGGGAGTGGACCGGACCACGGCTCGACAGCCGCTCCCTGCACCTCCAACGGGAGGCCCAGCACCACAGTCGCACCCCGGGCGGCGGCCCGGTACGCCTCGCCCGCGTCCTGGGCCGCGTGCGTCGCGCGTACCCGATGGAACTCGGCCCCGACCGAGGCGGCGAGCCCCGGCAGGTCGATGAAGAAGTTCGACCGAGGCGCGGTCGCCTCCGGGGCCAGGACCACCATCGGGGTACGGCTCTTCGCGGCCTCGGTGAGGCCGGTCAGCGCGTTGGTGACACCCGGGCCCTGGTGCACCGAGAGCAGGCCCACCGTCCCGGAGGTACGGGCGTACCCGTCCGCCATGCTCGCCGCGCCGCCCTCATGGGCCGCCGCGACGAACCGGGCGCCGGCCGCCACCAGCGCGTTCGTGACGTGGAAGTTGCCGCTGCCGACCACCCCGAAGACACATCGTGCGCCGTGTTCGTAGAGGACCCGCCCGACCACCTCGGCTACCCGCATCGGTGACCCAGTCCTACCGTTCGACGAGCGCGAGGACCCGGCACGGGCTGCCGGACCCGGAGACGATCGGCAGTGGTCCCGCGATCACCACCGCGCCGGTCGCCGGCAACTGCGCCAGGTTACGAAGTTGGGTCAGACCGTACTTGTCCTGGCCGAGCAGGAACGAGTGGCACGGGAACGGCGGGTCGAACGAGTGCGCGGCACCCGCGTCGGTGCCGACCGTCTCCACCCCGACGCCCTGGATCGGCGACTCCTCGGCCAGCCAGCGCGCGCACTCCACCGAGATGCCCGGGGTACGACCGCCGTTCGCGTACCGCTCCGGGTCGTCGCCGTACGCGTCCCAGCCCGTGCGGTACAGCAACCAGCCACCGGTGGGCAGGGCACCGTGTTCGGCCTCCCACGCCTTGACGTGCTCGATCTCCAGCAGGAAGTCCGGATCGGCGGCGGCGTCGGCGGCGTGGTCGATCACCACAGCCGGGGCGATCAGCTGGCTCACCGGCACCTGCGACACGTCCGCGCCCTGCTGACCGGTGACCCAGTGCACGGGGGCGTCGAAGTGGGTGCCGGTGTGCTCACCGGTGGAGAAGTTGTTCCAGTACCAGGCCGGACCACTGTCGTCGTACCGGCTGATCTCGCTGAGCTGAAACGGCCAGGTCTGGCCGAACTGCTCGGGCAGGCCCAGGATCGGGGTCTGGTCCGAGAGTGGCGCGGTGAGGTCGACAACCTGGATCCGGCCGCTGGATAGAGCGGCGACAAACTCCTGCAGCACCGTCATGCGGCGACGGTACACCGCACCCCGCTCCACGATGGACCTACGAATGCAGTGTGTCGACGGGAATCAGACCGCAGCCAACCTGCGCAGGATCTGCCGCATCTGGTCGATCGGGAGGGCCGGGTTGGCCGCGGCTGCCTCAGCCAGTTCACCGTCGTTCAGAAGTGCGGCGAGCCGCGTTGCCGGTAGGCGAGGACTGCCCGCCATGGCCTGCCGCACTGTCGGATCGGGGTCGGCGGTGAGGCGTTCGACGATCTCGGGGTCGGCACGGGGGTCGAGGGCGACGAGCCGCCGTACCGCCGGGTCGGGGTCGTCAGCGAAGCGGGCCAGTCCCTCGACGGGAAACTGCGGCAGTCGGCTGAGTCGATCCCGGCCGCAGCAGTGGTACTCCAGGTAGCAGCGGAGCAGGAGCGCCGGCGGCGCGGCCGGGTGGTGCTGAGCGAGCAGGACCCGTACGCCACGGTCGGGGTCGTCAGCGAGGACGGTGACGACCTGCGCCGGCAACTCGGCGTTGCGGGCCGCTCTGCGGCGCAGCAGCGGATTGACCGATCGAGCCCACCGCAATGCATCGGCGAGCGCCGGAACGGCGGCGTCGGCGGAAGGCGGGATCCCGCAACAGCGAGCGCACGCGAGGCCGAAGTGTCCGTCGCCCGGCGCGGTGGTGACATCGATGCCGATGCCGGCCCGCTGCTGTTCGGTGAGGCCGGGATGGGTGGAGACCTCGGTGCGCACCTGGACCGCTGGATCGGCGGCGAGCGCGAGCAGTTGGTCGCCGGTCAGGTCCGGACGACCGCTGACTGCCTGCCGCACCGACGGGTCGGGGTGACGCAGCAACCTCTCGACCGCGTCTGGTGGCACTGAGGCGTTCCTGCCCATCACCCGCAGCGCCGCGACGTCACCGCTGGCGACCACCTGGTCGACCAGCGCCCGGGACAGCGGGCGCTGGAGCACGTACCAGAATGCGTGGGAGTGCTGGTCCGGCAGGTCCGCAGGCTTCATCACCCGCTGCTGGCGGGCGACGGCCGCCGTAGCCGCCGCACGCACCTCGGGCACCGCATCCTCCAGCAGGGCCTGGCGCGACCGCTCGTCCACCTGATCCAGGAGACCGGCCGCGAACCGGCGCACACCCGGCTGGGGGTGAGCGGCGGCCAGCCGCACCAGACGTTGGTCATACCCCGTCGCCGCACGCAGCTCGCCGATCAGTTCCTCGCGGCTGAACGGCAGGTCGGAAGGTGGATTGTCGAGCTCGGTCAACAGCCCGACCAGGACGTCGTCCGGCAGCGCCTCCTGCCCGGGCCGGCCGAAGGCGCTCATCCTCACCCGCCAATCCGCGTCGCCCAGCAACTTGGCGCGCACCAGAGGAGCGACGTGCGGATGCGTGGCCAGCGTTGCGCGGATCTGGGTCGAGGGATGACGCAGCATCGCGTCCTGCAACGACGGTGGCAGCTCGTGGCGGCCGCGCAGCCCTTCGCACGCCTCCTCCGGCCACGTCTGCACCAGACGCAGCAGGACGTCGGCCGATGCCGTCGGGTTCCTCACGATCCCTCGAACCAGCGGTGAAGGTGAGGGAGATCGTTCCAGCACGGCGTCACCGGTCATCGGTGGCACCCTACGCCCACCCCATGGCACGCGGCGTCCGTTGCTAGGCTCTCGTGCCGATGAGACGCTGCTTCGGCGACCGGGCCACCTTCGCCGTGGAGGTTGGTGAGATTCAGTCGCCCGCACTCCGCGCCGTCGACGTCTGGGTGGCTGGCAGACGGCTGACCGTCGACGACAACTCCGCCTTCGTCCCGTCCTTCTCTTTCGCCATGCGGTCAAGCGCGGCACGGGTGCGCCGACGTGACATCAAGCCGTGCCCGTTTCCCGGCCACAGCCCGGAGGAGACCTTCCGGCTGCTGCAAGCCGACGAGACCGGGTTTGCGGAGCACTTCTGGTTCATGCGGTGGGGCGAGACCCTCGACAGCGTCTCCACGTACGCATACCTCGAACAGACCCTGGTGATCCTCTTCGCGTTCTGGCGAGCAAGCCATTCCTTCCCGGAGGGCTTGGGCGAGGTCTTCGTCGCCAGGATCCCGCCGGACGAGTTCGCGCTCACCGTCGAGACGGCAGTCGATCTGCTGGACTCCGGGATCGTCGCCACCGATCCGGGTCGGTGAGTGGTTGCGGATCTTGGGCACGCGAAATTCCGCGTCGATGCGGCACCGCTGTCGCTACCGTACGCGGATGAGCGCTACCCAGATGGCCGGGCTGCGGCTGCGGTTCTTCACCGATCCCGGAGAATTCCTCGTCGCAGCGGACGACTACCTGCGCGCCGATCCGATCGGCTGCACTGTCGTCACCACCATCACCCACCGACTGTTGTCGCAGCGTAATGCGGGGATTCCGCACTCGGACCGCGACTGGTGGCTGGCGGTCGTCGACGACTCCGGCGCCGTGGTCGGTGCCGGGATGCGCACGGCGCCCTATGTCCCCTATCCGCCGTTCCTGCTGCCCATGCCTGATGAGGCGGCCGTCGCGTTGGCCCACGCGTTGCACGGGCGCGACGAGGAGGTGCTCGCGGTCAACGGGGCCCTGCCCGCAGTCGACCTGTTCGCCACCGAACTGACCCGGCTCGTCGGGGGTCGAGTCCAGGTCGCCCAACACAGCCGGCTGCACGAGCTCGGCGAGTTGACCTGCCCGCCACCCGTGCCCGGCCGCCTGGTGGTCGCGACCGAGGACGACGTGGAGCTGGTCACGCGGTGGTACGTCGCGTTCAAGGGCGATGCCGACGAGCAGGCGGGTCGACCGCGCAACACCACTACGCAGGACACGCCTGAGCGCGAAGAGCTGCTGCGCCGGCTTCGAGCCGGACGGCTGTGGTTCTGGGTCGACGAGACCGGGCAGCCGGTGCATCTCACCGGTGCCAACCCACCGTCGTTCGGGGTGGCACGCGTGGGCCCGGTGTACACGCCGCCGAGCCAGCGCGGCCGTGGTTGGGCCAGCAACGCGGTAGCCGAGGTGTCCCGGCAGATCCAGGCGGAGGGCGCACGGGTCTGCCTGTTCACCGACCAGGCCAACCCGACCTCGAACAGGATCTACGCTGCCCTCGGCTACCGACCGGTCGTCGACATGGCCAACCTTGTCATCGTCCGCTGACCCCGCCGTCGCCATGCAGCACGCCTACGGCGATTTGCCGTGGTTGCATGCCTGAGCCGGGCACCGACGCGCTTTCATGGTCAAGTGATGAAAAGTAGGTCGCAGAGCCATTTCTGACCTACTTCTCATCACTTGATCATGTCGCACAGTGGAGGATGCGCACCACCTCGTGGACGCCACCGCCGGTCGACACGTCCTGACCGGTCATTGCCGTGCGCTGCCACCTGACAGCGCAGACCCACTAGCCTCGGCGTGATGGCAGCAGAGGCGGCGGGAGCGTTTCGTCGGACGGCGATCGAGCGATCAGATCAGCGCGTCGCGTGGGAACGGGCGGATCAGGCCAACGCACGCTTCGAAGGGCACCCGCTGGAATCCGTCAGGATCACGGTGGATCTCGTGGAGTTCTGCGCGGATCACCACCACCGTATGCCGGACCAGTACTGGCGTGACCCGCTGCCACGCGCTCGGGCCTACGTGGGCGGGCATTCTCCGCCCTGGGCGTAGCTGGCTGGCTGATCGCACCGGGCCAGATGCGAGCCGCCCCGCCCGCCGTACCCGGCGGTTGCGTCACGGCGCCGCCTCGCTCGGGAGTTGGTGGCGGCGGATCAGCCGCTGCCCGATGAAGGTCCGCCAGACCCGGTCGGCAACCGTCGGTTCGACGATCCACAGCCGACGTTGCGCGTCGGCGAGGGTCAGCGGCGCGGCGAAGAGGTCGAGGAACAGTCGGCTGCTGCGGTTGAGCGCGTACACCTGGCCGTCGGCCCGACGGAACAGGTGCCGGTCCGCCGGCAGGTCGCCCGGGACGCCGTCCTGGTCGTCGGACCGGATCCGCCGGTACGCCTCCCAGACCTGCTCGTCGTCGCGGTCCACGAAGGTGCCGTTGGCGAGGAACTGGGTCTGGTCGTCGGTTTCGTGTCGGACCCGATCGTGGGCGAGCACGCCGCGTACCGCCGTGCCGTAGCGGTCGTGGTAGAAGAACGTGTGCGGCGTGTCGGTGCTGCCCAGCCACGGACGGTGGAAGTGCCCGGGGTTGAGACCGGCCTTGGCCTGGGCGACCTCCTCCTGCGCCGCCTCGGTCACCGGCTCGTCGTACTGGAGCATCCGAACGATGTCCGAGCCCTCCACCGGTCGCACGTTGGTGATGCCGAACCGGTCCGGCTCCTTGGCGACGATGGCGCCCGGGGTCAGCATGAAGTCGCCGAGCCCGCCGAGGGTCCACAGGTCCGGGTTCTCGCGCAGGAACGTGATGCTGTCCAGCGCCTCTTCACGGGTCTCGGTGGGAAAGCCGGTGAAGCCCATCATCTGTACGCCGATGTTGGCCTTGGTCATCGCGGTCATGGTGCGGCGTACCTGCTCCGGCTTGGTGCCCTTGTCGATCAGGTTGAGGATGCGCTGGTTTCCGGACTCGAAGCCGACCGAGATGGCCACGCAGCCGCTGCGCCGCAACAGCTCACACCGTTCGTCGGACCAGTACTTCTCCAGCCGGATCTCGGCGCCCCAGCGGAAGTCGAGCCCCTGCTCGACGGCCCGCTCGGCGAAACGCAGGATGGTCGCGGGGGCGAGCACGTCCACCGAGAAGTAGATGAACTTGGCGAACTTCGACAGCTCGGTGACGTCCGCGATCATCGTGTCCACGGTGTCCTGCCGCCACGGGCTGGTGGGTCCGTCGGTGTTCAGGCCGTAGTCGCAGAACGTGCACTTGTTCCAGTAGCAGCCTCGGGTCGGCGAGTAGTAGACGAACTTCTCCGGGCTGAGGTAGAGATCCCAGGGCAGGCCGGAGAAGTCCGGGACCGGCACCTGCGCCAGGCGTTCGTAGCGCAGCGGCAGCTGACGCTGCCGGCCGTACTTGGGATGCAGGCGGACGTTGGGATGCCCGGCCGGCAGGGTGCCGGTCGCCACCGCGTCCAGGATCTCCGTGTACGCGCTCTCCCCCTCGCCGACCACTATCGCGTCGAAGTCGGCCAGCACCTGGAAGACGTACTCCGGTTTGCTGGCGCACTTCCACACGTCGGAGATCTCCGTGCCACCGGCGATGAGGAAGACGTCCGGGCAGGCCTGCCGGACGAGCCGGGCGATCCAGAGCGCGAACGGCAGTTGCCACTGGTAGGTGGCGCTGATCCCGATCACCTGGTTACCGCCGGCGGCGAGGCGCGGGATCAGCACGTCCTCGTAGTACGGCTGGAAGGGCCGGTTGAGCCGGCCGAGCAGCGCCTCGTCGGTCAGCGCCGCCACCGAACCGATCGAGATCATCGGCGGTGGGTGCAGCCGGAAGCCGGCGTGGAACTGCCCGGGGAAACCCACCGCGCCGAGCGTGTCCATCCAGGAGATCACGCCCTCGACGGCGTCCTGGTAGTGCCGGTAGTCGTAGAACAGTGTCGGGTCCTGCAACACCCCGATCGACCTGCGCAACCGGTCCGGGTCGGGTTCGGGCAGGTTGAGCAGGTTCGCCTTGGCCATCAGCGCGTCCGGGCCGCTGAGGTCGTCGACGGAGAGCCGGGACAGCTCCCGCTGCAACCACTCGTACGCCGACGGCGTGTACGAGTGGTGGAACGCCTCGATGTTGGCGTCGATGATCTCCGCCGGTCGGTGTCCCTGCGCGCGGGCGTACGAGTCGAGGTAGTTCAGGGAGTGGTATCCCGAGGTGGGATCGGTCAGTGGGGGGTAGATCAGTGCCGCCTTGACGGTGCCGCTCATCGACTCCTCCTCAGCCGACCCGGGCCGCGGAACCGGCCAGGGTGTCTTCCGGCGCGGGCTGCGCCACCTCCGGCAGCCGTGGGGCGCCGAACGCCTTGACGTACGCGACCAGTGGTTCGGCGGCGTACCGGAACGCCATCAGGTCGACGAAGCCCCGGTCCCATGCCGCAGCTTCCAACTCGTCGGTGTCGCAGCCCCACAGCGCGGCGAAGCACGCGTCGACGACCTCGGTCCGGAAGTGCAGCCGGCTGCCCGGGCGACGGTGCCCGGTCGTACGCGGGACGACTGTCTCGTTGAGCGACGCTGCGGTGGCCGCTACCTGCCGTGCGGCGGCGAGCAGCGCGGGGGTACGCAGCGGCGCCGCGACCATCCACAGCGCCAGGCTCCGGTGCGGCGTGGTGCCGAACGCCCGCACCAACACCCGCAGCACGGCCTCGCGGTCGTCGAGGTCTCGTTCCCGGTCGGTCAGCCAGTCGTGCTCGCTCGGCGGAATGGTGGCCAGGCCTCGCTGACGGGCCACCTCGTACGCCCGTTCCTCGGCGGCCGGGTCGGCGACGTCGACACCGGCGAGCCCGGCCAGCACCTCCCGTCGGTGCCAGGCCGGCTCCTCGGGGTGCAGCAGCATCAGCACCGCGGCGGCCTCCCGGTCGCTGACCCAGTGCCCACCGGTCGACTGCCCGGCGAACCGTGATCGCCAACTGTCGAGGAAGCGGGTGTGCAGGTTGTCGATCGGTTGGTCACCGGCGTGTGCGGGGCACAGCTCAGGCGCGTCGTCCGCCGCCATCGACAGCAGCAGCCGCGCGTCGGCGCCCTTGGCGTCCCAGGGGTCCTGCCGGTGCCAGGTCACGAATCGGTCCACCAGGGCCGCCAGTTCGGGTGGCGCGGTGCGCTCCAAAGCGCGGTACGACCGCCGCCGGAAGGGCAGTTCCCGGGCGGCGTCCAGCAGCAGTGCGGCCTCGGCGTCGTCGAGCGCTCCGGCGGCGACGGCGCGGCGCAGTTGGACCCGGATGTTCACCAGCGGCTCGCTGAGCGTGCGGTGCCCTTCCTCGGCGGGCCCGTGCACCACCGCCACCTCGTCGTCGCCGGTCACGACGCCGTCGCGGTAGAGCTGGAACACCTCGCCCACGCCCCGCATCCCGAACGGCCACAGCTCCGCGGCGCGCAACGCGCCCATGCTGGCGGCACCGGCCACTGTCACCCCACCGTCGAGCAGGTCGAGGATCTCCCGGTGGCGGACCGGCGGGTGTTGCAGGAAGAACCCGTCGATGACGAGCACCCGGTCGCCGGCGACGACGTCCAGGCGGAGCAGGTCGCCGTGCGCGACGGGCGGCAGCACCACCGCGTCGGGCAGCAACCGGCCGACCTCGTCGATCGGCAGGCTCGGACCGATGAAGACGACGTCAGTCACGGGGCACTCCCGGTCGGGTACTCAGGGCCCGCTCGTCGAACATCCGCAGGCCGGGGGCGAACACCTTGCTCACCGCGATGCCGATGTCGTCGTGCGTCAGGTCGACGCTGAACGGCTCGACGCCGGTGATCCGCTGCACGCGGGATGCCAGCTCACGCAGGACCTCGGTCACGTCTCCCGTGGGCGGGAGGTCCTGACGGACCGGCTCGACGGGCCGGTCGACGGTCGGAGGCGGCACCGGCGGGGCACCCACGTCGTGGTACGCGGTGGCGTCGATGTCGTCACGTGCTCCGGAGACCATGACCAGTCGTGACTGGGCGGCCTCCGACATGGCCCGGCCGACGGCGATCTGCGGGTCCACGTGGCAGCCGAAGCCACCGAAGGTGACCGGCAGGTCCGGGGACCAGATCGACGCGGCGTAGCAGGGCACGCCGATCGCGTTGCTGATGTCGCAGATCTCCACCCAGCAGCCCGCCTGCAACAGCGCGTCGTGCACGGTGCGGGTCATCGCGTTGGTGGCGGTGCCCGGGTCGGCGTAGGTGCGCTCGGCCAACGGCGAGGTGCAGTACGGGGCGATGCAGTCCCGTTCGACGACCTCCAGCAGGGCGTGCAGGCTGGCCTCGGCGAACGTGTTGCCGGTGGCCAGGCCGTTGCTGCTGGGGGTGAAAAGCGCGCGGTCCCAGCCCCTTCGGATGGTGAAGTCGAGTTCGATGGTGGCGCGTGGCACCAGACAGGGCGCACCGGTCACCAGGCCACGGCCGGCCACCCAGTCGAGCTCGACGGCGGAGGTCACCGGCGACCGCTCGGCCAGGTGCAGCCACCGCACGTCGTACGGCAGGTCGAGCGCCGCGGCCGGGGACCGCACGACGGTCCCCGGCCGGAGGTTCTCGGCATGCCAGGACTCGATGCTCTCCATCACCGCGCTGACCCGGGACTGCGTCGCGGTGGCGCCGGTGCCGACGCTCACCGCCATGGTGGCTCCCACCGGCCGGTAGGCGACGTGCACCGGTAGGCCGATCTCGTCGAGTCGGGTGATGTCGGCGACCCGGGTGATCCGGAATCGGTCGAGCGTCCCACCGACCCGTTCCCAGGTCTGCTCCACGCTGGCCGTCCGGTAGGTGCCGGATCGGAAGGCGATGGTTTCGGTCGTGTCAGTCATCGAGGCTCCCGGCGGTGGTGGGGGAACTCAGAGGATGAGGACCGCGATGATGTTGACGTTGTTGTCGGCGATGGGGGCGACGCCACCGGCGACCGTCTCCAACTCGGCCTCGGTCAGCTCGTTGAGGTCGACCAGCGGCACCTCGGGCACGTGCAGCACGTGCAGGCCGGGCGTGCCCGCCCAGTCGGAGACGATCTGCTCCTTGGTGTAGAGCGTGGCGGGCTGGGCGCGGTCGACCTCGACCCGGGAACCGGGCTCGACCGGCAGGCCGGCCGCCGTGGCGTAGCCGGTCGGGTCGGCGAGCAGGCGTTGCAGTTCCTCGTCGCTGCGCCACACCGCGGTTACCAGCTCCGAATACTTGGTCACGAACCTCGCGCCGTATTCCTGTCCGTCGTTGCTCATCGTTTGGTCCTCTCCTGGGGAACGCTGCGGGGGCGAGCGGTCATTTCTGTGTGGAGAACGCTAAGAAGATCGAGGTTCGGCAATCAAGCATTTCGTGTTACTGCCATCAGAATCTGCCGTTTGGGCCGCCGGGCGGCAGACATCGGTGTCAGGTGCAGCAGCACGGGCAGCAGCAGGCGCAACTGGAGTCCAGACCGGCGACGACGCTGTCCAGCTCGTCCTCCGCCAGCTCCGCCTGGGCCACCGGCAGCAGCGACGGCACGAAGAGCACGAAGGTGCCGGTGGTGGCCGCCGACTCCCACGACTCGACCTGAACCTCCAGGTCAGGATCGGTGTCGGCGGCGTCCCGAACCACCCGGACCTGCACGTCCTCGGGCAGCTCGAGTCCGTAGCCGGCGAGGAACCCGCGCGGGTCCCGACCGAGGGCCTGCTCCTTGACCGGGTCGGCCCAGACCTCGGCGACCAACCGGCTGTACGCGGCCACGAAGACCGCACGATCGACAGGTGTCACACCCCTGCTCCCTTCGATGATCGGCCGCCGGCGGCGACGCCCCGGCGTCCGGCGGCGCGGGATTTCCGGGCCGCCGGTTTCGCTTCATCGTGGGCCACCGGCAGATCCGGGCTGCGCCACGAGCGGGGATTTCATCGAATGTGGCCGCGAATAGGTCACCCTGCGGCGAAAGCCGGGTAATTGGGAGTCGGCGGCGTGCGACGGATTGCGATTCTAGAGACTGTCATCACTGTGAACAAGTAGTAATTCCTCGCCTGTTACGGTCCGTTGATCGCACCTAGGCTGCGATCAACGGACCGCCCGTCGTGACAGCGGTCCGACGGGGTGCCATGTTCCGCCACCGAGTGCTGCCGGAGGCCACCGTGACCATCAACCAGGTGACGACGACGCCCGGCGGCCCGGCCGGGTACAGCGTGGAGGAACTCGCCCGCAAGGTCGGGATGTCGCCTCGCAACATCCGCGCCCACCAGGCCCGGCGGTTGCTGCCCCCGCCGGTGCGGCACGGTCGGGCCGCCTTCTACGACGACTCCCACGTCCGCCGGCTGGACGCGATCCTCGCCCTGCAACGGCAGGGCTTCAACCTGGTCTCCATCGAGGCGATGCTCGGGGTGCGGGCCAGTGACGACGCGCCCGACGGTCTGACCGCGATGCTGCAACGGCTCACCGCCGACCGTCCCGCGCTGGCCCACGCGCTGACCCGGCACGGCGTGATCGGCCGGACCACCGACGGCAGCGTCCGCACCGTCCGACCACGACCGTTGCGCGCCGCGCTGGACCTCCACCGGGTACGCGTGGGTACGGTGCCGGCACTGCAGACCCTCAGTGAGGTGCTGGACAGCCTCCGGCCGGTCGCTGACGAGCTGGTCGCCGCCGTCACCGCCCGACTGCTGGCCCTCGCGCCGGAGCTGGTGCGCAGCGGCACCGGGACGTCCTGGGCCGACCTCGACCGGGAAACCCTGTTACTGACCCAGGGTGTGGTCAACGTGCTCACCGAGGCGTTCCGGCTCGCTGCGGAGAACCAGGCCGAGACGCACGTGGCGGAGCTGCTGGAGAACCACCTCGACACGGACGTGTGCCTGGACGACGGCACCGTCATCGACAACGGCTGACCGGGGTCAGCTCGTCGCGGGCTGCCCGTCCGACTGCCGGTCCTCCACCACGGCCTCGGCCCGGTCCGGCTCGCTCAACAGTTGTCGTCGCGCCAACCTGTGGAACAGCCCCTCCGGTCGGTCCATCAGCTCGTCGTAGCTTCCCCGCTGGACGATCCGCCCCTCGTCGAGGACCACGATGGTGTCCGCCGCACGGACCGTGGACAGCCGGTGGGCGATGACCAACCGGGTCGCGGCCAGGGTGGCGGTGCTGCGGGTCACCACCTCCTGGGTGCGGTTGTCCAGGGCGCTGGTCGCCTCGTCGAGGAAGATGATCCGGGGCCGGGGAGCCAGCGCGCGGGCGATCAGCACCCGCTGGCGCTGCCCGACGGAGAGCGTCCCACCACCGAAGGGCACCATCGTGCTCATCCCCATCGGGAGGGCCTCCAGATCGTCGGCGAGGCCGGCCATGCGCGCCGCGTCCCAGACCTGGTCCAGGGGGAAACTCCCGGCGCCGCAGATGTTGTCCCGTACCGAGCCGGCGAAGAGCTGGCCGTCCTGCAGGACCACCCCGCACTGTCGGCGGACCGCGTGCACGTCGAGTTCGGAGAGGTCCTGGCCGTCGTAGAGCACCGCGCCCTGCTGCTGGCGTTCGAAGCCGAGCAGCAGCCGCAGCAGGGTGGACTTGCCGCAGCCGCTCGGCCCGACGATGGCGACGAACTCACCCGGACGGACGTGCAGGTCGATGTCGACGAGCACCGGCGGCTCGTCCGGCTGGTAGGCGAAGGTGACCCGGTGCAGCGCGATCTCGCCGCGCAGCTCGCCCGGGTCCACCTTGTCCGGCCGCGCCTCGGGGTCGGCGCGCAGGATGTCGTTCAGGCTGCGCAGCCGGGGCACTGCGGCGATCACCTCGACCCCGGCCGACACCAGCACCAGCAGCGCGCCGAGCAGCATCGCGAAGCCGACGTTGAGGATGAAGAAGTCGGCGGGTGCGATCCGGCCGGCCAGCGGCCCCATCAGCACGGCGAAGAGGACCAGCTGCCCCGCGATCGGCAGCACGGTGGCGAAGGCGACCAGACCCGCCTGGCTCTGCCGGACCCGTTGCAGCGCCGCCCGGGCCGTCGCGGCCACCTCCGACCAGCGGGCGTGGGCCCGGGCTTCGGCAGCCGCCACCTTGATCTTGACGATGCCGCCGAGCAACTGGTTGGTCATCGCCGCCGCCCGGTGCTCCGCGGGCAGCGCGGACCGTTGCTGGCGGACGATCAACACGGCGAAGGCGCCGAAGGTCAGCATTGTGACGGCGACGATTCCCGCCCCCCACAGACCGAGCACGGGCTCGACCACGAGGAGCATGCCGAGGGTCACCGCGACGGTCGCCGCCGCCGAGACGAGCTGTGGCAGCAACGCGCTCAGCGCCTCACCGACGAACGAGATTCCCAACATCGAATTGGCGATCTCGCCGCTGCTGCGGCCGGTGAAGAACCGGGCCGGCAGACGCAGGAGCCGGTCCCAGATCGCCAACTGCGCGCCGGACTGCAACCGGCCGTCCAACCGCAGCAACCGTAGGTTCTGCACCACGCCGACCAGCCCGGCGACCACCGCGGCACTGAGCATCAGGGCGACGAACCCGACCAGGCCGTCCACCTCACCCCGCCGGGCCAACTGGCCGAGCACCTCGCCGGTGGCCAGCGGCACCCCCAGGCCGAGCAGCGCCACGCAGGCTGCGGCGAGCAGCAGGCCACGAACATCGCGGCCCGCGCCGACGAGCCCGGCCCGGAGCAGGTGACGCATCCGGGCGCTCGGCGGCAGTGGGGCCTGCACCTGGGTCGCCTCGACGGCGAACGTCGCCGCGACCGCCGCGCCGATCGGACTGCGCGCGCGGGTGTCCGGGTCGACCTGGTGGTAGCGACGTCGCCGAAACACCAACGGCACCGCGACGGCCCGCTCCGGGTCGACGCCGACCCGCCAACCCACCAGCGGCCCGAGGTCCCGGCGCCACCACCGCTCCGGTAGTCGCACCTCACGCAGGAACAGGCTGGACGCTCGGGACACCGCGTGCACCGCGGCCCGGTCGTCCAGCACCGCGCCACTGCGGTCGGCCGGCTCGTTGACCGGGCTGCCCAGGCCCTCGGTGACCACCCGGACCACCGAGGCGGCCCGCCCGTACCTGTCGAAACCGGCCTCGGTGTCCGGCACCGGAACCGCTCCGCCCGCGCCGATCACCCCGATCGACCGGCGGGCCGCCGCGGCGAGCACGGCGGCGTCGACCTGCCGGCGACGCCGCACCCCACTCAGCAGGGCGGCGTCGGCCTCCTCGATCCGGCTCTCCACCACGCGCAGGAGCCGGGCAACGTGCTGGTCGACCGCCGACCGGAGCTGGCCGGCGACCAGCAGGTCCCAGCTGCCGTGGCTCTCGACCGCGCACGCCGACTCGGCCACCACCCAGTCGCGCTCGGCGATCAGCAGCAGCTCGTGCTCCCCGGACATCTCCACCGGGCCACCGTCGTTGCGTCGCAGCTGCCCACCGGCGCTACGCAGCCACCAGGCGCCTCCGGTGGAGGTGAGCGCGCTGCCCTGCGCCAGCGAGACGATCTCGCGCCCGCTCAGGGTGGACGCCTCCCGGGGTGCCTGCCCGCGACGGAGCGCGTCGGCGACGGTGACCAACACCAGGTCCACCGCCGTGACCATCTCCGTCGCGGCGGTCCGCGCCCGAGGCGACGGCCCCTCGTCCGCCGGCCGGTCGAGCCGGACGTGCCGCTCCAACAGGGACAGGTGTCGCTGGGACAGCCCGCGCAACTCCGCACCGGGCAACGGCACCAGGATCAACTGCCAGGCACCGAGCGCGGTGGACGTCGGCACCAGACCACCCGCCGGCAGCCGGGCCACATGGTGGCGGCGGGACGGACTCAGCCCGGCCCGGCGCACCGCGAACAGGTCGGCCTCGCCGCCGGTCACCAGCCAGCCGGCCACCGGGCCGTCCAGGCGGCAGACCTGGCGTACGCCGTCGGCGCAGTAGCCGATCAGGCCGCCGCCCGGGTCCTCCTCCACCTCGCCGCTCATCAGCGTCTCCTCGGGTCGTCGTGGTCACTGGTCCCGGACCAGCCGCGCGTACGCGCCGTCGCGGGCGACCAGTTGCTCGTGGGTGCCGCGCTCCACCTCCCGGCCGCCGTCCAGCACGACGATCAGGTCGCAGTCGCGGACCGTGGACAGGCGGTGGGCGACGATGAGGCAGGTCGCCCCCCGCCGGCGCAGATGCATGTCGATCCGGCGTTCGGTCTCGGCGTCCAGCGCGCTGGTGGCCTCGTCGAGCACCAGCACCCGGGGGTTACGGACGAGCGCGCGGGCGATCTCGAGTCGCTGCCGTTGGCCACCGGAGAAGTTGCGGGCGTTCTCCCGTACCGGACTGGCCAGACCGCCCGGGCGGGCCGCGACCTCGTCGTAGAAACACGCGTCGGTCAGCGCGGTGACGACGTCCTCGTCGGCGACGCTGAGGTCCCACATCGTGACGTTGTCCCGGACCGTCCCCTCGAACAGCCGTTGGTCCTGGTCCACCAGGGCGACAGTCGCCGCCCAGAGACCGTTGTCGGTGGCGGGACGGTCGAGGCCGTCCACAGTGACCTGGCCGGTCCACGGGCGGTAGAGACCGGCGACCAACCGCCCCACCGTCGACTTGCCGCTGCCCGACCGCCCGACGAGCGCCACCCGGGCACCCGGTGGCAGGTCCAGGCTGAAGTCCTCCAGCAGTGGACGGCCCAGCGGGTTGTAGCCGAAGGTGACGTTCTCGATGCGTAGATGCCCCTCCAACGGCGTCAGCGGTCCGGCGGGTCGTTCCTCGGTGGACGGCAGCGGGTAACGCTCCACGTCACGCAGCCGGTTGAGGTCGGCGCTCATGTCCTGCAACCGGGAACCCAGGGCGGTGAGGTTGCCCAGCGGTCGGTTCATCGCGACGGCCAGGCTCTGCATGGCGACCAGCACGCCGACCGTCATCGACTCCGCCACGACCTGTCGACTGCCCAGCCCGAGCAGCACCGCGGTGGTCCCCGAGGCGAGGAACGCGGGCAGGACGGAGAGCACGGCGGTGGGCACCCCCAGCCGCTGCTGCCGGGAGGCGACGGTGGCGTGGCGCGCCGCGAACCGGGCCACCGCCCGCTCCTCCTCGCCCCCCGCCTTCACCGTCTCGATCAGCTGGACCGTGGTGTACACGGTGGTCACCAACTTGCTGCGATCCGCCTGGAGACCGGCGACGGCGATCGACCTGGTCGAGGCGACGTAGCGCAGCACCGTGACGTTCAGCCCGGCGAGGACCACCGCACACAGGCCGAGGAGGAGGTCGTACTGACAGAGCAGCGCCCCGTACGCCAGCACGAGGCCGGTGTCCACCACCGTGGTGGCCGCGCGACGGGTGAGCACTTCGGCGACCACGTCGTTGCCGCGGACCCGCTGGCCGAGGTCGGCGGCCTGGCGCTGGTCGAAGAACGACGGTGGCAGCCGCAGCAGATGTCGGAAGAACCGGGCGGCGCTGGCGAGGGCGAGCGCCGTCTCCGCGCGTACGGTCAGGCGTTGCTGGAGCAGACTGGCCAGGAAGGTCAGCACCGTGGCCACCGCCACCGCCGCCACCAGGCCGGCGAACGCGGCCTGGTCCTCCTGGAGCAGCACCCGGTCGACGAAGACCTGGGCCATTACCGGGATGGTCAGACCGACCACGGCGATCAGCAGCCCGAGCAGCAGCATCTGTGCGATCGCCGACCCCGGGCCGCGCCACCGCTGGGCCAACGCCCGGACCATCCGATAACGGGTGCCGCCCGGGCGGAACTCCGGCCCGGGTTCCATGGTGAGCACGATGCCGGTGAAGGCCCCGTCGAACTCCTCCCAGCTCACCGCCCGGGGGCCGGTCGCCGGATCGTTGATGAAGACCTTGTTGCGGCCGAGTCCCTCCAGCACCACGAAGTGCTCGAACCGCCAGAACAGCACCGCCGGCAGCGCCACGGTCGCCAGGCCGGCCAGGTCCATCTGGAAACCCTTGGCCACCATCCCGTACCGGCGGGCGCCCTTGAGCACCGTGGCGGCGGTCGAGCCGTCCCGGCTCACGCCGCACACCCGGCGCAACTCCTCCAGCGGCACGTGCCGGCCGTGGTGGGCGAGCAGGATTCCGAGCGCGGCGGCGCCGCACTCCACCGCCTCCATCTGGATCAGGGTGGGCGTGCGGACCCGTCGACGCCGGATCCTGGGCAGCTCCGGTGCGTTCGGGACCGCTGTCGACGGCGCGCTCATCGCCGCAGCAACCAGTCGATGGGGTGTTCCTCGTCCACCGTGAACCAGGCGGTGACCTCGCTCGCCGAGTTGAGCTGGAACGGTGGCGGCGTCTTCGTCCAGCGCAGGCCGCCCGGAGCGGCCGGGTCGGGCACCAGGGCGACGGTCACCCGGATCACGCTGCCGTGCGCCAGCAGCCGCCGCACGTCCGGCCCGGTGCCCAGGAAGGCACGCAGCGACGCCTCGGTTTCCGGGAACGCGCCGACGGTGGCCACCTGACCGGCCAGGGTGCCGAACACGTTGCGGGGTGCCGCAGCGGCGGCCACCTCGACGGGCACACCGGGTTGCAGCAGCGGGGCGGCGACGGCGGGCGCGTAGACGACAGCCTGCAACGCGTCCCCGGCGGTGTCGAGCCGCTCCAGATCCGCCAGGTGCGTGCCGGGGGTGACGATCTCCCCCTCCGACACCAGCCAGGCCACGACGTACGCGTCACCCGGCGCGTTCTCCACCACCACCTTGCCGTCCATCGTGCGCAGGCTGTAGAGAGGCGTGCCCTTGGCCACCCGCTGGTGTGGGGACGCCCAGACCTTGGTGACCTGACCACTGTCGATCGCGTCGAGGGCGGAGATCCCGTTGGAGTGGATCAGCACCCCGGCCGCCTCGACGGTGCGGGGCACCACGGTGCGTACCGACCAGACGCCCGCGGCGACCACCACGATGACCAGCGCGGCGGTGGCCAGCCAGTGCGGCACTGTGGTCAGCCGGACGGCCCGGTCCAACTGCTCGGGGGCCTCCAGCTGGCGCAGCGCCTGTCGCCGGAACTTCATGACCGGCCCTCCGTCGCGGGTGGGCCGGCGGCGCGGCGCGAGCCGAGCAGGAAGTCGGCCACGCTCGGCTCGACCAGCGGGTCGAGCCCGGACAACTCGGCGAAGGCCTGGGAGTCCCCGGCGCCGAGAGCGCACGGTGCCAACTCCATGGCGGTGGCGACGAGATACATCTGCTGGGTCAGCACTCCCGCGTCCTTGAGAATCATGGCGTAGCTCATCCCTTCGTACTTCCACATCAGCCGCTGGACCCGGGCGGTGACCATCAGGACCGTCTGCGGCGGCCGGGGCATGGCGCCGGCCGCCCGGGCGTACGCCAGCAACCGGTCGGCGGCCGCCCCCCAGCCGGCGACCGGTTCCAGCCGGTGCCCGACCGCGTCGTAGTGGTAGAGCCCGGGATCCAGCCCGGCGCACCGCGCGACCAGCGGGTAGATCTCCAGCTCGTAGACCCCGCCGCCGCCCGGGTAGGGCCGATGACCGACCTCCTGCCCACCGGCCTCGCCGACGGCGCTGGTGTGCTGCGACCGGTACAGGAACTCCGCCAGCCGCTCCAGCGGCAGCGGCGCGGAGTCGTCGTGTTCGCGTACGCTGCGCCGCTCCGCCACGATCTGGCTGAAGGCGGGTTCCACCTTGGCGATCGTCGCCAGGTCCGGCACCGGCAGGTCGATCGCGCGACCACCGTCGTACGGGCGACGCAGCGGTTGCGGGGCGAAGCGCTCCCGCATCCGGTAGGTGCCCCCCACCGGCAGCGCGTGCCGGCCGGCCCGGGAGCGGTGGTGCAGCCGCAGCTCCTCGGGGGACCAGTAGGCCAGTGGCGCATCGTCGCACTCCGCCTCGAACTCCGCTTCGGTGACCAGGATCCGGGCGGTAACCAACTCGTCGAGCACCCGGCCGGCGGCCGCCGGTCGCACGCCGAGCGTGCGGGCCACCGTGTCGGGTCCGACGCCGGGCACGGCGGCCACCAGCACCGCACCGAGGGCGACGTCGGCGCAGCCGACGGCGAGGGTGCTCAGCGGCGAGGCGGCCACCAGCCGGCCCTGTTCGTGCTGAAGGGTGGCGAAGCGGGAGAGCCGGTGCCGCGCCCCGGGTGTGTGCGGGCGGCTCTCCGGCAGGCTGCCCCGCCCCAGTCCGGTGGGCACCAGGTCGAGCAGCGCACGGTCGTCGACCTGGAGGCGACGCTCCAGCCAGGAGTGGGCGAGCAACCGGCGCAGCAGCAACTGGGCGGCCAGCACCCGGCTCTCCCCCTCCAGACCGCTGATCAGACGGCCGACCTCGACGTCGCTGACCCAGTCGGCGGCGAGTTGCAGGAGCAGTGCCCGCCGGCCCATGCCCGGTCGCTCCAGGGTGAGCTGGAAGCGGGTCTGCCGCAGGGTCAGCGAGCCGTCCTCGTCGAGGCGCAGTTCCGCGTCGCGGCGCAGCCGGTACGACTCCTGGATCGGTGGGCCGCCGACGGTGCCGCTCACGACGACCGCCGACCGGCCGGTCCCACCACGGTGGTCATCTGCGCACCCCTCGCTAGAAGAAGACGTTCAGCGGATTGGCCGCCGTCTCGTCGGCCGCCAGCGGGCCCCGGCCGAGGTGGGTCGGCACGTCCCACAGCCGACCGGGACCGAGCCGGCGCCAGAAGTGCCGCAGACCCGGCACCACGACCTTCACCACCGCCAGGTCGACGTCCGGACGGGACTGGTCGACGACGATCACCTCCAGGCCGGCCCGCTCCGCCCGGCGTACGCAGCGCCGCACGTCGTCTCCGACGTCCCCGGTGGTCAGCCGCGGGTGGTCGGCGGCGGTGCGGGGCGCCCGGGTGGGGTCCGGGGAGAGCCACTGTTGATCGGCCACCCGAACGGTGCCGAACCACAGTGCGGTGTCCGGATCGTCGACGCCGTACCTGTTGCGGTCGGAGGTGGGCCCGGGAACGGCGGGCAGGAACTGGTTGACCTCGGTGAGCGCCCGGGTCAGCGCGACCCGGGCGTCCAGGTGCGCGCCGAAGCCGACCAGGACGTCCTCCGGCCCGCCGTCGGATCGCCGGGACACGGCGGCGAACACGGGCACGCCGAGGTCGGCGGTCAGGTCGAGGGCCCACAGCTCACGGCCCAGGACGGTGGCGTGGTGGTCGACGCAGGCAGCCGTCCACGGGTCGGCGAACGAGGCGAGGTCCACCCCGGGCATCCGCGAGCGGTGGTACCACCACAGGGCGACGCTGTCCCGCTCCACGAGCTCGCAGAAGCCCTGCAGGATCGCCTCGGACAGGGTGCCACCGGCGGCACAGCCGTTCGAGTCGGCCGAGCACACCCCGAGCCCGGTCAGCTCCGGATGCCCGTACCAGCAGTACGCGGCGGGCAATTCGCGTGGCGTGCCCCGGGTCAGCGACCAGCCCGTCGTCCAGTCCAGTTCCACCTCGTCACCCAGCTCGCGGGGTACGCGGTGCAGGTGGCCGAGGTCGGCGTTGAGCCGGTCCCGCTCGGCGTACTGGCGCTCCGAGAACAGCAGCAGCTCCCGCAGGTGCACGGCGCGGTCCGGACCGAGCTGGCGGTACGTCGCCCGGTGCACCGGGCGGTCGCCGCGCCACACCCCGCAGTAGCGCTCCACCGCCTCCCCGATCGCGCTCATCCGCGCCTGGAGGTCGGTGCGGCCCTTGCCGCCGCTCTGCCCGCGCAGGTTGCGCCGCAACCCGGCGAGCTGGCGGGGCTGCGCGAAGTTGTGCCCGGCCGAGTAGGTGTGGGTGACGCCGTTGTCGGTCGCCTCCAACGGGGTCAGTCGGCTCACCACGCCCAGGTACCGGCTGACGTGGTGGGCCAGAGCGGCGTACGCCTCCGCCGGTTCCCGGGTGCGGGAGTCCTCGCCCCGGCTGGGCTGGGCGCCGGTCGGCGGCAGGTCGATCCGTGGCTCGGCCTTGCCGACGAGGTCCGGGTCGCCGCAGGCGGGGCACTGCGGCTGGCGTACCAACTGGTGGCTCTCCATGCTCAGGTCCCTGGTGTCCAGGGCGACCATCCGGCCGGTGAGGCGGGGTGACGAGCCCCGGACGGCGAGCACGGCGAGTTCGGTGGCGAGCAGCCCGGCCGCCGCTGTGGCCAGGCCGGGCAGAACCGCCCGGCCCGGCTGCGGCGGCGGACCGACCAGGTCCTGCCCGTCGAGGAAGGCGTTCACCTGTTCGTTCTCCTGCCACCGCTGCCGCAGGCAGGCCCAGCAGCCGGTGCGACCGGGCACCAGGTGCGGGCCGAGGAGGACGACGTTGCCGTGGGGTCGGGCCAGTGTCCACGCACGACCGGCCGCCAGGTGGCGGTCGTTGACCTGCGCCAGTCGGGGGTCGAGCATCGACGAGGGCAGCACCAGCACCTGGGCGGTGACCGGCACGTCGTCCGTGGCGTCCGGTCCGACCACGGTGACGGCGAGTCCGAGGGCACGCAGCGCGTCGGCGGTCTCCGTCACCCGGGGCGCGCCGAGGTCCACGATGGCGACGGATCCCTCGGCCATCCACCGGTGCCCTGCTTCGGGCGGGACACCCCGGGCGTCCCATCCGGCGGCCTCCGCCGGTGAGGTGCCCGCCGGACCGGACACCAGCAGGCCGTGGTCGCGTAGCCGGGCGAGGGCTGCGGCGACGGCGGTGACCGGGTGCCGGGTGGCCAGCCGGTTCACCACGTCGGCCAACGGCTCGACGCCGTCGAGCTGGTCGGCCAGGTCCGCGGCGACCGGGTCGTCGATGATCAGGCTGCGGGTCTCCCCCAGCACCACCAGCGGGCCGTCGGGCAGCCGCACCTGCGCGTAGTCCGATCGGAAGCGCGGACGCCACATGGTTCCTCCCGAGCCTGGTGGCCGGACCGTGGCACCGCCGGCCCTCTGCCGGCGATCACGGCTGCTGCCATCGTCGCGGTCCACCGGTGTCCGGTCCGAGTGATGCCACCGGTTTCTGCCGTCGGCGGCGACCGGAACGGGCGGCGGTCGAGTCAGCCGGTGGTGACGGTCAACGCGGTGTCGTTGAGCCCCAACACCGAGGTGCCGGTGGCCTGTGCCGGTACGAGCAGCAGGAACGTTTCCACCCGGGTCACCCGGATCGACTTACCGCTGATCGCCGCGCGATGACCGGTGGCGATCAGATCCGGGCTCTGCGGCACCATCGTGACGGTAGCCGGGCCGCCGGGTGCCGGACGCAGCGTGTCGGTGGCGTGGATCGTCAGGAAGGCCAGCGTGCCGGACGGCACCGCTACCGCGCAGTCGGACCATTCGGCCCGGTCCATCGTCCGCTGCACCGCTGCTCCGACACCGGCGAGCTGCTGCCCGTAGACCTCCCACCCACCGGCGAACTGGCCGTCGAGCAGCGGACTCGACGCGACGAGGGAACGGTTGCTCGTCGTGGAGCCGATGCTGCGGGCGAAGACTTCGGCGGCGAGGGCCCGGCGGCTGGTCTCGTCCAGGGCCGTACCGCCCTGCGCGGCGGGTCGGCCGTCGATGCTGCGGGCGACAACCAGCGAGGGTTGGGTGACCTGGACGTTGTGGCTGAGCTTCCACTGGCCGTCGTCGCCGAGCACGAACTGGCTGACGTCGGTGGGTGCCAGTTCCGAGCCGCTCAACTTGAGGGTGGCCGTGGCCAGGAAGCAGGCCGGGTCGCCGGGCGGCACGGCGAACGCCGGGTTGATGTGCTGGAACGACGGTTGCGGACGCTGGTTGTAGGCGGCGCGGCGGACCGCGGCGATGCTGAGGTCCAGCGAGGGCGACACCTCCTGGGTCCGCAGCGCCTCGACGTCGCCGGCCACCGAGGCGGCCGAGTCGGCCTGGTCGAAGGCGGTGAGCACCAGCGCGGCCCGCTCGCGACCGAACGTGGCCGAACCGTCGGTCGACGGGGTGGCGGCGTCCACCGGCTCGCCACCACAGCCGGCCAGCACGAGCAGCGCCACCACGGCGGCGGCGAGCGGCACCGGCGCGGCGAGGGTACGCGGGCTCCTGACGGATCTTCTGCCCAGCATCTCGTCCTCCATCCACCACCGGTCGACGGGAATCGCGCCCGATGCAGTCGAGTATGTGAGCGACTCTCGGGCCATGCCGGGGGCGGCGCGGCCTCGTGTTGCCGGGCCCGTCGGCGTTGCACCGAACGACGTCATCGGGCCCGGTTCGCGGTCACCGATCGGTGTCATCGAGCCGGGCGACCCAGGCGACCAGACCGGAGCGGGAGGCGACGCCCGCCTTGCGGTAGATCCGGGTCAGGTGCGCCTCCACGGTGCGGGGGCTGATGTTCAGCTGCCGCCCGATCAGTCGGCTGGTGGCCCCGGTCGCCGCCAGGCGGGCGATGTGCCATTCCCGGTCGGTCAGGGCGGCCACCTCGGCCGGACCGACCGGGCGGGCCAGTCGGAGGCCCACCCGTTCCGTGCCACACCATCCGGCCAGTTCCAGCGCCCGCCGGCGGGCCCGCGCCGCCCGGCCGGCCTGGCCCTCGGCTTCGGCGGCACGGGCCAGGGAGGCCAGCGCGAGACTGCGCCGCAGTGCCATCCCGCCGGCGCGGAACAGGTCGGCCGCGGCATCCAGGTGCAGCAGCGCCGCGGGGACCTCACCACGGGCGAGCAGCACCTCGCCGTACGCCGACTCGGCGAAGCCGCGCTGCCCGGCGAGGCCGATCTGGTCGGCCTCGGCCATCGCCCGCCGTGCCTGCCGCTCGGCCTCGGTCACCTCGCCGGCGGCGAGCGCGGCGGCGCTGAGCAGCTCGAACCACATCGGCCGGAGAGTGGTCTGCAGGCGGCTCAGCCGGCTGTCGCCGCCGGCCGAGAACACCAGCTCGGCACAGGTCGCGGGATCACCGGACAGCAGTGCCGCGGTCGCCAGCGCCAACACGGCGGTACGACCACACCAGGTGGCGAGGTCGGTGGCGATCCCGACGGCGCTGCGGGCCAGCGCCACCGCCCGGTCGTCGTCGCGAGGGCCACCACGCCAAGCGGTCGCCTCCGCCTCGAACGCCAGGGCGAAGCTCAGCAGGTGGTGGCTGCCGATGCGCCGGGCGACGATCCCCGCCTCGGTGGCCAGGCCGATGGCCGTGGTCAGGTGACCGCCGTGGTAGGCGACCTGGCTACGACCGAGCAGCAACTGGCACAGCCCGTCGTCCCGGTGCGAGGCACGGACGAGGGTCAGCCCACGGTCGAGGTGCCGCGCCGCGTCGGCCTGCCGTTCGAGGTACAACTCGGTCAGGCCGAGCGCGGTGAGGCAGTCGGGGTGGTCGCGTACGTCCCGGTCCGGCAGCGCGTCGACGATCCGGGCGCCCTCGTCGAGCAAGCCCCGGGCGTCGTCGAGTGCGCCGTCGTGCACGGCGGCCAGGCCGCGTACGGCGAGCAGGCCTGCCCGGTCGACGGCGGAGCCGCCGCCGGGGTCACCGGTGAGCCCGTCGGGCGGACCGGCGGCCGGACGGCGGCCGGCCAGGATGCCGGCGACGTCGATCTCGGTGGCGAGTCGGTAGCCGACGCCGGGTGTGGTGCCGGCCGGCAGGGCGGCCAGCTCGCGTCGGCTGATCGCCGCCGCCTCCGGGTAGTTGCCGAGCAGGCGTTCCACGCGCGCCCAGAGTGCGACAGCCTGCGCCCGTCGTCCCTGCGGGTCGGCGGGGAACAGCGGCACGATCTCCTGGAGCAGGGCCCTGCTCTCGAGCAGGTTGCCCGCCTCCCCGGTGATCTGGGCGAGCGCGAGCGCCACGTCCCGGCGGCGCTGCGTCGAGCCGGCCGTGGGCCGTAGCGCCCGCAGCGCCAGCCGCAGCCAGCGGATGGCCAGGTCAGGCGTCTCGCGGCGGATCTCCTGGGCGGCCTGGCAGAGCACGTCGACGCAGCGTTCGGCCCAGCGGCCGTTCGGCAGGGCGAGCAGGCGCTCCGCGTAGCGGGCCTGGTCCGTCGGTGGCGCGCCCAGCTCGACCAGCGCGGTGAGCGCCCGCGCGGAGGCCTCCGCCCGCCACGCCGGGTCGGTGTCCTGCGCGACAGCCATCCGCAGCACCGGGTGCCGGAAGGCGAAGCGTCCGGTGCCGGGCACCCGGCGAAGCAGATCGAGCCGGGCCAACCGCCAGCCGGCCTCGACCGCACGTGCCGTCGGCACCTGCGCGATCGCGGCGAGCAGGTCAGCGGAGAAGGGCGCGTCGACGACCGACCCGGCCCGCAGACAGGTCAGCTCGACGGACGGCAGATCCGCCCATTCACGGCGCAGCACGGCCACCACGGTGTCGGACAACCAGGCCCCCTGCGCTTCGCGGATCGGGTCGACGCCGTCCGACGCGGGGCCGCCCGGCAGCGCCGCCAGGTAACCGGGGTTGCCGCCGGTGACGTCGTACCGAACCCGCAGTTCCGCCTCGTCGACGTGCGGGTGCAGCGCCGCGACCTCGGCGAGGCTGAGCGGGTCGAGCTCGATCCGGTCGTGTGCCGCCGGCTCCGCCTCGGCCTGTTCCCGGGAGTCCGGTGGACCGAACGGCATCGGGGTCGCCATCTGCCGCGGGCGGTAGACGAGCACGAGCAGGAGCGGGGCGGGCACCGGATAGCGCAGGAGGTGGGCGATCAGGCCGGCGGAGGATTCGTCCGCCCAGTGCAGATCGTCGAGGACAAGCGCCAGACCGTCCCGGGCCGCCAGGCCGATCAGCCGGCGGGCCAGTTGGTAGGTACGAAACCGTTGGGCGTCCGACGGCCGCACCGGACCCGGTGGCTCCGCCGCGGCGGACTCCATCCAGGTCTCCCCGGTGAACCGCCCGAGACGGAGCCCACGGCGGAGCGGCTGCCCCTCGGTGAAGGCGTGCCGGAACACGTGGAAGGGAACGCCTCGCTCGTCCGGCGCGCACGTGCCGACCGCTCGGGGAACGGCGGGGACGCACCGTTCCAGTGCCTCGCGGACGAACCGGGTCTTGCCGATGCCCGGTTCCCCGACCACCTCGCAGACCATCTGCCGGCCCCGGCTCAGGGCACCGTCCTGGGCTCTCTCGATACGCGCCAACTGTGGTCGCCGCCCGACGAAGCGCAGGCCTGTTGACGCATTTTCCAGCCCAGATGTCATCACGCAGATCAGACACTTTCCGGCACACTGAAAGGGGAATGGTCACTATACCGGAGAGCCATCGAATGTCGAAGATGCCTGCTTCCATTCCACCGCCCGACACCACGGTGGAGGTTGTTTTCGAGCTCGCCGCAGAAGCCGTAGAAATGGACCGAACAATATCCCTGAAACCCGGTAAACCACCCCTCACCCACCCGGCCCTGACACACGCGACGAAGTCGCGGGCGAAATAGGAATCCCACGCAGGCCAGACGGGCTATTGCCCGGTCTGCACCCATCCGGATACCACCGAAATCATGAACGCCTATGCAAAACACCCGAAGGCGTCACGTTCGCAGCGGAGTCCCACCGGTGGCCACAGTCATTTACAAAGACCTGCCCGCACGACTCTTGTCAACCACCGAATGACTTGAAGCAGGTCGCCTTCTGCCCGCCTTCGGCTGACCTTCAAGGCACCACGACAACCCGACCGGCAACCGGGAGACAAAGACCGGAAAGCGCGTAGGGAAACGACCGCGGCGCCGTCCCGGGAAAGCTGTCGGCCGGGTCGTACGACGACCCTGCCGACCGTTCCCTCAGGCTGTGGCCAGCCGGACCATGAACTGGCAGCCGTCCGAGGTGTTGCGCACCTCGACCCGACCACCATGCGCCTCCACCAGACCATGGACGATGGCCAGGCCGAGCCCTCCGGACGCCCCACCGTCGCCCGGGCCGGGGGTGCGGGCAGGCTCACCGCGGAACGCGATGTCGAACACCCGTGGAAGGTCCGCCGGGGGAATGCCACCGCAGGTGTCGGCGATCGACAGCCAGGCGTGGTCCTCCTCGCGGCCGGCTTCGATGCGTACCGTGCCGTCCTCCGGGGTGTAGCGGACGGCGTTGAACAGCAGGTTGGCGACGACCCGCGCCAGCTCCGGCTCGCTCGCGGCGACCGTCGGCCACCCCGACTCGCTGGCGACCAGCTTGATCCGGCGAGCGTCGGCCAACGGGAACGTGGTGGCCAGCGCGTCCGACACCACCTCCCCGAGCGGCACCGCCGTCAACGACAACCGCAGCGCGCCCGCGTTGATCCGGGACAACTCGAACAGGTCGTCGACGAGGCGGGTCATCCGGTCGGTCTCCAGGCGGATCCGTCGGTGGTAGTCGTCGACGGTGTCCGGGTCACGGACCACCCGGTCCTCCAGCGCCTCGGCCATGGCCCGGAGCCCGGCGAGCGGCGTACGCAGGTCGTGCGAGACCCAGGCGACCAGGTCACGCCGACCCTTCTCCAGTTGTCGTTCCCGCTCGCGGGCCTGGTCGCGCCAGACCGCGGCGCGTGCCAGCCGGCGGCCGAAGTGCCCGCCGACCGCGAGGCTGACCACCGCTGCCGCCGCGACGGTGATCAGGACGACCTCAAGGTCGTGTGGGGAGAGGAACATCGCCTCCGCGACCGCCATCACCCCGACCGCGACGGCGACCACTGTGGTGGTGAGCAGAACGCTGAGGTGCACGGTGATCGACCTGCGCCGAAGCGCACGGAGCAGCATCGCGCCGGCGAGTCCGATGCCCAGCGCCGCGCCGAGGGCGATCGCGAAGATCAGCAGTAGGTCACGCATGGGTCGGCTCGTAGCGGTAGCCGACGCCCCAGATGGTCACGATCCGCTGCGGATCGGCCGGGTCGGCCTCGATCTTCTCGCGCAGCCTGCGGACGTGCACCGTCACGGTCGAGTGGTCCCCGAAGTTCCATCCCCAGACCTGCTCCAGTAGTTCGGCCCTGCCGAACACCCTGGACGGGTGCCGCATGAGGTGGACGAGCAGGTCGAATTCGCGCAGCGTCAGCGCCAGCTCGCGGCCGGCGAGGTGGGCGGTTCGGGAGGTGGTGTGCACCACCAGGCCGCCGTCGGTGAGCGCCTCGGGCCGCTCGGGTGCCGGCCCGCCGGCGGCGCGACGGAGCACCGAACGGACCCGCAGCACCAGTTCCCGTGGGGAGAAGGGCTTGGTCAGGTAGTCGTCCGCGCCGAGCTGCAACCCGAGGATCCGGTCGGCCTCGTCCCCGCGCGCCGTCAGCATGACGATCGGTACGCCGTCCGGCCGTACCCGCAGCTGCCGGCACACCTGAAGACCGCTGATCCGGGGCAGCATCAGGTCGAGGACGACCAGGTGCGGCTTCTCCCGCTCCACCGCCTCCAGCGCCTCCGCGCCGTCGGCCGCCAGGCTCACCTGGAAGCCGTCGTTCTCCAGGTAACGACGGATGACGTCACTCACGGTCTGATCGTCGTCGACCACCAGCACCCGCTGTGTCCCCGTCACCTCTTCCCCCGCAGGTCCATCGGGCCAGCGTAGCCACGCACCGAGGTGCGCTCCCACAGCGCAAACCTTGCGAGGTTCTTACGACCGCGCCCACACACCCACACGGGGGTGCACCAGGTCATACCGTGACCGGAATGCGGATCCTCGTGACCGGTGCGGCCGGATTCATCGGCTCACACATCGCCGACCTGCTCACCGACCACGGGCACGAGGTGGTGGCGGTCGACGCGCTCCTGCCGGAGGCGCACGGCGCGACGGCACCGCCCTGGACCGATCGGCACGACCTCGTGGTCGGCGACGTCCGTGACGCTGACCTGCTCGCCCGGCTCCTGGCCGGGGTCGACGCGGTCTGCCATCAGGCGGCCATGGTCGGCCACGGCATCGACCCGGCGGACGCTCCCCGGTATGCCGCGCACAACGACCTCGGCACGGCCACTCTCCTCGCGGCGATGCACACCACCGGGGTACGACACCTCGTGCTGGCCAGTTCGATGGTGGTCTACGGCGAGGGCCGCTACCACTGCCCGTCACACGGAATCGTCCGGCCCTCCGGCCGCCGGGCCACCGATCTGGCCGAGGGCCGGTACGAGCCGACCTGCCCGCGCTGCGACCAGGCGCTCTCCCCCGGTCTCGTGCCGGAGGACGCGCCGCTGGAGCCGCACAGCACGTACGCCGCCAGCAAGGTGGCTCAGGAACATCTCGCCGGTGCCTGGGCCCGGCAGACCGGCGGGTCGGTCTGGGCGCTGCGCTACCACAATGTCTACGGACCGCGGATGCCCCGCGACACCCCGTACGCCGGGGTGGCGTCGATCTTCCGGTCGGCCCTGGCCGCCGGGCGGCCGCCCCGGGTCCTGGAGGACGGACGGCAACGGCGTGACTTCGTGCACGTGACGGACATCGCCGCGGCCAACCTGCTGGCCCTGACGACACCGGCACCGGATCCCCTGGTCCCGGTCAACGTCTGCTCCGGTGAGCCGCACACCGTCGGCGAGCTGGCCCACGAGCTGGCGGTGGCGATGAACGGACCGTCGCCCGTCACCGTCGGGGGCGGGCGGGCGGCGGACGTACGGCACGTGGTGGCCGATCCGGCCCGCGCCACCCGCCTGCTCGGATTCACCGCCCGAACGGGCTTCGCCGCCGGCATCGCCGACTTCACCACAGCGGTGATGAGGGATCCGGCAGCGGTCAGGACACCGTCCACAGTAGGTGGTTGACGGCGAGGGCGGTGACTGCCTGTCCCGCCAGCCACCATCGTCGATGTCCGCTGGGCAGGTGGGCGGTGGCGACGAGCAGCCAGACGGCGAACGGCAGCCAGATACGCTCCACCTCGGCCTTGCTGAGCCCGGAGATGTCCGCCGCGAGCACTGCCACCGCCGCCGCGACGGGCAACCACACAGTGGGTCCGGCGTCGGTGATCCGCTGGCGGACGGCCGCCGCCGACGGCGCTGGTGGTAACCGGAGCGACACGGCGGCCACCGCCCGCCGCAACGCCGGACCGACCACCGGGCCGGCCGAGAGCAGCAGGGCGGCGAGGTTGGCCCAGACCCAGTAGCCGTACGGGCGATCCGCCGCCCAGCCCTGGTAGTACCGGCGGGTCACCAGGTGGTAGCCGTCCGGCCACCAGAAACCGGACATTGTGAACGCGGCGACGACTGCCGCGCCCGCCGTCGCCGCGACCACTAGGACGGCGAGGCGGTCCCGCGCCCGGAGCAGCACCACGGTCAGTGCGAGCAGGCCGACCAGGACGAAGCCGTACGACAGGTAGAGCGCGAACCCGAGCAGCAGCCCACCGAGTACGGCGCCGGGCCGACCGCCCACCGCCAACAACGCCAGCCCGCCCGCGACCACTGCGGCGAAGATCCCGTCCGCGGACACGCCCACCCAGACCGCCCCCGGAAAGAGGACCAGGAACGGCCAGACCGCCCGAGCCGCGTCCTCCGCGCCGAGTGCCCGCAACGTCACCGGGACCGACACCGACACCGTGGCCCCGAGAAGCACACAGGCCAGCCCGGCGGCGGCCCCGCCGCCCAGGCCGATGCGGTCCAACCCGACGAAGAACAACAGCGCACCCGGCGGATGGGCGGCGGTGTGGGTCGACCACGAGTGCGGTTGGAAGTCGAGGATGCGGTCGGCGAAGCCGGACAGCATCATGCCGACGTCCCCCACCCGGGGCACCTCGTGCAGGTACTCGGCCTGCACGGTGAGCCGCTCGGTCAACCCGGCCGACCAGCCGTCCACCAGCGCCAGGGACAGCGTCCAGAGCACCGAGGCGAGATAGCCGACGACCAGCAGCCGCGGCCAACGCGTGTCGGCGCCCCAGCGCGTACCGCGCCAGACGAACAGCGCCCCGACGAGGAGCGCGACGGGGGTGCCGAGGCCCAGGTGGGGCTTCCAGGTGGCGTAGAGCGGGGCGGCGTCGGCGTACAGCCGCACACCCCGGTGGTTGAGCAGCGCGCCGATGCCGACGGCGGCGGCGAGCACCGCCACCTCGACACCGAGGACGATCAGGTCGGCGTACCGGGTTCGTCCCGGCCGGGTCATCGTGGTCATGGTGACGGCCGACGATACGACCCGCGACCAGGGTTTCGACAGCCGAACGAGGGGACGTCAGGGACTTGTAAGATCCGTTGCCGCGTAAGCGATTCGTAAGGCGGCACGACGATCCGGACGGTCCGTCGCGGGCCTAGCGTCGCCGGTATGCGCACAACGATCGACGTGGTGCTGCCGTGTCTGGACGAGGCGGCCGCACTGCCTGCCGTACTGAGCGGGCTGCCGCCCGGCTACCGCGCCATCGTGGTCGACAACGGGTCCACGGACGGCTCGCCGAGGATCGCCGCCGACCACGGGGCTCTGGTCGTCCACGAGCCGCGACGCGGCTACGGCGCGGCCGTACACACCGGCCTGCTGACTGCGGACGCCGAGCTGGTCTGCGTACTCGACGCGGACGGCTCGTTCGACCCGGGCGAGCTGCCCCGACTGGTCGCGACGGTGGTCGACGGCCGGGCGGATCTCGCCGTCGGGCGGCGTCGGCCGGTCTCGGCGGACGCCTGGCCGTGGCATGCCCGGGCCGGAAACGCCCTGGTCGCCGCGCTGCTGCGGCGTCGTGGCGTACCGGTGTACGACATCAGCCCGATCCGGGTGGCCCACCGGGCGGCGCTGTTGGGGCTCGGTGTCGACGACCGCGCCTTCGGCTACCCGTTGGAACTGCTGCTCCGCGCGGCCCAGGCAGGCTGGCGGATCGTCGAGCTGGACGTCGCCTACGCGCCCCGAGCCGCCGGCACCAGGTCGAAGGTCTCCGGGTCGGTCCGGGGCACGGTGCGGGCGGCCCGGGACTTCGCCGGAGTGCTCCGCGCCGACGCCGGTGGTGACCGGTGAACGTCCTGCTCGTAGTCGCCAAGGCACCGGTACCCGGGCTGGCCAAGACGCGGCTCTGCCCGCCGGCGAGTCCCACCCAGGCCGCCCGGATCGCGGCGGCGGCGTTGTTGGACACCCTCGCGGCGGTACGCGCCACGCCGTCGACCATTCCCGTGCTGGCCCACACCGGCCGGTTCGCCGACGCCGAGTACGGCGCGGAACTGACCGCCGCGCTGGCGGGCTGGCACCTCCTTCCACAGCGCGGCGACACGTTCGCCGACCGCCTCGCGAACGCGCACTACGACACCGCCGCGACCTTCCCCCGCCGCCCGGTGCTGCAGATCGGCATGGACACGCCGCAGATCCGCCCGACCCTGCTCACCACCGCGCTGGACCGGCTCGCCGACCACGAGGCGGTGTTCGGGCCGGCGCTCGACGGCGGCTGGTGGGCGCTCGGGCTCCGCGACCCGGCGGGCGCGACTGTGTTACGCGACGTGCCCATGTCGACCGACGACACCGGTCGACGTACTCTCGCGGCGCTGCGCGACCACGGCACCGACCCGGCGATCCTTCCCGTCCAACGGGACGTCGACGACTGGCCGTCCGCGCTGGCGGTCGCTGTCGACCTGCCCGGCACCCGGTTCGCGGAAGCCGTCGCGTCGGTGGCTGGCCACCTGTCGAGCGGAGGCCTGCGGTGACCTCGACGATCGCCCTCGACGGCTTCGATCTCCTCTGGGGCAGGCGCGACAGCCGGTCCGCCGACCAGGACACCAGCGCGCCGCCAGCCGAGGCCGACCACTGGCTCGTGCACACCGACGGGCGACGTGACCCGTTGCCGGTGCGGCGCTGGCACGGGCCGCCCGAACCGGCCATCACGTCCATCGCGGCACGCTGCTCCGGCCCCACGATCGATCTCGGTTGCGGTCCCGGCCGGCTGACCAGGGCACTCGTCCAACAGGGGCTCGTCGCGCTGGGCGTGGACATCTCCGCCGAGGCGGTACGACTGACCCAGGGCCGAGGTGTGGTCGCTCTGCGACGCGACGTCTTCGAACCGCTTCCCGGCGAGGGCCGGTGGGCGCACGCCCTGCTCGTCGACGGCAACATCGGCATCGGCGGCGACCCGGTCCGCCTGCTGCGCCGGTGCGGCACGCTGATCGCGGCGGACGGAACGCTCGTGGTCGAGGTCGAGCCCCCGGGCGCCGGGCTGTGGCAGGGGCAGGCGTACGTCCTGTCCCCAACCTCCGACGAAGGGGCACGACCGGGGCCGACGTTCCGCTGGGCGCGCGTCGGAGCGGAGGCGGTGGCCGGTGCCGCAGCCGCTGCCGGCCTGCGGGTCGTGGACACGATCCGACTCGGTCCGCGCTGGTTCGCCGAGTTGGCCACCGCATGACCCGCCGCCCGCGCGTCCCCGTCCCCGAGGACTTCACCGCCCCGTCACACTCGCCGCTGGTCGCCGCCCGGCTCGGTCTCTGGCTCGGGGTGGCGTTCGGGCTGTGCTTCGTCACCGGTGTCCTCAGCCACTACATCCAGCACCCGCCAGGCTGGTTCACCTGGCCGAGTCGGCCGGTCAACCTCTACCGGATCACCCAGGGCATCCACGTGCTCTCCGGAATCGCCGCGATCCCGCTGCTGCTGGCCAAGCTGTGGAGCGTCTACCCCCGACTGTTCGTCCGTCCGCCGGTGCGCCACCCGATCCGACTGTCCGCGCACGCCCTCGAACGGATCTCCGTCCTGGTCCTGGTCTGCGCCGCGTTCTTCGAACTGGTCACCGGCCTGTTCAACGTCGCCCAGTCGTACCCGTGGGGGTTCTTCTTCCCGGCAGCCCACTACGCGGTCGCCTGGCTGCTGGCGGGCGGGGTGCTGCTGCACATCGCGGTGAAGCTCCCGATCGCCCGCGCGGCGCTGAGCACGCCTCTGCGGCGGGACGACTCGGACTCGTCCGGGCGGCGTGCGTTCCTGCGTACCTCGGCCGGCGTCGCCGGTGTGGCGGTGCTGGCCACCGCCGGGGTCACCGTGCCGTGGTTGCGTCGGGTGTCCCCGCTGGCGTGGCGCTCCGCGACCGGGCCGCAGGGCATCCCGATCAACCGGACGGCGGCGGCAGCGCACATCACCGTTCCGGCGGACTGGCGGCTGGAGATCGTCTGGACGGGTGGAAGGAACGCCTTCTCCCTTGCCGAACTGGCAGCCCTCCCCCAGCGCACGGCGCATCTGCCGATCGCCTGCGTCGAGGGCTGGAGCGCCTCCGCCGACTGGACGGGCGTACCCGTCGTCGACCTACTCCGGCTGGTCGGCGCGCCGACTGACCGGGCGGTTCGGATCTCATCGCTGGAGACCGACGGCCTGTACGCCGCCAGCACGCTTCCGGCGACCCACGTCGGTGACCCGCTCACCCTGCTCGCGCTCAGGATCAACGGCGAGGAACTGTCCCCCGACCACGGTTACCCCTGCCGCCTCATCGCTCCGAGCCGACCGGGGGTCCTCCAGACCAAGTGGCTGGCCCGGCTGGAGGTGCTGCGGTGAGAGCCGTCCGGCTGCTCCTGCTCGTGCTCGGCGTCGCGGCGGCGGCGTACGGCGGTTGGCTGCTCCGTCCTCAACTCGACACCACAGTGCCGTGGCTGATCGGCGGCCCGGTGCTGCACGACGTCCTGGTGGCACCGCTGGTCGGGCTGGTCGGGCTCGCGCTGGGCCGACTGGTGACGAACCGACTCCGGCGGGCCTGGATCACCGCAGGTCTGCTGGCGAGCGCGACGCTGCTGCTGATCGCGGTGCCACTGCTGTGGCGCCCGCCCTCGGCGCCGCCGAATCCGGGCCTACCGGACCGCGACTACCCGCTCGGGCTCACCGCCGGGCTGGCCGTCCTCTGGGCTGTCGTCGCGATCGTGCTGGTCCTCGACGCCATCGTCGGTCGCCGCGACCCGGCCCGGCGATCCGAGCAACCCGCCGACCACACAGAGAAGAGAAGTCCTCATGTCTGAACGAGAAAGCGGTCGTCCGCCGGTCGGGGTCATCGGCGGGTCGGGTCTCTACGAGTTCCTCGACGACGTCACCGAGGTAACTGTCGACACCCCGTACGGACCCCCGAGCGACGCACTCGCCATCGGGGACATCGCCGGGCGGACGGTGGCCTTCCTGCCCCGGCACGGGCGTCGGCACACCCTTCCCCCGCACCGCATCAACTACCGGGCCAACCTGTGGGCGCTGCGAACGGTCGGCGTCCGCCAGGTGCTCGCGCCGGGCGCCGTGGGCGGCCTGCAACCGGAGCTGGGCCCCGGCACCCTCGTCGTGCCGGACCAACTGGTCGACCGGACCAACTGTCGCGAGCAGACCTACTACGACGGGAGGCCACGCCCGGACGGGCAGGTCCCCCGGGTCGTCCATGCTCCGTTCGCCGATCCCTACTGTCCGGTCGGACGGGCCACGGTCCTCGACGCCGCCCGCACCAACGGCTGGCGTCCGGTCGACGGCGGCACCATGGTCGTCATCGAAGGGCCCCGGTTCTCCACCCGCGCCGAATCACAGTGGTACGCCCGGGCGGGTTGGTCGACCGTCGGCATGACCGGCCACCCCGAAGCGGTGCTGGCACGCGAACTGGCGGTGTGCTACACCGCGCTGTCACTGGTGACCGACCACGACTCGGGCGTCGAGGTCGGTCACGGCGTGACCCAGCAGGAGGTGTTCACCGTCTTCGCCCAGAACCTCGACCGCCTGCGCGTCCTGCTCGGCGACGCGGTGACGGCGTTGCCACCGGACCAGGGAGGCTGCGCCTGCGCAGATGCTCTGGCCGGCACGGAGAGCGGCCTCACGCTGCCCTGACGCCCGCCGACCGCGCCGTAAGGGTTCCGAAAGGATTCGCGACCGCTGCGGCGGCGGTCGCGACCGTACGCTCGGCTGGTGGGAAGATGGATCCTCCGGTCGCCGCTGGCGCGGGCCGGTCTCGCCGCCGCTGTCGTCGTAGCCCTCGTGGCCCTCTACTGGTTCCAGCCGTGGAAGCTGTTCACCGACACGTACGTCGACGACGCACTGCCCCCCGCCGGGCCGACACCGGTCGTCTCCGCCGCCACGTCCACTCCGCCGTCGGCAACCCCGAGCCCGGTGGCCTCGGCGACCGCACCAGCGGCGGACGAGGTCCTGGCCGCCGGCGAGTTCGTCACCCACGAGCACGACACCACCGGCAGCGCCGAGATCCGCCGCCTCTCCGACGGGCGTCACCAGCTCGTCATCCGCGACCTGGACACGTCGAACGGTCCGGACCTGCGGGTGTGGCTGACCGACCAGCCGGTCATCCGCGGCACCGCCGGCTGGAAGGTGTTCGACGACGGGAAGTGGGTCGAGCTGGCACGGCTCAAGGGCAACAAGGGCAACCAGGTGTACGACCTGCCGGCGTCGGCCGATCCGGCCGACTTCCGCAGCGTCTCCATCTGGTGCAAGCGGTTCTCGGTCTCCTTCGGCGCGGCCGATCTCACCACCACCTGACCGGAGACCTCCGGTCAGTGTCCGTACGCGTGCTGGGCCTGCCACTCCTCGGCCGGGGTGAGCGGAACCGGCGCGGGTCGCTCGGCCGTCGTCGTCAGCTCGATCCGCCGGCCTTCGGCCGCCGAGCGGAGCACTGTGGTCATCGTTTCGAGCACGTGCAGCGCGACGTCACCACCGGCGCGCGGCGGACGCTGACCGTCGGCGCCGACCAGGTCGATCAGGCCGATGCCCCGAGAGCTTTCGGCGTAACCGGCCAGCGGTTCGAGGACGCGCCATTCGGTGCCGCCGAGCGCGAAGAGTCGGACCTCCCCGTCGAAGTAGTTCGGGTCGGGCACCGCGAGGGTGCCGGTCTCCCCGTGGACCTCGATCGGCGCGGCAGTCGTCGTGACGCCGTCGAAGCTCGTGGTGATGGTGGAGAGAGCCCCACTGACGTGTTCGAGCACGCCTGTCACATGGGTGTCCACCTCGACCGGGATCCGCTGCCCGGCGCGCGGACCCGAACCGATGACACGCGCGGGGCGCAGCCGGCTGGCGGCTCCGGTCACCGCGCGGACCGGCCCGAGCAGGTGGATGAGCGCCGAGATGTAGTACGGCCCCATGTCCAGCAACGGGCCGCCGCCCGGGGCGTAGTAGAAGTCGGGGTGGGGATGCCAGCGCTCGTGCCCCGCCGTGACCATGACCGCCGACGCGGACATCGGTCGCCCGATGAGGCCGCCGTCGATCGCCGCCCGTGCCGTCTGCGTACCGGTGCCCAGGACGGTGTCCGGTGCGCACCCGACCAGGACGCCGGCCGACGCGGCCCGTTCGACGATCGAGCGACCGTCCTCGAGCGTCACCGCGAGCGGCTTCTCCACGTACACGTTCTTGCCCGCGTCGATGGCGGCGAGCGAGATGTCGGCGTGGGCCGCGGGGATCGTGAGGTTGAGGACCGTCTGCACGTCCGGTCGGGTGAGCAGGCTCTCGGGGCTCACCGCCTCGGCGCCGGGGATCTTGGCCGCGGCCTCGGCCGAACGGGTGTCGTCGAGGTCGGCCAGCGCCACGATGCTCACCGCGGGGTGGTTCGCGAGGGTGTCCAGGTACGCGCGGGAGATGACCCCGAGACCTATGACGCCGACGCGGTGCGAGTCGCCCACACCATCCCCCTCTCGATCACGGTACGGACGCTCGGGTGCTCCAGCACGTCGAGGCTGTGCCCGGGGGTCGTCACGACGACGCGCCCGGCACCCCACCGTCGGGTCCAGATCGCCGGCGAGGTGACCGGCCGGTGCCACGGGTGCCACTCCCGCGTGGGGTGGGTGGTCACGGCCAGTACGTCGATCAGGTCGTCGTGCAGCACCCAGTACTGCTCGGTGACCAGGTCGAAGTCCTCGACCCCCGTGGTGATCGGGTGCTCCCGACCGAGGTCCGTGATGTGCACGGTGTGCGGCAGAAAGTTGTCCTCCGGCTCACCGTGCCGCTCGCACGGCTCCTTACCCGGGTGGGTCGCGAACTGGCCGCCCACCAGGTGCAGGTAGTCCGACGAGGCACGGAACGAGTCCACGACGCCGCCGTGCCAGCCGGTGAAGCCCGTGCCGGCGACGACCGCGGCGCTCAGGCCCGCCACCTCGGCCGAGGTGATCTGCGACATCGTCATGCACTGCACGACGAGGTCGGTGTCGGCCATCTCGGCGGCGTCGGCGTAGACCTCCGTCGACTCCTCGACCCGTACGGCGTAGCCGCTGCCTTCGAGGAAGGGGATGAACAGCTCCGTCGCCTTGACCGGCTGGTGTCCCTCCCACCCGCCCCGAACCACCAATGCTCTGCGCTGCGCCACGCTCGCTCCCTCCTCCGGTCCGTCGCCACCGGGCTGGCGGTTCCCGCCCCGGAGACGTGCCGTCGACGCCCGTACGTGCCGGGCACCGAAACCGTACTCGGTTATCGATGATGTCGACATTGGTCGGCTCCGGGACGTGGAGGAGATCGCCGTCGGTCAGACGGCCGTCCGCGACCACTGCTGGTTGGCACCGGTGTTGCACGTGTACTGCTTGAGGATCACGCCGTCGGCTGTCGACGCGGCCGGAACGTCCACGCACTTGCCGCTGTGCCGGGCTCGGAGTTGGAAGTAGCCGCCGTTGGTGACCATCTGGAACTGCTGGTTGGTGCCGGTGCCGCAGGTGTACTGGATGAGTTCGGCACCGTCGGCGCTCGACGCGCTCGTCACGTCGAGGCACCTGCCGCTGTGCCGGCTGACGATGCGCCACCAGCCGCTGCCGGCGTCCTGGAACTGCCACTGCTGCCACGCGTTGCCGGCGTACGTGTACTGGCCGACGCGTGCGCCGTTGTCGGTGTTCGGTTGCTGGACGTCCATGGCCTTTCCGCTGTGCCGCACGGTGATCCGGTAGAAGGTCCCCGTCGCCGGTGGAGGCGTCGTGGGGTCGCTCCCGACGGTGTCGCCCCACGCGTACCGGATCCGGTCGGCGCCGGAGGTGTTGCGGATGGTCAGGTCGAGGCTGGTGCCGCTGCCGCTGAGGGAGAACATCGAGTACCAGTCGTACCCGATGGTGCCCGGCTTGCCGCCGAGGGCGGGCCAGTAGGTGCCGCCCATCTGGTTGTCGCGCATGACCTGGGCCATGGCCCGGATGTGGCGGACGAAGTTGTCGCTGCTGTTCGCGTCGGCGTAGTTGCGACCGTCGTTCATCGGCGCGCCGAACTCGGTGGCGACCGCCCGTGAGGCGCAGTTGCCGAGGCGGGCCTGGATGTGGCTGCGGAAGGCGTCGTAGGTCATCGCGCCGTAGAAGAAGGCGTAGTGGTGGAAGGACAGCAGCGTCGAGTTGAAGCGGCTGTCGTTGCAGATGTCCCGCAGGTCCTGGCTGAAGCCGGTGCCGCCGATGAGCACCCGACCGGGCACCGCGGAGTAGTGGTAGCTGAGCCAGTTCGCCGCCACTGTGCGCCACTCCGCCGAGCTGTAACCGTGCGGCTCGTTCATCGGCTCGAAGTAGACGTTGGCGTTTCCACCGTACGTGTTGGTCACCGTGGACCACATCGCGTTCCAGGCGGCGAGGTTGGTGATCCTTCCGCCGGAGGCGGCGCCGTCCTCCCAGTACGCCAGGATCACCTTGAAGCCCCGCGCGGTGGCCGCGTCGATGGCGCCTCGGTAGGCCGCCCACCAGGCCGTTCCCACGGTGTGGGTGTTGATGGGCAGCCGAACGGTGTTGACTCCCATGGTGGTGGCCATGTCGTCGTAGAGGGCGTTCGCCTTGGCCCGCACCGTCGCGTTGCTGTCCGACGGGCTCAGGCCCTGCACGACGAGCGGGCCGGTGCTGAAGTTGTCACCCAGCACCGCCCAGTTCATGCCGCGGAACTGGTTGGTGGCGGCGGTCGCCGGCGACGACGTGACGACGACGCCGCCGACCATCGCTGTCAGCGCGGCCACCAGGGCGATCAGCGGCCGGCGCAGGGACCGCGTACTCCACGACGGGCTTCGGGTCATGACGTGTCCAATCGGTGCGGAGGTCGGGCTCAGCTGGTCACCCGGAACGTCGCGTCGGCGCGGCTCTGGGTGTCGCTCACCGGATCGAGCCGGAGCAGGTAGCCGTAGTGCCGGATGTAGCGGTCCGGGTGGCTGTAGGACTGGAACGACGTCCACGACGAGTTGGCCAGCCCGGCCACCTGGCGGAAGGTGGCGTCGGCGGCGAAGGTGGCGGAGCCGTCGTTGGCCTCCAGCCGGAAGTCGAACCCGTAGTGACGCAGGTAGTGACCCGGGTAGTTGACCGACTGGATGGAGACCGTTGCGGAGCCGGCCAGGCCGGGCACGAGCCGCCACTGCCCGTCCTGGGCAGGGCTGACGTTCGGGTCGATCCGGGCGTCGTAGTCGGCGTGCCGCACGTACCGGTCCTGGAAGTTGTACGACTGGATCCGGTTGACAGCGGTGTTGGGCCAGCGGTTGAGCACCCGCGTCTGCTCGGCCGCCGTCAGGTTGAGGATCGAGCCGTGCCGCTTCTTGGTGCCACCCATCGTGTACGAGCCGGAGGCCGGCAGCCGGTAGGCGCCCGGGCTCGACGGGTTGGTGGTCAGCACGGGTAGGTAGCCGCGCCCGCTGGAGTACTGGTCCAGGTAGAGCACCCACTCGTTGCGACCGTTGAACGGCATCCACATCGGGCCCTCGACCTGGGCGCCGGTCAGCCCGATGCCGGACAGGTTGCCGAGGGTGGTCCAGGTGCCGAGGATGGAGTTGCTGCCCTCGATGGTGATCTGGCCGTCCCGGGACGCCCGCACGTAGCGGTACGCGCCGACGCCGGCCGGCACCTCGACGATCTGGGTGTCGATGATCTCCTGGTTGCCCGGCCGGTTGATGTACGTCTGGGGCGTGGTGATACTGCGGAAGTTCGACGTGCGTGCGGAGTAGATGCGGTGCTTCGTGGCCCCGTTGAGGGGGACGTTCGTCGCCCAGTAGAGGACGTAGTCGCCGGTTGCCGGGTTCCAGATCGCCTCCGGCGCCCAGGCGTTGCGGCCGTCCGGGATCGCGCCGGCGACGTTCAGCAGCCACGGCGCCGACCAGTTGACCAGGTCGGTGGACTCCCACACGACGAGGTTGCGACTGCCGTTGTTGATGGCGGCCGACCAGTCCTGACCGCAGCCGATGCACAGGTCCGTGGCGATGATCCAGTACCGGTCTCCGGCGGGTGAGCGGACCAGGGCGGGGTCGCGGACCCCGCGGGTGCCGACCGTGGAACGCAGGACGAGGCCGCCGTTGTTGAGGTCGTTCCAGCGGAGGCCGTCGGTGCTGTGCGCGAGGTAGATCTGCTGGTCGGTCGACGACTCACCGGTGAAGTGCGCCATCAGGTATCCGACGGTCGGGTCGAGCGCGGCTGCGGGCTTCGGTGTCGCCGCCGACCAGGTGGTGAACAGCAGGCACGCGGCGACCGCTACCGCACAGAGCCGGGAGAGGACTCTCGACATGGGTCTGTCTCCTTCGCGCAGGGGCGTACGGGTCGGCTAGAGAGCCGGCACGACGGGGCGGATGGTGCCGTCGGCGTTGAACTCCATCCGGTCGATGGCGGTCTCGCGGTTGGTGCCGTTGCCGGCGGGCACCGCGAACCGGTGGTAGGCGATGTGCCAGGTATCGGTGCCGGGTGCTCGGACCACCGAGTGGTGGCCGGTGCCCTTGATGCCGACCTCCAGCCGTTTCTGCAGCACGACGCCCCGACTGGTCCACGGCCCGAGGGGAGATGGTCCGGTGGCGTACGCGACGCGGTAGTCCTCGCTGCGCGTGTCGTTCTCCGACCACATGAAGTAGTAGAGGCCGTTGCGCTTGAAGACGAACGGGGCCTCGTTGTAGCCGGATGGCGTGATGATCCTCGCCTGGGCCGGGTCGAAGGAGACCATGTCGGCGTTGAGTCGTACCGCCCGTGCGACGCCCTGACCCCAGTAGAGGTAGGACCGCCCGTCGTCGTCGGTGAAGACCATCGGGTCGATCGTCTGCCCACCGGAGAACTGCTCGCTGCGGACCAGTGGCCGTCCGAGCGCGTCACGGAACGGGCCGGCCGGGCTGTCGGCGACGGCCACGCCGAGGTGTTTGGCGGTGTTGCCGCTGGCCGCGCCCCCGCTGAAGTAGAGGTAGTAGCGGCCGTTGGCACTGGCGACCGCCGGCGCCCAGGCCGAGTTGTCCGCCCAGGTGACGTCCGGGCCGTGGTCGAGGATCACACCGTGGTCGGTCCAGTTGACCAGGTCGGCGGAGGAGAACGCCTTGTAGTAGGTGCCGGCCCAGCTCGCGTACCCGTCGGTGGTCGGGTACAGGTAGTAGCGGCCGTTGAACACCGTCAGGTGCGGGTCGGCGAAGAGGCCCGGGATCACCGGCCCCTTGGTGGTTCTGGGCGCCCACGGCGCGGCGAGGCGGAACGAGCTGTCCGCCCGGAACGCCGCGGTGTCCTGGTAGGCGTCGAGCCAGAGGGCGAAGTCGCGGTGCCGGATTCGCCGGTCCGGATAGTTGTACGAGGTGAGGGCCACCGATCCGGCGACCGAGCCGTCCACCGCGCAGAAGGTCGCGTCGGCCCGGAGCGTCGCGTCGCCGGTGTTGGGATCGACCCGGAGTCGGTAGTCGCGGTGCCGGAGAAACATGCCGGCCCTGGTCTGGAACGAGTAGCAGTGGGGCGACGCCAGACCGTTGACCACCGTGAAGGTGGCGTCCAGCTTGACCTGGTTGGCACTGCTGGAGGTGACCGGGTCGAGCCGGCCCAGATAGTCCATGTGCCGCACGTACCGTCCGGCCTGGTTGACCGCCTCCAGCGAGCGGGCGCCGGTGGGCAGCGTGGCGGCGTGGGCCGGTTCGCCGACCGCCACCACGAAAGCGGCAGCGGCCACGGCGGAGAGCACGAGGATCCGGACGCCGACGACGCCGTTGCCCCGGTACGGGGATCTGCCGGTGACCGACCACGCCGGGCTTCGCCAGGCGACCACCATCCGGATCCTCCGTTCTGAAAGGTCATCTATGTTAGCGTTAACAAGATCAACCCTTGTGGCACGTGGGCTTTTCCGGCTGCCCGGGGCGGGGATTTCCGGGCGTGGCATGTTAGCCGCAGGTGACTGTGGACATGTTTTTCTGTTCGTTAACGTCGCGTTGCGGACAGTGTTAGCGATAGCATCGATGAGTGTCAAGGAGCCGGGCGTCCGCAACCCTGCCGCCCGGACGAGCCCTGCCCGCCCACCCCTGGGCACCGGGTTCGCAACACGCCGGACACCACATTGACATACTTAACTGCCTGATCTAGCGTCGGGTCGAATCGATTCGACGACCGGTGGTCCCGCTCGGGCGGCGAGGCCACTGGCGGGATCGTGTGCCGATGAGCCGGCCGGGCGCCGTGGCACATCGCGTCACCCCCGAGGTTCCGCGTACGGCCACGTGGGTCGGCGGGTGCAGCCGGCAGCCACGCGTGTGGCCACCACGGCCTCTTCTACCTGCATCAATTCATGCCGAGTGGCGGGAGCCCCCTCATGACAAGACGTAGACCCATCCTCGCTTCGCTGGCGACGGCGGCTGTCGTCGTGGCCGCCGGCGCGGCGGCACTGACCGGTGGTCTCAGCACCACAGCGTCGGCCGCGGACGTCGCGCCGGCTGCGGCGACCGCCGGCTGCGGCAAGGCCCCGACGTTGACCAGCGGCCAACGGTCCATCCAGAGCAGCGGCCAGAACCGCAGTTTCATCCTGCGGATCCCGGACAACTACGACCGCAACCACCCGTACCGATTGATCTTCGGTTTCCACTGGAACGGCGGCACCGCCGGCGACGTCGACGGCGGTGGGTCGGACGGGGCGGCCTGGTCCTACTACGGGCTGCGGCAGCAGGCGAACAACAGCACCATCTTCGTCGCCCCCCAGGGCAACGGGAACGGCTGGGCCAACCCCGGCGGCCAGGACGTCACCTTCGTCGACAACATGATCAGCCTGATCGAGGCCGACCTCTGTGTCGACACGACGCAGCGCTTCGCGCTCGGCTTCAGCTACGGCGGAGGCATGAGCTATTCGCTGGCCTGCTCCCGGGCCGGTGTCTTCCGCGCCGTCGCCGTCTACGCCGGCGGGCAGCTCAGCGGTTGCAGCGACGGCAGCCAGCCGATCGCGTACATGGGCATCCACGGCATCGGGGACTCGGTGCTCAACATCTCCGCCGGACGGTCCCTGCGGGACAGGTTCGTCCGCAACAACGGCTGCACCGCCCAGAACCCGCCCGAGCCGAGGTCCGGCAGCCTGACGCACATCACCACCACCTACTCCGGCTGCCGGTCCGGCTACCCGGTGGTGTGGGCCGCCTTCGACGGCGGGCACACCCCCGGCCCGGTGGACGGCGGCGGAGACAGCGGCGCCAGGACCTGGACCAAGGGCGAGGTCTGGCGGTTCTTCACCCAGTTCGGCAGCACCGACCCGACCACCCCACCGACCACCCCGCCGCCGACCACCCCACCGCCGGGCAGCACGTCAGCGCTGCGAAACGCGTCCTCCGGACGGTGCCTGGATGTCAACGGCGCATCGCAGTCCAACGGCTCCGCGGCGATCATCTGGGACTGCCACGGGCAGAGCAACCAGACCTGGACGTCCACCTCGGCCCAGGAGCTACGTGTCTTCGGCGGCAAGTGTCTCGACGTGAACGGCGCCGCCACCGCCAACGGCAGCTCGGTGATCATCTGGGACTGCAACGGCCAGTCCAACCAGAAGTGGCAGCTCAACTCCGACGGCTCGATCACCGGAGTCGGTTCGGGCCGGTGCCTGGACACGGTCAACAACGGCACCGCCAACGGCACGCGGGTCCAGATCCGGGACTGCAACGGCGCGGCCAGTCAACGATGGAGCCGGAGTTGAGTTCGGCGAAGGCAGAAGGAGGCTCAACCATGCGACTTCGCAGACTGTCCACCCCCTGGCTCGGGGCGGCCATGGCGGTCATGGTCCTGTTCGCCATCGGGGCGTACGTCCTCACGACCGTCACCTCGGCGGCCGCGGCCACCACCGCCGGCTGTGGCAAGGCACCCGGGCTGAACAGCGGCACCCACACCATCCAGAGCGGCGGCAAGAGCCGCAGCTTCATCCTTCGGCTCCCCGACACGTACAACAACACCTACGCCCACCGGCTGGCCTTCGGGTTCCACTGGTTGGGTGGCACCGCCACCCAGGTCGCCTCGGGCGGCACCGACGGAGCGGCGTGGGCCTACTACGGCATGCTCTCGCAGGCCAACAACACCACGATCTTCGTCGCCCCGCAGGGCCTCAACAACGGTTGGGGCAACTCCAACGGTGAGGACGTCACCTTCACCGACGACATGATCCGTACCATCGAGAACGCCCTCTGTGTGGACACGACCCAACGGTTCTCGGTCGGGTTCAGCTACGGCGGGGCGATGAGCTACTCGTTGGCCTGCTCCCGACCCACGGTGTTCCGGGCCGTCGCGGCGATCGCCGCGCCCGGGGCGATCAGCGGATGCAGCGGCGGCACCCAGCCGGTCGCGTACCTGGGGATCCACGGCATCAACGACAACATCCCCAGCGGGCGGTCCCTGCGGGACAGGTTCGTCCGGAACAACGGCTGCGCGGCGCAGAACCCGCCCGAGCCGGCGCCGGGCAGCCGCACCCACATCACCACCGCGTACTCGTGCCAGCCCGGATATCCGGTCCTCTGGGCCGCGTTCGACGGAGGCCACCAGCAAGGGCCGGTGGACGGCTGTGCCGGCTGTGAGAGCGGCGCGCGTAGCTGGGTCAAGCAGGAGGTGTGGCGGTTCTTCAGCCAGTTCGGATCGACGGTGCCGCCCACCACTCCCCCGCCGACGACGACGCCGCCGCCGTCGGGCCAGCAGAACGTGCTGATCGCGGGGACCCAGTCCGGCCGATGCGTCGACATCCCCAACTCCAGCACGACCAACGGCGCCCGCCCCCAGCTCTGGGACTGCCACGGCGGCACCAACCAGCGCTTCACCCACACCACCAACCGCACCCTGACCGTGTACGGCAACAAGTGCCTGGACGCCAGCGGAGGCGGCAGCAGCAACGGCACCGCAGTCATCATCTGGGACTGCAACGGCCAGGCCAACCAGCAGTGGAACCTGAACGCCAACGGCACCATCACCGGAGCCCAGTCCGGGCTCTGCCTCGACGCCGTCGGCTCCGGCACCGCCAACGGGACGCAGCTGCACCTCTGGGCCTGCCACGGCGGGGCCAACCAGCAGTGGAGCACGCGCACCTAGGCCTGCCGCACCGAGTTGGGTGACGCGCCGCCCGGGTCCTGTCCCGGGCGGCGCGTCACCGTTCGGTCAGGGCGTCCAGCGCACGTTCGGGTTCACCCGTCCGGACCAGTCGAAGACGGCCATGTTGTCCCACTGGTTTCCGGTGCCGTTGATGTTGGCCGGGTCCCACCCGTTGCCGCGGACGGCGTACCAGGTCGGTTCCCAGTAGAAGACACCGATCGCGCCCGCGTTGCGGGCGGTGTTCTGCACCCAGTCGAACTCCTGGGCCTGCCCGGACCAGGTCGCGCTGATGCCGTCACAGGTCGCGTCGCCGATGGCGTTCGGCTCGCTGTCGGCGTTGTCGCGGGTGAAGGGGTACGCGGTCTCCGCGATCACCACCGGCTTACCGTAGCGGCCGCGCAGGTCCACGATGTTGTTGTAGAGGTTCGCCAGGGTGCCGTGCCACACGCAGTAGTACGACAGGGCCGTGATGTCCCACTGCACGCCCTGCGAGCGGATGCCGTCGTAGAACCAACGGGCGTTGGCGTTGCTGTCGGCGTTGGCGGTGTGGATCATGACCGGGATGCCGCTGCCGCAGTCCTTGGTCGCCCGGTAGCCCTGCTTCAGCAGGCCGGCCAGCGGGGCAAAGTCGTTGTCGACGACCTTCCCCTCGTCCCACAGCATGCCGACGTTGATCTCGTTGCCGATCTGCACGCTGTCCGGCGGCGTGCCCTGCCCCCGGAGGCTGGAGCAGACGTCGTAGGTGAACGCGTACACGTCGGTGCGCAACTGGCTCAGGCTGTGGCCGACCCAGGCCGCCGGCTTGTACTGCTTGCCGGGGTCGGCCCAGGTGTCGGAGTAGTGGAAGTCGATGAGCACCTTAAGGCCCTTCGCCCTGGCCACCCTCGCCTGGGCCAAGACCCTGCTCTTGTTGTTGTAGCCGCTGACCGGGTTGTTCCAGACACGCAGCCGGACGTAGTTGACGCCGACGGACTTCAGGATGTCCAGTGGGTCGCGGGCGACACCGCCGGCGTCGTAGTACCTGGCACCCAGGTCCAGGCTGCGCTGCAACGAGGAGACGTCAGCACCACGCATGCTGAGCGTGTTCGCGGCGGAGACGGGCGCGGGTGTGCTGAAGACGGCGAGGATGCTGGCCAGGGCAACCCCGAGCAGAGCCGTGGTGCGGCGACGGGGCGTGGGCGAGTGGGTGCTCACGAAACTCCTTCCGGAGCGGGACGGGCGGCGCTCAGCCCACGGCGCAGGGAGCGCCGTTCAGCGAGAAGGCGGTCCTGTCATGCCTCGACGATGCCGCCATGGCATCGATGATCGCCAACGTGTCTCACCACCCGGTCAGCGCGGCACGTCCACGAACACCCCCTAGCAATCCGGGACGGAGACGTGGGCGGTGACGATCCGCCAGCCGACGGGCAGGCGTACCCAGGTCTGGGTCTGCCGCCCGGTAGCGGCGGCGTCGGCGTACCCGAATCGGGTTGTCACGACGGCCAGGTCCGGGCCGAAGGTGGTGACGACGGGGTCCACCAGCCGGCGACCGGCCGGCAGTGGTGGCTGCGCGGCCCGCCACTTGCGCTGTTCGTCCAGCCCGTACTGATGGTCGGCGAGGCCGAACCGCACGGTCCGCTCGGAATCCCAGAAGTACGCGCAGATCCGGTCGGCATCGCCGTCGGCCAGAGCCCGCTCGTAGCCGGCGAAGGCCGCCGTCACCTCGGCGACCACGTCGGTCCGGTCGATATCCATGCGGTTCGTCCCTCCGATCCGTCGGGTCGGGAACTGGGTGGGCCCAGTCGGAGCACTGGCGCCCCCGACCGGGCCCGTCGGCTCAGCCGCTCAGCGCCGACGTCCGCTGCTCGCCGTCGGAACGGTCAGCGGCCGGATCAGCCCGATCCACGTCGTCCTCGCCAAGGTCGGGTTCACGGGGAGCGGGGCGACCGAGCGCGAAGACCGCGCAGATCGCCGCGACGAAGAGGTAGCCGAGCGCCACCTGGCCGTTGGCGTTCCACTCGATCCGCTCACCGTGGATCAGGCCGATGAACGACAGCACCGCGCCGGTGCCGGCGAAGATCGCGGCCCGGACGAACCGTTTGTCGATGATGAAGACCACCACCGCGCCGAGCACCAAGCCGGCGAGGATCGCGCCCTGACCGAGCACCAGCAGACCGTCGTAGACCACGCCGGCACCGTTGAGCGCCTCGTCGCCGACCGCTGCGGCCGTCGTACCGGCCGCTGCCAACGCGTTGTCGATCTGCCCGGTCGCCCAGGCCGCGATGTTCGGTATCAGCGCGGCGACCACCGCGGCGGCGTGCGCCCGAGGCGTCGCCTGGAACGCCTGCGCCCCGATCAGTAGTCCGATGTACAGCAGGATCGGCACGATGGCCGCCGTCGGGAAGATCGCGCCGAGCAGGCCGAACATGCCCAGGAAGCAGAGCACCGCGATCACCACGCCGGTCGCCATCGAGTAGCCGCTGCGCCCACCCGCCGCCTTCCAGCCCGGGTGTCCGACGTAGACCGCCGGCGGGAACGGCGAGCCAAGAGCCGCGCCGACCACCGCGCCCGCGCCGTCGGCGAGCAGCACGCTGCGCAGGTTGTAGTTGTCCCCGGCAGTGGCGGCGCTCTCCACGTTGGTCATGCCCTCGGTGAAGTTGTAGACGCCGAGCGGGATCGCCGTCGCCAACAGCGGTGCCATGTCGGCCAGCCCGGCGGCGAGCAGGTCGATCTTGAACGAGGGTACGGCGATGGCGATGTCCCGGGCTGCCGCCGTGACGTCCGGCACCGACATCGCTCCGCCGGCCCAGCCGATCGCGGTGCCGAGCAGCAGCGCGGCGAGCCCGATCGGAAAGTTGAACGGCAGCTTCACGTCGGTGAGCAGGCCGATCAGCAGCAGGGCGAAGACGGGTAGGGCGACCCAGGCCAGCCGCCACATCTGCCCGGCCGGGTTCATCGAGATGAACGTGATCGAGATCCCCGCGAGAGTGCCGAGCAGCGCGGCCCGGGGCGCGTACCGGCGGATGTAGGGCCCCACGAACGCGCCGATCAACACGATCACGCCGATGATGAAGGCCCACGCCAGCCCGGCCTCCCAGGCCCGCACGGGGTCCTGGGTACGCAGGTAGATCGGGAGCATGATGACGAAGATGACGATGAACATGTGCGGCACGCTCGGCCCGTACGGCAGGGCCGTCACGTCGCTGCGGTTCTCCCGCCGAGCCAGCCGGCGGGCCAGGTAGGTGTAGTAGATGTTCCCGGCGACCAGGGCGATGCCGAGCGCCGGCAGGATGGTGCCGAACACCTCCCCCTCGGGGAGGTTCACCACGGCGAGGCAGAGCCCGGTCAGGGTGAGCACGTTGACCAGGACGTTGACGCCGAAGCCGAAGAACGCGTTGGTGTCGCCGCGTACCCAGTAGGGCAGCGGGGCGGGTGAGGGTCTGGTGGAGGCCATGACTGCTCCCGGTCAGGAGGAGGGCTGCAACACGGGGGTGGTGGGCAGCGCGGCGCGGACCTGCGCCGAGTCGGCGACCCAGCCGAAGATCCCGCCCTGGGCGGCGATCATGTCGAGCCCGACCCGCTGGAACTCCGGGAAGTAGGACCCGACGCAGTCGGCGAGCACGAGGCACTCGTACCCGCGGTCGTTGGCCTCCCGGACGGTCGTGTGCACGCACACCTCCGTGGTGACCCCGGTGACCAGGAGACTACGGATGCCCCGCTCGGCGAGCAGTGCCTCCAGATCGGTGGCGTGGAAGGCGCCCTTGCCCGGCTTGTCGACGACCGGCTCGCCGGGCAGCGGCGTCAGCTCGTCGACGATGTCGTGGCCGTACTCGCCCCGGATCAGGATCCGACCGTTCGGCCCGGGGTCACCGATCCGTTTGCTGGGCGTACCGCGACTCAGCTTGGCCGGCGGGCAGTCGGACAGGTCCGGCAGGTGCCCCTCGCGGGTGTGCACGACGGTCACGCCGGCGGCGCGCGCGTCGGTCAGCAGCGCCGCGAGAGGGGCGATGGTGCGGCGAAGCTGACCGACGTCGTTGCCCAGGCTCTCCCCGAAGCCGCCGGGTTCCAGGAAGTCACGCTGCATGTCGATGACGAGCAACGCCGTGGTCGAGAGGTCGAAGGTGTACGGGGTGGGCCGCGCGGCGGCGATGGTCAGCATGGGCACCTCACATGGTCGTGGCGGCGATGACGTCGTCGGAGGTGGTGACGCAACCGAAGACGCCGCCCTGCATGGTGACCATGTGCAGCGCCGCGTCGTGGTTGGCCTTGTCGGTGGCGCCGGTGCAGTCGGAGAGGATCAGGCACTCGTAGCCCCGGTCGTTCGCCTCGCGCATGGTCGTGTGCACGCAGACGTCGGTGGTGATGCCGGTGAGGATCAGGTGGGTGATGCCCCGGGTACGCAGCACCAGGTCGAGGTTGGTGGCGTAGAAGGCGCCCTTGCCAGGCTTGTCGATGACCACCTCGCCGGGGGTCGGTGCGACCTCGGGCACGATCTCCCATCCCGGCTCGCCGCGGACCAGGATCCGCCCGGCCGGCCCGGGCGCGCCGATCTCGGCACCGATGCGCGCCGACCGCCACCGCTTGTTCGCCGGCAGGTCGGACAACTCCGGGTCGTGTCCCTCCCGGGTGTGCACGACCAGCATCCCGAGTGAACGGGCGTGCTCCAACAGTCGGGCGGTGGCCGGAAGGCCGGCCCGGGTGAGGCCGATGTCGTAGCCCATGGCGTCCACGTAGCCGCCCGGTCCGCAGAAGTCGGTCTGCCAGTCGATGCAGAGCAGTGCGGTGTGCGCGGTGTCCGCCGTACCGTCGTACGGCCACGGGTAGGGGTTGGCCGGTACCGGCCCGATGCTGCCCATCTTCTCGCCTCCTGTCGTTGTCGCTGGTGCCCGTCGCCCTACCGTCCTGCGGCGGCCTGACGGTAGGCCCGCCACCCACCGGCTGCGCTGATGTCCACAGTCGGCGGGCCGGCGGCGTACGCCTCGCACAGAAAGCCGAGCACGTCCCGTCCGTCGTGCAGCCGGACCCAGCCCAGCGACAGCGGAGCCGGCACTCCGGCCAGCAGCTCACCGACGGTGGACGACGGCAGACTCCAGAGCTCGACGTCGATCGGCTGACCGTGCGCGTCGGCCGGAGTCACCCGGACCAGGCCGGGCAGCCCTTCGCCGTCCGAGGTCTCCAACCGGTACAGCCGATACAGCGGTGCGGTCCGTGCCGCGCCGACGAGCGTGGCCCCACGTCCGGTGAGCTCGCCGTTGCGGGACTCGCCACTCAGATGCCGGCCCACCACGGCGATCAGCGTCTGGGCCGCTGCCGGCGGCGCGTCGTCCGCCGCCGGCGGCGGCGGCGCCTCACCGTCGGCGGTGAGAGCGGCGGCGAGCCGGGCCAGTGTGAGGTCGCTGAACGCCGGGCCGAGCAGGGTCAGGCTCGCCGGCCGGCCGTCGTCGGTGAAACCATTGGGTACGGTCACCGCGGCCAGGTCGAGGAGGTTGGCGAACTGGGTGTAACGGCCGAGCATGGCGTTGCGCCCGATCGGGTCCTCGGCGATCTCGTCGAGGGTGAACGTGGTGCCGACGGTGGGCACCACCAGCACGTCGATCTCGCGCCAGCGCCGGTCGACCCGGGCGCGCAGTTCGCGCAGCCGGTGCTGGCCCCGGAAGGCGTCGACCGCGTCGTAGCGCCACCCGGTCTCCAGCACGGTCCGGGTGACCGGGAGCACCGAGTCGGGGTGCCGCCGCAGGAACTCGCCCAGGCCGACGAGGCGCTCGGCCACCCAGGGGCCCTGGTAGAGCAGGTCACCAGCGGCGAAGAAGTCGTCGAGTGGCACTGGCCGCGTGGCGGCGACCAGGTTGCTCAGTCGTCGTACGCCGGTGTCGAACCGCTCGCTCTGCCCCTCGTCGCCGAAGAACTCCAGATCCTCGGCCCGAGGCACCCCGAGGCGTAGCGTCCCCGGTGCGCCGCCGCTCGCGCGTTCGGCCGGCAGCGCGCGCCCCCACGGGTCGGTCGTCGACACACCTCGGGCGGTCTGCAGCACCTCGACGGCATCCGCGACGTCGGTGGCGAAGACCGATACGCAGTCCAGCGAGCGGCAGGCCGGGACCACACCCGCCGTGCTGAGCAGGCCCCGGGTGGGCTTGAGGCCGACGATCCCGTTCAGCGCCGCCGGGACGCGGCCGGAGCCGGCGGTGTCCGTACCCAGGGCGAAGCTGACCTGGCCCGAGGCCACGGCGACCGCCGAGCCGGAGCTGGACCCGCCGGAGACGAGCCCGCCGCCGAAGACGCTCTCGCAGCTGCCGTACGGCGATCGGGCGCCGGTCAGGCCGGTGGCGAACTGGTCGAGGTTCGTCTTGCCGACGAGGAGGGCACCGGCGTCGAGCAGTCGACGCACGACCGGAGCATCCTCGGCGGCGCGGTACGCGAAGTCGGGGCAACCGGCGGTGGTGGCCATGCCGGCGACGTCGATGTTGTCCTTGACCGCGAAGGGAATTCCGTACAGCGGCAGGTCGGCGGGGTCGCGGTGGCGGGTCAGCCAAGCGGCGTGGGCCCGTAGGTCGTCGGCCGCGACGGTGCTGATCCAGACCGGCCCGGCGTCCTGGCCGGCGAGCTCGGCCACCAGACGTTCGGCCTGCTCGACGGGGGTCGTCGCGCCGCTGAGGTACGCCGACCGCAGCGCCGAGAAGGATCCAACGGTCTCTGACATACTGTCGATTGTCGACAGTTCTGTTACGAGCGACGGCGCGATTCGTAACGAGCCCATGTCGAGCCGCCCGTGGTGGCTACCCGAGGTACGAGCGCGCGCCGTGCGCGGAGAGCACGGCCAACACCTCCTCGGGGTCTCCCCCTGCGACGGCCTCGAACAGCCGCTCGTGCCGGTGGACGCCGTCCAGCGGCTGCGCCAACTCCGCCTCCCGACGCAGGTTGATCGCCATGTAGAGCTGCAACTTCACCAGAATCGAGTCGTACACCGCGGACAACTGGCTGTTGTCCGCGAGCGCCACCAGCGCGACGTGGAACGCGCGGTGCGATTCGGCGACCGCCATCCGATCGCCGAGACGGACCGCCTCCGCCATCCGGTCCAGGGCCGTCCGCAGGCCGACCAGGTCGCTCTCCCGGCCCACCGGGATGCCCGCGCGCACTGCGAAACGCTCCAGCACGTCGCGCAGCTCGTACAGCTCCCGTACGTCCCGCTCGGAGAGCGTGGCGACACGGACCCCCCGCCGCGGCACGTGCTCGACCAGCCCTCGCTGGGCCAGAAGCCGCAGCGCCTCGCGCAACGGCGCTCGACTGATCCCCAACCGCCGGGTCAGCTGCTCCTCCACCAGGCGCTCACCCGGGTCGCTCCTGCCGCTGAGGATGTCCCGGGTTAGCCGGGTGACGGCGAGGTCCACCAGGCTGACACTCTCCAGCTCACCATCCATCGGCGATGCGGCCACGTCGTTCACCCCGCCGAGTCTGCCACCTGCCGCACGACGACCCGCGTCGACGCGGTCCACTCGGCCCGGCGCGGAGGCGGGTGGCCCCCGAGGTTGGCTGAACCGATTCCGGGTGGGGTCCGTGTGGATGCCGAACGGCCGCCGGACGTGCGGGGGCCGGGATAGGAACTGGGAGACCCCGAGATGATGCGCAAGTATGTAGTGCCCTTCGTTGCACTGATGACTGCCGGCGCGGTGGCGTTGACCGCGTGCGGTTCGACAGCGGAGGCACCCGCGCCGGCGAGGCCGTCCGCCCCGGCCGGTGGGGAGGCCACCGCGCCCACCGACGGCGCGGCGGGCGGCGACTTCGCGCTGCTCTCGGGCACCGCGAAGTCGAACAGGTCGGAGCCCAACACCGGAGACTGGGCGGTGCCGAACGGTGGCGTCGTGTCGGCGGCGGCCCGTCAGTCGTCGCAGCGGTGGGTCCAGTTGACCGCGAGCAGGGCCGGCGACCTCGATCCCGTGGTGGTGAACGGCGCAGGCCTGACGCTCTACCGCTTCGACAAGGACAGCAACAACCCGCCCACAGCGACCTGCAACGGCGAGTGCGCGCAGACCTGGCCTCCGGTCACCGTCGCGCCGCGCGGCAAGGTGTTCATCGCGGGGGTCAGGAAGTCGGCGGTCGGCACGGTCAAGCGTGCCGACGGCACCCTCCAGGTCACCATCGGCGGCTGGCCGGTGTACCGGTTCGCCAAGGACACCAAGCGGGGCGACACCCTGGGCCAGGGCGTCGGGGGTACGTGGTTCGGTGTGACCCCGACCGGCGGCAAGGCCGGCGCGCCGCAGGGTGGACAGGACGACAACCCGGACACCGGTGACGCGACCGCTCCGCCCGCCACCAGTGCCGTCTTCTTCGACGAGGCCAACTTCAGTGACAACGGCGCCTCCCAGGGCGTGTCCGGCAGCGGTTGTCAGAACCTGCCCCGCCCGGGTGCCCCCTCCTCGGTCGCGGCCCCCGGCTCGCTGAAGATCTGGGCGGGCCCGAACTGCACCGGCCGGGTGCAGGTCATCAACGGTGACGTCGCCGACCTCGCGACGATCGATTTCGACAACGCCGTCGTCTCGGTCCGCTTCAGCTGACCGTCCGATCCCGACCGACGGGTGTGCCGGTCCGGCTTCTGCCGGACCGGCACACCCGTCGTCGTAGCGTCCTGCGCCGATCGGCACGACGTGCCCCCACGCGTCGACGGCGGCTTCACCGTCGGTGCGGCGACGTCCTGGCCGAGGAAGGCCTCATGCTGCGGGGGCACGGAGGGCGCTCGCCAGCCGCTTGGCTGGCCGCCGCTGTTGAGCGGTATACCTCAGAGTCATACTTATGACTCTGAGGTATACCGCTCACTACCGCATCCGCCCCCATGGCGATGACCAACGGCCACCGTCTACAGCTTCGCGGTGACGTACACCTTGCCGTCGGTGTTCTCCACGCGGACCTCGCCGACCTGAGCGGGGTCGATCAGGGCGCTGCCGTCCAGCGTGGTGCCGTCGGCCGCCCCGCCCTCGGACACCAGCCAACTGCCACTCAGGACGGCGTTGCCGTCCTTGCCGACGACCAGCAGACGGCAGCGCTCCCCCTGAGGGATCCCGGACACCGCCGCGTTGACCCGTACCCACCCGGGGGCCGGGGTCACCGCGACGGTGAGCCGGGCACCGGTGCCCGGGTCGGTCGTGCTGGCGTTGCGGGTAGCCGGGTCGGCGGCGGTCACCGTGGTCGACGGGGCTGGCAGGGCGCGTGTGTCGGGTGCGTCGTCAGTGGCGCGACCGAGCAGGACGCCGCCGGAGGCGGCGGCGGCGAGAGCCACCACCGCGGCAGCGCTCAGGAGCACCCGGCGGCGTTGGCGATGCCCTGACGATTCGCTGCGGACCTGGCGCAGGGTGCGCTGCAACAGCAGATCGCCGCCCTCCGGAGGGCCGTCGAGCAACATCGCCTCGGGTACGGCCTCGAGCGCGTGCTTCCACTCCTGGAGTGACTCGACCTCGGTGCGGCACTCCGCACAACTCGCCAGGTGCTCCTCCACCCGTCGGAGCTGCTCCTGGTCGAGCTCGCCCATCAGATAGCCGCCGATGTCCACGTGGTCACCGGCCGGCACCGAGTTGTCCGATTTCATGAGGCAGACCGTTCCACTCGGTTCAGTGCGCCGCGATGTCGCGTAGCGCCCGGAGTGCGTAGTAGGAGCGTGACTTGACCGTTCCCGGCGGGATACCCAGCGCTTTCGCGGCTTCCGCGACTGTACTCCCGAGTAGGTAGACCTGCTCAAGGACCTCGCGGTGCTCCTGCGAGAGGCGGTTGAGGGCGTCCACCACCACCATCGAGTTGACCACCTGGTCGGCGTGGTCCCGCTCGACGGCGACGTCCGTCGGGCTCTCCGGCACCTCGGGCGGTCGCGCCATTCGGGCGCGCACCGTGTCGGTGATGAGGTTACGTACCACGGTGAGCAGCCACCCCCGCACCGATCCCTTGCCGTTGACCAGGGTGTCCGGGTGACGCCAGGCGCGTACCAGGGCCTCCTGGACGATGTCCTCGGCGATGGCCCGGTCGCGGGTCAGTTGCGTCGCGTACGCGAGCATCGCGCGGCCGTGTTCCTCGTACAGGGATCGGATCAGGGCCTCGTCCGCTACGTTCTGCCGACGATCGGGCCGCAAACCCGCCATGAGTACCGTCCTCCGTTGACCCCGGCCCGGCGGTCGCCACCGGTGCATCCGGGTACCCAGGATGCCTGCCGCACTGTCGAATACCGGCAATGCGGAACGAATGTGTTTGTAGGCTCACCTGGGTGAACTTTCGGGCTTTTGGCCGATCGGCGCTGCGGCTTTGCCTCCGTCCGGAGCGACCACGAACCAGAGCCCGTCGGCCCCCTGCCCGGCGGCCTGGCCGGGCACCCGGTCGTCCGCGAAGCGGTAGACCGGCCGCCCACCCACTGTCACCTGGCGGGTCCCGTCGGTGCGGGGCACCGCGCCCAGCCGGGCGGGATCAAGGTCCTTGAACGAGACCTTCTCGTTCACCAGGACCGGCAGCCACTCGGTCAGACACTGCTCCGTGCAGTTCGACTGCGGGGGTGCGGCGCTGTCCTGGTCGAACCGATAGAGCGTGAAGCCCTGCCCGTCGAGCACCACCGGGCCGAGTTCCGGGTGTTCTCCAAGCTGGACCGACGCGGGCCAGTAGCCCCCGTCCGGGCTGCGCTGCCCCAGGGCGTTCCGCGGGTTGGCGGCGCCCGGCTGTTGCACGGCACCGGTTCGCGTGTCGGCGGCGGCGTCGGGGGCGGGCAGCGCGACGGGGTCGCCCACCACTGTGGTGCATCCGCTGACGAGCAGCGCTCCAGCCAGCGTCAGTGCGCCGAGCAGTCGGTGCGGAACGGGCGCTTTCATCGGCACACCAATCGTTTGCGAGGTTCCGGCGGGAGGATCAGCGGCCGAGGACCGGGATGAGCCGACCGCGCGGGGTGGGACGGTCGAGATGCAGGCCGAGCACCCCGACATCGAGGGCCCCGTCGGCGTCGATGTCGAACCGCCAGACGGTGTTCGGCGCGTCGCCGACGACCACCACGGCCGCCGTGCCGTCGGAGGCCGCCGCCAGCGCGCCGAGGCCTTCCCACTCCTCGGGCGGGAGCGGGGCGGTGACCAGCACCAGGTGGTCGCGAAGCGCCGGAGACCCGTGCGTGTCCTGCGGGTCGTCGCCGGGCAACGTCAGGACCGAGCGCACGTCGACGACGACCCGCACCCGTTCCGGGACCGGCCAGGGCGGGGGTGGTGGGCCGACGACACTGATCGCCACCGACGTCGCGGCGTAGCGGCTGATCTCGTCGAGGAACGCGCCCGCCAGGCGGTACGCGGCTGCCGGTTCGCCGGTGAGCGCGACGATCCCGGGTGCTCGTCCCAGGTTGACGACTGTCAGTTCACCGCCGACGGTGCCGACGGTGGCGAGCATCGGCAGCCCGCCCCCGTCAGCGGTCACCGCCTGGTCGAGGTCCCACCTCGGCGCTTCCCAGATCGCACCCTGCTGCCGTGCCCGCCACGGGGGCGGCGGGTCCGGCAGCGCCGGCGCCAGCCGGAGCGACACCCGGTCCGCGCCGACCATCGCCGCGTACACCGGAGGCTGGGACGCCGGTGCGGCGACCTGCCGCAGGGCGCGGTCCAACGCCTGTCGTGAGCCCGGCGCCGGTCGCGGCGGCTCGGCCACGCGGCGGCGTCGGACCAGCCGGATCAGCACCGGTACGACGACCGCGAGCACCACCGCGCCGATGCCCAGCAGCGTCACCGCGACCGGTCGGAGCCCGACGGTTCCGCCGCCGACCGGAGGAGCCGGGGGCGCCACTGCCGGTCCCTGCTCCGGTTGGTCGACCGGCGGAGCCTCCGGTTGCCGGCTCAGGTCCGAGGTGGCCGACGGCGGTGGACCGACGCGGATCTCACCGGAGGTCGCGCCCTCGGGGAGAACGAAGACCCAGCCGGCGCGGATCGGCTGCGCCGGATCCGTCAGCGTTCCGCCGTCCGGCTGGGTACGTCCCCGGTTCAGCTCGAAGATCTCCGGCCAGCGCCGGCTGTCGCCGAGCACCCGGTCGGCGACCCCGGGCAGCGTCAGCTCGCTCTCCGCGCCCGGTTGCCCGGGTACCACCCAGTACGGCACCGACGGTTCGACGGCGTCCGCCCCGGTCGGGGTCGCCAGCAGGAACGCGGTGACCACCGCCAGGACCAGTCCGGCGTACGCCCTGGTCGCGGACATCTCACGCGGCTCCGTCGGCGTCGACCGAGTCGCGCAGGGCGCTCGCCTGTAGGCGCATGGCCCGTGGTCCGCCCGGGTTGACCAGCACGTCGAGCCCGTCCGGGAGCAGCCCCACCAGCTCGGTCAGACCGACCTGCCGCCACTGCGGCGCGTCGACGCGTGCCTGGTCGAGTGCGCCGGAGGCGACCACCACACAGGCCACCCCGTCCGGGGCAGACGTCACGGCCACCTCGCCCGCCTCGTCGAGCGCGACCATGACCAGGCTGTCCCGCAGCGTCCGCAGCACCAGGCCGACGTCGGCCCGGTCGGTGGCGACCAGCTTCGCCGCCGCGTCCACGGCGCTGGTGGGTGAGTCGTTGTTGCGCGGCTGGTACAGCGGGTTCGCCTCGAACCGTCCGATGGTCCCGTCGTCCTCGACCAGCCAACCGCCGACGATCGTCTCCACCGGCGGAGCCTCCGTGGGCTGCTCGTCGTCGCTGTCCAGCAGCAGCATCCAGTTGCGCTGCACGTCGGTCTCGTCGTGCTCGCTCATCAGGACCTTCTCCTCTGCGTCGGAATGATCTTCCGGAATTCGCCCTTGCCGTCCTTCGGATCGTCTGTGCTCTCCACGGCCAGGGTCGCGATGGTCTCACCGGGATTGGTGAGCAGGCCGTCCTCATCAACGCCCCGGGCCGCGTGCACTGTGTTGTTCGCCGCGAAGATCTGCCGCCGGTTGCCGAGGTCGTGCATGACGTCCGCGAACTCCTGGCCGGCTTTGCCGCTGATGTTGGCGAAGTTGCAGGAGATCATGGCGATTGCTGCCTTCGGGTTGGCCTCGGCGAGCGCCCTGAAGTTCGGATCGTTGCTGAGGATCTTGGCCATGCTGGCGCCAGGGACGCTCACCACCTTGCCGTTGGACAGGGTCACGGCGGCGCTGTCCGGGCTGCCGTGGGCGAAGATGAACATCGGGTCGCTCCTCAGATTGCTCCACGGAGCCGGCAGGAACTGGTTGCCGGCGAGGGTGGGCTCACTGCCGGGCAACTGTCGGAAGGCCTTCGCACCACCGATGCCCATCGAGCCGCCCAGGTTCTTGCCGGAGGCGAGGTTGGCCTTCTGCGCTCCCCAGTCGGTGAAGTTCTCGACGTCGGTCGACCTGCTGGGGAAGATGACGCCGATCTGCTTGCCCTCGCTGTCGCGCAGGGGCACGGACCGGACGTCCTCGGGACGGAACGTCTTCAGGCGGCCCTTGTCGGTCATCCCGGCCAGGAGGCTGGGGTCGGCGGCGCGCCTCTCGTTGGAGATCCTGAGGTCGCGCGCGAAGCGCATGTCCTCGATCTTGTTGCCGATCGACGTGAACACGCCCTTGATGGTCTTGCCGAGGCCGACCGTGGTGACGGCACTGTCGATCCCCGCCCCCGGGGTGGGTGCCTTGCCGCCGCCCACGCTCCGGGTACTCCCCGGCGCGCCGCCGAGCCCCTTGATGCTGTTCTTGATCCCCTCCGAGACGCTGCCCGGCAGCTTGTTGCCCGCACTGCCAGCGATCTTGACGATGCGACCGACGAGCCGCCCGCCCGGCACCAGACCGAGCAGCAGACCTCCGGCGGCCAGCCCGATCGCGGCGGGATCACCGCTGAGCGCCGCCGCCGCGAGGTCGATCGCACCGGAGAGGAAACCGATCGCCTGACCCAGCGGCGGGAAGATGAACGAGGCGATCACCGACAGCGCGTCCAGGATCAAGGTGATCCACTGGATGACAGTGCTGCGGAGGAAGTCGATGAACGCCTGGAACGCCTCGACGATCTTCTCCCAGAGCGAGCGCTGCGGCGCGTCCTTCGCCAACCCCCGCAACGTCTGCGCCGCCGTCCGGGCGGCCTGATCACGTAACGCCGTCGCCTGGCCCAGCAACGCCTTCGCCTGGTCGATCGCCTGCTGGGCGTCGGCCGCGCGGCTCTGTGCGGCGGCGTCGTCGTCACTGGCCTTGTCCTTCGCGGCCTGGTCCGCCGCCGGATCGCCGCCCAGCGCGGTGATCGCCGCCTGCGCCGAGGCGACCGCCGCCTGCGCGGCGGCCTGGTCGCCGGACGCCTGCCGGGCCTGGTCGAGGGCCCGCAGCGACATCGCCTGCGCCTCCTCCAGCGACGGCAGGTACCGCACGTACGCGTCGGCAGCCGCAGCGTAGGAGTTCGCCATCCGGTCCAGCCGCCCGGGCAGCTTGCCGATCAGGTCACGAAACGCCTCCATCGCCTTGCCCTGACCAAGGTGCACCTGCCCTCCGGAGGCGAGCAGGTCGTACGCCTCCCGCGTGGTGGTGGACAGCTCCTGGTAGGCCCGCGTGATCTCGTCGAAGGACTCCGGATCACCGGGTACCGGGTCGGAGTCCACCTGCAACACCGACCACTCGGCGTCTCCCGGACGCGTCATGACCAACCTCCCCATCGCACCGACCGCTCCCCGCTCCGGCCAATGCCGTGAGCCGACTCGCACACGTAGCGATCGTGGAAACGGTTCAGCCGGACTGAACCGATCCGACCGGCCGTCCGTGTACGGCGCGGAGTCATTGACCGGACCGGGGAGGAGAGCGGGGATGGGCAAGCGGAGCAGGCTCGACGCCGGGGTGGCGCGATGAGCGTGATCGACGTACCCGGCACGGAGCTGATGCGGGTGCACGACCTGTTGCAGCGCACCAAGGAGCTGATGGACAGCTCACCGATCAGGTCGATGGGTCCGGTCGTCGACACGCTGGGGCAGCGTGAGTTGGAAGGGGCCGCCCGCGAGTTCGAGATGCGCTGGGGCGACGGCCGGTACGTCGTGGCCAAGGACCTCGAAGGGGTCCGCGACGCCGCGAAGGCGGTGGCCGACGCGTTCCGGGAGACCGACGACCAGACGGCGGCCTCACTCGAGTCGGACGGAGCGACGAGTTGACCAGCGCAGGAGGCACGGCGGTAGCTGTCCCGACCGGATTCGAGCTGCGTACGCCGCCCGACTGGGTCGACTTCTCGGTCGCCGACGAGGCGAGTGAGAACCGCGTCGCCGACGACGTGTGGACCCGGGCCCGCGAGGGTGGGTTCACCGAGGAGCAGTCGGGACAGTACGCCGAGCAGCTGCGCCGGTCGGTGCGGCAGGCCCGCAACGCCGGCGCGGTGCACGCCGCCGGAACGTTCCAGGTGTACGACGACGGCGCGCTCATCGCCACGGTGCTCGTCTCCGTGGTCACGCCGCCCGCGACCGGCGACATCATCGGGGCGTTGACCGCGGTGGCGCAGCCCGCCCACGCCGACGGCACCTGGCGTCGGGTGAGCACCGCCCAGATCCCCGCGATCGGCACCGTCGGTCGGGTGCACGGCATCCAGAACGTCAGCCAGGACGGCGTCACCATGCGCTGTGCCGTGATGCACACCGTCGTACCGCTGCCGGGTGGAACGAACGTGCTGGTGGTCACCGGTTCGAGCCCGAATCTCGCAGAGGCGGAGGAGATCTTCGAGCTCTTCGCCACGATCACCGCGACATTGACCTTCTCATATGAGGGGGAGGCTTCCGCGCTCACACCGCCGGTGGCCTCCCCGGGGGAGGTCGGCAGCTAGGGGTAACTGCCGACCTGCGTTGGGGGGACACCGTTGGGGGGTGTCCCCCCAACGTCGTTCTCGGCACCCGGGCCTACGTCGGCGGGGCGTTGCCCTGCCGGCGGCAGCCGGACACCGTCGAGTCCGGCCCCGAACAGGAGCCGGACTGCGTCGCGGTGGTGCCTAGCGGGCGTCACCAATCTCGGCCAGCGACTCCCGCAGCCCGGTGGGTTCGGTGCGGGGCACCTGCACCAGGTGCAGCTTGCCGTCACCGAAGTGGGCGTGCACCCGACCCGGCCGACCGCCGCCGAGCTGGCTGCGGGACAGCTTCACGCCGATCAGCTCACCGTCGCCGAGGCCCTGCGGACTGAGCAGCGCGCCCTGCCGGTTGCGGCGGGCGTCGACGTGCCAGCCGCCGAAGCCACCGGAGAGACCGTCGATGGAACCCCCCATGATCAGCCCAAGGCCCTGCTCCGCCCCGACCCGGGCGATCTCGCCGAGGTCGCTGCCGGCGTCGCACTTGAGCAGCTGCTCGGCGTCGTCCAGGACGACCACGGCGGGCCCGGTGCGCCGGGCGAGGGCGGCCGCGAGCCCGGCGGAGGTGAAGTTCTCGCTCGTCACCAGGTCGAGCACCCCGGGCACCCCGGCCAACTCCCGCAGCGGCGATCGGCGGGGTGCCGCGATCACCACGGGTGTCCCCTTCGCCAGCAGACCGGCGACCATCGTCAGCAGGGCGGTGCTCCGCCCGGACCGGGGTGGCCCCGCCAGGATGAACGAGGGGTTGGTCTCGAGGTCCGGGCCGATGGCCGAGAGCTCGTCCCCGCCGACGCCGAGCATCGTCCACAGCGGACCGCTCGGACGCGCCAGGACGCTCGCCTGCGCCAGGGTCAGCTCGTCCGGCAGCACGTCGATCCGGAACGGGCGTCCGACGTCATCGACCGCGGCATCCCGCAGCCGCGCCGCCTCGGCGATCGCGGCGAGCGCGCGGGCCTGACCCTGCCCGGAGCTGTCCTGGCTGAGCAGGGCGATCTGCGCCTCCGCGCCGTCGACCGCCCGGATCGCCCGGCCCGTGCCGATCTCGTCCGGCAGCTGCCGGTAGTTGATGCCGACCATGCTGTAGTCGCTGCGTTCGGTCAGCCGGAGCACCAGTTTGTCATCGGTCGTCGACGAGATCCGGGTGGTGAACATGCTCCGGTCACCGGCCATCACCACGTGGATTCCGGCCCCGGCGCCTTCGCGCAACAGGGTCAGCAGGGCCGCCATGACGCTGCCGTTGTCGTAGTCGGCGAACGTCTTGTCGAAGACCTCGAACCGGTCGAGCAGCACCAGGATGTGCGGCGGACGGTCGGCCGCGGCCGCCCCGGCCCGGTACTCCACCATCCCGGCCGAACCGGTGGAGGCGAGCACCTGCTGGCGACGCCCCAGCTCCGCGACGAGGCGGGTGAACAGGCGACCGAGCCGTTCGGCCTCGGTCCGCTGCACCACGGCGCCGCAGTGCGGCAGCTCGGTGAGGGCCAGCAGGGCGCCGTTGCCGCAGTCCACGCCGTAGAGATGGACGTCGGCTGTCGAGTGCGCGCCGGCGACGGTGCCGGCGATCGTTCGCAACGCCTGCGAACGGCCGCTGCGCGACGAGCCGATGACGTGCAGGTGCCCCAGCGTCCCCAGGTCCAGCTCCAACGGCGCCTGCTCCTGCTCGGCGGGCAGGTCGACCAGGCCGTACGCCACCGCGGGCAGGTGGTAGCCGCTACCGCGCGGCGCGGGAAGAGCCTCGACGGTCAGCGTGTCCGGTAGCGCCGGCAGCCACGGGCTGTGCGGCGGCTCGATGGCGAGCTGCTCACTGGCACCCCGGACGGCCTCCACGAGCACGGCGAGGTCGGTGAGTTCGGCCGATGGCGCGGCCTGCACACCCGGACGGCTGGGCCTGGGCCGACCCAGGTCCTTCCAGGAGACCGGCGCGAGCCAGGGCGCCTGCCGGACCTCCGTGCGAGCGCCCGGACGGAACCCGCCGACCCGACCGGCCTGGAACGGCACCAGCGACGACTGGGCGAGGCGTACGAAGGCCCGACCCGGGGTCGACTTCAGGATCGAGGCCGCGTCCGGGGCGTTGAGCACGTCCTGGCTCTCGCTGGTGTCGGTCACCCGCAGGGCGATCCGCAGGTTGGTGTTCGCCCGGATCTCGGGTGACACCACTCCGCCCGGACGTTGGGTGGCCAGCACCAGGTGGATGCCGAGCGACCGTCCCCGCTGCGCGATGTTCACCAGACCGGTCACGAAGTCCGGCAGGTCCCGGATCATCGACGCGAACTCGTCGATCACGATCAGGAGTCGTGGCATCGAGGTCCGGGTCGGCTCGCGGCGCAGCAGGTCGACGTAGTCGTCGATGTCCTTCGCGCCCGCCTCGGCGAGGATGTGTTCCCGCCGCTTCAGCTCGGCCGTGAGCGAGGTCAACGCCCGACCCACCAGGTGGGTGTCGAGGTCGGTGACCATGCCGACGGTGTGCGGCAGCCGGACGCAGTCCTTGAACGCGCTGCCACCCTTGTAGTCCACGAGCACGAACGTCATCGCGTCCGGCCGGTTGGCGACGGCGAGCGAGGCGACGAGGGTCTGCAACAGCTCCGACTTGCCCGATCCGGTGGTGCCGGCGACCAGCGCGTGTGGACCGTCCCGCTTGAGGTCCAGGGCGAACGGCCCGTCCAGCGAGACACCGAGCACCGCCTCGGTGGTCCGGCCTCCGGTGGTCCACCGGGCCGCGACCGCGTCCGGCTCCGGCGGTTCCATGCCCAGCACGTCGAGCAGCCGACTCGCGTCCGGCAGGGCGGCGCCGTCGTCCGCGCCACCGGTGTCGCGCAGCGGCGCGAGCGCACGCGCCACCGTCCGCAGCCACTGCGTCGAGAGCAAATCCGGGTGCACAGCGGGGATTGGTGCGGCGAGCGTCCGGGTCACCAGCAGCGACCCGTCGGTCTGCTCGGCGACGACGGCCTGGCACTCCTCCGGCAGCAGCTTCTCCTCGGCATCGACGCAGATCGCGTACACCCCTACGGCGGGTCCTTCCCGCAGGATCTGCGTCACCCCGGGCAGGGACCGCAGCCGGCGTGCCCCGTCGAGCACCACGAGGATGTCGCGGAACGCCCCGTCGGTCCGCTCGGCGGAGCGGGCCGCGATCACGGCACTCAGTTCGGCCACGCGTCGGGCCATGGTCTGGGTGTCGGCGCCGACGGTGGCGACGGTGTCCTGGCCGTCGCGCGGTGCCGCGTGCGGTAGCCAGCCGACCCACGACCAGCCCTCCTCGTCTCCCGCGCCGGCGAGCAGGTACATCTGCAGGTCCTCGGGGCTGTGCAGGGTGGCGGCCTGCGCGACCATCCACCGCGCGGTCACCCGGGCGACGGCGACGCCCGCGATGCCGACGACTCCGTGCTTGCGCACCGACACGGTCGCCGGCACGTCGAGGGCACTCCACCGGACCTCCCGTCGATGCTCGTCCTGGCTCGGATCCCGGAGCACCACCTCGGACGGGAGGTCGGCGCTGCCGGCCCGCAGTTCGAGGAAGTCGGGGTCGGTGCGGCGTCGCTCCCAGAGGCGGCGCTCCGGCCCGACCGCGATCAGCCGTACGGCGGCGGGGTCGGGGAAGTTGTCCCGCCGGGCCAGCCGCTCGGCGGTGAGCGCCGCCTGCGCCTCGGCGCTGATCCGTGTCCGTTTCGCCTCGTACTCGGCGAGCCGGGTGCGATGGCTGGCCTTGCCCAGGCGTCGGGAGCTGATCTGACCGGCGATCAGCGCTACCGGCGACAGGATGGCGAAGAGCAGAGTCAGCGGGTTGCCGGTGATGAGGAACGCGGCTCCGGAGACCACCAGAGGGGCCAGAACGGTGATCAGGACGAGCGGTCGTCGCTCCGGCGGGGACGGCGGCGACGGCAGTGTGAACTGGGTCGGGCGCACCTCCGGCAGCAGCCGTGGCGGGCGGTTGTAGTCCAATCCGGTGCGGTCCTCGGAGATCTGCAGCGCGGCCTCGGCCCGGACCGGAACGCGGAGTTCCAGCAGGGACGAGCCCACCGCGAGTTGTCCGCCGGGGGGCCACGCCTGTTCCCCGTCGAGTTCCACCCGGTCGAGCAGGAGGCCGGGTTGCTCCGGCCGCAGGCGGCACCTGCCGTCGGGAAGGACCCGGACCGAGGCCATCACCGGGGCGAGCGAGGGGTCCGTGAGGCCGACCCGGCTGACGCTCGCGGTGCCGATGGTGTGCTCACCGAGGTCGAGCTGATAGGTAGCACCGGCGTCGGTGCCGCTGACCACCCGCACCTGCACCAGCCCCGGCGGCTGCGTCGAGGGCTCGGGCACCGGCCGATCCAGCCCGAGCACCGTGCCCTGGCGCAACGGTGCCTCGGCGAGGGTGAGCCGTGGGTCCAGTGGCGCACCGGCGACGAAGATCGCCGGTGGTGTGCCGGTGGGCTCCGGCCGGCGCTTGGCGAGCGCCTCGGCGAGTTCCCCCACGGTGTTCTCGGGGGCCGCCTCGACCTGGTATTCGATGACGGCGGTGGACGGATCCGCAACGGTGAGCTGCAGGCGCACGAGGGTCTCCTGGTCGGTGGTCCGTGGGGGAAAGACGGGCGGGGCCGCGTGGTGATTCGCTCACCACGCGGCCCCGGGCCGGTCCGGTCGTTCAGCGGCCGAGGCTGGCCCCGGTCTGGTTGTCCGTCTCGGAGAACGCGTCGCTGACCTGCGAGAGGTACTGGCTGATGCCCTCCATGCCGTTCAGGGTCTGGTCGACGCTGCCCTTGTACTCGTCGAAGTACGGGCCGAACTTCTGCTGGGCGGCCGGGGTGTTGTAGCCACCCTGGATCAGGGTGTCGATCTTGCTCTTGGCCTGGTTCATCCCGTCCAGCAGCGTCTGCATGTTCTGCTTCAGCCAGGTCGAAGACTCCTGCATGTCCTCGCTGACGATGTGGTAGGTGGCCACGTTCCGCTCCTTCAGGTCGTCGGTCGTTTCCGGCTCCGGGGGGCGGCCCCTCCTGGGTCGCCTTCCGCCGTCGCCGCCACCCACACGGACGGTTGCCCGAAACGGTTCAGCGCGAGATTCGACGTCGTGACCGGAGACTCGTCCGACCTCGACGGTGAACCAGTTCGCCGACCGCTTCGTGTGGATGCCGGACCGCGCGGTTGGGCGCGGTCCTCCCCGAACACGAGGTGGAGCAGAGATGCTTGTGCACAGCCGGGTCGCGCTGAGCGCGATCGCACTGGCCAGTCTGGCGGCCCTGGGCGCGTGCGGCGACGAGGTGACCGGGCCGGCCACGCCGGCCACGGCGGCTGCCCCGACGACGGCCCCCACGGCCGCGCAGCCGACGCCGAGTTCGACAGCCGAGTCCGGCACTCCGCCGGAGGTGATCGAGGCTCCGGCGACGCCGCTCGCCGCGCCGACGGTGGCGAAGACCCAGGGTCGCGTACGGATCTACAACGGGCCGTCCGACGTCGCGCTCTCACCCGCGCCGGACACGGGACGGGGCAGCACCGTCATCCAGCTCAACGGGACCGCGTCGACTGACATCGGCACGTACGTCGCGGACGGGCAGGGTCGGACGCTGTACCGCTTCGACAAGGACCGGGCCAAGCCGTCGACGTCGAACTGCGACGGTGAGTGCGCGACGATGTGGCCTCCGCTGCTCGTCAGGTCGCCGGGGCAGATCTACCCGAGCGGGATCAACCCGAAGCTTGTCGGTTACGTGGAGCGGGCCGACGGCACCTGCCAGGTGACCATCGGTGGCTGGCCGGTCTACCTGTTCGCGAACGACGCCGCGCCGGGTGCCGTCGAGGGTCAGGGGGTCGGGGGCACCTGGTTCGCGATCAGCCCGACCGGCGAGCGCACCAAGCAGCTGTCCGGTGCCCCCACAGCGGCCGCCAACTGAGCCCGCAGGAGACGACGATGACGAACCCGTACGCGGGCGCCGACGGCGACTTTCCGACTCCCGCCCCTCGGTGGACGCCGGCACCGCCGGCGCAGTGGGGGCCCGACTCGACCGGGTCGCGCCCACCCGTCGAACGTCGGCGGCGGGTCTCCCGGAAACTCCTGATCGCCGTCGTCGGCCCGGTGGTGGCAGTGGTGGCGCTGGTCGCGGTACTCGGACTGGTCTGGCCCGGCTTCTTCGTCACGAAGGTCTTCGACACGGCGGCCCTGCAGCAGGGGGTGCTGTCGGTGCTGCGCGACGACTACCAACTCGACGCGGACCTCGTCGCCTGCCCACCGGGGCGGTCGGTCGAGGTGGGCAGCCGCTTCTCCTGCTCCGCCCAGGTGGCCGGCGTGCCGAAGACGGTCACCGTCACGGTGCTGTCCTCCGACGGCCGGTTCGAGGTCGGTCGGCCGCAGTGAGGTGCGCCGGGTCAGCCCTGACAGGTCCGTCCACTGTTGAGGCAGTCGACCACGGTCGCCATCAGCGGCTCCGGCATCAGGTTGACGAAGAACGCGTGATCGGTCAGCGGGCTGTTGCGCTGGCCGTCGAAGGCGTCGATCCGGAACGCGGCAGCCGGCGGAATGTCGTACCCGAGGGTCAGTCGGAGCCGGGGCACCGGGAAGGTGTTGCGCGGGCACGCGCCGTCCGGGGACGGGAAGACGAGGTGCGCACGGTGGCTCTCGCTGTCCGTCCGCCGGCCGTCCCAACAGCTCGGAAAGTCGTACACCCGCTGCACCCGGTCACCCACCGGGCATCGGGGGTACGCCGTGGTGCGCCGCTCCGCGGTGCCTGAGCAGGTCCAGGTCGCGGCCACGTTCCGGCCGCCGTTGGTGACGGCCACGGCGTCTCCGACCGTGCCGGCGAGCTGCCGCGGCATCGGCACGACCGTTCCCCGGGGGTTGCCGGAGAAGGTGAGGGTCACCTCCACCGGCACCTCGATCGGGCCGTCGTGGCCGGTGTGGTCCGTGGTGGTGGCCGGGTCGACGGTGCGCAGCACCGGCCAGAAGTACGTCGACAGGTCACCGTTGCGACAGGTGGTCAGCGCCGCCGCGAGGGTCTGCGGCGTCGAGCCGACGGCGGTGGAGAGGTTGCCGACGTAGTCGTGCACGTGGTGCGGCTGCCCGGGAAAGCCGGGTGCCATCACGATGTTGGCGGTGTTGCGGTGGCCGTTCTCGTTTCGGCCACAGTCCCAGGTGTAGCTGCCGGTTGCCGCCCCCGGTGCGGCGGGGCCGGGCGGGACGAGGTTCATGTCGACGAGGTCGGTGGCTGTCGCCGGTCGCCTTCCACCGCCGGCCTCGCTCTGCCAGGCCAGGCCGCAGCCGAGCGCGACGAGCACCAGTTCCAGTGTCAGCGTCACGGTGAGGACGCGACGCCGCGCCGTCCCGCGCTCGCCACCCGCTCGAACGTCCTGCGGCACAGTTCACACTCCCGTCGCCCACCTGGGTGGGCAGTGGTCAGGTTGGGCCATGAGCTGCGCCGGATGCGCCCGGTTCAGCGGTCGACACGGTTGGCGAGGGGTTCTCCGGCGAGGTACCTGTCGACCTGGTCGCGCACGAGCCGGTACACGCGGTCGGTGAGCCCTTCGGTGATCGCGCCGACGTGTGGGGTGATCAGAGCGTTCGCCTCCCGCCAGAGGGGGTGACCGTCCGGAAGGGGCTCGGGATCGGTCACGTCGAGCGCGGCGCGCAGCCGGCCCGACGACAGTTCCCCGAGCAGCGCCGTGGTGTCCACCACCGGGCCACGCGAGGCGTTCACCACAAGCGCCCCGTCCGGCAGGGCCGCCAGGAACGCGCTGTCGACGAGGTGCCGGGTCGCGGCGGTCAACGGCACCACGACGATCACCACATCGGCCCGGGTAAGCAGCACGGGCAGGTCGGCGACGCCGTGTACGCCCTCCGCCGGCCGCGCTGTCCGTGCTACGACGGTCAGGTCGACCTCGAAGGGTTCCAGCCGTCGGGCGACGGCCGCGCCCACCGAGCCCGCACCGATCAGCAGTACGCGCCGGCCGTTCAGGTCGACACCCGGCTGCGGCTTCCAGACGCCGTCGAGCTGCGCCGAGTGGAGGGCGGGAAGGTGACGGAGCTGCGCCAGGGTGGCCGCCAGCACCCACTCGGCGGTCGCCGCGCTGTGCAGCCCACGGGCGTCACAGATCACCGTTGTCGGCGGTGTCAGGTGCAGCCACCCGTCGGAACCCGCGCTCGGCAGTTGCAGGACCTCCAGTGCGCGCATCCGTGGCACGACGTCGTGGAACTGCGGCTGGTCCAGCAGTGTCGGAACGAAGAAGGTGACCGTTTTGGGGTCCGAGGGCAGGGCCGCCGGGTCGTCCGCCACTTCGATGTCGACCTCCGCCGGCAGGTCGTGCAGGTAGGTCAGGCCGAGCTTGTGTGGGAGCCAAATCTTCACCGGGCGTCTCCGATCGTGCGGGTGGCCGCGCGCGTGTACCGCCGCTCATCAGGTACAACGCCATCCCGCAGCCCGTGTTCGACGCCGCGGCACAGGTCACATCGGTCGGGGGCCAGCCGCAGGACAGGACACAGCCGTGGGGATCAGCGTGCCGGCTGAGGCGGATGGGGCGGGTGGTGGCGGTGGCGGCGGACGGGAGGCGCTCTACTGCGGGGGCGCCTCGAAGTCGAAGAGCGGATCCAGGGTCAGCCAATTGTCCCGGGCGGCCACCGCGGCTCGCTCCACGTCGTGGGCCTCACACAATTCGATGATGCGTTGGTGCTGTGCCACGGAATCGCGCCCGTGCAGTGACGCGAAGCGGAGACGTTCGAGCCGTCGCAGCATCGGCGTGAACTGCTCCAGCACCGAGCGGATGGCCGAATTGGCGGCGGCCGTTACCGCGACCCCGTGGAATTCGTCATCCGAGGCGATAGCGGCGTCGACATCGCCGGCGTGTAGAGCTGCCGCGAACCGTCCGTTGGCCGCGCGCATGGCTTCGATCTCGTCGGCGGACAGATGGGGCACCGCCTGGCGTACGGCCAGCTCGTGCATCGCCGCGGTGACTGACTGGGCCGCCCTCGCGGCCTGGACGTCCAACGGTGTGACCATGGTGTAGCGGCCGGGCTTGGTCTGGACGAGGCCGGCTTCCTCGAGCCGGGCCAGCGCCTCGCGCACCGGGGTGCGGCTCACACCAAGCCACTGAGCCAGATCCGCGTCGTTGAGTCGTTCCCCCGGCGCGAGAGTGCCGTCGACAATTGCGTCACGGATCGAGAGGTATGCGTTTTCCCTCAGCAGGGCTCGCGGGATGACACCCTGACGTTCGGGGATTGGCATGCAACATATTACACACCGCGTCGACATCAGTGTCAACGAGTCACACGCCATACCCCGCCGAGCGCGATCGCACCCGTGCCACTCGCGCATCGCATATGTGCCGGTCAGCTCTCCCCGGGGTCGTGACGAGCCGCCGAGTGGTTCGTCACCGATGAGGGAGAGCGCCGCGCGTCTCGGGATACCAGTGGGGCTCAGGACCGATCGTCCTGGTACAGCAGTTGGGCGACCTGGGCCGGGTGTTCCAGGTGTGGCAGGTGGCCACCGGGCAGCACCGTGACGACGGTCGTCGGCAGGGCCGCGGTCAACCACTCGACATAGGGAGGTGGCGGCTGCGCGCCGGTCACCCACCGGTAACCGACGCCCCGGTCGGCGATCGTCCGCAGATCCGCCTCGCGATCGACGGCGATCTGCCCGTCGTCGCCCCGCAGAAGCTCGTTCCAGTAACCCAGCAGCAGATCGCGTCTCGGTGCGGTAGCGGTCTCCGCGAGGTCGCGTGCCTCGCCTCGTAGCGACTCGATCCCCATGCCGGCCAGCATGCGGTCCCAGACCGCGCGCCATTCGGGGCCCCGCAGCTCCGGCTCCGCCGCCCGTACGACGTCGCCGAAAGGGCCCGGCAGCAGGAACTGGTCGAGGTTGACGACAGCGCTCGTGGGATAGCCAGCGGCGTAGATCGTGGCGATCACACCGCCGACGGAGTGACCCACCACCGTCGGCGGCGCGGTCAGACCCGCCGCGGTGATCTGACCGTGCAGGAACTCGGCAACCTCGCGCAGGTCGTACGACGTGCGGGGCGGCGCGTCGCCGTGGCCCGGCAGGTCCAGGGCGAGGACCTTGCGGTCCGGTTGGAGGACCGCGAGTTCGCGACGCAGGGGGCCCCAGTGTCGCCGGTCGAAGGTGAGTCCGTGGAGCAGAACGATGGGAGATGACATACCCGTACGGCGTAACCACGCGCTGAACGAACCGTGCGTGGCCCCGGTCACAGCTGCCAGCGCACCGGCCCACCGGCTGCGGGCTGATAGCGACAGTAGTTGCCGGTGTGCACCGACGCGCGGAGGTGCGCCGCCACGATGGGAGCGACCGGCTCCAGCCTGGTGAGCACCGCCCGCAGGGCACGTGTCGTGTTCACCCGCGCCCGTTCCGCTTCGGCGCTGTACGAGCGGGTCCGACCCCCCAGGCCGGCGGCCCGCCGCAGTTCAGCCAGCAGCGCGCTCCGCTCGGCCGCGAACGTCGCGGCGAGTTCGACGTCGCCGGTGCGGTCTGCCACGTCCATCTGACGCGCGAGGTCGTCGAGCCGTTTGCGGTACGCCGCACGGGCTGCGGTGTCGAGCACCGGTTCGGGCGCGGGCGCCACGAGGCCGGCGCCGCCGGCGGCCAGATCCAGCGCGGCGATCTCCTGACCGGGTGCGGCCAGGAGGGTACGCAGGAAGTGGAGACCCCTCACGTCACGAAGGCGGGCATGCTCCGCACCGGCGTCGATGATCCAGTCGTCGCCGTCGCGTCCCAGTCTCCAAACGTCGGCGCCGGGCTCGGCGTCGGCCGCCGGTGCGCTGGCCGGCGCCTTCGGGGGCGATGTCTCGTCGGACGACACCGGGAGTCCGGCGGGAACCGGCAGGCCGAGCCCTTCCGCTATCGATGCCGCCTGCGCCCGGTCCCCCCGGGCTGCGAGGGTGGCTGCCAGCCACGGCAGGGCACCGAGCCGCTCCTCCTGGACGACAGCCCTGTCGAAGTGCGCCCGCGCTTCGTCGGACCGCCCCAGCCGGGCGGCCAGACGACCCAGATAGTCGTCGACCGGCCCCGCGATCGTGTTCGCCCCGCCCCAGACCACCAGGCGACCAGCGTAGGGAAGGAGAGCATCGTAGAGGGCCCCAGCGGCCGTCGGCGCTGCGCCGAACGAGGCGACGAAGGCCAGGTCGGCCACCGCGCCCAACCAGCGGGGGCCGGCGCCGGCCAGCACCGACGGCAGCAGGCGATCCACCTCCAGCAGGGCCTCGGCGACCTGGCCTGACTCTGCCAGAGCGCGGGCGGCGGTCACCTCGAAGAAGTGTCCGGGCAGTCGCCGCGCGAGCACCCGCAACGTCTCGACCTCGCCTGCCGCGTCGCCGCGCAGCAGAGCCAGTCGACCCCGCACCGACGCGGTCAGCCGGTACGCGTCCGACAGGCCGACCCGCCGTCCCGTCTCGATCACCTCGACGGCAAGCGCCTCAGCAAGCTCGAAGCGGCCCCGGACCAGCGCCAGAACGGCGTGCCGGGACAGGGCGATGACACCGGCCTCCGGGTCGCCGTCCCGCTCCCCCGCCCGCGCGTACGCCACCAGAGCGGCTTCGGCCGCGTCCAGGTCGCCGACCTCAGCCAGCGCGACGAAACGCCAGAACAACCCTCGTCGTTCGAGGACGGCATCCCCGACCCGGCGGGACAGGTCGATGATCTGGGACGCCGTGGACAGACGCTCGGCGGCGGCGGCCGGATCCCACAACGCGTGCAACCGCCCGTCCAACACCTCGGCGAGGGTCCCCGGGTCGTCGGAGTCCTTGGCGAGCCGAAGCGCCTCGTCGACGAGTTCTCTCCGTCGGGCCGGGGCGGACGGGTCGCCGAGCATCTCTCCGGCAAGCCGCACCAGCACGCGAGACCGGGTGGCCGGCGGCAGCGACCGCGACGCGGCGTCCTCCAGCAGCCGGATCAGCCCCGTGTCGAGGGAGAGGAACTGACCGCGCGAAGGCGACGTGAGAGCAAACTCGACGACAGCCTCCTCGCCGGCTCCGGGCGGCACGGCAGCCGCGAGGTCGAGAGCCGGCCCGGGCCAGCCGGCGGTGAGCAACCAGACCGCGTGCACGGTGCCGATCGGCATCCCCGGCAGGACGGCAGCGAGTTCCGCTTCGGTCAGTGGGGCGAGATACAGGTGCTGGCAGGGGTGCCTCGCTTCGACCGTCGTGGCCAGGACCGCCGCTCCGCCGCGTACCAACCGGTCGAGGTCGGCCTCCGTCGCGGCCTGGTCGAGGTCGTCCAGGATCAGCAGCCGGGGCCCGGTTCCGTCGGACCCCGGCTCCGAGCCGACCAGCGGGGAGTCGGCTGCCGTCGTCCGGTCCACCGGCAGGCCACGCTGCCGGGCGAGGTCCGCCGCCGCGTCGCCGAGCGCGGTCTTTCCCGACCCGGGCGGTCCGACGACGATCAGGCACCCGCCCCTACCGGCGACCGCACCGTCCAGCAGTCGTCGGACGGCGGCGAGCTCACGACGACGTCCGATCATGTAGTGAGAGTAGGTGCTGCCCCTGGGCCTGCCCGTCGACTCTTCTCGTCACCAGGCAATGGGGACATCAGCCCACCACCAGAATATCTTCGCGCCGCATTCTTCACCCACTATGGATATCGTGTCGCGCAATTCATCCACTTGAACGTAACTAGCAATGAAGTAGATTTCCACTCCCTCTCTATACGCTCTGATCTGACCTGCCGAATTTCTACAGGGAAGAATCATGACCAGAGCGGCGAGCACCATTGGCTCCGAGCTTCGCGCGCACGACGAATCCGCCACGCCACATCCGACCTGCCGCGCCGAGGAACGCATGCGCGACATCCACCGGAACAACGGCAGTGCCCTGCTCTACTTTCTGCGCGGATTCGTGTCCCCCGGCGTCGGCCACACCGCCGAGGATCTGCTTCAGGAGACGATGCTGCGTGCCTGGCGCAGGCTCGACACGATGCCGACCGAGCCCGAGGCGCAGCGGCGCTGGTTGTTCGCTGTGGCCCGGCGGCTGGCCATCGACGCGCACCGCAAGCGACAGGCCCGACCCGCCGAGGTGAGCCTGCCCGACACCGAACCCGCAGGCTGCGGGAGCGAGGCGGCGAACACGGCCATCGCCACGGTCACGATGCGACGCGCCATCGGTCGACTCAGCACCGACCACCGGTCCGTACTGACGGAGTTGTACGTCAAGGGGCACACCCTCGATGAGACCGCCGCCCGGCTGCGCGTCCCGGTCGGCACCGTCAAGTCCCGCGCGCACTACGCCACGCAGTACCTGCGCAACGCCCTCATCAACGAGTGAGCCGGCTCGCCAGGGTGCGGGCACCCGGACGAGCCGGCAAACTACCCGCGGTCAGGTCGCGGCGAGACGGTCGAGAGCGCGTCGGGCGAGTTCGGCTAGGACGAACGACGCGTCGGCCAGGACCGAGTCGTCGAAGACGGCGTGTGGGCTGTGGTTGGTCGCTGCGGTCGCCGGGTCGGCGGCGGCGCTCGCCCCGAGGTGGAGGTAGCACCCCGGCACCTGGTTCAGCACGCGGGAGAAGTCCTCCGCTGCGGCGATCGGCGCGGGCATCGGCGCCCACCGGTCCGCGCCCAGCGCGTCCCGCACCACCGCGGCGGCGAACTCGTACTCGTCGGCGTCGTTCACCGTCACCGGGTACCCGTCCTCGTAGGCGACCTCGGCTGTCGCCCCGTACGCCTGGGCCACCGACTCGCACAACCGGTTGATTTCGGCTCTGACCCGCGCGCGGTTCGCCTCCGAGAACGTGCGGATCGTGCCGGTGAGCTCGGCCTGTTCGGGAATGATGTTCGACCCGGCACTCGCCTGCATCGTCGTGATCGTGACGACGACCGGGTCGAACGGGTCGAAGGTGCGGGTGAGCATCGCGGGGATGGACGTGATGATCTGCGCCGCCACCGGGATCGGATCGTTGGCGAGGTGCGGCATCGACGCGTGGCCGCCCTTCCCGTTCACCGTCACGGTGAGCGAGTCGACGCCGCCCATGAGGGTCCCTGGCCTGCTGCGGAAGACTCCCGCCGGGGGCCCGTAGGAGCGCACGTGCAGGCCGTATGCGGCCCGCACCCGGGAACCGGCGGCGTCGAGCACCCCCTCGTCGATCATGCGGGCGGCGCCGTCCCACCCCTCCTCGCCCGGCTGGAACATGAACACGACGTCACCGGCCAGCAGGTCGCGGTGCTCAGCGAGGGTGCGGGCCGCACCGACCAGGGCAGCGGTGTGCAGGTCGTGCCCGCACGCGTGCATCGCGCCGGGCGTGCGGCTCGCGTACTCCAGGCCGGTCGCCTCGGTCTGCGGCAGCGCGTCCATGTCCGCGCGCAGCAGGACCGCCGGGCCGGGTCGGCCGCCGCGCAGGACCGCCGTCACCGATGTCAGCCCGGCGCCGCGGGACACCTCCAGCCCCAGGCCGTCGATCGACTCGATGACGGCCGCCTGCGTACGCGGCAGGTGGAGACCCGTCTCGGGGTACGCGTGCAGGTCCCGGCGCAGACGGACCAGCTCGGGTTGGAGCCTGTGTGCGGTTTCGCGCAGGACGTTGACGTGGTCTTGGTTGGTCACGGCAGGTCGGTCTCCTGGTCGGTGGCCGGTGAGTCGGTCACTCAGCTGGTGTCTTCACGGGTTGCGGGCGTCGTGGGCGTACCGCGCCCTGCTCAGGGAACGTCCAGCCGAAGCGGACGGCGGCCAGACGGACGGACGTGGTCACGACCACGCAGACGAGACCAGCGATCAGGATCGGTGCGCCGAACGCGGTGAGCAGGACGAGTGAGCCGGCCCCGGCCCCGGCGGCGACGGCATAGAGCGTGCCGACCTGGAGAAAGGAGATCGGCAGGCTGAGGATGACGTCGCGCAGCATGCCGCCCCCGATGGCTCCGATGACTCCCACGACCAGCGCCCCGGCTTCGCCGACGCCTAGGGACAACGCCTTGGAGGCTCCGATCGCGCCGAACAGCCCCATGACGACCGCGTCCAGCACGGTGATCAGCCAGCCGGCTCGCGCCAGCGCCGGCTGGAGCAACATGCCCAGGACCGCTGCGGCGCCGGCCACCAGCAGGTACCAGTTCTTCCAGATCACGACCGGCGGCTGGTTGAGCACGACGTCACGCAGGAGGCTTCCTCCGAGCGCGACGGCGAGCCCGATGACGATGACGCCGAGCAGGTCGATGCGGCGATGCCTCTCCCCCGCCGCGAACAGGGCACCCTGAAGGCCGCCGAGTCCCGCGGCGAGGAGTTCGATCCACAGTGCCACCTGGAACGTCGTGCTGGACATGCGGCGTCACGCTCCGGGTGGCTCGGGGCCGGCTCGCGCTGCCATGTAGGTGCGAGCCGGCCCTGGATCGGGGATGGTGGTGCGTCAGCGAGCGCCGCCGGCGCTCTGCGCGGCGGTGACGATCACGTCGGAGACGACGCCGGGCTGCGTAGCGAAGAGGGCGTGGCTGGCGGCGACGTTGGTGATCTTCGCGTTGATGCGCGTGGCCATGTGCTGCAGCATCGCCTGGTCGAAGGCCCGGTCGTCGGTCGCGATGACTGCCCAGCTCGGCTTGTCGCGCCAGGCGGCGTTCTTCACCGGCGTCGCGAAGGCCGCCATGTTGACCGGCACCTGCGAGTCGCGCAGGAAGGCGGCGTCGGCGTCGCTGGCGTCCGCGGCGAACCCGGCCTTGAACGTGTCGGGGTTGAGGAACCCGTAACCGTCCTCGGCGACGTCGATGACGAAGTCGGGTGTCGGGCCGAATCCCTCGTACTGCTGGCCGGTGGTCTCACCCGCGTCCGGTGCCAGTGCGGACACGTAGACCAGTCCGGCGACGTTCGGGTGAACCCCCGCCTCGGTGATGACAGTGCCGCCCCAGGAGTGGCCGACGAGAATCGTCGGGCCGTCCTGCCGGTCGAGCACCCTCGTGGTCGCCGCGACGTCGTCCTCCAGCGAGGTGAGCGGGTTCTGCACGATCGTGACCCGGTAGCCCAGGGTCGTCAGCTTGTCGTACACGCCGCGCCAGCCCGAGCCGTCGGCGAACGCGCCGTGCACGAGCACGACGTTCTCGATTCCTCGACCGTTGGTGCTCATGGGGTTTCCCCTTCCGTCGCCGCGCCGGCTCACCCCGGGCGGGGTCCTGTGCGAACCGGCAGTCGCCGGCTCTGATGTGCAGTATATTGCATGCCGGGTATCGCAACAAGGCATGCTCAGACCGTGTGACCAGCCACTCGCCCGACGGAAAAACGGCCGAAAGCGCCGGCAAGACTCCGGCCCCTTCGCCGGGCGGCGTCGAACTGGAAGGTCAGGATGTCCGCCATGGGCACGACGGTCCGGGTCGTGCCCGCTGCCGGTGCCGTGCCGTTCCAGAGCGACGGGAGTACGGCGATCCCCTGGTCGGAACGGAGCGCTGCCACGTCCCTGCGCCACTGCGGCCACAACAGGCCGTCGTAGAAGTGCGGCAGTTCTCCGGACACCGACCAGGTCAGCCATTCGCGGTGGGACAGCCTCATCCTGGTCCAGTCCAAGGACCGTGGATCGAAGTAGATGACCTCACCGGGCACACCGGGCCGCCCTGCGGCCGGCCGTAGGCCGTTGAGGAAGAAGACACCACCCAGCACGTCGTTCGCCACGATCAGACCCTCGGTCGGCGTCCACGTCCAGTCCACGTCGGCCGGGAAGGCGTTGACCTGACCGATGCTGGGAAGGCTGACCTCCGCCGACGGTGAACCACCGAAGATGCGCAGCCACCCGTCGTAGAGCAGGATGCCGCCGCAGTTCCAGGCGATGGCACCGAGCGAGGAGTTCGCCGGTACCTGAAGCTGCCGCAGGCCGGCTCGCGCCTGCTCCCGGTCGACAGCGAGAACCCGCGGCGCGGCGAAGCTTCGCAACAGGACGTCCAGCAGGGCGAACCACGAGGCGTCGTCGTCCTCGACGAGGGCATCGAGGTCGTCAAGGTCGAGCATCACCGTCACCCCTTCCATCCATACCTCGAACGACGGAACCGCAGCCGTGAAGTTCAGCGCCCGACCAGGGCGCGGGCTGCCGTATCCGCATCAAGGTGGTCCAGGCGATCGCGGATGTCGGCCACCTGCGGCACGCTGAGATGACGAACCAGTTCACGTGCCTCCTGCCACGCCTCACGGGCGCCGACCCGGTCGTCCACCGCCACCGCGATGTCGCCGAGGTGCACCAGACACCCGACCCTGTTCATGCGCCAGCCGACCTGCCGGTAGACGGCAACCGCGCGCTTCATGCCCACCAGTGCGGCCGGAAGGTCACCTCCGACCCGGCGGCACTGGGCCAGGGTCTCGTGACACAACCCCTGGCCGTAGAGGTCACCGAGCGCCTCGGCGATCGACAGGGCCCGCCCGACGAGGTCCGTGCTCGCGTCGTGCCGGCCGAGACCGGAGTACGCGGTGGCGAGACCACACAGGACGGACACCTGGTTGGGCAGATCGTCCAACGACTCGACGAGGCGCAGAGCGCGCTCGTGATAGGCCACGGCATCGCGGTAGTTCTCCTGCGTCGAGCTGACCTGACCGAGGTCGTGGTACACCAACGCCTGCTCCGACCGACAGTCCAGCCCGTTGTAGAGGTCCAGCGCCTGCCGCAGGAGACGCGCGGCGGTGTCGTCGTCGCCCAACGCATGCTCGGCGCCGGCCAGGCTGTGCAGCATGTGCGCACTGCCGATGGCGTCCCCGGCGGTGGTGACCGCCCGCAGACACGCCCGTGCGACAGTGGCCCAGTCCTGCCACCAGCCCTCGCGCTGGTAGAAGGTCCGCAGGCTCATCGCCAACTGCCGGGCCGACGCCGCGTCCCCGTCTTCGATCTGGCGGTGGACCACTGCCTTGAGGACGTGCCGGTCGGCGGTCAGCCAGGCGACTGCCTCGGTGGCGTCGTCCACCTGTCCGACGGCCACCGCGTCCATCGCCCTCGGCGGGTCCAGCATCTGCCCAGGGGCCAGCAGCCGGCTGGCCGCGTACGCCGTCTGCTGGTAGTGCTGGACGAGCCGGCGCGACGCCTGGTCCCTGGTCTCGTCGTCCTCGTGCAGGTGGACCAGCTCTCGCGCGTAGGCCCAGACGAGGTCGTGGGTGCTGAAGCGACCCGGTGTGTGTTCGACGATCAGCCCGGTCCCTACCAGTTCGCCGACGAGCAGCCGCGCCTCGCCCACCGGCACACCGGCGAGACTGGCCATCGCGGGAACCGTGACGTCCGGAACGGGCTGGAGCGACAGCAGCCGGAACATGCGGGCCGCGCGGGCACCGAGCATCCGGTACGACCACGAGAAGATCGCCCGGATGTCGTTGCTCATGTCGGAGAAGCCGTCCAGGCTGCCCTGGGCGTCCCGTAGTTCCCGGGCGACAGCGCTCAGCGAGTGATCCGGATGGGACAGGGCCCGGCCGGCGACCACGGCGAGCGCCAGCGGGAGCCGCCCGCAGCGTTCCACGATCTCGTCCAGGGCCGGCAGGTCCGCAGACGTTCGCGCCGCCCCGATTCGTGCGGTCAGGAAACTTCGCGCGTCCTCCTGCGACAGGACGTCGAGCGTCATCAGGTGGGCGCCGTGCGCCGTGGCCAGCCCGGTGAGGCGCTTGCGGCTGGTCACCAGCACCAGGCAGCCGGGAGCGCCGGGCAGCAGGGAACGTACCTGCTCGACGCTGTGGGCGTTGTCCAGCACGACGAGGATCCGACGACTGGCCAGGACACTGCGATACAGGCCGGACCGGGCGTGCTGGCTCGCCGGCATGTCGGCGTTCGCGACGCCGAGGGCATTGAGGAAGCCCTGAAGGGCTTCGGCGGGGTGCAGCAGGGACTGGTCGGGGTCGAAGCCCTGGAGATCGACGTACAACTGCCCATCCGGGTACGCGTCGGCCAGCTGGTGGGCGAGGTGGATGGCTAGGGAGGTCTTCCCGATGCCGGGGATTCCGTCGATGGCGAGCACCGGCATCGACGTCTGCGTCAACACGTGACCGTTGACCAGGCTGAGGGTGCGGCGCTGCGCGTCGTCCCGGCCGGTGAAGTGCGGAAGGTCGGCCGGCAACTGGGCGGGCAGCACCTCGGTGAGCGACGGCCCACGGGCGATCTGCATGCGGCCCGGGTGTGGGCGCGGGGACGACGGCTCGCCGGTGACCGACGCAGTGGTTCCGGCAGCGTTCTGCCGCAGCACCACCTGATACGCCTCGCGGAACTCCTCCCCCGGGTCCACGCCCAACTCCTCGGCGAGTCGACGGCGGACACTCTGGAACAGCGCGATGGCCTCGGCCTGCTGCCCGTCGGCGGACAACGCGAGGAGGAGCTGAGCCTGCAGTGCCTCGTCCCACGGACGGTGGTCCGCCACACAGCGCAGCACGGGGAGGACTGACCGGGCTCGTTCCAGTCGCAGTGCCAGCGAGGTGGCCTCACGGGCCAGGTCCGCGCACTCGTGGTCGACGGCGCTGAACGCGAGGTGATCGTTGGCGCCGAGCTTCGACGCCCCGCCGCACGGACCACGCCACAGGGCGAGCGCCTCCTCGTAGACCGACATCGCCTCGGCGAACCGTCCGGCGCCCTCGTCCGACCTGGCCTGGTCGGCCAGGGAACGCAGTCGCAGCAGGTCCAGGTTGCCGGCGTCGACCTGCATCCGATATCCGGCGGCGTCGCCCAGCAGCCACCGTCCACCGGATCTCGCCGGAAGTCCGGGCTCGAACAGACGCCGCAGTGCGCCTACGTACCGGTGCACGACGTTCACGGCACTCTGCGGCGGACGCTGCCCCCACACCACCTCGATGATCTCGCCGACGCTGACGGGTTGCCCGGCATTGGCCAGCAGTAGACCCAGGATCAGACGTTGTTGGCGAGGGCCGAGGTCCACCTCTTCGCCCTGGCGCCAGACCCGCACGGGCCCGAGCACGCCGAAACGCAGTGGTGTCTCGTCGTCGTGGGTGACGGTCACGATCTCCACCTTCCTACGTCCGTCCACCTGGGAAATGTCGTGCGATCTTGCGGGGCCGCCCGGCGCACCGACGGCTGGCGTCGATCTCGACGGTGCGCGCCGAGCCCGCCGTTCGGCGCGGCACCCATCAGAAGGGCGTAACCCTTGGCTGAACAGGCTGTTCATGACGTGGATCACATCGCGACGCACACCTGGTCCGGGCCGCATCGCCCGCTCTCCCCGGAGCGGCTTCCCCGCCAAGCGCCCAGCACGCGTCATGCAATATATTGCATGTCGGGCTAACGACCAACCAGAACATCGAGGCTGTGGCCACCACCACCACCGGGTCCCCACGAACCGGTGTCGCGCGGACGGTCCTCGGCGCGGATGGCCAGGCCACGGCAACACTGATGCTGGTCGATGTTGCCAGAACGCCTTCAGACGTGTTGGAATGGCTCATATCGCCGCAGCGCGGGGGCAACCGCGCTGGGAACGGCATGCACGGGAGCATCGCAGTGCCGGCAGCGCGCCGCTTGGGCAGGCGCTCGCCTGCCGCACCGCCGGGCCGTCTCCCCCACGACGGGCGTCCTGCCGGCAGGCAACCCAACACCGCCCGTCGCCAGCACCCCCGGCACGTGTCCCCGGCGGCCGACGCGCTCGATGTCCCACCCGCCGGCCGCGTCCGATTCGGCCTGCCAGCGCACCAGAACCGGCGACGAGGTGAGAAGCAGTCATGATTTCCCGAGAGAGTTTCGCGGGGTGGTACCGACACCGCCTGGTGTGGGTCGCGGTGATCCTGTTGGCGACGTCAGCCGGCGTGGCCGTACTGGTCAACCGCTCAGACTCGAAGGCGGAGCCGGCGGATCTGCAGGCGCAGATCGTGGCCCGGATGCGTACGACGCTCGAACGGGTGGACCCGGGGCAGCACAACCATGCCGGGCACGGTGCTCAGCAGGTGGCCGCCGGGGAGGAGAAGCCGCCGGTGATCTGCGGTGTCCGCGTCTACGGCTACGAGCCGGCCGACGTGACCACGCTCGCCGATGTGCGGACGGTCTACGGCTTCCACCTCTGCGGGGTCGCCGAGCAGAAGCGCCCCTGGGACGTGGCCGTCAAGCTGGCCGGTCCGGTGATCATGGACATGTCCTCCGACCCTCCGGGCATCCAGGTGGTCGAGGCGACCGAGGACGTCAGGTTCATCGACCGGCTGCGGCAGATGTTCCCGCCCAAGTACGCGACGGTGGCGCAGGAGGAGGCGCTGACGGCCGCGGAGATGGCCGACCAGCGTCGCCGGTACGACGCGGCAGCCGGCCTCTGACCACGCCGCGCAGGGCATCGCTCCCGCACACGACCGGCCGCCGGACGGGGAGTCGCCCGGCCGCGAGCTGACCATCCGGGCGCCGTGGTGGATGCGTGCGCGAGTGATACCGCAGCTGCGGACCACCATGCGCAGACCCGTCATTGATCAGACGATTACGGACAGCTCGATCCACATCCGGCTATAGACAGATCAACATTGATATTTACATTTATTGATGCAACAGTGGCCTTGGGAGCGTTCCCACCCCCCGCACCAACGAACGGAGGATGAACAGTGCGTTCACACCAGTCAGGTCAATCCGGCGGACCGTCCCGGTCCACCATCCGCCGGTCGCTCCAAGCGCTCGTCCTGCTGTTCGCGATGGTGGTCGGCACGCTGCCGTTCACCGGAGCCGCCCAGGCTCACGGCACCATCATCAACCCGGCGAGTCGGGCCTATCAGTGCTGGAAGACCTGGGGCAACCAGCACATGAACCCGGCCATGCAGCAGCAGGACCCGATGTGTTACCAGGCTTTCCAGTCCAACCCCGACACCATGTGGAACTGGATGAGCCAGCTGCGCGACGGCCTCGCCGGCCAGTTCCAGGCCCGCACGCCGAACGGGCAGCTGTGCAGCAACGGCCTCTCCCGGAACAACTCCCTCAACCAGCTGGGAGCCTGGAAGGCGACGACCGTCAGCAGCAACTTCACGGTCCAGCTGTACGACCAGGCCAGCCACGGTGCTGACTACTTCCAGGTCTACGTCACCAAGCAGGGCTTCAACCCGGCCACGCAGCAGCTCGGCTGGGGCAACCTCGACCTGGTCGCGACGACCGGGCGGTACGCGCCGGCGCAGAACATCTCGTTCAACGTCTCGGCGTCCGGACGCAGCGGGAACCACATCCTGTTCGTGATCTGGAAGGCGTCCCACATGGACCAGACCTACATGTGGTGCAGCGACATCAGAATCGCCTGATCAGCGACGCGGAACCACTCCGGCCCAGGGCGTTCGGCGTCCTGGGCCGGAGCGCATCCGGCGTCGCGGCGGCGAGCAGGGCCGACGCCTGACCACGTCCCGAGGTCAGGCGTCCCTGTCGTTGCGTGGCCAGAGACCCGCAGCACAGCTGCCTGCTCGCAACAGGCCCGAAACTACCGGTTGATATCCCTGGAATTTTCTGCCAGCCTGAAGGCCATCGATGAGTGTGAACGTTAACATGATCGTCTTCTCGCTGGAGGTGCCACACCGACCACCGAACCACCCACCTTCCAGCCGCGCCCAGCACCCGCCGCAGATTGCCCCCAGGCGACCGGGCCCACTCATTTCAACCCTCTATCCGCTGGTCACGTAGCTCCAGCCGACTCAGCTGAGGCAACCGTCCAATGTCACGTCCGGCCCGTTCGGCCCGACTCGACATCGGAACCGCCAACGCCCGAGAGGCCCCGCCACCCCACCAGCGACAGAGGTCCCCCATCCCACCACTGGAGGATCACTATGGTTCCCCGGACCCGTCCCACTCGACGTATCCGAACAAGAACGCTCACACTTTCCGGAACTGCGGCGATAGTTGCGGCCCTGGTCGTATCGCTGCTGCCCAACCTCGCCCAGGCCGCCGAGACCACCCTCGGAGCCGCCGCGGCCCAGTCCGGCCGGTACTTCGGTGCCGCTGTCGCAGCGAACAAGCTCAACGACAGCGCCTACACCACGATCCTGAATCGGGAGTTCAACAGCATCACTCCCGAGAACGAGATGAAGATCGACGCGACCGAGCCGCAGCAGAACAACTTCACCTTCGGCAACGCGGACCGGATCGTGAACCACGCCCTCTCCCGGGGCTGGAAGGTGCGTGGGCACACCCTGGCCTGGTATTCGCAGCAGCCCGGCTGGATGCAGAGCATGGAGGGCTCCGCGCTGCGCAGCGCGATGCTCAACCACGTCAGCCGGGTGGCCGGCTACTACAAGGGCAAGATCTACTCGTGGGACGTGGTGAACGAGGCGTTCGAGGACGGCAACAGCGGCGCCCGTCGTAACTCGAACCTCCAGCGCACCGGCAACGACTGGATCGAGGCGGCGTTCCGTGCCGCCGACGCGGCGGACCCGGACGCGAAGCTCTGCTACAACGACTACAACACCGACAACTGGACCTGGGCCAAGACCCAGGCGGTGTACAACATGGTGCGCGACTTCAAGTCTCGTGGCGTGCCGATCGACTGCGTCGGGTTCCAGTCGCACTTCAACGCCAACTCGCCGTACAACAGCAACTACCGCACGACGCTGTCGAGCTTCGCCGCCCTCGGCGTGGACGTGCAGATCACCGAGTTGGACATCGAGGGCTCGGGCACGACGCAGGCCAACACCTACCGCAGCGTGGTCAACGACTGTCTCGCCGTGGCTCGCTGCAACGGGCTCACGGTCTGGGGCGTGCGGGACTGTGACTCGTGGCGCTCCGGCGGCACCCCGCTGCTCTTCGAGTGCAACGGCAACAAGAAGGCCGCCTACACGGCCACCCTGGACGCGCTGAACAGCGCGGGCCCCGGCACCACCCCCACGCCCACCACGCCGGGCCCCACCCCCACCGTCCCACCGGGCTCGGCCAGCGAGATCGTCGGCACGCAGTCCGGCCGGTGCGTCGACGTGCCGAACGCGGCAACCACCAACGGCACCAGGGTGCAGCTCTACGACTGCAACAAGCAGACGAACCAGGCATGGACCTACACCTCGAACAAACAACTCCAGGTGTACGGCAACATGTGCCTCGACGCGGCAGGCTCCGGCAACGGGGCGGCGGTGCAGATCTACAGCTGCCACAGCCAGACCAACCAGCAGTGGAACGTCAACTCCAACGGCACCATCAGCGGCGTGCAGTCCGGACGATGCCTGGACGTCTGGAGCACCGCCAACGGCGCCCAGATCCAGCTCTACGACTGCCACGGCCAGACCAACCAGCAGTTCCGGCTCGCCGCCCTGGGCGGCGGCTCCACCCCGACGCCCACGACGCCGCCCACGACGACGCCGCCGCCCACCACCTCGTGCGATCTCCCGTCGTCGTACCGGTGGTCGTCGACCGGCGCGCTGGCGCAGCCGCGGTCGGGGTGGGTGTCGCTGAAGGACTTCACCGTCGCGCCATACAACGGCCAGCAGCTCGTCTACGCCACCACGCACGACACCGGCACCACGTGGGGCTCGATGAACTTCGGCCTCTTCAGCAACTACAACCAGATGGGCTCGGCCAGCCAGAACGCGATGAACTCGGCGACCGTCGCGCCGTCGCTGTTCTACTTCGCGCCGCGCAACATCTGGGTGCTGGCCTACCAGTGGGGTGGCACGGCGTTCTCGTACCGGACCTCCAGCGACCCGACCAACCCGAACGGGTGGTCGTCGGCGCAGACGCTGTTCACCGGCAGCATCTCCAACTCCAACACCGGCCCGATCGACCAGGCGGTCATCGGTGACGACCAGAACATGTACCTGTTCTTCGCCGGTGACAACGGCCGGATCTACCGGGCGAGCATGCCGATCGGGAACTTCCCGGGCAGCTTCGGCTCCAACTACACGACGATCATGACCGACACGACGAACAACCTCTTCGAGGCCGTCCAGGTCTACAAGCTCCAGGGCCTGAACAAGTACCTGATGATCGTCGAGGCCATCGGCGCGAACGGGCGCTACTTCCGGTCGTTCACCGCCAGCAGCCTGGGTGGTTCGTGGACGCCGCAGGCCACGTCCGAGAGCAACCCGTTCGCGGGCAAGGCCAACAGCGGTGCCACCTGGACCAACGACATCAGCCACGGTGAACTGCTGCGGACCAACGCCGACCAGACCATGACGGTCGACGCCTGCAACCTGCAACTGCTCTACCAGGGTCGCTCTCCCAGCTCCGGCGGCGACTACGGTCTCCTGCCGTACCGGCCGGGTCTGCTGACGCTGCAACGCTGACGTTCGGACATCACCGGGGGCGGGCGGGCTCGGCACATGACGAGCCCTCCCGCCCTTCGCTCTCCCACCACCAGGAGGTACCGACAATGCGAGGACCTGCGGACCACCCCCCGCAAGGGGGAAACACCCAGGCCGACCGAGTGTCGACCGGCTTGAGGGGCCGACTGTTCAAGCTCGCCGCGGCCGGGCTCGCCGCCGCGGTCGGGTTGCTCACGATCACCGTCGCTACCGGGTCGGCGTCCGCCGCCGACAACCCGTACCAGCGCGGCCCGGACCCCACCCGGACCAGCGTCACCGCCGTGAACGGCCCGTTCGCCAACACGTCGGTCAGTGTCCCGACCGGGTACGGCTTCAACGGCGGCCGGATCTACTACCCGACCGACACCAGCCAGGGCACCTTCGGGGCCATCGCGATCTCGCCGGGATACACGGCGTTGTTCTCCGCCGAGCTGGCCTGGATGGGGCCGTGGCTGGCCTCCCACGGCTTCGTCGTGATCGGCATCGAGACCAACAGCCGCAACGACTTCGACACCGCCCGAGGCACCCAGTTGCTCGCCGCACTGGACTACCTCACCCAGCAGAGCCCGGTACGCGACCGGGTCGACCCCACCCGGTTGGCCGTCGCCGGTCACTCCATGGGCGGTGGTGGCGCGCTGAGCGCTGCCATCCGGCGCTCGTCGCTGAAGGCAGTGGTCGGAATCGCCCCGTACTCGCCGTCGTCGAACCTGGCCAACGACCGGGTGCCCACAATGATCTTCGCCGGGCAGGCGGACACGGTGGTCACCCCGTCGTACGCCACCGGTCTGTACAACAGCCTCCCCTCCACGACCGAGAGCGTCTACCTGGAGGTCGCGGGGGCGGATCACGGATTCATGGTCGGACGATCGAACCCGGTGATGGTCCGCACCATGCTGCCGTTCGTCAAGATGTTCGTCGACAACGACGCCCGGTACAGCCAGTTCCTCTGCCCGCTGCTGGACAACAGTGGTGTGGTCACCTACCGCAGCACGTGCCCGCTGCTGCCCTCGACACCGACCACGCCGCCGCCGACCGATCCGCCGACGCCGACCCCCACCCCGACCGTCCCACCTGGCTCGGCCAACCAGATCGTCGGCACCCAGTCCGGCCGGTGCATCGACGTCCCCAACGCCTCACGCACCAACGGCACCCGGGTCCACCTCTACGACTGCAACAGGCAGACCAACCAGCAGTGGACCTACACCTCGAACAAACAACTCCAGGTGTACGGCAACATGTGCCTCGACGCGGCAGGCTCCGGCAACGGGGCGGCGGTGCAGATCTACAGCTGCCACAGCCAGACCAACCAGCAGTGGAACGTCAACTCCAACGGCACCATCAGCGGCGTGCAGTCCGGACGATGCCTGGACGTCTGGAGCACCGCCAACGGCGCCCAGATCCAGCTCTACGACTGCCACGGCCAGACCAACCAGCAGTTCCGGCTCACGCCCATCGCCTGACGACCATGACGCGCCCGCCGAACACCATGGTCGAGCGCATGCGGGTCGGCACAGTCGAGGACGAGATCACCTGAACAGGCAGACCGACATGGGCGGGCGGACTCGGCGTGGATGCCGGGTCCGCCCGCTCGTCCGGCTGGACTACGGCGCAGAGCGCGCCTAGCCGGCGGTCGCGCGGGCGGCGGTGTCGATGAAGTCGGCGACCGGGCCTGGTTGGGAGACCGCCACGGCGTGGGACCCGTCGACCTCGATCGTGGTGGACCCGGCCCGGTCGGCCAGGAAGCGTTGCAGGTCCGGCGGAATGCCCTTGTCCTGCTTGCTGATCAGGGTCCACGACGGGATGGACTTCCAAGCGGTCTTGGTCACGGAGCCCGTCTGGGCGCTTTCCGCGGCGGGCCGCTGAGTGACCGCCATCAGCGCGGCGAGGTCGGGGTCGACGTCGGCGGCGAACACCGCCGGGAACTTGTCCTGATCGATGTACTGCTCCATGGACATCGAACCGTCGGGGAGACGGAACGGAACCATCTTGATGGAGGTACCGAGTTCACTCCCGGGATATTTCATGATCAGGTCGAGCACACTCTCGCCGACGTCCGGGCTGACGCTGGCGACGTACACCAGAGCCTTCACGTTCGCGACACCGTCCGCAGCCTCGGTCATCACGATCCCGCCATAGGAATGAGCGACCATGACGACCGGACCATCGATGTTGTCCACGACGGAACGAACGTAGGCGGCGTCCTGCTGCACGTCACGCAGCGGGTTGGCGACGGCAATGGCCGGGTAGCCGCGGCGCTTGAGGTTGGCGATCACCCCGTTCCAGCTCGACGAATCGGCGAACGCCCCGTGGACGAACACAACAGTGGGCAGCCCTGCCTTCTGGCCGGGCGAGTCAGCTGCGGTCATTCGGCATCACCTTTCGGAAGTCCTGCCGCTGACGTCTGCAGACGTACGTCGGCGGCGGGAACGTTCGACGGGGTGTCTCACTCGCAGCCCCGCGCCGGCCTGGGATCCGGGCCTCGGAGGGCGGTACAGCACCAATATCCAGCACGGATGAGACCTCCGTCAGCGAAATCCGAAAGCCGCTCGGCGCGCGCTACCCAGAGGCGGAGAGCTGTCCCTGCGACGAATCGTCGCCAGCGGTGGCGGCGCGCAACTCCTTGAGCACGTAGGTTGCGGCCTGCTCGACGGCGCGGATGCCCTCCTTCTGACTGACGTGGTGGTCGGAGAGGACGGCGATCAGCCAGTCATGACGAGTCTCGACGATCCGTCCGATGCTGTTGACCAGCCAGCGACCACCGTCGACGTCGGCGGTGTCCCAACCGTTCTTGACGTACACGGCTGCACTGCCCGACTCCCGCGCGGCGGTGACCCCCCATCGCTGCTCCGGGATCACCTTCTTCATGAGGCCCATGACGAAGGTACGATCCTGCGGGGTCAACGGTCCCGTCGGCGATGTCAACGCGGTCAGCAGACGGAGCTGGTCGGCAGCCGTCGTCGTGGTGAGGCCCCAGTGCGAATTGGGCTTGGTCTCCCGCAGACCGAGTGCGCGGTTCGCGGCGGTGAGTCCCCGCGAGCCGTCGATCCGCTGCCACAGGGCCACCGCCGCATCGTTGTCACTGGACATGATCATGTCTTCGGCCAACCGCCTGGTGCTGGAACTGAGGGCCTTGCCCGCCGGCTTCTGACGCAGCAGCAGGGCCGCGAGGATGTCGACCTTCACGATGCTGGCCGTCTCGAACCGTTTGGCACCGACCGCCACCGCAGCCGTGCCCTGTCGATCCAGTGCCGCCACCGCCAGGTGACCGTCGTACCGTTCCACGTAGGCCTCGATACGCGTCCGCGCCTCGGCGACCCGGTCGACGGCCGGTGTCGTGGGGACCGGACTCGCTGGAGTAGGACCGCGCGACGGGCCGGCTCCCCCACCGTCGCGAGCGCGTGTGGCACCGAAGGCAGCCGTCGCCACACCCGCCAGAGACATGGTGACCGCGGAGACGACCCAGCGGCGTGACAGCTGCCGACCTCCCCGCTCAGCCAAGACGGGCCACCGCCTTCGCCGCGATCGAATCCAGCGCGGCCTGGCTCCCCAGCTCGGGCACCCGGACCGTCGAGACCGTCTCGCCTCGTCTTAGCATCACGACGTACGTGACGGTGTTCGGCATGCCCGCACGCTCGATGCGGCCTCGGACGAGGATGCCGGCGTCCCCCAGATAACGTGGGTCGACGACCTCGAAGGAAACGCGTGCCCCCTGCACCAGGTAGCTCGCGCACCGCTGCAGGACCCGACGAACGTCAGTCACATTCCGCTCGGCCCACCCCGGTTCGTACGTCTCCACCACGTGGTGGGCCAACGACGAGCCGTCCGACGGCCGGTAGTAGCGCTCCGAGGCGGCAAGCCGGTGCGACTTCGCCGCATAGTCGCTGCTCTGGTAGGCGGGGCAGTCGTTCTGCTCCCACGGCCAGGGCGGCAGACCGGTACGGACGTCGTCCTCGTGCCAGTTGGAACCCAGGTCCCCCGCCCCCAGCAGCACGCCCGGCTCAGCGCTCGCGGTGTGTCGCTCATCGGGGCCGACGCCGGGCTCCGACCGTTGACACCCGGTGGCCATCACCACCAACGCCGACAGGACCACCGGTACGACAGCCATCGAACCGCGACTCCGGCCCCGGCACGCCCCGCTGCTCGATACGGACACGGAACCTCCCCAACACAGATAGATGCCACCGCAGATCACGCGTCGGGCGGCGTCGGCTGGCATGCTCGCCGCGGCTTCACCGACGCGGCGGGTGCCGTCCGACCACAGAGCCCTCGGAGCCGTCGCACCCCGGCCGCGGACGGGACCGGTCAATGGCGTTCCTCGGCGAACAACTCGGAACGGGTCTCGCCGAGCAACTGACGCAGGCGGTCGAGGGAACGCATGCTCTGGCTCTTGACGACGGCGGTGGAGACGCCCACCACCTCGGCAGTTGCCTCCACGCTCAGGTCGTCCCAGTAGCGCAGGACGATGATCGCCCGATCCCGTAACGGCAGGGTGGCGACCGCGTCCAGCAACGTCATACGCAGCTCGGCCGGATGTTCCTCGCCCCGATCCGGCGGCGCCGACATCGCCAATTCGCGGCTGGAACGACGCCGCTGCTGGTCGATCATGCAGCGCAGCAGTACCTTGCGGGCGTACGCGTGGGGGTCGTCGGCCCGGCGGACCCGGCTCCAGTTGGCGTACACCTTGGCCAGCGTCGTCTGGGTGAGGTCCTGGGCGAAATGCCAGTCGCGGCACATCAGAAACGCGGCGTCGCGCAGGCGGCCAGCGGCCGCCTGCGCGAACTCCACGAAGTCCTCGTCAGCCATTCGACCGGGCCAGGGACGCGAAGTTCTTGGCACCGCTTCTGACGAGCTCGGACGGCAGTCTCGTCCCCCACGTCGGGTTCGCGGCGATCGCGATCGCCTCGTCCACGGAGAGGGCGGGCGGTGCCGGAAACGTTCCCTTGCCCTCCCAGGACACACAGGTGGAGATCATCACATCGACCTGGAGGCCATCGCGGTGGTAGACGGTGACCATCTCGTTCTGCACGCAGTCGTCGGGATTCTCGGTCAGCTCCACCGTCCCCGGCGCCGGGTTGTCACCGAGGCGGTCCCGGTAGATGGAGAGCCGCAGCATGCCCGGCCCCTCGCCTCGGTCGAGGTGAAGCTGGACGTACGGCATGCCGGCACCTGCGCCGCCGCTCTGCAGGTTCGCATACCCGCCGGTCTTCCCCTTGGGCAGAAGCCGGGTCAACAGTTCCAGCGCGCCCTGCGGGGTGGTGGTCAGCAGATCGCCGCCGGGCCCCGCCCCGATCCTCACGGTGTCGATGACCCTGGTCGAGGGAGTCGCCGACACGGGCCCATGTGGCACCCCTCTCGGGTTGTCTCCGCCGTCCACGAACCCGCCCGGGGCGTCGTCTGGCGCGCCGCCCGGAGACGGTGTGGCCGAGTCGACCGCCCCACCCTGCGAACCCACGTTCATCCCGCCGGGCTGACCGGCGTCATCCGCACCGACGCCGAGCGGGCCGGCGACCAGACCGATCACGACCAGCGTCACCATCGCCGATCCGCCGGCACCGAACTGCGCCAGGCGGCGCCGGCGGCGCAGTCGGCGGCCCTGCGCCACTGACCGCTCGATCAGGTCACCCAACGGTGGTGCGGGGTGCTGGGCCAGATCGTCAGTGAAACGTCCACGGACGTCACCCATGTCCCGTACCCCTCCTCGGCCGGGTGCCCTGCGTGGCAACCCGTCTCCTACCTGACGGGTTGGCCGGCCAGTTTGGTTACCGCCTTTCGACACGACTTTTTCCGACGGAGCCCGCCTGCCGACGCGGCACTCGCCGCGCGTGCGCGGCCGCCTCCGGAGAGTCGTATTTCCTTGTCGGGAGGGCCACCGCGGACAGGTCGGCCCGTGGTACCGGCGCACCTCGTGGAAGCCAGTGCGTCGGTCGATCGGCTCACCTGCCGGACCCGACGTGTCGGGGCGCTGATATCGGCTGGCGCGACCTGTGGCCGTGGGCCATGGTCTGGGGGTGATCGTCATCCAGCGGGTACGTGTGCGGTGGAGCGCGGCAAGCCGCGGTGCTCACCAGGCCAACGCCCGTCGGGGACTCAACCGCCCGATCGAGCTTCCTGCGCCGCCGCCAACAGGTGATGTCGTGGTTCACGACGTCCTGGCCGACGAGGCCGACAACTACTCGCACCGCACCGAGGTGCTGACCGGTGACGTGAGCATCGCCCGGGACCTGGGTCTCTGGCTCGCCGTCGAGGGCTCGGCGGTGACCGTCGAGCGTCTGCCCGGCAGGGCGGCTTTTCCCCGCGCGGGAGTATCGACCCGCCTGTTCACCCTCGCGTACGGGCAGGTCGGCCGGTACGAGGCCAATTTCCGGCTCCGGTTCACCGACTGCGCGTGCGACCCCAGCTGGTACTTCGAGGACTGGGTGGTCCATGTCAGCAACGGCGATGCTGCCGGCGACCGGTTCCTGCGCGGCGAACCGGACCGCGTTGTCGACCACCGTGTCCATCTCTACGGTGGTCGCTCCGCGCGCCGACGTAGCCACTAGCGAACGCTCGGGTCGGGCCCCCACACGCCTCAGCAGCGCAGTGCCAGGCCCGTGCAGCGCCCCTCAGGCAGACCGCTGTACGGTGTCGTCGCCGCGGAGGCGGTCCAACTCGGCGAGGTACATCGCCTGTAGGCGCTCATTGTGGCGGACGAGCAGCGCGACCTCCTCGGCGCTGTAGCCCTCGATGAGCCGCTCCGCCCGCTCGGCGAACGGCTCGTACGGTCGCTTCAACTCGGCGATCCGCTCCGGCCGCAGAGTGACGATCACCCGCCGTCGGTCTGCCGGATCGCGCTCGGCCGTCACGTAGCCCGCCTGCTGGAGCCGGCGAAGCATGCTGGTCACCGCCCCGGTGGTGAGGTTGGTCCGTTCGGCGACCTGCCCGGCGGTGGCAGATCTGGCGTCCGCCAGGTAGTCCAGGCACTCCAGGTCGCTCACGGTGAGGCCCAGCCGCTCCGCGATGGCGTACCGGAACACCATGGACAGCCGCGACGTCTCCCGCCCGGCGCGCATGAGGTCGGCGATCGCGGACGCACGGGCCGGCTCGTGGGGCATGCCCGCAATCATGCCTCCGGCACGGTGACCCGGTGCAGCCGAGGTAACACGCGGGTCAGCACCCAGTGTGGTGCGGTCGCGCCCCCGGTCAGGCGGCGCATCAGCCCGGCGGCGGTGTCGACGGCGCGGAAGGCGTAGGGCACCATCTCGTCCTGATATCTGGCGATCGCCTCCTCCACCGGCGTACCGCTCGCGCGAGCCTGGACCAGCCTGCGGCCGAGCAGGGCGGCGTCGCGGAGCGCCGTGTTGCCACCATGAGCGCCGAACGGCGGCATGACGTGTACGGCGTCGCCCATCATCGTCGCCCGGGGCACCGCCCACCGTCGCGGGCGCCGGCCGGTGGCGAAGAGGTTGAGCACAGTGGCGTCCAGCTCGGCCGTGGCGACCAACCGCCGGATGACGGGGTGGAAGTCCGCACTCATCCGGGAGGCGAGTCTCCACAGCGCCAGCAGGTCCCCGCGTACACCGAGGGGCACCTCCTCCTGCCGGAGCAGCAGTCCCCACATGACGTAGTCGTAGCCGGTGGGCGCATAGCTGCCCGGGGCCAGGCGCGCGAACGCCTCCGGCGGGCTCTCACCGAACCGCATGGAGGTGAAGAAGAAGGCGCGGCCTGGTCGGTCGGCGATGGCCAGGACCCCACTGGTACGCAGAGCGTCCGGGATGATGCTCTCGCCGTTCCGCAGCAGGGGCGAGCGACCGTAGATGCCCGCCATCGGGGTGTTCGTCGGGTCCGCGTCCGGCATGAGCTGCGCGCGCAGGGCCGAGCCGACGCCGTCCGCGCCCACGACGACTGTCGCCCCGGCGGCCCCGCCGTCGGAGAACCGCAGCCGCAGCCCTGCCGGCCCGCCGCTCTCCACCGCGACGGCGTCCTTGCCGTAGTGGATGCGCCCGTTGAGCCCGGACTGCAGGATCGACCGCAGGGTCAGCCGGTCGACCTGGCGGGTCGCGTGTGGCTCGTCCTTGAAGGTGATGGTGAACGCGTCCCGCAGCCGGCTGTCGGTGAAGCGCAGGTGGCCGCCGGGCTCGTCGCCGGTGGTCAGCGCCAGGTTGTACAGCTGGCGGGGCAGGCTCTCGCGCAGCGCCTCCAGCCCGTACCGGTCGAGGATGATCCGGTAGCCCTGCCGCCGGACGAAGGGGCCGGGGTCCCGCTCGTAGACGTGCACGTCGATGCCGGCCCGCATCAGGTACTGGGCGAGGCAGAGGCCGGAGAGGCCGGCCCCGGCGATCGCCACCGAGAAGTCCATCGATATGGTCATGCATTTATCTTAATGACTAAGATGATTTGGGCAAGGCCGCCGACCGGTCCGTGTCGACCGGGTGGCCCGGGCCGGCAACTCCCGGCCGGGCCACCCGCACCAGGCCCAAAGGCTGCTCAACCAGCGCCAGCGGGCTACGTGCCCGACTGGACCACAGGCAGCCGCCGGCCGCGCTCAGTCGAGCGGTCGGTTGTATTCGTGGAAGCCGACGACCTTGCCGTTGCGAACCATGAGGTGAATGCAGTGCCGGGCCGCGTACGGCTCGCCGAAGAAGACACCCCGAGCCCAGTCCTCGACGACGACGCGATCCTCGGCAACGGTCTTGGAAATGACCTCCACCTGGTCGAACCGGCTGGCACCAGGTGCAAACACACCGAAGAATCCAACCAGCTTCTCGCGCCCCTCGGTCCCGGTGAAGTGACCGGTCTGCGGGGCCGGGAGGATCACGTCGACCTCATCGTCGAAGAGGTCGAAGAAGCCCTCCCACGAACCGGTCTGGAACCCTTCGATCAGGGCGTCGTACGCCTTGTCGGCGATCACTCGGACATCGTCGCTCATCGTCTTTCCTTCAGGTCTGCTCTTTGGCAGGTCGGTGCGGCCGGAGTGTGTCCGCTACCGGAGGCCCTGCGGGAGCACGCAGAACCCCAAACACCGACCCGAGGGGGCCACTGTGGGATCGGCCGCTGTCAGCCCAGACCCACAGCGTTGTCAACTGCCGCGTGGACGCTTCGTACGCCCACCGGCACCGCCACACGTCCTCACGTCGTGGCAGCGATGGTGCGGGGTCAGGTGACGTTGCGGATGTGGCCACCGTCGACGCGAATGTTGGCGCCACTGATGTACCCGGCCAACGGGCTGGCGAGAAAGGCGACCGCCGCGGCAATCTCATCCGGCCGACCGAGTCGTCCGATGTCGTTGGGCACCAACTCGTTCGTCGCGTCCTGCTCGATCTGCTCCCAGGTCTCGCCCCACCCGCGTTCGGGGGCAATCTCGATCAGCAGGTCCTTGACGGCCTCGACGAGGATCGCTCCGGGCGCGACGATATTGGACGTCACACCGGTGCCCTTCAATTCCCGGGCGAGCGACACCGCCAGGTTGTGCCGGGCGGCGAGGGTGGCGTTGTACTGCGGGTGCTGGAACAACGGCTGCGTCGCAAGGCCGCCACCAATGGTGATGACGCGCCCCCAGCCACGCTCACGCATCGAAGGCACAAGTCGCTGGATCATCCGTACGCCGGAGATGACGTTGCCCTCGTAAGTCTCGCGCCAGGAGTCCGGTGTGGCGTCGGTCCACGACAGATGCTTGTAGGCACCGGCGTTGTTGACCAGGATGTCGACCGGGCCTCCGGCGAGAGCGGCAGCGGCCACCGCGTCCGCACCCTCGTCCATGGTGAGATCACCGAGCGCGATGTCGGCCTTCCCGCCGCCTGCGCGAATCGCTTCGGCCACCGCTGCGGCCCGCTTCTCGCTCCGCCCGTGTACGACCACCTGGGCGCCTTCGGCGGCGAGCAGTCGCGCCATCGCCTCACCGAGGCCGGAGCTTGAGCCGGTCACCAGGGCACGCTTGCCGGTCAGTTGCAGGTCCATCGTCTTCCCCTCGTCTCAAAGCGGCAGGCTGCTATGTCTACGACTGTAGACTTGGCTGAACGAAGTAGTCTACACTCGTAGACGTGACGGCAGACACAGACGGATCCGGTGGTAGCCCGCGACGACGCGACGCCAGCGCCACCCGCGAGGCGATCCTCAACTCAGCGATCGAGGCGTTCACCCGCCTGGGATACGACGGAGCCGGCGTACGCGAGGTCGCCGGCGGCGCCGGAGTGACCGCAATGCTGGTGAACCGCTACTTCGGCTCGAAGGAACAGCTGTTCGCCGAGGCGGTCGACCGCTCGTTCGCTCCCCGAACCGTCGTGGGCGACGACCCGGGCGTGCTGAGCGAACGGACGGCGGCCAGGTTGGCCGCGCGGACCTCACCCGAGGCGGACAGCCTGGACCCGTTCGTGCTGATGTTGCGGTCGGCAGCCAATCCACGGGCAGCCGAGATCATTCGTGCGGGCATCGAGAAGCACGTGGGACGGCATCTGACCGACAGGTTGCCCGGGCCCGATGCCGCCCCACGCGCGGAACTGCTTCTCGCCCTGATCGCCGGAGTGTGGCTGATGCGAAAGGTCATCGCGACTCCGGCCCTCGCGGGGATCGATGAGGGCACTCTTACGCGTCACCTGCACGAGCTGATGGTGGTCCTCGTCAACGCACCGCCGGCCACCAACGGCGACGATGCCGCACCCGGTGCGATCAGCCCCAGCTGACGAGACCGTGCCGGCCGACTGGCACCGGTAGCGCTCGCCGAGCAGACGGTGTCCTCGCCGCAGCTCGGGCTGTCGGCGGCCAGGACCCTGGTCAGAGACGGAAGGCGGCGAGGATCAGATCCGCGTAGCGACGCCACACGGTCGGATCGCGTTCGTCCAACGCGATCAGCTGGCGGACCACGCCGCACAGCACGACGCGGACGTCGAGGACACCGACGTCCGGCCGGACCGGTCCGGATGCTTTCGCCGCCTCAAGGAGTCGGCCGATCAGGTCGACGAGGTCCGCGGCGGGCAGCAGACGACCTTCGAAGAACACCGCCGCGAGGCCGCGGTCGCGGGCGAGATGGTCGAGCAGGTCCGGCACGTAGTCGAGCAACGCCCGGTAGGCGTCGTCGGCGGCAACGGCGGCCAGCGTACGCGCCCGCAGCGAGCGGAAGCCCTCCTGTGCGACCGCCAGCACCAGGTCGTCTTTGCTCGGGTAGCTCCGGTAGACCGTCGCCCGCCCGACTCCGGCGCGCGCCGCCACCTCGGGCACAGTCACATCCAGACCGCGCTCGGCGAACAGTTCACGGGCTGCCGCCACCACCCGCTCGTGGTTTCGCAGCGCGTCCGCACGCCGGTGCGGAGTCACTGCCGGTCGGCTTCGGGCTGAGGCAGGTCCGGTTCCAGGTCGACGTCGAAGCCGCTCTCGTGGACCTGCTGGAACCGACCGTCCTCGGCAAGCTTGGCGAAGTAGTACATCTCCCGGTGGACGACCGTCCCGTCCGTCATGGTCATCTTGTAGCGGTGCCGCTCGGCGTAGTTCAGCCCGTCGTACAGCTCGTCGAGCACCGTCACAGTGCCCTCGACGACCTTGCTGCGGATGCCGGCAACCATCTGCCCGAACGCGGCGCGGTCGCGCGTCTGACCGTCGGCGATGTGGATGAGGTCAGGCGCGTAGTACTTGTCCAGAGCCTCCTCGAGAGTGAGTCGCGGCTCGAAGGCCACGTCGCGGATGGCGTCGCTGATGCGTACCGGTGTCATCGGGTTGTCCCTTCGATTATCCGGACTTCCGAGTCCGGATAGCGTCGACGGTACCGGACTCGGGAGTCCGGTACCAGGTGACACCCATGACACCGTGGGCTGGGCGGGAAAGGGACAGCGGGCTAGCCGTCGTCGCGGGCGCGTACCGCGATGCGGATGGTGGTGCCCTGAGGTCCGCTGCCGACGAACAGGTAGTCGGTCATCTGCCCGACGACCCACAGGCCCATCCCTCCGGTGCCGGACAGAGGCGGTCGCTCGACGCGCGCAACGTAGTGGGCGGCATCGAACCCCGGCCCCTGGTCGGTCACTTCACAGGTGAGCTGGCCGTCCAGGAGCAGGCGAATGGCACCCTTGCCGCCCCCGTGTCGAATCACGTTGATCAACAATTCGTTGACCGCTGTCACCCAGTCCTCGATCTCGTCCTGGTCGAGCCCGCACCGCCGACTGACGGCCTCGACCTCGTTGCGAACGCGGGCGAGGTCCGTGAGGGCGAACGACGTCGAGAAGAGGGGCTTCCCAGCGCTCGGCACATGGTCGCGAGGTGGGACCGCCACCACTCCCCCTCTCTGTCCGGACGTCAACTCCGACGACCTGCTGGTCGCGCCTCGGAGTGCGCCCTCCGAGACCTGTGCACCGGACGACGAAGGCATCAATGTGACATGGGAAGGTACCGCACGGTGCGGACGCGACACCGTCGATCTCGTTCCTGGCGCGCCGTCGGCGGCATGCCAACGTCTAGGCTGCCGTGGTGAGCGGTGCCGAGATGGTGACGAACGAGGAGCGGCTGCGCCGTATCGACGCGATCACGGACGCCGCGTTGTCGGGGCTGGACATCGCCGAGTTGCTCGACGAGCTTCTCGAACGGGTCCGGGACCTGCTCACCGTCGACACCGCCACCATCCTGCTACTGGAAGGCCACACCGGCGAACTCGTCGCGACGGCGGCGAAAGGCCTGGAGGAGGAAGTGCGCCGGGGCTTCCGCGTCCGGGTCGGGCGCGGCTTCGCCGGCCGGGTCGCGGCGACACGTGCGCCGGTCACGATCTATGACGTCACACCCGACGACGTGGTCAATCCCATCCTGCTCGCCAAGGGTGTACGTGCCCTGCTGGGCGTGCCCATGCTCTCCAACGGAAACCTCGTCGGCGTGTTGCACGTCGGCTCGTTGACCCTGCGGCGGTTCGGTCCCGACGATGTGCGGCTGCTGCAACTCGTCGCCGATCGGGCCAGCTCGGCAGGTCAAGCCCGAGCGCAGGTCCTCGACCGGCAAGCCGCGCTTGCCCTGCAACGCAGCCTTCTGCCTCCCCGGCTACCCGACATTCCCGGTCTGGACCTGGCCGCCCGGTACGCACCCGGCCACGACCTGGGCATCGGCGGCGACTGGTACGACGTGTTCGAGTTGCCCTCAGGTTGGCTGGGCGCCGTCATCGGCGACGTCTCCGGCCACGGTCTGCCGTCCGCCGTCGTCATGGGACGTATCCGCAGCGCGCTACGCGCCTACGCGCTCGACGCCGACGACCCCGCCGAGGCGTTGACGTCCCTCGACCGCAAGATTCACCACTTCGAGGCCGGCACCCTGACCACCGCCGTCTACGCCCTCATCGCACCCGACCGTACGACGGTCCACCTATCCTGCGCAGGTCACCTGCCACCGCTCCTGATCGCCCCCGGCCAACCCGCCCAGCCCGTCGACGTGAGTGTGGACCGGCCACTCGGTGTGGGCCGCCCGACGACCAGTCGCCGCACCACGGTTCTCGACCTACCGCCCGGCGCGGCGCTCGTCTTCTACACCGACGGGCTCATCGAACGCCGCACCGAACTGATCGACACCGGCATCGAACGCCTCGCCACCGCCGTGCGGTCCGAGCCGGCCGAGGCACTGTGCGACCACATCATGACCAGCACCGCCCCGGAGCACCCTGATGACGACATCGCTCTGCTGGTCATCCGCCGTACCGCACCAACCGACGAAGCGTCGCCGACAGCCGACCCGCGAACTACCTAGACCGAGTCGACCTGACCGCCGGCGCCGCGCTCACGCGCCGGGGCGGGCCTCTGCCAGCCAGGTGGTGAGCATCGGGTCGTTCCTGACCCGCCACCCCGACAACCCGGTCACCGAGACCGGTGTTCTGAGCGAGTTCACCCACAACGGGATCTCGTCGCGCCTCCGTGACCGGCGCGTGGAGCGCGGACATCATCTGCTCGACCCGATCATCGTCGCCGCGCCCTGGGTGCTGGCCGCGGGAGCCGCCTATCTGGCTCTGCGCGGCGTCACCGGCCGCCGACAGGGCAGAGCGGGGTAGCAGCTCGGTGGGGCATCTCGGCAGGCCCGGCCGCTATCGACGGTAAGGACGCAGTGCATCGACTGTCTAAGATCCCCTGTGTGCCCGGATACCGCGACTTCCAGTCAGGCCTGAGATTCCTGCCGACACTGGCCATCGCACCCGACGGTGTCTCGATCGCCTACGTGGACGACGCCGACGGCCAGTTCAATCTCGTCACACAGGCACTGTCGACTGGTGACACGCGTCGCCTCACCGCCGGCACCGACACGACGGTCCGTCGGGTGGCGTGGCATCCCGGCGGTGAGTGGCTGCTGTTCCTCGCCGACGACAGTGGGGACGAGAACACGCAGCTCCATCGCATCGACGCTGCCGGCGGGGAGCCGGTGCCACTCACCGATGCGCCGGACGTGCAGTATTCAGCCGCCCTTGGCGACCCGTTCTCCCCCGACGGCCGGTTCATCGCCTACTGCGGTAACGACCGGGACCCGGCCGACCAGGATGTGCTGGTGCTCGACCTGTCGACCGACGACGTACGACGGGTGTACGCCGGCGGCGGCAGAGCCTGCCCCGGGCACTGGTCACCTGACGGGTCCCGGCTCACCGTCGCCGAATGGCGCACCACCAACAGCGACCATTTGGTACATCTCATCACTCTCGACGGTGCCGAACCACGCTCGTTGACGCCGCACGACGAGGTGGCGACCTACTGGTTGGGGCCGTGGCTGAGGGACGGCAGCGGTTTCCTGGTCCTGTCGAATGTCGGTCGGGAGTTCACCGGACTCGCGGTCATGGACGCCGAGACGGGCGCCCTCACCTGGCTGGACACTCCGGACTGGGACGTGGAGGAGGTCGCTCTCTCCGACGACGGCCGGGTCCTGGTCTGGAACGTCAACGTCGACGGGTTCTCCCGCCTGCGCGGACGTGACCTCGTCACCGGTGCCGACATCCGCATGCCGGAGCTGCCCTCCGGCGCGGCGACCGGCCTCACCGTGTCCCGCGACGGGCGCTTCGTCGTGCTGCGGCTATCCACGGCAACCCGACCGTGGAACATCCTCTTGATTGATCTTGAGAGCGGGGAGCTCAGGTGGCTGAGCGACGCTCGGCCGGTAACGGCCGACCCCGCCACCTTCCGCGACCCGACGTTGGTCCGTTATCCGGCGCGCGACGGCCGCCAGATCCCCGGTTACCTCTACCGTCCCGAAGGACCGGGACCAGCAGGTGTCCTGATCTCGATCCACGGCGGTCCGGCCTGGCAGGAGTTGCCGGTCTACCTGCATGACGGCTTCTACCAGTATCTCCTGGCACACGGCATCGGCGTCTTCGCTCCCAACGTGCGGGGTTCACTCGGTTACGGCCGCACCTACTCCGACCTCGTCAACCGCGACTGGGGCGGCGGCGATCTGACCGACCTCGCCGATGCGGTCGCCTACCTGCGGGCACAGGAGTGGATCGACCCGGATCGCATCGGTGTCATGGGCGCGTCCTACGGGGGCTTCGCCGTGTTGTCGTGTCTGAGCCGGCTGTCGGAGTTGAAGTGGGCCGCCGGTGTCGACCTCTACGGACCGAGCAACCTGGTCACCTTGGCCAAGGCCTCACCGCCGACGTGGCGCTCGTTGGTGGCCGCGGTCATCGGTGACCCGGAAGCCGACGCGGATCGACTGATGGCGCGCTCGCCGGTGACACACGCCGACCGGATCGAGGCGCCCTTGATGGTCATCCAGGGCGCCAACGATCCTCGCGTACCCCGGCACGAGAGCGATCAGATCGTCGAGCGACTTCGGTCCCGTGGCGTCGAGGTTCGCTACGAGGTCTTCACTGACGAAGGCCACGGCCTGCTCCGCCGCGACAACCAGGCGAGGGCCTTCGCGGATGCCGGCGAGTTCCTCATCGAGCACCTCGGCGCCTGAGGCCGCCCGGGCCACGATCACCGGCTGCGGGGCTGGCGCGGCATCAGTGGTCTCGGTCCTGACCACCGAGGAAGCGCGACAGTAGTCGCCTGAACTCCTGCGGGTGCTCGGTCGCCGGCACGTGCCCGCATCGGTCGAGCACGTGCAGACGGACGTCGGCCAGGTGTTCGAGCAAGGGCTGGGCCGTCGTCTCGAGCGGGGTGACCCGATCCTCCGCGCCGTGAACGAGCAGCACGGGCGCGCTCACCGCTGCCAGCGTCTGCGCCGACAGGGTGAGGTCGTCGTTCCATCGTCCCCTGGGTGGAGGAAACAACGACGCATAGGCCTCCGCCCCCGCTCGCATCGCAGCCGCCCGGGCATCGACGGCAGCGTCGGTCACGAGCGCCTGGTCGAGGACGAGGCGACTCAGCATGTCCCGTGCGCCGAGCGGGTCGGCAGGGGCGGCCCAGATCGCGTCGAGGTCGTCGGACAGCGGCGCCCCGGGGGTGCCCATCGTCGAGACCGCCACGACACGGGTGACCTGCTGGGGGCGCGCGGCCGCCAACGCCAGCGCCACGGCGCCGCCCATCGAGTGACCCACCACCGCGTAGTGCTCGATACCGAGAGCGTCCATCAGGCCGGCGGCCTGCTCCGTCCACAGCTGGAGCCCGCCCCGGGAGCCCACCGGGACGGGTGTGCGGCCGAACCCCGCCTGGTCCGGAGCCACCAGGTGCCAGGTCGCGCCCAGTGCCTGCGCTGTCGTTGCCCAGGCTCCGGACCCGGTCGTGCCGGGTCCGGAACCGTGCAGCAGCAGTACTGCGGGCCCGGTGCCGCCCTCCAGGACGTGGACGGGGGAACCGTCGACCGTGACGGTCCGAAGTGTCGTCACCGCCGAAGGCCAGCTGCGCTCATGCCGATGCGGGGCTGACGGACTTCGAGAAGACCTCCATCATCGCCCTGCCGAACTGCGGCATGTCGGGCCATCCCCGGCAGGAGACGAGGTTGCCGTCGATGACGTCGGGGGCGTCGATGACCGTCGCGCCCGCGTTCTCCATGTCACCGGTGATGGGCGGGAAGCACGCCGTCTTCCGACCCTTCAGGAGCCCGTACACCGCCGGCACCTGCGCGCCGTGGCATACCAGTGCGATGGGGAGATTGCGCGCGAAGAAGTGCTCGGTGATGCGCCTGACGTCGGCGTCGACCCGGATCCACTCGGGGGCACGTCCGCCGGGAATGATGAGGGCGTCGTAGCGCTCGACGTCGACGTCGGCCCAGGGCACGTCGACCGGCAGCTTCCGGCCGTCCTTCTCCACATAGGCGTCGGAGTTGGGGTCGAACTCGTGGATGACCAGTTGCACGTCACGCATCGTCCGTGACGAGACGTCGACGTCCCAGCCGCCTTCCTGCACGCGGTAGTAGGGATACATGGTGTCGAGTTCCTCGGCGGCGTCGCCGGTCAGGAGCAGCGCTCTGGGCACCTGCTTCTCCTCGCGTTTGGGACGGGTGGTGGGGATCCAATCCGATCTGATCCGATCGCGTTAGCATCGCCCGACCCCGCTCGCCCGTCAAGCCTCCACCGTCATTCCATTCGCATCGGTGACTTCATCGAACAATCGGCGGAAACGATCACCCGATCGCAGGATGTGCCGACGCATCGCGTAGGCGGCGGCGTCGGGGTCACGCGCGGCGATCGCGGCCACGACGTCCTCGTGCTCGGCCATCGCCAGGTGGGTGACCTGGGTGTCGTGGTGGAGCCGGAAGAGATGCACGTGGCTGTGCAGGCGAGCGAGCGCCTCACGGATGACCTGGTTCTCCGCGCTCAGGGCGACCAGATCGTGAAAGGCGGCGTCGCGCAGCCCGAAGGCGCCGTAGGCCGCGGGCCCGCTTCCCCCCTCCAGCTCCGCCATCTCCTCCAGCATTCGTCGCAGCCCGGCCACCTGCTCCGATGACGCGCGCTCGGCGGACCTGCGGGCCGCCGCCGGTTCGAGGAGCAGACGGACCTCGAGCATGTCCTCGAACCGGTGACGGGTGATCTGCGGAGGAATTCGGTAGCCGGCATGAGGCACACGCACGACCAGGCCCTCGGCCTCCATGCGGTTCAGGGCGTCCCGGATGGGCGTCTGCGAGACCCCCAGCTCTCGGGCCAGGACGTCGATCGTCACCCGGGAGCCGGGCTCGATCCGTAGCGACATCAGCTGTCCGAGCAGCGTGTCGTACACCTCGTCGGCGAGCCGGCCGCCGGCTCTTCCCGGCGGCATCCCTCCCGTCACGGCCCTACGTCCCCGCGCGGTGATCGCTTCGTCGTCCATCGTGACGTGAGGCCCTTTCTTGCGTCTTCGGGAACCTGTTGACATCTGTCACAGCGCTGCGACATGCTGACGCCCCCACTGGATCGTATAGGAAACCTGGACCGAAGATCTTCTCGGTGCCATGAAGACCCGGTACATCACCGCACCCGTGACACCGGCCGCGGATCACCCCCGCGACAGCCCGGTAACACGCTTGAACCACCCGGCACCTGCTCGGCGAAGCACCTAGCGAGGCCCTAGAAGTCCGAACCCAGAAAGCAGGCAGGCATATGCGGCGTTTGAAGCGAACAGGACGGACATCCGGTCCCGGCCGGAAGGTGCAGCTGGCGGCGGCGGCCATGCTGCTGATGGCCACGACCGTGGCGGCTTGCGGCGATGGCAAGGACGACGGCGACGCGAAGGCGAGCGCCCCCAAGGCACCGGCGACCATCCCGGAGCTCACCAAGGACCCGCTGACCCTCAGCTTCATCTGGTTCGAATGGCCCCCCGCGCAAGCACTGGAGGCCTTCGCCAACGCGGAGTACAAGAAGGAGCGGCCGAACGCGACCATCAAGGTCAACACCGTGCCGAACGCGAACTGGCACGACGCGATGTTCACCCAGTTCGCCGCGCGCAAGACCGACTTCGACATCGCGATCCTGGACTCGCAGCACATCGGCGAGGCGGTGACGAACGGCAACATCCTCGACCTCACCGACTTCGTCAAGAACAACATCGAGGTCAACGCCTACGACCCGTACCTCCTGGCGGCCTACGGCCAGTTCCCCCAGGCGGAGACCGGCAAGCGCGACGAGAACGCCAGCCTGTACGGACTGCCGCTGCTCGGCGACACCTGGACGATGATCTACCGCAAGGACCTGATCGGCGACAAGCCGCCGCAGACCTGGGACGAGATGATCTCAGCCGCCGAGAAGTGCCAGGCGGACAACCCCGGCGTCAGCGGGCTGGCGTTCCACCAGGCCAACGGCTCCGACGCCGCGGCCGTCACCTACAACACCGTCAACGGCGTCTACGGCGGCAACCTCTGGGACTCCAAGGCCCGCAAGATCGATGGCGTCCTCAACGACGCCGCGGGCCAGGAGGCGATGGACGTCCTGGTCAACAAGATGAAGCCGCTGACCGCCAAGGGTTCCGGCAACTGGTTCATCGACGAGGTGAACGCCGCCGTCGCGCAGGGCAAGGCGTGCATCGCGTTCAACTGGATCGCCGCGAGCGGCGGTCTGCTCGATCCGAAGCAGTCGACGCTCGGCACCAGCCGGGAGCAGATTCTCGACAAGCTGGGTTTCGCCACCCTGCCGAGCCAGAAGACGAACCTGGTCCCTCTCGGCGGTATGGGGATGCACGTGTCGGCCTACTCCGCGGCGGCAAACCAGGCGGAGGCCCTGAACTTCATGAAGTGGTTCGAGCGGGCTGACATCCAGAAGAAGTGGGCCGCGGCGGGTGGCGTGCCGTCGCGTACCGACGCGATCCAATCCCCCGAGTTCCTCAACGCCGGGCCGTTCAACAAGGTGTACGCCGACTCGGTGCCACGGATGCGGGACATGTGGAACGTGCCCGAGTACGCGCGCCTCGTCGACATCGAGAACACGAACGTCAACGCGGCTCTGAACGGCGCGAAGAAGCCGAAGGACGCGCTCGACGACATCGCCAAGGAGCAGCAGCGCGTGCTCGACTCGAGCAGCCGTAAGGGCGGCGGCGGACTGTGAGTGGCCCCGCACCTGTCAAGACCGACGACCTCGGGCGGGTGGCGTCTGCGACGTCACCCGCACCGGGTCGGTCCCGCCGGCTGAGTGACCGCTGGCTCGCCGTCACCTTCGTCTCCCCCGCGCTCCTGCTGTTGCTCGGCATGTCGGTGTTCCCGTTGCTGTGGGCGTTGTACCTGTCCTTCACCGACTACTCGGCCACCCGCGGGGGGCCCGCCGACTTCATCGGGTTCGGGAACTACACCGCCATCCTGACGTCGGCGCAGGTCCACCAGAGAGCCCTGACGACGCTGATCTACGTGGTCGGCGCTGTCGGCCTGCAGACCGTGCTCGGCTTCGCCATCGCCTACCTGATCTCACGGCGTACGCGCGGGCGAGGACTGCTGACCACCGTGTTCCTCATTCCGATGATGCTGTCGCCGGTCGTGGTCGGGCTGTTCTGGCGATTCATGCTCGACGCGCAGTTCGGCGTGGTCAACAGCATGCTCGGGTCGCTCGGCCTGGGGCAGGTGGAGTGGCTCACCCGGCAGCGGACGGCACTGGTCTCCCTGATCGTGGTCGACACCTGGCAGTGGACGCCGTTCATCATGCTCATCGCGCTCGCGGGCCTCAGCGCGGTTCCGAAGTACCTGTACGAGGCCGCCTCGATCGACCGGGCGTCCGAGTGGTTCCGCTTCCGCACCATCACTCTTCCGCTGGTGTGGCCGCTGCTGCTCATTGCCGTGATGTTCCGGGGTATCGAAGCGTTCCGGCTGTTCGACCTCGTCTACATCCTCACCAACGGGGGCCCGGGCGTCTCCACCGAGACGTTGTCGTTCCACGTCTACAAGGTCGCGTTCCTGGGCTTCAACACCGGAACCGCCTCGGCGTACGGGATCCTCATGGTCCTCGTCGTCATCGTCCTCTCGCAGTTGTACCTGCGTTACCTGAACAAGCTCAAGGAGGGCTGATGGCCGTCTCCGTCGACGAGGCCGTGTCCACAGGTCCTGCCCCGGATCACACGCCCTCCACTCGCCGCCGCAGCGGCCGGGGTCGCTCCGTGCTGGAGGTCGCGCTGCTGACCGCGCTGGCCGTCGTGATGCTCTTCCCGGTGCTGTGGATGATCGAGACGTCCATCAAGGACAACCGGGACGTGTACGCCATCCCGGCGAAGTTCTTCGACTTCAAGGTCACCCTGGACCATTACAGGGACGTGTTCGTCGCCTCCGACAGTGGCCGTCAGCCCGTGTCCGTCTCGTTCCTCAACTCCGTCGTGGTCGCCGGGGTCTCGACGCTGCTGGCCACCGTGCTGGGGGTGCCGGCGGCCTGGGCCTACTCACGCCTCGCCGTGAAGGCCAAGAAGGACCAACTGTTCTTCATCCTGTCCACCCGCTTCATGCCGCCCGTGGTGGTCGTGATTCCGATCTTCCTCATGTACCGGGAGGTCGACCTCACCGACACCAAGATCGGCCTGATTCTCATCTACACCGCGTTCAACGTCCCGTTCACGATCTGGATGATGAAGGGGTTCGTCGACGAGGTGCCCGCCGAGTACGAGGATGCCGCCATGCTCGACGGCTGGACCCGATTCCAGGCGTTCCGAAAGTTCACCCTTCCCCTGCTCGTGCCCGGCATAGCCGCGACGGCGGTCTTCGCACTCATCTTCTCGTGGAACGAGTTCGTGTTCGCCATCTTCCTCACCTCCAGTGAGAATGTGCAGACAGCTCCGCCCGCCATCGCCGGCCTCATCGGCGGCACCACCACCGACTGGGGTCTCGTGGCCGCCGCCTCGGTCGTGTTCGCCCTACCGGTGCTCGTCTTCGCGTACCTGGTGCGCAAACACCTCATCGCCGGTGTGACGCTCGGGGCGGTGCGACGCTGATGGCGGGCATCGAGGTGACCAGCCTGCACAAGCGCTACCCGGACGGCACGGTCGCGGTCGACCACGTCGACCTGTCCATCAAGGACGGCGAGCTGTTCGTGATGCTCGGCCCCTCTGGTTGCGGTAAGACGACCACGCTGCGGGCCATCGCCGGCCTGGAGAGGCAGACGAGCGGCGACATCCGCATCGGTGACACGCTGGTCAACGACCTGCCGCCGGCCGAGCGCGACATCGCCATGGTGTTCCAGTTCTACGCTCTCTACCCGCACCTGAAGACCCGCGACAACCTGGCGTTCCCACTGCGGGCCGAGGGACTGCCCAAGGAGGAGGTGCAGGAGCGGGTCGCCGAGGCCGCCCGGCTGATGCGGCTCGGACCGCTCCTGGACCGGCGACCGCGCCAGCTGTCCGGCGGGGAGCAGCAGCGCGTCGCGCTCGCTCGCGCCCTGGTGCGACGACCGCGCGCATTCCTCATGGACGAACCCCTCACCAATCTGGACGCGGAACTGAGGGCGGACATGCGCACGGAGATCAAGCACCTGCAGGGAGAAATGGGGGCGACGATGGTCTACGTCACCCATGACCAGGTCGAGGCGATGTCGCTCGGTCACCGGATCGCCATCCTCAACAAGGGCCGCGTCGAGCAGATCGGCACGCCACTCGAGGTCTACGACCGTCCGGCGAGTCTGTTCTGCGCCGCCTTCATCGGCTCCCCGCCGATGAACCTCATCGAGGTCGAGGTGGCCGACGGGAAGCTTCGCGGTCAGGGCGGGCTGGTCCTCACGCCGCCGGCGGATCTGCCGCGCGACCGTGACCTGGTTGCCGGCGTCCGACCGGAGGCGCTGGAGGTCACCGCACCGGGGGCGGAACACTCGGTCCCGGCCCGCGTGGTCTCGGCGGAATGGCTGGGCGACGAGATCATCTACGTGGTCGACCACAACGGCCAGCGCGACGTGCGGGTTCGGATGCCACCGACCGTCCGTTTCGACGCCGACGCGACGGTCGGGCTGCGACACACCGGCGGAACCCCGGCCGTCTACGACCTGCGCACGGAAGAACTGGTGGCCTGATGGGAACCGTGGCAGCGAGTGGGCTGCGCAAGTCCTTCGGCAAGGTCCAGGCCCTGGACGGGGTGACGCTGGACGTACCGGACGGTTCGTTCTTCGTGGTGCTCGGGCCCTCCGGGGCGGGCAAGACGACGACGCTGCGCGCGATCGCCGGCCTGGAGAAGCTCGACGCCGGGTCGGTGCGTCTGGACGGCAGGGACGCGACCGGTGACGCTCCGGCCGCACGCGACCTGGCCATGGTCTTCCAGAACTACGCCCTCTACCCGCGGCACACGGTGTACGAGAACATCGCCTCGCCGCTGCGGGCACGCCGCTGTTCGTCGGGCGAGATCGCCACCGCAGTCGAGCGGATGTCGAGCCTGCTGCACATCGAGCGTCTGCTGCAACGTCGTCCCGCACAACTGTCGGGCGGTGAGATGCAGCGTGTGGCCCTGGCCCGGGCACTGGTCCGCAGCCCGCGCGCGTTCCTCATGGACGAACCGCTGACGAACCTCGACCTCAAGCTCCGCGTCGAGATGCGCACCGAGCTCACCCGCATCCACCGCAGCCTCGGAACGACCTTCGTCTACGTGACCAACGACCAGGTCGAGGCCCTGTCCATGGCCGACCAGGTAGCGGTCCTCAAGGACGGGACCGTGCAACAGGTCGGGACACCGACCGAGGTGTACGAACGTCCGGCCAACCAGTGGGTCGCCGGATTCGTCGGGAGTCCCCCGATCAGCCTGCTCGCCTGCCGCGCCGAGGGTGATCGTCTGGTCGGTGCGGGCGGCTGGACGCTGCCGCGGCCCCGCTGGACCACGGCTGAGGACGGCCGTGCGCTGCTGCTGGGCGTGCGGGCGGAGGACCTGTCCGTCGAGCAGCGTGGGGACGCCTCGTTGTCGGGCGAGCTCTACGGGCTCGAACCGCTCGGTGACCGCACGGTGGTCGACGTCCGAGTGGGGACGGAGATCCTCAAGGTGAAGGCACGACCCACCGTCACCGGTACGCCGGGCGAACGGCTGCAGGTCACCGTCGACCTGGACCGTGCGCACCTGTTCGACGCGGACACCGGGCTGTCGCTGTCCGCGGCCGGGCGTTAGCCGCCCTGGGCGGCGACGGCACGCTACGCCCGCCGGTGGCCCGGAAAGGCGGCCGGTGGGCGGGGCGTCGCCCTGCCCACCATCAAGAAGATCACCAGGAGGCGGCGCAATGAGTGACCCGATGGACGTCCTGGCCCCCGAGCACCGGCGGCTCCGGATCGGCGACGCCTGGCGCGACGCCGAGAGCGGAGCCACCTTCGCGGTCGAGGACCCGGCCACCGGCAAGACCATCGCCGAGGTGGCCGACGCCGACGTCGTCGACGGGCTCGCGGCTCTGGACGCGGCGAGCAAGGCAATGGCCGAGTGGGCTGCCACCCCGCCGCGGAAACGGTCGGAGTTGTTGACAGCGACGTACCGGGCACTGACCGAGCGATCCGAGCAGATCGCCCGGCTGATAACGCTCGAGATGGGCAAGCCGCTCGCCGAGGCTCGGGCGGAGGTGGCCTACGGCGCCGAGTTCTTCCGCTGGTTCGCCGAGGAGGCGGTGCGCGTCGAGGGGCGCTACAGCGTCGCTCCCGCAGGCGGATACCGGATCCTCACCGTGCCGAAGCCGGTCGGACCGTGCGTCTTCGTGACGCCCTGGAACTTCCCGTTGGCCATGGGCGCCCGCAAGATCGCCCCCGCGTTGGCCGCGGGCTGCACGACGGTCACCAAGCCGGCGGGCCAGACGCCACTCACCATGCTGTTGCTGGCCCGCGTCATGGAGGAGGTCGGCGTCCCCCCGGGCGTCGTCAACGTGGTGACCACCAGGCGTTCCGGCGCTGTGGTCTCCGCACTGCTCGCCGACGGTCGGACCCGCAAGCTCTCGTTCACCGGGTCGACCGAGGTCGGGCGCGTACTGCTGCGACAGGCTGCGGACAATGTGCTGCGTACCTCGATGGAACTGGGTGGCAACGCGGCCCTGATCGTGTGTGCGGACGCCGACCTGGACGTCGCTGTCGACGGTGCCATGGTGGCCAAGATGCGCAACATCGGGGAGTCCTGCATCGCGGCCAACCGGATCTACGTCGAGGAGCCGGTGCGGGAGGAGTTCACGGCGCGCTTCGCCGAGCGGATGGCCGCGCTGTCGGTGGGCCACGGTCTCGACGACGGCGTGGACGTCGGGGCGTTGATCGACGAGGCCTCGGTCACCACGATCGCCGAACTGGTCGCCGACGCGGTCGATCGCGGTGCCCGGGTCCTGGTGGGGGGCGAGCGTCCGGACGGGCCGGGCCACTTCTACCCGCCCACCGTCCTCGTCGACGTACCCGAGGACGCGCGGATGCTGGAGACGGAGATCTTCGGCCCGGTGGCGCCGATCATCTCGTTCACGTCCGACGACGAGGTGATCGCGAAGGCCAACGACACCGAGCACGGCCTGGTCGGATACGTCTTCACCCGGGACCTCCAGCGGGCGCTCCGGTTCACCGAAGGGCTGGAGACGGGGATGGTCGGGGTCAACCGCGGTCTCATATCGGACCCGTCCGCCCCGTTCGGAGGCGTCAAGCAGTCCGGGATCGGTAAGGAGGGGTCGCACGAGGGCATCCTCGAATACCTCGACGTCACCTACGCGGCGATCGACCTGCCATGACCGGCCTGTTGCTCCGGGCGTCCGCCCAGCACATCACCGCCGACGTTCCGAAAGAGGCACCGACATGCTTGAGACCGTCCGCGGACCACGCCAGCTGATCGTGGGCGAAGGGGTCGCGCAGAACATCCCACGGGTGGTGGCCGAGAGTGGGTCGCGCGTCCTCATCGTGACCGACCAGGTTCTTCTGGGGCAGCCGGGCGTGGCCGACATCGTTGCCGCCGTGCGGGAGAAGGTCGCTGTGGTCGGGGTGTTCTGCGACGCGACCCCGGACGTGCCACTCACCGACGTCGACCTTGCCGTCTCGGCCGCCGCCGAGGTGGACGCCGACGTGATCCTCGCCATCGGGGGTGGCACGGTGATCGACCTCGCCAAGATCGTCGGCGTCATCCGACGCCACGGTGGGACGCCGCGCGACTTCTACGGCGAGTCGAAGGTCCCCGGGCCGACGATGCCGCTCGTCGCGGTCCCGACGACGTCCGGCACCGGCTCCGAGCTCACACCCGTGTCGGTGTTGACCGACCCGGACCGCGAGCTGAAGGTGGGGGTGTCCAGCGTCCACATCGTGCCCGACTTCGCGATCGTCGACCCGGAACTCACGTACACCTGCCCGGCGACCGTCACCGCCCACTCCGGCATCGACGCGTTCTGCCACGCGGTGGAGAGCTACACCGCGCGACCCCGGCCCCACGGACCGCGCGACCCGGTGGAGCAGGTCTTCCTCGGCCGCAACCCGATCACCGACCACTACGCGCTCCTGGCCGCCGAGCGGATCGCCCGTAGCCTGCGACGTGCGGTCAGGGACGGAGGCGACACGGACGCCCGGGCGGACATGTCCTACGGGTCGATGCTCGCCGGGCTCGCCTTCTCCCACGCGGGCAACGCGGCCCCGCACGCTCTCCAGTACCCCATCGGCGCAGCCACCCACACGCCGCACGGCCTGGGCGTCGGGTTGCTCCTGCCCTACGCGCTGGAGGCGGCCAAAGACGCCATCGGCGACCGGTTGGCAGTGCTTGCCGGGGTGTGCGGTCTCGACGTGGCCGGCGCCTCGGATGCCGAGGCCGCGGACACGTTCCTCACCTGGCTCGACGGGCTCCTCGCCGACATCGGTATCCCTCCCACGCTGGCGGACATCGGCGTGGCACGGGCCGACCTTCCGCGCTTCGCGGAGATGGCCAGTGGCGTCACCCGCCTGATCCAGAACCATCCAGGCCCGACCGACACCGCCAGCCTGACGGCAATCCTCGACGCGGCCTGGACCGGAGACCGGACCCGACGCGTGCTGTCCTGACGTCGAGCAGAGGTGGTGACCGGCGCGCGGTGACGCCTCGGCGCAGCGGGAAGCCCGACGTCGCGTACCTCCGTGGTGTCGGCCACTACAGTGGCCCCTCATGACCGTACGTCCGCCTCTTGCCGAACAATTCGATCTGCAACCGCACCCCGAAGGTGGGTGGTTCCGGGAAACCTATCGGTCCGCTGTCACGTTCGAGCCCGACGGCTACCCGGGCCGCCGTGCCGCCGCGACGGCGATCCTCTTCCTTCTGGAGCCGGGTGACGAGTCGGCCTGGCACACCGTGCGGTCGGACGAGATCTGGTTCTGGCACTCGGGCGGACCGCTGGCGCTGACCGTCGGCAGGGGCAGTCGACCCACGATCCTGAGTGCCGAGTGCCCGCAGGTCCTGGTCCCGGCAGGCGAGTGGCAGTCGGCGACACCGGCGGGCGACACGCACGTACTCGTCAGTTGCGTGGTGAGCCCGGGCTTCGACTTCGCCGACTTCACCATGCCGTGAGCGCCTGCCCGGACGTGCGCTGAGCGCGCCGCATCCACGAGCATCGGCCTCCTCACGCAGGAGAACGGTGCCACCGGAGGGGGTCGTCCTCCAACGCGGAACGGTCCCAGTTCCCGAGATCGGCGGCGGCCTCGTACGTGGTGCGGAGGAACTCGGCCACCGCGCGGTCCGGGTCCGGTGCGGCACGGGCGGCCTCGTAGGGCAGGAGGAACTGCTGGAACTCGGCGCTGTAGTACGCGCCGTCAGGACCGACCTGCCGCTCGGCGAACCCGTCCGGTGCCGGATAGGCGTACGAGTAGAAGGCGCCTTCCTCGCCGCCGCCGGGCCAGAATCCGCAGCTGGACAGTTCGCGGGAGTAGCCCTCGACCATGACCCAGTCCCCGCAGTTGGGCACGCCCCCGGGGTGTGGCGGGGCCGACCGGCCGGAGAAGCGGGTGCAGGCGAGATCCATCCCGCCCCAGAAGAAGTGCACCGGGCTGACCTTGCCCACGAAATGCGACCGGAACTCGCCGATCACCCGATTCGCCTGCAACAACTGTCGCCAGAACAGTGCGGCCGCGTCTGCGTCGTAGGAGGCGTGCTCGTGGTCCTCGGCGAACGGGATCGCCGGGTCGACCTCGTTGGGGTACGGCCGGATCGGTGCCTCGATCCCGAGTTCGTCGAGCATGGCCATGATCCGCGAGTAGAACTCGGCGACCGGCATGGGCCGGAGCGCGAGGCTCCGCGCGCCGCCGTCGCTGGTGCGTACGTCGAGCCGATGGCCGATGAAGTCGAACTCGATCTCGAAGACTCCCGTGCCGTACGGGATGGCGGACGTCGTCAACCCGCGTGGGCTCACGTACAGGCTCACCTGCCACCAGTGGTTGAGAAACGGAGCGTGCGCCATGCGGATCTTGCCGACGATCTGGGTCCACATGTGCACCGTGTCGCGGGTGGCGGTCCAGTCCGAGACCCGCAGGCTCGGCCATGTCGTCGTCGTCAGGCTCGTCATCGCTACTCACATCCTTGGTGCTGTCACCAGCGGGTGACAAATGTCGTTGTCGTGGCCGGTCGCCGCGTCAGCGGTACTCCGGGTTGGCGGCGTCCGAATGAACTCCTGCCTCCCACGCCGTGCGCTGGTTGCCGTAGGCCGGGAATCCACCGGTGCGGCGCATCATCGACGCGAGGTGGAGCAGGTTGTAGGTCATGAACGCGGTATTGCGGTTGGTGAAGTCGTTCTCCGGCCCGCCGGAGCCCTCGTCGAGGTAGGACGGCCCGGGGCCGACCTCGCCGAGCCAACCCGCGTCCGCCTGCGGCGGGACGGCGAAGCCGATGTGCTGCAGGCTGTAGAGGATGCTCATCGCGCAGTGCTTCAGGCCATCCTCGTTGCCGGTGAGCAGGCAGCCCGCGACCCGACCGTAGTAAGCGTACTGGCCCTGCTCGTTGAGCACGCCGGAGTAGCCGTAGAGCCGCTCGATCACCCGACGGGTTACCGAACTGTTGTCGCCGAGCCAGATCGGCCCGGCGATGACCAGGATGTCGGCTGCGAGCACCCGGGTCAGCAGCGCGGGCCACTCGTCGGTGTCCGCCCCGTACTCGGTCATGTCGGGTCGGACACCGGTGGCGATGTCGTGGTCGACGGCGCGAATCTGGTCCACGGCGACCCCGTTCGCCTCCATGATCGCCACACTGCGATCGACGACCCCCTGGGTGTGGCTACGCGCGGGGGAACGATTCAGGGTGCAGTTGATGTACATCGCTCGCAAACCGGTGAAATCGGGCTTCTCGATCGCCGACGCGGTCATGGGCGGGTCCTTCCTGGTTGTCGGTCGCGCCCTCGGCCTGCCGGTCGGCTCAGCGACCGTCGCACCCTGGCAGGGTCCGACGAAGCACCGTCCAACTCCCGAGCGCGACGGCGCATCCGTTGGATCACTGTGGCGAGTGTCGTAGGTCGCGACCTGCGCCGAATCGGCTGGCGAACAGGTCGGCCACGGCGGGCTGGACCAGCGCCTACGCGCTGAGCGCCCGCGAGACCGCCGCGATCGACGCGGGTGTGACGCGGCAATCGTGCGGTAACGACCCCAGTATTCGGCGCTCAACTGCGAACGAACAGTGACACCACGTCACACGTGATCGTGACACCACGCCACTGGCACCTCGGGCGCGTCCCCGCTGGCATGAGGGACGCGCGCCCGTCGTGAATAGGACGGGCCGGCCGGTTGGGGGGCACCTCGACCACGGGCCTTCGTGGGGCTCGGGCCACGACGCACCGCGTTGACCCGGCAGCACCCCGTAGTTAGCGTTAACAAGCCCGTCCAGTTTGGAGTGATGTCCGTCCCGGCCAAGGAGGATCAATTGCGACTGCGACAGCCAAGACCACGTCCCGGACCACGTCGGAAGGGTAGAGGTGTCGCGGTCCTGGCACTGGGTGCGCTTCTCTCGGTCTCGATTGCGGCACCGCCCGCGTACGCTGCCGAGGAGCCGCTCACCGAAGGCCTCGTGCACCACTTCGCCCTCGACGAGACCAGCGGGACGACGTTGGTCAACTCGGGTAGCGCGGGTGCGGCGGCGAACGCCACCCTCGTGAATCCCGAGAAGGCGGCCTTGACCGGCGAGGGAGTCAGGTTCAACCCCGACTCCTACGAGAGCGCCCTCGACGGCGCGTACGTGGCGCTGCCGAACGACATCACCGCCGGCATGTCCAACCTCACCGTGGACTACGACGTGTGGGTCGACCCGGCGAACGTCGGCGAGCACCAGATGTGGGGTTTCGGCCGTAAGTCCGGCTCGTGTGACGTCGACACCGGCGCCGAGGGCTCCATCTTCGCGTCGAACACCCAGCGATTCCGTGTCGCGGTGGGTCCGACGAACCTCCAACAGAACCGGGTCCGCATGCTCGAGGGAGCGTGGACCCATGTCACCTACACCCAGTCGTTGAACTCGGACGGAGCGAGCTGGACCGGCAGGGTCTACCTCGACGGTGTGCTGCACGCGACGTCGACGAACCTGACCACGGCGCCGTCGGTGAACGCCGCGGGGACCAACTGCAACTTCCTCGGTCGCTCGCAGACATCGGGCCACTACTCGTTCCGCGGAACGATCCGGGACTTCCGGGTGTACGACCGGGCGGTGAGCCTCGACGAGACGCTCGCCCTGGCGGAGAAGACGGTCTCCGACGGCGTTCACTCCGATGCCGCGGCCCTCGACCTCGGCCGGACCAGTGCTGCCGTACGCGACCTCGTCCTGCCCAAGGTGGGCTCCGTGGCGGGCTCGACCATCACGTGGACGAGTTCGGACCCGTCGGTCGTCGAGGTCAACATTCCGCCGGCCGTACCCAGCGCGCGCAAGGTCGCGGTGACCGGCAGGATCACCCGGCCCGCCCAGGGACAGCCCGACGCGACAGCCACGCTCACGGCGACTGTCCGCAAGGGCTCCCAGCAGGTCGTCACACGGGAGATCCCCGTGGTGGTGAAGGCCGAGTTCGACGATGCGCAGGCTGTCGACCGGGACGCCTTCGACCTGACAGTCGACGCCACCGACGGCGTGCGCGGCAACCTCGACCTCGCCGCCGAGGGCGAGTTCGGATCCACCATCACCTGGAAGTCGACCACCAGCCTCGTCACCCCGACGGGCGAGGTCACCCGCCCGGCCTTCGGCCGTACGGATGTCGCCGCCACCCTGACGGCGACCATCACCAAGGGTAAGGCGTCGCAGAAGAAGTCGTTCCCGGTGACCATCGCCGCCATGCCGCGCTCGGAGGAGTACGAGCGGTACTTCATGGGGTACTTCAAGGGAGAGGGAATCGCCGACGGCGAGCAGATCATGTTCGCCACGTCCAACGGAAACACCGCCCTGGACTGGACCGGTCTGACCGGAGGACGACCGTCACTCATCTCCCAACTGGGCGACCAGGGGCTTCGTGACCCGCACATCGTCCGCTCCCCCGACGGCGACACGTTCTACATGATCGCCACCGACCTGAACTGGTACGACCAGGGCGGGTACGCCATCAACGACACCCAGTACATCGAGGTGTTCGAGTCGCACGACCTGGTGAACTGGACCCCGCAGCGGCACGTGAAGGTCGCGCCCGACAACGCGGGCAACGCCTTCGCACCGGAGTCGCTGTGGGTCGAGGAGCTCGGCGCCTACGTCGTGTTCTGGGCCCAGTCGTTGTGGAACGACCCCGTGAACCGCACGGGTCAGGGCAACGCGCAGATGTGGTACGCCACGACGCGGGACTTCAAGACGTTCTCCGCTCCGCAGGTATGGCAGGATCCGGCCCCGTTGTCGCGCATCGACACGACAGCGATCCGGGTCGGTGACCACTACTACCGGGTGACCAAGAACGAGGCCGGCAACCAGGGCTCGGACATCTTCTCGGAGAAGCACACCGACTTCCTGGACAGCGACATCGACAACTGGACGTTGGTCGCGCCGGCTCTGGGGCGCACGACGTGGGTCGCCAACCAGGGGTACGAGGGACCTGTCATCTTCAAGGCCAACCCCGGTGACACTGCCTGCCCCGGCCAGTTCTACCTCTGGGGCGACCGGTACACGAACGGTGGCGGGTACCAGGCCGCGTGTCACGAGAACATCGAGGCGCCGACGTGGAACGCCAAGGCGATCACGATGACGAACGCGGGTGTCGTCCGTCCGCGTCACGGCACCGTGATCCCGCTGACCGTCCGCGAGTGGAACGACATCCGCGGAATCCCGAACAGCGACGTCACGACCACCACCAAGGTGGCCGTCGAACCGTACGCGGGCGGGGCGCAGACGACCACTGCCACCGTGACGGTCGCGGCAGCCGACGGGTTCGAGACCGGCGGTCAGGTACGGGTCAGCATCGGCTCGTGGTCGACGCTCGCCTACCTGAGCGACGGTGCGGCCACCGTCACGCTGCCGACGGGTCTGCCCGCGGGTGCCCGGTCGGTCAAGGCCGAGTACCTCGGCTTCGACTACCTGAAGGCGTCGGAGGGTACGGCGTCGTTCGAGGTGCCCTCCGGACCGGCCGCCGTCAAGGTCAAGGCGAAGGCCACGCCGGCGTCGGTTGTCCGCGGGGACACGTTCAGGTTGACCGTGACCGTCGGGTCGGCCGGCGGGCCGAAGCAGCACGCTCCGACCCCGACCGGCGAGGTCACCGTCACCTTCGGTGGCGCCGTGCAGGTCGTGCCACTGGCCCACGGTAAGGCGGTCGTCGACCTGCAGACCGCCGATCTGCGGCCTGGGGCCTACCGGGTCCACGTCGCCTACTCCGGCAACCCGACCTACCAGCCCCACGCCGCCGACTACCAGAAGTTGACGGTGCGCAAGGAACGATAGGCACCCGAGGAGACACGCCACGGCAGTGGGCGGGCGAGCTCGAACTCGCCCGCCCACGGTGTCAGCGATGCGGCGTCGGCAGCCCCGGCTCGGCCGGCCGAGCCGCTCCACGGCCCCGGTGACGGCGGCCGATCCCCACGCCTGGGACTCGGACTGGGCCGAGCCGCGCCGCCCGGGGCCGGCTCGGCGATCGTCAGGGCAGACCGCGGCGCAGGATGTAGTTGAGGCCGAACTCCGTCTCGGTGGAGCGGACGTCGATGTAGCCGAGCCGACGGTAGAAGTCGTGCCCGGTGATGCTCGCTCCGGTTTCCATGTGGTCGTAGCCGTCCATTGCCGCCAGCCCTGCGGTCGCTGCGGGATACCGGGCGGGGCAGCGGTGATTCGCGGAATGGTCGGTAGCCCGACGATCAGCGCAGGTCGATCCCGGCATCCGGTGACGCGTACGGTCGACAGATGCCGCCCGGGACGTCCCACCGCCTGAAAACCTACTTGACACATAGGAATTGTGGGTTAGCGTCGTATCTGTGACCAGCCAACACACCCTGCTTCAGGGCACCGCAATCGCGGTGTCGCGGGGATGCTGCCGTGGCTGGACCGCCGCCAGCGGCTGCTGCCGCTGAGCCCGCTCCCCTCTCTTTACTCGCGCCGCCGGCTCGACGATGACCGGCAGCCGACTCCTCGCACCGATCGACGGTTGCTCGCCGCCACTGCGTCCACGCGCACTCGTGGCGGCGCCCACCTGTCTTCGTCAGACCAGGAGGACAGCCATGACAGTCACCGCCGAACCCGTGACCCCGGTCGACCCGCACATGTTCCGCGCTCTTCTACGCCGGCACGCCGCCGCAGTCGCGGTGATCACCGCCGCGGGCGAGCCACCGGTCGGGTTCACCGTCACGTCGCTGACGTCCGTGTCGCTACACCCGTCGCTGGTGTCGTTCTGCCTGGCCCGATCGTCGTCGAGCTGGCCGACGATCGCCGAGGCGGAGCACGTCGCCGTGCACCTGCTCGGCGAGAACCAGGAGGACGTCGCGCGGACCTTCGCGACGAGCGGCATCGACCGGTTCACCACACATCCAGCGTGGCGGTACGGGCCGCACCGCGTGCCGCTGCTGGACGAGCCGGTCGCGTGGCTCCTGTGTCGCGTCACCCAACGGGTGCCCGCGGGCGACCACGCCATCGTGATCGCCGAGCCCGTGATCGCCAGTCACAGCGACGGTGCGCCTCTGCTCTACCACATGGGGCGCTATACCGCCCTGCAACCAGCGACGAAGGAGTTGTAAGTGACCTCACCATCCCTCCTGGACCGTCGGACGATCCTGTCCGCAGCCCTCGGCGCGGTCACCCTGGGACTGACCGCCTGCGCCGGCGAGGAGACACCCGTCGCGGCGTTGGCCGCCGGCGCACCGCTGCCTGAGGCCGTGCCGAAGGGCACCAAGCTGGTCGTCGGCGACAAGGAGCACCAGAAGGCGATCGAGTTCTCCGGCGAGGCGGACAAGTTCAGCTTCGAGGTGGAATGGGCGAACATCAGCGGCGGCCCGCAGACCCTGGAGGCATTCCGCGCGAAGGCGCTGGACATCGGCTCGGTGGCGGACATCCCGCCGATCCACTCGCATTGGACCGGCATCCCCACGAAGATCGTGGCCTCGAAGTTCCGTCAGGACCCGCTCAACCACGCCATCTACCGGCTCGGCGTCGCACCCGGCCTCACGGTCGCCACCCTCGCCGACCTCCGCGGGAAGAAGATCGCGTACAGCCCGGGGCAGGCGCAGGGAGCACTGGTGCTGCGGGTGCTCCACAAGGCCGGCCTTACCAAGAAGGACGTCAAGCTGGTCGAGCTGCCGAGCACCGGGGACGTCTACAACACGGCGCTCGCCAGCCGCCAGGTCGAGGTCGCGCCGATCGGCGGGGTGCAGATCAAACGGTACGAGACCAAGTACACCCGGGACGGCGGCACGACGATCGCGCACGGCCTGCGCGACGACCCCGGTCACCTGTACGCGCCCGTCACCGTGCTCGGTGATCCGGCGAAGGCGGCGGCGATCCGCGAGTACGTGCAGGCGTGGGCGCGGGCCTGGCGGTGGCGCGAGGCCAATCCCGACGAGTGGATCGAGCGGTACTACGTCAAGGACCAGGGCCTGACCGCCGACGACGGCAGGTGGCTGGTCCAGAACGGCGGCGTGGCCGACATCCCGGTGAGTTGGACCGAGGCCATCGCCCGGCACCAGGAAACCATCGACCTGCTGGCGAAGGAGACCGGCAACAAGCCCCTGAAGGCGGAGGACCTGTACGACCGACGGTACGAGTCGGTGGGCGCCCAGGCGCTGACCTCCGGAGGTGCCCAGTGACCGCCTCGACCCTGGCCCGACCTCGGTCGAACGCCGCCGCTCCCACCGGCCGGCCGCGACGCCGGCTCAAGCCGGGCCGCCCCATCCCGTTCGGGGCGGCGATCGGTCCGACCCTGCTCCTGGCGGTGTGGGCGGCCGGCTCGGCGGCCGGCTGGATCGACAGTCGCACCCTGTCGGCGCCCTGGACCGTGGTGATCACGGCGGGTGACCTCATCGCCGACGGCCGACTACAGGACAACCTGGCCGTCTCGGCTCAACGGGCCGGCCTGGGCCTCGCCATCGGCACCGCCGTCGGCACGATCCTCGCCGTCCTCGCCGGTCTGAGCCGGTGGGGCGAGGCCATCCTCGACGGGCCGATCCAGATCAAGCGGGCCATCCCGGCGCTCGCGCTGATTCCGCTGCTCGTGCTCTGGTTCGGCATCGGCGAGGAGATGAAGGTCATCACCATCACGCTCGGCGTGTTCGTGCCCGTCTACATCCATACCCACAACGGGCTACGCACCATCGACAGCCGGTACGTCGAACTGGGCGAATCGCTCCGGCTGCGGCGTCCCGCCTTCATCCGCCGGATCGTGCTTCCCGGCGCGCTGCCCGGCTTCCTGCTCGGCATGCGGTTCGCGGTCGTCGGGGCCTGGCTGTCCCTGGTGGTCGTCGAGCAGATCAACTCGACAAGCGGCATCGGCTACATGATGGAGCTGGCCCGCCAGTACGGCCAGACCGACGTCATCATCGTCGGACTCGTGCTGTACGGCCTGCTCGGGCTGCTGTCCGACGGCGCGGTGCGGCTTGCGCAGAGGAGGGCGCTGTCGTGGCGACGCACGCTGGCGGACTGACCGCCTCCCGCGCGGTACGAGTGCAGGGCCTGGCGCGAGGATTCGGGGACCGGGTGGTCCTGGACGGATTCGACCTGGAGATCGGCACCGGCGAGTTCGTCGCGCTGCTGGGGCGCAGCGGCTCGGGCAAGAGCACCCTGCTGCGGGCGCTCGCCGGCCTGGATGGCGATGCCACGGGGTCGGGCCTGGTCGACGTACCGGAGAACTCCTCGGTCGTCTTTCAGGACGCCCGACTGCTGCCATGGCAGCGCGTGCTGGACAACGTCCTCCTCGGCCTGCGCGGGCCGGACGCCACCGAGCGCGGCCGTGCGGCCCTCGTCGAGGTCGGCCTCGCCGGGAGGGAGCGGGCCTGGCCCAATGAACTGTCCGGCGGCGAGCAGCAACGTGTGGCGCTGGCCCGAGCGCTGGTGTCCGAGCCGGAACTGCTGCTCGCCGACGAGCCGTTCGGCGCGCTGGACGCTCTGACCCGACTGCGCATGCACGCCCTGCTGCGCGAGTTGTGCGCCCGGCACCGGCCCACCGTGCTGCTCGTCACCCACGACGTCGACGAGGCCATCACGCTGGCCGACCGGGTGCTGCTGCTGGACAGCGGTCGCATCGCCGTCGACCTCGCCATCGACCTGCCCACGCCGAGGTCGTACCGGCAGCCGCAGTTCCTCGCCTACCGCGAAACCCTGCTACGGGCGCTCGGCGTCGACCCGACGGAAGGATGAGCATGCTGCACCTCAACGCGTTCCTCATGGGCGTCGGCCACCACGAGGCGGCCTGGCGGCTGCCGGAGAGCGACCCGTTCGCGCAGACCGACGTCGCGCACTTCATCCGTTTGGCCCGCATCGCCGAGCGGGGCAAGCTCGACTCGTTGTTCCTCGCCGACAGCCCGGTGCTGTGGAACAGCATCGGTCGACGGCCAGGCGGCACGCTGGAACCGACAGTGCTGCTCACCGCCCTGGCCGGCGCGACGAGCCACATCGGGCTCATCGCGACGGCGTCGACGACGTACAACGAGCCGTTCAACCTGGCCCGCCGCTTCGCGTCGCTGGACCACGTCAGCGGTGGTCGGGCCGGCTGGAACATCGTCACCACCGCCGGCGAGAAGGCGGCCCGCAACTTCAACCTGGACGACCTGCCGGCGCACCGGGACCGGTACCAGCGGGCGGCCGAATTCATCGAGGTGTCCCAGAAACTCTGGGACAGTTGGGACGACGCCGCTCCATTGGGCGACAAGGACGCCGGGCGGTGGGGCGACGACGAACTGCTCTACCCACCGGAGCACTCGGGGCGGTACTTCAAGGTGGCCGGGGCGCTCAACGTCCCCCGCTCACCCCAGGGCTATCCACTGCTGGTGCAGGCCGGGTCGTCCGAGGACGGCAAGGATCTGGCCGCCCGCTACGCGGAGGCCGTCTTCACCGCGCAGCAGACACTCGGCGAGGCGCAGGCGTTCTACCGCGACCTCAAGCGGCGTGCCGCGCAAGTCGGCCGCGACCCGGACACCATCAAGATCCTTCCGGGCATCGTGCCGGCCATCGGGGCCACCGAGACCGAGGCCCGCGCGCTGGAGGAGGAGCTGGACCGGTTGATCAAACCGGAGTACGCCCGGCAGCAGCTCGCAGCGACGTTGCGGGTCGCCCCGGAAGACCTCGACCTGGACAGGGAACTGCCCGCCGACCTGCCGAGCGAGGACGAGATCGAGGGTGCCAAGAGCCGTTACACGCTGATCGTCACCCTGGCCCGGCGTGAACGCCTGACCGTCCGCCAGCTCATCGGCAGGCTCGGCGGCGGACGCGGGCACCGGACCTTCGCCGGCACACCGGAGCAGGTCGCCGACGCCATCGAGGAGTGGCATCGCAGTGGCGCGGCCGACGGCTTCAACATCATGCCTCCCGTGCTGCCGTCCGGGCTGGAGACGTTCGTCGAGCACGTCGTGCCGATCCTGCAACGCCGCGGGTTGTTCCGCACCGAGTACACCGGGACCACTCTGCGGGAGCACTACGGGCTGGCTCGACCGACCAACCAGTTCACGCGGCAGCTCACCACCGCGTCCCGCTGACTTACCACGAAGGAGAAGTCATGGTCGAGCAACGGCCCTTCGGGCGCACCGGCGTCCGCATCAGCTCGCTGACCCTTGGTGCGATGAACTTCGGGCAACGGGGCAACCCGGACCACGAGGACGGCATCCGGATCATCCATCGGGCCCTCGACGAGGGCATCACCGCCATCGACACCGCCGACGTCTACTCCCACGGCGAGTCGGAGGAGATCGTCGGCAAGGCCCTCGCGGGCGGGCGGCGTGACGACGTCTTCCTGGCCACCAAATTTCACGGCCAGGTCGGTGACAACCCGCAGCACCGGGGCAACTCCCGTCGCTGGATCGTCCGCTCGGTCGAGAACAGCCTGCGCCGGCTGGGCACCGACTGGATCGACCTCTACCAGGCACACCGGCCGGAGCCGGAAACCGACTTCGACGAAACCCTCGGGGCGCTCACCGACCTGGTGCGCCAGGGGAAGATCCGCTACATCGGCACGTCCACGTTCGAGCCGTCGGCCATCGTCGAGGGCCAGTGGATCGCAGAGCGGCGCGGGCGGGAACGGGTCGTCAGCGAGCAGCCGCCGTACTCCATCCTGGCCCGCGGCATCGAACGCGAGGTGCTACCGGTGGCCCAGCAGTACGGGTTGGCCGTGATCCCGTGGAGCCCACTCGCCGGCGGGTGGCTCTCCGGCCGCTATCACGGCGGGCTCGGCGCCCCGATCTCCCGCCGGGCCGACCGGTTGCCGGCCCGGTTCGACCCGACAGTGCCCGCCAACGCCGCCAAGCTGACCGCCGTCGACCAGCTCGCCGCCCTCGCCGACGAGGCCGGGCTGTCCCTCATCCACCTGGCGATCGCCTTCGTCCTGGAACACCCGGCCGTCACCTCGGCGATCATCGGACCGCGCACCCTGGCCCACCTGGAGTCGCAGCTCGGCGCCGCCAAGGTGACGCTCTCCCGCGACGTGCTCGACCGCATCGACGCCATCGTCCCGCCCGGCACCACGCTGAACCCCGCCGACGCCGGCTACCAGCCGCCGTCGCTGAGCGACCCGGCGCGTCGCCGCCGCGGCGGGACGACGCCACACGTCGCCGGACCGGCCCGGTGAGCAGCCGAAGCGCGCCGTCTTCCGTCCGCTCCCACCCTTCGCACGCGAGGAGTCACCACCCCATGATGACCCTGTCGAACCGCCGCGGTTGGCGCCGCGGTGTGGCGGTCATCGCCGCCGCCGTCCTGGCGGCCGGCCTGCCCGCCGCACCGGCCTCCGCCACCACCACGACCGACACCGCTCTCGAGTGGTACGACGCCACCGCGGCCGCCGTCGCCACCGGCACCCGGCCACAGGTCACCAACAACCGCGCGTGGGCCATCAGCTGGCTCGCCGCCGCCCGCGCCACCCGCACCGCGCCCGCCGGGAACCCGCGCCACTACCGGGACGCCACGCTCGCGGCCGCCGTCCACACCGCGCTGAGCACCCTGATACCCGAGGGTGCTGCCGCGCTCGACACCGCACTGCGGACCACACTGGACCGGATCCCCGACGGGCGGGCCAAGGACCGCGGCGTGGCCATCGGCAGCGCCGAAGCACGCGCGCTGCTGGCCCAGCGGACGGACGACGGGCTCGACCCGGCGTCGGTCAATCCGGCGTATCCGAACCCCGAACCGGGCCCGGGTAACTGGCAGCCCACCCCACCGAGTTTCTCCCCCGCTCAGCAGGCCGGAACCCGTTTCGCCCGACCGTTCCTGCTCGACCGCCCGGACCGGTACCGGCCCGGTCCACCACCCGCCCTGGACTCGGAGCGCTACCGGGCAGACCTCGCCGAGGTCCGGGCGTTCGGGGCGGTGGACAGCGCCGTACGCACACCGCAGCAGACCGACACGGCGACCTTCTGGCTCGGCTCCTCTCTGACCCTCTACACCGGGATCCTGCGCGCCGCGCTCGCGCAGTCCACCGGGCCGGTCGCCGAGCGGGCGAGCCTCGTGGCCATCTTCCACGTCGCGCTCGTCGACACCCAGATCGCCACCTCCGACGCCAAGTACGCCCACCTCCGCTGGCGACCGGTCACCGCCATCCAGGCCGACGCGGGCGGTGATCCGGCCTGGACGCCGCTGCACACCACGCCCGCGCACCCGGACTACCCGAGCGGGCACAACACCTACTCCGGCGCCGCCGAGCAGGTGCTCACCGCCCTGTTCGGACCGAAGGCCCGGAAGGCGTACACCATCACCAGCCCGAGCCAGCCCGGCGCCACCCGGACCTATCGCGACTGGCAGCGACCCACCAGGGAGAACGTCGACGCCCGGGTGTGGTCGGGCATCCACACCCGTACCGCGGACGAGGCCGGCGTCCGGCTCGGCCGCGACGTGGCCGCGCACACGCTGCGCAACGCACCACGGCTGTTCCGCTGACCACATCCACCCGGGGCGGGGCGGCCATCGCCGCTCCGCCCCCGAAGCGGGGAGACCCTCTGATGAGCCTCGAGTTCCTCTGGTACATCCCGAACCAGGTCAAGCCCGGTCATCGCGGCGACGACGTCGTCGACGGCCACAACAGCCTGGACACCCTCACCCGGCAGGCGCAGGCGCTGGAGAAGCACGGGTGGGGCGGCGCGCTCATCGGGACCGGCTGGGGCCGACCGGACACCTTCACTGTGGCTACCGCCCTCGCCGCCCGGACGACCACGTTCCAGCCCTTGATCGCGATCCGACCCGGCTACTGGCGACCCGCCAACTTCGCCTCCGCCGCCGCGACACTCGACCACCTCAGCCAGGGCCGGACGCTGATCAACATCGTCTCGGGCACTGACGACCTGGCCGCGTACGGCGACGGGGAAAACGACCCGGCCCACCGCTACGCCCGCACCAAGGAGTTCCTCCAGATCGTGCGCCGGCTGTGGACCGAGGAGAGCGTCACCTACCAGGGTGAGCACTTCTCCGTCACCGGCTCGACCCTGGCACTCCGACCAGTCGTCCGCGGCGGACGTCGGCACCCCCGGCTCTACTTCGGCGGCGCCTCCCCCGCCGCCGAGGAGGTGGCCGCCACCGAGGCCGACGTCCAACTCTTCTGGGGCGAGCCACTGGACGGCGTGGCCGATCGTATCGAGCGGCTCAAGCAGCTCAGCGACAAACTGGGACGCGAGCACGCTCCGCTGGAATTCGGGCTGCGGGTCACCACGCTGGTGCGAGAGAGCACCGAACAGGCCTGGGCCGATGCCGAAGCCAAGGTCGCCGCCATGGCCAAGGGCAACGGGGCCGCACGCGACCAGACCTGGCGGACCGCCGTGGGTCAGCGACGGCTGCTCGACCTCGCCGCACGTGGAGAGGTCCTCGACGACAACCTTTACACCACCCCCGGCAAGGTCGGTGGCGGCGGGGCGGGCACCACCTGGCTCGTCGGCTCCGCCGAGGACGTGGCGAACTCGCTGCGCAAGTACCAGCGGCTCGGCATCACCCACTTCGTGCTCTCCGACACGCCCTACCTCGCCGAGATCACGCGACAGGGTGACCAGCTTCTGCCGCTGCTGCGCACCACAGCACAGCCGGTCAGCGAGCTTTCGTCTGCCGACCCAGGCACGGCAGCCGCAGGGCGGCCATGAAGCTGTCCGGTGTTGCGCGGTGGACTGGCCCGACCTCAGCGCGCCGCCCAGCACGTCGGCGCTGAGCCGCTCCTCTGGTTACGCGGTCGGGTCCCAGTCTGCGAGCCGCTCCATCGGCTCGGTGTCGCCGGTGGTCTTCAGGTCGTCGAGCGGAACCCGCGCGTAGAAGTAGAGGACCAGTTCGCTCGCTGCGCCTCGCATGGCCAGGTCGCCCGGCTCCGCGTCGGGGGCGAGGTCGTCGCAGCGGACACCGTCGGCGTTGAGGGTCAGACGCCAGGAAGGGCCCTCGGTCGTGTGCAGGTCGATTGTCGCCGGCGTGAACGGCCACGGGACGGTCGTCGCCGCGACGGTCGTCAGGAACTCGTCGACGCCCTCGACCGCGACGTCCGTCGGCAGCGGCTGGGCGGCCCCCTGGGTGAGCTGGACGTCGTAGGTGTGGACGGCGATCTCCTGGATCTGGTGCCGGGCCAGGGCTCCGCTGGTCTGCGGGGCCTGCGAGCGGCCCCACCAGGTCCAGCAGCCGCGGTCCGCGCCGGCCTCGCGCAGCGCGTCGAGCATGAGTTCGGTCGACTCGGCGAGCCAGGCGTCCAGGGCTTGGCGGTCACGGGGCGCGGTCGGGGCGCCTTTCGGGTCCGTCTTGGCCGGCGGCCCAGCGCCCGGGCCCGCCGCCACGATGGAGGCTTGACGGCGGCGACCGTCGCCGAGGTGCTGCGCCAGTTCGCGCAGCGTCCAGTCCGGGCAGGTCGGGACCGGGACGTCAAGGTCGGCAGCGGACGCGATCGCGGCGCGGAACGCGGCCGAACGGTCTTCGATCAGCCCCAGGACCTCGGGGAACTCCAACGTGTTTGGCACCCCGGCTGTGTATCACCGCGTACCGCCGTCCCGGTAGCGAATTTGTCGGGCGGACGCGTCGACGGCCGCCGTAGCGCCGGCTGCCGCGGACGTCGCGCGGCAAAGGTTTGCTGTCCACCGCAGGTGCCGGGTCAGTACGCCTGTCCGCCGAAACGCGCCCGGATGTCGCTCGGGTAGGACCCCTTCTGCCAGATGACCGAGAATCGGCCGGTCGGGCTGGACGCCGGCTGTGCGTAGCGGCCGTCGGGGGCGAGGATCTCAGCCGCCCCGAACACGCCGTCCGACCCGATCGTTCGCGCGTGCACTCGGCTGGTCGAGAAGTCCGGGCTCGGCGCCTGCCAGGTGACGAGGCCATCACCGTCGTCGTCCAGAGTGACCTTCGGCCAGTCGCCGGCACCGAGCCTGGTGACCGTGCCGAGGGCTCCGGTGCTGGAGATCGTGCGGGCGAGGACCTGCGTGCCGTCGAAAGTCCAACGGCCCCAGGTCAACACGGCGTCACCGTCGAGGTCACCGGCGAGTTCGTCGAAGAGGCTCAACTCGTGGCCGGCGGGCGACACGTTGATGACGCTGCCCAACGTGTCGGTGTGGCTGTAGTGCCGCACGCGCAGGCGAGGCGGCTCACCCGCCTTCACCCACCGGTAGCTGATCACCGCGTCGCCGTCCCGGTCCATGGCCATCGAGACGCTGGCGTACCTGATGTCGGTGCCCTGCCCGGCGATGGCGCGCAGGGCGGAGACTCCCTCCGGGCGGACTCGGCGTGCGACGACCCGTTCGTAGCTCTCCGTCCAGGCCACGAGCGCGGTCCCGGCCCGGTCGACGGCCACGACCGGCTGGTCCGCACCCACGCCCAGGGTCAACTCCGGACCGAGCGAGCTGTCCGCGCCGAAATAGCGGGCCTTCGTCGTGTACGCGCCGTCGCGGATCTCCGTCCAGGCGACCAGCGCCAGCCCTGAGGGGTCCACCGCGACGGCCGGACTGACCCCGTGCCACGTCGTGATCATCCGCAGCGGACCCAGTTCGCCGGTGGCGGACACGCGGCGGCCCGCCACGAGGCCGTCCTGCGTCCACACCACGGCGGAATCGCCGTCGTCGTCGGATGCGACAGTGGGCCAGGACGCGGACGCGCCGAGCGGCGAGAGCGTCTGGACCGGCCCCAGCACACCGTCGACCGAGGCGGTCTGGGCCTTCACCTGGTCATAGCAGCCGCTCGCGTTGTTGTCGCACCCGGCCCAGGCGAGCAACGAGTCACCCTGCCGGTCGACAGCGACGAAGGGCTGGTCCTGCCCGCTCCAACCGGCCTCCGACACGACCTGGACCGGGGACCACGTGGCCGCCAGCGCGGGTGCCGGAGCGGCGACCAGGACTGCCAACGTGCCGACCACGCCGACGGTGAGCTGTCGCACACACCGTCGGGCCGCCGAAACTCCTGCTCTGCGCACCGTCGCCCCCTCGATCGATGAACATCGTGATCCACCGCATGATGCCATCGACTCGGCGGCACCGCTCGTCGGGAGCGGGCACGCGAAACCGCCATCGTTGCGTGCTGCCCTTCTCGGCCCCGCAGCGCGAACTAGGTAAATCTTGCCGATGTGCGGCGGTTGCCGTCTTGGCACGATCGTTTCTGCCGGGTGTGGATCTAGCGGCTCGCGCACGCCCGGCGTTCCGATCGTCAGTGACCGCGGAGGGGCTTCACGATGGACAACATGACGGATGCCGACGAGGTCGGCATCGACCTGTCGGCCCCGGTGATCAGCCGCCACAGCGTCACGGTGACCGCGTCCGCGGACACCGTGTGGCGGATCCTCACGGACATCGACGCGTGGACGACCTGGTTGCCGGAAATCCCGTACGCACGTGTGGAAACACCCGGTCCGCTCGCGCCGGGCTCGGTGTTCCGCTGGTCCGCCGCGGGCATGGAGATCGAGTCGACGATTCTCCAGGTACGGCCGCAGAAGCGCCTCGTCTGGCGGGGATACGGTGACGGGCCCGACGGCGTCCTCGGCGTCCACGTCTGGACGCTCACTCCGGCCGACGACGGCGTGGAGGTGTCGACCGAGGAGTCCTTCGCCGGCCCGCCCGTCGATGCCGACAATGCGTCGTTCCAGGAGGGCCTCGACACGACCCTCGCCATGTGGCTGGGCCGGCTCAAGCTCACCGCCGAGGCGGTGAGCGCGTCATGAGGACCCGGATGGTCGCCGTCGCGACGGCAGCGGTCGTCGCCGGCCTCGTGGGCGGCGGCGGTGCACCGGCTCGGGCCGAGGCCAGCGGCGGCGGCTCCGACCGCGCGACGGTGCGATGCGCGGGACGGACCGTCGACACCGCGGCGAAGATTCGCCACCGGACGGAGACGACGATCGACGCTCCGCTACGGACCGTCTGGAGGATCCAGACCAACGTGGAACGCTGGCCGTCGTGGCAGGAGCCGGTGCTGTCCAGTAAGCGGCTCGACCGCGGACCACTGCGTCCCGGTTCGTCGTTCCGATGGACGACGTCGGTGCCCGAGACCACGTTGAATCCCGCCACGACCCTCGTCGTCACGTCCACTGTCCGCCAGCTTCAGCACCAGAGGTGCCTTCGCTGGGACGGCCCGGCGATCGGTGCGGGGTTGCGCATCGACGAGGGTGTCCACGTGTGGACGTTCACCGAGGTCGACGGACGGGTTCTCGTGCGTACCGAGGAGACGTGGCGCGGTGAGCAGGTGGAACAGGACGTCGCATTCTCCACAACGGCTCTCGCCGGGAGTCTGGAGACGTGGCTGACGGAGTTGAAGACGCTGGCCGAACGGGAGTGTGCGACGGACCGGCGCTGACGCCGCTCAACGGCCCCGCCGGTCTCCCACCGGCGGGGCCTTTCGTCGCCCGACCGGCCCGGCCCCGTCAGCGGAGGAGTTCGCGCAACTGCCGGCGTGAGCTGATGCCCAGTTTGCGGTAGAGGTTCCGCAGGTGGGCGTCGATCGTTCGCGGGCTGACGAACAGCAGCGCGGCGACCTCCTTGGTGCCTGCGCCGGAGGCGACCTTGCGGGCGACGAGCAGCTCCCGTGCGGTCAGCCCTGCGAGCGGATCGGCGTCGTCGGTCAGGGTCGGCTCGCCGATGGCATCCAGTTCGCGGGCGGCGCGGCCGGCGAACCCGCGCGCGCCGATGGTGCTGAGCAGATCGTGTGCGGCGCGCAGCTCCACCCGCGCCTCGGTCCGGCGGCCGACCCGTCGCAGCCACTCCCCGTAGAGCAGGCGGGCACGCGCGTAATGGACGCGCATCCTGCTCCCGGCGAACCGGCTGATCGCCTCGCGGTAGTGGTCCTGTGCGCCGAGCCCCGGGTCCAGCACCGCACACGCCAACTGGTGCGCACCCGTGGTCCACGCGTTCGGGTTGACCCGTGCGACGTCCCCGATCCACTCAGCCGAATCCTCGGCCTCTTCGGGGCGTCCGACGTACGCGGCGGCTTCGACCATCTCCTGGTGGAAGGCGGTGACGGCGTACGAGCCGCGCCGGTGCTGGTCCCGCACGAGCAGCAACGCGGTCAGCGCGGCCTCGTGGTCGCCGCTGCCGTTGCACAGCACGGCGTTCGCGTAGTGCAACGCGGCCGGGTTCATCCCTGCCCAGCCGCGCAGCCTCTCCTGAATTCCCCGGAACCGGTCGGCGTCGCCGCTCCACGCGGCGAGCATCAGGTCGGACCCGACGAGGTTGGAGGTCCCCGCGGCCTCGTCGACCGCGCGCGCCTCGATGATGCAGACGTGCGCGTCGGCGAAGCGACCCACGATCGTCCGGGCGACCGCCTGGAATCGCAGCGCGTGGGGAAGGATCGCGTACGCTCCCTGCGCCCGGGCGAGTTCCACCTGACGGTCGACGATCTCCTCCATGGCGTCGCTGTCGCCGAGGTCGACGCTCAACACGCAGGCGCGTTCCATCCACCACGGATCCGCGTCGGGCGTGCGGGCGTGCTCCCGGAAGGCGTCGACGGCGCGGCGCATCAGGGGGATCGCCTCGTCCGCCGGGCGGAGGTTCTGCTCGACCAACGCCTGCAACAGCAGATCGACCGGACGTGGTGGCTGACGCGGCGGTACCCGTTCCCGGATGTGCAGGGCGAGCCGCCGTAGCCTACCGGGCTCGTCGACGCTGAACATGAGCGACGCGAAGGCTTCCAGGTACGTCTCGCGGACCTCATCGGGGGCCATGACGTCGGCCGCGTCGATGAGGGCGATCGTCGCCGGGATACTGCGCGCCACGTGATAGTCGATCGTCGCGCGCAGCAGTCGCGCAGCGCGGCGGTCGGCCAGGTCCGGCTGGAGACGCTCGGCCTCGTCCACGAGTTCCCGGGCCGTGGAAGGCGCGCCCGCACTCAACCGTGCCCGGGCCGCGTCCAACAGGCGGCGTACCTGCCGCGACCGGTCCGGTGTCAGTCGGGCCGCGCGTTCGAGGAACGCGGCCACGGCCGCGAAGCCGCCGCGGCGTTGTGCCCGTCCGGCCGACCGTTCCAGTTCCGCCGCGGTCTCCTCGTCCGGCCCGGTGATCGCGTTCGCCTGGTGCCAGGCGCGGCGGTCGGGATCGGCGTCGACGTCCGTAACGGCGGCGAGCGCCGCGTGTGCCTGCCGTCGCGTTCCGGCCCCGGTCGAGCGGTACACCGCTGAGCGCGCCAGCGGATGGTGGAAGTGCACCCGGGGGCCGATCACCAACAGGCCGCTGTCCTCGGCCGCGGCCAGATCCGAGGCGTCCAGTCCCTGGATCGTCAGGGCGCGCCGCAGCAGAACGAGGTCGCCGGTCGGCTCCGCGGCGGCCAGCGCCAGAACCGAACGCGCGGGTGCCGGCAGCCGCCGGAACCGACTCACGAACCGATGTTCCACAGCGCCGTGCCCGGCGTCGCCGGGTAGTCCGAACGGCCCCGCGTCGCGGGCGAACTCCACCAGCGCGAGAGGGTTACCGGCCGCTTCGGCGAGAATCCGTTGCACGATCGCTGCCTCGTGGCCCAACGGTGTCCGGTACCGCAGCAGGGTGAGAGCCTCCGAGTCGGTGAGCCCGCCGAGGGTGAGGGCGGGTAGGCGACCGAGCTCCGACACCGATGCGGCGTCGCGGGCGACAAAGACCATGGCGATCCGCTCCGCCGCCACGCGCGCCGCGACGAACGCCAACACCTGCCGCGAGCCGGCGTCGATCCACTGCACGTCGTCGACGGCACAGAACACCGGCCGTCGCCGGCCTACGGCGCTGAGCAGGCCCAGGACGGCCAGGCCGACCAGCATCGGAGTCGGAGTCAACCCCGCGTGCAGCCCGAACACCGTGTCGAGCGCGTGCCGCTGCGGTGCGGGGAGTCCGGCGCGGTGGTCGAGCACGGGCGCGCACAGCTGGTGCAGGGCCGAGTAGGGCAGTTCGCTCTCGAACTCGATACCACCGGCGCGCAGTACCTGCCATCCGTCCAGCCGTGATGCGACCTCACCGACGAGGGTCGACTTGCCGATCCCCGCCTCACCGACAACGAGCATCGCCCTGCCACGGCCCTGCGCCGCGGGCGCCGTCACCGAGGCGATCGCACCCAACTCCGTCTCCCGGGCGACGAACGCCCCTGGCCTGGTAGCGAGCCGATGGCGGGTAACGGTGCCCACTCCCCTCCAGCTGTCCGGCCCGACCGATGGTATCCGCAGCCTAAGAGGGCAGCTGGAACAGTTCCAACTGGATCCCGTCGGGATCGCGGAGATACAGGATCTTCGTCCCGGCCAGCGTGCCCGCTTCGACGCCGTCGCCGTCCCGGAGCACGACCGGCTCGGCGTTGACGTGTACGCCCCGCTCCACCAGCTCGCGGTGCGCCTCGTCGAGGTCGTCGACCTCGAAACACAGGTGCATCACCCCGACGTCGCAGTTGCGCCCGGTGAAGGGCCTCGGCTGCGGGCTGTCGTACTGGATGAGCTCCAGAAGGACGTTGTCACCGGCCAGCGCGAACGACGCCCGCATCGACGCGTTCTCCACCTCGACAACCGCGCCGATCGCCGGGTTCGTCGCCGAGATCGTCACGCCGTTCGGCGCGATACCGAGGACGTCCTCGTACCACCGCACCGACCGCGCCAGATCACTCACCGGGACTCCGATGTGGTGCATCCTGGTCACTTTGCTCATGATCCCCATCATCAGGCGCGTACCACCACTGTGGAAGGCACAGTTCTTCCGCGTACCGCTGGTACCACCCAGCCCTCGACGCCGATGGCGGATCATGTATTCATGAATGACCTCGGAGCGGCGTTGCGGGCCTGGCGGGATCGCACGGACCCGGCCGTGGTCGGTCTCGCGAGCGGGTCACCTCGCCGCGTCGTCGGCCTACGGCGCGGCGAGCTGGCAGCACTGGCCGGCATCTCCCCCGAGTACGTGGCACGCCTCGAACAGGGCCGTGCCGCCACGCCGTCGGTGCAGGTGTGCACCTCCCTTGCCCGCGCGTTACGACTCTCCGACGACGAGGAGGCGCACCTGATGCGCCTGGCCGGCTTCGCAGCCGACCCGGACCGGATACCCCACCTGATCCCCAGCAGCCTGCACCGCGTCATCGACCACCTCGGCGACACCCCGGTGGCCGTCTACGACGCCGTCTGGCGGCTGCTGCACTGGAACCGGATGTTCGCGGCCGTCTTCGGCGACCCCACGGGCGCCACCGCCGACGATCGCAACGCCCTGGTCGTCCAGTTCGAATCCCGAAACCCCCGGGTGCGCCAGACCGACACCGAGCGCGCCTACTTCGAGCAGTCGTTGGTGGCCGACCTGCGCGCCACCAGCGCCCGCTATCCCAACGACCCCGACGTGGCGGCACTGATCTCGCGCATGGCCGGCAACGACAGGTTCTGCCACCTGTGGGCCCTCCGGGCGGTGGCCAACCACGAGAGCGCGCACAAGACCGCGGTACACCCGGACGTGGGCGCCATCCCGCTCGACGCGAACGTCCTGACCACCCAGAACACCGACCTGCGTCTCGTCGTCCTCACCCCTCGGCCCGACACCACCGCTCGCGAGAGGCTGGATCGACTGGGTTGAGAGCCCGTCCTTGTCGGTGCCCTTCCTCAGCGATCGACGGCATCCGTCACGTCGGGCACGTCCGCAGATCGTCGTCGAACCTGACCCGTAGGCGGCTCTCCGTCGCGAGGTGCTGCGCGGCGAGCACAGCGGCACGGACGATCTTCGTGGGGTGATAGAGGTCCTTGTCGTGCCACAGCGCGGGACCCTCCTGCGGGATCGCGCTCGTCATGTCCAGATAGGACATACCTCGGCTGAGGGCCGCATCAGCGGCCGGTAGTCCCCGCCCCGCTACGGCGAGGATCTGCATCGCGTACGCCGTCTCCTCCGACGATCCGTTCCAGCGACCCCAGGATCCGTCGGGCTGCTGCGTGGCTACCACCCAACGCACCGCGCGGGCCAGGGACTCCGCAGCCGCGGAAGGGGCGGCATCGGCCAGAGCCAACGTGCAGCAGACGGTCGCGTAGTAGGGAGAGGCATGCCACCGATCCTGCCAACCGCCGTCCGGAAGCTGGCAGGATCGCAGCGCATCGACCAGACGCCGGACCGCGGAGCGGTAGCGTGGTGCGGCGTCTGACTGCGTCGCCAGGTGCCGGCTCAGGGCGTCCAGGACGTGGGCGTTGGTAGTGACCGAGAAGCCGTCCTCGCCCGGCCAGGTGCAGAATCCGGCATCCGTCTCGAATCTCCAGAGGCTACTCGGGTCGGTGGGCACGCCCAGCCACGACAGCGCATACAGAGTGACTGAGGTGGTATCCGCGTCCGGCGGCAGGCCTGGGCCGGCTGGTGTCCCCACCGAAGTCAGATCTGCCGTCAGGCTGTCGACCAGGTCCGGAACCGGGGGTACGGCGATGCCGGCCCGTGCGAGGGAACCGACGACCCACGCACGCTCGAAGACGCCGAGCGGCGTCGCGCAGGGAGCGAGACCGTCGTGCCGCTGAATGACGGACTCCAGGTGGGCCCGTACCCAGCCATGCTCATCGACCTCTCCCGCCGCACCCAACCACGCGGCGGTGGCGGCCGGCGACGCCCCGATGACGCCGGGCGGCAGCGGTTGGACACCGACGGCGTCCGGGGCGATGTCACCGACGACCTCCAACGCGTGCAGCAGCTTGTCGGGCACCGGCGCGCCTGCCGCGATGATGCCCCTCACGACGTCGAGTCTCATGCCATCCATGCCGGGCGGCAGAGGCAGCCGAGGACCTGCCTGCCAGTGGACCAGACCGCGCGGGATGTCGCGGCACGTCAGGTGCTCGTTGATGGCGTCGGTCAGCGCCGGCACGATGAGGTCGATCGCTGGCGTATCCGGGATGGGCCGCGTGGTCGCCAGCCAACTCCTCAGCCACAGCAGCCCACGGTCGACGGCGTCGACCAGCATGTCAGCGGGAGACCTGATCAGGACGGCGAGGAGAGCCTCCGTGGCGCTCAACGTCGGAACCAGGGCGTACCCCTCTGGTGCGCCCCATCCGCCGTCGAGTCGCTGGGTGCCCAGCAGGTGCCGCACCCGCTCGTCATGGCCGGTCAACCAGGGAGCCAAACTCACGAGCCGACCGGTTTCGTAGGTGGACGGGGACATCTGCCCGGCTGGTTCTCGCAGCATCGCCTCGACCAGCTCAGCTGCGCCGGTCGAGGCGAGGGCCCGGCCCTCTGGTCCCCGCGCCTGTTCCGGGAAAGCGCTGTCAACGCTCAACGGTGCCCCAGTAGTCCGTGCCGCGATAGAAACCACTGGTGAACCCGATCTCCCGGGCCAGGTAACGGGCTTCCTGCGGGCACCTGCTCTCCATTTCCTGAAGCAGTGCCCGACACGTGTCGATGCGCTCGGCGACGTGTCGGTTGATGTCGTCCCTGTCGACGCCGAGCATGAGGGCGTTGAGGTCGCCTGTCTTGAGATCGCGTTCATAGCTGGCCATGTCGTTGACCAGACGCAGGATTTTCTGTACCTCACGACTGGCCGCTGTCAGTTCGGGAAGGTGGCCCAGGGTCTCCTCGTCGGCGGTGGCGAGCCAGTGCGACACGTTGACGAAGGACGCGCCGTAGTTGTCGGCGTTGTCGAGGTATTCCACGAACGACGGCAGCTGACGCTCGTCGGCTGCCCTGGCGGCTCGCCACCGCCACTCCACGACCTCAGCGGTGAGCATCCTGTCGACCTCGTCCCGCCACAGCGACTGAGCGCCTGCGAAGGCGGGTGAGGCGGCCAACTCGTCGCGAATCTCGGCGAGAAACTGGCCGAGCGCGTCTCCGGCCGCCGGCGTGGCGCCGTCGGCCACCGCGACGCAGGCGGAGGCGATCGCCGTTACGGAGTCCAGGGACGTCGCAACAGAGTCGACCATCCAGTCTTCCGCAGTGACCCACAACGACGCGCGGTTGGCGACGCGAAGCTGCTCTGCCGTGCACCACGGCGCTATGAACGCCGTCGACAGGGCCAGCGCGCCCAGCATGGCGCCGTCAACCGGCGGGCTGGGAAACAGGGTGGGATACACCGACACGCACTGCTGCAGATCTCGATGGCCCCGAGCGGCGAGGACGCAGATACGTCCCTGATCCGCGGCTGCCGCGAGGCTGTCGGCGACGCTGGTGGTAGGCACAGGTACTCCTCTCATGCGGCGGTGCGAGCAATCCGCGTCAGGACCATTTCCACGGGGCGTGCGGGACGCAGCGAGGCGGCGACCCGCGTGCTGGGGATGGCGGGGTCGTTCAGACGGAACCGGAACCGGCTCAGGAAGGTCGCCACGACGAGGACGGCCTCGAGTGCGAACAGGTGCTCGCCCAGACAGCGGTGCCGCCCGCCTCCGAAGGGGTAGTACGCGTACCGGTGGCGACCCTCGTCACGGCCCGGCGCGAAACGCTCGGGGTCGAAGACCTCCGCCGTCTCGCCCCAGAGCGCCGACATCCGATGCGTGGCGTACGGCGAGAGGATGACGCTGGCCCCCTTCTTGATGCGTACTCCGCCGAGCACGTCCGCCTCGGCCGCGCGACGGGGCAGAATCCAGCCGGCCGGGTAGAGCCGGAGGAGTTCGTCCAGCACCATCCGGGTGTAGGTGAGCTCTTGGAGGTTTTCGGCACGGATCGGACCTTCACCGACAACGTGGTCGACCTCGGCGTAGAGCCGACTGGCGACCTCAGGGTTGTTGGCGAGGACCGGCCACAGCCAGGTGAGCACGACGTACGAGGTCTCCGTCGTGACCGCGACCATCGACACCAGGTCGTCGCGCATCTGCTGGAGACTGAGCGGAGCCCCGTCAGAGGTCCGGGCTCGCGCCAGGGTGGACAACACGTCGTCGCTGTCGCCTGGTCGCTGGAGCGCCTCGTGTAGTACGGGCAGCAGGATGTCGTCGATTGTGCGAACCGCTGCCATGAAGCGTCGGTCGCCGGGCAGGCGGATCCACCACGGCACCCCCGGCGCGAGCAGGCGGGGCCCCATCGCCGTGACGATCACCTCCTGCGCTGCCATGATCCGCAGGGCGGCTTCGATGTCGATTCGATCGGCGAAGAAGACCCGCATGATGGCGCTGGAGACGATCCGGGACAGCTCGGAGCCGACATCGATCGGCGTTCCCGCAGCGGCCGCCGCCTCCAGCTCGTCGACCGAGGTGGCGATGGCCTCGGCCATGGTGTCGACCAGTGGGCCGATGCGAGTCGTCCTAAACAGGGGGCCGAGTGTCCGCCTGCTGGCCGCCCAGGTCTCACCCTCCGCGAGGATGCCGTCTCCGACCAGCCTCCGTACTGACCGCCACAGTGCTGTGTCGTCACCTCGCGGGTAGATGTCGGCCTTCTCCTGCAGCACCTGCTGCACGTCGGCCGGGTTGGTGACGAGATAGGCGCTGGAAACTCCCAGTCCAAGGCGGACGACGGCACCTCCGGACCAGTTGGCGATGTCGACGAGTGACTGGTGCGTGTTGCGGACCAGCCGCGGCAGCGCCTTGTAGACAGGAATGGCCATGGCCTTGGCACCTGGCGTCGTTCTCGGCATCGTGCGACCCCTCCCCACCGCGCCTGCCGGGCGCTCATGTTCACCCGGATCAATGTCACAGTGGCCGCCAGTCTCCTAGGTGTAACGTGAGTGAGCAATGGGTGACGTGAATAGTCACACCACATCTCACGATGATCGATGGCCCTCGACGCCGTTCCCGCCGCGAGGTGGTGCGAGCCTCCTGAGCGCCTTCCATCGAATCCGCTACAGCCCGCGGGATGGTCATTTAGGCTGCGTGGGCGGGCCGCCCGGTTCGACGCGGGCGTCGCGTCAGCGCTGTACGGACTGATCGGCGCGCTCCCATCGGCGAGCCCGGCTCCCACCACTACGTCAGTCGGCACGGGAGCTGCCGCGACGGCACGAGACGCCCCCGGTCTTCGCCGTCGGCGGCCGAGCCCGGCTACCGGTGAGGAGCAGCGGTGACCCACAGCGAACAGCGACGCCAGGAGATCGTCGTGGGACTGGTGGCAACCCCACCGGACCATCCGGCCCGGGTGGCTGCGCGGCTCGCCACAGAGCTGGCTGCCCGACTCGCCGATGATGTGGGCGCTGACGTGCGGTGGGTCGTCCGGGAGGGCTGGGGCGAGGTGGCGCCGCGCCGCGACGGAGGCGTCGAGTCACTGCTCGACGATCTTGCGCAGCGGCGCGCCGACGACCGGTGGGACATCGCGATCTGCCTGACCGACCTGCCACTGCACGCGGAGCGGGTGCCACTGGTGGCACAGACCTCCGCTCGACGTCGAGTCGCGGTCGTGTCCCTGCCCGCGCTGGGACTGCGCCAACTGCGAGCGGCCCGCGCTATCGTTCCCGATCTGGTGAGCAGGCTGTTGACTGACGCCTCCGACCAGCGGATGCCGCCGGACGGCCGGGCGGCAGCCGAGATGGCACCCCGGGCTCCCGCCGTCCACCGGGAGATCGACGGAACCGACGCCGGTGGACGGCGCTACGTCGCGTCGGGGCTGGTCGGACGGGTTCGCCTGTTGAGCGGGATGGTCCGCGCCAACCGCCCGGGGCGTGCCCTCCTGGGTCTGTCCAAGTTGCTGGTCGGCGCGTTCGGCACGGCCGCGTTCGCGCTCACCACGGACACCATCTGGCAGATGGGCGACGCGCTCGGCGGACTCCGGCTCGCCGTGATCATGCTGCTCGGGCTGGCCGCGTTGGTGGCCTGGCTGATCGTCGCGCACGACCTGTGGGAGAAGCCAGACCGTGAGACACCGACCGCGATGGCACGGTTGTTCAACCTGGGGACGATCCTCACTCTCACTCTGGCCACGGCAGTGTCTTACGTGGTGTTGTTCGTGGGAACGGTGCTCGTCGAGGCACTGCTGATCGACACGTCCGTGCTGGAGCAGACTCTGCAACGGCCGGTCGATGTCACCGACTATCTGACGCTCGCCTGGATCACCAGCTCGCTGGCCACCGTGGGTGGCGCGATCGGCTCGGGGCTGGAGAACGAGGAAACGGTCCGGGCCGCCGCATACGGCTACCACCCCCAACCCGACGGTTGGCGGGACGAGAAAGGCGGACAGCCGCACAGCGGGAGGTAACTGGGCGTAGGCCCGGGCCGCGACGGTCAACTGGTGGGCTGGAAGACGGCCCGTACGCATCCGTCGACCTTCTGTTTGAACATCTCGTAGCCGCGCGGCGCTTCGTCCAACGGCATGGTGTGTGTCGCGAGATGTTCGGTGACCAGCTCGCCGCGGGCCATCCGCTCCAGCAGCATGGGAATGTAGCGTTGTCCGTGCTGTTGTGCGCCGCGTAGCGTCAGCCCCTTGTTCATCACCGCTCCGAGCGGGAACTTGTCCACCAGTCCGGCGAACACGCCCAAGACGAACACACTGCCGCCCTTGCGGCAGTTGTAGATCGCCTCCCGGGCAGCGATCGGGCGATCGGACTCGATGCGCAGTTGCTGCTTGACCTGGTCGTACCAGAATTGCGGACCGCTGCTGTGCGATTCCATACCGACTGCCTCGATGCACACGTCCGGGCCGCGACCGCCACTGCGTTCCAGCAACTCGCCGCCGACGTCCTGCTGCTCATAGTTGAGCGTCTCGACGCCGAGATGTGTCTGGGCCATCTGGAGCCGGTTGTCGAGCCGGTCGATGACGATCACGCGGTCGGCACCGAGCAGCACAGAGGCACGAGCCGCCATTTGGCCCACCGCCCCGGCGCCCCAGACCGCCACGACATCACCCGGTTTCACTCCGGCGAGGTCGGCGCCCATCCAGCCGGTGGGCGCGGAGTCGGAGGCGAACAACGCGCGCTCGTCGCTCACCTCGTCGGGGACGGTGAAGGCACCCTGGTCGGCGTAGGGGACGCGGATGTATTCGGCGTGGCTGCCGGCGAAGCCGCCGAGCGCGTGCGAATAGCCGTAGCATCCTCCGGGAGCGGAGCCCCAGACGTTCTCGGTGATCATCGGGTTCGTGTTGCCGTTGTCGCACAGCGAGAACTGTTGCTGCTGGCAGTACCAGCACTTGCCGCAGGAGACGAACGAACAGACCACGACCCGGTCGCCTACCTTGTGGTTGCGTACCTGCGGACCGACCTCGACGATGTCACCGAGGAACTCGTGCCCGAGGACGTCGCCGCGTTCCATGAACGGGATGTACCCGCCGAGCAGGTGCAGGTCGGAACCGCAGGTCACCGTCCGACGGACCCGTACAATGACGTCCTGCTCGTTGCGGATCTGCGGGTCCGGAACCTGCCGCACCGCGAGCTCGTTGGCTCCCTCCCAGACCAGCGCCCTCACAGTCGTCCCTCCCGCCGACCCTGCTGGGTGGCCATCCGCAGTGGCTTGTTCACCGGAGTCGGCTCGGTGGTGGGCGGATAGTCCGGATGCAGGACCTCACTGGTCTCGATCAGTTGCTTCGACTCGCGTAGGGCAGCGCGGATCGCCTGGTCAGGATCCCGGCCGGTGACCCGTCGGGCCGCGGCGACAGCAGGCAGTCGGGCGCCGTCGCGCAGCCGTACGGCGATCTCGGTCCCCCGGCCGCCGGGGGCAGGCCGGACCTGGACCTCGACGGCGTCGCCAAGCCCTGCCAGCGGCTCGGGGAATCGGCCGCCAGGGGCAACCTCACCCGCCGGTCGATTCACCGTCGCCACATGCCACCGTGCCCCGTGCCGCCGGGCCTGAACCCGTTGCCACTGGTCACTGCCCCGGCCAGCCCCACCGAGCAGGCGCCGGGCAACCATCCCGCCGGCTACCGCGGCCGCCCCACCGATCAGCCACCTCATGTCCGCCCCTGTCACTTGATCTGCTCGTGCGGGTGCCGTCAACAATCGGCAACCTTCACCGCAAACACTTTCATAAGGGGCGGAACCCGCAGGGGCGTTTGCGACAACCGCGCGGCCGCTGGCCCTACAACATCTCCAGCGGCTGCGGGCCGGTAGGTGGCGGGAATGCCGAGTCGAGTCCCGCGATGTCTTCCTCGGTCAGGCGCAGGTCGCGAGCTTCCGCGTTCTCCCGCGTGTGTTCCGGGTTGGACGATCGAGGGATGGCCGAAACCAACTCCTGCCTCAGCACCCAGGCCAGCGCGACCTGGGCGGGCGTCGCCCCGTGCCGGGCGGCGACCTCCGCGACCTGGTCGTGGCCGAGCAGTCTGCCCTGCTCGATCGGGGAGTACGCCATCACCGGGATTCGGTGTTCACGCAGCCACGGCAGCAGGTCGTACTCGGGACCACGGCGGGTGAGGTTGTACAGGATCTGGTTGGTCGCGCAGTCGTTCCCGCCCGCCTCGAACAGCTCGGTCATGTCGGAGAGGTCGAAGTTGCTCACACCCCACTGCCCGATGTCGCCGGCGTCGACGAGTTCGGCGAACGCCTCGATCGTCTCCGCGAGTGGGTGCGTGCCGCGCCAGTGCAGCAGATAGAGGTCGATGTGGTCGACGCCGAGCCGTTGCAGGCTACGGCGGCAGGCCTGCACTGTTCCCTGCCGGCTGGCGTTGGACGGCAGCACCTTGTCGACCAGGAACACGTCATCGCGTCGTCCGACAATGGCCTCGCCGACAAGCTCCTCGGACGCGCCATCGCCGTACATCTCCGCAGTATCGATCAAGGTCATACCCAGGTCCAGGCCAGCGTGCAGGGCGGCGATCTCGTCCCGTCGCCTCCCGGAGCGCTCACCCAAATACCAGGTGCCTTGACCAAGCACGGGCATGGTCTGGCCGGACGGCAGTTCGGTCGAAGCGGTAGGGAGAGTCATGTCGGCCTTTCCGGGGCCTCGGCGCCAGGGCGTGAGCGTGAGTGCGTTTACCCGCATCGACCGGAAGAAGTCTCGTATCACGACCGTGCTCCGCGCTGACCGTGCCGGATCGGCGAGAGGGCCGATCCGTCCACCCCTTGAGCGGCGTTCGGCGACCTGTTTCCCGGTAGTGACACCGGGAAGGCGACCGCGAGCGAACGATGCGCCGCCGACGGGGCGACGCCACGAAGGGAAGGCCGCCAAAATGGCGCAGAGCCAGCAGCCCTTGACCGGCAAACGAATCGCCTGCCTCGCCGCCGACGGAGTGGAGGACGTGGAGTACACCCAGTCCCGAGCCGCCGCCGAGCAGGCGGGAGCCGAAGTGCACCTGATCTCGTTGCAGTCCGGCGAGATCCAGTCGATGAACCAGGACATCGAGCCAGCCAACCACTATCGCGTTGATCGGACCGTGAACGACGTCGATGCGGCCGACTACGACGCCCTGTTGCTGCCGGGCGGGACGGTCAATCCCGACAGGCTCCGGATGAACCCGCAGGCGATGGACTTCGTCCGGGCGTTCTTTCAACAGCAGAAGCCGGTGGCGGCGATCTGCCACGGTCCGTGGTCTTTGGTCGAGACCGGCATGGTCAGCGGCCGGACCGTCACCTCGTTCCCCAGTCTGCGAACCGACATCCGCAACGCGGGCGGGAACTGGGTGGACCAACAGGTGCAGGTCGACAACGGCCTGGTCACCAGCCGCAACCCCAGCGACCTTCCGGCCTTCTGCGCCAAGATGGTAGAGGTGTTCGCCCAGGGTGAAGACGTTCGCCAGATGGCGACGGCCTGACGCTGTGGGGGCTCAGGATCCTCCGGATCCTGGGCCCCCACAGCGGTGGCATCCCCTGACGCCGCGCTGAGCAGCGGGACAGGGATCAGCTCTATACCGCGACCGATGCGCGGGTTGAGGTGGTTTCCGAGGGGTATGCGGGCCTCTATGGGTTGCGTGCCGGACTTCCACGAGCCGGAATGGCTCGACCGGGGTGCGACCGGATACGGAGGCGACCCGTGACTCAACTAGCAACCCGGGAGGCCGCGCAGGCCAGGCGGGAAGACGTGCGACGGCGAGGGCGCCGGCTCGGCTGGATGAGTCTCGGTCTGGGGGTGGCACAGCTGGCGGCACCGGACACGGTGCGCCGGATCAGCGGGGTGGACGACTCCTCGACCTCCCGGGCCGTGGTCCCACTGGTCGGGGCGCGGGAGTTGGTCCATGCGGCCGGACTCCTGACGAGCCGGCGCAAGGGCATCTGGGCGTGGACCCGGGTCGTGGGCGACGCGATGGACCTGGCCTCTCTCGGGGTGGCCATCGCCCACCGTAGCGGGCACCGCCGGCGTCGCCTCGTCGGTGTCACCGGCGCCATCGTCGGGATCACGGTGGTGGACCTGCTGACCGCCGTGCAGGCCACCCGCGTCCCGAGGATCGGTTCGGCGCCGGCGGTACGAGGCCCACGCGAAGGAGGATCCATGGAGCTGACAGCCACGACAACCATCCGCAAACCCCCGCCCACGGTCTACGCGTTCTGGCGTGACCTGGACAACCTCCCCACGTTCATGGCACACCTTGAGACGATCCGCGCCACCGGCGACCGTACGAGCCACTGGTCCGCCAGCGCGCCCTTCGGCACGAACGTCGAATGGGACGCAGAGATCATCGACGAGTCACCCGGGGAGAAGATCGCGTGGCGGTCCACCGGGAACCCCGACGTGCCGAACGCCGGCATGGTCCGGTTCGTGCCGGCCCCGGACGGTGTCAGCACCGAGGTGCACGTCGTCATGTCGTACGACATCCCGGGCGGCCCGGTCGGCAAGGCCGTTGCCAGGTACTTCGGTGAGGAACCGCACCAGCAGCTCGACGACGACCTACGCCGGCTCAAGCAGGTGATGGAGACCGGGCAGGTCGTCCGATCCGACGGCGCCCCGTGGGGCAAGCGGGCTCGCAAGGAGTTCCCGCAGCGTCCGGCGCAACCGCTGTCGGACTCCGAGCTCGCGAAGGGGGCAGACGCGTGAGGGCCAACACCTGGGCAGGCCGCAACAAGGTCAAGGTCCGTGACGTACCGGACCCGAAGATCCTCAACGACCGCGACGCCATCGTACGGATCACCTCCACCGCGATCTGTGGCTCGGACCTGCACCTGCTCGACGGGTATGTGCCCACGATGCAGGACGGCGACGTCATGGGTCACGAGTTCATGGGCGAGGTGGTCGAGGTCGGCCGGGGCGTCGACCCAGGTCGGCTGCGCGTCGGGGACCGGGTCGTCGTGCCGTTCCCGATCGCCTGCGGCGCGTGCGGCGCCTGCGCCGCTGAGCTGTACTCCTGCTGCGAGAACTCCAACCCCAACGCCGGGATCGCGGAGAAGATGTTCGGCCACCCGGTCGCCGGGATCTTCGGCTACTCGCATCTGACCGGCGGCTTCGCCGGCGGTCAGGCGCAGTACGCGAGGGTGCCGTTCGCCGACGTCGGTCCCCTGAAGATCGAGTCCGACCTCACCGACGAGCAGGTGCTGTTCCTCTCCGACATCCTGCCCACCGGCTACATGGGCGCCGAAATGTGCGACATCCAGCCCACCGACGTGGTGGCGGTATGGGGCGCCGGCCCGGTCGGTCAGTTCGCTATGGACAGCGCCCGGGCGCTCGGCGCCGCGAAGGTCATCGCCATCGACAAAGAGCCGTACCGGCTGCAAATGGCCGAACGGGCGGGCCACACGCCGGTGAACTTCGAGGATGTGGATGTGCGGTCCCGGTTGCTCGAACTGACCGGTGGACGGGGACCGGACAAGTGCATCGACGCGGTCGGCATGGAGGCCAGCCACGGTGCCGCGCACGTGCACGCCTACGACCGGGTCAAGCAGGCAGTCCGCTCGGAGACTGAGCGCCCGCACGCGCTGCGGCAGGCGATCCTGTCGTGCCGCAGCGGCGGCATCGTGTCGGTCATCGGCGTGTACGGCGGCTTCCTCGACAAGTTCCCGGCCGGGGCGTGGATGAATCGGGCACTGACCCTGCGTACCGGTCAATGCCACGTGCAGCGCTACATGAAACCGCTGCTGCAGCGCATCGAACGTGGGGAGATCGACCCGACCCGGGTCATCACCCACACCCTGCCACTCGACCAGGCAGAACACGGCTTCGAGATCTTCAAGAACAAGCAGGACAACTGCGAGAAGGTCGTCCTCAAACCCTGACCACCACCCGCATCCGGCCACCGCGGCACGCCCGGTGGCCGGATGCGGTGCGTGTCCGCGGGCACCGATCTTCTGCGGCGGCCTGCATCCGCAACCCCGGCTCTCCATCTGTTTGCCGCAGACGACCCTGGGTAGGCGCAGTCGGTGAGCGGGCCAGACGCAGACCTAGGCACCCGGTCAGACACCAGCCGCGCGGTGGCGTTCAGCGACGCCATCTTCGCCATCATCATCACGTTGCTGGTCCTGGACCTGCGGGTGCCGGACGTTCCTCCCGGCCGCCTCCTGTCCGGCCTCCTCGAGCAGTGGCCCTCGTACGCCGCGTATCTCGCGTCCTACTCGTATGTAGCCGTCGTCTGGCTCAACCACAAGGCGGCGTTCAACCGCATCCAGCAGGTCGATCGCGGCCTGCACTGGATGAACCTGTTCGTGCTGTTCAGCACGGCTTTGCTGCCTTTTCCGACCGCCGTCGTGTCGGACGCGCTGCAGGAGCACAACAACGCGGACCAGCGGGTGGCCGTCGCCTTCTACGCGCTGGTCGGCGCGTTGCTGTGCGCTACCTGGCTGGCGTTCTACCACTACCTGGCGAAGAACCCAGACCTGCTCAAGGACCAGGCCAAGGGCGGCTTCTTTCCCGTCGAGCGGCTCCGGGCGCTCGCCGGGGTCGTCCTGTACGTCCTCGCGGGGTTGGTCGGCTACCTGGCCGCGCCGTTGATCGGCCTGACCATCTTCGTCCTCCTGCCCGTCTTCTACGCCATCACCAGCGCCGGCCTGTACCAGTCGCCCGTGGCCCGACGTATCACTCACAGTCCTCCGCCGCGACCCTGAGGGCGGACGAGTCGTCGTTTCACCCGTGCGGCGGCGGGTACCCGCCGCGATCCGGTTCGAGAGGGGATCCGAGGTGAACTACAGCGAGTTCATTCAGGCTGTGGCAGCACGACCCAAGGTTCCGCCCGAAAAGGCCGAACCGATCACCCGCGCCACGCTTGAGACCATTGCCAAACGAGTCACCGGTGGCCAGACGAGGGACCTCGCCTCCCAGCTCCCCGAGGAGCTGCGCGGCCTGGTGTCGAGGCAAACCGAAGATCCGGAACGGTTCGGCCTCACCGAGTTCCTGCAACGGGTGCAGTCCCGGGCAGGGGTGGACCACAAGGTGGCCACCGACGGAGCGCGAGCCGTGTTGGACACCCTCCGTGAGGCTGCCAGCGCGAAGGAGTACGGGGACTTCGTCGACCAGTTGCCGCAGGAGTTCTGGCAGTTGACCGGGCCGGGGTCGGGACAGCTCCAGCCCCGCCGGATCGGCACCTGATCCCGCACGTCAGGCGAAGCCCGAGGAGTGCGGGATGACCGAATCAAAGAGCCGGGACACGGACGCGCGGGAGTCGCCGGGGCAACCGCGTAAGCGGGTTGACGGGCAGCGCGACGCCGGGCAAGGCGCGGAATCCGCCGGGTGGGGCGAGAACCGCGGTGTCGCCACCGGGCCAACCGGGGCCGAGCCCGGCGAACGCCCCCTCGTCCAGAAGAGTGGTGCGCACGGCCTTCCTCAGCCCGCCGGTGGGCGCAGCAGCAAAACGATGTCGGACCCCGACGTCGTCCTCCAGATCCCGCAGGTCAAGGTTGAGCAGATCTACGTCGAGGTAGACGATCTGGACACCTCTGTATCTCTGCGAGCAAGGCTAGGCAGCCTGCTCCAGCTCGATGTGGGCGTTCAGGCGCATCTTGGCACGGTGAAGGTCGACATCAAGGGCGTGGAGGCCGAGGCGATGCTCGAGGTTCGGCTCGATGAGCTTCGGGGCATTCTCGACAGCGCCCTCCGCACGATCGAGCGCAACCCCCAGATCATCGAGTCGCTCGTGAAGACGGTGGACAACGCCGTGCACCAGGTCGGGCAGACGGCGCAGGAGGCGCTGGGACCCGATGGACCGCTGTCGCAGACGCTGCAGCAGGCGACCCAGCAGGTCGGCCAACAACTCGGGCAGGCCACCCAGCAGCTCGGACAGAGCACCCAGCAACGTGCGCACAGCAGCGGGACGGTGGCTGGTGGTGGCATGGGTCTCGGCGGCGTGCTGGGCGGGTCTCCGGCCCACGCCGCGTGGCAACGGATGAAGAAGATCGTCAACAGCAGCCAGCCGCTGAGGCAGGTCACGACGTGGCTGGCTGGCCCGCAGGGGCAGCAGCCGCCGAGCTGAATCGACGTCCGGCGGTGGTGGCAGAGCAATTGACCAGATCACACCACTTCCCGCCACCCGGGGGTCACGACTGGCCCAGATTAGTGACCAAGATTGACCGCGACGGCCATCTCAGGCGCTCTCGCCGTAACGTTCCCGGGTCAGCCGATTGGCCGTCTCCGGATCGAGACCGCTGGCGCGGAGCAGGTCACTCGCCGCGACCCGCGTCTGGGTGATCAGCGTCTGACTGAACCGGCCGGTGGCAACGTCGCCGGCTTTGCGGGCGCTGTGCATGGCCGCCAGGGCCGTCGCCCGCGCCCGCTGCGGTTCACGGCCCGACACGCGTTCAGCCCGAAGGTGCTCGTTGGCGTCGGCGAGTTGCCGGAGTGTCGTGGTCAGCTCAGACGGAACCGCCTCGTCGTACTGCAACACGGTCGCCGAGGTACGCGCCAGATCCTGTGCGTCGCCAACCAACCGTTGGGCATGCTCCGCGAAGTGGGCGAACTGTTCCACGTCGTCACGCCTGAGCCATCTCGCCGGTGCCAGACTCACCACCTCCTTCGCTCCGTCGATCGCCTGCGACAACCGTCCGAGGTCGGGTCCTGAGTCCCGCAGGCGCTGCAGGGACGCAGTCGCCTGCTCAGCATCACGCTTGTCCAACGCGGTCGCGACGGTGCGTAGCTCCCCGCTGGTCAGCTCGACGATCGGCGTGGCCGCCCGGTTGAGGACGCGCATCGGGTTGACCGGAAACAGGAGCGTGACCACCGCCAGCCCCACCGCCCCACCGATCAAGGCATCCAGGATCCTGGGCCACTCGAGGTTGGGATCCGCCGGCGACAGGGTCGCGATCACGACAGCCGAAGCACCCGCGTGGGCGACGGTAGCGCCGCTGCCACCGGAAAGGATCAGCGCGAACGCGATCGCGACACCAACCGCCAGGCCGATCTGCACCGGTCCCGGACCGACGACATAGAGCAGAGCGTCCCCGATGAGGATTCCGATTACCACGCCGATCAGCGTCTGGACGGTTCGTCGGACCCGCTGGCCGATTGCGGCGACGATCGTCCCGACCGCCGCGGACGGAGCGAAAACCGGCGCAGGAATGCCCAACACGTCGTGCCCGATGAACCAGGACAACGCCGCGGCCAGCGCCGCCTGCACCGTGATCACCAAAATGACGTCCGTCAGGTGCAGCCGCACCCGCCACCCCCGACGCCCACGCTGGCGAGCCTGCTGTGCCGCCTGCCGCACCTCGGCCGCTACGGCGTCGACAACTGAAGGCGGATCGGGCGAAGGTTCCTGGGCGCCACGCATGGGGGTAACTACCCGAAGCAGCGACAAACAAGTCAGCGACCAGTGCCGTCTGAGTCGATGGTGGCCCGGCACAGCAGCCGCAACCGACTGGACCTTTGGGGGCCTCGTGTAAGACCTGCCTCAGCTCGGGGTCGTAGACCCGAGCCCGTTTCCTGGCATCGCGGACCACCGGCCGTTCGTCGCTGGGCCCGCCCGGGTGTTTCACGGCAACTCGGAGATGAAAACGTCTACCGCCCAACGCGGCCCGCCATGCTCAACAGCATTCCGGGGCGGAGGGTGCCCCTGGAGATCAATGGGTCCCGGCTCGGACACAACCTGTACAGCATCCTAGGAGGGTGGCTCCCGGGTGCCTTTGGCGTGGCGCTGGTCGCCACAGCTTGCGGTAAAGGCTCCCAGCTTTACGGAACCCGATCATCGACTGCACTGCCAGCCTTCAAGTCGGCCGAGGTGTCCCCTGCCTCCTAGGGAATCCGCGATTTTCATTTACAAAGCCTTCCTCAGTGCCGCCTCTGCCTCACCTGCTGGCACGATGACCAGTGGCACCTACAGTGGACCTGAAAGCTCAGCCAAGACATCGAAGATGTGCGCCCGAGCGCGGAGAACCATTGCGGCGGCCGGCGTAAATCAGCTCGTATCCTTAGGCCACCCGTTCGGTCGAGAGGCTCCAGCTGGCGTGCTCCTGGCAGACCCGCCCACTGAGGCGGGCAACACTGTGCAAGGCTGGCTAGATCGGCAGAGTCGTCCCGGATGAAACAGATGGCGGCCCGCCGACCGCATCCCGCTCGAAAGCATGGGCGCCCAGGCACCGGGTAACCACCGGGCATGGGTAGTCAGCAGCGCAACAAGCATGACAGCGGCGGCGAGTCGGCGCGGGGCCGCCGGCACCCGGGCAGCGGCGCGCGGGGCCGGCAAGGGGCCACGGTGGAGCACTCGCCGAATCAGCGGCACGAGCGCACCGCGACCGGATCAGCCGGCACCGAGCGCGACCACAGCCGCTCTAAGACGGCCCGGGAGGGGCGGGTCAACCGCCAGGGTACGGCCTGACCCACTGTTACCCCTCCTCCCCGCGCTCGTCGGTCAGCTCGGCGCCTGCCTGTTTGCCGCAGCAAATGTGTACAGCCGGCAGAGGGATGCTCCCGAGCCCGGTCCTTCGGTCTCCCGATGAACCGACCCTGCGGTCGAGGGAGAGGCTTTCGTTGATGGTTGCGCTGACGCGCGGCCAGAACCGTGCTCGTTTTCGTTGACGGAGTGGCACACCATTTCCAGCACCTACATCGTCTGCGAGGCGGACAACGCCCTGCCACCCTTCGCCCAGGAACTCATGGCCAAGCGGGCTGAACGGGTGCTGCGGATGAACTCCTCACACCCGCCATTTCTTTCTCAGCCCACCGAACTGGCCGCGCTGATCTCGGCCGAACTCTCCGCCTGACGCTCGCCGCCGCCCGGTAGGGCATCGCCAACCCGGGCATCCGAACCGGGCGGCCGGCTGGACAGTCCATTGACTACGACGAAACTGGTGGCGCGAGTCGGATGGCGTCGCACGGCACCGGATACCAACGGGCGACCTGAGAGGCGATGGCATCGTCGGTCACACGGTTAACGCGCCGAAGATCTGCAGGCGAGTCGTCAGCCGGCGGTCAGGCCGCCGTCGATCGCGAGCGCGGCTCCGGTGACGAACGGGGCTTCGTCGCTGAGGAGGAAGGCCGCGAACGCGGCAATCTCCTCGGGCCTTCCGATCCGGCCCACGGGGTGCATGGCGCCGGCAGCCCGGAGTGCCTCCTGCGGGTTCGGGCCCATGTTGCCGCGCAGCAGTGGGGTGTCGACACCACCGGTGACGAGCGCGTTGATCCGCACGCCCGTCGCGGCCACGTCGAGTGCCGCCGATCGGGTGAGCCCGACAACGCCGTGCTTGGCCGCGCTGTAGGCGGCCATGCCCGCCATCCCGGTGACACCGAGGTTGGAGGCGTTGTTCACGATCGAACCGCCGCCGGAGGCCTGCAGTGCGGGGATCTGGTGCTTCAGGCCGTGGAAGACACTGGTGAGGTTGAGTGTCAGTTCGGCACCCCAGGCGTCACCGTCGATGTCGGTTACCGGGCCGTACGCGGTGGCCGCGCCGACGTTGTTGAAGGCACCGTCGAGCCGGCCGTAGTGGTCGACCGCCTGCTGGACCAGCCGCGCCATTTCGGCCTCGACCGTCACGTCGGTCGGCACGAAGAGGGCTTCGCGCCCGGCGGAACGCAGTTCGGCGGCGAACGTCTCGCCGGCGTCCTTGCCGCGGGCCGCCAGGACGACCTTCGCGCCCTCGGCGGCGACCCGCTCGGCGGTGGCCCGGCCCATGCCGGAGGTGGCGCCGGTGATCAGAATGACCCTGTCTGCGAATCGGGTGGACACAGTTGATCCTTGTCTTTGTCAGAGGAGTGTTTCAGTAAAGGCGTGGTTCAGAACGTGAGCACGAGTCGGCCGCGGACACCGCCGGCGGCGAATCGGCGATGCGCGTCGGGCGCCTCGACGGCGGGCAGAATCTTCGCCACCCGCGGAACGAGCACACCCGCCTCGGCTAGCCGACGGATCTCGTCCAGCTTGTCCGTCCGGCCGGCGTATTCGGGCACGAACGGCGTCAGCACCCTGATGCCCCGGGTGCTCGCGGCCTCGTAGCCGCCGGGCTCGTCGGCCTGGCGGATCCGGACCAGGATGCCGCCGTCACGTACGGCATCGAAGAGTGCCGTTCCGAACAGTGCCACGTCGGCGATGGCGTCCACACCGTCCGGGAAGTGCGCCCGGATACCGTTGACGACATCGGGTCCCCTGGCCACCACGATGGCCGCACCGGACTCCCGGACCAGGGCTTCGTCGGCCGGGGCGGCGTCGGCGACCACGGTCAGCCCGGCGTTGCTGGCCATCTGGACCAGGTAGCCGCCGAGCGTGCCGGCGGCCCCGATCACGGCCAGGGTCGACCCTGGCGCGAGCGCCAGCTGGTCGAGCGCGAGCAGCGCGGTGAGTCCGTTCATCGGCAGCGTCGCCGCCGCCTCATGGCTGACGCCCGCTGGCGCGCGGACGACCCATCTGGCCGGACGCACCACGTACTCCACATAGCCGCCACCGCTGTTCTCCAGCGTGCCGTCCGGGGTCGGGGTCACCGGGAGGAGCATCGCCATCACCCGGTCACCGACCGACAGATCGGTGACCGCACCCGGGCCGATCTCGTCGACCACGCCCGCGACGTCCATTCCGGGCACGTAGGGCCCTGGCACCCCGGCCAGGGCCGACGCGTGAACGCCCGAGCGCAGCAGGGTGTCGGACGGATTCACCGCCGCCGCGTGTACGCGTACCCGAACCTCGCCGGGGCCCGCGTGCGGTTCCGGCAGTTCGATGACGCGTAGCACCTCCGGCCCGCCGAATTCATGTAGACCAACAGCTCGCACGAAAGTCTTCCTCTCGGGGTTCATCAAATGCCCGGTGTTCTTGGCTCGCCGGTGCTCCAGCCGCGGGGCGTTTCACACCCGTGCGCGTCGCACCCGGCTCGGTCGTCGGTACCGAGGACGGTCAGCACCGGTTGGCGTTCAGCCCAGGCCCGCCTCAGCACCTCGGAGAAGGCCTCGACCGACTGGGCGCCGGAGACGCCGTACTTCCGGTCGATCACGAAGAACGGCACGCCGGTGATGCCCAGCTGCGCGGCCTCGGCCTCGTCCCTTCGCACCTCGTCGGCGTACGCCCGCCTGTCGGCAAGCACGGCGCGGATCTCGGCCTCGTCGAGTCCGGCGCGGACGGCGATCTCCACCTGGTGCTCGGAGTCGTAGATGCTCCGTTCCGCAGCGAAGTTGCCCTGATAGAACAGCGTCAGCAGCTCATCGTGCAGACCCCGGGCCGCGGAAAGTTGCAACAGCCGGTGCAGGTCGAAGGTGTTGCCGTGGTCCCGGAAGTCGACGAGGTAGTCGAGCCCTTCCTCCCGGGCGATGCCTGCGAGGTTCTCCTCCGCCGCCCGGGCCTCGGCCGGAGTCAGGTCGTACTTCTTCGCATGCGCCGCCCCGGTCGTCGGGCCGGTGTGGGCAAGCTGAGGGTCGAGTTCGAAGGAGCGGTGCGTCACCTCGACGTGGTCCCGATGCCGGAACAGAGTAAGCGCCTTTTCGAAGCGTGCTTTGCCGACATAGCACCATGGACAGGATATATCCGACCAGATTTCGACATGCATGATCTGCCTCCTTTCGAGAGGGGTCTGTCGCGTGCGAGGAGGTTGCGCCTGCGGCCGGAAGGGAGTCTGGGGTTTACCTCGTGGGCGGAGCTCCGGTGCTCACGCCTGGCTGATCTGCGGGCCGGGCGCGTCGAGAGTTGTTCGCCCGGGGGCACGCATGCCGTCGAGCAGGATGGTGACGACGCGACGCCATCCGTCGGGTCCCGCGTCGACACCGAGACAGTGGTCGGTGTCCAGCGGCGCACGTGAGCAGATCATGATGTCCTGCCACGTCACGTCGGCGCGCAGCTCGTCGGCGGCGTGCGCCCGCTCGGTCAGCCGGATGACGGCGTCCTGCAGCGCGGCGGTCCGCTGTGCCAGTTCGGGCGACGGCGGCCGTTCGCACGCTGCGGTGACCTCAGCCAGGCCACGACTGTCCCGATGAGCCCCCGCCAGTTCCATGACGAACTCGGCCAGCCCGTCCCAGGGATTCGGGCGTTCGATACAAGCTTGTGCGGTCTCGCACAACTCGTCATACAGGCCGAGGACCACGGCGTCGAGCAGTGCCTCTTTGGTGCCGAAGCGCCGGTACAACGTACCCACGCCCACGCCCGCAGCCGTGGCGATGTCCAGAGCCGACACGTCGAGTCCACGGGAGGCAATCGCCTCCCGTGTGGCAACGATCAGTTGGCGCCGGTTGCGGCGAGCGTCCGCCCGGACGTCAGTCATGGAGCCCAGCCCAGACGTGTGGGATCCGGCGCTCTTCACTGCTTCCGAGCGCTGCCGACCCGTTCCGTAGCCGGAACGTTTCATGGCGAGAACTCACGGGGCCTCCCTGCGCATCCATCAACAATCGAGCATCACTAGGCGGACGGGCGTCGTCCGGATCTGACTCTAACCCAACGGGACGGGCATCGTCCGCTTTCCAAAGCTCCGGCATCGTGACCCTCGCCACCAGCAAACAAGCGGCGTTCCGCTTCGACTGGCCGACCCCGCCTGACGTGCGGCGGGCGACCGGCTCCGGTGCGCGTCGGGGGTGGCCAGGGTCACCGCGTTGACCACCCAAAGAAGCGGACGACAGTCGTCCCCTTGGGCTAGGCTCGCCACCGTCTGAAAGCGGACGCAACCCGTCCGCATAGCGATTCAAGTCCATTGCGAGGGCTCGCCGGTTCTGAGGCCTTCGTCCTACAAGGGACGAGATCCGAGCCGTCCGAGACCGTTACAGAGACGAGAGGAACCACGTCATGAGCAAGCAGAAAACCCGTCGGGCGGCGACGCTGCGGTCGCGGGTCAGCGCAGCGGCCGCGGCGGCTGCGTTGCTGGTCGGCGCCGGGGTGGGCGCAGCAGCCCTCACCTCCCGGGCGGCAAGCGCGCACGACCACCCGACGAGCACCTCCTCCAAGTCACTCGCCGAGCGGGTGCAGCGCTTGGAAGACATCGAAGAGATCCACCAACTCAAGGCTCGCTACTTCCGCTTCGTGGACGAGAAGAAGCACGACGACCTGGCCGCGCTGTTCACGCCCGACGCCAAGCTGGTCACCGACGGGATCACCTGGAAATCGCCGAAGGAGTTCGCCTACACGATTCGCGACCTCACCGGCGCCGCCCCGTCAGCTCACTCGGGAGCCATGCCAGAGATCACGATCACGGGACCGAACACGGCGTCCGGAATCTGGTCGATGGAAGACATCCTCACCTTCCCGGCCGGCCCGAACGCTCCTGAGGGGCACAACGGCTACGGGCAGTACCGCGAGACCTACAAGAAGGTCAACGGTAGGTTTCTTATCGATTCGGTACTGCTAACCCGCTTCTGGATGGACCCGCTGCCTGCCTGGACTCCTCCGGCAACCACGAACGGCGAGTGAGGCACGTGGCGTGGCGGGTTGCGTAACCTGACACGCCACCACCTCTCCAAGCCGCACGCGTGGAAGAGAAAGCCCGGGCAGCATGCCCGTGCTGGCCATCGCACCCACCCACGACCGCCACTCCCGTCAGCGGCAGAAGAGGACGGCGGCTGCGCAGTCTTTGTCGGCAGTATGGTCGAGCCCGTGCACGCTGCATCCCGCCTTTCGGGTCTACCCGAGCTGGCCCAGGTTCGGAAAGTATGGTTCAGCGACTGGTACGACGGGCCAATCACGGGTGTCGCTGCGCACGATGGTCGCGAGTACTGGTTCGTCATGGTCACCAACGACGCGGCTGGCGAAACGTGGGACTTCAACCCTCGCGTCTACGCCCTTCACCTGCTCTCCAGCGAGCAACTGGCACAGGCGTGGAATATGCACCGAGCTTTCGCCAGTGCAGGGCTTCCGGGCTGCCTGCATTTGCCGCGATGCGCTTCTGCTGGGGCCACTGTTGACGAACTGGACGCGCTGCGCGAGCGTTGGCCAGCTGAGTTTGAGGTCGGCCTCATGAACACTCCAGCGATCGCATGGTTCCAGGACGGGTAGCTTCGGCAACGCGAGTGCTTCCGGACCAGCACATGTCCGTCCGCCGGTCCGAGGGTGGGCGACGGTCGCAGGGCGGTTGTACGCGCACGGCCACCGGTGGATGTGCGGGATGTTCGTCCGATCCGGACGGGATGCGAGGCTGAACACGTGGCTTCCCCGATCGAAGCACCTTTCGGCAGCCCCGGCTGCCCGGCGGCTTGGTACGCACTTCGGACGCGTCGGTGCGATTGAAGACCGGCGGAAGCCCGCCGGAGTGTCACGGATCCCGGCTCGCCCTGCGACAGGTCGATGACGTCCTCGCCCAGGTCGAGACTGTCGCCGGGTTCATTGGCTCGTACTCTCCCGACGCCCGCCAGGCCGTGAGCCGGCGCGACACCCGCCCCTCGGTGCCGCCCGGATGAGCATGGCGTCGGCGTTCGTACCGATCTGGATGCTCACCGCGGTCGGCTACGCGGCCTGTCGTTGGGGCCTGCTGGGCGAGGCGGCGGCAGCGGTGCTCGGCCGGTTCGTGTTCCATCTCGCGATGCCGTCGGCCCTGTTCCTGGCTCTGTCCCGAATGCCGCTGTCCGGGTTCGCCGGCCGCCCACTGCTCGCCTTCGCGGTGAGCACGGCAGCGGTCGTCGGGGTCGGGTGGGTCGCCGCGAGCTGGCTGTTCGGTCACACGTCCGGCGAACGGCCGATCTGGGGCATGGCCGCCGGCTACGTCAACTCGGCGAACCTCGGCATCCCGATCGCCACGCAGGTGATCGGCAACGTGTCGTTCCTGGCGGAGGTGGTGCTGCTGCAGGTGCTCGTGGTAACGCCCGTGATCCTGATCGCCCTGGACCGGCACAGCGACCCGGCCGGGCGGGTACGGGTCCGCCGTATCGCCTCCCTGCCCGTACGTAACCCGGTGATCCTGGCGTCGCTGCTCGGTGTCGCCTGCTCGGCTACCGGCCTTCGTCTGCCGTCGACCGCCAGCGCGCCACTCACCCTGCTGTCGGGCGCCGCCGTTCCGGCCGCCCTGGTCGCGCTCGGCGCGTCACTGCACCGCACGGGGCCGTCGCGGGCCGAGCCTGCCGAACTGGCCGTGATCACCGCGCTGAAGCTCGTCGCACAGCCGGTCATCGCGTACGCGGCTGGCCTGGCCTTGCAGCTGTCCGCGCCGCAGTTGCTCGCCGTGGTGGTGTGCGCGGGCCTGCCGACAGCGCAGAACACGTTCATCTACAGCCAGGAGTACGGCGTCGGCGAGACAGTCGCCAACCGGGCGGTGGTGGTGACCACAACGCTGTCACTGGCCACCCTGGCCGCAGCGGCGGCGCTGCTCCGGTAGCGGAACGCGCATCGCCAGACCTAGGCTCCCCCTCGCCGCCAGCATGCGGCTCGCATGACCCACAAAGGCCTAATCGCCGCGTTTGCCGGCATCGAGAGCAGCCTGTTCCACTCGTCGGCGGTGGTCCAGCCACCATGACTCGTCGCCGGGAGGCAGGTTGTCGTTGCTGGGCAGCAGCCCGGCGGTGCCGTCGACGAGTTCGCGCACGATGTCGGCGTGGCCGGCGTGCCGTTGGGTGTCCACCACAACGTGGACCAGCACCTGATGCAACGTGACCGCTTCATCGCCCCACCAGGGCACCCGGCCGACATCGTTCAGCGCGAGTGCCTCGATGGTGGCGTCGGCGTGGGCGATCGCGCGCTGGTACAGATCGACGATTTCTTCACGGGTCTCGTCCGCGGTCGCCCACATGTCGGCGTTAGGTTCCGCGTCGTCCCCGACATACGACAGTTCCTGGTCGAACGGCCGGCCGAACACCACGCCGAAGTAGAGGATCTCCCCGACCGCGGCGTGTTTCACCAGGCCGAGCAGGTTGGTCGCGGTCCGGGTCAACGGGCGGCGAATGTCGTACTCGCCGAGCCCGTCGAGCTTCCACAGCAGCGCGTCGCGGCCGCCCTTCAAGTAACTGTGCAGGTCGTCCTTCATCGCGGCACTATGGCACCCCGGCTGGATCTGGCGTTGCCCCGACGATCGGCAGGGCCCCAGGACCGGCACGACGCGCCCTGCGGGCACCGGGTGGCGGTACGGCAGGGTGACCGTATACCCACGACCCTGATCAGACCCTACGCCGACTCGTCGCCGAAGAACTGGACCGCTTGACCAAGCCCACCGCTCGCTGACCCGGCAGCCAGCAGCCGGCGATCCGCTGGGTCAGGTGGCGGTGAAGATTACTGAGCGAGCCGCCATGGCGGCCCGGTCGTAGAACGTCCGAACATCGACGAAGTTGTTCCAGGTGTACTCGAAATCGTCGTCGTCCTGGGCACCGTCGTAGTCGCGGCCATCGATCGCGTCGAAGCGGCGGCGTAGCCAGGTCCGCTCGACAGATCGCAGGGCCTCGGCCACATCTCGCACCTCATCGGCGCTGACATACACGACGTAACAGTCATCGTGGAGATGACGGCCACCGAGCACCGCGTGGGACCACGGATACCGGCCACCGTCCGGATCGAGCGTGCCATCGGTCAGGCAGCGGTGGATCGCGTCCCAGGCTTTGTCGGTGTCTACCGCCAAAGCGTCATCGCCCCGAGACTCCTCGATCTCCTCGAGGAACTCGCCCACCGTGTCGTCGTCTGCCGCCAGCAGCAGACGCTCCTGCTGCTCGGGTGTGATGGCGAAGTGCACCCCCAACATGCCGGCGATCGTACGGGGCGTGCACTGAAGGCTGCGGGACACCTACGTCGACGTGCCTCCGACGCCCGCGTAGATCGAGCGGTCAGGCGTACGAGGGCCGACGCGGGTCCAACAATTCGGTGATGCCGCCACGGTCGAGGATCTCGATGAGCGCGTTGGTACCACGTTCGACCTTGACCGCTATCTCCTCCGGATGCAGAGGGATGAGCGCGAGCAACGCGATTCGGGCATCACCGCCGACGTCGATCGTCCGCGCCTCCGGCGGCACCCGCAGCATCGGCGTGACGACGACTCCGGCGAACGGGGTGTCCGCGGCGTAGGGCTGGGCGGGGTCGCCGTTCGGCACGGAATGCCACTCGCCGATCCAGGTTCCGTACTCGTGCGGTAGCCGAGCTACCTGCTTGAGGGCCCGCAGCGGCCACCCGGCTTCGTCGCCGAGCCCGGCTAGCTCGGTCAACGGCCAGTCAGCCGGCAGGCTCAGCATCAGTTCCGCGTACGGGCTGATGTCGTGACCTTCGGGGACTGCCATCGGCAGCTCACTCATCCCAGACGTGATCAGCGTCCGGTACGGGCGTTCCTCGGTCGGAGCCACGACATAGACATGCACACCGACCAGGTGCGAGGCGATCTCGTGGTAAACGAACTCGACGGGGCCGAAGTGTTCCTCGATGTGTCGGTCGATAGCGTCGGCGAAGGCCTGCTGCGGCCCCTGCGCCGGTACGAACCCGTCGTGCAGCGACTGATGGCGAACAACACCTGACCCGCTCGGCTCGTCCATGGCGACGCAGCCTATGCAAGGGTTCAACGAGGGCGCGACCGGGGCGTACTCATCGGGCATCCCACCCGCGCCGCCCCTGGTCATCGCGAAGGACCCACGGACACTCGGTGCCGACGGGCACGGTCGTCGGCCGAATCCGGATGTCCGATCCTGGCAGGGCCAGGCATCATCATCGCGTGGATGCCCGCCGAGTGATCGTCATGGTTGACGACCTTCGTTCGTTCGTTGATGGCCGTAGCGCCGAGGTGGCCCGTACCAGTGCCGCCGGCGTTGACCTCCTCGATCGACACCGGGGCGGCCGCCTGGACGAGCTGTGGCTGGACCATGACCTGGGCGGGGACGACACGATCTGGCCGGTCGTGGAGGTCCTGGAACGAGCTGCCTTCGACGAGCGCCCCTTTGACATCGGCGTCATCAACGTTCATTCCGCCAACCCGGCAGGTGCAGCGAGACTCGCGCAGGTCCTCCGACACTGGGGGTATCACGTCCGCGTGGCGTCGAACTCCCCGGACGTCGGTTATGTCGATGGTTCGGCGCCAAGTGACCGGCACGATAGCCCGCCGGACGGCTGTCACGCTCGGACAGCTCACCACGACCACCCCGTAACCCCGATTGGCGAGGAGCAGACAATCCACAACTCCGACACGATCACCCTGTGGCGGCCCACCGGGCGGGCCGAACGTGACCTTGTCGCGGAGTCGGGGTGGCGGGCTTGGCCTCCGCGCCTGGCCGACCAGCCGATCTTCTACCCCGTCCTGAACCGCTGGTACGCCACGAAGATCGCCCGCGAGTGGAACGTCCCCGCCGAGGGGGTCGGCTACGTGACCCGGTTCGACGTCGAACGGTCGTATATGGACCGTCATGAGGTTCACCAGGCCGGTGGCCGCGACGTGCTGGAGTACTGGATCCCCGCCGAGGAGCTGGCCGACTTCAACGCCCACATCGTCGGTGCCATCATCGAGGAAGCCGAGTACCGCGGCCCGGTGGACGACCAGGAGTTCACCGACGCCGAGGAGGCCCTGGGCCGGCCTCTGCCGGCCGCTTGGCGCACCTACCTCCACGGTGAGTCGTGGTTCCGGCGGGGCTGGATGCCCAGCGGAGCCTACGTATGGCTCAACTCCCCACGCGAGATGCTCGACGTCCACGACGCATGGGACCAGGCCACCGATGAGCACCCCGGCATCGCGATCATCGGCGGCGACGGTTCACGTGAGCAGCTCGTACTCGACCTGCGCAGCGACCCCGCACCAGTACTACTGGCCGACATCACCAGCAGTGGCTGGGAGACCGCGACTCGGCAGGCCGACGATGTCAGCCAGCTCATCGACAGCATCGAAGCGGGCACGTTCGAATTCAGCTTCGAGGACTAGCTGCCCGCCTGGCTGCGCCTCGCTGCCGATGCCGGGGGTGCCATCCGCACCACGGGCGGCAGCGGCGAGGCATCCGGCGAGGCCTGGAATGCCGAGATGGCGAGCGCGGCGAAGCGCCGGGAGGCGGTGACCTGGGTGGTCGGCGAGGTCGCGTGGATACCGCTGTTGGCCATGAGCACGAGGAGGACGTCGTCCAGGACGAAGTCGGGGCGCAGGCGGCCCGCTTCCTTGGCGCGGCGGGACAATTCGTCGATCGCTTTGAGCGCGTATTCGCGGCGCGCCTCGAAATCGACCGCGTGGGGAAAGGTCGAAATGAGAGCTGCAGTGAAGCCTCGATCACGGGCGTGCAGTTCACACATTTTTTCGATCACGAGACAGAAACCGTGCCACGGATCCGGATCGGCGAGGCCCTCGTCGACAACGGCGTGACACGCCTGCATCTGTTCCGCGAATGCCTCGGTGACCAGCATCTCCTTAGTCGGGAATCGTCGGTACAAGGTGGCAGGTGCAACCCCGGCACGCCGAGCAACCTCCCGCATGGGCACATCCAGACCGTCGACGGCGAAGACCTCGCGGGCAGCCTCGATGATGCGCTCACGGTTGTCCAGGGCGTCGGCGCGAAGAGTGTGAGGCAAACGATCGGTCACGGCTCTCACTTTAGCCAGACCGACAGCGGAGCGCGTTAGCGTCCGTCTGCATGAGGGCTTTGCAATTCACGAAGTACGGTCCCGCGAGCGTCCTTGAGGTCTCGGAGGCACCGGAACCGCACGCCGGACCCGGCCAGATACGGGTGGCGGTTCGGGCCTCGGGTGTCAATCCGGCCGACACATACGTCCGCGCCGGCCAATTCCAGGAGTGGATTCCGCTCCGCCTGCCGCACGTGCCCGGTGTCGACGCCGCCGGCCTGGTGGATGAGGTCGGTGACGGGGTGACCACCGCTCGGGTGGGCGATGAGGTCTTCGGGGTAACCGACTACGCCCAGATGGGCGGGGCGAACGCCGAATACGCCGTCCTGGCCGCATGGGCGCCGAAGCCGGCCGCCCTGACCTGGGAGCAGGCCGGGGGCGCGGCGGGCAACATCGAGACGGCCACCCGAGTCCTCGACCGGCTGGGCGTCAAGGACGGCACCACGCTGTTGATCGAGGGCGCGGCCGGCGGGGTCGGTACGACAGCGATCCAGCTCGCGGTCGCTCGCGGTGCGGCCGTCATCGGCACGGCCAGCGAGCGCAACCACGAGTTCGTCGTCTCGCTCGGGGCGATCCCGACCACGTACGGCCCCGGACTGGCCGAGCGGGTCCGCCCTCTGGTGCCCAGCGGGGTGGATGTCGTCTTCGACTGTGCCGGCTCTGGTTCCATACCGGACCTGGTCGGCCTGGTCGCGAGCCCGGACAGGGTGGTGAGCATCGCCGACATCAACGCCGCGGCCCACGGCGTGCACCTGTCGCGCGGCTCTGGCCCCGGTGCGGACACGCCGGCTCTCGAAGGAATCGCCGCCGCCGGCAGACTCGCCGAGCGCGGTCGGTTCACAGTGCCGGTCGCTGCCGTCTTCTCCTTGGAAGAGGCCAGCGCCGCCCACGAGTTGAGCGAGTCCCGCCACGCGCGGGGCAAGATCGTGCTGAAGCCGTAGCCCGGCCGACCGAGCGTCCGTCCACCTCACCCGAGCCCGCGCGGCCAGCACGAGCACCAGCACGACGCTGGCGGGCAGACACCGACACGTCAGGTAGCGGCCCCGGACCCCGGTCAGGGGTCCGGAGCCGCGTACGTAAGTGACGGGCGCGTCGGACAGCTACGGCGAACGTCATGCACCACGCCGGGCGACCATGCCGCACTCGAGCCGGCCGGCGACGAACCGGGTGTGCGATTCAACGGCTGGCGGCGCGGCCCAACGGACGGCGTGCGACCCCCTGTGCGCCTGATCCGCCTCAGCTGAAGACGCAGATACACATGGACAGTTGACTGCGGGAGCTCTTCACCCGACTCGAAGCCGGCCCGGACCTGATCCGCACCCTCGACGCGTACTACCTGCACGACATGTCCCGACCGGCGACGGCACGGGGCGCTGGGCGTCCACACCCGCACGCTCGACTATCGCCTACGGCGCGTACACGAGCTGATCGGGCTGCGTCCCGCCTCGACCCGCGGTGTGCGGATCCCGACCGCCGCAGTCGCCTGGGCCTTCGCCGACCGGCTGCGGGAGGCATGACGAGGCCGACCGATCGCCGCTGGCGGCGCGGCGGTCGGCCGGCTCGTCCGCGCCTCCGCGTCAGCAGGCAACCTGCACGATGGGTGACTGTGTCGTCAGGGTCACTGACGGCGGGTAGTAGCCGCCGGGAGCCGTGTACGTGTGGATGCCCTTGGTGACGTAGTAGTTCGGCACACCCTGGCAGATCGTGAAGGCGACGCCGGTGTACTTCTTGGTCCCCGGGCCGGAGTTCAGGCTTCCCACCGACACCAGGAAGAAGCCGCTGCCGGGGACGTACTGGTACAACTCGGCTTGAGCACCGATGTACGGGATCGGCGCGTCACACCACGAATCCGCCTTGCCGTCGAGGCTGCCCGGGATGCCGTTACCGCCGGTCGACCCGTGTGGATACTGGGCCCGCGCGTTGCAGGTGATCACATCCGCGGCGGCTGCCGTGACCGGCCCACGAGCGGTCGACGTCGGGCTGAACGTCGGCGTCGTCGCTGCGGCCTGCCCCCCGGCCAGAGCCTGTGCCGCTGCGAGCACCGGCTGGGGGATCGTCCCGGTAGCCATGGCAGGCCCTGCCGCACTGGCCGGAGCAGCAACGGTGGCCCCGGAGGCCGCCAGCAGTGCGGCGAGCCCGATGCCGAGCATGCGACGTCTGAGCATCTTCCCCTCCTACAGATCGTTCCCCGAGGTGGCGGGGAATCGGAAACACGGTGAGGAAACTATTCAGCGGAAGCCGTGCCGGCGTCTTCGTGAAGAATCGCAAACCTACGCCTGATCGACTTGCGTCTTTGTCATGCCGCACAACGGGCGGCACCGCCCGGCCTGTCGATCTCAGCCACGTCGCGTTACCTCCGTCACTTCGCTTGGCATCCGGAACGTCGTTCCGTATGTTGTTTACCGGAACAGCGCTCCGGTTGGGTGACACACTGAACCGGACGGGCTGCCACCACATCGAGGACCGCCGGACGTCTGAAGGAGAAACAGTCATGCAGTACCGCACCTTGGGTCGCACTGGTGTGCAGGTCAGCACCCTCGTGCTCGGCGCGATGAACTTCGGCAGGATCGGCAACACCACCCAGGAGGAAGCCACCGCCATCATCGACGGCGCGCTCGACGCGGGGATCAACCTCATCGACACCGCCGACGCCTACAGCGGTGGCCAGTCCGAGGAGATGGTCGGTAAGGCCATCGCCGGCCGCCGCGACGACGTCGTCCTGGCCACCAAGGCGACCCTGCCGATGGGCGACGAGCGCAACCAGCGGGGCGGCTCACGCCGCTGGCTGGTCACCGCGCTGGAGAACAGCCTGCGCCGCCTCGGCGTCGACCACGTCGACCTCTACCAGATGCACCGGTGGGATCCGACGACCAGCGACGACGAGACGCTGTCGGCGCTGACCGACCTGCAGCGCGCCGGCAAGATCCGCTACTTCGGCTCCTCGACCTTCCCGGCCTACCGCATCGTGCAGGCGCAGTGGGCTGCCCGCGAGGGGCGTCTGAGCCGTTACGTGACCGAGCAGCCGAACTACTCGATCCTGCAGCGTGGGATCGAGACCCACGTGCTGCCGGCGACGCAGGAGTACGGCATGGGCGTGCTGGCCTGGAGCCCGCTGGCATCGGGCTGGCTGTCCGGGGCGATCCGCGCCAACCAGCAGATCAGCACGAACCGCTCGGGCTTCATGCAGCAACGCTTCGACGTCAGCATCCCCGCCAACCGTGCCAAGCTCGACGCCGTCGAGCAGCTCGCCACGGTTGCCGACGAGGCTGGCCTCAGCATGATCCAGCTCGCGCTCGGCTTCGTCACCGCGCACCCGGGCGTGACCAGCGCGATCATCGGCCCCCGTACGATGGACCACCTCAGCTCGCAGCTCGCCGCCGCCGACACGGTGCTGTCGGCCGACGTGCTGGACGCGATCGACGCGATCGTGGCTCCCGGCGTCGACCTCGCCGCCCACGAGAAGAACGACACCCCACCCGCTCTGCTGGAGCCGGCGCTGCGCCGCCGCTGATCGGTCGGCACGCCGTCGACCAGGCGGCAGGCGGACGTGCGTGACCTCGTACAACGGTGTAACGAACGCCCGATCCGGAGACGCGCGCCATGAGTCCTGCCGCAGCGAGCGTGCGCCCGCTCGCTCCCGCGTCTGGCCAGCGGAGCGGTGACCAGGCGCACGCTCCCCCGCAGGGCGAAGCCCGCCCGAGCGCACGGCGAGTGCTACGCGGGGGCGTCGTCCTGGCGGGCCGGTCCGAAGAGGGTCATGACGAGGGCCACGATGCTGAAGAAGCCTGATCCCAGGGCCAGCAGAAGCGAGGATACGAAGGCAGATGGTGATGGCACCCAGCCACCGATGCCGCTCTTGATCCCTATGGCCTCACCCATGCGTTCCGGATATAGGTTGGCGGGATGGACATCGTCGCCGCGTGTCGGGCCTACGTCGCCGTCAGCGGCCACGGCAGCTTCACCTCCGGCGCCGCCGCGGCGCGAATCCCCCAGTCGGTCGCCAGCCGCCGCATCGCCGCCCTGGAGGAGCACTTCGGGGCGAAGCTGTTCGACCGCACGTCCCGCGCGGTCCGGTTGACCCCGTTCGGGCAGGACATGCTGCCGACGGCGCGACGCCTGGTCGACCTTGCCGACGCCATGGCCGACGACGCCGAGCGGGCCCGGTTACGGCCGTTGCGGATCGCCGTACCCGAGATCTGCCCGCCGCACCGCCTGGCCGCTCTGGTCGTCGCGGCGCGACGGCAGCGGGTCCATCTGGAGGTACGGCCGGCCGGCCCGCAGGAGCGCGAACGGCTCTGCCAGACGCTTGAGGTCGGTGCCGGGGTCGTGGCGGTGCCAGAGGCGGTGGCGGTCTGGCGGGTACCACTCGGGCTGGCCGCCCGGACTCCCTTCCCGGCGCCAACGGTGTTCCTGGATACGCTGCGCAGCGGCCGGGGCCGTGCGCAGGCACGCCGGCGGATCCTGATCCAGCCCGAGGACGACGTCCCGCACCTGCGCGACCCGCTGGCCCGCGCCGCCCAGTCGGCCGGCCTGGCACCGGCCCAGGTGTCGATCGCGCCATCCCTGGTCGACGCCGCCGCGGCGGCCCTCGGCTCTCCCGATCTGCTGCTCTGCTCGCGCCAGCAGGCCGAGGACTTCAGCCTGCACTGGTGCCCCCTCGCCGGCCCACAGCTGCTGCGGGGCTACGACGTCGCCGCCGGTGTACGCGAGGACCTCGCCCACCTACGCACCGTCCTGCACGCGGACGTCGCGCGATGCCTGGGCGCGACCGGGGACGGCGAACCCGGTGCACGCCCGACGGGAGATGCGGGATGAGCGCCACCGCCGTCGTACGCAACGCGCGTGACCTGCTTGACGACGCGGGACTGCACGGTGCCTTCCTCGTCCGCGACCTCGACACCGGCCGGGAGATAGGCTTCGACGCCGACGTCCCGTACCCGTCGGCGTCGCTGGTCAAGGTGCCGCTGGCCGTCGCCGTCCTGGAGCGGGTCGTGCGCGGGGAACTCGATCCCGCGACGCCGGTCGACGTCACGCCCGGTCGCATCACCACCCCCGGTCCGACCGGGCTCAGCCGCTTCCGCCATCCCGCGCGGATCTCCGTGGACGACCTGCTCTACCTCAGCACCTCCGTCAGCGACGGGGTCGCCGCCGACGCCCTGTTCGACCTCGTCCCGCCGGCCGGGGTCGCCGCCGAGCTGCGGCGGCTGCGGATCGAGGGCATCACGGTGCGGCAGCGGGTCGGCGATCTCGCCGAGACGCCGGCGGAACGATTCGGCCCCGACGACGTACACCTGGCGCATTCCCTCGCCATCGGCGCGGCGACCCCCGGGCAGGGCCATCCGGTCGCCCACCTGGACGTCACCCGCGCCAACGCGGGGTCGGCGCGTGCCTTCGTCGACCTGCTGCACGCCCTCTGGCGCCCCTCGACGATCCACGAGAGCACCGCCGCCCGCGTACGCGCACTGCTGGCCGACAACCTGCACCGGCAGCGGCTCGCCCCCGATTTCACCTCTGATGCGTCCCGCTGGTCGTCGAAGACCGGCACCCTGCTGCACCTGCGCCACGAGGTGGGGGTGGTGGATCATGCCGACGGGCAGTCGTACGCGGTCGCCGCGCTCACCGCCTCCCGGGTGCCCGCCGTCGCACAGCCCGGCAGCGAGGCGACGATGGCCCAGGTCGCCCGGAGCCTGCACGATCACCTGCGGACGGGCACGCCGCCCTGGTGGGGCTAGTCCACGCTGTTGGTCCGCGCTCGCCGCTCGCGCAGCCAGACCAGCAGCACCATGGCGACGTTGACGGCACCGAGGATCAGCAGGGACGCGTCACCGGAGTCGGTGGACCGGTCGATCGCGTAGGGCTCGCCGTCCGCCATCACCGTGTTGACGATTCCGAACAGGACGTTGTTGGCGACGTGGAAGGCCACCGGCGCCTCGATGCCGCGACTGATGACGGCCATCACGCCGGTGCTGACACCGATGAACGTGTAGTAGCCGAACAGCCACGGGTCGGTCGACCCGTGGACCACGGCGAAGCCCAGGCCGGAGACGACGAGCCCGACGACCAGGGCCGGACGCACCGCGCGCACCCAGGACGCGGCGGCGGGCAGCACGGCGCTGCGGAACATCAACTCCTCACCGGCCGACTGCAGCGGCGTACTCAACACGGTGACCGCCAGCACGCCGACCGTCGTGCCGGTGATCCCGAACGCCGTCCACCCCGGGGAGTCCGGCGCGACAAGCGCCACGACACCGATCCCGACACCCACCAACAACACCGCCGCGCCCAGGTAGTACGCCAGGCGGCGGGCGTCGAAGGCTCGGGGAAAGCTGATCAGGCTCCGCCACGGGACCCTGGCGATCCACACCAGGAGCAGGATCGCCAGGACGCCCGCCGCGCCGATGCTGATGTTGACGGCCAACAACTTCAACGGCGTGAAGTCCGCCGACATCGGGTCGTCACTGCCCTCGACGACGCCCACGACCTGGTAGAGCACCACCTGCAGAAGCAGCATCACCAGCGGCGGCACCAGGATGACCACGAGCGGCTTCCACCAGCTCATCCGCAGGTGGGCGCCGAACGGCCGGGAGCTGTCGACCGCCGGCCCGGACCGCGCCGAGGCCAGGAGACGCGAGCCGCTCGCGGCAGGAGGTCCCGGGCGTTTCGTCCCTTGCCAGGGTCCGTCGGATCGTGGGGCGCTCATCGGGGGTCCTTTCGAAGATGCTGGACGTCCCATTGCAGCGCGCACCGGGCAGGCCGTGCAGTGACACCGTGTCACCAGCTCACCGTGACATTCCGACGTGCGCGTCCGACCACCGTCACAGCGCGCTGATGGTGACCTCCGCAGCCTGGGCGATCAGGGCGTCGTCGTAGTCGGCGTCCTTCTGGTCGCGGGTGGACAGCACTGCGAGGACGATCGGCGCGCGGTCCGGAGGCCAGATCACCGCGATGTCGTTGCGGGTGCCGTAGCCGCCGGCACCGGTCTTGTCCCCCACGACCCAACCATCGGGCACGCCGGCGCGGATCAGCTTGCCGCCGGTGGTGTTGCCCTTCAACCAGCCGTTGAGCACGGCGCGGTCCGCCGGTTCGAGGGCGTCCCCCACGGCGTACGCCCGCAGATCCTCGGCCAGGGCCGCCGCGGTGCTGGTGTCCCGGCGGTCGCCCGGCTTCGCCTCGTTGAGTTCGGTCTCGTAGCGCGCCGGATCGGTGACCTTGTCCCCCACCTCGCGCAGTTCCTTCTCGAACTTCTGCGGTCCGCCGAGCTGGCGCAACAGCAGGTTGCCTGCGGTGTTGTCGCTGTACCGCACGGCCGCGTCGGCGATCGCGCGCAGCGTCATGCCCGTGGCCACGTGCTGCTCCGTGATCGGTGAGTAGGTCACCATGTCGTCCGCCGAGTACCGCACCACCCGGTCCAGCTCGGCGTCGGTGGTCCCGTCGAGAACCTCGGCGGCGGCCAACGCCTTGAACGTCGAGGCGTACGCGAACCGCTCGTCGGCCCGGTACCGCACCGTGCGCCCGGTGCCGGTGTCGATCGCGTAGACCCCGAGCCGCGCGTCGAAGTCCTCCTCCAGTCGCCGGAACTCATGTTCCCGGTCGATGGCGGTGGACGCGGTGACCGTTACGGCGCGGTCCCGCGTCCGCTGTTCAGCGGCATCGGTGGGGCCGCACGCGGCCAGGGACACCGCCGCCATCGCGGCGACCAGACGGTGTGTCGCAGAAGTCATCGTCGCTCCTTGTCGGTGCCGTCGGTCCGGTGCGGGCGGCACCGGTCGGGCAGGACTCGACAGTGGCAGGGATCCGGCATGCGGTCGAAGACAGAACTGGCGTTCTTCATGCTGATGTGGCATCGGCGGGCACGATCAGTGACACCACGTCACATGCGGTGATGACACCGTGCCACTGACGGGAAGGCGGCGCCCGCGCTGTCATGGGTGCATGTCCACCACACCCGTCGTCGAAGTCGAGCGGCTGAACCTCACCTCCGGCGACTTCCACGCCGCCAGGGACCTTTCCTTCCCCGTACTGGAAGGAGAACCCGCGTGACCTCGTCGCCACCCCCATCGGACGTCCGCACCGAGCCCGCCCGCCCTCGGCTACGGCGCTGGCTCCGGATCGTCGCCGTCGTCCTCGCCGGCGTCGTGGCCACCGCCAGCCTCGGCGTCACCGCCCTTCAACTCGGTCTGCCGTGGCAGATGGGCGAGGGCGACCGCAACCACGTCTACGAGGGCGACGTCGGGTCGCAGCGCTACCAGGTCCACGTTCCACCTCAGCACGACGGGACGGCCCGGCTGCCGGTCGTCATGGCGATCCACGGCTGCGCGATGACGGGCTACGGGTGGAACTCCATGAAGTCCACGACGCAGTTCAACCGCCTGGCCGACCGGGAGGGCTTCATCGTCGTCTACCCCACGCAACTGATCTCCCGAAACGTGATCGCCTGCTGGAACTCCGGCGACCCCCGCGAGCAGCACCGGCACACCGGCGAACCCGCGCTGCTGGCCGCTGTCGCCCGCCAGGTGGTCGAGGAGTACGACGCGGATCCCGCGCGGGTACACGTGGCCGGTGCCTCGTCGGGCGCGGGAACCGCAGTCATCCTCGCCGCGACCTACCCCGACGTCTTCGCCACGGTGACCTCGGTCGCCGGCGGCGAGTACGGACTCAACCAGGTCGACCCGGACGACCCGGGCTCGACGCCACCGCTGGACACGGCACGCCAGGCCTGGGCCCAGATGGGCGATCGCGCCCGTCGGGTGCCGATGCTGGTCATTCAGGGCGAACGGGACGACGTGGTGCCGCCCCTGGTCGCCACCCGCCTCGTCGAACAGTGGACCGCGGTGGGCGACCTCGTCGACGACGGGCTACCCAACGGCAGCCTCCACCCGACCGAGGAGACCGTGTCCGTGCCGGCGGGCGGGGGTCGGCACGCGTACACGCATTCGACGGTCACGGCGCCGGACGGCTCCTCGATCGTCGAGGCGTACCGCGTCCAGGACATGGCGCACGCGTGGCCGGGCCCCGACGGCGACGGCCGCTACACGGATCACGCCGGCCCCGACGCCAGCGAGATCGTGTGGAAATTCGCCAAGCGCCACCCGATGCGGTGAGCCCAGATCCCTACGGCCGCGGCGCGGGTGCCTCTGGCGGTGCCGTGGGGCGGTCGATGGCGGCCGCGACCGCGGTGCCGATGCGCGTCAACGTCGCCAACTCGTGGGGTTCGAGTTCGTCGATCAGATATTCCCGGACCGCCGCGACGTGGCCCGGCGCCGCGCCCACGACCGCCTGGTAGCCGGCCTCGGTCAGCACGGCGTTGGTGCGCCGGCCGGCACCGGGGACTCGGGCCCGCGCGAGCAGTCCGCGTTTCTCCAGCCGCTCGACGACGTGTGACAGGCGGGACAGCGACGCCGCCGTACGGGCAGCGAGGCGGCTCATCTGCATCGTGCGCTCGGGTTCCTCGGAGAGCACCGAGAGCACCATGTACTCGAAGAAGGTCAGCTGGGACTCGCGTTGCATTCGTGCGTCCAGGGCAGCCGGCAGGCTGATCATGATCGCGGAGTTGGCCAGCCACGCCGCCCGCTCGTCGTCGCTCAGCCAGCGGGATCCGGCAGCAGGCCCGCTGGCCCTTCCCTCCCCTGTCTCGGTCATGAGGATGACGATACAAGCGGTTTGTTGACGCTTCAAGTTGCAGGGTGTAGAACTTGAAGCGTCAAGTTCGGTCGGGTGTGTCTCCCTGGACGCGCGAACCGGGCCCCCGCTACACGGAGGGATGGCTCATGCACACCACATCGCTGGGAGGCCTCGAGGTCTCACGTATCGGCCTCGGCGCCATGGGAATGTCGGCGTTCTACACCGGTGCCGGCCGCGACGAACCCGGCTCGATCCGTACCATCCACCGCGCCCTGGATCTCGGCGTCACCCACCTGGACACCGCCGAGGTGTACGGGCCGTACGTCAACGAGGAACTGGTGGGTCGCGCGATCAGGGGTCGCCGGGACGAGGTGGTCCTGGCCACCAAGTTCGGCCTCGTCTCGCACACCGGCAGACCAGGTCCGGACAGCACCCCGGCCACCATCCGCGCCGCCGTGGACGGATCGCTGCGGCGGCTCGGCACCGACCACCTCGACCTCTACTACCAACACCGGGTCGACCGCCGGACCCCCATCGAGGAGACGGTGGGAGCGTTGCGCGACCTCGTCACCGCGGGCAAGGTACGCCACATCGGCCTCTCGGAGGCGTCCGTGACGACGATCCGACGGGCCCACGCGGTCCATCCGGTAGCTGCCGTCCAGACGGAATACTCGCTGTGGACCCGCGACCCCGAGGCCGAGGTGCTGCCCACTCTGCGGGAACTCGGGATCGGCCTGGTTCCCTACTCGCCGCTCGGGCACGGCTTCCTCACCGGCGACATCCGCTCACTCGCCGACCTCGACCCCACCGACTGGCGGCGCACCAACCCCCGGTTCACCGGTGACAACCTCACGCGCAACCTGCGGATCCTCGACGAGGTCCGCGACATCGCCGACGAGGTAGGGGCCACGCCGGCACAGATCGCCCTGGCCTGGCTGCTCGCTCAAGGCGAGGGAATCGCACCTATTCCGGGCACCAAGCGTGTCAACCGCCTGGAAGAAAACGTCGCCGCCGACAGCATCCGACTCACCGCCGGCCAGATCACCCGGCTGAACAACCTGACGCCGGCGTCCGGCGAGCGCCACTCCAAACCCGACATGGCCGCGATCGACGGCTGAGAAGAGCAGAACATCACGCGGCCGGCCGGATTCCGGTCGCACGTCAAGGAACGGAGTCACTCATCATGCAGGGTAAGGCAATTCGGGTCGGCATCATCGGCGCGGACACGAAGGCGAGCTGGGCCGGGGCCGCACACATCCCCGCGCTGGCAGCACAGCCGCAATTCGTCCTGGCCGCCGTAGCGACCCGTCGCGAGGAGAGCGCTCGCGCGGCCGCGGAGGCCTTCGGCGCCGCGCGTTGGTTCGCCGATCCGCTCGAGCTCATCCACGATCCCTCGATCGACCTCGTCACCGTGGCGGTCAAGGTCCCGGCCCACCGCGACCTCGTGCTCCCCGCCCTCGCGGCGAACAAGGCCGTGTACTCCGAGTCGCCGCTCGGCGCGACCATCGCGCAGACCGAGGAGATGGCCGAAGCCGCCCGGGGACTACACACCGCGATCGGCCTCCAGGGCCGGCTGAACCCCTCGGTCCGCCGAGCGGCAGAGATCATCGAGGCGGGGCGACTCGGGCGGATCCTCTCGGCGCGGGTTACCGCGACGACGTTCGGATACGGCCCCGAGTCGACGAGCGCGTACGAGTACTTCGACAAGGCGGCGGCAGGCGCCAGCTTCCTGACCATCACCGCAGGCCACGTTCTCGACGTGGTCGAGGCCGTCCTCGGCCAGATCACCGAGATCGACGCGCGCACGGAACTCCTCTGGCCGAAGGTGAAGCTGGTCGACACCGGAACGGTCACCGCCCGGGAGGTGCCCGATCACCTCGACGCCATCGTCAAGACCTCGTCGGGTGCCAGCGCGGGGGTGCAGATCCTGGCCGGCGTACCCCCGACGGACGCCGCGTTCAGCCTGAAGGTCCGTGGCTCGGACGGCTGGCTGAAGCTGACCGGCGACCACCCGGCGGGCGTTCAGGTCGGCGACCTCACGCTGTCGTCGAGCGTCGACTTCGCCGCGCCGGACCGCCCCGTCGCCACCGGCACCGGCCCGACCGCCGCGGAGATCTGGACCGGCGCGGCCATCAACGTAGGCGAGGTGTACGCCAGCCTGGCGCGCGATATCGCCAACGGCACCCACCACACTTCGGGCTTCGAGCACGCCGCCCACAACAGCCGGTTGATCGCCAGAGTGGAGCGGGCCGCCCGAACCGGCACGCGCCAGTAGAGGTTCAGACCGTCGCCCGCGTCGCGCACTGGCTCCCCCGCGGTGGCCGCCGCGATCTGACACGACCGTCGGCGGGGCGGCGTTCGCGTCGGTGAAACACCCTGACGTAGCGACGCCCCCGTAGAACCTGGGTACCAACGGTCGGCCGGAAGAGCCGACCGCGGTACCACGTTGGGCGCCGCGCCCGGACCTAGCGTGGTGAGCATGATTCAAGTACGCGAAGTAACCAAGCGGTACGGCGCGAAGACGGTCGTCGACCAGCTGTCGTTCACCGCGAAGCCGGGACAGGTCACCGGCTTCCTCGGGCCCAACGGCGCCGGCAAGTCGACGACCATGCGGATGATCGTCGGCCTCGATGCGCCGACCTCGGGTGACGTGCTGGTCAACGGCAAGCCCTACACGTCGTCGAAGGCACCGCTGCGCGAGATCGGCGTTCTGCTCGAGGCCAAGGCCGTGCACCCGGGGCGTACGGCGGTCAGCCACCTTCTCTCCATGGCTCGGACGAACGGCATTCCACGCTCGCGCGTCGACGAGGTGCTCGAGCTGGCCGGCCTCTCGGCCGTCGCCCACAAACGGGTCGGCGCATTCTCCCTCGGCATGGGTCAGCGGCTCGGCATCGCCGCCGCGCTGCTCGGGGACCCGGCCGTGGTGATGCTCGACGAGCCGGTCAACGGCCTCGACCCCGAGGGTGTCCTCTGGGTACGTGACCTGCTCAGCGGCCTGGCCGCTGAAGGCCGCACCGTGATGCTGTCCTCGCATCTGATGAGCGAGGTCTCGCGGATCGCGGACCACCTGGTCATCATCGGCCGGGGCAGACTGCTGGCCGACACCACCGTGGCCGATCTCGTGACCGCCGAGGGGGTCCGGGTCGTCACTCCCACCCCGGACGCGCTGCGCACGACGATTGCCGGCCCGGGCGTCACTGTCACCTCGACAGGTGCCGAGGAGCTGCTCGTCGCCGGCACCACCGCCCGCAAGATCGGGCTGGCCGCGGCCGCCCGCGGCATCCCGCTGTTCGAACTCACCCCGCAGAACGCCTCCTTGGAGGAGGCGTTCATGGACCTGACCCGCGACGCTGTCGAATACGAGGCCGCCCGATGAAGATCACCGCTGGTGGCGTCACCGCCGCCGAATGGACCAAGTTCTCCTCCCTGCGCTCCACCTGGATCACGACCGGCATCTCCGTCTTCCTCCTGATCGCCTTCGGCATGATCGCCGCGGCGTCCTTCTCCGGCGACAACATGAGCTCGGTGGGCCTGGTCCTGTCCGGCAGCGGCCTGGCCGCCCTGTCCGTCGGTGTGCTCGGTGCGCTGCTGGGCGCGGGCGAATACACCACCGGCATGATCCGGGCGACCCTCGCCGCGGTGCCGCGCCGGTTGCCGGTGCTGTGGTCGAAGAGCCTCGTCGCTGGCTCGGCCGCCTTCGTCACGATGACCGCCGGCGCTTTCGCCGCTTTCGCGGCAGGGTCGGCCGTACTCAACGGCAACGTCGACCCCTTGGGCCTCGGTGACGACGGTGTGCCGCGGGCCCTGCTCGGCGCCGGTCTCTATCTCGGCCTGGTCGCGGTGCTCGGCGTCGCGCTCGGCATGCTCGTCCGCTCCAGCGCCGGTGCCATCACGATCCTGGCGGGTCTGCTGCTGATCGTGCCCGGTCTGGCCCCGCTGCTGCCAGACTCGATCGCCGATGCCGTCACCCCGTACCTGCCCAGCAACGCGGGCAGCGCCGTGATGGCACTGGCTCCCACGGACGGCACGCTGGGTCCGTGGGCCGGTCTCGCCGTCTTCGCCGGGTACGTGGTCGTGGCGCTCGCCGCTGCCGCCTATCGGCTCAAGAAGACCGACGCGTAAGGGAGACTCGGGCGATGAGCACGCAGGGATGGCTCGTGGACCGACAGGCACGGCTGCGGGCGTTCGACCGGCGCCACCGGTGGGTCACCGACACCCTGGTAGCCGTCCCGATCGTGCTCTTCAGCATCCCGAACATCATCGAGAAACCCCTGTCGGCGACCATCGCGACAGTGGTGCTGCTGCCACCGCTCTACTGGCGGCGGCGGTACCCGTTCCCGGCGTTCCTGGCCACCGCGGTCACCGACCTCCTCCTGGTCGGTCTGGACACCGGCGTCGGCGCCGGGGTGATCCTGCTGGTGATGCTCTTCGGGGTCGCCTCCCGAGGTGCCTGGCAGTCGCTGGCCTGGGCCTCCGCGATCACGGTGGCCCAACTGCTCGCGGAGATCTACCTGCTCGGGTCGGTCACGGAGAACCGCACCCTCACGTCGTTGTTGGCCCTCGGGGCGACAGTGGCGGCGATCGCGTCCGGCGTCGCGGTGCGCACCCGCCGGGCGTACCTCGTCGCCCTGGAGGACCGGGCCGCCCGCCTCGAGATCGAACGGGATCAGCAGGCCCGCCTGGCCGTCGCCGAGGAGCGGGCCCGTGTGGCCCGCGAGATGCACGACATCGTCGGCCATCACGTCTCGGTGATCGTCGGCCTCGCGGACGGCAGCGCCGCCCTCGCCAGATCGCGGCAGGAGCAGACCGCCGAACCACTGCGGCTGATCGGCGAGACCGGCCGCCAAGCGCTCGCGGAGCTGCGCCGGGTGCTGGGCGTGCTGCGCGGGGAGGACACCGATCCGCAGCTGAGACCGCAGCCCGGCATCGACGATCTCGACCGGCTACTACCGAGTGTGCGGGCAGCCGGGCTGCCGGTCACCTACTCCACCTCGGGCGAGCTGCACACCCTCGGCAAGGGGCTGCAGCTCGCGGTCTACCGCATCGTCCAGGAAGCGCTAACCAACACCCTCAAACACGCCGGACGGGGCGCGACCGCTGACGTACGTCTCAGTGTCTCCGACGGAGAGGTACGGGTCCGCGTACGCGACAACGGCCGTGGCGCCCCCGCCGCCCCGAGCCACGGCCTGCTCGGCATGCGTGAACGCGGGGCCATGTACGGCGGGGTGGTGACCGCCGGCCCGGCCGAACACGGCTGGGTGGTCGACGTCGTCCTCAAGGAGCCCGCATGACAACAGTGCTGATCGCCGACGACCAGCCGCTGCAGCGCATGGGTTTCAAGATGCTGCTCGATGGCACCTCCGGAATGACAGTGGTCGGCGAGGCCTCGAGCGGTGCCGAGGCGGTGCGGATGGTCGACCAGAGCCGCCCCGACGTGGTGCTCATGGACGTACGCATGCCCGGCATGGACGGCATCGAGGCGACCCGCCGCATAACGGCGGGCGGCTCGCGCACCCGCATCCTGATCCTGACCACCTTCGACCTGGACGAATACGTCTATGCCGGGCTGCGGGCCGGGGCGAGCGGCTTCCTGCTCAAGGACGCCCGGCCCGACGAGCTCATCGCGGCCATCCGCGCCGTGGCTGCCGGCGACTCGGTGGTCGCTCCCAGCCTGACCCGCAAGCTGATGGACGCCTACCTGCAGGAACCGGCGCCCACGTCCGAGGATCCGCGCCTGAGCACGCTGAGCGAGCGGGAGCGCGAGGTGCTCGAAGCGATCGGCCAGGGCGCCACCAACACCGAGATCGCCGAGCGCTTCACGCTGACCGAGTCGACAGTGAAGAAGCACGTCGGACGGGTCCTGTCCAAGATCGGGGCCCGCGACCGGATCCAGGCGGTGATCTTCGCGTACGACAACGGACTGGTTCGCCCTCGCTGATGGGCGAAGGGCAAGACCCGCCGTGGATCCGTATAGAGCTTCCGCGACCTCGTGGCCAGGCGCCCGAACTGGTCCGGCCGGCGAGCAACATTCCGGCCGCAGTGAGCCGCACCGGCCGATGGACGGGTCTGTCCGGGCTGCCTAGCGTCGGTCCATGGCTGATTCGTTCTGGTCCGACGCCGATCGTCACCTGGTCCGCTACATCGGCGCCGGCAGTTTCGTACGTGAGATCATCGACCGTGCCGAGGGCAGCTTCGTCTTCACCGCCGACGGCCGCCGCCTCCTCGACTTCACGTCGGGGCAGATGAGCGCGATCCTCGGCCACTCCCACCCGGCCGTCGTAGCCACGATCCAGCGGCAGGCAGCCACTCTCGACCACCTGTTCAGTGGCATGCTGAGCCGGCCCGTGGTCGAGCTGGCACGCCGCCTCGCCGGCTCGTTGCCCGCGCCGCTGGAGAAGGTCCTGCTGCTCACCACCGGCGCGGAATCCAACGAGGCGGCGATCCGCATGGCGAAGCTGGTTACCGGCCGGCACGAAATCATCTCGTTCGCCCGGTCCTGGCACGGGATGACGCAGGCTGCGGCGAGCGCCACCTACAGCTCGGGACGCAAGGGGTACGGGCCAGCGGCGCCCGGCAACTTCGCCATCCCGACGCCGAACGCGTACCGACCCGACTTCACCTCTCCCACCGGCGAGTTGGACTGGCGGCGTCAGCTGGAGTTCGCGTTCGAGCTGTTCGACGCCCAGTCGGTGGGCAGCCTGGCGGCGTGCGTCGTCGAACCGATCCTCAGCTCCGGTGGAGTGATCGACCTGCCGCCGGGATATCTCCTGGCGCTGCGCGACAAGGTGCACGAGCGGGGCGGGCTGTTGATCCTCGACGAGGCGCAGACCGGTCTGTGCCGCACCGGCGAGTGGTACGCGTTCCAGCGTGACGGCGTCGTGCCGGACATCCTGACCCTGTCCAAGACGCTCGGTGCCGGCCTGCCGCTGGCTGCTGTGGTGACCAGCCCGGAGATCGAGCAGACCGCGCACGAGCGCGGCTTTCTCTTCTTCACCACGCACGTCTCGGACCCGCTGGTGGCCGCGGTCGGCAACACGGTCTTGGACGTGCTGGAGGCCGACCGGCTCGACGATCAGGCGGCGCACCTGGGCTCGTACCTGCGAAAGGGCCTTCAGGAGATCAGCGAACGGCACCCTGTGATCGGCGACGTGCGGGGCCGCGGGCTGCTGGTCGGGCTCGAGCTGGTCAGCGACCGGGAGTCGAAACGACCGGCCGACGCGCTGGGCGCCGCAGTGACAGAGCGTTGCCTGGAGCTGGGCCTGCACATCAACGTGGTGCAGCTGCCCGGCATGGGCGGCGTCTTCCGCATCGCGCCGACGCTCACCTCCAGCCACGCGGAGCTGGACCTGGGCCTGGAAATCCTCGACCATGCACTCGCCGACGTGGTGCCGCAGTTCACGCCCTGACACTCCAGCCGGGGATCGTGGTCCCGGTTGGGGGTGGGCTTGTCGGGCGGGGTCGGCTTCGAGAATCGGCCCGCTCGAATGGCTCTGGCGGTGCCTCACCTGGTGGCAGCGGGTGCCGATCCGCCGCGCCTGATGGGCCTCGACCTCGAGCGGCGCCCGCTGCTGAGCGGCCCGGCGAACGAGTCTGCCAACGGTGGTACGGCTGGCCGCCGTCGGTGGTCGGGTTCTTGCCGCGCTCGTCCCGGGACAGATCTATGCGGGCTCGCGCACGCCGCCGGCGTTGCCACCATCATCCGGCATCGGTTCGACCGGGGCTTCGGGCAGTTCGTCCGCCGCACCGGGCAGTAGGACGCCCGCGTCGTCGGGCACCGGCTCACGCGGATCGATGGGCGGATACTGTTCGGGGTCGAGATCCGGTGCAGTCATCAGGTGAGTATCCGTCGTCTTCCGTACCGCCGCTCGTCTGGCCCGCGAGCCGGACGGCCCTCCCCCTGCCTTGGGCGACCGGCGGCACCGGTTCGTTGGCCGCCTGCCACCTCGAACAGTGCCGCTCGGCGTCGCGCCGGATCGCGGGCATGAACTGGACGAAGCGGTTGCAGTCGTAGACGTTTGCCAGCAACCCAAAGCCCGAATGATCGCCGGCGCCGAAGGGGTGGCCGGCGACCGGTTCAGGACAGGGGTAGCCATTCGAGCGACGTCGTCATCTCGGAATGCTCCCGCTGCCGGAGTCACGCTGAGACCGGTGCCAACCGGGCCAGCGGGAGCGTCCCGACGGGCGTAGGCGTCGTTCCCGCCTACGCCCGTCGGAGCTTGCCATCCTCAGGCCTGCTCGATGTCCGAGAACAGCCCCTTGAACGTGACCTGCGTGCCCACGAGGGTGCCGAAGACATCAGCGGCAACGGTTGTCGCGACTGCCGCGGAGGCGTCTTCGTAGCTGTCGAAGTAGAGGTCGAGCGTCCGGTAGGCGGGGGTAGCGGTGCCATCCTCCTTCGGCCACACCTTCGCGGACTCAAGGCGCTGCAGCTTAGGGAACGTCGCCGCGGCAGCCTTGACGTCCGCGTAGGCCCGCTCGAAGTCGTCGGGGTTCGCAGGGTTGTCGACGATGATTGTGATCTTGGTGGGCATGGGGCTCTCCTCAGTCTTTGCTCTATTTCGGACAAAACCAATACTGCGGACCTGAATTCAGCGGCCGTAGGTCTCCAAGAGCCGCAGCCACACCTCACTGACGGTCGGGTAGGCCGGGACCGCGTGCCACAGCCGGTCCAGCGGGACCTCGCCGACGATGGCGATGGTCGCGGCGTGGATCAGTTCCGCGACGTCCGGGCCGGCGAGAGCGAAGCCCACGATCACCTTCCGGTCCTCGTCGACGACCATGCGGACGTGCCCCCGGTAGCCATCGGCGTGCAGGGAAGCTCCGGCGACAGCCCCAAGGTCGTAGTCCACCACCCGGATCCGCAGCCCAGCTGCCTCGGCCGCGGCCGCGGTCAGGCCCACCGACGCGATCTCCGGGTCGGTGAAGACCACCTGCGGCACCGCACGTTCGTCGGCCGTCGCCACGTGCCGGCCCCACCGGCCGTCCTCGACCTTCTCGCCCTTCGCCCGGGCCACGATCACGTCGCCCACCGCCCGCGCCTGGTACTTGCCCTGATGCGTCAGCAGCACCCGCCGGTTCACGTCGCCCGCCGCGTAGAGCCACTCGCCGCCGCCGACGACGCGCAGGGTGTCGTCGACCGCCAGCCACGCACCGGGCGCGAGCCCGATGCGGTCAAGGCCGATGTCCTGGGTGTTGGGTGTACGACCGACCGCTACCAGCACCTCGTCGGCCTCGACCCGCTCGCCTGCGGCGGTCTCGATGTGGACGGTTCCGCTGTCGTCTCGCGTGACGGCGACGGCCTCCGCGCCGAGGCGTACGGACACACCGGCCTCGCGCAACGACTCCGTGACCAGTTCACCGGCGAACGGCTCCGCCGACGGCAACACACCATCGCGGGCCAGCACCGTCACCGCAGACCCCAGCGCGGCGAACGCGGTCGCCATCTCGGCCGCGACCACGCCACCACCGATGATGGCGAGCCGACGGGGAACCGAACTGGCCGAAGCAGCCTCGCGACTGGACCACGGCGTCGACTCGCGCAGCCCCGGGATATCCGGCAACAGGGCGCTGCTGCCGGTCGCGACGACCACGGCGTGCCGCGCGGTCAGCGTCGTCGTGACACCGTCGACGCCGGTCACCTCGACAACGCGGGCAGAACTGATCCGCCCCTGACCGCGGTGCAGTGCGATGCCAGCCGACTCCAGCCAGGACACCTGACCGTCGTCCTGCCAATGCGACGCGAAGGAGTCCCGCCGGCCCAGCACCGCAACCGCGTCCAGGTCTCCCGTCACCGCCTCCCGCGCACCCGGCAGGTGGCGAGCCGCGCGCAACGCGGACGCGCTGCGCAGCAACGCTTTGGTCGGCATGCAGGCCCAGTACGAGCACTCACCGCCGACCAACTCCCGCTCGACAATCGCGGCGGTCAGCCCGCCCCGCACGACCCGATCGGCCACGTTCTCCCCGACCGGACCGGCACCGATCACGACGACGTCGTACTCGATGGTCGTCATGTCAGTTGCCCTTCGCGGCACGGCCGAGGCGGATGGCCGCGATGAGGAAAAAGATGGCGCCGGGAATGGCGTAGCCGGCGGCGTTGGTCAGCGACGGGTCGGCCGCTGAGGCGCTGGCGATGAAGGACCCACCGGCCAGAACCGAGATGCCGCCACTGATGATCATCGGCCACTGCCCGCCCATCTTCCGACGGGTGACCCCCACGACCAACTGCACCAGACCGGCCACGACAGCCCACGCGCCCCAGACGCGCAGGACGGCGGGGATGCCGGACGAGCTGGCGACACCCACACCGACGGCGGCGAGCAGGCTTACCGCGATGTTCACGTACAGCAGGTTCGGCGAGCCGGTGGCGCGCGTGGAACGGAGGTCGTAGATGGCGGCGCCCACGTCGAACAGCGGGTAGAGCACGAACAGCGTCACCGCGAGCGGACCGATCTCCTTGGCGGTGGCGATCGTCACGCCGGCCCAGACGATGGCGAATGCGAAGCGGACGAAGTACAGCCGCCGCAGCGCGGAAGCCGTCTGGGAAATACCTGGTGAAGCAGCAATCGTGGTCACGGGTGACCCTTTCAGCGGAGGGGCTAGGAAGACCGATCGTTCTGTCTTGTTCAGCATGTCAGAACAACCCCGCATCGTCAAGACCGAACGTTCTACCCTCTGGCCGTACGCAACGCCGCCACGGTCGACCTGCTGCCGAATTTGCCTACAGGCATTAGGCAGAAGCATAATAGTTGTAGGACAAGGGAGGTGTTGTGGACAGACCAGGACTGACGCCGGAGCGTCTGACCCGAGCGGGGGCGGAACTGGCTGACGAGGTCGGCTTCGACCAGGTCACCGTCTCGGCGCTCGCTCGGCGGTTCGACGTCAAGGTCCCGAGCCTGTATTCCCACCTGAAGAACTCACAGGACCTCAGGACCCGCATCGCGCTGTTCTCGCTGGAGGAACTCGCCGACCGCGTCGCCGATGCCGTCGCCGGTCGGGCCGGCAGGGACGCTCTGGCCGCGTTCGCCGACGCCTACCGCGACTACGCCAGGGAGCACCCCGGCCGCTACGCCGCCGCCCGGCTCCGGCTCGATCCGGAAACGGCAGCCGCCAGTGCCGGCGTCCGGCACGCGCAGATGGCCCGCGCGATCTTGCGGGGCTACGGGTTGGACGAGCCGGACGCGACCCACGCGGTCCGGATGCTGGGCAGCGTCTTCCACGGCTACGTCAGCTTGGAGCTAGCCGGTGGTTTCGAACACAGCGCTCCCCACGCGCTGGAATCCTGGGAATGGATCGTGGATTCACTCGACGCGATGTTGCGTACCCACAGCACGCGCTGACCCGACGACGGCCGCACCACCGCCAGCGTTCGCAGCGCGGAGCGCCGATGGACATCGAGATCTCGATCGAGAGGCTTGAGGCAATGCCCACCGAACACCAGTGGATCACCACCCCGATCACCGCGGGTCTCCTGCGCGGCTTTGTCGATCTGGAGGCGACCACGCGCGGTCTCCTGCCGCATCGGCTGACCGCCCGGGCGCGCCAGCAGATCCCCGACGACCAACTGGCCATGGCTGAGGCTCAGCCCTCCGGCGTGCGGCTGGCTTTCCGTACCCGGGCCACCACCATCGAACTGGACACGCTGCCCACCAAGCGGGTCTACCAAGGCTTCCCGCCCCCACCGGACGGCGTCTACGACCTGCTGATCAACGGTCGCCTGGCCGCACAGGCCTCGGTGCCCGAAGGCAACGTCCGGACGGTTACCAACATGTTCACCCAAACCTCGGTGCTGGCCGAAGGACCGTCCGGCACAGCCCGCTTCGCGGGTCTGCCGGAGGGTGGGAAAGACATCGAGATCTGGCTTCCGCACACGGAGATCACCGAGTTGATCGCCCTGCGCACCGACGCGCCCGTCGAGCACACCCCGCCCAGCGGCCGCAGGACGTGGCTGCATCACGGCAGTTCCATCAGCCACGGCTCGAACGCCGGTCACCCCACCGCCATCTGGCCTGCCCTGGCCGCGGCCGAGGGCGGCGTAGAGCTGGTCAACCTGGGGTTCGGCGGGAGCGCGCTGCTCGACCCGTTCACCGCCCGCGCCATGCGGGACATCCCTGCGGACCTGATCAGTGTCAAGATCGGCATCAACATCGTCAACAGCGACGTGATGCGTCTACGCGCCTTCACCCCCGCGGTCCACGGCTTCCTGGACACTGTCCGTGAAGGGCACCCGACCACACCACTGCTGGTCGTGTCCGCCATCCTGTGCCCGGTTCAGGAGGACACGCCCGGCCCTCTCGCGCCGGACTTCGAGGGCGGGACTCCGCGGTTCAAGGCCACTGGCGATCCGGCCGAGCGCAGCGCCGGACGGCTGACCCTCAACGTCATCCGCGACGAACTCGCCCGGATCGTCGAACAGCGCTCGGCCGATGACCCGAACCTGCACTACCTCGACGGACGCGACCTGTACGGCGAGGCGGACTACGCCGAACTGCCGCTTCCCGACGAGGTGCACCCCGACCCGGCCGGACATCGCCGCATCGCCGACAACTTCGCGCGGCTCGCGTTCGGCGACGGCGGCGCCTTCGCCACCAAGACCGGCTGACCGTCTGAGGTACGCCGCGGCGACGGACGATCCGGAGTACTGGCCCAAGCTGCAGTAAATGGGCATGCTCGAATCCAGCCATCCGATGGCGACGGCGTCCGGGGCGCCCGGTAGTGGTCATAGGGTGCCAGGTCCGGGATGTCCGTCACGCGTCGATCATCGCGGTCAGGGCACGGGCCGTGCGAACAACAGCACGACGGTGCGGGTCGCCTCTGGGCGGCCCGCACCGTCATCGAACGCCGGGCGCGCTACACCCGTCCGTCGGATTGCTGGTGCGTGGGACCTACAGGTCGGCCTTCTTGACGCGGGAGGATTCGTAGGTCGTGGAGGCCGTGGCAAGACCCGGCACGATGGCGACGTCCTTGACCAGCATGCCGGTCGTGGCGTCGACGGTCAGCACCTCGCTGCCCTCGCCGCCGAACACCTCGGGGCCGGCGGTGATCGTCAGCGTGGCCGTGCCGTGGGTGGTCGAGTCCTTGACGCTGACCGCGGAGATGGTGGACAGCAGGCGCAGCACACCGGCCCGTACCTGCGTGTTGCCGTTGCCGGCGGACAGCGCTTGGGTGCTGTACGTCCACAGGGCGTTGTCGAAGTGCCACTCAACGGCCTGAGGGCTGTACGGCTTCGGCGCGACGTTGCCGCCCTTCTGCTTGATGATCACCTGGGCGTCCGCCTGCTGCTTGTCCCACACTGCCTTCTGCGCTGCGGGGTCGAGGCCGACCAGTGGATCCTTGGCTGCCTTGAGCATCTGGGTCCGGCCGTCGGACGGGCTGCTGTCCGCCGCGGCGACGGCTGCCTTGAGGAGCGGAGCGTAGCCGCCGTCCGTCATCTGGTCCTGGTTACGGGCGATCGCACGCTTGATGTCCTTCACGCTGTTGCCCGTGTAGATCGCGTGACCGTCGGTGTACAACGTGTAGACGACCTGCATGGTCTTGGTGCCGTGGACCTGCGTCGCCTTCACCAGCCACGCGTCGCCCGCCGCCGGGGTGACCGTCGTGATGGATCCGGCCAGGGTCATCAGCGGCGCGCGCTCGGCCGACCCGTCGACGGTGGTCGAACCCGAGGGGGCGGCTGAAGCATCAGTGCTGGCCTCCATGCCCCCGGTCGCCGACGAGTTGAGCACCACAGCGACGACTGCCGCAGCGGCGGCGACCCCCACCCCGGCGCCAATGCCCAATCGGCGCGCGACACGGATCCCGCGGCGGCGCCGAAGCGCCGGGCTGGATTCGCGGTCTTGCGTGGTAGTCGTCGTTTCCATGGTTGACGTCGCCTCCATAGTCGTGTCCTCCGCCGATATCGCGCCCGACAGCCGCGCGGTTTCCGGGTCGGCCATAGCCGCCCGCAGCACCGCCCTCGCCCGCTGATACGCCTCCGGGCGTAGTGGTTCTGCGCTGCCCAACGCACCGACCAGATCGAGCTCGTCGGTCATCGGTGTCTCTCCTTCGCGCTGTTGCGATCCTTCAGAAGCGCGGACACCCCCGGGGCGTCACGCAGTGCCGTCCTGGCCTGGCTCAGCAGCCGCCGCGCGGTGCCGGCCGGTATGCCGAGTGCCCGCGCGGCGTCGGCTGCGGTCAGGTCCTCCCAGGCGACGAGCCTCAGGACCTCCCGCTCTTCGGGTTTGAGCCGCGTCAAGGCCGACCGGAGTACCGCCCGCGCGTCCACGCCGAGGTCCACCGCCGACCACGGATCCCACCCAGTAGCCACGTCCGGCACGTCGGCGACCAGGTCCTCGGCCGGCCGGGACCGCCAGTAGCGCCGCAAGCGATTCAGTGCCACCCCGTACAGCCACGGCCGCGCATCGTTGTACGACCGGTCGTACGATCGCCGCGACTCGAACGCCGCAACCCACACCTCACCGAGAAGGTCCTCAGCCGCATCCCGCCCAGCCCGGCGTACGAGGTACGAACCGACGGCGACCTCATGACGCTCGACCACCTCCACGAAGGCGTCGACATCGCCATCCAGCGACCGGCCTATCAAATCCGCATCCGAAGCCATGGCCCTCCTCGGCAAAGTCCGCGCTCCACCCTGACATTGCCGATCAGCCGGGAAAGTGTTCAGACCCCGAGGCCGACGTCAGGCGCGCGAAGCGGCGCCGGCAGATCAGCCGGGCGGCTCGGCCACCCGTTCCATCCGGTTCCACCCGGACCAGCCGCGCTCGCGCAGCAACTCCCGCAGCCGCCGTACCCGCGGGTCGGACTCGACAGCAAGCGCGTCAACCAGGTCGTGCGGCAGATCGTCGTCGATCTCCTCGCCGGGAATCACCTCGCTGGCGGCGTATGCCTGCTCTGCCAGGCAGGCCATGATGTCGGCGGCCTCCGCCAGCCGCGGGTCGTCCTCCTCGTCCCCGTCGAAGATCTCCGAGAGCACCCGATAGAGCCGGACGACCTGCGGATCGTCGAGAGAGGCGATCTTGCCGGGCATCCACTCGACGACGCGGTCGGGCCAGCGTGCCGCGACCAGGATCCACCCGTCCCGTTCGGCCTCCACCATCCGCGGGGACGCCCCGATGTCCCGTAGTCGGTCGAGATAGGCGACGACCTCCGGTGGAAGCGCCAGGCTGTCGCCAGCGGTGAGCTGCGCGATGTGCGTGCGGGTGGTCTCCAGCCGTTGGATCTCGTCGCACAGGTGCTTGTCGATAGCTCGGATCGCCTCGGCGAAGGCTGGTGCGTCGGCTTCCAGCATCCGACTGATCTGCGACAGCGGCACGCCGGCGTCGGCGAGGGTGCGGATCTTGATGAGCGATACGACCGCCGTCGCGCCGTACCGCCGGTAGCCCGACGCGTCCCGCTCCGGCTCCGGCAGGAGCCCGATCTGGTGGTAGTGGCGCACCGCCCGCACCGTGACGCCCGCGTACGCGGCCAGTTGACCGATCGTCAGCATCCTCTGATCCTGCCCGCAGGTGGCGCGGCGCTGGTCGGCATCGTCAGGAGATCTTGCGACGGTAGGTGAGGTTGGCGATCAGGTAGGCGAGGACGAGGATACCGACGCACCAGGCGAGGGCGATCCAGATGTCGATGCCGATGGGCTGCTGGGTGAACAGGTCCCGGATCGCGTTGACGATGGAGGTCACCGGCTGGTGCTCGGCGAAGGCGCGTACCGGGCCGGGCATGGACTCGGTGGGGACGAAGGCGGAGCTGACGAACGGCAGGAAGATGAGCGGGTAGGAGAACGCGCTCGCCCCGTCCAGGGTCTTCGCGCTGAGACCGGGGATCACGGCGATCCAGGTCAGCGCCAGGGTGAACAGGACCAGGATGCCGACGACCGCGAGCCACCCCCACACGTCCGCCCCCGTCCGGAAGCCCATGATCAGGGCGACGCCGATGACAACGACGAGCGAGATCAGATTGGCGACCAGTGAGGTCAGGACGTGCGCCCACAACACCGACGAGCGGGCGATCGGCATGGACTGGAAACGCTCGAAGATGCCGCCCTTCATGTCCAGGAAGAGCCGGAAGGCCGTGTAGGAGATGCCCGAGGCGATCGTGATGATCAGGATGCCGGGCAGCAGGTAGTTCACGTACGAGTCGGTCCCGGTCTCGATCGCGCCGCCGAAGACGTACACGAAGAGCAGCATGAAGGCGATCGGCATGATCGCGGTGGTGATGATGGTGTCCGGGCTGCGCGCGATGTGGCGCAGCGAGCGTCCCAGGAGAACCGCAGTGTCGCCGACGAAGTGCTTGTCCATCACTGTTCCTTGTTCGTTCGGGCGCCGACGAGAGTGAGGAAGACGTCCTCGAGGCTGGGCTGCTTCTCGACGTACTCGATCTTCGCGGGTGGGAGGAGTTGCTTGAGCTCGTCGAGGGTGCCGTGCACGATGATCCGGCCCTCGTGCAGGATCGCGATCCGGTCGGCGAGGTGCTCTGCCTCGTCGAGGTACTGAGTGGTGAGCAGTACCGTCGTGCCGCCCGTGGCGAGTTCCTTGACGGCTTGCCACACCTCGATGCGTGCCTGCGGGTCGAGCCCGGTGGTCGGCTCGTCAAGGAAGATCACCGGCGGGCTGCCGATGAGACTCATCGCGATGTCCAGGCGGCGGCGCATGCCACCGGAGTACGTCGCCACCCTCCGGCTGCCCGCCTCGGTCAGCGAGAAGCGACGCAGCAGTTCGTCCGCGATCGCGCCCGGACCTTTCAGGTGCCGGAGCTTGGCGACCAGGACGAGATTCTCCCGCCCACTGAGGATCTCGTCGACCGCAGCGAACTGCCCGGTGAGGCTGATCGACTCGCGTACCTCAGCAGCCTGTGCCGCGACGTCGAAGCTGTTGACCCAGGCGGTCCCCGCGTCGGCCTTGAGCAGCGTCGAGAGAATCCTCACCACGGTGGTCTTACCGGCCCCGTTCGAGCCGAGCAGGGCGAAGATGCTGCCTTGCGTCACGTCGATGTCCACGCCGCGCAGGACCTTCAGATCCTTGAACGACTTCTCCAGGCCGCGCACACGGATCGCAGGTTGCTCGACCTGAGCTGGTGTTGGCGAATTGCTCATGGCGGCCAGGATGAAGGGTTGACGCAGCGTCAGGGTCAAGCCCACGGCGCAGATGCGATTGTTCCCTCGATGACGCGTGCGTCATGACACTCCCGACGAGAGTCGCCGGCTCCTGTCGGGCGTGACCCCTCAGGCCGCACGACGGCCGTCGAAGGCGTCGTCCGGCGCTGCGGCCGCCACATCACGTCCACCAGGCGAGGCGCCCTCCGCGACTACCCGCAGCGGTACTGCTTCCTCGCGTCGCACCGGCCGAACCTGCCGCATGATCCGGTAGCCGGTCCCGACTACCCCAGCGAAGCAGATCACCACCGCGTACGACCAGGCACCGTCGCCGCCAATCAGCTCGCCGAACTGGTTCGCCAGAAACCCGACGAACGTGGCCATGGCCAAACTGGTAACCGCGGCCACGGCGCGCAGGTCAGGGACCATCGCCGCGAAGGCACCAGCCGCCACAGCGACAACGAGTGCCCGCCCTGGCATCTCCGACCGTGAGAACAGCGCCGCCGCCAAGAGGGACGCAACGACCATCCCCGTCCAACCGATCGCCACGCTGACGACCGTCGGCGTCCGCTGCGCACCGTGCGCTCCCCACAGATTGCGATCCACCGCCACAGCAAGCCTCCGGCGACCGTGCGGACCCGCCCATCGCGTCCGCCCTTCCGCCATCTCATTGCGCCCGGCCGGCCACCGTCGACGGCTTTCACGCACCTGGTACGACGACACGACGATTCTTCACACGCCCATAACGGCAGCCAATCGACCACGGACGCCGCCATCAGCAGACACGATCTGCCGCAACGCAGAGTCGTCAGGTGACCGGCGGCGCTCTGACGGCAAGCTGGCGTATCGGTGGCGTCAATTCCCGGCCGGCTTGCGTATCAGCGGTGTGAAGAGCCTTGTGACGCACACCCCGTACGCGATGTGCTCGTTGTCGGAAGGGCGAGGTGAGAGGAACGACGGTGACCAGATTGACGCCGCGCACACCCGGTGGGGCTTGTACGAGCCCCGCCGTAGTGGACGGGCGACCGGTGCGGTCCAGACAGGGCATCGGCCGTCCCCCACGTCCGGGCAGCGCAGGTCGCTAGCTGCACTCGACGCCTGCACCCCGTCGGGCGGCGGGTTCGAGGCCGGTTCGGCTCCGGACCCGCCGCAGCTTCCTTTGTCGACAGGAGCCAGATGGACGAGGTCTCCCCGACCGCTCTGGTCACCGGGGCCAGCAGCGGCATCGGTCCCGAGGTCGGGTAAGCCGGATCGGTGCGCGTGATCGGGCTGGCCGGGTCAGGTCGGTGGGTTCGGCCGGCTGGGTCGTGGCGCAGACCGCGAGGATGGCGAGAGCGAGCATCGCCAGAGCGGTGAAGCGAAGCCAGCCGGTCCAGCCACGGACCTGGTAGTGGTCCAGGCCGGCCTCGTTCTTGGCGCTCTGGAAGCATTCCTCGACTGCCCATCGGCTGCCGGCGACCCGGACCAGCGTCGCGAGAGGCACCCGGCGCGGTGACCAGCACAGATAGAACGCTGATTCACCAGTTTCCGGGTGCCGGCGGATCAGCAGATACGCGTTGCCGCGGGTACCGATGACGACTTGTGCCCAGTCGTAGTCGCGGGGCCCTTTCGCGCCGATCCCGGCGGACATACGCTGCCAGCAGTCGGCGGTGAGCCGGGCGGCCACCTCGTCGGCGCGGATCCGGGTCCGGCCGTCGTTGACGGTGACCCGCCGGTTGCAGCTGATCGCGAGGACATAGCCCAGGCCGTGGGCGCGGATCCCGGCACGCAGGTCCGGGTCGGCGCCATAGACCTCGTCGCCGGCGACCCAGCCGGCCGGGATCCCGGCCCGGACCGCCGCGTCGATCATGTTCAGGGCGAGGCGGGGTTTGGTCGCGAAGCCGACATCGTCTGGCACGCCCGCGCTGATGCGCCGCGACGCGTCGGCGCACCAAGCCTATTCGGGCAGGGTAGAGCCGCCGGTCCAGTAACGCCCGGCCGCCGGCGCCGGTTTAGGCGAGGAACACAGCGACCTAGCTGTTCTCGATCCGCCCGGCGGTGCCGGTGTACTGCCGTTGCACACCCACCGACGTGGTGCCCTTCTTGACGAACCCGGTCTCGTCCGGGATCAGCACGCCCTGCGGACCTCCGAGCCGCTCCACCAGCAGGCCTTGCACGTCGGAGACGACCTGCTCGGCGTCCCAGACTGCGGTGCGCAGAAACCGCTGCAACGGCGCCGGCTGCCGATAACCGGCCTGTTCCGCCAGCTGCCAGCACGTTTTGCGCTCGGCCTGCGACAACAGACCAGTCACGAACGCCCGCGCGGCAAGCCGCGGTTCGCGCCGGGTGAACCGGCCAGGGATCCGCTGCACGGCGGCCTCGAACACCACTTGCCACCCGGCAAGGTCTACGCTATGGCCCGCGGCCACTGCACGATCTTCGGTTGTCTTGACAAACGTCGATGATCACGCGGTGGCCGGGCTCCACTTGCGGCGGCCCACCGGAGACGACGTGACGAACCAGTTCTCGCGCGCCATGCGGTTGATGCGCAGCCGCGACCCGCAAAAGCAGGAAGACGGATTCCACCTGCTGCGACCCCACGCCGCGCAGCACCTCGAAGAGCTGATCACCGAGTTCAACCACGAACCCAACCACGGCCTGCGCTGCTGGATGCTTGAACTCATCGGCGAAGCACGCTCGGCGGAAGCGCTGCCCGTGCTGGTTGCCCAACTTCACGGCGACGACGAGCCGCTACGGTCCTGGGCCGTCAAAGGCCTCGAACAACTCGACACCAAACCAGCACGTCACCAGCTATACCAAGCACGGTCCGTGGGCTTGATCCGCTGACTCACCGGGCCAGATCGCGAAATGTCACTGGAGTACTAGTCGACACGTAGCAGCGCAGGTGTGCCACCGCCTGATGCGGCGCGGCACCCCGGCCGGTGACGACCGGGATGCCTCGAGTCTCACCACGAATGATGTACGTAGGGTGAGTCCGCAGTGTTCGTCGTCGGATGAGGTGACAGCCGAGAGGCCGTGGAGGAGTTCGGATGCTCGTTGGCGTCGTCGTACACCCGACCAGGCCGCAGGCCGCTGAGACGGCGGCGATGGTGGCCCGGATCTGCGCCGAGCACGGTGCCACGTCGCAAACCCTGAATGTCTGGCAGGACGAGCAGAGCCCCGCCGACGTGCTGGCCGACCTGGCGCAACGACCTCAGCTCGTCGTCACCATCGGCGGCGACGGCACTCTCCTGCGCGGACTGGCCGTCGCCGTCGAGGCCGACGCGCCCGTCCTCGGCGTGAAGGCCGGCCGGGTCGGCTTCCTCACCCCGTTCGCCGCGACGGACCTGCCGAGGGTGCTGGGCGCCGCCCTGGCCGGACGCGCAACCATCCAGCAACGCATGCTGCTCACCCTACGGGCGTCGCGACCGCTGCAGATCCCACCGGAGCTTCGGACCCTGCTGCGGTACGGCCGGGGTCCCGATGCCGTCCCGCCCCTCCCCCGGCCGAGCACGCCCGACGAGGTGGGCTGGGGCGTCCCGCTGGGCCTGAACGCCCTCAACGACGTCGTCTTCGAAAAACTCGGCCGCGACCGGCAGACCAGCGTGGCCGTCTACCTGTCCGGGCGGCTGTTCGCCACCTACTCCGCCGACGGCGTCATGGTCGCCTCACCGACGGGCTCCACCGCCTACTCCTTCGCCGCAGGCGGACCGGTCCTGTCACCGCGCCTCAACGCCCTCGTCTTCACCCCGGTCGCCCCGCACATGGCGTTCAACCGCAGCCTGGTCACCGCCCCGGACGAACCAGTCGGCGTCCAGGTGCTCCCCCGCTCGGGTCAGGTCACCGTCGTCGTCGACGGACGCGTACACGGAATTCTCGACCCCGGCGACTGGGTCGCCGTCTACCCCGCCCGACGCCGCGCGAAGCTCATCGTCGCCGACGTCGACGACTTCTTCGGCCGACTCCGCGACCAGTTCTCCCTCGCCGACGCTCCCGCCGCCCGCGCCGACACCGACAGCCAGCCGCCAATGCTGATCTACCGACCGGACCTACCAGTGCCAGAGGACCTGCAACACCTGCACCTACCAACCTGAGACCAATCCGAACCGAGCTACATCGCGTCGGTCCGCAACCGAGCGCCGCATTGTCGATCTTGTCGTCGATGCCTACGGTGTCCTCCATCAGTGGTGGCGCTACACACCGGGCTCAATGCTCCCGGCGGTGGCACCAGCCGGATCGGGACCACACATCGGCCGAGCGGCTACTCCTCCTCGTACCGGGCTGCGCCGACAGCAATCGCCCACGCCAGGCCGTCGACCTGGTCGCGGAAGCCCTGACCGCTGTCGGCGCCCGTTGCGATGTACGCCAGGTCAGCCTACCGCCGCTACGGAGGTGAGCTGTCCCGGGAACAACTCCGCCTCATCGCCGACACGCTCCAACCCTCAGGGATCACCGAACAGCAGTAGCGTGCCGACGCACTGCTTCAGCGCGCAACAACGTCAAGACGCTCACCGGCGACTGACCCGCGGGAGGCCATCCGTTTGTCCGGCACGGTCACGGGTACGCGCCGGTCCGGCCGACAGGACGATTAGGCAAAGGTAGGGCGTGACAATGGCGGGAGACGAGCAGTACGAGCGGGGTCTTGAGGCCCTGCGACAGGCCGACGGCGGCGCCGGGCAGAGAATCCTGGACGCCCTCGCCGACGTCTCACCCGAGCTCAGCCGTCGTTCCATTGCCTGGTCCTACGGGGATCTCTATGTCCGGCCCCAACTCGCGCGCCGGGACCGGGAGCTGCTCACCCTCGGCATCCTGACGGGCCTCGGTGACGCCGAGGCCCAGCTGGAGGTCCACGTCAACGGCGCGCTCAACGCGGGCCTGACACCGTCGGAGATCGTCGAGGCGCTCCTGCAGGCGGTGGTCTACTGCGGCGTGCCGCGGGCCGTCAACGCCACGCTCGTCGCCAAGAAGGTCTTCGCAGAGCGCAACCTGCTCCCCGTCCGCCCCAACCCACCCGGCTGACCCATACGTCGTCACGGCAACAGCGGACGCCGCTCGACTGGCAGCCGGACAGTTCCTTCCTCCCGGTCCGGGTCGCACCGGCCGTGAAGCACATCGCCAGATCCCTCGGACCCGTTGCGGACACCTCCGTTCCCGATGCCCTACGTCGAGGGTGACCCGACCCGTACCGGCCGGCGGACCCGGGCCGGCGGGGCGGGCAGAGCCCTGCGGTCGACTTTGCCGTTGGCGGTGGCGGGCAACTCGGGCAGCACCACGTGGCGCAGCGGCACCATGTGGTCGGGTAGCTGCTCGGCCAGGAACGCCCGCAGCGCCGCCTCGCTCACGTCGCCCGCGTCGGCGTGCCGCTCGGTCACCACGTACGCCACCAGGGTCGGGGCCGCACCCAGGTCGTCGCGGAGCAGCACCACGCTGTTCGCGACGAGCGGGTGACTGTTCAGCACCGACTCGATCTCGCCCAGTTCCACCCGCTGCCCACGGATCTTCACCTGCGTGTCGATGCGCCCGCCGTAGTTCAGGTACCCCTGCGGTGACCACCAGGCCAGGTCGCCGGTGCGGTACACCCGCTGGGGACGCCCGGCGACGTGCACGGTGCCGAACCGCTCGGCGGTCAGGTCGGGCCGTCCGGCGTACCCCCGGGCCAGGCAGTCGCCGCCGACCACCAGTTCCCCGGGTACGCCCAGCGGGGCCAGCGCACCATCGTCGTCCAGCACGTACGCCGTGACGTTGGTGATCGGCCTGCCGATCGGGACTGTGGGGTCCGGCTCGGGTCGGCGGCACGGCCAGGCGGTGACGTCGATGGCGGCCTCGGTGGGGCCGTACAGGTTGTCCACCCGCACCGTCGGCAGGGTGGCGGTGAGCTTGTTGACGAGCTTCGGCGGCAGGGCCTCCCCGCTGCAGATCACCCGGCGCAGGGCTGCGCACGCGGCGACCCCGGGCTCCTCGACGAACAGGGCGAGCATCGACGGTACGAAGTGCACAGTGGTCACCGCCTCGCGGGCGATGACGGCGGCCATCTCCTGCGGGTCGCGGTGCGCCTGGGCCTCGGCCGTGACCAGCGTCGCGCCGGCCAGGAAGGCCCAGAGCAGTTCCCACACCGACACGTCGAAGGTGTACGGCGTCTTCTGCAGCACCACGTCGCCGGGCCCGATGCGGTACTCGCCCTGCATCCACGCCAGCCGGTTGGCCAGCGACAGATGGGTCATCTGCACACCCTTCGGCGCCCCGGTCGACCCGGAGGTGAAGATGACGTACGACAGCCCGTCCACCACCTCCTCCGGCGCGCGGTAGTCACGCCAGTCGACGGGCGCGGCGGGCAGGTCGGCGCCGGCCAGTGGTCGCACCGGGACGACCGGGGCTGCGCCGGTGGCGAGCGCGGCCCGTCCCTGCTCGTCGGCGAGCGCCAGCGCGGCGTCGGCGGTGGTGAGCATCAGGTCCAGCCGGGCCCGCGGGTGGGACGGGTCCAGCGGCAGGTACGCCGCTCCGGCCAGCAGGACACCGAGCACCGCGACGACCATCTCCGGGCTCCGCTCGGTGCACAGAGCGACGACCGAGCCCGGGCCAACGCCCTCGGCGCGCAGTCGCCCGGCCAGCGCCGCCGCCTCGTCGAGCAGGTCCCGGTAGCTGCGGTCGCGTCCCCCGCCGCGCAGCGCGACGGCGTCCGGGGTGCGTTCCGCCTGCCGGCAGATCGCCTCGTGCACGGGTGTCCGGGGGGCCGGGGTCGGCGCGGGGTTGAAGCCGAGCAGCGTGGCCCGCTCCCGGGGACCGACCAGCACCGCCTCGCGCACCGGGCGGTCGGGGTGGGCGGTGAGCCATCCGCTCAGGGTGTCCAGTCGTTCCTGGAGGTGGGTGGGATGACAGTGGTCGCCGACGAGCCAGACCGGCACCGAGCCCACAGTTCCCGCCGCCCCGCCCGGTGGGCCGGGTGTCACCAGCACCACGTCCACCGGGGACAGCGCGGGTGACGGTTTTGGCGTCTGCGCGCGTACCCCGGTCAGTGTGGTGTCCGGGTGCACGCGCAGCGTGTGGTCGCCGTGCGGGCCGCGCACCGCCACCGACGTCGCGCCGGAGAGGCGGTGGGCGAGCACGGCCGCCACCGCTGCCGCGTGGGCCAGGTCGGTGTGGTCGGTCATGCCGTCACCAGCTCGGCCAAGACGCGCGGCGTGGGTCGCGCGGACAGTTTCTCCATCGGGATGCGGACGGCGAAGCGGCGCTGCACCTGGTTGACCATGCGGATGAACAGCAGGGACTCGCCGCCGACGGTGAAGAAGTCGGTGTCCGGACCGATGTCGGGCGCGCCGAGCAACCGGCCCCACAGCTCCACGATCTCGTCCACCACCGTGCTCTCCCCGGTAGCCGTGGGAGGCGGTTCGGCGGTGTCCGGGGCCGGTGTCGCGTCCAGCCAGTGCCGGGTACGGGCAAACGGGTACGTCGGCAGCGCCACCCGCCGTGCCGGGGTGTCGCCGCGCACCGCCGCCCAGTCCACCGTCACCCCGGCCGTCCACAGTCCGCCGAGCCCGGCGAGGACGTCGGCGGCGTCGGCCCGCGGCGTCGGTCGCGGCTGTACGGCGAACCCGGGCACCTCCCGTCCCTGCGGCGTCTGCCGTGCCATGCCGGTCAGCGCGGTGCCGGGACCGACCTCGACGAGCACGGGGTCGGGTAGCTCCAGCGCGGTCAGCAGGGCGTCGTGGTAGCGCACCGGGCTGCGCAACTGTGCCGCCCAGTAGCCCTCGGCGCGCGCCTGGCCGGTGTCGAGCAGCGTGCCGTCGACGCTGCTGACGACGGGGAGGGTGCGGGGTCGATGGGGCACCCGGTCGGCCTCGACGCCGAGCAGCCGGGCCGCGTCGGCCATCATCCGGGTGTGGAAGGCGCGCTGCGCGGGCAGTGCCCGACAGGGCACCCCGGCCGCGTCCAGGCGTTCGCGGAACGCGGCGAGCGGGGCCGGCGGCCCGGCCACGACGGTGACCTCCGGCGCGTTGCGGGCGGCGATGTCGAGGTCGTCCAGGCCGGCGAGGTGTTCCTCCACGGTTCGTGGCCCGGCCAGCACGACCAGCAGGTGACCCTCCGGGGCGTCCTGCATGAGCCGGCCCCGGGTGGCGACCAGGCGCAGCATGTCGTCGTCGGCCAGCTCACCGGCGAGCGCGGCGGCCGGGAACTCACCGACCGAGTGGCCGATCATCGCCGCCGGGCGGACGCCCCACGACAGCAGCAGCCGGCCGAGTGCCACCTCGTACAGGGCCAGGGCCGGCTGGGTGACGTCCGTGCGGTGCACGACACCGTGCGGGTCGTCGTCGACGAGGACGTCCCGCAGGTCCAGCCCGAGGATCGGGGCCAGCAGCTCCGCCCCGTGGTCGAGGTCGGCCCGCACCGACGGGTAGTGGTCGTAGAGGCCCCGCGCCATGGCGGGGAACTCGGCGCCCTGCCCGGGGAACAGGAAGACCACCCGGGGTCGGCGGGCCGCCGCGCGCACCCGCGCCCGGCGCAGCCCGGCGAGCGCCGCCGGGACGTCCCGGGCGGCCACCGCCAACCGGTGCGGGAAGTGCCGGCGGTACGTCTGCGCCGTCACCGCGACGTCCCGCACGGACAGGTCGGGGCGCTGCCGCACGTACTCGTGCACCTGCTCGGCGGCCTCGCGGACCGCCTCCGGGGTCCGCGCGGACAGCACGATCAGCTCGGCCGGGCCGTCGGCGGCCGACCTGTCCGGCGGGATCGGGCCGTCGGCCTCCTCCAGCACCACGTGCGCGTTGGTGCCACCCAGGCCGAAGGCGCTGACCGCGGCGCGGCGCGGACCACCGGTGGCCTCCCACCGACGGGCAACAGTGTCCACAGTGAACGGCGTCGACCCGTCCAGCAGCTCGGGCCGGGCCTGCTTCAGACCGGCGAGCGGCGGGATCTGCCGGAAGTGCAGGGCCAGCGCCGCCTTGATGAGACCGGCGACACCGGCGGCGGCGTCGAGGTGCCCGACGTTGGCCTTGACCGAGCCGATCGAGCACTGTCGCTCGCCGCGACGGAACACCTCGGTCAGCGCGGCCAGCTCGATGGCGTCGCCGACCTCGGTCGCGGTGCCGTGCGCCTCGAGGTAGCCCACTGTCGCCGGGTCGACGGCGGCGGAGGCGTACGCGCGGGTCAGCACGTCGACCTGCCCGGCGATGCCCGGCGCGGTGTAGCCGACCTTCATCCCACCGTCGTTGTTCACCGCCGACCCCTTGATCACCGCGTACACGGTGTCCCCGTCCCGGCGGGCGTCCGCGACGCGTTTGAGCACCACCAGGGCGACCCCGTTGCCGGGCACGGTGCCGTCGGCCGCGGCGTCGAAGGGCCGGCACGTGCCGTCCGGCGACATGATGCCCTTCGTCTCGTAGAGGTACCCGGCCTGCTGCGGCACGGCCACGCAGGCGCCACCGGCGAGCGCCACGTCCGAGTCGCCGCCGCGCAGGCTCTGGCAGGCCAGGTGCACCGCCACCAGTGACGTCGAGCAGGCGGTCTGCACGGTGATGGCGGGCCCGCCCAGGTCCAGCCGGTACGCGATCTTCGAGGCCAGGTGGTCCTTCTCGTTGCCCAGCACGACCGACAGCAGCCCCTGCGACTCGACGACGTCGGGCTGGGCGAACACGTGGTGCAGCGCGTAGTAGTTGAACCCGGCCCCGGCGAAGACGCCGACCCGACCGAACGGCCGGTCGGTGGCGAGCCCGGCCGCCTCCAGCGCGGCCCATGCCGTCTGCATCAGCAGCCGGTGCTGCGGGTCCATCGTCTCCGCCTCCCTGGGGGTGATCCCGAAGAAGGCCGCGTCGAACAGGTCCGGGTCGGCCAGGACGCCGCGCGCCGGCACGTACGCCGGGTCGTCGAGCCGGTCGGCGGGCACCCCGGCGGCCAGCAGCTCGCCCCGGGTCAGCGCACTGACGGTGGTCTTCCCGGCGACGAGGTTCGACCAGTACTCCCAGACGTCGGCGGCGCCGGGGAACCGACCGGCCAGGCCGACGATCGCGATGTCGTCGTTCATGACTGTGTGCCTGCTCTCTCGGTCTGCGCGTGCAGATGCTGGGCCAGCGTCTGCACGGTCGGGAAGCGGTAGAGGTCGGTGAGCGGGATGGTCCGGCCGGCCAGCCGCTCCTGGAGCAGCCGGCGCACGATCGCCAGGCGCAGCGACTCACCGCCGACGTCGAAGAACGCCTCGTCGACGTCGAAGTCGTCGGTGCCCAGCGCCTCCACCCAGGCGCCCGTCACCAGCTCCTCGAACTCGGCCAGCGACGCCGAGCGCTGGGCGGGAACCCGGGCCGGCGCGGTCTCCGCCGGCGCGGCCGAGGTCTCCGGCGGCGGTGCCGGTTGGGCCAGCGCGCCCAGCGCCCGCAGATCGACCTTGCCGTTGCGGTCCAGCGGGAACTCGGTCACCGTCACCCACTGCTGCGGCCGGGCGTACGGGGCCAGGTCGGGCTCCACCGCGCGGCGCACGGCGGCCACGTCGACGCCGTCCGGGTCGGGCTTGAGCGCCGCGCAGAGGCGTACCCCGCTCGTTGGGTCACCGGTGGGGAACACCACGGCGTCGCGGACGCCCGGCTGCGCCCGCAACCGGCGCTCGACGTCGACCGGCTCCACCCGGTGTCCGGCGATCTTCACCTGGCGGTCGTTGCGGCCCAGGAAGCGCAGGTGACCGTCGGTGCCCCAGCGCACCAGGTCCCCGGTGCGGTAACGGCGTTCCCCGTCGTGGCGTACGAAGGAGGCGTCCGTCCTCGTCGGGTCGCCCAGGTACCCGTCGGCCAGACCGGTGCCGCCGGCCAGCAGTTCGCCGACGGCGCCCGGTGGGACGGGACGACCCGACGCGTCGACGACGGACAGGTCGGTGCCGTGCACCGGAGCACCGATCGGCAGCGGGTCGGGCGTCGCGTCGGCGTGCTCGACGGAGTACGTGGTGGTGAAGGTGGTGTTCTCGGTGGGGCCGTACCCGTTGGTCAGGCGCAGGCCCCGGCAGGCCCGCAACACCTGGCGCACGTGCGGCGGTGACACCACTCCCCCGCCGGTGAACAGCTGCCGCAACCCGGCGAACGCGTCCGGACGGTGGTCGGCGACCAGGTGGAACACGCCCGAGGTGAGCCAGGCGTGGGTGACCCCGGCGGCGCTCAGGACGTCGGCCAGCCCGCGTGGCGTCGGGTCCTCCGGCGGGAAGACCACCACCGTGTCGCCGGTGGCCAGGGGCACCAGCAGCTCCAGGGTCGACGCGTCGAACGCCAGCGGGGACAGCCGCAGCATCCGCATACCCGGCCGCTCGGCGAACATCCCCGGGTCGTCGGCCAGTCGCAGCACCGCCCGGTGCGGCACGACGACGCCCTTGGGCACGCCCGTCGAACCGGACGTGAAGGAGACGTACGCGGTGCGCGCCGGGTCGCTCGGCGCCGCCTCGACCGGGTCTGCCCCGACGGGCGTCCGCGGGTCGACGAGCGGGCAGTCGACGACTCCCGGCCAGGGCTCGCCCACACCGAGGCGGGCCCGCGCCGCGACGGTCGCCGCGAGATGGGTACGCCACTCGGCGGTGGCGTGCTGGTCCACTGCCACGTAGTGCGCGCCGAGTCGCAGCACGCCCAGCACCGCTACCGCTTCGGCGGCCGAGCGGGGCACCTCCAGGAGCACCGCGTCGCCGGCGCGCACCCCGTGGGCGTGCAGGAGACGGGACTGCTCGACCGCGGCGTCGTGCAAGTCGCGGTAGGTGAGCGTCAGGCCGGTGTGCGGGTCGATGAGCGCGGACCGCTCGCCCGCCGACTCCGCGTACGCCGCGAACCGGTGCCACACGTCGTCGGCGGTGTCGTACGTCCCGCCCGCGCCCAGCTCGCGCAAGCGGGCGCGCTGGCCCGTCGAGAGCGTGGTGACGTCCCGCACCGTCGCGTCCGGGTCGGCGGCCAGCTCCCGCACCGCCGCCTGGAACGATTCGACCAGTTCTCCGGCGTCGGCGGCAGTCAGTAGCGCTGTCGCGTACTCCAGCGCGAACCGGGGACGACCCGACCACGACTGGAGGTAGAGCAGGGCGTCGAACACCGCGCCGGCGCAGTGGCCCTCGTGCACCCGCCAGGTCCGGTCGCCCACCACCAGCTCGTCGGGCACCAGCTCGTGGTGGGCGGCGAAGCCGAGCTGGGCCAGCGGGTTGCGTCCCGGGTCGGTGCCGGCGCCCAGCGCGGAGACGACAGTCTCGAACGGCACGTCGGCGTCGGCGACCGCTGCGGCCAGGGCGTCGGCGATCCCGCGGACGAACTCCCGGACGGTGCTGTCGTCGGTCGCCGTGCAGCGGACCGGGACGACCCGGGTGCAGAGGCCGACCAGGCGGTCCATGCCCGCCTCGAACCGGCCCGCCGCCGGCACCCCGAGCACCAGGTCGTCCAGACCGGCGCGGCGGGACACCGTCAGCGCCCAGGCCGCCAATGCCACCGACGTGACGGTCACCCCGCACTCCCGGGCCAACCCGGTCGTCGCCTTCGCCGCCGTTTCGTCCAGGTGGAAGCGCAGCCGGGCGCCCCGGCCGTCGGCCTCGGCGACCGGCGGCAGGTCGGTGGGGAGCGTCACCGTCCACGGTGCCCCGTCCAGCCGCGCGGTGACCCGGGTCAGGGCGGCCTCCAGCGCGCCGGACGACTCCTGCGCGGCGAGCCGGGTGCCGACCCAGTCCGGCGACGGGGCCGCCTCGTCCGGGCCGTCCCCGGCGTAGAACTCGGCGAACTCCCGCGCGAACAGTCCGACGCTCCAGCCGTCGCTGACCGTGTGGTGCACGAGCATGGTGAGCAGGTCGCGCCGGCCGGTTCGGGTCAGTACGAACACCACGGGTGGCTGCGCGAAGGGGCGCAGCAGACGCGCGGCGGCCGGGCCGTACAGGTCGTGCACGGCGCGTACCGCGTCGTCGTCGGGCAGCGTCTGGTGCAACAGGCGCGGCTCGTAGGGCGCGGGCAGCACGATCCGGGCCTGGCGGGGGTCGCGCACGAAGCGTGTCCGCAGCGCCTCGTGTCGGGTGGCCAGCTCGCGCAGCGCCCACCGGACCCGGGCCGGGTCGAGGGGCCCGTCCGCCTCCACAGTGAACATCAGGTGGTACGGCGCGTCCTGGTCCAGCAGGTGCGCGGCCAGCATGGACCGCTGACCCGGGAGCAGTTCCCGCTCTGCCGGTCGCCGCGCGACGACGGGTGGCGCGGTGTCGACGAAGTCCACGGCGCCGGCGAGGGCCTGGGCCAGCGGCAACGCCGACAGCAGGCGGGCGCTGTCCACGTCCGCCCGCAGCTCGCGTTGGCCCAGCGCGACGAGGGCGATGGCCTGGAGCGAGGTGCCGCCCAGGGCGACGAACGACTCGGTGCCGGCCACCGCGCGGACCTGCTCGGGGGTGCCGCCGAGCACCCGTGCGGCGAGCGGCGCCCAGGCGGCGAGGTCGGGGGCGACCATCAGGCGGTCTCCGCCGCGGGCCGCTCCAGCGGCACCTCACTCGCGACCTTGCGCAGGTCGGCGAGGCGGGGGTTTTCCAGCACGTGGCCGAACATGACCGCGAGGTTGAGTTCCTGGCGGATCAGGGTGCTCAGCCGCAGCGCGCTGAGCGAGTGGCCGCCGAGGTCGAAGAAGTCGTCGTCGTCGTCGACGGTGTCGACGCCGAGCACCTCCATCCACAGTTCTTCGAACTCGGCCACCCAGGTCCGGTCGTGTACGTCGCGCATCAGTGTCGCCTCTCTGTGGTCGGGTCGGCTCCGGGTGCGTCCAGGTAGTGCCGGGTGGCCGCGAAGGGGTAGGTGGGGGCGGGCAGCCGGCGGCGGCCGGTGTCGTGCACGGGGTCCCAGGCGTCGGTGAGGCCCAGCTGCCACAGCGCGCCGACGGTTGCCAGCAGTCGGGCGTGCCGGTTGGCGGGAAGTGCCGGCTGGTCGGCGTCCAGGTGCGGGGTGACTGTGGTGCCGACCTCGATCCAGAGCACCGGGTCGGGCACGTCGGGGGGCGGCGTCGACGTCGGGGGGCGGAGGGCCGCGGCCCGCCAGAAGGCGCTGTCGTCGGGCCGCCCGTCGATGAGCAGGGGCAGAGCGGCGGGGTGCAGGCGTACCCCGGGGTCGTCGGTGTCGCGCAGCAGCGCCAGCGCGTCCGCGAGCGACATCACCCCGGCCACGACGGCGGCGGCCACCGCGCCGACGCCGTCACCGGCCAGGGCGCGCGGGGTGACGCCCCGGCTGCGCAGCGATCGGGTCAGGCCGACGCAGGCCAGCAGCCGGTCGGCGCGTTCCCGGACCGATTCGTTCAGGTTGTGGCCGCGCAGCAGCGCGACGCCCTCGTCGACGGTCCGCCGGTACACCGGGTCGGCGTCGTAGTTGGGTCGGTTGCCGGTCACCGCACCGGCCCCGGTGAGGTGCAGCGCCACACCGCGCGCCCGAGCCGTCGCGTCGACAGTGCGGACCCGGGCTACCCCGTCGGTCACGCCGGTCAGGACGGCGGCCCGCCAGGGCAGCTCGGCGCGGCCGGTCCGCAGTGTGTACGCGAGGTCGGCCAGGTCGCCGGGGGCGGTTTCCGCCGCGAACGCGGTGATCCGGTCCAGGCTTTCCTGCGCCACCGCGGCGGTCTTCGCGGAGACCAGGACGAGCTGCGGGACGTGCCGGCGGGGTCGGGCCGGGATCGGCGGGGCCTCCTCCAGCACCACGTGGGCGTTGGTGCCGCCGATGCCGAAGGCGCTCACCCCGGCCCGGCGTACGCCGTCGACAGGTGCCCAGGGTCGGGCGGTCGTCGGCAGCTCGAACACCGAGCCGTCCAGTCGGATCGCCGGGTTGGGCGTACGGAGGTGGGCGATCGGGGGGATCGTCCGGTGCGTCAGGGCCAGGACCGTCTTGATCAGGCCGACCACCCCGGCGGCGGTGTCCAGGTGTCCGACGACCGACTTGACGGCACCGAGCGCGCAGGGCGCCCGGTCGGGCCGGGCGGAGTCGAACACCTGCCGCAGCGCCGCCACCTCGATCGGGTCGCCGAGCGCGGTGCCGGTGCCGTGCGTCTCGACCAGGCCCACGGTGTCCCTGTCGACGTCGGCCACCTCCAACGCCGCCGCGATGACGGCGGCCTGACCGGTCGGGCCGGGCGCGGTGAAGCCGGCCTTGCGGGCGCCGTCGTTGTTGACCGCGGAGCCACGGATCACCGCGTGCACAGTGTCGCCGTCACGCAGCGCGTCGGTGAGGCGCTTGAGCACCACCACGCCCGCTCCGTCGCCCGGCACCGTCCCGTCGGCGGCGGCGTCGAAGGCGCGGCAGCGACCGTCGGCGGAGAAGATGCCGCCGGGCTCGTGCAGGTGCCCGCGCCGGGTCGGCGGGGCGACGGTGGCCGCACCGGCCAGTGCCACGTCGGCGTCGTAGGTGAGCAGCGCCTGCGTGGCCTGGTGCACCGCGACGAGCGACGTCGAGCAGGCGGTCTGCACTGTCAGCGCCGGCCCCTGGAGGTTCAGCTTGTAGGCGATCCGGGTGGCGGCGAAGTCCTTGTCGCTGCCGATGATCACACCGAGGCCGCCGGCGGCCTCGACCGCGCGCTCGTTGGGCCACACGTTGTCCAGCAGGTAGACGTTGAGCCCGGTGCCGACGTACACCCCGACCCGGTTGCCGTCGGCGGCGACCGGCGGGTGGCCGGCGTGCTCCAGGGCCGCCCAGGCGCACTCCAGCAGGATCCGCTGCTGGGGGTCCATCAGGGCGCTGTCCGACGGTGAGTAGCTGAACAGCCGGTGGTCGAAGCGGTCCGCGTCGGTGAGCACCGCGCGGGCCGGCACGAAGCCCGGTCGTTCCACCAGATCCTTGGGTACGCCCCAACCGACGAGCTGCTCGGGTGTGAAGACGGTGACCGCGTCGACGCCGTCGTGGACGTGTCGCCAGAACCGGTCCAGGTCGCGGTCGGCGCCGGGGACCCGGATGGCCATGCCGACCACCGCCACCGCGGCGTTGTCGTCCGGCTCAGCCACGGCCGGCTCCCACGCTGCGCCGCCGGTCGGCCAGCAGTGCGCGGCCCTGGCGGCGCTGCGCCGCGTTGGGGTCCGCGACGACGGGCGCGGTGTGCTGGAGCGCCGCCGCGCAGCCGGCGATCGTGCCGCAGCGGAAGAGGTCGGTCACCGAGACGTCCAGCCCCTCCTCGGACATCCGCTGCTGGAGCGCGATCAGGGCGAAACTGTGGCCGCCCAGGTCGAAGAAGTTGTCGTGCAGCCCGACGTCGGGCCGCCGGAGCACCTCGACCCAGCAGGCCCGGATCCGTTCCTCCAACCCGGTGCCGACCACCGCGGCCGGTGGCCGCGACGGCGCGGCGGCCGTCCGTGCGGCGCGGCTGTCGGCCAGCAGGTGGGGAAGGTCGACCTTGCCGTGCGCGGTGAGCGGGATGGTCGCCACGGTCAGGATCCGCGACGGCACCATGTACGCCGGCAGTGTCTCGCGCAGGTGCGCCCGCAGGTCGTGCTCGGCGTCCGGGCCGATCCCGTGGACCACGAACGCGACGAGTTCGTCGTCCTCGGCGGCCACGGCGCACGACCGCACCGCGGGGTGGGTGAGCAGGGCGCCCTCCACCTCGGCCAGCTCGACGCGGTAGCCGCGCACCTGCACCTGGGTGTCGTTGCGGCCGAGGTACACCATGCTCCCGTCGAGGCCCCACTTCACCACGTCGCCGGTGCGGTACATCACCCCGCCGCCGTACGGGTCGGGCGGGAACCGCTCCTCGGTCAGCTCCGGGTTGTCCAGGTAGCCGTGCGCCACGAGCGCGCCGCCGCAGTACAGCTCGCCGGGCACGTTGAGGCCGGTCGGCCGCAGGTCCTCGTCGAGGACGTAGCAGCGCGCCGACGGCAGCGGCACGCCGATGGCACCCTCGGGGACCCGGGGCACGTCGGCGGCCGACGCCTGGAAGATCGTGACGTGGATGGTGCCCTCGGTGATGCCGTACATGTTGACGAACACCGTCTGCAGACCCGGCGTGTCCGCGATCAGCGACGCCAGCCGCGACCAGCTCAGCGCCTCGCCGCCGAGGACGACGTAGCGGATGCGGGAGGTCTCGCCGGGGTCGAGCGCCCGCAGGTACGGCGGCAGCAACCGGTAGAGCGCGCCCGGGGTCTGGAACAGCACGGTGACGGCCTCGCGACGCACCAGCCGGGCCAGCCGCTCCCGGTCCACCAGGTCGACCCGGTCGGCGATGACCAGCCGGGCGCCGGTGGTCAGCGCGCCCCACATCTCCCACACCGACGCGTCGAACGAGAACGAGCTGGCCGCCAGCCACACGTCGGCGGCCGTGACGTCCAGGCCCGCCGGGGTCGGGCTGTTCAGCGCGTCCAGGCCGCCGTGCCCGACCAGGACCCCCTTGGGTACGCCGGTCGAGCCGGAGGTGTAGATGACGTACGCCGGGTCGTCCGGCCCGGGGAAGGTCTCCTCGACCACGGAGATTCCGTCGAGGGTGTGCGCGTCGGCCAGGGGGGTCCCGCTGTCGCGGGTGAGCGCCGCGGCCGCCTCCGCGGTCTCCGGGTCCACCACGAGCACCGCCATCCCGGCGTTCGCGGCGATCAGTTCGAGGCGCTGGCGCGGGTAGTCCGGGTCCAGCGGCACGTAGACGCCGCCGAGCTTCCACACGCCCAGGATCACCGCGACGACCGCCGGTGAACGGCCGAGCAGCAACCCCACCCGGACGCCGGGGCGGACACCCCGGTCGGCCAGGCCCGCCGCGATCCGCCCGGCCCAGCGGTCCAGCTCGGCGTAGGTGATCTCGACGTCCCGGTGGCGTACGGCCACCGCGTCCGGGGTCGCCGCCGCGTGCTCGGCGAAGCGACGCAGCACCGACGGGTGCGTGACCGGCGCCGACGCGAGCGGAGGGTTCACCCCCTCGGTGAGCCGCACCCGCTCGGCGTCGTCCACCATGGACGGCTCCCGCTGCTCCTCGTCGACGATCGACCGCAGGAACGTCAGGTAGTGCGTGAGCAGCGTGCCGACGGTCTCCGCCGTGAACAGCTCGGTGCTGTACTCGGCGCGCAGGAACGGCACGTCGGTGGACACGTCGAGGGTCAGGCCCAGGTCGAACTTGGTGACGTCGATCTCGACGTCGACCTCGGTCAGCCGTACCCCGGCGAACTCGGGGAACGCGAACGGGAAGTTCTGCACCGTCAGCGAGGTCTGGAACAGTGGTGCGTGGCTGAGCTGCCGCTCCCCCACGGTGGCCCGCACGATCTGCTCGAACGGCACGTCCTGGTTGGCGAAGGCCGCCATGCTGACCCGCCGGGCCCGGTCCACCAGCTCGGTGAAGCTCGGCCGGCCGGACACGTCGAGCCGGATCGGCAGCGTGTTGACCAGACATCCGACCAGGCGCTCCTCGGCGTCGTCCATCCGGTTCGCCACCGGAACGCCGACCACCACCTCGTCCTGGCGCGCGTAGCGGGACAGCACCGAGGCGTACGCGGCGAGCGTCACCGCGAACAGCGTCGCGCCCCGCGCCCGCCCCCACTCCCCCAGCCGGCGCACCAGGTCCGGCTCGACCGGGCGGCGCAGCACCGCGCCGGTGGTGCCGAGCACGCTCGGGCGGGGGAAGTCGGTGGGCAGCGCCAGTTGCGGCACGTCGACCAGCGCCGCACGCCAGAAGTCGAGGCCCGAGCTGTCCCGCCGCCACGTCTCGTGCTGCCGCTCGGCGTACGCCAGGTAGGACTCGGCCGGCTCGTTGTAGGCGGCCACCGCCCCGTCGACAGCGGCGTCGTACTCGGCGGCCAGGTCGCGCAGGAGCAGGCCCACCGACCACCCGTCGCAGGCGATGTGGTGCACGAGCACCGCGAGGCCGTGCTCGTCCGGGCCCCAGGAGCGCAGGAAGGCCCGTACCACCGGCCCGTCGGCGAGGTCGAAGGGCTGCCGGGCCTGCTCGGCGACGAGCGTCCGCAGGTGGGCCTCCTGGGTGGCGCGTTCGACCCACCCGTCGGCGGTGATGTCGACGTCCACAGTGGGCGTCGACGACACCCGCTGGGTGAGGACACCGTCGACCACCGCGAACGTGGTGCGCAGCGCGTCGTGCCGGGCGACCACCCGGGTCAGGGCCGTGCGGAGGGCCTCGGGTCGCAGCGCGCCGCGCAGGTGCACCGCGAAGGCCACCACGTACGCCGGGTTTCCGGGCTGGAGCTGATCGAGGAAGTAGAGGCGTTCCTGGGCGAAGGAAGCACGACCGGTACGAACCATGCACCGATCGTGCGGCCCGGCACGTCCCGTGCGGCAGAGCACGGTTTCCTGCCCCGCCAGGAAAAGCTCCCGGTCGCGTCGGCGACACGTCGACGCGGGTCCCCGGGCATGGTGCGGCCCCGGCCCGACGTGGGTTGCCGTCGGACCGGGGCGGTGGTCGGCCGGTCAGTACTCGCCGCGCCCGAAGGCGGCCAGCTCGGCGGAGTGCACGGGGTTGCTGACGTACGTGGCGCCGATCGGGGCCGTCACCCGGCACCAGGCGTCGAGCCGGCCCACGTCGATGCCGGCGGCGCTCGCCAGCTCGTCGCGGCGGCGCACCATCTCCGCGCGGTCCAGACCCTCCAGCACGTAGTCCACGGCGTCGAAGCAGGGGTCACCGGCGCACGCCATCGGGTCGATCGCCACCAGGCCCCTGCCTCCGCCGCTGAGCACGTTGCCGAGGTGCAGGTCCCCGTGCAGCAGCACGGTGTCGGTGGGCACCGCGAACAGGTCGTCGCGCAGCCGTTTGGACCCGCTCAGGTCGGCGCCGCGGCGGGTCGCCGAGTTGAACAGTACGTCGATCCAGTCCGTCAGTTGACGGGGAGCGGCGGCCGGATCGCCCGCGCCGTGCAGATCGGTGAGGAAGGCGGCGTACTCCCGCGGTGAGGGCGGCTGCGGCATCTTCTCCACGAGGGTGCCGGGGTGGATCGCTTCGAGCAGGACGGCGCCCTTGGTCGACTCCCGTACCGCCGGCACCCGCCCGCTGGAGGCGAACTGGCGCAGCATGTCCACCTCCTCCCGCACGGCGTAGCTGTCCGGGGACAGCTTGAGCACCACGTCGCCGAGCGGGCCCACGCACCGGAACACCACCGAGGAGTTACCGGACTTGATGGGGTCACCGAGAGTCAACTCCCACTGCTCGACGAGGTCGTCGAGCCGCTGGCGCAGCGTGCCCACCCAGCGGTGCGCGGCGCGGCCGAACCGTGGCTCCAGTCGGTTGGCGATCGCGTCCAGGTCCAGGCTCATCGCGCTCACCCCCGCACCGACCGCGCGTCGGCGCACGCGGCCGCACCCGGTGCCACGACAGCACGCCTGCCGGCCAGCAGGACGCTGCCACCACGCACCATCGGTGCATGGGAGCCGGTCGGCCCGGGGCGCCCCAACCGCGCCCGGCGGGCAACCTCGATCGCCTCGTACCGGTCAGAAACGTTCAATTTGCTGAAGATGATGGAAATATGATTGCTGACCGTTTTCGGGGACAGATTCAGCTTCGCGGCGATCGCCACGTTGCGCATACCCGAGGCAATCAGTTCCAGCACCTCCCGCTCGCGGGCCGTCAGCTCCGGGAAGAGTTGCTGGTTGCGGGGCTCCCGGCTCAGTTGCCCGATGAGCTTGTCGGCCACCCGGGGACCGAGGATGACCTCACCCGTCGCGAGGCCCCGGATCGTCCGGACGATGCCGTCGCCCGGGCAGCTCTTGAGCACGTAGCCCCGGGCGCCCGCCCACATGGCCGCGAGGATCGCATGTTCGTCCTCGACCGCGGTGAAGACCAGCACCGCCGTCGAGGGCGACACCCTGTTGATCTCCTGGATCGTCACCCCCGCCTGGAACCCCGGCAGCTCGACGTCGAGAACGAGCACGTCAGGACGTGTGGCGGTGGCCAGCGCCAACGCCTCCCGCGCGGACGCCGCCTCACCTGTCACGGCGACCTCAGCCGACGGCGACAACAGGGCGTGCAGGCCCCTGCGCACCACCGGCTGAGCGTCGGCCAGGACCACCGTCACCGCGTCGGGTTGTGTCTCCGCCGTGACTTCCTCCGGATTCCGCCTCATGTTCCGAGTCAGTTCCGAGGCCGAGCCAACGCTGACCATCTATCCACCTCACCCCGTCCGAACGGCCCGCCGTGTCTTAGTCGCGCGGGGAAACGCCGCGGTAGCGCCGACCCCGCGTCGTGATGAACATCTACTCACGGCCAACAGAACAACACAAGAAGTGATCCAGGGAACGGGCTCGGTCAGCCTTTTGACGCATCGGAAAACCGAACCAAACTTTCCGTGTTGGCCCTGACGAAGCCGTCCACAGCGGACCTTTTACGGGGGCGGTCGACGTGCCGCCGACCCGGGAGTCCACGGGGGAATTTCCCGGCCGATCCGGGACGTCGTCCCGTACGCGCTACACCTGTCGCCCTGTCCGCAGGACACCGCCGTCGCCAGGATTGACCCATGCCCTTGTCACGAGTGACCGACGTTCTCGCCGGCCTGGTACCGACCGACCCGCTCCGCAGGAAGCTGATCGCGATCCGACTGGCCGAGTCCATCGGCAAGGGAGTCTTCCTCAGCGGCAGCGTCGTCTACTTCACGCTGCGTGTCGGACTCGACGCCCGGCAGGTGGGCCTGGGCCTGTCGGCCGCCGGCCTGTCCGCCTTCCTCTCGTCGGTCCTGTTCGGTGTGATCGCCGACCGGGTGGGCGCCCGCCGCCTGCTCGTCATCCTGTTCGCCGCGCTGGCGGTCGGATTCGGGCTCTACAGCCTCGTCGACAGCGCGACCGCCTTCTTCGCGCTGGTGGTCACCGTCGGCTTCCTCGAGTACGGCACCGGCCCGACCAACGGGGCCCTCATCGGCAACCTCGTGCCCGCCGAGGAGCGGGTGAAGCTCAAGGCCATGATGCGGTCGGTGTTCAACATCGGATTCAGCATCGGTATCGGCGTGGCGGCCGTCGCCGCCCTCAGCCAACGGCTGCTCGTGCTGATCCCCCTCACCACTGCCGCGTTGATGGCCGGCGCCGCGCTGCTCGTCACCCGCCTGCCCGACGTGCCGCCGCGTCCCGCACCGGTGGGCTTCAAGCGTTTCGCCGCAGTCCGCGACCCACGCTTCCTCGCGGTGATCGGCGTCTCGACGATCCTCGCCTCGCACGTCAGCATCATCCTGGTGACGTTGCCGCTCTGGGCGCTCAACCGCACCGACCTGCCGCACTTCCTGATCCCTCTGCTGCTGATCGTCAACACGGCGTTCGTCATCCTGTTCCAGGTACGGGCCAGCCGGGGCGCGGACACCGTGCACGGCGCCGGCCGGCTCGCCCGACGCTCCGGCTACTGGCTGGCCGGCGGCTGCACGGTCCTGGCGGTGACCGCGCTCGACGACAACGTCGTCCTGGCGTCCGTGGCGATCGTCGCCGCCGTGCTGATCCTCTCCGTGGCCGAGGTGATGCAGGCCGCCTCCGGTTGGGGACTCGCGTTCGGCCTCGCCCCCGAGCACGCTCAGGGCGAGTACCTGGGGGCGTTCGACCTGCACGTGATCACGCAGAACATCATCGGCCCGGCGGCGCTCTCCGGCCTGGTCATCGCCTTCGGTTTCTGGGGATGGCTGGGCATCGCCGTCGCCGCGCTCGTCGCATCGGCGCTGATCATTCCGGCCGCCAACCGCAGCGCTGTCACACTGGTCCGCGAGACGGCCCCGGCCTCCACGACCTGACGCCGCCAGGGCCGAGGCCGATCTGAAGGCCGTTCAGTGCACCCTGTTGCTGCCCACCTGCTCCCCCGATTCCCGGCTCGTGGACGACACTCCGGTCGCCGACCCGCGGTAGATGGTCCCGCAGGTCATTCTGGTCATGTGGCTGTACTCCAGGGTCGGTCGGATACCGGTGGTCGGGCCGCGTCGAACGGCGGCGGTTGACCGTTGTGTCGCGGTCGGGTGGCGGCAGGTCAGGAGCGGCCGTGCTCGATCTGGTGTCGGGCGCGGGAGCGGGCGGCGGCGGCCGGGGTCGAGCCGGTGGTGCGGGCGGTGCGCAGGATGTCGGTGAGGGTGTCGGCGATGCCGTGGACCCGGGCGGTGGCCTGGGTGGACGTTTCGCGGTGTAGCTCGACGGCGGTCGCGTGGATGATGCCGCCGGCGCTGACGATGATGTCCGGTGCCCAGAGGATGCCGTGCTGGTGCAGCAGGTCGGCGGTGGCCGGCGTGTCGAGTTGGTTGTTGGCCGGTCCGGCGATCGCGGCGCAGCGCAGTGTCGGCACTGTGTGCGGGGTGAGTAGACCGCCGAGAGCGGCGGGGACGAGCACATCCACGTCGGCGGTCAGGCAGTCCTGCGGGCTGACCCAGGCGGCACCCGCGGTGTCGGCGAGCGTGCGCCTGCCCTCGTCGGTGTCGGCGGCCACCAGGGTCGCGCCGGCGTCGGCGAGCATGCGCAGCACGTGGCCGCCGACGCGGCCGAGGCCGAGCACGGCGAAGCTGCGCGCGGCCAGGTCCGCCGAGCCGAACCGCTCGGCGCACAGGGCGTGCAGCGCGGCGAGGACGCCGACGGCGGTGTGGCCGGAGGAGTCACCGCTTCCACCGGCCTGCACCGGTCGGCAGAACGCGTGCGGGGTCCGCTCGGCGATCGTGACCATGTCGTCCGGTCCGGTTCCCACGTCCGGGCCGGTGGCGTAGACGCCGTCCAGGCCGGCGATGACGTCGCCCACGTCGTGCAGCACCGCTCGACGGGCGGCCGCGTCGAGTGTCGTGCCCGGGGGCAGGGCGATGACGGTCTTGCCGCCGCCGTTGGGCAGCCCGGCCAGCGCGCACTTGTCCGACATCGCGGCCGACAGCCGCAGGGCGTCGGTGAGCCCGTCGCGCCAGTGCGGGTAGTGCGCGAGCCGGCAGCCGCCGATGGCCTGACCGAGGGCGGTGGAGTGCACCGCGACGACGATCGGCAGGCCCGACCGTACGCCCCGCCTGAGGACGACGTGTTCGTGCATGGACTCGGTGTCGAGGTGGGTCGCGACCATGATGGCTCCTGTCGTGTGCTCGCTGGAACGAGATCGACAGTAGGCATGTGCGTGGCAGTGACCAGCTCGCAGCGAACAACGTTCGGATAAGATGGCAAACTTCCGGTCGTGGACGAACTTGATACGGCGATCATCCAGCACCTGCAGACACATGCGCGGCAGACCAACCGCGAACTGGCCCGCGCGGTCGGCATCGCGCCGTCCACCTGCTTGGAACGCGTGCGCGCACTACGGGAACGCGGCGTGATCACCGGCTACCACACCGAGATCAGCCTGGCCGCCCTCAACCGCGGCGTTCAAGCATTGCTGCACGTGCAGGTCCGGCCCCTGAGCCGCACTGTCATCGACGGCTTCAAGAAATATGCGATGGAGCTGCCCGAGGTGCTGTCGGTGTACGTCGTGGCCGGCGGCGACGATTTCCTCGTCCACGTCGCCGTACCCAGCGTCGACGGCCTGCATTCCTTCCTCATGGACAAATTCAGCGGACGTCGCGAGATCGTCGGGTTCCGCAGCTCCGTCATCTATCAACACGCCCGAAAGCAGGTCATCGAACCGCTTGACCCGTAACGCTCGCCCTGTGCGCCCACGCCTACCTCGCCGTCACCGCCGCCCAGGCCAAAAGGGCACCGAATCCGATGACGGCCTCATACCCTCACCCTCGGCGAGGTCCGACGCCTCCTGGCACACCTGATCACCACGATGAGACCCGTCGGCCACATCCATCGATGGTCACGATGGCGACGACGACACCAATACCGCGCCAGCACTGCCCACTACCAGCGAAGACTCCGACTCCCCCGGGTGCGGCTGGAGTCCCGAGCGCGGTTCAGCACCAGAGCGCCGGACCCCCTTGGTCGAGTTGCGGTGTTTCTGCGGTCATCCGCGCGGCGCTTGGTCTGCGGGAGCGTCGCGACGCTGAGCTGCACGGCTCGGCGGCACGGGGTTGGTGCCGTCAGTACGAGTCGTGGCCGCCGCAGTCGCTGCCTCAGCCTTGGGTTTGCGGCGGTGGAGCGTGAGGGTCATGACCAGCACGACCAGCGCTCCGACGATCAGCCCGAGGATCGCGCTGGCCACCGTGTTGACGAGCCAGCCGACGAGCCCGCCGAGAACACCCGTGGCGTCGTGGGCGGCGACCTCCACGTGGTGCACGGCCTCGTACAGGAAGTGCAGGTTCAGCTCGTTCGTGCCCAGCAGCAGGATGTGCCCGCCCACCCACAGCATCGCCGCGGTGCCGACCACCGTCAGCACGGTGAGAACCACCGGCATCGCCCTCACCAGACCGCGGCCGAACGTGGCGACGGCGCCGGAACGTTGCGACAGGCGCAGCCCGGCGTCGTCCATCTTCACGATCAGGGCCACCACGCCGTACACCAGAACGGTTATGACGACGGCGACGATAGCCAGGATCGCCAGGCGGGACCAGAACGGCTCATCGATCACCTCGTTGAGGCTGATGACCATGATCTCCGCCGAGAGGATCAGGTCGGTTCGTACCGCACCGGACACCAGTGTCGTCTCGTCCTGCACCGTTTCCCCGCCCGCGCCGTGGGCGTCGTGATGGGCGATCTTGGCCCACACCTTCTCCGCGCCTTCGTAACAGAGGTAGGCGCCGCCGACCATGAGGATCGGGGTGAGCAGCCAGGGCACGAACTGACTGAGCAGCAGCACCGCCGGCAGGATGATGAAGTACTTGTTGCGCAGCGACCCCACGGCAATGCGCTTGATGATCGGCAACTCGCGCTCTGCCGCCAGGCTCCGCACGTACTGCGGCGTGACGGCAGCATCGTCGACGACGACGCCCGCAGCCTTGGCGCCGGCCTTCGCGGCGGCCGCCCCGACGTCATCGATCGACGCCGCGGCGGCACGGGCCAGCACCGCCACGTCATCCAGCAGGGCTACGAGTCCACCGGCCAAGGGAGGGTCCTTCCAGGGTTGCGCAGAGTTCGAACTGACCCATTCTCGCTCAGGTCCCTGCGCGCGGCACGCCACCACCCGGTCGTAGATCGGGCGAGAGCTCCTGGCCCTGCTGCCGCCGCCGCAACGGTGGCGGAGACCCGGCGTCGCGGGTAGATTCGGAACATGTCTTCCACATCTGTCACAGATGTCGAAGGGCTGCGCGCGCTGGCTCATCCCGCGCGGCTCCGGATCCTGGATCTGCTCCGCGTCCACGACCGGCTGACCGCCTCGGAATGCGCGGCGCAGCTCAAACTGTCTCCCAAGTCCTGCTCCTACCACCTGCACGTGCTCGCCAAACAGGGCCTCGTGGAGCAGGGCCCACCCCTCGCCGAAGACACCCGGCAGCGACCCTGGCAACGCCGCTTCGACGAGGTACTGATGCCGCTTCCAGGAAAGAACGGTGGCGCGGACTCCGACAACGCCCGCACGGACGCGATCCGCGCGGCGGCCCGGCACGACCTCGGCCTTTTCCTGAGCTTCCTGGCGTCACCGCAGGCAGGGAGCGACGACTGGGCATCGAGTACGACAGTGCACACCCGGACCGCCCTCATGACACCCGCCGAACTCAGAGCCTGGGGCGAGGCGGTCGAGGACATCACCCGCCGCCACGTGGAGAAGGCGACCCGGACCCGCCGCGACGGACGCGGCCCGGTCCGACTGGCCGTGCGTGGCTTCCCGCAGACCGCACCAGAGACGGGGACGGGGACTGCCGAATGACCGGCAACGAGACGACGGGCCTACGCCGTTACGCCGGAGTGGTCGCGAACCGGCAGATTCTGGCGGCCCTGATCGGCGCACTCGTTGCACGGCTCGCCCAGACGATGTCACCGCTGCTCATTCTTCTGCTGGCCAACCAGCGGTACGGCGGGTTCGCCATTGCGGGCGCGGCCGCCGCCACCTACGGACTCTGCGCGAGCCTGAGCGGGCCACTGATCGCCCGGCTGGCCGAGCGCTACGGCAACATCGTCCTGCTGATCGCCGGGATCCTGAGCAGCACCGGCCTGTTAGTCATCGTCCTGCCGTGGCAGTCGTGGAACTTCTGGGCCGGTGTCGTGCTGGCCGGTGCGGCGATCCCGCCGCTGAGCGCAACGCTGCGAGCCACGATCGCGACCACCATCGAAGACCCGCAGGAACGCATCGCCGCGTACGGCCTGGACACCGTGGGCACCGAAGTGCTGTTCGTACTGGGGCCTGCCCTCGTCGGGCTGTTCGTGGCCTTGAGCAGCCCGACGGCTGCCCTGGCCGGAACCGCGCTACTCCCGGTTGCCGGTGCCACCACCCTGCTGATCCAGCAGCGTCGCGTCCCGTCGCCGGAATCGTCGCCGGACGCGCCGGAGCAGGCTACGGACCGCCGGATGCTGATCCGGCTCCTCCCGTGGCTGGGCGTCGCGACGGTCCAGATGGCCGCGATCGGTCTCGTGGAGGTCGCGCTGATCGCGGTCGCGGTCAGGTTCAGCTCCTCGGCCGCCAGCGGGGTGGTGCTCGCGACGTGGGCGGCGGGCAGTGTTCTGGGTGGATTGTGGTACGGGTCGCGGTCGTGGCACGCGCCAGTGCGCCGGCAGGTACGGCTACTGCTGCTCGGCAGCGCTGTCGGGTTCGCCCTGCTGCTCGCCGCCCGCTCCGCTCCGGCTCTGTACCCGCTGGCGTTCCTCGCCGGCGTGTTCATCACCCCGGCGGCAGCGGCCCTGCTGACCGACCTGAGCGAGAACCTGACGGGCGGACATCGGCTGACCGCGTTCGCTTGGCTGGCGTCCGCGAACGGGCTGGCCGGATCCTTGGCCTACGCAGCGGGCGGAGTCCTGGTCACCGGCGCTGGGCCGTGGGCGACGGTCGCCGTCGCCGCCGCCCTTCCCGCGCTCGCGGCACTACTGTTCCGAGGCCGTGGCACAGCTCCTGTAATTCCACGGAAGACCTCTCAGATTCAACCGCCAACGGCTGGACACAGCTCAACCGAGGCGCAACACATCGGCTGCAGTCGCGCGGATCGCGGTCACGTGAGTTAATGCTTTGCTCGTCGTCCCCTCGATGCGGATGATCCGGTCCGTGGGCCTCTCGCGTACCGGACATGTGGATTCAGCAGCACCTCGGCACGCCGGCCCCGAGGATGCCCGAGCGGTCGCCGACCTTCTCATCCGGTCCCGTCGGGCCGCAGTCGGCGCCATCCCTGCTGCGGTCCACCCGGATAGCGAGGTTCGAGAGTGGACCCGCACCGTCTTGATTGCTGAGCAAGAGGTATGGCTGATGGAGGACGCCGGCAGCCGACCACTGGCGGTGCTGGCTCTGAGAGACGACTGGGTCGACCAGCTCTATGTCGACCCGGCCTTCACCGGCAGGGGGTTGGGCTCCCACCTCATCGAGTTCGCGAAGTCCCACCGCCCGGCGGGACTTCAGCTGTGGACGTTCGCCACCAACACCGGAGCGCAGAGGTTCTACCTTCGCCACGGTTTCACTGTGGCGGAGACGACCGACGGGACCCGCAACGAGGAGAATGCACCCGACATCCGCTTTGTGTGGACAGCGCCACGGTAGCCGCCGAGACAACCGCTCATCGGCATGTGGGCAGCCTTCCTGGGAGCGACGGCGCAGGCCCACTGGAGAAAGCTCCGGGTTCTGCGTTGTCGAAAATCTCTCGATTTGAGCGACGGGGAACGACCACAATGCCCCCGTGGAACGCGAGCACCTGGTGAAGTTGAGTAAACGGATGTCGAAGGCACTCCGGCACGATCCCGACAGGGCCGGCCTGGTGCTCGACCCGGCCGGTTGGACTCCCGTCGACGCTCTGCTCGCCGCCCTACGGATCGAGCGGGCCGAGCTGGACGCGGTCGTCGCCGGCAACGACAAACAGCGGTTCGCTGTCGAGCCCGGCACCGACGGGGTGCTGCGGATCCGAGCCAACCAGGGCCACTCGGTCCCGGTCGACCTCGGGCTGCCCCCGGTTACCCCACCGGAGCGGCTCTATCACGGCACCAGCGCCAGGGCGCTGGAGTCGATCCGGGCCACCGGCCTGCACCGCGGCGGACGGCACCACGTCCATCTCTCCGCCGACACCGAGACCGCCCACCGGGTCGGCGCCCGACGGGCCGGTCGGGTCGTGATCCTCACCATCGACGCGGCGGCGATGGCCGCCGACGGGCACGTGTTCCACCGCAGCGCCAACGGCGTCTGGCTCACCGACGCGGTCCCTGCCAGCTATCTGCTCGACTGAGCCCTGGCCTGGTCCAGGCCACTGTTTCGGCGGGGTGCGTACGACCTCGAACGGTATGCGGTCTGGAAGAGCTGAGCTGATGCGCGGCGAGGGTCAGGGCTTCAACCAGGTGACCGCAACTGGGCCTGCTCGGACTTGAGATGATGCACGCGCGCAAGAGGACTCTCGTACCCGGACTTGGACGCATTAGCTCCCGTACGGCAACGAGTACTCACGCACGATGGCCGCCAACGCGGTGCGCGCCGGCGGTCCCCCAAGCGCTCGGGCAACGCAGCCTCAAGCCGGATTTCCGGCTGCCAGGCGGCCCAGGATGGTCCGGGCCAGCGCGGCGAGCCGGGTTCGTAGGTCGTCGTCGGCCCGTCCACCGAGGTCGTCTTCGAGATGCGCGGCCAGGGCGGTGACCGCCGGGAGCAGGTCGTCCAGCGGGCTGCCCTCGTGTCCCACCACGTACAGACGGTGGGTTCCCACCTCGGCGGCGATGCTGCGGTCGAGGATCCTTTCGCAGGTGTCGGCGGCGATCAGCGTCACCGCAGTTGGCAGGTCCGGTTCCGGAAGCCCAAGTTCGTCGGTGACCGCCGCCAGGCGCCGATTCGCGTCGTGCGCCGGCAGTGTCCGCGCTGACTCGGCCGCGAGCGCCACCACGGCGTCGCCGTTGACGCCGGCAACCAGCAGGTCGCAGGCCAGCATTACCGCGTAGTGCGGGTCGGCGTCCTCAAGCAGCGCCCGGGCTTGTTCGGTCCGAAGCCGGCGAAGAGGTTCGTCATTCACGCGCCGAGGCTAAGGGACGCCGTTCACGGCAGCTTGCCCAGTTCCGGAAGCTGGTCCGGCTGGTCGCCGAGCGTGGCGGTCACGGGGTCGCCGATGGTAGGCCGGGCCGCCAGTGGGCACGTGATCTGGCCTACCGCGTGTTGCTGGTGGTCACCTACTGGCGTACAAATCTCACGATGCGTCAAATCGGTCCGCTGTTCGGGGTGTCGCACTCCGCGGCGCGACGGTGAGCGTAAGGGTGTCTGTGATGACCGCTCGGTCCGCATAGGAGTTGGCGATGATTGAGCGGCTTGACCGGGTCTGGTCTCGAACCCGCACCGTGCAGATCGTCGAGGGCGGTGAGGATGCCGGTCCCCTTGGCGGTCGTGCGACTCTGGCCGAGCTACCAGACGCCGTGTCTGTCGAGGCGGCGAGTTGACCACGACAGGTCGCGAACGCAGCATCAGTGACAGGTAGCGCTGGAATCCGCCGCGGCGTCGGGGCCGGCGGCCAGGACGACGCCATGGTGGGCGGCGATCAATAGCCGGAAGTCGGCGACGGTCAGGTCGGCGCGGACGGTCCGTTGAGCGCGACCATGGTCGTGCGCCGTCCAGCTACCTGCCACCGCAGAAGCGGTCAGTCCGACCGAGGGTTGTACTGCGACCACAGGAGGGACTCGGCGCCGCCAGCGCTGAGGTTTTCCCAGATTGCTTCCCTGTCGAACTCGCCGTCGACGATAAGCCCGGGGCGCAGTGCGTCCGCGTAGCTGGCGACCGGATGCGATCCGACGAAGGCGCTGGGTTCGCCGACGGCGACGCCGTCCAGCGACCGGCGAAAATCCATGACGAAGGCGTCGAGTACCAACGCGATCGGGGTGTGCGTACGTCCGTGGACAACGAGCCGGCCGCCGGGGTCGTAGCAGTCGCCGAGTACGCCCTCGTCTGCCACCAGACTCCCGGTGATGACAAATTCAGGCCCTGCGGTGACTCCGCCGAGGGTCAACGCCCGGGCCTCCACATTGCCACACACCAGGAAGAATGAGGAGCGGTCGTTGGTCACCCAGGTCAGCTCGCTGACTTCGGTGAGGTCGCCGTCGATGATGACGTGGTACGGCGGCCGGGTGAAGTCGAACGCCGACATCAGGTCCCCGTCGACCGTCCAATCGCCCTCGAACAGCCGAATCTCCTGCTGGTCGGCGGGGTCGGCGTAGGGATAACCAACATGTGCCGACAACGAGAACCGCCGCTCGGCCTCACCGGGATCGATCAACCGATACGCCGCGTCGTCCCATTCCATGCACGGCACTCTATGCCCGCGGTACGTCTATCTCGACGCCATGGACGAACATGACTGGTCGATTACCGAGTCCAAGGGGTGGATCGAGACTACGGTCCATTGGGCCGGTGGCGAGGAAGCGAACACCTTCTACGAGGCCCACCTTGCCGAGGAGCTCATCCTGTGCCGGTAGGGTCGGCGGCGGGCGGCTGTAGCTGACCGGTCGGCCGGTGGCCTGGGTCAGCTTCGTGGCCAGCGGTCCTGGCGGATCGAATGGCACGCCTGACCGGCGTGATCGACAGCGTCGGCGGTTCCCGGTACGGCCTCGCCACGTTCTCGCTGTCCTGCGACGGTTTCGCCTGGACGTACGGTGGCATCGCGTCCGGAGACAGGTGAGCGAGCTGTTAGGCGGTTGGCGGCGTTAAGCTCCGCCCGTGCCGCAGCCGCCGCGGCTCCCCTCAACGAGGAGACGCCGTGTCCAGCGAAACCACTCGTTCGCCGCTCGTCCTGTCGATCTCGTGGGGTCGGATGGACGTCGAGGACCTTGGAGTTGGCAAGGACTTCAAGCTCTACCCCGGCGGTGGTCGCCCGTGGGACTGGTCCGAGGCCGGCACCCGCCACAGCCCCGGCGTCCAGCCCGACGATGTCCAAGAACTTCTGTCGCATGGTGCCAAGACCGTCGTTCTGTCGCGTGGCATGCAACTGCAGCTGCAGGTCGACCCGCGCACTCTGAGGCTGCTCGAGGAGTGCGGGGTAACTGTCCACGTGGCCGAGACCTCCGAGGCAGTCCAGATCTACAACAACCTCGCCACCGCTGGCACCGCCGTCGCAGGGCTATTCCACTCGACCTGCTAGACGACCACAGACACGCCGGCAGCGGCATGAGAGTGCATTCGATCGACGGGATGTCATCTTGGGGTGCTGCTGACCCGACCTCAGCGGGCACCATCGCTGGCTCCCGTAGCCGCACCGGTCGATCGGGGAGCACGCCCACGATGGCTGCGCCTTGTCAGCGGCACATGAGTCCGTGTGATCATGTGGCCGCGGTACCGCTGTACCCTTCGCCGGTGGCGTTACCCAGCGACAAACGCGAGCGTTTGCTGTCGCTTTACCGAGACCGGGTTGACACCTACGCCGGCGTGGACGCGGGCTACGGTCAGCGTTGGCGAACTTGGTGCGCGACTCTGTTGTCGTTTGGGGGCTCACTCGTCGTTCCGACACTCAGGCCCGAGTCCGATCTTGAGGAACTGCTTGCCAACCGGTCTGCGTTCGGATCCGCGGTGCGATGCGTGCAGGGCGACGCCAACCAGTGTCATCGCAACGTCGCGGTGCGCTGGATCGACGGAGTGACCGAGTCGATCGGCACGGGCTACGCACTGTCCGACGACGAACTCTGGCGACAACACTCGTGGGGCGTGGATCCCGACGGTGCGGTAGTGGAGACCACGGATAAGCGGCGCACCTACGTGGGCGTCCTGCTGCCCCCGAAAGCGCCGAGCATGCAGTTCGCCGGGAGCAACGCCCAGGAGCACCTCAAGACAGTGTTACAACAACGTGGTCCCCGCTCTCTGGAGCTGATCAGCATGATCCACGAACTGGCGAGCCTGGGCAGGTCTCCGTCCTAGGCGGCGTCGGCATCCCGCTACCGGTCGGCCTTCTTGCCGAGCGGGCCGCCCAACGAACAGCACCACCGTGCCCCCCAGTCGGACCCAGTTCCATTTACCAACGCCGCCGTGAGTGGCGGACCCGCGACCGGCCAGCAAGCACAATCGGCCGCAGATCCGGACACTCGATTCGAGGCCTCGTCGCATCATCCTGGCTTCATTGGCGCTGAGCACCATGGCTGGGGTCAGCCGAGTCACGCTCGCTGATCGCGCCTGGTTCCCGCCGATGGGTTGAACATCAGGGCGTATGCGGTCTCCACTCGCACACCTAAGCTCCTTATGTGTATTTCGTGGAGCGGTCGCGCGTGGATTCCCCGTTCAGCAAGTTGGTCTTCCACGTGCCGGAGATGACGGTGCTCGGCTGGTTCCAGCGCGCCTGGCATCACGACGACCCACAAGCGCTTCTCGATGCCGAGATCGGCGGCGGCTCCTACGGTCTCGACTCGATCTTTGAGGCGATCGAGGAGCACCGCCTGCCATGTCCGAAGACCCTCGTCGAGCTGCGCGAGCTCCTGGACAAGCACCTCTGGGTCGAATCTGACGACCCGATACGCCTCGACGAGCGAGGGCTGCGAGTGCGTACCAACGACGACGAGGTGGACCTGGCCTACTTCTTCTTCGAGGACGAAGCGATCGTCGCCTACCCCGACCGGCTCGCGTACCTCGTAAACGACACGTGGCCGCTGCCCTCCGGCGCCGCCGCGCGCGGCGCGACCTTCACCCCTGACGTGGCGCTGCGCGTCGTCGGCCCGCCTGGGCCCGGTCCGGATTCCGTCTATGCGGTCCGCATCACCTGGCAGCACACCGACCACAACGGCACGAACCTGGATCAGCGGGAAGCGACCGTCTTCCCCGGCGTCAACCTGCCCGGACTTGCCGACCACCTACGCGGCATCGCCGATCCCGTGTCCCGGGAACGCTTCGACGCCGACCTGCTGCGCTCCCTCGTCGGACCCGACGACGAAAGCATCGGCCCCGCCTTGGACCGTTACGTCTGCCTTGAGCCACACGACTTGTCGACGTTCGGAGAGTGGACCGCACCCAGCCACGAGCAGATCCTGCAATGGAAGCTGCCGGAACCACCACCGCAGGCCCGCGTCGCGGTGGATGAGCACCTCGCCCAGGCCGCCCGCTACATCGACGACTTCTTCGGCCACGAGCAACTGTTTCTCTTCGACACGCAATGGGCCGCAGCACACCCCGACCTGGCGCTGTCCCTGCTCCGCTATGCCACCCACTGGGACCCATTCGCGCCGTGACCGCTTCTCGGCGGGACTGAACTTGCCCCATCTGCTCTTCGGCATGTGCGGACACCGCTCTGCTGCCGCCACGAGGTGCCAACGCTGACGCCTTTGGGTCCGCCGAAGAGGTCACCGAACAGGACGCCATGCTCAGAGGCTTGCCTGCGGGATCCGAGTCTCAACTCGCGGAATCCATACCGACGCCACGACAGCGCCCAGAACGGTGCATCGATGCGGCATGGCCCTCGTAATCGACGTTGGCCCGCCCCAGGCGGACAGCCGGCACCAGCCAGGCGGGAAGCAGCGAGCCCTGACCACTTCGGTCTTCTCTGGGAGGTCACACCGCTCCGCTCGATCTCCATCACCGCAGGTCAAAGCGCCTCGTCTCTGTCCGGCATCGGTGAGCACTTCGGGCGCGGAGACCTCTTCGCCAACCTGCACCCAATCTGCTCCCACTTGCAAGGCCAGGGCACCTGACAGCTCCTTACCGCCTTGACCTACGCACACTGCCCCACCAGGTGACATAGAACGTCGTCGACTGCTGCACAAAACCGGGGAGCACTCCGCGGGAAACAGGACGCCGCACCTACTCTGACCTGGGAGAACGTGGAGCCGCAGGCAGGGGTGGGTGCAGTTGAGTGCCGCTCGATGCCGTTGGATGCAGTTCGAGGCCGTCCAGGGCGTGCTGTTGCTCCCCACCTGCTCCCCCATTTGCAGTTCGCGTCGACCCGCGGAACACCGCGATGCTCTGGTCCCACGTGTGAAGCACGTGTTGCCCAGGTTGGTGTTTCACCACCGAAGCAGACGGCGGTAGCGTGCCCCGCCAGAAACAAGGCGCTTCCGCAGCGGGAAGCAGACAGATTTGTCGGGAGACTTGTTCGTGGGCATGGAGCTGATCGGGTGCCGGCTGACGGCCGAGGAACTGCGGGCCGTGTTGGATGATCCAACGACGGTCAGCCTGCTGCTCTTCGGCGACCTCGACGATGAAGACGTGGAGATGCCCGATCCCGAACTGGATCTGCACAAGTCCTGGCACGCCCTGTACTACCTGCTGGCCGGAACCGCCGGGAAGTCGTACGAACCAGCCGCTGCGGCCGTCCTCGGCGGCGAGGACATCGGCGATGAGGGCGGTTACGGGCCCGCCCGCCTCGTCGGTGTGGAAACGGTCCGCGTCGTCGCCAACGCGCTCGACATGCTGGACATCGACGCGTTGCGCGCCCGCTTCGACCCAGACGCCCTGACGACCGCAGGCATCTACCCGGGCGGGTGGGTTCGCGGCGCCGACGACTTTGATAGCTTCCTCGCGCCAGCCTTCGCCGACCTCTGCCGCTTCTACCGCTCGGCCGCCGCCCAGGACCAGGCCGTACTCCTTGCCATTGTCTGAGATCGCTACTCGGACGCACGACCTGCAGGCATCTCCTCGTGCCGACTGTCGTTGTTCGGGCCAGTGCGCTGTTCACCGCCGGGTGGTGGTATGGCAGGGTGACCGGATGATCGACAGCCATGCGGCGTTGGAGGCTGTGGTCCGGCACGCCATCGAGCTTGAGGACGATTACGACGACATTGCGCCAACCGTCACGGCCCTGACGGCGTGCGGGGACACTGCCTTGGTACCCAGGCTGCGGGAGGCGCTGGACCGGTTCCTCGACGAGGGGAACTTCTACGGCCGGGACCTGATAGCCGGTATCTCGGCAGGCATCGAAGGTACGGCGGCGCTGCCAGTGCTGCTACGCGCCTCGGCGCGCGATCTCCGCGACGACCAGGACAGTCTCCAAGCCGAAATCATCGAGCTGCTGCACGCAGACCGGGCGACCGGCCGATGTGTGGCGCGTGACTTCGCCGCGAGCGAAACGCCGGAGTTGCGCCGTGTGGGACTGTGGGCGCTCGGGTTTGTGATCGAAGCACAGGATGTCGAACTGCTGGCTTCGGCCATGACCGACGTCGACCCGGAGATCAGGTCCCTCGCTGTCGGCTCGATCCCTGACCCAGCCGGCCACGACTCGGCATTCGGCGCGCTCGTTCTGGCGTTGCGTGACCTAAACGAGCAGGTCCGGGTGTCAGCCGCGAGCAGGCTTGGCTCCACCGGCCGGGTTGACGCGGTCGCACCGCTCGTTGCCCTCGCCACCGACCCGACATCGCGCGTACGGTCCATCGTCGCCTACGCACTCGGGCGACTCGGTCGTCACCACGCGACCCCGGCCCTGCAACGGCTCCTGCAAGACCCCGATCGGCATGTCCGGGAGAACGCTGCGGACGCACTCGGCTCGGTCGGAGGGCCAGCGGCCGTCGATACGCTGCTGGCGCTGGCTGCCGACCACGACCCGAAGCTGCGCGTCCAAGCCGCCAAGGCGCTCGCGAAGGCGGCCGACTCGGATCCCCGCGTGGCACCGCAACTCACGATGCTGGCACGAGACGGCGAGGCCACAGTACGAGCGGCCACCCTCAGCGGACTCGCCAGCGCTGCTGGCAGGCCGTCGGACCGGGGGCGACTCCTGGTCGAACTGGCGGACGATCCGGATCCAATGGTCCGTCAGCGGGTCGCAGTCGTGGCACGACATGTCGCGCCCGATGCCGCCCCGGACATCCTCCGCCGGTATACCCGCGACCCTGATCAGACCCTACGCCGACTCGCCGCCACCGAACTGGACCGACTGACCAACCCCTCCACTCGCTGACCCGACAGCCCACAGTCCACGACCCGCTGGCGAGACCGTCGTGAATGTTGCCGCGAGGCTGTCCGCCCGGGCCCGAGTGTTCACCACCGGCCAGGGCCCCAAGACCGACCCGGTCGACGCCCGCAGCGTCGCTGTGATCGCCCTGCACACCGAAGGTCCGCGGCTGCCATTGGCGCGGCACAGGTGTCGGGCACACTGACCGCATGGACCTCCCCTACCCGTGTGTCTGTTGCGGCTACCGCACCTTGGGGGATCCGCCGGGCTCACACGAAATCTGCCAGGTGTGCCGCTGGCAGGACGATGCCTACCAGCTACGTTGGCCGCACCGGGCAGGCGGCGCGAACAAATCCTCATTGATTGACGCGCAACGCAACTTCGGCAAGTACGGCGCCTGTGACGAGGACAGCCTCATCGAGAACCGAGCCGACCCGGCCGACTACGACAGAGAACCGCACTGGCGGACGATCGACCTTCAACAGGACCGCTTCGAGCCACACGGTGGCGCCCTGGCGGCTTGGCCGAATGATCGGACCGTGCTGTATTGGTGGCGCCGCCGCACGGCCCGGACTTGGTGGGACGACATGCAGGCAATCAGTTTCCCCGAGCCCTCGGTCGACGACGCCAATCGAACCGGCTTCGCCGAGGCAGTCCGCGCAGTCGCATCTGTGGCAACCCCGGCCGATCCGGACAATCTCTCGGGCATGCCGATCGATTTCGACCACTACCTGTTCCGGTGCCCTTCGATCCGGGAAGTGACCGTGACCACAGGCCTCGACCCTGCCCAGCAGATCACGGCTTCCTGTATCGCCGAGCCGGCGGCGTCACCGACACGTGTCGCGGAAGAGGTTAAGCAAGCCTGGCTACGTGACCTGCGGTACCGCCACTGGGAAGTCCACCGGTTACGCACCACGACGACGACAGTCGAACTCGACGTTGCCACCCGCGTCGGCGAAGACGGCTACTACATCACCGGGCTGATCGTCGTGCGGTGGCCGCCCGCAGGAAGCGGGAACCGCTCGTGACAGCGGACTCCGCAAATGCTCCATGCACTCGCGAAACTGATTGAGACACGGTGGGTAGCCGCTTTTCGACATGTGCCGACCAGCCCTACCACTCTTGCGGGAGCACCAGCGCTGACGCCTTCGGTGCAGCCAAAGAGGTTTTCCAGCAAGAAGCCCTGACCGGTAGGTTGCCGGTGGGATGGCTCCATGCCGACAGCCGGCGCCGACCAGGTGGGGAGCAGCAAAGGTTGACCTCTTCGATCTTCTCTGGGAGTTCACGCCGGACCGATCGTCCGCATCACCGCAGGTCAACGCCCGCCGACCTGTCCAGCACCGGTGAGCACTTCGGGCGCGCCGACCACTTCGCCAACCTGCACCCAATCTGCTCCCAGTCGCAAGGCCCCCGCAACCAACGGCTCCTTACCGCCTTGAGCTGCGCACATTCCCCTACCAGGCGACATAGAGCACAGTCGACTACTGCGCAGAATCACTGAGCACTCCGCGGGAAACAGGACCCCGCACCGACTCTGACCTGCGGCAACGTGAAACCGCAGGTAGGGGCGGGTGCAGTTGAGCGCCGTTCGATGCCGTTGGACGCAGTTCACGGCCGTTCAGGGCAGCCCGCTGCTCCCAACCTGCTCCCCCAAACTGGGCTCGCACCGGGCCGCCGACCGATCGTGAGCTCTGGCCCAGTGCCTTGGTTGGCGCCAGCGCTGGCTCCAGCAGCCGCATCGGGCCCCGCACCGCCGTCGAGCAGGTGGGTCAGCTCGGTGGACGGGGTAGGTCAGCCGGTGAAGGCTTGGCCCTCGATTGAAAGTCATCCCTGTGTTCTGCCATGGGGTGTGGTTGGCCGGTCATGGCGGACAGCGCGTTGGCGACATCGTGCATGTCGGCCTTGATGTAGGTGATGGTGGAGGAACCGGGGCTATCGGTGTGTCCGGCGTAGGCACGGGCGATGCCGTAGCCGAAGTGCCGTTCCACCCAGGTCAGGGTGGTGTGACGTAGCCAGTGGGTCGAGATGCCGTGCACGGCTACCCAGGGCAGGCGCTCACCCAAGCGTTGCCACAGGTGGTCGTAGCGGCGGCTGGTGATCGGTTGGCCGTTGCGCGCGCGTAGGAGCGGATCGGTCGGCAGGACCGCGCCGCGAGCGTCGGCGTGCTCTCGCAGGTGTCCGGCGAGATCGAGGGTGATGGGCTGCCAGCGGATGGTGGGTCCTTTCTCGGTGAGGCGGACGAGCCCGTTGGTGGTATCGAGGTCGACCAGCCGTAGGGCCAGGGCGCCGCCGCGGCGGCAGGCCGTCTCGGTGTGCAGTCGCAGGAGCAGCGCGTCGAGGATGGCGTCGTTTCCGCTGGTGCGCGCCATCGCGTTGATCTCCTCCAACTCGTGTGCGGTCAACGCGCGGCGGGTGCCGGGTAAACGGCGGGGCTTCGCGACTCGGTGCGCGGGGCTGGCGGCGGCGTCGATCAGCCCGTCGTCGATGGCACGTCGGTAGAAGGCGCGGGCGGCAGCGATGACGTGCTCACCGGCGTGCCGGCCGTTGCGGCTGTTGCGCCGCGACACGGCGCTGGCGATCATCGCCTGTTTCAGGGCCTCGACGTCGCTGGCGGTGACGGTGTCCAAGGGCCGCTCGAGCCACGCGGCGGCCATCCGTTCCCAGTAGGTGCCGTAGGTGCGGCGTGCTCCGGGCCCGGCAGCGGCGACTACACGGGGCAGGTACTCGGCGACCGTCGGCAGAACGGAGGGCGTCGCGGGGCTGCCCTTCACCGGCGTAATGCTGAAATTAATCTGGGATTCGGGGGAAAGCATTGTATGATTAGCGCATGCTGTATCGGACCCCTGCGCTCACGGATGACGACAAGCGCGTGCTTGGCGAACTGGACACGATGCGGGACAACCTGCGGTATCAGATCGCCGAGCCGCACCGGTGGACAGGGCAACTCCGACGCACTCTGATCGCTCACGCTATCCAGGGCTCGAATTCGATCGAGGGCTACCAGGTATCCCTGGACGACGCCGCCGCCGCCGTCGCTGGCGACGAGCCGGTGGAGACGAACCCGCAAACCTGGGAAGTCATCACTGGTTACCGGGACGCCCTGACCTACGTGCAACAACTCGCCCGCTCACGCGAGTTCGCCTGGCAGCACATGCTGCTCAACGCGCTGCACTTCATGATGCTCCGGCATGACCTCACCAAGTGGCCGGGCCGCTTCCGTCCAGGAGATATCCACATCGACGAGGCGCACACCGGCCGACGCGTCTACACCGGGCCAGACGCCGACGACGTTCCGTCTCTGATCTCCGAGCTGATCGACTGGCTGGCCGACGGCGAGCCGGAGACTCCGCTGCTCGTACGGGCCTCGATGGCTCACCTGAACCTGGTCAAGATCCATCCCTGGCGGGACGGGAACGGCCGAATGTCCCGCTGCCTGCACACCCTCGTGCTCGCCCGGGACGGTGTCCTCGCCCCGGAGTTCTCCTCCATTGAGGAGTGGCTCGGCGTCGGCCGGAACACCTACGCCTACTACGACGCACTCGGTGAGGTCGGGGGCCCAACCTGGCAGCCCGAGAACGACACCAGCAAGTGGATCCGGTTCTGCCTGAGCGCCCATCACCAACAGGCCCAACTGGTCCGACAACGCCTCGATCAGGCCGCACATCTCTGGGAACTGCTCGACACCTGGGTCCGACGCCACGGGCTACCCGAGCGGGTCGTCAGCGCCCTGCACCTCGCCGCGACCGGCGGTCGAGTACGCCGGACCCTCTATCAGCGCGACGAGAACCTCACCGACGACCAAGCAACCCGCGACCTTCGCGCGCTCGTCCGGGCGGGCATGCTCGAACAGCACGGCGAGACCCGGGGCAGGTTCTACCTCACCTCGCCGACGCTCCGCGACCTTGCCGCCCCCGCGCTGCGCCCCAAGGAGATCAACGACCCGTACCGACGCTGAGGCACAACCCCTGCATGCCCACCACAGTGAATCTGCGACGTCAGCGCGCCGGAGAGACGCCATTACCTGTCACCGAATTGGACAGATGCGGCCAATCATAGCCAATCAGCCGCTTCCAAGATTTACAACATTTGGGTCTAAGTAAGCCCAAATAGGACAGCCATTCTGTCCTATTTGTGTGATTCTTCACGAAATTTGGTGTCCGAGGGCGACACGACCCATGGCCCCACGGCCGGTGACGCTCAGCGCAACGCTGAAGCTCGGGCAAGCCTAGCTATGGGGTGACCTCTTCGGGTTTGCCGAAGAGGTCACCCAGCAAGAGGCCCTGTTCAGCAGGTTGCGGGTGGGATCTAAGCCTTAGCTGCCGGGACACATGCGGGCAGCAGCTCGGGCGGCGCAGCGCAATACATTGAGGCGGGACGCTCTCTTCCCTGGCACCTGAGAGCTCCATGACGACAGCCGACGCCGGCTGATCCCGGTCCTGGGTCCCGCACGACCGCAGCGGCGTTTGACCTTCCAAAAGCGCGTGGCCCGTGCCCTCTGGATCGGGTTGAATACCGCGGTGATCACTATGGAAGCGGTCATCGAGGTACCCGCGTTCACCGACGGGTCACCGCCGTGGCCGGTGGCACCGCTGGCACCCGGCTCGTGGATGGTGCTCAACGCCGGCTGCGCCGATGACCAGGTCGGGCTTTTCGTGGCCGCGCTCGCTCACCGAATCGAGGTTCAGCCCCCCGGCGGCCGCGATGAGGTCGTGAACGCGCTGTTGGCTGAGGAGTTTCTCATCGCTGCCGGCGGCCTGCAGGTACGCGACAGCACCACCGGGACGGTGGTGACGCCGGGTTGCTGTGCCGGGCTGGAGGACTGGCGCGACTGGACCCAGGTGCTGGCCGGGGACTCGCTGTGGCTGGGACATGACCCAGGTCCCGAGGTCGAGGTCGTCAACGACGATCTACGGGTATGGCAGGACGGCGGTGAGAACAAGCACCGAGGCCGATGGGCCGGCGTACACGTCGACCTGCCACGCCGCGCGCTACCCGGGCTGCTGAACGACGCGCATCGGGACCTGGCCAGCTTCCTCAATGCTGTCACCGGTTGGGGCACGCGGATCGGACTGCAGCAACGAGTGACCGATCTCGTTGAAGCGGTCGACAAGAACTTCAACATCACCGCGCCGATGGGCATACAGGCGCTCCGATAGCGCTGTCACCGGAGTCCTACGGACCGGCCTCTCAAGGTTGGACCTCCGAATCAGCCTGCTTCCAAGCCCTCGGCGCGACGGATGAGGCCCGCCGCGATGTGATCCCAATCGGGACCGTGCGACCAAAGGTTATGTGCAGCTTCTCTCAACAGCGCCGGCTCATCGGGACGCTGCAAGAGGACCAGCCGATAGGCCAGGTTCCGCACCCAGACCGGCAAGAGGCCGTCGACCACCTGAGGGCACAACTCACGCAGCATGGCGAGGATCGAGTCCGCATCAGCGAACGTGAGTTCCTCAATGAAGTAGTGCTCGTCGTGATCAGAGCTGCATCGCGGCGATGTGGGTCGATACTCGTCGCCGTAGAGGCATCGAGCGCGCTCCGTCAGCGTGCTGTGCATACCACGAACCCTACGACGCAACGAATTCCTCAGCGGAGCTCAGCTTGACTACGGTCGACGTAGACTATGCGGGCGGAATGCGGCTACCAGGGGGACAATGCCGCGCGGCGCACATCTCCGCCCCGTGCCAAAGCGTCATGGTCGACCACCGCCACATCCAGCCCCGCAGCACGCGCAGCCCGCGCCTCCGCGGCAAAATGCTCGTCCGGGTGACGCGGCCGAAGAGGATCCGCGGGAACCAACAAGATCACGCCCACATCCTGCCCCAGACAGCCCTCGACCTCGAACTGTTATCGCGGACCGCCGGCCGGTATGCGGCAGATCCGGATGTGCGCGGCGGCCAGTCCAGCGAGGCGATCAGTGGGATCCCGGACATGTCCGATCTTGCTGCGCGGTTCGCCCAGCTCGCTGGCGAGTACTACTGTCGAAAGAGCGCGGCGACCGCGGTCGTCGGGCGCTGGGACTGGTACACCTGGCCGGGCCTTGATCTTCGTCCGTTGCACTTCGAACGGGACCTGCTCAAGGCTGGCCGCCGGCTGGACGCCAGACCGCCGGTGGATCGGGATGTTCTGCGCATCGGGTTCGACGCCAAGGGCCGCACGGTGGTGATCGAGGAGTACAGCGGCTTTCTTCACGGCCGCCTGTACTACGAGACGTTCGTCAGCCACGACGGCGACGTGGTCGAGGCGGCGCACTTCGATACGGACGGGCCCATATACCTGCACGAGTACCGCTTCGTGGACGGCTTGATGCGCTCGGCCGACACGGTCTCGCGGGGCGGTTCGGGGCGGGAGTCGTACGCATACACCGATGGGCGGATCAGCCGCGTCGAAATCGAGCACGACGGCCGGGTGCCTTCGGTGCTGACGGTAGAGCACGACGACCGCGGCCTGGTCCGCGTCGACGAGGTCACGGGCGGTCGGTCCGAGGTGCGCTATGAGCGACCCCCGGCCGGGTTCGACCTCGAAGCGGCATGCCGGGCCATCGAGGACGCATTGCTCACGCTGATCCCGGACGCCGTGGCGCGTTTGGCGGTCGACGGCCCCGCCGCCTGCGTCGCGCTGAGCTATGACCGATCGGACGCGCTGTCCTTCGAGGTCCACGGGGCCACGGAGGACGAACGCGCGGCTCTGGCGGCGATCGATGCCCAGGCAGCATGGTCGCCGGCCGACTTCGAGGCCAGTACCGACGTTGACCTCGACGCAGGATCGGTGCGGCTGGTTCGACAGGAGCTCGCCCTGCTCGACGCCGACGACCTCGATGCCGCCGCTGGATCTGAGGTGGGCCGGCGACTGTTGTGTGCGGTGGCGGCTCGGCTCAACCTATTCGACTGGTCGGACACGCTGCCAGTCGCCGACGACTTCGTGGTGTACCCGGTCGACCTTGAGCTGGTCGACCTGGAGCGGAACCTGGCCGACTGCCTACCGCCGGACCGGCTCGCCCGGCTACGCGAACGCGGCCTGCTGTGACTGACCCCGACCAGGATCGTTCAGCGCACCCCGCTGCTCCCAACCTGCAGCCCAAACCGGGCCGCCAATCATCTCTGCGGAGGACGTCCTGGCGCAACCCCTCCAGTTCCTCATCTGAATCGGACGAGGGCTGGTACCGGTCCGCGGGGATGGAGTCGGCTGTCCTGCCGGGCGAGTCTCAATGGTGGTTGTCACGCCCGTGGTTGTCGGGCCTGATCCGGCTGGCCGCTCTGGGCCATCGCACGGTGGGGCAGGTGGCTGTGCCGGTGACGGTGCAGCCGTTCTGTTCGCGGCTGCGGCGCCACTGCTCGTGGGCGGCGAAAACGCGGTTCAGGCCGTCGCGCTCGTCTCGTAGTTCCAGGAACTCGTCGAGTAGGTCGAACAGGCTCTCGACGGTGCGGGCGTCGAGGTCGGGGTCCATGTCGCGGATGTCCTTGGGGCCGATGGGTTCGACCAGGTGAGCGACGATGCTCCACCAAACGTGGTTGTCGAGGCAGCCGGCTTGAGTCACGAGCCACGGTTGAAAGCCGGTCAGCAAGGTCCCTGCGTTTGCCTGGTTGCACCCTTCGATAAAGGCCACGACACTGGCGGAGTCTTCTCGGACGAGCCACATCCTGGGGCGGTTGCGGATGTTGGCGAACAAGTCCCGGTAGTTGGTGATCGTGATCGTCACGGCCGAATTCTGCCCGGCTATCGGCAGTTTTTGCGCCCCGCGGTAGAGGTTCTCCTCGGTCAGGCAGGCTCGCCCCTGCCCGAGGTTCCCGGTCGGGGCAAGGCTGGCCGGCGGCGACCGGGCAACGGCTTGGCCATGACCTGGACCGGGTTCTCGGTCAGCCCTGTGGGTGTCCGGCGGGCGCTCGCCTCTGACACCCTCGGATCCGCCGAAGAGTTCACCAACCTGAAGGGCCTGCTCAGGACGTTACCGGTGGGAGCGGCGTCTTGAATGACGGAACCGTGACGGACTCCAGCAGGCCCACCCGCAAGCTCCACATCGATCTGCAGCAAAGCGACGGGCGTGGCGATAGGCGACCCGAGACGTCGGCCGGCGCCAGCCATCCCGGGAGCAGCAGCGCCTGACCACTTCGACCTCTACTGGGAGGTCACCCCGCACCGCTCCACCACATCACCACAGGTCAAAGCCCTCGTCCCTGTCTGGCGTCGGTGAGCACTTCGGGCGCGGAGACCACTTCGCCAACCTGCACCCAATCTGCTCCCACTTGCAAGGCCAGGTCCACCAACAGCTCCTTACCGCCTTGACCTGCGCACACTCCCCTACCAGGCGACATAGAGCACTGTCGACTGCTGTGCGGAACCGCAGGGCACTCTGCGGGAAACATGATGCCTCACCCACTCTGACCTGGGGAAATGTGGAGCCGCAGGTAGGGGGTGAATGCAGTTGAGCGCTGTTCGACGCCGTTGGGCGCAGTTCAATGCCGTTCAGGGCATCCTGCTGCTCCCATGCTGCTCCCCCTCCCCGGCCTCCGAACCGAGCCGCTCGGCCGCCGCCCGATAGTCGGCAGAGCGGAGCCACGCCGCGCATCGCTATAACTCGCACCAATCTCCCGCGCGGGCAGCATCACCGGTGCGAGCAAACGACTCGACCACCTTCCAGGCGCGATCGAGTTCCAGCACGAAGCCGGCGCTGAACTCAACCAGGCCGTCCATCACTGGTACTTCCGCGCTCACGTCCCCGGGCTGATCCGCGACGAGCAGAGACACCAGACCGTCATCCGACATGAGATGGACCACCGCCGCGGATCCCTTGAACCCCAGCGCGCATACGGGGAACGTGGCACCCCTGCGGACCTCGAGGTAACCCTGCCCCTGGGCACGTAACTCACTGAACCGCTCTACAAGGTCAGCGACACCCGAGCGCTCAGTCGAAACGAACGTCCCAGACGCCGGGGACGAAGCGCTCCACGAGATGTCCACCTTACTTCCTCCTCAACGGCCCCGGCGGCTGCGGCTCCGGCTCCGGCAAACCCGCCTTCCCCTCGGTGAAGACCTTGCCGTCGTTACGCACGCTGGGACGGCACGCCGTAACGACTCTGCTCTTCCTCATGAGCGTCGGGTCCGCCGTCGCGAAGCCGTGAGTGGGTGGCACGAGGCCCTCTTGGCAATCACTTAGGATCGCGCGATGACGGACGGTGCGCTCGGCTTCGGATACAAACTCCAGTGGCTCGCTGTGCGTGACCGGGGCGCCGACGCCGCCGCTGCCGCGCTGAACCTTAGCCGTCCCACTCCCGCCACGTGGCGCGATGCGGTCGCCGCTGCCTATGGTGACCACGGAACCTGGCTTCTAACACCGCCGCTCGACCGGTGGACGCTCGCCGCTTCGAGAGACGTGCTCGCACCTGAAGACGACCGATTCGCCGCTTGGCTGGCAGCGCTGAGCCGTGAACTGGGTGAGGTGCAGTACTTCGGGACTCATCGTGTCATCAACTATCACGGATGGGGCATGCCAGCGACGGCGTTGTGGAACGAGCATTCGCCTACCTCGGCGAACGCGGCGAGGTGCTGTTCGACGTAGGCAAGCGCACGATCGAAGAGCACACGCTCGGGGTCGGGGCCGCCCACGACGAGGACGAACCATGGGACGACGATGACGAGACTTCGCCGTGGCCGGATGAGGAAAACGTGCTCACGCTCGCAGGTCACTGGAGCATCGACCCACGGAAGCTAGAGAACGTCCTCGTCCCCGGGCACCCATGGATCACATCGATCCGATCGAGATAGTCGGAAAGCGCCGAAATTTAACCCCGAAACAACCTCTCGGTCCGTAGGAATGACTGGCCGTCGTTGAGCGGTGCAAGCACACCGGGCATGCTGCGGCGGCGCGAACATGATGTGGGGCAACGGCGGCATGCTCTCCTGGCTCATCCGGCCTGACGACCACCCTGCCCGGCGATTCGACCGAGCTATGTCCACCTGGCAGTGCTGCTGGCCGCCGTTCGCGCGGCGGATGGGTGCGCTACGTCCCAGCCCGCGGCGGTGAGCGTGAGGGCGGCTGTGATGACCGTTGGGTCTGCGTGGGAGGTAGCGATGATTGAGTGGCTTGATCATGTCTGGTCTCAAACACGCACTGTGCAGATCGTCGAGGGCGGTGAGGATGCCGGTCCCCTTGGCAGTCGTGCAGTTCTGGCCGAGCTGCCAGACGCTGTCTCTGTCGAGGCGGCGCGCGAGTTGACCACGACAGGTCACTTCACCGGTGACATCTGCCGCTGTCACGGTGGGCCGACGATCGTGCTCCGCGATGCAACAGGCGACGTGCTCGCTGGCGCAGGTCTTCACGGCCACGGCTCGGTCAGCTGGGCGCGGTCGCGCTTCCGCAATGACCTCGTCGTGGCGGATCCCGCGGCGCTGCACGTGTTTCTGGCCGGACACGGAGTGCCGAATCAGTTGACCTCCTTCCTGGCACCGTTGGCGGAGCTGCTGAACCTGCGGGAGGGTCGTCCGCAGTTCCGGCCCGCCGGTAAGAAAGGCAAGCGGTATCTGGACGAGCGTGGGGTTCCGGGCGTGCTGCATTCTGTGTTGGTCGCTGTCACCGGCCAGCAGTGTGGCGAGCTGTCCGATGCGCACGTCGATGACATCCGTCGAAGGCTCGCCGCCGCCATGCCCTCACCCACCGCCAGGGCGGCGACCCTGCTGTCCTGGCTGGGCCGGCTTCCCATCCCCGCCGAGGCTCTATGTGGTGAAGGCGTCCTGGTACGCCAGCTACTCGCAGACCTCAGCCTGCTCGACGTCGCGGCTGCGGCTGCCCAAACCCGCACTGGACACGTTGCGACAGGGGTTATCAACCTGATCATGCACTCCGGCGACGACGGCGCACTGGCCACGGCCATCGGCCCGACGCTACGTCACCTGTTCCCACCAACACCTGTTGCCAAGACCCTCTGATAGTCGTCGAACGGTCGGACGGCGCTCCGCTCGTTCCCGTAGATCGCGCAGCCATCATCGCCCGCGCATGTCGCCGCCATGGAACGCTCGGCCCGCCACGTCCCATTGACAGAGCGTTGCGGCCGGTAGGCCACGGACCCGTGCACGGGCTCCCAGACACGGTCGCGGGACCTAGGCTGTCGTCGCCGGTCTGGCTGAGGCACTTGGGGTTGCGGTGAGTTTTGATCTTTACGTCTGGCATGAGGTCCAACCGGTCACTGCGGCCGAGGCGCGAGCGAAGCTGGAGCGTTGGAGCGACGGCGGACAAGAAGTGTTCGCCGCGCATCCCGCCGTGGGGCGGTTCTACGACGCACTACTCGATCGCTTCCCACCGCTAGAGAGCCTCAGCGATGATGACATCGATCGGCTGGGAGTGTGGAGCATGACTCCGGAGCGTTCCGAGGCGATCGTGTCCGTTTCGTGCGTCTGGTCGCGTGCCGACGAGGTCGGTACCGCCGTCCTAACGCTCGCCGCCGAGCACGGCCTGATCTGTTACGAACCGGGCTACCACGTCGTCAACCCGAACGCCCCCGGCCACGCAGCGCTCTTTACGCTCTCGTCGCAGAGCCTGCCGACGATGCCCGACCCCGACGCCGACCGATTCAAATGGGTCATCGGCCAGGTAGGCGAAAACAACGGCTACGTGATCCTCGAACGCGCCGACGGATGGTTCGTCCAGGTTGGCTACGGCGACGCCGTGGGAGTACCCGCCGGGACATACGCACTGGAATATCAGGAAGGTTCCATCGACCGACACTTCCGCTGCCAGACCACCGACCGCGAAGCAGCCCTGCGGCTCTTGCAGGAGTTCCGAGCCGGCGACGACAGGTGGAAACGCCGCCACCTGTGGGGACCACTCTGAGCAGTCCCCCAACTGCCCATCCAGCCGAGACGAGTGTCCGGACGCGTACGCACGGCCGAGTCCCACCGCACCGAGGCCCACTCAGCGGCCTCGCGGTGCGCCTCAAGTACAAGCCTGAAGGCGCGCCCTTCACTCGTCGTGTACGGACGCCACCTACCGCCTTTCCTAGGGCACCGACGCTGACGCCTTCGGGTCCGCCGAAGGCACCGACATAGAGGACGAGTTGCCACCGCGTTGCGGGTGCGTTCGGAGTCCTTCCCACCTGCTTCCACAGCCCCGTCGTCACGATCGCCTTCTCGGATGCCGCGCCCTATCAGGGCATGACAGGCTGTCCGGCATGGGCCCTGCCGATCATCAGCTCCATCTGAGGCTAAGGATCAACAACGGCCTACTCCTCGTACGAGACGGTGCAGGCACTTGGCTAATCCTTGGCGCCGCCGACGGGTTGGTCTACCCGGCCGGGGACCGACTCGCATGGCTGTTGCCACTGCTGGAGCGCACCCCGAGCGACATCAGTGCGGAACTGCCTGACGTGCCTGTCGCCGACACACCGCTTCCCGCCCTCGTGCGGTTCGCGCTCACCGCATGGGGAAGCTACTGGCGGGCACTGGCACTCGATTGGTTGGACGCCGGCTGGCCCACCCGAGATCTGCGCGACGTACTGACCGACATGAAGGACTCGCGCGAACTCTCCCAGCCGCTTCGCGACCGAGCACGTCGCCTTTGGCACGCCTCAGCGGGGCCGGCGCTCCAGTCGAGCAGTCCGCAGGAGTCGTAGACGGTGTCAGTAAATGTGCGCCCACCGGCCTCGAGCAGCGGTACTCGACCGCGATGATCCTGGCCACGATCGCCCTGTTCGTCACTCCTGTGCTGTTTGGCCCGGGCTGGGGCTCCTCACGACAACACGTGTCGCGTCAACGCTGCCAGTAGTCGTTCGAGCGCTTTGCGGTCGCTGTCGGTCAGGTTCCGAAGGATGGCCGCCTCGTTTGCCAGGTGCTCCTCGATGAGTTGGTCGGTCAGCGTCAGTCCGGCCGGGGTCAGGCCCACCACTCTGCCGCGGGCGTCGACCTCGGAGACCGAGCGCGAGACGAGACCTCGGGCGATGAGCCGGTCCACCCGCTTGGTCACCGCACCGGTGGTGACGAGCATCCGTTCACTCAACTGACCCGCCGTGAGAATGTACGGCTCGCCCTCCCGGCGCAGCGCCGCAAGCATGTCGAATTCGCCGTTACCGAGGCCCGCGGCGGCGAACGGCGGCCGCAGGGACGCGTCGAGCACCTCGGCCAGGTGCTGGATCCGGCCGATGATCAACAATGGGGTGGGATCGAGGTCGGGTCGTTCGCGATGCCACTGACTGACGATGTCGGCAACCCGGTCTTCGTTCACACTTGCATCATAGCTTCCATGGAAGATAGATTCATCTTCCATGGAAGGAAATCGCTCTCACGCGCCCGTCCCCATGGTCGTGGCCTACGTCGACCCGTCCTGCCCCTTCGCCTGGATCACCTCGCGGTGGCTCATGGAAGTCGCGCGCATCCGACCCATCACTCTGCGGTTCGAGGTGATGAGCCTCGCGGTCGTCAACGAGCATCGTGACCTGGAGCCCTGGTACCGCGCGTTCAACGATCGGGCCTGGGGCCCGGCGCGGGTGTGCACGGCAGCCGGCACGCACCATGGGCCAGCCGCCCTCGCGCGCCTGTACCCGGCGCTCGGTCGACGGATCCACGACGAGGGCAACAAGGACTTCGACGCCGTCATCCCAGCGGCACTGGACGAGGCGGGCCTCCCCGCCGACCTGGCCGACGTCGCTCGTCAAAGCGACGTCGACGATCGAATGCGGGCGAGCACCGCCCGCGCGCAGCAACTCGTGGGTAAGGACCTCGGCACCCCGACGATCGTGGTCGACGACGTGGCCTTCTTCGGCCCTGTGCTCTCCTCGATCCCACGCGGGGACGACGCCCTCCGCGTCTTCGACGGCGCCCGCCTGCTCGCCGGCTGTCCGGCGTTCTCGGAACTGAAGCGCGCTCGGACCGATGAGCTCAGCTTCACCTAGCCCCTCTGGACATGTTCAGTAAACAAACCTAATAATTGACCTCCCCTCGATACCCATCGATCGGGCACCCCTCGGGAGGACCGGATGGCGCGCAAATTCCGAACACCGTTCCTGGCGGCCCTCGCGGCCCTGGTCTCCGCCGCCGCGGCGACCCTGACCTTCGCCTATCCAGCCCTGGCCGCCGGCCCGACGGCCGCGTTCACCAAGACCTCCGACTGGGGCGCGGGCTGGGAGGGCCGCTACACCATCACCAACGGTGGGTCGAGCACGATCTCCGGCTGGCAGGTTGCCTTCACCCTGCCGACGGGCACCACTCTCGGCTCGTACTGGGACGCCACGGTCAGCAGCGTCGGGCAGAGGCACACCTTCACCAACCGCTCGTGGAACGGCGCCCTGGCCCCCGGCGCGTCGGCGTCGTTCGGCTTCCTGGTCAGCGGCTCCGGCTCGCCCGTCGACTGCACGCTCAACGGCGTGGCGTGCGCCGGTGGCGCACCCCCCACCACGACACCCCCCACCACGACGCCGCCGACGACCCCGCCGCCCACCACGACACCGCCGACGACCCCGCCGCCCACCAGCCCGCCGCCCACCGGGCTGCCGAAGCACGCCCTGATCGGCTACCTGCACACCAGTTTCGCCAATGGGGCCGGGTACCTGCGGATGGCCGACGTGCCCGACGACTGGGACATCGTCAACCTCGCCTTCGGCGAACCCACCTCCGTCACCTCCGGCGACATCCGCTTCCAACTCTGCCCGGTTGCCGAGTGCCCCACGGTGGAGACCGAAGCCCAGTTCACCGCGGCGATCCGCGCCAAGCAGCAGCAGGGCAAGAAGGTGCTGCTGTCCATCGGCGGTCAGAACGGGCAGGTGCAGCTCACCACGACCACCGCCCGTGACACGTTCGTCCGCTCGGTCTCGGCGATCATCGACCGGTACGGCCTCAACGGCCTGGACATCGACTTCGAGGGCCACTCCCTCTACCTCAACACCGGCGACACCGACTTCCGCAACCCGACCACCCCGGTCGTGGTCAACCTGATCTCGGCGATCCGCGAGCTCAAGCAGCGCTATGGAAGCGGCTTCGTGCTCACGATGGCCCCGGAGACGTTCTTTGTGCAGCTCGGCTATCAGTTCTACGGCTCGGGCCCGTGGGGCGGCCAGGATCCCCGGGCCGGGTCGTACCTGCCGGTGATCCACGCGCTGCGTGACGTCCTCACCGTCCTGCACGTGCAGGACTACAACTCCGGCCCCATCGTCGGGCTCGACGGGCAGTACCACACCATGGGCAGCGCCGATTTCCACATTGCGATGACGGACATGCTGCTGGCCGGCTTCCCCGTGGCCGGGAACGCCAACGCGGTGTTCCCCGCCCTGCGCGAGGACCAGGTCGCGTTCGGCGCGCCCTCGTCCACCAGCGCCGGCAACGGCTACCTCGCCCCGGCCGGCGTGCAGCAAGCGGTGACCTGCCTGGTCCGAGGCCAGAACTGCGGCGCATACGCCCCTCGCAGCGGAACCAACCCCAACTTCCGAGGGCTGATGACCTGGTCCATCAACTGGGACCGCTTCTACTCCTGGGAATTCCGGCTCAACCACGGTCCGTTCCTCAAGGCGCTGCCCTGACGGCGACGCTGGCCGGAGCGGCCGAACACGCCGCCCGTCGAAAACAGCATCGCGGCCCGGTCGATCCGGACCGGGCCGCGACGTGGTCCGATCACCTTCTCCCACAGTGGACCAGAGCGGCACACCACCCCCGTGGCAGCCTGGTGACCCACGCCGGAACGCACCATTGGCATGGCCAACTGCGATGGTGACCACTCGACACCTCGAACACCATCGCCGTACCACTCGGCTACCGGCTCCAGTCCTGGATTGCCCGGCATCGTACGAGTCGAGGACCAGGTTCGCCCTTCCACGAAACACTCGCCGCAGCGGTGGGAGCGTGCGGACGAGTGGTACAACTACTCGGCCGACGTGCGGGGCGACGCCCATGTCCTCGCCACAAGTACAGCCGGTTGCCGCGGCAACGCCGCCATCACGCCGGAGATTGCCCGTCGCGGCAGCGCCCACGGCTCCGGGCCGGGCAAGCTGCGCTGGGTCGTCGAATGGGCCTTCTCCCGGCTACACGGCTTTCGACGTCTCCGCAGCTTCTACGAACAGCCGGCCGACATCCACGAAGGCGTGGTCAGCGTCGCCTGCTCGTTGATCTGCCTACGCCAGCTACTCACTCACTGAACTGACGTCTTGCAACGCGGGCGTCGTACGGCGGCCGGGACGCCACCAGTTCGCCGCGCCGAGGAGGGACATGACAGAGGGCAGCAGCAGTCCACGGACGACGGTGACGTCCAGCAGCACGGCCACAGTCATGCCGACACCGATCTCCTTGACCGCTATCAGTTCGCCGAGGGCGAAGCCGAGGAAGACGATACCCAGCGCCACGGCCGCGGTGGTGACGACCGGACCGGTCGCGGTGATGCCGGCGAGGACCGCCCGGTCGTTGTCGATCCGGTCGTTGGCGGTACGGCGGTCCCACTCCTCCTTGATCCGGGCGAGCAGGAACACCTCGTAGTCCATCGACAGCCCGAAGATGAACACGAAGAGCAGCAGCGGTGTGGTGATGTCCAGAGCCCTCCAGGGTTCGAACCCGAGCAGGGCCGAGCCCCATCCCCACTGGAACACGGCGACCAGGACGCCGAGGGTCGCCAGCAGCGTCAGGATGTTCATGCAGATGGCCTTGACCGGTACGACGACCGAGCCGGTCAAGGCGACCAGCAGCAGCCCGGTCGCGACGACGATGACGGCCACCGCGATCGGCAGCCGCGCGGCCGTCGACTCCCGCGCGTCGATGAGCTCGGCAGCGGGCCCCCCGACGAGGAGCGGTACCGGCATGTCGAGGGCCCTCAGGTCACGGACCAGGCGTTGGGCCGGTTCGCCGCTCGCCGGGCCGGCCGGGCGCAAGTCCACCACGGTGACGTCGGCCGGCAGGTCCGAGCGCAGGTCGAGCTCCTTCTCGCCGGTGAGGTCGCGCAACTGTTGCAGCAACGCCGGCACCGGCGGCTGGGTGGCACCGGCCTCGATGAGCACGGTGACCGGCTGCGCGGCCCAGGTGGCGAAGTCCCGTTCGACGGCCTCGTACGCCAACCGCTCCTCGCTGGCGGCCGGCAGCGACCGTGCGTCGGAGTTGGCGAGCGTGATCTGGAGCAACGGAGATGCCAGCAGAAGCAGGCCGGCGGTCACGGTCAACGCCACCGCGGCGGGACGGCGCTGCGAGAACGCCGCCAGCCGCGCCAGCAGGCCCGGCCGACCCGGCGCGGGGCGACGGGAGCTGCCCGCCGAGGACCGTGTCCGGGCGCCTCGCGGCGGCGGGATACGCCGGTGTGCCAGGGCGATCAGCGCGGGGACCAGGGTCAGCCCGATCACCGTGGCCATGCCGACGACCAGCGCTCCACCCAGCGCCATCGCCGCCAGCAGCGGCTCGGCGAAGACGAAAAGACCAGCCAGTGCCGCACCGACGGTGAGACCGGACACGAGAACGGCACGTCCGGCCGTCGCGGTGGTCGCGGCGAGCAACTCCGCCACCGGTGCCCTAGGGGCCGCCTCGCGTTCCTCCCGGAACCGGGCAAGGATCAGCAGGCTGTAGTCGACGGCGAGGCCGAGACCGAGCAGGGTGACGACGTTGACCGCGTACTGGCTGACCGGCATCGCCTCGGCGAGCCCGCTCAGCGCCAGCAGCGTTGCGGCAACCGCGGCGAGGGCGGCCGCCAGCGGCAGACTGCCTACGATCAGCCCGCCGAGCACGACGGTGAGAACGCCGCAGAGCACCACCAGCGCGATCGACTCGCCGATGGCGGCGTCCTTGACGGCCTGCTCGCCGAAGGTCCGCTCGGCAAGCAGTTCCCCACCGACCAGCACCCTGGGGGCGTCGATGCGGCGCAGTGCGGCGGCCACCTGGTCAGCCACCGCGAGCGCCTCGTCGTCGCTGAGTTGCGGGCGCAGCTCGACGACGACGAGCGAGCTTTGATCATCGGCGGCCACCTGCGAAGATCCTGCGGTGTAGGCATCGGTGACGGACGCAACTCCCGGGATCGCGCGGATGTCGAACATCACCCGCGTGGCGCTGTCCACCAGTGCTGTGGCGTTGAAGTCGCGGCCCGCGATGACCGCCACGATCCGCTCCCCCTGCGGGTCGAGCCGGTCGATGCGCGACTGCGCGACCATGGACTCCGCGTCGGGTCGCAGACTGTCCACCGACTGGGTCCGGTCGTAAACCGCACCTCCGAGCATCGCACCGGCCAGCGTGATCACGCTCCAGCCAGCGAGCACCCACATTCGGTGTTTGGCGGTCCATCGGCCGAGCAGTGCAAGCACCGCAGCCTCCTCGGGCCGCAGCCGACCTAGCCGCTGCCGTAGCCAATGCAACATCAACTGCCCTCGTCCCGTAATGGTTCGTAGGTCCTGCTGTGAGCTGCTGCGACGATCGCCGCCGCGGCGCGATCGACGACTTGCTCCATCAGCTGGACGATCGTTTGGCGCGGTAACCTCGGACGATCGGCGTCAGCGACATCGACGCCGCGCCAGATTTGTGCGAGCGCTTCTTCCGCGGCGAGGAGTTGCCACCAAGATCACGGCGCAACTCGCCCGGGCGGGTTGGTACCACTACGGCGGTCGTCGAACCCTGACGACCGGTAACACCCGGGCCTCGCCGACGTGATCCAGCAGGCGACCGAATGCGACGTCTACCTCATCACCGCCGCCGACCCGTACTCCGACAACGTGGCCCGGTCCGGCGGACACGCAGGACTCTGGTGCCGCCGCACGGAACCGGCGGCGACACCAGAGTGTGCGTCAACTCAGCGGTTCGATCCAGATGTTGCGGAAGCGGGGATTCTCGCCGGGGTCGCCGTGGTCTTGCAAGGCTATGGAGCCAGGCGTCGGCCCTTCGGGCTGGCCGTTTCCGGTGGGTCCGTTGATGGCGACGTTGTTGTGGACAACAACGCCGTTCCACACCACCGTGACCCTGGCGTCTTCGAGTTTCGCGCCTGTCGCGCTGAACCGCGCCGCGCGGAACGTGATGTCGAACGTCTGCCATGTGTTGGGCGCGGTGGCCATGTTCCGGTCGGGAGCACGCTTGAGGTAGATGGCTCCGGCCTCGTTGTTGGCCAGTGTCGTGTCACCGTAGGAGTCCAGCACCTGAATCTCGTAGCGTTCCTGGAGGTAGAATCCGCTGTTGCCGCGGGCCTGTCCGGTGACCTCAGGCGGGTAGGCGGGTTGCAGCCACTCGCCGTGCAGCTTGAAGTCGCCGAATTTCGCTCTGGTACGGATGTTTCCGCCAAGCGATTCCATAGATCCGCCGGCCACCGGCCAGGTCGCAGGGCCGCCGTTTGTGTTCTCCCATGCCGCCAGGTCGGTGCCGTCGAACAGGGGGATGCGAGATACCGGAGAGACGACGACGTGGTCGAGGTTGGCGCCGTTGGCGCCCGTCGTGGTCGCACGGATCTTGCTCTGCCCGGCCGGTAGCGTTGTGCTCAGCGATACGGTTCGCCAGGTGTTCCACGCACCCGTCGGCGGGAACGAAAGCGCTGGGCTGACAGTCGTTCCGTTGGCCGCGATGGCCAGAGGCCGGTCGACGGTTCCGCCGTTGGCGTAACGGAATTCCAGCGAGTAGGTTCCCGCGCTCGGCGCGTTGACTGTCCATTCGGTGTGTGCTCCGGTGTTGGCGGTCGCCGCGAAGTCGGCGTAACCGGTTCCGCTGTAACCGGAATGTTCGGACCCTGCGGTCGCGCCGCTGAGCGCCGCATACTCGGCTTCGTAGGGGCCACCGGGCAGAGAGTTGAGCGTGTACCAGGCCTCCGTGCTCCACAGGGACTGCCCCGAAGCCGAACTGAACGGCCGTGGCGAGTGCACGTACACCACCCGCCCGGACTTCAAGCCGTTGATCCGCAACGTGACTTTCTTGCCGTCGGCCGAAGGGATGGCCGAAGTGACGCTCAGCGTCTCCAGGTCGACCTTTGGGCCGCCATAGCTGGAGGTCGGGGTGTAACGCCATTGCCGGACGGCGTACCGCGACGCCAGCGAGCTCAGCGTTGCGGCCGACAACGGCTGGGTGTATTCGAGTTCGAAGCCACCGGCGACCGCCCGCATCGCCAGGATGTCGAAGGCGTTGCTGCTGCTGGGGGTGAGTTTTTGCAGGCCGAAGGTGAGCTTGCCCTGCTGACGCCAGTTGCTGCTGGCCTGTCCACCGCCGATGCCGCCCGCGTAGATCGCACCGTCGGGGCCGAGGGTGATCCGGCTGATGCCGGCCTCGAGTCCCTGGGTGAAGCGGAAGACCGCACCCTGGTACTCGCCGTTGACCTTCTCCAGATACCCGCGTTGGATCCCGCCATAGGTGACATCACCGAACAGCATCTGGCCGGCGAACAGGCCTTGGGTGAGCATGAGCGGTGTGCTCGGCGAGTTCGCGATCTCGTTGTGCGGCAGCCACAGGACCGGCTGTGTGACCGCGTTCGAGTCGAACGGACCGGCCGGATCGTTGTAGTGGTTGAAGAACCGGCCCGGCTTGAGTTGCACCAGCTTGTTGGCCGGTAGCCAGTCGCCCTGGTTGTCGGTGACGAAGATGCCGCCTTCGGGGCCCCAGCCTATGCCATTCGGGGTACGCAATCCGCTCGCCGTGTACTCGACCTGTCCGGTCGCCCTGTTGACTTTGATCGCGGTGCCGCGATTGTTGGCGAGCTGCGGTTTGGTGGAGCGTCCGCCAGGAGTGATCTGGACCGACAGGTTGAGGTAGAAGTAGCCGTCCTTGTACAGGAGGCCGATCGCGAACTCGTGGTAGGTCCCGCCGAACGGCCAGGTCGCCACCGTTCGCCTGCTGTCGATGATGTCATCGCCGTTGGCATCGGTCAGCTCGATCAGCCCGTACCGCTCCGCGACGTACAGTTTGCCGTCCACATATTTGATTCCCATGGGGTCCTGCAACCCTGTGGCGATCCTCTTCACGGTCACCTGCGCGGCAGAGGTGGTGCCGGTGACGTTGCCCAGCACATAGACCTCGCCAAGCGGCGTAGTGGTGCCGTAGTCGCCGCCCCACGTGGTGATGGCCAGCCTGTTGTCGGGCAGCCAGTCCATCCCGGTGACTTTTGGCTCGAACCCGCTGGGACGCAGATTGGTCAGCGTGTAATTGGGATGCACCGCGTTCAGCGGCAGCCCGTCCCCCGGGCTGTCGACCCCCTCGACGCATTCCTTGGTGCCAGGTGCGGTTACCCGGGTCACTCCGGATTCGGTGCTCAACGCCGTGGTCGGCACGAGCGAGAACTGCGTGGATCCCGGTGGCCGCCACTCGAGTCTGAGCGCCTGCCCGTTGGTGTTATCGAAATGTTCGATGCGCAGCTTGTGATAGCCGACGGACAGGTCGATGGTGCCGTCCTTCGGCGACGCGCCATGAAGGCCGTCGTGGTCGATGACCGTCGTGAAGGTGCTGTCCGCGTCGTCATTGTCGACGACGGTGCTTCTGTCGATGCGCAAGCGGGAGCCATCGTCGCTGGTGAGCCGGAACACGTACGAGCCGGCCGTGGTGATGTTGATGTTCGCGAGGACCTGGGTGTGGAACCTGTCGGCAACGCCGAAGTCGGCCTGGGTCGACCAGTCGATCACCGGCATCAGCTTGTCGACGTTGGGAGTCTGTCCGGGCTTGAGCGTGCAGAGTCCGGACCGATCGATTCCGAGGTTGTAGGTGCGCAATGTGACTCCGGGATCCTGCGGTGGGATCGCGGCGTGTGCCTGACCAGGCACCAACAGAAATGGCAGCAATACACTCAGCCCCAGGACGAGGACTGGCGCCCGGCGCCGCCGGCGGGCGACCTCTGGGACGGTTTGACAGCTCATGACAATCCTTCTCGCGCTCGCATCCGCGCAGCAGCGCACACGCCGGCCCGGATGACAGGGGTGGGATCAGGTAGTTGCCTGACGCAGGTAGGACGCGCGCCGCCGCGCCGTCTTCTCAACGGAGCAGGTTGCTACCGCTTCGGAACATTTCCAAAGTCGGTCCAGGAAAGCGCTTTCCTGTCGGAGTTACTATATATGAGTCATCAGGATGTTTCAATGCCCCGCACGGTCGGCCCCGGGCTCCGATGGTGGCACGTTTCGCCAGCCGGGCAGGGCGTTCAGTGTCGTCCGGGCTGAGCGGGTCCAACGTCGACAGCCCACCGTCCTCGAACGGCTTCAACCGTCCCCGGTCTCGGCGTTGACCTACCCAGACCGCGAGCTGGAGCTGCGAGTGTCCAGCGTCCACAAAGTGTCCATGTCTCCATCGTGGACCTCCGAATTCACCTACATTCGCCCTGCGAACGTCACCCCACTCCGGTTTTGGCCGCATACCCGCCGGACGCGGCCACGGCTGCCTCGGCGGCCGGTTGACCATCCTCACCAGGATGTGCGGGCTCGACGCCGCGGACGCCGAGGGCGCGGATACGTTTTGCACCGTCCACTTCCGAAGACGAAACTGGTTGGTAAGCATCAGTCGGATCACGGCGGGCTGGTCAGCTTCACCGTCCAAGGCGGGTAGGAGCGGGCTTGGCACTCGTCGACCGACTGGAACTGATCTCCGATACGACCTGTGAGCCCTCCGCTCGGTAGCCAATCACGAGAGCGCTCACAAGACCGCCGTACACCCGAATGTGGGCGCCATCCCGCTGGACGCCAACGTCCTGACGACCCAGAACACCGACTTTCGCGTCGTCGTCCTCACACCCCGGTCTGACATCGCCGCTCGCGAAAAGCTGGATCGACTGGGTTGACCGGATGCCGGTGAGGGATGGCCGACGCCGGATGACAGGTGACTGGAGCCGGTGGTGCGTGTGGGTGCAAATACTCGTCCGCACCCACACGCGTCACCGGCAGGAGAACCCTCAGAGGGTGAACACGAGGGTGGAGATGCTGCGGGCGCCGACGTTGATGGTGGCCTGACCGCCGTTGACAGAGGTCGGCTGGCTGGCCGCGTTGGCGTTCTGCGAGGTGAGGTAGTGCTCGGCCCGGGTGACGTTCTGCGGAGCCTGGACCACCGCGTTGTTGACCGCGCTGTTGGAGCGGTTGAGGATCACCAGGGTGATCTTCCCGTCCCCCTGGTAGGCGGTCACCTCCAGCGGCGATGCCTTCGAACTCTTCGTCAGGGCGACCCGCTGGTAACCGGGGCGCACGTACTTCGCGTACTGGGAGAAGGCGTATCCGCGCTTGAGCGGAGCGCCCGCGACGGTGCCGTATGCCGACTCGCCGTCACCGATGAAGGAGTAGTAGCGCTTGCCGTACCACCAGATGTAGGCGTTCCAGTTGGCCTCCATCGACTTGTGCACGGTGCGCATGATGTCGTCGAGGGTCTCGTTCCACACCGCCGTGTTGGCCGGGTTGCCCCAGATGTTGGAGCCGCCGCCGTCAGCGGCGTGCAGGTTCCACTCGGTCATCCACACCGGCTTGTTGTACTGCTGGGCCAGCGAGTACGGCCGCAGCCGGCCCGACTCCTCGGTGCCGTACAGGTGCCCACCGATGTAGCCGATGTTGTTGCGGGCGGTCGCGTCGTTCAGGGTCGGGTCGGTGAAGTTGTAGTTCAGGTTCACCGCCTCGGCGACCATCAGCTTGGTGTTCTGCACCTTCGTGCCCTGGTCGCGGACGAAGGTGCGCAGCTCCGTGCCGCTCCAGTCCATCGAGTCGTAGTCCGGGTGCCAGTCGGGCTCGTTCTGCACCGAGGTGACGTCGATGGGCACGCCCTGACCCCGCATGTACTGCACGTAGCTGTTGAGGTGGTTGGCGTAGTCGTCGTAGTAGTCGGTCCTCAGCTTGCCGCCGTTGAGCCGGCTGTTGTTGGTCTTCCACGCCGCCGGCGCGGTCCACGGCGACGCCAGGATCTTGACGTTCGAGCCAGCGGACTTCGCCGTCTTCAACGAGTTCACGTGCGTCGCCCACTCGCTCGACACCGGCGACAGACCGGTCCGCACGATGGACAGACCCAACTGGTTGGCGCCCATCCCGACCAGGGTCTGCGTCTCGGCCGTCGACCACGCGCTGCCCCAGATGGACTGTGCGGCCCCGAACCCGTCGACGGTCTGGTAGCGGGTCGCGCTGTTCACCGTGATGTCCGCCGGCCCATTCGGCGGCGGGGTCGTCGGGGGCGGTGTCGTCGAGGGCGGGGTGGTCGGCGTCGTGCCACCGGTGCAGGCCACCCCGTTCAGCGAAAAACTGGTCGGAGCGGGGTTGCTGCCGGTCCATGAGCCATTGAAACCGAACGACACTTGACCATTTGTCGTGATCGTACCGTTATGGCTCACATTCCTAGCCGTCACTGCCGCGCCGCTCTGGGTCACGGTCGCGTTCCAAGCCTGTGTCACTGTCTGCCCGGCGCTGTAGGACCAGGTCAGCGTCCAACTCGACACCGCGTCGCCGAGATTGGTGACGACCAGGTTCGCCCCGAAGCCACCCTGCCACTGCGACGACACGCTGTAGTTCACCGAACAGCCGGCAGCGGCGGCACCGGCAGGTGCCGCCAGGGCAACCGACGTCGATGCCAGCAGGACGGCACCCACCGACATCAGCGCCGTGTTGGCCCTTCTCGATCTTGTCATCGACGTTCTCCTGTTTCTGTCGGGCTGCCCGAATCAGAGGCGGGTGCAGGTGAGGGACGGTGCCGTCGCTGTGCCGTTGGCGGTGAAACCGAACGTCGTGGACGCGCCCGCGGCGAGACTGCCGTTCCATGCCTCGTTGGAGACGTTCTGAGTGCCGCCACTGGGCGCGTTGCGCCCTCCCCAGATCTGGGTGATGCTCTGCCCGCTCGCGAGCGTCCAGCTGACCCGCCACCCGGTGATGGCGGCGCCTGCGGTCACCGTGACGTCGGCCTGGAAGCCACCCGGCCACTGGCTCACGGTCTGGTAGACGGCAGAGCAGCCGCCCGTGGGGGGAGTCGTCGGCGGAGTCGTCGGCGGAGTCGTCGGCGGAGTGCCCGCGAACTGGGTGAAGAATCGCCACACCTCGCCTGGGACCCAGGTCCGAGACCCGCTGTCGCCACCGGCGCCATCCTGCGGAGCGGCGATATGCCCACCGTCGAACGCAGCCCACGCCACCGGATAGCCAGCCCGGCAGCCGGAGTAGTTGTAGACCGTGTGGGTCAGGCTGCCAGCTCTCGGCTCCGGTGGGTTCGCCGCCGTGCAGCCGTTGTTGCGCACGAAGCGGTCGCGCAACGACCGTCCGCTGGTGATGTTGTCCCCGATGCCGTGTACCCCGAGGTACGCGATCGGCTGGGTACCGCCGCTGCAACCGCTGAGCGTGCCGGGCGAGGACTGGACGGCGACCGCGCGGAAGACGTTCGGCCGGGCGCAGGCCAGAGCGTGGCTCATCGCGCCGCCGTAGCTGAAGCCGACCGAGAACCGCTGCGTCGTGTCCACACAGAGGTCACCTTCGATTCGGCGGATCATGTCGTCGACGAACGTGACGTCCTCGCCGCCGGAGTTGGCCCAGCCGTTGCTGATGCCCTGCGGCGCGACGAAGATCGTGCTGTTGTTCGACAGCCGCAGCAGCCCGTAGTACGACCAGACGTCGCGCTGGACCGTCTGGCCGGTGGCGACGTCGACAGCGGTGCCGCCCCACCAGTGGAAGCCGAAGACCAGGCGGTACTGGCGGTTCCGGTCGTACCCATCAGGAAGCTTCAGGATGAAGCTCCGGCTCTTTCCGCCGCTCTGGACGGTGTAGGTGCCGTTGCCCAGGGTGGGGGCCTTGCCGCAGCCGGCGGTGGCGGCCAGTGGGCTGACCTCGGCGGCGGACGCGGGGCCCGGTTCGTTGGTGAGCGCGGCGCCAGCCATGGCCGCGACCAGCACTGCCGCGGTTGCCAGGGCGCTGGCGATGGACGAACGTCTTGCCATGACGTCACTCCTTGGTGGGTGGGGGTGGCTTCTTCGTGTGGGGCTCTCGGTCGGGGAACACCGGGCAGACCGCGCTGCGGCGTCTACCGGACGCACGTGGCGCCGTTGAGGGTGAAGGTCGACGGTGCGGCGGTATTGCCGGTGTGGTTGGCCTGGAAGCCGATGCTGACCGACGCGCCGGGCGCGATGGCGGAGTTGTGGGAGACGTTCCTGGCGGTGACCTGACCGGAAGTCGGCGTGTAGGTGGCGTTCCATCCGGCGGTGATGCTCTGGCCGGACGGTAGGCCGAAGGCCAGCGACCAGCCGTTGACCGTCGTGCTGCTGGTGTTGGTGATGGTGATGTCCTCGGTCAGGCCGCTGTTCCAGGCGTTGACGGTCGCGGTTACCCGGCAACCGCTGTCACTGGGAGGCGGGGTCGTCGGGGGCGGCGGGGTGGTGGGCGGCGGGGTGGTGGGCGGCGGCGTGGACCCTTGGCCGAACTGCCACCAGTTGACGTTGAACAGGTTTCCGCTGCCGCCGGCGAACCGCAGGTACACGTCCTGGGTGCCGGTGGCGCCGCTGACCGGGCAGCTGACGGTGCTCCATGCCTGCCAGCCGCCGGTGCCCCCGACGGTGCAGGTGCCTACGGTGGTGCCGCTGGCGCTACCCAGCCTCACCTCGATACGGCCGCCGCCGGACGCGGAGGCGACCCGGGCGGTGAACGAGTTCGCGCCAGAGCCGAGCGCGACGCCCTTGACCTTGATGTAGTCGCCGTTCTCGATCCAACCGATGTTCATGCCGCCTTCGCTGGACGGCTCGGTCTCGACACCGGAGGACCAGGCGATCGTCTCCGCCTCTTGGCGCAAGTAGGGGTTGAGGGTGCCGACCTGCGGTGCGCCGGAGGTGGTCATGGTGATCGTCGGGATGGTGCCGTCGGCCCGGTAGCTGAACTTCTCCACCGCCACCGAGCGGGTGAAGCCGCCGCCGCCGGGTAGGGCGCCGTTGTGGTAGAAGAAGTACGAGCCGCCGCTGAAGTCGACGATCGCGGGGTGGTTGGTGAAGGCGTTGCCCTGCCGGGGCATGATCGTGCCGCGGTAGGTCCACGGCCCGGTCGGGCCGGGGGCGGTGGAGTAGGCGATGAACTCCGAGCAGCATTCGGCGGCGAAGATGTTGTAGTACGTCCCGTTGCGCTTGTAGACCCAGGGCGCTTCCTCGTAGAGGGTGGGGCGGCTGGTGTTACCGCTGCGGGCGCCGAATCCGGCGGTGGTCAGCGGGATCCGGGTCGGGCTGCCGGAGAACGAGGTCATGTCGGCGTTCAGCCGCACATACCACAGGTTGGGGTTTCCCCAGTACAGGTACGCCTGCCCGTCGTCGTCGACGAACGCGTGCGGGTCGATCTCGCCGTTCTCCACCAAGGGGCGGCCGATGGCGTCGCGGAACGGGCCGGTGGGGCTGTCGGAGACGGCGACACCGATGGCCATCCGCCCGGTGGCCCGGTTCTTGACCGGCACGTACCAGTAGAAGCGGCCGTTGCGGTAGACGGTCTGGCCGGCCCACGCGTCGGCGCTGGCCCAGCTGAAGGTGGCCAGGTTCATCGGTACGCCGTGGTCGGTCCAGTTCACCATGTCCGCGGAGGAGTAGATCCGCCACTCCTTCATCGTGAAGTAGGTGGATCCGTCCTCGTCGTGGCCGGTGTAGAGGTAGACCCTCCCGTTGTGCACGAGCGCCGCCGGGTCGGCCGTGTAGATGGTCTGCACGATGGGGTTGTCCGCGCGGGTGGCACCGGGTGCCAGCACGACCACGCAGAGCAGGCTGGCGAGTAGTGCGACGGTACGTCGCAGATTGACTCTCGTCACGGTGACCCTCCTTGGTCAGGACGTGATGCGGAAGGTGGCGTCCTGCCGGTCGCTCGCGCTCGAACTGGCGCTCAGCGCGTCGATACGCAGCACGTAGCCGGCGTGCCGGAGGTACCGATCCGGGACGTTGTAGGAGCGCAACGACGTCCACGCTCCGTCCGCCAGTCCTGCCGTGCGGTAGAAGGTCGCGTCCGCGCGGAATGTCGACGTCCCGTTGTTCGGGTCGAGGCGGATGGCGTAGTTGCTGTGTCGCAGGAAGTTGCCCGGCCGGTTCACCGACTCGAACGACACGCCGGTGGCGTCGGCGAGGCCGGGCACCTGCCGCCACATCTGGTCCTGGTACGGGTCGAACGGGTACGGGTCGATGCGTCCGATGCCGTTGGAGTGGCGCACGAAGTAGTCCGGGAAGTTCGACGACTTGAGCCGTACCCAGTTCGGGGTGCCCCAGCGGGAGACCAGCGCGTTGTACTCGGCGTCGCTGATCCCCTGGATCGAGCCGTGCTTGGCGTTCAGCGGCGGGGTGTAGTCACGTTGGTTGAGCGACGTCCACGAGTTGCCGCCGATGTTCGAGCTGGACCAGATGTAGTAGTCGGCGTTGACCGGGCTGAACGAGTCACCCCAGAGTCTCCAGCCGTTGCCGTCGTTGTTCCTGACCAGCAGCGGTGCTTCGATCGCGTTGCCCATTCGCAGGCCGTTGGTGTAGGTGGTGAAGCTGTTCGGCGCCCCGGTCGAGGAGCGGGCACCGTAGAGATTGCCGTTGGAGAGGTTCTTGTAGTACAGGTACGTGGTGCCGCCGTCGACCACGATGTCGCCGTCGAGCACGCCGAAGCCGGGGCTGAAGAACACCTGCTGCGAGCTGACCGTGACGAAGTCGCTGGTGTAGTTGACCATCAGGACATCGCCGCCGCTGTTGCAGGAGTAGACGATGCCGTACTGGCCGCGCGAGGCGTCCCAGAAGGCGGTGGGCGCCCAGGTGTGCGCGTTGAGCGTGTGCATCCGGATCCGGCGGTAGCCGGTGAAGTTCGTCAGGTTCGCGGAGTCCCACACGTGCAGGTACTGACTGTTCTGACCGAAGTTGGTGCCCTTGAGATCGGTGGCGAGCACGACGAACGTGCCGTCCTGCTTGCGGAACACGAACGGGTCCCGCAGACCGAGCTGCCCCTGCGTCGGGGTGACCACCGGGTTGTTCTGGTTCAGCGGTGTCCAGTTGAGCCCGTCACGGCTCACCGCCAGGTGCAGGCCGTAGTCCGCGCCTTGGAAGTTCGGCGTCTCGGTGAAGTAGGACATGACGTACGCGGTGTTCGCGGCCCATGCCACGCCGGGCAGCCCGGCCACCGATGCCGCGGTCAGCGCACCGGACGCGGCCGCCGCCTTGATCAATGATCGTCGACTGATCGCCACGATTCTGAACCTCTCTGACGTTGTGCCCATTGCTGAGTGGGTTTGATAAACCAGGTCGATTCCGGGACTTCAGGCTCGACGCCAAGGGCCGGGCAGATTTGTCTGGCCATTGGCGGGGTCCTGGCAAAGGCGACACGTCACGGATTCGATGGCAGGAAAAGGAGCATTGCCGGCCGATGTCAGCGCCATAACAGGTCAGCAGCGAAGATCATCGTTAGCGCTAACAGGCGCGGCCCGGCGCACCTGTGCTGTGCCCACTAATTTCTCGCTGGCGCCCGTGCTCCCGGACGGCACGCCACCGATGCCCACATCGACTCTCGTGGATTAAGGCATGGTCGTCAAGGTGTAACGACTATGTTTCGCGAAAGTTTTCCGGCCGCGTCCGACGTCGGATCATCGCCGGTTGGGCTTCCTTCACCTCGCTCAGGTTCAGTGAGCGGGCGAGCTCTGCGGGGCCGATGGCGACGGAGTTCGGACGAGAAATGTTCTCGTGAACATTTCGGCTGGTCAGGCTCGCCATTCCGCCTCGGCGGATCGAGCGCGGTTGGTGCCCACCCGTAGACTTTCTCGTGTGATCGAGGAAGGTCGGCGGCGGAACTCCCGCAAGCCCTGGCGTGGTGACCTGCCCATCGCCACGATCGCCGAACTCGCCGGGGTCTCCCCACCCACGGTCTCCAAGGTCCTCAACGGCCGGGGTGGCGTGGGCGAGCAGACCCGGCAGCGAGTGGAAGCGTTGCTACGCGATCATGGATACCGCAGGCGTCGGGCCAGCGGCACGGCCCACTGCATCGAGGTTGTCTTCCACCAGATGCTGCCCTCGATCGCCATGGAGATCCTGCGCGGGGTGCAGGAGATAGCCAGCGCGAGGGACTGCACGGTCGGCTTCACCGACGTGCATCGACGCGTACTGGCGGGACTACCCTGGATGGAACCTCTGCTACTGCGCCAGCCGACCGCCGTCATCACAGTTTTCTCCCTGGTCACCGCCGATCAAGGGGAACGGTTTCTAGCCGGCGGGATACCCCTGGTCGCCATCGACCCGGTTGGTGAGATGTTCCCGACGCCTGCCGTCGGTGCCAACAACTGGAGCGGCGCGCTCGCCGCCACCCGGCACCTTCTCGACCTCGGCCACCGGCAGATCGGACTGATCACCGGGCCGGTCAAGGACCTGTCAGCGCGGGCGCGCCTGGACGGCTTTCGAGCCGCGTTGGACTACGCCGGAGTCCCGTTCGACGAGACCCTCGAACGACGCGGTGTCTTCACGTTCGAAGACGGCCGCGACCTGGGCACCCAGTTACTGGACCGACCCGATCGGCCCACCGCCATCGTCTGCGGCAATGACCTACAGGCGCTCGGCGTCTATGCGGCGGCTCGGGAGACCGGCCTTCGCATTCCCGAGGACCTCAGCGTGGTTGGCTTCGACGATGTCGACCAGGCGGCGTGGCTGGCACCGCCGCTGACCACGGTGCGGCAACCGTTCGGTGAGATAGGCGCCACCGCGGCCCGACTCGCGCTGGCCCTGGCCGACGGCCAATCTCTGAGCCAGGAACGGTATGAACTCGGCACGGCTCTCGTCGTGCGTGCCAGCACCGCCCCACCCGCTGCCCGGGCACCCTGACGACGCGAGGTGGTGGTGGCCCGAACCCGGGCCACCACCACCATCACGAACAGGAGATCGCGTCGTACGAGACCGTCTGAGTTGCCTGCACACGTCGACCATCAGCCATGGTCGAAGCCGTCACGGCCACCGCCGCGGCCGGAACTTCCCTCCGGTGCGTGGTGAACGGGTGAGACCGCCCCTTGCCCGCTCGCAGGTTGGTGAAGGACTTCGCACCGAAGCCGGATTGCACAGCGACATCCATCGAGGTCGGCCCCTCGTTGCGCACCGCAACAGTCAGCTTTACCTTGCCGCCCGCACACCTCGACTCCACAGTCGCCGACACGCCGACCACGTCGACCTGGAAGGAGCCGGTGCGCGTCTGACCCGCCACCGTGTAGGAGACGGTCACGGTCTGCCTGCCCGGCTTGTGCGGGTCATACCCCGAGACGAGGTATCCACCGTGCCCGGCGAGCAGCACCTCATCCCGTACGCCATCGGTGTAGTCAGCCGTGACCACCAGGCCCGTCAGGTCGAGGGCCTCGCCGAGGACATAGCTGGTCCGCGCCGGCGGTGTCCGTACCGCGATTGATGTCGGGTCCGCCCCGCGCAGGGCCGCGTGCTCGGCCTGGGTCAACGCGAAGATGTTCCCGTGCCGGATGACGCCGAGCGCCAGGTCGTAATTCGGTTTCTGCGCCCAGTCGATGGGCGTCCACTCGCCGGAGGCGAGGTCGTCGCCCCAGTACGGGTGGAGTTGCTCCTCCAGCCTGGTTCCCGACGGCGAGCCGAGCCACTTCTGGTCGGCGTAGAGGTAGTAGCCCGCACCCCGCACGTCACCGGGGTTCGCCTTCACCACCATCGGCGCCTCCGCGTACGTGGTGGCCATCGTGTCGTGCGTGATGCAGCCCTTGACCAGCTCCCACTGCTCGGGCGGCGCGAGCACCGACGTCGCCCGTTCCTGGTAGATGTCCTCCGAGCCGCACGAGGGAACGTGCTTGGTGGTGCCGACGCCGGTGGAGGTGCGGTCGGTGACGAAACGGTGGTAGGACCCGTCCTCGTCATCCTGGATGACGACGGCGTCCAGCGTTCCCTTGCCGGGCCGGTTGATCATTGTCTGCGGTGGCGTGAACGTCACGAAGTCCCGCGTGGTGGTGTAGAGGGTTTGGTTCCGGGTGAGCGGGTAACGGCCGTTCGGGTCGGTGCGGTCGGGCGTGTAGTAGCTCCCGGTCGGATAGACCGATGACGTCCAGTACACGACGTACGCCTCGATCGTCGGGTCCCAGATGGCCTCCGGCGCAAAGGTCATTCCCGCCTCCGGCGGGGCTACCAGGACGTGCCGCTGCTCCGACCAGGTTCGCAGGTCGGTGGACTCCCACACCTCGATGTAACGGCTGGCGCCGCTCTGCGCCCAGTCCCAGTTCTGCCACCCGTACGCCCGGCCGTCGACGTTGAGGTCGGTGGCGACAAGGTAGAACCTGTCCCCCTCCGGCGATCGGACGACGGATGGGTCTCGCACGGCGTGCATGCCCTTGGTGGATTGGAGGAAGACCTGCCCGTCGTTGGCCGCTGTCCAGCGGGTCGCGTCGTTGCCGATGCTGGTGGCCATGTATATCTGCTGCCCCGCCTGGCTGTTCGACCTGGCGAAGTTGGCCATGCCGTATCGGGAGAATGGCGCCAGGTCGACAGCGGGCCGAACGGTCAGGACGAAGTCGCGGCACGCCCGGTCCCCGTCAAGGTCGACGCACGCCGTCAGAGTCACCGTCGCCGGGGCAGCCCCCACCGGTGGCCGCCGCACCACACCCGCCGCGACCGGCCCGGAAGCCCTGTCGGACACCACTGCCGGGTTCGACGACGTCCAGGTCACCACCGCGCCCGGCACCGTCGCCACCGCTACCGGGAGCGTGACGTTGCCACGGACGTCTCCGGCATCGGGGATGGCGATCTGGGCCAGAGCCCGTTCCGCAGGCTCGTCCGCGCCGCTCTCCCCGGCGCTCGCGGCCTGGCCACCTCCCGCGACGACCAACGAGATGGTCGCGAGGCCAGCCGTCGCCACGATCAGGGCGCGGAACAGTGCGACCGTGCCGTCCCAGGGCGTTCCCGCTCCACGTGTCCAGCTGCCACCCATGGCACTCCCTATGTTATCGCTAACACTCAGCCGCCTTGCATTGAAACATTGAAGTAACACGACGTCAACGTTTCGTGTTCATTGGATCGCAACTAACCAGAGGTAGGAATGGTCACACGTCTGACGCCTTGCCATTATCCATAGACGGCCTTGCGTAATCCGTGAGGCCGACCGTATGTTATCGATAACATCGATGTTTCCCCCTTGTTTCCCACCATCGAGACTGATCACCATCAGCCGGTAATGGGCCTGGTCGTGGGACCGGCACACGATGCGACACGACCCGAGACAGCCCAGCCCGGCGCAACATGCCACACATCGCCACCACCGCAGTGGCAGACCCCCGCCTGACGACACCACCTGCACGTTGGCTCGCCCTCTCTGCCCTCGGACGACGAGTTGTCGCCACAGGTGGCGTATCAACGTGCCCACGGTCGCCTCGGACCGTTCCACCACTACTCAGAGAGGTCTCCCCCATGGCCCTGACCCGACGAGCATTCACCCTGGGTACGGTCGCCGCCGGCGCGGCCACCGCCACCGGTCTGACGATCGCATCCGGCCCGGCCTCGGCCGCCACCTACACCGGGTACGTGATGACGTACTTCACCGAGTCCCCGAACTTCGTCGGGGCCGACTACGGCCTGCATGTCGCCGTCAGCCGCGACGGTCTGAACTGGACCCCGCTGAACCAGAACAACCCGGTGGTCACCCCCACCGCCGGGCAGCTGGGGCTACGCGACCCGTTCATCTTCCGCAAGCAGGACGGCACGTTCGTCGTCGTCGCCACCGACCTCAAGGGCACCAACTTCGGCCAGAACAGCCAGTACCTGCACGTGTGGGACTCGACGAACCTGACCAGCTTCACCGGGTACCGCCGGCTGCGGATGCACACCTACAACGCCCACACCTGGGCTCCGACAGTCTTCTGGGACGCCGGTCGCGGGCAGTACGGCATCGTCTACTCCTGCAACAACGGAGGCGACGTGTTCCTGGTCAACTACACGTCGGACTTCCAGTCGGTCAGCTCCCCGCAGGTGTTCTTCAGCCCCGGCTTCGGCGTCCTCGACGGGGACATCGTGGTGGACGGTGGCGTCACATACCTCTATTACAAGAACCTCGCCAACGGCAACCTCTACGGTGCCCGCTCCTCGACCGGCGCGCCGAACAGCTTCACCACCTACACCGGCGGACTGCGTCAGGGCGACGCCATGGAGGCGCCCCTGCTGGTCAAGCGCAACGAGGGTAACGGCTGGTACCTCTGGGGCGACTCCTTCATCCCGGTCAACGCCGACTACTACGCCTGGTCCAGCACCAACATCACCGCCAACGCCTGGACCGTGATGAACCAGCGCGACTACACCCCGCCGCTGAACGGCAAGCACGGCTCGATCCTCGGCATCACCGAAGCCGAGTACAACGGCGCGGTCAGCCGGTGGGGCACCCCGAACTGGGTACGACTCAAGTCGTCGAACTACCCGGACCGCTACGTCCGCCACCTCAACGGCGTCGGCCGCATCGACCCGTACCCGTTCGACCCGTACCAGGACCAGATGTGGCGGATGGTGCCCGGTCTCGCCGACTCCGCCGGGGTGTCGTTCGAGTCGGTGAATCGGTCCGGCAACTTCCTGCGGCACAGCGGCTACGCCATCCGGCTCGAGCCGAACAACAACACCGCCACGTTCCGCGCCGACGCGACGTTCCACCGCACCGCGGGTCTCGCCGACTCCGGGTGGACCTCCTTCCGCTCGTACAACTTCCCGGACCGCTACCTGCGGCACAGCAACAGCCTGCTGCGCATCGACCCGCTGAGTACGTCATCGAGCGCCGCCGACCGGCAGGACGCCACCTTCCGGATCACGTCCTGACGCGACGGGAGGGTTCGCTGTCGCGCGGACCCTCCCGTTCCCACCTCCCCGATCTCGCACCGCAACCTGTCGATGCTCTCCGCCTGGGCGGCGCGGCGGCCCATGGAGATGTCCCGCGGAAGGAACCCACGATGTCCGATGCGCAAGGACCACCCGTCCGTCGTCGCCTCCTCCTCGGCGGCAGCCTGGGAGCCCTCGGAGCCATGGCGATGCCGCCCCGGTCGGGGGCCGCCGCGCCACCGGGAACTCCCGCAGCGGTGGAAACCACGGCGGCCGCCTGGGTCGACCCGCCCAACGGTTATCCGGAGTGGAACAACAACATCGGGATCTTCCAGGTCAACGCCCAGCCGCCACACGCGACCCTGATGCCGTACGGGGACCTCGATCAGGCCCTGAACGCGGACCGCACGGTGTCGCCGTACCGGTCAAGTCTCGACGGCACCTGGCGGTTCCAGCACGTCAACCGGGCGGCCGACCGCGATCCCAACTTCCACCGGACCGATCTGAACGACAGCGCTTGGCGCCCGCTCGGTGTGCCGGCCAACTGGCAGCTACACGGATACGACTTCCCGATCTACACGAACATCGCGTACCCGTGGTGGGGACCCAGTGGTTACGACGAGGCCCGGACACCGCCGTTCGTGCCGACGCAGTTCAACCCGGTCGGGCAGTACCGGCGAACGTTCCAGGTTCCATCCAACTGGCAGGGCCGGCGTGTCCACATCCACTTCGAGGGCGTCAAGGCCGCCTTCTACCTGTGGATCAACGGCACTCGGGTGGGCTACCGCGAGGGCTCGTACACCCCGGCGGAGTTCGACATCACCGACAACCTCCAGTCGGGCAGCAACCTGATCGCCGTCGAGGTCTTCCGTTTCCCGGACGGTGACTGGCTGGAGGACCAGGACATGATCCGGCTCTCCGGGATCTTCCGGTCGGTCTACCTCTACTCGCTGCCGACCGTGCATCTACGCGACTTCACGATCCAGACGCCGCTGCGGGACAACTACACGAACGCCGACCTGGTGGTCGCCGCGAGCCTGCGCAACAGCGGCGCCCAACAGACCGGCACCTACACCGTCGAGACACAGCTCTACGACCAGAACCGCCAACCGGTGTGGTCGGAGCCGCTGCGGACGCAGATCGCTATCGGCTCGGTCGCCGCCGGGCAGGACGCCAACGGGCGGGGCACCAAGAGCGTCCCGGGCCCCCGCCTCTGGTCGGCCGAGTTCCCCAACCTCTACACGGCGGTGCTCCAGCTGCGCGACCCGTCGGGCGCGATCGTCCAGACCGTGTCGACCAGGGTCGGCTTCCGCGAGTTCGCGATCCGCAACGGCCTGATCCGGGTCAACGGCCAGCCGGTCTCGCTGCGCGGGGTCAACCGACACGAGATCGACCCCGACCGGGGAGCCGCGCTCACCCGCGCCGACATGGTCCGCGACCTCCGGGTGATCAAGCAGCTCAACATCAACGCGGTCCGCACCGCGCACTACCCGAACAACCCGACCTTCTACGAACTCGCCGACGAGTACGGCCTCTACGTCATGGACGAAGCCAACCTGGAGACGCACGGCGTGATGGGTAGCTACCCGGCCTCCCGCACCGACTGGACCGCGCCCGTGCTCGACCGGGCGAGCGCGATGGTGCACCGGGACAAGAACCACGCCTGCGTCGTCATCTGGTCGCTCGGCAACGAGGCCGGCGGTGGCAGCAACTTCGTCACCATGCGCAACTGGATCCGGGCGGCCGATCCGACCCGGATCATCCAGTACCAGGGCGACAACCGACCCGAGGTCAGCGACCTGCGGGTGGAGGGCTACGAGTCGCTGGCCCGCACCGAACAACGCGCCCGCGACGCCGACTCCCGGCCGTACGTGTCACACGAGTACGCCCACTCGATGGGCAACTCGACAGGCAACCTCAAGGAGTACTGGGACATCTACCGGCGCTACCCGATCCTTCAGGGCGGCTTCATCTGGGACTTCGCCGACGAGGCCGTCCGTCTTCCGGTGCCCAACGGCGGCGGTGCGACGTACCTCTCCTACGGTGGCGACTGGGGCGACCGGCCGGACTTCGAAGGAAGCTTCTGCGGCAACGGAATCGTCGACGCCGACCGGAAGATCGGCGGCAAGGCCGTCGAGGTCAAACAGGTCTACCAGGCGATCATCGCCGCGGCAGGCACCGACATCACCACCGGAAGCGTACGGATCACCAACGAGTACCTCTTCACCAATGTCAACGCGTTCGAGGCCCGCTGGTCGCTGGTCGCCGACGGCCAGGTGATCCAGAGTGGCATCCTCACCGCGCAGCAGGCCGACGTCGCACCGCTGACCACCAGGACCATCCAGGTGCCGATCCAGCGGCCGACCACCATCGCGCCCGGTGCCGAGCACTTCCTGCACCTGTCGTTCCGGCTGCGTGCCGCGACGGTGTGGGCCAGCGCCGGGTTCGAGGTGGCCAAGCAGCAGTTGCCGGTCACCTTCGGCAGCCCACCGATTCAGCCGACGCCGGTCACCAGCGTGCCGACGCTCACCCTGACCGAGACCGGCACCAGCGTCGCCGTCACCGGCAGCGGCTTCGCCGTCACCATCGCCAAGGCCACCGGTGTGATCAGTTCGTACGACGCGATGGGCATCCGGCTCGTCAACTCCGGGCCGACGCCGAACTTCTGGCGGGCGCCGAACGACAACGACCGGGGCAACGGTCAGCCCACCCGCAACGCCACCTGGCGTCGGGCCGGCGCCAACCGGACCGTCACCGGCGTCGTCGTCACCCGTCTGTCCGACCGCGCCATCCGCATCGCCGTCACCGGCAACCTGCCCACCACCACCGTCTCGACATACACCACGACGTACACGATTTACGGCAACGGAGAGATCAGGGTCGACAACACACTGCGCCCCGGCGCCTCCACCCTGCCCTACATCCCCGAGGTCGGGACGATCCTCATGCTGCCCGCCGCGCTGAACCGGCTGCGGTACTACGGACGGGGGCCTCAGGAGAACCACTGGGACCGCCGCACCGGCTCCGACGTGGGCGTGTACCAGTCGACTGTCGCCGAACAGTGGACCAGTTACCTGCGCCCCCAGGAGAACGGCAACAAGACCGACGTCCGCTGGGCCGCCCTCACCGACAACAACGGCCGTGGCCTTCTGGTCGCAGGCGACGGGCTGTTGGAGGTGAACGCGTCCTACTTCACCCCCGAAGACCTGTCGTTCGGGGTACGCCACGACTACCAGCTGACGCCACGGCAGGAGGTGGTGCTGCGGGTCAACCACCGTCAGATGGGCGTCGGCGGCAACGACACGTGGGGCGCGCACACCATCGACGCGTACAAGATTTTCCCCGACCGGACCTACAGCTACACCTACCGGCTGCGGCCCCTGCCGGACGCCGGCCAGGCGATGGCGCTGTCCCGACAGCCGGTGGGCGAGGTCACCGGCGGCGGGCCCGTGCAGCCGGGCGTCTCCTACCGGCTGGTGGCCCAGCACAGCGGCAAGGCAGCCGACGTCAACGCCAACTCCACCGCGCCCGGTGCCCGGCTCATCCAGTGGACGGTAGGCAGCGGACTCAACCAGCAGTTCGACTTCGTCGTCTCGGACAGCGGTCACTACCGGATCCGGGCCCGACACAGCGGGCTCGTCCTGCAGGCCCCGACCAGCAGCGGCGCGGACATCACCCAGCAGACCGACACCAACGCCACCAGTCAACAGTGGCGGTTGACCGACCACGGTGGCGGCGTGGTGAGTCTGATCAATCGGCAGAGCGGCCTGGCCATGGACGTCTACGCGGCCTCGACCGCCGACGGGGCGAGCATCGCCCAGTGGGCCTACTCCGGCAACGCCAACCAACGCTTCCTGCTCCAACGCGCCTGACCCGGCGGGCCGGTCGGGTGGACGTCAGCTCCACTCGACCGGCCCGCCGGGTCAGCGCCGGCTCTCGCCCGGGGTCACTGGAACTGCGTGAAGAACCGCCAGGTCTCCCCCGGGACCCAGGTCCGGGAGCCGCTGTCCCCCGTCGCGCCGTCCTGCGGAGCGGCGATGTGGCCCTCGTCGAACGCGATCCACTCCACGGGATACCCCGCGGCACAGCCCGAGTAGGAGGTACGGATGTGAGTGAGGCTGCCGGATCCGGGCTCACGGGGGCTCTGCGCGGCGCAGCCGTTGTTCTGCACGAAACGATCGCGCAGAGACCGACCGCTGGCGATGTTCAGGACGCCGTCCCGGATGCCGTGCACACCGAGGTAGGCGACCCGACCCGTGCCGCCGCTGCATCCGCTGAGCTGCGCGCCGGAGAGGACCACGACCGCCCGGAACACGTTCGGTCGGGCACACGCCAGGGCGTAGCTCATCCCGCCGCCGAAGCTGAACCCGGTGGCGAACCGCAGTCGGGTGTTCACACAGAGGGAGTTTTCGATCAGTCGCAGCATGTCGTCGGTGAACGTCACGTCCTCCCCGCCGGCGTTGCCCCAGCCGTTGCCGAGGCCCTGCGGCGCCACGAAGATCGTGCTGTTGTTCGCCAGCCGCTGCAGACCGTAGTACGACCACACGTCGCGCTGCACCGTCTGACCGGTGGCCACGTCGGTTGCCGTGCCCCCGCGCCAGTGGAAACCGAACACCAGTCGGTACGGGTTGGCGCTGTTGTAGTTGTCCGGCACTCGGAGGATAAAGGTGCGGGACTTCCCGCTGCTGGTGATGGTGTGGGTGCCGCTGCCGATCGCAGGGGCCTTGCCGCAGCCAGCCGTCCCGTTACCCGGAGTGCCTGGGTTGCCCGTGCCGCCGACCTGGACAAGCTGCCACTGTTGGTGGTTGCCGCCGAAGTCGTCGTACTGCACCACGTTGCCGCCGTCGGCGGTCGAGGCGTTCTGCACCTCCACGGCCTTGTTCGAGTTTCGGTTGACCAGCCGTACGTAGCCACCGGCCGAGTCGGCCAGCCGGAACTGCTGGTTGGTGGCGTTACGGTCGGTCCACTGCACGATGGCCGTGCCGTTTGCCGTCGACGCTCCGGTCACGTCCAGCACCTTGCCCGAGTGCCGCGACTTCAACCGGTAGAAACCACCTCCGGAATCGACGAACTGCCACTGCTGCCAGTTGCCGTCGTTACGCGACCACTGGGTGATCCGCGCCCCGTCGGTGGTGGCCGAGTTGTAGAGGTCCAGCGCCTTGCCGCTGTTGCGGTTCACCAACACGTACCAGGCGTTCACGTCCACCGTCGCGGCGGCGGCCGGGGTGCTGCCGATCAGCCCGAGCACGCCGACCATGACGGCGCTCAGCGCCGCGGCGACGAGAGGCCGACGCCAGCGGCGTCCGGGTCGGGAGTCGGGAGGGAACTCGCCGGAGTCGTTCATGACTCTCTCCTTTTCGTGGCGCGCAGACGGCAGGGCAATCGGCCTGTTGCATGTCATGCCGGAAACGCGACGGCACCAGTCGCTCTGCGCAAGCCATGGTGATGGTCATCAGGTCTCATCAGACGACCCGATTGGGGCACTCATGTTAGCGATCACACTGAAGGAGGTCAATGCGAGTATCTATCGATGAAGGCACCATCATGACCCGACCTACCTGCCCATCGTGCTTAGCACGGCAATCCGGCGTCGGGTTTCCAGTCCGTGCGGAAAAGCAGTTTCGGCACTCTGAATGTTGTCGCTAACACCGTTAGGCCAACGCGACACACGCAGCAGCACCCCAGCGGCGAACATCAGCGTTCACCGCGTGACCTGTTGGAGGTAGAAATCGTGAGACCACGCGCTTGGTTCCGGGCTGGAGGTAAATTGCGGGGCACCATCGCCGCGATCACCGGCCTGCTCTGCGTCCTCGCACTGGTTCCCGGCACGGCCAGGGCCGACAATCCGATCGTCCAACACATCTACACCGCCGATCCGGCGCCGTTGGTGCACAACGGCCGGGTGTACCTCTACACCGGTCACGACGAGGACGGCTCGACGTACTTCACCATGAGAGAGTGGCGGGTCTTCTCGTCGGCCGACATGGTGAACTGGACCGACCACGGTGTGCCGATGAACCTCGCGACGTTCGCGTGGGCCGACGCCAACGCGTGGGCGGGCCAGGTCATCGCGCGCAACGGCAAGTTCTACTGGTACGTGCCGGTGCGTCAGCGGTCGAACGGGCAGATGGTCATCGGGGTGGCGGTGGGCGACAGCCCGACCGGTCCGTTCCGCGACGCGATCGGCCGGCCCCTGGTCGGCAATGGTGAGATCGACCCGCACGCGTTCATCGACGATGACGGGCAGGCGTACCTGTACTGGGGTAACCCCGGGCTGTGGTACGTGAAGTTGAACGCGGACATGATCTCGTTCTCGGGTAGCGCGACGCGGATCCCGCTGACCACGGCGGGCTTCGGCACCCGCAACGGCAACGCCAGTCGGCCGACCCTCTACGAGGAGGGTCCGTGGGTGTTCAAGCGCAACGGGTTGTACTACAACGTGTTCGCCGCCGAGTGCTGCTCGGAGTTCATCGCGTACTCCACCGCCACCGGGCCGACCGGGCCGTGGACGTACCGGGGCACGATCATGCCTCGGCAGGGCGCGAGTTTCACCAACCACGCCGGGGTGATCGATTTCCAGGGCGGCTCGTACTTCTTCTACCACAACGGGGCGCTGCCCGGCGGTGGTGGTTTCACCCGGTCCGTGGCGGTGGAGAAGTTCACCTACAACTCCAACGGCACCTTCCCGACGATCAATATGACCACCACCGGCGCGCCGCAGGTGGGGACGTTGAATCCGTACGTGCGGCAGGAGGCGGAGACGATCGCGTGGGGCTCGGGCATCGAGACCGAGGCGTCCAGCGAGGGCGGGATGAACGTCGGCTGGATCGAGAACGGCGACTACATCAAGGTCAAGGGCGTGGCATTCGGCACCGGGGCGACAACGTTCACCGCCCGGGTCGCGTCGGGTGCGAGCGGGGGTCGGATCGAGGTTCGCCTGGACAGCGCCAGCGGCCCGGTGGTGGGCACCTGCACCGTCGGTGGCACCGGTGGCTGGCAGACCTGGACGAGCACCACCTGCGCGGTCAGCGGAGCGACCGGCACCCGTGACCTGTACCTGCGTTTCGCCGGTGGCAGCGGCAACCTGTTCAACCTCAACTGGTGGCAGTTCGGCGCCGGGAGCGCCCCCACGGCGTACCGCATCACCAACCGCAACAGTGGGCAGGTCATCGACGTCCAGCAACCCAACCTCAACGACCTCGCCGTGATCGGCCAGTGGAGCAGCAACGGAGCCACGTGGCAACAGTGGCGCTTCCTCGATGCCGGCAACGGCAACGTCCGCCTCCAGAGCGTCAACAGCGGCAAGTGCGTGGACATCCTGAACTCGTCCACGGCCGACGGCGCCCAGGTCATCCAGTACACCTGTCACAACGGTCTCAACCAGACGTTCAACTGGCGGCCGTCCAGCGACGGCTACTACAACCTGGTCAACATCAACAGCAACAAGTGCCTGGGCGTGGTCGGCAACTCCACGACCGCCGGCGCGGCCCTGGAACAGCGGACGTGCGGGACCGCGACCGGCATGCAGTGGTCGCGCGTCTGAGTCAGACCACAGCGCGCACTCCGGTCTGAACGCCGATCGAGGCGTACCTTCCGCGACCACTGCCGTTGCGGAAGGTACGCCTCGGTCAACCCGTGCTGGATCAGACCGCAGCGATGGTCCACAGGAGGTTGGTGCTGCCGTCCCAGCTCCACTGCTTGACCGGGGAGCCGGAGGCGACCTGGCCGCCGCCGTCGAGTACCAGCCCGGTCGTCCGGTTGGCGATGCGGTAGCGCCGGTTGCCCTGGTCGGTGATCTGCCACTGCTGGTTATTGCCGCCGTTCCAGGACGCCTGCTGGGCCGCGGACCCGTTGGCGGTCAGGCCGTAGCCGTCAACGAACAGGCCGGTGGTCCGGTTGATTCACCGCCTTGCCCCTGGCCGCCACTCGAAGCACCGCCGACGTCGTCAAGATCGACACTGGTGTTATCGTTCGGCCATGTTTGACGCGGGGCCCACGCCGTTCTCGCTGAACGTCCCTGAGCAGCAGCTACAGGATCTACGGCGGCGTCTACACCAGACCCGGTCGCCCGCGCCGATCCCGGCACCCGGCTGGTCGGCCGGCAGTGATCCGGATACCGTGGCGCGCCTGGTGGACTACTGGGCCGACGGCTTCGACTGCCGCGCTCAGGAAGTCGCGATGAACGCGCTTCCACAGTTCACCGTGTCGATCGGTGGCGCTCGCGTACACCTGGTGCGGTTAAGCGGTGAAGGCCCCCGGCCGATGCCGATCGTGCTCACCCACGGTTGGCCCAGCACCTTCCTGGAGCTGACCCGACTCGGCGATCGACTCGCCAACCCCAGCCGGTACGGCGGCGACCCCGCTGACTCCTTCGACGTGGTGATCCCGTCGCTGCCCGGATTCGCATTCTCCGACCCGAGACCGGGATGGCCCGCGCAACCGCCCACGCACGAGCTGTGGCACACCCTGATACACGACGTCCTCGGCTATAACCGTTACGGCGCGCACGGCGGTGACCTAGGCGCCGGGGTGAGTAGCCGACTCGCCGCCGCGCACCCGGAGTCGGTGGCCGGCGTGCACGTGCTGGCCGCGATGAACCCGCCGATCGCCCCGGACGAGCAACTCAGCGAGGAAGAGCAGGCCCACATCGCCCAGATGGCGCAGTGGTACGCCGAAGGTGGCGGCTACGAGCACCAGCAGCAGACCAGGCCGACCACCCTCGCGCACGGCCTCAGCGACTCTCCGGCCGGGCTGCTGGCCTGGATCGTCGAGAAGTACCGGGCGTGGACCGATTGCGCCGGTGACCTGTCCGCCGCGTTCACCGACGACGAGTTGCTCACCCACATCAGTCTCTACTGGTTCACCAACACGATCGCCACGTCGTTCCGGCCGTACCACGAGTACCACCGCTTCGCCCGCGACTCGTGGCGGCGGGTGGAGGTGCCGACCGGCATCGCGGTGTTCCCGTACGACCTGAGCCAACCGCCGCGCAGCTGGGTGGAGCGCACCTACCAGCTCACCCGCTACACCGTGATGCCGCGTGGCGGACACTTCGCGGCCCACGAGGAGCCGGAACTCCTCGCCGCCGACCTCACCGCGTTCTTCCGCGAACTGCGCTAACCGCATGTGGCGGAGAACGGTCAACACTGCCGGCCTGACGGTCACACCCCAGCGAGCCTCCGCCGGGACGCGGCCTCCGCTGGCAGCGACCTGGTTGTGCAAGGTGGCGTTGCCTGCCCTCGGCGCCGAGCTGACGCTGGAGGCTGCGATAGTCGGTGCGCACCCACTCCTCGACGAGACGGCCCTGGTCGTCGAACCGGAAGAGGTTCAGCAGGTCGAAGACGACGCGCTGCCCGTTGGGCGGCAACGGGCCGACCGGCGACTCGGTGAACTCACGGACGAAGGTGCCCTCGATCCAGGTCTGGCAGGCCACGAACTCCCCCTCGACCACCACGAAGCCCCGTCGGATCGACCGGTCGTCGAAGGCCGTCCGGATCGCCGCAGGCAAAAGCCCCCGCCTCTGTCCGGCGTCGGTGAGCACTTCGGGCGCGGAGACCACTTCGCCAACCTGCACCCAATCTGCTCCCAGTTGCAAGGCCAGCCCAACCAATGGCTCCTTACCGCCTTGACCTGCGAACACTCACCTACCAGGCGACATAGAAGGTTGTCGACCGCCGTGCAGAACCGCGGAGCACTCCGCGGCGAAACAGGACGCCGCACCTGCTCTGACCTGGGAGAACGTGGAGCCGCAGGCAGGGGTGGGTGCAGTTGAGTGCTGTTCGATGCCGGCAGTTCAAAGCCGTTCAGGGCACCCCGCTGCTCCCAACCTGCTCCCCCTAGACCGGGCTCGCACCGGGCCGCCGACCGCTCGTGAACTGCCGACCCAGCGCTACGGTCGGCACCAGCGCTGGTTAGTCAGCCGCATCGGTCGATCGGGAAGCACACCCACGATCACCGCGCCTTATCAGCGGCGGAAGCTTGTATGTGACCTTGGTGTGCTACGCCGTGCTGCTCGCTCTGCCATCAGGCAGCAGACCGCCGCAACGAAGAGTCGATCCCGACGGGCTCTCCAGGGCGAGAGCCGACGCGTACCGCTCGCTCAGGCGTCCTGCTGTGTGCGGATGTCCAACTTTCCCGCCAGCCAGTCCGACTGGGGCACGGCCGATCCCCGGATGCCGAGACTCGCCCGGGCTGCCTGGTAGAAGCGATCGCGTGTCTCGTTGGCATGGCCGAGCCCAGCAGCCAGCTCGAACCCGGCGGAAGTCATGCCGCGGGCGTAACGGGCGATGTCCGTCACTGCGGCGCGCCACTCGCGGGCCGCAGTAATCGATGCGGCGTCGCCCAGGAGGAGGACACTCTCCCATGTCTTTGTGCGCCGGATATCGGCCTCTTCCATCCTGGCCAGGGCGTGTTCACGATCGACACCGTGACGAAGCGCGTTCAGGTTGGCGAGCCGGAGCGCGTACGTGTGCACTTCCTTGACTGCGTTGGCGAACTCGACGTACGCCTGAAGCCGGCGCTCGTCCCACCGCGCCGCCTGCTGGCGCTGCCACCGCGAGCGGTCCGCGATCAAGGTGGCGAGGATGGTCCCGCCTGTTCCGACGAGGACGCCGAGCAAAGCCGGCAGTTGGTCCATCAACGCGCTCATGCCTTGATGGTGCACGGGCGCCACAACCGATATGCGTCTGCCCGGCAAGGCGCCCGACCTTTGACATGACCGCGCGACCAGCGGCATGTGTGTGCATCTGATCAAGCGTGGTTCTCGAATCGCTCAGGGGAGAAGGGTGCGCCCCTCCCAGGTGCCGTGTTCGGACAGAGGGCGGAACCGCATGAACGCGGATTCGTGGTGGAAGTCCCGGCGATGCTGTTCAGCCATGGCGACGGCGTGTGTATGGGCCTGTGGGACGGCGCTGCGGCCGTGGACCATGTCGGTCATCTCGCGGACGCTGCGCCAGATCGTGAAGGTGGAAAACGTGTGGGGCGGGCGTACCGCTGCGGTGGCGAACGTGGTGCCGGGGTGACCGGCGACCAAGCGTTCGACGGGCCGCCCCCACTTCAGGAACCGGGGTAGTTCGAGAACCTTGAGCCGGGCGAGGGTGACGGCCACGATGGGCTCCTGCGGATCCCACCGGCCCGCCTGCACCGGCAGGCCGGCGAAGGCGGCCACCTCGCCGTAACGCCGCAGGTACTGCAGTCGCACATGCCATCCGTCGTCGAACTGCCGCCCTAGATCGTCGTCTGCGAGGAACCGCTCCAACGCCGATTCGTCGTCCCATTCGGCGAACATCGCAGGGCGTCGCAGCTGCATCCGTTCCACCGACAACGCCGGGGAGCCGAGTCGCATGAGCGCGAGGCATTCGGCGTGCCGCAGCCCAGCCACCCGAGGCCTGCGACGCAGTGTGCGCAAGGTCAAGGCCGGCGGAAGCAGCGCGAGATGGAACGAATGCATCATCGGCCCATGATCCCAGTCGTCCGCACCCGCGTCCCTCCCACAACGTGCGGGCTCACGACGGCGGCAGGCGGACGTTGGCTTCGCCGGCAGCGGTTCAGCACAGAGGACCAATGACAGTCTCATCAGCCCCGTCACCGTCTGACGAGGCTCAGTCCCCACAGATAGACCGCGGGTCGCGGCAAAACAGGGCGCCGACGGGCATCGAACCCACCAGATCGACGGTCCTCCGACCGGGCCTGAAGGCGTGCGCGAGGTGGTAGGACCAGAAGCCCTGTCGGGGCTGTGACCAACAGTTGGCATGATGGGCTCGTGACCGAGCCGGTGTTTCGATACCACCCTGATCCCTTGGCCACGGGCTCGGCGGTGCGGATTGAGCACGAATGCAGCGTCTGCGGGCAACTTCGGCAAATTCGCTACCGGGGACCGATCTACGGCGGACAACCCGGGACTCTCTGCCTGCACTGCATCTACTCCGGGGAGGCTTCCAGGGCACTCGGCGTCGTTGCCGTCGCCACGGATGGCGGCCACATCCTGGACATGCCTGCCGAGTTCAGTGACGCAGTCGGCGTGCCTCACGACGTGCCGCACCACGTCATCGAGGAGATCACTCGCCGGACCCCTGGCTTCACCGGTTGGCAGCAAGAGTCATGGCTCTACCACTGCGGCGATGGCGCGGCTTTTCTCGGCCCGGCTGGCTACCGCGATGTCGAACCTCATCCCGAGGCCCTGAACATGCTTCGGGCGAGCCACCGGCAACTGGGCTGGTCACCCGAGGAAACCGAAGAGTTCCTGCACCGGCTCGATCGCAACGGTGAGCCCACCGCGTATCTATTCCAATGCCTGCATTGCGGGACTCACCTCGCGTCCTGGGATATCGGCTGACCGCGGCTTATCGCCGAGACGCAGACGCGCTCTCTTCGGCGTGAGCGGACGCCGCCGGCCCGTGGAGCGCAGCTGCCGGTGGTGAGGCCTTCGGGCACGCCGAAGAGCTGACCAAGCAGGGAGCCCTGGTCAGAGGGTTGCCGGTGGGATTCGCGTCTCAGGTAACGGGATCCCGGCCGACGCCAGCACGGCAGGACCAAAGTCATACGTTGATGCGCGACCGCACTCTTGACTGGCATCGGCAGGCCTTCGGACGACGGCCGGCACCAGCCAGGCGGGGAGCAGCGAACCCTGACCACTTCGGTCTTCTCTGGGAGGTCACGCCGCATCGCTCGACCGCATCACCGCAGGTCAAAGCGTTTCGCCCGGCGCCGTGCATGTGAGCACTTCGGGCTCGTTGACCTCTTCGCCAACGTGCGCCCAATCTGCCCCCACTTGCAAGGCCAGCCCGTCCAGCAGCTCCTTACCGTTGCGACCTGCGCATACACCCTCGCCAGGCAACATAGAGAGCCATTGACTGCCACGCAGAACGGCGGAGCACTCCGCGGGAAGGAAGTGCTCTTCCAGCAAGATGGCCCACCCGGGCACGCGGCAAGCCGCGCCATCATGCGCTTGCCCCTACCTGAACGGCCGCCGCCAACCAACCTGACGACCGCAGAGACGTAACGCCCCACGCTGCTCAACGAGCGGCCGGTGCCGTCAGGCACCGGCCGCTTCTTCATGCCCGCCCGAGCAACCGGCACCGACCAACCCGAAGGACATTTCCCATGACAACCCACCCATCTGCCACGGCAAGAGTCACCAGCGCTTCGAGCTACAGCGCCACGGTCCCGACCAACCACGCGGTCGATGCGCGCTTCGCTCTCCAATCCGCCCCCTCTCACCGCGAGGCGACGGAGGTCAAGGAGCGAACGGTGCACGCCCACCGCCGCGTGTGCCGGCCGGGGCGACCGCCGGACGGAGGCGCATGACGCTGCCGCCCGACCGCCAATCTGAACATCACAAAGAGCCGGATTCGACCGCGCCGGCCGACGAGCGACTTGACCAGCCCAGCGAAGACAACGGTTCATGGACGGTCGGGACCATCGACGGCAGTGCACCGCCCGGCGTCACCAGCGTGGTGGTACCCGGCCAGCCACCCGAGCTGCACCCCGGCGCCGCTGCCGCCCTCCTGAAGCTACTCAGACACGTGAACGACCGCCGCACCGACAACTCGAACCAGGAGAACCGATGACCACCCCTCAACCGAAACCCTTCGCCTTCTACGGCCGCGTGTCCACCGAGGACAACCAAGACCCAGAGTCCTCCCGCAGCTGGCAACTCAGTCGGGCGACAACCCTCATCCAGCCCCACGGCGGCCGGATCACCGCCGAGTACTTCGACATCGGCCAGAGCCGTTCGCTGCCGTGGCAGCGCCGCCCGCACGCCAGCCGCCTTCTCGCCGCGCTCCGCGACCCCAGACGCGGATTCTCCGCCGTCGTCGTCGGAGAACCCCACCGCGCGTTCTACGGCAACCAGTTCGGTCTCACCGTGCCGCTGTTCGCTCACTACGGCGTCCAACTGTGGGTACCGGAGATCGGCGGCCCGATCGACCCCGAGAACGAGGCCCACGAATTGGTCATGTCCGTCTTCGGCGGCATGAGCAAAGGCGAACGCATCCGCATCAAGCTGCGCGTCCGTACCGCGATGGCCGCTCAGACCCTGCTCGAAGGCCGCTACCTCGGCGGGCGCCCCCCATACGGCTACGCCCTGCAGGATCTCGGCCCCCACCCCAACCCTGCGAAGGCAGCCGACGGCAAACACCTACGCGGCCTCACCCCCGACCCGCAGACCGCCCCGATCGTCCGCCAGATCTTCCACGAATTCCTCACCGGCAGCGGCCTGTACGCCATCGCTGAATCACTCACCAGCAACCACGTGCCCTGCCCCTCCGCACACGACCGGGCCCGTAACCCCCACCGCAGCGGCATCGCCTGGTCCAAGAGCGCCGTCCGCGTCATCCTCACCAACCCCCGCTACACGGGCCGGCAGGTCTGGAACAAACAGCGCACTGACGAGGTCCTCCTGGACGTCGACGACGTCGCGCTCGGTCACACCGGAGTGATGCGCTGGAACCCGCGGGACAAGTGGGTGGTCTCCAAAGAGATCACCCACCCACCGATCATCGATGAGGCCACCTTCGAACAGGCGCAGACGCTGCTCGCACGCCACCGGTTGGGTCTGGACCTCCCGCAACGGCAACGCCGCGCCCGCAACCCGTACGTCTTCCGCGGCCTGATCTACTGCGCCGCCTGCAACCGGCGGATGCAGGGCCAGTACAACCACGGCGCCGCCTACTACCGCTGCCGCTTCCCCCAGGAATACGCCCTCGCCAACGACGTCTCCCATCCCCGCAACGTCTACCTCCGCGAGGAGACCCTCACCGGTCCACTCGACACCTGGCTCGCTACCGCGTTCCACCCCGACCACATCGAGAACACGATCACCGCGATGGCAGACGCCCAGCTGGGCGACCACCCCTCCCCCGCCATCACCGCCGCCCGCGCGACCATCACCGACTGCGACACGAATCTTCAGCGCTACCGAGCGGCTCTGGACGCCGGAGCCGACCCCTCGATCGTCAGCAACTGGATAGCCCAGACACAAGCTGAACGGACCCGAGCCGAAACCGAGCTGCACACGGGCACCTCCGCCGCACCACGCCGGATGACCCAGGCAGAGATCACCGCGCTGGTTCACGCCCTCGGGAACATCGTCACCGTGCTCCGCGACGCGGACCCCGCCGACAAAGCCGAGGTCTACCGCCAGCTCGGCCTGCGGCTGACATACCACCCCGAAGCGCAAACGGTGCACGCTGAAACCGATCTCAGCGCGCACCGTGGGCATATGGGTCGTGTCCGAGGGGGGACTTGAACCCCCACGCCCTATACGGGCACTAGCACCTCAAGCTAGCGCGTCTGCCATTCCGCCACCCGGACCTACACGTTGAGCCTACCTCGCCGACCGGATGATCTTTCCACCCGATGTCGGTACGGCGGGCCGCACGGGGAGTTACTGTACACGCCGCTCGTGGATCATGCACATCGCCTTCCGCTGTCCCGGTCCCGGCGCTCGCGCCACTGCTCAAGCGGCCTCACCCGCCCTCATCAACACCCCCGCCAAGCGTGTCCGGGTAGCGTCCGGCGGCCCTCTGGCGGCAGCATTGCCACGTGTCCCATCCCTCCCCCTTCGCAGCCGTCCAGCACCGGGCCCTCGCCCTGCGCTCCGCTGGCGATCTCAGCGCCGCCCGGCAGCTGCTCGCGGAGGCTGTCGGGTCCCCTCCCCCGCCGTACTCCGACGATCACCCCGAGGTGCTGCACACCGCGCATCTGCTGGCCCGGCTGCACCGGGAGGCGGATGATCCGCTCGGCTCCCGCCGGGTGTTGGAGGAGGCGTTCGCGGCGGGCGAGCGGCGGTGGGAGCACTCCGACCCGGTCCTGCTCGCGATCGCCTTCGAACTCGCCGAGGTAGCCGAGGAACTGGGCAACCGGCACGAGGCCCGCCGCAACTACACCCGCGTGGCCACCGCCGGGCCCGCGGTGCTCGGGGAGCACCACCCGGTGGTACGCGCCGCCCGCGACTACCTCGGCCTACCCGCGTCGACCCCGACTGACCAGCACAGCCCGTCGCCGACGCCCGGTCCGGAGCCGGTCAGCGCGCCGCCCGATTCCGGCGCCCGGGCGGCGCTGTCGGGGCCGACGCTGTCCCTGGCGACCCTCGCCGCGATGCGCCCCTCCGAAGGCGGCCCGGCGGCCACCACCTCACCCTGGGCGCCGCCGCAACCGCCGACCACACCCCGGCCAACCCCGCCAGGGGTACGCGCACCCGCCGCACCGGCCGACGCCACGGGCCCGGCGCCGGAACCTCGGGTTCAGCCCGTCCAGCCGGCAGCCACCCCGCCGGTGCGCTCCGTGCCGCCGGCACCCTCCATGGCCCCGCAGTCGCACCCCGGAGCTTCTCCGACGGTGAGTCAGCCTGGGCCGACGGCCGAGAGCCAGCAGCCCAGGTCGGGCACCACGGTCCAGCCGCCCGCGCCGACGTCCGGAAGCCAGCCGGCCAGACGGACGACGGAGGGCCGACCGGCCAGGCCGACGGCCGAAAGTCAGCTGCCCAGGCCCAGAGCCGAGAGCCAGCCGTTGCCGTCATCCGAGCAGCGGGCACCACGTCGACCACCGACCGGGCCTCCTGTGGCGCCGCGTCAGCGGGCTGGCGACCCTCCGACCGTCGACCCCGCAGCCCAGCCGGCGGCCGCTCCGGCACCCCGTTGGGACGATCCCACGATCCAGGTACGGCAGATCGAGCCCCTGCTCGCCGAGGAAGCCGCCCGAACGCGGGCGGGGGTAAGCCCGACCGGATCCGTAGACGCACCCGGTGTCGGGGCGACCCCGCCGGGCGGGCCGTTGCCAACCAGTAGTCACCCCGGGCCTGCGCGGCCGGTTGGCGGAGCACCGGCCCAACCAGTCAGCGCCCCACCCCCTCCCTCACAGCCGATCTCCGCGCCGCCGGCACACCCGCATCCCGTCTCCGGACCACCCGGGCACACCCACCCGGTCTCCGCACCTCCCGGCCACACCCACCCGGTGTCCGCGCCACCCGCGCACACCCACCCGGTCTCCGCACCTCCCGGCCACACCCACCCGGTGTCCGCGCCACCCGCGCACACCTATCCGGTCTCCGCGCCTCCCGTCTCCGCCCCTCCGACGAGCGCACCGCCCGCTCCCCGGCAGCCGCTCTCCGGACCCCCACAGAGGGCGACACCAGCCCCCGCGCCTTCCAGCGCCGCGCCTTCCGTACCCCCGTGGGGGTTGACCGCGCCGCCGTGGAGCCGCAGCGGCCCGCCGCTGCCGAATACCGACGCCGACGTCGCTGAGCTGTCTGCGACGGACGCCGAGGCCACCGATGGGGGCGGCGAGTCCGGTCTGGACATCTTCGAGGCCGCACCGGTGCCGACGCAGCGGGCCCGAGTCTCGGCGTCCGACGAGACGGTGGTGATCCCGGCCGTCGCGCCGAGCAGCGGCCCGCCCAGCGGTTATGGCGGTCCGAGCCAACCTGTCACCGCTCAGGGGCCGGTCGTCGCCCAGCCGGGATCTGCCGCCGCGCCACCGCGCCCCGCCGCGACGCCGGTCGCGCCGACCCCGGCGGCCTGGTCACCGGCCGGCAGCGGACCAGCGCCGCTACCGGCACCGCAGCACCCTCAGCCGACTCCGACCGAGCACGCCGGCTACCCGTCCCAGGAGCACTACCCGGGGCAGGCGTTGTATCCGGGGCAGCAGTACCACCAGGCGTACGCCGACGAGGACCGCTCGGCGGGCCGCAACCGGGCGACGCTGATCGGCGCGGTGGTCGCGGCCGGGGTGGCCGTGGTGGCGGTGGCGGGGCTGGGCGCGGTGGTGCTGACCCGCGACGACCCGCCGCCCAGCGGGACGGCACCGACGGCGGTGGCACCCTCGGGGGTGCCGACGGCGGCCGGGCCTCCGCCGGGGGACCTGAAGCTACGGGACGACTCGACCACGATCACGCTGACCTGGACGGACCCGTCCGGCGGGGCGGTGCCGTTCATGGTCGCGGCCGGGCGGGCCGGGCAGGCCCTCGGGGTGATGGCCACCGTGGACCCGGGCAAGACCAGTTACACGGTCAACGGGTTGAACTCCCGAGTGGATCACTGCTTCACCGTGTTGGCGGTCTACTCCACGGACAGCTTCGCGACATCCAGCCAGGTCTGCACCGCGCGGGAGCGCAGCGCCCCGTCGAGCGGGAAGCCCTCAGGCCGCCCGTCGCCGAGCTGAATCGGAGCGTGAGCCGGGCCGACCTGGAACGTGAGCCGGGCTGACCTGGGCGTCCACAACGCACACGCTCGGTATCCACAGGGGTGACCGTGCGGGTTCCCCCGCCACCAGCAGCGCCATATGATGGCACCCGGCTCAGGGGAGGGGTTGCCGCGAGGCGCGCCACCTGCCACGACTCAGGGGAGGCAGCCGGCTGTGGCCAGCATCGACGACGCCGTACGGACCGACGCCCCCCGCTCCCGGTCCCGGCTTCGCGGCGGGCTGGTGACCATCGGCACGGTGGCCGCTCTGCTGGCCGCCATGGGGTTGACGGTTCTCGGGTTGGGCGCGGCCGACAACGCGGTGGCCAACTACGACGCGAGTTCCTGGCTGTGGAGCACGGCGCGCAGCGAGCTGGCCCGGGTCAACGGGGTGACCGCCCGGGTGGACACCCGCACCGAGATTCCCGGTGCCAACCGTCACCCGATGCAGGTCACCCAGACCGACCGGCTGCTGATCCTGCGCGACCTTCAGACGGGGCAGGTCAGCTCCCTGGACCTGGCGACCCTGCAACTCACCGCGACCACCAAGACGACGCCCGGCCTGGGCGTGAGTGTCGCCCTGCACGAAGATTCGGCGTTCGTTGTCGACGCCGTGCAGGGCATCGTGCGGCAGCTCGACCCGCGGTCGCTGGCCCCGGTCGGCGAGCCGGTCCGCTATCCCCCGGGCATCGCCGGCGGCACCTTCGACGGCGAGGGTCGGCTCTGGATCGCGGTGCCCAGCGAGGGCACTGTTTCGGCGATCACCGCCGCCAAGCTACCGTCCGCGCCGGCCTCGGCCGCGCCCGACGGTGGCGGGATCAAGCCGGAGCGCGTCGAGTCGTACGACGTGGCCGAGGCGAGCCACGAGCTGGTGGTCTCCACCCTGGACGACGGTGTGGCGGTGCTCGACCGTACGGCCGGCAAGCTGGTGCGCGTGCAGCGGGGCAAGGTGCACCCGACGCCGTTGACGCTGTCCGGCCCGGCCGCGCTGCCCGCGCGCACCAGTGGTCCCCGGGTTCCGGTCACCGTGCCCGCCGAACGGCGGGTGCTGGTGGTGGGTGACGGTGGGGAGGAGAAGGCGTTCACGGTGCCGGGCGAGGGGGATCGACTCAGCGCCGCGGTGGCCTGGGCGGACCGGTTCTACTGCGCCGACGAGTCCACCGGCACGATCTACGCCTTCGACGGTGGTGGTCAGCTGGTCGAGACCATCGGCGGGCGGGCGAACGGGCCGCTGGAGCTGGAGGTCCGGGAAAACCACCTGTTCATCAACTCCCCCGACGCGGCGACCGCCCGGGTGGTGGACGACAAGCACCAGGTGCGCGAGGTCGACAAGTACGCCAACGACGTGCTCGGCGGCGACCCGCCACCGGTGGCCGCGCCGCCTCCCCCGCCCAAGAAGCCCCGGGTGGGGAAGCCGAGTGCCCCGCGCAGCGTGACCGCCTCGGCCGGCAACGCGCAGGCCCGGGTGAGCTGGCGACCGGCGGCCGCCAACGGCGCCGCGATCATCAAGTACGTGGTGGAGGGTGCCGGCAAGCGTGTGGAGGTGGGCGCGAACCAGCGTGCGGTGGAGGTCAAGGGTCTGACCAACGGCGAGACGTACCGGTTCGCGGTGCACGCCGTGAACGCCAAGGGCGACGGTCCGCCGCGCAACAGCAACCCGGTGACGCCGACCGCCGCGGTGCCCGACCCGCCGGCGAGCGTCACCGCGCAGGAACGCCCCGACGGCACGGTGCTGGTGAAGTGGCCGGCCGCGAACGGGCAGGGCAACACCATCGCGAGGTACGCGGTGACGGCCAGTTCGGCGGGGACGAACGCCCCGGCCGGCGAGTCGACCAAGACGGAGCTGGTGGTGCCGGCCGGTGAGCTGGAGTACGGCACCCAGTACGCGTTCACAGTGGTGGCGGTCAACAGCAAGGGCGCCGGGTCGGCGGCCTCACCGGTGAGCAACACGGTGGTGCCCTTCGCGGCGCCGGGTCGGCCGCTCGACCTGCGGGCCGGCACTGTCGCCAACCAGCCGGGCGCGGTGACGGTGCAGTGGTCGCCGGCCGAGGCGAACGGGCGGCCGGTGACGAAGTACCTGGTGGACGTCGGTGGGCGCACCAGCGAGGTGACCGACACCCGCACGACTGTCACCGGGCTGGGCAACGGCCAGAACGTCACGGTGAAGGTGAAGGCGGTCAACGAGGCGGGGCCGGGCCCGGAGGCCACCGCCACCGCACGCACGGTCGCCGAGCCCCGGGTCACGGTGACCGGTTCGTCGGCGACCGCCACCGGGGCGACTGTGACGTTCACAGTGGATGCCGGGGGTGGTCAGGCCACCTGTTCGTTGAGCACGACGGGTGAGCCGGCGAAGGCCGGTGCGTGTTCCAGCATCACGATGACGGGCCTGACGCCGGGCAGCAACTACTCGTTCACGGTGACGGCCACCAACGCCGCCGGTAAGGGCACGGCGACGAGGGCGCAGAAGACGCAGCCGCTGTACGGGATCGCGACCTGCAACAACGGGCCGGACGGCGACCAGCGCACCTATTGCGACCGGGACCGAGATGGCCGCAACGGCAACGAGATCTTCAAGGTCACCCGGCAGGACAACGACCAGCAGGCCGGCTGGGCGAAGCCCGGCAGGCGACTTCAGGCCTACTGCAAGAAGTCTGGCGAGGACGTCGACTCCTGGATCTACAACAACCAGAAGCGCAGCACCTGGTGGGTACAGGTCGAGTTCAACGGGAAGAACTACATTCCCTGGGCCTGGCTCAACCTGGAGGGCGGCGACAACATCAACGTCCTGCCCACCTGCTGAACCACCAGGCAAGGAGCACCACCGACCGTGAACACCCACGAGCCACTCACCCAGCCGGAGGTGCAGGGCTTCGCGGCCCTGGCAGCCCGGCTGGCCGAGAACGTCAACGCGGTGGTGCTCGGCAAGCCGCAGGTGGTGCGGCTGGCGCTGACCGCGCTCTTCGCGCAGGGTCACGTGCTGCTGGAGGACGTACCCGGGGTCGGTAAGACGACCCTGGCCCGGGCCATCGCCGCCACGGTGAAGGGTGAGTGGCGGCGCATCCAGTTCACCCCCGACCTGCTCCCGTCGGACGTGTCCGGCGTAACGATCTTCAACCAGGCGACCCGGGACTTCGAGTTCCACCCGGGGCCGGTCTTCGCCAACATCGTCATCGCCGACGAGATCAACCGGGCGTCGCCGAAGACCCAGTCGGCGCTGCTGGAGGTCATGGAGGAACGCACCGTCACTGTCGACGGGGTCCGGCACCCGGTGCCGTCGCCGTTCCTGGTGGTGGCGACGCAGAACCCGGTGGAGATGGACGGCACCTACCGGCTGCCCGAGGCGCAGTTGGACAGGTTCCTGGTGAAGTTGTCCGTCGGCTACCCGGACGAGGCGGTCGAGGTGGAGGTGCTGCGCGGTGCGACGGTGCGTTCGCCCGAGGCGCTCGCCCCGGTCACCGACACCGCCACCGTCGGGGAGATGGTCCGGATGGCCCGCCGGGTGCACATCGCCGAGCCGCTGTACGCGTACGCGGTCCGGCTGGCCGCCGCGACCCGTACCCACCCGCAGGTGCGCGTCGGGGTCAGCCCTCGGGGTGTGATCGCGTTGACCAGGGCGGCGTGCGCGTACGCGCTGATCGACGGACGAGGTTGGATCATGCCGGAGGACCTGAAGGCGCTCTCCGAGGCGGTGTTCGCGCATCGGCTGCTGCTCACCCCGGACGCCCAGGTACGCGGCTTGACCGCCGGGGAGGTGCTGCGCCAGGCCATCGCCTCGGTGCCGGTGCCCCTGCCGTCGGGGCAGCCCGCTCCGGTGCAGGGCTGACCGGCAGCAGCGGCATGGGGATCACCGCCCGTGGGATCGGGCTGCTCGTCGCCGCCGTCGTGCTGGTGGGTGCGGGTTTCCGGTTCGCGTACCCCGAGTTGACGCTGCTCGGCGCGGCGGCCGGCGCGGCGGTGGGCTACGCGGCGCTGGTGGCGGCCTGGCGGCCCCGGTTGACGGTGACCCGGCACGCCGACCCGGACCGGGTGGCGCGCGGCGAGTCGGCGAGCATGACGGTGACAGTGCGCAACGCCGGCCGGCTGCGGTCGGCGAACCTGCTGGCGGAGGACCGGTGCGGCGAGCGCACGGTGCCGGTTCCGGTGCTGCGCCTGCGGCCGGGGCGGGACACCGAGGTCCGCTACGAGGTGCCGACCCACCGGCGGGGGGTGGTGCCGGTCGGGCCGCTGCGGGTCACCCGACGCGACCCGCTGGGCCTGGTGGCGTTGGCCCGCCCGTACGGCGCGGTGGTGCCGGTCTGGGTGTACCCCCGGATCCACCCGCTGACCGCGGTGCCCACCGGTGCGGGGCGCAGCCTCGACGGCCGGGTGGACGGGGTGCCGCACGGGTCGATCACCTTCGACTCGCTGCGGGAGTACGTGGTCGGCGACGAGTTGCGCCGGGTGCACTGGCGGACCAGCGCCCGGGTCGGTGAGTTGATGGTGCGGGAGAACGTGGACACCAGCCTCCCCCGCCTGGTCGTCCTGCTGGACAACCGGGTCGCCGCGCACCCGCAGCGCGTCGGCGGGGTGGCGGAGTCGTTCGAGTCCGCGTGCGAGGCGGCGGCGTCGGTGGTGACCGCCGCGCACCGCGCGGACCTGCCGGTGGTGTTGCTGTTCGTGGCCGCCGAACCCGACCAGGAGGCGCAGACAGGCCCCGCCCTCGGGCCGCTGGACCGGCTGGCCGCCGCCGACCTGTCCGACGACGACAACGCGGTACGCGCGGCGACGACCCGACTGCGACAGGACCGGCTCGGCGACACCTTGATCTTCCTGACCGGGCCGGATGGCCGGGACGAGCTGGGGCACGTCGGCGCACTGCGAGGGGCGTACCCCTCGGTGGTGGTCGGTGTGTTCGGCGCGGCCGAACCGACGCCACCGGGCGCCACCGGCCTGGTCGTGGTCGACGCGGCGGACGGCGCGCAGTTCGCCGCCGAGTGGGACGGGGTACGCCGGTGGTGACGCACGTCGTGCGGGTGCTGCGGGCGGCCGTCGTCCCGGCGGCGTTGATCGGGATGACAGTGCTCGCCGGGGTGGCGCTGGGCCGGGTGTACGCGGGTGACCTGCTGACCTGGCTGGTGGGCGGCGCGGCGGCGGGTTCGGTGCTGGTCAGCGTCGCCGCCCGTCGGCTGCCGTCCTGGCTGGTGGCACCGGTCTCGGTGGCCGCGATGGCCGGCTGGACACTGTGGTCGCTGCGGTTGGCCGCCGACCACGCCGAGCTGTCCGGCAGCCTGCTGGAGGTCACCGCGGACGCCGCGCGCAACGGCATTCCCCGGCTGCTCACCGCGATGATTCCGGTGGAGCCCGCACCGGACACGGTGCTGGTGCCGGTGGTCGCCGCCTGGTTGGCGGGGCTGGCGGGTGCGGAGGTGGCGCTGCGCGCCGGCCGGGTGTTGTTGGGTTACCTGCCGGCGGCGGGGCTCTACGCCGCCGCCCTGTACGCGGTCGGCCCGAACGCGGAGCCGGCGATCGGACCGACGGTGGCGTTCGTCGCGGTCGGGGCGGTCGGCCTGGCCGCACCCGGCAACGCGGCATCGGCCGGCGGGGATCCGGCCGCCGACCTGGCCCCCGGGGTACGCGCGGCGGTGCGACTGCGGCTGGCCGCCAGCGCGACGCTCGGCGTGGCGCTGGTGGTCGGGCTCGTCGCGCTGCTCGGCCCTGTCGTCGCCGGTCAGGTCGACGGTCGACCGGTGGACCCACGCCGGTACGTGGAGCCGCCGCAGGTGCAGTCGCTGGACGAGAACCCGTTGATCCGCATCTCCGGTTGGGCGCTGCGCCCGGAGCAGAAGCTCCTCGACGTGAGCACGGAACGCGACGGTGCTCCGCCCGACGCCGCCGCACCCGACGACGAGCCGGGAGCCGAGCCGGCGGCGGGCAGCGGTGGCGGTGTACGGATCCGGTTGGCGGTGCTCAGCGACTACGACGGGGTGACCTGGCGGGTCGGAGCGACGTACCGCAACGCGGGCCGGATCCTGCCGGCCGCCACGCCCCCCGAGGCCAGCACGGTCGGCACGGTCCGCCAGCAGATCACCGTGGCGGAGTTGAGCGGTCGGCTCCTCCCCGCCGTGGCGACGCCCCGGGAGGTCAGCGGCGCGCGGGTGGCGTACGACCCGGCGAGCGGGACGCTGATCCGGCCCGAAGGGCTGTCGCCGGGGCTGCGGTACGAGGTGACCTCCGCCGAGGAGCACCCGGACTCGAACCTGTTGGGCACCGCCAACGTGCCCGCCGGTGACGAGGTGGCCCGGGTGTTGCGGGTCGCCGACGGGGTGCCCGAGCCGATGCGGAAGTTGGCCGCGCAACTCGCCGAGGAGAACGGCGCACCGTTCGCGCGGGCGTTGGCGATCGAGCAGTTCCTGGCCGAGCACTACCGGGTGGTGGCGGACGCGCCGAGCGGGCACGCGTACCCGAATCTGGGGTTCTTCCTCTTCGGACCCCGCAACGGCGGCGGCCAAGAGGGCACGTCCGAACAGTTCGCGGCGGCGTTCGCGGTGCTGGGCCGGCTGTCCGGGCTACCGACCCGGGTGGTGGTGGGCTTCCGGACCGGCGGGCAGGGGCCGGTGCTGGCCGGCGACGCGTACGCCTGGCCGGAGGTTCTCTTCGACGGGTTGGGTTGGGTGCCGTTCGACCCGCTGCCGCGCCCGGACAACGAGCCGAGGCCGGTGGAGGAGGACTTCCGGCCGACGCCGGACGATCCGCCGCCGTCGGAGGCACCGGCGCCCACAGTGGAGCCAACCGCGTCGCCGGAGCCGGTGGCCGCTCCGGACGGACCGCCCGGACGAGGTGGGCTGTCCACGCCGGTGCTGGTCGCCGGGGGCAGCGGCGGACTGTTGCTGCTGGTGGGGGCGCTCCTGCTCACCCTGTTGGCGATGCGCCGCTCGTTGACCCGGAGTCGACTCGTCCAGGGTGACCCCGGCCGGCGTATCGCCGGGGCCTGGCAGGAGGTCACCGACGCGCTGCGCCTGGCCGGCCGGCCGGTCGGCGACGACCTGGCCGCCACCGAGGTAGCCGGGCACGCCCGCCAGGCCCTCGCCGACGCCCGAGCCAGCGTCACCGGAGACGGTCCACCGGGCAGCGGCCCGACCAGCAGCGCCCAGACCGGCAGCGGTCCGAGCGGCGCCGCACCGGCCGTCGACGAACTGGCGGCCCTGCTGAATCAGGTGGGCTTCGCCCCCGCCGCCGCGACCCCGGCCCAGGCGGCCCGGGCGGCCGAGGTGGCCACCGCCTACGTCACGACGCTGCGCGCGGCCCGCCCGTGGTGGCGCCGTCTGCTCTGGTCCGTCCACCCATCCCCCCTCCGCCGCGCCCGCGCCACCCGCTCCCCGCAGTGACCCGCGCCCACGCCCGCTGATCCCCGCGGTGATCAAGAGGTTTGCGTCAGAAGGACGCCCGCCGGTGACGCAAACCTTTTGATCAACCCAGTCGGTGGCTGGCCAGTGGTCGGCGGGGGCGGGTGGCGAGGGCGTAACCGGCGGTCGTGACGCCGAGCGACACCCCCCAGCCGAGGAACACCAGCAGGGTGGCGCTGGTCGCCCATCCCTCCCACACCTCCGACCACGGCAGGTCTCCGGTGCGTAGCTGGCCGACGAACACCGCGACACTCAACACGCCGTAGGTGACCAACGTGAGCGCCACCACCCCGGCCGGGATCACCGCCAGCAGCCGGGGAACCCGTCGACCGCCCAGTCCCGGCACCCAGCGGGGGAACTGCTGACCCCACCGCCGCACCAACCCGAGGACGAGCAGGCCGGCGAGCGGCGGGACGAGGGTGATCGCGAGGCCGGTCTCCGTCGAGAGATCCAGCTGGATCTCGTCCAGCTTCTGCTCGGAGATGCCGAACGGAACGCCGAGCACCCAGAGCCCGTGCGGCACGGCCCAGCCGATCACGGGCAGGACGACAGCGGCGTACGCCCAGCGGCGCGTCCACCTCGGCACCGGCTGGTAGCCGGCGGGCGCTGGGCCACGTCGGGGACCGGAAGTGTGCGCGAGCCCGGCGAACAGGACGCCACCGGCTACCAGCGCGAGCCGGGCGCCGAGGTCACGCCAGTCCGAGGGGCGTCCCGTCAACGCCGCCGGAACCTCGAAGAGCAGGTGCAGCGGAAACGCGACGACCAGAAGCAGCGCGCTCGCCGCCCAACTCGCGGCAGCGACGGTGCGGCCGGGAAATGGGACCGCACACCCGACGATGATCGCGAGAGCGACACCGACTCCGACCGCTCCCCAGCCCGCCCAGAACGGCAGCGTGTCCACACGATCCGCGCCGCACCCGCCCGCCGGGTCGACCAGGGCGGTGCGATCGCAGGCGGTGTACGCCCACCGGCCGCCCGCGATCCAGTACAGCCGCAGGGCGATCTCCCCGACGACGAAGACGGCGCAGCCGACCAGCCACGACCGGGACGGGTCGGGGTTGATCGATCGGCTGGTTCGACCGGACGGTGGTGACCACACACCCATCTGCATGGGCTAATGGTCAGCAGCGACGACGTGTTCTTCCTCCCCGACTGCGGGGAATGCGCTCCCGCCAACGGGGGATGGCCGCCGCACCCGGGTCATGAGTGCGCGGGCGTTACCGTCGGTTAGCTCCGTCGGGGCGGATGCGGCAGTGAGCGGTATACCTCAGAGTCATAAATATGCCTCTGAGGTATACCGCTGTTGGACGAGTCGCCTCGGTGGGCCAGCCGAACGCACCCCTGAAACGGGCGCAGGCCGAAGGCGGTCCGTCGCGACCGGCTCTGGTCCAGTCAGGCGGTCAGGCGACGGATGAGTTTGCGCATGCCGGCCTGCCAGCCGTCCGGGTCCTCGGCGCGGCGGCGGGCGTAGTCGGCGACCTCCGGGTGCGGCAGGATCAGGAAACGTTCCTCGGCCAACCCGGCGACGGCCGCGTCGGCGACCTGGTCCGGCGTGAGCACCGCACCCGACGCGGTGATCACGCGGGCGCCGAGGTGACCCTCGGCGATGCCGTCGGCGAGCATCGGGGTGTCCACGCCCTGCGGGCAGAGCGCGCTGACCCGGATGCCCCGGTCCCGGTAGGTGATGGCCAGCCACTCCGCGAAGCCCACCGAGGCGTGCTTCGTCGCGGTGTACGCGGCGTCTCCCACCGCCGTCAGCACACCCGCCGCCGAGCAGGTGTGCAGCAGGTGCCCGCCGCCCCGGGCGAGCATCCCGGGCAGCACCGCACGGGCCGAGTAGACGTGGGCGAGCACGTTGACCCGCCAGGCCCGGTCCCAGCCGGCGTCGTCGACCTCCACTCCCCCACCGGTGGTCACACCCGCGTTGGCGCAGAACAGGTCGATCCGGCCGTACCGTGTCTCGGTGTCGGCGACCAGCTCCCGGACCTGGTCCTCGTCGGTGACGTCGAGGGCGGTGGCGTGTGCGACCGGGCCGATGCCCTCGGCCACCGCGTGGGCCGCCTCGGCGTCGAGGTCGGCGACCACCACGGCTGCGGCCCCTTCGGCGGCGAAGCGGCGCGACAGCGCGGCTCCGATGCCGCCGGCGCCGCCGGTGACCACCACGATCCGGTCGGTGAGGTTCACGCGGCGGCTCCTACCGGGTCGGCACCCAACTGGGCGATGAGGGTGGTCAGCGCGGTCGCGCCACCGGCGGTCACCTCGGGGGTGGGCAGCAGCGCGAAGACCGGCACGTCCACGCCGGCGTCGGCGTAGCGGCGCACCTGGGCGCGGCACCGCTCGGGTGAGCCGTGCAGCACCAGGGCGTCGACCACGTCGTCCGGCACCGCCGCGCTGGCGCCGCGCCGGTCACCGGCGGCCCAGGCCTCCCACATCGGCGCGAGCGTCTCGTCCCGGCCGAGCCAGCGGTGGAACTCGGCGTACGCGGGCACGGTCAGGTAGCTGGTGATGAGGCGACGGCCCAGGGTCCGGGCGTAGGCGGCGTCCTCGGTGGGGCACACGAAGATCCGGGCGGCGACCTCGAAGCCGGGGCGTCGCTCGCCCAGCTCGGCGAGGGCACGCGGCACGTCGTCGGCGCTGAGCCAGTTGAGGATGACCCCGTCGGCCTCCGCGCCGGCGAGTCGGAGCATTCCGGGGCGCAGTGCGGCGAGCAGGATCGGTGGCGGCACCGCCGGTGGTCGTTCCAGCGTGAACCGTCGCACGGTGAAGGTGTCGTACACCTCGTCGACGGTCTCGCCCCGCAGCGCGGCGCGCAGGAAACGCAGGACGTCACGGGTCCGCCGGAACGGCTCGTCGAACCGGACGGCGTTCCAGTCCCGGACCAGCACGGGCGAGGACGCCCCGATGCCGAGCGCGAACCGGCCCGGCGCGGCCTCGGCCAGCGCCGCCGCGCTCATCGCCAGCAGCCCGGGGCCACGGGTGAAGACCGGCGTGATCGCGGTGCCGAGCCGTAGCCGGGGTTGCCAGGCGGCGGCCAACGCCAGCGGGGTGAACGCGTCGGTCCCGGCGACCTCGGACGACCAGACGTCGGTGAACCCGGCCCGGTCGAGCGTCGCGTAGACCGCCTCGTGGTCGGCCAGCGGGATGCCGCCCAGCGGCACCGTCATGCCCCATCGATTCGTCACCGATCGATCGTGCCCGTTGACGGGGCACGCGAGCAAGATCCCCGTACTGGGCAGAATCGCCGGTTTCCAGCGGTGCGTGCCATCGGGGGGTGCTACGACTGCCAGGTGGACCGTACCGACGGCGCAGGCCGCTGACCATGGGTTCCAGGGCAGCGGGACGCCTGGAGCCGGTCCCTGCGGCGGCCGCTCCAGGCCGGGCCACCTTCCTCGAACTCTTCTTCGACCTGGTGTACGTCTTCGCGCTCACCCGCATCTCGGCCCGCGCGTTCGAGGACCTGACCCAGGAACCCGGTCCGGAGGACGGTTGGGGCATTATCACCGGCAGCGGCAAGACCCTGCTGTTGCTGCTCGCGCTCTGGGCGGTCTGGCAGGGCACCGCGTGGACGACCAGCCGGTACGACCCGCACAAGGTGCCGCTGCAGACCGTGGTGATCACCGCGTTGGTGTGCAGCATGGTGATGGGGGTGGCGATCCCCCGGGCGTTCAGCGACACCGCCCTGATGTTCGCGGTGGCGTACGTGGTCGCGCAGGTGACCCGACCGGTGATCCTGTCGGTCGCGCTGGGTCCGCACCCGTACCGCCGGTTGAAGGTGCGCATGGCGGTGATCTTCGCGCTGAGCGGGGTGCTCTGGATCAGTGGCGCGATGCTGAGCACCAACGCGCAGGTGGTGTTCTGGTCGACGGCGCTCGCATTCGAGTACCTGGCCGCCCGCTGTGGCTGGCCGGTGCCGGGGCTGGGCCGCTCGACGATCTCCAAGTGGGAGATCGCCGGTGACCACCTGGCCGAGCGGTACCAGCAGTTCTTCCTCGTCGCCCTGGGTGAGACGATCCTGGTGGCCGGGTTCTCGTACAGCAGGGGACCCTACGAGACCGGGCATGCCTGGGCGTTCGCGCTCGCGCTGGCCACGTCGATCATGCTGTGGCGGATCTACGTCCAGCGGGCCGGGCGGATCCTGGGCGAGGCGGTGACGAAGGCCCGGCACCCCGCGACCATCGGTCGATCCGCGGCCGACACCCACCTGGTGATGGTGGTCGGGCTCGCCGCCACCGCGATCGGCTACGAGCTGATCATCGAGCATCCGTTGGAACGGATCCCGGCGCCGTGGTTGGCCCTGGTGCTCGGCGGTCCGGCGCTGTTCCTGGCCGGTCGTTCCCGCCTCGAGTACGAGGTGTTCTCACGCGTCTCACCGTCGCGCTGGATCGCCCTGCTGGTGTTGGCGGCGTCGGCGGTGCCGTTGCTGTTCCTGCCGGGTGTGCTCGCGACAGCACTCGGGGCGGTGGTGCTGGCCGCGGTCGTGGTCGCCGACGCCCGCCGGGCCCACGGGGCGCCACCGGAGCCGGCCTCGCCGCCGTTCTGACACGACGACGTACGAGCGGTGGCCCGCCGGCGCGACCGGCTAACCTCGGCCGGTGACCTTCTCGCTCGTCGCCCGCTCCGCCGACGGCCGTCTGCACGGCGTGGCCGTCGCCAGCAAGTTCCTCGCCGCCGGGGCGGTGGTGCCGGCCGCCGCCGCCGAGGTGGGCGCGCTGGCCACCCAGGCGCACGCCAACCTCGCCTACCGCCCGCAGGGCCTCGCCCTGTTGCGCACCGGCGTGGCGGCAGCCGATGTCGTGGCCGGGCTGGTCGCCGCCGACCCCGAGCGGGAGCACCGCCAGGTCGGCGTCGTGGGGGCCAGCGGTCCGGGTGCCAGCTGGACCGGCCCGTCCTGCCTTCCGTGGGCCGGTGGACGGACGGGCGACGGTTGGGCCGCCCAGGGCAACGTGCTCACCGGCCCGGAGGTCGTCGACGCCCTCGGCGAGGCGTGGCTGGCGGGGGCGGCGTTGCCGTTCGCCGAGCGTCTGGTGGCCGCGCTGCGGGCCGGCGACGAGGCCGGCGGTGACCGGCGGGGTCGGCAGAGCGCCGGGTTGCTGGTGGTCGAGCGTGGCGGCGGGTACGGCGGCACCAGCGACGTGCTGGTCGACCTTCGCGTGGACGATCACCCGGCGCCGATCGCCGAGCTGAGCCGGCTGCTCGCCGTGCACACCATGCTGTTCGGTCGGCCGGATCCGGCCACCCTGCTCGACCTGACCGGTGCGGTCGCCGAGGAGGTGGCGGCGTTGCTCAGGGCGCTGGGCCATCCGGTGGCCGACGACGGGCCCGAGGCGGCGTTGACCTCCTGGGCGGGGCTGGAAAACCTGGAGGAGCGGTTGGTGCCGGGCCGCATCGATCCGGTCGTGTTGACGCACCTGCGCGGCGTCGCCCCGCACGTTCCCGCGCCCCGGTCGGCGAGCTGACCCGTTCGGGGCGAGCCGCGACCAGCGCCGACGGGATCCGAGACCGGCGGCCACGCAGCCGGAGCAGACGGCCGCTCAGCGGCCGAAGGCGAGCCAGCGGAAGCCCGCCGCGTCGATCGCGGCCCGTTCCGGGGCGGTCAGGGCCGCCCGGCCGGTGGTCTTGCGGATCACCGTCATCCGGTCCCAGCCCAGAGCGGCCGGCACCGGGTGCCCACCGGTGAGCAGCTCGGCGATCACCTCGGCCGCGCCGGCGGTGAGCCACGGCGGCCGGTCCAGCGCGGCAGCCAGGTCCAGACCGTGTACGCCCACCTCGACGACCCGGGTCCGCAGGAACTCGCCCAGGAGCATCGCGTCGCCGTGTCGGGTTCGCACCACCCGGTCGGGCGGGGCCGCTGCCACCGCCGCGTCGGTGGTCCGCCACGCTCGGTCCATCGCGGTTGCCAGCGTCGCCCCGTCCACCTGGAGCGCGTCGCGCCGCCCGCCGGCGATCCGGTCGGCGTCCACCTGTTCGGTGAACTTCTCCCGGCCGAAGTAACCGGCGGCGTCCACCTCGGCGCGGGGCGGGGCCGGCGCGGCGAGCATGTCGGTCAGCCGGCCGACGCCGGTGTGTACGTGCGCGATCAACTCCCGGACGGTCCACGGCGGGCAGTCGGTGGGTCGGTCAAGGTCGGCGTCGACCAGGCCGGTGAGGACCTCGGTGAGCCGTGCGCACTCGGCGGAGAACGCCGCGCGGACGGGATCCACGCCCGGCTCAGCCCTTGACGCGGGGCACGAGCCGGTGCACGACGGTGAGCACCAGCGCCATCACGACCGCCATCGTGCCGGCGATCCCGGCGGCGCTGCCGGCGTACCCGATGAACAGCGGCCGGCGGCTCAACTCCTGCGGTCCGGTGCCGCGCAGCTCGATCAGCCAGGCCAGGGCCAGCCCACAGGCGACCAGGGCGAGCACACCGCCCACCGCGAGCACCAGCGCGGCGATCCGGTGCGCGTCACCGGGGGCGACCTCGGCCTGCTCGCGTTGGGTGATCAGCAGGAGCAGCCCGGCCAACGCCGCCCACACACCCACCACCAGGTACGCGGCGACCGCGTCGCTGGGCCGGTGCCAGCCGGCGGAGAGGGTGGCGACCCCGGCGGCGGCGGCGTAGCCGGCACCGATGAAGGCGCCGGCAGCGCGCACCTTGCGGGGCAGGACGAGCATCAGCGCGACCGCCACCGACGCGGCCACTGTGGTGTGGCCACTGGGCAGGCTGTTGCCCACCCCGGCACGCTCCGGGTCGAGGCCGAAGTCGGGGCGGTTCAGCCCGTACTTCAGCAGCTGCGTCGAGACGTTGGCCCCGGCGATCAGCAGGGTCGCGGTGACGGCCAGGGCGATCCGGCCCCGGATCAACGCGATGAAGCCGATCATCGCGGTGGCGGCCAGCAGGGAGACCACCGACATCGCGTTGAGGATCCGGTCGACAGGCCCGTCGATGGTGTCCTGGCCGATCCGGTTGCCGGTCAGCGCGACGGTGTCCACCCACTGACCGACCTCGGTGTGCACGGCCACCCGCCAGACGGCGAGGAAGGCGGCCGCCTGGACAAGGGCCAGTACGACCAACCAGACCGCGGTCCAACCCCGTGCCGTCGCGCGCATCCGCACACCGTAGCGGCCGGCGTCGGCCAGCCGATCGGTGGCCCGCCGCGCGTCGACGGTTAGGTTGTGCCGGAGACGAGGAGGCGGTGGTGGGCGGAACACCGGAACGCGACGGCGGCCGGGCCGAGCCCGATCCGGAGCAGCGCAGAAGCGCCGGTGCGGGGCCGGCCGGGGCCGACACCGACCCGGCCGGGCCGGCGCGGGCGGAGTCGCTGACGGATCTGCTGGGCGGCCGACGCGGGGCCGTCGACGCCACCCTGCCGCCGGTGGCGTTCGCCGCGGGCTGGTTGCTGGGCGGCGAGTCGCTCTGGGGTGGTGTCGGCGCGGCGCTGGCCGTGGGCGCGGTGGTGGCCGGCGTACGGCTGCGTCGGGGTGACCGGCCGCGGTCGGTGCTCATCGGGCTGCTGGCGGTCTGCGTCGCGGCGTTGATCGCGGTGCGCACGGGCCGGGCCGAGAACTTCTTTCTGATCCAGGTGCTGTCCAACGCCGCGAGCGCTCTGGCGTGGGCGGTCAGCATCGTCGTGCGCTGGCCGCTGCTCGGCGTGCTGGTCGGCGCGGTGCTCGGCCAGCGCGCCCGGTGGCGACGGGACCCGGCGTTGCTGCGGGGGTACGGCCGGGCCAGTTGGGTGTGGACGGCGACCTACCTGCTGCGGGTGGCCGTGTTCGTGCCGCTCTACCTGGGTGGACAGGTGCTCGCGCTGGTGGTGGCCCGGGTGGCGTTGACCTGGCCGCTGGTCGCGGCGGCGCTGGCGCTGAGTTGGGTGGTGCTACGACGCTCGCTGCCGACCGGGCACCCGGGTCTGCGTCATCCGGTCGCGTCGGACCCGGTCGGGCCGCCTCGCTGACCCGAGCAGGGTTCACGGAGACGAACGGACGGCGGGAAAGAAAGTGGAGAGGCCGCCACGGGGGGAGCGGCCTCTCCGGTGACGTACGTTACTCCGTCGTGGACCTCGGTGTGATCCCGTGAGGGCCCGAATTTCTGGGCTTTTTCGCAGAGGGCTCCAGTCCGGGCGGTGGGGTGGGCCAGCCGATCCGCTGCGTCGGCCAGATGGCCGGCCCACCCCGGCCTGACCGTGGGTGTCAGGCCGTCCCCCGGCCGGGGTCCGTCGTTCCCCGGACCCCGACCGAATCCCGGGGTGGGCGGTCCACGCCGCCCACCCCGGGTCGCTCAGCCGTTCGGGAACAGGCTGCCGTAGTCGGCGTACGCCATGGCGACGTCAGCCTGTGCCCAGAACCGGTGGTAGTTGAACTCGGGCTCCGGACCACCGTCCAGGTAGGCCTGCACCTTGGGCCAGTCCGGGTCGTTCTTGTAGAAGGACCGGATGTCGAGGAAGCTCTTGCCGGCGGCGATGGCGTCACCGTTCGGCATCTTCCCGGTCCACCCCGGCGGGACGTAGAGGCCCTGCCCGGTGGACGCGTTGTAGACGTCGTCGAAGCGCCGGTAGTCGCCACGCTTCTCGGTGGTGGAGACACCCTTGGCGTCGCTGGCGGCCGACAGCGCGTCGAGCAGCCCCTTGGCCGTGTCCTTCGCCGCCACGTTGCCCGACTTGGCCGCGTACGCGATCAGGATCCGGGCGTAGGCGGCGGTGACACCGACGTCCTGACCCTTGGTGATCACCTCGACGTGCAGGCCCGTGTTGGGCTGCGGGTTGGACGGGTTCCAGGTGGTCGGCTGACCGGTCCACGCCATGTCCGACGGGATCGACCAGTTGGTGCCGAGGGTGGTGTTGGCGATCGCCCACGGCACCCACTTGTCCAGCAGCGCCTTGGCCTTCGCGTTGCCGGTCTGCAGGTACAGCTCGGCGATGCGCTGCATCGACCAGGCCTGCATGCCGAACCACTGGTTCGACGGCGGGTCGTTGTAGACCGGGTCGACGTCGTAGAACATGCCGTAGAAGGTGCTGGTGCCGGCCGGCGGCTGGGCGTAGCTGCCGTCCCAGCTGTTGGTGGCACCGCCGGCGATGCCACCCTCGGCGGACTGCAACCAGGTGTAGAACTCCAGCTGCCGCTCGAAGCTCTTGGTCCAGTCGCTGGCGGCGGTCGACGACTTCGGTGCCAGCTCCGGGGTGTTGGTCAGCGCCCAGGCCGCGAACGGGTTCTGGTAACCGAAGTGGCTGTGGCTGGAGCCGATCCGCCAGGACCAGTTCTGGCTGGTGTCGTACGCGCCACCCCAGGCGTAGTACCAGGACAGCAGGTAGTGCGCCGAGTCCCGGCCGCTGCCGGCGGGGCAGGTGCTCGCCCCGACGCAGTTGCCGATCTTCTTGAAGTACTTGTCGAACATCGCGTACCGCAGGTAGTCGCCCATCTTGGCGGCCTTGGTGATGGTCGCCGCGACGTCGGCCTGCTTGTTCTGCGCCTTGGCCCAGGTCAGCGCCCAGTACGCGGCCTGCACGGCGCGGGCGTCGGCGTCCGGGGCGTTGGTGTACTTCCACTGCTTGGCGGGGGCGCCGGTGTCCTTGACGAACAGGTCGAGGTAGCCGTACTGACCGCCGTGCTTGAAGGTGTCGCAGGAGGGCTGCGGGACGGTCTCCCACACCGACTCCTGGGTGCCCCGCTGGAAGGTGTTGATGTAGGCGGGCTTGGTGGTGCCGTCACCGCAGCGGCCGAAGCCGTAGGTGTTGTCGACGTCCATCAGCCAGTGCATGCCGTAGATGTCGCCGGTGCCGTAGGTGGACTGCAACTCCGAGCGGAGCGGGTCCTGGCCGACGGAGACGTTCGGGTTCAGCGCCGAGGGGTACTGGCTGGGCAGGTTGTACTCCGCGGCGTACTGCGGGGTGCCCGCCGAGCCCGAAGTCGGCTGGTCGGCGTGCGTGGGGATGATGTACTTCTCCATCACCGTCCAGGCGTTGTTGAACGGTGCCCAGTTCTGGGTGACCTTGCCGTAGTAGGCCTCCAGCCAGAGCCAGAAGCTGAACGCCTCCGACGTGGTCTCGTGGCCGTGGTCGGGCGCCTCGACGATCAGCGTCTCCACCGAGTGGTACGGCACGCCCTCGGGGCTGAAGTAGCCCGAGTTCTTGATCTTGCCGTACTGCTCGAGGAACTTCGCGATGTAGGTGTTGTCGCCGCCCGGGGTGTCGTTGTCGATCTCGGTGGCGGTGACCGCCAGCGAGGCGAGACCGGTGGCGGAGGCGGTGATGGTGGCGGCGCCACCGGCGGTGTCGGCGTCCTCCGCCGCGGCGACCGTGACGGTGACCCCGGTGTTCCAGTTGCTCGAGGTCAGCGTGGCGGTGGTCGGCGAGACCGTGATGTCGGTGTCGCCGGTGCGGGTGAGGGTGACCGGCACACTGGCCGTCGGCGCGGCGCTGAGCTTCAGGTTGAAGGTGGCGGTGCCACCCTCGGCGACGCTCACCGCGGACGGGGTGGCGACCAGCGTCGGGCCGGTGGCGGCGCCGACGGTGAAGGCCTTCTCGTCGACCCCGATGCCGTTGGCGTTGTCGTAGGCCTTGGCCTGGACGGTGTAGCTGCCGGCCGGCAGGTCCTCCTGCGTGTAGGCGTACGGCGCGGAGGTGTCCGTGTTGATCAGCAGGCCGTTGCGGTAGAACTCGACCTTGCTGATCGTCCCGTCCGGGTCGCTGGCGGTGGCGGTCAGCGGCACGTCGGCCGGCGCGGTGAACGGGCCGGTCGGCAGGCCGAGCGAGACCGTCGGCGGCTGGTTGGCCGGGGTGCCGTTGCAGGGGGTGCCGTTCAGGGTGAACGACGTGGGCTTCGGGTTGGTCCCCGAGTGGGCGCCGTTGAAGCCGATGGTGGTGGAAGCCCCGGTGCCGAGGTTGCCGTTGTACGACTCGTTGGTCGCGGTGACCTCACTGCCGGACTGGCTGTACCGCGCCGACCAGCCCTGGGTGACCCGCTGGCCGCTGGTCGGGAAGGTCCACTTGAGCGTCCAGTTGCTGATCGGATCGCCCAGGTTCTTGATGGTCACGTTGGCGGTGAAGCCGGTGTTCCAGTCGTTGGTCGCGTAGACCACGTCGCAGGCCGGGGCGGCCTGTGCGGCACCGGCGGGCACTGTCACCCCGCCGACGGCGAGCAGCGCGGCGGCGGCGATCGCCACGCGGCGGCGTATTGCCAGTTGTCTCATGTGCGCGGTGTCTCCTCGGGCGAGGCCGGGATGATCCCGGCGGAGGCGCCGGCCCGCGAGGGTGGTGGTCCGCGGGTGTTGAGAGGCGCCGGGAAGGTGGCTCCCCGGGCCCGGCCGGGGTGGGTCGGTGCGGCCCGCACGGGAGGGGGTCCCGCCGGCCGCGATGGGGTGACCGTGACCGGACGTGGTGCTGCCGGCTGCCCTCGGTGGACCCGCACTCACGCGGTGTGGCTCCTGCCGCGTTGAATCGACAGTGTGCCATGGAAGCGCTCCCACAACAAGCCGGAACAGCTCCTTGTTTCGATCTTGTTTTGGGTCTTTCACAAAGGCGTGACGGGCGTTACAGTCGCAACATCGGTCGATGGGAGCGCTTCCATCGACAAGGTTCCAAGAAGAAGATCACCGGTGCCGCCTCCGGGCGGGGCCGGGGAACCCGACCGATGGCCGACGACGGGCCAGCCCGGACGCCGTCGTCAGCCATCGTCCCGCCACATGGAGGGAGGTGGAACCAGAGCCACTCGCGTGGCCCGGCTCCCGCGCGACACGCATGGCAGGACCCAAATTCCGCTTGCGTGTGTGCAGTTACGGTGGGGACGGGGGTTGCCCTCCCCCGTCCCCACACTAAACCCCCGTACACGATAGGAAAAGAGGCCGACGGGACAGGCGCGGTGCGCCGCCCGGACGGCCTCGTTCGCTGCTCGGGGCCATACCCGCCGCCACCCCGCCAGCCCCGCCCGTCAGGACGGACGGATGACCGGCAGGCCGCGTCTGCCCTATCATGGGAGCGCTCCCGAATCTTCGGCGGTGGCCCCGTATCCATGAGGAGAATCCATGTCGATACCTAATGGGCCCGCCGGCCCGCTGCGCTTCCCGGACGACTTCGGCTGGGGCGCGGCCACCTCGGCGTACCAGATCGAAGGCGCCGCCAAGGAAGACGGGCGCGGCGAATCGGTCTGGGACACCTTCAGCCGCGTCCCGGGGCGCACCCGCAACGGCGACACCGGCGACGTGGCCATCGACCACTACCACCGGTACGCCGAGGACCTCGACCTCATGCGCGACCTCGGGCTGCGCAGCTACCGCTTCTCCATCTCCTGGCCCCGGATCCAGCCCGACGGCACCGGGACGCCCAACCAACGTGGCCTCGACTTCTACCGCCGCCTGCTCGACGGCCTGCACGACCGCGGCATCACCCCGATGGCCACCCTGTTCCACTGGGACCTCCCCCAGGCCCTCCAGGACGCCGGCGGCTGGGAGTCCCGCGACACCTCCCAGCGCTTCGCCGACTACGCCGACCTGGTCTTCCACGCCCTCGGTGACCGGGTGCCGGTCTGGCTCACCGTCAACGAGCCCAAGACCGTGGTGCAGAACGGCTACCTCACCGGCCACCACGCCCCCGGCCGGCAGGACCCGGACGCCGCCTACCTGGTCGCCCACCACCTCCAGCTCGCGCACGGGCTCGCCGTCGCCGCGCTGCGGGCCAGCGGCAGCGACAGCCGGATCGGTCCCGCGTTCAACCTGCACCCCTGCTACCCCGCCGACGACTCCCCGCAGGCTGCCGCGGCCGCCCACCTGTACGACGGCTACGAGAACCGCCTGTACCTCGACTCCCTGCTCAAGGGCAGCTACCCGGAGGACGTGCTGGCCGACCTGGGCCCGCAGAGCCGGATGGTCCGGGGCATCCGCGACGGCGACCTGGCGATCATCTCCGCGCCCGTCGACCTGCTGGCCGTGCAGTACTACACGCCGATCTACGTCACCGCCGACGGCGGCACCGAACACCGCTGGGCGACCTCGGAGGCCGCGTGGCAGCAGATCTACCCCGAGGGGTTGTACGACCTCCTGACCCGGATCACCCGCGAGTACGGCCCGATCCCGCTCACCATCACCGAGAACGGGCTCCCCACGCCGGACACGCTGGCCGCCGACGACACCGTCCAGGACACGGGTCGGATCAGCTTCCTGCGCGACCACCTCGCCGCCGCACACCGGGCCATCGCCGACGGCGTGCCGCTGGAGAGCTTCCACGTCTGGTCACTGCTGGACAACTTCGAGTGGGACGCGGGCTACGACCAACGCTGGGGCCTGGTCTACGTGGACTACGCGACCCAGCGGCGGGTGCTCAAGAGCAGCGCCACCTGGTACCGCTCCGTCATCGCCGACGGCGGCTTCTGAAACGCGCCGGCACCCGGACGACCGGGCCCGGACGGCTCGACTCTCGAGATGAGCCGGTGATCGTCCGGGCCTCGGCCACCGCACTCAGCGCGGCAGCGCCTGCTGCAACTCCGCCCGCAGCGCCGGGGTGAGCATCTCCCCCGCCTGCTTGGCCAACCGGGCCATCTCGTAGCCCACCACGCCGATGTCCGCGTCACCGGCGGCCAACGTGGCCAGGATCGAACCGTCGCGGATCTGCATCACCAGGAAGTAGCCGCGGCCCATCTCGACCACCGTCTGCTTGACGACATCCCCGTCGAACATCGAGGCCGCGCCCGCGGTGATGCTCATCAGCCCGGAGGTCACCGCGGCGAGCTTGTCCGCGTTGTCCCGCGGCAGATGGTCGGAGATCGCCACCAACAAACCGTCGGACGAGACCACCACCGCGTGCGCCACACCCGGCACCCGCTCCGCGAACGCGCTCACCAGCCAGCTCAGGTCACGCGCCTCCTGGCTCAACGTCGTCACTGTCGTCGTCCCCCTTCGTCGTGCCCCCCGGACGGTGGCACGGGTATCTCGGTGGTGTCCTCGGCCTCGGCGCGCCGCACTCCGCTGTAGAGCCGGGAGAGCATGCCGCCGACCGCCTCCGGGTCCGGGTCGGTGCGGATCGGTGCCGCAGTCGGTTGGGCCGAGCGGGTGACCGCGCTCAACTGTGCCATCGGCACCCGCACCGGCAGCCCCCGCTCGTTCGTACCGGCCGTGACCGGCACTGCCGGTGGCATCCCCGACGCGGGGACGATCGGCGCGGACGGGCCGGGGCCCTGCCGCGACCACCAGCCCCCGCCGGCGTCCCGACCGCCGGCCGGGGCCAACACGTCCTCGGCGCGCACCGGCACCGGACGGGCCTGACGCGGCACGGCGGCGGCCGGTGGCCGACCGGCGACCGGCAGGTCCCGCGCCGCCACGCCCACCCCGGAGGCGTGGGCCTCGGGCTGCCGGACCACGCCCCGCGCGGCGCCCGTCGCCAGCATGCGGGCCGGCGCGGGCAGATCCGCCTGCACCGCGCCCGCCGGAGCGAGCATCGCCGCGGGCAACGCGAGCCGGGCGACCAGACCGCCCTGGTGGTCGTCCAACCTGACCCGTACGCCCAGCCGTGCGGCCAGGTGACTGACCACGAAGAGGCCCATCCGCTCCACCGTCGCGACGTCCGCGGCCGGAGGGCTGGCCAGCACCGCGTTCGCCTCGGCCAGCGCGGTCGGGCTCATCCCCAGGCCACGGTCGGCGATCTCGACCAGGGCGGTCGCGGCGTCGACCCGCGCCGTCACCACCACCGTCGTGTCCGGACGGGAGAAGGCGGTGGCGTTCTCCAGCAGCTCCGCCAGCATGTGCACCAACTCGCCGACGGCGTGCCCGACCACGTACACGTCGGCCACCGCGTCGATCCGGACCCGCTGGTACTGCTCGATCTCCGCGGCGGCGGCCAGCAGCACCGCACCGAGGCCGACGGGCCGGTTCCACCGGCGGGTCGAATCCGTGCCGGCGAGCACCAGCAGGCTCTCGTCGTTACGCCGCATCCGGGCGGCCAGGTGGTCGAGTTTGAACAGGTTCTCCAGCTGGTCCGGGTCGCTCTCCTCGCGCTCCAGGTCGTCCAGCAGCTCCAGCTGCCGCTCCACCAGCACCTGGCTGCGGCGGGCCAGGTTGACGAACATGGCGTTGACGTTGCGCCGCATGAGTGCCTGCTCGACGGCGACAGTGACGGCGCTGCGGTGCACCGCTACGAACGCCTCCGCCAGCTCACCGATCTCGTCGAGCGAGCGGACCACCGCCGGCGCGACCTCGATGCCCGGCACACCACCGGTGACGGTCTTCAGGCGGTCCAGGGCGTCCGGCAGCTCGACCTGCGCGATCCGGAGCGCCTGGCTCCGCAGCAACCGCATCGAGCGGGCGACCGACCGGCCGACGAGCAGGGAGATCAGCAGGGCGACCAGCAGGACCGCGACGACACCGCCGACCACCAGCAGGGTGGCCCGTAGCTGCTCGCTGCTGGCGTCGTCGGCCTGTCGTACGGCGTCGTCCAGCACACCCGCCTCGAGCTGGCGCAGCAGCTCCTGACGCTGCTCGCTGGCCGACCACCACTGCTCCGAGGGCAGCACCTCCGGCGACGCGGTGCCACCGGGGAGGCTGCGCTCCTCCAACTGGGTGGCGACCAGGAACATCGGGGTGACGGAGGTTTCGTCGTACCGGCGGATCTGGTCGGACGTGGCAGCCACCCGGAACGCGCTGAGCGCGGTCAGCTGCTGGCCGCGCAGATCGCTGAGGATCACCCGGTCCTCGGTGCCGTACGTGCCGGCGCGACCGGCGGCGTAGAGCTGGGCCCGCACCCGGGAGGAGAGTTCCTTGACCCGGGCCAGTTGGACGTAGCGCAGCACCGCGTCGTTCAACGCCGACTGCCCCTGACCGGGGGTCGGCTCGGCGAGCAGGTCCAGCAACGCGCCGACAGCCCGGTGGTAGTTGCTCAGGATGGTCTCGTTGCTGAGCACCGCCGGCGGGATCGCCGGCCGGATGTCGATCACCTGGTCGTACGCCTCGAGCGCCTCGGAGAACGCGACCCGCCAGGACGCGTCGGCGTCGGCCAGCGGCTCGGCCGCCCGGCTCAGGTCCACGATGGCCCGGTCGGTGGCCGTCTGCAACGGCTTCAGGTTCGCCGCCGCGGCCGCCCGGTCGCCGCCCCTGCGCAGCTCACCCAACTCGCCCGCCGAACGGTCGCGCTCCTGCTGCAGCTGGTGCACCGCCGCGGTGATCTGTCGGCCGATGCCGACCTGACGGGAGAAGTCGTTGAGCGCTGTCGTCCGCCCCACCAGGGCGCTGGTCTGCACACCGGCGAGCAGCAGGAACGCCATCGACGGCACCACCAGCACGGTGGCGAGCTTCGTGCTCATCCGCCAGTCGCGCAGCCGGAACGGAGACCGTCGCCGATGCGGTACCACCCGGACATCGAAGCGGCGCCGGCGATGGTTCGACACCGCGCCGTTCGCCGGCTCGGGACCTGCCGCCACCCTGCCTCCTCCGTGCTACCGCGTCCGCCGCGGTCCGGGGAGCGCAGTCCATCCAACCAGGCTTGGTTGGACTGTCAACGGTTTGGGCTGAGCGGTGGTTCAGGAAGGATACTGCGGGTGGGAACGTCCTGCCGTGGTCGGTAGTACCAGCTCGTCCGTCCGGCCGATGTCGGCGAGGTCGATCGCGTCACCGAACCGGCCGAGCGCCACCAGCGCGGCCCCGGTGGCGCCGATCTCCGGGTTGCGTTGGTGCGACACCGGGCGCGGTGCGAGCGCGGCGGCGAAAGCCTGCCGCCACCACACCGATGCCGCCACCGCACCCCCACCGAGCACCACACCCACCGGTTTGTCGATGGTGGACTCCAGCACCCCGAGATCGTCGGCGACCAGATCACACAGCCCCTGCATCAGCCCGGCCAGGATGTCCACCGCTGTGGTGCTGAAGCTGAGGCCGCGCAGCTCGCCGGTGCCCGCCGGCGCCAGGCCGGGTGCCCGGTCACCGCCGAACCGGGGGTCGGCCGGTCGGCCACCGCCGGTCGGCACCAGCGCCAGCGCCGCGTCCAGCTCCGCACCCCGGGGCAACCGCAGCTCCCGGTCCGCCCAGGCGAACAGGTTGCCGCCACAGGCGTACGCCGCTCCCGTCACCACGTGGTCATGGTCGACCCGGTAACGCCAGAGCCGCTCGGGGAGCCGGGGCATCGGCTCACCGGCCGGGATCCGCTGCATCAGCCGTACGGCCGCGGAGGTGCCCACGGTGACGGCGACCCGGCTCGGGTCGACGCAGCCCGACCCGACGTTCGACGCACCGCCGTCGCCGACGGGTGGTGACCAGCGCGCCTGGGCCAGCTGCGGCCAGCGCCCGGCCAGGTCGGCGCGGAGCCGGCCGTGCCAGTCCAGCGCGCCGAGCGACGGCAGGTCCTCCGGACGCGTCCCGGCCAGCGTCAGCGCCTCCTCGTCCCACCGCAGGGTGCGCAGGTCCAGCAGACCGGTCCCGGAGGCCTGGGAGACCGACATGGGCGCCGTGTCGAGCAGCTCGCCCAGCAGGTACTCGGGCAGACCGACGAACCGGGAGATCGAGGTGCCGGACTGCTCGCGCAGCCAGGGCAGCCGCATCGACCAGTAGGAGCGGTGCCACCAGCAGCCGGTGCGCTGGTGGAAGCCGTCCGGGTCGGCCGGGCCCGCCGTACCGCCCGTCGGCGCGGGCCGGGTGTCCAGCCAGGTGATCACCGGGCCTAGCGGCGCGCCGTCGCGGCCCAGCGGGAGCACCGAGTGCCACTGCGCGGAAACCGCCACCAGGTCCACGTCGTGCAGGTGGCCCGCCTCGGCCAACTCGTCCAGACACTCGACCAACGAGGCGAGATAGTCGGGAGCGGAGAGCGTGCCGGTCCCGTCGTCGCCGATGGCGAGTTCCACCTTGCGCCGGGCCAGGGCGCCGGGCAGCGGTCGGGTGTCCCCGTCCAGCACCAGGCCTCGGACCGAGGAGGTGCCCAGATCGAGCGCGAGAATGTTCATCGCCGGTCAAGTTACCCGGTGCGAACCGGGCGACGGGCGCGTAAGGTGGATCACATGCTCGCGCATCTGACTAGTTGGTGGCCCGCCGACCCGGCGGCCACCTCCCGCGCGTAGCTTCATCCACGCGGCCGCCCTCCAGGCGGCTGCCGGATCTCCCGGCCGGATGACCGCCACAACGGCGGCGCCGAGCCCGACGGAGACTCCCGATGACCCACCTGACCGACCTGCTCACCGCCATCGTCAGCGGTGTCGACCCCGGCCCCTTCGCCCTGCTGCGCCGTGAGGGCGCGGACGAGCTGGAGCTGTTCACCGGCACTGTCGACACTGTCGAACGGCTCGCGGACATCCCGCTGACGCCCGGCACGTCGGGACCGCAGACGCTGGCCCTGGTGCCGTACCGGCAGATCTCCGAGCGCGGCTTCGCCTGCGTCGACGACGGTGCCCCGCTGGAGTGCCTCCGGATCCGCGACCACGGACGGATCGCCCTGGCCGACGCCCTGGCCGTGCTGCCCGACGAGCGGGTCCGCACCGCCGACGCCGCGTTCGACATCACCGACGAGGACTACTCGCGGACCGTGCACCGGGTGCTCGCCGACGAGATCGGCCGGGGCGAGGGCGCGAACTTCGTCATCCACCGCACCATGCACGCCACCGTGCAGGGTCCACCGCTGGTGGCGGCGCTGGCCGCGCTGCGCCGGCTGCTGGTCGCCGAACGAGGCGCGTACTGGACGTTCGTGGTGCACACCGGCGCCCGTACACTGGTCGGCGCGAGCCCGGAGCGGCACGTCAGTGTCGACGACGGGCTGGTGATGATGAACCCGATCAGCGGCACCTTCCGGCGGGCCGGCGACACCCCGGACCGGGAGGCGCTGCTGCGGTTCCTCGCCGACCCGAAGGAGGTCGAGGAGCTGTACATGGTCCTCGACGAGGAGCTGAAGATGATGGCCACCGTCGCCGAACACGGCGGCCAGGTGATCGGCCCGTACCTGAAGGAGATGTCGCACCTGGCGCACACCGAGTACCTGCTCGCCGGGCAGAGCACCCGGGACGTGCGGGAGGTGCTGCGCGAGACGATGTTCGCGCCGACCGTCACGGGCAGCCCGATGGAGAACGCCTGCCGGGTGATCGCCCGGCACGAACGCCGGGGGCGGGGCTACTACTCGGGCGTGCTGGCCCTGGTCGGCCACGACGAGGCCGGCCGGCAGACCCTCGACGCCCCGATCCTGATCCGTACCGCCGAGATCTCCCCCGCCGGTCGGCTGCGGGTGCCGGTGGGCGCCACGCTGGTGCGGCATTCGACGGCGGCCGGTGAGGTGGCCGAGACGCACGCCAAGGCCGCCGGTGTGCTGGCCGCCCTCGGCCTCGGCCCGGCGGCGCCCGACCGCGGGCGCGAGCCGGTCGCGCGACTGGCCGACGACCCGGAGGTACGCGACGCGCTGGCCAGGCGCAACGCGCCGCTGGCACGGTTCTGGCTGGACCAGCGGTCACCGGACGCGCCCAAGCTTCCCGGGCTGGTGGGTCGTCGAGCGTTGATCGTGGACGCCGAGGACACCTTCACCGGGATGCTGGCCCACCAACTCGGGGCGTTGGGTCTGGAGGTGACCACGCGCCCATGGCACGCCAGCGGCTCCGTCGACGGGTACGACCTGGTGGTGGCCGGCCCCGGGCCGGGTGACCCGGGCAGCCAGGACGAGCCGAAGATGATGGCGGTACGCGAACTTCTGAGCGGGTTGCTGGCGAGCGGTCGTCCCACCCTCGCGGTCTGCCTCGGGCACCAGGTGCTGTCCGGGTTGTTGGGGCTGCCGCTGCACCGCAGGGACGCGCCGTACCAGGGGTTGCAGCGGGAGGTGCCGCTGTTCGGCGGGACCCGGCGGGTCGGGTTCTACTCGACGTTCACCGCACGTGCGGAGACCGACCGGCTGGACACCGCGTACGGGCCGGTGGAGCTGGCCCGGGACCCGGGTGACGGCGCCGTGCACGCCCTGCGGGGGCACGGCTTCGCCGGGGTGCAGTTCCACCCCGAGTCGGTGCTCAGCCCGGACGGGCTCGCTGTGCTGACGGAGCTGTTGAGTGACCTGCTGCCGGCGCCGCGCCCGGACGAGCTGTCCGCGACCGGCGGACGCGCATAGTCGTTGCGCCTCGGGGTAGGGCTGGATCGACCGGTGGCGCGGACGGGCCGAGAGCCCCCGCCCGCGCCACCGGTCGCTCCCGGCGTCAGCTGCCCAGGCCCGCCTTCAACGCGGCCCCGAGCTGCACCGCCCGCCGGGCGGTGAGCGCGCAGGCACCCAGCGCCACGGCGTCCGGGGCGATCTCGCCGTTGTTGCTCGTGTGCGAAGGGCCGTAGGGGTTGCCGGCGATGAACTGGCTGCTGTCGGTGTAGCCGGGGGTCACCACGACACCGCCCCAGTGGTAGAAGACGTTGAACAGCGAGGTCAACGTGGTCTCCTGCCCGCCGTGCGAGGTCGCCGTCGAGGTGAAGGCGGAGTAGACCTTGTTGGCCAGCGCGCCCTGGGCCCAGAGCGGGCCGGTGGTGTCGATGAACTGCTTCAGCTGGGCGGCGATCATGCCGTACCGGGTCGGCGCGCCGAGGATCACCACGTCGGCCCAGGCCAGGTCGTCGATCATCGCCTCGGGCACGTCCTGGGTCTCCAGGTGGTGCGCCTGCCAGCCGGAGTTGGAGCGGATCGCCTCGTCCGGCGCCAACTCGCGCACCTTACGCAGCCGCACGTCCGCGCCGGCGTCTCCGGCGGCCTCGCACACTGCCTGCGCCATCTGGTACGTGATGCCGGTCGCGCTGTAGTAGATCACCGCTACCTTGGTCTGGGCAGCCATCAGATGTTTCCCCTAACTCGTCGCGGTTTCAGCTCCCGCGACTACCCGATCGACGCGCCCTCTAACGGCAGCGCGCGAGGGTTCTCACCGATCGATCCGCCGGGCTCAAGTTTTCCGCAACTTCCGGATGGTTACGGCCCTGCGCCCCACCCGGGCAGCGATCCTGATGTCACCGGTGCCGGCGGCAACGAGCCGCCGCCCCGCACCGAGCACCTGAACGGGGGATCGCGCTCCGCCACCAACGGCGCTGGCGTAGCGCGATCAGGGGTCGTCGAATGTGCTCGGTGCCGCGACCGGCGGTCAGATGTGCTCGGTGCCGCGACCGGCAGTCAGTGGACCAGAGTCGCCAGCAGCCGCTCCAGCTCGGCCGCCGGGTCGGCGGTGAGCCCGGTGTGCACCGGCCCCGCCTGGATCATCGTGCTGCGCGGCGCCACCAGCCAGTGGAACCGCTCGCCGAGCCGCATTCGGGTCGCCGGCCCGTCACCGGAGCAGGTCCGGTCCCAGGAGCCGAGCGCGGCGGCCACCGCGGGCAGGTCGACATCGGGGGCCAGTGCGCGCACCCGGTCGGCGTCCAGGTGCGTACGCGCCCCCAGGAAGTCGCGCTGCTGGCAGTAGAGCAGCACCCCGACGTTGATCTGCTCGCCGCGCTCGATGCGGGGCACCAGCCGGATCAGCGCGTACTCGAAGGGTTGTCTCATGCCGGGCCTCCCTGCGGCAGCCAGTCGGCGGTGCTGGCGACCCGGGCGGACAGGTGGTTGCGGTAGGCGGCCCGCGCCTCGTCGGCCGTCTCGAAGTCGGCAGCTGTCAGCCACTCGTCGGGCACCAGGGCCAGCACCTCGGTGAGCAGGTCCGGGGTGACCCGTGGGGCCAGGTCGGCGTCGGCCTCGGCGAGCCCGTCGGCGTACGGGGCGAGCACGTGGTCCTCGGCGCCGCGGTAGGCACGGTGCACGGCGGCCTCGGCGCGCGGCCAGTTGTGGTGGAAGTAGAGGGAGGCACCGTGGTCGATGAGCCACAGCTCCCGATGCCACACCAGCAGGTTGGGGTTGCGCCAGCTCCGGTCGACGTTCTCCACGTACGCGTCGAACCAGAGCACCCGCGACGCCAGCTCCGGGTCGACGGGGTGCGCCATCGGGTCGAAGCCCAACGCCCCGGGCAGGAAGTCCATCCCCAGGTTCGCGCCGCCGCTGTTGCGCAGCAGTTCCTGCACCTCCTGGTCGGGTTCGGCCCGCCCGATCACCGGGTCGATGTCGAGCACCACCAGCGGCGGCACGCGCAGTTCCAGACGGCGGGCCAGCTCACCGCAGATCACCTCGGCGACGAGCGCCTTGGGCCCCTGCCCGGCGCCCCGGAACTTCGCCACGTACGTGCCGAGGTCGTCGGCCTCCACGACGCCCGGCAGCGAGCCGCCCTCGCGGAGCGGGGTGACGTAGCGGATCGCGGTGACCTGGCGGAGCACGTGATCAACCTTACTGTGAACGTCGTTGTCGGCTCACCGTGGTTGCTGGAGTCCGCGCAGGAGCAGGTCGACGAGCCGGCGGGGGTCGTACGCCGGGTCGTTGTTCCGGCCGATGCAGAGGTTGCCGATGCCGCGCATCAGCTCGTAGGGGCCCGTGCCGGGGATGATCTCGCCGGCGTCGGCAGCGGCGTCGAGCAGTTGCGCGCAGACCGGCACGAGCCGGTCGACGAAGTAGGTGTGCAGCGCGTCGAAGCCGCCGGTGTCCGATTGCAGCGCGTTGGCCAGCCCGTGCTTCGTCACCAGGAAGTCGGTGAAGAGGTCGACCCACTGGCGGAGTGCGGCCAGGGGTGAGGCGGCGGTCGCCAGCAGGGTCGGGCCGGCCTCGGCGCAGGCCTCGACCTGGTGGCGGTAGACGGCGACGACGAGGTCGGCCCGGGTCGGGAAGTGCCGGTAGATCGTCCCGATGCCGACCCCGGCCCGGGCCGCGATCTCCCGGATCGGCGCGTCGACGCCGGAGGTGACGAACACCGCTGCGGCGGCGGTGAGGAGCGTCTGCTGGTTGCGCAGCGCGTCGGCCCGTTTGCCACGGGCCGGCACCTCCGGGGACTGACTCGTCGCCGACACCGGCGCTCCTTCCACCCAGACGATCGGAACAGATGTTAGTGGAACAGTGATCCGATTCGACTGTAGCGGACGCAGGGGGCGCCGGCCTCGGGTGCCGACGCGATCGGACCGGCCAGGTCCACGCAGCACCGGTGTGGGGGCCAGCGGCACGCCCTGGCCCCCACCCCGCCGGGTCGATGTCAGTCGAGCTTGTCGCGCAGATTGTCGACCTGGGTCTGCAGGCGGTCCACCGCGTTCTCGTTGTTGACGAACGTGGTGATCCCCGCGGCCAGACCCAGCCCGATCAGCACGGCCAGGATGCTGAGCACCAGGCCTCCGATCGACACGCCACGACCGGTGACCCCGGGTCGGCGTGCCATCTTCAGGCCGACGATGCCGAGGATGATCCCGATGATGCCGAGCACCAGCCCCAGCCAGGCGAGGATCGCCGTCAACACGCTGAACAGACCGGCCACCCCGAACACCAGGGCGAAGGTCGCCGCGGCGCTCGTCTTCGCGTGGGCGTCCCCCCGATGGCTCCGGGATCCGGCCGTTACGCCGGCGCCCCGGGCCGGCTCGCTTGCGGCAGTCATGAGGCTCCCCTCCGTACGCGCGGCGCGCGCACTGTCGGGTGACCGCCTTCCCACCGGTTCGGCCGTTATGCCACCTGACCAGGGCGTGCTGCTGACGGAGGGCCGCGACCGGGGCACCGCTGTCGGACGGTTGTCCTACCCTGGCGCGACGGCCCGGGAGAGGAGTTCGATGAGCGGAGAACTCACGGCATCCGAAGCGCTCGCCTTGCGGATGACGAGCCTGCTGCTGCGCCCGCACCCGAGCACCCGACCCGGCACCGTCGCCGACGTGGTGCAGTGGTTCGGCGCCATGCAGGCACAGGACCTGGCGAGCGGCCTGTGGTCGCTGGGCGCCCGGCTGCCCGCGCAGACGGTCGCCGACGTGCAGGCGGCACTGGAGCGCCGCGAGGCACTGCGCACCTGGCCGATGCGGGGCACCGTGCACCTCGTTCCGCCCGCCGACGCCCGCTGGATGCTGGAGCTGACCGGCGTACGCTCGCTCTCCGGCTCGGCGACCCGGCGCGCGCAGCTCGGTCTCACCGAGGCCGACGAGGGCCGCGCGATGGACGTGCTCGGCGCGGCGCTGGCCGGCGGCGGCCGACTCACCCGCGCCCAGTGCCTCGCCACCCTGCGCGAGGCCGGCATCGGCACCGACGGGCAACGCGGCTACCACCTGCTGTGGTCCGCGAGCGTGCGCGGGGTGACCTGCGTGGCCCCGAACGTCGGCACCGAACAGACCTTCGCCCTGCTCGACGAGTGGGCGCCCGAGTCACGCCGGCTGGAACGCGACGAGGCCCTGGCAGTGCTCGCCCACCGCTACGTCCGTGGCCACGGGCCGGTCACGGCCCGCGAGTTCGCCGGCTGGAGCGGCCTCACGTTGACCGACGCGCGGCGCGGCCTGGCCGCCGCCGAGAGCGCGCTGACCACCGTACGGGTCGACGGCGAGCCGATGTCCGTAGACGCGGCACTGGCCGACCAGCCGCGCGTGCCGCTGGACGACGTGCTGGTGCTGCCCGGCTTCGACGAGTACCTGCTCGGCTACCGGGATCGCCGGCTGATGCTCGACAGTGCCCACCAGCAGGCCGTCGTGCCCGGGAACAACGGCATCTTCCAGGCCACTGTGGTCCGTGCGGGTCGGGTCGTCGGTGTGTGGAAGCGCAAGATCGGCCGCACCGCGGTCACCGTGACCATCCAACCGCTCACGACACTCGACGCCCCCGCGCGGGGCCGGGTGGAGGAGGCGTTGGGGCGGTACGCGGACTTCCTCGGGCTGCCTCCCCGCATCGACTGGCCGGCGTGACCCGACGTCAATCCCGGTCGGCCCGTCGCGGACGGGCGGTGCTGAGCAGCTCGACGATCCGGGCCACCCGGGGGTCCGTGCGGATCTCCGCGACGGTCGCCGGCAGCGGCAGCCGCCAGTTCGGGTACTCGTCCACGGTGCCCGGCATGTTGGGCTGGCGCACCTCGCCCAGCACGTCGTAGAGGGAGACGCCGAGCAACCGGGTGGGGCTGGCCGCGAGCGCCGCGTGCATCGCCACCACCACCTCCTCGTCGGAGGTCTCCGCCGGATCGGGCAGCAGACCTTCCGCGCGCAGCATGTCCACCAGCCGCTCGCGGTCCGTGGCGGCCCGGGCCTGCTCGACCGCCACGTCGGTGCCGAGCAGCTTCAACTCGTCGCGCACCCGCACATGCTCGCCGGTCAGGAAGCCCGGCGCGGTGGGCAGGTCGTGCGTCGAGATCGTGGCCAGCGCGTTGCGCGGCCAGCGGGCCGGCGGGACGAACGCGCCGTCGTCGTCGCGCGCGAACCACAGCACCGTCGATCCGAGCATGTTGCGCCCGCGCAGCCCTCGGGTCACCGCCGGTTGGACGGTGCCGAGGTCCTCACCGACCACCACCGCTCCGGCCCGGTGCGCCTCCAGCGCCAGGATGCCGAGCATCGCGTCGGCGTCGTAGCGCACGTAGGTGCCCTCCGCCGCCCCGGCGCCCGGCGGCACCCACCACAGCCGCCACAGACCGGCGACGTGGTCGACCCGCAGGCCACCCGCATGCCGCAGGGTGCGGCGCAGCATGTCCCGATAGGCGGCGTACCCGGTGGCGGCGAGCCGGTCCGGCCGCCAGGCGGCCAGGCCCCAGTCCTGGCCGAGCTGGTTGAAGTCGTCCGGTGGCGCGCCGACCCGCACACCCTGGGCCAGCACGTCGGCGAGCTGCCAACCGTCGGCACCGCCGGGGTCGATGCCGACGGCCAGGTCGTGCACCACGCCGACCGGCATCCCGGCCGCCCGGGCGGCCACGGTGACGGCGTCGAGCTGCTCGTCGCACAGCTGCTGCAACCAGGCGTGGACGTCGACCCGGTCGGCGAGCTGCCGACGCTGCTCGGCGACCGCCGGGGAATCCGGGTGGTGCAGAGCCTCCGGCCAGGCACGCCAGTCGTTGCCGTGCCGCTCGGCGAGCGCGCACCAGGTGGCGTAACTGGCCAGCGCCGGGTCCGCGCCGAGGTCGACCGGCTGGGCGTACGGGTGCAGCAGCTCCAGCGCGTGTCGCTTGGCGTCCCACACCTGGTCGTAGTCGATCAGCTCGCCACGGTCGGGGCGCAGGGCGTCCACCACCGCACGGGTCGCCGGGTCGGCCGCCCGGTACGCGGCGGTGTCACTGACCCGCAGGTAGAGCGGGTTGACGAAGCGTCGACTGGCCGGCGAGTAGGGCGAGGCGGCGACCGGGTGCGCCGGCCCGACGGCGTGCAGCGGGTTGAGCAGCACCAGCCCCGCACCGGTCTCACCGGCCCAGCTGGTGACGTCGGCGAGGTCACCGAGGTCACCCATGCCCCAGGAGCGCTCGGAGGTGAGCGCGTAGAGCTGGAGCATCCAGCCCCAGGTGCGCGGAGGCACCGGCAGTCGGCGCGGCACCACCACGAGCGTCGCCTCCCGGTCGGCGCAGGCCAACCGGTGCCAGCCCAGGGGCAGGTCCGCCGGCAGCTCGCCGTCGACAGCGCGTCGACCGCCGTCCTCAAGGGTCACGACCCCGGCGCCGGGCAGCGCCCGGGCCGTGCCGTGGGTGAGCACCACCGTCGGTGGCAGCGCGTCGCGGTCGACCGCGCGGGCCGCGGCGAGCGCGTCCGCGATGGCCGCCGGGCTGGTGGCGTCCACGCCGAGCAGGCCGAGCACACCCACCACGGTCTCCGGTGCGACATCGACGCGGCGGTGCCGCCAGTCCTCATACCAGGTGGACACGCCGTGCGCGTTCGCCAGCGCGGCCAGTCGTCGGTTCATCCCGTCCCCCGCCTCACGACGCGACCTCCGACCACCTTGCCACGAGCGGGCCCGCGGCGCAGGACACGGCGAGGGCCGGCGGGTGAACCCGCCGGCCCGTCGGTCTGGACGCCGTCAGTCGCCGAGCGCCCCCGCAGCCCGGCCCTCGTGCAGGGTCAGGTTCCGCCCGGTGGACGGGTCGAACAGGTGAATCTTCTCCAGGTTGAACCAGACCCGCCGCGACTGCCCCTCGGCGACGGCGGACTCCGCGGACAGCCGGGTGACCAGGTTGCCACCGGCACCGGCGAAGTCGGCGGCACCGGCGTCGGCGGCCAGTTCCTCCAACTCGGCGGCGCTGGCCTTCTCCCCCTCGACGGTGAAGTAGACGTACTTGTCCGAGCCCATCGACTCGACGATGTCGACGGGCGCCTCGAACTCCATGCCCCGGCGGCGGGTGTCGTCGTCGACCAGTTCGGCGTCCTCGAAGTGCTCGGGGCGGATGCCGAGGATCAGCTCGCGGGGCGCGTCGGCGGCCTCCAACTCCCGGCGGACCCGGTCGCCGAGCGGCACGTCCCCCAGGGCGGTGTGCAGGCTGCCGTCCTGCACGGCGGCGTGCAGGAAGTTCATCGACGGGGAGCCGATGAAGCCGGCGACGAAGAGGTTGCGGGGGTGGTCGTACAGCTCCTGTGGCGGCCCGACCTGCTGCACCGCACCACCCCGCATGATCACCACGCGGTCCCCGAGGGTCATCGCCTCGGTCTGGTCGTGGGTGACGTAGACGGTGGTGGTGCCGAGCTGCTTCTGCAACCGGGACACCACAGTGCGCATCTGCACCCGCAGCTTGGCGTCGAGGTTGGACAGCGGCTCGTCCATCAGGAACGCCTTCGGCTGACGGACGATCGCCCGACCCATCGCGACCCGCTGACGCTGGCCACCGGACAGATTGGCCGGCTTGCGGTCCAGCAGCGCTGTCAACTCCAGCACCTTGGCCGCCTCGTCGACCTTGGAGTTGATGGTCTCCTTGTCCAGCTTCGCCAGCCGCAGCGGGAACGCCATGTTCTCCCGCACCGTCATGTTCGGATACAACGCGTATGACTGGAACACCATGGCGATGTCCCGGTCCCGGGGAGCCTTGTCGTTGACCCGCTGCCCGCCGATGCGCAGCTCGCCGGAGCTGATGTCCTCCAACCCGGCGATCATGTTGAGGGTAGTGGACTTTCCGCAGCCCGAGGGGCCGACCAGGATCACGAACTCACCGTCGGCGATCTCCAGGTCGACGTCCTGCACGGCGACGGTCCCGTCCGGGAAGCTCTTGCTCACCTTGTCCAGCACGATGTCAGCCATGACTACCCACCTATCCCTTGACCGCGCCGGAGGTCAGACCGGACACGATGCGACGCTGGAAGAAGAGGACGAACAGGATGATCGGCACGGTGATCACCACGGCGGCGGCGCAGATCGCCCCGGTGGGATCCTCGAACTGCGACGCGCCGGTGAAGAACGACAACGCTGCCGGCACCGTGCGGGACCGCTCGGTGGAGGTCAGCGAGATGGCGAACAGGAAGTCGTTCCAGCAGAAGATGAAGACCAGGATCGCCGTGGTGAACAGGCCGGGCGCGGCCAGTGGCGCGATCACCCGCCGGAAAGCCTGCCCCTGGGTGGCGCCGTCCATCTTCGCTGCCTTCTCCAGGTCCCACGGGATCTGCTTGAAGAACGCCGACAGGGTGTAGATCGCCAGCGGCAGCGCGAAGGTGATGTACGGCAGGATCAGCCCGGGCCAGGTGTCGAAGATCCCCAGCTGTCGCTCGATCTCGAACAACGGCGACACCAGTGACACCTGCGGGAACATCGCGATCAGCAGGGAGATGCCGACCAGCAGTTTCTTGCCGGGGAAGTCCAGCCGACTGATCGCGTACGCGGCCATCGCACCGAGCACCACAGCGATCAGCGTGGCGATCAGGGCGATGCCGATGGAGTTGACGAGGGCCCGGACGAACTGGTCGGTGTCGAAGATCGTCCGGTAGTTGTCGAGTGTCCACTCCCGCGGGATGAAGTTCCCGTCGGTGAGGGTGGCCGGCGTCTTGAACGACAGCGACGCGATCCACAGCACCGGGACGAGCGCGAAGACGACCACGAGGACGTCGAGCAGACCCCAGCGCAGCTTCGCCCTGCCAGTGGTTTCCACAGACATGTCAGCGCCTCTCCCCGTCGTCGCTGCCGGGGGCAGCGGTGCCGAACAGCTTCACGAAGACGAACGCGATGATCGCCACGGTGATGAAGATCAGGACCGACATCGTCGAGCCGATGCCGAGGTTGAGGCCCCGCAGCAGGTTGTTGTAGGCGAGCATCGACACCGACGACGTCTCGTTGCCTCCGGCGGTGAGCACGTAGATGTTGTCGAAGACCCGGAACGCGTCCAGGGTGCGGAACAGCAGGGCGACCAGGATCGCCGGCTTCATCACCGGCAGCATCACCTTCGTGAACTTCTGCCAGGCTGTCGCACCGTCGGTGGAGGCGGCCTTGAGCAGGTCCTCCGGCACCAACGCCAGCCCGGCCATCAGCAGCAGCGCCATGAACGGCGTGGTCTTCCAGATCTCGGCGAGCATGATGATCGCCAGCGAGCTGGCCCGCTCGGTCAGCGGGGCGCCGTCGCTGAACAGGTCGGCGAGGTAACCGGTGCCGGGCGTCCAGGCGTACCGCCAGGAGAACGCGGCGACCACTGTGACGATCCCGTACGGGATGAGCGCGGATGTCCGGACCAGGCCGCGCCCGACCAGGGTGCGGTGCATGATGATCGCCAGGCCCATGCCGAGCACCAGTTCGACGGCCACGGTGACCACCGTGATCAGGGTCGTCACCCCGAACGCGGTCCACCAGAACTCGTTGGTCAGCACCGTGACGTAGTTCTCCAACCCGATGAACTCCCGCTGGTCGGGGAAGCGCAGGTCGAAGCGCTGCAACGACAGCCAGACCGAGTAGAGGATCGGGTACGCGGTCACCAGGACCATGACCAGCGCGGCGGGCGCGCAGAGCAGCCAGCCGAGCCGTCGTTCGGCCTTCTTGTTCGCGCTCAGCGGGGCCTTGCGACCGCTGCCGCGTTGCTTCGGGACGGTGCCGGACCGGTCGCTCGCCTCGGCGGCGACATCGGCGCCGGTCGACGTGGCGTTGATGCTCACGGAAGCACCCCCTTCGACTCGAGGGCGTCGGCGATGGCCTTGCGCAGCTCGTCGGCGGTCTGCTGCGGGCGGATCCCCGACGGCGGCGACAGGATCGCCGACATCACTGTGGAGATGCTCTGGTAGGCGGGGGTGAGGGGACGCGTCGCCGGGTCCTTCAGCTCCTCCAGGATGGTGTCCTTCATCGGGTACGCCTCGGTCATCTCCGGGTCGTCGTAGACGGCCTCGATGGTCGGCGGCACGCCGTCGTTGATGGCGGAGAACTTCTGGTGTTCGGCGCTGCGGATGCACCGGGCCGCCTCGAAGGACAGCTCCGGGTGCCGGGAGTAGGAGCTGACCGCCAGGTTGACGCCACCGATGGTGACCTTGCTGGGGGTGCCCTCGTCGACGCCCGGGATCCGCGCCCAGCCGACCTGCTTGGCCAGCTCCGGGTCCGCCTCCTGGAGCGCCGGGTAGACGAACGGCCAGTTCACCTGGAACGCGCCGGCGCCGGACTGGAACTCCAGCCGGACCGGGTCCTCGGTGGCGTTGCTGAACGACGGCGAGGTCACGCCCGACGTGGCGAAGCGCTTGAGCTGGTCCAACGCCCGCACCGCGCCCTCGTCCATCGCCGCCTTCGAGCCGTCGTCGGTGAGGATCTTCCCGCCGGCGCTCTCGGCCAGGGTGTTGTAGAGGACGACCAGGCCCTCGTACTGGGCACCCATGGTGAGCACCTGGTACGGCTTGCCCTGCTCCTTGAGCTGCTGGGCCGCGCTGATCATCTGATCCCAGGTGGTCGGCGGCTGCGGCACCAGGTCCTTGCGGTACCAGAGCAGCTGGACGTTCGTGTTCTTCGGGGCCGCGTACAGCTTGTCCTCGTAGCGGGCGGTCTCCAGCGGCCCGGCGAGGGTGCCCTGCTCGGCCTCGGCCTTGTCCTGGCCGGTCCACTCCCGGATCCACTTGGCGCTGGCGAACTCCTGGGTCCAGGTCACGTCCAGGCCGAGCACGTCCATGCCGGTGTCCTCGGCGGCGAGCCGGCGCACCATCTGCACCCGCTGGTCGTCGGCCTGCCGGGGCAGCACCCGGTAGGCGATCTCGTACCGCCCCTGGGCCTGCGCGTTGCAGTCGTCGACGACCTTCTGCAGGTTCTGCTCGGGCGGGTAGTACAGGTTGATGGTCGGTGTGCCGCCACCACCGTCGTCGCTGCCGCACGCGGCCAGCGGTGCGACGAGCGCCAGCGTGGCAGCCGCCGCCCCGAGTCGCACAATCGGCCGGCGTCGGTGTCGAGCCGTGTCGGGGTCCGTCATCGCCCTCCCCCTCTCTTCGGCGAAACCGGGGAGGGGCCATCCGTGCCCCGGCGCACGGCGAGTCATCCCAAGCCCGTGAACTGCGGAAACACGACGGCTCAGATGCTCCGTGCGGCTACACTGCCCCGCTCGCGAAGCCACGAAACCTGACTGCAGGCCGATGTACGACGCACCTGGTTGGGGCGTGTGGAGGGGCTGCCGCCGAGCGGCTGTCGATCGCGGACGTGTCGCGGCGAGTTGATCTCCGGTTACGGCAGGACCAGATGTCTCGCGACCTGACCCCGCCGCGTGATCCGCCGCAGCTGGCGATCTTGGACAGTTTCCGTTCAGGCGGAACGGAAACTGTCCAAGATCTATGGGGCCAACTTCCATCCCGGGGGCGACTGGTCGGCAGAGTGCTCGCTTCGCGAGGGGCGACTCCGCTTGCGCCAGCCCGACGCAGACGCCACGAAGCCGGACATGCTTGACGGTCGAGCCGGGGTCAGGTGCGGGCCCTGGCCCAGGAGGGGAAGCGCTCGGTCATCCGGGCCGGCGGGTGGTCGGGGTGGAGTTGGGTGAGCTGGGTCGTCGCCTCGCTCGGTGGAGACCGGCGGACGGCCTCCCACGAAGGAGTACATGCGGGCGGTCGACATCCACCACGAGACCGGCGACCGTTTCCAACGGTTGCTGGACCGGTTGGGCCGGCTGGACGCCGAACCGGCCTGGCTCCGCGAGTGGATCGAGTTCGAGCGGGAGGCGACCACGCTGCGCTGGTTCGAGCTGTCGTACGTGCCGGGCCTGTTGCAGACCGAGCGGTACGCCCGCGCCACGCTGGCGGGTGGGCGGTTCGACGCCGAGGACGTCGACCGGATCGTCGCGTCAAGGTTGGAGCGGCAGGCGATCCTGCACCGCCCGCGCCCGCCACAGCTCATCGCCGTCCTGGACGAGGCGGTGCTCCGTCGGCAGAGCATCGAGCTGATCAGGGAAGTGGCGAAGTCATGGACATTCTGAACCCGCAGTGGCGCAAGTCGACCCGGTCCGGCGGCAACGGCGGGTCCTGCGTCGAGGTCGCCGACAACCTGCCGACCGTGGTGCTGGTGCGCGACACCAAGGACCGCGACGGCGGCACGCTGCACGTCGACCCAACAGCCTGGAAGGCGTTCATCGCGTACGCCAAAAAGCACTGACCCAGCCCGACCCGGTCGATCATGGAGTTGTGGTGCCTGGTTTGGGGTTGTGCGGGGAGTTTGTCACCCACCAAAACTCCATGATCGACCGGGGCGGGGCGGGCGCGGGGGCGGGCGTCGGCGAGGCGGCGGGCGGCACCGACTCCGCGACGCGTCGCTCGCCCCACGGTGCGCCTGGACCAGGCATGCTGACAGCATGATCGCGCGCTTCAAGGACCTCTGCCTGGACGCCGCCGACCCGCTCGCCCTGGGCGGCTTCTGGGCCCGCATGCTCGACGCCGACGTGGCCGACGCCGGTGACGGCGACACCCGGGTGGACCCCCGCTCGGCCCGCTCGGACGCCGAGTCGATCTGGGTGAACCGGGTGCCCGAGCCGAGGGTCGGCCGGACCCGCGTACACCTGGATCTGCGGTTGGCCGACGCGGACCCGGCGCCGCTGCTCGCGGACGGTGCCCGACTGGTCAGCGAACCGGGCGCCGGCGCCGACCGGTGGGTGTTGGCCGACCCGGAGGGCAACGAGTTCTGCGCGCTCCCCGCGGGCGAGGGCACCCGGCCCGGCCCGGTCCACCTGGTGGTGGACACGATCGACCCGACCGCACAGGCGACCTGGTGGGCCGGCGTGCTCGGCGGCACCGTCGAGTACGGACCGACCGAAGCGTCGGTGCTCGGTGCCGCCGGTCTTCCCTGGGAGAGCTGGGTGTTCGACGGGGTCACCGAGCCCAAGACGGTCAAGAACCGCATGCACTGGGACGTCGAGCTGGTGAACCCGCAACCCGACGCGCTGGTCGACGCCGGTGCGACGGTGCTGGCCGAGCCGACCGAGCGCAGCCGCTGGTGGGTGCTGGCCGACCCGGAGGGCAACGAGTTCTGCGCATTCGCACCGCGGCCAACCGGGTGAACGACCGACTACCCAGCGCGGGCGGCGTCGACTAGCGTTTTCCTAGCGCCGCAGCCAGCGCGTTCGCCGCCGTCGTCGACACGCCTCGGCCGACCCCAACCTGCCCGATCGGTTGGTAATCGCGGGAACGTCGCACCGCCGCTCCCCCGGTTCGGCAGGATCGTCCCAACGAGGAGGTGCCGTCGTGCAGGACACCCGCGCTCTCGCCCTGACATTCGAGGTGAGCGGCCTGCCACCGGTCAAGACCGAAGCGTTGTCCATCTTCGCCGCCGGGCATCGTCAGGCGACGAGGGTCCGCACCCTGCTCCAGGCCGCTCTCACCGCGGCCCAGCGCACCGGTTGGACGCCGTTGCCCGGGCCGGTCGAGGTCGACCTGGTCCTGCGATGCCCGCCCGGGCACCGTACGGCCGACGCCAGCACCCTGCTCGGCGGCGTCTGCGCGGTCTTGCAGGACAAGAAGCGGGTGTCGTCCATCGGCCTCAGCCACCTCGGCGTCCTGGTGGACGTCGCCCTCTACGAGGACGACCGGCAGATCCGCCGCCTGTCGTACCACGAGGAGCCGGCGGAGGACTTCTCATACCAGGTGCGGGTCGCCGCCGCACCGAACGGGGTTTGACCGACGTCCGCGGTGGGGTACCGCGGACGCCGACGAAGGGAGCACCGATGTCGGAGCCACATGTCACGCTCGACCCCCGCGGGCTCGACCCCGTGCAGCAGAAGCTGCGCGGCCCGCTGGAGGAGCAGCTGACCTCGGCGCTTCAGGCCGCCACCGACCGGGTCCGCGCCGACTACGCCGGCGAGCCGGTCGAGCAGGTCTGCCAACGCCTGTTGGAGGAGACCCGCTCCGGGTTGCATCCCGACATCGCCGCCGGCTTCAACCCGGACATGGACGAGTTCTGTCGCGTGGCGGTCGCCATCGTCCGGCGCGAGGCAAGCTGAGCCCCGCCGGCCTCAATAGCGGCCGAGCTGGGCGTAGGGGCTGAGCACGATCCGGGGCGAGAGCGCCGGGTCGAGCCAGGTGAGCACGTCGACCAGGTGGTCGCGGGCCAGCGAGACGCAGCCGGCGGTGGCGTTGCCGCCGCTGGTGCTGAACTGGTGCAGGAAAATGCCGCTGCCCGCGTTCGGCACCGGCGTCGCCACGTTCGGCGGCATGTTGTAGGTGATCACCGCGAAGTGCGTGTACGCGGGGGTCTCCTGCCACAGCGCCTCGCTGGCCCCGCCCGGGTTCGTCGAGCTGTGCTGGAAGGTGTTGTAGCGCGCCGACGACGGGTTCTCGTTCCACCAGTCACCGCTGACCAGCCGGTGGTACGGATAGCGCACACCGGGGTTGGCGGCGATGCCGTACATGGTCGGGCCGATCGAGTAGACCCCGGTGGGAGTGGTCGGCACCCCCTCCACGTGGTTGTCGCTGAACCCCTTCGAGCCGAGCCGCGCGGGCAACGCCGACGAGGCGGGCTGCCAGCGACCCCGGACCTTGACGTACGCCTCGAGGCTGGCGTACGTCGTGGTGTAACTGGTCGCGCCCACCACGATCACCTGCCTGGTCTGCGTGGGCAGGGTGGTCAGACGGGCGGCCAGGTTGCGGCGTGGCACCGTCGAGCGGGCGCGGCGCGGAGCCGGCACGGTGGCCCCCCACGTCGGGGCCGGCGGCCTGGTCGCGCCGAGCGCCGGCGCGGTCGGGGTGAGCACGGCCGGCACGGCGAGGCCCGCCGCGGCGCCCAACAGGAGAGATCTGCGCTTCATTCCGCCATCCTGACCGTCCGCCCGGCTCTTGTCTGCCCCACGCGCCGGAGGTGGTGTGTGCGTGGTCGGGTCAGGACCGGGTCCGCAACTACCCGGCCCTGACCCCCGGCCGTCCGATGGGTGAGCGGACAGCTCCGGCACCCCGTCGCCCACGCGTGCACGGGGCGAGCCGCCGCTCTGCACTCAGCTCCACGGTGCCCACCAACCGAAGGCCGGCGTGCCGGCATCCCCGGTGGGGCCGGCAGCGCCGGCACAGGTTAGGCGGGTCACGGCGGGCCGGACAAGCCACGACCGACCTCCGGCGGCGGTCTGACGTCACGCTGAAAAAACGGCATCTCGACGTAACGAGATGAATGTCGCCAGCGCTGTCGTGGTTCCGGGTCTGCGGTGGTCAGAAGTGGCGGAGCAGGTCCCGGAACGCGGCCAGCCGCAGGACGCCGTCGTCGGTCGGGTCCAGCTCGTCGTCCTCCAGCACCCAGGTGTTCTCGTTCGGGATGAACACCGCGTTCAGCCCGGCCGCCCGCGCCGGCAGGATGTCGGACTTCGGGGAGTTGCCGATCATCCACGCGGTGGACGGGTCGAAGCCGTGCTCCCGGACCAGCCACCGGTACGTCTCGGCGTTCTTCTCCCGCACGATGTGCGCGGCCCCGAAGTGGTGCAGCACGCCGCAGGCGTCCAGCTTGCGTTGCTGTTCCTCCCGGTCGCCCTTGGTCAGCAACAGCAGCTCGTGCCGGCTCGCCAGGTCGTCGAGCGCCTCGGCCACCCCGGGCATCAGCTCGACCCGGTGTTCCACGAGCGCCACGGCCAACCGGTCGATCTCCAGGCGCTCAGCCTCGGTGGCCGGGCGTGCGCGCAGCCGCTCCAGACACTCCCCCAGACTGCGCAGGAAGACCTTGCTGCCGTACCCGTGCGCCACCGCGTTGGCCCGCTCGATGTCGTCGAGGACGGCGCGCAGCGCGACCCGGTCCAGTGTGGGGTGGTCCAGCCAGGACAGGAAGTCGTCGATCACCCGCTCGAAGACGACGTTGTTCTCCCACAGGGTGTCGTCCGCATCGAAAATCAACACCTTCGCCTGCCGCCGCGCCACCACGCCGTCCGCTGTCATGCCGCCCCCTCGCGATCACGCTGATGCGGTCCGGAACTTTAGGGCATGTCGCCCGTCACGCCCACCGAGTTCCTGCTCGACGGGCTGGGCCACCGCAACAGACGTTGTGCGATCAACGACTCCCGTTCCTCCTGCCCGTCGGGTCGGAGTCGCCCGCCGCGGGTCAGCATCACCACCCCGTGCAACAGGCTCCATCCCACCTCGGCGAAGGTGTCCGGGTCCCTTCCCTCGGCCAGGGGTGTCAGGGCCGCCCGCAGCTCGGCGAAGACCGCCCGTGGCGCGGCCGGCACACCATCCGCGCCGAGCGCCAGGTCGGGGGTCAGCGCGAGCATCGCGTCGTAGACCTCCGGATTCGTGTACGCGAAGTCGAGGTACGCGGTCGCGACCGCCGGCCACGCGCCGTCGGGGCTGTCCACGGCTTCGGCGTGTGCCTCCGCCAGATCGGCGGCCAGGTCGGCGAACGCGCACACGGCGACGGCGGCGAGCAACGCCTCCAGGTCGGCGAAGTGTCGGTAGACGTCACCGATGTCGATCTCGGCCCGTTCGGCGAGCCGGCGGGTGCTGACTCCCGCCCAACCCTCCGCCTCAGCCAACTCACGCGCGACCGTGACGAGAAGGTCACGCCGGTCCTGTTCGGTGGCCTTCTCGGCAGGTCCGGGCACGCCCACGAGCGTAAGCCCGCACCCCTCCGGTAGCCGCGTGGTGACAGATTGGTGACTGTTGCGGTGGGCGCGCCACCTCCCCCCACGTGCCACAGTCGCCCCCTGGCTCGTTAGGCAAGGAGATCACCGCGACGGGAGGGCACGTGCTCGTTCGGCGGCACCGAGCCGTGGCAGGTCGATGAACGGGAACCGGCGAATGCCACTGGTTCGCGGCGAAGCCACTCTCCAGCGGGCGACATTCCTGGAGCTCTTCCTCGACCTGGTCTTCGTCTTCGCCCTCACCCGCATCTCCGCACGCGTGATCGACGACTTCACCGACGGCCAGCGTGGCGTTCTCGCGGGTCTCGGTCAGGCGCTTCTGCTGTTCCTGGCGCTCTGGGCCGTCTGGTCGTTGACCGTCTGGTCGACCAGCTGGCTGGACCCGGAGGCACCGGTGGTCCAGACCGTCATCGTCATCACGATGCTCGGCGCCATGACGATGGCCGTCGCGGTGCCCGACGGCTTCGGCGCGCAGGCACCGCTCTTCGCCATCACCTACGTGTGTCTCCAGATCGGGCGCGTGGTCTACTTCCACCTCGCCGCACACGGCCAGCCCGATCCACGGCAGACCCTCCGCGTCATCATCTGGTTCGGTCTGAGCGCACCGCTCTGGGTCGTCGGCGGCCTGGCCGACGACGGCACGATCCGAGGATCACTCTGGTCGATCGCCCTGCTGATCGACTACGGCGGGCTGGCCCTCGGCTGGCCGACTCCCCGGATCGGCAGGCAACGGATCGGCGGCCGGATGATCGCCGCCGAGCACCTGTCCGAGCGGTACCAACAGTTCCTCCTCATCGCGATCGGTGAGGCGATCTTCGTCATCGGGGTGGCGTTCAGCAGCAGCGGATTCCACGTCGACCAGGCCGCCGGCTTCGTTCTCGCACTGGCGAGCACCGTCCTGCTCTGGCGGATCTACTTCCACGTCGCGGGAAAGGTGCTGGACGCCGCCGTCGCCCGCTCCCGTCACGCCGATCGACTCGCCACCGACATGGCGTTCGCCCACCTGACCATGATCGCGGGAATCGTCCTCACCGGCGTCGGCTTCGAACTGTTCATCACCGAACCCCTCGGGCACCTCCCGGCGGTCTGGCTCATCGCCATCCTCGGCGGTCCGGCGCTCTTCCTCGCCGGACGAACGGCCCTCGAACACCAGGTGTTCGCCCGGGTCTCCCGCTCCCGGCTGGCCGGCCTCCTCGCCCTCGGCCTGCTGGTGCCGGTAGCCGTGCACCTCGAACCGCTCACCGCCGGGGCGGCCGCCGCCGTGGTGCTGCTCGGCGTCGCGGGCGCGGACGCACGACGTTCCCGCCGACACCCACGGGAGACACCGACGCCGCCGTACTAGACGACGGTCCTCAACGACGCAGGGTCGTCTCCCGCCGCATGTGCGACAACTTCTCCGGGTTACGCACGGCGTAGAGCGCGCTGACGAGGCCGTCGTCGATGCGCAGCGCGACCACCGTGTCGATCTCGCCGTCGAACCGGAGCACCAGCGCCGGGTAGCCATTGACCTGGGCTGGCCGCAACGACATGGCGGCGGCCCTGGCCTCCGTGCTGGCCAGCAGTCGGGCCACCTTGTCGGCCCCGACGACCGGCCGCAGCACCGCCTGTTTGATCCCGCCGCCGTCGCCCAGGAACACGGCGTCCGGTGCGAGAACGTCGAGCAGGGCCTGCACGTCGCCGGTCTCCACGGCCCGCCGGAACGCGTCGAGCGCGCGCCGGGTCTCGGCCGGGGAGACCGTCCCGCGAGGCCGACGCGCGGCGACGTGCGCCCGCGCCCGGTGGGCGATCTGGCGGACGGCGGCCGCACTCTTGTCGACGGCGTCGGCGATCTCGTCGTAGCCCAGGTCGAAGACCTCGCGCAGGACGAACACCGCCCGCTCGGTCGGCGCGAGCGTCTCCAGCACCAGCAGCATCGCCATCGAGACGCTCTCGGCGAGTTCGACGTCGTCGGCGACGTCGGGCGCGGTCAGCAACGGCTCCGGCAACCAGGAGCCGACGTAAGACTCCCTGCGCCGCCCGACCGTCCGCAGCCGGTTCAACGACTGCCGGGTGGTGATCCGGACCAGGTACGCGCGCTGGTCCCGCACCGCCGACAGATCCGCGTCCGCCCACCGCAGCCAGGTCTCCTGGAGTACGTCCTCAGCGTCGGCAGCAGAGCCGAGCATCTCGTAGGCCACGGTGAAGAGCAGGTTCCGGTGGGCGATGAACGCGTCGACGGCGGGGCCCGCCCGGCCGTCCTCGGTCATGGCCTCGCTCCCCAGGTCCGGAATGTGCCCACCACATCTGGCTCCAGTCTCGTCGATCCCGATGGCATCGCCCACGAGACACCGGTGCCGTGCCGACTGTGACACCGGGCAGGCGTGGGCGGTGTCACCCCGGCACCCCTGTCACAGCGAGCAGGTCGGCGGTGTCCCGTGGTCGAACCGAGACGGAAGGAACCTCATGAACCTGGCACTGTGGATCGCGGCCGGACTGTTGGCCGCAGTCGCCCTGCTCGGCGGCGTCACCAAGACGTTCGTACCCAAGGAGAAGCTGGCCGCTGCCAACGGCGGCGGGTGGACCGCCGAAGCCAGCGTGGGCTTCGTCAAGACCCTCGGGATCCTCGAAATCCTGGCTGCGGTCGGCCTGATCCTGCCCGCCGTGCTCGACATCGCACCGGTGCTGGTCCCGATCACCGCGATCTGCTGGGTCCTGCTGATGGTCGGCGCCGTGATCACCCACCTGCGCCACGACGAGGCGAAGTTCATCGTGCTGAACCTGCTCTACCTCGCGGTGGCCGCCTTCGTCGCCTGGGGTCGGCTCGGACCCGAGCCCTTCGGCGGCTGACCGGATGCCATGATCTGTCGATGTCCCCATGGGAGATCGCCTTGCGTGTCGGTGCGCCGCTACTCATGGTCGCCGGCGCCGCCGTTGTGCTGATCGGCGTGTTCTCCGACCCGCCCGCACGGTTCTCCCGGCCGCGCGGCTGGCAGTGGGCATGGGTGGGACTGTGGCTGATGATGGCCGGCGAGGCCGCGTTCGGCGACGATCGACCGTGGGGCGAGCGGGCCTGGAAAGGTGTCGTCGCACTGCTCCTCGCCCTGGCCGTCGCCGTCGCGGCGGTCCGCCGTCACCGGTGGAAGGCCAGGCAGGTCGAGGCAGACGGCTAACGCGCCTCGGCGGCTCGGGTTCAGCTGTCCGACAGCGCCTTGATGCCGTGGGTCTTGAGCAGCGCGGGCATCGGGTCGGCGAGGTGCCGCCGCCGGGGTCGCCAGATGCGGCCCACCCTCGTCGACGCGTTGGGCCCCGGCACGTCGTACGGGCCGCCTCGGGGATACACCTCCAGGGTGCTGCCCCACATCCCCGCGTCCAGCCAGCCCATCCGCTCGATCTCCGTCCAGGCGTACGAGCGGCGGAGGCCCTGACGATCGCGGATCAGCAGCCCGACGTCGTCCGCGAGCACCGCGTTCTGCCAGCGGGTGAACGCGATGGCGACCGACGCGGCACCGAACAGCAGCGCCGTCCAGTTGAGCACATCGAAGAGCACCCCGACCACGATCATCGCGGCCAGGAGCACGCCCGGTATCGCGACGGCGGGCCACACCCGCGACTGCCCGAGAACGACCGTCTCGCCCACCGGCTGCACCGACTCCCCCATGCGCACTCACGTTAATGAATGAGCCACCCAACGGCACGTCGAGCCCAGCGCCCAGCCGTACCCCGCCGTACCACCGACCCGCCCCGCAAGATCCGCACAATTTCGCTGACGGTGCTGCCTGCGGCCGCCGTGATGCAGCACCATCAGGGAAGTTGCGCGGATCTTGCTCGGTGTCGCTCCGATCACATCGTTTGACTTGAAGCGCTTGAAGTTGGGGACGCTTCAGTCATGGCAGCGACGAAGGCGGATCGGGAGCGGACAGAACCGCCCCTGACCATCCAGGAGATGGCCCAACGGTCGGGCTTCAGTGAGCCGACGCTGCGCTACTACGAGAAGATCGGCCTGCTCGGCCCGGTCCCGCGCGACGACAGCAGCGGTCACCGCCGCTACCACGCCGCGCTCGCCGAACGCGTCGACGCCCTTGCCTGCCTTCGGTCGTCCGGGATGAGCGTCGCGGAGATGCGCCGCTACCTGACGCTGCTCGACGAGGGCGACCGTGCTGCGGCTGCCGAACAGCGTGACCTCTTCGCCCGGCACGCGGACCGGCTGTCCGGGGAAATCGAACGCCTACGGGTACGCCAGGCCTACATGCGCGGCAAGGCGGACATGTGGGACGCGCGGTACCGGGGCGACGCGGATGCCGAGGAGCGCGCGATCGAGCAGGTCGAGCATGTTCTGCGACGTTTCTGAGCAACGATGGGACAAACAATGTTGAACGACATTCAGCTTCGCGCCACCGACGACGCCCTGGTGTTGGTGACCGGTGCCACCGGCCACGTCGGCGGGTACTCCGTCGCCCGACTGCTCGACGAGGGCTACCGGGTGCGGGTCAGTGTCCGCGAGGCGGGCCAGCGCGACGAAGTGCTCGACCGGGTTCGGCAGGCCGGCGCGAACCCGGACGGCCGGGTCGAGTTCTGGACCGCGGCCCTGTCCTCCAACGAGGGCTGGGCCGAGGCCACCGACGGGGCCCGGTACGTGCTGCACCACGCGTCGCCGTTTCCATTCACCCCGCCAGAGGACGACGACGAGGTGATCCGGCCCGCCCGCGACGGAGCGCTGCGCGTCCTGCGCGCCGCACGGAAGACCGGGGTACGACGGGTTGTGCTGACCTCGTCGTACGCGGCGGTGGGTTACACGGTGAAGCCCGACGGTCGATACAGCGAGGCGGACTGGACCAACGTGGACGACGACATCCCGGCGTACCACCGGTCGAAGACGCTCGCCGAGCGCGCAGCCTGGGACTACGTCCGGGAGAACGGCGGGGTCGAGCTGAGCGTCGTCAACCCGACCGGCATCTTCGGGCCGCTGCTGGGGCCACGGGTCTCCGCGTCGACCGGCCTGGTGCAGGCGTTCCTCACCGGAGCGATGCCGGTCGTACCCCGGATGTACTTCGGTGTCGTCGACGTCCGGGACGTGGTCGACCTGCACCTGCGCGCGATGCTGCACCCGGACGCTGCCGGCGAGCGGTTCATCGGCGTCGGCGGTCCGTCGATCAGCTTCCTCGACATGGCACAGATGCTGGCGCGGCACCTGCCGAACCTGGCCGACCGGGTGCCCGCGCGGGAGCTCACCGACGAGGAGGTCCTACGGGCTGCCGCGACCGAACCGGCCCTGCACGAGGCCGCCGCTCTTCGGGGCCAGGTCCCGGTGATCAGCAACGACAAGGCCCGTACGGTGCTCGGCTGGCGCCCCCGCCCGGTGCAGACCACCATCACCGAAACGGCCGACAGCCTCATCAAGCTGGGTCTGGTCACCCCCTGACCCACTCCGCGCGCAGAACGCACCGCGCACCCGCACGCGCCCCCACGCCCCGCGTCCCGCGTCCCGCGTCCCGCGCCCCGCGCCCCGCGCCCCGCGCCCCGCGCCCCGCGCCCCGCGCCCCGGCATGATCGTGCTCGATCCAGCATGTAGTGGCCTCCTGCTTCGGTCGACACCACTACAACAAGGATCGAGCGCCATCATGCCGCTCCACGCCCGCAAGATCCGCACACTTTCGGTGATGTTGCTGTCTCAAGGACGCCGGAGGCAGCAACATCACCGATGTTGCGCGGATCTTGAGCGGGGCGAGGCCCACGGGGCGAGGCCCGCACGGGCGGGGCCCGCCCGGGCCGGGCCCGGGCGGGGCGCGGGTTTCGGGGGACGTCAGCGGCGCAACGTGAGGATCAGGTCGGCCACCAGGGCCGTCCAGCCGGTCTGGTGCCAGGCGCCCAGGCCGGCCCCGTTGTCGCCGTGGAAGTACTCGGGGAAGGCGACCAGGTCGCGCCAGTCCGGGTGGGTCTGGAACATCTGCGCGGCGCCGTAGATCGGCCGGCGACCCCAGTCGTCCTGGGTGAACAGCGAGATCAGCCGGGCGGAGAGGTCGTCGGCGATCTCGTCCAGAGTGCGCTTCACGCCGGAGCGGGTCGGGTACTCCACCTGGAGGTCGTCGCCGAAGAACGCCGCGTAGTCGCGGAGCGCGCTGATCAGCAGGAAGTTCGTCGGCATCCAGATCGGACCGCGCCAGTTCGAGTTGCCGCCGAACAGGCCGCTCGTCGACTCGGCCGGCTCGTAGCCGACGGAGAACTCCTGCCCGCCGAGGGTGACCGAGAACGGTTTGTCCAGGTGCGCGCGGGAGAGCGTCCGCAGGCCGAAGTCGGAGAGGAACTCGTCGGGGTCGAGCATCCGGGCGAGGAGCCGGACCACCTGCTCCGGGCCGACCATGGACAGCAGCCGTTGCTGTCGGCCGTCCGGACCCAGCCGGCGGGTGCCGATCACCTGGGCGTACTCCGGGCGGTTGGTCAGGAACCAGCGCAACCGCGCGCCCAGCTCGGGCAGGTGGTGCAGGGTCCGCGCGGTGAGCCGGGTGGTGGCGGCCAGCGGCAGCAGCCCGACGACCGAGCGGACCTTGAGCGGCACCTTCGTACCGTCGGCGAGGCGCAGCACGTCGTAGAAGAACGCGTCCTCGTCGTCCCACAGCCCCTGCTCGTACGCGGCGGCGGCGATGTACGCGAAGTGTTCGAAGAACTTGGTGGCGGTGTCCACCCAGGTCCGGTCGTGTTCGGCGAGCACGATGGCCATGTCGAGCAGGTTGAGCGCGTACATGCCCATCCAGCCGGTGCCGTCGGACTGCTCCAGCACACCGGCCACCGGCAGCGCCGCCGAACGATCGAACGGCCCGACGTTGTCCAGCCCGAGGAAGCCGCCCTCGAAGACGTTGTTGCCGCCGGTGTCCTTGCGGTTGACCCACCAGGTGAAGTTGAGCAGCAGCTTGTGCATCACCCGGGCCAGGAACTCGTAGTCCCGCCCGCCGTCGATCTCGAACACCTTCAGCGCCGCCCACGCGTGCACCGGCGGGTTCACGTCACCGAACGCCCACTCGTACGCCGGGATCTGCCCGTTGGGGTGCAGGTACCACTCGCGCAACAGGAGCAGCAGTTGGTCCTTGGCGAAGCCGGGGTCGACCCGGGCGATGCTCACGCAGTGGAAGGCCAGGTCCCAGGCCGCGTACCACGGGTATTCCCAGGGGTCGGGCATGGAGATGACGTCGAAGCTGGTCATGTGCCACCAGGCGCTGTTGCGCCCGTGCCGGCGGCCGGCCGGCGGGGTGGAGCCGGGGTCTCCTTCGAGCCAGCGTTTGACGTCGAAGTGGTAGAACTGCTTGCCCCACATCAGCCCGGCGATGGCCTGCCGTGCCACCAGCGCCTCGTCGGGGCTGGCGGTCGGCGGGATCACCCCGGCGAAGTACCTGTTCGCCTCGGCCCGCCGCGCCCACACCACTGCCTCGAAGCCGGCGCTGAGGTCGGCCGGGGGCGGCGGCGCGGCGGCCGGGGGTGACGCGGTGCGGGTCAGCCGCAGCCGGATCTGACGCTGCCCGCCGGCGGGCACGTCGAGCACGTAGTGCAGCGCGCCCTTGGTGCCCTCCCGGTCGGGGTTGACAGTGGCCGCGCCGTTGACGACGTGGTCGTTGATGCCGTCTTTGGGATATTTCGAGCGGCCGGGCAGGCCCCAGAGACGTTCGGCGTTGGTGTCGTTGTCGCAGAGCAGCGGCACCGGGCCCCCGTCGCCTTCGAGCAGCAGTTGGCCGAACACCCGGTGTTCGCCGACGAGCCGGGTGCCCTGACCGGTGATCCGGGGAATCCGGTCGCCGCCGGGCAGGCCCCACGCCCAGGTGTTACGGAACCACAGGGTGGGCAGCACGTGCAGGGTCGCCGCCTCGTCGCCCCGGTTGGCGACGGTCACCACCATGCAGAGGTCGGTCGGGGACGCCTTGGCGTAGTCGACGGTCACCGCCCAGTACCGGTCCTCGTCGAAGATCCCCGTGTCCACCAGCTCGTACTCGGTGTCGTCGCGGCCGCGCACCGCGTTCACCGCGACGAGTTCGTCGTACGGGAAGGCGGCCTGGGGGTAGTGGTAGCGCCAACGCATCCAGGAGTGCGTCGGGGTGCTGTCGAGATACCACCAGTACTCCTTGGCGTCCTCGCCGTGGTTGCCGCTGTCGCCGCCGAGGCCGAACATCCGCTCCTTGAGGATCGGGTCCTTGCCGTTCCAGAGCGCGAGGGCGAAGGCGAAGGTCTGCCGGTCGTCGCAGACGCCGGCCATTCCGTCTTCATTCCACCGGTAGGCTCTGGACCGCGCGTGGTCATGCGGGAAGTAGTCCCAGGCCGTACCGTGCTCGCTGTAGTCCTCCCGTACCGTCCCCCACGCCCGTTCGGACAGATAGGGACCCCATGCACGCCAGTCCTGCTCCCCCGAGTCGGCCTGGGCGAGCCGGAGCCGCTCAGCGTCGGGTGGCGAGGCGTCGGAGGACGATCCGTCAGTGATCACGTGCACATCTTTGACGTCGCCGGGGTGCTTGACCACAGCGGCCATTCTCGTCGTGGCGTGTTACACCTCGCCGCAGGTGGAGGAAAGTTGATCGACATGCGTTTCGGCCCCCAGGTCTGCGGCGATCTGACCAGCGCCGCGAGCCGGGAGTGGCTGGTCCCGGACGGCCTCGGCGGGTACGCGATGGGCACTGTCGGCGGGCTCCGGACGCGCCGGTACCACGGCTTGCTGGTCGTTCCCGGCGAAACGCCGGCGTCCCGCCAGGTGGGACTGGTCAGCCTCGACCCGGCGGTCACGCTGCCGTCCGGCGCGCGGGTGCGGCTCGGCGCGCACGAGTGGTCCTCCGGCGACGTGGACCCGCGTGGCTTCGAGTTGCTGGAGCGCTTCGACCTGGTCGACGGCCTGCCCCGGTGGCGGTGGCGGATCGGCGCGGTGGTGATCGAGCGGGAGGTGGCCATGCTGCCCGGCCGCTCCTGCGTGTCGGTGGTGCACCGGCTGGTCGCCGGCGGGCCCGTCCGGCTGGAGCTGTCGGCCGCCTGCACCTGGCGCGACGCGCACGGCGAACGGCGGGCCGACGGCCCGGTTCCGCAGGTCGAGGCGGTGGCCGACGGCGCGGTGGTGGAAGGCGCGTACCGGCTGTCCGGGCCGGGCTGGTTGCCCGAGGGGCAGTGGTGGCTGGGCGTACACCACCGTGAGGAGGCCAATCGGGGCCTGAACCCGGACGAGGACCTGTGGTACGCGGGGCGGTTCGTCGGCGAACTGGAACGCCCCGGCGACACGGTGTCGGTGCGGGCGTGGGCCGGTCGACTCGACGAGGAGCCGCCGCCGGCCACCGAGATCGTGGAGACGGCCCGACGGCGCAACCGGCAGGTGGTGGCGGCGGCGAAGCCGGCCGACCCGGTCGAGGCGACGCTCACGCTGGCCGCTGACGCGTTCGTGGTGCGCCCCGGCGGGCGGGCCGTCGACGTGGTGGCCGGCTATCCGTGGTTCGGCGCCTGGTCGCGGGACACGATGATCTCCTACGAGGGGTTGTTCCTCTGCACGGGTCGCGCCGACGAGGGTCGGGAGCTGCTGCGGGCGTACGCGGCGACGCTGTCCGAGGGGATGCTCGCCAACACGGCCGACACCGGTCGGGTGGAGTACAACACCGTCGATGGCACGCTGTGGTTCCTGCACGCGGTGAGTCGGCACGTCACCGTCACGGGTGACACCGACCTGGGTGACGAGCTGCTGCCCGCGTTGGGTCAGGTCGTCGACGCCCACGTGGCCGGCACCCGGTACGGGATCGCCGTCGACCCGGCCGACGGGCTGCTCAGCCAGGGTGCCCCCGGCACCGCGCTGACCTGGATGGACGCCCGGGTGTACGGGGTGCCGGTCACCCCGCGTACCGGCAAGCCGGTGGAGGTCAACGCGTTGTGGATCAACGGCCTGGCCGGGCTAGCGGAGCTGACCGAGCTGGCGGGGCGAAACGCGGACGAGCTGTGGCGACGGCACGGGCAAGCCACCGCCTCGTTCCGGGAGCGCTACCCCGCGCCGACCGGCTGGCTGCACGACGTGCTGGACGCGCCCGCGCCCGCGTACCCGCTGGGCGGGGCCGCCCTGCACGACGACGACGCGCTGCGCCCCAACCAACTGCTGGCCTGGTCGCTGCCGTACGCGCCGATGGACCCGGACGAGACCACGTTGCGGCGTATCGGCGATGGGCTGCTCACGCCGCTCGGGCCGCGCAGTCTCGCCCCCGACGCGGCGGAGTTCGTGGGCCGGCACCGGGGTGGTCCCGCCGAGCGCGACGGCGGCTACCACCAGGGCACGGTCTGGCCGTGGCTGCTCGGGCCGTACGTGGACGCGTGCCGCAAGGGCAAGATGTCGGTCGATGACGTGTTCGTCGGTATCGAGGCGCATCTGACCGAATATGGGCTAGGCTCGGTGAGCGAGACGGCCGACGGCCTCGCGCCGCACGCCGCGACCGGCTGCCCCTTCCAGGCGTGGTCGGTGGCCGAGCTGCTGCGGGTGCGCCGAAAGAGCCAGTAGCGCTTTACACGACCGCAACGGCAGTGTCTCCGCTGGTTATCTCGATCCCGGCAGGATTGGCCCCGATCCAGACGCGACGGCGACACCGGCTCCGGTGTCGGTCGGCGCGCGCCCGGGGACAACTCAAAGGGGGCCGCATGTCACCCGACGCCCACGTGATCGACATCCACCCCGCCCGGCAACTGCGGGTGCTGATGCTCTCCTGGGAGTACCCGCCGGTGCTCGTCGGCGGCCTCGGCCGCCACGTGCACGCCCTCTCCGTCGCCCTCGCCGCCGCCGGCCACGAGGTCACCGTCGTCACCCGCCACTCCGAGGGCGCACCCCTGGAGGAGTACGCCGACGGCGTGCGCATCCTGCGCGCCCCCGAGGACCCGGTCACCTTCCCCCTCGCCACCAGCAGCCTGCTGGCCTGGACCATGGCGTTCAACCACACCCTCACCCGTGCCGCGCTGCGCGCCACCGAGGCCGGCACCTACGACGTCATCCACGCCCACGACTGGCTCGTCGCCCACACCGCCGTCACCCTGGCCGAGCACCTGGACCTGCCCCTGGTCACCACCATGCACGCCACCGAGGCGGGCCGGCACCAGGGCTGGCTGCCGGAGGAGATGAACCGCACGATCCACGGCGTCGAGCACTGGCTCAGCGGCGCCTCCATCCGGGTGATCGCCTGCTCGGGATACATGCGCGAGCAGGTCACCACGCTGTTCGACGTGCCGGCGACGCAGGTCGACGTGGTGCCCAACGGGGTGGACGACCGGGCCTGGCGGGCGCGACCACGGGCGGTCGCGTCGGCCCGCGCGCGGTTCGCCGGCGACGGCCCTCTGGTCGGGTACGCCGGGCGACTGGTCTACGAGAAGGGCGTCCAGCACCTGATGCACGCGGTGCCCCGACTTCGTAAGGAGCACCCGGGGCTGCGCGTGGTGATCGCCGGGGACGGCCCGTACCGCGCCGAGTTGGAGGCCGAGGCCCGACGAATGGCGCTCAGCTCGACGGTGCGGTTCACCGGTTTCCTCGACTCCACCCAGCTGCCGGCGATGCTCGGGGCCACCGATGCGACGGTGGTACCCAGCCTCTACGAGCCGTTCGGCATGGTGGCGCTGGAGGCGGCGGCCGCCGGCGCACCGCTCGCGGTGGCCCGCACCGGCGGGCTCGCCGAGATCGTCGAGCCCGGCGTCACCGGTGTGACGTTCCCGCACAGCGACCCGGACGCGCTCGCCGGAGCGGTCGGTCAACTGCTCGGTGACGAGGTCTTCGCCCGGCGGGTGGCGCGCCGGGCCCGCACCATGGTCGGCCAGCGGTACGGCTGGGCCAGCATCGCTGCCCGTACCGCCGCGAGTTACACCGCCGCCCGACGCGAACACGGCCCCCTACAGGCCCGCCGGGCCGCCGCCCGACTGGCGGGCGGGAGCTCCCGGATCGCCATTCCGGAGGGCAATCTGCTCGCCCGCCTCGACCCCGCCGCGTGCTGAGATACGTCCGACGAGCTATAGGTAGCTTCCGATCCGCTGGTTAGGGTGTAGCCCGGACAGCGGCTGAGGAGGAGCGTGCGCAGGTGCTGATCGCTGGTCGGTACCGGCTGCTCGACCTGGTCGGCCGCGGGGGCATGGGTCGGGTGTGGCGCGCCCACGACGAGATGCTGCACCGAGAGGTCGCGGTCAAGGAGATCGTCCCCCCGAGTTGGCTGGCCGACCACGAACGGGACGAGCTGCGCTCGCGCACCCTGCGGGAGGCACGCGCCGCCGCCCGGCTCAACCATCCCGCCGTGGTCCGGCTCTACGACGTCGTCCCGGTCGAGGGCAGCCCGTGGATCGTGATGGAGTACGTCCCGTCGCGCACCTTGCAGGACGTGCTCGACGCCGAGGGGCCGTTGGAGCCGGCCCGGGCAGCCCGGATCGGCCTGGCGGTGCTCGACGCGCTGCACGCCGCGCACACCGCAGGGGTGCTGCACCGCGACATCAAACCGCAGAACGTGCTCGTGGCACACGACGGGCGGGTGATGCTCACCGACTTCGGGTTGGCCACCTTCGACGGCGGTGACGGCGTGCTGACCCGCCCCGGCATGGTCTTCGGGTCCCCGCAGTACGTCGCCCCCGAGCGAGCCGCCGAGGGGGTGTCCACGGTCGCCGCCGACCTGTGGTCACTCGGGGCGACCCTGCACGCCGCGGTGGAGGGTCGCTCCCCGTACGCCCGCAGCACCGCGATGGCCACGCTGAGCGCGCTGGCCGCCGGGCCTCCGGACCCGGCCCCGCACGCCGGGCAGCTCGCGCCGGTGCTCGACGGGTTGCTGCGCCGCGACCCGCGCGACCGCCTCGACCACGACGCGGCCCGCCGGCTGCTCACCGCCGCGGCGACCGGCCGCCCCGAACCGCCGCCGGTGTCCGACCGACCGCCGGTGCCGGACCGGCCGGCGTCCACACCGGGCCTGGTGGGGGTGCCCGCCGTCGTCCAGGGTGGCGATGAGCAGGACCCGACAGTGCCGCTGCCCGACCCGGGTCGCCGCCCGAGCGACCCGACCACCGCCGCGCCGACCTCGGAGCGGGCGGGTGGGGGGCGTACCCCCCGTCGGCTGGCGTTGGTCGCCGTAGCGCTGCTGGTGGCCGCCGCGGCCGGCGTCGGCGCCACGCTGACCCTCACCGACGACGAGCCCGCCGACACCGGGGGCCCGTCCTCCCAGCAGCCGCAGAACGGTCCGTTCGACGGTGGCGGGCCGGGCCGCCCCGGGCCCGGCCCGGGCCCCGACCGGCCCGGCCCGCCGCCCGGTGGCCGGGACGTCCCTCCGCCGCCGTTCGCGTGTGTCCGCCCGCATATCGTCGGTACGCCGGTACGGGCCGGCACGCCGGCCTCGGGCGAACGGTTCCGGCCTCCGCCCGGCTGGGTCTGGCACGCCGACAGCAGCGGCTTCCGGGTCTCCGTGCCGGCGACCTGGTACCAATCCCGCGACGGTGGGGTGACCTGCTTCCAGGACCCGACGACCGGCCGGGCCTTCAGCGTCGACGGGGGCGACAGCGCCGACCCGTTGGCCCGGCTGCGCGCGACCCGCGACGCGGCCAGCGCAGCCGGGGCGCTTCCGCAGTACGACGAGATCCGGCTCGCCGCGACCGACGATGGCGCGGAGTGGGAGTGCCGCTGGAAGGCCCCCTTCGGCAGCCGGTGGCTGCACGCTCGGCAACAGGTGATCGGGGCTGGCCGCTGGACGCTCGGCTGGATCACCGACGACGAGGACTGGGCCGGGGGTGCGCCCGACTGGGAACGCGTCCGAAATAGTTTCCGACCACCCCCCTGACCTGCACCGTATGGTCATGATCCGGACCACCGTCCGGCGTGGATCGAGGCCGCTCAGCGGATGAGAAATGCCGCCACGGTGGCTATCGTGTAACTCGGGGTGACCGAGGGGGAGCGACCGTGCAGCAGTTGCTGATCGCGGGTCGGTACCGGCTGCTCGACCTGGTCGGCACCGGCGGAATGGGCCGGGTGTGGCTTGCGCGCGACGAGATGCTGCACCGCGACGTGGCGGTGAAGGAGATCGTGCCACCGTCCTGGCTGGCCGAATCCGAACGCGAGGAGTTACGGCTGCGGACCCTGCGGGAGGCCCGTACCGCGGCTCGGCTCAACCACCCCAACGTGGTCCGCATCTACGACGTCGTGCACGACCGGGAGAGCCCCTGGATCGTGATGGAGTACGTGCCGTCCCGGTCGGTGCAGCAGATCATCAGCGCCGAGGGGCCGTTGAGCCCGCAGCGCACCGCCCGGATCGGGCTGGCGGTGCTCGCCGCGCTGCGGGCCGCCCACGCAGCCGGGGTGCTGCACCGCGACGTGAAACCGCACAACGTGCTGGTGGCCGACGACGGTCGGGTGGTGCTCACCGACTTCGGGCTGGCCACCTTCGACGGCGGCGAGGGGGCGATGACCGGGCCGGGCACGGTGCTCGGCTCACCGCAGTTCGTCGCCCCCGAGCGGGCCCGCGAAGGGGTGTCGGATCAGCGCACCGACCTGTGGTCGCTGGGCGCGACGCTCTATGCGACGGTCGAGGGTCAGTCGCCGTACGCCCGGTCGAGCGCGATGGCGACGCTCAGCGCGTTGGCCACCGAGCCACCGGACCCGATGCGGCGGGCCGGGGCGCTGGGTCCCGTCCTTGTCGGCCTCCTTCAGCGCGACCCGTGGCGGCGGTTGACCGCGGCGGAGGCGGAATCCCTGCTGCACCACGCGGCGGCGCAGAACGACGAGCCAACGGGCCCGCCCCGGTCCTCGGCGGTGGCGGCGGTACGCAGCGCGGGTCGTGGCCGCGCTGCCGCCCCAACGGACGGGGTCGGCTACCCCGACCCTCCGACGCCGTCGGCGACCCCGCCGACGAGTCGTCTCCGCCGGTCGCGCCGGCGGCTGCTCGCCCTGGGGGGTGCCGCCACGGCGCTGCTCGTCGCCGGAGGCGTCGCGGTTGCCCTGGTCAACCGCCACGACGCACAGACGCCACCGTCCGGCTCCGGCGGAGGCGTGTCGACCCCCCGACCGGCCGCCTTCGCCTGCTCCACACCACCGCCGCCACCGCCCGCCTCGACTCCGGTGGCGTCGGTCGCGCCCGCCGAGGCCCGGTACCGGCTGCGCGAAGGCTGGACCTGGCACGACGATCCGACCGGCTTCCGGATCGCCGCACCGATCGGCTGGGCGCGCTGGACCGAGGGGTCGGTGACCTGCTTCCGGGAACCGGGCGGGGCTAAGGTGCTCAGTGTCGAGTCGGGGCCGGCGCGGGCCGACCCGGTGGCGTACTGGCAAACCGAGGAAACGCGGCTCACCACCGGCGACGGGCTGCTGCCCGCCTACCGCAAGGTGGACATCTCCGCGATGGACATCTTCGAGGGCGGCGCCGTGTGGGAATGCGGTTGGGAGAACGCCGCCGGCGAGCAGGTGCACAGCTTCCGATTGCTGGCCAACACCTCGGCCGAACGTTCCTACACCGTCTCGTGGTTGACAAAAGAGTTCGACTGGCAGGTCAACGCGGCATACTTGCCGATGATCCGGCAGAGCTTCACCCCCGCCCTCTGACAGCGTCCGATGTGGACCTTCCGGGTGATGCCCCTGCGACGCCCACGCTGACTACAGTGGCGTAGTTTTGGGCGCTCAAGATCCCTGGGGAGGGTGAGCCGAGATGATGGGTCCGCAGCACGCGCTGTCCGGCGCGGCGGTGTGGTTGGCCGGGTCCTGGGCGTTGCAGCAGTTCGCCGACTACCACCAGTCGCCGCTCGCGCTGGCGGTGGGCACCGCTGTGTGCGCCGGTGGCGCTCTCTTTCCGGACCTCGACATGTCGGGCAAGGTGACCAAGAACCAGGGTGGGGCCACCGTCGCCCGCACCTTCGGGGTCTTCTCGCTCTTCGCCGCCGAGGTGATGGAGAAGATCTCACTCGGGGTCTACTACGCCACGAAGCTCAGCAAGGACCCCCGCCGCAACAACGGGCACCGCACCCTGACCCACACGCTGCCGTTCACCGTGCTGGTCGGCTGGGGCACCACAGCGCTCTGCGCCGCGTACGGCAAGTGGGCCGTCATCACCATCCTGTTCTTCATGTTCGGCCTCGCGCTGCGCGGGCTGTTCGACGAGTGGGCGGAACGCGCCGGCTGGGTCATCATCACCCTCGCCTCCGCCGGGGCGGCCTGGTTCACCTTCGCCAACCTCCCCGGTGGTCGGGGCTATCCGCTGATCGGTACGGCGCTGGGGGTCGGCTGCTTCGTGCACATCCTCGGCGACATGATCACCCGGGCCGGGGTGCCGATCCTCTGGCCGATCCCGATCAAACGGCGCATGTGGACGATGATCGGCCTGCCGAACAAGATCGCCCTGCGGGTCGGCAGCAAGGCCGAGGTCGTCGGGATGCGCATCGCACTGACCGTCATCTCGGCGCTCGCGACCGTCGGCCTGGTCGCGCCGTCGGTGCTGAGCCGGTTCGACATCGAGATATGACCGACCCGGCAGCGGATCTGCCACCGGCCGAGGACGCGCGAGTGCCGGAGTTCTGGCGCGCGCTCGGCCTGCCCGGTCTCGCCGACGTGCACGTGCACTTCCTGCCGCCCCGCCTGCTGCGCCGCATCTGGGAGTACTTCGACGCCGCCGGACCGCTGGTCGGCACCGAGTGGCCGATCCGCTACCGGTGGAGCGACGCCGATCGGGTCGCGCACCTGCACCGCCTCGGGGTCCGGGCCTTCAGCGCGTTGGCGTACGCGCACCGGCCGGCCATGGCCGCCGACCTGAACCGGTGGACGTTGGACTTCGCCCGGACGACCCCGGGCTGCCTCCCCTCGGCCACCTTCTTCCCCGAGCCGGACGCCCCCGCGTACGTGGAGGCGGCACTGAACGACGGCGCCCGACTGTTCAAGGTGCACCTGCAGGTCGGCAACTTCTCGCCCACCGACCCCGCCCTGGACCAGGTGTGGGGGACGCTGTCGGACGCGGGCGTGCCGGTGGTGGTGCACGCCGGCCACGCCCCGGTGGGGACCGCGCACACCGGCCCGGACCCGTTCGCCGCGCTGCTCGCCCGCCACCCCCGGCTGAACGCGGTGGTCGCACACCTCGGTGCCCCGGACTACCGGGCCTTCCTGGACCTCGCCGAGACGTACGAGCGGGTTCGGTTGGACACCACGATGGCCCTCACCCCGTTCTTTGAGCAGCTCGTTCCCTTCCCCGCCGACGAACGGCCCCGGTTGCGCGAGTTGGGGCTGGCCGGCAAGGTGCTGCTGGGCAGCGACTTCCCCAACATCCCCTACCCGTACGCGGACCAACTGACCGGCCTGGCGCGACTGGACCTGGGCGACGACTGGCTGCGCGCGGTCTGCTGGGGCAACGCCGCCACCCTGTTCGACCTGTCCTGACCCGCGCCCCACGATGGGCCCCGGTGAGGAAGATCCGCGCAACTGCCCCGATGTTGCTGCCTCCGGCCGGCAGCAGGCAGCAACGTCCCCGATGTTGCTGCCCCGCGGCACCGCCCCTTGGCGGGCCGCAATCTTTTCGACATCGACTATTGACGTCTTCGTAACGGGTGGCCTAGCGTCCTGTCGAACCGCTTAGTCGAAACGCTTCGACACCGTTGCGGGAGCGATCCCACGCCTGGCCGGAGGAGGTGCTCGGGTGGCCACCATGCACGACGTCGCCCGCCTCGCGCAGGTCTCGGTCAGCACCGTCTCGTACGTGCTCACCGGCACCCGGCCGATCTCGCAGGCCACCCGCAACAAGGTGCTCGCCGCGATGGCCCAGCTCGACTACCAGCCCAACGCGATGGCCCGCGGCCTGGCCAGCCGACGCAGCCGCATCCTCGGTCTGCTGATGCCGATGGACGAGCGCGGGCTCGGCGCCACCGAGACCGCTTTCGTCACCGGTGCCGCCGCGGCGGCCAGCTCGGCCGGCTACCACCTGGTGCTCTCCCCGGTCGGCGGCGGCGATCTCGACGACCTGCGCCGGCTGGCCAGTCAGCGGATGCTCGACGGTGTCGTGCTGATGGAGGTCCAGCTGGCCGACGAGCGGGTCACGGTGCTTCAGGAGAGCGGTGTGCCGCTGGTGTTGATCGGCCGCACCGCCGACACCAGCACCCTCTCCTACGTCGACATCGACTTCGACCAGACCGTGCGGGAGGCGGTCGCACACCTGGTCGGCCTGGGGCACCGGCGGATCGTCTACGTCAACCACTCGGCTGCCACGCTGGCCAGTGGTTACGGGCCCGCGTTGCGTACCCGGGACGCCTTTGTCGCGGCGATGACCGGGCACGGCCTCGACCCGGTGATGATCGCGGCCGAGGACAGCGCGGCGGGCGGGCGGGCCGCGCTGGCGGCCGCGTTCGCGCAAGCACCGGACCTGACCGCCGTGCTGGCCATGAACGAGACCGCGATCTTCGGCATCCTCGGTGAGCTGACCGGCCGTGGCCTGTCGGTGCCGGGCGACGTCTCGGTCGTCTCGATGGTCACCTCGCCGCAGGTCGCCGAACTGGCCACCCCGGCGCTGACCGCGATGACGTCACCGGGGTCGGCGCTCGGTCGGATCGCGATCGAGGCGCTGGTACGCCACCTGGACGGCCCTGCCGTCGAGCGCCACCAGCAACTGCTGCCGTGCGCGTTGGAGGTCCGGGGGTCGACCGCCCCACCCCGAAGCCGCCGACCCGCGGGGGCTGATCAGTAAACGGCCCGCCGCCGCGCTGCAACGCGACGACGGGCCTCGTGAAGTACCGGCTAGATACTCAACGAGGAGGATGCTAATGCAGCGATTCCACCGGCTCGTCGCCGCGCTCGCCCTGGCGGCGACCGCGACGACCACCGTGGCCGCGTGCGGTGGTGGTGACAACGCGGACGACAGCGACGCCAAGGTCCTCAAGCTCTGGCACTACGAGAGCGAGAACAGCGCGATGGGGGTCGGCTGGGACCGGGCGATCGAGATCTTCAAGTCCGAGCATGAGGGCGTCGAGGTGCGCTTCGAGCGCAAGGCGTTCGAGCAGATCCAGCAGAACGCGGGCATGATCATCAACTCGTCCGAGGGCCCGGACATCATGGAGTACAACAAGGGCAACGCGACGGCCGGTCTGCTCTCCTCGCAGGGGCTGCTCACGGACCTGAGCGCCGAGGCCGACAAGCGCGGCTGGGCCGGCAAGCTCAGCCCCAGCCTCCAGACCACCGCCCGCTACAGCGACAAGGGCGTGATGGGGTCGGGCAAGTGGTTCGGTGTGCCGAACTACGGCGAGTACGTCACCGTCTACTACAACAAGGACCTGTTCCAGGCCAACGGCATCACGGTGCCGACCAGCATGGCCGAGATGACCGCCGCGATGGACACGTTCGTCGGCAAGGGCATCACCCCGCTGGGCATGGCCGGCGCGGAATACCCGGCCGGGCAGCTCTTCTACCAGCTCGCCCTCGCCAAGGGCGACCGGCAGTTCGTGGACAACTACCAGCTCTACAAGAACCCTGTCGACTTCAAGGCCGACCCGCTCAAGTACGGCGCGGAGACCTTCGCCGAGTGGGTGAAGAAGGGCTACGTCGCCAAGGACTCGGCCAGCCTCAAGGCCGAGGACATGGGCACCGCCTTCATCGCCGGCAAGGTTCCGATGATCGTCTCGGGCAGCTGGTGGTACGGCCGCTTCAAGACCGAGATGAAGGCCAACTGGGACACGTTCCTCTTCCCCGGCAACACCCTGAACGCCGGCTCCTCCGGCAATCTCTGGGTCGTCCCGGAGAACAGCAAGGCCAAGAGCCTGGCGTACGACTTCATCGACATCACCATGCGTCCGGAGATCCAGGACCTGATCGGCAACAACGGTGGTGTGCCGGTCGCCGCCGACGCCTCGAAGATCACCGACCCCAAGGACCGCAAGCTGATCGAGGACTTCAACACGGTCAGCAAGTCCGACGGGCTCGCCTTCTACCCGGACTGGCCGGTCCCCGGCTACTACGACGTGCTGGTCTCCGGCTTCCAGGGCCTGATCAACGGCTCCAAGTCGCCCGACCAGGTTCTCGACACGATCGCCAAGCCGTACGCCGATGGCGTCAAGGAGATCACCGGCAAGTGACACGGCGAGCGGCGGGCGCGATCGGCACCACCGACGCGCCCGCCCGCCCCGCCGGGAAGGATCTTCCATGGCAGTCTCCGAGACCGTCGCCGCCACACCACCGGCCGCGACGCCCACCCCGCCCGCGCCCAGCCGCCGACAACGACGCGGACGCAATGCGGCGTACTGGCTCTACCTGCTCCCCGGGGCGACGCTCTTCGTCCTGGTCATCGGCGCACCACTGGTCGGCACTGTCTACCTGTCGTTGACCAAGTGGTCCGGCGTCGGCGACCCCCGATGGGTCGGCCTGGACAACTACCGGCAACTGCTCCAGGACGACGTCTTCTGGGCGTCGTTCCGCAACACCGTCGCGATGATCGTCGCGATGGTGGTCGTCCCCACAGCGCTGGGGCTGCTGCTGGCAGCTGTGCTCTTCGACGTCATCGGCCGCCGGTTCAAGCCCCGCACCGCCGCCGCGCTGCGGGCCGCGTTCTACCTGCCGCAGGTGCTGCCCGTCGTGGTGGCCGGCATCGTCTGGGGTTGGATCCTCCGCCCCGACGGCGCGTTCAACAGTCTGCTCGACGTGGTGGGCCTCGGCGCGTTACGCCACGACTGGCTGGGTGACCCCGACACGGCCCTCCCGGCCGTGATGGCGGTGATGATCTGGGTGCAGATCGGCTACCCGGTGGTCGTCTTCATGGCGGCGCTGCAACGGGTCGACCCCGAGTTGTACGAGGCGGCCGAGGTCGACGGCGCGAACTGGCTCCACCGGTTCCGGGCGATCACCCTCCCGCAGATCCGGCCGGAAACCTTCGTGGTGGCGCTGACCTGCACCATCGCCGCGCTGAAGGTGTTCGGGCCGATCTTCGCCCTGACCCGGGGCGGCCCGGAGAACGCCACGAACGTTCCGTCCTACTTCGCGTACTACACGTTCTTCAAGAAACTCCAGGTCGGCTACGGCTCGGCGATCTCCACCGTGCTGACACTGATCATCGTCGTGGTGGCCGTGGTGTTCATCTGGATGCAGGCTCGCAGCGAGCGCCGGGACCGGGGGTTCTGACATGGCCGTCACGCTCACACCGATCCCCGCGCGGGCGGAGCACGCCCGACCCGTCCGCGACCGGCACCACCGCGGCGCGAGCCGCTGGGTGGTGCTCGCGGTGGTCACGATCGGCGCGCTGGTCATGCTGGTGCCGTTCGCGTTCATGCTGCTCAACGCGTTCAAGTCGCCCGGTGACTACTCGTCGGGCGGGCCGCTGAGCTGGCCGACGGAGTTCTACACCAAGGGCCTGCGGACGTACTGGACCGCTGTCGACTTCCCACTCAAGCTCTGGAACTCGGCACTCATCGCCGGCTCCGTGGCGGTGCTCGGCGTGGCCGTGTCGCTGCTCAACGCGTACGCCCTGGGCATCGGCCGGGTCCGTGGCCGGCTCTGGATCGTCGGTCTCTTCCTGCTGGCCAACATGCTGCCGCAGGAGGCGCTGATCTACCCGCTCTACTACGTGGCCAAGGAGGTCGGGCTCTACAACACCCGACTCGCGGTGATCATCATCTTCACCGTGATCCAGAGCGCGTTCGGCACCTACCTGCTCGCCTCGGTGCTGGGCACGTTCCCGCGCTCGCTGCTGGAAGCCGCCGCGCTGGACGGCGCCAGCAAGTGGACGGTGCTGTGGCGGGTGGTCTTCCCCAACCTGCGGCCCACCCTCGCGGTGCTGCTCATCTTCTTCTTCATCTGGACCTGGAACGAGTTCCTCATCCCGCTGGTCATGCTCATCGACAACCAGACGCAGACCATCCCGGTCGCGCTCGCGTCGCTACAGGGCGACCGGCTGATGGACGCTCCGACCACCAACGCCGGCTCGCTGATCAGCCTGGTGCCGGCCATCCTCTTCTTCCTCATCTTCCAGCGCACCCTGGCGCGCGGCATCACGGCAGGAGCCGAGAAGTGAAGTTCACCGACGGGTACTGGCAACTGCGCCCCGGTGTCAGTGTCCTGCGCCCCGGCACCGTGGAGTCGGTCGAGCCGGACCAGCGCGGGTTCACCGTCTTCGCGCCGACCGGCCGGATCACCGGACGCGGCGACACCCTCAACCGCCCCCTGGTCACCGCCCGGTTCTTCTCCCCCGCCCCCGGCGTCATCGGGGTGACCATCGCCCACCACACCGGCGGGCTGCCCCGGGAGCCGCGCTTCGGGCTGACCACCGACGACACACATCCCGTCGCCGTCGACGTCAGCGGTCTCAGCGCGACGCTGACCACCGGTGAGCTGACCGCGCGCGTCGCGCTCGTCGACGGGTGGCGCGTCGACTTCCGGCACGGCGACCGGCTGCTCACCGCCTCCACCGAGCGCAGCATCGGCCTCGTCACCGACGCCGAGGGCCGGCAGCACGTCCACGAGCGGCTCGCGCTCGGTGTCGGCGAGACGGTGTACGGGTTGGGCGAGCGCTTCGGTCCGTTCGTGAAGAACGGGCAGACCGTCGACATCTGGAACGCCGACGGCGGCACCGCCAGCGAGCAGGCGTACAAGAACGTGCCGTTCTACCTCAGCAGCGCCGGCTACGGGGTCTTCGTGGACCATCCGGAGCACGTGTCGTTCGAAGTCGGCTCCGAGATCGTCACCCAGACCCAGTTCAGCGTCGAGGGGCAGTCGCTCACCTACTACATGATCGACGGGCCCACCCCGAAGGACGTGCTGCGCCGCTACACGGCGCTCACCGGCCGCCCGGCCCGCATCCCCGCCTGGTCGTACGGGTTGTGGCTGTCCACCTCCTTCACCACCTCGTACGACGAGAAGACGGTGACCGAGTTCGTCGACGGCATGGCCGAACGCGGGCTGCCACTGTCGGTGTTCCACTTCGACTGCTTCTGGATGCGCCAGTTCCACTGGGTCGACTTCGTCTGGGACCCGGCGACCTTCCCCGACCCGGAAGGGATGCTGCGCCGGCTGCGCGAACGCGACCTGAAGGTGTGCGTGTGGATCAACCCGTACATCGCGCAGCGCTCGTACCTCTTCGAGGAGGGCCGGCAGGCCGGCTACCTGGTGCGCAGACCCGACGGGTCGGTCTGGCAGTGGGACAAGTGGCAGGCCGGCATGGCGCTCGTCGACTTCACCAACCCGGACGCGGTCCGCTGGTTCACCGGCAAGCTCAAGGTGCTGCTCGACATGGGCGTGGACTGCTTCAAGACCGACTTCGGCGAGCGCATCCCCACCGAGGTGGTGTGGCACGACGGTTCGGACCCGCAGCGGATGCACAACTACTACTCCTACCTCTACAACAAGGCGGTCTTCGAACTGCTGGAGGCGGAGCGCGGCAAGGGCGAGGCGGTGCTGTTCGCCCGCTCGGCCACGACCGGTGGGCAGCAGTTCCCGGTGCACTGGGGCGGTGACTGCGAGGCGACGTTCGCCGCGATGGCCGAGTCGCTGCGCGGTGGGCTGTCGCTGGCGTCGTCCGGCTTCGGTTACTGGAGCCACGACATCGGCGGCTTCGAGGGCACCCCCGACCCGGTGGTGTTCAAGCGGTGGGTCGCCTTCGGGTTGCTCTCCTCGCACTCCCGGCTGCACGGCTCCGGCTCGTACCGGGTGCCGTGGGCGTTCGACGACGAGGCCGTCGACGTGCTGCGGCACTTCACCCAGCTCAAGCTCCGCCTGATGCCGTACCTGGCGGCCGCCGCCGAGGAGGCGCACCGCGACGGTACGCCGATGATGCGACCGATGGTCGTGGAGTTCCCGGACGACCCGGCCACCGCGTACCTGGACCGGCAGTACATGCTCGGCCCCGACGTGCTGGTCGCCCCGGTGCTCAGCGCCGACGGCCACGTCACCTACTACGTGCCATCCGGCACCTGGACGCACCTGGTCAGCGGGGCGCAGGTCACCGGCCCGGCGTGGGTCACCGAGAAGCACGCGTTCGACAGCCTCCCCGTGCTGGCCCGGCCCGGCGCGGTCATCCCGTTCGGCGCACGCGACGACCGCCCGGACTACGAGTGGGCGGACGATGTGCGGCTACGGCTGTACGCACCGGCCGAGGGGCAACGGACCCGGGTACGGGTACCGTCACCCGGGCACGGGCCGGGCGCCGAGTTCGACGTGCGCTACGAGGACGGGACGGCCAGTGCCGCACTGGTCGTCGGTACCTCGACGGGCTACATCTGCGAGATCCAGGGGACTGAACGATGACGCAACACCACTTCCCGGAGAGCTTCGTCTGGGGATCGGCGACGGCGGCGTACCAGATCGAGGGCGCGGCCAACGAGGACGGGCGCGGGCCGTCGATCTGGGACACCTACAGCCACACACCGGGTCGGACGCTGAACGGCGACACCGGCGACGTGGCCGCCGACCACTACCACCGGTGGGCCGACGACCTCGGGCACATCGCCGACCTCGGGCTCGACGCGTACCGGTTCTCCATCGCGTGGCCACGGGTGCAGCCCGGCGGCTCGGGCGCGTTCAACCAAGCCGGCATCGACTTCTACTCGCGGCTGGTCGACGGGCTGTTGGAGCGGGGCGTCCGCCCGGTGGCGACGATGTACCACTGGGACCTGCCACAGGAGCTGGAGGACGCCGGCGGCTGGGCGGTGCGGGAGACCGCGCTGCGCTTCCAGGAGTACGCCGCGGGGATCGTCGGCGCGCTGGGCGACCGGGTGCACACCTGGACGACGCTGAACGAGCCGTGGTGCTCGGCGTACCTGGGCTACGCCTCCGGCGTGCACGCGCCCGGCCGGACCGAGCCGGCAGCGGCACTGGCCGCGGTGCACCACCTGAACCTCGCGCACGGGCTGGCCGGGCGGGTGGTCCGGGAGCTGGCCCCGGCCGCCGAGCTGTCGGTGACGCTGAACCTGCACGTCATCCGGGGTGCGTCCGAGTCGGAAGCGGATCAGAACGCGGTACGACGGATCGACGCGTTGGCCAACCGGGCGTTCCTCGGCCCGATGCTCGACGGGGCGTACCCGGCCGACCTGCTGGCCGACACCGCGGCCGTGACCGACTGGTCGTTCGTCCAAGACGGTGACGAGAAGCAGATCGCGGTGCCGCTGGACGTGCTCGGGGTCAACTACTACTCCAGCACCCTCGTGCGGGCGTGGGACGGGGTGTCGGCCCGCTCCGACGCCGATGGGCACGGGGCGTCGACCTCGACGCCGTGGGTCGCCGCGGACGACGTGGACTTCCTGCCGCAGCCCGGCCCGTACACGGCGATGGGGTGGAACATCGACCCGCCGGCGCTGACCGAACTGCTGCTGCGCCTGCGGCGCGAATACCCGAACCAGCCGATGATGATCACCGAGAACGGCGCGGCGTTCGACGACGAGGTGTCGGCCGACGGCCGCATCCACGACGACCGGCGGATCGACTACCTGCGCCGGCACATCGGTGCGGTGGGCGACGCCCGGGCGCAGGGCGCGGACGTCCGTGGCTACTTCGTCTGGTCGCTGCTGGACAACTTCGAGTGGGGCTACGGCTACGACCGCCGTTTCGGCATCATCCGGGTCGACTACGACACCCAGGTACGCACGTGGAAGGACAGCGCCCACTGGTATCAGCGCCTCGCCGCGACCGGGCAACTGCCGGACGCCTGACAGTCAACGGAGTTGCTCGTCTGCCCGGCGGGCGAGCAACTCCGGCCCTGCCCGACGCAGGACACATCGGCCGCGGGGCGAAACCGGACGACGGTCAGCCCGGCTCTGCCGCCAGCCCGACCGCGGGGCCGCGCCGACGCCGGGCCATCCAGCCGACCCCTTCCGCGCTGAGCGCGTACATGACGACCGGGGCGACGACGAGGAGCGCGGCGACGACCGCCACCACCGGCACGTAACGGGCGGACACCTCCGAGAGGACGGCGCCGACCACTGCGTACCCGATGGCCAGCACGACAGCGGCGATCGTGGACAGCGCCACCACCCGGCCGGTCCCCCGCGACCGGCCGACTGCCTGCCCGATTGCCACGGCCGGCAGGAAGAGCAGGGGAAGCAAGGCCACGCCGGCGACCGCGGCTGCCAGCGCGAGCACCGGCCCGGCCAGCGGACCGCCCAGACCGGACCCGGTGACGACCGCGAACAGCAGCAGACCGAAGTAGACCGCTACCGACTGGGCGACGAAGGTCAGCCAGGCGGCCGCCATGCCCGCCAGGTGGCGAGTGATACCAACAACCATGGGGTCCGCCCTCCCGATCCCGACAGCGGCGCGGCTGTCCACGGTCGGAGGCTACGTGAGGTCACACCCCTGGGTGGCCCCGTCCCCGCCTCGCCCTGTCCGATCCCCTCAGACGCCGACGCGCTGCGGCGGAACGGTGAGCCCGTACAGCTCCATCAACTCCGGCGTGTCGACCCGGCTGCCGTCGGCCACCGAGTCGCAGGCGATGTCGACGATCTGGTCCTTGTGCGCCAGCAGGTAGGGCCGCGCGCCGACGTCGGCGCTGGCCAGCGTGGCGATGCCGGGCCAGTGCCGGCGACCGAAGAGCATCGGGTAGCCGCGCAACCCGTCGTAGGTGGCGCAGACCAGCACGTCCGGGTACGGCAGCGCGGCCACCCGGCTGACCGCCGCGGCGGTCAGACCCGGCATGTCGACCGGGACCACGACCACCGCCTCGATCCCCTCGTCGTCCATCGCGGCCAGGCCGGCCCGGATGGACGAGCCGACTCCGGTGCCCCACGCCTTGTTGATCACAACAGTGGCCCTGCCCAGGTCGGCGGTTTCCCGGACCTGCTCGGCGGCGGCGCCCAGGACGACCACGATGTGCTCGCAGCCCGCCTCGGTCATCGTGTCGATCATCTGATTGACCAGGGGCTTGTCCCCCTGGCACAGCAGTGCCTCGGGACCACCGATCCGTCGTCCCCCACCCGCTGCGATGATCATTCCTGCGATCCCGTTCAGCTGCGCCCCCTCTGGCACGGGACGACCGTGACCGATCCGCCCCTTCCTACGGACACTGCAACGAGGACGGCCAGTCGAGGGTGGCGGGGCGAAAAGGAGAAATAGCACAACCGTTACGCATCGCCGCACCTGCGCGGTGGGCGGCCGGTTTGATCGACTCCACATCGGCGAGGCGGCGGTTTCCGGGCGACGGGATGCCCCCACATCGCCGACCTGGAGTTGATCACCGCGGGGACGCAGGCACGCGCACCGCCCGAGGGCGCAGGCACGCGCGCACCGCCCGGGGACGCAGGCACGCGCGCACCGCCTGGGAGTCAGGTGGCGTCGGCGTAGCAGTCGACAACCGACAGATCCAGCGGAAACCGCACCGGCGTGGCACCGAAGAGCAGCGCGGAGGCCCGCTCGCCGGACCGCGTGACGGCCTCGGCGACCGCCGCCGCCTGCGCGGCGGGAGCGTGCACCATCACCTCGTCGTGCTGGAAGAAGACCAGCTCGGCTTCGGTGCCGGTCAACTCCGTCCGCAACGTGGCCAGCAACGTGGAGGCCCACTCGGCGGCGGTGGCCTGGATGACGAAGTTGCGGGTGAAACGACCCCGGGACCGTGCCGCACGAGCCCGCGGACTCTGTGGATCGGCCGCCCCTTCCGGATCGGATCCCGCGTCGTCGAGATCGCCGAACCCGGCCGAGCCGGGCGGGCACGTCCGCCCCAACCACGACCGCACCAGCCCACCCGTCTCACCGGTACGGGCCGCCGCCTCGACGTAGCCGAACGCGGTCGGGTAACTGCGCTTCAGCACCGCCAGGGCGGGCACCGCGGCACCCCCGGTCTGCCCGTACATCGCGCCGAGCAGAGCCACCTTGGCCTTGGCCCGGTCACCGCCGAACGAGTCGCGGGCCAACGCGGCGTAGAGGTCGCCGGCAGCACCCGCCGTTGCCAACCGAGAGTCGCCGGACACCGCGGCGAGCACCCGAGGCTCCAACTGGCCGGCGTCGGCGACCACCAGCCGCCAGCCCGGATCGGCCACCACCGCCCGTCGGATCACCTTCGGGATCTGCAACGCGCCACCACCCCGGGTGGCCCACCGGCCGGAGACGACGCCACCCGGCACGTACTCCGGTTGGAACCGGCCGCCCTGCACCCACTGCTCACGCCAGGCCCAGCCGTGCGCCGTCCAGATCCGGTAGAGCTCCTTGTATTCCAGCACCAACGGCACCGCCGGATGATCGACGCCGCGCAACACCCACGCCCGGGTGTTGGGCAGCTCCACCCCGGCCCGGGCGAACGCCTTCAGCAGCTCCGCCGGGGAGTCGGCGTGCAGATGGCGTACGCCGAGCGCGTCGGCGATCCGGGCGGCCAACTCGGCGAGACGACGTGGCGGGCCACCCACCGGAGACGGCTCACCCAGCAGCTCGTGCAGGATCTCGTCGTGCACGTCGGCCCGCCAGGGCAGCCCGGCGACCCCCATCTCCACCGCGATCAACGCGCCGGCGGACTCGGCGGCCACCAGCAGCCGGAACCGACCGGGATGCTCGGTGGTGGCGATTCGGGCGAGCTGGTCGGCGTACACCTGGATCAGTGCCTCGATGCCCGGGCCCGGCGGGCCGGGCATCGTGTCGAAGAGCGCGCCCTGGCCGTGCCCGGGTGGCGCGGCGGTGCGCGGCGGCGGGTCGGGCGGCACCACGGCACCGGTCAGCCGGGCCCAGGCGGCGGCCAGCGAGCGGGGCTCACCCCAGCGGCCCGCGTGCCCCAGCAGCAACGCCTCGGTCAGCTCCACGTCGTGACACCTGTCGACTCGGACGCCGGCGCGCAGCAGCGCCGGGTAGACCGACGCGGAGCCGGACCAGACCCAGCGCGGGTGCTCGGCGGCCTCGCGGGCGGCGACGGCGGCAGTCAGGTCGGTGACGGCCTCGGTCGGGCCGGCCGGGCGACCGGCGGGGTCGAGCGGGCACAGCACTCCCCCGCCCCGCTCATCAGCCACCACCGCTACCAGCACGAACGCGATTCTGCCTCTCCCCTCCGACAGGAACCGAGGCGCACCTCACCCGTTTCGGGTCAGTAGCGTGTCGGGCCCTGTCGGTAGCGTGACGTGGTGCCTCCGCAGATCCCGCATCCCGATCCAGGCACTCCGGACACCCGCGGTCCGATGCGGTACCTGTGGTGGCTCACCCGCCGCCAACCCTGGCGGGTGCTGCGCGGCAGCCTGCTCGGCACGGCCTGGATGATCGGGCTGTCGGCCCGGCCCTACCTGATCGCCCGCGCCGTCGACGACGGTCTCCGCGCCCGCGACACCCGGGCGCTGGCTTTCTGGGTCGCGGCCATCGTCGTCGCGGGGGTGGCTCTGTCATTCCTGGGCATCATGCGGCACCGCACGATGACCTTCATCCGGGAGGACGCCAAGGCCCGTTCCGCCGAGGTCCTGCTGCGTCACCTGTCCCGGATCGGCTCGGTGCTGCCCCGTCGGGTCGCCTCCGGTGAGGTGTCCACCATCGGCGGCTCCGACATCGACTGGACGGCGCAGGTGCTGACGCTGACCGGGCCGGGCGTCGGCGCGGTCGTCGCGTACGGGGTCATCGCCGTGGTGCTCTGGTCGATCTCCCCGATGCTCGCGTTGTGCGTGCTGGTGGGGGTGCCGGCGGTCGGGCTGGTCGTCGGGCCGCTGCTGCGCCGCCTCGAACGGGCCGAGTCGATCTACCGCCGGCAGCAGGGCGCGCTCACCGCCCGGTCCGGTGACATCGTGGCCGGGCTGCGGGTGCTCGCCGGGGTGGGCGGTCGGGGCCTGTTCGCCAGCCGGTACGCGGCCCGATCCCAGGAGCTGCGCGCCGAGGGCTACCGGGTGGGGGCCGTCATCAGCTGGATCGACGCGGCGACGGTCGCCATCCCCGGGCTCTTCCTGGCGGCGGTGGTGTGGCTGACGGCGCGGATGGCGGTGACGGGTGACGTCACGATCGGGGAGCTGGTCGCCGTCTACGGCTACGTGGCGACCCTGATCGTGCCGGTCTGGTTCCTGCTGGAGGGCAGTCACCAGCTGATCCGGGGGCGCGTCGCCGCCCGACGGATCATCGGCCTGCTCACCGTGACCGCGGACGACGTCGGCGGCCCGGGTCGCCGGTGGTCGGGCCCGGTGCCCGGGGCACGCCAGCCAGAAGCCCTGGCGGCGCCGGACGGCCCCGCCGACCTGTACGACCCGGTGACCGGGCTGACCGTCCGCGCCGGCCGGCTGACCGGGGTGGCCGCCGACGACCCGGCGGCGGCCGTGGCACTGGCCGACCGGCTCGGCCGGTACGTGGTCAGCGACACCACCTGGGGTGGTGTGCCGCTGGCCGGTGTCGCCCTGGACGAGGTCCGCTCCCGGATCCTGGTCGCCGACCACGATTCGTACCTCTTCGCCGGGACACTGCGCGACATCCTGCGCGCCGGGGCGGCCGACGGCGACGACCGGGTCGACGCGGCAGTGCGGACGGCCTCGGCCGAGGACGTGGTCGATGCCCTGCCGGCCGGGCTGGACACCCCGATCGACTCCCGGGCCCGGACCCTCTCCGGCGGTCAACGCCAACGGGTCCGCCTCGCGCGCGCCGTCCTCGCCGAACCGGAGGTGCTGATCCTCGTCGACCCGACGTCGGCGGTGGACGCGCACACCGAGGCGCGGATCGCCGAACGGTTGCGGGTCGCGCGGGCCGGGCGCACGACGGTGCTCATCGCCACGTCACCGCTGCTGCTCGGCCGGGCCGACCTGGTCGCGCACCTGAGCGGCGGCCGGATCACCGCCACCGGCAGCCACGCCGACCTGCTCGACTCCGACGCCGACTACCGGCATCTGGTGGCCCGGGGCAGCGACGATCCCGACCCCGAGCCCGCCGACACCGAGGAGGCGTACCAATGAGCCGGCTGCCGGTGGCCGACCGGGTCACCGTACGCCGGGCGTTGCGCGACATGATCAGCCGGCACCGGCGCGCGGTAGGGGTCGTGCTGGCGCTGCACGGCGCCGCCGCGGTCGCCGGGCTCGCCCCACCGTGGCTGCTGGGCACCATCGTCGACCGGGTCACCGCCGGCGCGGGCGTGGCCACTGTGGACCGGCTGGCGCTGGCCATCGCCGGCTGCGTCGTGGTCAGCGCGCTGCTTTCCCGGTACGCGCAGTACGCCGGTCACCGCTTCGGCGAACGAGCGGTCGCGGAGCTGCGCGAGGAGTTCGTCTCCCGGACTCTCGGGCTGCCGGTCTCGGTCGTCGAGCGCGCCGGTTCCGGTGACCTGGCCACCCGCAGCTCGGTCGACGTGGCGACGGTCGGGACCACAGTCCGGAACGTGGTGCCCACCATCGTCATCGCCTCGGTGCAGTTGACGTTGCTGTTCGGTGCGGTCTTCCTGCTGCATCCGCTGCTGGGGCTCGCGGCGTTGGCCGGGCTCCCGTCGATCGTGGCGGTGACCCGCTGGTACCTGCGGCGGGCCAGCTCCGCGTACCTCACCGAGGGCGCGGCGGCAGCCGAGTTGACCGAGACGCTCACCACGACCGCCGAGGGCGCGCGCACGGTGGAGGCGCTGCGGCTGACCGACGACCGGGTCCGGCACGGCACCGACCGGATCACCCGCGTGTGGCGGGCCCGGCGGGCCACCCTCGCGCTGCGTACGGTGTTCTTCTCGGTCGTGGAGGCCAGCTACCCGCTGCCGATCGCGCTGGTGCTGCTCGTCGGCGGTTATCTGCTCTCCCGGGGCATGGTGTCGCTCGGCGCGGTGGTCGCCGCCGCGCTCTACCTGCAACAGGCGATCGACCCGTTGGACCGGCTGTTGCAGTGGACGGAGCAGGCGCAGCGGGGCTTCGCGTCGTACGCCCGGGTGCTCGGCGTCGGCCTGGTCCCGGCGGAGCCGCCGGGCCGGACGGCCACGTCGCGGGGTGAGCGGCTCGTCGTCCGCGGTGCGCGGTTCTCCTACTCCGGCGGGGCGGACGTGCTGCACGGCATCGACCTGGAGGTGCAGCCCGGCGAGCGGCTGGCCGTCGTGGGCCCGTCGGGCGCCGGCAAGTCCACCCTGGCCCGGCTGCTGGCCGGGATCGACGCGCCCCGACAGGGTGTGGTCAGCATCGGTGGCTGCCCGGTCACCGACCTCGACCCGGCCGAGCGTCGCCGTCGGATCGCCCTGGTCACCCAGGAGCACCACGTCTTCATCGGCTCGGTACGGGACAATCTGTCGTTCGCCGCGCCGGACGCCTCCGACGAGCAGATGCGGGCCGCGCTCGACACCGTGGGCGCCGACTGGTTCGCGGGGTTGCCGGAGGGCCTGGACGCCACGCTCGGCGACGGTGGCCGCCAGCTCGGCGCGGCGGAGGCCCAGCAGCTCGCGCTGGCTCGGCTGGTGCTCGCCGACCCGCACACGCTGATCCTCGACGAGGCGACCGCCGCGCTCGATCCCACCACGGCCCGTCGCACCGAGCGGGCTCTGGCCGCCGTGCTGGTCGGGCGCACCGTCATCGCGATTGCGCATCGGCTCAACACCGCACACGACGCCGACCGGGTGGCCGTGCTGGCGGGCGGCCGGATCACCGAGATCGGCAGCCACGACGACCTGGTCGCGGCCGGCGGGGCGTACGCCGACCTGTGGCGCTCCTGGCACACACCGGCCGACGAGCACCGGAGATGACGAAGAAGCCCCTCGGCAGGCGAGGGGCCCCTTCTCGTCCGGGTGGTTACTTGCCGACCCCCGCGGTGAGGCCGGACTGCACCTGCCGCTGGAAGATGATGTAGACGATGAGTACCGGGAGCATCGCCATGGTGACCCCGGCGAACAGACCGGACCAGTCGGACTTGTAGCCCTGGTTGACCGAGAGTTCGATCAGGCCCTGGGCGATCACCTGGTTCTTCGGCTCCCCGGCGACCGACTGCATGAGCAGGGTCGGCAGGTACCACTGGTTCCACTGACCCAGCACGTTGAAGATGCCGATGCTGATCAGACCGGGCTTGGACATCGGCAGCATGACGCTGAAGAAGAGCCGGCTGTGCGACGCGCCGTCGACCATGGCCGCCTCGGCGATGGTGTTGGGCAGCGTCCGGAAGAACGAGTGCATGAAGAAGACGGTGAACGACAGCGACCAGGCCACGTACACGAGGATCAGCATGAGGTGCTTGTTCGGGCCCAGCAGCGGAAGGTGGACGCTGGTGTTGTAGACGCCCTTGAACAGCGGCACCGCGGCCAGGTAGATCGGCAGGGTCAGGCCGGAGAGGAACACGTAGTAGATCAGCCGGTTGCCCCGGAACTCGTAACGGGCCAACGCGTACGCAGCCATCGAGCCCAGCAGCATGGTCAGGGTGACGCTGCCGGCCAGCACCAGCACGGTGTTGAGGAAGAAGGACCCGAGGTGCCCTGCGCCCCAGGCCCGGCTGAAGTTGTCCCAGTTGAGCTTGGCGGGAATCAGGGACAGGGGCTGGCGGATGACCTCCGAGTCGGTCTTCAGCGCCGACATCACCACCCACAGCAGCGGGTAGATCACCATCACGGCCCAGACCAGCAGGAAGATGTGGGAGAAGCCGTTGAAGAACTTGCCGCCGAGCCCGTCCGAGGCGGACTTGCCGCCCTTTCCACCCTCGGGTGCGGTGTTCGGGTTCTGGTCGGGCCGGGTCAGACCATCGTGAGTCGCCGTGCTCATCGTCCAGCCTCCTCAGTACTCGATACGGTCGCGACGGGTGATCCTGAGCTGCACCGCGGCGAGCAGGATCGTGAAGATCGCCAGGGCGACACCCATCGCGCAGGCGTAACCGAACTGGCCCTTCTGGAACGCGGTGAAGTTGAGCACCGACGCGAAGATCTCGCTGGCGTGGTTCGGGCCACCCTGGCTGGGCGTCATGACGAACACCAGGGCGTACATGTCCAGCGCGATGAAGCCCAGGTAGACCCAGGCGACCGAGACGGTGTCACGCAACAGGGGCAACGTGATCTTGAAGAAGGTGTGGAACCGGCTGGCCCCGTCCAGGAGGGCCGCCTCGTAGATGTCCTTCGGGATGGACTGCATCGCCGCCGAGAAGAGCACCATGTAGAAGCCGGCGCCGCTCCAGACCGCGATCAGCAGCAGCCACCAGAGCACCGCGGGCACGCCGAGGAAGGGCTCCGGGTCGGCGGTGAAGGCGATCGGGTTGTCCGCGTCCACCAGACCGATCTTGATCAGCAGACCGTTGATCAGGCCCTGACCGTCGCTGCGGTAGATCTGCTGCCACATGACGGCGATGACCACCAGCGACAGCACCTGCGGGAAGAAGAAGATGATTTTGTAGATCCCGGAGCCGAACACCCCCCGGATGCCGGCCCTGTCCTCGCGTCCGCCCACATTGAGCAGGAACGCGAGGAACAGGGCCAGCGCGATGGTGAACAGCGGCACGGTGATCAGGAAGAAGACGTTGTGCCAGAAGGCCTTCCTGATCAACTCATCCGACAACAGCCGGACGTAGTTGTCCAGACCGACGAAGTTCTGGGTGTCCGAGTAGCCACCCCAGTCGGTCAACGAGTATCCCGCCGCCTGCACGAAGGGCCACACCACGTAGAAGAGGTACAGCGCAAGCGGCAAGGCCAGGAAACCCGTGACGAAACGCGCAACACCGTGCCGCATGGTCACTCACTTCTCTAGCTGATCAGGGCCTGTCAGGCGGTACGGGTCTGCTTCTTGACGGAGGAGTCCTTGGCGACCTTGTCCGCGGCCGCCTGCATCTTGTCGACAAACTGCTGCGCGGTGAGGCGCCCCGCCATCAGCTCCTCGGACAGGTTCTGGCTCTCCTTGTCCAGGTCGGCGTAGAAGTCCGGGAACTTGACCGAGATCAGGTCCGTGCTGCCGCTCTTCATGAGCGTGTTGGCGGAAGCCAGCGCGGTGTCCTGGACGTTGTCGCCGGAGCCCTTGGTCGAGGCGAGCGACTTGGTCAGCTCCGCGAACTTCGCCGAGCCGGCCTTGGAGAGGATGGCCCGCAGGAACTCCTTCGCGGCCGCCTTGTTCGGCGCCTTGCTCGGCACCACGAAGCCCTCGCCGGAAGAGGCGTAGACGTCCTTGGGTGCCTTGTCGCCCGGCTTGGTCCAGTAGTCCGACAGGGTCATCTCGAAGCCCGGCGGGATGGTCGCGGCCATCTCGTTCTTCAGCCAGGTGCCGACCTGGATGAAGGCGGCCTTGCCGTCGAGCCAGGCCTGCTGCGACTGGGTGTGGTCGAGCTTGCCCGGCAGCAGCAGCTTGTCCTTGACGAGCTTCTCCCACGGCTCCAGCGCCGCGACGATGCCGTCGGCCTTCCAGGCGTTGTCCTTCAGGTTGTCGATGTCGATGATCGGCTGCTTGCCGACGGCCTTCCAGATGCTGGCGAAGAGCGCCCAGCGCGGGTAGTAGCCGTGCGCGGCGTCGTGCACGTACGGCGCCATGCCCTTGGCCTTGATCTTCGGCGCGAGTGCGAAGAAGTCGTCCCAGGTGGTCGGCGCCTGCCAGCCCTCACGCTTGAACAGGGCCGCGTTGTACCAGTTGCCCCAGACCGTGTAGGCCACGTTCACGACGTAGAACTTGCCGTTCTGGGTGCCGTCGGTGACCGTGCCCGGCAGCAGCGAGTCGGCAACCGTGCCCTCGCTGTCCCACGCGGGGGCGGTGAGCAGGTCGTCGAGCGGCTCGATCGCACCCTCGTTGATCAGCGTGCTGCGATCCATGATGTCCGCGCCCGAGTTCATCACCAGGTCGCTCGGCTGGGTCGCCATCTTCGGCTGTTCTTCGGTCTTGATCTTCTGGGTGGAGCTCATGTTGACGGTGATGTTCGGGTGCTTGGCGTTGAAGAGGACCTTGTCCTCCTTGGCCCACTGGTCACCCAGACCGCCGTTGAAGACGACCACCTTGACGGCGCTGCCGTCCTTGACGCCGAACGGGTTGTCCTTGCTCTTCGCGGCACCGCTGTCCTCGGACTTGGACGGCTCGCTGCCGGCGCAGGCACTCAACATGCCCGCCGCCGGAACGGCGAGCAGACCGGCCGCCGCGGCGCGCTGCAACAGGGTCCGACGGCTCAGGTCACCGATGTTCTCGGGGGAATCCGACATCTTTGACTCTCCTTGTGGTGTCGGGTCAGGCGGTTCGCCGGAGACGCCCGGCGTACCGCGACTCGAGGGCGAGGTTGTGCTCGTCCCCGCCGGGGACGTTGGCGGAGAGGTAGATAGGGGGTACCTCCCCGGCCTGGTGGAACCGTCGTACGACCTCAGCGGTCAACAGCTGCGCCAGCAGCGCCGTGGTGACCGAGGAGACCGCACAGACCGCGCCGCCGCCCTCGAGCGGCAGCAGTGCATCGCCGTACGGCGCGCCGTTGTCCAGCACGACGTCGGCGAGGTCGGCGAGCCGATGCCCGGACGGGTGCCGTGGGGCGACCCGTGCGGTGTGCTCGACCGAGGTGACCGCGATCAACGGGTGACCGCGCTCGGTGACCAGCGCCGCCAGCTCGACCACCGAGCCGTTGATGCCGGATTGGGATGCCACCACGAACACGTCCCGCGGCTGGGGCGCCGCGAGCGCGTAGATCTGGTGGGCGATGGAGGGGTCGCGTTCCAGCTTGGGATCGGCGAGCACGTCACGCGGGGCGTCACCGTGCATCACCAGGTCCCGTACCGACAGCCGGTTGGTGGGGACCAGACCGCCGGCCCGCGCCACCAACTCGGCGGCGAACGCCTCGGAGTGACCGGCTCCGAACGCCTGGAGCACGCCACCGTCGCGCAGGCTGTCGGCGATCAGGTCGGCGGCCCGGGTGATCCCGTCGGCCTCCGAGTCGAGCAGCCGGTCGAGCACCGGGCGGACGGCGTCCGCGTACCCCTGGGCGCTGATCATGAGACGCTTCCCTTCGCTGCCTTGTGCCCGTCGACGGCCTGCGCGGTACGCCGGAAGGCCGCGTGCGCGCGGTCGTGCGTCCGTTGGGCGACGGCGATGTAGAGCAGGTCGAGCACGACGAGCTGCGGGTGCCGGGCGGAGAGTGCGTCCGGTCGGAAGGTCGTCGCCTGGCTGGCGGTGAGCAGCACGATGTCGGCCAGCTCGGCCAACGGTGAGCGGGGGAAGCCGGTGAGCGCGAGCGTGGTGGCCCCCCGGCTGCCCGCCTCGGCGAGCATCTCGATCGTCTCCCGGGTCTGCCCGGTGTGCGAGATGCCGAGCGCCACGTCCCCGGCACGCAACAACGCGGCGCTGGCCAGGCCCTCGTGCACGTCGTTCCACGCCCACGCGGCCACGCCGATGCGGTGCAGGCTGAACTGCATCTCCTCGCCGACCAGCGCGCTGCCGCTGGCGCCGAAGATGTTCACCCGACTGGCGCCCGCGATGGCCACCGCGGCCCGCTCCACCTCGGCGAGGTCGAGCAGGGTGGCGGTGTCGTGCATGGCCCGGGTGTCGGCGGCCATGATCTGGTCGAGCACCCGTCCGAGCGGGTCGCTCGGCTGGATCTCCCGTCCGATGTCGATGGTCCAGCCGGCCGAGCGGGCCCGACCGGTCTCGGAGGCGATGCCCAGCCGCAGGTCGGCGTACCCCTCGAAGCCCATCGCCCGGCAGAACCGGGTGATGGTCGCCGGTGAGGTGCCGCTTCGCTCGGCAAGCTCCACGATGGTGGATCGGGCGGCGGCCTCCGGGTCGCTCAGCACGTGCTCGGCGACCCGGCGGAGCGCGCCGGTCAGCTCGCCGAGTCCGTTGCGGACGCGGGCCAGCACCCCGTCAGAGGCGGAGCTCCTGCGGTCGACCACGTCAGCGTCGACCACCGCGGTCCCCGCGGCGGTGTCCACCTCGTGATCAACCATGGGTCGCCTCACCTTTCCGAAAAGACTGTTAACTGTTAGTGGTAAAAGTTCTTACTGAAGGCCCCTCTGTGTCAAGACTGTGGGCGAAGTTTTCAAACTGTTACCTGGCGCACAAGCCTCCGCGCCCGCCGGATCTTGCCCCGCGCGGCCGGGCCGACCAGCATGAACAGTCCCGAACGTCGTCCAATCCAAGGAGACCCGTGCCGATGTCCGACACCGTCGTGGTCGGCCTCGACATCGGCGGTACGTCCACCCGGGCGACCGCCCTGACCCTCACCGGACGACGCGTCGGCACCGGCCGCGCCGGCGGCGGCAACCCGACCAGTCACGGCGCACAACGCGCCGCCGTCGAGCTGCTGACCGCACTCCGCGCGGCCCTCGCCGACCTCGACCCGGCCCGGGTGGTCGCCGGCACCATCGGCCTGGCCGGCGCGGCCCGACTACTCGCCGATCCCGCCGGGCGCGCCGCCTTCGACCAGGCCTGGCACGACGCCGGCCTGCGCTGCCCGTACGCCGTGCACGGCGACGCCCTCGTCGCCTACGCCTCCGGCACCGCCGAACCGGACGGCACGGTGCTCATCGCCGGCACCGGGGCGATCACCGCGCAGGTCCACGACCTGCGCCTCGACCGGGTCGCCGACGGGCACGGCTGGCTCCTCGGCGACGCGGGCTCCGGCTTCTGGCTCGGTCGCGAAGCGGTACGCCGACTGCTCGCCGACCTGGACTCCGGCCACACCCTCGGCCCGCTGACCACAGCGGTACTCGCCGAACTGATGGGCAGCACCGAGATCGCCGCCCGCCCACGGGACACCGTCGACGCCACGATCCAGGCCGTGACCCGCCGACCACCGGTCGAGCTGGCCCGCCTGGCCCCACTGGTCAGCACCGCCGCCGCCGAGGGCGAACCGGTCGCCACCGCGCTGATCGCCGAGGCGGCGGCGCACCTGGCCGAGAGCGTGAGCCGGATCCGCCCGGCCGAGGCGAGGACACCGGTCGTCCTCGGTGGCGGGCTGCTCACCGGCGACACTCCGCTGGCCACCGCCGTCCGGGCGGAGATCGCTCGATTGTGGCCGGACGCCCGCCTACGCACCGCCGGTGACGGGGCCCTCGCCGCTGCCTGGCTCGCCGCCCGTGACCTGCACGAGGTCAGCGAACCGGCCGCCCTGCACGCCCGCCTCTTCCCGACAACCTGAGACATCCGAGCCGCCGCCAGACGGCCAAGATCCGCGCACTATCGGTGAAACTGCTGCCTCGGCGAGCCGTGAGGCAGCAGTTTCACCGAAGTTGCGCGGATCATGGGGGCGGAGCGGGGGCGCGGGGCGGGGCGGGGGCGCGGGGCAGGCCCTACTTGAGCTGCCCTGCGGTGAGGCCCGCCTGCACCTGACGCTGAAACGCCACGTAGACCGCCAGCACCGGCAGCACCGCGATGCTCAGCCCGGCGAAGAGCCGGGCGTAGTCGCCCGCGTAGCCCTGGCTCACCGACAGCGCGAAGAGCCCCTGGGCCAGCATCCACTTGGAGTCGTCGCCCTGCATCAGCACCTGCGGCAGCAGGAACTGGTTCCAGTGACTGAGGAAGTTGAAGATCGCGACGCTGATCAATCCCGGACGCGCCATCGGCAACATCACCCGGAAGAAGAGCCGGAAGTGCCCGCAGCCGTCGACCATGGCGGCCTCGGCCACGGCGGTCGGCAGGGTCCGGAAGAACGCGGTCAGGAAGAACACCGTGAACGGCAGCGAGTACGCCGCGTACACCAGGATGAGCCCTTTCCAGGTGCCGAAGAGGCCGGCGTTGCGGACCACGAAGAAGAGCGGCACCAGGGCGAGGAACACCGGGAACATCAGGCCGCCGACGAACAGGTAGTAGACGACCTGGCGGCCGCGGAACTCGTAGCGGGCGAAAACGTACGCGGCGGTCGCGCCCATCAGCATGGTCAGGGTCACCGAGCCGGTGACCACCACCAGGCTGTTGAGGAAGTACCGGCCGATGTGCGCGCCCGTCCAGGCCCGCGCCCAGTTGTCCAGGTGCAGAGTCCCGGGGAGCCCCCAGGGGTCGGCCAGGATCTCACCGTTCGTCTTGAACGAGCTGACGAACATCCACAGCAGCGGCAGTACGGTGAGCAGGCCCCAGAGCAGCAGGAACCCGTGCGAGAGGGTGTTCCCGATGCCGAGTTCCCGGCGCACCGGACGGTCCCGACCGGCGGTCGGCGTGGGCGTGGGGCTGGGCTTGGTGGGCTGATCAAGAGTGGTCACGAGTACTCGATCCGATCGCGCCGGCCGACCCGCAGCGACAGCACCGCCACGGTGAGGGTCAGGAAGAACATCACCACGCCGATCGCCGAGGCGTAGCCGAACTTGGTCTCGCTGCCGAAGGCGGTGTCGTACATCCGTACGCCGATCACGTCGGTCGAGAAGTTCGGGCCTCCGTTGGTCATCAATTGCACGAGGATGAACCCGTCCAGGGCGAAGATGGCCAGGTAGACCCAGGCGACCTGGATGGTGTCCCAGAGCAGCGGCAGCGTGACGCGGCGCAGCGTGGTGAACCGGGACGCTCCGTCGAGCAGGACCGCCTCGTAGATCTCCTTCGGCACGGCCGACATCGCGGCCCCGAACAGCACCACGTAGAAGCCGACGTTGCTCCAGACCATCACCGCCAGTACGCACCAGAACGCGGTCGCGGGGTCGCCGAGCCAGGTCGGCGCGGGTAGCCCCACCGCGTGCATTACTCCGGTGAGCAGCCCCTGGTTGGGGTGGTACACCTCCTTCCACAGCAGCGCGATGATCACCACGGAGAGCACCTGCGGGAAGAAGTACACGGTGCGGTAGAGCGCTCCGCCGCGTACCCCGGTCACGCCGGCACGGCCCTTGCGCCCACCGAGGGCGAGCATGCTGGCGAAGAAGAGCCCGAGCAGGATGGTCAGCACCGGCACCAGGCCCAGCAGGATCGCGTTGTTCTTCAGCGCGTTCCACACGTAGCCGTCGTGCCACAGCGTTCTGAAGTTCGCCAGGCCCACCGGGTTGGCCTCGGCGGAGTAGCCGAGCCAGTCGGTGGTGGAGATCTGGAACGCCTGCAGGTACGGCGAGACGACGAAGAACACGTACAGCAGCACCGGTGGCACCAGGAACACGACGATCAGCGGCCACTTGCCATGTCTCACGAGGAGGACCTCTTCCGTTGGGGTGCGGCCGGTGGGGGCGACAGCTCCCCCACCGGCCGGTCGGGCCGTCAGACCGCTCGCTTGTACTTCTTGATCGAGCTGTCCTGGGCGATCGAGTCGGCACCCTTCTGGCACTGGTCGAGGAATTCCGCGGGGCTCGTCCGGCCGCTGAAGAACTCGCCGCACGCGGCGTCGACGAGGTTGCGCTCCAACTTGCGGTAGTAGTTGTTGTAGACCCAGTTGAAACCGTTGGCACCGGACGCGTCGAGGGCCTTGACCACGCTGTTCAGCCCGTACGGCAGGTCGACGCCCTCGGTGGCGCCGGCGACCACGGTGAGGCTGGCGACCTTCTTCGTGAAGTCCTGGGCGCCCTTCTTGGACAGCATGGTCCGGAAGTACTCCAGGCCACCGGCGCGGTTGCGGGCCTTGGCGGGCACCATGAACGGTTCGCCCGCGGTGCCCCGGATCGCCTCGAACGGCAGCTTGTCGCCACTGCCCAGGCTCGGCGTCGGCGCGATGGTCATGTTGAACCCGGCCGGGGTGACGTCCTTCTGCTCGCTCTCCAACCAGGAGCCGCAGGAGATGAACGCTGCCTTGCCCTGGCACCAGGCGGTCTGTGACTGCTTGTGATCCAAACCGGACGAGCCGTCCAGGATGTACCTGTCCTTGACGATCTGGTGCCAGGCGTCGGCGGCGGTCCGCATCGACTCGGACTTCCAGGCGTTCGGTTCCAGGTTGTCGATGGCGGTCGCGACCGACGGGCCGCCGAGCTTGATCGCGGTGGCGATCACCGGCCAGCTCATGTAGCGCGGGTGCAGACCGGCGTACGTCCACGGGGCGATGCCGGCGGCCTTGATCTGCTTGCAGAGGGCGATGTGCTGGTCCCAGGTCTTCGCGTACTCCCAGGAACGGTCGGTGAACAGCTTGTCGGAGTACCAGATGCCGTAGGCGGTGTACGTGTAGTTGAGGACCAGGAACGTGCCGTCGTACGAGCCGACCTCGACAGCGCCGGGCAGCAGGGTGTCCCGGACCGTCTTGCCGGGGACGTCGAGGCTCGGCGCGTCGAGCAGCTCACCGAGGTCGGCGACGGCGTTCTGGCTGACCAGCCCGTTGAAGTCGATCTGACCTGCTCCGGAGTTGTTGACCACGTCCGGAGGGGTGCCGTCGACGAAGCGGGGCTGGAGGGTCTTGCTGATCTCCTGGGTGGCGGAGTGCCTGACCTTGGCCTTCGGGTACTTCTCGGTGTACATGGCCTCGTGGGCCTTGGCGTACTCCTCGCCGAACCCGCCGCCGAAGATCACCACCTCGAGTGGGGCGTCCTCCTTCACGCCGAGCGGGTTCTCGGCGCTCTTGGTGCCCTGGTAGGTGGTGGCGTCGCTCTTGTCACCGCCGCCGCTGGTGGCGCAGCCGGCCAGCAGACCGGCGGCGGGGGTGGCCAGCACGCCGGCGGCAGCGGTACGCCGCAGGATGTCACGCCTGTTCATGGGGTCTCCTCGGGTCGGGTCGGGCGGGCCGCCGGTGTCAGGGGGAGGCGACCGCCGCGCGAGGCGCGTTGATTCTCTTCAGTTCATGCTCTGTTGCTGAAGAATTTCTACGACAGCCGGGCCCGGACTTCAAGTCCTGACGGCCGAACCGTTATCGCCACCAGCGGCCAACGGGGTGCCAACGCACCCCCTCGCGCCAGCCGACCGGCCGCACCCCGGCCGGCCGGGAGCAGCGCATCGACGGGCTCCACACGGCCATCAAGACCGTGGTCTTTATCGGACACCACTGCGACCGTTCGCGGTGGATCGCGTACCCGTCGACCCCGACTCAGCGCCGACGGCCCGAACCAGCCGGCGCGCCTGGGCTGGTCACGACCCGTCGGTCGGCGTCCCCACCCGGGGTGGTTCGGGCGTGCCGCTCGCCGTGCGGGCCCGATCGGCCCGGCGGGGGCGCAGCGGCAGGTGCAGCGCGGCGGCGACCACCGCGAAGGCCCCCCAAGCGGCGCCCAGCGCCACGGTCGGGGAGACGTCCTGAAGGTAGTGGTACGCGGTGAGGAAACCGACGAGCGCGAGGCTGTTGCGGGCGAAGTGCCGGCTGAACTCGACCAACTGACGACGCGCCTCGACAGCGACCAGCACCCCCGAGTACGGAAAGGTCACCACCATGCCGCGCAGCACGGCACCGAGAAGCGTGGTGAGAACCGCCCCGACGAAGATCACCATCAGCTTCAGCAGCGCCGGCAGCCCATCCCGTCGGGCATCGCCGGAGGGCCGCGCGTCCGCGAGGGCGGGTCGCGCGGGGGCACGTCGGCGCAGCAGCAGCATCGCCGCCAGCCACAGCACGAGCGTGCCGGCGAGCGCCGCCCCGAACGGCATGCCGACGGCCAGCAGGCCAGCGCTGAGCGCCACGTAGACAGCGATCCCCGCGCCGTCGGCGAGCAGGATCGGCCACCGCAGCCGCTGATGGCTGAACGCCACGGTGACGAAGAAGAGGTTGAGCCCGACCACACCCACCACCTGCGCGCCCTCCACCCGGTGGCCGCTGCTGACCAGGGCGAGAGTCATCGGCAGCGGCAGGCTGTAGACCAGCGCCCGGAGCCGGACCGAACGGATCAGGCTGACCGCCCAGACCACTGCCGTCAGCAGCAGGACCCCAGTCCACGTCATGGCGTACCCGCCTCCGCCCCGCGGGGAGCCGTCAGTCCTGGAAGGTCGCGGCGCTCGCGCAGAGGTCGAACACACGGGTGAGCCGGGCGACGTCGGTCCGGTTGACGGAGAACTGGTTCTCGCCGATCTCACCGTGGGCGGTCATGCGGGCCTCCCAACAACTCGACAGGTCCCACAGCGTCAGGTTGACGTGCAGGTGAGGACTGACCACACCGAGGGGCAGGAGGCCCACCCGCGCTCCGGCCGCGCGCTGCTTCTCGACCAGGGCGGACAACTCCTCGGTCAGGTTGGCGTAGACGAAGACCCGGGTGACCTGGACGCCCCGTTGCAGGGCCTCCACGTTGGCCTCCCAGTAGCGCCGGCCGATCTCACTGCGCCACCAGCTCAGCTCCCCGCTGACCCGGGGCATCACGTTGGTCAGGCCGTCCAGCCGGTGCAGGCACGTGCGGGTCGCGCCGGCCAGGTCCTCGTCCTCGTCGCCCCGCCGGACGATCCGACCGTACGCGAGTTGCTCGGCCTCCAACCGGAACTGCTCGTACCGCCGCTGCGCCTCCACCGCGACCCGGGTGCCCGCGTGCTGCTCGGTCGCGTCCCGGATGGCCCCGGCCAGCTCCGTCGTCGTCTGCGCGAGCCAGGGCGGACCCTCCAGCAGGGTACGAAGGTGGAACCGGCGCTCCGCGCGGGCCAGCGAATCCACCAACAGCGGCATGGTGATGCCCATCAGGCCGGCCAGCAGCGACTCCACGCCGGAGGCAGCGTTGCTGAGGTCGAGCGCGATGCTGAGGGTGATCGACAGCGTGATGCCGACCAGGGCCACCGGGTCGGTGTGCGCCACCAGGCGGAGGAAGCCGCCGGCAGAGGTGCTGCCACGTGCCCGCAGACGGGCCGCGTCACGGGTCATCGAAATCCCCCAATCAGCCGCTGCCGCCAGCGTAAACACCAGCTACAACAGCCCGTGGCGGCACACCGGTAGCATCCGGCAGGTGCACAGAGCGGACACAACTCCGACGGTCGCCGAGCGGATCACGCAGGACGTCCGGGCCTGGGTCTGCTCCACTGCGCTGCGCGGCCTGGTCCGCCACTTCGGCGGCGGCTGGCCCGCCGGCGACCTGGCCGAGGTGCTGCGGTTCCTGGACGACTTCTCCGCCCGCCACTGGGATTTCCGGGCCGGTCGGGAGCGGCCCGACGCTCGCGAGCCCGACCTCGATCCCGCCACCACTGCCCTGGTCCTCGACACGGCCGCCGCGCTCGGGCTGATCCACCCGGCGGTGCCGGCCCGCCCGGCGTACGCCCACCTGGTGGTGCTCGGCGGCCTGGCGCACGCCTGTGTCCGCCGCGTCGGGTACGCCGCGCACCTGCTCCGCGCCGGCCTCACGGTGACCGGTGAGATCGCCGTGTTGGGCAGCTTCCGGCCGCTGTCGGACTGGGAACGCCGAACCCTGGCCGACGCGGGCCTGCCCGCCGACGCCACCGAGGTGGACGTGCTGGACACCGCCGTCCGGCGGGTGTTCGAGGTGGCCGCCCCGGCCGAGCAGGCCGGCGTCGACGCCGGCCACCCGCACCACTCGTGGTCGTCGCGGACCTACCGACCGGCGGGCCTCCCACCGGTACGGGTGCTGGCCGCGCCGTCCAGCGAACCGGACCGTCGACGGGCCCACACCGCCGACACGCAACGCTTCTGGGCCGGGCACGTCCGACTCGCCCCGGGCGACGAGGTGCTGACGGTCACCGCGCCGATCTACGTACCGTTCCAGCACTGCGACGCGCTGCGCACCCTGGCCGTGCCCTACGGCTGCGACATCGACACGGTCGGGGTGGACCCGGCGGTGGCCGACCTGGCGGTCCTACCCGAGCAGACGCTCACCCCGGGCCGCTACCTTCAGGAGATCCGCTCGGCGATCCGCTCGATGCGCGCCCTGCACGCCGCGCTCCCATCCGGCTGAGGTCGTCAGCCGGCCGTATCGACGACGGCCTGGGCTCAGCCGGCCGTGTCGGCCACCGCCTGGGCGAAGACCTCGGAGCGGTGCTCGAAGTTGCGGAACCGGCCGTAGCTGGGCGCGGCCGGCGACAGCAGCACCACCCCGCCGACCGGGGTCACCTCCCGGGACAGCCGTACCGCGTCCACCAGGTCGTCGACCACCTCGGTCCGTACCTTCGGCAGGTTGGCGAGCGCCTCGACGATGCGTACGCCGCTGTCCGGAATACCGATCACGGTCAGCTCCCGCTCGGCCAGGTGCTCGGCCAACGGCGTGTAGTCCAGCCCTCGGTCGTTGCCTCCGACGATCACCGTCAACGGCCGCCCGTCGTACGCGTCGATCGCGTGCATCGCCGCGTACGGGCTGGTGGCGAGGGTGTCGTCGACGAAGGTCAACCCGGACGGGTCGGTGATCTCGGTGAGCCGGTGGGCCAACCCCTGGAACTCGGCGACCGCGATGGCGAGGTGGTCCTTGCCGGCCACCACGTCGACGCCGAGCGCGTCGAGGACGGCGAGCGCGACGCACAGGTTGCCCTCGTTGTGCCGGCCGACCAGCGGGAGCACGGCACGCGGGAAGAGTGGCTGGTCACCGAGGTGGAACCACTGTGTGCCGTCGGCGCCGGCGGCGACGTGGGTGCTGTCGGGGCGACCGGCCCGGACCGCCGGCAACTCCCCCAACTCGGCGGCGAGCCTCGGGTCGCCACCGTTGACGACGATCGTCTGCGGGTCGTGGGCGAGCAGGTTGAGCTTGTCCCGGTAGTACTCCCGCTCCCCACCGTGCGCGTCGAGGTGTTCGGGGAACAGCGCGGTGACCACCGCCACCCGTGGCGAGTCGGCGAGATCGCTGCACTGATAGCTGGACAGCTCCAGCACGTACAGCTCCGCCTCGGGCAGGTCCAGGGTCGGCACCCCGATGTTGCCGCCGAAGACGTTCGGCCGGCCCATCGCGGTGAGCAGGTGACTGATCAGGCTGGAGGTGGTGCTCTTGCCCTTGCTGCCGGTGACCCCGACGGTGCGGGCGGCGTGGTCGGCCATCCACAGCGCGGTGCCCTGGGTCACCATGACCCCGCGTCGACGCAGTTCGACGAGCCACGGGTGGGTCTGCGGCACGCCCGGGGAGCGGACCACCACGTCCGCGGAGGCCAACCGTTCGAAGCCCGCCTCGCCGGTCACCAGCGGGGCGGCCTCGGCCAACGGGCCTTCCCAGGGCAGCGACAGGAAGTTCGCGCTGTCGTCGACGGCGACCAGGTCGGCCGGGCCGTGAGCGGCGATCGCGGTCACAGCGGCCCGACCTTCCCGACCGGTGCCCCAGACGGCGACGGTACGTCCGCGCAGGTCAGACAGGCGCACTGGGCTCTCCTCGGGGGTCACGGTGGCGGCGGGGCAGGCCCGGTCCGGACACGGCCGGACGAACCAGGGCCTAGTATGGCGTGTGCCTAACGAGCAGCTCCGGCGGATGGACGCCTTCACCTTCCCGTCCTACTCGATCGACTTCGCCACCGGCGAGGTGTTGTTCGACTACGCCCTGACCGGTCCAGCCGGTGAGCAGCGGTTCACCGAGGCGATCACCCTTCCGCTGCCGGCGGAGCCACCCTCGGACGAGACCGTGGCGACCCTCAACCGGGTGCTCGAGGTGCTGCACCTCGTCGCCGGCGTCAGCTACTACAAGGCCGCCGCGCCGCCCCGGCTGGTGCTGCCGGCGCCGCTGGGCGCGGCCGTCGTCGACTACGTCACGGCCGTCTACACCAAGGGCCTCGCCGAGTACGCGTACCGCAACCAACTGCCGCACGTGCTCCAGCTGCGCCCCGAGGTGCCGGCAGGCTCGCCGGAGCCGCCCCGGGTGTACGACGACTCCGACCGTCGCCCCCTCTCCGCGGTCGGCGGTGGCAAGGACTCGATCGTCAGCCTGGAGGCGCTGCGTCGCGCCGAACTGGACCCGGTGCCGTTCTCGGTCAACCCGAACCACGTGATCGTGGCGGTCAACGAGGCGTCCGGGCTGACCCCTCTCGCTGCCCGGCGGCGGATCGACCCGGTGTTGTTCGACCTGAACAAGGCCGGTGCCCTGAACGGGCACATCCCGGTCACGGCGATCAACTCGCTGATCGCGGTGGCCACCGCCGTGCTGCACGGGCTCGGCCCGGTGGTGATGTCCAACGAGCGTTCGGCGTCCGACCCGAACCTGGTCTGGGACGGCCACGAGATCAACCACCAGTGGTCCAAGGGTGTCGAGGCGGAAGGGCTGCTGCGGTCGGCGCTGGCCGAGCACGCCGGCCTGACCGACCCGTACTTCTCGCTGCTGCGGTCACTGTCGGAGCTGCACATCGCCCGGCTGTTCGCCGAGATCACCCGGTACGACGACGTGGTGACCAGTTGCAACGCCGCGTTCAAGCTGCACGACGCGAGCGAGCGCTGGTGCCGCGACTGCCCGAAGTGCCGATTCGTCTTCCTGGCCATGGCGCCGTTCATGTCGCGGGAGCGGGTCACGCACATCTTCGGCGGTGACCTGCTCGCCGACCCGGAGCAGATCCCCGGCTACCGGGAGCTGCTGGGCGTGGACGGGCACAAGCCGTTCGAGTGCGTGGGCGAGGTCGAGGAGTCGGTGGTGGCCCTCGGTCTGCTCGCCGAGCAGGACCAGTGGCGCGACGCCCCGGTGGTCAGAGCCCTGGTCGAGGCCGTCCCCGCAACAGCCTGGTCCGCGGTCGCGAAGACGGACGTCTTCACCCCCGGCGGCCCCAACCACATCCCCCCAACCTACGCAAAAACCCTAAACCTCTAACCCCCTCACCCCGCTCCTGTTGATCAAGAGCTTTGCGTCACCGGCAGCGCGATTTCTGACGCAAACCTCTTGATCAACAAGGTGGAGGTGGGTGGGTGGGGTTAGGGGGTTCGGACTGCTTCCAGGGCCAGTAGGGCCACGTGTAGGGAGAGGCTGGCCTCCACCGAATCCAGGTCGACGTCGAGGATGCGGGCGATGCGGGCCAGGCGTTCGTAGAACGCGGGCCGGGACAGGTGGGCGGCGGCGGCGCCCGCGGTCTTGTTGCGACCCTGTTCGAGGTACGCGCGCAGGGTGTCGAGCAACTGCTCCCGGGGGTGCCGGGCGTCGTACTCCAACAGTGCGCCGAGTTCACGTTCCACGAAGGTCTGCAGGCGGGGCTCGTCGCGCAGCAGGTGCAGCAGCCCGGCCAGCCCGACGTGCGGAAGACGGAAGACCGGCAGGTCCCGCCGATCCCGGCGGGCGGCCTCGGCGATCTGCCGTGCCTCGACCAGGGAGCGTCGGGCCTCCCGCAGGCTCCCCACCCCGGAACCGGCGGCCACGATCACCGCACCCGCCCCGACACCCCGGGCCGGGTCAGCACCGGATGCCACCCGGGTCGCTCCGGAGTCGAGGCGTACCCGACGGAGTGCGGTGGCGAACGCGGACAGCGCGCGGTCCTCGGCGGCCGGGTCGGTCAGGGCCAGCAGCACGCCCACCGAGTTGTCGTCGACAGCGCTGGTCAGCGCGGTCAGCTTCACCTCCCGCAGCGCCTGACCGACCGCCTCGGAGAGGTCCCGCAGCCGGGCCTGACCCGCCTCCGGGCCGTTCTCCCCGACCAGGTCCTCGGCCCGGTGTCGGACCATCACGCCAACCAGGTGCCGACGGTCGAGCACCACACCGAGCGCCTTGGCCCGCAGCGCGACCTCGTCCACCGGCCGGGAGTGGTCGAGCAGCGCGGTGAGCAGGGTGCGGTGGATCTGCCGCTCCAGCCCTTCGGCGTCACGGCGGATCAGTCGACCCAACGCGAGCGTGGACGCGGCCCGTTCGAGGAGGATCGTGAGCCGGGTGGGCGGCCCGGCGGTCGGCTCGCCGGACTGGGCGCTGGGAACGTCGCCGCTGGCCGGCCAGCGCAGCAGCAGCCGCCCCCAGTCCTGACCTCGCGCGCCGACGGCCGTGACCAGCCAGCCACTGTCCGGGTCGTACGCGGTACGCCCGGTCAGGGGGATCCGCCGGGAGTGTTGCTCCCAGCCGTCGAGCAGCAGTTCGGCGCTCTCGCCCGCCGGGTCGTACCCGAGCACCTGCCGGGAGAGGTTCTCCAGGACCACCGGGCATCCGGACAGTTCGGCGGCCTGCCGGATGACCTCGGCGGTGTCGGCGCCCTCGACGGACAGGTCGTTGAAGCGCTGGTGGATCTCCTCGGTGGCGCGCAGCTCGGTGAGCTGCGCGTCGACGATCAGCGCGTGCACCGCCTCGGTGATCCGCACGAACGGGGTGGCCCGACGCAACTCCACCAGGGGAAGTCCACGCCGCTCGGCGGCGGCGACCATCACCCGGGGCACCCCGGTCAGGTAGCGGCGGCCCAGCTCGACGACGAGTCCGGAGACGCCGACGTCGGCGAGGTCACCGATGAACGCGCGCAGGCCCGCGTCGTCGCCGGGAAGGCCGATGCCGGTGGTGAGCACCAGCTCGCCGCCGCCCAACAGGGTGGCGATGTCCGGCACCTCGGCGATGTGTATCCATCGGACCGGCCGGTCCAGCCCCGCGTCTCCGGCAACGACGCGCGGCGCCCCGTGGCGTACGGGGTCCAGGGCGAGGACCTCACGGACGGTAGGGAACACGGCCGCCACGTTACCGTCCGTGATGCCAGATCCCGAACAGCGGCCGGCGACGCGAGCCGGGGCGGCGGCATGGGCCCGCCTCGGCCTGGCGACGTGGCAGGACGGGCTCAGTCGACGCCGAACTCCATGGCGGCCCGGTCGAGCGCCTCGTCCTCGGCGGAGGCGACACCCCGGGAGGCGATGGCCTCCGCGCCGCCCTCGGGCATCGCGCCGATCAGCCCGGTCGAGGCCGCCTGCGCCGCGCCGATGACCCGCTGCGGGGCCGCGCCGCCGACCATGCCCAGGGAGGCGTACTGCTCCAGCTTCGCCCGCGAGTCGGCGATGTCCAGGTTGCGCATGGTGAGCTGGCCGATTCGGTCCGACGGGCCGAACGCCGAGTCCTCGGTGCGCTCCATGGACAGCTTGTCGGGGTGGTAGCTGAACGCGGGACCGGTGGTGTCGAGGATCGAGTAGTCCTCACCCCGGCGCAGTCGCATCGTCACCTCGCCGGTGACGGCGGTGCCGACCCAGCGCTGCAGCGACTCGCGCAGCATCAGCGCCTGCGGGTCCAGCCAGCGACCCTCGTACATGAGCCGGCCGAGACGGCGACCCTCGTTGTGGTAGTTGGCCAGGGTGTCCTCGTTGTGGATGGCGTTGACCAGCCGCTCGTACGCGTAGTGCAGCAGCGCCATGCCGGGCGCCTCGTAGATGCCCCGGCTCTTGGCCTCGATGATCCGGTTCTCGATCTGGTCGGACATGCCCAGGCCGTGCCGGCCGCCGATGGCGTTGGCCTCCAGCACCAGGTCGACGGCGCTGCCGAACTCCTTGCCGTTGATCGTCACCGGTCGGCCCTGGTCGAAGCCGACGGTGACGTCCTCGGTCGGGATCTCCACCGACGGGTCCCAGAAGCGGACTCCCATGATCGGATTGACCGTCTCGATGCCGGTGTCGAGGTGCTCCAGGGTCTTCGCCTCGTGCGTGGCGCCCCAGATGTTGGCGTCGGTGGAGTAGGCCTTCTCAGTGCTGTCCCGGTAGGGCAGGCCGCGTTCCTGCAGCCACTCCGACATCTCCTTACGCCCACCCAGCTCGCTGACGAAGGCGGTGTCCAGCCACGGCTTGTAGATCCGCAGCATCGGGTTGGCCAGCAGGCCGTACCGGTAGAACCGCTCGATGTCGTTGCCCTTGAACGTCGAGCCGTCGCCCCAGATCTGGACGTCGTCGGAGATCATCGCCCGCACCAGCAGCGTCCCGGTGACGGCGCGGCCCAGCGGGGTCGTGTTGAAGTACGCCCGCCCGCCGGAACGGATGTGGAACGCGCCGCAGGTCAGCGCCGCGAGGCCCTCCTCGACCAGGGCGGCGCGGCAGTCGACCAGGCGGCCCAACTCGGCGCCGTAGCTGAGCGCGCGACCGGGCACCGAGGCGATGTCGGGCTCGTCGTACTGGCCGATGTCGGCGGTGTAGGCGCAGGGAATCGCGCCCTTGTCGCGCATCCACGCGACAGCTACAGAGGTGTCGAGGCCGCCGGAGAAGGCGATGCCGACACGTTCGCCGGTGGGCAGGGAGGTGAGAACCTTGGACACGGGGAAAATTATGCAATAGAACGTATGGCCATGCAAGTCGAAGCGGTTACTCGCTGTCGCTCGGCGCGTCGTCGCGGCCCAACTCCCAGAACGCCACCGCCGCCGCGGCGGCCACGTTCAACGAGTCGACCCCACGTCGCATCGGGAGGACCACCCGCACGTCGCTGGCCGCCTGAGCCGCCGCGGTCAGGCCGGGGCCCTCCGCACCGAGCAGCAACGCCGCCCGCTCGCGCTGCGCCGGGGTCAACCGCTGCATGGGTACGGCGTCCGGCGCGGGCGTCATGGCGAGCACCGTGAAGCCGGCCTCGCGCACCTGTTCCAGGCCCGCCGGCCAACGATCGAGCTTGGCGTACGGCACCGCGAACACCTCCCCCATGCTGACCCGCACACTGCGCCGGTACAGCGGGTCGGCGCAGGTCGGCGACAGCAGCACCGCGTCGACGCCGAGCGCTGCGGCACCCCGGAAGATCGCCCCGAGGTTGGTGTGGTTGTTGACGTCCTCCAGGATCACGATCCGGCGCGCGGCGGCGAGTACCTCGGCCGCCGTCGGCAGCGACCGGCGGTGGAACGACGCCAGCACCCCACGGTGTACGTGGAAACCGGTGGCCTGCTGCAAGACGTCGGGCGTGGCGGCGTACACCGGCGCGTCGCCGGTGTCCAGGTCGGCGAGCTGGTCGATCCGCTTGGCGTCGACGAGGTACGACCGGGCCGGGTAGCCCGCCCGCAACGCCCGGCGCAGCACCAGCTCCCCCTCGGCGATGAACAGTCCGTGCGGCGGTTCCCAGCGGGTACGCAGCTCGACGTCGGTGAGCGCTCGGTAGTCGGCGATCCGGTCGTCGTCAGGGTCGGTGATCTGGTGGACGGGCACCCGACGATTCTGCCGGACGGCGAGCCTCCCACTCCGACGCCCGCCGGGTGGGGTGTTTTGTCCGAAGAAGAAGGGGAATGACCGGGCCCAGCAGGGATCCGACGGGAAGGACCAGCCAGGTGAGCACGGACCACACCGCACCGCACCAAGCGGGCGCTCTGCCCCGGCATCCGACCGTCGCCGACCACATCGTGTCGCGACTGTTCAGCTGGGGCGTGCACCGCTACTTCGGCTACCCCGGCGACGGCATCAACGGCATGACCTCCGCCCTGCAACGCACCGACGGACGCGCCCAGTTCATCCAGGTACGCCACGAGGAGACCGCCGGTTTCGCCGCGTCCGCGCACGTCAAGTACGGCGGCGGGCCGCTGGGCTGCGCCCTGGTCACCAGCGGACCCGGTGCCATCCACCTGCTCAACGGCCTGTACGACGCGAAGCTCGACCACCAGCCCGTGGTCGCCCTGGTCGGGCACACCGCTACCACCGCCGAGGGTGGCGGCTACTACCAGGAGGTCGACCTGCTCGCCCTCTACAAGGACGTGGCAGCAGCCTTCCTGGCCCAACTCGACCACCCCGCGCAGGTCCGGCACCTGGTCGACCGCGCGTGCCGCACGGCCCTGGCCCGAAGTACCGTCACCGCCCTGATCCTCCCCCTCGACATCCAGGACGAGCCGGCGGTCGTGGACCCGCCGCACGCGCACGGCTACTACCAGACCAGCAACGCGCCGAGCAGCACGCCGACAGTGCCGCCGGAGGCGGACGTACGCCGGGCCGCCGAGGTGCTGCGCGGCGGGCAGCGGGTGGCGATGCTGGTCGGGCAGGGCGCGCTCGGCGCGCGTGACGAGGTCCGCGAGATCGCCGACCGACTCGGTGCCGGCGTGGCCACCGCCCTGCTCGGCTTCACCGCCGTCGACCACCGCGAGCCGTGGGTGACCGGCGCGATCGGGCTGCTCGGCACCCGACCGAGCTGGCAGCTCATGACCGGGTGCGACCGGCTGCTGATCGTGGGCAGCAACATGCCGTACTCGGAGTTCTACCCACCACCCGGACAGGCCCGTGCGGTCCAGATCGACCTGGACGGCACCCAACTCGGGCTGCGGTACCCGACCGAGGTGAACCTGACCGGCGACGCCCGCCCCACGCTGCGGGCGCTGCTGGACGAGCTGGGCCCCGGCCCCGCGCCGACCGCCTGGCGGGCCGAGATCGCCGAGGCGACCTCGGCCTGGCGTCGGGTGCAACGCGACCTGGCCGAGCAGGCCGCCGACCCGGTCAACCCGCAGTTGCTCTTCCACACCCTCAACGAACGGCTGCCCGACGACGTGCTGCTCGCCGTCGACTGCGGCACCACCACCGCCTGGTACGCCCGGCACATCCAGGTCCGCCCCGGGATGCTGGCCAGCCTGTCCGGCACACTGCTGTCCATGGGCGGCGCCATGCCGTACGCGCTGAGCGCCAAGTTCGCCCACCCGGACCGGCCGTTGGTCGCGCTGATCGGCGACGGCGCCATGCAGATGAACGGGGTCAACGAGCTGATCACCGTGGCGAAGTACTGGCGTAGCTGGGCCGACCCGCGGTTCGTGGTGCTGGTGCTCAACAACCGGGACCTGGCGTTCGTCAGCTGGGAGCAGCGCTCCACCGAGGGGACGCCGATGTTCCCGGACAGCCAGCAGCTGCCGGACATCGCCTACCACCAGTGGGCGGAGGTGCTCGGGCTGCGCGGTGAGCTGGTCGACTCGCCCGAGCAGGTGCCCGACGTGTGGGACCGTGCCCTGTCCGCCGACCGGCCGGTGGTCATCAACGCCCTGGTCGACCCGGCCGAGTTGATGCTCCCGCCGCACTTCACCGCCGAGCAGGCCCGCAAGACCGCGGCGGCGGTGCTGCGGGGCGACACCGACTGGGCCGGGATCGTCCGCCGCGGCCTACCGGCCACCCTGGCCAGCTACCGCCCCCGCCGCCGCCGCGACCGCTAACCCCACCCTCACCCTCACCCTCACCCGGTCGATCATGGAGTTGTGGTGGTGGATGAAGGCCGCGAAAACCCGTACAACGGGCACCACAAGTCCATGATCGACGGGGCGGGGCGGCGGGGCGGGGCGGGCGGGGTTAGCCTCGGCGGTTTAGCCAGCGCTCCAGTGGCGACAGGCGATCCTCGTTCGGGGTCTGCGGGACCGCCGGGCGCTCGACCGGACGACGGGGGTTGCCGGCCAACTCCTTGCTGGGCGCCGCGAACGCCTTCTCCGGCTGGCCCTTGACGGCGGTGGCGATGACCCGGGCGACCGCGTCGATCACCTTGGTCTGCACCGCGGAACCCACCGAGTCGGCCGGGTCGTCCGGGTTGGCGGCGATGCCGGCCACCGCGACCTGCGGGGTGAAACCGACGAACGTCTCGGTGGAGTTCTGCTCCGAGCTGCCCGTCTTCCCCGCCACCGGCCGGCCGTCGAGGATGCCGTTCACACCGGTCGCGGTGCCACCGTTGCACTGCCCGAACGCGGACTGCTGACCCACCGGGCAGCGAGCGGCGTCGGTCGCGGCACGGGCGACGTCGGGGTCGAGGACCCGCTTGCAGGACGGCTGACCCACCGGCACCTTCGCACCGTTCGCGTCGGTGACCGAGACCACCGGCACCGGCGTGCAGTAGGTGCCCTCGGCGGCCACCGTGGCGTACGCGTTGGCCAGGTCCAGCGGGGTGGTGGCGGCCACGCCGAGGGTGAACGAACCCCAGTTCGCGGCGTTGTTCTTGGCGAAGGCCGCGTCCGAGTCGGCGCGGAACGTGATGCCGAGCCGCTGCGCCATCTCGACCACCTTGTCCTGGCCGACCTGCTCGGCCAGCCAGACGAAGTAGGTGTTCACCGAGCGGCCGAAGCCGTCCCACATCATCCGGTACCCGTCCATCCAGTCCGGGTTGGCGTTCGCCGGGCACCAGCGCCCGTCGCAACTGCCCGGGCCTTCGGCGGCGTACCGGGTGGGCAGCTTGGCCGGCGCGTCGAAGCCGGTGGAGAGGGTACGGCCCGACTCCAACGCGGCGAGCATGGTGAACATCTTGAACGTCGAACCCGCCTGGTACCCGTCGACGCTGGCCCCGCCGGAGATCAACGGGTTGACGGTGTTCGGGTGGTTCGCCTGCCCGGCCGGGTTGTCGGCCAGGCTGTAGTGCCGGTTGACGGCCATCGCCAGCACCTGCCCGGTGCCCGGCTGGACCGCCGCGATCGGCAGGGCGCGCTTGTTGTCGTACCCGTACACCTTGGTGGCCTGCTGCTGCGCGGTGGCCTGGATCTTCGGGTCCAGCGTGGTGATCACCGTGTAGCCGCCCGAGCGCAGGGCCTGCTCGCGCTCCGCGACGGTGGCACCGAACGCCGGCTGGCTCCGCCACCACTGACGCAGGTAGTCGCAGAAGAATCCCCAGTCGTCGTGGCCGTGGGAGACGGCGGTGCAGCCGTTGGGCTGGGCGGTCGGGTGCAGGGTCAACGGCTCCGCCTTGGCCTGGGCGGCCTGGGCCGCGGTGATCGCGTTGGTGGCGACCATCGAGTCCAGCACGTACGACCGGCGGGTCAGCGCCTCGTTCTTGTCGCCGTCGATCGGGCTGTACGCGTCCGGGGACTGCACCAGGCCGGCGAGCAGGGCCGACTCGGCGAGGGTCAGCTGTGCCGGCGGTTTGCCGAAGTACCGCTGGCTGGCCGCCGCGATCCCGTACGCGCCGGAGCCGAAGTAGGCGATGTTCAGGTACCGGTCGAGGATCTCGTCCTTGCCGAGGTTCTTGTCCAGCGCGCTCGCGTACTTGATCTCCTGGATCTTGCGGCCGACGGTGGGGTCGGTGGCGGCGGCGCGCTCCTCGGCGGTGCGGGTGGGGTCGGTCTTGAGCACGTTGCGGACGTACTGCATGGTCAGCGTCGAGCCACCCTGCTCGGTGCCGCCGCCCTTGACGTTGGCCACCAGCGCCCGGGCGAGGCCGCGCAGGTCAGCGCCGCCGTGGTCGTAGAAGCGCCGGTCCTCGGCCGCTACGATCGCCTGCCGCATCACCGGGGCGATGTCCGCCAACGGGACGTCGGTACGGTTCACGTCGTAGAACGTCGTGATCAGCGTCTTGCCGTCGTTGGCGTAGAGGTACGAGCGCTGCGGGGTGGCCGGGGTCTTCAGCGAGGCCGGCAACGCGGCGTACGAACCGAGGGCGGCACGGGCGCTGAGCCCGAGCAGCAGGTTGCCCGGCAGCGCGGCGACTGCCAGGACGAGCCCGGCCAGCACGCCGGCGAGCAGCACGGTGAACAGCCGCGACAGCGGCGAGCGGGAGGCGGCCATGCTCCCCAGGATTGCCACAAAAACCGCCAACCGGCCAGCCCTGCAGCAGGATTGTCAGCAACTTCACGGGCTCCCACCAGCCAACCCTCAGCCCTCAACCCCTCCCCCTGTGCGCCCTACCCCCACCCCCACCCGCTGCGCCGGTGATCAAGAGGTTTGCGTCAGATGCGGGGCGATTCTTGACGCAAACCTCTTGATCACCAGGGCGGGCGGCGGGCGGGGCGGGCGGGTCAGGGGGCTGGGGTGCTCAGGCTGGCGGCGGCGGCGTCCTGGGCGGTTTCGCGGGGCATCAGGCGGCCGGACCGGTAGCCGATGCCGATGCCGGCGATCAGCACGAAGATCGCGCCGAACGTCTGGAGCGAACCGATCAGGGCGCCGCCGAGGCCGAGAAGCGGCGCAGCGATGATCAACATGACGCCGTCGCCGAGGCTGAACGTGCCCGAGCGCGCCACCGCCCACCCGGTGAGGAACCAGCCCACGCTGTAGAAGGTCGCCCCGAGCAGGACCAGCGACCGTGCGGTGGTGCCGAAGACCGGCGTCTGCTCGGCGAGCCCGGCGAAGGGCAGCATCAGCACCGTGCCGGCGATGCTGACCAGCAGCCCGGCGGCGGCCACCCGGCGGCTGCGGGTCGCGGCGAGCAGCCCGGCGAGGGCCAGCAGCGCGAGCAGGCCGAGCCACACCGCGGCCACCCAGCCGATCAGATACACCGCCCGGCCGTCGGCCGGATAGGGGTCGTTGCCCACCCCGCCGTCGCTGGCCATCGCCACCGCGCCGTAGAGGATGGCGTACGCGGGCAGCAGCCACACGGCGGCCCGCGCGAACTTCCGCACCGACCAGGCCCAACTGGCGTTCGTGGCCGGAGCGCCCGGGGTCGGCTCGCCGACGAAGGGCAGTACGCCGAAACCGCCACCGGTGCGGCGGGACCCCAGCGGGCCGACCGGGTCGTGCGCGCCGCGCACCGGGGCCGAGGACCACATCCGCTTCGCCGGATCCTTCATGCGTCACCTCGCTCGTCCACGAGCGGTGCGAGACGCGCCGGGGCGCCCCGATTGCCTGGTCACCACCCGTCCTAGGACCGATCGTGGCAGGCGTCGGAGCGCCCCATGAGCATTTCTCGTATTAACGCCGGATTGCCGGCCTGTGTACCGGGATCAGCCGCGCTCGCGCTCGTCGGCCGGATCCTCGACCAGACTCAGCGGAGACACCGGCTCCGGTGCCGGCAGCCCTTGCGGCTTGTTACCGCCGGTGGCCTGCGCCTCGGCAACGCGTACCTCGTCATGGATCTGCTGGGCCGCCGCGGCGGCGGCCTCCGCGGCCTCCGCGGCCTCGCGCTCCACCTGGCTCGCGTGGTCCGCGGCCTCCGGAGCCGGCAGGTCCCCCACCATCTGGCTCAACCCACCGAGGGCACCGCCCATCCCCTCCAGGGCCTTGGTCAGCTCGGCCGGGACGATCCAGACCTTGTTGGCGCTGCCCTGGGCGATCTGCGGGAGGGCCTGCAGGTACTGGTAGGCGAGCACCTTCTGGCTCGGGTTCGCCTGGTGGATCGCGTCGAAGACCGTGCGGATCGCCTTCGCCTGACCCTCGGCCTGCAGGATGCGGGCCTGCCGGTCACCGTCGGCCCGCAGCACCGCCGACTGCTTCTCGCCCTCGGCGGTGAGGATCTGCGACTGCTTGTGCCCCTCGGCGGTCAGGATCGCCGCGCGGCGGTCCCGCTCGGCGCGCATCTGCTTCTCCATCGAGTCGCGGATGCTGGCCGGCGGCTCGATCGCCTTGATCTCCACGCGGGTCACCTTGATGCCCCAGCGGCCGGTGGTCTCGTCCAGCACACCGGACAGGTGCCGGTTGATCTCGTCGCGGCTGGTCAGCGCCCGCTCCAGGTCCAGCGAACCGATCACGTTACGCAGCGTCGTGACGGTGAGCTGCTCGATGGCCTGCAGGAAGCTGGAGATCTCGTAGGTCGCGCGAACCGAGTCGACCACCTTGAAGTAGAGGACCGTGTCGATCGAGACCACCAGGTTGTCCGAGGTGATCACCGGCTGCGGCGGGAAGCTCACCACCTGCTCCCGCATGTCGACCTTGGTACGAACCGCGTCGATGAACGGCACCAGCAGGTTGAGACCGGGGCTGAGGGTGCGCTTGTACTTACCGAGCCGTTCCACCACGTCCTGGCGCTGCTGCGGCACGATCCGCACCGCCTTCGCCAGCGTTATCACGGCGATCAACGCCACCGCGATGATCAGCACCCCAATGACTGTCATCCCGTTCACCCTCTCGCTTCCGGCAGCTCGCCGGGGGAAGAAACATCGTCCTGCCACACCAGGGCGGTCGCGCCCCGGACCTTTATCACCCGAACCCGTTGACCGGGATCGTGAACCTGCGTCGTGTCATACGACCGGGCGGTCCACAGCTCGCCGTCGATCTTGACGAGACCGTGCTCGGCGTCCACCCGTTCCAGCACCAGCGCCGTGGAGCCCTCGATCGCCTCCACGCCGAACGGCTGCTCACCGCTGTCCAGCGCGGGACGTTGGTGCCGCCGGATGACCGGCCGGGCCACCACCAGGCTCAACGCCGACACCACGGCGAAGACCAGCGCCTGTACCGCCACCGGCGCGCCCAGAGCGGCAGCCCCGGCGGCGGCGAACGCACCGACCCCGAACATGATCAGAAACAGCGTCGTCGTGAAGATCTCGGCGACCGCCAGCAACACACCCAATACGATCCACACCACCGCGTCCACCCCACGATCGTGACACGCAAATGCACGCGCGGCCTCCCCGCGAAGATCAGTAGGCTCGGCGAAGCCCTCTCTGACCGTGATCCGGGCGCCCGACCCGACCCGAGGAGACCCCGTTGCCCCTGCTGCCCGAGACCGCCCGACAGATCGACGACCAGGTCGCCCAGGCACAGCGCGACGGGCACGCCCCGTCGCTGGTGATGGGCGTCGTCCGCGACGGCACCCTGACGCACGTGGCCACCGCAGGCGAGCACCCCCGCCCAGACGTCGACCTGCAGTACCGGCTCGGTTCGATCAGCAAGACCATGACCGCGACCCTGATCATGCAGCTGCGCGACGCCGGTCGGCTCACCGTCGACGACCCGCTGGAGAAGCACCTACCGGGCACCGGCCTCGGCACGCTCACCGTGCGCCAACTCCTCGGACACGCCAGCGGTCTGCAACGCGAACCCGACGGCGACTGGTGGGAGCGGACCGAGGGCGTCGACCTGCCCACCCTGCTCGCCGGAGTCACCGCCGACAAGATCGCTTACCCCCCGCACGCCACGTACCACTACTCCAACCTGGCGTACGGACTGCTCGGCGGAGTGCTCGAAGCGCTCACCGGAACACAGTGGGTCGACCTGCTCGGCCAGCGCATCCTCACTCCGCTGGGCATGGGTCGCACCACGTACGACGCGACCGAGCCGTACGCCCGCGGCTACGTCGTACACCCCTGGCACGACACCCTGCGCGAGGAGCCGCGCACCGACACCCGCGCGATGGCCCCCGCCGGGCAGCTCTGGTCCACGATCGAGGACCTGGGCCGGTGGGCCGCGTTCCTGGCCGACCCCGACCCGTCGGTGCTGGCAGCCGACACACTGACCGAGATGTGCTCCCCCGTCGTCATCAGCGACCACGAGGCCTGGACCCACGGGCACGGCCTCGGCCTGGAGCTGTTCCGGGAGGGCAACCGAGTGTACGTCGGACACGGCGGATCGATGCCGGGTTACGGCGCCTCGCTGGCCGTGCACCGGCCCAGCCGTACCGCCGTGGTCGGCCTGGTCAACGCGTACACCCTGCGCAACGTGCACCTCGGCGCGCTCGGACGGCGGCTGCTCACGATGGTGTTGGACACCGAACCCGCGCCGGTCGCCCCCTGGCTGCCGGCCACCACCCCGCCGCCCGCCGAACTCGCCGAGCTGACCGGCCGCTGGTGGTGGATGGGCACCACCATCGAGGTGTACGCGGACGCCGACGGCGACCTGCGCGCCGGCCCGGTCGGCGCACCGAACCTCCACTTCGTCGCCGAGGGCCCCGACCGCTGGCGTGGACGAGCCGGTGGACAGGACGGCGAGATCCTCACCGTGCACCGCGACGAGCAGGGCCGGGCGGTCGCGCTGGACATCGCCACCTTCGTCTACACCCGCACCCCCGACCAGGAGCCCTGAGAACACGCCCCGCAGCCCGCGCCTTGCCGCGCCCGCGCCGCCTGCGATCCCGACCCGCGTCGGGCCCGCCCCTGCGCCCACGCCCGCCCTGCGCCCCGCCCCGCCCGCCCGCCCGCGCCCGCCCCGCCCGCAAGATCCGCACAACATCAGGATGTTGCTGCCTCCGAACGCGATGAGACAGCAACATCAGGGAAACTGCGCGGATCTTGGGGACGGGCGGGACGGGCGGGGCGCGCGGCGGGGCGGGCGGGTCCGGGGGGACGGGCGGGGCGGGCGGGGCCGGGGGTCAGGCTGGTTCGGTGACGAAATCGATGAGGCGTTCCATGGCGTTGATCAGTGGGGTTTCCACGTCGGCAAAGCTGTTCACCCGGGACAGGATGTGCCGCCACATGTCGGCCGGCTCGGCCACCCCGAGGGCCGCGCAGACCCCTTCCTTCCACGGTCGCCCCGGCGGCACCACCGGCCATGCCGCGATGCCCAGCGCCGTCGGCTTGACCGCCTGCCAGACGTCCACGTAGGGATGGCCGGTCACCAGCACGTACGGCGAGGTCACCCGGGCCACGATGCGGCTCTCCTTGCTGCCCGGCACCAGGTGGTCGACGAGGACGCCGAGTCGTCGGGTGGGGGCGGGGCCGAAGTCGCGTACGTCGGCGTCGAGGTCGTCGATGCCGTCCAACGGCTCCACGACGACGCCCTCGATGCGCAGGTCGTCGCCCCAGATGCGTTCGACCAGCGCGGCGTCGTGGATGCCCTCCACCCAGATCCGGCTGGCCTTGGCGACCTGCGCCCGGACGTTGTCCACCGCCACCGAGCCGGACGCCGTGCGTCGACGGGCCGCCGGCACCGGCGCGCGGGTCGGCCGGCGCAGGGTGACCGGGCGACCGTCGAGCAGGAACGCCGCGGGTAGCAACGGAAAGTTGCGTCGTTTGCCGTGCCGGTCCTCCAACACGACCGCGCCGGCTTCGAAGCCGACCACCGCGCCGCAGAACCCCGAGTCGGCGTCTTCGACCACGAGGTCCGGTTCGGCGTCCACCTCGGGGGTGACCTTCCGCCGCCGCCAGTCCCCCGCCAACACGTCTTCGCCGTATCGCCCCGCCATGTCGATCACGCTAACTCCCCGGCTTCCACGCCACCTCCCGACACACCGCCCCCAGGCTCCCCACCACACCCGGCCCGGCGCAGCCCCAACCTCGTCGATCATGGAGTTGTGGTGCTCCACAAACCCCCGCAAGAGCCGAGTATCGCCCACCACGACTCCATGATCGACGCAAACGGGGGGCGGACGACGGGGCGGGCGGGGTTTGTCGCGGGGCAGGGAATGGGGTGAAGGGAGCAGTTCGGGGCAGGGCGGGCGGCCGGAGCGGCAGTCGAGACACGGCCGGTGGTGACCACGTACCCTTTCGGCATGTCCACCCCCGCAACGGGCGCGGCCACACTCGCGCCGCGCCGGTCGAGCCGGTTCGTTGCCTGGGTGCGCGCGTGGCGCGCCGGGTTGGTGCCGTACGACGAAGTCGCCGACGCCATCGCCGGCGACGAGGAGCACCTCGTCGCGGACGCCCCCGGCACCTGGACCGACGTCCCGCTGGGCGCCGCGCTGCCCACCCTGGCCAAGCTCTCCCCGGACGAGATCCGCCTGGTGCTGCCCGCGCCCGGCGACCCTCGGGGCTTGCCCGGGCCCGGTGACTTCGCCGGTGCGGCGCTGGTCGCGGGCGAGGCGGTGGTGGCCGGCGGGCTCGGGTTGATCCCGGAGGTCCGCTCGCACACCTCCGGTTCGGGGGATTGCTTCGAGACCGTGCTGTGGCGGGTGTACCCGCTGCCCGCCAACGCCCCCGCCGCGTCACTCTCGTTGCCCGGTGCCGCCGAGGCGGAGGCCGAGCTGGCCGCCGCGCTCGCCGAGACGACCGCCGCGTTGACCCGCCTCGACGTGGCCCAGTGGCGGCCCGAGCTGGCCGGCGCGCTGGCCGCGCTGCGCCGCCCCGACGGTGCCACCGACCTGCCGCCGGGCTTCGACCCGCGGGCCCGTCGGCTCTTCGCCCGGGCTGCGGTGCTCGACCGGGTGCTCGCGCTGGCCGGGCACGCCGCCCCCGGGGGCGCGATCAACAACTACGAGGCCCAGCAGCGCGACGCCGCGTTGCGTCCGCTCACCGCGGCCTGCCGGCAGGCGCTGGTGGCAGCCTGCAACGCCCCACTCCGCCCCTGACCGGTCACCCGCGCCACGGTGGTGCCGCGGCCGGTGCGGAACGCGGCCAGCCGGTCAGATCTCGTCAAGCAGGTCCGCGACGGAGTTGACGATCCGGGACGGCCGGTACGGGTAGCGCTCCGCCTCGGTACGGCTGCTGATCCCGGTCAGCACCAGGATCGTCTCCAGCCCGGCCTCCAGACCGCACAGTATGTCGGTGTCCATCCGGTCACCGATCATCGCGGTGCTCTCCGAGTGCGCGTTGATCGTGTTGAGGGCCGAGCGCATCATCATCGGGTTGGGCTTGCCGACGAAGTACGGCTCCACCCCGGTGGCCTTGGAGATCATGGCGGCGACCGAGCCGGCGGCCGGCAGAGCGCCCTCCACGGACGGGCCGGTCACGTCGGGGTTGGTGCAGATGAACCGGGCGCCGTCGTTGATCAGGCGGACCGCCTTGGTGATCGCCTCGAAGCTGTAGGTACGGGTCTCGCCGAGCACCACGTAGTCCGGGGCGAAGTCGGTGAGCACGTAACCGACCGCGTGCAGGGCCGTGGTCAGTCCGGCCTCACCGATGACGTACGCGGTGCCGCCCGGCCGCTGGTCGGCGAGGAACTGGCCGGTGGCCAGGGCGGACGACCAGATCGACTCCTCCGGCACGTCCAGCCCCATCCGGCTGAGCCGGGCCGTCAGGTCGCGCGGGGTGTAGATGGAGTTGTTGGTCAGCACCAGGAACGGTTTGCCGGAGGCGCGCATCCGGTTGATGAACTCCGGCGCGCCGGGCACCGGTTGGCCCTCGTGCACCAGCACGCCGTCCATGTCGGTCAGCCAACTCTGCACGGGCTTACGGTCATGCATCGGTTCCCCCAGCAGGCGTCGGGCGACGGGTCGGCACACAGCAGACGGTCGGGCAGGTGTCCCACATCGGCAGGTCGCCGAGGCGGCGGCGCAGCTGCGCGCCGTCCGGGTCGGTCCGCTCGGTGACCAGCTCCCGCACCATGGTCACGAAGCGCGGATCGACGCCGGGGGTGGCTGCCCGGACGAAGTCCAGGCCGAGCTGCTTGGCCGTCTCCAGTGCCTCGGTGTCCAGGTCCCACACGACCTCGAGGTGGTCGGAGACGAACCCGATCGGGCTGACCACCACGCCGGTGGTGCCGCCCTGGGCGAGGGTGGCGAGGTGGTCGTTGACGTCCGGTTCCAGCCACGGCACCTGCGGTGGGCCGGAGCGGCTCTGCCAGACGAGGTCGTACTCCAGGTCCGGTGCCGCGGCCTCGGCCACGAGCCGGGCGGTCTCGCGGAGCTGCGCCTCGTACCGGCCGCCGTGCGGGCCGGCGTTGGCGGCCATCGAGGTGGGGATGGAGTGGGCGGTGAAGACCAGCCGGGTGGTGTTCCGCTTCGCCGGGTCAAGTTGGTCCAGAGCCGCCCGGACCGCGTCGACGTGCGGCTCGACGAAACCGGGGTGGTCCCAGAACTGACGCAGCTTCTCGATCACCGGGGCGTCGGGGCCGACGGCGGCGCGGGCGGCGGCGATGTCCTCCTGGTACTGCCGGCAGGACGAGTAGCCGCCGTACGCGCTGGTGACGAAAGCCAGCGCCCGGGTGACGCCGTCGTCGCGCATCTGGGTGACGGTGTCGGCGAGCATCGGGTCCCAGTTGCGGTTGCCCCAGTAGATCGGCAGGTCGACGCCGTGCGCGGCGAAGTCGGCGCGGATGGCGGCCAGCAGGTCCCGGCACTGCTGGTTGATCGGGGACACCCCACCGAAGTGCTGGTAGTGCTCGGCGACCTCGGCCAACCGCTCGGGCGGCACACCTCGGCCGCGGGTCACGTTCTGCAGGAACGGCATCACGTCCTCGGGCCGCTCCGGGCCACCGAAGGACACCAGCACCACCGCGTCGTACGACATGCTGTCATTCTCGCCCCTCGGCCTGGACGTCCCGGCGACGCCCCCTGGTCCGGACGCGTGGGTCACGCGGACGGTGGCCAGGGAGCGCCGTGGGAAACGTCAGGCGCCGATGGCGTGGTAGCCGCCGTCGACGTGCACGATCTCGCCGGTGGTCGCCGGGAACCAGTCGGACAGCAGCGCCAGGCAGGCCTTCGCGGCGGGCTCCTGGTCGGTGAGGCTCCAGCCCAGCGGGGCCCGTTCGGTCCAGGCGTCCTCGAACTGGTCGAAGCCGGGGATCGACTTCGCGGCGATGGTGCGCAGCGGCCCGGCGGCGACCAGGTTGCTGCGGATGCCCTGCTTGCCCAGGTGCAGCGCCAGGTACCGGGACGCGGACTCCAGGCCGGCCTTGGCGACGCCCATCCAGTCGTAGACCGGCCACGCCTTCGTCGCGTCGAAGGTCAGGCCGACCACCGCGCCGCCGGGCGACATCAGCGGCAGCGCCGCCATCGCGAGGGACTTGTACGAGAAGGTGGAGACGTGCAGGGCGGTGGCCACGTCCTCCCACGGCGCGTCGAGGAAGCCGCCGCCGAGGCAGCTCTGCGGGGCGAAACCGATCGAGTGGACGACGCCGTCGAGGCCGTCGACGTGCTCGCGTACCCGGTCGGCGAGGCTGGCCAGGTGCTCGGTGTTGGTCACGTCGACCTCGATCACCGGGGCCGGCTCGGGGAGCCGCTTGGCGATCCGCTCGACCAGGGAGAGCCGACCGAAGCCGGTGAGCACGACCTGCGCACCGTTCTCCTGGGCGAGCTTCGCCACCGAGAAGGCGATCGAGGCGTCGGTGATGACACCGGTGACGAGCAGCCGCTTACCGGCGAGCAGTCCGGACATCCGGGGGTTCCTCCGTACGTAGATGGGGGTCAGTGGCCCATGCCGAGGCCGCCGTCGACCGGGATCACGGCGCCGGAGACGTACCCGGCGCTGTCGGACGCCAGCCAGGTGACCACCCCGGCGACCTCGTCCGGGCTGGCCATCCGGCCGGCCGGGATCGACTTGCGGATCTCCGCCTTGCGGTCCTCGGACAGGCCGGAGGTCATGTCGGTGTCGATGAAGCCGGGCGCCACCACGTTCGCGGTGATGTTGCGGCTGCCCAGTTCCCGGGTGATCGAGCGGGCCACGCCGACCAGACCGGCCTTGCTGGCGGCGTAGTTGACCTGCCCGGCGCCGCCGGCGAGACCGACCACCGACGAGATGAAGATCATACGGCCCCACTTGGCGCGGAGCATCTTGCCGGAGGCGCGCTTGGCGACCCGGAACGCGCCGGTGAGGTTGGTGTCGACCACACCGGTGAACTGCTCCTCGGTCATCCGCAGCAGCAGCGTGTCGGCGGTCATGCCGGCGTTGGCGACCAGTACCTCGACCGGGCCCAGCTCGGCCTCGACGGCGTCGAACGCGGCGTCGATGGAGGCGGCGTCGGTGACGTCGGCGCGTACGCCGAACAGCCCCTCGGGCGCGTCGCCGCTGCGGTGGGTGACCGCCACCCGGTCGCCCTGCTTGGCGAAGGCCTGCGCGATGGCGAGGCCGATCCCCCGGTTGCCCCCGGTCACCAGCACGGTACGGGCCACTGTTCCCCCTTGCTCAGCTGATCTCAGTCGGAGGCGAGCCTAGGCGTTACCCGCAGGTAAGCGCTAACGGGAGCCGTGTCACACCGGGGTACGACACCGGGATCAACCCCTGGTGGCACGCCTCGTGACGGGGTCGGCCCGTAGCCTCCGGGTGGTGAACTGGCGACCGATCACCCTGGCCCTCGGGGGCCTCGGGCAGACCCTGTGGGGCCGGGACGCCCCGCCCGGTCGGCCGCTGGTGGCCCGCTGGCCCACGCTGGCCCCGTACGCCGCCCCGGTCGGCCTGCTCGCCGCGCTCGGCCTCTTCCTGATCACGCTGACCGTGGAGACCGAGTGGGGCCTGCCGACGCCGATCGCGGTGTTGTTCGCGGCGATGACCGTGGCACCGCTGCTGGCGCTGCCCCGGCGTCCGCTGCTGGCCTGGCGGCTGATGGTGCTGGCCCTGCTGATCTGCACGTTCAACGCACCCGACGACCAGTCCTGGCCGTGGACACCGCCACTGGCGCTGGGGTCGATCGCGGTGCTGGCGGTGGTCGTCGCGCGGGTCGACCGTCCGGTGCTGGCCTGGGTGGTGCTGATCAGCACGGTCCCGGTGCTCACCATGGTGCACCCGGACAACCGGGTCCCGGTCCTACTGCTGCTCGGCGCGTTGGCGATCGTCGGCGACCTGATCCGACGCAACCGACTGTCCCGGCGGGAGCTGGCCGCGCAGACCGAGCGCAACGAACGCGAGCAGGAACGCCGCGCGGTGCTGGAGGAACGCACCCGCATCGCCCGGGAGTTGCACGACGTGGTGGCCCACCACATGTCGCTGATCGCGGTGCAGGCGGAGACGGCCCCGTACCGGCTGAGCGACGTGCCCGCCCCGACGGCAGCGGAGTTCGTCGCCATCGCCGCCTCGGCCCGCGACGCGCTGACCGACATGCGGCGACTGTTGGGGGTGCTGCGCAGCGAGACGACCGGGCCGGAGACCGCGCCGCAGCCGGACCTGACCGACCTGGGCGCGATGGTCGACGCGGCACGCCGGGCCGGGCTGCCGGTCACCCTGGACGCCGGGCCGGCGGACGAGGGGCGGGTGCCCGCGCCGGTCGGGCTGGCCGCGTACCGCATCGTGCAGGAAGGCCTGGCCAACGCGGCCCGGCACGCGGCCGGCGCCGCGGTGCGGGTCACGGTCCGCGTGGGCCGGTCTGCTCTGGAGGTACGCGTCGAGAACTCCCCGGCCGACGCCCGACCGACCGCCGAGGGCGACCCCGGGCACGGCCTCACCGGTATGCGGGAGCGGGCCACCTCACTGGGCGGTACGTTCACCGCCGGGCCGCTGCCCGACGGGGGTTACGCGGTGGCGGCCGAGTTGCCGTACGACGCTGAGGACGGGGACCGATGATCCGGGTGTTGATCGCCGACGACCAGGCGATGGTCCGACAGGGCTTCGGTGCGCTGCTCGCCGCCCAACCGGACCTGCTGGTGGTGGGGGACGCCGCCGACGGCGCGCAGGCCGTCACCGCCGCCCGCCACCTCGACCCGGACGTGGTGCTGATGGACGTGCGGATGCCGGTCATGGACGGGTTGGCCGCCACCCGCAAGCTGCTCGGTGACCGCTCGGCGCAGCGACCCCGGGTGCTCATCCTCACCACCTTCGACCTGGACGACTACGTGTACGAGGCGCTGCGCGCCGGGGCCAGCGGCTTCCTGCTCAAGGACGCTCCGGCGGCCGATCTGGTGCAGGCGGTGCGGGTGGTGGCGGCCGGGGACGCGCTGCTCGCCCCAGCGGTCACCCGCCGGTTGATCGCCGAGTTCGCGGCCCGGCCGGAGCGCCGCCGTCCGCGCCCCACCGACCTGGCCGGGCTCACTCCGCGCGAGACCGAGGTGCTGCGGTTGATCGCCCGGGGTCGCAACAACACGGAGATCGCCGCCGACCTGGTGGTGGCCGAGCAGACGGTGAAGACACACGTCGGGCGGATCCTGGCGAAGCTGGGGCTGCGCGACCGCGTCCAGGCGGTGGTGCTGGCGTACGAGACGGGTCTGGTGGCCGCCGGGGAGTAGCCCCGTGGAGCCAGTCCGCAGACGGCTCCCCAGGATGACGACCGAGCGCCGGCCGACCGCGCACTCTCCCTCCGGACGACATTCCGGAGGGAGAACGTGATGCGACGACGAGGTGCCGGTCGGGTGGCGGTGGCCGCGCTGCTCGGCGTGAATCTGGTGCTGCCGACCCGACCCGAGCCGGTCGTGGCGGCGGGGTTCGTCGAGGCGTACCCCGTCACTGCGGCGGCGATGCGCGCGGCCGGCCCCCCGTACGCGCAGTGGGCTGCCGACGGACGCCGGTTCCTGACGTTCGACCCGCGGGGCGACGGGCGCGCGGTCGAGGTGTTCGGTGACCTGGCCGACGCGGACCGGATCGCGGTGCTGGTGCCGGGGGTGGGGAGCACACTGGCCGACTTCGACAGGGGGTTGGGCGGGGTGGCTCGCCGCGCGCCGGCGGTGCAGGCCGGGCAGCTCTACCGGGAGCTGCGGGCGACTGAGCCGGCGGCGCGGGTGGCGGTGCTGGCCTGGCTGGGTTACGACCCGCCGGACGGGGTGCTGACCGCCGCCGGTGGCGGCAGCGCCCGGCGCGGCGCGGCCGGTTTGGTCGTGCTGCTGCGGGAACTGGCCGCTCGACGTCCGGTGGCGACGATCACGCTGGTCGGGCACAGCTACGGGGCGCTGGTGGTGTCGCTGGCGGCGGTCGACGCCCCCGCCCAGGTCACCGATGTGGTCACTCTCGGCGGTGTCGGCGCCGGAGTGCAGCGCGCGGACGATCTGCCCGGCCGGCGGCGCTTCTGGGCGGCGGAGGCGCCGAGCGACTGGATCCGCCGGGTGCCGTCGGTACGACTGCTCGGCCTGGGTTTCGGCCGCCGTCCGGGCGACGAGGCGTTCGGCGCGCGCCCTCTCCCGGTGGGCGGGGTGGCCGGGCACGACGGTTACCTCGCGCCCGGCAGCGCCACGCTGGTCGCGGCGGCGACGGTGGTGCTCGGCGGCTCCGACGCGGGGGTGCTGGGCGGCTCCGACGCGGGGGTGCTCAGCGGCTCCGACGCGATGCCGCTCGGCACCGTCGCCGGCCTGAGCGGGGACGCACGGTGAGCCGGGACCGTGCCGTCGACGCGTTGCGGGCGTACGCGATCGGCGGGGTGGTGCTGGGGCACTGGCTGGTGACCGGACTGGTGCTGACCGGTGACGGTGGGCTGCACCAGGCCAGCCCACTGACCGCCCTGCCCGGTCTGTCGCCGCTGACCTGGGTGTTGCAGACGCTCGGGCTGTTCTTCTTCACCGCCGGTTTCGGGTCGACCCGGTCGTTGGCGCGCCATCGGGGACGGGCGGGCGGTTGGCTGGCCCGTCGGCTGCGCCGGCTGCTGCTGCCGACGGTGGCGTTGCTCGGGGTGGGCGCGGCGGTGCTGCTCGCCGCCACCGTCGCCGGGACCTCGGACGACACGCTCTCCGTCGCGCTCCGGCTCGCTGTCAGTCCACTGTGGTTCCTGGTGCCACTGGTGTTCCTGGTGGCGGTGACCAGCCCACTGCGCACCGCCGTACGGCGCTGGGGGGCGGCACGGATCGTCGCACCGGCGGTGGCGGTGGTCGCGGCGGTCGACCTGGCCGTGCGTCTGCTACCGGCCGGCACCGACCTGCCACCGGTCACCGTGCTGGCGGCCTGGTCGGTGCCGTACCTGCTGGGGGTGGCGCACGCCGACGGGCGGTTGGGCGGCCGGTGGGTGGCGGGCGCGCTGGCGGCGGGCGGGGCCGCCGCGCTCGGGGCGTTGCTGGGGCTGGGTTATCCGGTGAGCGCGGTGGGGGTGCCCGGGGCCGGGGTGTCCAACCTGAACCCGCCGTCGCTGCTGGCGGTGGCGCTGGCGGTCACCCAGGTGGGGTTGGGTCTGCTGGCTCGGCCGACGCTGGAGCGGCTGCTGACCCGGCCACTGCCGGGCCGAGCGGTGTCCGAGGTGAACCGGCACGCGGTCCGGATCTACCTGTGGCATCAGCCGGTCCTGGTGACGGTGACCGCGCTCACCGCGCGCGGCGGGCTGACCCTGCCGGGGCTGCACACCGCGCCGGACAGCACGGGCTGGGTGCTGGCTCGTTTCGGCTGGCTTCCGCTGCTGGCCGCGGTGCTGGTCACCGTCGTGCGGACGGGACGACCACGGGCACCGCGACGGCCGGGCGGTGGAGGGGTTGCCGGCCGGTCGGCCGAGTACGCTCCGACGGCGTCGCCGGTGTACGATCATCGACGTTCCGGCCCGCCCGACTTGCAGGAGGTGATCGCTGTGCGAGATAGCGATCCTCCCAGTCGTGGCCGGGCCGATGGTCAGTCCCGCTGAGCCACGACTCAGTCTGGTGAGCTGACCCCGCTTCGCTCCCGACCACCTCGGCCCAGGCCGAGGTGTGTGCCGCGCCGCCCGACTCCGGGCGGTCGGCGGGAGCCGCCCGGTCACGACTTCGTGTGCGCGTCCCCACCCCCTGCGGTCCGCCCCCGCATCGCGGACCGTCCAGCCGCCACCCGGAGCCGTCCATGAGCCGCTACGTCGCCCCGCTGGGCTTCACCCTCGCCGCCGTCTGGGTGGCCGTCGTCTTCGTCCTGGCCGGCGGCGGTCACTGACCGGCTGGGCACTCGTTCCGGTCGTCCGCTGCGGGCGGCCGGCGGCGCTGCCCGCCGCCGGCCCACCGATCCCCGCCGCCGGCCCACCGCTGCCCGCCGCTCAGAGCATCCGGGACGACCAGAGCAGGCTGAGCGCACCGGCGCAGAGCGCCAGCAGCAGCGCGATCCCCGCGTACCACTGGGTCACCTCGCGCGGCTCCGTGCGGAACCCGATCGAGCTGCCCATGTCCTGGTAGACCTGCTTCAGCTCACTCACCGACGCCGCCTCGTAGAAGTAGCCCTCGGTGGTCTCGGCGAGGTCGGCGAGCGCCAACCGGTCCACCGGGACCCGCTGCAACTGCCCGCCGATGTCGACCTGACCGGTGTCGGTGCCGAACGCGATGGTGGAGACCGGGACGTTGGCCGCCTGCGCGGCCGCCGCCGCCTCCTCCACCGCCCGCCCGGAGGTGCGGAAACCGTCGGAGAGCAGCACGATCCGGGCCGGCGGGATGCCCGCCGCGCCGTCGGCCGGCACCGACCGGATCGCCTCCAGGCAGGTGAACACCGCCTCGCCGGTCGCTGTCGCCTCGGCCAGCACCAGCCCGTCGATGGCACTGGTCACCGCGTCCCGGTCCTTGCCCGGCGGCACCAGCACGTTGGCCGCCTTGGCGAACGACACCAGCCCCAGGTTGTAACTCTCCGGCAGCTCACCGACGAACTGCTTGGCCGCCTCCTGGGCCGCCTCCAACCGGTTCGGCGCCACGTCGTCGGCCTGCATCGACAACGACACGTCGATTGCGAGCATCACGGTGGCCCGCTCCAGCGGCTCCTTGGTGTCCACCGCCGGCCGGGCCAACGCGGTGGCCAGCACCAGCAGGCAGAGCAGGAACGCGGTCGCCGGGACGTGCCGACGCCAACCCAGCCCCTTCGGCGCCACCGTCCGCAGCAGGTCCACGTTGGTGAACCGCATCGCGTACGCCCGGCGGTGCAGCTGCCGCCAGATGTAGAACGCGGCGAGTGCGAGCACCGGCAGCACGGCCAGCAGCCACCACGGTTGCATGAAACGGATCATCGTGTCGTCCCCCTGGTGCGGGCGTGCCGCTGCGCGGCCACGAATCGCACCATGTCCAGCAGCCAGTCTCGGTCGGTACGCAGGCGCAGGTGGGCCGCGCCGGCGCCGCGCAGGGCGGCGGCGATCGTGGCGCGTTGGGCGGCGGCGGCGTCGGCGTAGCGCTGCCGCAGCCGAGGGTCGGCGGTCTGCACCTCGTGCAGCTCGCCGCTCTCCGGGTCGACCACCGGCAGCACGCCCACGTCGGGCAGCTCCAGCTCGCGCGGGTCGACCACCTCGATCGCCAGCACGTCGTGGCGCACCCGCAGTTTGCGCAACGGCCGGGCCCACTGCTCGGGCGGCGCCAGGAAGTCCGAAACCACCACTACCACCCCTCGGCGTCGAGGCGGGCGGTTGAGCATCTCGATCAGGGCACCCAGGTCACCACGGCCGGGTTGGATAGTGGTGCCGGCGACGGTACGCAGCAGACCCTGCGCCTCCTTGCGACCCGAGCGGGCCGGCAGACGGGTGAGCACTCCGGGCCCCGCCGGCGGCGGTGCGCTCCGCCAGCGTCGGGCCGGCACGGGAGCGCCGCCACCGGTGCCGATCACGGCGCCGATCCGGTTGCCCCCGCGTACGGTCAGGTGGGTGATGGCAGCCGCCGCGGCGACCACCACCTCGCGTTTGAGCCACTGCCCGGTGCCGAAGTCCAGGCTGGCGGAGAGGTCCAGCGCCAGCCAGGTCTCCAACTCCCGGTCGGCCACCGTGCGCCGCACGTGCGCAGTGGTGGTCCGGGCGGTGACCGGCCAGTCCATCCGGCGCACGTCGTCGCCGGGGCGGTATTCCCGGGACTCCCCCGCCTCACTGCCCGGCCCGGGGAGCAGACCGGCGTAGTCGCCCTGGAGCAGACCGTCGAGCTTGCGGGTGACCAGCAGTTGAAGCCGGGACAGCACGGCCTCACTCCGGTCGGCGAGGGGGGCGGGACGAGGGGTGGGTGAGGTCACGGGCGCTGCCCGGGCCAGCCAGCGCCCGGCGGGGGCACGCTCGACGACGGGGTGGCCTGCTGCCGGGGTGCGACAGCCGGCAGGGGGATCGTCGACATGACCCGGTGCACGATGTGGTCGGCGGGCACGTCGTCGGCGAGCGCGTCGTAGCTGAGCACCAACCGGTGCCGCAGGATGTCCGGCGCGATGTCCTGCACGTCCTGCGGCAACGCGTAGTCGCGCCCTCGCAGCAGCGCCAACGCGCGGGTGGCCCGGACCAGGCCCAGGGAGGCGCGCGGGCTGGCACCGTACTGGATCAGTTGCGCGACGTCGGGCATGCCGTGTTCGGCCGGGGCTCGGGTGGCCAACACCAACCGCACCGCGTAGTCGACCAGGGCGTTGTGCACGAAGACCTGGTCGGCCTTGCGTTGCAGGGCGATCAGGTCCGGGGTGTCGAACACCGCTGTCGGCTCCGGCGGGGCCACGCCCATCCGGTAGACGATCTCCCGTTCCTCCGCGTCGGTCGGGTAACCCACCACGATCTTCATGAGGAACCGGTCGCGCTGCGCCTCCGGCAGCGGGTAGACGCCCTCCTGCTCGATCGGGTTCTGGGTGGCCATGACCAGGAACGGGTCGGGCACCCGGTGGCTCTCCCCACCGATGGACACCTGCCGCTCGCTCATCACCTCCAGCAGCGCGGACTGCACCTTCGCCGGGGCCCGGTTGATCTCGTCGGCGAGCAGGAAGTTGACGAAGACCGGCCCCAGCTCGACGTCGAACTTCTCGCTCGACTGACGGTAGATGCGGGTGCCCATGATGTCGGCCGGCACCAGGTCCGGAGTGAACTGCACCCGGGCGAAAGACCCGCCGACGACCTTGGCGAGGGTCTCCACGGCCAGGGTCTTGGCGACCCCGGGCACCCCTTCGAGCAGGCAGTGACCACGGGCGAGCAGCGCGACGAACATCCGCTCGACCATCCGGTCCTGCCCGACGATCACGCGTTTGATCTCGAACAGCGCTTTCTCCAGCAGGGTGGCGTCCTGCGCGGGTGTGGTCACCGGCGCGGGCGTCTGTGGTGCCGCCCCGTTCGGCGTCGGGGCGTCGGGCATGGTCGGCTGGGCCACCGGTCCTCCACAGCATCATTCGGTCGTCGCGGCTGGTGCGGTATCAAGACTCGCATGCCTTGCTGAGTGTCGAGGTGGGGAGAAGCCGATTTTCGCCGCGCCGTCCCCGTGGCCGAACCGCGCAACGCGGGTGTGCACGGATCGGCCCGCCGCGTGTACGATTCATCCCGTCGCCGGGCGGCTCCCCCCGTGGTCGCCCGGCGCTCAAACTTCCCGTCCCGCCGCCCTAGACTGGCCGGGATGAGCATCTCCCCCGCCGACGAGGCCCTGGTCTGCTCGGCACGGGGCTGCCGGGCCGCCGCGGTCTGGGCCCTGAAGTGGAACAATCCCCGACTGCACGACGCCGACCGGCGCAAGACCTGGCTGGCCTGCGCGGAGCACCGGGGCAGCCTCGGTGACTTCCTGGACGCTCGGGGCTTCCTGCGTGCCGTCACTCCGGTGCCCGGATCGCCTACGCTCGACACGTGAGCGGCGACCCACCGGCTTCCCCCGGCCCCACCTCCCCGTCCTGGCCGCCCACCACGGCCTCCGCACCACCCGGTGTCGAACCACCGCCCGGTGCGTTCCCGGCACCTGGCACGCTCGGCCCGGAGCCCGTCGCGCCCGACGCCTCGTCGCCCGCACCGCTGCCGCCCGGCGCGCTGCCGCCGCCTGGTCACCGCCCGGCGCCCGACGCCGACCAGCGCGCCTCCGACCTGCCCCCACCCGGCCTCCTGCCGGCCGGCCCTCTGCCGTCGTCGGGGCGTGGGCCGCTGGATCCCTGGCCGAGCACCGTCAACTGGCAGCCGATCTCCACCGACCTGATCTGGGTGGAGCTGATCCGGCTGGCGGTCGTGGTCGCCATCGGGCTGGCCGGGACGGCGGTGGGCTGGGCCCTCAGCGGCCACTGGTTGTTCGGGCTCGCCGTCGCCGTCGTCGCGCTGCTGGGCGGGTGGCGAGCCATCGCGATCGTCCGCGCGGTGCGCGCCTGGGGGTACGCCGAGCGGGAGAACGACCTGCTCGTCCGCCACGGGCTCCTGGTTCGGCGGCTCTCCATCGTTCCGTATTCGCGAATGCAGTTCGTCGACGTCAGCGCCGGGCCGTTGGAGCGCGCCTTCGACCTGGCCACCGTGCAGTTGCACACGGCTGCGGCGGCGAGCGACGCCCGGGTGCCCGGGCTGCGGCCGGCGGAGGCGTCCCGGCTACGCGACCGGCTCACCGCGCTCGGCGAAGACCGGGCGGAGGGCCTGTGAGCGCGAGGAGTGAGCCGGGCTTGCGAGCCCCGCAGTCGCGAACGAACGGTCAACCTGTGAGCGCGAGGAGTGAGCCGGGCTTGCGAGGGCCGGGCCGATGAGCGACGGGCCCGCCGAGCCGAGCACCGTGCCACCTAGCAGCCCGTCGCCGCACGAGCCGATGCCACCGGACGCGTCGGCCCCGTGGCCGGCGCCGGCGGGCGGTGGCGACGGCGAGCCCCGGCAGCGGCTGCATCCGCTCAGTCCGGTCCTGCACGGCGCCAAGTCGCTGGTCGTGGTGATCGCCGGGTTGTCGTGGTCGACGCTGTCCCGGGTGGGCTTCGGCTGGTTCGCCGCCATGGTGGCGGTGCTGGCGCTCGGCGCGACAGTGTTGTCGGTGGTGAGCTGGTACAACACCGGCTACCACGTGGTGGGCCGCGAACTCCGGGTGTACGAGGGGCTGCTCTGGCGTCGCACCCGGGCCATCCCGTTGGAGCGTCTGCAGGCCGTCGAGGTGGTCCGGCCACTGCTCGCCCAGCTCACCGGCCTGGCCGAACTGCGGCTGGAGGTGGTCGGTGGCGGCAAGACGGAGGCGCCCCTGGCGTACCTCGGGGTGGCCGACGCGGCCCGGCTGCGCGACCGGCTGCTGGCGCTGGCCGGGCGGGTGGCGCAGGCACCGGCACCGGAGCAGGAGCAGGAGCAGGCGACGTCCGCGGTGGTACCGGGAGCGCCGGCGCCGACGGTCGCCACGCCGGGCCGGCCACTGCACGCGGTACGCAACCAGAGCCTGCTGATCAGTCAACTGCTCACGCCGCAGGCGTTCCTGCTCCCGTTCGGTGTGGCGTTCGTCGTGATCCAGTTCCTCACCGCGGGGTCGTGGTCGTTCGTCGCGGTGGCGAGCACGCTGACCGCGATGGCCGGTGTGCTGCTGCAACCGGTGCGGCGGGTGCTCGACGACTGGAACTTCCGGCTGGCCCGCGACGGCGGCACGTTGCGGGTGCACAACGGCCTGTTGGAGACCCGCTCGCAGACCGTACCGCTGGCCCGGGTGCAGACCGTGCGGGCCACGTGGCCGCTGCTGTGGCGGGTCAACGGTTGGCTGCGGCTGCGGCTGGAGGTGGCCGGGTTCTCCGTCGCGGAGGCCGACGACCGTAACCGCCCCGACCGGCTGCTGCCGGTCGGTGACCTGCCGACCGCGACGATGATCGTCGCGGAGGTGCTTCCGGGGGTACGCCTCGACGCCCTGACGCTGAGCCCTCCGCCGGCCCGGACCCGGTGGCTGCACCCGGTGGGCCGTCGCGCCCTCGGTGCGGGGCTGTTCGAGGAGGTGTTCGCCACCCGCTCCGGGCGGCTCACCCGCCAGTTGGTGATCGTGCCGTACGCCCGTATTCAGAGCGTGCGGGTGGTGCAGGGGCCGATCCAGCGCCTCTTCGGGCTGGCTTCCGTGCACGCGGACACGGCGGGCGGTTCCGGTGCCACCGCCCAGGACCGCGACCTTGCCGAAGCCCGGGACCTGGCCGCCGACCTGACCCAGCGAGCCCACCAAGCCCGCCACCGCCCCTAACCCGCCCCGCTCCCGCCCGCTCCCGCGTTGATCAAGAGGTTTGCGTCAGGAATCGGGGGCGCGGTGACGCAAACGTCTTGATCAACACGGGTGGCGCACCGGGGTGGGCGGGCGGTGGGGGTTAGTGGTCGGCGGGGACCTGGGGGTCTTTGTTGGGGGTGGTTGGTGTGCGGGGGGACGGGGGTTCGTTGGGTGGTGGCTCGGGGTCGGCCGTCCGCTCGGGGGGCGGTGGCGTTCCGGCCTTCGGGTGGCGGGTGCGCCAGGCGGCCCAGCCGCGCTCGGCCAGGCCGACCACCAGGAAGGTCAACCCCACGTACGCCCAGCCGACCAGCACGTCGATCACGTAGTGCTCACCCGAGTAGACCAGGGTGAAGGTCATCGCCAGCGGGTACGCGAGCAGCAGCGGCCACCAGCGGCGGCGGGTGCCGGCGAGGAAGAACAGCACCACGAACAGCGCCCACGCGGTGTGCAGGGAGGGCATCGCGGCGACCGGGTTGGAGGCGATCTGACCGGCGTTGAGGACGTTGCCGGCACCGTGCATGCCGAACGCCTTCCAGCCTCGGGTGGAGATCCGGGCGACCTCGGTGAGCAGCCCGTTCTGCGCGGCCCACCAGGGCGGCGCGGCCGGGTAGAGGAAGTAGGTGACCAGGCCGGCGGCGCAGAGGAAGCCCCAGCGCCGCATGTAGGCGGCCCAGCGGTGCCGGTCACGCAGCCAGAGCACGGCGGCGGCGGCGAGCGCCACCACGAAGTGGGAGAAGTACACCCAGCTCGCCGCGACGTCCCACCAGTGCACCTGCGGGTGGTAGAGGTGCTGCTGCAACCAGACGGTCGGCACCTCCCCGCCGGTGGCCCAGCCGAACATGAACCGGTCGGCGACGATCAACTCCATCGCGTGCGGGGTGGCCCCGTTGTCGGCGAACCCCCGCGAGAGGTTGTAGACGACGAACAGCAGCACCACCGGCACCCAGTCCCGGGCGAAGCGCAAATGACTGCGCCAGGGCCGCTCACTGTTCCAGGCGATGGTCGCCAGCCAGATCCACACGAAGGCGTACGCCGGGTCGGTGGGCAGCCCGATGGCCAGCCACGCGGCGACGAAGGCGACCGCCCAGACGGTCATCGCGATGACGCGCCGACGACCGCCGTCCGGGGACGCGGGCGGGTCGGTCCGGGCGGGGGGCTGGGGGTCAGTCACGACGGCCATCGCCGTCAAGGTTAACGACGGGTACGGCATCGACCGACGGGGACCACCCGGCGGGGCCGCGCACAGGTGGGAGACGGTGGGTGTCGGGATCACCGGGCGCGTGCTCGACGGGCTCGGTGAGCACCTAGGCTGACGACCATGCAGGAGCAGCCCGAGCCGGCCTTCGCGCCGGGTCTGACCGCCCAGGTCGAGTTGACAGTCACCGACGCGGACACCGCCCAGGCGGTGGGTTCGGGGGACGTACCGGTGCTGGGTACTCCCCGGGTCCTCGCGCTCGCCGAGGCGGCGACCGTCGCGGCGACGGCGACTGGGATGCCGCCCGGGTCGACGACGGTGGGCACCCGGGTCGAGTTGGAGCACCTGGCACCGACAGCGGTCGGCCGGACGGTCCGGGCGCAGGCCCTGCTGGCGACGGTCGACGGTCGCCGGCTGTCGTTCGAGGTCACGGTCAGCGACGGGGACCAGACGGTGGCCCGGGGCCGGGTCGACCGGATCATGGTGGATCGGCACCGTTTCGTCGAACGCGCCGGGCGGGTGTCGTGACCTCCGGTTTCGTCGAGGTCGCCGACCGGGTGCACGTGAGACGCGAGCCGATGCTGCGGGTCAACGTCACACTGGTCGTGGGCGACGACGAGGCCCTGCTGGTGGACACTCTCTCGTCGGCCGCGCAGGCCACCGACCTGGCCGCCGCCGTCCGGGCGGTCACCGACCGGCCGTTGACGCTCGTCAACACCCACCACCACTACGACCACTGCTTCGGCAACGCCGTCCTGGCCGGCGAGCCACCCCGCCCGGTGTACGCGCACGAGCTGGCCGTCGCGGCCCTGCGCGACGAGCCGGAGCGGCTGCGCCGGGAGGCGTACGAGGAGGTGCGGACGGAGCACCCGACGCTCGCCGCCGAGCTGGCCGACACCGCGCTGCTCGCCCCGACGCACGCCGTGCAGACCGAGACGACGCTCGACCTGGGCGGCCGGCGGGTGCTGCTGCGGCACCCGGGCCGGGGGCACACCGAGGCCGACCTGGTGGTGCACGTGCCGGACGCCGACGTGCTGGTGGCCGGTGACCTCGTGGAGCAGAGCGGCCCGCCCGCCTTCGAGGACTCGTACCCCCTGCGGTGGCCGGACGCGGTCGCGGACCTGTTGCGGCTGACCACCGCGCGCACGGTGGTGGTGCCGGGTCACGGCGACCCGGTGGACGTCGACTTCGTCCGCGCCCAGCACGCCGAGCTGGCCAGGTTGGCCTGGCTGATCCGGGCCGCGCACACCGGCAGCGCGCCGCCGGAGCGGGTGGCCGCCGAGGCGCCCTTCGGTGCGCGCGCCGCCCTGATCGCTGCCCGGCGCGGCTACCTGGAACTCGACGGCGAGGGCTAGGCCGGGAAGCGGCGCTCCACGTCGGCGCGCGTGGGCATGGCGGTGGCGCCACCCGGTGACTCACAGACCAGGCCGGCGACCCGCAGCGCGAACCCGACCCGCTCGACCCACCCGTCCGGGGTGACCGGCTCCCCGCCGACGAGCAGGTCGGCGATCAGCGCGGCCATCACCGAGTCACCGGCGCCGGTGGCGTCGATCGCGTCGACCTTCGGGGCCGGCACCCGGACCGGGTCGGCGTCGGCGGCGGCCAGCACCGCACCGGCGGCGCCGAGCGTCACCACCACCGTGGAGGCACCAAGCTCGCGCAGGTACGCCGCGACCCCCTCGACCGGTTCACCCGGGTAGAGCAGTCTGGCGTCGGCGGCGCTCAGCTTGACCAGGTGCGCGCCGGCGGCGAACTCGGCCACCACCTCGCGCAGCCCTTCCAGCGCGGTCGGCCCGTCCAACAACCGAGGACGCACGTTCGGGTCGAAGACCCGCAGACCGGTGGCGAGCGACCAGGCGCGTCGGGCGGCGGCGAGCCCACCAGGTTGCAGGAGCACGATCGAGCCGCAGTAGAGCACGTCCGCGCCCTCCATGAGCGCGAGATCCAGGTCGTCGGGGCCGAGCAGCCCGTAGGAGGCCGGCTCGCCGTAGAAACGGAAGTCCGGTTCCGGTCCGGCGTACGTGACCACCGCGAGCGTGGTCGGCGCCGGCACCGTGACCGCACCGGCCACCCCGACGTCGACAGCGCTCAGGAAGGCGCGGATCCGACCACCCAGCACATCGTCGCCGAGCGATCCGACGAACTGCGCCGCGCCGCCGAGGCGCGCCACACCGACGGCCACGTTGAGCGGCCCACCGCCGATCGCCTGCCGGTAGACCCGCTCACCGTCGCGCTCAGCGTCGAGCAGGTCGACCAGCGCCTCGCCGAGCACCACCGCGTATCCCATGCCGGTCCTCTCGTCCTCGCCACCCGCCACCGACCCGCGTACGCCGAACCGATCGCCGTGGCACCAGGCTGGCACAGCCGGCCGTCCGGCGAGCACCGAAGCCGCCGTAACCGCTACCCCGGCTGGTGGATCGGCCCGTCGAGCGCGGTGAGGGGGCGGCCGGTGCCGCCCCAGCGGGCCGCGACGATCTGCGCGGCCACACTCACCGCGGTCTCCTCAGGGGTACGCCCACCGAGGTCCAGCCCGATCGGGGAGGCGAGCCGGGCCAGTTGCGCCGCGCTGACCCCCGCCTCGCGCAGCAGCTTGAGCCGTTCGTCGTGGGTGCGTCGCGAGCCCATCGCGCCGACGTACGCCAGCGGGTGGCGCAGCGCCACCTCCAGCAACGGCACGTCGAACCTCGGGTCGTGGGTGAGGACGCACACCACCGTCCGCTCGTCGACCCGACCGGCGTCCACCTCCGTCCGCAGGTAGCGGTGCGGCCACTGCACCACCACCTCGTCCGCCTCGGGGAAACGTCGCGCGGTGGTGAAGACCGGCCGGGCGTCGCAGACGGTGACCCGGTAGCCGAGGAACGCGCCGATCCGGGCCACGGCGGCGGCGAAGTCGATGGCCCCGAAGACGATCATCCGGGGCGGTGTGGCGTACGCCGTCACGAAGAGGCTGACGCCGCTGCCGCGGCGCTGCCCGTGGTACCCGTACCGGAGCATTCCACTGTGTCCGGCGGCGAGCAGCCCGAGGGCGTCGGCGCTGGCGGCGGCGTCGAGTCGGTCGTCGCCGAGGGAGCCGGTCGGCTGCCGGCCGGTCAGCACGAGCCGGCGACCCAGCCGCCCGGCCGGGTCGGCCGGCACCGCTCCCGGCGGGTCACCGGCGTCCGCCGCCACGCAGGTGACCACCGCCGCCGGTCGGCCGTCTCGGCGGGCGGCGGCGATCGCGTCCAGCCCGGCCAGGGCGTCGGCGTCGACGCGCTCCACGAACACGTCGAGGACACCGCCACAGGTCAGGCCCACGGCGTACGCGTCGTCGTCGCTGATTCCGTACCTGGTCAGCTCGGGTGTGCCGGTGTCCAGCACGCGGCGGGCCCGTTCGTAGAGGTCCGCCTCGACGCAGCCGCCGGAGACACTGCCGGTGACAGTGCCGTCGGCAGCGACGAGCATGGTCGCGCCGGGCGGCTGCGGCGCGGAGCGCCAGGTGGCCACGACGGTGGCGAGGGCGACCGGCTCGCCAGCGCGGCAACGGCGGTGTGCCTCGTCGAACACGTCCGGCACCGCCCGCCACCTCTCACTTTGCCTCGCTCTAGGCAGGATAGGGCGTTCACCGGCGGCCGACGGGGCAATTGACGCATCGAGGATCGGCTATTGCGTTGGAGCCGCGCGGCATGGTGGGATGACGCGTACCGGGCGGTGCGAGGGCTGCCGTGCCGCCGGTTGCCGGGTTCGTTCGACGCGAGGGCACCGGTCCAGGGCTGGACCGACGATGGCGCGTGTCCACCGGCTGATTCTCCGCCGGGCACGTCGCCGTGATCGTCGCACCGCTCACCGAGGCGGGCGACCATGCCACATCCCACCCGATGTCAGCGGGGCGGCGCGGGCGGCGCGCCTCGCGAGTCAGGAGAACCTGTGAACCGTTCCCGTACGGCCGCGTTGCTCATCGCGTCCGTGACACTCGCACTGGGCGGCGTCGCCCTGGCGTCCAATCCGCAGCCCGCCGAGGCGCACGGTGCGGCGATGACGCCCGGCAGCCGCACCTACCTGTGCTGGCAGGACGGCCTCAGCCAGACCGGTGAGATCCGGCCGACCAACCCCGCGTGCTCCGCCGCCGTCGCGACGAGTGGCGCGAACTCGCTCTACAACTGGTTCAGCGTGCTCCGCTCCGACGCCGGGGGCCGGACCACCGGCTTCATCCCGGACGGCCAGCTGTGCAGTGGTGGTGCCACCGGCTTCCGCGGGTACGACCTGCCGCGTACCGACTGGCCGCTGACCCACCTGACCGCCGGCGCGCGGCTGGACTTCAAGTACAGCAACTGGGCACACCACCCGGGCACGTTCTACTTCTACATCACCAAGAACAGCTGGAGCCCGACCCGGGCGCTGGCCTGGAGTGACCTGGAGGAGCAGCCGTTCCTGACGGTGACCAACCCGCCGCAGCGCGGCGCCGTCGGCACCAACGACGGTCACTACTACTTCAGTGGCAACCTGCCGTCGGGCAAGAGCGGCCAGCACATCATCTACTCGCGCTGGGTGCGGTCGGACTCGCAGGAGAACTTCTTCGGCTGCTCCGACGTGGTCTTCGACGGTGGCAACGGACAGGTGACCGGCATCCGGGGCGGCACGACGTCGCCGACCCCGACCACGCCGACGCCCGGGCCGACCGACCCGCCGCCGACGACCACCCCGCCGCCGGCCGGTGGCGCCTGCACGGCCAGCTACAAGGTGACCAGTTCCTGGCAGGGTGGCTTCCAGGGCGAGGTCACGATCACGAACAACAGCAGTTCGGCGTTGTCCGGCTGGACCGCCAGCTGGACCTGGCCCAACGGGCAGTCGATCAGCCAGATCTGGGGTGCCACCCAGACGTCGTCCGGATCGTCGGTGACAGCGACGAACGTCAACTACAACGGCACTGTCGCACCGTCGGGGACCGCGACGTTCGGCTTCCTGGGCAGCTCCACAGGAACCAACGGCGTCCCCGCGGTGACCTGCGCCGCCCGCTGAGCCCTTTGCCGTAAATAGTTGATCAAGAGGTTTGCGTCATCCGGAGCCATTCCGGTGACGCAAACCTCTTGATCGACGGGGTGGAACGTGGGTCAGCGGACCATGGAACCCACGACCGGCTTCGTCAGCAGGGCCGACTGGTTGCGCTGGATGCCCGGGTCGAGCGTCTTCGACACGAAGATCGCGTGCCAGATGCAGAAGATCAACACCGTCCACACCTTGCGGGAGTGGTCGGCCTCCTCCCGCTTGTGCTCGTCGAGCAGCCGCAGCGCGTACGACAGGTCGAGCAGGTCACCCGCACCCGAGGTGCTCAGCACGTGCCGGGCCCACTCGTACATCTCGCCGCGCAGCCAGACCCGGGTGGGGGTCGGGAAGCCCAGCTTCTTGCGGTTGACGATGGCCGGCGGCACGACACCCTGCAACGCCTGACGCATCGCGTACTTGGTGGCGTCGGACCGCGGCGGCAGCTTCAGGTCCACCGGGATCTTCGCCGCGACGTCGAACACCTCACGGTCGAGGAACGGCACCCGCACCTCCAGCGAGTGCGACATCGAGATCCGGTCCGCCTTGACCAGGATGTCGCCGCGCAGCCAGGTGTAGAGGTCGACGTACTGCATCTTGGTGACGTCGTCCAGCTCGGTGCACTCGGCGTAGATCGGGGCGGTGACGTCCGTGTAGCGCACCGAGGGGTCGTAGCGCCGCATCAGGTGCTGCTTCTCCTCCTCGGTGAACATCCGCGCGTTGCCGTAGTAGCGCTCCTCGATCGGAGTCGTGCCGCGCTCCAGGAAGCTCTTGCCCTTGACCCCCTGCGGGATCGCCTTGGAGACCGCGCGCAGGCCCTTCTGCACCCCACCGGGCAGACCGTTGACGGTGCCCAACGACAGCGGCTCCCGGTAGATCGTGTAGCCGCCGAAGAACTCGTCCGCACCCTCGCCGGACAGCACCACAGTGACGTGCTCGGCGGCCTTCTTCGCCACGAAGTACAGCGGCACCAGCGCGGGGTCGGCCACCGGGTCGTCCAGGTGCCAGACGATCTTCGGCAGCGCGTCGATCATGTCCTGCGGACCGATCTTGGTGGGGATCGTGGTGACGTCCAGGTGCCGCGCCGACTCCTGGGCGACGTCGATCTCCGAGTAGCCCGGCACGTCGTAGCCGACGGTGAAGGTGAGGATGTTCGGGTTGAACTCGCGGGCCAGCGCGACCACCGCCGTGGAGTCGATGCCGCTGGACAGGAACGAGCCGACCGGCACGTCGGAGCGCATGTGCATGCGCACGCTCTCCCGCAGCGTCTCCCGGATCTCGTGGTACAGCTTCTGCTCGTCGTCGACCGGCGCGGGCCGGAACACCGGCCGGTACCACCGGCGTACGTCGATCCGCCCGCCCGGGGTCCAGTTCAGGTACTCCCCCGACCCGATCCGGCTGATGCCCTTGTGCAGCGTGCCCGGCTCGGGGACGTACTGCAGGGTCAGGTAGTGGCTCAGGTTTGCCGTGTCGACACCGGCGTCGCCCTGGTAGTTGCTGTGCGCGAACGGCAGCAACGCCTTCTTCTCCGACGCCAGGTAGAGACCGTCGGCGGTCTCCAGGTAGTGCATCGGCTTGATGCCGAAGTAGTCGCGGGCACCGAAGGCGCGCCGCTCCTGCCGGTCCCAGATGACGAAGGCGAACATGCCCCGCAGCCGGGTGAGCACCTGCTCGCCCCAGAAGTGGTAGCCCGCCACGATCACCTCACCGTCGCCGGCGGTGGCGAACTGCGCGCCGAAGTTCCTGATCAACTCCTCGCGCAACTCGATGTAGTTGTAGATCTCACCGTTGAAGGTGAGCAGGTAACGACCGTTCGCGTAGGGCAGCGGCTCGTGGCTCGACGCGACGTCGATGATGGCCAGCCGCTTGTGGGCGAACACGCCGTCCGCGTACCGGCCGGAAGCGTCGCCGACCACCTCGACCCCGGTCTCGTCGGGGCCGCGGTGGTGCAGGCATTCCAACGCTCCGGCGATGTGGTCGCGATGCGCCGCGGCGTTGCCGTTCGCGCTGAAGAAGGCCAGAAGTCCGCACATGGTGGCCATCTTTCCACGCGCGCTGTCGGCCCTTGCAGCCGTCCGTCGATCCACCCGACTCCCGGCGGGCGTCACCGCGAACCGGACGCGCGGTACCGTCGGGACCAGCAACGAAGCGGAGGGAGCGGCGCAATGACCGAGGGACGCACCGACGGTACGCCGACGGACGGTACGGAATCGCACGATCCGGACTTCCCGGAGGCCTTCCTGTCCTTCATGCGGCAGGGCTGGCGCGACACCGCGCTCCCCGTGACGCCCCGCCCGGAGACCCCCAACTACGCCAAGCGGCGGGCGGCCCTCTCGGCTGCCTTCCCCGGCGAGACGCTGGTGATCCCCACCGGCACCGAGAAGGTCCGGGCCAACGACACCGACTACCCGTTCCGGCCCGGCAGCGACTTCGCCTACCTGACGGGCGACCACGACGCGGACAGCGTGCTCGTGCTGCGCCCGAACGGCTCAGGGCACGACGCGATGCTGTACATGCGGCCCCGGTCCTCCCGGGAGACCGACGAGTTCTTCCGCAGCCGCAACGGCGAGCTGTGGGTGGGCCGGCGGCACACGCTCACCGAGAAGTCGACCGAGCTGGGCCTGCCCACCGCCGACCTGACCGGCCTGGAGGCGACGCTCGCCGACCTGGCACCGGGGCGTACCCGGGTGCTGCGCGGTTTCGACGCCCAGGTGGACGCGGCCGTGCGCCCCTACGACGGCGTCCGCGCCGACGGGCAGCCCGCCCGCGACCGGGAGCTGGCGATCGCCATCTCGGAGATGAAGCTGGTCAAGGACGAGTGGGAGATCGGCCAGCTCCAGGACGCGATCGACGCCACCGTCCGCGGCTTCGAGGACGTGGCCCGGATCCTCCCGGCGGACCGCGCCGTCTCCGAGCGGCTCCTGGAAGGTGTCTTCGCGCTGCGGGCCCGTCACGACGGCAACGACGTCGGGTACAGCTCGATCGTCGGCGCCGGCGAACACGCCACGATCCTGCACTGGGTGCACAACCACGGCGCCACCCGACCGGGTGACCTGCTGCTGATGGACATGGGCGTCGAGGGCCGCAACCTCTACACCGCCGACGTCACCCGGGTGCTCCCGGTGAACGGTCGGTTCACCGCCCTGCAACGCCAGGTCTACGACATCGTGTACGCCTCGCAGCAGGCCGGCATCGAGGCCATCCGCCCCGGTGTGAAGTTCAAGGACGTCCACCTGACCTGCATGCGGGTCCTCGCCGAAGGCCTGTCCGACCTGGGCCTGCTGCCGGTGAGCGTCGACGAGGCGATGGACGAGAAGTCGACGGTCTACCGGCGGTGGACGCTGCACGGCTTCGGTCACATGCTCGGCATCGACGTGCACGACTGCTCGAACGCCCGCAAGGAGACGTACCGCGACGGCGCTCTGGGCGAGGGCTATGTGCTCACCGTCGAGCCCGGGTTGTACTTCCAGCCCGAGGACGAGCTGGTCCCCGCCGAGCTGCGCGGCGTCGGCATCCGGATCGAGGACGACGTGCTGGTCACCGCGACCGGTGCGACGAACCTGTCGGCCGGGTTGCCGCGCACCTCCGACGAGGTGGAGACCTGGCTGGCCGAGCAGCGCGAGGCCGGCCCCCGCCTGCCCGGCTGACCGCGCCACCAGCACCTCACCCCGGGCCGCGACGACTGACCGTCGCGGCCCGACCCGTCTCCAGCCCCGCCGCACCCCGCCGTCATCGCCGTGCCAGGCCCGGCGCGTGATCCACTCCATATCGCCGAAGTGGCGGTATCCGGCTGCGGGGACAGCGCGATATCGGCGATATGGAGTGGATCACGCCGCAGCCCGTGGGTCAGGCTGCGCTTTCCGTCGGCGTTTGCGCTGCTCACGCCCCCTTTCCACCACCCCGAACCGGTTGCCCGACGTCAACCGACCTGAGCCGAATGCGGGGTTATCTCGGATACGTCCGCATCGCGAAGATGGTTCTCATACGGTGGGGATCAGAGGCTACAACCCATTTGTAGCTGGTCGTGGCGCCCCAGGCGGTGCGACCCCGTCTGGTAGCAGGAAAGGGCGGAAGGCTCTGATGTCCAACGACGTAACGAGTACCGACGGCGGGGCCTCGACAGCTCCGCCGACACGACGAAGGCGGGCGCTGTGGGTCGCGGGCGTAGCCGGGCTGACCGGTGTGGTCGGTCTGGCGGCCCTCGGCGGCGTGGCCGCCCGCGACGACAAGCCCAAATCCGACCAGGTCTCGGACGCTCAGCCGTCGACCAACCGGCAGAACGTCAGTGACGCCGGAGGCGCGGACGAGGGCAGCTCGAAGAGCGCCGGTCGGGACGACGAGTGGAGCGGCGACGACTGGAGCGGCTTCGACGACCGGTCCGGCGGGAACGACAAGCGCGACGAGAAGGACCGCACCAGGCAGGTGCCGTGCGACAGCGACAAGTTGATCCAGGCCATCACATTCGCGAACAACGACGACGGCGGCGTGCTGGAGTTGGCGAAGGGTTGCACCTACACCCTGACCCGCAACCAGGACGGCAATGGCCTGCCGGTGATCACCCAGCCCATCACTCTCAAGGGCGAGCACACCACCATCGGGCGTGAGGCCACCGCCGACTACTTCCGCATTCTCAATGTCGGCGCTGGCGGTCACCTCACCCTCAAGGGATTGAGCATCAGGGGTGGGCAGACCCTCCAGGCCGTGGTCACCGCCGACCCGACGACGGTCTGGGCGCCGTACTCCGCCCTGATCCGGTCGTCGGCGGCCGCCGGCGGGGCAGCCAAGCCAGCGGCAGCCGCGGCGGCCAAGCCGGCAGCCAAGCCGGCAGCAGCCGCGGCGGCCAAGCCGGCAGCCAAGCCAGCGGCAGCCGCGGCGGCCAAGCCGGCAGCAGCAGCCAAGGCAGCCCCGGCGGCCAAGCCGGCAGCAGCAGCCAAGGCGGCCCCAGCAGCCAAGCCGGCGGCAGAGACCAAGGCGGCAGCCAAACCGGTCAAGCCGCAAGCGACGCCAGCGGCAGCAACCAAGGCGGCAACGGCAGCCAAGGCAGCGACCAAGGCGGCCAAGCCGGCACCGGCGACCAAGGCCGAGGCGGCAGCCGCCAGGACCGCAGCGGCGACCACGGCAGCTCCGGTAGCCGCACCGGCGGTGACGCCGTTGGTCGAGGAGCCCGGGTTCACCGACGGCGCCGGGGTGCTGGTGCAGCCCGGTGGTCGCGCGGAGATCCTGGACAGCGAGTTGCTCTACAACCAGTCCGGTGGCAACGGCGGCGGGCTGGCCAACTTCGGCAGCACCAGGCTCAGCAAGACGACGGTGGCCCACAACACCGCGTTCTTCTTCGGCGGTGGCATCTTCAACGCCGGCGTGCTCCAGGTGGACGAGTCGAAGGTGAAGGACAACACCGGCATCGTCGGCGGCGGTGGCATCTCCAACGGCGCTGCCCGGATCTTCACCGACGATGTCGACGGCGGCTCGGTCTGGGTCTACAAGAGCGAGGTCACCGACAACGAGACGCTCGGCTTCGGCGGCGGCGTCCTGGATGTCGAGGGCACGACGACCCTGCACGAGACGAAGGTCAGTGACAACACGGCGGTGCTGGCCGGTGGCGGCGTCGCGGTGGCCGACAGCCAGCTCACGCTCAAGCACGCGACGGTGGTCAAGAACAGCACCGCCGGCGTGGGTGGCGGTGTGGCGGTTGCCTTCGACAGTGTCGCGACGATCGAGGACACCGCCATCAAGGACAACACCGCAGGGTTCTTCGGCGCCGGCCTCTACAACGAGGACAGCGTCACGACGCTGCGCGACAGCGACGTGACCGGCAACCGGGCCATCGGCCCGCTGGCCAGCGGCGGCGGTATCTACAACACGGATGGCGGGGAGATCACGCTCCGTCGGACGAAGGTGACGCACAACTTCGCCACCCTTCCGCCCGGCGGGATCTCCAACGGCCTCGGCAGCTTCGTCCGGCTGGACGACGAGTCCGCGGTGTCCGCCAACCGCCCCACCAACTGCCTGAACGTGCCCGGCTGCTTCTGACCCGGGACGGATGGCTGATCCACATAGAGGGCGCGCCCCTCCGAGCCGGTCTTCGGCACGGAGGGGCGTACCCATTTGGGCAGCTCAGTGACCCCCCGGGGGGCGCGTCCCCAACCGGGGTCTCCCGGCCGGTCCGGGCCGGACATGAACCTAATGTGGGGTTCTCTCGGATAAGCCCGCGAGGCGAGGATCCTTCTCATACGGTGGTTTTGGGAGCTACAACCGATTTGTAGCAGGGGACGCCCGTCTGACGGCGGCGACCCTGTCTGGTACGAGGAGAGGGCAGAGAGCTCCGATGTCCAACTACCTAACGAACAACGAAGCCTCCGGGCGGGCGACGGCCAAGCGCCGCCGCAAGCTCTGGCTCGCCAGTGGCGTGGCCGGTTTGACGGGCGTGATCAGTCTCGCGGCGGTGGGCGTCGCGGGCAGCGCCGGAGCGGTCGGCCTGAACTGGAACACCGCGCAGGTCAGCAAGGACGGTGACCAGCGGGGTGACGAGTCGCGCGACTGGGACAAGAACAAGGACCGCGACAAGGACAAGGACCGGGACAAGGACCACGAGCGCGGGAAGGAGGTGCCCTGCGACACCGACAAGCTGATCCAGGCGATCATTTTCGCCAACAGCAAGCACGGCGGTGTGCTGGAACTGGCCAAGGGCTGCACCTACAACCTGACCCGCAACGACTACCAGGGCAACGGCCTGCCGGTGATCACCGAGCGGATCACGCTCAAGGGCGAGCACACCACGATCGCCCGGGACGCCACGGCGGACTACTTCCGGATCCTCAACGTCGGCAGTGGTGGGCACCTCACCATCAAGGGCCTGACCATCAAGGGCGGCCAGACCCTCGAGCTGTTCAACAGTGTTCAGCCGGCCGAGGTCTGGGCGTCGTACTCGGATTCCGAGGCGATCGCAGCCCAGGTGAAGGCGGGCACGCCGCTGAACGAAGCGCTCACCGCCCGGCAGGCCAACCCGAAGGCCGGCCTCAAGGCCGCGCCGAAGGTCACGGCCAAGGCCGCGCCGGCTGCCAAGGGTGGCGTCGTCACGCCGCTCGTCGAGCAGCCGGAGGCGACTGACGGTGCCGGCATCCTGGTCCAGCCGGGTGGCACCGCCGAGATCCTGGAGTCCGAGGTCGTCCTGAACCAGTCGGGCGGCAACGGTGGTGGTGTGGCCAACTTCGGCACCACGAAGATCTGGCACAGCACCGTGACCCGTAACACCGCCTTCTTCTTCGGCGGTGGTGTCTTCAACGCCGGCCTGCTCAAGGTCGAGGAGTCGAAGATCACCGACAACACGGCCATCATCGGTGGTGGCGGTATCTCCAACGGCGCCGCGGAGATCTTCACCGACGACGTCGACGGCGGAACCGTCGAGCTCAAGAAGGCCGAGATCACCGACAACGAGACGCTGGGCTTCGGCGGTGGCTACCTCGACATCGAGGGCAACACCACGGCGTACGAGACCAAGTTCGCCTCGAACACCGCGGTCCTCGCCGGTGGTGGTATCGCCGCTGCGGACAGCCAGCTGAACCTGCACCACGTCACCGTGGAGAAGAACAGCACCGCCGGTGTCGGTGGCGGTGTGGCCATCGCCTTCGACAGCGTGGCCACGTTCGAGAAGAGCAGCATCAAGGACAACACCGCCGGCTTCTTCGGCGGCGGGCTCTTCAACGCCTTCAGCGTCACCACGCTGCGGGACAGCGAGGTCGTCGGCAACCGGGCCATCGGCCCGATCGGGGTCGGCGGCGGCATCTTCAACATCTTCGGCGAGGTCAACCTGTCGAAGACGAAGGTCGCCCACAACTTCTCCACCTTCGCTCCGGGCGGTGTGTTCAGCTTTTTCGGGGAGGTGAGCGTGGACGACAAGTCCGCGATCACCGCGAACCGCCCGACGAACTGCCTGGCCATCCCGGGCGGAACCATCGAGAACTGCTTCGCCTGATCACCCTCGGGTGACAACAGCACACAGACCGGCCCCCTTCCGCAGCAGCGGAAGGGGGCCGGTTCGCGTCACCTCTGGACGAAGACCGCCACGCTGCGCGCCGGCACGGTGAACGTCCCGGCGGCCCGGTCGAACGAGGCGGTACGCAGCACCGGGTCGGCCGAGTCGACCAGCACCGGGTGCAACGCCACGTCCGCCCCACGCAGACCGGTCACCGTCTGCGTGGTCGTCTTCGGGGTGGCGTTGAAGACGACGGTCACCGACGTCCACTGCCCACCCAGCCCGCGGGCGTCCAGCGTCATCGTCAGCACTCCCGGCGTCTCCTGCGCCCCGGACAGCGGGAACGCCACCCGCCGCTGCACCTGCTCGGCGGTGGCCAGCCCGAACACCGGCGACGACGCCCGGATGCGCAGCAGCTCGGCGTACCGGGCGTCGGTGGTGTTGATCGCCGCGCAGTCGGGCACCAGCGCCGGGTCCGCGAGCAACGGCTTCGCGTACGGCCACTTGTCCTCGTTGTCGGGCGCGGGCGGCAGGCCGGCGCCGAACCCGTTGCCCCGTTCGCAGCCCCACCGGATCTGGTTGAACCAGTCACCGGAGTTGTACGAGTTGCGGTCCAGCGACTTCGACCGCAGCCGTTCGGTGCCGGCGGTGACGAACCCGGTGCCCTGGCCCAGCACCACGGTGCCGAGTGCCAGCACCTGCATCCGGGACCGGTCGGTCGCCGAGGTGGCCTGCGGCAGTTTGTACGCCAGGGCGTCGTACAGGATCTCGTTGTCGTGCGCGTCGACGTAGGTGACGGCCTCCCCCGGCGCGGCGGTGTAGCCGGCCGGGGAGCCGTTGTAGTCCACCTGCGCCCCGGTGACCTGACGTCCGGCGGTGTCGGTGAAGCGGTAGTCGCGCAGGTTGCCGGTCAGCCCCACCTTGATCAGGTCGTGGGCGCGCAGCAGATCCGCCTTCTGCTCGGCCGGTGACCCGTTGACCTCGTCGCCGTTGGGGTCGGTGTAGAGCCCGGACGCGAAGCCCTGCGCGCGGGGGTTGCTGTCGAACGGTCCGCCGCCGCGCACCGCGTCGCGGAGCCGGTCGTTGAAGGTGCCGACGCCGGTGCCGGCCATGTTGGCCTGGGTGGCCTGGACGAAACGGGCGTCGCCCGCGACCTCGCCGAAGTTCCAGCCCTCCCCGTACAGCAGGATCGACCTGCCGTCGACACCGTCGCGGGCGACGGTCAGCCGGTCCAGGGCCCGGCGTACGGCCAGGATGTTCGCCTTCGGGTGGTGACCCATCAGGTCGAAGCGGAAACCGTCCACCTTGTACTGCTTGGCCCAGGTGACGAGCGAGTCGACGACGAGTTTGCCCATCATGGCGTGCTCAGGGGCGGTGTTGGCGCAGCAGGTGGAGTTGGCCACCGTACCGTCGTCCAACAGCCGGTGGTAGTAGCCGGGCACGATCTGGTCGAGCACCGACTTCGCGTCGGTGCCGGCCGCCGCCGTGTGGTTGTAGACCACGTCCATGACCACCCGCAGACCGGCGTCGTTGACCCCGGCGACCATCCGCCGGAACTCGGTGGTCCGCGCCGCGCCGGCCGGGTCGACGGCGTAGCCGCCCTCGGGCACCGTGTAGTGCAGCGGGTCGTACCCCCAGTTGTAGCCGTCGGTCTCCGCGACCGCCGCCACGCACTTCTGCTGTTCGGCGGAGTCCGGCGGGAGCGCCGCCAGGTCGCAGTTCGGCTGACGCTGGTCGGCCCGCTTCTCGGGGATCGTCGCGAAGTCGAACGCCGGCAGCAGGTGCAGGTGGGTGACGCCGGCGTCGCCGAGCGCCTTCAGGTGCGTCATCCCGGCGGTTTTCGGGTCGGTGAAGGCGAGGAACGTCCCCCGCCGCTCGGCCGGCACGGTCTCGTCGGCGATGGAGAAGTCGCGCACCGACAGTTCGGAGACCTGCGCCTTCGCCGGCGGCACCGGCGAGGGTTTGCGCAGCGTCCGCCAGCCCGCCGGGGCCAGCGCCGGGTCGGTCAGGTCGACCAGCAGGCTGTGCGTGGAGTCCGCGGCCAGGGCCACCGAGTACGGGTCGGTCACCGACGCGGTGACCATCTTCTGCGCCGCCGGCTGCCACGCCCGCACCTGGTACCGGTAGTACTTCCCGGTCCAGCTGCGGTCGCCGCGCACCGACCAGACGCCGGTGCGGTCGTCGCGGCGCATCGGCACGGACTTCGGCGTGGCGGTGGGCGAGTCGAACAACTGCACCGTCACCGTCCGCGCGGTCGGCGCCCACACCGCGAGGCTCGGCGTCCGTCCGGCGAAGGTCGGCCCGAGGGTGGCGTCGGTGGCACGGGAGTACACGTCGTCGAGCACGCCGGGGAGCTGCACACCGGTCGCCGCGAGCAGGGCGCCCGACGCGTCGCGCTCGGTCACCAGCACCTGCCCCCGCAGCGCCGCCGGGACCTTGGCCAGGTCGCGCCGGTCCAGCGTGAAGCTGCGGTACGACCACAGGTGCGGAAACGCCGTGCGCTGGGCCTCGGTGAGCCCGTTGCGCTGCGCCCGCAACGGCAGGCTGGTGTACGCCCCGGTCAGCTCCCCGTCGGCCACACCGACGCCGCCCTCCGGGGCGACGACCAGCGCGTACGTCCTGCCGTCGGTCGGCGGGGTCTGCCACACCACTGTGGACCTGTCGATCCAGTGCGCCTTCTGCTTGGTGATGTCGGTGTCCCCGCCGGCGGTGGTCGCCGTCGACGGCAGCAACCGGCCAGGTGTGGCGGCGAGCAGCCACACCTCCCGGCCGACGCTGCCGAAGTCGAGCCGCTGGTCGTCGGGCAGGTCCTTGGTGTCGCCCCGGTGGATGATGTAGTTCAGCCCGGTCGCGCCGGCCGCCAGAGGCACCCGGAACACCGCCCCGAACGCGTCGGTCCTTGTGGGCTTCAGCGGCGCGGACCACTCGGTCGGGTCGGCCGCGCCGTCCCACACGTGCAGACCCCAGCCGTCGTAGTCGCCGTCGGCCCTCCGGTAGTGGATCAGCGCGGTGTCCGCCTCGACCGGCGGGTCCGGTTCACCGGTGGCCGCCTGCCGAGTGGGGTAGACCACCGGGTCGCCCTGCTTGAGCCACACCTCCCCGGTGGCGGTGACGTCGATGGTGCGGTCCTGGGCGACGTCCTTGTCGCCGTCCTTGTCGACCACCACGAACCCGACGGACTTCGCGCCCGGCTTGAGCTTCACCCAGGCGAACCGGCCGTAGGAGTCCTCTCCGGCGAACGGCTGCCCCTTGGGCCACTCCGTGACGTACGCCGGGTCGATGTCACCCCAGGCGTACAACCCCCAGTCGTCGTACCCACCGGCGGGGCGCTGGTAGTGCACCACCGCCCACTCCCGGGACCCGCCCTGCGGCGGCGTGCCCACGGTGGCGGCGGACCGGGCGGTCGCGGTGCGACCCCGGCCGTCGCGGACCACCGCCTTGTACTCGACCCGGGTGCCACCGGCCAGGCCGGTCAGGTCGTGCTGCACCGTGTACGGCGCGCGGTCGGCGCTGCCCAGCAACGTCCACCGGCCGCCCGCGACCCGGGCGGCGACGGTGACGGTCGAGAGGGGGTCACCGGTCACCTGGGCGGTGACGGCGGCCCGGGTGGCGACCGGAGCGTCCGGCATGGTGAGGGTGATGCGCGGCGCGGCCGCGGGACGCGCGACGGGGGTGCCGGCCCGGTGCACCACCGCCGACAGCGGCGGCACGGTCAGGCTCAGCCTGCCGTCGGCACCCGCGCTGGCGGTCTGGCTGCCGCCGTAGATGCCGGTGAAGGTGGCGCCGGCCGACCAGGTGTCCACCGTGACAGTCTGCGCGGTGTCGGCGTTGTTCACCGCCACCACGTACTCGATCCGGTCCGCAGGGGCGACCCGGGAGGCGGCGAAGACACCCGGACCGTCGGCGGCGTACCGGGTGACCTGCACACCGTCGCGCAGCCCGGGGTGCGCCTGGCGTAGCCGACCCAGCTCGGCGATGGTCCGGTACAGCGGGTGGCCGGTGTCGAACTGGTCGCTGGCGTGGGTGCGGTCGGTGCCGAGCAGGTCGTCGTCGAGATAGTCGGGCACCTTCGAGGCGAACATGTCCTGCCGGGCATCCTTGTCTCCGCCGGGACCGGTGAAGCCCTGCTCGTCACCGGAGTAGATCACCGGCTGGCCGCGCGTCAGGAACATCAACTGGTGCGCGAGCTGGTCACGGCGCAGGTGACTGGCCGGGTCGGTGCCACCACCGGCGACGAACGACCCGATCCGGCCCATGTCGTGGTTGCCGAGGAACGTGGTCAGCCGGCCCGCGTCGGTGTTCCGGGCGGCATAGAGGTCGTCGCGGGCGTACACGTCGGCGAGCGCCTTCGCCGATCCCGCACCGGCGGTGTACCCGCGCGCGGCCTCCTGGAACGCGAAGTCGAGAGTCGCCGGTAGGCCACCCTGCCGGACGTAGCTGGAACTGATCTCCGGGTCGGCGCTGTACACCTCACCGAACATGAAGAAGTCCTTCTTGCCGGCCTTCTCGGCGGCCCGTTCGATGCCCTGGCTGAACTGCGGCCAGAAGTCCATGTTGACGTGCTTCACGGTGTCCAGCCGGAACCCGTCGACGCCGGTGGCGCCGATCCAGTCCCCGTACGCCTTCGTCATCCCCTGGACCACCTCGGGCCGCTCGGTCCACAGGTCGTCGAGACCGAAGAAGTCGCCGTACTCGCTGTTCTCGCCCGCGAAGGTGGAGTCACCCCGGTTGTGGTACATGGTGACGTCGTTCAGCCAGGCCGGGACCTTGACGGTGGCGTCCTTCGGCTCGTCGAACTTCGGCGTGTACGGGAACGACTCCTTGTCGACCGGCGGGAACGCCCGGCTGCCGTCGGCGTAGTTGCGGTCCTCGAACGCCCGCCCCTGCGCGTCGGTGTACGGCGAGGCCGCCTTGTCCACGTACCCGTAGGAGCCCTCGGCGTACTTGATGACGTCGGCGGTGTGATTGACGATCACGTCGAGGTAGACCTTGATGCCGCGCTGGTGGGCGAGCTTCACCAGCCGCTTCATCTCCGCCATCGTGCCGAAGTGGGGGTCCACCTCGGTGAAGTCGGTGATCCAGTAACCGTGGTAACCGGCGGAAATGTCGTTGTCGGACTCCTGCACCGGCCGGTTCTTGAAGATCGGGGCGAGCCAGATGGCGGTGGTGCCCATCCCCTGGATGTAGTCCAACTTGTCGATGACGCCCTTGAGGTCACCGCCGTGGTAGAAGCCCTTGTCGGTCGGGTCGAGCCCGGTCCGCAGCCGGTCACCGGCGAGGCCACCAGTGTCGTTGCGGGGGTCACCGTTGGCGAACCGGTCCGGCAGGACGAAGTAGAACTGCTCGGCCCGCGCGGAGTTGCCGCCGGCCTTCGACAGCGCCTCGGCGGTCGGTTCGTTGCTCCACTGGGCGGCGCCGCCGGCGGTGACGACGGTAGCGCCGGACGGGCGAGGGGCTGCTGCGGCGGCCGCCGGCACGGCGACCGAGGTACCGACGAGCGTCACTGTGAGCAGGGAGACGAGGGCCAGGGTGGTGCGCGGTAACGGCGAGGGTTTCATCGACGCCTTCCTCTGGTCGCGGAATGGCCGCACGCTAACCCTTACCGAAAGATTCTGCAATGACTTGCAAACATGGTCGCAACAGAGCAGCAACCTTGCGGAAGGGGCGACTCAGAAGCCGCCGCAGCGCACCCCGTCGACAGTGCACAACCGCGGTGTGCTGGACGTCCGCTCCATGTGGAACCGCAACGACACCGACCCGCCGGGACGCACGTCCACCCCACTGACGTACGTGAAACCGCCGTCGAACTGCCGGATCGTCCCCTGTGGCACACCCTCGACCCAGGCGGTCACGAACCGCCCACCGGAGAACTCCAACCGCACCGTCCACCCACGGCTTCGCGCGGACACGTTGACCATCGCCACCTCGCCGATGAAGCCCCCGTCGAAGCTCTGCACCACCCGGTAGCGCCCGCTGAACGTCGGCGGCCCCTGCGGAGCACGAGTCGGTGACTGCGTCACCACCGGCCGACCGGGCGGACTGACCGGCGGGGCGACCGACGGTGACGGCGAACCGGTCACGGCGCTCGGCGGCAACCCGCTCGCACGCCCGGACAACCCCGGCATGACCGGGACCGGCGACGCCACCGGCGTCGGTCGACCCGGCGTCACCTCCGACGGCAACGGCAACGCCGGCGGCGCCGACGCCCCGTCCGGCGCCGGGCTACGCCCCCGGTACGCACCCAGGGTCATGACGAGCAGGACCACCATCACGACCACACCAGCGCCCACCACGACCCACGGCGACGACACGATCGCGGCCGGACCGGGCGTCAGTCGCGGGGCGCGACGCATGCCGGACATGAACCTCCCTCAGCGGACCGTCCGGGCAGCGTAGCGATCAGCGGCCGGACCGGAAAGCGCCGGCACCGCTCAATGTCCACTCAACCGAGCCGACAGTCGACCCCGTTGATGGTGCACCGCTGCGGCCGTTGCGCGGACTCACCCCAGCCCACCCGCAAACGCACCGTCCGTGAAGCACCCGGCTCCAGCGAACGGGTCCCCCGCAACACGAACTCGCCGTTCCCGCGTCCCCGCAACGAGATCCCCGAGTCGTCGCTGAGGCGCAACGCCCAGAGATCGTCGTCGAACGTCAACTCCACCGACCAGTCCACCGACCGGCTCGTCTCGTTCGCGATCGACAACACCGCAGGATCCCCGTCCCAGCCGTTCGAGCCGACCTGGTAGCGGGCGGTGACCGTGGCACCGCCCGACGGCGCCGACACCAACGGAGCGGCCGTCCGCCCCGGCGTCGGAGAGCTGGTCACGGTGGCCCGTGGCGACGGCGTCCGGCTGCTACGCGACGGCCGAGGCGACACCGAGCGTCGCTCCACACCGGCCGGAGTCGGCCCACCCGTCGCCGACTCGGCCGCCGGCACGGTCGGCACGAAAACCGGAGGAGCACCCTGCGGTACGGACTCCCGCTCCCTGGTCCGGAACGACAGCAACGCGACCACCAGCAGCACCACCAGCGCACACACACCGAGCAGCACCACGATCCACGGCACCGACGCCAACATCCGAGCCGCCCGCGACCCTGCCGCACCATCCGGCCGCACCGCCATCAGGTCTCCCCTCGTCCCTACCGACGCGACAGCGTAGCCAGCACCACCCCGCCCGAACATCGGGCGGGTACGGATCGGACCGACCAGCCGACGCGATTCGGAAAACGGCCCGACCTGGCGGACGGTCCCGCTCGATCAGCCCGTCCGGACGACGGTGCAGATGACCGGCCCCTCGTCCGAGATCCGCAGCAGGTAGCGGTACCGCTCCCCCGGCACCGCCTGCCCCTGACTGTCCAGGAACTCCCACTCCACCGCGACCATCGTCAACAGCGCGGACACCGGCTGCACATCCTCGATCCGGGCGTGCGCCGCGATCAGCTCCCGGTCCTGGTAGTCCGGTGCGGCACCGACGAAGGACAACGCCACCGCCGCCGGTGACGTGAACGAGAAACTGTAGGTGTCGGCCACCACCAGACCCGGGAGGGCGTAGCAGCCCGCGATGGCCGGCAGGTCACCGGACGTCAACGCCACGCCGTACCGGTCGAAGAAGTCGGCCAGCGTGTCGAGATCCGTGGAGGCGTTCACGGCCACAGCAATTGCCGGTCACCACCCAGGTCAAACCTCAACGAGGCGGCACCCGCACCTCGATCTCCGAACCCAGCCGGGCACCGGCGGCCAGACCCAGGTCGTCCCCACTCCAGAACCGCCCCGGGTCGTACCAGTTGGGACGCCGACCCGCCGGCAGCAAACCCATCGCCTCGTAGGTCACCGCGACCACCTCGGCGCAGTACGCGGTCTCCAACGCCCGGTCCCGCTCCCCAGCCGATGCGGCCGGGCTGGCATGGCTGGCGGCGCTCGCCGATCCGGCCGGGCTGGCCTGGCTTGCCGGGCCGGCGGAGCTAGCCGGCCTGCTGGCGCCCGCGGAGCCGTTCGCGTCGGCGGAGGTGGTGGGGATCGGCCGCGGCGCCAACGCCGGCCAGCCGGGGCGCGGCAGCGCGGGCAGCCTGATCGGGCGCGCCAGGGCGGACAGCCGGCCGGGGCGCGGCAGCGCCGGCACCCGACCACGCACCCACCGCCACGCCAATTGAGCGGTAGACGGGAACGGGGTGCCGTCCAACCGGGCGATCGTCCGCAGCACCGCCCGCTCCATCTCCCCGTCGGCCGGCGGATCGAGCTGCCGCAGCCAGGCCCGCTGCCCGTACCTGTTGGCCCAGACGCAGACCGCGTCCCGCAGGTCGTGCAACTGGACGCCACGCTGGTGCGTACCCGACCACAGATCCGGCAACGACCTGCCCAGCTCCGCATGCCACATCAACGGCGGCATGTCGTCCAGCACCACCGCCATGCCAACGTGGTTGACCGGGCTGTTGGTCGTGAACTGGATCGCCCGGTCCGGCACGCTGCGACCCCGGAACACCCACACGTCGCCGGTGCGGGTCAACTCGACGGCCTCATCCAGGCTGATGCTCATGAGGGTCTAGCCTAGGCCGATGGCGCAACGAATGCGGTGGTGGAAGGTTCTCGGGTTGGCCGGCCTCGCCGGCGTCGCAGCCTCCGGCGTGGTCATCGCACGGGCCGAACGACGCCGACGCGCGTACACCCCGGAGGAGATCCGGCAGCGACTGCTGGAACGGCACGCCCAGGCCAGCGACACCGCGAAGCCCGCCGACCCCGCCTGACCACCCGAGACGACGCTCCTGGGTGGACAGTGCCTCGGTCTTCCCCCGATCGTGCTCGAACAGCGTCGGGTCGAGGCATGGGCCGTCGATCCCATCGGAACCCAAAAACCGCGCACATGGCGCACGCTTCGTGCATGCCCCGTGACGCTCCTGAAGCGTACGAACCACACCCTGCCGCCCGTGCGGGTTGATCCACTCCGTTTCGCCGATATCGGGGTATCCCCGGCACCCGGATACCGCGATATCGGCGACCCCGTGTGGATCAAGGCGGTGCCGTGACACGCGCCCGGGAACGCCCTGGGGCGCGCGACCCGCATCCTGGTGCGCGTGTGGGTTGATCCACTCCGTTTCGCCGAAGTCGGGGTGTCCCCGGCCGGCGGTTTCAGGTGGCGGTTGCAACCAGGTGTTGGTGGAGTACCTCGGCGGGATTCTGCCAGTCGAGGGTTTGGCGTGGTCGTCCGTTGAGTTCGCGGGCGACGGCGTCGAGGTCGTCTTGGGTCCAGGTGCGGAAGTCGGTGCTGGAGCGGGGGAAGTACTGGCGCAGGAGACCGTTGGTGTTCTCGTTGCTGCCGCGTTGCCATGGGCTGTGGGGGTCGCAGAAGTAGACCTTGCAGTCGGTGGCCAGGGTGAAGATGGGGTGGTAGATCATTTCGATGCCCTGGTCCCAGGTCAGGGTTTTGCGTAGCTCGGCGGGTAGGCGGCGCATCAGGGCGGTGAGGGTGTCGATGACCTGTTCACTGACCCGCGATTCGGGCAGAGCGCCGAGCATTACGTATCGGGTGGCCCGTTCGACCAGGGTGATGATCGCGCTGGAGCCTCGGGCGCCGATGACCAGGTCGCCTTCCCAGTGCCCCGGCACGGCCCGGTCGGCGACCTCCGCCGGGCGAGTCGAGATGTGGAAGTCCCGCACCCACGGCCGGCCTCGGGCCGCGCTGGCCTGACGCGACTGCGGCCGGCGACCAGAACGCCCCGAGCGCAACGCGACCTGCCGGGCGAGTTCTTGGCGCATCCCACCCCGAGCCTGAAAGTAGATCGCCTGGTAGATCGTCTCGTGTGACACCCACATCTCCGGCCTGTCAGGAAACTCCCGCCGCAACGACCGGGCGATCTGCTGCGGCGAGTGCCGCTGGCTCAGGCGATCCTTGACCGTCTGCCACAACGACGGCCACGCCCGCCCCCACCTCGGACGCAACTTCCCCTCACGAGGACGCCGCGCCCGCCCGTCGGCCTTGGTCTGAGCGTTGCGGTGACAGTACTTCCACCGATACACCCCACCCCACCCCTTCGGGTAACCCACCCCCGCCACATACCCCGGAGCCGCACCATGCGGATGCCGCCGCCCCGACGGCACCCGACCCCCAGTGCCACAGTGATTACGCGACAACTCCCGCCACACCGTCGAACGATCCCGCCCAATCACCACCGCGATCTGCGGACAGTTCAGTCCCTGACCGAACAACACCTCAATCTGCGCCCGCTCCGCGCACGACAACCTCTGCCCCGGCATGACCCCTCATCCTGACGAGAATCCACCCCGTTGCAACAACCACTTGAGCCCAAGGCCCGCGGATACCGCGATATCGCCGAACCCGGGTGGATCAAGGCGGTGCCAAGACACACGCCCTGGGACGCCCTGAGGCGCGCGAAACGCACCCTGCCGCGCGTACGGGTTGATCCACTCCGTTTCGCCGATGTCGGGGTATCCCCGGCACCCGGATACCGCGATATCGGCGACCCGGAGTGGATCGAGGCGGTGCGGGTCGGTGGCTGGGACATGTCGGCGGGGCGGTGCGTGGCGTGGCGGGGCGGTGCGGGGCGGTGCGTGGCGTGGCGGGGCGGGTGCGTGGCGGTGCGGTTGCTGGCCGGGGTGGGTGGGGTCGGGGGCGACGTTCGGGTGGTGTGTGGGGTTTGTCCAGGTGGTGGGGGTCACCCGGGTGGTGGAATCGAGGGCCGGGCGGGGTCGTTATACCTGGCACGCCACCGCGACTGTCGGTCGTCGGTGCGGGGCAGCCGCCGGGAACACCGGCCAGGCCACCTGGGTTACACCCCCGGACCGGAAGCCGGAAGCCCGGCGGAATGCATCCGCCGACCCAGCCGGTTACACCCCCGGAACACCTCCCGGACGAGGAAGCCCGGCGCAATGCATCCGCCGCCCCGGCCGGTTACATCCCCGAACAACTCGGGCTGGGAGTTCGGCGGAATGATCTGCCGCCCCACCTGGTTAGACCATCTTCCGATGCCGGCCCTACAGGGTCGCCGGGCACGTGAGCTTTCCCCGCACGGCCGTCCCCCGTGTCGTGCGGTTCTCCCCCGAATGAAGCAGAGGAGCACGCCATCATGCGTACCGATCTGATTCGTAAGACCGCCCTGACCGCCGCTGGTCTCGCGTTCACCGGCGGCGCCATCGCCGGCCCGGTGACCGCGGCTTATGCGATGTCCGACGCCAAGCCCACCACCCACACGCAGGACCGTAAGAGCGGTGAGCGTCAGCTGGGCGTGCGCTACGAAGCCCAGCCGAACTTCTACTACTGCGGCCCCGCCGCCGCCCGCAACGCCCTGTCCGTACAGGGCAAGGACATCAGCGTCGACGCCATGGCCAAGGAGATGGGCACCACCGAGGCCGGCACCAACTCCATCAACGACATCACCCCCGTGCTGAACAAGGAGACCGGCAAGAACGACGCCTACCACTCCGTCGAGATCAGCACCCCCAAGGCCGACGACAAGCAGACCGACACGCTGCGCGCCGACATCGTCAAGACTGTCGACGACGGCCGGGCCGTGGTCGCCAACATCGCCGGCACCACCACCGACACCAACGGTGGTATCCACTCCTTCGAGGGTGGGCACTACATCAGCGTCGTCGGCTACCGCGACAACGGCACCACCGTCACCATCGCCGACTCCGCCGACCCCAACCAGGCCTCCTACCAGATCACCGTCGAGCACCTCGCCGACTGGATCGCCACCCGCGGCTACGCCACCAGCTAAACCACCACAGCACACCAACACCGAAGGGCCGGACCCCACCACGGGGCCCGGCCCTTCACCATGTCCAGAGATCAGTGCTCGTTGCCCGCCCGGACCGGACCGTCGTCGGGGGCCGTAGCGGCCGGCTGAACCGCCGTGGTCGCCGCCAGACCAGAGCCGTCGTCGGCCGACGTGACACGGTGGGCTCGTCGGCGTAGCCACCAGGTGCTGGCGAGGCCGGCCAGGACCGCGAGGGCCAACCCGGCCCAGGAAATGTCCTTGAGCCAGTGCTCGGCCGCCCGACCCACGGTGAACAACAGGTACGTGGTGCCGAACGCCCAGACCAGTCCGCCGGCCGCGTTCGCCACCAGGAACCGTCGGTACGGCACGTGCAGCGCTCCGGCGAGCGGCCCGGCCAGGATCCGCAGGAGTGCCACGAACCTGCCGAAGAACACGGCCCAGACGCCGTGCCGCGCGAAGCTCTGCTCCGCACGGGCGAGCTGCGCCGGGCCCAGGTGCTTGGGGAACCGTCTGCCCAGCCGGGTGAGCAGCGGACGACCGCCGCGCCGGCCGACCGCGTACCCGATGGAATCGCCGACGATCGCGCCGGTGGCGGCGGCGGTGGCCACCCACTCAGGTTCCACCACTCCGGTGGCGGCGAGCAGTGCGGAGCTGACCAGGACGATCTCGCCGGGCAGTGGGACGCCCATGCTCTCCACGCCGATCACCCCGCCGACCAGCAGGTAGACCGCGATCGGCGGCAACGCCACGAGCCAGTGCTGGACATCGAACACGGTTGACCCCTTCTCCGGCCGGCCTCGAACCCTACCCGGGGTGACTCGTCCGGCCGGTGCCATCGCGGCAGGGGCGTCGAGGGCCGACGCACACCCCGTACCCGTCCTAGGAGGCTAGGGGTGATGGTGGTGTCGTGGTCGAGCAGCCGGGTTGCACAACTAGCAAGACGGACGTACGGTTTTGTTGAGCGCGGAATCGGCGGTAAGTGTCACCTAACCTCGGCGGCACCCCGACCGGTGCGACAGACTGCTCAGGACTACTCACGGTCGCTGGTGTGAAGGAGTACGACGTGGCGAGCCTCGACACCTTCGGTGCGAAGACCCAGCTACGCGTCGGAGACGCGAGCTACGAGATTTTCAAGATCGACAAGGTGGACGGCCACGCTCGGCTGCCGTACAGCCTGAAGATCCTGCTGGAGAACCTGCTGCGGACCGAGGACGGCGCGAACATCACCGCCGACCACATCCGTCAGCTCGGCGGGTGGGACCCCACCGCCGCCCCGAGTGTGGAGATCCAGTTCACCCCGGCGCGGGTGCTCATGCAGGACTTCACCGGCGTGCCCTGCGTGGTCGACCTGGCCACCATGCGCGAGGCCGTCCGCGACCTGGGCGGCGACGCCACCAAGGTCAACCCCCTCGCCCCCGCCGAGCTGGTCATCGACCACTCGGTGATTGCCGACCTGTTCGGCCGCGAGGACGCGTTCGCCCGCAACGTCGAGCTGGAGTACGAGCGCAACAAGGAGCGCTACCAGTTCCTGCGCTGGGGCCAGACCGCGTTCAACGAGTTCAAGGTCGTCCCGCCGGGCACCGGCATCGTGCACCAGGTCAACATCGAGTACCTGGCCCGCACGATCATGGAACGCAACGGGCAGGCGTACCCGGACACCGTCGTCGGCACCGACTCGCACACCACCATGGTCAACGGCCTGGGCGTGCTGGGCTGGGGCGTCGGCGGCATCGAGGCCGAGGCCGCGATGCTCGGCCAGCCGGTCAGCATGCTGATCCCCCGCGTGGTGGGCTTCAAGCTTTCCGGCGAGATGCCGGCCGGCACCACCGCCACCGACCTGGTGCTGACCATCACCGAGATGCTGCGCAAGCACGGTGTGGTCGGCAAGTTCGTCGAGTTCTACGGTCCCGGCGTGAGCGCCGTGCCGCTGGCCAACCGGGCCACCATCGGCAACATGTCCCCCGAGTACGGCTCCACCGTGGCGATCTTCCCGATCGACGCGGAGACGGTCCGCTACCTGGAGCTGACCGGCCGCGACGCCGCGCAGGTCGCGCTCGTCGAGGCGTACGCCAAGGAGCAGGGCCTCTGGCACGACCCGGAGGCCGAGCCGGAGTACTCGGAGCGCCTGGAGCTGGACCTCGGCACCATCGAGCCGTCGCTCGCCGGCCCGAAGCGCCCGCAGGACCGGGTGCCGCTGGGCAGCGCGAAGACGCTGTTCCGCTCCGCGTTGACCGACTACGTCGCCGACGACTCCACCGGTGAGCGTGACCTCAAGCCGAGCGTGGCCCGTGAGGAGCTGCCGCGCGGCGCGAACGGCCCGGCCGACGAGGCCAGCGCCGAGTCCTTCCCGGCCAGCGACCCGCCGGCCAACGAGTTCAGCGACCCGGCCGACGAGCCGCGCGACCTGGAGACGGCCGCCGCCGGAGCGGGCGGGCGGGCCACCAACCCGATCCGGGTCACCGGCACCGACGGTGTCGAGTACGAGCTGGACCACGGCGCCGTGGTGATCGCCGCGATCACCTCCTGCACCAACACGTCCAACCCGCAGGTGATGATCGGTGCCGCCCTGCTGGCCCGCAACGCCGTCGACAAGGGCCTGACCCGCAAGCCGTGGGTGAAGACCACCCTGGCCCCGGGCTCGAAGGTCGTCATGGACTACTACGAGCGGGCCGGCCTCACACCGTACCTGGACAAGCTCGGCTTCAACCTGGTCGGCTACGGCTGCACCACCTGCATCGGCAACTCGGGCCCGCTGCCCGAGGAGGTGTCCGCCGCGGTCAACGAGCACGACCTGTCGGTCGTCTCGGTGCTCTCCGGCAACCGCAACTTCGAGGGCCGGATCAACCCGGACGTCAAGATGAACTACCTGGCGTCCCCGCCTCTGGTGGTCGCCTACGCCCTGGCCGGCACGATGGACATCGACCTGGCCAACGAGCCGATCGGTGAGGACACCGAGGGCAACCCGGTCTACCTGCGGGAGATCTGGCCGAACAGCGCCGAGATCCAGGACGTCATCGCCCAGGCGATCGGCGCGACCGGGTTCAGCGCCGCGTACGCCGACGTCTTCGCGGGCGACGAGCGCTGGCAGTCGCTGCCGACCCCGACCGGCGACACCTTCGCCTGGGAGAACGACTCCACCTACGTGCGGAAGCCCCCGTACTTCGAGGGCATGCGGCGCCTGCCGGCGCCTATCTCCGACATCGGTCCAGCTCGGGTGCTGGCCAAGCTGGGTGACTCGGTGACCACCGACCACATCTCGCCGGCCGGCGCGATCAAGGTCGACTCCCCGGCCGGCACGTACCTCGCCGAGCACGGTGTGCCCCGCCACGAGTTCAACTCGTACGGCTCCCGCCGGGGCAACCACGAGGTGATGATCCGGGGCACCTTCGCCAACATCCGGCTGCGCAACCAGCTGGTGCCCGGGGTGGAGGGCGGCTTCACCGTCAACCACCTCACCGGCGAGCAGACCTCGATCTACGACGCCTCGATGGCCTACCAGGAGGCCGGCGTCCCGCTGGTCATCCTGGCCGGCAAGGAGTACGGCTCGGGTTCGTCGCGGGACTGGGCGGCCAAGGGCACGATGCTGCTGGGCGTCCGCGCGGTCATCGCCGAGTCGTACGAGCGGATCCACCGCTCCAACCTGATCGGCATGGGCGTGCTGCCGCTGCAGTTCCCGGTGGACGTCACCGCCGAGTCGCTCGGGCTCACCGGCACCGAGACGTTCACCATCACCGGGGTGACCGCCCTCAACGACGGCGAGACCCCGCGCACCGTGCAGGTCAGCACCGACACCGGCGTGGAGTTCGACGCCGTGGTGCGGATCGACACTCCCGGTGAGGCGGACTACTACCGGCACGGCGGCATCCTGCAGTTCGTGCTGCGCCGCATGATCGCCAACTGATCGCGTAGGGCTGGTCGAGGGCCGCTCCCGCTTCGGCGGGGGCGGCCTTCGCCGTACGAGCCGAGAACGCCTGTGGTCAGTGCGCGAGAGCCGCCAGCCGTTGGTCTATCGCCGCATCCACGGCCCGGATGTCGTAGCCACGAAACCGCCGTCGCAGGCTGGCCGCCCGTAGCGCGTCTCGCGCGGCAGCCCGTGACACGGGGGTGTCGGTAGCCAGAGCCCCATCGACCTCGGCAAAGAGACTCTCGACCTGACGCATGTCGTAACCGCGCAGAGCAAGCTCGAACGGCAATGTCATGCGGCCACCGTATCGGTCCCCGGCTCGCGTCCAACAGAATGCGCGACAGGGTTGGACACTCAGCGCAGCCGCAGCGCGACGGCGCGGGCCTCCTCGTCGGTCAGCGGCAGGAACCAGAGGAAACGGCGGACGATGGCGACCGGATCGGGGCCACCCGGCTGGCCGCGCAGGTCGCGGATCGCCCGGCGGGTGATCCGGGAGAACTCGGGGATCAGGGTCGCGCGGCGGGCAGCGTCCGTCGGGGTCGCTCGCAATGCCGGGCAGGGCCAGTCCTGACCGCAGGCGTCGCACGTCCAGAGTGGGCCGTCGGCGGTGTGCGCGACCGGCGGGCCGCACCGAAACCGCCAGCGTGATTCGGGTACGACGTTCGCCGCGCGACCCGGGCCACGGTACGGAGGGTGCCGTGGCCCGGTCGGTCCGGCGCTGATCGCACGGGGCGAGGCCGACTGGGCCGGTCGGGTGCCTGGCCGATGGGGGCGGTGGCAGGGCTTGTCGTCGGGCATCCTGTGCTCCCTCTCGATGCTGTCTACACAGCACCCTGCCGAGGGTTGCCAAGTGATCACACCGCGTATGACTATTACCCTCCAACGTCTGGAACGTTCTGAGGGGTCCGGGGATGAATCGAGCCGTGCAGGCGGCGATGGTCGAGAGGGGCCACACAGCCGACAGTCTCGCTGCTCAGATCGGCGTCGATCCGAAGACGGCGGCCAAGTGGGCGAGCACGGGACGAATCCCGCAGACGCGTCATCGCGCGCGGGTTGCCGAGGTGCTCGGTCGGAACGTCGACGAGCTGTGGCCCGACGCGTTGAAGCGTCGGACACCCGCCTGGTTCCGCCCCTGGGCCGAGATCGAGCGCGAGGCGCTGTCGCTACGGTGGTTCGAGCTGACGTGGATACCTGGTCTATTTCAGACCAAGGCGTACGCGCTGGCGACGCTGGTCGGCGAGGCACTGACACCGGCCGAGGCCGACGACCTCGCCGAGGCGCGACTGAGCCGGCAGGCCATCCTGCGCCGGGAACGCCCGCCGCTGCTCGTCGCGGTCCTCGACGAGACGATTCTCCGGCGCACCCTCGACGGCGACCGGGCCATGATGCGGGAGCAGTGCGAGCGGCTGGCCGAGCAGGCCGCGCTGCCGAACGTGTCGGTCTTCGTCGTGCCCGCCGACGTCGGCATGTATCCGGGCCTCGGCGGCCCGTTCACAGTGGCCGAGATGCCGGACGGCGCGCGGGTAGCGCACGTCGACAGCCAGGCGCAGGCGCAGCTCATCGACAAGGTTGCCGACGTTGCTACGCTCGACCGGCGGTGGGAACGCATTCGCGACGGAGCCCTGTCGCGGGCGCAGTCCCTCAATCTCATCAGGGAAGCGGCAGCCTCATGGACCTGACCGGCGCTCGGTGGCGCAAGAGCACCAAGAGTGGCAACAACGGCGGAAACTGCGTCGAGGTGGCCGACAACCTCCCGGGCGTCATCGGCGTACGCGACTCCAAGGACCCAGCCGGCCCGGCGCTCGCCTTCGACCCGGCGGCCTGGGCCCGATTCCTGGCGTCGGCCAAGCGCGGCTGAGTCTCTGCGAGGTTCCCGGCGCGGCCCAGGCCGCGCCACCTTCGAGATCTTGGACAGTTTCCGTTAGCCGAAGACGGAAAGTGTCCAAGATTCACTCCGTCAGCCCTCCCCGATGCCCCGACCGGCGTCTTCGGCATGGTCGAACCACCAGACGCACAGAGCCGTTCTAGGGTGCGAGTTCGTCGGCCCGGTCCAGCAGCGCGCGGCGCTCGGCGGCTGAGCCCATCGCCGCCGCCGCCTCCCGGAACAGTCCGGCGGCCCGACGTCGGTCTCCCTGTCGGGCCACCAGGTCGGCCTCCACCGCCACGGCCAGCGGGTAGCCGTCCAGCCCTCCCCCGGCACGTGCCGCGTCGAGCAGCACCAACCCGACGGCCGGCCCGAACGCGTACCCGTGCGCGACAGCGCGGTTGAGCGCGATCACCGGGGAGGGCCGGATGTCGGCCAGCGCGTCGTAGGCCCGCGCGATCGTCGGCCAGTCGGTGCCGTCGGCGGAGGCCGAGGTGGCGTGGCAGGCGGCGATTCGGGCCTGCCACGCGTACGGCCCGTCGTGGCGTACCCGATGGAGGGCTTCCAGGCCCTCGGCGACGGCGGTGTGGTCCCACAGCGAGCGGTCCTGGCGCTCCAGGGTGAGCAGGTTGCCGGCGGCGTCGCGGCGGGCGTCCCGGCGGGAGTGCTGGAACAGGACCAGCGCCAGCAGCGCGGCCACCTCGGACTGCTCCGGCATCAGCCGGTCGAGGAGCCGGGCCAGCCGCACCGCCTCGTCGGCGAAGGCCGGCTCTCCGTCGGCGACGTACCCCCTGGTGAACAGCAGGTACAGCACGGCGAGGACGCCGGGCACCCGCTCGGTCAACGCCGGCCCGGCCGGCACCCGGTACGGGATGCCGGCCTGCGCGATGCGGGTCCGGGCCCGGGTCAGCCGTCGGGTCATCGTCGACTCGGTGACCAGCAGGAGTCGGGCGATGTCAGCGGTGGGCACGCCGCAGACGGTGCGCAGCGTCAGCGCCACCCGGGCCTCCATCGCGAGCGCCGGATGGCAGCAGGTGAAGATGAGCCGTAGTCGGTCGTCCACCACGTCCTCCCCCACCTCGGGCTCGGGCTGCGCGTCGGACGGCGTGAGCAACGCCAGGTCGTGCAGCTTGCGCCGCTCCACTGTGGCCCGACGCAGCACGTCGAGCGCCCGGTTACGGGCCACCGTCATGAGCCAGCCGCCCGGGTTGGCCGGCACACCGTCGGCGGGCCAACGCTCCAGCGCGACGGTCAGGGCCTCCTGGGCGCAGTCCTCGGCCAACGCCCAGTCCCCGGTCACCCTGATCAGGGTCGCGACGATCCGGGGGTACGCCTCGACGCCGGCCGCCGCCACGGCATCCGCCGCAGCGCCGGCCGGTGCGCCCGGGCGCTTCGGCCGGCGCTGCGACGTGGGCACCGGTCAGTCGGGCAGGTCCGCGAACGGACGCAGTTCCAGTCGCCCCTCACGGGCCATCGGGTGGGTGCGGGCCACCTCGATCGCCTCGTCCAGGTCGGCGCACTCGATCAGGTCGAAGCCCACGATCACCTCGGCGGTCTCCGCGAACGGTCCCTCGGAGACGAGCAGCTCACCGCCGCGCACGCGAACGGTGGTGGCCGCGCTGGTCGGCGCCAGCACGTCGCCGGTCAGGCGGCGGCCACGAGAGTCGTTCTCCGCCACCCACTTGTGGATGTCGGGTAGTTCGGTGGGGTCGGTGTCCGGCTCGCTGTCGCTGCACACGAACATCATGTACTTCATCTGGTCGCTCCCTGGTCTCTCGGGGTGTCGCCAGCATGACGATCGGCCGACGGCGTTCCGGACACCCTCCCCCGAAAAAACTCCCGTCAGTCTCCGCTGGCGGCGCGGCGACGGGCCTCGCGGGTCTTCATGGCGTGCTCCATCAGCGTGACGAGCACCTCCTTGCTGGACTCGCGCTGCCGGGCGTCGCAGAGCAGCACCGGCACTCCCGGGTCCAGGTTCAGCGCGGCCTGCACCTCGTCGAGCCGGTACTGCCGGGCGTCGGCGAAGCAGTTCACCGCCACCACGAACGGCGTGCCCCGGCCCTCGAAGTAGTCGATCGACGGGAAGCAGTCGGCGAGCCTGCGGGTGTCGGCCAACACCACGGCACCGATCGCGCCCAACGCCAGCTCGTCCCAGACGAACCAGAAACGGTCCTGACCGGGCGTGCCGAACAGGTACAGCACCAGGTCGTCGCTGATGGTGATCCGGCCGAAGTCCATGGCCACCGTGGTCGTGGACTTGCCCTCCACCCCGGAGAGGTCGTCGATGCCGACACCGGACTCGGTCAGCACCTCCTCGGTGCGCAGGGGCCGGGTCTCGCTGACCGCACCGACCATCGTCGTCTTGCCCACGCCGAAACCTCCGGCGACCAGGATCTTGATCGCGGTGGGCAGTGTCGTCGCTCCCGCCGGCCGGTCAGAGTGCCCGTAGTCCATTGATTACCGCCTCGAAGATGCTGTTGTCGGGAAGACCGGCCGTGGTCTGCGGCTCGCGGACCCGCACCAGGCTGCGGGCCGCCAGGTCACCGAGGAGCACCCGGATGGTGCCCACCGGCAGGTCGAGATGTGCGGCGATCTCGGCGACGGACTGAATGCGCTGGCACAGTCCGACGATCGCCACGTGCTCCGGACCGAGACCGATCTCCGGCGTGACCTCGGCTTGGGTCGCGGTGACCAGGGAGATCAGGTCGAAGGTGCCGGTGACCGGGCGGGCTCGCCCGCGCGTCACCGCGTACGGGCGGACGACCGGACCCGCGTGGTCATCCACCCATTGATGGTCTGCGGACTCCCCCTGCACCGTCATCGCCGCTACCTCTCGTCGACCGACTGCTCAGTTGCGCGGGAAGGAGACGCGACGTACTTGCCGACGCGGGTGACCAGCATCGCCATCTCGTAGGCGATCAGGCCCACGTCGGCGTCCTCAGTGGCCAGAACCGCCAGGCAGGCGTTGCGCCCGGCGGCCGTGACGAACAGGAACGACGACTGCATCTCGATGATGGTCTGCTGCACCTGCCCGCCGCCGAAGCGCTTCCCCGCTCCTCGGGCCAGGCTCTGGATGCCGGCCGCCATCGCCGCCAGGTGCTCGCCGTCGTCCCGGCTCATTCCTTGCGAGGAGGCCATCAACAGCCCGTCGCTGGAGAGCGCGACCGCATGTTCGGCCTGCTTCACCCGGCTCACCAGATCGTCCAGCAACCACGTCAGGTCGGCACTCGAAGCCGTCTTCTGCGCCACTTCGTCGTCCTCTTCTCGCCCGGCTGTTGCGCCGTGTTCATCTAGGGCTGACCGTCACGCCGTGCGGGGTATCTCCGCACGTCGATGCCCGGTCAGGGGGCTTGGGGGTCGTCGTCGCTCGGATCGGGCGTCGCCGCCGGCGGGGCGCCGGACGCGCCACCGAGCAGCCGCGCCGCGTCGGTGCGGCCGCGGCGGGTGCCGGTCTGGTAGGAGCTCATCATCCGGCGTACCTGCTCCGGCGGACGCACCACATCCTCGTCGTCACTGTCCGACTCCGCAGGGTCGTCCCGTAGCTCGGGAACGATGTTCGCCTGTCGAACCCGAACCGGGAGACCGGAGTCGGTTCGCGCCGCCTCGGCCTGGTCGGGCGTCGGGGCGGTGCCGCCGGTGGCGGCCGGGCGGCCGTCGTCGGCCGTGACGGGTGCTTCCACGCGCTCCGCCCCTCGGGTGCGGTCGACAGCGGGCAGGCCGGTGGGCACCGTGGGGGCCTCCAGCGCCGGCAGGGTCGGGCCACGCCGGGCCCGGGTGGGCAGTTCGGGCGTACCGGTGGCGGGGGTCGTCCGCTGCCGGGTGGGCAGGCCGGTCTCGGCCTCGTCGGTCGCCGTCGCCGGGTCGGCACCGTCCGACGTGGTCACTGCCGGGACAACCGTTTCCGGTACGTCCGAAGCGGTGGTCGTCGTCGCAACCGGCGCGACAGGTGCGAGGGTGGTCGAACGACCGGTGTCGCCGGAACCCACCGACGGCGTCGGGTTGGCCGCGCCGGTCCGCATCGCGCCGGAGTCCTCCGGGCCGGGGCCGTCCTCGGTGACCAGGTCGACCGGGATCAGGACGACCGCCGTGGTTCCGCCGTACGCCGATTCCTTCAACCGCACCCGCACGCCGTGCCGCTCGGTCAGCCGGCTCACCACATAGAGGCCGAGGCGGGAGGCGTTCGCGAGGTTCAGCTCTGACTGGTCGACGATCCGGTGGTTCGCCGCGGCCAGGTCCTCGTCGCTCATGCCGAGGCCCCGGTCCTCGATCTCGATGGCGAACCCGTTGGCCACCGACTGCCCGCGTACCTCGACCGTGGTGTGCGGCGGGGAGAAGGACAGGCCGTTCTCGATCAGCTCGGCGAGCAGGTGGATCACGTCGCCGACGGCGCGGCCGGCGAGGGAGACCTCACCGAGCGGCAGCACGTTGACGCGGGTGTAGTCCTCCACCTCGGCCACGGCGCCGCGCACCACGTCGACCATCGGGACGTTACGCCGCCAGGCCCGACCGGGGGTGGATCCGGAGAGGACGATCAGGTTTTCCGCGTTGCGCCGCATCCGGGTGGCCAGGTGGTCGACCCGGAACAGGTCCTCCAGCTCCTCCGCGTCGTGTTCACGGCGCTCCATCGCGTCCAGCAGGGTGAGCTGGCGGTGGACGAGCGCCTGGGTGCGGCGGGCCAGGCTGAGGAAGACCTCGCGGACGTTGCGACGCAGGTCGGCCTGCTCGACGGCGGTCCGCAGTGCGGTTTCCTGGACGGCGTTGAACGCCTTACCGACCTGGCCGATCTCGTCGGTGCCGAATTCCAGCGGCGGCGCCTCGGTGGCCACGTCGACCTCCTCACCGCGGCCGAGTCGATCCACCACGCGGGGCAGCCGCTCGTCGGCGAGCTGCCACGCGGCCTCCCGCAGTCGGCCCAACTGGCGCAGCAGGGCGCGAGCAGTGGTGATCGAGACGACGACGGAGGCGATGACGGCGAGGAGACCGAGACCGGCGGCGAGCACCAGCCGGATGATCACCCAGACCGCCACCGGGGTGGCGCGCTGCACCAGAGCGTCACCGCCGGCCAGGACGACGGCTTCCTGCTCCTTGAGGGCGGGTTCGATCGCGGCCTGCCAGTCGTCGGCCTCGACCGGCGGCGACGCGTTGGGGCGACCGGCGGTGACCATCCGGTCTTCGAGGGCGCGGAGGCGGCTGAAGGCCTGCCCCTCGGTCATATGGACGTAGCGTTCCCGGTCGGCGTTCGGCAGCTCGGCCAACGCCTCGGTCGCCAGGAACCGTTGCGCGCCGACCAGGTGGGCGAACTGGGTGTACTCCGCGGCGGTGACCCGACCGGCGGCGGCCATCCCGGCGAAGAGGGCGTCCTCCTGCGACAGCAGCTCCCGCACCCGAACGAGCCGCGTGAGGTTGACGGTGTCCTGGGCGATCTGCTCGTCGTCGAGTTGACCCAGGACCGCGTACACCCGGAACAGCGAGTCGAGGACGCCGGTGTACGCCGCGGCCGCGCCGGCCCGGTCGACCGAGCCGGAGACGACGGCCTCACGCATCTCGGCGAGCCCGTCCAGTCGGGCGACCATCTCGTCGATCCGCCCGGTCAGTTCGTCGCTCGACGCCAACCGGGCCCGCCAGCTGCGGGCCGACTCGGCGAAGGTGGCGGCCTCCCGCGCACTGCGCTCGTGCTGCGCCTGCAACTGCTGTGCCAGGCCCGGGTCGCGGCGGCCCAGGTAGGCCACCGACATCCGACGTTCCTGTTGGAGTTCGGTGAGCAGTGACTCACTGGGTTGCACGACCTGCGCGTCGAGCCTCTGGACACCGAGCACGTTGAAACCGTCGCGCAGGGTCACCCAGGCCGCGAACGCCCAGAGCGCCGCGAGCGAGACCAGCAGGGCCACAATCTTGGTGCGCAAACTTGCACTGCGGGAAGCCATCCCACCCGTCCCTCAACCGTTTTGAATGGCTGAACGAGCCCAGCCCCCGGCCCGGCGCACGCTAGCAGTGTCCGGAATTTCCCTCAAGCAGTGCAGACCAACGGCTATCCGAACTATGGGCGGATCCACCCAGCCGCGCCGCAGCCGACGCCTGCCCGGCCGCCACCGCCGCTCACCTCATCACCGCCCGATCATAGATCTTTGTCATGCCACAGTGGAGGGTCAATGTACGCGGACTCGGTGCCGAGACACGGCCGGGTGCCGAGGTTGAGTCGGACGATCCGCCCGGACGACGCGTCCGCCAGCCCGACCAGCGTGCCCCGGAGTCACGGACGAACCCGGTGACCTGCGGCGGAGAGTGGCCGCTTGTGGATCATGAGGCTTCGGAACGCTCGCTCAGTCATTCTCACCCCACGATGAGCAGGGCGTGACACAATCCGAACCGACCGTGAGACCAGCGCGTCGACACGTCGCCGTCGGTGTGGTCCAGCCGGCGACCGGAGCGCGACAGGCGTACGAATCCAGGCGTTTCCGGTGCCGCTGTGCCAGGCTCAGGAGCATGGACGACAAGACCATCCTGAACCGGATCTCCGAGCTGGTAGACGAGGAACACAAGCTGCGTGCCGAGGCCCAGGCCCACGAGTCGGGCACCGCGGGCGAGGCCAGCGAGCGACTGCGCGCCCTGGAGGAGTCCCTCGACCAGTGCTGGGACCTGCTGCGCCGCCGCCGGGCCGCCCGGGACACCCACGGCGACCCGGACGCACAGGGCGAACGCCCCAAGCCTGAGGTGGAGCGCTACCTCCAGTGACGGCAGGGCGGGTCGGGCGGTCCGACCGCCCGACCCGCCCCGATCAGCGCAGCCCCGCCTCGCGGAGCAACTCACCGGCCAACGTCTGGGGATCGGTCTGCTCGGCAGGCAGGCCCCGAGCCGCGAACCAGGTGCCGACCACCCGCACGTCGCGCGCCAGGAACTCCGGACCCTGCGGGTTGGCCACCACGTCGACCACCTGCGGCAGGTCGATCACGACCAGCCGCCCCTGGTGCACGAGCAGGTTGTACGGCGACAGGTCGCCGTGCGCGTAGCCCGCCCGGGCCAGCACCCGCAGCGCCTCCACGAGTTGTGCCCACAGGTCGCGCAGCTCGGCCGGACCGGGTCGCAGCTGGGCCAGCCGGGGAGCGGCCTGCCCCGACTCGGCGTCGCCGACGAACTCCAGCATCAGTTCGGTGCCCCGTAGCTGCACCGGGTACGGCACGGCGATCCGGTCGTGCCCGGCACCGATCTCCCAGAGCCGGGCCAGGGCGGCGAATTCCGCCGCCGCCCACTGCCCGGCGATCAGCTGCCGACCGAACGCCGTGCGGCCGGCCATCGCCCTGTTCTCCCGGGAGCGGCGTACGCGGCGCCCCTCCAGGTAGCCGGCGTCGCGGTGGAACAACCGGTGCTCGGGCTCGCGGTAGCGTTTGACCGCCAGCAGACAGGACCGGTCGGTGTCGGGTACTGCCCGGCGGACCAGGTGGACGTCCGCTTCCTTGCCGGTCTTCAGCACACCCAGCTCGGTGTCCCGGGCGGCCAACTCGGTGACCAGCCATGCCGGGTGTGGCTCTGGCCCGTGCACGGCGTCGTCCCAGGACGACCAGCTGTCGCCGGTGTCGGGGTCGGGTTCGCTGTCCGGGTCCGCGGGCGGCTCGGTGGGCCGCCCGCGCTTCAGGAACTGTGGTTCGTCGTCGTCGAAGCGGCTCTTGCCGCGGCTCCGGCGCTCCAGCGCCGGAAGGTCGTGATCGCGCACTGTGGTGAGGTTCCCTTGGTCGAGGCTGAGGTAGGCGGCTGGAAGCGACCTGCGAAGACGGCCATGACCGACCTCCTCTCCTCGACCGGGCCCACGCCCGGGGACGCACGATGCGTGGGAGCATGCTCGCCGTCGACGCGACACCCGGTCAACCGAATTACCGCCGACCGCACGCCGGTGCGTCGCGACCGCGCGCGGCGGGAAGGACTGCCCTCAGCGGGCGAGTACGGTGGCGACCGCGGCGATCAGCCCGTCCACGGTGTGGCTCGGCGCGAACCGCACGTCCGACCAGGTGCGCCCCCGGTGCAGCCAGACACTGGGCAGCCCGACGGCAGCGGCGCCGCCGATGTCCGCCTCCGGGCTGTCGCCGACCACCCAGGCGCCGCGCAGCGGCATCCGGACCCGTTGGGCGGCCAGCGCGAAGATCCTCGGATTGGGTTTGCTGACCCCGGCCTCCTCGGAGATCACCCAGTCCGCGACGTACCGGTCCAGGCCGGTCTGACGGATCTTGGCGTCCTCGACGCGTACCGTGCCGTTGCAGACCACCACCGGCACCCAACCGGCGTCGTCGGCGATCCGCAGCGCGCAGGCGGTCAGCGGGTCGAGGCGGGTCTGCGCCACCACCCCGTCGTGCAGCTCCTCCACCAGGTCGATCGAGGGGATGCGCAGCTCGTAGCGGTCCCGGATGGCGTCGGCGAGATCCCAGCGGTCGGTCAGACCGTCGGCGTCGATCGAGACCAGCCAGTCGATGTCCGTGTGGGGCGCGCCGATGCCGTCCAGGAAGCGCTCACCCCAGCGGCGGAACGGCCCGGCCCGATCCAGCAGGGTGTTGTCCAGGTCCAGCAGGAGCAGTGGCACTCGGGCACCCTACGGGACCGACGTGTCCGCCAACAGAGCCGGCGGGTATCGACCTCACGACGTGCTCAGCCGGACATCGACACCCGGGCGCCGCCCTGGTCCGGCAGTCGATCGGCGAGCATCGAATGGGCCGTACGGGTGGCCGCGAGCATGGCGGGATCCAGCGTCGCCACGAGCACCGCGGCGCCCTCGTCGGCACCCCGCGCCAGCACCCGACCCTCGGGTTCGTAGATCGCGGCGCCGCCGTTGAAACGCCACGGGTCGTCGCCGCCGACCGCGTTGGCGAAGACCACGAACATCGTGTTGTCCAGGGCACGCGCGGCGTAGTACAGGTCCCGGCGGTGCTCGGAGCCGGCCAGGTATCCGCTGGGGCACAGGTAACCGTGTGCGCCGTCGAGGGCGGCGGCCCGCCCGTGCTCGGGGAAACAACCGTCGTAACAGATGCCGAGCCCGAGCCGCCAGCCGTCGACGAGCAGTGTGGCACCCCGACCACCGGCGCTGAACAGCTCGCGTTCGTCACCCCACAGCTGCTGCTTGTCGTACCCGACCCGGACCTCGCCGGCCCGGTCGACAACGAGCGCGGCGATGGTCCGCCTACCGTCCGGGTGCCGGACGGCGGCGCCGACCACGACGGTGACGCCGGCCTCGCGCGCCGCGGAGCGCAGCGGGTCGAGCCGGGGATCCGTTACCACTCCGGCCGGATCGGCCACGACGTCCGTGCCCGCCGGGTCGGCGGCCAGGGTCGGCGGGTGGTACGCGCAGAGGAACAGCTCCGGCAGTACCGCCACCCGGGCTCCCCGCTGACCGGCCTGGCGGACGAGGTCGGCGGCGAGGAGCGCGTTACCGGCGACATCTCCCGGCACGGGTGTGGCCTGGATGGTGGCCACGGTCAGCGGAGCGGCGGGGACGGTCAGCGGCGAGGTCACCGGGCGATGGTAGTTGGCACGCTCCCAAGCCGTACGTACGGTTTGCGTGACCCGGGGTGACCTGCAACGATCGACGCGTGCCCAGAGTAAGTCAGGACCAGCTCGATGCGCGCCGGCAGGAGATCCTCGCCGCGGCCCGGGCGTGTTTCGCCCGGCTCGGCTACGAGGGGGCGACCGTCCGCCGCCTCGAGGAGGCCACCGGCCTGTCCCGTGGCGCCATCTTCCACCACTTCCGGGACAAGGACTCGCTCTTCCTGGCCGTCGCCGAGGACGACGCCGCGGCCATGGTCGAGACAGTCGCCCGCAACGGTCTGGTGCAGGTGATGCGTGACCTGCTCGCCCGCGCCGTCTCCCCGGACACCACCGGTTGGCTGGGCAGCCAACTGGAGGTCTCCCGCCGCCTGCGCACCGACCCGGCGTTCGCCAAGCGCTGGGCGGAGCGGTCCGCCGCGATCGCGGAGGCGACCCGCGACCGGCTCGCCCGCCAGCGCGACGCCGGTGTGCTGCGCGAGGACGTCCCGATCGACGTGCTGGCCCAGTTCCTGGAGCTGGCCTACGACGGCCTGGTGCTGCACCTGGCCATGGGGCGACCGGCCGGCGACCTGGGCCCGGTGCTCGACCTCGTCGAGGAGGCGGTCCGCCGCCACTGAGCGCGCGGACAGCGGTCTGTCGGCCGTGGCGGGGCTGCTCCACAATGGGGCCGCGGATCCCTCCGGTGACAGGAGCAGACGATGATCGTGCACGCCGCGTCCGGTGACACCTGGGGCATCTCCGGCCCGACCTTCCTCCGGTACTACCTGGTGGCGACCGCCGTGGTGGTGCTCGTCGCGGTGTACCACCGGATTCGTCTGGCGGCCGGTTCGACCCCCGCCATGACCGCCGACCCACTCGGGCCGCAGCAGGTCGCGTACCTCAACGGTGGACCCCGACTCGCCGTCCACGCCGCGCTCGGCGGCCTGCGCGCCAGCGGAGCGATCGGCGTACGTCCGGACCGCCGACTGACCACCGTCGGTGCCGCACCGACCGGGCTCACCCCACTGGACCAGGCCATCCACTGGGCCGCGCACCAGCACGCCCGCGTCGGGGACCTGCCGGGCGACGAGCGCGTACGCGTCGCGCTGCACCAGATCCGCAACGGCCTGGAGCAACGCGGCCTGCTGACCGACGACGCGCAGCGCGCCCGTGCCCGCTTCTGGACCACGCTCCTGATCGGCCTGCTGGGCCTCGGTGTGCTCCGGTTGGTCTCCGGCCTGTTCGGCGGCCGCCCGGTCGGTTACCTGCTGCTGACCCTGGTGGTCCTCCTGATCGTCACGCTGGTGCTGCGCCGGGCGCCAGTGCTCACCCGGGCCGGCCGGTCCGCGCTGCGCGGCATGCGCCGCGAGCACACCCACCTCGCCCCGGCCTCGGCGCCGGCCTACGCGACCTACGGAGCGGCCGGCGCGGCGATGGGCGTCGCCCTGTACGGCACCGCCTCGCTCTGGGCACTCGACCCGGGTTTCGCCGAGCAGGCCGAGATCCAGCGTCAGGCCGCCTCCGGCAGTGGCTGGAGCGGTGGCGGCGACGGGTCGTCGGGCGGCGGCGACAGCTCCGGCTCGGACGGCGGCAGCTCCTGCGGTGGAGGCGGCGGATGCGGCGGCGGGGGGTGCGGCGGATGACCGGCCCGTCCGGCGTCGGCATCGGTTGGCGTCCGGAGATCGCCGGTTTCGTGGCCGAGCTGCCCGGTCTGCGGTTCGTCGAGGTCGTGGCCGAGGCGGTGCCCGCGTCCGGGTCGCTTCCGCCGGGCCTGGCACAGCTGCGGGAGCGCGCGGTGACTGTCGTACCCCATGGGGTGCGGCTCTCCCTCGGCGGCGCCGAACCGGTCGACCCGACCCGGGTCGCGCACCTGGCCGCGGTGGCGGACCGCGTCGACGCCCCGCTGGTCAGCGAGCACATCGCGTTCGTCCGGGCCGGGGGCCTGGAGGCCGGGCACCTGCTGCCGCTGCCCCGCAGCCGGGAGGCGGTCGACGCGGTCTGCGCCAACGTGGCGCGGGCCCAGGCCGAACTGCCGGTGCCGCTCGCGCTGGAACCGATCGCCGCGCTCGTCGACTGGCCCGACGACGAGTTGGACGAGGCGGACTTCCTGACCGAGATCCTCGACCGGACCGGCGCGCTGTTGCTGCTGGACGTCGCCAACGTGCACGCCAACGCCCGCAACCGGGGCACCGATCCGCTCGCGTTGCTGGACCGACTGCCGCTGGAACGGGTCGCGTACGCCCACGTGGCCGGCGGCGCGGAGCACGGCGGCTTCTACCACGACACCCACACCGACCCGGTGCCGCCGGCGGTGCTGGAGCTGGTGGGCGCGCTCTGCGCCCGGCAACGACCACCGGCGCTACTGCTGGAACGGGACGGCCACTATCCGCCGGCCGCCGTCCTCCGCGCCGAACTGGACGCCCTGGCCGCCACCGCCGGCTTCCCGGCCGTGACATGACCGACGCGGGCGACGGGAGGCGCACACCCCGGGCAGGGCTGGCCGAGCGGCAGGCCGAGTTGGTCGCGGCGCTGGTCGCCGGAGGTCCGCCGCCGGCGGGCTTCGCCCCGGGCCCGCTGGCCGCCACCCGGGCCGCGCTGCTGCGCAAGCGGGCCGGCGACGTGGCCCGGCACTGGCCGCTCCTCGCCGCCGGCCTCGGCGTCGGATGGTCGACGACCTTCGCCGACTGGGCCGCCCGGCGGCCCACCGCCGGGTCCCTGCGCGACGGTTGGGACCTGGCCCGCGCACTGCGTGACCAGCACGCGCTCCCCCCGCCGGCCGCCGAGGAGTTGGCCCTGCGGGAGGCACGCCTGCGCTACGACGGACGGCGGACGCCACGTCCGCGCCGGGTGCCGGCGGTGGGCCGCGCCGGCGGGGCCGTGGCGGTGCAGATCGCCGGTCGGGTACGCCTGCTGCGCCCCGCCCCGCGCCCATGAGGACGGCCACCGTTGGTGGCGACGACGTGGCGGATGCGGCAGGATCGGGCTTATGGATCTAGGGCTGACCGACCACGTGTACGTCCTCACCGGCGCATCCCGCGGCCTGGGCTTCGCGACCGCGCAATGCCTGGTCGCCGACGGGGCACGGGTGGTCCTCTCGGCTCGTGACCCGGACGCCGTGGCCGCCGCCGCGCAGCAGCTCGGCGGCCCGGAGCATGCCGTGGGGTTGACCGCCGACCTGACCGACCCGGAAACCCCGGAACAGCTCGTCGCGGCGGCCCGGGAGCACTTCGGTCGGCTCGACGGCGCGTTGATCTCGGTCGGCGGCCCGCCGGCGGGCAACGCCGCGGCGATCACCGACGAGCAGTGGCGGCTCTCCTTCGAGACGGTCTTCCTGGGCACCATCCGCGCGGTCCGCACGGTCGCCGCCGCGCTGCCCGAGGGCGGCGCCATCGGGTTGGTGCTCTCCACCTCGGCCCGTGGCCCGGTGCCCGGCCTCGGCATCTCCAACGGTCTGCGGCCCGGCCTGGTCGGTGCGGCCAAGGACATCGCCGACGACTACGGTCCGCGCGGAGTTCGCGTGGTCGGGCTGCTGCCCGGCCGGATCCTGACCGACCGCAACCGGGAGCTGTTCGCCGCCACCGGCGACCCGGAGCGCGCCCGCGCCGAAGCCGAGGCCAGCATCCCGCTGCGCCGCCTCGGTGACCCGGCCGAGTTCGGTCGCGTGGCCGCGTTCGTGCTCTCCCCCGCCGCGAGCTACCTCACCGGAATCACCGTGCCGGTCGACGGCGGCGCGCTGCGCGGGCTGTGACGCCTGGCCGGCGCGCGCGGGCCGGTACACCACGCGACCCGGACCGGTCGGTCGGCGGTGACGGCGCGGTGACGACCGGCGCGGGCCTCCCGTCGGCCGTGCGGCACCCACGCCCCACCCGGGCGGAGCTGGCCGCCGCCGCGGACCGGACCATCCCCGACGTCCTCGCGCCGGGCCTGGAGGTGCTCTTCGTCGGCATCAACCCCGGCCTCTGGTCGGCCGCCACCGGTTGGCACTTCGCCCGACCCGGAAACCGGTTCTGGCCGGCGCTGCACACCGGCGGGCTCACCCCCCGACTGCTGCATCCGAGCGAACAGGACGAGCTGCCCGCCCTCGGGCTCGGCATCACCAACATGGCCGCCCGGGCCAGCGCCCGCGCCGACGAGTTGAGCACCGAGGAGCTGCTCGACGGCGCGGCGATCCTGACCGACAAGGTGGCCCGCCACCGGCCGCGCTGGGTGGCGGTGGTGGGGGTGACCGCGTACCGGATCGGTTTTCAACGGCCGAAGGCCACCTTCGGGCCGCAGGCGGAGACGCTGGCCGACGCCCGGCTCTGGGTGTTGCCGAACCCGAGCGGCCTGAACGCGCACTTCACAGCGGTCACGCTGGGTTTGGCGTTCGCCGAGTTGCGGATGGCGACGGGCCTGCCGGACCGCCGCACGCCCCCGACGACCTGACGAGCCCCGGCCGGTCAGGTGGTCGACGCGGTGTGCAGCCGACGGGCCTCCTTCACCAACCGGCTCGTGCCGGCGCGCGCGGCCACGTCCGCCAGCCCCGCCACCTCGATGCGGACGCCGGTGGCGCCGGCCGTCTCGGCGGCCAGGGCGAGCAGGTCGGGCGTGCCACGGGGTGCGGTCGACGCGGCCAGCACCGGCGGCAACGCAGCGGCGAGGAGCCGCCACACACTCAGCCGAGCACCGGCCGCGACCGCGTCCCGCAGGGGTGTCACCGCCCGCGTCAGCGTCACCTGGTTGTCCGCCGCCAACGTGCCCAGCTGACCTCCGACGCCCGGGGCGTCCAGCTCACCGGCCGAGGCCAGCATCAGGAGAGCGTCGAGGGCGGCGACCCGGTCCGCCTCGTGTCGGGCGCACAGCCCGTACGCCAGTGCCAGGTCGACGGCCGGGCCGCCGACGCCTGTGCACTCGGCGAGTTGCGGCAGGACCGCGCCGAGCCCTTCGGCGTCCTCCTGCGCGGCGCTGGCGAGACCGGGCAGGAGGCGAGCGGCGACCAGACCCCGATGCCCCGGCAGCAACGCCGGCCACAGGTCGCTCCAGTCGGCGGGCCCCTGCCCGATCGGGCGGACCGGCACGGTGAGCAGGCCGATCGGGTCCGCCACGCCCTCCGGCGGACCGGTCGCGACGAGGGTACGCCGCGCGGGCAGGTGGTCGTAGCCGTAGTCGAACCCGTGGCGGCGCTCGCGCCGACCGACCGTGACCACCTCCTGCACGGGCGCCGCCAGGGCTGCCCCGCGGAGCCAGCCGGCCAGTTCGTCTCCGGCTGGTGTGCCGAGCGCCGCGGCGCGGGTGGCCAGGGCGTCGTCCACGCCGACGGGCAGCCGCAGCAGGGCCTGGGTGAGGTCCCACCGCCAGACCGGCCGGTCGCCGAGCGCGTCCAACCGTTCGTAGAGCGCCACCGGGTCGATGGCCCCGGTGGTGGACGTCGGAGCGGCCAGCAGCCCGGGGTCGTTCGTGCCGTCCAGACGCTGCCCGATTTCGGCGAGCCGGGCGCAGTAGAGCTGCGTGAGCGGAGGCCGCTGGGACGGAGCGACCGCCGAACGGCGTCGGAAGAGCCGGTCCCTCCAGGTCACCGATTGCCGGAGGATGCGGGCCCACTGGTCGCGCCGATGGTGAGCCTCCGTCGGTGCGGCGATGGCCAGCAGCACACCGTTGAACTGGGCTCTCAGGTTGAACGTCGCCCAGCTGCCGTTGTGCGCGCGGATCTCCGCGCGCCGCAGCACCGGCGGTAGGGCACTTGCCAGCCCGTCCCGCTCGCGGGTGGCCAGTCGGACCAGCCCGTCGAGGACCCGCTCCAGCGTCAGCGCGGGCCACTGTCGACCGAGCAGCCCGGTGATCTCCTCCACCAGCTCGTCCACGTCGGTGATCGGCGGCGGCACGAGCGCGGGCGACACCGGCGGCGGCAGTTCGTCGCCGGCCACCGCCACCGTGACGGTGGCGACCGGCCGGTGGCCGTGTCGCCGCGCCAGGGCCAGCGCGCGGTCGCGCAGAGCAGCGGAGGGTTGGGCGGCACCCGACACCAGGGCCTCGGCGATGTCGGCCGCCCGGTCGGGGTTCTGCCGGGCCAGTCGGTCCAACCAGGACAGCTGGGCCCGCACCAGCGCCTTCTCCGGTCGACCCAGCACGACCCGCGCGGTGTCCAGCACCGACTCGAGGTCCAGGTCGCCGCCCGCGTCACGCAGCGCCCGCTGCGCCAGGCCGGCGACCGGCCCCGGCGCGTCGGCCAGCAGCCGCAGGTACGTGCTCGCTCGCGCCGTCACCTCGGCCGGCGTGGGAGCCAGCAGGTCGTGCAGGGTGAGGAACGGACGCAGCGAGGTCGGCCGATCGCCGCGCAACAGGCGGCCGAGGGCCCCGTCGAGCAGCGTGGACCGGTCGAGTCGCCCCTCGGCCGCGAGCGCCACCAACGCCGGGGGCACTCCCTGCCCGGCGCCGTTGAAGGTCAGGTCGGTGCCGATCCCGTCCACCTCGAACAGCCGGGGCAGCAGTGCGTCGAGGTAGGGGTCGGCGCGGAGCCGCTCGACAAGTGTCTGTGGCCGGCTCTCGAATCGCGCCGCCCACAGCGACTGCGCCCAACCGGCGACGAACGCGTCAGTCGTGGGGGGCGCTGCCTTCTCCGCCAGCAGCAGGCCGGCGATGAAGTGCCAACCGTCCCACGAGCGGCTGCGGGGCAACCGCTTGGCCAGCCGGTAGGCCACCTCGGCCAACCAGGGCACACCCCGCAGGCGGGCCGCCGCGATCACCGGCCGCGGGTCGGCGTTACCCAGCTCGACCGAGCGCCGGCCGAGCAGGGCGGCGACCTTGGTGGCGGTGCTCAACGTGCCCACCGCGGCGACCGCCAGGGTGGTCGCCTCCTTGTCCACCCACCAGGTATCCCGCCGGCTGCGCACATGGGCCGTCAGCTCGGCGCCGAGCGTCCGCCGGGCCGGCTCGTCCAGCGTGCCCAGCAGCGCGCCGACGGCGGACACGTCGCCGAGGCTCAGGCACCTGAGGAAGTGGGTCACCGCCCCACCCCCATGACGGCGGACACGAGCAAGTTCCGGTACGTCTGCACGGCGCACACCGTAGAGCAACCGACCGACACGAATGCGACAGCGAACGGCCGACCCGGGACCGCGCCCGGGGCTCAGTTCGCGGCGGCGGGCGGCAGGACCTCGTCGGCGCGGTAGGTGCCCAGCGGCATGACCACCGGCTCGGGGCCGGTGGCGTCGACGAACGGGGTGGGCGAGTCGGCGACAGCGAACTGGGTCCGGTACAGCTCGGCGTAGAGCCCGCCGACGGCCACCAGCTCGTCGTGCCGGCCCCGCTCGACGATCCGCCCGCCGTCGAGGACCAGGATCTGGTCGGCGTCGCGCACTGTGGAGAGCCGGTGCGCGATCACCAGGGCGGTACGCCCGGTCAGCGCCACCGCCAACGCCCGTTGCACCGCCGCCTCGCTCTCCGAATCCAGGTGGGCGGTCGCCTCGTCGAGGATCACGATCGACGGTGCCTTGAGCAGCAGCCGGGCGATCGCGATGCGCTGCTTCTCGCCGCCGGAGAAGCGGTAGCCGCGTTCTCCAACGGTGGTGTCCAGACCATCGGGCAGTGACCGGACCAGGTCGGCCACCTGGGCGCCGGCCAGCGCGGCCCAGATCTCGTCGTCGGTGGCGTCCGGCTTGGCGTAGCGCAGGTTCTCGGCGATCGTCTCGTGGAACAGGTGCGAATCCTGGGTGACCACACCGATCTCGTCGCGCAGGGACGCCAGCGTGGCGTCGCGTACGTCCACCCCGCCGACCAGCACCTGGCCGTCGCTGACGTCGTAGATGCGGGAGATGAGCATCGAGAGCGTCGACTTGCCGGCGCCGGAGGGGCCGACCAGCGCGACCATCTGCCCCGGCTCCACGCTGAACGAGACGCCCTTGAGCACCGGTTCGTTGACGGTGCGGTCGAGCGTGGCGACCTCCTCCAGCGAGGCGAGGGAGACCTCGGCGGCGCTCGGGTAGCGGAATCGCACGTCGCGGAAGTCGACCCGGCCGGCCCCCCGGGGCACCGGCACCGCGTCGGGCTTCTCCACGATGCCCGGCGCGAGGTCGAGCACCTCGAAGACCCGGTCGAACGAGACCAGGGCGCTCATCACGTCCACCCGGACGTTGGAGAGCGCGGTGAGCGGGCCGTACAGGCGGGTGAGCAGCAGCGCGAGCGTCACGACGGTGCCCGCGCTGACGCCGCCGGTCACCGCCAGCCACCCGCCCAGGCCGTAGGTGAGGGCCTGCGCCAGCGAGGCCACCAGCAGCATCGCCACGAAGAACGTGCGGGAGTACATGGCGGACTGGATGCCGATGTCACGGACCCGTTCGGCCCGGCCGGCGAACCGTCGTGCCTCGATCTCGGGCTGACCGAAGAGCTTGACCAGCAGCGCGCCGGCCACCCCGAACCGCTCGGTCATCGTCGCGTTCATCTTGGCGTCGAGGTTGTACGCCTCCCGGGTGATGTCGGCCAGCCGCCGACCCACCCGACGGGCCGGGATGATGAAGATCGGCAGCAGCACCAGCGAGAGCGCGGTGATCTGCCAGGAGAGGGTGAACATCACCGCTGCGGTGAGCACCAGCTGGATGACGTTGCTGACCACGCCGGACAGGGTGGAGGTGAACGCCCGCTGGGCGCCGAGCACGTCGTTGTTGAGCCTGCTGACCAGGGCGCCGGTCTGGGTACGGGTGAAGAACTGCAACGGCATCCGCTGCACGTGGTCGTAGACCCGGGTGCGCAGGTTGAAGATGATGCCCTCGCCGATCCGGGCGGAATACCACCGTTGGGCGAGGGAGAGCAGCGCGTCGGCGACCGCCAGGGCGGCGATGAACAGGGCCAGCCGCACCACGAGTCGGCCGGCCTCGGTGCCGCCCCGGTTGATCGCGTTGATCACGTCACCGGCGAGCACCGGAGTGGCCACACCGATGATGGCGGCCAGCACCACGGTGGCCAGGAAGACGACGATGTCGCGCCGGTAGGGCCGGGCGAAGGCGACGATGCGGCGGGCCACGCCGCGCTTGAGCCGGTGGGTGGCGACCTCGTCCCGGTTGCGCATCGACCGGAGCATGCTCCACCCGGCCATGCCGCCTCCGGACATCGGGTTGGACATCGCTCACCTCCGGGTTGTCGGGCAGACCGCGTCGTCAGGTCAATTCTCCCGACGACTGTGACAACCTCGGTCGTAACCCGGATCTTCCCGTGCGGTCCTTACCTATTCTCCGCGGCCCGCCAGGTCGCGCAGCCGACGGGTCTGTGCCTCCCGCTCGGCGCGCTGCTGCTCGGCGTGCGACCGCCCAGCCGCGCCGGCGAGCAACGCCTTGATCTCCACCACCGCGTCCCGGGCCCCGGCGAGCAGACCAGCGGTCAGGTCCCGGACCGCCTCGTCCACCTCGGCCGGCGGCACGACGAGGGTGGCCAGCCCGATCCGGTCCGCCTCGGCGGCGTCCAACCGGCGGCCGGTCGCGCAGATCTCCAGCGCCCGGGCGTAGCCGACCAGCTCGACGAGGCGCTTCGTGCCGGCCAGGTCGGGCACCAGGCCAAGGGTCACCTCGGCCATCGACAGTTTCGCGTCGGCGGCGAGAACACGCAGGTCACAGGCGAGCGCGAGTTGGAAACCCGCACCGATCGCGTGGCCCTGCACGGCCGCCACCGAGATGACGTCCGGACGGTGCAGCCAGGTGAAGCCGGCCTGGAACTCCGCGATGCGCTCGGCACACTCCTGCTCGGGCAGCGTGGCCAGCTCGGCGAACGAGCCCGGGCCGGAAGCACCGGCCACCGCGAGGTCGAGGCCGGCGGAGAACGCACGCCCCTCGCCCCGGACCACCACCACCCGCACGTCGCCGGGCAGGTCGCGGGAGAAGTCGCTCATCGCCCGCCACATGGCAGGCGTCTGGGCATTGAGCACGTCGGGCCGGCACAACGTCACCGTGGCAACCGGCCCGTCGCAGGTCAGCCGAACCCCGGTCGCCTCGGCGGTCACCGGGCAACCCGGGGCGCGGCGCTGGTGGACGACGCTGAGGGGCGGGTCACGCCTTCTTGCGGCGTCGGGCACCACCGCGCTGACGCAGCTGCACCCCGGACTCGGTGAGCACTCGGTGGATGAACCCGTAGGAACGGCCGGTCGAGGCCGCCAACGCGCGGATACTTTCCCCCGAGGTGTACCGCTTTACCAGGTCCTTGGCGAGCGTCTGACGCTCGGCTCCGACGATCCGGCGACCCTTCTCAGTGCTGGTGGCTGTGCCAGTGGCTGCCATGCTGTGTCCTCACGTCCCAGACTGTGCGGTTCGGATACGGTCCCACCTATTAGACCGCCTCGAACGATCATGCGCCAGATATCAACTCTTCGCCAACCGACACGCTATGCAATGTCAGCTTCCCGATAGAGTGATCCTGGCAATCGGCCCCGTCCGGCCTCCGGGCGTACCCCCCGAAGGCGACGGCTGTCGCCGACGAGCCGTAACCTGCCGTCGTGATCGACCTGTTCAGCACGGCGGCCGGAGCGGCTGTGGTGTTCGCCGCTACCGACATCGACGACATCGTCATCCTGACGCTGTTCTTCGTCGCGGCCCGCACCACCGGCCGACCCCGCCCGTTGCAGATTGTCGCCGGCCAATACATCGGAATCGGCGCGCTCGCGCTGGCGAGCGCGGTGGTGGCGGCCGGGTTGCTCGTGGTGCCGGACCCGTGGACAGGGCTTCTCGGCCTCCTGCCGATCGTGCTGGGCGTCCGCGCGCTACGGCACTCCGACGAGGACGACACCCCCACCGTCGTCACTGGAACGCTCGGTGTGGCCGGGGTGACGATCGCGAACGGCGCTGACAACGTGGCCGTCTACGTACCCGTCTTCCGGGCCCTCGGCGTGGCCGACAGCGCGGTGTTCCTCCTGGTCTTCGTGGTGCTCATCGCGGTGTGGTGCGCCGTCGGCGCCTGGCTGGGCGGCCACCCCAGGGTGGTCCGGTTGGTCGAACGCGCCGGCCACTGGCTGGTGCCGACGATCTTCGTCGGCATCGGCGTGGTGATCCTGGTCAGCTCCGGCGTTCTCGGCCGACTGGTCGACCTGCTCGGCTGAGGGCCGGCCAAGAGCTTGATCAGGCCAGCTCGACCAGTTCGAGCAGGTCGTCGCTCCAGGCGTCCTCGTCGCCGTCGGGCAACAGGATCGCCCGGTCCGGCTTGAGCGCGAGCACAGCGCCCGGGTCGTGGGTGACCAGGACGATCGCGCCCGGGTAGTTGGCGATCGCGTCGAGCACCTGCTCCCGGCTGACCGGGTCGAGGTTGTTCGTCGGCTCGTCGAGGAGCAGCACGTTGGCGCCGGAACAGACCAGGGTGGACAGCGCCAGCCGGGTCTTCTCGCCACCGGACAGCACCCCGGCCGGCTTGTTCACGTCGTCACCGGAGAAGAGGAACGCACCGAGGATCTTGCGCAGGTCGGTGTCGGACTGTTCGACGGCGGCGGCGCGCATGTTCTCCAGCACCGTCCGCTCCACGTCCAGCGTCTCGTGCTCCTGGGCGTAGTAGCCCAGCCGCAGCCCGTGACCCGCGTGCACCTCGCCGGTGTCCGGACTGAGCAGCCCGCCGAGCATCCGCAGCAGCGTCGTCTTGCCGGCACCGTTGAGCCCCAGGATGGCGACCCGGGAGCCCCGGTCGACGGCGACGTTGACGTCGGTGAAGATCTCCAACGAGCCGTACGACTTGGACAGGCCGCTCGCGGTGAGCGGGGTCTTGCCGCACGGCGCGGGGCTGGGGAAACGCACCTTGGCCACCCGGTCGGCGACCCGCACCTCCTCCAGGCCGGAGATCAGCTTCTCGGCGCGGCGGGCCATGTTCTGCGCGGCGACGGTCTTCGTCGCCTTGGCCCGCATCTTGTCGGCCTGCGCCATCAACGCGCCGGCCTTCTTCTCGGCATTGGCCCGCTCCCGGCGGCGACGCCGCTCGTCGGTCTCCCGTGCCTCCAGGTACGCCTTCCAACCCAGGTTGTAGACATCGACGACCGAGCGGGTGGCGTCGAGGAACCAAACCTTGTTGACCACCGACTCCAGCAGGGCGCCGTCGTGGGAGATCACGATCAGGCCGCCCTTGTGGTTGGCGAGAAAGCCGCGCAGCCAGGTGATCGAGTCGGCGTCGAGGTGGTTGGTCGGCTCGTCGAGCAGCAGGATGCCGCCGCCGTTCTCACCGGCGTCCCGGAACAGGATCCGGGCCAGCTCGATGCGGCGCCGCTGACCACCGGAGAGGGTGCCGATGGTCTGCGCGAGCGCCCGGTCCGGTAGACCGAGATTGGCGCAGATCCGGGCGGCCTCGGCCTCGGCGGCGTACCCGCCCAGGGCGGCGAACTGGTCCTCCAACGCGCCGTAGCGCCGGACCAGCTTGTCGTTGGCGTCCTCGGCGAGCTGGGCCTCGATCTCCTTCATCTGCGCCATCAGGACGTCCAGGCCGCGCGCCGACAGCACCCGGTCGCGGCCGGTCACCTCGAGGTCGCCGGTGCGAGGATCCTGGGGCAGGTAACCGATGGCGCTGCGCTGGTCGATCTGACCGGCGTACGGCTGTCCCTCGCCCGCGAGCACCTTCAAGGTGGTGGTCTTGCCGGCGCCGTTGCGACCGACCAGGCCGATCCGGTCACCGGGCTGCACCCGCAGCGTGGTGTCGGACAGCAGGATGCGGGAACCGGCACGCAGTTCCAGGCCGGTGGCAGTGATCATGGTGTCGGGCTCGCTCTCGGGGTCTGGAAGGCTGACTCGGGGCACGCGAAACGGCCGGCGGGCTCAAGAGGCCCGACGGCGCGGGGCGGTTCAGCCTTCGCAGCGCAGCACCCGACAAGTGTACCGGGCGCTCACGAACGACCCGCTCGGATTACCGATCAAGATCATCGGGTACCGGAACGCCTGTCCGGACCCCGTCCGGCACTTGATGGACGAAACGACACACACAAGACACTCTCACCGGCATACGGCGATCGGGGTCACCATGGAACTCAACGAGCGGGCCGAGCTCGACACCTCCCAGGCCAACGACCTGGGCCGAGGCAGCGGCGGGTCAGGCGGCGGCATCGGCATCCCCATCCCCGGCGGCGGTGGCCGGGGCGGCATCATCGGCATCGTGGTGGCCGTGCTCATCGCCCTGCTCGGCGGCGGCTTCGGTCTCAACGCCATGACCAACGGCGACGACGGCGGCCAGGCCGGGGGCGGCGACCTGGACCAGGTGTGCTCCACCGCCAACCCCGACCGTCTCGACGACGCACGCTGCCGCAACCTGCTCTACGTCAACAGCATCCAGGCGTACTGGAAGACGGCGTACCCGGAACTGGGCAAGGGCGACTACGAGGCCACCACCACCAACTTCTTCCAGGCCGCCGTGAACACCGGCTGCGGGCAGGCCGACTCGGGCGTCGGCCCGTTCTACTGCCCGGCCGACCGGAAGGTCTACATCGACCTGAGCTTCTACGACGAGCTGGCCTCCCGCTTCGGGGCCAAGGGCGAGTTCGCCCAGCCCTACGTGCTGGCCCACGAGTACGGCCACCACGTCCAGAACCTGCTCGGCACCAACGCGAAGGCCGGCCAGGGCGACCAGAGCGGCCCCGAGTCCGCCTCCGTGCGACTGGAGTTGCAGGCCGACTGCTACGCCGGCGCCTGGGCCAAGCACGCCACCGAGAGCAAGGACAAGACCGGCCAGGAGCCGCTGTTCACATCCATCACCCAGACCGACATCAGCGAGGCCGTCCAAGCCGCCGAGGCGATCGGCGACGACAGCATCCAGGAACGCTCCGGCGGCCGGGTCAACCCGGACCAGTTCACCCACGGCACGTCCGAGCAGCGCAAGCGCTGGTTCACCCAGGGGTACGACAGGGGCGACCCGAAGGTCTGCGACACCTTCGGCACCGACCAGCTCTGACGTCCCCCGCCCCACCCGACCCGCCCCGTCGGCGCCGATCGCGCTGGCGGGGCTAGTCGAGCTTCGAGACCTGGTAATGCGCGATCAGCCAGTCGTCGTCGACCCGCCGCACGACCACGCCGAGGTGCACGCTCAGGGCAGGACGGTCGGTGAAACCGAAGCGCACATCCAGGTAACCGAGGAGCAGGTCGTCGGCGAACCGGCGGACCTCCCGGACGTCGTACACGGCGGTCAGGCCGAGCGGCTGGGAGGCGTAGTACGCGGCGACCCCGGCCCGGCCGACGGTGTACGGACGCAGCCCCTGGAAGATCGCGTCCTCGGTGAAGGACGACGCGACGCGCTCCGGCTCGTGGGCGTCGACCGCCGACGCCCACCGGTCGAGGACGGTACGCAGGATCTGCTCGTCGGACATGGTGACCTCCCTGCTAGGCGGCGCGGGTCATCGGGCCGGCTGGCCCGGGTCGTTCGGGTGCGGTGTCAACGGCGTGACGCTCTCCCGCCGCCACGCCCGCAACGGCATCGACGCGAGTACCGCCTCCAGGGCCTCGGCGTCGTCGGCCTGGAACAGCCCCCAGGTACGCCACTCCCCCGGCGCCAGCGGCGGTCGCCACAGCCGCAGGAGGCTGCCCTGCGCCGTCAGTTCGGCCGAACGCGCCGCCTCCCGCGTACGCATCGCGGCGACCCCGTCCTCCGACGTGCCCTCCGGCACCGTCGTCACCATGTCCACCAGAAACTCCACGTGCCCATCCTCCGTCCGGCGGCGCGGCGACAGGCCGGGAACCCCGTTTCGCGTGGCGGTCGTCTCCCGACCTCAGCCGGGTTCCGGGTCACGCAGCCGGATGTGCACCGCCCGCGCCGCGGTCACCGCCGCGACGAGCACCGCGTGCCGTGGCTCCGGCACGTCGAGCAGCCGCTCCGCGCGCAGCGGCACGAGCGGGGCCAACCGCCGGTCGGCCAGCACCGTGTCCACCGCCCGCCGGTCCCCGCCGCAGACCACCGCGGTCAGCCTCGCCACCTCCGGCAACAGCAGCCGTACGGCCAGGTCGGCGGCGTCACCCATGGCGGCCTTCGCCTGGTTGTCGCGCCGCCGGGCGAACCGCTGCTGTGACCATCCCCCTGCGGCGGTGCGCCCCTGCACGTAGCGACTGTCCACCTTGGAGACCACCAGGTCGACGCCATCGGCCACGCCGACAGCCACCGCGCCCTTGCGGGCCAGCAGCAGGCCGATCCGGCGGGACGCGACAGCGGCGGCCACGAACCCGGCGACGTCGTCGCCGGCCGGCGCACCGGGTGGGGCGTACAGCTCGGCGGTCGCCCCGTCGTCGGCGGTGAGCAGCAGCCCGTACTCCCGCACCGTTGTGGTGTGCGGGCCGTGCCGGTCGGCGAAGCCCTCGACCCAGCGGCCGACGCGGGCCGGGTCGACCTCCACCCAGCGACCACCTCCGGCTGCGGGTCGACTGGTCATCGCCCGACCGTACGGCACGGCCGGGTGGGCGGGCCGCTCAGCCCGGCAGCAGCGCGACCACCGCCAGCGCGGCGATCAGCGCGCTGGAGACCAGGCCGGTGACCAGCCGGCCGCGGGGACTGCTCAACGCCCGACCGACCACGGTGCCGCCACCGGCGATGAGCAACTGCCAACTCGCCGACGCGAGGAACACGCCCGCCACGAAGAGCACCGCCGCGCCCGCTCCCGCGCTGGCGGTGTCCCGACGACCGAGCACCAGCGCGGTGAAGTACAGCACCGTCGCCGGATTGAGCAGGGTCAGCCCGAGCAACGCCGCGTAGGCCCGCCCTGGAGTGCTCAGCCCTCCGCCGACGGGTGCCGTCGGCGTCCGCCGTGACCGGTGCGCGGACCAGGTCCGCCCTAGGCCGTGCGCGGCCAGGCCCAGCAGGACGACGGCCGCTACCACCCGAAGCGGCCCGGCCACCGGCGCGACGAGCCCGGCCAGCCCGGCGCCACCGAGAGCGGCGACCGCCGCGTAGAGACCGTCGGCCGTCGCCACCGCGAGCGCCGCCGCGGCACCGACCCGGAACGAGGTACGGGCGCTGAGCCCCAGGATGAGGATCGCGATCGCGCCGACCGGGATGGCGACGCCGTAGCCGGCCACCAGACCGGCGAGGAACGCCCCGGTCACGGCCGTCGGTGGTGCGTCGAGGCTCGCCGCCGGACCGGCCGCTGTCGACGCACGGCAGTCGCCGCACGGACAGGGACCTGCATCGGGTACGCCTCAATCACACGCGCATCCTGCGCGCCGAAGCCCCGCCCCCGCCACCGCTTTTCCCCGCCACCGCTTTTCCCCGCCCCGCGCCCCCGCGCCCCGCGCTCGCCCCGCGCTCGCCCCGCGCCTCGCGCCCCGCGCCGCCGCCGGCCGCGCCCAAGATCGTCACAACATCGGGGATGTTGCTGCCTCCGACGCGCGGGAGACACCAACATCCCCGATGTTGCGTGGATCTCGGCGACGAGGACTCGGCGCTGGGCGGGGCGCGGCTCTGTCAGCCCTTTTCGGCGGACCACTGGGGGTCGCGGCCGAGGTAGGCGAGGAGGGCGCTGACCTCGTCGGCTTCCGGGCCGGTGGTGAGCGCCGGGGCGTACGCGCCGTAGTTCCGGAGCGGCTCGACGATCTGCCGAGCGACCACCAGCAGGGGGCGGGCCAGGTCGTCGCCGAGCGGGGACGGCTGGCCGGTGGCCGCCGCGATGTCCCACGCGTGCACTGCCGCGTCGAGGGCGCACGCGACGGCGCCGACGTGGGCCGGGAGCTTGCCCTGGGGCAGCGGCGTGGGCACCTGCGGGTTGTCGTCGGCGACACCCGCCCAGGCGCGGGCGGATGCGTCGAGGGCGGCGTGCAGGTCGACCAGCTTGTCGCCCTCGATCCGGCCGGAGGGCGCGAACGGGTCCTCCGTCGGCCCGGGCCCACCGACGATCGCCGACGCGAAGGCGAGCTGGTCACCTGTCGCGTGCTGGAGCACCTGGGTGACCGTCCACCGCTCGCACGGGGTGGGCCGGTCCCAGGCGTCGGCCGGAACGCCCTCGACGGCCGTCCGGAGCGCCGTGTGCGCCTCGTCGAGCACGATCCGCCACTGCGCCGCTGCCATCTCGCTCATCGTCCTGACCCCTCCGCCGATCCCGTCAGACGAGCGGTGTCCCCACCCGTCTGCGGAGCGGAATGTTCCGCTCCGTTTGCTGAGATCAGCCTATCAGACCGGAACGATCCGTTCCACCGTCGGAGCCGAGAGACTGAGAAAGCATCGAGCGCGGCACCCCGGACGGGGTACCGCGCTCGAAGATGGTCGAACGGAGTCGGGTCAGACGTTGAAGCCGAGGGAACGGAGCTGGTCCCGACCCTCATCAGTGATCTTGTCCGGGCCCCACGGCGGCAGCCACACCCAGTTGATCCGGATGTCGTTGACCAGCCCGCCCCCGGGACCGGTGGTCAGCGCCTGCCGAGCCTGGTCCTCGATCACGTCGGTCAACGGGCAGGCCGCCGAGGTGAGCGTCATGTCCAGGGTGGCGACGTTCTCGTCGTCGACGTGCACGCCGTACACCAGACCCAGGTCGACCACGTTGATGCCCAACTCCGGGTCGACGACGTCCTTCATCGCCTCCTCGATGTCGGCGATCATGGCCTTGCTGACGCCGCCCGCCGGGGTGCCGGCGTCGCCGGGCTCCGTCGCGGCGTCGTTGGTCGCCACGGCGTCGGTCTGCGGCGTCGCGGTGGCGTCACCGGCCTCCGGCGTCGCTGCGGTTGCCGTGTTCTCGCTGCTCATGCCATCACTCCGCTTCGCTCCGTGCCGCCACCGGGCAGCACTGCGCTGCACCAATTGTTCCCGCTCATGCCGTCACTACGCTGCGCTCCGCGACGCCATGAGGCCGCGCTGCACCACCGATTCACTCGCTGACGCTCGCTCATGCCATCGCTCCGCTGCGCTCCGCGACGCCATGAGGCACCACCGCGCTGCACCACCGATTCACTCGCTGACGCTCGCTCATGCCGTCACCTCCGGGTTGACGCCCACGCCGGCACGTGCCGCGGCGTCCTTGAACGCCATCCACGGCAACAGCGCGCACTTGACCCGGGCGGGATAGCGGGCCACACCCGCGAAGGCCACGCCGTCACCGAGCACGTCCTCGTCCGGCGTGACCTGGCCACGTCCGGACATCAACTCCACGAACGCCTCGTGCACCTCGAATGCTTCCCCGGTGCCCCGACCGCGCAGCAACTCGTGCAGCACGCTCGCCGAGGCCTGGCTGATCGAGCAGCCCATCCCGTCGTACGAGACGTCGTGCAGGACCGTGCCGTCGGTGGCCACCCGGACGGTGACCTCGTCACCGCAGGTGGGGTTGACGTGGTGCGCCTCCGCGACCCGGTCGCCCGAGTCCTCGGCGTCGCGCAGTCCACGCCCGTGCGGGCGCTTGTAGTGATCCAGGATGATCTCCTGGTAGAGCTGGTCGAGCTGCATCAGTCGAACACCTTCTTCACCTGCTCCAGACCGGCCACCAGAGCGTCGATCTCCTCCGTGGTGGTGTAGAGGTAGAACGAGGCCCGGGTCATGGCCGGGACCCCGAACCGGCTGCACACCGGCTTGGCACAGTGGTGACCAACCCGCACCTGCACGCCGAGCGAGTCGAGCACCTGACCCACGTCGTGCGGGTGCACGTCGCCGAGCGCGAACGAGATGGTGCCGCCCCGACCCACCGGCACGGTCGGGCCGAAGATCCGCAGGTCCGGCACCGAGGCGAGGGCGTCCAGCGCGTACGCCGTCAGCTCCTTCTCGTGCCACTGGATGGCGCGCATCCCCACGCTGGTCAGGTAGTCCACCGCCGCGCCCAGCGCGACCGCCTCGGCGATCGGCGGGGTGCCCGCCTCGAACCGGGCCGGCGGCGCGGCGAACGTCGAGCCACCCATGGTGACCGTCTCGATCATCGAGCCGCCACCCATCACCGGCGGCATGGCCGCCAACAGCTCGCCCCGGCCCCAGAGCACGCCGATGCCGGTCGGCCCGCACATCTTGTGACCGGTGAACACGATGTAGTCGGCGTCCAGGTCGACCACGTCGATGGGCAGGTGCGGCACCGACTGCGAGCAGTCCAGCAGCAGCAGCGCGCCCACCTCGCGGACCCGGGCGGTGATCCGGGCGGTCGCGTTGACGGTGCCGAGGATGTTGGAGGTGTGCACCAGCGAGACGATCTTCGTCCGTTCGGTGACCAGGTCCTCCAGGCCCGACTCGTCGAGCCGGCCCTGGTCGGTGACCGGGAACCAGCGCAGGGTCGCGCCCGTCCGCTCGCAGAGCAGCTGCCACGGGACGATGTTCGAGTGGTGCTCCATCTCGGAGATCACCACCTCGTCGCCGGGACCGAGCCGGAACCGGGGGTCACCGTCGGGACGCAGCGAGGCGTTGGAGAAGGCGTACGCCACGATGTTGATCGCCTCGGTGGAGTTCTTGGTGAACACCACCTCGTCGACGCTCGGCGCGTTGATGAGCGCGGCGACCTTCGCCCGCGCCCCCTCGTACGCCTCGGTGGCCTCGGTGCCCAGGGTGTGCACCGAGCGCGAGACGTTGGCGTTGTGCCGCGCGTAGTGCTCGTCGAGCACGTCGAGCACCTGGCGCGGTTTGTGGGAGGTGTTGGCGCTGTCGAGGTAGACCAGCGGGTGCCCGTTGATCTCCCGATCGAGGATCGGGAAGTCGGCGCGCACCCGGGCCACGTCGAAACGCGGCACGTCGTCGTACTGCGGCATCCCCTCGGGGATCGCGATGCTGGTCATCTCGGCAGCGCCTCTCCCGCTCAGGCCTTGGCCGTGCCGGCCCCGGCGGCGTACCGCTCGTAGCCCTCGGCCTCGAGCTTGTCGGCCAGCTCGGGGCCGCCCTGCTCGACGATCCGGCCGGCCACGAAGACGTGCACGAAGTCCGGCTTGATGTAGCGCAGGATCCGCGTGTAGTGGGTGATCAGCAGCACGCCGGTGTCGCCGGTGTCACGGACCCGGTTGACGCCCTCGCTGACCACGCGCAGCGCGTCCACGTCGAGGCCCGAGTCGGTCTCGTCGAGGACGGCGATCTTCGGCTTGAGCAGCTCCAGCTGGACGATCTCGTGCCGCTTCTTCTCACCACCGGAGAAGCCCTCGTTGACGTTGCGCTGGGCGAACGCCGGGTCCATCTGCAGGCGCTCCATCGCGCCGCGCAGCTCGCCGCCCCAGGTGCGCAGCTTGGGAGCCTCGCCGTCGATGGCGGTCTTCGCGGTGCGCAGGAAGTTCGCCACCGAGACGCCGGGCACCTCGACCGGGTACTGCATGGCCAGGAAGAGGCCGGCGCGGGCACGCTCGTCGACGGTCATCGCGAGAACGTCCTCGCCGTCGAGGGTCACCGTGCCGCCGGTGATCTCGTACTTGGGGTGACCGGCGATCGAGTACGCCAGGGTGGACTTGCCGGAGCCGTTCGGCCCCATGATCGCGTGGGTCTCACCGGAGCGGACGGTCAAATCGACGCCGGCCAGGATCGGCTTGAGCTCACCCTCGGGCAGCTTGACCGACACCTTCAGGTCGCGGATCTCCAGGGTGCTCATTATCGGGTCACTCCATTACTCGGCGTCAGGCTGAGGTAGATGTCGCCGTCGCGGACTTCGACGGGATAGACGGGGACGGGTTCGGTGGCGGGCAGCCCGCTCGGCTCGCCGGTGCGCAGGTCGAAGCGCGAGCCGTGCAGCCAGCACTCCAGCGTGCAACCGTCGACCTCTCCCTCGGAGAGGGCGACCGCGGCGTGCGAGCACTCGTCGTACGCCGCGTAGAAGGTGCCGTCCTCGCCGTGCACCAGGGCGATCGGAGTGCCGTCGACGTCCGCGCTGATCGCGGTGCCCTTCGGCACGTCCTCGGTGGAGCAGATCCGGATCATCAGGCGCCGGCCTTGGTCAGCCGGGCCTCGATCGCGTCACCGAGACGCTCGCGCAGCGACTCCACCGGGATCTTGTTGATCAGCTCCGCGAAGAAGCCGCGGACCACCAGACGACGGGCCTCACCCTCCGGGATCCCCCGGGCCATCAGGTAGAACAACTGCTCGTCGTCGAAGCGGCCGGTCGCGCTGGCGTGGCCGGCGCCGGCGATCTCGCCGGTCTCGATCTCGAGATTGGGTACGGAGTCCGCCCGCGCGCCGTCGGTCAGCAGCAGATTCCGGTTGATCTCGTACGTGTCGGTGCCGGTCGCCTCAGCCTGGATCAGCACGTCGCCCACCCAGACGGTGTGCGCGTCCACGCCCTGCAGGGCGCCCCGGTAGCCGACGTAGCTGCGGCAGTCCGGAACGTTGTGGTCGACCAACTGCCGGTGCTCCAGGTGCTGGCCGGAGTCGGCGAAGTAGACGCCGTACAGCTCGGCCTCGCCACCCCGACCCGTGTATTCCACGCTGGTGAACTGCCGGACCAGGTCACCACCGAGGGAAACCTGGATGTGGACGACCTTGGCGTCCCGACCCAGCTTGACCTTCAGGTGCTGGGCCTGGACCGCGTCGTCGGCCCAGTCGGCGATCGTGACCAGGGTCAGCTTCGCGCCGTCGGCAACCAGCACCTCGACGTTGTCGGCCAGGGTGGCCGACCCGACGTGCTCCACCACCAGCGTCGACTCGGCGAAGCGACCCACCTCGACGAAGGTGTGCCCGAACGCCGGCTGCTCGGCGCCCGTACCGACCACCCGCAGGCGCACCGGCTCGCCGAGCACCGCGTCGGGGTCCACCCGCACGAGCAGGGTGTCGGTAGCGGCGCCGTAGGCCAGCGCGCTGACCCGGTCCACCGGGGTCAGCACGCTCCCGACCCGCTCGTCGTCACGGCCGACCCGGGTGATGGCCACGCCCTCGGGCAGGTCGCCGTACTCGTGCCGGACCGTGCCGGCCGCGGCCGGCACGTCGCCCGTCAGACCACGGAGACGCTTGAGCGGGGTGAAACGCCAGTCCTCCTCCAGGCCGGTGAGGGCCGGGAAGTCGGCGACGTCGTACGAGCGCAGCGCCTGCGACTTGGTGCTGGGCGGCGGCGCGGAAGCCTGGGTAGTCATCTCTTCCTTGGTCTGTCATGAATCGGAGGGTCGAAGCGGGCTGGACCGGACCCGGCGTACCGGGTCCGGGTCCGGCCTTGGCCGGGCGGAGGCGGCGTCAGCCGACCGCGCCCTCCATCTGAAGCTCGATCAGACGGTTGAGCTCCAGCGCGTACTCCATCGGGAGCTCCTTGGCGATCGGCTCGATGAAGCCGCGGACGATCATGGCCATCGCCTCGTCCTCGCTCAGGCCCCGGCTCATCAGGTAGAAGAGCTGGTCGTCGCTGATCTTGGAGACGGTCGCCTCGTGCCCCATCGCCACGTCGTCCTCGCGGATGTCGACGTACGGGTAGGTGTCCGAGCGCGAGATCGTGTCGACCAGCAGGGCGTCGCACTTGACAGTGCTCCGGCTGTGGTGCGAACCCTCCAACACCTGGACCAGCCCGCGGTACGAGGTGCGGCCGCCGCCACGGGCGATCGACTTCGACACGATGGTGCTGCTCGTGTGGGGCGCCGCGTGCACCATCTTGGCGCCGGCGTCCTGGTGCTGGCCCTCGCCGGCCATCGCCACCGAGAGCACCTCACCCTTGGCGTGCTCGCCGGTCATGTAGACCGCCGGGTACTTCATCGTCACCTTGGAGCCGATGTTGCCGTCGACCCACTCCATGGTCGCGCCCTCGTGGCAGACGGCACGCTTGGTGACCAGGTTGTAGACGTTGTTCGACCAGTTCTGGATGGTCGTGTACCGGCAGCGCGCGTTCTTCTTGACGATGATCTCCACGACCGCGCTGTGCAGCGAGTCGGAGGAGTAGAGCGGCGCGGTGCAGCCCTCGACGTAGTGCACGTACGCGCCCTCGTCGACGATGATCAGCGTCCGCTCGAACTGGCCCATGTTCTCGGTGTTGATCCGGAAGTAGGCCTGCAGCGGGATCTCCACGTGCACGCCCTTCGGCACGTAGATGAACGAGCCACCGGACCACACCGAGGTGTTCAGCGCGGCGAACTTGTTGTCGCCGACCGGGATCACCGTGCCGAAGTACTCCTTGAAGATGTCCTCGTGCTCCTTGAGGGCGGTGTCGGTGTCCAGGAAGACGACGCCCTGCTCCTCAAGGTCCTCACGGATCTTGTGGTAGACGACCTCGGACTCGTACTGCGCCGCCACACCGGCGACCAGCCGCTGCTTCTCCGCCTCCGGGATGCCCAGCCGGTCGTAGGTGTTCTTGATGTCCTCCGGCAGGTCCTCCCAGCTGGTGGCCTGCTTCTCGGTGGACCGCACGAAGTACTTGATGTTGTCGAAGTCGATCCCGGTGAGGTCCGCGCCCCAGGCCGGCATCGGCTTGCGGCCGAACAGCCGCAGGCCCTTCAGGCGCAGGTCGAGCATCCACTCCGGCTCGTTCTTCTTGGCCGAGATGTCCCGCACCACCGCCTCGTTGATGCCGCGCTGGGCAGCTGCCCCGGCGGCGTCCGGGTCGGACCAGCCGTACTCGTACCGGCCCAGGGCGGCGAGCTGCTCTTCCTGGGTCAGGGGCTGGACGATCTGCTCGGTCATTTATCTGTCCTCACAGTGGTGACGGGATTACCGGATTGAACACGGCCCGGCTGGGTCGGAATGTGCGTGGTGCACACTCCGTCGCCGTGCGCGATGGTGGCCAGGCGCTGCACGTGGGTGCCGACCAGACGGGAGATCACCGCGGTCTCGGCCTCGCACAGCTGGGGAAACTCGGCGGCCACGTGCGCCACCGGGCAGTGATGCTGGCAGAGCTGACCGCCCGAGGCGATCGTGGTCGCGTTGGCAGCGTAACCCTCGGCGGTGAGCGCCGCGGCGAGTGCCTCGGCACGCGCGAGGGGATCGTCGCCGGCGTCCTCCATGGCCGCTCGGCAGCGGGACTCAAGAGCGGAAACCTGCTCGGCGGCGAACGCCTCCACCGCGTCCGAACCGCCGCTGCGGGCGATCCAGCGCAACGCGGCGGTGGCCATGTTGTCGTAGTGGTGTGTGCCACAGCGGACCCGCCCGGCCTCGGTCAGCCTGAAAACCTTGGCCGGACGTCCCCGGCCACGGCTGCCCTGAACGGTCTGCTCGCGGGCGTACACGTCACCGTCGGCGAGCATCGCGTCCAGGTGTCGGCGGATCGCCGCCGGGCTGAGCCCGAGGGCCACGCCCAGCTGCGCGGCGGTGGTGGCACCCCGCTCCAGCAGCAACTGGGTGACCCGGTCCCGGGTGGAGATCTCGGCGGCCGTGGCCACTGACGGGCTCACGACGGGCGCGGACGTGGGCGCACCGACAGCCGGACCGGCCGTCGGCTGCTGCCCGGAGAGCGCCGCCGCGTTTTTCACAACGCCAACGTTACGTAATTGCCCGGACTGTCGCAAACCCGGGTCCCGGTGATCCGAACCACCGCGTCGCCGGAGTCGGACGAACCTCGATCACTACGGTGCGTAGGATTTGCGCCGTGAACCGAATCGCCCGTCCGGTCTCCGGCACCCTGCTGCGCCGCCTCGCGCTCACCTCGATCATCGCGAACGTGGGGATCGTCGTCACCGGCGGGGCCGTCCGGTTGACCGCCTCGGGCCTCGGGTGCCCCACCTGGCCCCGCTGCACCGACGACTCCTACGTCACCACACCCGAGATGGGCGTGTACGGGGTGATCGAGTTCGGTAACCGGATGCTGACCTTCGCGGTGGGCCTCATCGCGCTGGCCACCCTGCTCGCCGTGCTGGCGTACCGACCCCGCCGACGCGGGCTCCTCCCGCTGGCCGTCGCGGTCTTCCTGGGCATCCCCGCCCAGGCGGTGATCGGGGGTATCACCGTGCTCACCAACCTCAACCCGTGGGTGGTCGGGCTGCACTTCCTGGCCTCGATGGCGGTGATCGCCGCCGCGTACGCCCTCTGGCGGCGCATCGGCGACCCCGACGGCCCGACCGTGCCCACCGTGCCCACGCCGCTGCGCACGCTGGCCCGGGTCACCACCGGCGTCAGCGTCGCGGTACTGGTCATCGGCACCTGGGTCACCGGCAGCGGCCCGCACGCCGGCGACCACGGCGCAGCCCGCAACGGGCTCGACCCGGAGTCGATCTCGCAGGTGCACGCGGACGCCGTCTTCCTGCTGATCGGCCTCTCTGTGGCGTTGATCTTCGCGTTCCGCGCCGTCGGCGCGCAGCGCGCCACCCGCGCCGCGATCGTCCTGCTCGCCGTGGAGTTGAGTCAGGGAGTGATCGGCTTCGTGCAGTACTTCACCCACGTGCCGGCCCTCCTGGTCGGGGCGCACATGCTCGGCTCCTGCCTGGTGCTGCTGGCGACCCTGTCCGTGCAGTGGTCCACCCGGGAACGTCGGCCGGTCACCGCGGCACCCCAGGCCACCCCGGCCGACGCCGCCACCCCGATCCCCGTCACCGCCTGACAACGCCCAGCGCGCCCCGCGCCCCGCGCCCCGCGCCCCGCGCCCCGCGCCCCGCGCCCCGCGCCCCGCGCCCCGCGCCCCGCGCCCCGCGCCCAAGATCCTCACAACATCGGGGATGGTGCTGCCTCCAGCCCGCGGGAAGCAGCAACTTCGGGGATGTTGCTGTCTCAGGCACGCGGGAAGCAGCAACATCCCCGTTCTTGCGCGGATCTTGACGACCAACACCGCCACCGGCCGACCGGAAGCGGATCCCGAACGCCGGCAGCCGTCAAGGTCACGCTCGATCAGGGATGTAGTGGCCTCGGCGACGCGCCGACCCCCTACATCAATGATCGAGCACGATCTTGGTCCGATTCCCTCGTCACCGCGCTCAGCACCCGATCACCCTGCCCAAGATCCGCGCAACAACGGGGAAAGTGCTGGCTCGCCGGGCCCTGAGGCCGCAACCTCAGCGAAGTTGTGCGGATCTTGCGACACCGACGCGGCTCTTGGCCGTGCGGGCACCGGGCAGCGGCAACGCCCGAGCGACAGCGCGGCAAAGGTTGGGTCAGCTATGGCGGGCCAGGTGGGTGGTGATCGCGTCGGCGAGCCGTTCGGGGGCGCCGTCGGCGTACCCGATGAAGAGCGACGGCTCGGTCAGCTCCAACTCGACCAGGACCGGCTCGCCGTCCGGGCCGGGGATGAGGTCGACCCGGGCGTAGAGGAGCTGCCGGGTGCCGCCGGGGACCGCGGCGAGGGTCTTCTCGGCCACCGCGAGTTGGTCGGGTCGGGCGGTACGGGAGGTGATCTCCTCGGCCTTGTAGAGCCCGTCGGGGCCGAGGTCCGGGCCGGTCAGCATGGGGCCCTTGCGGATCGCGTGGCTGAACGCCAGCCCGTCCGGGCCGGCCAGGAAGAGCAGCGCTGTCTCGCCCTCGGTGTCGACGGCGCGCAGGTACGGCTGGACCATGGTCACCCGGCCGGCGTCGGAGAGCCGGCGGACGTGCGCGGCGGCGAGGTCCCGGTGCTCCGGGTCGGCCAGGTCGTACCGGCCGGTGTCCTGGCTGCCGGCGCTGACCGAGGGCTTGAGCACGTACTCGCCGGCGTCGGCGGGCGGCTGCCAGCTCTCCCCCGGCTCGACCCAGGACGTCGGCACGGTCGGCACTCCGGCGGCGCTCAGCTCGGCGAGGTAGCGCTTGTCGGTGTTCCAGCGCACCACCTCGGCCGGGTTGACCAGCAGTGGGACCGTGGCCGCCCAGGCGACGAACTCGTCGCGGCGCAACGCGTAGTCCCATGGTGAGCGGAGTACGACCAGGTCGTAGGAGGACCAGTCGACGTCGGGGTCGTCCCACACCGGGGTCTCGACGGTGACGCCGCGGGCGGTGAGCGGGGCGACGACCAGCCGGTCGTCCGGGTCGAGGTCGGCCAGATCGGCACAGGTGACGAGAGCGACCCGGGGTTCCCCCCGGGTCGACTGGTGATGGATGGTCAATTCAGGTGTCTATTTCAGCGGGCCATCGTGCGCCGGGCCATCGACCGCCAGAGGTCGTTGCTCGGACGCATCTGGTCCATCAGTTCACGCTCCCAGGCGTTCTCGACGGCGACTCCCGCCTTGGCGCACGCCTCCCGGGCGGTGACGGTGTCGTCGGCGAACTGGTCGCCCCACTCACCGTCGGCACCGACCAGGACGATCCGCGCGCCACGCTTGCCGACGTACTCGATGACCGCCTTGGCGCCGCCGTGTCCAGCGGCGAACGCCTTGAGCCCTGCAACCAGGCCCTGGGGCGTCTGCTCGCCGGCGGTCTGCTCGGCCGTCAGCGTCGTATCGGAACCATCTGCCATGACGCGAAGCCTAAGCAGACTCGCACCCTTCCGTGCGAGAACCATGAACCTTTTGTGATGCCAATTACCTACAGGTTTAAGGCTCACCACAGACTTACTGTCCGGTTATATACCGACTTTTGCGCCCAAACAGCGTCGACATTTGAGCATCCAACCACCGCAGGTTGAGCCCATCGGACTCATGCTGAAAGTTACTCTGATGTGACGTTAAAGCCGGACAACTCATCTACGGCCATGATTAATCAGGTGATCACCGGCGTCGATCCGATCAGCCAGGTGCGATCGGGGCGATCAGAGCCACGCGGTGATCGGGTCAGATCAAAGCACACGACGATCGCATCAGATCAGAGCCGCGGGCCCGCCCGCAAACACACCGGCAGGCGGGCCGGAACCAGCGAACGGTCAGATCAGCGCGTCGAGCGCGACGGCCACGAACACGATCGTCAGGTACGTCGTGGACCAGTGGAACAGCCGCATCGGCTTGACCGCCTCGCCACGCGTCGCGCGCCGGCACAGCTTGTGCGCCTCGATGACGAAGATGGCACCCACCACCAGGGTCGGCACCCCGTAGATCGCGCTGAGCCCCAGCGGCCAGACAGCCAGGGACGTGAGCACGGTCAGCCACGCGAAGATCAGGATCTCGGCGTTCACCCGCCGGATCGAGGCCACCACCGGCAGCATCGGGATACCGGCTCGGGCGTAGTCGTCCTTGTACTTCATGGCGAGGGGGTAGAAGTGCGGCATCTGCCAGAAGAAGACCACCGCGAAGAGCCCCCAGGCGGCAGGTGCCAGCGAGCCGGTCACGGCCGCCCACCCGATCAGGACCGGGGCGGCCCCGCACGCGCCACCCCAGAAGGTGTTCGTCGGGGTGGACCGCTTGAGCCACAGGGTGTAGACGACGTCGTAGTAGACGATCGCCGCGAGGGTCAACCCGGCGGCCAGCAGGTTGGTGAACGCCGCCATCAGGGCGACCGACACCGCCGCCAGCACCAGACCGAAGATCAGCGCGCTACGCGGCGACACCGTGTGCGCCGGAAGCGGCCGACGCTTGGTGCGCCGCATCAACTGGTCGATGTCCCGGTCGATGTAGCAGTTGAGCACGCTGGCCGCGCCGGCGGCGAGCGAGCCGCCGATCAGCACGACGGCCATCAGCCACAGCGACGGGAGACCGCCCTCGGCGAGCATCATCGCCGGGATGGTGGTGACCAACAGCAACTCGACGATCCGCGGCTTGGTCAGCGCCACGTACGCCGACAGCACCCCGCGCACGTCCCGCCGGGCCACCGTGCCCTCGGCCGCCCGCGCCGGGTGCTGCCCGGCCGGGTTGCTCGCGGGGCGCTCGGTGATCATGCTCACGGATTGCCACCTTCCGGCATCGGCACGGGGAGATTCGGAAATGTCGGGCCCGCTCGGGTCCGCACACCGACCCACACACTACGCGTCGTCGTTTTGGCTGCCCGGCCGACCCGACAACGGTGCGGGCCGTCACACCACCGGGTGGGATCGCGCAGTCGGATCGTCACGTAACGCACACCATGATGAGATCCCCGGGCGCTGGTTTAGGCACGCTCGATAAGGTCATCGGTGAGGGTTCCGCCCATCTGCCGAGGAGCACAACCATCGTGGCTGCCAAACGACCCGAGCACTCCGCACTGAACTGGTCCGACCTCGATCGCCGGGCCGTAGACACCGTCCGCGTACTGGCCATGGACGCCGTAGAGAAATCCGGCAACGGCCACCCGGGCACCGCGATGAGCCTCGCGCCCGCGGCGTACCTCCTCTTCAACCGCGTCATGCGGCACAACCCGGCCGACCCGAACTGGCCCGGCCGGGACCGGTTCGTCCTCTCCGCCGGGCACTCCAGCCTGACGCTTTACATCCAGCTGTTCCTGTCCGGTTACCCGCTGAGCCTCGACGACCTGAAGTCGCTGCGGCAGTGGGGCTCGCAGACGCCGGGTCACCCGGAGCACGGGCACACGCCGGGCGTGGAGACCACCACCGGCCCGCTCGGGCAGGGCCTGGGCAACGCGGTCGGCATGGCCATGGCGGCCCGCCGCGAGCGCGGCCTGTTCGACCCCGAGGCCGAGCCGGGCGCGTCGGTCTTCGACCACGACATCTGGTGCATCGTGTCCGACGGTGACATCGAGGAGGGCATCAGCCACGAGGCCAGCGCCCTCGCCGGGCACCAGCAGCTGGGCAACCTCACGGTGATCTACGACGACAACGAGATCTCCATCGAGGACGACACCCGCATCGCCAAGAGCGAGGACGTGGCCGCCCGTTACGAGGCGTACGGCTGGCACGTGCAGACCGTCGACTGGCGCAGCGGCGACGCCGACCAGGGCGACTACCACGAGGACGCCGAGGCGCTGTACGCGGCGTTGGTGGCCGCCAAGGCGGAGACCGGGCGCCCCTCCTTCATCGCGCTGCGCACCATCATCGGCTTCCCCGCGCCCAACAAGCAGAACACCGGCAAGATCCACGGTTCGGCGCTCGGCGCCGACGAGGTGAAGGCCACCAAGCGGATCCTCGACTTCGACCCGGAGCAGACCTTCCAGGTCGACGAGGACGTGCTCGCCCACGCCCGCTCGGTGATGGGTCGCGGCTCCGACGCGCAGCAGGAGTGGACCACCGCGTTCGACGGCTGGAAGAAGGCCAACCCGGAGCGCACCGCGCTCTACGAGCGGCTGGCGGGTCGCGTACTCCCCGACGGCTGGACCGACGCGCTGCCGGTCTTCCCGGCGGACGCCAAGGGCGTCGCCACCCGGGCCGCCTCCGGCAAGGTCCTGGAGGCGCTCGCGCCGGTGCTCCCGGAGCTGTGGGGCGGCTCGGCCGACCTGGCCGAGAGCAACAACACCACCATGAAGGGTGAGCCGTCGTTCATCCCGGCCGCCCACGCCACCAAGGACTTCCCCGGCCACGAGTACGGCCGCACGCTGCACTTCGGCATCCGTGAGCACGCCATGGGCGCGATCCTCAACGGCATCGCCCTGCACGGCGGCACCCGCCCTTACGGCGGCACGTTCCTGGTGTTCAGCGACTACATGCGTCCGTCGGTGCGGCTGGCCGCGCTGATGAAGCTGCCGGTGACCTACGTGTGGACGCACGACTCGATCGGCCTCGGCGAGGACGGCCCGACCCACCAGCCGGTGGAGCACCTGACCGCGCTGCGCGCCATCCCGGGCCTGGACGTGGTCCGCCCGGCGGACGCCAACGAGACGGCCTGGGCCTGGCGGCAGGCGCTGGAGCACACCGACCGGCCCACCGCGCTGGCGTTGAGCCGTCAGCCGCTGCCGACCCTGGACCGCGAGGTCCTCGGTGCCGTGGAGGGTGTGGCGAAGGGCGGCTACGTGCTGGCCGAGGCCTCCAACGGCAAGCCGCAGGTGATCATCGTCGGCACCGGCTCCGAGGTGCAGCTCTGCCTGACCGCCCGGGAACGGCTGGAGGCCGACGGCACGCCGACCCGGGTCGTCTCCATGCCCTGCCAGGAGTGGTTCTACGAGCAGGATGAGGCGTACCGGGAGTCGGTGCTCCCTCGCGGGGTAAAGGCACGGGTGAGCGTGGAGGCGGGCATCGCGATGTCCTGGCGCGGCATCGTCGGTGACCTCGGCGAGAGCGTCAGCCTGGAGCACTACGGCGCGAGCGCCCCGCACACCGTGCTCTTCGAGCAGTTCGGGTTCACCCCCGACCGGATCGTGGCGGCGGCGCACGCCTCGCTGGCCCGGGTGGGCGACATCACCGGTTTCACGACCGGCAACTGAGGGAGCGTGGACGGCATGACCGACAAGCTGAATGAGCTGACCGCCGCGGGCGTGGCGGTCTGGCTCGACGACCTTTCCCGGGTACGACTGACCTCCGGCGGGCTGGACCAGCTCCGCCGCGAGAAGCACGTGGCCGGCGTCACCACCAACCCGACGATCTTCGCGAAGGCGCTCAGCGACGCCGACGAGTACAACTGGCAGCTGCGCGACCTCGCCACCCGTGGCGTGGACGTGGAAGAGGCAGTGCGCATGCTCACCACGTACGACGTGCGCTGGGCCTGCGACGTGATGCGCCCGTCGTACGACGGCAGCGACGGTGTCGACGGTCGGGTCTCGATCGAGGTGGACCCGCGCAGCGCCCACGACGCGGACAAGACGGTCGCCGAGGCCAAGGCGCTGTGGTGGCTGGTCGACCGGCCCAACCTCTACATCAAGATCCCGGCCACCGAGGAGGGCCTGTCGGCGATCACCGACACCCTGGCCGAGGGCATCAGCGTCAACGTGACGCTGATCTTCGGTCTGGACCGCTACTCGGCGGTCATGGAGGCGTTCCTCGCCGGCCTGGAGCAGGCCAAGGCCAACGGCCACGACCTGTCGAAGATCGGCTCGGTCGCGTCGTTCTTCGTCTCCCGCGTCGACTCCGAGGTCGACAAGCGATTGGAGAAGGTCGGGTCCGACCAGGCCAAGGCCCTGAAGGGCAAGGCCGCGGTCGCGAACGCCCAGCTGGCGTACGAGCGCTACACCGAGGTGTTCTCCTCCGACCGCTGGAAGGCGCTCGCCGCCGCCGGCGCGCACCCGCAGCGGCCGCTGTGGGCGTCCACCTCGACGAAGAACCCGGACTACCGCGACGTGATCTACGTCGAGGAGCTGATCGCCCCCGGCACTGTCAACACCATGCCGGAGTCGGTCATCCACGCGTACGCCGATCACGGCGAGACCCGCGGCGACACCGTCACCGGGTCCTACGACGCGGCCCGGAAGGTCTTCGCGGACCTGGAGTCGGTCGGGGTGGACATGGCCGACGTGATCGCCACGCTGGAGCGCGAGGGCGTGGAGAAGTTCGAGGTCAGCTGGCAGGAACTGCTCGACGGGGTGACCAAGTCGTTGAAGGCCGCCGCGCAGGGCACCGGCTCCCCGAACAAGGCCGCCAAGGACAACGCGAAGGCCGCCGACAAGGCCGGTGGCGCATGAGCGAGCGCAGCGCGAAGGTGCCTCATGGCGGCACGCAGCGAAGCGGAGTGACGGCATGAGCGACCTGTTGAGTGGGCCGGTGGAGGCAGCAGCCGGGCTCGCCGTGTACGGCGCGGACGCGGTCGACAAGGCCGCGCCCGCCTCGACCCGGGACGCGCTGGTGAAGGCCGGCGTCCCGGGCAAGCTGGCCGGCAAGGACGCCAGCCTGTGGGGTCCGGACGCCGAGGCCGAGGCGAAGATCCGGCTGGGCTGGGTGGACACCCACCGGCGCAGCCGGGAGCTGTTGGCGCAGTTGGCCGAGCTGAAGGCCGAGCTGGCCGACCTTGATCACGTAGTGCTCGCGGGCATGGGCGGCTCGTCGCTGGCGCCCGAGGTGATCACCCAGACGCTGGGTAGGCCGCTGACCGTGCTGGACACCACCGACCCGGGCCAGGTCCGGGCGGCGCTCGGCGACCGGCTGGAACGCACCGTCGTGGTGGTGGCGAGCAAGTCCGGGTCGACGGTGGAGACCGACAGCCACCGACGCGCCTACTGGCAGGCGTTCCTGGACGCCGGGATGACCGAGGCGGAGGCCGGCCGGCACTTCGTCATCGTCACCGACCCGGGTTCGCCGTTGGAGGCCACCGCCAACGAGATGGGCGCCTTCACGGTGCTCGCGGACCCGAACGTCGGGGGCCGGTACTCGGCGCTCACCGCGTTCGGTCTGGTGCCCTCGGCGCTGGCCGGGGTCGAGGTCGCGGAGCTGCTCGACCAGGCCGACGCGCTGGCCACGTCACTCGGCGCGGACCAGAACAACCCGGCGCTCGCGCTGGGCGCCGCTCTGGGCGCGGCGGCGACGCTGGCCCGGGACAAGGTCGCGCTGATCTCCGACGGCACCGGCATCGACGGGCTCGGCGACTGGGCCGAGCAGTTGATCGCCGAGTCGACCGGCAAGGCCGGGGTGGGCATCCTCCCGGTGGTCGTGGAGTCCCCGCAGAGCCCCGGCGCCACCGGATCGGACGTGCTGACCGTCAGCTACGGCGGCGCGCTGGCCCCCGGTGACGTGCCGGGCGGCGGCGCCAACCCGGACGTGGCCGTCAACGGCCCGCTGGGCGCGCAGTTCCTGGCCTGGGAGTACGCGACAGCGGTGGCCGGTGTGGTGCTCGGCATCGACCCGTTCAACCAGCCGAACGTCACCGAGTCCAAGGAGAACACCAACAAGATCCTGGCCTCGGGGCTGCCGGCGGAGACGCCGTCGTTCACCGAGGGCGCGATCGAGGTGTACGCCCCGCAGGGCGCTCCCGGGGACCTGGCCGGCGTGCTGCGCTGGCTGCTCGACGGGCTGGGCGACGACGGTTACCTCGCGGTGATGGCGTACCTCGACCGGTTCGCCGACGCCGACGCGGCCCGGCTGCGTTCGCTGCTCGCCCAGGCGGGCGGGCGCCCGGTCACCTTCGGTTGGGGTCCGCGGTTCCTGCACTCGACCGGCCAGTACCACAAGGGTGGTCCGCAGGTGGGCAGCTACCTCCAGGTGACCGGCGCGGTCGCCGAGGACCTGGAGGTGCCGGGCAAGCCGTACACCTTCGGTGAGTTGCAGGCGGCGCAGGCCGCCGGTGACCGGCAGGCCCTCGCCGGTCGGGAGCGGCCGGTGCTGCGGTTGCACCTGACCGACCGTGCTGCCGGTGTCGCCCAACTGCTCGACGCGGCCGGTCAGCTGCGGGCGTGACGATGGACGACGTGACTGAAGCGGAAGCGAGGGGGCGCCGTGAGCGCGAGGAGTGAGCCGGGTTTGCGAGCCCCGCAGTCGCGAACCGACGATGGCTCGGTGAACCCGCTACGCGACCCGCAGGACCGCCGGTTGCCCCGGATCCCGGAGCCCTGCGCTCTGGTGATCTTCGGGGTGACCGGCGACCTGGCCCGTAAGAAGCTGCTCCCCGCGGTCTACGACCTGGCCAACCGGGGGCTGCTGCCACCCGGTTTCGTGGTGCTCGGCTTCGCCCGCCGTGACTGGGGGGACGGCGACTTCGAGACCCTCGCGTGTGAGGCGGCTCGCAAGCACGCGCGTACCCCGTGGCGGGACGAGGTGTGGGCACGCCTGGCCGGCAACATCAAGTTCGTTGGCGGCTCGTTCGACGACGACGCGGCCTTCGACACGCTGGCCTCGACGCTGGACGACCTGCGGCAGACCCACGGCATCACCGGCAACGCGGCGTTCTACTTCTCCATCCCGCCGGCCGCGTTCCCCGTCGTGCTCAAGCAGTTGGCCCGCACCGGCATGGCCGACAACAAGAAGTCCGGTGGTTGGCGTCGGGTCGTGGTGGAGAAGCCGTTCGGCAACGACCTGCCGTCGGCGAAGGCCCTCAACGACCTCGTCGACGACGTGTTCACCAGTCAGGACGTCTTCCGGATCGACCACTACCTGGGCAAGGAGACGGTCCAGAACATCCTCGCCCTGCGGTTCGCCAACAACCTGTTCGAGCCGCTGTGGAACTCCAAGTACGTCGACTCGGTGCAGATCACCATGGCGGAGGACGTCGGCATCGGCACCCGCGCCGGCTTCTACGACACCGTCGGCACCGCCCGCGACGTGCTCCAGAACCACCTGCTCCAACTGCTCGCCCTGGTGGCGATGGAGGAGCCGACCAGCTTCGACGCCGACGAGATCCGGACCGAGAAGCTGAAGGTGCTCAAGGCGATCACCCTGCCCAAGGATGTCTCCCGGGACACCGTCCGCGGTCAGTACCTGCCCGGCTGGGTGGGCGGCGAACGCGCCGTCGGCTACCGGGAGGAGCAGGACGTCCCCGCCGACTCCACCACGGAGACGTACGTGGCGGTGCGGCTGGGCATCCAGAACCGCCGCTGGGCCGAGGTGCCGTTCTACATCCGGGCCGGCAAGCGGCTGCCCCGGCGGGTCACCGAGGTCGCCATCATGTTCAAGAAGGCGCCGCACCTGCCGTTCAACGACGCCGACATGGAGTCGCTGGGCAACAACCAACTGGTCATCCGGGTACAGCCGGACGAGGGCGTGGTGCTCAAGTTCGGCTCGAAGGTGCCGGGCACGACAATGGAGGTCCGCGACATCGCGATGGACTTCCAGTACGGCGAGGCGTTCACCGAGTCCAGCCCCGAGGCGTACGAACGTCTCGTCCTGGACGTGCTGATCGGCGACCGCACCCTGTTCCCGGACGCCGCCGAGGTCGAGCAGAGCTGGCAGGTGATCGACCCGTTGGAGCACGCCTGGGAGGGCACCACGCCGGAGCCGTACCGGGCCGGCGAGTGGGGGCCACGGGCCTCCGACGAGATGCTGGCCCGTGAGGGTCGCGCTTGGAGACGAGCATGATCGGGCTGTGGGACACCACGGGCAACGACGTGGTCAAGGCGTTGGCCGCCGAGCGGCGCAGCGCCGGCGGGGTGGCCAGCGGCATGGCGCTCACCCTCATCGTGGTGGTGGACGAGAAGCGGGTCCGGGAGGCGGAGGCCGCCGCGACGATCGCCGCCGCCGCCCACCCGTGCCGGCTGGTGGTCGTGGTCCGCTCCGACATCGAGCGGGACCGCAACCGGCTCGACGCGGAGATCGTCGTCGGTGGACGACTCGGCCCGTGCGAGGCGGTGGTCACCCGGATGTACGGTCGGCTGGCCCTGCACGCCGAGTCGGTCGTGATGCCTCTGCTCGTCCCCGACGTGCCGGTGGTCACCTGGTGGCACGGGGAGCCGCCGGCGGAGATCGCCACCGACTTCCTCGGGGTGGTCGCCGACCGGAGGATCACCGACTCGGCGCAGGCCGCCGACCCGGTGGAGGCCCTGCGGCAGCGGGCCCGGGACTACGCGCCGGGCGACACCGACCTGGCGTGGACGCGGATCACCCCGTGGCGGACGCTCGTCGCCGGGGCGTTCGACACGACCAGCGAGCAGATCACCGAGGCGACGGTCGTCGCACCGGCCACCGACCCGACGGCCGCGCTGATGGTCGGTTGGCTGTCCAGCCGGCTGGGCATCACCCCGCGCCGGGTGGACACCAACGAGTTCCCCCGGATGCGTGAGGTGCAGCTGAGCTGCGCCAACGGTGACCAGCTCACGCTGACCCGCGAGGACAGCATGGCCGTGTTCCGGCGGACGGGCCAGGACGACAGGGCTCTGCCGCTGGTCCGCCGCCCGCTCGGCGACGAGTTGGCCGAGGAGCTGCGCCGCCTGGACGCCGACCAGGTGTACGCGGAGGCGTTGGGTGCGACCGTGGGGCTGCGGGGGTTGGAGCAGCGTCCCGCGCAGCGGGTGCACGTCTGGAAGGATCCGGCTACCGCACGACGCGCCGAGGCCGGCGTGACCGCGCACTCCGGCACCAGCGGCGAGGGCTGATCCACCAACCGGCACGACGTCGGGGCAGGGCCGGGTCACGACCGGGTCCTGCCCCGAAACCTCCGGGCGCATCCGTCCGGCACGACGCGATTACGGCCGCTCGGCGGTCGGGAAACGAAGGCGCATCCCATGAGTGAGGCGAGTGTCGCCGTCCACGCCGACGCCGATCTGCTGGCGCAGGCCGTGGCCGCCCGGTTGCTGGTGAAGTTGCTCGACGCCCAGGCCGACCGGGGCGAGGCGTCGGTGGTGCTCACCGGCGGTCGGATCGCCGCGGCCGTCTACCGGGCGGTGGCGACGCTGCCGGCCCGCGACGCGGTGGACTGGTCCCGGGTCGACGTGTGGTGGGGCGACGAGCGGTTCCTGCCCGCCGGCGACCCGGACCGCAACGAGACCCAGGCCCGGGCCGCCCTGCTGGACGTGGTGCCGCTCGACCCGGCCCGGGTGCACCCGATGCCGGCGTCCGACGGCCCGGCCGGCAACGACCCCGAGGCGGCGGCAGCGGAGTACGCCGAGGAGCTTGCGCGCGCCGCCCGGCCCGGCCACGCCACGCTGCCGCACTTCGACGTGCTGATGCTGGGTGTCGGCGAGGACGGACACGTCGCCTCCGTCTTCCCCGAGCACCCGGTGCACTACGACACCCGGCCGTGCAGCGCGGTGCGGGGCAGCCCCAAGCCGCCGTCGGTGCGGACCACGCTCACCCTGCCGACGATCAACACCGCGGACGAGGTCTGGCTGGTGGCCGGCGGCGCCGACAAGGCCCGTGCGGTGGGCATGGCGTTGGCGGGCGCCGGGCCGGTGCAGTTGCCGGCTGCCGGGGTGCACGGCGTGAGCCGTACCCGGTGGCTGCTGGACCGGGCCGCCGCAGCCGACGTACCCGCCCGCTTCCGCAGCCTCCGTTAGGCGCCCAGCGCCCCCCTCGGCGGCGCAGCCGTCACTCGCCGCGTCGGCGGCGGAGCGCGGCGAGCGCCTCGGCCAGCAGCGCCTCGCCCTCCTCGGCGGTGCGCCGCTCCTTCACGTACGCCAGGTGGCTCTTGTACGGTTCGGCGCGGACCCGGCCTGGCGGGTTCTGCGCGTCCTGCCCGGCGGGTAGGCCACAACGGGGGCAGTCCCACACCGCGGGCGGTTCGGCCTCCGCGGCGATCCGGATGTCGGTCTGGTGGTCGTTGCGGCACCAGTAGGTGACGTCCTGTCGGGGGGCGGGTTGGTGTCGCTCGTCGGGGCGCATGGGTGCGGACCCGACGCGGGCGCCACGGATGACGTTGCCACTCGGCACGGCTGCTCGCTCCTGTCGTCGGAGGGGACCCGCCGTCGTCGAGGGGGGCGGCGGGCGACGCGGTGCAGCGGAGAAAAGCCTGCGCGCGGCCCGTCGAGTGACGGACCGCGCGCAGATTGTACGACTTGAAGCGCTCGCTCAGGCGCCGCTGTTCATTTGCAGGCGGAGCCAGAGCCCGAGACCGACGATGGCGGCGAACCAGACGACGCTCACCAGAACGGTGTAACGGTCGAGGTTCTTCTCCGCCACCGACGAGCCGGCGAGGCTGGAGCTGACGCCACCGCCGAACATGCTCGACAGACCGCCGCCCTTGCCGCGGTGCAGCAGGATCAGCAGGGTGAGCAGAATGCTCGTGATGACCAGCAACACGATCAACGTGTATGCGAACCAGATCGGCATGGCTGGGGTCAGTTCCTCTCGTAGCGATCCTCGCCCGGTCTGATCGGGCACGGCGGCACCGACCGGCGGACGGGCGGTGTCCAGGATACCGAGCGATCAGCGGGCGAGGTGCTCCGGGAAGCGGCAGATTTGCGCGAACTCCTCCGCGTCCAGGCTGGCGCCCCCGACCAGGCCCCCGTCCACGTCCGGCTGGGCCATGATCGAGGCGACGTTGGACGCCTTGACCGAGCCGCCGTAGAGGACCCTGACCTGGTCAGCGGTCTCCTGGTCGAAGCGCTCCGCCAGTCGCTGCCGGACCGCCCCGCACACCTCCTGGGCGTCCTCCGGGGTCGCGGTCTTGCCCGTGCCGATCGCCCAGACCGGCTCGTACGCGATCACGACCTGCCGCACCTGCTCGGGCGTGAGGCCGGCGAGGCCCCCGTCGAGCTGGTCGGCGCAGTGCGCCACGTGGGTGCCCTGCTCGCGGACGTCCAGCCCCTCCCCCACGCACAGGATCGGGGTCAGGCCGTGCGTCAGCGCCGCCTTCACCTTGGCGTTGACGACGGTGTCGTCCTCGTGGTGGTAGGCCCGCCGCTCGGAGTGCCCGACCACCACGTACGTGCAGCCGAGCTTGGCCAGCATCGGGCCGGAGATGTCCCCGGTGTACGCGCCGGACGCGTGCGGGGAGAGATCCTGCCCGCCGTAGCCGATCAGCAGCTTGTCGCCGTCCACCGCGGTCTGCACGGTACGCAGGTCGGTGAAGGGCGGCAGCACTACCGTCTCGACCTCGGTGAGCTGCTTCTCGGTGAGGCTCGCCGCCAGCTTCTGCACCAGCAGGTTGGCCTCGAGGTGGTTGAGGTTCATCTTCCAGTTGCCGGCCATCAGCGGCCGACGGGTGGTGCTCGCCATGTTCAGTTCTCCAGGGCCGCGATGCCGGGGAGGGTCTTGCCCTCGAGGTATTCCAGGGAGGCGCCGCCACCCGTGGAGATGTGCCCGAAGGACGACTCGTCCAGCCCCAGGGCACGGACCGCCGCCGCCGAGTCACCGCCGCCGACGACGCTGAACGCGTCGGCCTTGGTGATCGCCTCGGCGATCCCTCGGGTGCCCGCCGCGAACGCCGGCATCTCGAACACGCCCATCGGGCCGTTCCAGAAGATCGTCTTCGCCTGGGACAGGGCGGCGCTGAAGCCGGCCACCGTCTCCGGGCCGACGTCCAGACCGAGCCGGTGACTCGGAATGCCGTCCACGCGGACCGTGTCGTGCGCGGCGTCCGGGGCGAACGCGTCCGCGACCACCACGTCAACCGGGAGCAGGATCTTGCCGTCGGCCCGCTCCAGCAGGTTGCGGCAGGTGTCGACCATGTCCTTCTCCAGCAGCGACGTGCCCACCTCCAGGCCCTGGGCCTTGAGGAACGTGAAGCACATCCCGCCGCCGATGAGCAGCCGATCGACGGTGGGCAGCAGCGCCTCGATCACGGCGAGCTTGTCGGACACCTTCGACCCACCGAGCACCACCACGTACGGCCGCTCGGGCGCACCGGTGAGCTTGGAGAGCACCTCGACCTCACGCAGCACCAGTCGACCCGCGACGTGCGGCAACCGGGCCGGCACGTCGAAGACACTGGCGTGCTTGCGGTGCACCGCGCCGAACGCGTCGTCCACGTACGCGTCGCCGAACGCGGCGAGCTGGTCGGCGAACGCGCCCCGCTCGGCCTCGTCCTTGCTGGTCTCGCCCGCGTTGAAGCGCAGGTTCTCCAGCAGGGCGACCTGGCCGTCGGCCAGGTCCGCGACTGTGGAACGGGCCGACTCACCGACGGTGTCGGTGGCGAAGTGCACCGGAGCGCCGAGCAGCTCACCGAGCCGCCCGGCGACCGGGCTCAGGCTGAACTGCGGGTCCGGCGCGCCCTTCGGGCGGCCCAGGTGCGAGCAGACGACCACCTTCGCGCCGGCCTCGACCAGCGCGCCGAGGGTCGGCAGCACCGCGCGGATCCGCCCGTCGTCGGTGATGTCACCGGTCTGCTTGTCGAGCGGGACGTTCAGGTCGGCGCGCACGAGCACGCGCCGACCTGACAACCCCTCGGCGAGCAGGTCGTCGAGGGTCCGGATGCTCACAGCGAGCTACCGACCAGCTTGACGAGGTCGACGAGGCGGTTGGAGTAGCCCCACTCGTTGTCGTACCAGCCGACGACCTTGACCTGGTTGCCGACGACCTTGGTCAGCGGCGCGTCGAAGATGCACGACGCCGGGTCGGTCACGATGTCGGTGGAGACGATCGGGTCCTCGTTGTAGACCAGGATGCCCTTGAGCGGGCCGTCCGCGGCGGCCTTCAGCGCGGCGTTGACCTCGTCCACGGTGGTCTCGCGACCCACGTTGACGGTGAGGTCGGTGACCGAGCCGGTCGGGATCGGCACCCGCAGGGCGTACCCGTCGAGCTTGCCCTTGAGGTCCGGCAGGACCAGGCCGATCGCCTTGGCGGCACCGGTGGAGGTCGGAACGATGTTCAGGGCGGCGGCCCGGGCGCGACGCAGGTCCGAGTGCGGCGCGTCCTGCAGGTTCTGGTCCTGGGTGTACGCGTGGATCGTCGTCATCAGACCGTGCTGGATGCCGAACGTGTCGTGCAGGACCTTCGCCATCGGGGCGAGGCAGTTGGTGGTGCACGAAGCGTTCGAGATGATGGTGTGCTTCGCCGGGTCGTAGGTGTCGTGGTTGACACCCATGACGACGGTGACGTCCTCGTTCTTCGCCGGGGCGGAGATGATGACCTTCTTGGCCCCGCCGTCGACGTGCGCCTTGGCCTTGGTGGCGTCGGTGAAGAAGCCGGTCGACTCGATGACGACGTCGGCGCCCACCTCGCCCCACGGCAGCTTCGACGGGTCCTTCTCGGCGTACGCCTTGATGGTCTTGCCACCGACGGTGATCTCGTCGGCGGTGGCCTTGACCTCGAAGGGCAGGCGGCCCAGGATGCTGTCGTACTTGAGCAGGTGGGCAAGCGTGCCGTTGTCGGTCAGGTCGTTCACCGCCACGACCTCGATGTCGGCGTCGGACGCCAGCACTGCCCGGAAGAAGTTACGGCCGATTCGGCCGAAGCCGTTGATGCCAACCCGGATGGTCACAGGTCCCATCTCCTCGCGTTCTGGTCTGCCGGCCTCAGACAACGGGCCGGCGGAGTGGTGTGCGCCGACCGTTGGAGCCGGCCGTTGACGGTTCGTCTCGGCCACCCCGCCGCGGTCTGAGGACCTTGACCGCCCGAGGCGGTGTGCACGACGAGGAGTGCCTGTGTCGGCCCCCTTGCCGTACGCAGCGACCTTATCCGAGCGTGCGAGACCACGCTGCGCCGGGTCGTGCCCCGGACGCACCGTGCGGCCTTACCGTCCTATCAGACCACGAGCATGTCGGGCGTGACTGCCGCTTCGGTATCCGGGATGCCGAGGTCCCGGGCCCGCTTGTCGGCCAGCGCCAGGAGTCGGCGGATCCGCCCGGCGATGGCGTCCTTGGTCAGCGGCGGGTCGGCCAGCGCGCCCAACTCCTCCAGCGACGCCTGCCGGTGCTCCAGGCGTAGCCGCCCGGCGTCGGTCAGGTGGTTGGGCGCCTCGTCGGCGAGGATCTCCAGGGCACGGGTGACCCGGGCGGCGGCGGCGACCGCCGCGCGCGCCGACCGGCGCAGGTTGGCGTCGTCGAAGTTGGCCAGCCGGTTGGCGGTGGCGCGCACCTCGCGGCGTACCCGGCGCTCCTCCCAGGCCAGCACGCTGGAGTGCGCGCCGATGCGGGTGAGCAGCGCGGCGATCGCGTCGCCGTCCTTGACGACCACCCGGTCCACCCCGCGTACCTCACGGTTCTTCGCGGTGATGCCGATGCGGCGGGCCGCGCCGACCAGCGCCAGCGCCGACTCCGGCCCCGGGCAGGTGATCTCCAGCGCGCTGGAGCGGCCGGGCTCGGTGAGCGACCCGTGGGCCATGAACGCGCCCCGCCAGGCGGAGACGGCGCAGCAGACGTTCGCCGCCACCACGTGCGGGGGCAGGCCGCGTACCGGGCGACCCCGCACGTCGAGCAGGCCGGTCTGCCGGGCGAGGGCCTCGCCGTCCTTGACCACGCGCACGATGAAGTGGCTGCCCTTGCGCAGGCCGCCGGAGGCCAACACGTGGATCTCGCTGGGATAGCCGTAGACCTCGGCGATCTCCCGGCGCAGCCGCCGGGCCACCGCCCCGGTGTCCAGTTCCGCCTCCACCACCACACGGCCGGAGACGATGTGCAGCCCGCCGGCGAAGCGCAGCAGTGCGGCCATCTCCGCCCGCCGGCAGCAGGGCTTGGGCACGTCGACCCGACTCAGCTCGTCCTTGACCGCGGCCGTCATCGCCATTGTGCGTCCCCTCACGGACCGGTTCCGGCGTGTCGCCGGAGATTACGTACGTGTCTAACGATCGGCACCCAGGACAGGCACCAGTGCGGCGCCCAGGGCAGCCGGATCATGGCGGGGAGTGCCACCGGTGACGGCGACGGGGGCGAGGACCAGGCGGGCACCCAGCGATTCTGCCGCACGTTCGACCGGTTCGGGGTCACCCACCGCCTTGGCGTCGGCGAGCACGAGATCCACCTTGAGTTCGGGCAGGTACCAGTGCAGAGCCGCGAGGTGGTCGGCGACGGAGAGCCCGAGGGTCTCCTTCTCCGCGGCGAGGTTCAACGTGACCAACCGCCGGGCCGCTGTCGACACGATCGCGTCGGCCACCTGCGGCACCAGCAGGTGCGGGAGCACGCTGGTGTACCAACTGCCCGGTCCGAAGATCAACCAGTCCGCCGCCATGATCGCCTCGATCACCTCGGCGCAGGCGGGTGGCGCGGCGGGCGTGAGGCGCAGCGACTCGACCCGTCCGGTGGTGACCGCCACCTGGTGTTGGCCGCGCACGGTGCGCACCTCGTCCGGGGCGGCCGGGTCGATGCCGCGTACCTGCGCCTCGATGCCGACCGGCTGCCGGGACATCGGCAGCACCCGGCCGACCGCGCCGAGCATCGCGCCGGCATGGTCCAGCGCGGCCACCGGATCGCCGAGCAGTTCCATGAGACCGCAGAGCACGAGGTTGCCCACCGCGTGCCCGGCCAACCCGTCGACGCGGGCCGTCTGCGGCTCGTGACCGTGCGCGCCGGTCGCCGCCGCGCCGGGGTCGCGGCCGTCGGCCCCCCGACCGGGGTCGCGGCCGTCCGTCGCCGCCGGGTCCGGGTCGGCTTCGCCGAGCTGGGGTACGCCGGTCGGCACGGCGGCGAAGCGGTGCTGGAACAGTCCGGCGCTGCGCCGGGTCGCCGGGTGGTCCCCGGCCAGCGCCACCAGCGCCTGGCGCAGATCACCCGGGGGCAGACCGCCCCGCTCGGCACGCAGCCGACCGCTGGAGCCGCCGTCGTCCCCGACGGTGACCACCGCGGTGATGTCGAGGTCGAGCTCGGGGGCGCAGTGACGCAGCGCGCGCAACGAGGCGGACAGCCCGTGCCCGCCGCCGAACGCCACCACCCGCCGGGACGTCATTCCCGCCCCAGGTCGCGGTGCTGGGCGTTGGCCGCCAACCCCGAGTGACGCAGTCGGCTGGCCAACTCCTCGGCGATGGCCACGCTCCGGTGCTTGCCACCGGTACAGCCCACGGCGACCGTGAGGTACCGCTTGCCCTCCCGCTCGAAGCCGGTCGTGGTGGCGTTGACCAGATCGGCGTACGAGGCGACGAAGGCGTCCGCGCCCTCCTGGCCCAGCACGTACGCGCTGACCGCCTCCTCCCGCCCGGTGTGCTCGCGCAGCTCCGGCACCCAGTACGGGTTGGGCAGGAACCGGGCGTCCAGCACGAAGTCCGCGTCCGGCGGCAGGCCGTACTTGAAGCCGAAGGAGAGCACCGTGACCCGCAGCCGGCGCGCGTCCTCGCCGCCGAACAACTCCTCGATGCGCCGGCGGAGCTGGTTGACGTTCAGGTGGCTGGTGTCGATGATCACGTCGGCCTGGTCGCGTGCCTCCTCCAGCAGGCCGCGCTCCACGGCGATGCCGTCGGCGAGCCGCCCGTCCCCCTGCAACGGGTGCGACCGGCGAACGCTCTCGAACCGCCGGATCAACACCTCGTCGTCGGCGTCGACGAAGACGACCCGGGGCGAGAAACCGCGCTCCTTGAGCTCCCGGATCGCCCCGGCCAGGTCCGTGGAGAAGGCCCGCGACCGCACGTCCAGCACCATGGCGGTACGCCGAGCCGCGCCGCCCGCCTTGAACGCCAGCTCGGCCATGTCCAACATCAGCGCCTGTGGCAGGTTGTCGACCACGTAGTAGCCGACGTTCTCCAAGGCCCTGGCGACCGTGCTGCGACCGCCGCCGGAGAGCCCGGTGACCACCACGAGTGTGGTCTCCGACTCCGCCGTCGACTGCCCGTCGACCGCATCCGGGTCGTCGATCCGGTCACCGACTGTGCGCCCCTCGCTCACCCGTACCCCCAAGCCGTGGCGCCGCGGCCGTCCTTGGCCGCGATTGGTCAATCAGCGACTCTATCCCGCTACGGGGTCGAGTCCGCGCACCTGCCACGGTCCGCCACTCCGCACCCTTGATGACGTTCGGTGACCACGAGCGCGCTCTTCGCGATCTTCGCAGGCCAGGCCGGACAGCCCGGCGGATGCCAGCCACCGCCCGGGTGCGCCGGGCGGGCGCTGTCGGGGTGGGCTCGTAGACTCCCCGGATGGCCTCCCCCACCGACCTGCGGACCGAGGGCGCGTTGCCGGTGCTGCGCCGGGTGTTCGGCTACGACGCCTTCCGCGGCTTCCAGCAGGACGTGATCGACCACGTGGTCGACGGCGGCGACGCGCTGGTGTTGATGCCCACCGGTGGCGGCAAGTCCCTGTGCTACCAGATCCCAGCCCTGGTCCGCGAGGGTGTCGCGGTCGTCGTGTCGCCGCTGATCGCCCTCATGCAGGACCAGGTCGACGCGCTCACCGCCGTCGGCGTCCGCGCCGGGTTCCTCAACTCGACCCAGAGCCTGGACGCCCGACGCCGGGTCGAGGCCGCCTTCGTCGCCGGCGAGTTGGACCTGCTCTACCTCGCCCCGGAGGCGCTCGGCGTCCGCTCCACGCTCGCCCTGCTGGACCGGGGACGCATCTCCCTGTTCGCGATCGACGAGGCGCACTGCGTCTCCCAGTGGGGGCACGACTTCCGCCCCGACTACCTGGCACTGTCGATGCTGCACGAACGCTGGCCGCAGGTGCCACGGATCGCGCTGACCGCCACCGCGACCAGCGCCACCCGCACCGAGATCGCCAGCCGGCTCAAGCTCGACGACGCCCGCCACTTCGTGGCCAGCTTCGACCGGCCCAACATCCAGTACCGGATCGTGCCCAAGCGGGAGCCACGCAAGCAACTGCTGGCACTGCTGCGCGACGAGCACCCGGGCGACGCCGGCATCGTCTACTGCCTGTCCCGTGCCTCCGTCGACAAGACGGCGGAGTTCCTGGTCGCCAACGGGATCGCCGCACTGCCGTACCACGCGGGCCTGGACGCCACCACGCGCGCCGCCAACCAGCAACGCTTCCTCCGTGAGGACGGCCTGGTGATGGTCGCCACGATCGCCTTCGGCATGGGCATCGACAAGCCGGACGTACGCTTCGTCGCCCACCTGGACCTGCCCAAGTCGGTCGAGGGCTACTACCAGGAGACCGGCCGCGCCGGACGGGACGGCCTTCCATCCACCGCGTGGCTCGCGTACGGGCTGCAGGACGTGGTCCAGCAACGCAAGATGATCGAGACGTCCGACGGCGACCTCGCCCACCGCCGCAACCTCGCCGCCCACCTGGACGCGATGCTCGCCCTCTGCGAGACGGTGCGCTGCCGGCGGGTCCAACTGCTCGAATACTTCGGCGAGACGTCCACGCCCGCCTGCGGCAACTGCGACACCTGCCTCAACCCGCCGGAGTCCTGGGACGGCACCGTCGCCGCCCAGAAGCTGCTATCCACGGTCTTCCGCCTCGACCGGGAACGCAACCAACGCTTCGGCGCCGGGCACTGCATCGACATCCTGCTCGGCAAACACAATGACAAGATCAGCCAGTACGGACACGACTCGCTGACCGTCTTCGGCATCGGCTCCGAGCTGAGCGAGGCCGAGTGGCGGGGTGTGGTCCGGCAACTGCTCGCCGAAGGGCTGCTCGCCGTGGAGGGCGACTACGGCACGCTTGCCCTGACCGACGCCAGCGCCGACGTGCTCGGCCGCCGCCGTACCGTCACGATGCGCCGCGAGCCGGAGAGGCCGACGTCGAGCCGATCGTCGAAGCCGCGCGGCTCGGCCACCATCGTCGCCGAGCTGACTCCAGCCGCCGCGCCGGTCTTCGAGCGCCTGCGCGGCTGGCGGGCGACCACCGCCAAGGAGCAGGGCGTTCCGGCGTACGTGATCTTCCACGACGCCACCCTCCGCCAGATCGCCAACGACGCACCGAGCACGCTTGCCGAACTGTCCCGCGTCAGCGGGGTCGGCGAGAACAAGCTCGCCAAGTACGGCGAGCAGATCCTGGCCGTGCTGGCCAGCGACTGAGACATGGCGAAGGGCCGGGCCCCGTGGTGGGGTCCGGCCCTTCGGTGTTGGTGTGCTGTGGTGGTTTAGCTGGTGGCGTAGCCGCGGGTGGCGATCCAGTCGGCGAGGTGCTCGACGGTGACCTCGTAGGAGGCGGTGTTCGGGTCGGCGGAGTCGGCGATGGTGACGGTGGTGCCGTTGTCGCGGTAGCCGACGACGCTGATGTAGTGCCCACCCTCGAAGGAGTGGATGCCACCGTCGGTGTCGGTGGTGGTGCCGGCGATGTTGGCGACTACGGCCCGGCCGTCGTCGACAGTCTTGACGATGTCGGCGCGCAGCTGGTCGGTCTGCTTGTCGTCGGCCTTGGGGGTGCTGATCTCGACGGAGTGGTAGGCGTTGTTCTTGCCGGTCTCCTTGTTCAGCACGGGGGTGATGTCGTTGATGGAGTTGGTGCCGGCCTCGGTGGTGCCCATCTCCTTGGCCATGGCGTCGACGCTGATGTCCTTGCCCTGTACGGACAGGGCGTTGCGGGCGGCGGCGGGGCCGCAGTAGTAGAAGTTCGGCTGGGCTTCGTAGCGCACGCCCAGCTGACGCTCACCGCTCTTACGGTCCTGCGTCTGGGTGGTGGGCTTGGCGTCGGACATCGCATAAGCCGCGGTCACCGGGCCGGCGATGGCGCCGCCGGTGAACGCGAGACCAGCGGCGGTCAGGGCGGTCTTACGAATCAGATCGGTACGCATGATGGCGTGCTCCTCTGCTTCATCGGGGGAGAACCGCACGACTCACGGGGGGACGGCCGTGCGGGGAAAGTTCACTGCCCGGCGACCCTGTAGGGCCGGCATCGGGAGATGGTGTAACCAGGTGGGGCGGCAGATCATTCCGCCGAACTCCCAGCCCGAGTTGTTCGGGGATGTAACCGGCCGGGGCGGCGGATGCATTGCGCCGGGCTTCCCGTCCGGGAGGTGTTCCGGGGGTGTAACCGGCTGGGTCGGCGGATCATTCCGCCGGCCTTCCGGCTTCCGGTCCGGGGGTGTAACCCAGGTGGCCTGGCCGGTGTTCCCGGCGGCTGCCCCGCACCGACGACCGACAGTCGCGGTGGCGTGCCAGGTATAACGACCCCGCCCGGCCCCCGATTCCACCACGCGGGTGACCCCCACCACCTGGACAAACCCCACACACGACGCAAAGTTTGCCTCCGGGCCCACCCGTCCCGGCCAGCAACCGCGCCGCCACGCACCCGCCCCGCCGACAAGCCCCAGCCACCGACCCGCACCGCCTCGATCCACACGGGTGCGCCGATATCGCGGTATCAGAGCGCCGGGGACACCCCGACGTCGGCGAAACGGAGTGGATCAACCCGTACGCGCGGCCGGGCACGGTCCACACGCCCCAGGGCGTCCCAGGGCGTGTGTCACGGCATTGCCTTGATCCACCCGGGGTCGCCGATATCGCGGTATCCGCAGGCCGGGGACACCCCGACGTCGGCGAAACGGAGTGGATCAACCCGCACGGGCGGCCGGGTACGGTCCACACGCCCCAGGGCGTCCCAGGGCGTGTGTCACGGCATTGCCTTGATCCACCCGGGGTCGCCGATATCGCGGTATCCGCAGGCCGGGGACACCCCGACGTCGGCGAAACGGAGTGGATCAACCCGCACGGGCCGCAGAGTGCGGTCCATACGCCCCAGGGTGTACCGGGAAGGGTGCGAACCCTGCGTCATATGTGCGGTTTGCCGCGATTGGCACCGCTGAGATCGAACGTCCATGCCTAACCCGAGGCCACCCCCGACCGACCGCCGGAACCGTCAATCCCACCCGGCCGCCCATCCCGGCCCGCTCCGTCCACCCAATCAGCGAGCCGGCTAGCCTGCCTGCCCGCTGCCCTGTCCCGTTCAGTCCCAGACAGCTGCCCCGTGCCGCCCCGGCCGGTTTGCCCGGACCAGCCCCACAGGACGGCCCGGCATGGCCGACAGGGCTGGCTGGCTGGCGCTCAACCAGGAAAGACGGACTTCAGGCCGGGAACGAGGCCACTAAAACCACGAGCACGACCGTCCAACAAGCGAACTGACCACCGCGACCCGCGCGGTGTTGCCCGGATCGTGACCAGCCGAGGGGCGGTGTCAGGTCGTCGGGGTCGACTCCACGGCCTCGTCGGCTTTCGTGTCGTTGTCGAGGGCGGCGAGGATCGCCTCGGCGGTACGCCGACCCACGCCGGGCACTTCGATGATCTCCTCGACCGTCGCGGCGGAGAGCCGCTTGAGTGAGCCGAAGTGCCGCAGCAGCGCCTTGCGTCGTACCTCGCCGAGGCCGGGCACGTGGTCGAGCGCCGACTCGGTCATCCGCTTCGATCGACGTTGCCGGTGGAAGGTGATGGCGAACCGGTGGGCCTCGTCGCGGACGCGTTGCAGCAGGTAGAGACCTTCCGACGTGCGCGGCAGGATGACCGGGAACTCGTCGTCGGGCAGCCAGACCTCCTCCAGCCGCTTGGCGAGCCCGCACAGCGCCACGTCGTCGATGCCCAGGTCGGCGAGGGCCTGCGCGGCGGCCGCGACCTGCGGGGCGCCGCCGTCGACGACCACCAACTGCGGGGGGTACGCGAACTTTCGCGGGCGGCCGGTGGTCGGGTCGATCAGGACACCGACCTGCGGCTCGACAGCGTCCTCCGGAGTGCTCGGGTCGTCGGCGGACTCGACGCCCACCTCACCCGTCTCGGCCCGCGCGTCCAGGTAGCGGGCGAAGCGGCGGCGCAGCACCTCGGACATCGCGGAGAGGTCGTCGGTGGCGCCACGGACGATGAACCGCCGGTATTCGCTCTTGCGGGGCAGCCCGTCCTCGAAGACCACCATGCTGGCCACCACGTCGGTGCCCTGGATCTGGGAAATGTCGAAGCACTCGATGCGCAGCGGTGAGGTGCGCATGCCCAACGCCTCGCTGATCTCGTCCAGCGCCTTGCCCCGGGTGGTGAGGTCACCGGAGCGCTTCAGTTTGTGCCGGGCCAGCGCGTCCTTGGCGTTGCGCTCGACGGTCTCCATCAGCGCGCGCTTGTCACCGCGCTGCGGCACCCGCAGCGACACCCGGCTGCCCCGGTGGTTGGAGAGCCATTCCGCCAGCGCGTCGGCGTCGGCGGGCAACTCGGGCACCAGCAGCTCCCGGGGCACGTCGGCTTCGCCGTGCTCGCCGCCGTACACCTGGGTGCAGAAGTGGTGCACCAGGTCGCCGGTGGTGAGGTCCTCGGTCTTCTCCACCACCCAGCCGCGCTGGCCGCGGACCCGGCCGTCGCGGACGTGGAAGACCTGCACGGCCGCTTCGAGGGGGTCGTCGGCGAACGCGACCACGTCGGCGTCGGTGCCGTCGCCCAGCACCACTGTCTGCTTCTCCATGGCGCGGCGCAGCGCGGCGACGTCGTCGCGTAGACGGGCGGCCCGTTCGAACTCGAGCTGCTCGCTCGCCTCGGTCATCTCGCGTTCGATCTTGCGGACCATGGTGTCGGTGCGCCCGGCCATGAAGTCGCAGAACCCGTCGACGATGGCGCGGTGTTCGTCGGCGGAGACGGTGCCGACGCACGGCGCCGAGCACTTGCCGATGTAGCCGAGCAGGCAGGGGCGACCGACCTGGCCGGCCCGCTTGAAGACACCCGCGGAGCACGTGCGGGCGGGGAACACCCGCAGCAGCAGGTCGAGGGTCTCCCGGATGGCCCAGGCGTGCGAGTACGGACCGAAGTAGCGCACCCCCTTGCGCTTGGCGCCACGCATCACCTGTAGCCGCGGGTATTCCTCGTTGAGGGTGACGGCCAGGTAGGGGTACGACTTGTCGTCGCGGTAACGGACGTTGAACCGGGGGTCGTACTGCTTGATCCAGGTGAACTCCTGCTGGAGCGCCTCGACCTCGGTGGCGACGGTGATCCAGTCCACCGACTCGGCGGTGGTGACCATCTGGCGCGTGCGCTCGTGCAGGTTCCACACGTCGCCGAAGTAGGAGTTGAGCCGGCTGCGCAGGTTCCTCGCCTTGCCGACGTAGATCACCCGGCCGGTGCCGTCGCGGAAGCGGTAGACCCCCGGGAGCTCCGGGATGGTGCCGGGTGCGGGGCGGTAGGTCGAGGGGTCAGCCACGTCAGCAAGCCTAGTCCGCGGCACCGACAGCCCGGCGCAAGCTCTAGATCGACTCGGTTTCCGGGAGGTCGGGGTGTCGCCGCGTCACAAACACCCCGACCTCCCGCAACGCGAGTCGATCACATCGCGCGGGTCAGGCCAGGGAGATCTGGTCCCCGGTGACCTTGATGTCCTTGGGCGGCAGCGGCTTGGTGGCCGGGCCGGCCTTCACCGAGCCGTCCTCGATCGAGAACTTGCTGCCGTGGCAGGTGCAGTTGATCGTGCCACCGTCGATGTTCGACACCGGGCAGTTCTGGTGCGTACAGATCGGGCTGAAGCCCTTGAACTGGCCGGCGGTGGGCTGGGTGATGACCACGCCCTCGGCGGCAAGGATCTTGCCGCCACCGACCGGGATGTCGGCGGTGGTGGCCAGCGACTGGGCGTTCTGCCGGTCGCCGCCGCCGGCGTCACCGGTGCTGGGGACGGCCGGGCCTCCGCTGGTGGGGGCGTCGCTGCCGCTGCCGTCGTCGCTGCCGCAGGCAGCCAGGACGACGGCCGCGCCGACCGCCCCGACGCCGGTGAGCAGGGTACGGCGTGTCTGCGTACCCGGACCGGTCAGCGCCTGATCGTCACTCATGCCTCGCCTCTCTCTAGCCCGCTGCGCCGGTCAGAAGCCGGCCACACTTCTCCACACGGGCAACTGTGCCGGATGGTTCATCCCGGCATCTAAGCGACCCGGGAAATAGGACGGGCGGGCCGGACCAGCCCCACCCGTGCCGTGCGCACACGCGTGGAACCGACCCGACCCGCCCAACGACCACGCACCGACAGGTCAGCGCGCGCCGGCCGGCACCTTTCGGCTGGCCCGCGCCTTGGTCGCGCCGTTGGCTTTGGCGGCACGGTTGGTGGCGGCGGCTGCGCCCTTGGCCTTCCCGTCGAGCTTGAGCACCTGGCGCAGGAACTCACCGGTGTGGCTCTCGGCGACCTCGGCGACCTCCTCGGGCGTGCCGGTGGCGAGCACGGTGCCGCCCCGGTGGCCACCCTCCGGACCCATGTCGATCAGCCAGTCGGCCGACTTGATCACGTCTAGGTTGTGCTCGATGGTGATCACGGTGTTGCCCTTGTCGACCAGACCTTCCAGCACCATCAGCAACTTGCGGATGTCTTCGAAGTGCAGACCGGTGGTCGGCTCGTCGAGCACGTAGACCGTCCGGCCGGTGGAGCGCTTCTGCAGCTCGGACGCGAGCTTGACCCGCTGCGCCTCACCTCCGGAGAGGGTGGGCGCGGGCTGACCGAGGCGTACGTAGCCGAGACCGACGTCGACAAGGGTCTTGAGGTGCCGGTGGATGGCCGGGATGGCGGAGAAGAACTCGGCGGCCTCCTCGATCGGCATCTCCAGCACGTCCGAGACGGTCTTGCCCTTGTAGTGCACCTCGAGGGTTTCCCTGTTGTACCGGGCGCCCTTGCAGACCTCGCAGGGGACGTACACGTCGGGTAGGAAGTTCATCTCGATCTTGATCGTGCCGTCGCCGGAGCACGCCTCGCAGCGCCCGCCCTTGACGTTGAACGAGAACCGCCCCGGGCCGTACCCGCGGACCTTCGCCTCGGTGGTCTCGGCGAAGAGCTTGCGGACGTGGTCCCAGACCCCGGTGTAGGTGGCCGGGTTGGAGCGCGGCGTACGGCCGATGGGCGACTGGTCCACGCCGACGACCTTGTCGACGTGCTCCAGGCCGGAGACCCGGGTGTGCCGGCCGGGCACCAGCCGGGCACCGTTGATCTGGTTGGCGAGCACCGCGTACAAGATGTCGTTGACCAGCGTCGACTTGCCCGAGCCGCTGACCCCGGTGACCGCGATCAGCTGCCCCAGCGGGAACCCGACGGTCAGGTTGCGCAGGTTGTGCTCCCGCGCGCCGTGCACCACCAGCTCCCGTGCCGGGTCCTGCGGGCGACGGGTCGACGGTGTCGGGATCGACCGCTTTCCGGACAGGTACGCCCCGGTGATCGACTCCTTGTTCTTCAGCAGCGCGGGCACCGAGCCGCTGTGCACGATCTTGCCGCCGTGCTCACCCGCGCCGGGCCCGATGTCGACGATCCAGTCGGCGACGCGGATGGTGTCCTCGTCGTGCTCGACCACGATCAGCGTGTTGCCCAGCCCGCGCAACCGGAGCAGGGTCTCGATCAGCCGGTGGTTGTCACGCTGGTGCAGCCCGATCGACGGCTCGTCCAGCACGTAGAGCACGCCCACCAGGCCGGAGCCGATCTGGGTGGCGAGTCGGATGCGCTGCGCCTCGCCGCCGGACAGGGTGCCGGCCGGCCGGTCCAGGGAGAGGTAGTCCAGACCGACGTCGAGCAGGAACCGCAGCCGGGCGTTGATCTCCTTCAGGACCCGCTCCGCGATCAGCTTCTGCCGGTCGCTCAGCTCGATGCCGGCGAGCAGGTCGGCGCACTCCCCCACGGAGAGGTTGCAGACCTCGGCGATGCTCTTGCCCGCGAGGGTGACCGCGAGCACCTCGGGCTTGAGCCGGGCGCCCCCGCACGCCGCGCACGGCACGTCGCGCATGTAGCCCTCGTACTTGTCGCGGGACCACTCGGATTCGGTGTCGGAGTGCCGGCGCTCGATCCACTGCACCACGCCCTCGAAGCCGGTGTAGTAGGAGCGCTCGCGGCCGTACTTGTTGCGGTAGCGCACGTGCACCTGGTCGTCGGACCCGTGCAGGATCGTCTTCTGCGCCCGTGCCGGCAACGCCCGCCACGGGGTGTCGATGTCGAAGTGCTGGGCCTCGCCGAGCGCCTCCAACAGGCGCAGGAAGTATTCCAGGTTGTGCCCGGTGGACCAGGGCTGGATGGCACCCTCGCGGAGGCTGCGCTCCGGATCGGGGATCAGCAGCTCCGGGTCGACCTCCTTCTTGGTGCCCAGACCCGTGCACTCCGGGCAGGCCCCGTACGGCGCGTTGAAGGAGAAGACCCGGGGTTCGAGATCCTCGATGGCGAGCGGGTGGTCGTTGGGGCAGGCCAGGTGCTCGGAGTAGCGGCGCTCCCGGTCCGGGTCGTCCTCCGGGAGGTCGACGAAGTCGAGCAGCACCAGGCCGCTGGAGAGACCCAGGGCGGCCTCGACCGAGTCGGTCAGCCGCTGCTTGGCGCTGGGCTTGACGGTGAGCCGGTCGATCACCACCTCGATGGTGTGCTTCTCCTGCTTCTTGAGCTTCGGCGGCTCGGTCAGCGGGTGCACCACGCCGTCGACCCGGGCCCGGGCGTAACCCTTGGCCTGCAACTCGGCGAAGAGGTCGACGTACTCACCCTTGCGGCCGCGGATGACCGGCGCGAGCACCATGAACTTGGTGCCCTCGGCCATCGCGAGGACCCGGTCGACGATCTGCTGAGGGCTCTGCCGGGAGATCCGCTCGCCACAGACCGGGCAGTGCGGCTCGCCGATGCGGGCGAAGAGCAGACGCAGGTAGTCGTAGACCTCGGTGATCGTGCCGACTGTCGAACGCGGGTTGCGCGAGGTGGACTTCTGGTCGATGGAGACGGCGGGACTCAGGCCCTCGATGAAATCGACGTCCGGCTTGTCCATCTGGCCGAGGAACTGCCGGGCGTACGACGAGAGCGACTCGACGTACCGGCGCTGGCCCTCGGCGAAGATCGTGTCGAAGGCCAGGCTCGACTTGCCCGACCCGGACAGCCCGGTGAACACGATGAGTGCGTCCCGGGGCAGGTCGAGACTGACGTCACGCAGATTGTGCTCGCGCGCGCCACGGATGATCAGTCGGTCGGCCACAGTGCGTGTACTCCCGGGAGAAGACGAAGCGAAGAATGTGTCCCGCTCTGGGTGATTTGAGCGGTCGTACGGGCGCGGAAAACACGCCTCGGCAACTCTAGCCCCGAGGTACGACACTTTCCCTCGCCAGCGCATTCCCCCAGTTCAGCCCGGTCGGCCGCAACGCTCCGAGGCACGTCGGCCGCGCCCGGGCCACCGGGCACCGGGCACCGGGCACCGGGCACCGGGCACGACACCCCCGGGTGCGCCGCGCGGGAGCAGGGCCCGAGGCGAGCGACAGCCCACGTCCGTCGCCGAGCGCGTGGACCGCACCCGCCGAGCGTGTGGACCTGCACCCCCGCCGAGCATGTGGACCGCACCCCGCCGCGCTTGCGGGTTGATCCACTCCGCTTCGCCGAAGTCGGCGTATCGCCGGCACTTGGATACCGCGATATCGGCGAACCCGAGTGGATCAAGGCGAGTGCACCTCGCCGACCGGGGAGGATCGCCCCGTCAAGCGAGGTTCGAGCGGCGGTCGGGGTCACCCAGGTGGTGCAATCGGGGGTCGTTCTAGCTGGCACGGCGACAGCCCGCCGGCCACGCGGAGCGCAAGGCTCGGCGCGACCGGCGAACCGGCTCCCAGCCGTTGGCCCCGACGGCACCAGACGCCACCGACGGCACCAGACGCCACCGACGCCAGCAGAAGCCCTCGACGCCAGCAGAAGCCCTCGACCCCAGCAGAAGCCCTCGACCCCAGCAGAGGGCCCCGACGCCAGCAGAGGGCCCCGACGCCGGGGAGGCCGGTCAGTAGCCGCCGGGCGTCGGCGGGCGGGCCGCACGGCGTCGGGCCGACCGCCAGCCGCCGCGCCGCTCCGCCGCCACCCGCGCCTCCCGCCGTCGGCTCTCGTGGGCCACCTCCCCCTGCAGCCGCCGCCAGCTCTCCCACCGCCGGGTGGAGAGTTCGCCGGCGTGCAGCGCCTCCCGGACCGCGCAGGCGGGCTCCCCGTCGTGCCCGCAGTCGGCGTACCGGCAGCCCTCGGCCAGCCCGGCGATGTCGGCGAACGCCCGGTCGAGCCCGGCCACGCCGTCGAGCAGGCCGACCGCCCGGACACCGGGCGTGTCGATCACCGCACCCCCGCCGGGGATCGGTACGAGGGCCCGCCAGGTGGTGGTGTGCCGCCCCTTGCCGTCGACCCGGCGGATCGCCTGCGTCGGCATCGTCACGGCGCCCGCAAGCGCGTTGACCAGGCTCGACTTGCCCGCGCCGGAGGGCCCGAGCAGGCCGAGCGTGCGGCCCGGGGTTACCTCGGCGCGCAGCGGGTCCAGCCCGACGCCGCGCTCGGCGCTGACCGGCAGCACCGGCACGCCGGGCGCGACAGCGGCGAGTTGGCGGGCCAGCGCGGCCGGGTCGGCCGCGAGGTCGGCCTTGGTCAACACGACCAGCGGCCGCGCACCGGACTCGTGGGCCAGGGACAGCAGCCGTTCGATTCGGCCCACGTCGGGCTCGGGGTGCACCGGCTCCACCACGGCAGCGGCGTCGAGGTTGGCGGCCAGTACCTGCCCGCTGGCGTCCTTGCCGGCGGTACGCCGGACCAGCGCGCCCCGGCGCGGCAGCACACCCTCGACGGTGATGCGACGGTCCGGCCAGTTGGTGAGCAGAACCCAGTCTCCGGCGCAGGGCAGCGCGGACGGATCCCGGGCGGCGGCGGCCAGCACCGCCCCGCCCAGGCTGGCCCGGACCGGGCCGGCCGCGGTGAGTACGGTGCAGACCCCCCGGTCCACCCGGGCCACCCGACCCGGGCGGTGCTCAGGGCGTCGCTCGGCGTAGGCGGCTCGCTCGGCGTACGCCGCTCGCTCGGCGTCCCAGCCGAGCGCGGTCAGATCGATGGTCATGGCATCCTCATCGGTGTCGAAGCAGGTGATGGCGGAACACGCGTGCCACGTCCGGCATGATCACCACCTCCGTCCGATGTCCCGGTGCCGCGTCTGCCGCTGACGGTAGGTCCCGGGCCGACGCGCCGAAAGCGATTTCCCCGGCGACGCCGTGACGGCGGACCGCTAGGGTCGACGGGTGACCACGGATCCGCTGTTGCTGATGGGCGAGGTGGACGCGGCCACCAGCCGGCTTCTGCGTACCGCCGCTTCTTTGGACGCCGCGGACCTGGCCGCGGCGTCGCTGCTGCCGGGTTGGTCGCGCGGCCACGTGCTGGCGCACCTGGCCCGCAACGCGGACGGCTTCGTGAACCTTCTCACCGCGGCCCGCACCGGGCGGGACCTGCCGATGTACGCCTCACTGGAGGTCCGCGCGACGGACATCGAGACCGGTTCGGGCCGCCCGCCCGCCGAGCACCTGGACGACCTGCGGCGCACCGCGGACCTGTTCGCCGAGGCGGTCGCGGCGATGCCGGCCGAGGCGTGGGCGGCGACGGTGCAGGCGCGCAGGGGCCCCTGGCCGGCCGCGCTGCTCGTCTGGGGCCGTCTCCGCGAGATCGAGGTGCACCATCTCGACCTGGCCGCCGACTACCGGGCCGCGGACTGGTCGGAGACGTTCACCCACCGGCTGCTGCGTGAGGCGGCCAGCCACCACGCCATGGGGCCGACACCGCCGTCGGTGGTGCTGCGCCTCGACGGCAGCGCGCACGAGGTGGTCATCGGTGACCGGGACGGCGCCCCGATCGTCGCCGGTCCCGCGCCCGACCTCGCCGCCTGGCTGATCGGCCGCGCCGACGGCGCCCCGCTCTCCGTCACCCCTGACGGTCCCCTGCCTACTCCACCGGAATGGATCTGAAAACGTCATGACTTACAGCGGAGACGTCACCCACGGCGGACCGCCGGCGGTACGCGAGCTGGACGGGCTCACCATCAGCAAGCTGTCGGTGGGTCCGATGGACAACAACGCCTACCTGCTGCGGTGCACGAGCACCGGGGAGCAGGTGCTGATCGACGCCGCCAACGAGGCGCCCCGACTGCTGGAGCTGGTCGGTGACGGCGGGCTCACCGCGGTGGTGACGACCCACCAGCACATGGATCACTGGGTGGCGCTGGAGGAGGTGGTCGCCAAGACCGGCGCCCGGGCACTGGTGCACGCCGACGACGCTTCCGGCCTGCCGATCGAGGCGGAGCGTCTGTCCGAGGGCGACACCGTGTCGGTGGGCGACTGCGCGCTGGAGGTCATTCACATCAAGGGGCACACTCCGGGCTCGATCGCGCTGCTCTACCGCGACCCCGCCGGCACCCCGCACCTCTTCACCGGTGACAGTCTCTTCCCGGGTGGCGTTGGTAACACCGACAAGGACCCGGAGCGCTTCGCCGCGCTGATCGACGACGTCGAGCACAAGCTGTTCGACCAGTTGCCGGACGACACCTGGTTCTATCCGGGCCACGGCAAGGACAGCACCCTGGGCGCCGAGCGCCCCGCCCTCCCCCAGTGGAAAGCAAGAGGCTGGTAAACCCCAAACAAGAAGAACCCAACGTCGACCGGTAACCACCAAGATCAAAACCCCACCGACGGCCGCGGCACCAGAAGACGTAGGTCAACCACAACGGGGGCGGGGGCCCGCCGTGCCCGGCGCAGGGATCAAGCCTGACCGCCCGGAGCCGGGCACGGCGGGCCCCGCCCCACCACCGCAACCACTAACCACCAACAGCAAACAGCCGCCGCCGCGCCCCCAGCAACACGACGGAAGCCAACACCACCCCGACCCCCATCGTGATCACGAGCGGGCTGGGCTCACCGGGCAGCAGCCCGGCGATGGACCGCGCCGCGGTGCCCAGCGCGAGGTAGAGGCCGGCCCAGGCGGCCGCGCCGAGCGTGGCGCAACCGAGGAACCTGCGGTACGACATCCGCAGCCCACCGGCGGCCAGCGGAAGCAGGGCGTTGAACACGGGCAGGAACGGCGCGACGACCATCATCCGGCCGCCACCACGACGCAGGATTCCCTCCGCGGCGGCCCAGCGTGCCTCGCCGATCCAGCCACCGATCCGGCTGTGTCGTAGCTGCTCGGCGTAGCGGCGGCCGATCAGGAAACTCAGCGACCAACCGGCCAGGCAGCCGACCAGAACGGCGGCGAAGGTGGCCAGGCCGGTGGCCGGGCGGCCCACCCCAACGGCGGCGAGGATCGCCACGTCGCCGGGGACCAGAACACCCAGCAGGGGTACGGCATCGAAGAGCATGACGAGCCCGAGCGCACCCATCAGCAGCAGAACAGGCAGTTCTCCGATCTGGGCAAGCCATTGCGTCATGCCTCGTACGCTATGACCGCCGCACCACTTCGGACATCCGGTTGTTGCCCCCAGCCACCCCTGGCTTCCGTCTCGGGGTCGCCCCTGAGGCGCCGCGGGCGCTCAGACGGGTCGCAGCACCTGCACTCGGCGTAGTGGCGAGTCGACCGACGGTTCGGTGGTGGGCACCGGATAGTCGGCGAGCACCGTCAGCCGGTCGACCGGCAGGTGCTCCCGGCCGGGGTCACCGACGAGCACGTCGGCGCCCGCGGCGGCGATCCGTTCCAGGAACGGCAGCATCCGGTCGGCCATCGCACGGTCGTAGAAGACGTCCCCGGCGAGGACCAGGTCGGCTTCCGCGTCGAAGCTGTCGAGCAGGTCGTCCCCGACCGCGTCGACGGCGACCTGGTTGGCTCGCGCGTTGATGGTGACGGCGGCGACGGCGTACGGGTCGATGTCGTTGGCGATCACCCGCCTGGCTCCGGCCAGTGCGGCCGCGATGGCGACCAGTCCCGACCCGGCGGCGAGGTCGAGCACCCGGCGACCGGCGGCCAGCTCCGGGTGGTCCAGGAGGTGGCGGGCCAGTGCCTGGCCTCCGGCCCAGGCGGACGCCCAGTACGGCGCCGGCAGGGCGTGGCCGGCGCTGGCTTCCATCCGGGCCCACCAGACGATCGCGTCTTCGGCCAGGTGCAGCCGCACCTCGGGGACGAACGGGGTGGGGACCAGCCGGAGCCGGTCCAGGCCGGCGCCGGGAGCGTCGATTTCGCGCTCCAGCTCGGTCAGCGCGTCTGCTGCGGCACCCGTCATCGGCGCAAGCATGCCCCAGTGGGGCGAGGTCGGGGCGGCTTTCACGTGCCGGCGCGCAGAGTTCACTCGAAGACCTACGGCACTTCGGCCAGCAGATTGGGGTTTTGCCCGTTACTGTCGAACAGGTACGGGCGATCATCGGCCAGAGGCCGAGGGTCAGCCGCTTTGAACAGGGAGAGATGCATGGCAACCGGCACGGTTAAGTGGTTCAACTCGGAAAAGGGCTTCGGCTTCATCGAGCAGGACGGTGGAGGGCCGGACGTGTTCGTCCACTACTCCGCCATCGCGACGAGCGGCTACCGGGAGCTCAACGAGGGCCAGAAGGTCGAGTTCGAGGTGACCCAGGGGCAGAAGGGTCCGCAGGCGGACAACGTCCGCCCGATGTAGCTCCGTGCCGGTGACGGCGGCCGGGTTCCGGCCGCCGTCGCAGCGCACTCAAGACGCCACCGGGGCGGCGGGCAGGTCCCGCCGCCTCCGGATTGGCCCGATCAACAGGATCAACGGGGTGAACGCCTGCCAGGCGGCCATCACGAACACTGCTGTGCCGACGCCGTAGCGCGCGCCGATCACACCGGCCAGCACGGCCGCCACCGGGATCGTGCCGTAGTTGAGCAGCTGCATGCTCACCGTCACCCGGCCCAGCATGTGGTGCGGCGTGTAGGTCTGCCGGAAGGCGCCCTTGACCACGTTGCCGACGGCCACGCCGAGGCCGACCAGCACGCCACCGAGCGCTGGCCAGGTCAACCCGACGCCCGGCGCGGCCAGGGGGATGAGCAGGGCCGGCGGGCCGGCGAGCACCCCACCGATCAGCAGGGCCCGGGCGGTGCCCCAGCGCCGACCGACAGTGGTGGCCACCAGCGCCCCGACGATCCCCCCGGCGCTCATCACCCCGACCAGCGCGCCGACCAGGCCGGGTTCGAGACGCAGCTCGCGCACCAGGAAGACCACCAGGACGGCCTGGTAGCCGCTCAGCCCGAAGTTGCTGGCCGCGCCGAAGGCCGTCAGCACCCGCAGGTACGGGTCCCGGACGACGAAGCGCAGCCCTTCGACGATGTCCTGACGCAGTGACCGGGATCGGTCCGGTCGACGTACGCGTGGTTCACGGGTGCGGATCCGCAGCAGTAGCGCCGCCGAGGCGAGGAACGTGAGCGCGTCCAGCAGCAGGGCGGCGACGGCACCGGTGAGCTGGGCGATCAGGCCGGCGAGGCCGGGCCCGACGACGTGACTCGCGGTCTGCGTCGCCTGGAGTTTCGCGTTGCCCTCGGCTAGTTGCTCGGGCCGCAGCAGCACCGGCAGGTAGACCTGGTCCGCGGTCTCGAAGAAGACCCGCGCGGCGCCGGCGCTGAGGGCGACCACCAGCAGGTGGGCGACGGTGAGCCAGCCCAGCACGGCGGCGAGCGGCACACTGAGGAAGGCCGACGCGCAGAACAGGTCGCACACCACCATCACCGATCGGCGGGGCAGCCGGTCCACCCACGCTCCGGCCGGCAGGCCGATCAACAGCCAGGGCAGCCAGGCCGCAGCGGTGAGCACCGCGACCTGGAAGGTGCTGGCGTCGAGGACGGCGACCGCTACCAGGGGCAGCGCGACGGTGGTGACGTTGCTGCCGACGCTGCTGACCGTCTGACCGGCCCAGAGCAGGCGGAAGTCGCGGTGCCGCAGCAACCCGCCGGTCGGCTGGACGTCGAACTGCTGGCCGCGGGTGGCGGTGGTCACGGTCGCGCCGGTACGCCGTGGATGAACAGGAAGACCGGTCGGCGTTCGGCGTCGTCGTCGGGCAGGTCCCGGTCGGCCCAGCGCGTGAGGACCTCGTTCAGCTCGTGACTCAGCTCGGCCAGTTCGCCCGGCGTGAGGTGCAGCCAGCGGTCGGTGGAGAACGGCGCGTCTTTCCAGGTTGCCTGGCTGGCCTCGTCGGTGGCGTGCCAGGCCCGGGCCAGGGCGACGTGCCGGTCGAGGTTGAGCGAGGTGGCCGCGTCGGCGACCACCCGGGCTGCCGGGTCGGCGTCGAAGTCCGCGTTGGACCAGCGCAGGCCCCTGCTGACCAGCCGCCACCACCGCTCCCGCCGGTCCCGGGCCAGCTCGGGGGCCTCGGTGACCAGGTCCGCCGCGGCAAGGACCTTGAGGTGGTGGCTGACGTTTGCCGGCGCCTGGTCGGTGCGCTCGGCGAGCAGGCCGACGGTCGAGGGGCCGTGCACCTTGAGCACGTCCATCAGGCGGCGGCGGAGCGGGTGGGCCATGGCGGCCAGCGCCCGTGAGTCGGTGATCTGGCGTACGTCGGGGCTCTCCATACCCCCACCATGACATCCACAAGAAGTGTTGCGCAATACGTATTGCTCAATAATCGTTGCGGAAGTGCGGAGAGGGGCGACCCGGCGGCTACGGGCCGCCCCTCCGCTCAGGCGACGAGCCGGCGGGCCAGTTCGTCGGCGACCTGCTTGGCCATCGTGGGTGGGATGGCCGCGGCGATCTTCTCCGGCGTCAGCGAGGCCAGCACGCCCTGGACGATCGCCGGCTCGTCGGTGAAGTCCCGGTTGGACAGCGCGGTCAGCGCGGTCTGCAGGGCACTCACCTGCGCGGCGAGCGACTTCAGCGTCGGGTGCGCCGGGGTGTAGTTCGGCGTGGTGACGTCCTCACCCATCGCCATCCGGGTGTAGATCTGCCCGACCGGGTTGCGGCCGTCGAGCACGGTGAGGTTCTTGTGGACGGTCGCGAGCCAGTTGTGTTCTTCGGGGGTCATGTCGTCCTCCAGGAGTCCGATGGAGCTGAGGTAGCGGCGGAACAATGGCCGCTGGTCGCGACCCGCCTTGATCGCGTCACGAAAGAAACTGAAGTGCGTGTGCCAGCGGTGCGAGCTGTCGCCGCTGGTGCGCTTGCCGAGACGGTCCCACCGCTTCACAGTGGAGCCGTCCGGGCTGTAGATGATCTCGCGGATGTCCCGGGTGTCGGCCGCGTTCGCGGCGCACTGCGCCACGCACCAGACCGAGAAGCTGCGCAGAGTGTTGGTACGGCCACCGGAGCGGACGTCGAACTGGCCGACGTCCAGCGCCGCCGCGTCGAGGGTCAGACCAGCCCGGTCCCGGGGCGACTCGACCACCGAGTAGTCGTTGGCAACGACCCGGTCCGAGCCGCAGTGGTAGCCGCCCCGGTGGGCCGAGTCGCCGACGATGCCGACCTCCGCCGGATCCAGGTCGTCCGGGCCGGGGGCGTTGTCGAGGTGGGTGAGGAGCAGACTTCGAACGGCCAACAGATTTGCCGGGGCCCGGGTCATGGGGTCCCCCTCTCAATGGGAGCGAGGACCGGGCACAACGTCACACCGCGTACGCGGTGCTGGGCTTCGGACGAGCCCGGTCTGCTGGTGCACGGCGCCGGGCGTTGACTCCACCATAGCCCGCATTCGCCGTGAATGCCCAGCTCAGACGGGCTCTGTTCAGATTGGAGGTTGCGCCGGGGCAGAGTGGACGATCGGCAACAGCAGCGCCGAGGGGTGCTCTGGGTCATGCAGGACCTGCCGCCAGCCAGCACGCAGCGTCACCGCCGTACCGAGGGGTTCACCGGTGCCGGGGTTACGCGCCCAGCGCGGGTGGGCACCACCGGAGACCTGCACCCGCAGTCGGTGTCCGGCGGCGAACCGGTACGCGGTCGGCCAGAGCGACACCGACACCCGCAGCACACCGTCGGGATCGGCCGCAGGGCGCTCGGGTGTGACCCGCACCAGGCCGTCGCACACGTTCCACGAGCGACCTCGGCGGTCCACGTCGCACAGTCGAACGAAGACGTCCAGGTGCGGCAGTTCGGCGCGCACGTGGATCTCGGCGCGTACCGGGCCGATCACCTCGACCGGTGCGTTCAGCGGGGCGCTGGTGTAGGTCAGCACGTCGGGGCGGGCCTCGACGGGCCGGTTGTCCACCGGGCCGGCCCGCTGGGCGACGAGCAGCGGGCCACCCACCGACGGGGTCGGGTCGGCAGGGTCGTACCGGAACCCGTCCGGCGTCGACGCGACCGGCGGGCGCACCGCCAGCTCACCACCCGGATGCAGGTGCCAGGCGGTCTCGACGGCCGGAGGTGGCCAGTCCGGCAGGTCGCGCCAGCCGCCGCCGGCACCGCTGACGCGGATGCGCACGGGCGGCCGGGGTGGGACGGGCGATCGGGGCGCGGCCGTGAGGTGCTCGTCGAGCCAGGCCAGTCCCTCGCGCAGGGAGGCCACGAACAGGCCGGGGCTGCCGTGCGTCCACGGGCCGATCACCAGGCGCGGCCGCGCTCCGGTGGTGCGCAGCGTGGCGTAGTCGTCGAGCTGGGCGGGCAGGAAGATGTCGTGCCAGCCGGTGACCATGGCCACCGGTGCCCGCACCCGGGCCACCCGGTCGGCGAAGACCCGGGTCCGCCAGTAGACGGCGTCCGGATCGTGGTGGCGCAGCCACTCCTGGAAGAAGGGGATGGTCGCACCGGTGGCCACCTGGTCGGCGTCGGCCAGCGGCAGGTGTCGCAGCGCGGCGGCGAGCCGTGGTTGCCCACGTTTGAGCTCCCACTGCCGGGCCAGCCGGGGCACGGTCTGCGCGTGCAGCAACTCCGCCCAGGTCAGCACGGTGTCCAGGGCGAAGGACTCCCCCGCGTACGTCGAGTCCCGGGTGGCCGACGCGGTCACCACCGCGACCATCGCGCGCAGGTCCTCGTCGGCGTCGGCGGCGAGCGCCCACTGCGCGAAGCCCTGGTAGCTGACCCCGAACATGCCGAGTCGGCCGGCCCACCAGGGTTGGCGGCGCAGCCAGTCCAGGGTGTCCACTCCGTCGTCACGCTCGTGCACGAGCGGGGCGAACGTGCCGCCGGAGCCGTCGGTGCCGCGGCAGGCCTGGATGACCGCGTGCCGGCCCCGGGCGGCGAGCAGCCGTCCGAGCAGCCGCAGCGGTCCACCCCGCCCGTACGGGGTGCGGATCAGCACTGTGGGCGCGTCCCGGGTCGCCGGGGCGTAGTGGTCGGTGCGCAGCACCACACCGTCACGGGCCCGAATCGCGATGTCGCGGGTAACCCGCACCGGACCGGGTCGGGTGGGTGGTAGCCGCAGCGCGGCGGCGGCGAGGCGGGCGAGGAGCCGGTCCGGCACCGGTCAGCCCGTCGGGCGGCGGGGCGGCTCGGGGCGGGCGGCGCGTACGGCGTCCCGGTGGTCCCGCAACGACTCGCCCATCTCGGCCATGAACCGGTGCACGATCTCCAGCTCGTCGTCGCCGAAGCGCTCCATCACCGTGTCGGTACGCGCGCCGAGCGGCTGGAAGAACTCCATGGCGAGGGCGGCGCCCTGGTCGGCGTAGTGCAGCAGCACCTTGCGCCGGTCGACGGTGTCCCGGTCCCGGCGGATGTGACCGGCCCGCTCGAGCCGGTCGATCAGGGCGGTGACGGAGCCGGAGGAGAGGTTGAGCCGCTCACCGAGGCGACCGGGGGTGATCGGATCACCGAGCAGTTCGGCGTCCATCACGGCGATCAGCGCCTGCAGGTCGGTCGGGTTGAGCCCGTGCAGGTTGGCGAAGGCGTGGCCGACCTGCTGGGCGTCGGCCGCGTACCGCCGGAGGTTGTTGGTGATCTCCGCGACCAGCTGCTCGCGGCGCGTGTCGCGCCGCCGGTACATGCCGTGAGTCGCCACCTCGCGCCGCTTTCCCCCGTCGTCGGTCTCTCCGGGTTGCAGCATAGAACAGCCGTCGATAATCTCGGCTATCAAGATACTCGACTCCCAAAGGACCGAGAGGTCACCCTGATGTCTGTGTTCACCAGAGTCGCCCGCGGCCGGTTGGCCGCGTGGCTCACCGTGGCCGCGGCGATCGTCGTCGCCGCGGTCGTCTTCGGGACGCCTCAGCCGGACAATCCGGCACCGGTCTCGGCCACCGGCCTCTCGGCGGAGTGGCAGTCGACCCAGGTGCAGCGCCTCCAGGACCAACTGCCCTCCAACGACGTTCAGCCGGCGATCGTGGTGGTGAGCCGCGACGACGGCGCCGCATTGAGCGAGGCCGACCGGGCCGGCGTCGACGCCCGCGCCGGTGACCTTCGCCGCTTCGCGGCGGGCGGACAGGTCAGCCCCGCCCAGGTCTCCCCGGACGGCACCGTCGCCCTGGTCGCCGTGCCGGTCGACACCGCCGGCGGGCAGGAGGCCGTCACCGCTACGGTGACCGACCTGCGTACCGCCCTGGCGGACCTGCCCGACGGACTGACCGCTGCCGTGACCGGCGCCCCCGCCTTCACAGCCGACCTCTCCTCGGTGTTCGACGGCGCCGACATCACCCTGCTCGCGGTGACCGCCGCCGTCGTGGCGGTGCTGCTGCTGATCACCTACCGCAGCCCGTTCCTGTGGATCGTGCCACTGGTCGTGGTCGCCGCGACCGAGCAGCTCACCCTGCGCGCGGTGGACACCATCGTCCCGGCTGTCGGCATCAACCTCCAGCAGGGCCAGGTCACCGGCATCGCCAGCGTTCTGGTGTTCGGCGCCGCCACCGACTACGCCCTGCTGCTCATCGCCCGCTACCGGGAGGAGCTGCGGCGCACGGAGGACCGCTTCGCGGCGATGCGCTCCGCGCTGCGCCGCACCGCCGAGCCCATCCTGGCCAGCGGCGGCACCGTGGTGCTCGGCGTCCTCACCCTGCTGCTCAGCGAGCAGGAGACCAACCGCGCACTCGCGGTGGCCTGTGCGACCGGCGTGGTCTTCGCCATGCTCTCGGCCCTCTTCGTGCTCCCCGCCGTCCTGGTGCTGTTCGGCAGGGGTCTGTTCTGGCCGTTCGTGCCCCGCGTCGGGGGTCCGGCCCGGGAGGGGCGGCTCTGGGGCCGGCTCGGCGCCGCCGTGGAACGCCGCCCGGTGGTGGTCGCGGTGCTGGCCACAGTGCTGCTCGGTGGCCTGGCCCTGGGTGGGCTCGGGATCCGCACCGGCCTGTCCGAGACCGAGCAGTTCCGGGCCGAGCCCGAGGCGGTGACCGGTGCGCAGACGCTGGCCCGCTCGTTCCCCGCCGGCAGCACCCAACCGGTGGCCGTGATCACCACGCCCACGGCCGTGCGGGCGGTCACCGACACCGCCACCGCCGTACCCGGCGTCGCCTCGGCACGCCCCGGCGACGCCGGTGAGGCCGTGGCCCAGGTCGACGTGGTCCTGGAAGCCGAACCCGGCACCGCCGCCTCGGACCGCGCGATCGAGGCGTTGCGTACGGCGGTCGCCGCCGTACCCGACTCCGCTCCCCCGGCCGCCGCCGGCGCGGACGCGCCGTCCGGGGCCATCGTCGGCGGTTCCGTGGCCGCCACGTACGACTCCGACGAGGCCAACGACCGTGACCTGAGGCTGATCCTGCCGATCATCCTGCTGCTGGTCGGCGCGGTGCTCGTGCTCCTGCTGCGCGGGCTCCTCGCTCCGGTGCTGCTGGTGCTCACCGTGATCGCGTCGTTCTTCGCCAGCCTCGGGGCGGCGTGGCTGCTCTTCGACCACGTGCTGGACTTCCCGGCGCTCGACAGCGGCGTCCTGCTGCTCGCCTTCGTGTTCCTGGTGGCGCTCGGCGTGGACTACAACATCTTCCTGGTCACCCGGGCCCGGGAGGACGCCCGCAGCCTGGGCACCCGGGAGGGCATGCTCTCCGCCCTACGGGTCACCGGCGGAGTGATCACCAGCGCCGGGGTGCTGCTCGCCGCGGTGTTCGCCGTCCTCGGAGTGCTGCCGCTGATCACACTGACCCAGATCGGCATCATCGTCTGCATCGGCGTCCTGCTGGACACCCTGCTGGTCCGCACGGTCGTGGTGCCGGCGCTGGCGTTCCTGCTCGGTGAGCGCTTCTGGTGGCCCGGCCGGATCACCCGCGAGTCTTCCGAGGACGTCCCGGCGTCGCCGGAGCCGGTCGCCGCCCGCGACTGACCGACCGGCGCGGCGAGGGCCGTGGCGACACCGTCACGGCCCTCGCCGGGGTCAGTAGTCCAGGCAGACGCACTCGGACATCAGCGCGCGCACGTTGCGCACGTACGACGGGTTGGGGATGGCCAGCGGCTTGCCCTCCTGCGCCACCGCGCCGTGCCCGAAGTTGTACGCGGCGATCACCGCGTTGAGCAGGCAGGAATTCAACTCGCTGGTGCACAGGGCCGGGTCGAGTCGGAAATCGGACTCGAAGTACATGTCGCCGATGTACTTCGTCGCCCAGGCCAGGTAGGTGGCGCCCAGGTAGGCGTTGTCCCGGTAGGAGTCGATCTCGTAGCTCTGCTCGAACCGCTGGTTCATCCAGGTCGCGGTGCCGGGCATCACCTGCATCAGCCCGACGCCACCGTCACAGGCGTAGATGTTGGACTGCCAGCCGCTCTCCTGCCAGGCGGTGGCCTTGAGCAGGTTGAGCGGGATCTTGATGTCCGGCGCGGAGGACGGCCAGTAGGTGCGGCCGGCAGCGTCGGTCAGCGCCGCCTTCACCTCTGCCCGGGTCGCCTGGGTGCCCTTGTAGCTCGGCTTGCAGGAACTCGGGGCCGGCTTCGGCGGGGCCGGCGGGACCTGCGTCTCGGTGGGCGGCTTCGCGACCGCCAGGGGCTTCGTCGCGGCGCGGGTCGGCTTCTTGGTCGGCTTCTTCGTCGGCGTCGGGGTCGCGCTGCGACTCGGCGCGGCGCCCATCGACTCCACCGCGCTCGGCGACGGGCTCGGCTCCTCGGTGACCTCGTCGGAGGGGGTGTCGGTCGGCGCGTCGGTGACCGCCACCGGCGCGGCCAGGTCCTGCGGCGTCTCCCCCTTGGCGGCGCAGCCGACCAGCGCGCTCGCCAGCAGGAACCCGGCGAGCGCCGCGGCGCCCAGCCGACCGGTCCGTCGAATCATTCCGATGCCTCCCCGTGTGACAGTCGTCGCACCCTAGCAAGGTTCGACCGGGCTCCGATGCCCCTCGGACGACGGTCGGACCTGGTCCACCGGTTGCTCCAACTCCCGCACCGCCCGGTCCCGGGTGGCCCACGCCACCATGAACACCACCGTCCAGAGCACACCGAGCAGCACCGCCGCCGCGGTTCCGCTCGCCGTGTCCAGACCCAGGTAGAGCCGCGCGCCACCGACCCCGAGCACCCCCGCCGCGGCGGTCGTCCAGGCCGCCACGGCCACCGGCCAGCGGGCACCGCGCGACACCAGCCAGGCCAGGGTGCAAAAGCTCGCCGCCACCACGGCGTTCTGGGTCGGCAGCGGGGCCGACCCACCGCCGCCGTGCGGCCCGGTCAGTTCGGCCACCACGGCCAGCACCACCAGGGGCACGAACGCGCCCGCCGTGCCGACCACGCTGAGCAGGTCGGTGCGCCAGGGCCGGCTGCGCCACGCCAGCACCGCCGCCACCAGGGCCACCAACAGGATCAACACCGACCCCCGTACCACCGACACCAGGACCGTCGTGACGTCGGCGGCATCAGGGGTACGCCGGGCGGCGAACCAGCCCGCGATGGCGCCGTCCAGGGCGGCCAGGCCGCTGTTGCGCACCGCCACGGCGAGCAGGCCGGCGATGGCGAGCCCGGCGGCGAAGAGCAGCAGGAGCCCGGCGGCCAGGTTGAGCAGCAACGTCCACGCCGGCCCGACCCGCATGGCCACCAGGAAGAACAGCACCCCGTAGCGCGCCGTGAGCCAGCGCACCGGGGGCAACGCGCCGGCCCGGGACAGCAACGCGCGAGCCGGGTCGGGGTTACGACCCAGCCACCGGCCGGCGAGGACCACGGCCAACAGGCCCGCCAGCAGCAGCAGAGCCGCGCCGGTGGCCCGACCGAGCAGCCGGGAGACAGTGTCGTACGACTCACCGGCGAGGTGACCGAGCAGGACCGAGCCGCCCACCCAGGTCACCACGCCGGCCAGGTTCCACAGCACGAACCGGCGGTACGGCATGCCGGCCGCACCGGCCAGCCGGGGCACCAGCGTGCGGGCGAAGGCCACCCAACGGGCCGCGAACACTCCCCGCCCGCCCAGCCGGGCGAGCATGGCGTCGGCCCGGCCCCACCGCTCGGGCCCGACCCGGTGACCCAGACCGGCGCGCAGCCGGGGGCCGTACCGACGTCCGGCGCGGAAGGCCAGCCCGTCCCCGGCGACCGCCGCGACGATCATCGCGAGCAACGCCGGCCCGAGCCGCAAGGTACCGTTGTAGGTGAGGAAGCCGACGAGCAGCAGGGTAGCCTCACCCGGCACGAGCAGGCCGAAGATCACCGCGGTCTCGCCCGCCACGATCAGCGCGGCGACCAGGTAGATCCACAGGGTGGGCAGACTCTGCACCCAGGTCAGCAGGTCGTGCACTCAGGCCCCCGGGACACGGGAGCCAGCATGCCAGCCGGGAGAACCACCGGCACAGCAGTTTCACCATAGATCAGGGGCACCTGGGGGTGACCCCGACGCGGCCTGCGCGAGCGCAGGCGGAAGGATAGAGGGTATGCAGCTTCGCACCGACCTCCGCAACGTCGCCATCATCGCTCACGTCGACCACGGCAAGACCACCCTGGTCGACGCCATGTTGCGGCAGGCCGGTGCGTACGGCGCCCGGGGTGAGAACACCGAGCGGGTCATGGACTCGGGTGACCTGGAGCGGGAAAAGGGCATCACGATCCTGGCCAAGAACACCGGCGTGCGTTACCTGCCGGCGGACGGCTCCGACCCGGTCACCATCAACATCATCGACACCCCCGGTCACGCCGACTTCGGTGGCGAGGTGGAGCGCGGCCTCACCATGGTCGACGGCGTCGTGCTGCTCGTCGACGCGAGCGAGGGCCCGCTGCCGCAGACCCGCTTCGTGCTCCGCAAGGCCCTGCGGGCCCGGATGCCGATCATCCTGGTGATCAACAAGGTGGACCGGCCGGACGCCCGGATCAAGGAGGTCGTGGACGACACCTACGAGCTCTTCCTCGACCTGGACGCCGACGAGGAGCAGATCGACTTCCCGATCGTCTACGCCTGCGCCCGCGACGGCATCGCCTCGCTGACCCAGCCCGCCGACGGCTCGGTGCCCGACGACAGCACCTCCCTGGAGCCGCTGTTCCGCACCCTGCTGGACACCATCCCGGCCCCCGCGTACGAGGACGGCGCCCCGCTGCAGGCCCACGTCACCAACCTGGACGCCTCGCCGTTCCTCGGCCGGCTGGCGCTGTGCCGCGTCCGCCAGGGCACCATCAGCAAGGGCCAGACGGTGGCCTGGTGCCGCACCGACGGCAGCACCCAGCGGGTCCGCATCTCCGAGATGCTGATGACCGAGGGCCTGGAGCGTAAGCCGGCCGAGACCGCCGGTCCGGGTGACATCATCGCGGTCGCCGGCATCTCGGACATCATGATCGGTGAGACCCTCGCGGACCCGGAGAACCCGGAGCCGCTGCCGCTGATCACCGTCGACGAGCCGGCCATCTCGATGACCATCGGCACCAACACCTCGCCGCTGGTCGGTCGGGTCAAGGGCTCCAAGGTCACCGCCCGGATGGTCAAGGACCGCCTCGACAAGGAGCTCATCGGCAATGTGTCGCTGCGGGTGCTGCCCACCGAGCGGCCGGACGCCTGGGAGGTGCAGGGTCGTGGCGAGCTGGCCCTGGCCATCCTGGTCGAGCAGATGCGCCGGGAGAGCTACGAGCTGACCGTCGGCAAGCCGCAGGTCGTCACCAAGGAGATCGACGGCAAGACCTGCGAGCCGGTCGAGCGCCTCACCATCGACGCCCCGGAGGAGTACCTGGGCGCGATCACCCAGCTCCTCGCCACCCGCAAGGGCCGGATGGAGCAGCTGGTCAACCACGGCACCGGCTGGATCCGGATGGAGTGGCTGGTCCCGGCGCGCGGCCTGATCGGCTTCCGCACCGAGTTCCTCACCGACACCCGGGGCACCGGCATCCTGCACCACGTCTTCGAGTCGTACGAGCCGTGGTTCGGTGAGCTGCGTACCCGCAACAACGGTTCGCTGGTCGCCGACCGGGCGGGCGCGGTCACCGCCTTCGCGATGATCAACCTCCAGGAGCGTGGTCAGCTCTTCGTCGAGCCGACCACCGAGGTGTACGAGGGCATGATCGTCGGGGAGAACTCCCGCTCCGACGACATGGACGTCAACATCACCAAGGAGAAGAAGCTCACCAACATGCGGGCGTCGACCTCCGACGAGACGGAGAAGCTGATCCCGCCGCGCAAGCTCTCGTTGGAGCAGGCGCTGGAGTTCTGCCGCGAGGACGAGTGCGTCGAGGTCACCCCGACCGCGGTGCGCATCCGCAAGGTGGTGCTCGACCAGCAGCAGCGGGGCCGCGCCGCCGCCCGCCGCAAGCACGCCAACTGACCCACCAGCACCCGGCTCCGGGCGCGTCGGCCGCTTGCGGCCGGCGCGCCCGTCCGTCTCCCCACCGGGTACGCGGGCCCGCCCGCCCTTGATCCGCTACGGTCACCGGCATGACCTGGGATGATCTCGACGCCCACCTGGACCGGGTGCCCGGCACCGTCTCGGCGTACGTGGGCCGACTCGACGCGCCGCCGACCTGGACCCGCCACCCGGACGCCGCCCACTACGCCGCCAGCACCATGAAGGTGGCGGTGCTCGCCGCGCTGCACCGCGCCGCCGAGGCCGGCGAACTGGACCTGGACGCCCCGGTCCCGGTGGTCAACGAGTTCGACTCCGCCCGCCCCGGCGCGCCCCGGTTCTCCTGCGCGCAGCCCTACGACAACGACGACGCGGTCTGGGACCGGCTGGGCGACACGGCCACGCTGCGCTGGTTGGCCGACCGGATGATCGTGCGGTCCAGCAACCTGGCCACCAACGTGGTCATCGGTCACGTCGGGCTGCCGGCGGTGGCCGAGGTCTGGGCGTCGGCAGGCGCCCGCAACAGCGTCACCGGCCGGGGCATCGAGGACTTCGCGGCCCGCGAGGCCGGCATCACCAACACGGTCACCGCCGCCGACCTGGCCGCCCTGCTCGGCGCGCTCGCCTCCGGCGCCAGCGCTCCCGGCCCGATCGCCTCGCCCGCCGCGTGCACCGCCATGCTGGACGTCCTGTTCGCCCAGGAGCACCGCGAGGACCTGGCCGCCGGTCTGCCCGAGGGCACCCGCATCGCGCACAAGAACGGGTGGGTACGCGGAGTCCGGCACGGCGCCGGCGTGGTCCTGCCCGACGACGCCCCTGCGTACCTGATCGCCGTCTGCACTACCACCGACCCGGACGACGGGGTCGCCGACGACGCCTGCCTGCTGATCGCGGACGTCTCCGCGCGGGTCTGGGCCGCCCGCCACGACCTCTGACCCGGGTCGTCTACTCCAGCAGGTGCGCCCGCAGCGCCCCGATGTCGCCGTCGGTCAACCCCAATCCGTCGCGCAGGTACGCGTCGAACGAGCCGTGCACCCGGCGTACCTCGTCGTATCCGGCGTCGAGGTACTCGGCGCGGACCTCCAGCACCGGAAGCACCGCGTCGACGTCCAGGTCGGGCTGCCGCCGTCGCATCGCCTCGACGATCACCGCGCGCAGGCTGTCGGTCATCTCGTTGTTGCGCAGGTAGTCGGCGCGGATCGCCGCCTCGTCCACCCCGAGCGCCGTCAACAGGATGACGGTGAGCCAGCCGGTACGGTCCTTGCCGGCGGAGCAGTGGTAGACCAACGGCAGGTTCTCCGGCCGGCCGGCCAGCCGCACCGCCTCGGCGAAGCCGAACCGGGCCGACTCCCCGGTGACGAACCACCGGTAGATCGCCGCCATCGCCCCCGCCGTCCCCTGCCGGGCCAGCTCCGCGTACGCGTCCAGGTCGTGGCCGAGCAGCACCGCCGAGACGTACGTGAAGACCGGGTGTTCCGGGTCGTGCACCGGCAGGCACACCACCCGCGGCTCACCGGTGAGCCGGTCGGCCGGGGCGACGGCGATCTCCGAGTCGTCCCGGAGGTCGACCACGCACGCCGGCCCCAGCTTCGCCAGCACCGGCAGGTCCTCGTCGGTCAGCCGACCCAACGCGGGAGTACGGATCAGCTGCCCCACCCGGACCCGCCGCCCGTCCGCGCCGACCAGCCCGCCCAGCTCACGCGCGTTCGGTGCGCCCACCAACTCCCAGCCCTGCCCGGTCATCCGGTCTCCCCTCCCGCCGTGCGCCTGCGTATAGGGTGCCCGACATGACGATCTCGGAGGTACGCACCCACCGGGTTTCCGCCCCCTTACACACCCCGTTTGTCACCGCGCTGCGTCGCACCACCACAGTGGAGACCCTGGTCGTCGAACTGGTCGACTCCGACGGCCGGTCCGGCTTCGGTGAGGCGCCCCAGGTGTGGCAGGTCACCGGCTCGTCGGTGGCGGGCGCGGGGGCCTGCGTCCGTGAGCTGCTCGGCCCACAGTTGATCGGGCGTGATCCGGACGACCTGGTGACGCGCTGCGTCGACGTGCAGCGCGCCGTGGCCGGCAACGAGGCGGCGAAGGCGGCGGTGGACGTGGCGCTGCACGACCTCGCCGCCCGGCGGCTGGGCGTACCCCTGGTGCGGTTGCTCGGCGGCACCACGCTGCGGGTGCCGACGGACGTGACGCTGGCGGCGGGCGACGCGGTGGACCTGGCGGCGGCGGCACGGCAGCGGCAGGCCGACGGCTTCGGCGTGCTCAAGCTGAAGGTCGGCACCGACGCGAGCGGCGACCTGGACCGGGTGCGTGCCGTCCGCGCGGCCGTCGGGCCGGGGGTCCGGATCCGGCTGGACGCCAACCAGGGGTGGACGCCCCGGGAGGCGGTCCGGGTGATCCGGGGCATCGAGGACTCCGGGCTCGACGTGGAACTGGTCGAGCAGCCGGTGGCCCGCTGGGACCTGGACGGGCTGGCCTGGGTCAGCGACCGGGTGTCCGTGCCGATCCTGGCCGACGAGGCGGTCTTCGGGGCTCGTGACCTGGTGGAGGTGATCCGCCGTCGGGCCGCCGACCTGGTCAACATCAAGTTGGCCAAGTGTGGCGGGCTGCACCCGGCGCGTACCCTCCTCGACCTGGCCACCGCCCACGGGCTCGGCACTGTGGTCGGCTCGATGATGGAGAGTCAGGTCGGCATCGGGGCGGCGGCGAGCCTGGTCGCCGCGTACGGCACCACGGCGGTCGCGGACCTGGACGCCGCCTGGTGGCTGGCGTGGTCTCCGGTGCAGGGAGGCATCCGTTACGACGGGGCGACAGTGGTGTTGCCGAATGCCCCTGGCCTGGGCATCTCCGGTCTTACTGAAGCAAAGGTGCAGGCGCGCGGTTGATGATCGTTGGTTTCTTTCATAGGGTTTCCCCTGGACAGCCGACACGATCTGGGGGTTGACGTGGAGCTGCAACCGGGCCGTGAGGCCGTCGTCCGGGTCGCGGTGGCAACGCTGTGGACCTCTCCGGAGGCGGTCCGCCCCGTCGACGGCCCGGCACTGACCGCCCGCGCCGACATCCTGGCCTGGGTCTCCGGGATGAACACCGACCAGCAGGTCGGCGACTGCGTGCTGAGCCAACTCCTGCTCGGCGAGCGGGTCCTCGTCAGCGAACTCCGACCGGACGGCTGGGCCCGGGTCGTCGCCGTCGAGCAGCCCGCCGCCAAGCTCGATCCGCGCGGCTACCCGGGATGGCTTCCCGCCGAGCAACTGACAGCCGCCGACCCGACCGCCACCGGCACCGAACCACCACTGGTGGTGGACACCACCGTCACCGGGCTGCACGCCGCGCCGGGTGGTCCGGTGGTGGTGCCCGGCGTCGTCGTCGGCACCCGCCTCATCCCCGCCGGCCCCGCGCGCGACGACTGGCGGCCGGTACACGTCCCCGGCCAGGCCACGCCGCTCTGGCTGCCCGACGACCACCTCGCCGCGACCCCCGCCGCCGCGCCGAGCGCCCAGCAGGCGCTGGCGGTGGCGCAGCGACTGCTCGACGTGATCTACATCTGGGGTGGCCTCTCGGCGCACGGCATCGACTGCTCCGGCCTGGTGCACCTGGCCTGGCGGCGGCTCGGGGTGCTGCTACCCCGCGACGCCGACGACCAGGCCGCCGCCACCACCCCATTGACGTTGGGCGCCGAACGCCCCGGCGACCTCTACTTCTTCGCGCGACCCGGCCGCAAGATCCACCACATCGGCATCGTCACCGCCCCGCCCGGTGACGGCGACGAGCGGCGGATGCTGCACGCCTGCTACCGCCGCCGGCGGGTCATCGAGGAACCGTTGCCGGCCGACCGGACGGCCACCCTGGTGGGCGCGCACCGGGTCTGACCGGCCGGGCGCGTTCCCGCACCCGGCCGGCTACCACGCTCCGGCTGTCGCCCCGACCACGTCGGCGCGCGACGGATCAGCGGCGAGCGTCGACCAACTCGCGACGTCGGTCCCGGGAGGACTTGATCAGGCTGGCAGCGGTGGCGATGCCCAGGGTGCCGATGATGACCAGCAACGACAGCCAGATCGGGATGTGCGGAGCCCACCCGACGTGCTCGCCACCGTTGATGAACGGCAGGTTGTTGTCGGCCAACGCCTCCAGCACCAGCTTGACGCCGATGAAGCCGAGCACCACGGCCAGGCCGTAGCTCAGGTAGATCAACCGGTCGAGCAGGCCGCCGAGCAGGAAGTAGAGCTGCCGGAGGCCCATCAACGCGAAGACGTTCGCGGTGAAGACCAGGTACGGCTCCTGAGTGATGCCGAAGATCGCCGGGATCGAATCCAGGGCGAAGATCAGGTCGGTGGTGCCGATCGCGATCATCACGATCAGCATCGGGGTGAACAACCGCTTGCCGGCCACCTGGGTCGTGAGCTTCGCGCCGTCGTAGTCCTTCGAGATCGGCAGCGCCTTGCGGCTCCACCGGATCAGCACGTTCTCGGAGAACTCGTCCTCGTCCGGCTCACCCTGCCGGGCCAGGTTCACCGCGGTGTAGATCAGGAACGCGCCGAAGATGTAGAAGACCCAGGAGAACTGCGTGATCAACGCGGCACCGGCGGCGATGAACCCACCGCGCATCACCAGCGCCAGCACGATGCCGACGAGCAGCACCTTCTGCTGGTACTGCCGGGGCACCCCGAAGCGCGCCATGATGATCACGAAAACGAAGAGGTTGTCCACCGAGAGGCTGTACTCGGTGAGCCAACCTGTGTAGAACTGCCCGGCCGAACTGGCCCCGGAGGTCAACCAGACACCGGCGCCGAAGAGCAGGGCGAGACCGACGTAGAAGGCGACCCAGAGGCTCGACTCCCGCACACTCGGCTCGTGCGGGCGCCGACCAATGATCAACAGGTCGACGAGCAGGACCGCAGTCAGTGCGACAAGCGTCCCCGCCCACACCAATCCGGACACGTCCAACGTTCAATCCTCCGGCAGACACGCGGCGTCGGGCACACCGTACGCCCCCCGAGGGGCCGGTGTGCCGCTGTCGCTCACTCTGGTGACTGTCGGAGGTCTCTTCCGCCGCCACCCGTTACCGGGAGGCGACCGACGGAGCCGGGTCGGGACGCCGTGGTTCCGACGATCGACCGTGCTGACGACTCCGTTGCGGGGGAATACTCCCCTCCTCGGTGACCATTGTTGCCCACCACCGCCCGTGATCACACCCCGGGCGGTCGGTGGTGCCGCACACGCCTCACACCCCTTGGGTGTCCTAGGAGGCTAGGCCCTGTGGGGTTCGGCTATCGGGTCGGCGAGCGACCATCCGGCGGCGAGCAGGTCGTCGCAGGCCCGCACCGCCCGCGCCAGCCGCTCGGCATGCGTCCCGGACAGCTCCACCACCGGCACTCCGCACCCGGCCAGCTCGGTACGGAACCGCTCGGTCATCCAGGCCCGCAGATGCTCGCCGTCGCGGAGCCCGTCGTCGGTGAAGGGCACCCCTCGATGATCCGTGAGCAGATACAGCGCCGGTCGACGGGCCGCAGCCCGGACCTGCGGCGACGCGCTGCCCAGGTAACGCTCCTCCCACACCGCAGTGGCCCGCGCGTCGGTGTCGCAGATCAGCAGCGGCCCACTCGTCCGCGCCGCCGCGTCCTCGGCGGCCTGCTGCTCGCGGACCACTGTGCGGAAGTCGTCACGGTCCCAGGTGACGTCGAAGACGCTCGCCTGCGGGACACGCTCCCGCAGGCCGGCCAGCTTGCGGGCGGTCAACTCCCGGCCGTACTCCGGCACCCAGGGCGTGCCGTAGTGCGCCGCGAGCGCCTCGGCCATCGTGGTGGTGCCCGTCGACTCGGCGCCGACCACCACCACCCGCCGGACGAACCAGGCGCGCACCGGCGGGCTCAACCACCGCCAGTGCGCCGCCGGGTCCGCACGGACGGCAGTGCCGGACACCGGCACGGTCCGCCGATCCGGATCCACCGACACGGGTACGGCGTCGAAGCGCCGAGCCAACTCGACGCCGTACGCCTCGGAGGAGAACACCGCGTCCACCCGCCGCGAGCCGACCGCCGCGCGGAACACCGCACAGTGCGCGTCCCAGACCGCCGGGTCGTCGTAGTCGACGGGATGGTCGTCGTACCGGCCGACGAAGCGGACCCACGGCCGGTCCGCGTGCACCTCCCGCAACCAGTCCAGCCGCAGGGTGAGTGGAATCGACTCCCGACGCGAGGGCGCCACCACGACGGTGACCTCCGCGCAGCGGGCGGCCGCCGCCTCGATCAGCGCGTGGTGCCCGGCGTGCGGCGGGTAGAACTTGCCCACCACCATCCCGTGCCCGAATTCCGCTGCGCTGCGCTCGCTCATGCCGTCACTCCGCTGCGCTGCGTGCCGCCATGAGGCACCCTCGCACCGAGCCTGCTGATTCGCTCGCTGCGCTCGCTCATGCGGCGACCGGCGCCGGGCCGGGCGGCACCGGGGTCGCCGGGTCGACCCGGCGCAGATCCGCCCGCCAGGCCCGCAACCCGAGCACGCACAGGGCGAGGAAGACCAGGTAGAGGACGGCGGTCAGGTGCAGTCCCTTGTACGCGTACAACGGGATGTAGACCAGATCGGCCGCGATCCACAGCCACCAACTCTCCACCCGCTTGCGGGTCTGCCCGTACGTCGCCAGCAGCGACAGCGCCGTGGTCAACGCGTCCGGCAGCGGCACCGTGGAGTCGGTGGCCCGGTCCAGCAGGATCCACAGGCCGGCGGTGAGCAGCACTCCGACCACGGCCAGCGCCAACCACTCCCGTCGCCCGGTACGGCTCACCGTGAGCCGGCTCCGCCGCTCGCCACCGAACAACCAGTGCCACCAGCCGTAGCAGCCGAGCGCGACGTACACGACCTGGAGCCCGGCGTCGGCGTACAGGCCGGCGGTCCAGAACAGCAGCATGAGCAGCAGCACGTTGGCGATGCCGATCGGCCAGTTGGCGATCTTCTGCCGGGCCACCAACCACACGTTGAGCACACCCGTGGCGAACCCCAACAGCTCCGCCCAGGTGGTGCCCGTGCCAGCCACCTGAAACGCGGTGCCGGTGAGCCAATCGATGATCACGTTGCCACCCTAGGGGCACCCTCCAGGCTGGAACAGACCCCGGGACACCATCGGCCCCGCCCGTCGTGGGAGGCTTTCGGACATGGTGCTCGAAGTCGCGCTGATCGACGTACTACCCGGACACGAGGACGCGTTCGCCGCCGCGTACGCCGAGGGTCACCCGGTGCTCGCCGGGGCGACCGGCTGCCGATCGGTGCGGATGACGCGGGGCATCGAGTCCCCCACCCGCTTCGTCCTGCTCGTCGAATGGGACTCGGTCGAAGCCCACGAGGACAACTTCCGGGCCACCGAACGCTTCGAGCGGTGGCGTGCGTTGATCGGACCGCACTTCGCCGGGCCGCCCGTTGTCGAGCACTTCCTCGACGTACCGGCCTGAGCGCCACTGTCGTACACCCGCTGTCGCTGTCGTACCCCGCGGTTATCGTGCCCGCGCACGCGCCGGCCGCCGGTCCCGACGGGCTCGGGGGCGCCGGGCCCGGTGGCCGCGCGGCGCGACGACTCCTACTCGCCGACGCGGCGGGCCAGCGCGGTGATGGTCTCCTCGGGTGACAACGCCGCCCCCAGCAGCGCCTCGGTCATCCGCTGGTAACGGTCGACGTCGAGCACGGTGGCCAACCGCACGTCGGTGGTCAACGCCTCGAGCATCACCGTCCGTGGGTCGGCCGGGTCCGGAAAGGCATAGCAGGAGTACGGCGTGAGTGGGTGCAGCCCTTCGCCGGCCACCCCGCGTGGCAGCAGCCGCACCGTGACGTGTGACAGCCCGGTCACGGCCACCAGGTGCCGCAACTGTTCACGCCAGACCGCCTCCGGCAGGTCGCCCGGGTCGCAGACCGCCTCGGCGAGCACCGCTGTGTAGCGCGGCGGGTAGGCCCGCCGCAGCACCTCCTGCCGCAGCGCACGGGCACGGACCTCGGCCTCCACGTCCACCTCGGGCGTCAGGCGCGCGCCGGCCGTGACCAGCACCCGGGCGTACGCGGGCGTCTGGAGCAGCCCCGGCACGACCGACGGCTGGTACTCGACGATGTCCGCCGCGCCCGCCTCCAACTCGGCGTAGGTGCGTTGCCGTTCGCTCATCTCGCCCAGCGTCTTCCACCAGCCGCGGCTGGTCGCCGCGTCCCGGGCGATCACGATCAGCGCTTCGCGGGCGGGTGAGGGCACCTTGTAGATGTCCAGCAGATCGAGCACATCGGCGAGGTCAGGACGGCTCTGACCCAGCTCGATGCGGGACAACTTCGACGTCGAGGCCCAGCCCAGCCGGTCGCAGACCTGCTCCAGGGTCAGCGCCTCGCGCCGGCGTAGCTGGCGCAACTCTGCGCCCAGACGTGCACGTCGAATGACAGGACTTGTTGGTAGCGGCATCCCGGCCTCCCCACCGAGGGAGAGTACGCAGGACGATCACCCAGTGCAATAGCTTGCTCGCACACCGCAATCAGGGCGTTAGGTCGCATCGCCAATTCCGACCGCCAAAATGTCCTGTTATCACCACCTTGCGCCCCGCGCCCCGCGCCCCGTGCCCCGCGCCCCGCGCCCCGCGCCCCGCGCGCCGGTGTCGCAGACGACTCAGCGGGCTGCGGTGCCCGGTCGAGGAACGGCCACCGGGATCGCCGAATGATGTCACCGACGCGCGCCGCCCTGGTCCGCCCTTGTCCACCCCAGATCTTGGACAGTTTCCGTTCCGCGAAGACGGAAACTGTCCAAGATCTACGTCGGTGGCGTGGCCGTGCTGCCACAAAACGATCGTGATGCCACAAACGATTCAGCTCCATAGGACCCGACCACCGACATTCGTCCGGCTCCCGCCGACCCGGCTTCGGACCGTCGCGTGTGCGGTGACGGCACGTTCGGAACAGCCCGCCGGCGGGTTCGGACAGGTGTCGCCGGGTGGAGTCGGCGGCGTGCCGCAACGGGCTCAGGGGCGGTAGGTGCCGAAAGACCAGACGGTGCCGGCCAGGTCGCGGGCGGCGTAGTCGCGTGAGCCGTAGTCGGTGTCGAACGGCTCGCGGATGATCTCGGCGCCTGCCGCGCGAGCCTGGGCGCAGTGAGCATCGACGTCCGGCACCGCCACGTAGACCGACCAGTCGTCGGCAGCCGGCCGAGGTGGGGCGTCGGCCCGACCTCCCAACATGATCATGCCGGTGTCGAGGACGAGCTCGGCGTGCGCGATCGAGCCGTCCGGCGTCTCGTGTACGGCGTGCGCCTGGAAGCCGAAGGCTGAGCAGAGCCAGTCGATCGCGGCACGGGGATCGGGGTAACGAAGGATTGGATAGACGGTTCGCATGAGCTGATTCTGCGGCCGACGATCCGGGTTCGGATTGGACGAACGTGACCTCGGCAGGTCGAACCGCCGAGGTGCCTCAGCTGGCCGAGGTGTCAGGCGATCGCCGACCGGGAGGCGAGCAGTGCGGTCGGGGTGGCCCCGGCGAACTCGCGGAAGTCCCGGATCAGGTGCGACTGATCGTAGTAGCCGCAGCGAGCCGCCACCGCAGCCCAGTCGACCGGTCTCCCCGCGCCGGGCTCGGCCGCAGCAGGCCCGCGGTGCCCACCATCGGCCGGTGGTCCGCTGTCCGGCCCGACCATGGCACTGGGCCCGATGGCCAGGCCGACGTCGCTCAGCGCCGTACACGCCTGTTGGAACCGCAGCAACCGGGCGACGGTCTTCGGCGGCAGTCCCACGTCCTGCCGAAAACGGGACGCGAGATGCCGTCGGCTCCAACCCACCTCGTCGGCCAGCGCACCGACGCTGCCCCGCCCGCCACCGGCGACGAGCCACCGCCATGCCCAATCGAGGCGGGCGTCCACCGGCGGGGACGCCGCCAGCCGGGCACCGAGCACCCTGTCGAGCAGGACGAAGCGCTCCGGCCAGCCGGGCGTCGCGGCGAGCCGGTCACGCAGTCGCACCAGCCAACGGTCGGGAAGCTGCCCGACGCCGACCGCCCGATTGGTCAACTCGCCCAACGGCAGACCGAGGAGCCGGCGAGCGGTCAGCGGGGCGAGCAGCAGCTCGACGCCCTCCCCCACACCCAGCGTGCGGGTCGTGCACCAGCCGTCGAACGTGCCGGCCACGAACGAGTCGACCTGGGTGACGCCGCGCTCCGCGCTGCGCGGGTCGGTCACGTCCAACGGAGCGCCCCAACCCAGAATCAGCACCACGAAGACGCCCGCCGACTCCCGGCGCACCAGGGGAAGGTCCGCCCGCTCCCGGTAGCCGACGTACCGGTCCACGAACGGACGCAGACGCACGTCGGGCAGTCCGACGACCATCTCGTCGGTAGGTGCCGTCTCCGTCAACCCCGCCCACCCTTCGCGTGGGACCGCCCTCGCCCGGACGAGTCGCCCGACCAGCCGCCGGGCGCTCGGGCCGCCAGCGCCCGAGCGGGGCGTCGGCGGTGGCCGAACGGCCGTCCGTCACTTCACGCCGGCGGCGTCCATGCCGCGGAGCTCCTTCTTCAGGTCGGAGACCTCGTCGCGGATCCGAGCCGCCAGCTCGAACTGCAGCTCGCGGGCTGCGGCCAGCATCTGGTCGTTGAGCTCCTGGATCAGCTGGGCGAGGTCGGCGCGGGCCATCCCCTCCCGCGAGGTGGTCGTGGCGGCGGACCGGCTGCGACTGCGGGTCTCCTTGACCGGCGCCTTGCCCCGGGAGAGTTGACGCACCGCGCCCCCGACCCGGGAGTTCTCGGTGTCCTCCGCCTCACGGTAGATGTCGTCCAGGATGTCGTGGATCTTCTTACGCAGCGGCTCCGGGCTGATGCCGTGCGCCTCGTTGTGCGCGATCTGCTTGGCACGACGCCGGTCGGTCTCGTCGATAGCCGCCGCCATCGACGGGGTGATCTTGTCGGCGTACATGTGCACCTGACCGGAGACGTTACGAGCGGCCCGGCCGATGGTCTGGATCAGCGAACGGCCGCTGCGCAGGAAGCCCTCCTTGTCGGCGTCGAGGATCGCCACCAGCGACACCTCGGGCAGATCCAGGCCTTCACGGAGCAGGTTGATGCCCACCAGCACGTCGTAGTCGCCCTTGCGCAGCTCGCGCAGCAGCTCCACCCGGCGCAGCGTGTCGACCTCCGAGTGCAGGTAACGCACCCGAATGCCGTTCTCCAGGAGGTAGTCGGACAGGTCCTCGGCCATCTTCTTGGTCAACGTGGTGACCAGCACCCGCTCGTCGCGGTCGGTCCGCAGTTTGATCTCGTGCATCAGGTCGTCGATCTGGCCCTTGGTCGGCTTGATCACGACCTGCGGGTCGACCAGGCCGGTGGGCCGGATGACCTGCTCGACGAACTCGCCCTGGGCCTGCTCCATCTCCCAGGTGCCGGGAGTCGCGGAGAGGAAGACCATCTGACCAACCCGCTCCAGGAACTCATCGAAGCGCAACGGCCGGTTGTCGGCCGCGCTGGGCAGCCGGAAGCCGTGGTCGATGAGCATCCGCTTGCGGGACGCGTCGCCCTCGTACATGCCGCCGATCTGCGGGATGGTCACGTGCGACTCGTCGACCACGGTGAGGAAGTCGTCGGGGAAGTAGTCGAGCAGGCAGTGCGGCGGGCTGCCGGGCAGCCGACCGTCCATGTGCATCGAGTAGTTCTCGATGCCGGAGCAGAAGCCCACCTGCCGCATCATCTCGATGTCGTAGGTGGTGCGCATCCGCAACCGCTGCGCCTCCAGCAGTTTGCCCTGCCGCTCCAACTCGGCGAGGCGCTCGGCCAGCTCGACCTCGATGTCGCGGATCGCCCGCTCCATCCGCTCCGGACCGGCCGCGTAGTGGGTTGCCGGGAAGATGACCAGCTGGTCGACCTCGCGGACCACGTCACCGGTCAACGGGTTGAGGTAGTAGAGCTTCTCCACCTCGTCACCGAACAGCTCGACGCGGACGGCCAACTCCTCGTACGCCGGGATGATCTCCAGCGTGTCGCCGCGGACCCGGAAGGTGCCCCGCTGGAACGCCATGTCGTTGCGGGTGTACTGGATGTCGACCAGCCGACGCAGCAACTGGTCACGGTCGAGCTCCTGGCCGACCTGCACCTTCACCGCCCGGTCGAGGTATTCCTCCGGGGTGCCCAGGCCGTAGATCGCCGAGACGGTCGCCACCACGATCACGTCGCGGCGGGTGAGCAGCGACATCGTGGCCGAGTGCCGCAGCCGCTCGACCTCCTCGTTGATCGAGGAGTCCTTCTCGATGTAGGTGTCGGTCTGCGGGATGTACGCCTCGGGCTGGTAGTAGTCGTAGTACGAGACGAAGTATTCGACAGCGTTGTGCGGCAGCAGCTCGCTGAACTCCTTGGCCAGCTGCGCGGCGAGCGTCTTGTTGGGGGCGAGCACCAGGGTCGGGCGCTGGAGGCGCTCGACCAGCCACGCCGTGGTGGCGCTCTTGCCGGTGCCGGTCGCGCCGAGCAGCACGGTGTTGCGATCGCCGCGCCGGACCCGACGCGCAAGCTCGTCGATGGCGGCCGGTTGGTCGCCGGCCGGCTGAAACTCACTGACGACCTGGAAGCGGCTGTCCAGCCGGGGAATGTCGAGCGCCATGCCGTCAACGGTACGCCGGAGGTCCGACAGGAACGGCCGTCACGCCAGGTACGTGATCGGCTTCAATATTCCCATTGTGTGGCCCATGTCACCGGGACTACCCTTCTCGTGTAGGCCGCTCGCGGCGGCCGACCGGGCCGGTGGCCAGGCCGTCATCACGGCCGGCCGCCCCCGGCACTGCGGTCGCAGCACCCGGCTCGTCCGGCGTGCGCACCGGTGTGGTCGCGCTCACGGCGCAGACCGGCCGCCGCGAGCGCCCCTGCTCGTCACCCCGGTGCCTCCCCGCCCGTTTCATCTCCGTGGACACCTCTCCGACCCCGGCTCCCGACACCACCGGCCGCAGCGCCGACGCCAGACGGCGGGCTTCCACCGGAGGCGGCACCGACACCGGGGGCGCGCGTCGAGCCACCACCTCCCGCCACGGCGACACCGGGGACTCGGGTGCGACCACCCGCGCCGACCTGACCTCCCCACCTGCCGCCGACCCGGCGGACGGCCGGACCCCGGCCAGCCGCCGTCGACGTACCGTGCTGCTGTTGCTCGCGCTGACCGCTGTGACGTCCGCGGCGGCGTTGGTGCTCGGGCTGTTGAGTTGGGCGCCCGACCCACCCGAGCCGTCCCGACCGCTGACCCTCGCCGAGGGTGAGCGGCTGGCCGCCGTGCGGGTCACCAACCTGCGGGACCTGCGCGCCGGGGTCCGGGTCACCGCCGGCGTCGACGCCGCCCGGATCGAACTGGTGGGTTGGGTGGACTGGTCGCGGTCCCTGCTCTACCTCGACGTGGGCGGGCCGGGCGCGGGCGCCGAACGAGGGTTGACGCAGAAGGTCGGCGCGGTCCTGGTGATCCGACCCGACCCCGCGGCCGTACCCACTCCCGCCGCACCACCGCTGGTGCCTCCCGCGGACCGTTGGCGGTTGCACCGCCTCGCCCCTGGGACGAACCTGGCACCGGTGCTCGACCTGCTCCTCGGTCTCGCCGCCGACCGCCCGGACGCGACGAGGGCGGCGCCTGACGGTGGCGCTCGCTGGATCGCCCGGGACACCGTAGCCGCCGGGCCGGTGGACGTCCTCCAGGCTCCGTTGCCCGTGACGCCAGCGTCTCGTTCGGCAACCGGCAGCACCGCCGGTCCGGCGAGCGCCGACCCGGACGGCCAGACCCGGTACTGGCTCGACCAGGACGCCCGCCTGCACAAACTGGTGACCCAGCTGCCCGGCGTCGGCCCGGTGACTGTGGTCCTCAACCGGACGGACCGACCGACGCTGCACCCGGTGGACGCCCTGGGTGGCCGGCCCGGCCTGCCCCGCGCGCTGACCGACGCCGAGCGGCGTCGACTGGAGCAGCTACCGGCCCGGTTGCGGACGAAGAGCGGTGCCACGCTGACACTGACCGCACCGGTCGGCACGGACACGAATCTGCGGGCCGCCGGCTGGTTGAGCTGGACCACGCGTACCGCGTACCTCGCGGTTGCCGACCTGGGCGTGCCGGACCGTCGGACCCTGCTGCGGCGCGACACCACCGGTCTGGCCCGGGCGGAGCTGCCCGCAGGCGCCGCCGGTGGCGGCACCGCGGAACAGCCCGAACGGCCGCCGCTTCCACCCCCGGCCGGGCCGTGGCGCCTCTCCCGAGCCGGCCGCGAGGCTGTCAGCGTGCTGGTGGACGCGGCGGTGGCCGCCGGGTCGGTCGCGCCACGCGGTACGGCCGTCCGGGTACGCGAGGACGTCGCCGGCGGACAGACCGTGGACGTCGTCGAGGTCGACTCGGCCGGCGCGCGGCTGCGCTACTGGATCGACCGCGACGGGTCGCTACGCCGGCTGGAGCTGCACACCGACGCCGACGCGTGGGCCCAACTGGATCTCCGTCCCACAGTGGTGCCCCGGCTCGCCCCGATCCCCCGGCCAGCCGCCACCCCCCGACCCCACGCCGCCCGCTGACCGGTGTCGCTCAGGGCCGCCAGCCGGTCTGCTCGGCCCACTGCTCAGCCCGCAGGTACTCCTCGTCGAACCACGGATCACTGGCCGTGCCCGATTCGCCGACCTCCGGTGCCGCGTCGGCGAGGTCCCGCTTGAGCAGCAGGTACGCGGACCGCTGATCCGGGTCGGCACGCAGGTGGTCGCGCATCATCAAGGCGTACCGCCAGCCCGGCGAGTCGGCCACCCGCACGTGCAGGCGAACCGGGCGGGCCGGGTCCGCGCTGCCGTGCAACCGCTTCTGCCACCGAGCGCTGCCAGCCGGACGCGGGTCGTCCCACCACTGCCCCGGCACCCGGGGGAACCCGGCGCTCGCCAGTCGGTCGGCCAGCGCACCATCGGCGTCGGCGAGGCTGGACACGGCCACCTGCACGTCGATGACGTCCTGGGCGGCAAGGCCGGGCACCGCCGTCGAACCGATGTGGTCGATCCGCAGGGCGTCCGAGCCGAGCGCGTGTCGGATCCGGGCGGCCAGCCGCGCGTACTGCTCCGGCCACGTCGCGTCGGCGCCGGCCCGGTCGATCCGACCCGGCGGGACCACGCGCCGCTCGCGCAGATTGTCCTCGTAGGGCAACAACCGCCGCACCCAGAGCGCGTCGACGGCGTCGTGCAGGTCCGCCAGGCTGCCGTCGTTGGTCATCACCACGTCCGCCGCGGCCCGCCGGCGGGCGTCGTCGGCCTGGGCGGCCATCCGCCGCTCGGCCTCCGCGCGGCTCATCCCCCGGTCACGCGCCAGCCGTTCCAGTCGGGTCGGCACGGCCGTCTGCACCACGACCACCAGGTGGTACGTGGGCGCGAGCCCCACCTCGACCAGCAGCGGTACGTCGTTGACGACGATCGCGTCGGGCGCCGCGGCGGCGGTCAGCTCAGCGGTACGGGCCCGAACCCGAGGGTGCGTGATCGACTCCAGTCGACGGCGCGCCGCCTGGTCGGCGAACACCAACGCGCCCAGCGCGGCGCGGTCCAACGCGCCGTCGGCGTCCAGCACCCTGTCGGAGAAGGCGGCGACGATCTCGGCCAGTCCGTCCGTACCTGGTGCAACGACCTCCCGGGCCACCTTGTCGGCGTCGATGAGCACCGCGCCCCGCTCGGCCAGCCGCGCCGCCACCGCGCTCTTTCCCGACCCGATCCCGCCGGTCAACCCCACTCTCAGCACCCGACCAGTCAACCGGATGCCCGAGCCCACCACCAAACCCGCCCACCGGCTGGCACGCCCTCACGGCGAAGGCCCCGCCCCCGGCGATCCGAAGATCGCGGGGACGGGGCCTGTCGTCGTTCAGCGGGTCACTTACCGCCGGCGAGCTTCTCCCGCAGTGCGGCGAGCGCCTCGTCGGTGGCCAGCGTGCCGGCCGGCTCCTCGGCCTGCCGGCTCGGGGCCGGGCTGGACGAGGAGGTGGTGCCACCGCTGCCACCGGCAGCGGCCGGGACGGCCGGGGCCGGGTTGGCAGCGGCCTCGGCGTCGGCGGCCCGAGAGGTCTGCACCTGCTTGGTGTGGGCCTCCCAGCGCTGACGAGCCTCGGCGTACTGGTTCTCCCAGGTCTCGCGCTGCTTGTCGTACCCCTCGAGCCACTCGCCCGTCTCCGGGTCGAAGCCCTCCGGGTAGATGTAGTTGCCCTCGGTGTCGTACGTCGCGGCCATGCCGTAGAGGGTCGGGTCGAAGTGCTCCTCGCCCTCGACGAAGCCCTCGTTGGCCTGCTTGAGCGACAGGGAGATCCGGCGACGCTCCAGGTCGATGTCGATGACCTTGACCATGACCTCGGAGCCGACCTGGACGACCTGCTCCGGGATCTCCACGTGGCGCTCGGCCAGCTCGGAGATGTGGACCAGGCCCTCGATGCCGTCGTCGACGCGGACGAACGCACCGAATGGAACCAGCTTGGTGACCTTACCCGGCACGATCTGCTGGATCGCGTGGGTGCGGGCGAACTGCCGCCACGGGTCCTCCTGGGTCGCCTTCAGCGACAGCGAGACCCGCTCGCGGTCCAGGTCGACGTCCAGGACCTCGACCTCGACCTCCTGGCCCACCTCGACGACCTCGGACGGGTGGTCGATGTGCTTCCAGGACAGCTCGGAGACGTGCACCAGACCGTCGACGCCGCCGAGGTCCACGAACGCGCCGAAGTTGACGATCGAGGACACGACGCCCTTGCGGACCTGGCCCTTCTGCAGCTTGTTGAGGAACTCGGTGCGCACCTCGGACTGCGTCTGCTCGAGCCAGGCCCGGCGGGACAGGACCACGTTGTTGCGGTTCTTGTCCAGCTCGATGATCTTGGCTTCGAGCTCCCGCCCGACGTACGGCTGCAGGTCACGCACACGACGCATCTCGACCAGCGACGCGGGCAGGAAGCCGCGCAGCCCGATGTCGAGGATGAGGCCGCCCTTGACCACCTCGATGACCGAACCGCGGACGACGCCGTCCTCGTCCTTGATCTTCTCGATCGTGCCCCAGGCCCGCTCGTACTGCGCCCGCTTCTTGGAGAGGATCAGACGACCCTCCTTGTCCTCCTTCTGGAGGACCAGGGCCTCGATGTGGTCACCAACCGTCACAACCTCGGCGGGGTCCACGTCGTGCTTGATCGACAACTCCCGAGAGGGGATGACGCCCTCGGTCTTGTAGCCGATGTCGAGCAGGACCTCGTCCCGATCGACCTTGACGACGGTGCCTTCGACAATGTCGCCGTCGTTGAAGTACTTGATGGTCTCGTCGATCGCGGCGAGGAAAGCCTCCTCGGAACCGAGATCGTCGTGGGTGACCCGGGTGGCGCTCGAGGGGGCCTCGATGCTGCTCGTCATGTGGGCGGTTGCTCCGGTCGGTGGGTTGTCACAGCAGGCTGGTGTCGCGGTGACCTGTTCGCGCCAGCGGATCCGTCGCCGGGCACACCGAACGATCGCTAGTGAGATCATGATGTGGCTCCGTCGACCGCGCACCTGCTCCCTGCCGAGGCAACGCGATCCGCGAGCGCATCGTCTAGCCTACCGTGCGCATTACCACAGCGTGCAAGCCCTCCCGGCTTCTCTACGTGCGGTGACCTGCGAAAGGCGAACAATCGCCCGGAAACGACCCCTCCTGTCTCGTGCGTCACAGCAGCCACAACCGACCCTCGCGGGACGGGCCGCGAGCGGCCGTCGACACTCCCGCCACCCGGCGGCTCGGACCCGTCGACCGAGGAGCCGTTCGACGAATCATGGCCGCGCCGCCGCACCCCACGCGACGGGTAGGGCCTAGCGTGAGCGCCGTGGATGACGACAACCGGGTCACCCGGCGCCGGGTGGCTGACGCCGAGATCCGACGGGCGAACCGCGGCTGGTGGGACACCGACGCCGACGACTACCAGGCCGAGCACGGCGCGTTCCTCGGCGACGTGGACTTCGTCTGGTGTCCGGAAGGACTCCGCGAGGCCGACGCCCACCTGCTCGGCGAGGTGTCCGGGCGGCGCGTGCTGGAGGTCGGCTGCGGCGCGGCGGCCGCCGCCCGCTGGCTCGCCACCCAGGGTGCCCGACCGGTCGCCTTCGACCTGTCCGCCGGCATGTTGCGGCACGCCGCCAAGGCCGCCGACGACACCGGGGTACGCGTACCGCTGGTGCAGGCCGACGCCCTCGCTCTGCCGTTCGCCGACCGGTCGTTCGACCTCGCCTGCACCGCGTTCGGCGCGATCCCGTTCGTGGACGACTCGGCGGCCCTGCACGCCGAGGTGCACCGGGTGCTGCGCCCCGGCGGACGGTGGGTGTTCTCGGTGACCCACCCGATGCGCTGGATCTTCCTCGACGACCCCGGTGAGGGCGGGCTGACGGCCGTGCACTCGTACTTCGACCGTTCCCCCTACGTGGAGCAGGACGAATCCGGCGTGGCCACCTACGTCGAACAGCACCGCACGCTCGGCGACCGGGTCCGGGAGTTGGTCGGGGCCGGCTTCCGACTGGTGGACCTGGTGGAGCCGGAGTGGCCGGAGGGACACGAGGGCATCTGGGGGCAGTGGAGTCCGCTGCGCGGGCGCCTCTTTCCCGGTACGGCCATCTTCGTCACCGAGAAGGCCGCCGACTGAGCGCGTCGCACCTGTGGTCCGACCTGCGGGCCATCGATCGCCGGTAGGCTCAGCCCCATGAGCGCCGAGCCCATCCCGACATCACCTGGCCCCTGGTGTCCGGATCCGATGCGGCAGCAGCGTGCCGACTACACGCTGGAGGACCTGCTCGCCCTGCCGGACGACGCCCCCCGCGTCGAACTCGTCGACGGAGTTGTCCAGGTGACACCCTCCCCCACCCTGGGCCATCAGAACATCGCCAGCACGCTCTGGCTCTGGCTGCGTAATCACGCGCCACTGCACCTTCGTGCCGCACAGGCCGTCGGAGTCAAACTCGGCCACAACACCAGTCGACAGCCGGATGTGCTGCTGCACCGCGCCAACGTGGCATCCGTTCACTCCATGCTGCGGCCGGCGGACGTCGTGCTCGCTGTGGAGATCGTCTCGCCCGGCACGCGACGGATCGACCGGTTCGCGAAGCCCGGGGAGTACGCCGCCGCCGGCATCCCGTTCTACTGGCGGATCGAGCAGGACCCGCTGCACGTCTACGCGTACCGGATCGGCGACCGCGTGGGCCCGGGCGGTGAGCGGCAGTACGAGCTGGTCGCCGACGGCGCCGACGTGATCGAGCTGACCGAGCCGTTCGACATCAAGCTGCCGATCGCCGAGATCACGCCGTAGCCGTTTCGCCCTCCGGGCGTCGGGTAGCCGAGGGCATGGCCGAACAGAGATTCCACAAGGGCGACCATGTCTCCTGGTCGGCCCACGGCAGCCGCGCGTACGGCGTGGTGCAGGAGACCATCACCGAACGGACCCGGATCCGGGGGCGGGCCGTGAACGCGGCGCCCGATGATCCGCAGTACCGGGTCCGCAGTGACGGAACGGGCCGCGACGTGGCCCACCGCCCCGAGGCGCTGCGCCATGAGCAGGGCTGACGACCAGGGCCGGGACACCTACCGGGAGTTCACCGAGGCGGTGAACATGAAGCCCGGTGAGTTGTCGTCCTGGCTGGAGACCGACGAGTCGAAGCAGGTCGGCTGGCACAAGGGCGGTCGTTCCGGAGGCGGCGAGTCCGTCGGGCACGAGTCGGGCCGGAAGATCATCAACTTGTTGCGTCGTAAGCGCGGCGATCTGTCCGAGGGCGACTACAAGCACATGCGCAAGGTGGTCGGCTACGTACGCCGGCACATGGCGCAGCGCCCCTCCGGCAACGTCCGCGACACCAAGTGGCGCTGGTCCCTCATGAACTGGGGCCACGACCCGATGAAGTGAACGATCCGGCCCGCCCGCACGGGCTCCGGCCGCAAGATCTCCGCAACTTCGGTGAAGGTGCTGCCTCAGAACGCCACGACCCAGCACTTTCCCCGAAGTTGCGCGGATCATGAGGCCTATGGCGGGCACCCGGGGCGGTCCGGACGATCTGACCGCCGCCCACGACGCCTACGGCCGCGACCAGGATGACCAGGTCAGGGGTTCCGGGGCAGCCCGACCCGCGCAGGGATCAAGCCTGACCGCCCGGAGCGGGTCGGGCTGCCCCGGAACCCCCACCGCAATCACGCACGGAACCGACCCGAGTATTACCACAATCAGTGATCGGCGCTGTTCCAGTCCCGGCCTTCGCCCACCGACACCTCCAGGGGCACCGACAGCGGGTACGCCCCGCCCATCTCGTGGCGGACCAGTGCCTCCAGTGCCTCCCGCTCACCGGGGGCGACCTCGAAGACCAGCTCGTCGTGGACCTGCAGCAGCATCCGCGAGCGCAGCCCGGCGTCGCCGAGCGCGGTGTCGACGTGCAGCATCGCGACCTTGATGATGTCGGCAGCGGAACCCTGGATGGGGGCGTTGAGCGCCATCCGCTCGGCGATGTCGCGGCGCTGCCGGTTGTCGCTGACGAGGTCGGGTAGGTAGCGGCGGCGACCCAGGATGGTCGAGGTGTAGCCGTCCTGGCGTGCTCGGGCGACGACCTGCTGGAGGTAGTCGCGCACCCCACCGAAGCCGGCGAAGTAGTTCTCCATCAACCCGCGCGCCTCTTCGGTGCTGATGCTGAGCTGTTGGGACAGGCCGAACGCGCTGAGCCCGTACGCCAGGCCGTAGTTCATGGCCTTGATCTTGCGCCGCTGGTCGGGGGTGACCTCGTCGAGCGGCACCCCGAAGACCGACGAGGCGGTGGCGGCGTGGAAGTCGGCGCCGGAGTTGAAGGCCTCGATGAGCGCGTCGTCCGACGACAGGTGCGCCATGATGCGCATCTCGATCTGGCTGTAGTCGGCGGTGAGCAGGCACTCGTAGCCCTCCCCCACCACGAAGGCGCGGCGGATGCGCCGGCCCTCCTCGGTGCGGATCGGGATGTTCTGCAGGTTGGGTTCGGTGGAGGAGAGCCGACCGGTGGCCGCCACCGTCTGGTTGAAGGTGGTGTGGATCCGGCCGTCGTCGGAGACCGACTTCAGCAGACCGTCGACTGTCGACTTGAGCTTGGCCACGTCGCGGTGGCGCAGCAGGTGCGCCAGCACCGGGTGCGGCTGCTGGGCGTAGAGCCACTGCAGGGCGTCGGCGTCGGTGGTGTAACCCGTCTTGATCTTCTTGGTCTTCGGCAGGCCCAGCTCGGTGAAGAGGATCTCCTGCAACTGCTTGGGTGAGCCGAGGTTGAACTCCCGACCCACCGCCTCGTACGCGCCCTGCGCGGCGGCCTTCACCTCGGCGGCGAAGTGCGCCTCCAACTCGGACAGGTAGTGGGTGTCGGCGGCGATGCCGGTGCTCTCCATGCCGGCCAGCACCCGCATCAACGGCAACTCCACCCCGGCCATCAGCCGGGCGGACTGCTCGCCGTCGCGGGACAGCTCGGCGTCGATCGCGTCGGCCAGGTCGAGGGTGGCCCGGGCCTGCAGCATCAGGTTCTGCTCGGCGACGCCCTCGTCGCCCAGCCCGTCGAGGGTGAGCTGGCCCGACTCCGGGACGTCGACCCGCAACTCCCGGTGCAGGTAGCGCAGCGCCAGGTCGGTGAGGTCGTAGGAGCGCTGGTCGGGGCGGGCCAGGTACGCGGCGATCTGGGTGTCGCGGACGATGCCGGCGAGCTGCCAGCCGTGCGCGGCGCAGGCCAGCACGGCCGGCTTGCTGTCGTGCAGCACCTTGGGCCGCTGCGCGTCGGCCAGCCAGCCGGCGAGGGCGCCCTCGTCGGTCGGGTCGAGTTGCGCCGGGTCGACCCACGCCGCCGCGCCGCCGGCGGTGGCCAGCGCCAAACCTGTGATGGAGGCGGTGTGCCGGCGGTTGACGCCGGTGTCGAGCTTGACCGCCAGCCCGACCGGCGTGCCGGTCGGCGCGTGCGTGCTCAGCCAGCCGGCCAGCGCCCCGACCTCGGTGAGCACCTCGCCGGCCAGGTCGAACCCGGACTCGGCCTCCGGCTCCACCGCCTCCAGGTATTGGTAGAGGCGGTCGCGCAGGATGCGGAACTCGAGGGTGTCGAAGACCTGGTGCACGGCCTCCCGGTCCCACCCGGTCCAGCGGGTGTCCTCCGGGCGCAGCGGCAGCTCCAGGTCGGAGACGAGCCGGTTGATCTCGTAGTTGCGGATCACGTCGGCGAGGCGCTCCCGCAGACTGTCGCCGGCCTTGCCCTTGATCTCGTCGGCGCGGGCGATCACGCCCTCCACCCCGCCGTACGTGGTGATCCACTTGGCTGCGGTCTTCGGGCCGACGCCGGGGATGCCCGGCAGGTTGTCACTGGTCTCGCCGACGAGCGCGGCGAGGTCCCGGTACTGCTGCGGGCCTACGCCGTACTTCGCCTCGATCGCCGCCGGATCCATCCGGGCCAGGTCGGAGACGCCCTTGCGCGGGTAGAGGACGGTGATCTGGTCGTCGACCAGCTGGAACGCGTCCCGGTCACCGCTGCTGATCAGCACCGACATGCCCTGGTCGCGGGCCTGGCAGGCGAGCGTGGCGATGACGTCGTCGGCCTCGAAGCCCTCCTTCTCCACCACCGGGATCTGGAGCGCGGCCAGGACCTCCTTGACCAGGCTGACCTGACCCTTGAAGTCGTTCGGGGTCTCGCTGCGGCCGGCCTTGTACTCCGCGTACTGCTCGGTGCGGAAGGAACGGCGGGAGACGTCGAAGGCCACCACGATGTGGGTGGGCTGCTCGTCGCGCAGCACGTTGATCAGCATCGACGTGAACCCGTACACCGCGTTGGTCGGCTGACCCGTCGTGGTGGAGAAGTTTTCCACAGGCAGGGCGAAGAAGGCCCGGTATGCCATGGAATGTCCGTCGACGAGGAGCAGGCGCGGCGTCGTAGCTGTCACGGCAGCGACTCTAGTCCGTCGCACCGACATCCCTGGCCGGCGGCACCGGTGACGCGACACCGAAACCACAGCCGGCCCGAACGCCGACGGCCGGCCACCCCACGAGGGGTGACCGGCCGTCGCTCGGATGGCTCAGGCCACGCCGAGGTACGCCTCCTTGACCGACGGATCGTGCAGCAGGTCCTGACCGGACCCCTCCTTCACGATCCGACCGGTCTCCAGCACGTAGCCGCGGTGGGCCCGCGACAGCGCCTGCTGGGCGTTCTGCTCCACCAGCAGGATGGTGGTGCCCTGCTGGTTGATCTCCGTGATGATGTCGAAGATCTGCCGGATGACCAGTGGGGCCAGACCCATCGACGGCTCGTCGAGCAACAGCAGCTTCGGACGGCTCATCAGCGCCCGGCCGACCGCGAGCATCTGCTGCTCGCCGCCGGAGAGCGTGCCACCGGCCTGCTTGCGCCGCTCGGCCAACCGCGGGAAGAGGCCCAGCACCCGGTCCAGGTCGGCGGCGATGCCGGCGGAGTCCCGCCGGGTGTACGCCCCCATGTCCAGGTTCTCCATCACCGTCATACCCGGGAAGATCTGCCGCCCCTCCGGCGACTGACACAGCCCCCGGACCACCCGCAGGTCGGCCCGGAGCTTGCTGATGTCCTCACCGTTGAAGGTGATCTTCCCCTCGGACAGCGACCGGGTCCCCGAGATGGCCCGCATCGTGGTGGTCTTGCCGGCGCCGTTCGCGCCGATCAGGGCCACCACCTCACCCTCGTTGACGGTGAGGCTGATGCCGTGCAGCGCCTCGATCCGACCGTAGGCGACGGCGACGTTCTCCAACTCAAGCAGCGTCATCGGCGGACTCCCCCAGGTACGCAGCGATCACCTTCGGATCGCGGCTGACCTCCGCGGGCGCACCCTCGGCGATCTTGCGGCCGAACTCCAGCACCACGATCCGATCGGTGACACCCATGACCAGCCGCATGTCGTGCTCGATGAGCAACACGGTCAGGCCCATGTCCCGGATCTTGCGAATCAGGGTGAGGAGTTCCTCCTTCTCCGCCGGGTTGAAGCCGGCGGCCGGCTCGTCCAGGCAGATCAGCTTCGGCTCGGTCGCCAGCGCGCGGGCGATCTCCAACCGGCGCTGGTAGCCGTACGGCAGGTTGCGCGCCTCGTCGTTGGCCCGGTCGGCGATGCCGACGAAACGCAGCAACTCCAACGCCTTGGCCTCGGCCGCCCGCTCCTCCAAGATGTGCCGGGACAACCCGAACGTCTTGGCGAACGTCCGGCGAATCTCCTGCCACGTCCGCTGGATGCCCGCCTCGGCGGTCACCTGCGGCAACTCGTGCGGCTTCGGCTTCTTCCGGGGCACCCGGAAGATCGCACCGGGCACGCTCGTCTTGTGCCGGGAGTCCGTGCCGACCATGACGTTCTCCAGCGCCGTCATCTCCGGGAAGAGACGGATGTTCTGGAACGTCCGGGAGATGCCCAACTGGCTGATCTGGTGCGGCTTACGGCCGGTCACCTTCTGGCCACGGAACAGGACAGCCCCGGAGGTCGGCTTGTACACCCCGGTCATCACGTTGAAGCTGGTGGTCTTGCCAGCGCCGTTCGGCCCGATGAGGCCGAGGATCTCGCCCTCGTAGATCTGGAAATTGATCTTGTCGAGGGCGACCACGCCACCGAAGCGGAGCGTGACGTCGTTGACTTCGAGCAGCACCGACCGAGGTCCGGGCTGCGCCGGGATCTTCGGCGCGGACGTGCTGGTGGTCTGGTCAGACATGAGCGGGCGCCTCCTCTGCCTCCGCCGCGCGGTCCTTCAACTCGCGGGCTCGCCGCCGGCTCGGGATCAGGCCCTGCGGACGCAGGATCATCACCAGCACCATGGCCAGACCGAAGACCAGCCACCGGTAGTCGGCGAAGTCGCGGAACCGTTCCGGCAGGTACGCCAGCAGCACCGCGCCGAGCGAGACACCGAGCATGTTGCCGGAGCCGCCGACCACGACCATCGCGACGAAGAGGATCGAGAGGTTCGCGTTGAACTGGGTCGGGTCGATGAACGCGTTACGGCTGCCGAAGAGGAAGCCCGCCAGGCCACCGAGCGCCGCGCCCATGGCGAACGCCCACAGCTTGAACTTGAACGGGTACACGCCCATCACCGCGGCCGCGTCCTCGTCCTCGCGGACGGCGAGCCACGCACGACCCACCCGGCTGTGCTCCAACCGGCGGACCACGATCACCATCAGCAGTACGAAGGTGATCGCCAACCAGTACCAGGGCTTCGCGTCGATCAGACCGAAGACCTTGTTGTCCGCCGAGGGCGCACCCTCCGGGCCGGGAATGGCCGAGATGCCGACAGGACCGTTGGTGACCCCGGTGGCGTTGCGGGCCACGATCCGGATGATCTCACCGAAGCCGAGCGTCACGATGGCGAGGTAGTCACCGCGCAGCCGCAGCGTCGGCCAGCCCAGCAGCACACCGGAGATCATCGTCAGCACGATCGCGATCAGCAGACAGATACCCCAGGTCACCGCCCACGTCGGCGGCAGGTCGAACTCCTGCTGGATCCACTTGACCACCGGCGAGTTCACCGAACCGAACAGCGCCACGCTGTACGCGCCGATGGCGAAGAACCCGATGTAGCCGAGGTCGAGCAGGCCGGCGAGGCCGACCACCACGTTCAGACCGATCGCGACCAGGACGTAGATGGCGCAGACGAAGAGCACGCCCGCCCAGTTGTTGCCGCCCTCGATCGAGTCGGTACGCAGGTCGTTCAGACCGGGGATCATGAGACCCCCGGGCAGCTTGCCCAGGTACGGCAGGGAGTAGACGAAGACGAGCAGAGCGAGCACGCCGATGGCCTTCTGCCACTTCGGCAGCGCCTGCCAGCGCTCGCTGACGGAGGTCAGGAAACCGACCCGGCGACGGTCTGCGGTGCGAATCTTGTCGATCATGCGCGGGCCCTCCCGAGCGACTCACCCAACAGGCCGGTGGGCCGGAACATCAGCACCACGATCAGCACCACGAAGGCGATGACGTCCTCCCAGTTGGACGCGAAGAGCGTCGCGCCGTAGACCTCGACGATGCCGAGGAAGAGGCCACCCAGCAGCGCGCCACGCAGGTTGCCGATGCCACCGAGCACCGCGGCCGTGAACGCCTTCAGACCGAGCACGAAGCCGATGCTGTTCTGGGTGAAGCCGAACCGCATGCTCCACAACAGCGCGGCGGCCCCGGCCATGATGCCACCGAGCACGAAGATCAGCATGATCACGCGCTCCTGGTTGACGCCCATCAGCGCGGCGGTCTCCGGGTTCTGGGCCACCGCCCGCACGCCCCGGCCGTACCGGGTGCGGTTGATGAACCAGTCCAGGAGCGCCATCATCGCCACGGCCGCGACGAAGACGATCAGCTGGATGTTCGTGATCGCCGTGTTGCCGATGGTGAACAGGGTCTCCTGCTGGATGATCGTCGGCATACCGACGATCTGCCGGGGCCGACCGAACACATCCGGCAACGCGCCACCGAGCAGCTTCGGCAGCACCTGCCCGAAGAGCTCGACGAAGACCAGGGACAGACCGATAGCGGTGATCAGGAAGATCAGCGGCGGCGCGTTCTTGCGCCGCAGCGGCCGGTAGGCGACCCGCTCGAGCGCGAGAGCCGTACCGCCCGAGGCTGCCGCAGCGACGACCAGACCGAGCACCAGGAACAGGATCGCCTGTCCGACAGGCGGGTTATTTTCGACCCCGAGCTGGTTCCAGAGGATCAGCACCGCGAAGGTACCGACCATGAACACCTCGGAGTGCGCGAAGTTGATCAGGCGAAGGACGCCGTAGACGAGGGTGTAGCCAAGGGCGATCAGGGCATAGATGGCGCCCTTGGACAGGCCATCGACCGTGTGCTGGCCGAGATGGCCGATCAGTTCATCGAAATGCACCGGGGGTCTCCTTGAATCGAGTGCGGCCGGGGTGAGTCACCCCGGCCGCACTCCATTGCGTGGGGCGTCAGCTGAGCTTGAGCTCCTGCAGCGCCTCGATGGCCTCGCCCTTGATCTGGTAGGCCCAGATGACGACCTTCGTCGGGTCAACGTCGCCCTTGGCGTCGAACTTGATGTACTTCGACACACCCTGCTTGTCGTACGACTTCACGAACGCCAGGATGTCCGCTCGGGTCTTCTTGCCAGCCTTGAAGGCGTCCAGGTAGATCGTCGCGCCGTCGAAGCCCTCAGCGCCGTAGGAGCCCGGCGGGATGCCGAACTTCTTCTGGTAGTCGGCGGAGAAGGTGCCGCCGGCCTTGTCGGCCGGGAGGCACGGGCAGGTGATGATCGCGCCCTCGGCGCCACCGGAGGCACCCTTCGGGAACGCGGTGTCGTACAGACCGTCCGGGCCGACGAACTTGGCCTGGACACCGGCGGCACGCATCTGCTTCACCAGCGGAGCGGCCTCACGGGTGTAACCACCGTAGAAGACGAAGTCCGCCTGCGAGGCCTTGATCTTGGAGACGGTGGCGTCGAACTGCGTCTGCCGCTCCTGGATCTTGTCCTTGTTCACGACCAGCGGGCCGAGCTGCTTGCCCAGCTCGTCGGTGATGCCGGCGCCGTAGGCGCTGGCGTCGTCGACCATGAAGACCTTCTGCGCGTTCTGGGTCTTCAGGTAGCTCGCCACCGCACCGGCCTGCGTGCCGTCGTTGCCGACCACACGGTAGAAGGACGTGTTGCCCTTCTGGGTCAGGTCCGTCCGGGTCGCCGAGGGGCTGACCATCGCCAGGCCGGCAGCCTGGTAGATCGGCATCGTCGCGTCCGACTCACCGGAGAAGTGACCACCGATGACACCGAGGAACGAGTTGTCGCCCGCGATCTGGTTCGCGAACGGGGTCGCCACCGCGGGGTCACCCTGGGTGTCGAACTCCTGCATGGTGACCTTGCAGTTCGGGTTCGCGGTGTTGAACTGCTCCACGGCGAGCTTCGCGCCGTTCAGCGACGGGATCACCAGACCCGCGTTGTCACCAGTGAACGCGCCGAAGATCGCGATCTTGCCACCACAGTCACCGGACGCGGTCCCACCTTCGCCGCCACCGGAATCCTGGCAACCAGCCGCGACCACCAGGGTCGCGGCGAGCGCAACGGTGCCCAGCGCCCGTACATAGCTTCGCCTCACGGCTTCCTGACCTCCTCCAGATGCGGACCCGGCTGACCCGAAGCGACGGCGACAGCAGCAGACCGCAATTCCACCCACCCCGCAGGGACTCCCCCTGCGTTACGGCTCGTGATGGCGGAGCGTACCGACACCGCATACCGTCTCGGAAGGCCTGAACGCGGGGTCTGCGAAACCGTTACGAAGACGTGGGCAATCTCGTCGATGTCCGTCACAGGTGAATCGGCCAGACACTCCTTAAGCCCGCGCGCGGTCCGAATCCCACCCACGCTCAAACGAGCCGCTCCGACCCGAAAAAAGCGTCGCTGAACTGCGAAAACAGCTCCACAGGGCGCACCCGGGCCGGCGCACCACAACACAGTCGGCTATCAGACCCCCGGGCCGGCCGCCCACCACAACCCGGCTCGGGTGCCGTCGTCCGCGGCCAGCCACCACCGGTCACCCACCGCCATCAGCGTCACGTCCCGGTCGACACCCGCCGGCACGTCGAGCGGCATCGCGGCCTCCCGCCACGACCCGCCACGATCCGCCGACACCCACACCGAATGCCGCGCACCGTCGACCACCGCGGCGAACAGCCCATCCCCCGACGACACCAACGACGTCACCGCCGGCACCCCGGCACCGGCCCGCCGCCCGAACGCCCCGGCCGCCACCCAGCCCGCGGCCTCCTGCCGCCACGCGCCGAACGTCGACCCACGCAGCCCGACCGCCACCGGCACTCCGCCGACCAGCACCACCCGCTGCAACTCCTCGTACTCCGACCCGCCCGGCAGCACCGTGCGCCGCCACGACCGCCCATCCGGCGACGACCAGACCGCCGGGTCCCGGTCGATCCGACCGGCCGGCAGGAGACCACCCACCGCCAACCACCCCGACGACGTCGCGACCGAGTCGAACGCCCAGGTCACCCCCACCGCGTCACTGGCCAGCTCCGGAGCGCCCTCGACCAGCGCGAACTCCGCCGCGTCCGGCGACCCCACCCAGGAAGCCGCCCCCGCCGAACGGTTGCCGACGATCAACCAACCTAGGGCGCCGGCCGTCAGGCGGGACACGTTCACCGCCGTCGGCCCGCCGTACGTCTCGAACGACGCCTGCACCTCGACCAGCGCGCCGTCGGCCACCTGCCGCCACGTGCTCACCCGCGGATAACCGTGCGCGCCACCCACCTTCGCACCGATCAGGGCCGCTTTCCCGTCCCGGCAGGCCACCGACAGGAACACGTTCTGCCGACCGTAGAAGGACTCCGGACGCACCGGCAGCACCGTCCAGGTCGTACCGTCCACACTGGTCCAGGCCGCCGGACGGGTGCCGCCCTCGGCGTCGACGACGCCACCGACCACGAACCACCGGCCCGCGCACGACGCCGCGTCACGTACCAACGGACGCCCCGCACCACCCGGCGGCGCCGGCAGCGTCAGCGGCTGCCAACCCGGCCGCGACGCCGGCGCGGCGGCCGTTGTCGGCTCGCCGCCGCTCGGCGCGGCCGGCCCGTCGCAACCGGCGAGCGCCAGCGCGAAGAGGCCGAACACCGCGAACACCCGTCGGACGGACACGGGTCGATGCTAACCACCGGAGGTCACGCGGAGGGACCCGCGCGGGCCACGGTCAGGCGCTCAGACGGTCGGCTGCTGCGAGACCTCGCCGCCGGCGGTCTCCGCGAGGATCCGCTCGGCGACCTCCTTCATGGTCATCCGGTGGTCCATCGCCGTGCGCTGGATCCACTTGAACGCCTGCGGCTCGGTCATCCCGTAGGTGGTCATCAGCGCGCCCTTGGCCCGCTCCACCGCCTTGCGGATCTCCAGGCGGTCGGTCAGGCTCGCGACCTCCGCCTCCAGGGCCGCGACCTCCGAGTAACGCGACAGCGCGATCTCCACCGCCGGGACCAGGTCGCTCTTCTGGAAGGGCTTGACGAGGTACGCCATCGCGCCGGCCGCCCGCGCCCGCTCCACCAGGTCACGCTGGCTGAACGCGGTCAGGATGATCACCGGGGCGATCCGGGCGCCGGCGATGCGCTCGGCGGCGGCCAGCCCATCCATGATCGGCATCTTGATGTCGAGGATGACCAGGTCGGGCTTCAGCTCCTCGGCGAGGCGGACGGCTGTCTCACCGTCGCCGGCCTCCCCCACCACCTCGTAACCCTCTTCGACAAGCATCTCGGCGAGGTCCAGCCGGATCAGCGCCTCGTCCTCGGCGATCAGTACGCGCCTGCGCTCGGCATCCGTCGGCATCTCAGCCACCAGCCCTACCCCCACCAGTTCGAACGCGGCACCCGCCCAGCCGGGTGTCACCGCCCTCAGCGTAGTGGGTATCCTGTCAGTGCTGAATCAGGGAAGCGCCCTCGTAGCCCAACTGGCAGCAGGCAATGGTCTCAAACTCCATACAGTGTGGGTTCGAATCCCACCGAGGGCACAAAATAATGTCGTACGGATGTTCGAGCATGAACTCGTGCATCCACCCGAGATCCGCGCGCGTGCGCGGCAACTGTTCCTTGCTGGCAGCACGGTTGCCGACACCGCTCGTGCTACCGGCCTGCCCTACCGGACGGTCTGGCACTGGTGCAATGACCGACCAGAGGCGAAGTTCCAGGGCACGCAGCTCAGGTGCTTCCGCTGCCGTGAGGGTGTCGAGAGTCCGACAGACCCTCGTGCCTACGCCTATCTGCTCGGTCTGTACCTCGGCGATGGCCATCTGGTCACGACGGCCCGGGTACCGGTCTTACGCATCTACTGCTCTAACACCTGGCCAGGGCTGATCGAGGCATGCGACGTGGCCATGCGCGCCGTTCTGGCGTCGAAGGTGCAGCGGGTCCAGAAGCAGGGTTGCGTCGGCGTGCAGAGTTACGGCAGCCACTGGCCGTGCCTGCTGCCACAGCACGGTCCCGGCAAGAAACACGAGCGACCGATCGTCCTGACCGACTGGCAACGGCCGATTCTCGAAGATCATCCCGGCGACTTCCTGCGCGGGCTCTTCCACTCCGACGGCTGCCGGACGACCAACCGGGTCACGACGCGAGGTCGGCACTACATCTACCCGCGTTACATGTTCGTCAACGAGTCGGCCGACATCATGGGGCTCTGCCAGTGGGGCCTTGACCTGCTCGGCATCGCCTGGCGGATGAACCGGCGCAACTCGCTGTCGGTGGCGCGACGCGACGCGGTCGCCGCACTGGACGGGCACGTCGGCCCGAAGTCCTGACCGGTACCGCGCGGATCACGCCGACCGTGGGAGCCTGGCTGACGATCACGGCGAAACGCGGGTGACGACAGGGGTGGGTGCTGATGCGGGTGGCGATCTTCGGTGCGACCGGCATGGTCGGCCAGGGCGTGTTGCGGGAGGCGTTGCTCGCCGAGGACGTGCGGGAGGTGCTCACCGTCGGCCGCAGGCCGACCGGTCAGCGGGATCCGAAGCTGCGGGAGCTGACGGTCGCGGACGTGGGCGAGTTGGCGTCGGTGCGCGCGGATCTGACCGGCGTGGATGCGTGTTTCTACTGCCTGGGTGTGTCCTCGCTGGGTCTGGACGAGGCCGCGTACACGAGGGTGAGTTACGACTACCCGCTGGCGGCGGCGCGGTTGCTGGCCGAGGTGAGTCCGCAGGTCACGTTCATTTACGTCTCGGGTGTCGGCACGGATTCGTCGGGTCGGGGTCGGGTCATGTGGGCGCGGGTCAAGGGCCGCACCGAGAACGCGATCATGGAGCTGCTGCCCAACGGCTACGCGGCGCGTCCGGGTTTCATCCAGCCGACCTACGGGGCGCAGTCGCGGACCAGGGCGTACCGGATCGGGTACGCGGTGACGCGTCCGCTGTTCCCGGTGTTGCGGCGGTTGTTTCCGAATCACGTCACCACGACGGACGGGATCGGTCGGGCGATGCTGCGGGTGGCTCGGGAGGGGTCGCCGACGCGCGTGTTGGGCAACCGCGAGCTGCGCTGATCAGGCGATCGTGTCGAGGGCCTGGGCGAGGTCGGCGCGCAGGTCCTCGGGGTCTTCGAGGCCGACCGAGAGGCGCAGCAGGCCGCCGTCGGGTTTCGCGTCGCCCTCGACGGGCCGGTGGGTGAGCGACGCCGGGTGCTGGATGAGGGTGTCGACGCCGCCGAGCGACACCGCGTGGGTGATGAGGTGGCAGGCGCCGGCGACGGTCGCCGCGGCGGGTGCGCCGCCGCGTACCTCGAAGGCGAGCAGGCTGCCGGGTCCGGCCATCTGGCGGCCGACCAGCGCCGCCGGGTCGTCCACCGAGGGGTGGTGCACCCGGTGTACGGCGGGGTGGTCGGCGAGCCAGCCGGCGAGTTTCTCGGCGGTGGCCTGTTGGGCGCGGACCCGCAGCGGCAGGGTTTGCAGCCCGCGGTGCAGCAGGTAGCCGCCGAGCGGGTGCAGGATCGCGCCGGTGACCGCGCGGACCTGCCGGAGGCGCGCGGCCCAGTCGGCGTCGCGGGCGACGACGCCGGCGAGCACGTCGCCGTGCCCGCCGATGCTCTTGGTGGCGCTGTGCAGGACGAGGGTGGCACCGTGCCGGGCCGGCTGTTGCAGCACGGGGGTGGCGACGGTGTTGTCGACCAGCAGCGGGATGTCGCCGGCCGCGGCGGCGAGGGCGGTGATGTCGACCAGGTCGACTGTGGGGTTGGCGGGCGTCTCGACGATGACCAGCGCGGTGTCGGGTCGGATGGCGGCGGCGACCTCGTCGGGGCGCGCCCAGGTGACGGTGGTGCCGAGCAGGCCGGTGGCGAGGACGTGGTCGGTTCCGCCGTAGAGGGGGCGGACGGCGACGACGTGCCGGCGGTCGTCGCGGGCGGCGGCGAGCAGAGTGGCGGTGAGGGCGGCCATGCCGCTGGCGAAGGCGACGGCCTGTGCGGTGCCCTCCAGTTCGGCGAGGGCGGTTTCGAAGCGGGCGACGGTGGGGTTCCAGAGCCGCTGGTAGACGGCGCTGCCGTCGGCGGGGAGGGTGCCGCCGGTGGCGAGCTGCTCGTAGGCGGCGCCGCCGTCGTCGACCGAGGGCAGCGGGTTGGTGGTGGAGAGGTCGATGGGCGGTACGTGCACACCGAGGGCGCGCAGGTCGTCGCGGCCGGCGTGTACGGCCCGGGTGTCCACCGTCGTCATGCCGGTAGCGTCGAACATCTACCGATGAACAGGCAATGGTTCGGCAGATCATTCTGTCAAGTGGCTTGGTTTCGCTGATGGATTCGGGCGAGGATGGTGCAATGCCTCCTGAGCCGAACGATGTGCGGCCGTATCCGGCCCTGGACGAGGTGGACCGCGCGATCCTCACCGAGTTGGCCGCGGATGGTCGCCTGCCGAACAACGCCCTCGCCGAGCGGGTGGGGGTCGCGCCGTCGACGTGCCTGACCCGCACCCGGGCGCTGCGCGAGCGGGGCGCGATCCGTGGTTTCCACGCCGAGGTGGATCCGGCCGCGCTCGGTCTGCCGTTGCAGGCGTTGGTGTCGGTGCGGCTGACCGCGCACGAGCGGGCGGCGGTGGACGCGTTCCGGGCCCGGTCGGTGCGACTGCCGGGGGTGGTGTCGGTGTTCCACGTGGCCGGCGCGGACGACTACGTGCTGCACGTGCGGGCGGCGTCCGGCGACGCGTTGCGGGACTTCGTGCTGGACCATCTGGCGGTCGACCCGGTGGTGCAGCACACCCAGACCAGCCTGATCTTCGAGCAGGCGCGCGGGGTGGGTTGAGCGTCGTCGGAATGAACGGGCAGGCCGGGGAGTTGGCACACCGTGTGATCACCGTACCGTTGTCTGTTCTTGATCTTGCCCCGGTCGCCAAGGGCACCACTGTCGGCGCGGCCCTGGAGGCCACCACCGAGCTGGCGCGCCGCACCGAGGAGCTGGGCTACCGCCGGTTCTGGGTGGCCGAGCACCACAACATGCCGGCGATCGCCAGCTCGGCTCCGGCGGTGCTGCTGGCTCACCTGGCCGCGAACACCTCGACGATCCGCCTCGGTTCGGGCGGTGTGATGCTGCCCAACCACGCGCCGCTGGTGGTGGCCGAGCAGTTCGGCACCCTCGAAGCGCTGCACCCGGGTCGAATCGACCTGGGGATCGGCCGGGCGCCGGGCACCGACCAGGTGACGGCGCTGGCGTTGCGGCGCACCATGGAGGGCCTGTCCGCGGAGCACTTCCCCGGCGAGCTGGCGGACCTGATGAACTACTTCAGCGGCGAGAAGCCGGGGCAGATCATGGCCATGCCGGGCCAGGGCGCCCAACCGGCCGTGTGGCTGCTGGGCTCCAGCGGGTTCAGCGCCCAACTCGCCGGTCTGCTCGGTCTGCCGTTCTCGTTCGCGCACCACTTCAGCTCGGGGAACACCCTGCCGGCGCTGGCCCTGTACCGGCAGCACTTCCGGCCGTCGCAGTGGTTGGACAAGCCGTACGCGATGGTGGCGGTCAACGCGGTGTGCGCGGAGACCGACGAGCGGGCCGAGTGGCTGGCCGGGCCGAGCGCGTTGTCGTTCCTGAAGCTGCGCTCCGGGAAGCCCGAGCCGCTGTCGACGCCCGACGAGGCGGCGGCGTACCCGTACTCCGAGTTCGAGAGGGAGTTCGTGCTGCAACGCCGTGACGGTCAGGCGATGGGCTCGCCGGAGACGGTCAGCCGGCAGCTGACCGAGCTGGTGGAGCGCACCGGCGCGGACGAGCTGATGCTGACCACGCTGGTGTACGACGTCGCCGACCGGGTGCGGTCGTACGAGTTGATCGCCGAGCAGGTGGCGGGCGGTCTGCACCGGACGGCGTGAAACACGATCTTCACGTCAGCGTCACCCCGCCGACCCGGACGGTGCCTAATGTTGGTTCCGGTGGTGGTACGGCACCCTCGGTCGGGACGGGTCGAGAGTGCCGCGGTGTGGCGCACCGGGCCGGAGCTGAGCGGATTCCGCGGCTGCGGCCCGGTGCCTGCCACCCTAGGCGACCCCGTCCGGGACCACCAGGGGTCAGATCAGCGTAGGTGGATGTTCGGGGTGGGTGGGGTGCTGCCCATCCCGTTGCCGATGAAGAACCCCGGGTGCGGCGGTTGGTTGTATGCCGTGTTCTGCCAGGCGATCGCCACCCGATACTGCGGGTCGTGCATCAGGGTGTAGAGCCGGACGCTGGTCGGGGTGGGTGTGCTGTAGATGCGCAGCGCCCGACTGTCGGTGGTCCGCCAGATCACCTCCTCACGCCAGTCACCGAGGATGTCGCCGGAGAGCGCCGGCGTGGCCTTGGTGCCGTTGTTGGAGGCCACCCCGCTGCCGTCGAGCAGCCGGGTCTCGCCGCCGGTGCCGTACTTGTCGATCTTCGTGCCGTCGAGCAGTTCCCGCACCGGGTCGCCGTCCCACCAGGCGAGGAAGTTCGCCGACGACGGCTTACGCCCGATGTTCTGCCCCCTGGTGTTGGCCAGCCCGGAGACCGCCGACGACCACGACTCCGCGCCGGGGCTGCCCGCCCAGATGTCCGCCGAGACACCCCGGCCGTTGTCCCCCGAGGCCGGCGTGGACCAGAGCACCTGACCGGTACGGGCGTCGGCGAAGTAGGAGCTGGGCTTGCTGCCGTCCTCGTCGACCTTGAACACCTCCAGGCCGGAGCGGCTCGGGTCGAGGTCCCCGACGTGCAGGGCGTCGCCGTGCCCGTTGCCGGTGGAGTGCAGCAGCCGACCGTTGTCGTCGACCGTCGCCGCGCCGTACACGATCTCCTGACGGCCGTCACCGTCGACGTCGGCCACGGAGAGCTGGTGGTTGCCCTGTCCGGCGGCGGCGCCGTTACCGGAGGAGTTCGAGTCGAACGTCCACCGCTTGGTCAGCGTGCCGTTGCGGAAGTCCCAGGCCGCGATCACCGCGCGGGTGTAGTAACCCCGAGCCATGATCAGCGAGGGGCGCTGCCCGTCCAGGTACGCGGTGCCGGCGAGGAACCGGTCCACCCGGTTGCCGTACGAGTCACCCCAGGACGACACCGTGCCACGCGGCGGGTCGTAGGTGACGGTGGATGCGATCGCGCCGGTCTGGCCGTTGAACATGGTCAGGTACTCCGGGCCGCTGAGCACGTAACCGCTGGAGTTGCGGTAGTCCGCCGACGAGGACCCAATGAGCTGACCGGTGCCGGAACGGGTGCCGTCGGCGGTCTTCATTGCCACCTCCGCGCGGCCGTCACCGTCGTAGTCGTACACCTGGAACTGGGTGTAGTGGGCTCCGGCCCGGATGTTGCGGCCCAGGTCGATGCGCCACAGCCGGGTGCCGGTGAGGGTGTACGCGTCGACGTAGACGTTGCCGGTGTAGCCGGACTGGGAGTTGTCCTTGGCGTTCGACGGATCCCACTTCAGCACGACCTCGTAGGTGCCGTCACCGTTGAGGTCACCGACCGAGGCGTCGTTGGCGCTGTAGGTGTAACCCTCGCCGCTGGGCGTGCTTCCGCCGGCCGGGACCTGCAACGGCACGTCCAGGTAACCCGCGCCGAACTGCAACGCCGGCGCCGACGCCGCCTGCTCGACGCCGCCGACAACGGCCCGCACGGTGTACGCCGAGCCGGCCGCCGCTCCGCTGTCGAGGTAGTTGGTGGCACCGGTGATCGGGCTGGAGTTGACCCTGGTGGAGCCCCGGTAAAGGTTGAACGACACAGCGGAGGTCTCCGTGCCGAGCAACCGCCAGGAGACCAGGTTGCCGCTGCCGGAGCGGACACTGATCAGCCCCCGGTCCAGGTTCTCCATCTGCAGCCCCCCGCTCGTGGGCGGCGGCGTGGTGGGCGGCGGTGTGGTCGGCGGCGGTGTGGTCGGAGGCGGTGTGGTGGGCTCGCCGGTGGGCGGGGCGCCGGTGCAGACGGTGCCGTTGAGCGTGAAGCTGCTCGGCACCGGGTTGCTGCCGGTCCACGAACCGTTGAACCCGAACGAGGCGGAGCCGTTTGTGGCCAGGTTCGCGTTGTGGTCGACGTTGCGGGCGGTGACCTGGGCACCGGACTGGGTCACGACCGCGTTCCACGCCTGGGTGACCTGTTGTCCCGCGGCGTACGACCAGGTGAGGGCCCACCCGTTCACCGGGTCGCCGAGGTTGGTGACGGCGACGTTGGCACCGAAGCCGCCCTGCCACTGGTTCGTGATCTGGTAGTCGACGCGGCAGCCCACGGCGGCGGCCGAGGCGGTGACCGTGGCGAGGGTGCCGGCCACGACGGCGGCGACCGTGGTGCCGGCGAGCAGGATCAGCCGATGTCTGGACTGGTGCATGGAGTGCCTCCGGGAATCCGGTGATGACCGCTGTGGCCCACTGGACCTGCCCGGGAAGCACAGTGGATCGGCCCGGCCGCGGCGGCGGCGGACGGCGATCTGATCGGGGGTGAACGCCCTGAACTCACGGATCCGGCTCAAGCCGCATCGTAGGGCAAGCGCTTTCCGCTCCGCAATATCGATGCCCGTCGTCCCCGTGCCGGGTCTTGCGCCGGCGATCGATGCCTGATCAACTCGTTGAGGTGACCGCCCCGCACATGGACCCCGAGGAATTCCGCCGCGCCGGCCACGCCGTCGTCGACTGGATCGCCGACTACTGGGCGACAGTCGGGCAGCTGCCGGTCACCCCGTCCGACCCGCCCGGCACCGTCGCCGCCGCCCTCCCCACCACGCCACCCACCACCGGCGGCGAACCGGTCGAGGCGGTCCTCGCCGACCTGGACGCGATCGTCGTACCGGGGCTGACCCACTGGCAGCACCCCAGCTTCTTCGGCTACTTCCCGGCCAACACCTCCGGCCCCAGCGTGCTCGGCGACCTGGTCAGCTCCGGGCTCGGCGTGCAGGGCATGCTCTGGGCCACCAGCCCCGCCAGCACCGAGTTGGAGACGGTGCTGATGGACTGGCTGGCGCACCTACTGGACCTGCCTCAGCAGTTCCGCTCCACCGGCACCGGCGGCGGCGTCATCCAGGACTCCGCCTCCTCCGCGACCCTGGTGGCCACCCTCGCCGCACTGCACCGGGCCAGCGGAGGCCGCTGGCGCGACACCGGCATCGACCGGCGCTACCGCGCCTACACCTCCACCCACGGGCACTCCTCCATCGAGAAGGCCGCCCGGATCGCCGGGCTGGGCAGCGACGGAATCCGCGCCATCGACGTGGACCCGGACACCCAGGCGATGCTGCCCGCCGCGCTCCGCGCCGCCATCGAAGCCGACCTGGCCGCCGGGGACGTACCGGCCATCGTAGTGGCCACCATCGGCACCACCTCCACCACCGCCGTCGACCCGGTACCGGAGATCGGGGCCATCTGCGCGGAGTACGGGATCTGGCTGCACGTCGACGCCGCGTACGCGGGCGCCGCCGCTGTCTGCCCCGAACTACGGTGGTCACACGCCGGCCTGGAGTACGCCGATTCGTACTGCTTCGACCCGCACAAGTGGCTGCTCACCGGCTTCGACTGCGACGCGTTCTGGGTGGCCGACCGCGCCGAGCTGATCGAAGCCCTGACAGTGCTGCCGGAGTTCCTGCGCAACGCGGCCTCCGACTCCGGAGCGGTGATCGACTACCGCGACTGGCAGGTGCCACTGGGTCGACGCTTCCGGGCCCTGAAACTGTGGTTCGTCCTGCGCTGGTACGGCGCCGAAGGGTTGCGGGCACACATCCGCTCCGGCGTGCGGCTCGCCGAACGGTTCGCCGACCAGGTGCGCGCCGACGACCGGTTCGAGCTGGCGGCGGCACACCCGTTCGCGCTGGTCTGCTTCCGGCTGCGCGCCGACGACGACGTCAACGCCGCACTGCTGGCCTCGGTGAACGCCACCGGACGCGTACACCTGACGCACACCCGGGTCGCCGGCCGCTACACGCTGCGGATGGCCATCGGCTCCCCGCAGACCACCGAAACGCACATCGACGACGCCTGGACCCTGCTCGCCACCACGGCCAAGGACCTCCTCACCCCCTGACCAGCGCCTCGCGCCTCGCGCCTCGCGCCCCGCGCCCCGCGCCCCGCGCCCCGCGCCCCGCGCCCCGCGCCCCGCGCCCCGCGCCCCGCGCCCCGCGCCCCGCGCCCCGCGCCCCGCGTCCAAGATCCTCACAACATCGGGGATGTTGCTGCCTCAGACACGCGGTAGACACCAACATCCCCGATGTTGCGCGGATCCTGGAGAGGAACACCCCCGCCGACCGGGACCGGGACCGGGACACAACGCCCGCACGGGCCCAAGGTCACGCTCGATCCAGGAGGTAGTGGCCACGAAGCGACGGGATGCCACTACCTCCTGGATGTTGCGCGATCTTGCGATACGCGGGGCGCGGGGCGCAGCGCGGGGCGCAGCGCGGGGCACGCGGACGGCCGTCGGGCTGGCCGGCGAACAGGCTGTCGGGGCGGGTTCAGCGCGGGTTGGGCGTACCGGTCGGGGTCAGTTCGGCCGGGACCGCGACGGCGGCGGCGGCGCCGACGAGGGGGGCCGGAGCGGGCGCGGCGGAAGAGTCTGCGGCCTGGGCGGCCTCGGCGCGCGCCCGCCGGGTGCGACGTAGGGCTCGCACGGCCAGCACCAGGGCGGCAAGCCAGCCGACGGCCAGGAGGGCGTACAGGGTGGGGCGGACCGGGCCGTCCAGTTCGGCGGAGCGGATCAGGGTGCGGGCGTTGGTCAGCACGATCACACCGCCGACCGCCGCGCCGAGCAGTTGGGCGGGCACGATCCGCACCAGCCAGGCGGCCAGCGGGGCGGCGATGAGCCCACCGACCAGCAGCGCGGCGACGGTGGGGAGCAGGAAGCCTTCGGTGCCCAGCCCGATCAGGAAGCCGACGCTGGCCGCGCCGGCCACGACGAACTCGGCGGTGTCCACCGACCCGATCACCTTGCGGGGTTCCATCCGGCCGGAGACCAGCAACGCCGGCGTGGCCACCGGGCCCCACCCGCCGCCGCCGGTCGCGTCGACGAAGCCCGCGACCAGGCCCAGCGGGCCGAGGAAGCGACCGCGCAGCCGCCCGCCGACCCGACCGGTGCGCAACGGGCGGGCGAAGCGGATCAGCAGGTACGCACCGAGTGTGAAGAGGATGCCGGCCATCCAGGGCGCGGCGGCCTCGGTGGAGATCGAGCTGAGCACTGTGGCGCCAGCGAAGGCACCGATCGCCCCGGGCAGGGCGATGCGGGTCACCACGCGCCAGTCGACGTTGCCGAACCGCCAGTGCGCGACCCCTGCCGCGAGCGTGGTGCCGATCTCGGCCAGGTGCACCGACGCCGAGGCGGCGGCCGGGGCGACTCCGGCGACCAGCAGCAGTGTGGACGAGGTCAACCCGTACGCCATGCCGAGCGAACCATCGATCAACTGCGCGACGAGCCCGACCAGAGCGAGGACCAGCAGCTTGCGCACGAGCGCCCCCTGACTTTTCGGTATCTCCTATCGACTTGGTCGACAATGCGGCACGGGGCAGTCAGGGTCAAGCCCCCGATCGGTGGATGGGACGCCACCGCGTGGCGCGCCTCCTCGGGCCAAGCGCGCGACGCGCCGCAGGCACGGCGTTTCCGCTGCCTCGGGCCGCCGGATGTGCCAGCACGACGAGATCTTGGACAGTTTCCGTTCAGCGCGAACGGAAACTGTCCAAGATCTCGCGGGTGCAGACACCGCCCTGCGCGCCGAAACACGCCTCGACCGGCGAGACCGCGCAGAAGTAGACGGGCGGGCTCGCGGGGTGGCAGGTGAGCTGGCGCAGAAGCAGACGTGACGTGCCGCCGGTGGACACGGCAGGTGAGCTGGCGCAGAAGCAGACGTGACGTGCGGCCAGTGGACGCGGCGGGTGAGCTGGCGCAGGAGCAGACGTGACGCACCGCCGGTGGACGCGGCAGGTGAGCTGGCGAGCGCTCAGGTCCAGGCGCGCGGGTCGGCGACCAGCTCGGTGACCCGCGCGGGCAGGGTGCCCGCTGCGACGTCGGCAACGCTGACCAGTTCGAGGATTTCGCGCTCGCTCGCTCGCAACGCGATCCAGACTTCCTGCAGCGCTCGGGCCGGGCCGTGGTAGCCGAGTTGTTCGGGGCGCTGCCCGCGTACGTGCGCGAGGGGCCCGTCGATCACGCGGATGACCTCGGCGAGGGAGATCTCCTCGGCGGGGCGGGCCAGCCAGTAGCCGCCTTCCGGGCCCCGCTGGGCGTGCACGATGCCGCCACGGCGCAGCTGGAGCAGGATGCTCTCCAGGAACTTCGGCGGGATCTCCTGGGCTCGGGCGATCTGGTCGGCCGTGACCGGCCGGCCGCGTCCCGGACCACTGGCCGTCGCGGCGAGCTCGGCGGCCGCGCGGAGGGCGTAGTCGACCCGGGCGGAGAGGCGCATGCCGGCAAGGTTAGCCGTTGGTCGTCCGGGCGGGCGGGCGACCCTCGGCCGATCGGGCACGCATCGACGGAAATCCGCGAATTCGCGCTCCGCGCGAGGACGAGTGAAGTGCGTCATGATCCACGACAAGGTGGCTGCCGAAAAGCCGTTCCGGAGCGTCCCTATGCTGGGCGGGAGTACGACTGTCCGGCTGTTTACCCGACCGCCGTGCACATATTGATAAACGCCCGGGCACCCTCGGGGGGAAGGCACCACGATGACCGATACCGCGACACGTACCTGGGATGGCATGACCATCCCGGTGGCCGGCACCTATCTTCTCGATCAGGCGCACAAGCGGATCGGTTTCCTGTCCCGGCACATGATGGTGAGCCCGGTACGCGGTGAGTTCGCCGAGGCCACCGCGCAGGTCTTCGTGGCGGAGGACCCGCTGCTCTCCTCGGTGACGGCGACCATCATGACGGCCAGCATCACCACCGGGAGCGTCGACCGGGACACCCATCTCAAGAGCGCCGACTTCCTGGACGTGGAGCGCTATCCGACCCTCGAATATCGAAGCACCGGCATCAAATGGCAGGGCAACGACAATCCCATATTCCAGTGGGCCCGTCTGCGCAACCATCGGCTGGGCGGACGAGGCCGGAGTCACATTGTTCCGCCGCAGTCCGAGGGCGCGCCCGGACGATTCGTCCTTACCGGCGAGTTGACGGTGAAGGGCATCACTCGGGCTGTCGACCTGGAGGTGAATTTCGGCGGCGCACGTCAGGATCCGTACGGGCAGAACATTTTCGGGTTCAGCGCGACGGCCGAGATCAACCGCGAGGACTACGGCCTGCTCTGGAACGTCGTCCTGGAGAGCGGCGGGGTGCTGGTCGGTAAGACGGTGCAGATCGAGATCGCCGGCGAGGCGATCTACCAGGGCTGACCCTCGTCATCCCCGCCAGCGGCCTGGCGGGGATGATCGACAGCGTCAGGCGCCGACGCGGCGGAGCAGACCCTCCTGGACGGCGCTGGCGATCTGCTGGCCGTCGGTCGTGAACATCCGGCCGGTGGCCAGCCCGCGGGCCCCGGACGCCGACGGGCTCAGGCAGTCGTAGAGGAACCACTCGTCGGCACGGAACGGCCGGTGGAACCACAGGGCGTGGTCCAGGCTCGCGCCGACCAACCCGCCGGGCCCCCACACCTCGCCGTGCGCGGAGAGCACCGAGTCGAGCAGGGTGAGGTCCGAGGCGTAGGTGAGCGCGCAGGCGTGCAGCAGCGGATCGTCGGGCAGTTTGCCGTCGATGCGCATCCAGACCCGTTGGTGCGGGTCGGCGGGCCGGTCGCCGGGGCGCACCCAGCCGGGCTCCCCCACGTAGCGCACGTCGATCGGCCGCGGGATCTGACCCCAGATGCCGAGCCGCTCCGGGTAGCGGGCGAGCCGGTCCGACATCGTCGGCACGTCCTGCGGCATGGGTACGTCCAGCGGGGCGGTGACCTGGTGATCCAGACCTTCCTCGGCCCGCTGGAAGGACGCCGACATGAAGAAGATCGTCTTGCCGTGTTGGAGGGCGACCGAGCGGCGTACCGAGAACGACCGTCCGTCGCGGATGTTCTCCACCTGGTACTCGATGGGTTCGGCCGGGTCGCCGGGGCGGACGAAGTAGCCGTGCAGGGAGTGCACGAACCGCTCCGGGTCGACGGTGCGGCCGGCGGCGACCAGGGCCTGACCGGCAACCTGGCCGCCGTACACCCGTTGTGGACCGACCGGGGGGCTCATCCCCCGGAAGGTCATCTCGCCGGTCGGGTCGAGGTCCAGCACTTCCAGGAGCTGGTCTACGGCGGCCTGGCCGACCGCGACCCGACCGTCGCTCACTGCAGGGCCCGCGCGGACGCCGCGTCGACCAGCGAACCGAGCTGGTGTACGCGCAGCGTGTTGGTCGAGCCGGGGGTGCCGGGCGGGCTGCCTGCCACGATCACCACGTAGTCACCGGGGTTGGCCCGGTTGAGGCCCAGCAGCGCCTGGTCGACCTGACGGAACATGTCGTCGGTGTGCTGCACGAACGGCATCAGGAAGGTCTCCACGCCCCAGGTGAGGGCGAGCTGGTCGCGCACCTCGGGGACCGGCGTGAAGGCCAGCAGCGGCAGGTCGCAGTGCAGGCGGGACAGCCGTCGGACGGTGTCGCCGGTCTGCGAGAAGGCGACGAGCGCCTTGGCGTTGATGGCCCGGGCGATCGACGAGGCGGCGACGGTGAGCGCGCCACCGTGGGTACGCGGGTCGTGCTGCAGGCGGGGAACGCCGATCGAGCCGGACTCGGTGGTCGTCACGATCTTGGCCATGGTGCTGACGGTCAGCACCGGGTACTTGCCGACGCTGGTCTCGCCGGAGAGCATCACCGCGTCCGCGCCGTCGAGCACGGCGTTGGCGACGTCGGAGGCCTCCGCGCGGGTGGGGCGGGAGTTTTCGATCATGGAGTCGAGCATCTGGGTGGCCACGATGACCGGCTTGGCGTTTTCCCGGCACAGCTGCACGGCGCGCTTCTGCACCAGGGGGACCTGGTCCAGTGGCATCTCGACACCGAGGTCACCGCGGGCGACCATGACGCCGTCGAAGGCCAGCACGATGGCTTCGAGGTGCTCCACCGCCTCCGGCTTCTCGACCTTGGCCAGCACCGGGCGGAACACGCCCTCCTCGGCCATGATCCCGTGCACGAGCTTGATGTCCTCCGCGGAGCGGACGAACGAGAGCGCGACCAGGTCGACGCCGAGCCCGAGGGAGAAACGCAGGTCCTCGGCGTCCTTGTCCGACATGGCGGGGACGCTGACCGCCACGTTGGGCAGCGAGACGCCCTTGTTGTTGGAGACCGGGCCGCCCTCGGTGACGAGGCAGCGGATGTCGTTGCCGGTGACGTCGCTGACCTCGACGGCGACCCGACCGTCGTCGATCAGCAGCCGGTCGCCGGGCTTCACCTCGTGCGGCAGCTTGGTGTAGGTGCAGGAGACCCGCTCCTTGGTGCCGAGGATGTCGTCGCCGGTGATCACGACCGAGTCGCCGGTGCGCCACTCGTGCGGGCCGTCGGCGAACTTGCCGAGCCGGATCTTGGGGCCCTGGAGGTCGGCGAGGACGGCCACCGGCTTACCTGCCGCCTCGGACGCCTCCCGGACCAGTCGATAGACCGCCTCGTGGTCGGCGTGGCTGCCGTGGCTGAAGTTGAGCCTCGCCACGTTCATGCCGGCCTCGACGAGACCGCGGATGCGCTCCGGGGACGAGGTGGCGGGACCAAGAGTGCAGACGATCTTCGCGCGGCGTGTCACGCCCATCAGGCTAGTCTCTCCTTCAGGTCGGACTCGGGACCGACCCATTGCAGGCAGGGGAACATGTGTCCAACGACGCGCGGCGCGCGTCGGGCCGGCGGGCGGAACCACACCGGGAACGTTGTGGCGACGGGCAACAGCGACCGCGCGCCGGGAATCGTACGCCTCCGGTGACGTGCGCTGTCGGGGTGCTCCCGGCGGCGGCCTGCCATCAGTGCGCCGACGGCGGCAGGGTGGGCACCGCGGTGAGCAGCTCACGCGGGTCGTAGCGGTGCTTGGCCCGGCGCAGCCGGGGCCAGTTCGCGCCGTACGCGAGCCGCACCCGGTCGGTCTCCTCCGGGGCGAGCAGGTTGGGGTAGCCACCGGGCAGGGAGTGCGGGGCGAAATGCGTCGAGGTGCGTTCGGCCCACTCCCGGTGCGGTTCGGCCCGCTCGCCGGGCGCCCAGACAGCGATGATCTCGGCCAGCAGGTGGTCGGTGCGCAGCCCGAACGCCGTGTCGGCGAGCCGGACCCGGGTGGCGGCACCGTGGAAGTGGTGTAAGGCCAGCGCGGCGAACGGTGAGCTGACCTGCCGGGCGGCGTCGATGATGACGTCGGCGGCTCCGTCGGTGAGCGCGGGAAGCCAGCGGGTACGCAGCAGGTAGCGGTTGCCGTCGACGAATCCACCGTCGAACATCCGCAACGCGTCCGCGTACGGCATCGAGGCGATCTGGTCGACCAGCGGGGTGCCCAGGGCGCGCAGTCGGTCCATCCACGGCAGCCCGGCGTCCAGGTCCGGGCCGCTGTAGAAGGGGCAGACGAAGATCACCGGTTCACCGGCCGGGCCGGGCAGGAAACCGGTCATCACGGTCAGCTCGTCCGGGGCCTCGGCGACCAGGGCGCCGTAGCCGCGCAGCACGTCCGGCGCCTCGGCCAACGGGAACATGATCATACCGGCCAGCACCCCGGGCAGCCGGTGCGCCCGGAAGCGCAGCTCGGTCACGATGCCGAGGTTTCCTCCGCCGCCGCGCAGCGCCCAGTACAGCTCGGCGTCGTGCCGGGGGTCGGCGGTGACCCGCCGGCCGTCGGCGAGGACCACCTCCGCGCCGAGCAGGTTGTCCACTGCCAGACCGAACCGGCCGCACAGCGGGCCGTACCCACCGGCGAGGGACAGCCCGGCCATGCCCACGGCGCCGACGACGCCGGTGGGTACCACCAGGTCGTACGGGCGGGCGGCGGCGAGCAACTCGGCGGCCGTGGTGCCGCCGCCGACGGTCACCGTGGCCGTGGCCGGGTCGACCCGGACGGTACGCAAGCCGGTCAGGTCGAGCACCAGCCCGCCGTCGCGCAGCGCCCGACCGGCCCAGTCGTGCCCGCCGGAGCGGACCGACAGGGGCAGATGGCATCGGGCGGCGATACGGACCGCGTCGGCCACCTCGCCGGCGTCCAGGCACTGCGCGACCAGGGCGGGCGAGCGTTGGACCGCGCCGTTCCAGAGCCGGGTGGTGGTGGCGTACGCGGGGTCGCCCGGCTCGTGCAGCCGGTCGCCCAGCAGGGCACGCAGTCGGGCGGCGGCCGTCGCGACATCACCGGTGGCGGCGGAGGTCATGGCAACTCCTCGACCGGGGCCGATCGATGGCTCCGGGTGCGCCCCGGCGGCGGCCCTCGCTGGGGGCGACCGTAGCACCGGAGGGCCGCCGAGCGCCGTCACCATCACGACAGCCGCCGATTGACCGACCAGTCAGCTCCCGGCCTTGACCAGCGGAAACTCCAGGGAACCGGCCGGGCAGAGGAAGGTCAGCACGTCCACCCGGTACAGGCCGGCCTGCACCGCCGGGTTGGCCTCCACCACGCTGCGGACGTCCTCGACACTGCCGGTGCGGGCGAGCCCGAAACCGATCGGGGGCTCGGGGTTGCTGGTCGTCCCGTCGATCGAGCCGGAGACCAGGATGATGCCGCGTCGCTGCAACGCCTGCATGTGCTCGGCGTGCTCGGCCTGCAACCGTTGCACGGTCTCGGCGGGCAGGACCCGCCCGGCCGCCCCGGGATAGAGCACGATGCACTCGTACGTGTCGAGCGCGAAGTTGACCTGCGGCACTCCCGCCATGGTGCTCCCTCCGCCGTGGCACCGGTTCGCACCGGCTCCGGCCAGCGTCGCACGTGCGCCAGGCTCGTACCTGTCGCTTCCGGGTAACCACCGGTGGGACAGGTGACGTGTCCGGTCGCACAGTCGGCGGACCGGCGGTGTCACAGTCCATTTCCGGGGGATGATCTAGTCATGGCGACAAACATCAGTGAGCAGCCCGCGAAGGCGTCCGGCACGTACCGCATCGGTGGCGACGTCACCGTCAACCGGCTCGGCTACGGGGCGATGCAGATCACCGGCCCCGGTGTCTGGGGAGATCCGAAGGACCCGGCCGAGGCGGTCCGGGTGCTGCGTCGCGCTGTCGAGCTGGGCGTCACGTTCATCGACACCGCCGACTCGTACGGGCCGTTCGTCTCGGAGCTGCTGATCCGTGAGGCCCTGCACCCGTACGCCGACGACCTGGTCATCGCGACGAAGGGTGGGTTCACCCGGTCCGGGCCGGGCGACTGGCGGGTGGTCGGCCGCCCGGAGTACCTGCGTCAGCAGTGTGAGCTGAGCCTGCGGCACCTCGGCCTGGACAGCATCCCGCTCTACCAGCTGCACCGGATCGACCCGAAGGTGCCGCTCGCCGACCAGCTCGGTGAGCTGGCGCTGCTGCGGCAGGAAGGCAAGATCCAGCACATCGGGTTGTCCGAGGTGAGCGTCGCGCAGATCGAGGAGTCCCGCGCGATCACCGACATCGTGTCCGTGCAGAACCTGTACAACCTCGCCAACCGCAGCGCCGAGGACGTGCTGGAGTACTGCGAGCGCAACGACCTCGCGTTCATTCCGTGGTTCCCGATCGCCACCGGTGAGCTGGCCCGACCGGGCGGCCCGCTGGACGCGATCTCCACGGCGCACGGCGCGTCGCCCGCGCAGCTCGCGCTGGCCTGGCTGCTGCGCCGGTCGCCGGTGATGCTGCCCATCCCCGGTACGTCCTCGGTGGCGCACCTGGAGGAGAACGTGGGCGCGGCCGACGTGCGGCTCACCGACGACGAGTTCGAGGCGCTCGCCAAGGCCAGCTGACCTGCCGGTCGGACGCCGTCGTCTCAGTCGGCGGCGTCCGACCCGGGCTCGCGGGCGGCCCGTAGGGCCTCGGTGGCCTGGGCCAGCAGGCGCGCGGAGTCGGTTCGTCCGCTCACCTGGAGTTCCACCTCCGTGTCCCCGGCCTGGATCCGGATGCTGGCCTCGGTGCGCTGCTGGTCGACCCAGGACTGCAGCAGGTTGAACAGCCCTGGCAGCAGGCCCTGGGCCAGCACCGCGATGATCACCGCATCGCTGAAGCCGGGCCGGCCTCCGCCGCCGCCGGCCTGGCGGACCACCGGCCGGTACTCCGGCCGGCGGTGGATCCAGGTCAGCAGGTCGACCGACGGCTGCTGGCGTTGGCGGGGGTTGATGGTCAGCCGTACGGGCAGCCGGGCGGCGGTGGTGCTGTCGGGCACGGGCTCTCTCTCCGGTCAGTTGACGGAAGGGCGGAAGGCGACGTTGTCGCCGTCGGCGGTGGCGACACCGGTGACTGTCAACGCGTCCTCGTCGGTGAACGGTGAGGTGCCACCGAAGTACGTGTTGGTGCCGCTGACCTGCACCCGGCCCCTGGTTTCGGGCGGGGTGGTCACCTGGGCGGCGGCCGGGCCGGTCAGCTCCAGGGCGAGCTTCGGGTACTCCAGGATCTTCCAGGTGACCTTCTGCGCGGACCCGCCGTAGTAGCGGAACGGGCAGCCCTGTGGCGCGGTGACCGTCTGCTTGGCGCACTCGTCCAGCCAGGCGCGGACCTGGGCGTCGACGGCCTCGGCCGCCGCCGGTTTGAGCACCGGGGTCAGTTGCAGGGTGGCGGCGCTCTGCCCGGGGTCGGCCACCACTGTCGTGTTCGGCGTCTCGCTGAGCGCGTTGGCCGGGCCGGTGGCGGTGTAGACGCCGGGCAGCAGCACCAGCGGCGGCCCTTCGGTGGCGACCGGCAGCTCTACCCCGTTGAGCCGCACCCCGGGATCGGCGATCGAGGAGTTGAGCGCGATCGGCCCACCGGTCAACCGCCAACCGTGGAACAACCCGGCGGTGGACTCCTTGTCACGCTCCAGCGTGAGGGTGGCGGTCTGCCGCGCGTCGGCCAGCCGGTACGCCACGGTGGCGGTCGCCGTGTCGCCGTCGCGTTCCAGCGAGCTGACCTCGACGTCGGTCGGTGGCTGGTAGCCCTCGCCGCGCAGCAGCCGGTCGAGCAGCGTGGTGTCGGTGCCGGCGCCCTGGTCGGACAGGTGGCCGAGCGCGGCCTCGCTGTCCCGGTCGGCGAGCGCGGCGAAGAAGCCCTCGACCGCCGCCTGGGGCCGGAAGAACGCCCACTGCACCACGCTGAGCGCACCGGCTCCGAGGCAGGCGACCAGGGCGAGGACACCGACCAGCGCCCAGGTGCGGCGGGTGCCGACCGGACCGGACTGGTTGAACAGTCGCTCGACGGTGACCGGCTCGGCCACGCCGGTGGGCGCAGCGGTCACCGTCGCTCGTTCCAGCGCGTCGAGGCGGAGTTCGTGCGGCGGGTGGGTGGCGCAGACCGCCTCGTCCCAGCCGCTGCGGCCGGTCTCGAAGGACAGCCGCCGTTCCAGGATGCGCCGCATCGCCTCGACCTGCCCGGTGAGTACGGCGCCGAGGTCGGCCCGGTACTCCGCCGCCCGGACGTCGCGGGCGTGCAGCGGCAGCACCACGTACCGCATGGTGAGCAGCACCGGCCAGAAGAACAGGAAGACCACGAAGTTGGTGCCCGGGTGCGGGAACGTCCGCATCAGCCAGGCCGGCAGGGCGTGCGCGAGGGTGAGCGGCAGGCCGACACCACGGACGAAGGCGCTGGTGATCTCGTCTCCGGTACGCCAGTGCACCAGCTCGTGGCTGAACAGCGCGGCGATCTCGTCGTCCGCCTCGGTCAGCACCGCGGTGGTGACCACGACGTGCCGGGCGTACGTGCGGGCGTTGCTCAGGACGGGGTCGTCCTCCATGAGCAGCCGCGGCACGCTGGGCAGGCCGAGTCGTCGCGCGCAGTCGTCCAGCACGGGTCGCAGCCGCGCGGCCTCGCGGCGGCTGGGCTGGCGGGCACCGGAGACGACCAGCAGTCGCGGTTCCAGCAGCACCCGGTAGAGCGTGTAGAGGACCCCGATCAGCGCCGCCGCGACGACGGTGCCGACCAGGCCGGTGACCACGGCGAACGGCCCCTCGTCGGCGCCCAGCCAGGGCAGCACCAGCACGCTGAGGAAACCGGCCAGGAAACCGACGGCGAAGCCGGCGACGCCGCCGAGCACCCCGCCGGAGCGGCTCAGGAACGACTCCAGCAGGGAGCCGATCAGCGGCGCGTCGCGGAGCACCTGCGGCACCTGGTCGTCAGCGCCGAGGCCACCGGCGAAGAGGCCGACGATGCCGAAGCTGAGGCCGCCCCAGAAGGCCAGGAGCAGCGCCACCGGCAGGTAGAACCAGGTGGCGACGAACGCGCCCAGCACACCGCGCCAGTCCCGCAGGATCCCGGCGCGCAGCCAGACCAGCGCGCTGGGGTAACCCGGAGGACGGTCGGCGAACCCGGTGCCGGTCGACTGCGGGTCGGCGGCCGGCGGCTCGGCCGCCCGGACGTCGAGCTGTGGCACTGCCGGCGGGGTGCTCTCCGGCGGCACGGCGTGCGGCTCGGTCATGCGCGCTGCTCCTTCGGGAAGGCCACGTCCTCTGTCGTCAATGGACAGCCGCAGCAGGTTATCGAGCACATCCGATGTCTGCCACACCCTTTCCCGGGAACGTCGGGCAACCGACAGTCGTCGGCTCACGACAGTGGGGGTGGTCCGTCGGGACCACCCCCACGGCCCGGGTCAGAGCGCGAGGCAGTTGGGTCGCACCGGGCCGTCGACCAGGGCGCCCCGCACGATGGTGTACGCCGTGCCGTCGAGCACCAGACCGAGGTGGCCCACCACCCGCAGCGGGCAGTACGACTGGATCAGCACGTTCGTCGCGCCGTCGTTGACCACCGCGTTGCCGGTGGGCCGGACCAGCTCGTCCTGGAGGGTGCGGATGGTGGTGTAGCGCACCGCCCCCGGTGTGTCGTCCCCGGCGTTGAGGTCGGCGAGGAAAGCCGAGCCGATGGTCATCTGTTGACAGGCCACGATGCCGGCGCAACTGCCGAGACCCAGGAACGCCACGATGTTGGCGACGTAGGTGCCGTACTGCGGAGTGCCCAGGCTGACGTAGCGACCGACGGTGGCCGTGCCGCCGAGCCGCTTGAGGTAGTAGCGGCTGACCAGGCCGCCTTCGGAGTGCGCGACGACGTCCACCGTCGACGCGCCGGTGCTGGCGCGTACCTGGTCGACGTAGGTGGCGAACGCGCGGGCGGAGGTGGGGATGTCGCCGAGGCCCAGCCCGGGCAGTTGGTAGATGAAGGCGCGGTAGCCGTCGGCGCGCAGCCGGGCGGCGATCGGCTCGTACGCGACGGCGACGCCGCTGAGCCCGCCGACCACGATCACGGGGTTGGCCGCGGCGGCGGTCGGGGCGGCGGCAGCAGCGGGGGCGGTAGCGGGGGCGGGGGCGGCGGTCGCTGTGCCGGCGGAGGCGATCAGGGCGGCGACGGCGACGGACACGACGAGGACGGTCTTTCGGAGCAGCATGGCTGCACCTCCGGGGGGAGGCACCCGGCGAACCGGGCAGGTGGGTGGGGGTGTCCGGTCGACCGTGCGACGATCATGCCCGCAACAATTCGGCAACGTCAATGACTTGTTACGCGCCGGTAACCCGTTGTCCCACCGAGGGTGCAAACCGGCAATTCGCCGGCCTTCCACATCGGACGGCCGTGCCGGTCCGCAGCCCTGCATCGGGGCGGCGGATGGCATGCTGTGGCCGTGGCCACGGACGAACCCCCCGAGCGCCAGCTACGGGTGATGCCCTGGTGGCTGGTCCTGGTCGGCCTGCTGATCGCCGCCGCCCTGGGTTGGCTGGTGCTGGATCTGCTGCTCACCGAGGCGGACCGGGCCAGCCAGCCGGACACCCGTGCCACGCTGCGCATCGACGCGATCCGCACCGGCCTGACAGTGGTCGCCGGCACCGGTGGAGGACTCGCCCTGCTGCTGGCCGCCCGTCGTCAGTGGATCACCGAGCGCGCCCAGCGACACCAGGAGAGCGTAGCCGCCCGGGACCAGGCACACCGGGACCGGGTCCAGGCGCACGCCGAGTCGGTGGCCGAGGCCGCGCAACGCCACCAGGACCGGCAGTCCTCGGCCGCCGAGCACGACGCGGCGGAGCGGCGGCTGACCGAGCTCTACACCCGGGCGGTCGAGCTGCTCGGCAACGACAGCGCGGCGGTACGCCTCGGTGGCCTGCACGCGCTGGAGCGCCTCGGTCAGGACAATCCGGGGCAGCGGACGACGATCGCGGCGGTGCTCTGCGCGTACCTGCGAATGCCCGCGCCCGACGACGAGCCGCGCGAGACGGAGGTCCGGCGCACCGCGCAGCGTGTGCTCACCCGGCACCTGCGCGCGGACGACGCGGCCCACTGGCCGGAGGTCACGCTGAACCTGGTCGGCGCCCGGTTGGTCGACTTCGACGCCGCCGGCTGCACGCTCGTCGACGCTAACTTCACCGGTGCGGTGTTCACCGGCGCGACGACCTTCGCGGGCGCGACGGCGCGGGGGCGTCTCCTGCTCGGGGCGGCGACCTTCGGTGACGTGCTCTTCGACGGTCTCGCGACCAACGGCGAGGTCATCCTGGACGACATGCGCGTCGGGGGCCTGGCCGGCTTCGACGGAGCCGTGTTCTCCGACGGCCTGTCGTGTCGGCGAGCGGGCTTCGCCGGCCAGGTCTCGTTTCGTGGGACGACCTTCGGTCAGCCGACCAGCTTCGACGCGACCCGCTTCGAGGACGCCGTCTCGTTCCGGGACGCCGTCTTCGAGGGTGCCCTGTCGATGGAGCACACCGAGTTCGCCCGATCGGCCACCTTCTACTCCGCCCGCTTCACCAACATGGCGCTGTTCCGCTGGACGGTGTTCGGCGGGGAGGCGCTGTTCGACAGGGCCCGCTTCACCGACGCCGCCAACTTCGGCCGGGCCCGGTTCCACAGCATGGCCAGCTTCCGCGACACGCAGTTCAGCCGACCACCGCAGGTCGAGCAGGCACGGGCGATGGTCGACGCCGGTCACCGCTGGCCGCCGGGCACGGTGACGGAACGCCTCGACGACGAGTGGCTCCTGCTGGTCGACAGCTGACCGGGCGGTGGCGCGGTCGGCGCAACGGGGTCGGCCGATACTCAGCTCGACGCGGCCGGCGGGCGCAGCCCGTCCAGGGCCACGCCGAGCACCCGGTCGCGCTGCTCGGGTGACGGGAACTGGGCCATGGTGAGGCCGCTGATCAGCCGCACCACGTCGTCGAAGCCGATGTCGTCCCGGACCACGCCGGCGGCCTGGGCCCGCCGCATCAGCGGCTCACCGGCGGCGTAGATCTCCGTCCGGCAGGTCCCGAAGATCTCCGAGTCGTGCAGCAACTGCTCGGCGAGCGCGCGCTTCGTGGCGACGTACGCGACGAAGCGGTGCAGCCAGGCGACGAGGGCGTCCCACGGGGGCAGTTCGGCCAGATCCTCGGCGGAGCGGCTCAGCGCCCGCACCTCCTCGACGTAGACGGCCTCGAAGAGGTGCCGCCGGCTCGGGAAGTTGCGGTAGAGCGTGCCGATGCCCACCCCGGCCCGCCGGGCCACGTCCTCCAACGAGGCGGCGGCGCCGTTCTCGGCGAACGCCTCGCGGGCAGCGGCGACCAGGGAGTCGTAGTTGCGCCGTGCATCGGCCCGCTTGGGCCGCTGGGCGAAGACCTCGGGCGCCTGCCCCGCGCTGCTCATGACGTGCGTCACCTCAACCTGGTTGCATCCGGAGGCATCCCTCCGCTAGCTTAGTGGAGGCACCCCTCCGGAATTGCCGGAGGCCTGCCTCCGGTTAGCTTACCTCGGGATCCGCACGACCGTCGCCTGGCCACCCCGATCGCCCGGACCCGACAAGCCCGCCCGCCAGAGACGACGGGTGACACACCTCCCTCCGTACCGTTATCAGGAGTCTTCTCTCGTGGCAGTGACCTCCCGACGCAGCTCGCGTCGGCTCACCTTCACCGTGCTCGCGGCCGGCGCCGGGTTCTTCGCGATGCTCCAGTCGCTGATCACCCCGGTGCTGCCGACCATCCAGCAGGACCTGCACACCTCCCAGAACACCGTGACCTGGGTGCTCACCGCGTACCTGCTCTCGGCGTCGATCTTCACGCCGATCCTCGGGCGGGTCGGCGACATGGTCGGCAAGGAGCGGATGCTCGTCGCATCGCTCGCCGCGCTCGCCCTCGGCTGCCTGGTGGCCGCCATCGCCCCGAACATCGGCGTCCTCATCGTCGCCCGCGTCGTACAGGGCATCGGCGGCGCCGTCTTCCCACTCTCGTTCGGCATCATCCGGGACGAGTTCCCCGCCGCGCGGGTCTCCTCGGCCGTCGGCGCCATCTCGGCGATCGTCGCGGCGGGCGGTGGCCTGGGCATCGTGCTGGCCGGCCCGATCGTCACCGCGCTGGACTACCGGTGGCTGTTCTGGATCCCGATGGTCGTGGTGGGCCTGACCGCCGTCGCCGCGCACCTGTTCATCCCCGAGTCGCCGGTCCGCACCCCCGGACGCATCGACTGGCGCGCCACGGTGCTGCTCTCCGGCTGGCTGGTCGCGCTGCTGCTGCCGATCAGCCAGGGCGCGGCCTGGGGCTGGACCTCCACCCGGGTTCTCGGCCTGCTCGCGCTCGCCGTGGTGCTGCTGGCCGGCTGGCTGGTCGCCGAGGTGCGCTCGGCCAACCCGCTGATCGACATGCGGATGATGCGCCTGCCCGGCGTGTGGACCACCAACCTCGTCGCCCTGCTCTACGGCGCGTCGATGTTCTCCGTGTACGCGTTCCTCCCGCAGTTCGTGCAGACCCCGACCAGCGCCGGCTACGGCTTCGGCGCCAGCATCAGCCAGGCCGGTCTGCTCATGCTGCCGATGCTCGTCGCGATGTTCGTCGCCGGCATCGTCGCCGGCCGCCTCCAGGCCGTCTTCAGCGCCAAGGCGCAGCTCGCGTCCGGCGCCGCGTTCAACGTGGCCGCGTCCGCGATGCTGGCCACCGCCCACGACACCCGCTGGGAGGTCGCCGTCGCCGGTGGCCTGGCCGGTCTCGGCATCGGCCTGGCCTTCGCGTCGATGGCCAACCTGATCGTCGCCAGCGTGCCCGCCAGCCAGACCGGCGTGGCCACCGGCATGAACGCCAACATCCGCACCATCGGCGGCGCGATCGGCGCGGCCGTCGTCAGCGGCGTGATCACGGCCCACCCGCAGGCCAGCGGCCTGCCCCGGGAGACCGACTTCACGATGGGGTTTCTCCTCCTCACCGCGATCGCCGTCACGGCCACCCTCGCGGCCCTGGCCGTCCCGTCCGCCCGGCGTTCGTCGGCCGGTCGCGGGCCGTCCACCACGACGATCATCGAGTCGGAGCTAGCCGGCGAGTTCGCCACCATGCCCGCGACCCGCTGAGGTTCGTCGGCCATTCGTGGCCCGGGACGGTCAGCCGTCCCGGGCTCCGGGCCCCGGGTCTCCCGGGCTCCGGGTTCTGCCGTCAGGTGACGCAGAGCTGCGCGCTCAGTGTGGCGAAGCTCCACTCCGCCCAGCGCTGCGGCGACCAACCCCGCTCCCGCACCAGGATCAGATAGAGCTCCGGGCCGAGCAGCGCGTAGAGCACGTCGGCCGCCTGCGCGACGGACACATCGGTACGCGCGCCCGGCTTGCTCATCAGCGACGTCGCCGCGGCTTCGTGCACCACGTACCGGGGGTCGACTCCCCGCGGCCAGATCGCGGCGACCTCGGCGTCCGTGGCGACGGCGGCGTCGAGCATCCGGATGATCGGCGCGACCCGGTCCAGCACCACTGCGCTGCCGTCCACGTGCGCCCGCAACTGCTCCTGGGCGGTCCCGGCAGCCATGGCGGCACGGAACCACTCGCGGTCCATGGTGGCCACCGGCTCGTCGTCTCCGGCCACCGTGACGTCGACCAGCTCCTTGAGCAGCGTGCGCTTGTTGCCGAAGGTGAAGTAGATCGTCTGCACCGCCACCTGGGCTGCCGCCGCCACGTCCTGAAGGTTCGTCGCGCCGTAGCCGCGCTCGACGAACAGCTCCCGCGCAGCCGCCAGGATCTTCTGCCGGGTTTGTCGCGCCTTCTGGCTGCGGAGTCCGGAGCCCTTGACATCGCTCATGCGGGAGATTATCTCTAGAACAAGTCACTAGAAGTCAACTCTAGAGAGGAACTACAGCAATGTCTCTGCTCGTGATCACACGGTTCAGCGCCGACCCCGCCCACGCCGAGCAGGTGCCCACCCGCCACGCCGACCTCGTGACGGCCACCCGGGCGGCCGTCGGCGGCCCGATCGAGGCCCGACTCGGCCGCGTCGACGAGCGGCAGTGGGTGGGCGTGTGGCGGTGGGAGTCGGCCGAGCAACTCGCGGCGGCGCGGAAGGTGACACCGGGCAGCGCCGCCGGCACAGCGGCGTTCGCCCTGGCCATCGACCCCACCGCCGAGGAGGTCCAGCTCGTCGACGAACGCTGATCTGCCGACGCGACCGGCGCCGGTCGGGCCGGCCGGCGCCGGGTGCGGCAGTCTCGGAGTTACGCTGGCCGTCCGCGCCCGTCAGCCGTCGTCAGGATGTGTCCATGCCCGAACTGTTGACCGCCGACCGCATCGACGAGATCGGCAGCCTGGGCATCAAGAGCCCCGACCCGGCCGCGCTCGTCGCCGAGCTGGTGGGCGCCGTCGACGAGGGCCGGGTCGCGGACCCGGCCGACACCGGGTACGCCCTGCTGGTCGCCGCGGACATCCTCGAGCAGTCCGGCGACCGCGCCGACGCGCTCACCCTGGCCACCCGCGCCATCGCCGAACAGCCCGACGAGGACGCGTACGCCCGAGCGGTCCGCGGCGGCCTGCTGCTGCGCCTCGGCCGCGCCGATGAGGGCATGGCCGAGCTGACCGCGCTCCGTCCGCTGCTGGAGACGAGCCCTCACGCCACCTACGTGATCGACGAGTTGGTCGAATCCGACCGCACCGAGACGGCGCTGGAGTGGCTGACCGCGGCACTCGACGCGATCCTGGAACGCACCCGCACCCAGCAGCACGAGTCCGAGGACGCCCAGGACGAGGCCGCAGCCATGATCTTCGGCCTGACCCAGCGACGGCACAACGTGCGCGAGGAACTGGGCCTGCCGCACGACGAGTACGACAACCTCGCCGACCGGTTGCGCGCCGCGAGCGACCACGCGCTCGACGCCCTGGACGACGGCCCGGCGACGCTGCTCTTCTGGCCGAAGGCCGAGTTCGACGCGCTGCTGGTGCGGTGGCCGGCGCTCGCCGAGACCTACCCGCCCACCTGGGACGAACACCGCGCCAACCTCGAACGCGCCTTCGTCGAGGCCTCCGGGATGGGCGGCGGCGACCTGGGCGTGGTCGCCGGCACGGTCGCGGGTCTGGCGGCCTTCGCCGGTGTCGACGCCATTGACGAGGAAACCCTCGACGAGTACGCCGACAGCCTCGACGAAGCCGGCGTGACCGCCTGGCCACCCGGCCGCAACGACCTCTGCTGGTGCGGGTCGGGTGCCAAGTACAAGAAGTGCTGCCTGCCCCGCTCGCGCGGCTGACGGCATCCCGTCGCTATTCACGAGGAGGCAACGCCGTGACCGATCAGGATCAGCACGAGACAGTCGAGGACAGCCCGGTCGGCTGGGTCGCCAGCCACATCCGGCGCTACGTCCAGACCGACGGCGCGGACGGCGGCACCTTCCACGGCGTACCCTCGCTGCTGCTCACCACCCGCGGACGCCGCAGCGGCAAACTGCGCCGCACCGCCCTGATGTACGGACGCGACGGCGACAACCACCTGCTGGTGGCGTCCAACGGAGGCGCCGACAAGCACCCCGCCTGGTACCTGAACCTGAGCGCCGACCCGACCGTGGAGATCCAGGTCGACGCGGAGCGGTTCGTCGGCCGGGCCCGGACAGCGACCGCCGAGGAGCGCGTCCGGCTGTGGCCGGTGATGACGAAGGTCTTCCCGACCTACGCGCGCTACCAGAAGGGCACCGAGCGGGAGATTCCCCTGGTCATCGTCGAACGCACCTCCGCGAAACTCTCCGCGATCGATTGATTCCGGCGAGTGCCGGACAGGGTTATGGTGACCGAAGGTAAGCACCCGCTCCGACAAGGAGGTCCGTCGTGCGCCGCATCACCACCACCATCGCACTGCTCGGTCTGTCTGTGGTCGCGCTGCTGAACCCGACGGCGGCCAGCGCGGCGAGTGACGTCGAGGTCACGTCGGCGACCCTGGTCGCCCGAGGCATCGCCGTCGACCTCACCATCACCGTGACCTGCCCCGCCGGCGCGTCCGGGGGCGCCGAGCTGATCCTCCGGCAGCGCTCCGGCGACCGGGTCGCATACGGCAGCGGCTGGTCACCCCTCAACTGCACCGGCGAGCCCCAAGCCGTGACCGGACGGGTCTACGCCGAGAACGGCGGACTCGTCTTCCACAAGGGAATCGCGCTGGCCAGCGGGGGCTTCGAGCTCTGCCAGGACGGCTGTGACTACCCACGCTTCGAGGGGACCGTCCGCATCACCCGCTGACCTCCGTCGAGGGCTCTAGCCAGAAAAGCGGATGACCGGAAGGTCGCCGCCGTCGCCGTACGCCTTACCTTCGCTGGTCAGCACGGAGGCGTCGTGCTCCAGGACAGCCATCACGGCGGCGGCCAGGTCAACTCGACCGGTGACAACCCTCCAGTACGCCAACTCCTGCCAGTCCTCGCCCCAGGTCGGCAACACCGCGCAGGCAGGACGTTCAAGCAGTCGGTGCAGCACCGCTCGATCACCGGGGTCGTCCACGACCGCTAGCACCTCGGCGGCGACCACCGCCGGCACACCGAACCGGACCCCATCCTGGGCGACCTCGTGGATGGGCTCAGCGACATCCATCGACCCAGCCACGTAGGCGAGCAGCGCGGATCGGTCCAGTATCAGCCGGACCGCCGGCCCGTCCGGGCCCGTCATGCCGCCGGCGCCTGGCTGCCGGAGCCGTCGAGCATCTCCGTTGCCGCACGGCGGGAACGGTCCCGCAGCGCGGCGCGGCGACCAGGGGACCATTCCTGCTCGACCTGGGCGCGTTGGGCCCTGGCACGGGCCTGCCCCTCCGCCGTCACGGTCATCCCTCGGCGGGCCAACTCGGCGTCGAGATCCTCCGCACGCATCCGTGCCCGGATCGTGTCGACCACGTACGCGCTGGCGTTGGGCTCACGCTCCAAGCGCTCCGCCACGTCCTGCGGAAGCGAGAACGACTTCTTGCTCACCGATCCGGTCATACCAGGAAGCCTATCGAATCGCACCGCCGATCGTCAGCGACACGCAGGGTCACCGCATTCTGACGCCGCCCGCTCAGGTGTCCTTGGTCTGGGGAGCACGCGAGGACAGTGCGTCTGCGATCGCGGCGAATTCGCGTAGCGCCGCCTCCAGATCCTCGACGATCTCCTGTGCGATTACCTCCGGCGGCAGTAGGGCGTCGGCGTCTTCCAGGGAAGCGTCCTTGAGCCAGGTGATGTCGAGGTTCACCTTGTCGCGGGCGATCAGCTCCTCGTATGAGTACGGCTTGAACCGCTCGGTCTCGACCCGCTCGGCCCGGTCCTTGCCCGGCAGGTAGCAGTCGACAAAATCCTGGAGGTGCTCGCGACGCAGCGGATTCTGCTTCAGCGTGAAGTGCTGGTTGGTGCGGAAGTCGTACACCCAGAGTTTTTGGGTCCACGGCTCTTCACGGGCGCGCTTGCGCTCGAAGAAGAGCACATTGGCCTTCACCCCGCCGGCGTAGAAGATGCCGGTGGGCAGGCGCAGCATGGTGTGCAGGTCGTACTGCTTGAGCAGCCGGCGGCGGATCGTCTCCCCGGCACCGCCCTCGAAGAGCACGTTGTCCGGCAGCACAACCGCAGCGCGACCGCCGATCTCCAACAACGAGGCAATGTGCTGGACGAAGTTGAGCTGCTTGTTGGCGGTGGTGGCCCAGAAGTCGTTCCGCTCGATCTCCCGCTCTTCGCGAGTGGAGCGACCGTCCTCGCCGATCATTCGAATCGAGGAGCTGCGGCCGAACGGCGGGTTCGCGAGGACCAGGCTGTAGCGGCGGTCCGGCTCCTTGCCGAGCGCATCCCCGATCGTGATCAGAGATTCGCCGCTGGGGGTGCCGATGCCGTGCAGCAGCATGTTCATCGCAGCGAGTCGAGCGGTGCCGTCGACGAGTTCGGTGCCGCTGATCGCGCCGTGGGCGAGCCGCCGCCGCTGGTCCGGGGTCAGGTCACTGCCGTGGTGCCGCTGGATGTGGTCGAACGCGGCGAGCAGGAAGCCACCCGTGCCACAGGCCGGGTCGGTGATGGTGTCGTCGGGCGTGGGCTGCATGCAGTCGACCATGGTCGCGGTCAGCGCACGAGGGGTGAAGTACTGGCCCGCGCCCGACTTGGCGTCCTCGGCACCCTTGGCCAGCAACTCCTCGTAGGCGTCACCCTTGACGTCGACGCCGGTGCCCGACCATTCCTCTTTGTCGATTAGGTCGACGATCAGCCGCTTGAGCTTCGCCGGGTCCTGGATCTTGTTCTGCGCCTTCCGGAAGATCGTGCCGAGCGTGCCGCCCTCACGGGCCAGTCCGGTGAGGATCTGCCGGTACTGCACCTCCAGGGCATCGCCCTCGGAGTCGAGCAGCGTCTGCCAGCTCAGCTCATCGGGCACAATCTGCTCGGGTCGAATCTCTCGATTAGCCCGCTCGTGCGCCATTTTGAGGAACAGCAAAAACGTCAACTGCTCGACGTAGTCGATGGTCGAGACGCCGTCGTCACGCAGCACGTCGCAGTAGTTCCACAGCTTCTGCACCAACCGGCGCGAATCCACAGTGCTCACAGCGGCAGTGCCTCCTGCTTGAAATCGTCACCATTGTGACCAACCGATGGACTCGGCGCCTTACGCTTAGCCCGCCGAGAACCTCCAGCCTTTTCAGGGAACACGGCCGCCCGTTCAGCTTGAATGCGTGCCAACAATTCCCGCCCCGGCTCATCGCTTGGATTCTGCTCTACGAGGCGTCCCGCGAATGCTTCCGACAGTAACGAAACTCGGAGGGCCAAGGACTTCTGTCGCGCTCGATCTATCTCAGCCAGCAACCGGTCGACGTTGTTGAGCTGTTCTTTAACCTGGGTCACGATCCGACCTTGTTCCGCGAGCGGCGGCAGTGGGAGTCGTACCGACTTCAGCTTCCCGGTGCTTAGCGTATAGAGGCCACTTGTGGAGCCTGCGACCTCACGAAGGTGACGTGCCACCAGAGGCGAGTTCCAGACCAGCTCAAGAAACTCGTGCAATAGCGCGCCGCTTGGACGGAGACGGATCAAGTGGTTCTGGTGCACGCAGCTATTAATACTGCCGTCCCAGGTCGCGGCACGGCCGATCTGGTCTGGGCTACCGTTTCCCTCGACGACCAGAAGATCCCCCCGCCGCAACTCAAAGCGCTCCAGCTCGCCATCGAACAACTCCACCTCGTGCACATCGGCAAGGTCCAGCCTCCCTCGATGCACATTAGCCACCCGCAAAAACGGATACTTGTTCAGCACCGGCCGCCGCTTGGCCTGCTTTTGTATCCCGCCCTGCACTTCCGCAACGTCGGCGAGGTCTACCCAGATCCATCCGGATGGCAGATCGGTCACGCGGACAGCTCCTGGTTCAGCTCGTTCAGCAGCGGCTCGGCGCGCTTCCCGAACGCGCCCGCGAACCCGTCGATCCCGCCCCGCTCACTGAACGGCGCGCCTTCCAGGTCGTCCGGGGTGATCTCCACGCTGACCGCTATCACGTCCCTGATCCTCTCCAGCCACCACGCCTGATCGGCAGTGAACGTAGCGCCCGCCTGTTCCTGCCGGAGCAGCCACCCACGAAAGCGCTCCTCGACGAGACTGCGGTACGGGCGCAGCTCCTGATCCAACCCCAACTCATACCGGATGAGGCTGACAAGATCGGTCACTCCCCTGCTGCCGGGTGCTGCTGCGGTGCGGCCGAGCAGCACGTACGACTTCCACAGGGACTCCGGCGTCCACGCCTGCGGCGGTCGGGCAATCCGCTTGGCGAGTTCGTTGAGCTGGTCGTAGCCCACCCGACCTCGACCCTCGAAGAAGACCTGCAACGCGGTGATCTCGTCGCGGTGTTCCTCAAGGTAGTCGTGCCAGCTCTTCACTGTGACCTGGGCGCGTTCCTCGGGCGGCACCCCGGCTGCCGAGATCAGTTTGTCGGCATTCACCTCGTCGATGGTGATGTCATGCGCCCGGCGGATCTCCAGGATCCGTTCACGCAACGGCGGGTTCGCTGCGAGCGGGCGCAGCGCGCCGGCCAGCAGGTCACGTACGGCGTCTGGCCCTGATTCCTTGGCCGGGTTCAGTTGCTCGGGCGCGACCGCGTCGACCAGACCGCGAACGACGCCGGTCAGCGGCTGGTCGGCGAGGTCGGCCAGTTCCGCACGCTCGTCGTCAGTCAACTGCTGGTCCAGCCGGGCGAGTCGGGCGGCGAGCGTGGCCACCTCATCCGCGTCGGCGGTCAGCGTGCCGGCCTTTCTCAGCAGGTCGCGCAGCGAGATCTGCCGTTCGGTGTGCCGTTGCAGGGGCACCGCCTCGTCCAGGTCGGCTTCGGTGACGCCCACCGCATCGACGATGACGAACCGGTCCTTGACCTCGGCGTCGGGCGTGACGGCCTGGAACTCGGCGGCGTCAATCGTGCGAGCGCCACGACCCTTCATCTGCTCGAAGTAGGTGGCGCTGCGCACCGGGCGGAGGAAGAAGACACACTCCAATGGCCGGACGTCGGTGCCAGTGGCGATCATGTCGACCGTCACCGCGATACGCAGCTCCGGGCTGTTGCGGAACGCCTGGATGAGGGTGTCCGGGTTGTCGCCACTCTTGCGGGACGCGTACGTGATCTTCGCGGCGAAGTCATTGCCCCGCCCAAAGACGACCCGCACCATCTGCACGATCTCCTCGGCGTGGTTGTCGTCCCGCGCGAAGATCAAGGTCTTCGGCACCGTTAACCGACCTGGGAAGATCTCCGTGAACAGGCGATCTCGGAACGTCTCCAGCACCAGCTTGAGCTGTCCCTTCGAGATCACTGAACGGCCGACCTGGCTGCCGCCGTACCTGAAGTCCTCTTCCAACTCCTGGTAACGCTCCGCCCGGGTGCGACGGTCGCGCAGCGGCACGACGGTCCCGGCCTCGATGTCGGCGCCCTTCTCGGTGATCTCCGTCTTGATCCGGTACACGTCGAAGCTGACGTTTACCCCGTCGGCGACCGCCTGCTCGTAGGTGTACTCCGACACCAGGTTCTGCTGAAAGAAGCCCAGCGTCTGCTTGACCGGTGTGGCGGTCAGCCCGACCACGAACGCGTCGAAGTACTCGATGACGCCCCGCCACTTGCCGTAGATAGAGCGGTGGCACTCGTCGACCACGATCAGGTCGAACGTCTCCGGCGGAAGCAGCGGGTTGTAGGCGACCTCGGCCGGCTCGTCCAACTCGTAGTCGTCGTACGCCCGGTCGTCGAGGTCCGGGTCCGGCAAGTCGTCGCCACGCAGCGCGCCGTAGAGCCGCTGGATGGTCGAGATCACCACCGCCGACGAGTCGAGCATCCGGGCGCCGGAGAGCCGGTCGACGTTGTGCAGGTCGGTGAACTTCCGCCCGTCGTCCGGGGTCTGGTAGCCCGCGTACTCCCGCAGGGTCTGTTTTCCGAGGTTGTTGCGGTCGACCAGGAACAGGATCCGTGTGGCTCGGGCGTGCTTCAGCAATCGATGGCTGCTGGTGACCGCGGTGAAGGTCTTGCCGGCGCCCGTGGCCATCTGGATCAGCGAACGCGGCTGGTCCTCGGCGAGGGACCGCTCCAGACCCTCGATGGCGTCGACCTGGGCAGAGCGCAGGCCGAGCCGGTCCAGCGTCGGCATCCGCCGCAGCCGCGCCCGCAGCGTCGGCACCGCCGGGTCGTCGTCGGCCTCCCGCATCCACCGAGCGAACGTCTCAGGTCGATGGAAGGCAAAGACCTCACGGGTACGCGGAAAGGGGTCGAGTCGGTTGACGAACGCGGTCTCGCTGCCGGTAGCGACGTAGCCGAAGGGCAGCGGGTCGTCTCGACGCCACGCGGCGAGCTTCTGGCCCGCCGTGAGCCCGTGGAGGTAACGGTCGAGTTGCGCCTCGACACCGCGCGGCGCGGTCCCCTCCCGCTTGGCTTCGATCACGCCGACTAGCCGCTGGTTGACGTACAGCAGGTAGTCGGCTCGACCGGTCGCCAAAGTCACCTCACGAACGGCAACACCCGTGCCCGCGTACAGGTTGATCTGGCTTTCGTCCTGGACGACCCAGCCGGCCGCGCCCAACTGCTTGTCGATCTCGACTCGGGTCTGGATCTCGTTGAGCGGTTCGTGGGAGGCACGACGGGCCCGGGCAATGAACTCCTCGCGCCGAGCCGCCGAGACCTTGGCAGTCGCCTTGCTGTCCAGCGCCGCCTGCTCTGCCTCGGCTGCCGACGTGAGACTGGCTACCAACGCAGCAGCCTGATCGCGGCGAGCGTCGGCATCGCGAACGGCGCGGTCCGCGGCGACCGTCGCATCCGCCTGGGCCTGCGCCAGCGACGCCTTGCCCTCAAGCAGGAGCTTGGTCTGCGCCAGCTCGTCCTTGTAACGCTGAATCTCGGCTTGGAGCCCGTCGGCGATGCTTTGCGACACCTGCTGAGGCGGCGGGGAGGGCGGCACGAAACCCAGCGGAGTCCGGTCACCGGTCAACGCCCGGTGGAACCAAACCCCCAGCTCGAAGCAGGTCCGCAGCATGTCCAGCGCGGCGCGGACCTCACCCAGGTGATCGTGCACGGCCTTGTTGCCTTGGTCCCGAAGCCGGTCGAACGCGTGGTACGTCTCGGCCACCAGCGTGCCATCGCTGTAAAGGACCTGAACGCGGTGGTAGAAGTCGTTCTTCTGCGGCCTCGCGCCGGTGCGGCGGACGAGATCCTTGGCCAACTCGTCGCCGAAGGCACGGATCTTGAACATCGCGGCCTGCGCGTCGACATAGACGAGCAGCTCTGCGCCCGCGCCGTACCAGACCAGCAGCGGGTGCTCCTTGAGGAACCCGAAGTTGGCGGACTGCTCTGCCAGACGTCGTACCTGTCGAGGATCCACGACACTCCACGTCGCTAGCCTGCGGTGAACACGTCAGGATAGGGACAATGACCGCCGTGCACCGCCCCGCCACACGTGGTGACAGCTTTCCGACAGCCGCTCGCACGACTTACTGGACGAGTGGATCCGTCGAGTCCGACGGGCTGGCGGAACCTGCCGCGGCTGCGGTAATTCCCAGCGCAGTCGGCCGCAGAGCGTCCACATTCAACCGCTCTGCATCGAATAGCACGTCGACTGCCACCCCTGGCGCGGCCAGCCAGAACGCTTCGGCGGCGCCGATGAGGCCGGGATCCTCGCCGTGCTGAAACTCGGTGAACGCGCCGTCAGCAGGATCGCGCTCGTGGTACTCGGCCAGGAAGGCGTGTAACTCGGCGAGCGTACCCAGCCGTTCGCCCCGGAGCACGTGCACCCGCAGGTCGACTCGGTGGCCGTCCTCGACCTGGCGCTCCCAGACACGAGTGGCGAAGCTGACGTCCTCCCATTCGGAGGCGAAGTCCGAAACCAGGTCACCGACGCCCGGCGGCAGGTGGCCGATGTGGAAGCCGTCCAGGTCGCCACCGTCCCGGGCAAACGATTCAGGCGCGCCCATCACCCGGCCGCCTCGATCGCCGCCTCCACCTTGTCCAGATAGTTGAACCACCACTCCCCCTGAGGCATTGGTCGTGCCGACAAAAGGCTGCCCGCAACGACGAACGCCAAGACCACAACATTCTCCGGAGTCAGTCGCCTGGTCAGTGGGCTGCCTTCAACCACGGCGTTCATGAAGAGCGCTGCCTCACCTGCGGTGATCGATGCCCACCCCTCCATCCGTCCGATCTCCTCGGCCAGTACATCGACCTGCTGAGGAGTGGGTTTAGCACCGTGAAGGTCGATGAGAACGAAACCTGAGACTGCGACCAGCAGCGTGAGAGCCGCCTCCTGCGCCGCCTGGTCGGGGAATGACCTCAGCGCTGCATCAAACTTGCCCAAATCCCTCCTCACCACCCAGTGGAGGGTGTCGCGGACGCGCTGCTCGGTGCCGTCATCGATCTTCATCGCGACTCTCCTGTTGTCGATGCCTCGCCCGCCATGCCTTGTAGGCCCCCGTCGTGGCCACTCCTGCTATAACAACGCCGCCAACGGCCTTAGGCACGAGGGGCAAAAACTCGACGAACGTAGCCCAGGCCGTCGAAGCAAAGGAACCGCCAAGAGCGACGGCCTCCGGACTTACCCGCTCTCGACGCCTTGGAGCCGGTGCCTCCGCAGCGCTCTTCTCCCGGAACGCAGAAGACAGGCCACTACCGGTGGGCGTAGTGGCCGATGCCTGGCCCGGCACTGGAGGGCGCAGAGTGATGCTCGCGGCCGCGGGTGGTTGGTGGGTTGCGCTGCCACCACCCGGTGTCAGTTTCCCAGCGCTCGGACCTTGGCGATCGTCTCCTGGACGTGCTGCTTGGCCGGGTCGCCACCCTGGGACGCCTGCGCCAGCGCCTGGCGGTACGAGTCGATCATGCCGACCAGGGGACCCGCAGCCACACCTTCCAGGGCACCGGCGACCAGTGCCCGCGCCTCGGCTGCGTCCTGTGCTGCCGCTGCGGTCTTGGCCTTCGCCTCGTCCAGCTTCTGCGACGCCGCCGCCAACCTCGCGATGATCTGTGCTGCGCTCACACGCACCTCCCCGTGGTCGACCATCGCCTCCACCACCGCACCGGCGGAGACCACCTGGGAGCGTACGAGATCCACGCACAGAGCGCGACCGCTCGCTCGCCCCATCGTCACCTCGTTGACCGAAGTGGCGGACGGAACGTCGATTGGGTGCGGCAACGAGTAGATCTTGGACAGTTTCCGTTACGCGTGAACGGAAACTGTCCAAGATCTGGAGTGGACGCCCCGGTTTCGGGCTCGCTCTGCGGTCAGCGCTCGGCGACGAACACTCCGACCCCGCCGACACCCTCCACCAAGCCTTCGATCTTCAGCGCGTTGATGGCCTGGCGAACGACGATGGCCGATACGTCGTGCTGACGGCACAGCTCAGAGGTCGAGGGCAGCTTGTCGCCCGGCGCGAGTTCGCCGGACTTGATCTGAGCGCGGATGCCGTCGGCGATCAGCGCCCACTTCGCTTTGGCGGGCATTGGTGTCTCCCAGGTCTGCCCCGCCATTCGATCACGAGCAACTTTGTATAGCAAGCAATGTGCGGACAGTGCTTGTGCTTACATGACCTGTTATATACGCTTGCCTCTGACTGGCTCCCAGGTCTGCAAACCGGAGCTGGTCGTTCCCACCGCGCGGAGAGCGTCCGGTCGGTCGGTCCCCCCTTCCGGCCGGGCGTGCCGGGGTGTGCCCGCACGCCACCCCACGCCTGCCAGCTGCACTTAACAACGCCATGAACAGCAAGGAGTACGACCCGACGGGAGCCTCCGATGCCCGATCGACCCGACGAATCCCCCACCGAACCAGCAGCCGCACCCGAACGACGGCCTCGCCTCGTCTCCGCGCAGGACGTCGATGACGCCGACGATGTCCTGTTCGCTCATCCACCGCGCGTGGTGCGTCGCTGGCTCTGCGAGTGCGGAGTCGACTACCCCTGCACGGATGTGCGTTTCGCCCTCCTGGTGAAGTCCAGCGCCGAGGCGGGCGAATGAGCACCGACACCGTGGACGACCTGCGTGACGCCTGGTTGGCCACGATCTCCGCCGCCGACCGGGCCGCCGCGCACCTGCACCGGGCGGGGTCGCTCAGCCGACGGTTGCCCTGGCAGGACGCCGCCACGGAGTGCTGGCGAGCGTTGAGTCTCGTCTACACCGGCCTGGCCGCGAGCACGCGACCGCCGGGAAGCTCGGTCGGGGACCTGCTCACCGGCCTGCGTTCTGCACGCGTCGAAGCGGATCGGGCCGTCGCGTTGGCCGCCCGTGTCCGTTGGCGGTTGGGTGCGGCCGATGACCAGCTTCGGCGTACCCGAATCGTGGCGGACGCGGTCGCGGCCCGGCAGTTCGCGGCAGCCATCACCCGGTTGGACCTGGCCGGTACCCGGCTCGCGGTCGGCGGCCGCCGGATCGACCAGTCGGTGACGGCGCTGATCGGTGTGCTGGCGGCATCGCCAGAATCCGGGAGCCGCGGCGGTGGTGCCGACGACGCAGGATACGACAGCAATGCCGGGAACGACGCCAACCGAGCCGGCGACGCCGGCGGCGACAGCCCCGACAGCGACAGGGTCCGCGCCGAGCAGATCGCCTGCGGCTGCCACGCGGCGAGTGCCCTGGTGGCCAGGAGACATCGACGTCGGAGGGCACGCATGATGATCAGGGGGCGACGATGGTGACTGAATCGCACGCGGCGCTACAAGGCCTGCTGACCGGGCGGCTGCGGGGCCACGAACGGCGGTTACGCCGGTTCACCGAGCGGGACTGGCGGCGGTACGGCGATCTGCTCGCCGGTGCGCTACTGGTGGCGGTACGGCGGCGGTTCGTCGCGGGGCAGGATCGGGCGCCGGTGATCCGGTTCGTGGCGTCCGCGCGGGAACGCTACGACGCCGGCGGGTGCGACGTCGATCCGGTGCTGGCCGAGGCGCTGGTCTGGGCGGCACTCGGCGAGCGCCAACCGGTGCCCGACAGCGCGGCGGCGGTCGTTGCCCGGACGGTGCTGCTGCTCGGACTCCTTGAGGACGAAGGCCTCACCGACAGCGAACGCGACGAGATCCTCGCCGCCGCCGCGCAGGCCGTCGACGCACCGACGCAGGACGCTGAACGGCAGAAGACCGGGAGTACGGCGGATCCGGGACGGGATTCACGGGGCATCGCCGGGGCGGGAAGCGTCCTAAAATCGCAGCTCGGCACCGGCTGAAGGCCGGCGCGGGATGGGGGCAGCGACGTGACATCTGCGGGTACGCACAGCAGACCGCCCGGCCGACGCCGGATGGCTCTCGCCGTCGGGTTGGGTGGTGGTCTCGCGCTGCTGCTGGCCCTCCTGCTCGCGATTCCACAGGTGACCGGAGACGGTTGGGGCTCGCGCGACAGGCCCACGCCCGCAGCGGCATCCGACCCGGCGTCACCGCAGGGCCAGGTCAGCCGGGACTGCGTCGTGCAGCTCAAGGGCCAGCAGGCATCCGCGCTGTTCCTGCGGGACATCCCTGCGGACCGGTGGGGAGACCGGGTACGGGGCACTGTTTCGACGTTCAGTGAGCCGTACGTGCTCTGGCTCTTCGACTCCAAGTGCCAGCCACACCGGGCGATCGAGATGCCGCCGCGTACCACTCGCACGTTCACTGCCCAGGTGGGCCAGGTCTGGTATTACGCCGAGGCGTCAGCGAAGCAACCCGGCGAGGGCTGCGCCTGCCGCGTCTTCGGCCTGTCCACCACCGAGCAGGAGTTCGGCGACACCGGCCGCCTCAGCTACCGCAGCGAGCAGCCGGAGTAGTCGACACGACATCGCCGCAGTCGAGGCATCCCCAGGGGGCACAGGTCCCGGCGAGTCGTGACCACGCCATCACCCTTCGTGACAAGCATGAAGGACCATTGGTACGTGGACATGCTGGAGTGGCTGAAAAACGCGCTCGACTGGACCGACTCGGTGAATGGGCTCATCGGCGCCGGGGTGACCGCGGTGGCGGTGTCGGGGTGGCTGCTTCGACGGATGAGCCAGCTCCGACGTGGTGCTCCGGAGGAGCGGTACCGCCGGTGGTTCGTGGAGGAGTACCGGGTGTACAACCCGTACCTGGCGGCACCGGAGACGCTGCGGCTCGAACGGACCCTGGTGCCGTTGTTCGTCACCGAGGACGGGCAGCCGGACCGCGCCGCCGACGCCGCCGAGCGGATCGCCGACCGGGGCGGGCACGTCGTGCTCCTCGGTGACGCCGGGTCCGGCAAGACGACGACGCTCAAGGCGTTCGGGATCGCGGCGCTGGGCGGTGTCGACGGTCGTGGTGGGACGGGTCGGGACCGGGAGGTGCCGTTCCTGGTGCCGGTGCGGCTGCTGCGTGGCGTCGTGCAACCCGGGGCGCTCACCGACTACATCCTCGCCATGCTGCGGTCACAGAAAGGGCTCGCGCTGACCAGGGAGGAGGCCGACCAGTTCCTCGCCCAGGTGTTGCAGCAGCGGCGTTGCGTCGTGTTGCTCGACGGGCTGGACGAGGTGACGCCGACGGCGTACGCGGCGGTGCGGGACGAGGTGTATCGGTTCCTCAGCGACCACGCACCGGAGCTGCCGACCGCCAACGCCCGGATCGTCATCACCTGTCGGCGGCTCACGTTTCTGCGGATCGCCGAGGACTGGCAGGCGGAGCGGTTCGGAGCGCACCGCAGCTACGCGCTGGCGCCGCTGCGGGACACCGAGATACTCGCCTACCTGCGGGCCTTCCCGGACCGGTTCCCGGAGGTCGACGGGCCACAGCGATTCATGCAGCAGCTCCGCTCCTCGGGCACGTTGGGCCTGCACCGCAACCCGCTGGTCCTCTCGATGTCGGTGGGCCTGTACGCGGGCCGGAAGTTCCCCGCCATCGCGCACTCCACCGCCCGGCTGTACGACGAGATGATCGACGAGATGCTCGGCCGGCACAGTTTCCGGGCCGACGCCGTCACCACCGGTGTGAACGAGTTCGACCAGGCGGACAAGCTGCGAGTTCTGCGGGAGTTCGCGCTGCGGGCGGCGCTCGGCGCACAGGGGTTCGGGCCGTTCAGCCGGCTGGCGCTGGTCGACTTCGTGTCGGCGACCGGCGAACGGCTCCGGCAGACCCTCGACGGCCGGGCCGGCGAGTTCGTCGACGAGATCATCAACCGGTCCGGGCTGCTCAGCCGGGTCGCCGACGGGCAGTACGAGTTCGTGCACCGCTCGTTGCAGGAGCACCTGGTCGCCTCCGAACTGCTCCGTCAGGGTGACGACGGCCTGCGACTGCTGCGTGAGCGGGTGATGGAACGCGAGTGGCGTCGGGTGGTGCTCTTCTACACGGCCGTCGCGGACCAGTCGGTCGTCACCGACTTCATCGGGGAACTGGCCGAGATCGACCCGGTGCTCGCCTGCGCCTGCCTGGCCGGGGCTGACTGCCTCAACCCGGTCGGGTTCGCCGTACTCGATCGGATGGCCGAACCACTGCGTGACCCGGCGGCGGCGGTGATGCTCCCCGCCCTGGCGGCGGTCCTGAGCGCCACGGCGTCCCCACGTGCGGCGATCCGCGACGCCGCCCGCGAACAGGCGTTCACCTGGCTGACGAAGGTCGCGGGTGGGGCGGACGCGGCGGACGCGCTCGGGGGCACCCACGAGACGCTGCTCGACGTGGTGACGATGCTCGTGGAACGGCTGGGCGAGAGCTCGGTCAGCCGTTCCATGGTCGTGCGGCTGGTCGCCGTCGTACCCGACGATCCGCGGTTCGTCGAACCGTTGTGGCGGTGTCTACGCACCGCCGAGGGTGCCGCCGCCGACGACCAGTCGCTCGTGGCGCTGGTCGACCGACTGCTCCGGCTCGCCACCGACCCGGCGTGTTTCGCGGCGTTGCAGCGCCAACCGGCGGCGCACCCGGGGTTCGCCACCGCGCTCCTGCGGCAGCAGGTGTACCCGTTCCGGCGCGGGCTGGACCGACAGTCGAACCTGGTGACGCTGCTGTGCTGGGCTCAGGAGATCGGGCTGACCGCGCCGGACATCAACCGCTTCCTCGCGGCCAGGGCCACCGACCCGGCCCGTTGGGCGAGGCTCGAAGCGGACTGGCGCCACCAGTCCGCGTCGGCCGTCGTCCCGGCGTTCCAGGCGCAACGGGTCGACCGGCACCGGGCCGAACGGGTGACGGGTGCGATGCTGGCGGTGCTCTCGGTCGCGGCGCTCGTCGCGGTCGGGTGGGACCTGGCCCGAGAACCCGGGGTGCTGAGCCCGGCCGTCGGCACCGCGATGGTCGTGCTGGCGGCGGCGGAGCTGGGGTTGGCGCTGACCATGCTCGGGTTCCAGCCGCGGGTCGGGATGCGCAGGGTACGGCTGTGGCGGCCCAACGAGTGGGTCGACGCCTACGAGGACCCGCGCAGCCGACACTGGCTGGTGCCCGACGCGGGCGACGGTCGGCCCGCTGGCGGCGTCACCGGGTGAGGTACGGCGCGACGTCGGCGGGCAGTCGGGGGCCGGTCCGGCCGAGTTGCCGGTACGCCACGACCTTGCCGGTGGCCCGTCCGTCGCCGTTCGCCCGCAGGCCGAACGACAGGGTGCCGGACGCGCCGTTGACCTTATGGGCCAGCGCGAGGTTGCCGAACTGGGTCTGCACGTCGGCGACGCCCGGGACACTGTTGCCCAGGGCGGCCACCCGGATCGCCCGGACGGCGCTCGCAACGGCGTCGTGGTGCATCATCGAGTACCCGTCGTTGAGGGAGTCGTCGCGGAAACCCGCGTCGCGGTGCGCCTTGAGGAAGTCCGCGAAGCCGTCCGGGGTGCCGGGTCGGTTGGCGACCCAGGCCGGCGCGTCCGCCGAGGAGGCCCAGATGACCGACACGTTGGCCTCGTCCAGCAGACCAACCTGCTGAGACGTGAGCTGGAAACCGGTGGCACCGACCATGATGGTCAGTGGATGTTCACGACAGCTGCGCACCTTCAGCGCCTCGGCGAAGCTCGGGAAGTCGGCGACGCGGCCGGCGAAGAACACCGTGTCTGTCTTCAGGCGTGGATCTACGACCGCGTTGCACAGGTTCAACACCACCGGAGTGAAGACGTTCGGGGTGGCGGGGCTATCGACCGTCCCACCGTTGAAGGGAGGCGATCCGGTCTTGATGTGATCCTTCAGCACCTCGGTGAACGCCGCCGTCAACGTCCGCGGGTAGGGGTCGTCGTTCTGGTCGGCGACGATCATGCCGCTGCGCAGGGGCAGCGCGTCGCGCTGCTTGTCGAGGAGATCCTTCAACGCCAACGCGTAGTCCATGTTGCTCGGCGACACGCTGTGGAACGTCGGGTACGAGACCGCGTTGAAGTCCGTCGCCGAGGTGACCGCCCCGACCATCGGGATGCCGACGTCTCGCGCCGACAGCTTCGCCGCCACGTCCTTACTGCCCGGGAAGCTGGAGCCGAGACCGACGACCGCGACCAGCGGGTTCTCGGCAGTGCGCAGGGCCGCGATCTGGTCCACGAGCTCGACGTGGAACGGCTGCCGGCTGCCCTGGTTGACCAGTAGCACCTGCACGGCAGGCGCGTTCTTGTCGCCGAAGGCGGACGAGCTGTTGACTCTCTGCAGGGCCGTGTACGCGCCCTGCAGACTGAACCTGATCTGGTCGAGGGACATCGCCGAGGCGGCCGGTGGGCGGGCCACGCTCAGCGGCACCAACAAAGCGATCCGGACGTAGCGCGAAGAGCTCTTCTCGACCTCTCGGTTAACGGCCATAATTTTGTCGGCGACCGGCCTTATTGCGGGATCCAGCGTGGCACTGTCGGTTATCAGACCAAGACACTCGTCCGTTTCCGCAGTCAATATCCCCGGGCAGGCATTCGCGGTCGCGGTCGGCCTACCGGCTGGCGGTGGATCGGATTCGCGCTGCTTGATGACGAACACCACGACGAGCGCGACCAACGCGAGGGCAATCACCCCGGCGAGCACGAACCGTAGAACATTCGTTCCGGCCCAACGAATCACCGGACCTCCTCATCGGGCGCGAACTGCGTGTCTGGACATCGACTATAACCACAGCCACAACCCTCGACTGACCCGAAGTCACACGTGAATGATTCACGCGTTCGCCACGGTGAGCGCCCTCGGAATCAGCCCGGCGCACATGACGGAAATTGCGAGGATCAGCGCAGTCCGCGAACCAGCAGCAGGTAGGCGCAGTAGGCCGCTGGCACCAGCAGAAAACAAATCAGGAATCCCAGCGGCAGATATCGCGGCGGGGTCCCGGCGACCATCGCGGGTCTCCCCCACCGGCCCAGCACCAGGTACCCACCGAAGAACGCCACCGCCGGCAACCCCGCGCAGATCCACGCGCCGAGCGTGAACCCGTCGACCAGACCGACCCCGGAGGCGAGCACCAGGGCCAACACCAGCACCCCGGCGGCAGCGCCGCATCCGGCGTAGACGGCGACCGCCCGCGCCAACGGCGACCACGTCGGCAGGAGCGCCGGCCGCTGGGCCAGCACCTCGGCCTGCTGCCCGTGCCGGTCGGCCTCGTCGGCCATCCGTCGGGCCAGCTCCAACTCGACGGTCGGGTCGACCGCTGCCGCGCGCTGCGCCGGCACCCCGGCGCCCGCCGGGCTCACCGCCGTCGGCAACGCCAGCCGCGCCTCCCCCGCCGGCAGCTCGGGGTACGCCCCGACCCCCGGCCGCCCCGGCGCGCCGGCTGCGCCGGCGTCTCGCCCGTCCCCGGTTCCGGGTGGGGTGGACGGGGCCGACCCGGCGCTGGGGCCGGGTGCGGAAGGGGCCGACCCGGCACCCGACGGTGGGTGGGGTGCGGAAGGGGCCGACCCGGCACCCGACGGTGGGCCGGGTGGCGGTTGGTCGATGCCGATGGCGCGGCCGAGCTGGTCGAGGCGGTGGCCCTGGGCGGTCAGCCGCTGCTGGAGGTAATCGACGGCGGCGTGCAGGTCACGACGGCGTGCGGCCTCGGTGGCGGCGTGCTGTTCGCCGGCGCGGCGCTGCTCGGAGAGCTGTCGGGCCAGTGCCGCGTACTCCTCGAAGGACACTGTCACCGCTCCCCGTCCGGTTCGTGCCCGTCGCCGGCGAACGGGACGATCAGCCGGGTGCGCTGGTCGTGCCGGTCGATCAGCAGCGCCCGGTCGGCGCGGGGCGTGTAGGCCAAGTCGTGCGTCCCGAGGTGCAGCGCCAACTCGGCGCCGGGCACGTTGAGGGCGACCAGGCAGGCGATGTCGTCGCGGTTCTGGGTGCCGCCGAGGTCGTCGGCGAGGCGACGCAGCCCGCGCCACCAACCGAGCAGGTGCACCCCCTGTCCGGGGCCCTGACGCAGGAGTGCGCGCAGGTCGTCCAGGCCGGAGCGGAACGTGCCCGGGTCGGTGGCCCCGAGGACCGGCGCGGCGGCGTCCATGCCGAACACCACCAGGTACTCGCGACCGTCGGGCTCGGCGGCCAACGCGGCGATCCGGTCGCGCAGCCCGGCCGCGTCGAGACGCGACACCTGGTGACCGGCCGCCCGCAGGACCGCCTCGGTGTCGTCGGCGACCGGGTCGGCCGCGGTGACCAGGGAGGCAACCTGGAACGTGGCGTCACCGGGAGCGTGCTGGCGGGCCAGGCTCACCGTCGCCGCGCGCAGCACGTCCGCGCCGGTCGGCGCGGTGCCCACCACGGCGAGGTGTCGACCAGGGGTTGCGTCCATCAGGAACAGGGCTGTGGTGCCGTGCACGTCGACGGTACGACCGACCAGGGCCATCGGACGCCGGCCACCGGGACGCAGCCCGGCGAAGGTCGGGTCGTTCTCGACCCGCGCGGCCTCGTACCCCTTGAAGACCGCCGGTGCCCGCGAACCCGGCGGGCGGGCCTGCCACAGCTCGTGGCGCAACGCGGCGAGGTCCGCTGCGGCGGCGTGCGCGTCGGGAAACCGCAGCACGGTGTCGGCGCCGACCGCCCCGGCGGCGGTGTTGACGACCGCGGAGCCGATCGGCAGGGCCGCGGCGGCGTCGTTGAGCTGGTCGAGCACCCCACCGCCGCCGGGCAACGCCACCCGCAACGCGAACTGCCCGAAGATCGCCTCGGCCCGGCCGTAGAGGGCCTCGATGCCGGTCATGCTCTGGCTGGCCAGCACCAGGTGGATGCCGTACGAGCGGCCCTTGCGGGCCAACTCCTCCAGCAGGTCCACGGATTCGCGGGCCAGCGCGTCGTTGCCGGCCAACAGCACGTGGAACTCGTCGACGACCGCCACGATGCGGGGCAGCGGATTGTCAGGGGGCAGGTCGGCGAGCTTGGTGACACCGTGCCGCTTGAGTGCACCGGCCCGGCGTTGCGCCTCGCGGCGCAGCTCGCGCAGGACGGCGAGGCCGTACTCGCGGTCGGATTCGATGCCGACGGCTCGGGCGTGCGGCAGCCAGGACGGGTCCCGGCCGGTGGGCACGAACTCGGTGAAGCTCACGCCCTCCTTGAAGTCGAGCAGGTAGAGCTGCAACTCGGCCGGCGAGTAGCGGGCGGCCAGCCCGTAGAGGACGTCGAGGAGGAAGACGGTCTTGCCCGCGCCGGTGCGCCCACCGACCAGCCAGTGCGGGGTGGCGTCGTCGAAGGCGAGCGTCAGCGGGGCGGTGCCGGCCCGACCGATCACCGTGCGCAGACCGTTGCCGGCGGACTCGGCCCACCGCCGCTCGGGCAGCAGGTCGGTGAACGGCAACGCGTCGGCGCATCGGGTGGCGGCGCCGAGGTGCTCGGCGAGCGCGCGTACCGAGGCGGGCGGCGGGTCACCGTCGAGCACCACGGGTGCGGCGAGCCCACTGCCGTCGGCGCTGAACGGGACACCGGGTGGGTCGCCGACGTGTGCGTACCCCTGGTCGAGCCGGACCGCCGTGGTGCCGCCCAGCGGCGGTGCGGTCTCGCCGGGCAGCCGGGACGGGTGGCCGGTGAGCAGGACGCAGACGGCGGCGGCCGGGCCGGCGTGGGTGAGCGCTGCAAGCCGGGCCAGCTCGCGCGGCGGCGGCGCGGCGGTGGCGACCACCACCAGGAGGTGCCGGGCGGTGGACTGACCGTGCTGCGCGGCCCGGGCGTGCTGCTCGGCGGCGTCGAGCAGCGCTGTCACCTCCGCCTCACTGGTGGCCGGCGGGTCGAGTACCCCGGCGTCGAGCAGGGGACGCAACGGGCCGAAGGTGGCGCCCAGCGCGGCCGTGTCGATGCCGGCGACCCGGACCTGACCGGGTGGTGCGGTGGCGACCAGTCGCAGCACCAACGCCCGCAGCAACCCGGCGACCAGCGGGGACCGGGCGTCGGTGTCGACGGCCAGGTGGTGACCGCCGCCGAGTGGGACCAGCACCGGGAAGTCACCGTCCGGGGTGGACGCCGCGCCGATCCGCACCGCGGCCGGCTCGTCGGTCAGCGGCGTGACGCCCGGAGCGGGAGTGGCGAGGGTGCCGCCGAGACGGGCGAGACGGGTCACCAGGTCGTCGACGCCGGTCGAGCCGACGGCGGCCGGTGCCGTGCCGAGCGCGTTGCGGGCGTTGTCCAGGTGCGCACGGGCCGCCCGGTGGGAGTTGACCGCCTGCCCGTACGCCGACGCGAGCCTGCCCACCCTCTGCCCCCAACGCCGACGGCTGCCTGGTCCCAGGAACCCTAACGGACGCCGGTGGCACCCGGACAGTCCTGCCAGGACGTGTCACGCCGGGTCTGTCAGGTGGGCCCGCACGGCACCGGGTCGGCGGTGTCGGCAAGCCCGCAGCGGAACACCTCCACCGGCGCCCTGGCCACGTCGGGCACCTGCTCCACCCGCAGCAGGGCCAGCCGTTTGTCGACCGGCTCCCCCGAGTCGGGGGTGAACCGGATCAGCCCGGCCACCCCCGGGTAGCCCTGACCGGCGTTCTGCCGGAGCACCTCGGTGTGCACGGCGACCGGGTTGACGGCCCTCGGCTCCCACCGTTGGCGCGGGTCGGCGTGGTGCAGCCGGGCGGCGAGGCTCTCCACCGCTCGGATCATCATCATCGCCGCGTCGTAGGCGAGGCTGACTCGCTCGCCGACCTGGTGCTCGGAGCCCGGTCGGCAGCGTGGCGGGTCGAGCAGGTCGTCGGCCTGGATCCAGGCCAGGAAGCTGGCCCTCGCGTCGTCCCGTCGGTCCTGGGCGGCCCGCAACGCGGCGCAGGTGGCCAGGGCCGCCTTGGAGACGTACGTGACGGGCAGGTTGCCGGGGGCTGCGGCGCGCAGCCCGGGATTGGCCAGGTAGCGGTTGACCGAGTCGTCGGCGACGAGGTGCCGGGGCGGGTTGCCGCCGCACTCGCGCAACGCCCGCAGGAAACCGTGGAACTCCGACCACCGGCCCGCGTAGAAGAGCAGGCCGGGGTAGCCGCACTCGCCGGTGAGCCGCTGGCTGGTACTCCACTCCTCCAGGCGGGTGATCCGGGCGCCGAACCGCTGCCGGAGCCCGTCGACGAGCGTGCCCACGTACAGGTCCTCGGTGAGCGTGCTGCCCTCCAGCGTCGTGTAGTAGACATGCGCCTCGTTGACCTTCAGCACCTGTTGGGCGTACGCGTCGACCATCTCCACCTGGTCGGCGTTGGGCGCGGAGATCTGCAGGTAGAGGCGGGAGTTCGCGTCCATCCGATCGGCGGAGAGCGTGGGCGCCAGCACCGGCAGCCCGACCCGGTTCAACTCGCGCAACGCGCGGGCGGTGCTCGTCCGGCTCTCCACCAGGCCGACCACCCCGACCACTGTGGGGTCGTCCGCGGCCAGCTCGGCGAGCATCGACACGGCCCGGTCGGCGTAGATCATCTGTCGGCCACCGTTGGCCACCACGATCCGCAGCAGCGCGGCGCCGCCCGCGCCGGCCGACTCCTTCAGCAACGCGTACTGGGCGGTGGCCATGCCTTCGAGTTCCTCGCGCTCGGAGACGTAGGACTCCTCGTCCTCGCGGGTCAGGTTGCCGGTCAGGGTGCCCAGGTAGACCAGGGTCAGGAAGGGCCGGCGCCGGTCACTGCGCTCCCAGACCTCCTCGGCGGTGCGGTTCTGCGCGAAGATGCGCCGCTGGATGGTCCGCAGCCCGTCCTGGCCGGGGTCGTTGTTGAACACCTGCGCGGCGCTGTCGCTGTAGCCGACACACTCGCCGGGGGCGACCAACTCGACCGACACCCGGCCGCCGGTCACCGACGGGTGGCAACCTGGCCCCCACCGGCTGCCCACCCAGACGCCCAGCGCCGCGACCAGCACCAGGCAGAGCGCCGCCGGCAGGAAACGCCTCGACCACCAGGGCGGGTCGGGCGCCGAGAACGGGCGGACGCCACCCCGCGACGGCGGCCCGGTGTCGGTGTCGTCGGGGCGCAACGTCACCAGCCAGGCGGCCGGGCGGCGCAGTCGCCGCATCTCCGGCAGCGCCTCGGCCCACTCGTCGTACGCCTCGTCGGCCTCGGTCAAAGGGTGCGGCTCGGGCAGTTCCGGTGGCGGTTGCCCGCCGGACACGACGATCAGCAGCGGGTCGTTCCGGCCCGTCTCGGTGCGGACGTCGCCGACCAGACGGACCAGTTCACCGCCGACGTTGCCGGGCGCGACGTGGTCGATCAGCAGCACCGGGTACGCGGTGCGCCGCCAGTCCGACGGGCGCCACGGCCGACGCCGGTACGCCTGCCGCAGGTCCTCCAGGAACGCGTGCAGCAGCAGCTTGTTGACCTGGTCGGGTTGCTCGCCGTCGCGCCACCCGGCGGTGAGGCGCTCGGCGAAGCCGAGGAACGTGACCGACTGCCGGGGCGCGAGGTACTGCTGGCGCATGAACCAGTTGTAGTGCCGCCCGAGCACCGGCACCCGGCCGGAGACGGCGGCCCGGAATACCACCCCCGGCACAGCGCGGCGGACCAGCCAGAGCAGCACCTGCGAGACGAGGCTGACCGCGTCACCGCCGCTGGGCGGCGCCTCGGGAGCGCGTGTGCCCCGGCGGTCGCGCAACCGGCGGACCAGGGCCGCGCGGCTGTCGTCGGTGTCGACGCTGAAGCTGAGGCTCTGGTGCATCAGCCAGTCGGCGAGCGGGTAGTGCCGAAAGCGCAGCCGGGCGGCACCGAACGCCTCCAGGGACAGCTGCCGGTGCAGCTCACGCAGCAGCGCCGACACGTCCCCGGCACCCGGCGGCACGTCGGCGTCCAGCACCGCGTGCGGCACCCGTCGCCGGGGACCCTGACCGAGGAACCGGCGCAGCGGCGTCATCAGGTCCGACGTGTCCGAGCGGACCAGCCAGAGCAGCGGCAGCCGCCGGTCACCACGGCGGGGTCGCCGCAGCAGCCGGGCGAGCAGCGCGAAGAGCTCCAGCCCGCCGACCGGCAGCCGGTCCCGATTGCCCGCGGCCTGCCGCTGGCCGATCAACTCCCGCTTGGGCACCTCGGACCCCCGCACGCGTCACCTCCGATCCACACAGTGTGACCTTGCGAAGCAAGACACACCAGAGATCGACGGCGATCGGCGGTGTCGCGGGCGGCGACGTTCACAGTTGTCGATTAGGTTGGCCTGGCGAACACCCGATGGAGGGAGTCCACCTCGTGCGACGAGCACTCACGGCGGCCACCGCCGCCCTGACCCTCACCACCGCCGGCACCCTGCTCGCCGGCACCCCCGGCCAGGCGGCCCCGGCGGGCTGGGGCCGGCCGATCATCACCGCCGCGCCGCAACCCGGCGCGTCCGGCCTGGGCGACGCCTACTTCCCCGACTACGGCAACGGCGGCTACGACGTCGAGCACTACGACGTCCGGCTGCGCTACGACCCGGCCACCGACCTGCTCACCGGCACCACCACCATCCTCGCCACCGCCACTGAGGACCTCTCGACGTTCAATGTGGACTTCCTGCTCGACGTCGAGTCGGTCCGGGTCAACGGCTGGGCGGCGACCACCAGCACCGCCGGCGTCCACGAGGTGGTGGTCACCCCGGCCCGCACGGTGACCCGGGGGCAGCAGCTCACCATCGTGGTGCGCTACTCCGGCATCCCGTCGGAGACCCTGGTCGGCGGCTACACCGGCTGGACGCGGACCGACGACGGCGCGCTCGCCGTCAACGAGCCCGAGTCGGCGTGGTGGTGGTTCCCCAGCAACGACCACCCCCTGGACAAGGCCACGTTCGACATCTCGGTGTCGGTGCCCACCGGCGTCGAGGTGATCAGCAACGGTGTGCAGCCGAGGCCACCGGCGGCCGAGGCCGGCAACCGCACCCGCTGGATCTGGCGGACCACCTCCCCCACGGCCACCTACCTGGCCTTCATGGCCATCGGCCAGTACGACATCGTCACCGACACCACCCCGAGCGGTCAGCCGGTGGTCAACGCGTACAGCACCTCGCTGGGTGCCCTCGGGCCGGCCGCGCGGGCCAGCATCGAGCGGACCGGCGAGATCGTCGACTGGTGCGGCGGGATCTTCGGGCCGTACCCCTTCGAGGCGCAGGGTGGTGTGGCCGGCCCAATCGACGGCATCGGCTTCGCCCTGGAGACGCAGACCCGACCGGTGTACGGGCCGGGCTTCTGGCGGCGCGGCGCCAACACGTACGTGGTGGTGCACGAGAACGCCCACCAGTGGTTCGGTGACTCCGTCTCGGTGGCCGAGTGGCGACACATCTGGCTCAACGAGGGTTTCGCCTCGTACGCCGAGTGGCTGTGGTCGGAGGAGCAGGGTGAGGGCACCGCGCAGGAGGTGTTCGACTTCGTCTACGCCAGCTACCCGGCCGACGACGAGTTCTGGCAGGTGCTGCCCGGTGACCCGGGTGCCGGCCGGATCTTCGACAACGCCGTCTACGACCGGGGCGCGATGACGTTGCACCAGCTCCGGCTGGCCGTCGGCGACGACGCGTTCTTCGAGATCCTGCCGGCCTGGGCCACCGAGCACCGGTACGGCAACGGCACCATCGCCCAGTTCCAGGCGCTGGCCGAGCGCATCTCCGGTCTGGACCTGGACGACCTGTTCACCACCTGGCTCTTCACCGCCGGTCGCCCCGACGTGGCCAGCGCCGCCCGTAAGGCCGCGCCGCCGGCCGAGCCGAAGTCCTGGGCCAAGATCCGCGAGGCCCACGACCTGATGGCGCACTGAGGATCCGGTGTGGACCGGAAGGGCCCGTCGCCCCTGCGGCGGGCCCTTCCGGGTCGGTAGCACCGCGTCTCTCCGGCGCCACCGACCCGGCCTGTCGTCCCGCGACCCGGACCGACAACCGACCACTTCGGTGCGTGCCTGTAGACCTGCCCCGGATATGGGGCGATGACGGCGGCCCACATCTGGGGCAGCTCTACAGGGACCGCCGAGGTCGTCATCCACCCAGCCGAGGACCTGGCGAGACCTGATCACGCCGTCGCTGGCACACCCGTCGCCGTAGCCGTGCTCGCCTCGACCGCGCGGATGTGCCGGTAGGCGAACCAGAGGGGTGGGAACGCCCCGACCGCGAAGGACAGGTCGACGAGCGTCCAGAACCAGGGGATGTCCCGGATCGGCCCGCAGATCAACGCCAGTGGGACGATCCCCGCGCAGGCGATCATGCCGACCTGCACCACCCAGACGTTGCGCACCGGGTCACGCAGTGGTCCCCAGAAGGCCACCGCCAGCACCAGGTGAGCGAAGGCCAGCCAGTCGGTGCCGTACAGCAGGAACGGGTAGTCGTCGCCGGCCGTCACGAGCCCGGTGTGCACCCTCTCGATCCAGGCGACCAGGGCGGGCAGTTGGTCGGAGAGCGGGTCCAGCGCTCGCAGCAACCAGCGCACCTCGATCTCCAGCGGAAAGGCGGTGGCACCGCTCAGGAAGAGCCCGATCAGCACGATCCACAACCACCGACGGGTCCGTCGTAGCCGCTCCTCGATGTCCATGATCGGAGCGTAACGATGATCTTCGCGCCGTCCTGTCCCGTGCACGCGCCACCGGGGGTGACCGCTGTCTCAGCGGCGCGCCACCGACCCGGCGGTGACCAGCTCCGGCAGCCGGACCGCGCCCAGGCGGACTCCACCGGGTCCGGCGGGCGCGATCACACACACCGCCCCGGCGGGACGGACGATGCGGGCGGCCCGGAACGCCACCCGTCGTACCGGATGGCGCGGCCGGGGCGTGACCAGCGCGAGGGTCGCCGCGCGGGCGTGCTGGCGGTCCAGGGCGACCGCCGCCGCGACAGTGGCGATCGTCGCGGCGGTCCCGGCCAGGACGAGCGTCTGGCGCGGCCCGGCGTACTCGGCGAGCCAGCCGAGCAGCGGGGCACCGACCGCGGCGGAGACCGAGCCGGTGACCGCCAGGGCGGCGAGCACCCGACCCCGCATCGCGGCATCGGTGTCGAGTTGGGCGCGGGTACCGACTGTGGTGTCGATGACCACCGCCGCGGCGGCGATCGGCAGGATCACCGCCGCGAAGCTCACGGTCCCCGGGGCGAGGCCGGCGACGATCTGCAACCCGCTGGCGAGCAGGCCGGCGACGACGAGCGTCCGGTAACCCAGGGAACGGCGACGGGCCGCGACGAGGGCGCCGACCACCGTTCCGATCGCGAACACCGTCGACAGGACGCCGTAGCCGGAGGCGCCGGCGTTCAGCGGGCCGTCGCTCATCGCCGCCATCGTCACCTGGTAGTTGCGGCCCAGGCTGCCGAGCACGAACGACAGGGCGAGCGCGAGGAGCAGCACCGGTTGCCCGCGCAGGTAGGCGAACCCGGCCCGCACCCCGCTGCGGGTCGCGCCGGCGGCGGTCCCCGCCACGCCGGCCACGGCCCCCGGGCGTACGGCGAACAGCGCCACCACCACGGCGGCGAAGCTCGCCGCGTTGATGCCGAACAACAGGGCGGGGCCGACGGCGGCCACGACGACGGCGCCGAGGCTCATGCCGAGGATGCGGCCGGCGGAATTGGAGAGCGACCCGAGCGCCAGGGCGTTGCCGAGGGTCTCCCGGTCGACGAGGGTGGAGGCCCAACGCCCCATCACCGGCCCCTCGACGGCCGAGACGGCACCGGTGGCCAGGGAGATCGCGAAGATCAGCGGCAGGCCGCCGAAACCGGTCAGGGCGGCCGCGCCCAGCCCGGCGGCGAGCGTCGCGTGGGCCGCCTGGGCGGTGATCAGCAGCGGGCGGGCCGGCAGGCGGTCGGCCAGCACACCGCCCCAAACGCTGAGCAGTAGTGTTGGTGCCGCCTGGAGCAGCACGGCGAACCCCATGGACGTCGCCGAACCGGTCTCCTTCAGGACGTACCAGTTGACCCCGAGGACCTGCATCCAGGTGCCGATGACGGAGACGAACCCGGCGAGCGCCCAGATGCGGTAGTTGCGATGGCGCAGCGCGGCGAAGGTGGCACCCGTGGCCACGACGAACCTCCAGCGATCGGCGGCATGATCATTCAGGCCGATCGCGGCGCGGTTCGGCAGCCGACAAGTCTTGCCACCTTAAACCTGTTTGCCCACATTTGTGAGCGGCTTCACCAGCGGGAATGTCCGGCCGGCGCGGCAGCAGCGTGCCACACCGACCGGACAACCAACCTGTCAGCGAGCGGCGAGAGCCTGCGCGGCCGGGCCGACCGGGGCCGGCAACGCACCGACACCGCCGAGGTAGGCGTGGATGGCGGCAGCCGCCGCACGACCCTCGGCGATGGCCCAGACGATCAGCGAAGCGCCCCGGTGCATGTCACCCGCGACGAACACCCCGTCGGCGTCGGTCTGCCAGTCGTCGCGGGCGTCGACAGCACCCCGCGGGTTGCGGGTCACCCCGAACTGCGCCAGCAGCGGCTGCTGCTCGGTGCCCTCGAAACCGATCGCCAGCAGCACCAGATCCGCCGGAAGCTCCCGCTCGGAACCTGGCACCACGGTGACGATGCGGCGGCCGTCGCGCTTCTCGACGGTCACCTCGGCGATCCGTACCGCCCGCACCTGGCCGGTGCCGTCGTCCACGAACTCCTGCACCGCGGCGGCGAAGACCCGCTCGCCGCCCTCCTCGTGCGCCGGGTAGCTGCGCAGGATCCACGGCCAGGTCGGCCACGGGTCCCGCGTCTCGTCGCGCTCCTGCGGCGGCTGCGGGTACAGGTCGAGCTGGTGCACCCCAGCAGCGCCCTGGCGGTGGGCGACGCCGAGGCAGTCGGCGGCGGTGTCCCCACCTCCGATGATCACCACGTGCTTGCCGGCCGCGTCGATCGGAGTGCCGTCCGGCAGCACCGCCGTCGCCAGCCGGCGCTCCCCGGTGCTCACCACGCCGGCCTGGTCGGTGGCCGCGGTGGCGACCGCGCGATTCGCCGCGACCAGGTGCGCCATCGCCTGGTGTACGCCCCGAAGCGCCCGCCCCGGGGTTTCCGGGGTGTCCCGGCCCTGCAACGCGCCGCAGGCCAACAGCACCGCGTCGTGCTCGGCGCGCAACTGCTCGGCGGTGACGTCCACGCCGACGTTCACGCCGGTGCGGAAACGCACCCCCTCGGCGGCGAGCTGGGCCAACCGGGCGTCGATGTGCCGCTTCTCCAACTTGAAGTCGGGGATGCCGTACCGGAGCAGACCACCGATCGCATCGTCCCGCTCGTACACCGTCACCGCGTGACCGGCGCGGGCCAACTGCTGGGCGGCGGCGAGACCGGCGGGCCCGGAGCCGACGACGGCGACCGACCGGCCGGACGGCGCCGGAACCGGGCGGGGGGTGAACCCACGCGCGGCGGCGGCGTCGGCGATCTCCACCTCGACCTGCTTGATGGTCACCGGCTGACCGCCGGAGATGCCGAGCACGCAGGCCGCCTCGCAGGGCGCCGGGCAGAGCCGACCGGTGAACTCCGGGAAGTTGTTGGTGGCGTGCAGGGACTCCACCGCCGCGTCCCAGTTGCCGGTACGCACCAGGTCGTTCCAGTCCGGGATGCGGTTGCCCAGCGGGCAGCCGTCGTGGCAGAACGGGATGCCGCAGTCCATGCATCGGGTGGCCTGCTCGCGGACCAGCTCCTCGCCGGCCGGCGGGTAGACCTCACGCCAGTCGCTGATCCGCACCGACACCGGACGGCGGGCCGGCAGTCGCCGGTCGTAGCGCAGGAAACCGTTCGGGTCAGGCACGTGCCACCTCCTGGGCCGCCACCCGCGGGGCGGGCGGCGCGGCCGGCGCGCTAAGCGCGCCCATGACCGCGTCGTCGACGTCGCGGCCGGCGGCTTCGGCGGCCCGCATGATCTCCAGCACCCGGCGGTAGTCGCGGGGTACCACGGCGGTGAACTCGGCCACCGCCTCCGGCCAGCGCTTGAGCAGCTCCTCGGCGACCGCCGACCCGGTCTCGGCCACGTGCCGCTGGATCAGGTCGTGCAACAGCGCCTGCTCCTGCTCACCCAGCGGCGTCAGGTCCACCAGTTCGGTGTTGACCCGCGCACGGTCCAGGTGGTGCACGTACGCCGTGCCGCCGGACATGCCGGCCGCGAAGTTACGGCCGGTCGCGCCGAGCACCACCACAGTGCCACCGGTCATGTACTCGCACCCGTGGTCGCCGACACCCTCGACCACGGCGACCGCGCCGGAGTTGCGCACCGCGAACCGCTCCCCCACCCGGCCCCGCAGGAAGACCTCGCCCGCCGTGGCGCCGTACAGGATAGTGTTGCCGGCGATGATCTGGTCCTCGGCCCGCTGCCCCGGCGCGGCGTCGGGGTCGAGGAAGGGCGCGGCGGCGTCCGGACGGACGACGACCCGCCCACCGGAGAGACCCTTGCCCACGTAGTCGTTGGCGTCTCCGTGCAGCCGCAGGGTCACCCCGCGGGGCAGGAACGCGCCGAACGACTGCCCGGCCGTGCCGTTGAGTACGAACTCGATTGTGTCGTCCGGGAGGCCGGCGCCGCCGAAGCGACGGGTGACCTCCCCGCCGAGCATCGCGCCGACGCTGCGGTGCTCGTTGCGCACCGCCACCTCGACGCGCACCGGGGCCCCCTCGGACAGCGCCGGACGGGCCAGCGCGATCAGCTCGTTGTCCAGGGCCTGCTCCAGGCCGTGGTCCTGGGCGCGCACCCCGCGCCGGGCCGCACCTTCGGGCAGCTCCGGCAGGTGCAGGACGGGTGCCAGGTCCAACCCGTGCGCCTTCCAGTGCGTCAGGGCCGGGGCCACGTCGAGCAGCTCGGTCTGCCCGATCGCCTCCTCGATCGACCGCAGACCCAGCTCCGCCAGGTAGCCCCGGACCTCCTCGGCGAGGAAGAGGAAGAAGTTCTCCACGAACTCCGGGGTGCCGGTGAACCGCTCGCGCAGGACCGGATTCTGGGTGGCGATGCCGACCGGGCAGGTGTCCAGGTGGCAGACCCGCATCATCACGCAGCCGGCGACGATCAGCGGCGCGGTCGCGAAGCCGAACTCCTCCGCGCCGAGCAGCGCCGCGACCAGCACGTCCCGGCCCGTCTTGAGCTGGCCGTCGACCTGAACGGTGACCCGGTCGCGCAGCTTGTTGAGCAACAGCGTCTGCTGTGCCTCGGCCAGCCCCAGCTCCCACGGCGTACCGGCGTGCTTGAGCGAGTTCATCGGGGACGCGCCAGTGCCGCCGTCGTGGCCGGAGATCAGGATGACGTCCGCCTTGAGCTTCGCCACCCCGGCGGCGACGGTGCCGACGCCGACCTCGCTGACCAGCTTGACGTGCACCCGGGCCGCCGGGTTGACGCACTTCAGGTCGTGGACGAGCTGGGCCAGGTCCTCGATGGAGTAGATGTCGTGGTGCGGCGGCGGGGAGATCAGACCCACGCCGGGAGTGGCGTGGCGGGTACGGGCGATCCACGGCCAGACCTTGTTGCCGGGCAGCTGACCGCCCTCGCCCGGCTTCGCGCCCTGGGCCATCTTGATCTGGAGGTCGTCCGCGTTGACCAGGTATTCGCTGGTCACGCCGAAGCGACCGCTGGCGATCTGCTTGACCGCCGAGCGGCGGACCGGGTCGTGCAGGCGCTCGACGTCCTCGCCGCCCTCACCGGTGTTGGACTTGCCGCCGAGACGGTTCATCGCGATGGCGAGTGTCTCGTGCGCCTCGGCGGAGATCGAGCCGTACGACATGGCGCCGGTGGCGAACCGCTTGACGATCTCGGAGGCCGGCTCGACCTCCTCGATCGGCACCGCCGGACGCACCCCGGCGCGCAATGTGAACAGCCCGCGCAGCGAGCCGGCCTGCGCGGCGAGCGCGTCGACCTTCGCGGTGTACTCCCGGAAGACGTCGTACTGCCGACTCCGGGTGGCGTGCTGCAACAGGAAGACCGTCTCAGGGTTGAACAGGTGCAGTTCACCCTCGCGACGCCACTGGTACTCGCCACCGACCTCGAGCCGGTCGGAGGCGGCGGTGCCCGCCGACGGCCAGGCCAGCGCGTGCCGGGCGGCCACCTCGGCGTGCACGCCGGCGAGGCCCACCCCGCCGATCCGGCTGGGGGTGCCCCGGAAATACCGCTCCACGAGCCGGCTGTCGAGACCGACCGCCTCGAAGACCTGCGCCCCGCAGTACGAGGAGACCGTCGAGATGCCCATCTTCGACATGATCTTCAGGACGCCCTTGCCGAGCGCCTTGGCGTAGTTGCGCACAGCGGCGGCGGGCTCGACGCCGGACAGCGCGCCGGTGGAGATCAGATCCTCCACCGACTCGAACGCCAGGTACGGGTTGACCGCCGCAGCCCCGTAACCGATCAGGACGGCCGCGTGGTGCACCTCCCGACAGTCGCCGGACTCCACGATCAACGCCGCCTGGGTACGCGTCTGCTCGCGTACCAGGTGCTGGTGCACGGCGGCGGTGAGCAGCAGCGACGGGATGGGCGCCAGGTCGGCGTTGGAGTCCCGGTCGGAGAGCACCAGGATCCGTACGCCGTCCTCGATCGCCTCGGAGACGTGCCGGCAGATCTCGGTCAGCCGCGCCTTGATCCCGGCGGCGCCCTCCCGGACGCGGTACAGCCCGGACACCCGGACCGCCTTGAAGCCGGGCAGGTCGCCGTCCTCGTCGATGGAGAGGATCTTCGCCAGCTCGTCGTTGTCGAGGATCGGGTGTGGCAGCACGATCTGCCGGCAACTCGCCGCGCCCGGGTCGAGCAGGTTGCCCTCCGGCCCGATCGTCGACGCCAGGCTGGTCACCAGCTCTTCCCGGATGGCGTCCAGCGGCGGGTTGGTGACCTGGGCGAAGAGTTGGTGGAAGTAGTCGTAGAGCAGCCTCGGCCGGGTGGACAGCGGCGCGATCGGAGTGTCCGTACCCATCGAACCGAGTGGCTCGGCGCCGGTGCGGGCCATCGGCCCGAGCAGGATCTTCAGCTCCTCCTGCGTGTAGCCGAAGGTCTGCTGCCGGCGGCGTACCGAGTCGTGGGTGTAGACGGTGTGCTCGCGGGCCGGCAGGTCACCCAGCTCGATCAGCCCGGCGTGCAGCCACTCGGCGTACGGCTGGGCGGCGGCCAACTCGGACTTGATCTCCTCGTCGTGCACGATCCGACCGGCGACGGTGTCGACCAGGAACATCTTGCCCGGCTGGAGTCGGCCCTTGGCGACCACGTGGGCCGGGTCGAGGTCGAGCACGCCCGCCTCGGAACCGAGCACGACGAGGCCGTCGTCCGTCTGCCACCAGCGCCCCGGGCGCAGCCCGTTGCGGTCCAGCACCGCGCCGACGATGTCACCGTCGGTGAAGGCCACCGACGCGGGACCGTCCCACGGCTCCATGAGGCTGGCGTGGAAGCGGTAGAAGGCGCGCTTCGCCGGCTCCATGCCGGGGTCGTTCTCCCACGCCTCGGGGATCATCATGAGCACCGCGTGCGGCAGGCTCCGCCCCGCCAGGTGCAGCAGCTCCAGGACCTCGTCGAAGTTCGCCGAGTCGGACGCTGCCGGGGTGCAGACCGGGAAGACCCTCCGGATGTTGCCGGGCAGGTTCGGCGAGCGCAGCAGCGCCTCCCGGGCCTGCATCCAGTTGCGGTTGCCCCGGATCGTGTTGATCTCGCCGTTGTGGGCGATGAAGCGGTACGGGTGCGCCAGCGGCCAGGACGGGAACGTGTTGGTGGAGAAGCGGGAGTGCACCAACGCGATCGCGCTGTCGATCCGCTCGTCACGCAGATCCGGGTAGAACGCCGGCAACTGGTCGGGGGTGAGCATTCCCTTGTAGACCATGGTGCGGCTGGACAACGACGGGAAGTACGCCGGCACGCCCCGCTCGGCGGTCTCCCGTTCGGCCTGCTTACGCAGGCTGAATGCCACCCGGTCCAGTTCGATGCCGTGCAGCGGCGAACCGGCCGGCCCCTCGGGCGCGTCGGTGAGCCGACGCGCGGCCAGGAAGAGCTGCCGGACCCGGGGCATCGCCGCCAGGGCCGTCTCGCCAAGGTCACTGCTGTCGATCGACACGTCCCGCCAGCCGAGCAGGTCGGCGCCCTCGACCAGCGCGTACTTCTCGACCACCCGCCGGGCACGCGCCTCGGCGGCGTCGTCGTCGGGGAGGAAGACCAGCCCCGTCGCGTACTCACCGGCCGGGGGAAGCGCGATGTCGGCCACCGCGCGTAGGAACGCGTCGGGGACCTGGATCATGATGCCCGCGCCGTCGCCGGTGTTCTGCTCCGCGCCTCGGGCGCCGCGATGGTCCAGTCGACACAGGGCACCGAGCCCGTTGGCGACGACCGCGTGCGAACGCCGGCCGTGCAGGTCCGCCACGAACGCCACACCGCAGGCGTCGTGCTCCTGCGCGGGGTCGTAGAGACCCTGGGCCGTGGGGTGGGGGTCGGGCATCGGGGACGCCTGCGGGCTGTGCGGGTACGGCTGTGTCATATCCGCGTACGGCTGAGCCACCGGGCCTCCTGTCGTCACTCAGGTTGGATCATGGTGGGGACGACGTCGGCCCGTGGGTCTATTGAGTCTACGTTAGGGCGACGCTCGCACGGCCACCTGAGATTGATCACACCGTCCACTGGCTGGGACGTGTAGTCTCGCGCGGTGGATCCGCTCAACAAGCACGTCTTCGACCGGTTGGAACGTTTCTACGACGCGGTGCCCCGCGACGTCGCCGGTGCGGAGGAACATGGCGGGCTGGTGTTGTTCGTCCGCGAGGGCAACGGATGGCCGTTCTACGCCCGTCCCCGGATCGACGCCGGCGAACCGCCGTCGCTGGCCGACGTGGCCTCGGTTCGCGAACGGCAACGGAAGCTGGGCCTGCCGGAAGCCTTCGAGTGGGTGCACGAGACGACCCCCGACCTGCTGGCGGTCGCCCGCTCGGCAGGGCTGCACGTGCTGGAGGCACCGCTGATGGTGCTCGACCCGACCGCCCTGCCCGACCCGGCGACGCTGTCCGACGTGGCGGTACGGGTGCTGGCCGCCGACTCCCCCGACTTCGCCGCCGACGTCGCGGCACGGCGCGCGGTGGCAGCCGTGTCGTTCGCCGCCGCCGGCACCGCGACCGGAGAGGCGGGCCCGGCCGAGCGGGACGCCGCGGTCACCGAACTCGAACTCGCCGCGCTCGACGAGGAGCGCGCCCGGATCGCCGACGGCCGCCGGATCTCCGCTCTGGCGGGCACCCCGACCGAGGGTGCCCTGGCCAGCGGCATGGCCATGCGCGTCGACGACGTCGCGGAGATCGCCGGGGTGGCCACCCTGCCGGCCGCCCGCCGACGCGGACTGGGTGCCGCGCTGACCGCCACCCTCGCCCGGGAACTACTCTCGGCCGGCACCGACCTGGTCTTCCTCTCGGCCGGCAGCGAGGAGATCGCCCGGGTCTACCTGCGGGTCGGCTTCCGCCGCATCGGCACCGCCTGCATCGCCGAACCAGCACCCCTGATCCCCTAGCCCACCCCCGCGCCCGTCCCCGCCCTTCTCGCGCGTCGACCCCCCGCCCCCTCGCGCGCCGGTCCCCCGCCCCCCTCGCGCGTCGATCATGGAGTCGTGGCGTCGAGTTAGGACGGGTTTGTCACGCTTCGACCACCACCACAAGTCCATGATCGACGTGGGAGGCGGGTGGCGAAGCGCGGAAGGCGGGCGGTGAGACGCGGGTGGCGGGTGGCGGGTGGGGTGGGTGGGTCAGGTGGGAGGGCGCCACTGGGCGGCGGTGGCCGCGGCGCTGGAGAGCAGTCGGGAGTTGATCGTGCCGAGCGCGGCATCGCGGGCGCGCAGCGCCAACCGACCACGGGCCTGGAGCACCGCCGACATCCGCCGCGTCTGCCGGACCACCGTCGCGGCGCGCGGGCGCCGCACCCGGTCGTACGCCTGAACGGCGTCGGGCAGCCGAGCCTCACGGAGCAGGGTGGCGAGCGTGGCGGCGTCCTCGAACGCGAGGCAGGCGCCCTGCCCGAGGTGCGGCGGCATGGCGTGCGCCGCGTCACCGAGCAGCACCACCCCGCCCGGACCGGCCGGAAAGCCGTACGCCCGGGGCAGCGGCCGCAGCTCGCGGACCTCCTGCTGGACCAGGTCGGCCGGGTCCGTGGCGTCGAGCAGCGCGCCGATCGGGTCGGGCCAGCCCGCGTACCAGCGACGGAGCAGGGCGAGCTGGGTCTCCGGCGGTTCGGGGCGTGGTGCGCCGGCGGCGGTGGCCACCCAGTAGATGCCGCCCCGGGTGGAACCGCCCGACGAACCGCGCTCACCCAACGACGCGGCCACGAAACGGTAGCCCGCGCCGAGGATCTCACCGACCAGCGGTTGGTCGTCGGGTAGTCGAGGCGCCTTGTACCAGGGGATGACAGCGCGCCAGGCGGCACAGCCGGAGCTGACCACCCGGGATTCGGGGGCGAGTTGACGGCGGATGCCGCTGTCCGTGCCGTCGGCGGCAACCACCAGGTCGACCTCGATGGTCTGTCGCCCGTCGCTGACCGCTGGTCGCTCACCCGGCTCGACCCGGACGTGGCGCACTGTCACGCCGGTCCGCAGGTCGACCCGCTCGCCGAGGCCGGCGATCAACGCGTCGTGCAGATCTTCCCGGTGCACCACCACCGGCATCCGGTCGGCGGGGATGGGCCGGGGCTGCACGAGCCAGTGCCCGTCCGGGCGGCGGACCCCACCGTCGGGCAGCGGGGTGGCGATGGCAGCCAGGCCCGCGCCGAGGCCGAGGGCTTGCAGCGCGCGGACACCGTTGGGCCACAGCACCACTGCGGTCGGCTCCGGGCGGACCCGTTCGGCACGCTCCATGAGGGTGACCATCCAGCCGGAGCGGGCCAGCGCGCCGGCCACCGCGAGGCCACCGACCCCGGCGCCGACCACCACCGCGCTTCGCATCGGTGTCTCCCCCGCTCAGCTGTCCCGGTCGGCGGGCCGCGCACCCGCGGCGTCAGCCCGGTCGGCGGGCCGGGCGCCTGCGACGTCAGCCCGGTCGGCCGACGGATCGTCCGCCAGGTCGTCGTCGGGCGACGTGCCGCCCACGACCGTGTCGCCGGTGCGGGGCTCGTCAGCGCCGGGCTCGTCGGTGCCGGGTCCGGCGGCCTCGTCGCCAGCGGGCTCCGGCGGCACGACGCCGGTTTCCTGCCAGGCGGCGTACTGCTCCTCGCTGACCACCCGGTAGCCCTCCGGCGCGGCCGTCCGCGTCGGGGTCTCCCGCTCCGACAGGTCCACCTGGGACAGGTCGGACGCGGGCGGCGGGGTCGGCGACGTCGTCGCGCCGAGCGGGATCAGGAACTCCTGCGGGCCGCGTACGCGCACGAAGTAGATCAACCCGCCGAGGAAGACCAGGGCGGCGGTCCAGACGTTGAGCCGGACGCCGAGGATCTGGTTGGCCTCGTCGGTGCGCATGAGCTCGATCCAGAACCGGCCGGCGGTGTAGCCCATCACGTAGAGCGCGAAGGCCCGGCCCCGACCCAGCTTGAGCCGGCGGTCGAGGAGGAGGACCAGGGCGACGACGCCGAGGTTCCACAGCAGCTCGTAGAGGAAGGTCGGCTGGTAGAGGCCCGGTTCGAGGATGGGCTGCCCGGCGTCGTCGCGCAGGGCGTGCCCCGGATTGTCCGGGTCCATCCGGTGGATCTCCAGGCCCCACGGCAGTGTGGTGCGGGCGCCGAACAGCTCGTTGTTGAACCAGTTGCCGAGCCGGCCGACCGCCTGGGCCAGCGGCAGCCCGGGCGCCAGCGCGTCGGCCACCACTCCGAACGGGATGCCGAGCTGTCGGGCCGCGATCCACGCCCCGACCGCGCCACCGGCGACAGCGCCCCAGATGCCGAGACCGCCCTCCCAGATGGCGAACGCCTTCATCGGGTCGCCACCGGCGCCGAAGTATTTCTCCGGCGAGGTGATCACGTGGTAGATCCGGGCACCGATGATGCCCGCGGGCACCGCCCAGACGGCGATGTCGAGCACCGCGCCCGGCGCGACGCCGCGCTGCCGCAGCCGGCGCTCCGTCACCCAACAGGCCAGCACGATGCCGGCGATGATGCAGAGCGCGTAGGCCCGGATCGGCACCGGCCCGAGCTGCCAGACCGCGGTGCTGGGGCTGGGCAGGGCCGCCTGGGGGGACAGCGAGGCGAGGGTCACGGATGCACACGCTACCGCTGCACACCCCCGCAGCGGCACCCCGGGCCGCCGGAGCCGGCAACTCGGTGACTTCTGGTTTGCACCCCCGTACGCTCTTTGTCCATGAGCGCGCTCACCTGGGCGGTCGCCGCGGTCGTCACCGACGACACCGGCCGGGTGCTGCTCTGTCGACAGGGTCGGGGCGAGCGCCGCTACGCGCTTCCCGGCGGGCGCCTACGGCCGGCGGAGAGTCCGGTGCGGGCAGCCCTGCGGGACATCAGGGCGGAGACCGGCTGGAACATCGACCTGGTCGACCTGATCGGCGTCTACCACCTGACCGGCCCGCCGGGGGAGGCTACGGCCGGCCGCGTCGGGCCGCTGCCCGACGTCCTCGTGCACGTGTTCCGGGCCCGCGCCGCGGGGGTCCGGCCGGCCGCCGATCCACCGCCGGGCTGCCGGCTGTCCTGGCACTATCCCGACGCGCTCCCCGAGGCCGTCACGCCACTCACCCGGGCCGCCGTCACCGACGCCCGTGCGGGCCGCTCCGGCGTACTCCACGATGTCGCCTGCGTGCCCGACACCGTGGATGCCCCGCCGCCCTCGGCGACTCTCCCCGGGCACCGGGGTCAACCGGCAGCCGACCAGGGCGGACGGTCAGGGACGGGACAGCCGCCGGAGCAACGCGGCGAAGCTGCGGACGATCCCCTTCCCCGCACCCGACGATCCCGGGGTCCGCTCGCGTGATCACCGGCCGCACCCGGCCGGGCGTCTGCCATTGAGCGGTATACCTGTGAGTCATAACTATGACTCACAGGTATACCGCTCGACAGACACACATGGCCCAGGTGCGCGGCGCGGCGGAAGGCGTCCCGGCGCGAGTGTGCAGGTCCGAGCGCACGAAGACCGGCGGACCGCTCAGCGGGTGGGGGTGCGGACGCCCTCGGCGAGTTCGGCGCTGAGGGTACGCAGCGCGGCCAGCCCGTCGGCCTCGGTGGGCGCGTCGAGTACGCACCGGACCAGGGCGCTGCCGACGATGACCCCGTCGGCGTACCCGGCGACCGTGCCGGCCTGCGCGCCGGTGCCCACGCCCAGACCGACGCCGACCGGCAGGTCGGTGACCGCCCGGACCCGGGAGACCAGCGTCGGAGCAGCGTCCGAGGTGCTCGCCCGGGCTCCCGTCACACCCATGACGGCGGTCGCGTAGACGAAGCCACGGCAGTGCTCCACCGTCATCGCCAGTCGAGCGTCGGTGGACGACGGCGAGACCAGGAACGTGCGGTCCAGCCCGTGTGCGTCCGAGGCCGCGAGCCACTCGTCGGCCTCGTCGGGGATCAGGTCAGGGGTGATCAGACCGGTGCCCCCGGCGGAGGCGAGGTCACGGGCGAACACGTCCACGCCGTACCGCTCGACCGGGTTCCAGTAGGTCATGGTGACCACCGGCGCGCCGGTGGCCGCCACCGCCTCGATGATGCGCATCGTGTCGGCGGTGCGGACGCCACCGGCCAGGGCGATGTCGCTGGCCTTCTGGATCACCGGCCCGTCCATCACCGGGTCGGAGTAGGGAATCTCCACCTCGATGACGTCGACCCCGGCCTCGACCATGGCGATCATCGCGGCGATGCTGCCCTCGACGCTCGGGAAACCGGCCGGCATGCAGCCGACCAGCAGTGCCCGCCCGTCGGCCCGGGCCTTGTCGAAGGCCACTCCGATGCGACTCACCTCAGCGCTCCTTGTCGAGGATGCCGAAGTAGTCCCCGGCGGTGTGCACGTCCTTGTCGCCCCGGCCGGAGAGGTTCACCACGATGGTGGGCTCCCGGCCCAGCTCGGCGGCGAGCTTCGGGGCCAACGCGACGGTGCCCGCGAGCGCGTGCGCGCTCTCGATCGCCGGGATGATCCCCTCGGTGCGGCAGAGCAGCTCGAACGCTGCCATCGCCTCGTCGTCGGTGACCGGCAGGTAGTTCGCCCGGCCGGTGTCGTGCAGCCAGGCGTGCTCGGGCCCGACGCCCGGGTAGTCCAGACCGGCGGAGATCGAATGCGACTCCAGGGTCTGCCCGTCGGCGTCCTGCAGCACGTACGTCCGGGTGCCGTGCAGCACACCGGCCGAACCGCCGGTGATGCTCGCCGCGTGCCGGCCGGTGGCCACCCCGTCGCCGCCGGCCTCGAAGCCGTACAGCCGCACGTCGTCGTCGCCGACGAAGGCGTGGAAGATGCCCAACGCGTTGGACCCACCACCGACACAGGCGGTCACCGCGTCCGGCAGCGCGCCGGTGAGGTCGAGGCACTGCTGGCGGGCCTCGTCACCGATGCCCCGCACGAAGTCGCGGACCATCGCCGGGAACGGGTGCGGGCCGGCGGCGGTGCCGATCAGGTAGTGCGTCTCGTCGACGTTGGCCACCCAGTCCCGCATCGCCTCGTTCATCGCGTCCTTGAGCGTGCGCGAGCCGTTGGTCACCGGCACGACGGTGGCGCCGAGCATGCGCATCCGGGCCACGTTCAGCGCCTGCCGCTCGGTGTCGACCTGGCCCATGTAGACCACGCACTCCAGGTCGAACAGGGCGGCGGCGGTCGCGGTGGCCACACCGTGCTGGCCGGCGCCGGTCTCCGCGATCACCCGGGTCTTGCCCATCCGCTTGGTCAGCAGGGCCTGGCCGAGCACGTTGCGCACCTTGTGCGCGCCGGTGTGGTTGAGGTCCTCGCGCTTGAGCAGCACCCGCGCCCCGACCTTCGCGGAGAAACGCCGGGCCTCGTAGAGCAGCGACGGGGTGCCGGCGTAGTCGCGCAGCAGTGCCCCGAACTCCGCCCGGAAGGACTCGTCCGCCATCGCGGCGCGCCAGGCCCCGTCGAGCTCGTCCAACGCGGCCACCAGGGCCTCGGGAACGAACCGACCGCCGAAGCGGCCGAAGTGGCCGGCGGAGTCGGGCTGCGGGCCGGCCACCGGGGCCAGCGCGTCGGCGCTCATCGGAAATCCTCTCGGTGGGGCGTCACGTCGGTGCGGGGTCAGCGCACCGGCCGGGGCGTCGCGGGGTGGTTGCCCGCGTTGACCAACTCGGCGACCGCCTCGCGGGGGCTCTTCTGGGTAACCAGACCCTCGCCGACGAGCACCGCGTCGGCGCCCGCGGACGCGTACCGGATCAGGTCGTGCGGGCCGCGAACACCGGACTCCGCGATCTTGACGACGCTGCTGGGCAGGCCGGGCGCGATCCGCTCGAACACCGACCGGTCGACCTCAAGGGTACGCAGGTCACGGGCGTTGACCCCGATCACCTGCGCGCCGGCCTCCAGAGCCCGGTCGGCCTCTTCCTCGTCGTGCACCTCGACGAGAGCTGTCATGCCCAGCGACTCGATCCGCTCCAGCAGGCCCATCAGCACGTTCTGCTCGAGCGCGGCGACGATCAGCAGGACCAGGTCCGCGCCGTGCGCACGCGCCTCGTGCACCTGGTAGCTGGAGACCACGAAGTCCTTACGCAGCACCGGTACGGTCACGGCGGCGCGGACGGCCGCCAGGTCGTCCAGCGAACCGCCGAACCAGCGCCCCTCGGTCAGCACACTGATCGCCCGAGCGCCACCGGCCGCGTAGTCGACGGCGAGATCGGCCGGATCGGCGATCTCGGCCAGCCGACCCTTGGACGGCGACGAACGCTTCACCTCGGCGATCACGGCCACGCCAGGCTTGCGCAGTGCCGCGTACGCGTCCAGCGGCGGCGGCGCTGCCGCCGCCAGTTCACGGATCCGCTCCAGCGGAACCTGCTCCTGGCGTCGGGCGACGTCCTCACGTACGCCGGCCAGAATCTCGTCGAGCACGCTTACGGACGCTGCCTGACCGGCGTCGTCCCCCTCCGCGTGCGCATGCTCAGCAGTCACCAACGGACTCCCCTCTCCGGGCGTCATGGGCCGATGCTAGGGGCAGCCGACCGACGCCGAATGCCGGGGGTATGGCGCTGCTCACGAAAAGGGCTGCGGCATAATGGCCGACTTGCCGTGAACGGTGTGTCACGCAGCGCCACCTCCGGTATCGACCGCCGTCACACGGTGCGAGGCCCGACGGCCACGGTCGGACCGGGCCGATCCATCGATCATGCCACCAGTCGCCGGCCGGCGCGCGACGGCAACAACGTCGGTCGATGTTGTGAGCAAGCTCAAGGTCGGACGGACGGCCCTGGTCACGGCCCGGGCGCGACAGTTGACCGGGCGGTCACAGCGGCGAAACCTCGGCCGACGAGCATCGTCCTCGGGCAGACTCAATGGCGCGCCTGCCCGACCGTCGCAACTCCTCGTGCGAGGTGACCATGAGCATGTCCGAGCCGCAGCCGACCAGCGGGTTGACCACCATCTCACGGACAGTGGCGTCGCTCGCCGTCGGCGTGGTGCACACCGTCGAGCGCGCAGTGGTCGGCGAAGGACGGATGCGGACCGCACGCGGCAACGCCTGGGAGGCCGTCTGCGCCGACCGGGCTCGCGCCGACCAACGCGCCGAGCTGAACCGCCTGGTGGCCGAGCTGACCGCCGCCCGCGCCGCCAGCCGCCGCGCACAGCGCGAGCGTCAGCCGGTCGGCTGACACCCCGCCCGTCGCGGCCTCAGTCGGCGGTCGGGTCCTCACCCCGGTCCAGAGCGTCCCACGCCTCCGTCGTCCGCCGCCCGGCCAGCGGCGTCGACGAACCCTCCGGGCCGGCCGGCGCCGACGCGGTCTCCGGGCCGGAGCGCGCCGGCCGTTCGTACCGAGCGCCCATCGCCGGCCAACCGCCGCCCCGCACCGCCGTCCACCAGCCACCAGCGGCAGCCGACAACCCGCCGAGCAGGCACAGCGCCGGCCACTGCCGGCTCACCGAGCCACCCACGTCGGCGACCAGCCCGTAGCCGCCACCGGCCGCCACCGCCAGACCCAGCACGCCGAGCAGCCCGCCGAGCGCCCGCCGCACCCGGCCCCGGGTGGCCAGCACCGCACCACCACCCGCCAACGCCACCACGGCCAGCGCCGGCAGCCACGGCAGCAGGCCCGCGCCGCTGCGGGTGTCCCGCACCGGCGGCAGCGGCGCCGGGCGCACCGTCACCTCGACCGACCAGCTCCGCGTCGCAGCCCACAGCGCCAGACCCGCGCCGGCCAGACAGAGCAGGACGGCGTACGTCAACTCGCGCCGCCCCACCGCGGACCGCTGGCTGACGCTCACTGAACTGGCCTTTCGTTCGCGACTGCGGGGCTCCGCTCCGCTGCACTCCTCGCGCTCACCGAGCCGGCCTCAGTGTTTCGGCGGCCGCGATCGCCGCCAGCACCGCGGCGGCCTTGTTCCGCGTCTCCTGGTCCTCGGCGGCCGGGTCCGAGTCGGCGACCACCCCCGCACCGGCCTGCACGTAGGCGCGGCCGTCGCGGATGAGCGCGGTCCGGATGGCGATCGCCATGTCCAGGTCACCGCCGAAGCCGAAGTAGCCGACAGTGCCCCCGTAGAGACCACGACGGACCGGCTCCAGCTCCTCGATGATCTCCATGGCCCGCACCTTCGGTGCGCCGGAGAGGGTGCCCGCCGGGAAGGTCGCGGCGAGCGCGTTGAAGGCCGTCTGATCGTCACGCAGCGTGCCGGTGACAGTGGAGACGATGTGCATGACGTGGCTGTACCGCTCGATGGTGGCGAACTCGGGCACCTCCACGGTGCCCGGCTGACAGACCCGGCCCAGGTCGTTGCGACCCAGGTCGACGAGCATCACGTGCTCGGCCCGTTCCTTCGGGTCGGCGAGCAGTTCGGCGGCGAGCGCGGCGTCGGCGGCGGGGGTCCCGCCACGCGGTCGGGTGCCGGCGATCGGGTGCAGCAGCGCCCTCCGTCGCCCGTCCTCGGCGGCGGTGACCTTCAGGTGCGCCTCCGGTGACGAGCCGACGATGTCGAACCCGTCGAAGCGCAGCAGGTACATGTACGGGCTCGGGTTGCTGGTGCGCAGCACCCGGTACACGTCCAACGGGTCGGCGTGGATCGGCCGCTCGAACCGCTGGGAGAGCACGATCTGGAAGCACTCACCGGCCCGGATCGCCTCCTTGGCCGACTCCACCGCCTTCGGGTACCCGTCGGCGGGCGTACGGCAGAGCACCTCCCCGACCGCAGGACGCTCGACCGTGGAGATCATCGGCGGGATGGGCCGGGACAGCGCGGTGGTCATCGCGTCCAGTCGGCCCACCGCGTGGTGGTACGCGGCGGTGACCTGCGGGGCGCGGTCCGGGGCGTCCGACGGTGGCAGCACCGCGTTGGCGACCAGGATCGCCGAACCGTCGTAGTGGTCGAGCACCACCAGGTCGGTGGCGAGCATCATGCCCAGCTCCGGCACACCCAGGTCGTTGTCGGTCAGCTCGGGCAACCGCTCGAAACGGCGGATCAGGTCGTAGCCCAGGTAGCCGACCATGCCCCCGGTCAGCGGCGGCAGCCCGGCGGAGGGATCCCCGACCGGGCCGGCCAGCGCCGCAACGGTCTCCCGCAGCACCCGCACCGGGTCACCCTCGGTGGGCAGCCCCGCCGGCGGCTGGCCGAGCCAGGTCGCCACGCCGTCCCGCTCGACGAGGGTCGCGCTGCTGCGTACGCCGATGAAGGAATAGCGCGACCAGGCCATGCCGGCCGACCCGACGCCCTGCTCGGCGGACTCCAACAGGAACGTGCCCGGTCCCCCGGCCAGCTTCCGGTAGACGCCCACCGGGGTCTCCGCGTCGGCCAGCAACCGCCGGGTGACCGGCACGACCCGCCAGCGGGCCGCCAACTCGGTGAAGGTGGCCAGGTCCGGGGTGACCGTGCCGTCGGTCACGGCTGGGCCTGGGTGGTTACGGGCAGCTCGGTGAAGAAGCAGGTCCGGTGCCCGGTGTGGCAGGCGGCGCCGACCTGGTCAACGCTCACCAGCAGCGCGTCCCCGTCGCAGTCCAGGGCGACCGAGCGGACGTACTGGTGGTGCCCGGAGGTGGCCCCCTTGACCCAGTACTCGCGGCGGCTGCGCGACCAGTAGGTCGCGCGACCGGTGGTGAGGGTGCGGTGCAACGCCTCGTCGTCCATCCAGGCGACCATCAGCACCTCGCCGGAGTCGTGCGCACGGACCACGGCGGCGACCAGACCGTCGGCGCTGCGGCGCAGCCGGGCCGCGATGGCCGGGTCGAGCCGGGACGGGCGAGCGGGCTCGGACGTCACCGGGCCGCTGGGATCGCTGGGGACGCCGGTCGTCGGCGCGTCAGGTACGGGCACAGTGACCAATTGTCCCGCACGCGGCGCGGGTACCGACGACCGCTCCCGCCCAGGCGGCGGCGGGGGCCCGACGGGTCGGGCCAGCTGGGCGACGTAGCGGTCCAGCCGGCCGTCGACCAGGGCGGCCGCCAGGTCCGCGCCGGCGGTGTCGGCGATCTCCTCGGCGTACGGCCGGATCAACGGCAGCGTGCCGGCGACCAGCCGTACGGCGGCGGCCCACAGTGCGCTGGTGGCGCCCGGACGCAGTCCAAGGCAGAGCAGCATGTCGGCACGGTATCCGGGTGGGGCCACCGGCAGTTCCAGGGCCGCAGCGAAGGCCGCCCGGCGGGAGTGGACCCGCACCGAGGGGTTGGCCGGGCGCAGCACCGACGGGCAGAGGCGGGCCAGGTCGGCGACGGCGAGCCGGACGCCGAGGCGGTCGTTGACGGCCCGCGCGGCGGCGGCCTTACCCAGCGTGGCGATCAGTTCCTCGAGTCGGGGTGGCTCGGCGGGCTGGCAGAGCACCGGCAGATCGATCCGGGGCCGCCAGTGCGGGTCGGCCCAGAGCAGTCTCGCCGGTGTGGTGACCGGCAGCCCGAACGCCCAGTCGGCCGGTTCCCCGAGTCGGTGCACCCAGGAGCGGACGTCCCGGGCGGCCACCGAGACGTGGGTGACCCGACCTGCGGTTTCGGCCAGGTACGCCTGCCGGGCGGCGTACGGGGCGCCGCCGACCAGCACGTCGAGGTCGACGTCGCTGTGTGCGGTGGCGGCGCGGCGGGCGTGACTGCCGCGCAGCAGGATGCCCACGACCGGCCGCTCGGCGGCCTGCCGCAACCGCGCGGCCCAGTCCTCAAGAAAACCGCTGTCCGGTAACGGAGGGTGACCCACCGCGCCATCGTGCCGTACGCCCGATCAGCGCGCAATGCCCGTTGGCGGACTCAGTGTCCGGTCCGGAGCCTACTGCCCGTTCTCATGCTTCGTGCGACGACGGGGCGGCGCGGACGCGTTGCGTCGGGATCGGTAATTCATCTAGCGTTGAGTTCAACAGTTGATGAGTTTCCTTGGAGGTGCGGGATGGACGACGCGATAGCCGTCCGGGACCTGGTCGTCGACCGGGGCGGGCGGCGTGTGCTGGACGGCATCAGCTGCCGCGTCCCGCGCGGCGCCGTCACGGGTCTGCTCGGCCCCAGCGGCAGCGGAAAGACCACGTTCATGCGCGCGGTGGTCGGGGTGCAGCTGGTCAGCGGCGGGACGATCACCGTCCTCGGACGACCGGCGGGCGCCCCGACGCTGCGACACCGGGTCGGCTACCTGACCCAGGCACCGAGCGTCTACGCCGACCTGACCGTGCGGGAGAACGCCCGTTACTTCGCGGCCCTGTACGGCCGGGGTCGGGCCGAGGCCGACCAGGCGATCAGCGATGTCGGGCTCGCCTCGGCGGCCGGTCAGCTGGTCGCCACCCTCTCCGGTGGTCAACGCAGCCGCGCCTCCCTGGCCTGCGCGCTGGTCGGAGAACCGGAGTTGGTCATCCTCGACGAGCCGACAGTCGGTCAGGACCCGGTGCTGCGCGCCGATCTGTGGGCCCGTTTCCACGCGATGGCCGCCGCCGGCACCACCCTGTTGGTGTCGAGCCACGTCATGGACGAGGCGGCCCGCTGCGACCGGCTTCTGCTGATCCGCCAGGGGCGGCTGATCGCCGACGACAGCCCGGCCGCCGTCCGCGCCACCGCCGGCGTGGACGACCTCGACGAGGCGTTCCTGCGCCTGATCCGGGCCGGCGAGGCGGGTCCGGCCACCATGGACGCGACGAACGGACGGGAGCGGTCGTGACCCCGCGGATCCTGGCGGCCACCACCGGTCGCATCCTGCGCCAGCTCCGGCACGACCGGCGCACCATCGCACTGCTCGTCGTGGTGCCGGCGGCCCTGCTCACCCTGGTCTACTTCATGTACGCCGACCAGCCGACCCCGCCCGGCCAACCGACGACGTTCGACCGGATCGCGCTGGTGATGTTGGGCATCTTCCCCTTCGTGATCATGTTCCTGGTGACCAGCATCGCCATGCTCCGGGAACGGACCTCCGGCACGTTGGAGCGGCTGCTCACCACACCGCTGGGCAAGCTCGACCTGCTCTTCGGGTACGGCATCGCGTTCGGGCTGGCCGCCGCCGTACAGGCCGTCGTCGCCGCCGGTGTGGCGTACTGGATCTTCGGTCTGGAGACCGCCGGCAGCATGGGGCTGGTGATCGGGATCGCGGTCGTCGACGCCGTGCTCGGCGTCGCGCTCGGCCTGCTGTGCAGCGCCTTCGCGCGCACCGAGTTCCAGGCAGTACAGTTCCTGCCAGTCGTGGTGATCCCCCAACTGCTGCTCTGCGGGCTGTTCGTGGCCCGCGACCAGATGGCCGGCTGGCTCCAGGCGCTCAGTGACGCCTTCCCCCTGTCGTACGCCATCGAGGCATTGCAGGAGGTCGGCGCCCACGCCGAGCCGACCGGCCGGATGTGGCGGGACGTGGCGGTGGTGCTCGGGGCGGTGGTGCTGGCGCTGGTGCTCGCGGCGGCCACCCTGCGCCGACGCAGCGGCTGAGGCTGCGGCAGCCGTGGGTCGACCGGCCCACGGCTGCCCACGTGGACGAACGAAGGGCGGCGATGACGCGGCGAACTGGCCGGCGACCCGGCAACCCGGACACCCGGGAGGCGATCCTCGACGCCGCGCGCACGACGTTCGCGGAGCGTGGCTTCGACTCCGCGTCCATCCGCGCCATCGCCGGCACGGCAGGTGTCGACCCCGCCCTGGTGCACCACTACTTCGGCAGCAAGGACCAGCTCTTCCTCACCGCGATGAACATCCCGGTCGACCCCGCCCAAGTGGTGCCGACGGTGCTCGCCGGTGACCCCGACGGCGCCGGTGAGCGCCTGGTGCGCACCTTCCTCGGCGTCTGGGACTCGCCCGCCGGCACCGCCGCACAGGCGCTGCTGCGTTCCGCGGTGAGCAACGAGTGGACCGCCCGGCTGCTGCGCGAGTTCGTCACCACCCAGATCCTGCGCCGGGTGCTCGAACATCTCGACGTCGACCCGGCCCAACTGCCGCTGCGCGGTTCGCTGGTGGCCACCCAGATGATCGGCCTGGCGATGATGCGGTACGTGGTGCGCCTGGAGCCGGTCGCGTCGGCGGCCCCGGAGACCCTGGTCGCGGCGGTCGGCCCGACGATCCAGCGCTACCTCACCGGGCCGCTGCCGGCCTGAGAGCCGAGCACTTTCCCGACCCTCCTGGCCTGCGACGTCCCCGCCACCGTGATCCACTCCGGTTCGGCGAACTCGCGGTATCCGAGTGCCAGGGACACCCCCACATCGGCGAACCCGAGTGGATCAAGGCCGAACGCGCGCCGACGCGCCCGGGTCAGCGCGGCAGGCGGGTACGACAGCCCGGTCAGCGCGGCGGGCGGGCACCGGCCGGGAGCCGCAACGGCGGCAGCAGCCTCGGCAGGTCGGCCGGATCGGCCACCGGGCCCGGGAAGGCCAACCGGACCCGACGCCGGGCCCCCGGCCGGCCGAGGGCGACCACCAGCCCGTAGCGGTCGATGCGCACCACCCGGGGCGCCCCGTCCGGGGCCTGCTCGGTCAACCCGAGCTGTCGACGCAGGTACTCGGTGACCCGCGCGCTGTCGTCCGCGGCGAGGTCGGCCAGCAGCCGTGCCTCGACCGGGTGCACCGGGTCCGGCTCCGCCTCGGCGTACTCCACCGGGTCGACCCGGCGCACGACGCCGGCCCGCTCCCAGCGGACCTCGACCACCTCGAAGCGGAACAGCCGGAAGCGGGTGCCCAGGTCGAGGAGGTCACCGGTCGGCTCCACCGCCGCGAAGTCGACAGCCGCGTGGCGGGCCTCGTCGCCGTGCAGCTCGGCCGCCCAACCGGACACCCACGCCCGACCCAGACCGGGTGCGCCGGCGGCCGGCGGCAGGTCGAGCACGTCGAGGACCACCGCCACGTCGTCGCCCCCGGCGCCCGGTTGCAGGGAGGCGGCCAGGTGACTGGCCACCGGCACCAGCAGCAGCACCCGTCCGTCCGGGTCCGTCACATGCCGGGCGTGGTGCGGGCCGGGCCGGTGGGCCAGGTGGACGAGACCGGGCAGGCGGCCGGCGACGAGGGTACGGACGATCTCGGCGGGGTTGGGCCGCATGGGCGCGACCTCCTTCGAAGGTTAGGCTTACCTAAGCCGGAGCTTAGAGCACCTGACCTCCGGCGTCCACCACACCGGAACACCACGTCACCGGGTCTGCTCCAGCCAGGAGGCGTAGAGCAGGCCGTAGACCGAGTCGGCATCACGCACCAGCTCGTCGTGCGGACCCCGCTGCACCACCCGACCCCGATCCACCACGATCACCTCGTCGGCCGCCTGCGCGGTGGAGAGCCGGTGAGCGATGGCGAGAGTGGTCCGCCCCCGGGTGACCGCGTCGAGGGTGCGCTGCAACCGCACCTCGGTCGCCGGATCCACAGCGCTGGTCGCCTCGTCCAGCACCAACAGGTCCGGATCGGCCACGTACGCGCGGGCCAACGCGACCAACTGCCGCTCCCCGACGCTGAGCGCCTCACCCCGCTCACCGACCGGCGTGTCCAGGCCCGCCGGCAGACCCTCCAACCAGTCCGACAGGCCCAGCTCCGTGAAGGCGACACCCAACTGCTCGTCGGTCAGCTCCGGCCGGGCGAACCGGACGTTGTCCCCCACCGTCGCGTCGAACAGGAACCCGTCCTGCGGCACCATCACCACCCGGGACCGCAGCGAGTCGAACCGCACCTCCGCCAGCGGCACACCGGACAACAGCACCGCCCCGGCCGACGGGTCCATCAGCCGGGTCAACAACTTCGCGAACGTGGTCTTGCCGCTGCCCGTCTCGCCGACCACCGCCACCCGACTCTTGGCCGGGATCTCCAGATCGATGTCGTGCAGCACCGGCGGACCACCCGGATAGGCGAACCGCACACCCGCGAAACGGATGTCCAACGGCCCACCCGGCAACTCCCGCCCCTGCTCCCCCGGGTCCGCCACATCCGGGGCGACATCCAACACGTCCAGCACCCGACGCCAGCCCGCAATCGCGTTCTGCGCCTCGTTGAGAACCTCGGTGGCGATCTGCACCGGCTGGATGAAGAGCGTCACCAGGAACAGGAACGCCGTCAACTGACCGATCGACAACGTGCCGCCCACCCCCAGCGCCACGCCGAGCACCACCACACCGGCCAACGCCAGCCCCGCCGCCAGCTCACCCACCGAACTGCCCACGATGCTGATCCGGATCGCCCGCTGCTGCGCCACCCGCTGCCCGTCGATCGCCTCGTCCAACCGCCGCTCGGTGCGCCCCGCTATGCCGTACGCCCGGATCACCGGCGCACCCACCACGCTCTCGCCGATCGCACCGAGCAACGTGCCGGTGCGCTGCCGCACCGTCGCGTACGCCGTCGCGAGCCGGCGCTGCAACTGCCGGATCACGAACACCGCCGGCAGGAACGCGGCCAACACCACAAGAGTCAACTGCCAGGAGTACGCCAGCATCACGGCGGTCGTGACCACCAGCTGACCAAGGTTGACCAGCAGGATCACACCACCCCACTGGAGGAACTGGGTGATCTGGTCGACGTCACTGGTCACCCGCGACACCAACGACCCGCGCCGTTCCGACTGCTGGTGCAACATCGACAGGTCGTGCACGTGCCGGAACGCTCGCGTCCGTACGTTCGCCAACGCCGTCTCGCTCACCGTGAACAACCGGCGCATCATCAGGTAACCGCAGACCGTCGTGATCGCCAGGATCGCCGCGGTGATCCCCACGACCGACCAGAGCACGCCCAGATTCAGACCGCCGACGATGCCGCGGTCGATGCCCTGCTGGACGGCGACCGGCACGGCCACCCGACCGACCATGTAGACCAACGCGAGGGCCAACGTGCCGGCCAGACCGGTCCGCAGCTCCGGCGACAGCGCCAGACCTCGACGCAGGGTCTGCCAGGTCGTCTCCTCCCGCGTGCCGCCCGCCTCCGTAGAAGTCGTCACCGAACCGGCCTTTCGTTCGCGACTGCGGGGCTCCGCTTCGCTGCACTCCTCGCGCTCACCGAACCGGCCTTTCGTTCGCGACTGCGGGGCTCCGCTTCGCTGCACTCCTCGCGCTCACCGGTCCACCTCGATTTCCAGGCCCGAGGGCAGCGGCGCGACATCGTCGCCGTACGGACTCTCCTGTGCGCGTTCGACCTCGGCCTGCTCGTACGCCGTCACCAGGTCGACGTAGCCGGGCACGGTGGCCAGCAACTCGTTGTGCGTGCCCCGGGCAACCACCCGCCCCTGCTCCACGTAGATGACCTCGTCGGCGAGCGCGATGGTGGCCCGTCGGTACGCCACCACCAGGATCGACGCTACCGGCACACCCGGCTCGGCCGTCGAGGACCGCAGCCCGGCCAGGATGGCCGCCTCCACCCGCGGGTCCACCGCGCTCGTCGCGTCGTCGAGCACCAGCAGGCGCGGGCGACCGGCCAGAGCGCGGGCCAGGGTGAGACGCTGCCGCTGCCCGCCGGAGAGCGAGGTGCCCCGCTCGCCGACCATGGTGTCCAGGCCGTCGGGCAGCGCCGCGACGAAGCCGTCCGCCTCGGCGAGCCGCAGGGCCGCCCAGACGGCCTCGTCGTCGATGCCGGGCCGGTCCAGCGCGATGTTGGCGCGCACCGTGTCGTCGAAGACGAACGGCACCTGGGCGACCAGTGCCACTGTGCCGGCCAGCGACGCGGCGGTCAGCTCGCGCACGTCCACCCCGTCCAGGGTGACGACGCCGGTGTCCGGGTCGACGAGGCGCACGGCCAGCGAGGCGATGGTGGACTTGCCGGCGCCGGTCGGCCCGACCAGAGCCACCGTCCGACCGGCCGGCACGGTGAAGCCGACCTCGCCGAGGACCTGCGCGCCGGGCTGGTGTGCCTCCGCCGGCGGGTAGGAGAAGTGCACGTCGCTGAAGGTGAGGGTGGCCGGGCCGGAGCCGGCCGGGTCGAGCACGCGCTGCCCGTACGGCATCTCGCCGGTGGCGTCGAGCACCCGGCGGACCCGGTCCCAGCCGGCGACGCTGCGCGGCAGCTCGGCCAGGACCCAACCGATGGCCCGCACCGGGAAGGCCAGCACGGTGAAGAGGAAGGCCACGCTGACCAGCTCGGTCACGCTGACCGCGCCCTGGCGCAGCCGGAACGCCCCGACCACCAGCACGGCGAGGGTGCCGAGGCTGGGCAGGGTCTCCAACAGCGGGTCGAAGATGCCGCGCAGCCGACCGACGGCGATCAACGAGTCGCGCAGTTCGCCGGCGCGGCCGGCGAACCGGGCGGTCTCCTGCGCCTCGCGGCCCATCGTCTTGACCACCAGGGCGCCGTCGAAGCTCTCGTGGGCGATGCCGCTGACCTCGGCGCGCAGCCGTTGGGCCCGAGCCTGCCGGGGCGCCATCCGGCGGGAGTAGACGACGTTGAGGGCGAACAGCGCGGGAAAGACCGCGAGGCCGACCAGTGCGAGCGCCCAGTCGGTGGCGAAGAGCGACACGATCGCGCCGACCAGCATGACGAGCGTGCCGACGGCGAAGGGCAGCGGCGCGATCGGGTACCACGCCGCCTCCACGTCCGAGTTGGCGTTGGACAGCAGTGTGCCGGTGGAGTTGCGGTGGTGCCAGGACAGCGGCAGCTCCAGGTACCGGCGGGTGACCCGACGTCGGTAGGAGGCCTGGAGGCGGTACTGCATGTAGCCGGCCCCGAGCCGGCGACCGACGATGCCGGCCACCCGCAGCACGCTGATCCCGAACAACGCCGTCGCGGCCAGCGCGAGCGTGCCCACGCCGACCTCACCGCGTTCGATGGCCGGGAGCGCCACCTCGCCGATGACCGTCCCGACCACCCGCGCGCTGATGATGATCATCCCGCCGAAGAGCACGCTGCCGACGACCGCCACGGTGAAGATCCGTGGCTGCTCGCGAATGGCCTGCCGCAGGACGCCCAGCCCTCGACTGAGCACGTCCCGACTTGTCCTGCTCGCCACGCTCTCCCCCGCCGTAAGCGTCAATTATCTCCCTCATCCTTACCGGTCCGGGCCAGCACCGCCGACCCCGACCGGATATGTCGACCATCACGTAGCGAACGACGGCGGCGGCGGGCTTCGTCCCCGCCCGCCGCCGTCGCGCGCCGGCGGGCCGGCGGGCCTACGATCGGGCCATGCCGCGGTACGCCCAAGCCGAGCGCGAGGCGCTGGCCGATCTCCTCCTGGCCCTCGGGCCGGACGCCCCGACGATCAACGAGGGCTGGGCGACCCGTGACCTCGCCGCCCACCTGGTGCTCCGGGAGCGTCGTCCGGACGCGGCCGGAGGGCTCGTGCTGCCGCCGCTGCGCGGCTACGCCGAGCGGGTCCGCCGGCACCTCGCCGCGCGGCCCTATCCCGACCTGGTGGCGCAGGTACGTCGTCCGCCGCTGTGGAGCCCGATCAGCAATCCACTGACCGACGAGCTGGCCAACCTGATGGAGTTCTTCATCCATCACGAGGACGTCCGCCGGGCCGGCTCCGGATGGCAGCCGCGTGACCTGCCCGCCGGTCTGCAGGGCGCGCTCTGGAAGCGGGCCGCCCCGATGGCGCGGTTGGCCCTGCGCCGCTTCCCGGCGGACCTCTACGTGCAGGCGCCCGGGCACGGTGAGCTGTCCGTCGGCCGAGGGGGCGAGCCGCTGCGGGTGGTCGGGCCTCCGGCGGAGCTCGTGCTGTTCCTCTCCGGTCGCCAGCGGGTGGCCCGGGTCCAACTGGATGGTCCCACGGAGGCCGCGCGACGGCTTCGCACCGCCAGCCTGGGCATGTAACCGTCTGCGCACAAACGCACACGAAAAAGGTGTGGACTTCCCCACACCCAGCGAAACATGCAGATACCTCCTCCCGTACGCTTCACCGCGCCGCTCCGCGCCGGGCGGCACGAAGTGGGGGCGCACTGTGCGGAGTTTCGCGATTTCGGCGCTGCGGGAGCCCCCGTTTCCCACGGGGCGCCACGGCGCCACGGAGCAGGTGGCGAGCGAGAGCGTGGAGTGGGCGCGCACGTTCGGGCTGGTCGATTCCAGCCAACGTGTGCACCGACTGCAACGAGCCGACGCCGCCGGCCTGTCCGGGCGCGCCTGCCCGGACGGTTCGATCGACGGGCTACGACTGCTCACCGACCTGATCAGTTGGCTCTTCGTGATGGACGACGCGTGCGACGAGGACGGCCTCGGCGCCGACCCGGTCCGGCTGGGTCCGGCGATCAGCACCCTGCTCGACGTGCTGGACCGGTACGGCGACCCGGACGTCCTACCGCCCGCCGTCGGGCCGCTCGGTGACGCGCTGCACGACCTGTGCCGCCGGATCCGACTGCACGACCACGCGGCTCTGCTGCTGCGGTTCGTCAGCCAGATGCGGGAGTACCTGCTGGCGTTGCTCTGGGAGGCGACCAACCGGGAGCGCCGGCGCGTGCCCGACGTGGCGGAGTACGTCCAACTGCGCCGGCACATCGGCGGCGTACATCCCTGCCTCACGCTGACCGACCTGGCCTCGGCGCGCCCCCCGGGGTCGGCCCAACGCGCCAACCCGGGGCTGCTCGCCCTGGATCTGCTGGCCGTGGACCTGGTCTGCTGGTGCAACGACCTCTTCTCCTACGGCAAGGAGAGCCGGGCCGACCCGGACGCGCACAACCTGGTGACGGTGATCGCCCAGGACAGCGACGCGGACGAGCCGGCCGCGCTGCGTGCCGCGGCGAACCGGTTCAACCAGGGCCTGGCGGAGTACCTGGACGCCGAGGAGGCGCTGCTGTCCAGCGGGAACGACGAGGTGCACCTCGCGCTGGCCGCCCGCCGGAACTGGGTCCGGGCCACCTACGACTGGTCAGTCGTGGCTGACCGATACGCCTGATTCCGCCGTACCGGTCGGCGGGTTGGGACGGCTAGACGATCACCAGGGCTAGCCGATGCACGGTGGCAGGCAATACTCTTCGGTAACCATTATGACGTGACGCCCGTCACGCCACCACCCCCGAAGGCGGCTACAGCGATGGCTCTCGATGTACCGTACCGCTCCATCCCGGACATGTTCCTCAAGCGCGTGGCGGCCACCCCCGACCGGAACGCGTTTGCGTCCCCGACCCCCGACGACGCGGGGCCTGCCTGGCTGACCTGGGAGCAGGTCGGCCAGCGCGCCAAGGCGGTCGCCGCCGGCCTGCACGGCCTGGGCGTCGGCCAGGAGGACCCGGTCGCGATCCTCGCCAACACCCGGCTGGACTGGGTGATCGCCGACCTCGGCATCATGTGTGCCGGCGGCGCGACCACGACCGTCTACCCGACCACCGAGCCGGCCGACGCGACGTACATCATCGCGGACTCCGGGTCGAAGGTGCTCTTCGCGGAAAACCCGACCCAGGCGGCGAAGATCGCCGGCGCCACCCTGCCCGCGCTGACCCACGTGGTGCTCCTCGACGGCACCGTCGACCCGACCGCCGCGATTCCGCAGTTGACCCTCGCCGAGCTGGAGGAGCGGGGCACGCGCGCGCTCGCCGCCGAGCCGGATCTGATCGACATGCTCGTGGCCGGCATCGGCCCGGAGCACCTGGCCACCCTGATCTACACCTCCGGGACGACCGGCCGACCCAAGGGCGTCGAGCTGCTGCACGGCGGCTGGTGCTGGGAGGCCGTGGCGCAGGCCGAGGTCGGGCTGCTGCGCGACGACGACCTGCAGTACCTGTGGCTGCCGCTGGCCCACTCGTTCGGCAAGACGCTGCTCTGCGGCGCCATCCACGTCGGCCTGCCCACCTACGTCGACGGTCGGGTGGAGAAGCTGGTCGACCTGCTGTCGGTGATCCGCCCGACGCTGATGTGCGGTGCGCCCCGGGTGTTCGAGAAGGTCTACAACCGGGCGGTGACCACCGCCCAGGGCGCGGGCGGCGCGAAGGCGAAGATCTTCGCCTGGGGCGTCCAGGTCGGCAAGGAGAAGGTGGCCCTGGAACAGGCCGGCAAGCCGGTGCCGGGCGGGCTCAAGCTGCGTTACGGGCTGGCCGAGAAGCTGGTGTTCAGCAAGCTCCAGGCCCGACTGGGCGGCCGGATGCGGGTGCTGGTGTCCGGCGCCGCGCCACTCAGCCCGGAGATCGCCACCTTCTTCGCCGCGGCGAACCTGCCGATCTCCGAGGGCTACGGCCTGACCGAGACCAGCGCCGGCAACTTCGTCAACCCGCCGTCGGGGCTGCGGATCGGCACCGTGGGCCAGGCGATGGGTGACCTGGAGTGCCGGATCGACAGCGACGGGGAGATCCTGGTGCGTGGTCGGCCGGTGATGCGCGGCTACCACAACCTGCCGGAGGAGACCGCCGCCGCGTTCACCGAGGACGGCTTCTTCCGCACCGGCGACATCGGCAGCCTCGACGAGCAGGGCTACCTGCGGATCACCGACCGCAAGAAGGACCTGGTCAAGACCTCGGGCGGCAAGTACATCGCGCCGTCGCACATCGAGGGGATGTTCAAGGCCATCTGCCCGTACACCTCGCAGGCGGTCGTCGTCGGTCAGGCCCGCAACTTCTGCACGATGCTGGTCACGCTGGACCCGGACGCGATCCAGGGTTGGGCGGCCGGTGGCCCGCTGGAGGGCCGCAGCTACGCCGAGATCGTCGCCTCGCCGGAGGCAAGGACGATGGTCGAGGAGTACGTCGCCCAGCTCAACGCGAAGCTCAACCGCTGGGAGACCATCAAGAAGGTGGCCATCCTGCCGCGCGACCTGACGATCGAGGACGGCGAGATCACCCCGTCGTTGAAGATCAAGCGACGTGGTGTGGAGAGCAACTTCGCGGCACAGATCGAGGAGATGTACGCCGGCACCCTCGCCGAGCTCTGACGAGTCGCCGATGGCCCCGCGCCCGCCCGGGTGCCGGGCCATCGGCTTTTCGTCGCTGTTCTGCCGGAGGGTCGGCCTTCGCCGGCACGGCTCAGGCGATGACGGCCGGCTCCCGCCACCGTTGACGGCCGGCCCGGTCCAGGTCGTAACGGACCGCGGCGATCCGCCCCACCGCCTCCACCAGGTCCGCGGCGGGCAGGGTGAACGGCAGCCGCAGGAACCGCTCCAGGGTGCCGTCCAGGCCGAACCGGGGGCCGGGGGCCAGTCGTACGCCGACCTCCTCGGCGGCCCGGGCCAGCGCGCTGGAGACCGGCCCGTCCAACTCGGCCCAGAGCGTCACGCCACCTCGGGGCACGGTGACCCGCCAGTCCGGCAACCGCTGTGCCAACGCGTCGAGCAGCGCGTCGCGTTGGGCGGCCAACGTGACGCGGCGGTCGGTGACGATCGCGTCGGCGTGGGCGAGCAGGTGCACCGCCACCAGTTGGTCCAGCACCGGGCTGGCCATGTCCACCCCGACCCGGACGGCGGCCAGCCGCTGCACCTGCGGCGCGGCGGCGCGGACCCAGCCGATCCGCAGACCACCCCAGTAGGGCTTGCTCATCCCGCCGATGCTGATCACGCGACTGTGCCGGTCGTAGACGGCGACCGGGGGTGGCAGCTCGGTGCCGTCCAGTGGCAGGTCCACGAAGGACTCGTCGACGACCAGGTCGGTGCCGACCGCGTGGGCGGCGGCCACCACCCGCTCCCGCAGGGCGGCGGGCATCAGGTGCCCGGTCGGGTTCTGGAACTCCGGAATCAGGTAGGCCAGCTTGGGCCGGGTCTGCCGGAGGCTGCCCAGCAGCAGGTCGGAATCCCAGCCGTCGGCGTCGGCGGCCAAGCCGTGGGTGGTGATCCTGGCCCGTCGCCCGGCCAGCGCGGCGAGCGCGTTGGGATAGGTCGGGGACTCGACCAGCACACTGCCGCCCGGGGCCAGGGCGAGCCGCAGCACCAGGTCCAGGGCGTGCTGGGTGCCGCTGGTGACCATGATCTGGTCGGCCGACGTGGGCAGCCCACGGGCGGTGTACCCGGCGGCCACCGCCTCGCGTAGCTCGATGATGCCGGTCGGGTGGTATCCGGCTCCGCCCAGGTAGCGGGGCAGGTCCTCGGCGGCGGCGCGGGCCGCGTCCAGCAGTTGCGGTGGGGCGGCCGGTGCGGCGGCGCCGAGGTCGATCATGTCCCGGTCGTCCAACGGGGTCCACAGGCCGGTGCTGGCGACACGGTGGTTGCCGGGCAGCATCGTCCAGCTGCCCGCGCCCCGACGGCTGGCCAGGTGCCCGGTCTCGCGCAGGTGCCGGTACGCGGCGGTGACGGTGGTCCGGCTGATCCGCAGCGCCTCGGCCAACTCCCGCTCGGCGGGTAGGCGGACGCCCAGCGGCAGGCGGCCGTCGGCGAGCAGACCGCGCACCGCGCCGGCCAGGGCCGCGTAGTCGGGGCTGCGTCGGCGACCCGGGAGGGCATGCCATTGCCCGAGCAGACGAGCCAATTGGACCCCGCGCACCTGACCCGTCATGGCCACTCTCCCGATATTGGCTTCTTCCGCGACGATTATTGGCACCTAGGGTGGCATGCATGGCATTGCTTGGCAATCTGCGGCACCGGCCGGTTCGGCGGCTGGTCCAGCTCTACCTCGGGCTCGGCCTCTATGGCGTCAGCATGGCCCTGATGGTCCGCTCCGACCTGGGCCTCGACCCGTGGGACGTCTTCCACCAGGGCCTCTCCGAGTTGACGGGGCTCTCGTTCGGCACCGTCACCATCGGCGTCGGCGCGCTGGTGCTGCTGCTCTGGATCCCGCTGCGACAGCGCCCAGGCCTCGGCACGGTCAGCAACGTCGTGGTGATCGGCCTGGTCGTGGATGCCACTCTGGCGGTGCTGCCCTCCGGTGGCCCGCTCAGTGTCCAGATCGCGCTGCTGGTCACCGGTATCGTCGCGAACGGGGCCGCCACCGGCATGTACCTCGGCGCCCGGTTGGGCCCGGGCCCACGCGACGGGCTGATGACCGGCTTCGTGGCCCGCCGGCCCGGCTGGTCGATCCGGCTGGTGCGAACGGCCATCGAGGTCACCGTGCTGGCGCTGGGCTGGTTGCTCGGCGGCACCGTCGGCCTGGGCACCGTCGCGTACGCGCTGGCCATCGGTCCGTTGGCCCAGCTCTTCATCCCGCTGTTCGCCGTACCCGAAGCCGCCGCAGCCGACGACACCGCAGTCGACGAGGCCGCGGCCGACGACGCCACGCCCACGGCCGGTAGTGCCGCACCGGCCGCCCCCACCGGCTGAGCCCTCACCGACCGTCCGCGAACCGGTACGCCGTGGTGCTCCACAGTGCTGGATGGAGGGTGGGTGTTCCCTTCCGGGACGCGCGCCGTCATCATCTCTTCATGGGGGAGAACGGTTGGCGCTGGACGGACGCCTGGATCTTCGTTTCGTTGGTCATCGCGAGCGGCGCCGGCCGGCACCGTCGGTCGGCGACAAGTCGGCGGCCGGAAGGTGTCCGTCTGACCGACGTGCTGTCCACCGCCGACCACCTCAACCACGCGATCCCACAGCGTCACGAGGTGGAGGCCGCGGTCCAGCGGCTGGTCGGGGCTGGGCTGGTCAGCGTCGCCGACGGTTGGTTCCGGATCACCGCCGAGGGTGAGCAGCTCTGGCGTACCCGCCCACGGGCGGGTGTGGCGACCATGGTGGACACGGTGCAGGGCGTGCTGACCCGCCGGCATGCTCCCGGCAGCGCCGAATGGAACCTGGACGAGGCCGACCACGCGGCGGCCGTCCAGGAGTACGCGGTCCGCTCCATCCCGACGCCCCGCCGGTCCCCGGAGGGCCACTCCGGCGGGCACTGACGGGTCAGCGCACCGGGTGCCCGCTGTCGCGCAGCGCGTCCTTGACCTCGGCCACCGTCAGTTCGCCGAAGTGGAAGACACTGGCGGCGAGCACCGCGTCCGCCCCGGCGCCGATCGCGGGCGGAAAGTGGGCCACCTCGCCGGCACCGCCACTGGCGACCACCGGCACGTCCACCACCGCGCGCACCGCGGCGATCAACTCCAGGTCGAAGCCGGCCTTGGTGCCGTCGGCGTCCATCGAGTTGAGCAGGATCTCCCCCGCGCCCAACTCGGCGCTCCGGGCCGCCCACCGTACGGCGTCCATCCCGGTGCCACGTCGGCCGCCGTGAGTGGTGACCTCGAAGCCGCTGGGGGTCACGCCGTTCGGGGCCCGTCGTACGTCGAGGGAGAGCACGAGCACCTGCCGGCCGAACCGGTCGGCGATCTCGGCGATCAGCTCCGGACGGGCGATCGCGGCGGTGTTCACGCCCACCTTGTCCGCACCGGCGCGCAGCAGCGTGTCCACGTCGGCAACCTGCCGCACCCCACCGCCGACGGTCAGCGGGATGAACACCGACTCGGCGGTGCGGCGCACCACGTCGAGCATGGTGCCCCGGTCGTTCGACGACGCGGTGACATCGAGGAAGGTCAGCTCGTCCGCGCCGGCCCGGTCGTACGCGGCGGCCAACTCCACGGGGTCACCGGCGTCGCGTAGGTCGAGGAAGTTGACGCCCTTGACCACCCGTCCGGCGTCCACGTCCAGACAGGGGATCACCCGTACCGCCACGGTCATGCCGCGAGCCTATCCTCCGCGCGCGGCACGGCGGTCGACCCCATCGGGTCGACCGCCGTGGGAGAGGTGCGCGTCACACGCGGACGAGCATCTTGCCCAGGTTGTCGCCGCGCAGGACGCCGAGGAACGCCGACGGGGCGTTCTCGATGCCGTCCACGATCGTCTCGTCGTAGGACAGGGTGCCCTCGCGCAGCCAGCCGGCGACGTCACTGACGAACGCCGAACGCACGTCGTTGTGGTCGTTGACCAGGAAGCCACGCAGGGTGAGCCGCTTGCCGATGACCAGCGCCAGGTTGCGCGGGGCGGCCGGCGGTTCGGTGGCGTTGTACTGCGCGATCATGCCGCAGATGGCCGCTCGGCCGTGCAGGTTCATGACCGAGATCGCCGCTTCCAGGTGGTCACCGCCGACGTTGTCGAAGTAGACGTCGACACCGTCCGGGGCGGCCGCCCGCAGCGAGTCACGGATCGGCCCGTCGTGGTAGTCGAAGGCCGCGTCGAAGCCCAGCGCCCGCAGCCGCTCGACCTTGGCCGGCGACCCGGCGCTGCCGACGACCCGACCGGCACCCTTGAGCTTGGCGATCTGGCCGACCAGGCTGCCGACCGCGCCGGCCGCGGCGGAGACGAACACCGTCTCGCCGGGCTTCATCGCGGCCACCTCCAGCAGCCCGGCGTACGCGGTCAGCCCGGTCATGCCCAGCACGCTCAGGTACGCGCTGACCGGGGCGACGTTCGGGTCGACCGGCCGGGCGGCGGTGGCGTCGAGCACTGCGTACTCGCGCCAGCCCAGCCCGTGCAGGACGGTGGCCCCGACGGCGATGTCCGCCGCCTCGCTGGCCACCACCTCGCCGATAGCGGCGCCGTCGAGCGGCGCGTCGAGTGCGAACGGCGCGACGTACGACTTGACGTCGTTCATCCGTCCCCGCATGTACGGGTCGACGGACATGTACTGGTTGCGGACCACGATCTGGCCCGGGCCCGGCGTCGGGACCTCGGTCTCGACGAGTCGGAAATTGTCGTCGGTGGGCCAGCCCACGGGGCGGCTGGCCAGGTGGATCTCACGGTTGCTGGTCACGGGGGTGGTCGTCCTCTCGTCCGCGGTGAGGTGCCTGAGGAGCCGGTGGTCAGGCGGCCAGGGTCTCGCGGACGGTCAGCGTGACGTCGATGTTGCCGCGGGTGGCGTTCGAGTAGGGGCAGACCTGGTGGGCCTGCTCGACCAGCTGCTCGGCGGCCTCGCGGGGCACGGCGGGCAGGTCGACGACGAGCTGCACGGTGAGCCCGAAGCTGCCGCTGCCGTTCGGGCCGATGCCCACCTCGGCGGCGACCACGGAGCCGGTCACGTCGGCCTTGGCCCGACGGGCCACGACCCGCAGCGCGCCGTGGAAGCAGGCCGCGTAGCCGGCGGCGAAGAGCTGCTCGGGGTTGGCCGCGCCGCCGGCGCCACCCATCTCCTTCGGCACGGCCAGGTCGAGCGCGAGGGTGCCGTCGGAGGTCTCGACGTGGCCGTCCCGCCCGTCGCCGCTGGCGGTCGCTGACGCGGTGTAGAGAACCTGCATGAGGGTCACTGCTCCTTCTGTCGGTGGATGGTGTCGGTGACCTGGTTGAGGGTGTCGCGCAGCGCGACCAGCTCGGTGATGCCCAGCCCGGTGGCCTGGGCGATGCACATCGGGACGTGGTCGACCTGTTGGCGCAGGGCGCGGCCCTGCTCGGTGAGGCCCACCTCGACCCGCCGCTCGTCGCTGGCCGACCGTCGTCGGGCCACCAGCCCCGCCCCCTCCAGCCGCTTGAGCAGCGGAGAGAGGGTGCCGGAGTCCAGTCGCAGCTCGGTGCCCAGCTCGGACACCGTGCGGGCGTCGTCGGGACGCTCCCAGAGCACCAGCAGCACCAGGTACTGCGGGTAGGTCAGCCCGAACTCGTCGAGGATCGGCCGGTAGACGTCGGTCAGCGCGCGCGACGCGGTGTAGAGCGCGAAGCACACCTGCCGGCGCAGCACCAGGTCATCGGTCACCGTTGAACCGTAGTCCACAATTAAGTTGTGCACAACTTAATTGCCTGGCGGCCGACTCGGCTCGCGGCCGACTCGGCCGGGCGCACCTCAGCGATCGCCGAGGTACGCCTCCAACTCCACCTCGACCAGGTGCTCCGGGTCCAACAAACCGGCCACCACCACCAGGGTGGCCGCCGGCCGGACCGCTCCGAAGACCGCGTTGTGCGCCCGGCCCACCTCGTCGGCGTGCAGCCGGTCGGTCACGTACAGCCTGGTCCGGACCACGTCACCCGGCTCCGCACCCACCTCGGCCAGCGCGTCCAACCCGATCCGCAGCGCCTGGGCGGTCTGCGCGGCGGCGTCACCGACGTGCACCACCTGACCGTCCACCGTCGCCGTGCAGCCGGCCGTCCAGGCCCGGTCACCGGCCCGGACCACGCGGGAGTAGCCGTAACTCTGCTCCCACGGCCCACCCGACCCCAGCCGGGTGACAGTCACGCCTCGGCCAGCGTCCGCAGCGCCTCGGCCACCGTGAAGGCACCCGCGTAGAGCGCCTTACCGGCGATGACGCCCTCCACCCCGACCGGCTCCAGGGTCGCCAACGCCCGCAGGTCGTCCAGCGTGGACACACCCCCGGAGGCGATCACCGGGCGGTCGGTACGAGCACACACCTCGCGCAGCAGGTCCAGGTTCGGCCCGCGCATCGTGCCGTCCTTGGTGATGTCGGTGACGACGTACCGGCTCGCGCCCGCCTTGTCCAGCCGCTCCAGCACCTCGTACAGGTCACCGCCGTCCCGGGTCCACCCACGCGCGGACAGGGTCTGGCCCCGCACGTCCAACCCGATGGCCACCCGGTCGCCGTACTCCCCCACCACCCGATCGCACCAGACCGGGTCCTCGAGAGCCGCGGTGCCGATGTTCACCCGGGCCGCACCGGTGCCCAACGCCGCACGCAGCGACTCGTCGTCGCGGATGCCGCCCGACAGCTCCACCTTCACGTCCAACTGGCGCACCACCTCGGCGAGCAGGTGCGCGTTGGTGCCCCGCCCGAACGCCGCGTCCAGGTCGACCAGGTGGATCCACTCCGCGCCGTCCTGCTGCCAGGCCAGCGCCGCGTCCAACGGGTCGCCGTAGACGCTCTCGCTTCCGAGGGCGCCCTGCACGAGCCGGACGGCCCGGCCGTCGGCGACATCCACGGCGGGTAACAGGGTCAGGCTCAACGTCTTCTCCTCGATCAGGTACGACGGTCCAGGGCGATCACCACGATCGCCGGCAGTACGAGCAGCAACAGCACGATCAGCGCGATACGCAACGCCACATTGTCGACGAACGTCCAGATCAGAATCAGCGCCGCGCCGGTGAGCAGCACGATCGCGGCCCGCTCACCACGGCTGTGCCGGGCCAGCCGGCCCGAACGGCCCCGCCGCAGCTGCGGCGTCAACCGGCGGACCACCGCGCGACGACGCTGCCGGCGAGCGACCTGCCGCTGCCGGACAGCCCGCTCCCGGGCCTGTTCCGCCTCCCGCTCGGCCCGCCGACGGGCCCGTTCCCGGCTCACCGCGACGCCCCCGCGCCGGGCACCGGGCGACGACGCTCAACCACCGCTGGGCAGCGTGGCGAGCCAGTTGCGCAGCAGCGCGGCACCGGTGTCGGCGGACTTCTCCGGGTGGAACTGGGCCGCCGACAGCGGACCCCGCTCCACCGCGGCGACGAAGTCGACGTCGTGGTGGGCGGTGGTCACGGTGGCACCGGCGGCAGCCAGCGCCGCCGCGTCACCCACGGCGTACGAGTGGACGAAGTAGAACCGGCTCTGCTCCGACAACCCGGCGAAGAGCACCGACTCCCCGGGCGCCCGCACCGTGTTCCAGCCCATGTGCGGCAACCGCGTGGCGGCCAACCGGGTCACGCCACCGGGCAGCAGCCCCAGCCCCTTGGTCACCACACCGTGCTCCTCGCCGTACTCGAAGAGCACCTGCATGCCCACGCAGATCCCCAGCACCGGCCGACCGGCCGCCACCCGCTCGGCGATGACCGGGCCGGCGCCCAACGCCTCGATCCCGGCCATGCACGCCGCGTACGCGCCCACCCCCGGCACCACCAGACCATCGGCGGCGGCCGCGGCGGACAGGTCGTCGGTCACCCGCACGTCCGCGCCGGCGGCAGCCAGTGCCCGCTCCGCCGAGCGCAGGTTGCCCGAGCCGTAGTCGAGCACCACCACGGCGCTCATGCGTCCTGCCCCGGCAACAGCCACAGCACCCCACCGACAGTGGCGAGCACCGCGAGCAGCGCGGTGATGCCCACCACGCCCTTCGACGCGCCCTGGCGGTACAGCGACCAGGCGCCACCCACCAACACCCCGGCCAGGATCAGCAACAACGTCGGCAACGCGGCACCCATCAGAGCGCACCCTTCGTGCTGGGGATCGCACCGGCCGCGCGGGGGTCGATCGAGGTCGCCTCGCGCAACGCACGGGAGACCGCCTTGAACTGCGCCTCCACCACGTGGTGGGCGTCCGGGTGGCCGCCCGGCCGGGCCGCCCGCAGCACGTCGACGTGCAGCGTGACCCGGGCCGCCTGCCCGAAGGACTCCCAGATGTGCCGGGTCATGCTCGTCGCGTAGACCGGCCCGATGTACGGGGCCAGCACCGGCTCGTCGTGCACCACGTACGGCCGACCGGACAGGTCCACAGCCGCCCGGACCAGCACCTCGTCCATCGGCACGGTCGCCGAACCGTACCGTCGGATGCCCGCCTTGTCGCCCAGGGCCTCGTCGAACGCGGCGCCCAGGGCGAGCGCGGTGTCCTCGATGGTGTGGTGCGCGTCGATCTCCAGGTCACCCACCGTCCGTACGGTCAGGTCGAAGCCGCCGTGCCGGGCGATCTGGTGCAGCATGTGGTCGTAGAAGCCCACGCCGGTGCTGATCTCGGCGGCTCCGGTGCCGTCGAGGTCGATCTCGACGAGGACCTTGGTCTCCTTGGTGATCCGCTCCACGCGGGCGGTCCGACTCATGTCACAGTCTCCATTGCGGTGAGGAAGGCATCGGTCTCGGCGGCGGTGCCTGCGGTCACCCGCAGCCAGCCGGGCAGACCGACGTCCCGGACCAGCACTCCCTGGGCCAGCAGGGCCTTCCAGACGACGGTCTGGTCGCCGCCCACCTGGAAGAGCACGAAGTTGGCGTCGCTGTCGGCGACCCGCAACCCGCGCCCCCGCAGCGTCGCCACGATCCGGTCCCGCTGCTCCATGATCGCGCTCACCGTACCGAGGAGGGCGTCGCGGTGGGTCACCGCCGCACGTGCGGCGGCCTGGGTGAGCGTGGAGAGATGGTATGGCAGCCGGACGAGCTGCACCGCCTGCACCACCGCCGGATCGGCGGCCAGGTAACCCAGCCGCCCACCGGCGAAACCGAACGCCTTGCTCATCGTGCGGCTGACCACCAGCCGCGGGTGGCCGGGCAGCACCGCGAGGGCGCTGACCGTCCCGGGCCGGGCGAACTCGGCGTACGCCTCGTCGACGACCACCATGCCCGGCGCGGCGTCGAGCACCGCGGCGATCACGGCCGGGTCCAGTGCCGTGCCGGTGGGGTTGTTCGGTGAGCAGAGGAAGACCACGTCCGGTTGGTGCTCGCGGACCTGGGCGACCGCCTCCGCGACGGTCAACCCGAAGTCGACGCCACGCTCGGCGGGCACCCACCGGGTGCCGGTGCCGAGGGCCAGCAACGGATGCATCGAGTACGCCGGAACGAAGCCGAGGGCGGTGCGCCCCGGCCCACCGAACGCCTGGAGCAGCTGCTGCTGGATCTCGTTGGAGCCGTTCGCCGCCCACACCTGCTCGACGGTGAGCCCGTGCCCGAGATATTCGGCCAGGTCGGCGCGGAGCGCCACCGCGTCCCGGTCCGGGTAGCGGTTCAACTCGCGCAGCTCGGCCGCGAGCGCCTTGCCGATCGCCTCGACCACCGGCTCCGGCACCGGGTAGGAGTTTTCGTTGGTGTTGAGCCGCACCGGCACGTCCAGCTGCGGCGCCCCGTACGGCGACAGCCCCCGCAGGTCGTCCCGGATCGGCAGGTCATCAAGACTCGTCACGTCGACGCTCCCGGGAAGCGCGCCTGCACCGCCTGGCCGTGTGCCGGCAGGTCCTCGACGTTCGCCAGGGTGACCACGTGCGGGGCCACGTCACGCAGCGCCGCCTCGGTGTACTCGATCAGGTGGACGCCGCGCAGGAACGACTGCACCGACAGCCCGGAGGAGTGCCGGGCGCAACCACCGGTCGGCAACACGTGGTTGGACCCGGCGCAGTAGTCGCCGAGCGACACCGGCGACCAGGCGCCCACGAAGATCGCCCCGGCGTTGCGCACCCGAAGCGCCCACTCCCGCGCGTCGGCCGTCTGGATCTCCAGGTGCTCGGCCGCGTACGCGTCGACCACCCGCAGCCCCGCCTCCAGATCGTCGACCAGCACCACGCCGCTCTGCTCGCCGGTCAGCGCCGTGGTCACCCGCTCGACGTGCTTGGTCGCCGACACCTGCCGGGCCAACTCCCGCTCGACCGACTCGACAAGCGCCAGCGACGGGGTGACCAGCACGCTCGCGGCCAGCGGGTCGTGCTCGGCCTGACTGATCAGGTCGGCGGCCACGTGCGCCGGGTCGGCGGTGTCGTCGGCCAGGATGGCGATCTCGGTCGGCCCGGCCTCGGCGTCGATGCCGACCACGCCCCGCAGCAGCCGCTTGGCGGCGGTCACCCAGATGTTGCCCGGGCCGGTGATCAGGTCGACCGGGTCGCACCGCAGCTCACCCAACGGGTCGACAGCAGCGCCGTACGCCAGCATCGCCACCGCCTGGGCCCCGCCGACGGCGTACACCTCGTCGACACCGAGCAGCGCGCACGCGGCGAGCACCCGGGGGTCGGGCAAACCACCGTTGTCCTTCTGCGGCGGGCTGACCACCACCAGCGACCGCACCCCGGCCGCCTGCGCGGGCACCACGTTCATCACGACCGTCGACGGGTACATCGCCAGGCCGCCGGGCACGTAGAGGCCGACCCGGTCGACCGGTAGCCACCGCTCGGTGACAGTGCCGCCGTGCACAACCTGCGTGGTGTGATCGGTGCGCCGCTGGTCGGCGTGCACCCGACGGGCCCGGCTGATCGATTCCAGCAGGGCGGCGCGCACGCTCGGGTCGAGCACCCCCTCGGCCTCGGTGATCGCCTCGACCGGCACCCGCAGCACCTCCGGGGAGATGCCGTCGAACCGCTCGCTGGCCTCCCGGATCGCCGGGTAACCATGCTCGCGGACCGCCTCCACCAGCGGTCGGATCCGCTCGACGGCGACCGACACGTCGAGTTGGGCACGGGGCAGCAGGCGGCGCGGGTCTCCGAGACCGTTGCGCAGGTCGATCCGGTTCAGCACCCTTGCGAGTCTAGGCGGCCCGCCCACGGTGCACCCCAGCCGCCCGTACGCCGGGACGGTGAGCCGGGCCACGCCCACCGGGGCGAGATTGGTTAGGCTCGACCATGTGACCGCACGGCTGCCGGTGTTTCCGCTCGCAACGGTGCTCTTTCCCGGGTTGGTGCTGCCGCTGCACATCTTCGAGGAGCGCTACCGGGCGCTGGTCCGACACCTCGTCGACCTGCCCGAGGGCGCTCCCCGCGAGTTCGGTGTGGTGGCCATCCAGGCGGGCTGGGAGGTCGCGCCCGCCGGTCCCGGCTCCCGGGCGACGGCGGGTGTCGGCGAGGTCACCCTGCACGAGGTCGGCTGCACCGCCGAGCTGCGGCAGGTGACCGAACTGGCCGACGGTGGTTTCGACATCGTCACGGTCGGCCGCCGCCGGTTCCGGATCGCCGAGGTCGACGAGACCGCCGCTCCCTACCTGACCGCGGACGTCGAGTGGCTCCCCGATCCCTCCGGGCCCGACGAGGTCGCCGACCTGTTGGCCGCCCGGGTGATCGCGGTGTTCCGGCAGTACCTGGGGCTGATCCGCCCCGACCCGGAGGAGATCTCCGAGCAACTGCCGGAGGATCCGACCGTGTTGTCCCATCTGGTGGCGGCGACCGCGGCGCTCACCGTCGACGACCGGCAGCGGCTGCTGGCCATCGACGACACCGCCGCGCGGCTCCGCGCCGAGCTGCGGCTGCTCAACCGCGAGGCGGCTCTGCTGCGTCAGGTGCGGGCGGTTCCGGTGCCGTTGGCGGAACTGGCGTCCCCGCCGACACCCAACTGAGCCCCGGCTCGGGCTCCGGCCGCAGGCCCGGCCACCGCGACCAGCCCGCCAGCAGCGTGTACGTGATCGCGGCGCCGAACGCCGGCAACAGCAGGTTGCCGTGCGGCACGGGCAGGACACCGAGCAGCCAGTCGACCCCGCCGGCCCGCAGGTCGGCGGGTTTGGTGAAGGCCTGCCCGGCCGGGGCGGTGTCCAGCAGCCGGTCGAAGGTGGCCAGGCCGATCCGCCGTCCCACCTGCCAGGCCACCGGCGCGGCGGCCAACGCGCCGAGCACCGCGGCGAGCAGCCCGACCGGGCCGCGCCGACGTCGCAGCGCGAACCACAGGGCGAGCGCCACCAGCAACCCGAAGGCCAGCCCGAGCAGACTGAACCACCCGTCGGCGGCGATCGGCTGTTCCGGTTGCGGGTCGGCGTAGATCGCCCCCTCGGCGGTCTTGAGCACCGGAGTGTCCGGCGCGAGCCCCGCCCAGAGCAGCCCCAACGGCACACCCAGGACGGCCACGGCGAGCACGCTGGCCAGCACCGTCGCCACGGTACGCAGCGGACGACGCGGCTCGTCGAAGGTCAGCTCCAACAGGCTCCCGTAGGCCGCCGAGGCAGGACCGTACCCGTGCTGCGGTGTCGCCAGCTGGGCCTCCGGGGGTGGCACGGCCCTCGGCGGCGGCAGGTCCCCGGGCTGCGACCCGGCCTCCGGCTGCGACCCGGCCTCCGGCTGCGACCCGGCCTCCGGCTGCGGCCCGGTCGACCGCTCAGCGTCCGGCGAGGTCGCGCCGGGCGACCGCTCAGCGTCGAGCTGCGGCCCGGTCGACCGCTCGGCGTCCGGCGAGGTCGCGCCGGGCGTGCGGGGTGGCGCGGGTCGGTCGGGCTCGTTGACGGGCCGCGCGGGGTCGGGGTAGTCCGGGCTCACCCGATGATCCTCTCAGGCCCGGTCGAGCGGCGGGGCTCCGGTGGCGGCAGACCAGCTCACCGGGCGAACGGCTCCACCATCATCGCCGCCGCCCGCAACCACGCCTGCCGGGTCTCCGGCTGGAGCTGGTGGTACTCGATCGACGCCCCGGTCTCCAGCGCCGGGTCGTAGGGCACCACTGCCACTCCACGGGTACGGGTCGCGAAGTGCCGTTCCAGGTCGTCCTGCAACGGCGAGCGACCCGGGGTCGGGCAGGAGATGAGGGTGACGGCGTTGTCCGCCAGCTCGCCCATGCCCTCCTCGTGCAGCAGGTCGAGCATCCAGTCCGCGCTGAACGCCGCGTCCTCCCGCGGCACGGTGGTCACCACCAGCTGGTCGGCGGCCTGCATCACGGTGCGCCAGTTGGGGCTCTCCACGTTGTTGCCGGTGTCGACGCAGACCACGTCGTGGGTGCGGCGCAGCAGCTCCAGCACCCGCCGGACGGTGAACTGGTCCAGTCGCTGGGCGAAGCGGGGGCTCTCCTCGCCGGCCAGCACGTCGTACGAACCGTCGGAGGCGTGCCGCAGGTAGTCGTCGAGCCGACCCAGCAGGGTCTCGCCTTCGAGGATCTCGATCTGGGCCAGGTCGGTGACCAGGTGCCGGATCGTCCGGGCGTGCCGGGCACTGCCGGCGCGCAGACCGAGGGTGCCGCGCAGCTCGTTGTCGTCCCAGGCCAGCACGCCCTGCCCGCGCACGCTGCCGACGGTGGCGGCGGCGAGCACGGTGGCGGTGGTCTTGTGCACCCCGCCCTTGGGGTTGGCGAAGGCGAACACCCGGGGCGTGCCCAGATCCCGCCGCAGCACCCCGTTGGCCCGTTCCTGCTCGTCGACACCCTGCGAGCGCCACTCGATCCGGGCCGGGTAGGAACGCTCGACGACCGCCGAGCCGACCGGTTGCGCGACCGGCGGGGGCGCGACCGGCGGTGCGATGGGCGGTGGTGCGATCGGCGCGGCCGGTGGCGCTGCGACCGGCGGGGGCTGCGGCACGGCGACCGGATACCCGGTCTCCGGCTGGTAGCCGGTCTCCAGCAGGGCGTACCGCGACTCCACCGGCTGGTCGCCCGGCCGGTAACCGTTGTCCAGCAACGCGTACCGCGACGGACCCGGGTCGGGGACAGCCGGCGGCGGCTCGGGTTCGGTCCGGTACGCCGGCTCGACCCGACGGCCCGGATCCGCCCGGTAGCCCGACTCGGCGCGGTACGCCGACTCGGCCCGATAGTCGGGTTCCCCCCGGTACGGCTCACCCCGGTAACCCGGCTCGGCCCCAAAGCCCTGCTCGGCCTGGAAGCCCGGCTCCGGGCGATAGGTCGGCTCCGCCCGGTACGCCGGCTCGGCCCGATAGTCGGGCTCCGGCCGGTAACCCGGCTCGGCCCGGTAACCCGGCTCGGCCCGGTACGCCGGGTCCGACCGGTAGTCCGGCTCCGACCGGTACGCGGGGTCCGACCGGTACGCCGGCTCGGCGCGGTAGTCCGGCTCGGCCCGGTAGGCGGGGTCGACGCGGTAGGTCGCCTCGGCCCGGTAGTCGGGCTCCGCGCCGTACGACAGATCTGCTGGATGCCCGATGGCGGGTGCCCGCCCCGCGTAGCCGTTGGGGGCCGCGCGCCGGGGCAGCGGGTCAGGTGGCGCGTCGTCGGCACGCCGGTCCGGCTCGGTCTGCTCCGCGCCGCGACCGCCCAGCCGGGCACGGTCCAACAACGCACGCCACCGCGGCGCTGGTTCGGCCGGCCGGCCCCAGCCGGTCTCACTGCCCTCCACGGCCCGCCCTCCCAGCGCCATCGATCTCCGTCTGACAGGCTACGAACCAAACCCTATTCGGACCACACCTCAGAGCGCACACCAGCCGACGCAGATCACGACGACGCGGGTGACGGGGAGTCGGCACCGGTGCTGTCCGGGGAGGTGGCGACGCTCGGCGGGGGCGGCTCGGTCGACGCGGCGGACGACGGCCCGGGTGACGGAATCGTGACGACCGGTGCGGGTTCCGACGATTCGCCCACCGACGCCAGCGGCGCGGGCGCGGGTGGGGTGGACTCCACGGAACCGTCCGGGGTCGACGCCGGACTCGGCCCGGTGTCGGCCGGCGGGCGCACCACGTCGCGCTGCTCGGGCAGTGGTGGCGTGAAGACGGTGCGGTCCAGCCGGTACACCTCGGGGGCCGGGTCGACGGCCCGGACGTCCGGGCGGGCCGCCACACCGCGCAACACCTGAGGGGCCGCCCGCACCACAGCGGCGTAGACGCATGCGCAGCCGGTCCGGTACGCCGCCGCCTCGGCGGTCGCCACCTCGGCCCCGCTGACGTAGCGTTCCCGCAGCTCCCGCTCGTCCGCGCCGTCACCGTCGACAGCCGCGGCCCGGGCCTGGTAGTCGGCGGCCTCGGCGTCCTTGCGGGCCGCCACCTCGTCCATCCCGGCGACCACGTCCTCCGGCACCCGTAGCGCGGGGATGCGGACGATCTCGGTCTGCCGTCCGGGCAGCGGCACCCGCCCGAAGACGGTCGAGACCCCGACGTCGCCGAGCACCGCCGCCAGACGCTGCGGCGGCAGGTACTCGGTGAGCGTGACCAGCGCGTACGTGCCACTCCCCGAGGACGAGGCGGACGCGGGGAGCGCGGCCAGGTCGGCGGCGGCGGACCGCAGGTAACCGGGGACGGAATCACCGTCGGTGACGCCGACCCGGGTCACCTCACCCACCGTCCGGTCGCCCACCGGCGCATCGTCGGCAGCCCAGACCGCGGTGCCCAGGACCGCCGCCGCGGAGAGCACGGCGGCCCAGGTGAGCACCCCGGACCGCGCCGACCGGTCGCCCAGCCGGGCCACGGCCCGGCTCAGCGGCGGCAGCAGCCGTTGGTCCAGCTGCCGCAGCAGGTTGCCGGCGCGCACGGGCGGGATCCCCTCGTCGGATCGGTGTCGGGCGGTCGCCGCTCAGTCACGCAGGATCTGGAGCGCACGTTCCAGGTCGTCAGGGTAGTCGCTGACGAACCGGACCTCGTCCCCCGTTCGGGGGTGCAAAAAGCTCAGTTCGCGGGCGTGCAACCACTGTCGGGCCAGGCCGAGACGGGCCGAGAGGGTGGGGTCGGCACCATAGGTGAGATCACCCACGCAGGGGTGCCGCAGGGTGGAGAAGTGCACCCGGATCTGGTGGGTCCGACCGGTCTCCAGCCGGACGTCGACCAGGCTCGCCGCCGGGAACGCCTCGAGGGTGTCGTAGTGGGTGATGCTCGGCTTGCCGCCGGACACCACCGCCCAGCGGTAGTCGTGGGTCGGATGCCTGTCGATCGGCGCGTCCACGGTCCCGCGCAGCGGGTCCAGGTGGCCCTGCACCACGGCGTGGTAACCCTTGTCCACCTCGCGGTACTTGAAGGCCCGCTTCAACGCCGTGTACGCCTGTTCGCTCTTTGCGACCGCCATGATCCCGGTGGTCCCCACGTCGAGCCGGTGCACCACGCCCTGACGCTCGGCGGCACCACTCGTGGAGATGCGGTGCCCGATCGCGGCGAGGCCGCCGATCACGGTCGGGCCCGTCCATCCGGGGCTGGGGTGGGCCGCCACTCCCACCGGCTTGTCGACCACCACGATGTCGTCGTCGGCGTAGACCACCCGCAGGCCGGGCACCGCCTGGGGCACCACGGTCGGTGGCGCGACCGGCGCGGGCAGCGTGACGTCCAGCCAGGAGCCGGCCTTGACCTTGTGCGAGTTCGGCCGGGCGCTGCCGTCGACGAGCGCGTCCCCGGCGTCCACCAGGGCCGCGGCGGCGGTGCGGGAGAGCCCGAACAGGCGGGACACGGCCTGGTCCAGTCGCATGCCGTCGAGGCCGTCCGGCACGGGCAGGGAACGGTGGTCGCCGCCAGCGGCGAATGCGGAGGTCATGCCCGCTCCTGCTGCTCGGCGGCGCCCTGGGGGGCGTCCGTCTCGGTCGGGTTGCCGTCGCGGCCGGCGCGGCGGCCGTCACGCTGGCGGCCGGTCAGCTCCAACAGCACGGCCAGCAGCACGCCGCAGACCAGCGAGCTGTCCGCCAGGTTGAACACCGGCCAGACCTGGCCGTACGGGTCGAAGAGGCTGATCATGTCGACCACGTGCCCGTGGAAGGGGGATGGCGCCCGGAAGATCCGGTCGACGAGGTTGCCCAGCGCGCCGCCCAACACCAGGCCGAGGGAGATCGCCCAGGGCAGTGAGCGCAGTCGCAGTGCCATCCAGACGATCCAACCGACCACACCGATGGTGATCAGCGGGAAGACCCAGGTGTGGTCCGCGCCGATGCTCCAGGCGGCACCGCTGTTGCGGGTCAGGCTCAGGTAGACGAACCCGCCGAGCAGACGGACCGGCTCCCGGTCGGTCAACGCGGCCAGCGCGAGGTGCTTGGTGACCAGATCGGCCAGCAGGGCCACCAGGGCGACGCCGGCGAGGATCGCAACGGCCCGGGGTCGGCGTGTGCCGCCGCCCGGATCGGTGCGGCCGGGTTCGGCGGACGGTGCTGCGGTCATGCGCTCCCCATCGACAGTCTCGGCGGTGATCGCTCACCGTCTCATCGCCGCCGGGGAACGGACCTCAGCGCCGTTCCTCCAGCTGCTTGCACGTCACACACTGGGTGGCCGACGGGAATGCGGCGAGGCGCTCGACCGGGATCGGGTTGCCGCACCGCTCGCACCAGCCGTAACCACCCTCGTCGAGGCGCTCCAACGCGCGCTCCACCTGCGTGATCCGTTCCAGAATGCTGTTGGCGAGAGAGATCTCCTGCTCCCGCTCGAGCGTCTTGGTGCCCGTGTCGGCCTGGTCGTCCCCGGCCGAGTCGGTCAGCCGATCGCGCTGCAGCTCGGTGATCTCGCTCAGCGTCTGATCGTACTCGGCACGAAGCTCGTCCCGCCGCGCCGCCAACGCCGCCCGGATCTTCTCGGTCTCCGCCGTGCTCCGGGTGGCCTTGGCCACCGGCTTGCGCCCGGCGGTCCTGGTGTCGGCTGGCTTAGCCATGGGTCGCTCCCTCGGCCGGGGAGCCGCGTGGTTCGCGGCATCCTGGTCAGGGGGCGCCGACCAAGGCGTCCCCTAATGGACGAAAAGGGGCGCACGGCGACGATGGCCGCGCACTCCGGAGGTTGGCAAGAATACGGAACGTACAGGCGTCCGACAACGTGCCGCACCGTCGCACCGCTCAACAGCCCCTAGCCCTGCCTAACTGGGGCAAAGGGAACGCTAGCAGATCAACCAGGCACTTCATCCCCGTGTTCGCCAAACCACCGAGCCAGCCGACCCCGTCGGCTGACTGCCCGCAACCTCCGCTCGGCGGCGTCCCGCACTCCGGCGGTCGCCACGATCAACAGGCTGTCGCCGGTCTTCAGCCGGGTGTCCGGCGCGGGCACGAATCCCACCCCGTCGCGCAGCACCAGCGTCACCGAGGCACCCAGCGGAAGCCGCAGCTCGTCGACGTGCACGCCGGCCAGCCGCGAGCCCGGCGGCACCTCCACCTGGAGCAGATCTGCGCGCATCCGCTCCAGCGGGGCGGTCTCCACATGGATCTCGGCGGCCTCGCTCGGCGCGGTCACCCGCAACCAACGGGCGAACGGCCCCAGCGCCCCGGCCTGCACCAGAGTGAAGATCACTACCAGCACGAAGACCACGTCGAAGAGACGCTCCGCACCGGGCACCCGCTCGGAGAGCGGAATGGTCGCCAACACGATCGGCACCGCCCCGCGCAGCCCCGCCCAGGACAGGAACGCCTGTTCGCGGAGGCCGACCCGGAACGGCAACGCCGACACGGCCACCGACAACGGCCGGGCCAGCAGCACCAGGGCCAGTCCCGCGACCACCGCGGGTAGCACCGCCGAAGCCAGCCGGCCTGGCGCGGCCAGCAACCCGAGCAACACGAACAGCCCGATCTGGGCGAGCCACGCAAGCCCGTCCGCGAAACCCAGGATCGCCTGCCGATGCGACAACCGGGCGTTGCCCAGCAGCACCCCGGCCACGTAGACGGCGAGGAACCCCGAGGCGTGCAGCACCGCCCCGGCGGCGTACGCCAACACGGTGATGCCCACCGCGGCGATCGGGTAGAGACCGGCCGACGGCAGCGCCGCCCGGCGCAGCGCCCAGGCGCCGGCGACACCCGCACCCACGCCCACCGCCGCGCCCACACCCAGCTCGTAGCAGACCAGCCCGACCTCGTACCACCACGGATGCGCCCAACCCTCGTGGGACAGCAGCACCACCAGCAGCACCACCGGGGCGTCGTTCATGCCCGACTCGGCCTCCAGGGTGGCCACCAGCCGGGGCGGCAACCGCAGCCGGCGCAGGGTGGCGAAGACGGCCGCCGCGTCGGTGGACGACAGCACCGCCCCGTAGAGCAGCGCCAACCGCCAGTCCAACCCCAACAGAAGGTGTACGGCGACACCGACCACCACGATGCTCACGACGACGCCGACCGTGGAGAGTGCGGAGGCCAGCCCGAGCACCGGTCGTAGCGTGCTCCACCGGGCGGTGAGGCCGCCCTCCGCGATGATCACGATCAGCGCGCAGAAGCCGAGGGTCCGGGTCAGCTCGACGTCGTCGAAGCGGATGCCCAGCCCGCCCTCGCCGATCGCCACACCCAGCGCCAGGTAGACGAGGAGGCTGGGCACACCGAGCCGGGTGGAGAGTCGCACCGCGCCCACGGCGACCAGCAGCACGGCCGCACCGAGCAGCAGCCCGATGTCCAACCCGGGCGTCACTGTCGGACCAACCCGGGCGTCACGGCTGCCCGGCCCGGGCGTTCCTCACTCGGCAGATCCGTCGCGCAGTCGGCGCAGCAGCGCGGACAGCTCCGGCGCGGGCCGGTCGACGAGGAACAGCTTGTCCCGACTCGCCGCGCCGACGCGCAGGGACACCGCCGCCGGCCGGATGCCCAGGGCGGCCGCCAACGCCCGCCGGGCCGCCTCGGTCGCCCGCCCGTCGACGGCGGGGTCGTGCACCGCGATCACCAGGGCAGGCCCGTGTGGACCGTCGAAACGCCCGCCCACCCGGTCCCGGGAGGCTCCGGGCTTCACCCGTACCGCCACGGTGAGCGTCTCCTGTGCGGGCACCGGCGCCGCTTCAGATCGGCCGGACGTCGGCGAGCAGGGCGGTGGCCGGCGCGCACCGCGCGCAGGGAGTGAACCCGAGCTCGACGGCCTCGGCGACCGGCAGCTCCTCCGGCACCCGGCCAGCGAGGTACGGGCAACTGGCGAGGTGGTAGCGGGGGTGACCGTCGACCACCTGGACAGCGTCGGGGAGTCGCGCCACCCGGGCCGCCTCGGCGGGGGTGACCGGCTGCTCGGCCGGCTCGTCGGCGCGGTAGGCGTCGTCGGTCGACGCCGCAGACGACGAGGCGGGGCTGACGGGCCGGACGGGAGCGGACTCGCCGTCGGCCGGAGTCACGAACGGTGCCCCGTCGTCGAAGGGCGGCACCTCGTCGGCGCCGGAGTCGAACGGCGGCTCCGCCGCGGAGTCGAACGGCGGCTCACGGTCGACCGGCGGCTCGGGTGGTTGCCGCCACCCGGTGCCGCCGGTGCCAACCGTCGTGGGCACGTGCTGGACCGGTATCTCCGGCTCGGCCGGCTGCGGCCCGTACGCGGAACCCGTGGCCTGGCCGGCCATGCGGGGAACGTCGGGCTGTCGCCGGCTGGTCCGACCGGGATCCGCCGTCGCGCGGTTGGCGGCTGCCTGGCGGGCGCCCACCACCAACGCCACGGCGGCCAGCAGACTGGCCGCGATGGAAATGATCAACAGGAAGCTGGATCCACCGGCCAGGCCGAGCACCAGGAGGACCACCGCGACGAGGATGAGCAGGAGACTTGCGACTATCACGGCTCACCCCCGCCGCGTCGTACCGCCCAGACGGGGCCGGCGACCGTCACCATTGTCGGAGAGCGATCGCCGGCCGGTGCTCAGCGTCCGGCTTCGAGGGCGCCGGAGCGCCCGCCGCCGCCGTACGAACCGGCGAGGCCCGCAGCGGCCAGCCCGTTGCCGCCGGCGACCCGGCCTGCCTCGGAGCGGGTCATCTCGGCTTCGAGGCCCTGGCCGCGACCGTCGAGGTCCCGCAGCTGGCTCTCCAGGTACGCCTTGAGCCGGGTGCGGTACTCACGCTCGAACTGCTTGAGCTCCTCGATGTGCTTCTGCAGGGCCGTGCGCTTGGCGTCCAGGCCGCCCATGGCCTCCTGGTGCCGCTGGCGGGCGTCCCGCTCGAGGGCGTCAGCCTTCGCGCGCGCCTCCCGGGTCACCTCCTCGGCCTTGCTGCGAGCCTCGGACAGCAGGCTGTCGGCCTCGCGGCGAGCGTCGGACACGTGGTCGTCGGCGGTGCGCTGGGCCATCATCAGCACGCGCAGGGCCTGCTGCTCGCCGTCACCGGTGACGCCCGCGGGGCCGCCGGTCGTGCGGACCTGCTCCAGCTCGGCCTGCATCGCGCGGGCGGCCTGCTCGGCCGCCGACTTGTCGCGCTGCACCCGGTCCAGCTGGGCCTTGACGTCGTTGAGCTCCGCCGCCAGTCGGGCGTCGCCGCCGGGGCCTGCGGGGGCGCCGCCACGGCCGCCGCGCTCCACCTGGGCGCGCAGCTCGTTGTTCTCCTCGATGAGACGGGCGAGCTCGCGCTCGACCTCATCGAGGAAGGCGTCGACCTCTTCCTCGTCATACCCCCGCTTGCCGATCGGCGGCTTTTTGAAGGCGACGTTGTGGACGTCGGCCGGGGTCAGCGGCATCGAAACTCCTCGGGTCAGTTGCGGCCGCGAAAGCGCGTCGGTCATCAGGCAGATGCCCTGATCGACGGCCCTAACACGAACTCCATCAGCACGAACAGGATAACCAGGAGCACAAGGGAGGCCAGGTCGATGCTCACGGTACCAATTCGCAGCGGAGGGATCACACGCCTCAACGCGTTGAGAGGGGGATCAGTGACGCTCCACACGGATTCCAATCCTGCCGATGCGCCGCGCCCCGGTTGCCAGCGCCGGCCGTACTGCAGGACGGCGCTCAACACGAACCGGGACAGGAGAAGGAGCAGGAAGACATAAAGGATCAGGTACAGCACTTGCAGTAAGATCGACAACACGGTCAGCGACGTCCCTCGGGTCGGGCGGGGTCAACTCAGGCTGAAAAAACCGCCCTCAGCGATCTTGGCCTTGTCCTCAGCGGTGACCTGGACATTGGCCGGTGAGAGCAGGAACACCCGATTGGTCACGCGCTCGATCGTACCGCGCAGACCGAACGCCAGACCGGCGGCGAAGTCCACCAGACGGCGGGCATCGGCCTCATCCATCTCGGTGAGATTGATGATCACCGGAACGCCGTCGCGGAAGTGCTCACCGATCGTGCGCGCCTCCCGGTAGGTGGTCGGATGCAGCGTGGTGATCTGGTAGCGCTGCTCCTCCTCGGGCAACGCCCGCTCACGTGCCGTGACCTGCGGCGCGAGGGCCAGGTTGTCACGGGTGTGGTAGGTCAACGCGCCGGAGGTCTCACCAGCTGACGACCGCGTGATCGACCGGACGCTGGACCGCTCGATCCGCTCCGGACGCTCACCGTCACTACGGTCGGACTCGCCCAACCGCCCGCTCGCGCGCTCGGAGAGCCGCCCACGCTCACTGACCCGCGGCCGGGGAGCCGGCGGCTCCTCGGTGTCGTCCTCGTCCTCGTCGGCGAACTCCTCGGCGTACCGGCTCTGCCGGTAACGCGACTCGCGGTAGCCACCCTTGTCGTAGCCACCGTCGTCGTAGGCCCGCTCGTCGTCTTCCTCGACCAGACCGAGCCAGACCCCCGCCTTGCGCAGTGCACCCATCCCGCGCCCTTCCGTCCGCCGTGCGGCACGCGCCCCCGTGCCATGTCGCCCGTCGCGAGTGGACAACCATGCCCATCGGACCGAAACGGCAATCCCCCGGCGCGCGATTCGCGTCGCGCGCCACGACCCCCGACCAGGAGACGCCATCCCTGAAACAACACTGATGTAATTTGCATGTCTCGCGGTCAGGCTACCGCAGCGTGGAACGCATTCCGAGCAACGCGCTACCGACGCGGACATGTGTCGCGCCATATCGGATCGCGATCTCGAAATCTCCGCTCATCCCCGCGGACAGCGCTGTCGCTCCCGGATGGACCCCCCGAAACACGTCGGCGACCTCGGCGAGACGGGCGAAGGCCCGCTCCGGTTCCCAACCCAGCGGAGCGACCGCCATGAGGCCGACGAGACGCAGCCCGGGCGCGTCGGCCACCGCCTCGGCCACCGGTTCCAGCCCGGCACCCGGATCGGCCGACCCGGGCAACGCCCCACCCCGGGCCGCGTCGCCGTCGATGCTCACCTGGACCAGCACGTCGAGCGGCCGCTCCCGGTCGGCGGACGCGGTGGCCAACGCCCGGGCCAGCCGGACACTGTCGACGGACTGCACCACATCGGCGTACCGGACCACCGAGCGGGCCTTGTTGCGCTGCAACTGGCCGATGAAGTGCCACCGCGGTCGCACCCCGGCCGCCGCCACCTCGGCGGCCTTTCCGGCCGCCTCCTGGTCGCGGTTCTCCCCCATGTCGGTCACCCCGAGCCCGGCCAGCGCCACCACGTCGCTGGCCGGGTAGGTCTTCGTCACCGCGATCATCGTGACGTCGGCGTGGTCCCGGCCGGCCTGCGCGCAGGCGTCGGCGATCCGGGACCGCACCTGAGCCAGGCCGGCCGCGATCTCGGCGTGCCGTTCCGGCCGCGCCGTGGCTGAGCTGTCGGTCATCGGCGGTGCTCAGGACCCGTTCTTGAGGAAGTCGGGAACGTCCACGTCGTCGAAGAGCACCCGACGCGGCGACTGGGCCGGAGCCGGGTTGGTCGCCGGCGCGGGCACCGGGGTGCTCTGCGGCGCCGGTTGGTTGGTGTTGGTCTTCCGGGTCGGCTCGGCCGCCTTGTACGCGGGCGTGCCACCGTCGAAGCCCGCCGCGATGACGGTCACCCGCACCTCGTCACCGAGCGCGTCGTCGATGACCGCACCGAAGATGATGTTGGCGTCCGGGTGGGCCGCGTCGGTGACCAGCTGGGCAGCGTCGTTGATCTCGAACAGGCCGAGGTCGGAACCACCGGCGATGGAGAGCAGCACGCCACGCGCGCCGTCCATGCTCTGCTCCAGCAGCGGGCTGGAGATGGCCGCCTCGGCCGCCTCGACCGCGCGGTTCTCCCCGCGGGCGCTGCCGATGCCCATCAACGCGCTGCCGGCACCGCTCATCACGCTCTTGACGTCGGCGAAGTCCAGGTTGATCAGACCCGGGGTGGTGATCAGGTCGGTGATGCCCTGCACACCGGAGAGCAGCACCTGGTCGGCGGTGCGGAACGCGTCCATCATGCTGATGTTGCGGTCGCCCAGGGCCAACAGCCGGTCGTTCGGAATCACGATCAGCGTGTCGCACTGGTTGCGGAGTTCGTCTATCCCCGACTCGGCCTGCACCTGGCGCCGCTTGCCCTCGAAGGAGAACGGACGGGTCACCACACCGATGGTCAGCGCGCCGAGCTTACGGGCGATGTTCGCCACGACGGGCGCGCCGCCGGTGCCGGTGCCGCCGCCCTCGCCGCAGGTCACGAAGACCATGTCGGCGCCCTTGAGCACCTCCTCGATCTCGTCGCGGTGGTCCTCGGCGGCGTTCTTGCCGACGTCCGGGTTGGCCCCGGCCCCCAGGCCGCGGGTCAGCTCCCGGCCAACGTCGAGCTTCACGTCGGCGTCACTCATCAGCAGCGCCTGCGCATCGGTGTTGATCGCGATGAACTCGACGCCCTTGAGCCCAACCTCGATCATCCGGTTGACGGCGTTGACTCCGCCGCCCCCGATGCCGACGACCTTGATGACCGCCAGGTAGTTGTGCGGAGGTGTCATCTCCGGTCCTTTCCTTCGAGATTGGCTTCGGCCGACCGGGTACGGCGTGGCCAGACCAGCGGCCGACGACAGCTGTCACCAGCGAGGGTCAGGGGTGAACCCTAACCCTCTACTAGAGGCTTACAGTTATGTCAACCACTGAACCTCTTCGGGGCAACGTAAGCGCCACCACGCCATGAGCCAAGGACCCGCGCGGCGTGTCGCCGGCCGGAGCGCAACGGGTCACGACGTCACACGCCTCCCAGCTCATCGGAAGGTCACCACGTCCGGCGCGCTCACGTCGATCCGATCGGTGTCCTCGTCGAGCAGCGCGGTGGCCACCCGGGCCTTGTCCGTACCCCTCGTCGCGTCGCCCCAGACCACCGTCCGGTTCCCCTTGAGCCGCAGGGTGATCCGGGCCAACCCCTCCACGTTCACGTCCACCACCTCGGCGCGGAGCTGAGGCGTCAACGCGACGAGCACCTCCAGCCCGGCGCGGGTCCCCGGGTCGTCGGCGGCCGGCCGGCCCACCGTCACCTGGGGCAACTCGGCGGGTCGTTGGTCCACCGTCCGGAACGCCACCCCGCTGCTGTCGATCAGGGTGAACCTCTCCCCCTGCGGCACCGCCGCCACCGGAGTCCGCTCGGTCACCCGCACCACGAGCGTGCCGGGCCAGTCCCGGGAAACGGTGGCCCGTTGCACCGGGGGCAACGCGCCGACCCGACGGGCGACGACGGCCAGGTCCACCCGGGCCAGCGGCACACCGTCCGGCACCGCGACAGCGTCGCGCACCTGGACCGGGGTCACCAGGTCGGCGCCCTTTACCCGTACCTCCCGCACACCGAACAGCCCGGTGCCGAGCACCACCCACGCGACCAGCCCGGCCAACGCGAGCACCCCGGCGGCCACCGCCCAGGGCAGAGCGGCGCGCATCCGACGCTGCCGGGCCCGGGCCATGAACCGGCGGGTCGAGGGCGGAACCGCGTCCCGCCCGGCCCGAACCAGCTGCCAACGCCGCGCCGGACCACGACGCGGAGCGCCGCCGTCGCCGGCGCTGGTCCGCCCTCGGGCCGGGCCGGGGCTCATCCGGCCGTGGACGCCGTGCCGCCGGGTGCGGCGGTGCCACCGAGGGCCGCCCCGTCGCCGCCAGCCGTCGCCCCGCCCGGCACCGGATCGCCGAGCACCCCGGCGGTGGCCACCGGGTCGACGGTCGCGGTCGGCGCGGCGGCGGCCCCCCGCTCCCCCAGCGCGGCCAGCAACTCGTCACCCATCAGCGAGATCGGCGGGGCGCCCATGGTCACCACCACGTCCCCCGGGCGGGCCCGACGGGCCACCTCGACCGGCGCCGCCTCCCACGAGTCGACGAAGACCTTCCGGTCGGCGGGCAGATCCACCGCCGCGATCAGCGCCGCCGAACCCTCACCGGGCTGGCGCAGCTCGCCCGGCCCGAACACCTCCAGCAGCACCACCTCGTCGGCGATGGCCAGCGCCTCCGCGATCTCCGCCTGGTTGTCGCGGGTGCGGTACAGCCGGTACGGCTGGAAGACGACGATCAGCCGCCCGTCCCCGGCCACCTCGCGCAGCGTCTGCAACGCCAGCGTCATCGACGTCGGGTGGTAGGCGTACTCGTCGTAGACCAGCACGCCGTCCGCGACACCCTTGCGCTCGAAGCGCCGCCGCACGCCGGGGAAGACCGCCAGCGCGGCCTCCGCCGCCTCCAACGGCAACTCCAGCAGGTACGTGGCCAGCACGGCGGAAGCGCTGTTCAGCCCCATGTGCCGCCCCGGCACCGGCAGCCGGAACTCGCCCAGCGACCGCCCGTCGATGGCGGCCAGGTAGCGCACCCCGCGCGCCGAGGAGGAGATCTCGGTCAGCCGCAGGTCGGCGTCGGCCGCCTCACCGTAGGTGAACACCCGCCGCCCCTCGGCGCGCAGGCTCTCGGCCAGCCGTCGACCGCCCGCGTCGTCGGCGCAGGTGATGATGAACCCGTCCGGGTCGGTGAGGCGGGCGAACTCCACGAACGCCGCCTCCAGCGTCGCGTAGTCGCCGTAGGTGTTGAGGTGGTCCGCCTCGACGTTCGTGATGATCGAGACGTACGGGCGGTAGATGAGGAACGAGCGGTCGCTCTCGTCCGCCTCGACCACGAAGTGCTCGCCGGTGCCGTGGTGGGCACCCGAGCCGACCTCGGAGATCTCGCCGCCGATCACGAAGGACGGGTCCACCCCGGCCTGCTGCAACACCATGGTCACCATCGACGTGGTGGTGGTCTTGCCGTGCGTGCCGGCCACCGCGATCGCCCGGCGGCCCGTCATGGCCGCGGCGAGGGCCTCGGAGCGGTGCAGGACCCGCAGGCCCCGCCGACGCGCCTCGACCAACTCCAGGTGGTCCTGCGGGATGGCCGAGGAGTAGACGACGGTGTCGACCCCGTCGAGGTTGGTCGCCTCGTGGCTGAGGTAGATGGTGCCGCCGAGCGCCCGCAGCCCCGCCAGCGAGGGCCACTCCCGCAGATCGCTACCGGAGACCCGGATACCCCGGGTGAGCAGCAGCCGGGCCACGCCGAGCATGCCCACCCCACCAACACCGATCAGGTGGACGGCGCCCAGGTCCTCGGCGGTGAGCGTGCCGGCCGGGGTGAACTGCGCGGTCATCGGGCCACCGCCTGGAGGACGAAGGAGCGAAGCGCCTCGTCGCCGTCACGCCGCCCGTACCTCGCCGCGGCGGCGCCCATCGTGTGCAGCCGCTGCGGATCGCGGATGAGCGGGATGACGGTGCGCTCCAGCCAGTCCGGGGTGAGTTCCGCGTCGTCGACCAGCAGCCCGCCGCCGGCCTCCACCACGGGCAGGGCGTTGCGCCGCTGCTCCTGGTTGCTGTGCGGGTACGGCACGTAGATCGTCGGCTGCCCGATCGCGGAGACCTCGGCGACGGTCATCGCGCCGCCCCGGGCCAGCATCAGGTCGGCGGCGGCGTAGCCCAGCTCCATCTCGGACAGGTACGGCAGCGTCACGTACGGCACCGGCAGGTCCGTGGGGATCGGCACCGGCTCGTTGCGGGCGCCCATCACGTGCAGCACCTGCACGCCGTTGCGGGCCAACTCCTTGGCCGCGCCGGACACCGCCAGGTTGATCGAACGGGCACCCGACGAGCCGCCGGAGACGAAGAGCACGGGCAGGTCCGGGCGGAGCCCGAAGTGGGCGCGGGCGGCGTTGCGCAGCGCGTACCGGTCCAGTGCGGCGATGCTGCGACGCAGCGGCACCCCCACGATGGTGGCGTCGCGCAGGGACTCGGCCTGACTGGGCTGGTGCGGGAAACCGACAGCGACGTTCTTGGTGAACTTCATGCCGAGCCGGTTGGCGACGCCCGGCGGCACGTTCACCTCGTGGATCACCATGGGCATCTCGCGACGCCACGCGGCCAGGTAGGCCGGCACCGAGACGTACCCGCCGAAGCCGACGACCACGTCGGCCTTCACCTCGTCGATCACCTTGCCCGCCGCGCGCGCGGCGGTCCACATCCGGCCCGGGGTACGGACCAGGTTCATGTTGACCGACCGGGGTAGTTGGTACGCCGGGATCTGCCGCAGGTCGTAGCCCTGCGGCGGGATCAGGTCGTTCTCCATGCCGCGTGGTGTGCCGAGGCAGGTGATCCGGACGCCCGGGTCGTGTCGGCGCAGGCAGTCGGCGAAGGCGAGCAGCGGGTAGACGTGTCCCCCGGTGCCACCTCCCGCGAGCACCACCGAACGCAGCGGACCCATCAGCGTCTCCTCTCGCTCGCCGTACCCTGACGGCTCCGGCCCTGCCGGACACCGCGCGGCGCGGCCTGGTCGTCCTGTCGCCGCTCCCGCGACCGGGGCACGGGCCCTCGGGCCGCCGGTGGCGTCGCCGGCCGGCGACGCCGGCCGGGAAGCGGCGGCAACGGGGCCCAGAGTAGTCGGACCCACCGGGCCGGCGGACGGGCATGCAGTGCTCTGGCCGCATCGGGTTCGGCGCGGGCGAAGGACGCCAGCATGCCGATGCCCGCCAACGTCACCACCAGGGCACTTCCGCCGTCGGAGATGAACGGCAGCGGCAGGCCGGTGATCGGCAGCAGCCCGACCACCCCACCGATGTTGATCACGGCCTGGCTGACCAGCCAGGTCGTCACGGCGGTGGCGGCGAGCCGGCGGAACGGGTCGTCGACCCGACGGGCGATCCGGAAACCGGTGTACGCGAGGACGGCGAAGAGGCTGAGGACCACGACACACCCGATCACGCCCAGCTCCTCGGCGATGATCGCGAAGATGAAGTCGTTGTGGGCCTCGGGCAGCCAGTCCCACTTGAGGCTGCCCTTGCCCAGCCCGACACCGAACCAGCCACCGTGCTCGATGGCCAGCCGGCCCTGGTAGAACTGGAGGCAGTCGTTGAGCTTGCAGGTCTCCGGGTCCGGTGGGTTGAAGAACATGGCCAGCCGGGCGAGGCGGTAGTTGTCAGCGCCGCGCTCCCCGGAGCCGGCGCCCAGCGAGGCCACCGCGACCAACAGGCCGATCCCGATCAGGCCGGCCGCCGCCAGTGCGCCGAAGACCCGCATGCGCACCCCGGCGGCCCAGAGCAGGCCCACGACCAGGGCCAGCAGGCAGAGCATCGTGCCGGTGTCGTTGTAACCGACCAGGACGAAGAGCAGGCCGACCACCGGGAAGAGCGGGGTGGCCAGCTCGCGCCACCAACCCAACGCGGCGCCCTTGCGGGCGACCAGGTGGGCACCCCAGAGCACCATCGCGAACTTGGCCAACTCGGAGGGCTGTAGCTGGATGCCGCCGACGAACAGCCAGTTCAGCTGCGCCTCGATCGGCCCGAAGCTGGCCGACTCCTGCTTGGTCAGGCGGGCGATCGCGACCAGCAGGTTGAGCACCACCAGGAGGGCGATCGAGGCGAACAGCAGCGGCCGGCCCAGCGAGCGGTAGGTGCTGGCCGGCAGGCGCTGGCAGACCCAGAACGCGCCGATGCCGATCACCGCGAAGATGGCCTGCTTGGTCACCGACGCCGAGGCGTTGCCGTCCTCGGCGTAGTCCTTCACGCTGGTCGCCGAGAAGACCATGGTCAGCCCGATCAGCAGCAGCAGGCCGGCGCAGGACAGCAGCAGGTAGTAGGAGGCCAGCGGCCGGTCCAGCAGCCCGCGCAGGGCGGCGAGCCCGGCGGCTCCGTCCAGCCCGCGCAGCGACGCCGCCGGGTCCGGCTCGCGGCCCGCTGCGCCGGACTCCGGACCCATGGTTGCCGCGCCGGGCCTCGGCTCACGCGGCGGTGAACCGGACTCCCTACCGCCCGCCGACGCGCCGGGCCGCAGCCCTCGCGACGGCGCGCCCGGTTCCGAGCTACGGCGGTCGTCAGTGCGGCGTGACGGAACGGTGCCCGCCGGGCCCGCTGACCGCCGCGGCCGGACGGCCGTCCTGTCGTCCCTGTCGTTGGTGCCTGGTTCCTCCCCCACCCCGACATCATCACCGCTAGCCACGCCCGGCGAGCCCACAACGAGACCCCCGGCGTGTCGGACCGCGAAGATCCGCGCAACATCGGGGAAATTGCTGCCTCAGAGCACGCCGAGACAGCAACGTCGCCGATGTTGCGCGGATCTTGGGCAGGGCGCAGCCCCGGCCGCCGAGGCGTCCGGGGCTGCGCTGGCGTCGGAGGGCCCGACGGGAGGTCGCGGTGCGGGTCAGGTCATGTTGGCGAGGAACTCGCTGTAGAACAGGCCCAGGGCGATGGCCACGCCGATCCCGGCGATGATCCAGAAGCGCACCACGATGTTGACCTCGCTCCAGCCGGCCAACTCGAAGTGGTGCTGCAGGGGAGACATCCGGAACACCCGTTTACCGGTGGTCTTGAAGGAGATGATCTGGATCACCACGGACATCGTGATGATGACGAAGAGCCCACCGATGATCGGCAGCAGCAGGATGGTGCGGGTCGACATCGCCATGCCGGCGATCAGACCGCCCAGCCCCAACGCCCCGGTGTCACCCATGAAGATCCGCGCCGGGGACGTGTTCCACCACAGGAAGCCCACACAGGCCCCGGCCGCCGCCCCGGCAATCAACGCGATCTCCAACGGGTCGCGAACCTCGTAGCAGTACGGCTGGGTGTAGTTCGGGTCGGCGCACCAGTGCCGGTACTGCCAGAACGCGATCAGCGCGTACGCGGCGAGCACCATCACCGAGGCGCCGGTGGCCAGACCGTCGAGACCGTCGGTGAGGTTCACGCCGTTCGTCGCGGCCATCACCACGAAGATGAAGATGATCACCGCGCCGACCTTGCTGACCTCCAGGAAGTCGATGTCCCGGATGAAGCTCAGCGTGGTGCTGCCCACCGTCTCGGTGTTGGTCGCCAGGCCCGAACCGTCGGTCATCGTGCTCGGGAACCACAGCGCGATCACGCCGAAGACCGCGCCAACCAGGATCTGCCCGAGCAGTTTGCCGCGCTTGTTCAGGCCGGCGCTGTTGCGCTTGCGGACCTTGAGGAAGTCGTCGAGGAAGCCCACCGCGCCGGAGAAGACCATCAGCCCCAGCAGCACCAGCGCCGTGATGGTCGGCTCCACCTGCGCGATCTGCTGGTCCGGCAGGGTGGTCAGGGCCAGGTGCCCGGCCACGTACGCGATCACCGTGGCCAGGATGAAGACCACGCCACCCATGGTGGGCGTGCCCTTCTTGCCCTGGTGCATGGCCGGCCCGTCGCTGCGGATCGGCTGACCGGCCTTGAGCCGGGTGAACACCTTGATCGCGATCGGGGTGCAGAACAGCGACACGAGGAAGGCCACCCCGATGGCGACGATGACCGCCCTCATTCGGCGCCACCCTGACCGGCGTCGGCGCGCAGGGCGTCGGCCACCTCCCACGTCCGGTACCGGGAACCCTTGACCAGGACGACATCGCCCGGTCGTAGTTCACTCCGCAGCACCTCGACGGCCGCTGCCTGATCGGTGAGCAGCACCGACTCTCCTCCCCAGTTCCGTACCGCTGTCGCGCCCTCGTGGATCGGCGCGGCCGGCTCACCCACCACGAGCAGCCGGTCGACACCCAACTCGGCCACCAGTTGGCCGACCTGGGCGTGGCCGTCGGACTCGAACGGGCCCAGCTCGGCCATGTAACCGAGCACCGCGACGGTACGCCGCCCCTGGCCGATGCTGGCCAGCGCCCGCACCGCCACCGCCATCGAGGCCGGATTGGCGTTGTACGAGTCGTCGATGACGGTCACCCCGTCGGGGCGGTCGAACACGTCCATCCGCCGGGTCGAGACCAGCCCCAGCTCACCGAGGGCCGTGGCCAGCTCGGCGAGCGGCATGCCCAGCTCCCGGGCCACCGCCGCCGCGGCGAGCGTGTTACCCACCTGGTGGTGGCCGGTCAACCCGAGCCGCACCGGCGCGCGCCCCTCCGGGGTGACCAGGGTGTACGACGGGTGCCCCCGCTCGTCCAGCGTCACGTCCTCGGCGCGTACGTCGGCGTCCGGCGCCTCGCCGTAGCGGACCACCCGGGCCCGGGTGCGGCTCGCCATCGCGGACACCCGGGGGTCGTCGGCGTTCAGGACGGCCAGCCCGTCCGCCGGCAGGGCCTCGACCAGCTCGCCCTTGGCCAGGGCGATGTTGTCCTGCGAGCCGAACTCGCCGATGTGCGACGTGCCGACGTTGAGCACCACGGAGATCCGGGGCGGCACCAGCTCGCACAGGTACCGCACGTGCCCGATCCCGCGGGCACCCTTCTCCATCACCAGGTAGCGGGTGTCCGGGCCGGCCCGCAGCGCGGTGTGCGGGTGCCCCAGCTCGTTGTTGAACGAGCCGGGCGGTGCGACGGTGGCCCCGAGCCGGGCGGTGAGCTGGCCGATCAGATCCTTCGTGGTGGTCTTGCCGGACGAGCCGGTAACACCGATCACGGTCAGGTCGGGGAGCCGGTCCACCGCGGCGCGGGCCAACCGACCCATCGCGGTCAGCGCGTCGTCGACGATCACCATGGGCACCCCGGGCACCTCCCGGCTGCCCAGCACCGCCACCGCGCCGGCCTCGACGGCCGTCGCCGCGTAGTCGTGTCCGTCGACCTTCTCCCCGGGGAAGGCCACGAAGAGCGACCCCGGGCCGACCTTGCGCGAGTCGAACTCGACGCTGCCGGTGACGGTGGCGGCCGGGTCGGCGGCGACGAGCCGCCCGTCGACGGCGGCGGCCACCTCGGCCAGGCTCAGCGCGATCATCGCTGACCCGCCAGGTCCCCGAAGCGGGCCCGCAGCGCGGCGGCCAACTCGACGCTGTCGTCGAACGGGAGCACCTCGCCCGCCACCTCCTGGCCCCGCTCGTGCCCCTTGCCGAGCAGCGCGACGACGTCACCCGGCTCGGCCAGTCGTACCGCCTCGTCGATCGCGGCGCGGCGGCCCGCCACCTCCACGATCCGGGCGGCGGTGGCGGCCCGGTACGCCCCCGCGAGCACCTCGGCGCGGATCTCCGCCGGATCCTCGGTACGCGGGTTGTCGTCGGTCACCAGCACCACGTCGGCTCCCTCCGCCGCGGCGGCGCCCATCACCGGCCGCTTGCCCCGGTCCCGATCCCCGCCGGCGCCGATCACACAGATCAGCCGACCGGCACTCAGCTCACGCAACGCGGCCAGCGCGGCCACGATCGCGTCTGACTTGTGCGCGTAGTCGACCACCCCGCGCACCGGGGCGGCGACGTCCACCAGCTCCAGTCGGCCCGGCACCCCACCGCAGGCGGCCACGCCGGCCGCCGCGGTCTGCGGGTCCACCCCGGCGCCGACCAGCGCGGCGATGGCCAGCAGCGCGTTGGCCACGTTGTGTCGCCCGGGCAACGCCACACCGGCGGACAGCACCACGCCGTCCGGGCCGTGCGCGGTGAACCGCTGGGCGTACCCCTCGCCGCTCACGTCATCGGCCCACCAGGTCGCACCCTGGTCGCCGGCTGCCGAGTAGGTGACAGTGGCGGGCTTGTACAGCGGCTTGAGGGCCGGGTCGTCGAGGTTGAGCACCTCGACCGCGCAGCGGCCGTCGAAGAGCTGGGCCTTCGCCGCGAAGTAGTCGTCACTGTCGGCGTGGAAGTCCAGGTGGTCGGAGCCGAAGTTGGTGTATCCGCCGACGGCGAACCGGACACCGCCCACCCGGCCCATGGCCAGCGCATGGCTGGAGACCTCCATGACCACGGCGGTCACTCCCCGTTCGCGGGCGGTGGCCAGCATGGCGTGCAGGTCGGTCGCCTCCGGGGTGGTGCGCACGCTGTCGATCACCAGGTCACCGAGCCGGGTCTCCACGGTGCCGATCAGACCGGTGGTATGGCCGGCGGCGCGCAGCCCCGACTCGACCAGGTACGCGGTGGAGGTCTTCCCGGCGGTGCCGGTGATCCCGATGACGGTGAGGTCGGCGGTCGGGTCGCCGTACACGGCCGAGGACAGCTCGCCGAGCACGGCGCGCGGGTCGGGCACCACCAGGACCGGCAGACCGCTCCCGGCGGCCATCTCCGCACCCGTCGGGTCGGTCAGCAGGGCCACGGCACCCGCCTCGGCGGCGGCGGTGACGAACTCCGCGCCGTGCCGACGGGCACCGGGCAGCGCCGCGTACAGGTCGCCGGGGCGGACCTCGCCGCTGGCGTGGGTGGCCCCGGTGACGAGCACCGTGGCGGCGTCCGCCGGAAGGTCGACGGCGAGTCGGACGGCAAGATCACCGAGCCGGACTCCGGTCACGGTACGTGGACGTGGATTGCCGGGCACGGCGTCAGACCCTACCCCGTCGTCCGGTTCCGGCCGCACAGCCGCCCCGGTGGTTCGTCGGCACTCACCGATGATGTCCCGCCGTCGCTGCTCAGCGCGGATAGACGGTGAACTTGGGCGCGGAACCGCCGGCGGAGGGTGGAACCCGGTAGTGACGCAGAGTGAACTGCATCATGTCGCGGAACGCCGGCCCCGCGATCGCCGCGCCCCCACCACCGGGGTCGTACGCGAAGACCGCGATCACGTACCGGGGGTTCTCGGCGGGGGCCATCCCGATGAACGAGGACACCTCGCCGGGCTGCTTCTTGCCGTCCACCAGTCGCCACCCGGTGCCGGTCTTGCCCGCGACGCGGTAACCGGGGACGGCGGCGGTCAGGCCGGTGGCCCGGTCGACAGTGGTGACGGCCTCCAGCATGGTGCGCAGCGCCGCCGCGTTCTGCGGGCTGAGCACCGACCGGGTCACCGGCGCCGGCGCGGGGGTGCGCTTGCCGTCGGGGCCGATCACCTCCTTGACCAGGTGCGGCTGCACGTACGTGCCGTTGTTCGCGATGGCGGCGTACGCGGCGGCCATCTGCAACGGGGTGGCGTCGACGCTGTGGCCGATCGGCACCGACCCTTCCGACGAATCGCTCCACTCGTCGGCCGGTAGCAGCCGCCCGCTGGCCTCCCCCGGCATCCCCTCACCGGTGGGCTTACCCAGCCCGAACCGCTTCTGGTAGTCGATCAACCGGTCCCGGCCGAGCTTGTCGGCGATGGTGATCGTGCCGACGTTCGACGAGTAGGCGAGCATCCCCGGTACGCTCATCCGCTTGCCGTTGGCCGGATGGGTGTCGGAGAACCAGGTGTCGCCCTTCTTGATGCTGTTGGCGATGGGCAGCGCGGTGTCCGGGGTGATGACGCCCTCCTGCAACGCAGCGCCGAAGGTGATCGCCTTGTGGATCGACCCGGGGTCGACGACGAAGCTGGTCGCCGCGTCCTCCCGGGCGACCGGGTCGCTCGGGAACGGCTTCGCCGCGCTGTAGGTGGGATTGCTGGCCTGGGCCAGCACCGCACCCGAGGGGATCTCGATGATCACGGCCGCGCCGGTGCCGCCCCGCGCCTTGGCCATTCCCGCGCTGAGGATCTGCTGGGTGCGGAATTGAAGGTCACGGTCGATGGTGAGGGCCAGCGAGCTGCCGGGCTTGGCGACCGTGGTCCGGCTGTAGCCGCCCGGGATCGGCGCGGCCAGGTCACCCAGGCCGGCCTCGTACACCCGCTTGCCGTCCTGGCCGGCGAGCACGTCCTCGTAGCGGGCCTCCAGCCCTTCCAGCCCGGCCATGTCCTGGCTGGTGAAGCCGATCAGGTTGGCCGCCAGGTCGCCACCGGGCACGTCGCGACGTTCGTCACGGTGCACTCCGATGCCGGGTAGCTCCAGCGCCTGCACCCGCTTGGCGGTCGCGATCTCCACGCCTCGCGCCAGGTATGCGAACGTGGACGTCTTGCCGCTCTCCAGCTTCCGGGGCTTCATGAGGTCGACGAGCTTCGACGCGGGGATGCCGAGCAGCGGGGAGAGCGCCCTCGCGGTGTCCGCCGGATCCTTCACCTCGGTCGGGTCGGCGTACACGTACCGCGCCTCGACGCTGCGGGCCAGCGGCGCGCCGGTGCTGTCGTAGATCGCGCCCCGCGGGGCGGGCAGCTCGACAGTGTGGAGGCGGTCGACGACGCCGCCGCCGGCGTACGCCGGTGCGTCGACCGCCTGGAGGAACACCAGCCGGATTCCGATGCCGGCGAACAACGTCAGGGCGAGCGCGGTGCCCAGCCGCAGCCGTAGCCGGGAGTCGGCCAGCTTCGGGGGGCGCGGCGGCTTGCGGGAGGGGCGACGAGCCACCGGCCGGTCGGCGCGGCGCGGCGCACGCGGGGTGGTGCGGCGGCGCGGCGCGGGTTCGTCGACGCCCGGCGCACGGGGGACACGCGGGGAGACGGTCCGCACGACGCCGCCGCGACCGGCGGCCGGGGCGTCGCGCCGGCCGGAACGGGCGGCGGCCCGGCCTCCGTCGAGCACCTGCAGGGCTGGCCGGAACGGGTCGCCGGAGCGGGTGCTGCGCGGCGTACGACGCTGTTCGGCGCCGCCGCCGCGGGCCGGCGTGCCGCGCTCGTCGCGGACCGTCCGACCCCTCGGGGTGTACGCGCGAGCACCCGAGATGCCCCCGATGCCGGGCTCGCTGCCGCGCGACTCGTCGTCGGCGGGGCTGGCGTCACGCGAAGAACCGCGCCGGGCCCCCTTCGGGTCCCGGCGCGGCTCGTCCGATCTCGGCGGCACTGGTCAGCCTCCCGCACCCTGGCTGGTCACCGACGGCTGGCCGGTCGCCGGCTGCGGCACCTCCAGCGTCTTGCCGTCGGGGAGCCGGATGTAGCCCGGCTCGCCGGCGTCGACCAGGCCCAGCCGCCGTGCCTCGGCGGTCAGGTTGCCCGGTGCCTCGGCTTCGGCGATCTGCTTGTCCAGTTGCTGCTTCTCCAGGTCCAGTCGAGCCTGCTGCTGCTGCAACCGCTCCAACCGGAACGCGTTTTCATTGATCTTGGTGTTGACCGCCAGGATGCCCAGCACCCCACCGACCACCAGCACCACGATCAGCGCCGCGAACGGCGCACGCGGCACCGACACCGGCGGTGGTGGTGCCACCCGCAGCCGGGGCGGCCGCGCGCTGGTGGCGGCACCGGCCTTCTCGACCGGCCGCAGCGCAGCGGTGCCCTGGGTGGGAAACTCGCGCGCCCCCCGGGCGCGAGTCTCCCCCTGCCGGTTCACTCGATCGATGCGTGGCGTACCGTTTCCGAGGCGCGGAGCCCGCTCCGCCGCGGTCCGGCCCCCCGACCGCGGTGCGCGCTGCTCGCCGCCGGTGACGCCCCGGCGGTCGCGCTTGTCAATGCTCATGTCCCTCCCCCTCAACGTCCGTCCCTCTGCCGTCCCGGTGCCGCTGACCCCCCACGGATCAGCCGGACCCCGTGCCCGGTTGGTGCATTCCCTTCACCCGTCGGCGAGACCGTTCGCGGTCGGTCCGCCCCTGCTCAGTCGCGTTCGGGTCGAGTCGTTCCGCTGCCCGCAGCCGCACTGACGCGGCCCGCGGGTTCGCGGCGACCTCCGCCTCCCCGGGAAGTTCGGCGCCCCGGCTGAGCAGCCGGAACGTCGGACCCGACCCGGGAAGCTCGACCGGGAGGTCGACCGGGCCCTTACTGCGGACCCGGTCCGCGAGCGCCGCCTTGGTGAGCCGGTCCTCCAGCGAGTGGTAGGACAGGACCACCATGCGACCGCCCACGGTCAGTGCGTCGAGCGCGGATGGCAACGCTGTCTCCAGCGCTGCCAGTTCTCTGTTTACCTCGATCCGTAAAGCCTGAAACGTTCTCTTTGCCGGGTGTCCGCCCGTTCGTCGGGCTGGTGCCGGAATCGACTCCCGCACCAGCTCCGCCAACCGCGCGGAGGAGGTGATCCGGCCGCGCTCCCGCTCCCGCAGGATCGCCGAGGCGATCCGGCCGGCGAACTTCTCCTCGCCGTAGACCCGCAGCACCCGAGCCAGGTCCGGATGCGCGTAGGTGTTGACCACCTCCTCGGCGGTCACCCCCCGGGTCTGGTCCATCCGCATGTCCAGTGGCGCGTCCTGGGCGTACGCGAACCCGCGGTCGGGCGCGTCCAACTGCAACGACGAGACACCCAGATCGAACAGGATCCCGTCGATGCCCGGATAGCCCAGCCGGTCCAGTACATCCGGCAACTCGTCGTAGACGGCGTGCTCCAGATGCACCCGATCGGCGAACCGAGCCAGTCGGACCCGTGCGTGGGCGAGCGCCTCGGTGTCCCGGTCGAGCCCGATCAGGACCGTCTCCGGGTGTGCCTCCAGCACCGCCTCCGCATGCCCGGCCAGGCCGAGCGTCGCGTCGACGTGGACCGTCCGGCCGCCTCGACCCAGCGCGGGGGCCAGCAGCTCGAGACACCGCTCGAGCAGCACCGGCACGTGCGTGCCGCGCAACTCCCCCATGTTGACCCCCACTGGTTGAAACGTCCGTTCTTCTCGTGCGCCTGTCGTCGGACGGCGCTGCCGTCGTACCGCCAGATCCCCATCCGCTCCCGCCTGACACCGGACTCGCGCCGATGACTGGATCGTGCGCCTGGCACCGGGGAAGGGATGCCAGGAACTCGAAAGCGGCTGGAGATCTCGCAGTACGTCGGGCGCCGTTCCGCCCTACAGACCGCCGGGCAGCACCCCCTCCTCGATGTCGGCGAAGTCGTCTTCGCTCTCGGCGAGGTAGGTCTCCCAGGCGACCTTGTCCCAGATCTCCACCCGCGTGCTCGCGCCGATCACCACCAACTCGCGGTCCAGAGCGGCGTACGCCCGGAGGTGAGCGGGGATGGTCACCCGACCCTGCTTGTCCGGAACCTCGTCGTGCGCGCTGGCGAAGAAGACCCGGCTGTAGGCCCGGGCCGCCTTGTGTGTCATCGGCTGCGCGCGCAACTGCTCCGCGATCCGCTGGAACTCAGGGGTGGGGAAGACGTAGAGGCAGCGCTCCTGCCCTTTGGTGACCACAACACCCCCCGCCAGCTCATCTCGGAACTTGGCCGGAAGGATCAGCCGGCCCTTTTCGTCAAGGCGCGGAGTGTGGGTGCCGAGAAACACGGCCCTACCCCCCTTGCCCCTGAGCGGCGTTCGCGGCGCCGCTGACCCCCCGGGCCGGTGAGCCCTCCCGGCCTCACCATTGGTCCCCACTCTACTCCACTTCCCTCCACCCGCAACCAGATTCGCCCGCGTGGCGCGCCCGATCCGGCGGCAAAACCGCACGTCACAGGGGGTGGAGCGGAGTGGAGGGCCGTCGCGCCCCTCCGGCGTGGTCCGCTTTCCGACATAGATCGACTCCGTCCGGCGGAGTCCCGACCGGCCGCCCGCACAGCCGCCACGGCCGAACGGTTCACCGTCGGCGGCGATCTGGCGGGGCGGGCGGTCCGGTAACCTCGCTCGCGTGACGGACGCGAAAATGCCCCTACGGGCCAAGGTGGCCAGCTCCGTGTCACGGACCGCCGCGGCGCTCTCCAGGGCGGCCGGCCGTGGCGACGGTTCGGTGATCGGTGGCTGGATCGGCCTGAAGATCGACCCGGACCTGCTGGCCCACCTGTCGGCCGGACGTGCGATCGCGCTCGTCTCCGGCACCAACGGCAAGACCACCACCACCCGGCTGACATCCGCCGCGGTCGGCGTGCTCGGCCGGGTCGCCACCAACTCGTTCGGCGCCAACATGCCCACCGGGCACACCTCGGCGCTGGCCAAGGCCGGCAGCACCCCGTACGCGGTGCTGGAGGTCGACGAGCACTACCTCGCCCAGGTGCTGGAGGCGACCGAGCCGCACGTGGTCGCGCTGCTCAACCTCTCCCGCGACCAGCTGGACCGCGCCAAGGAGGTCGCCATGATGGCGCAGCTCTGGCGCGCCGCCCTGGTCCGGCACACCGACGTCCGGGTGGTGGCCAACGCCGACGACCCGATGGTGGTCTGGGCGGCAACGCCGCCGGGCGACCCCGCCCGCGGCATCAACCCGCCGCACGTGACCTGGTTCAGCGCCGGTCAGCGCTGGCACGACGACTCCTGGGTCTGCCCGGAGTGCGGCTCCACCATCGCGCGCTCCGGCGACCAGTGGTGGTGCACCGGCTGTCCGCTGCGCCGGCCGGAACCGCAGTGGGTCGTCGAGGACGAGGGGGTCCTCGACCCCACCGGTGCCTGGCACAAGGTCTCCCTGCAACTGCCCGGGAAGGTCAACGTCGGCAACGCGGCGACCGCGCTGGCCGTGGCCGCCGAGTTCGGTGTCCGTCCGGTCGACGCGGTGTCCCGCCTCGGCATCGTCACCTCGGTCGCCGGTCGTTACGCGCAGGTCGACAAGGACGGGCGCAACGTCCGGCTGCTGCTGGCCAAGAATCCGGCCAGCTGGCTGGAGGCGTTCGACATGGCCGACAACGCGCCGACCCTGCTCTCCATCAACGCGCGCGACCCCGACGGCCTCGACACGTCCTGGCTCTTCGACGTCGACTTCGCCCCGCTGCGCGGCCGGCAGGTGTTGATCACCGGTGACCGGGCATACGACCTGGCGGTTCGATTGGACGTCAACGACGTGCCCTTCCAGCACGTCCGCACGTTCGAGGACGCCATCCGGTCGGTCCCGCCCGGGCGGCTGGAGGTCATCGCGAACTACACCGCGTTCCAGGACATCCGAGCGGAGTTGGACCGTGTCATCTGAGAGCCTGCGCATCGTCTGGATCTATCCCGACCTGCTGTCCACCTACGGCGACCGGGGCAATGCCCTGATCCTCGCCCGCCGGGCCCGCCAACGGGGGATGCCGGTCGAGGTGGTGGAGGTGCGCTCCGACCAGAAACTGCCCTCGACCGCCGACATCTACCTCGTCGGGGGCGGCGAGGACGGCCCGCAGGCGTTGGGCGCGCAGAGGCTGATCGCCGACGGCGGTCTGCACCGGGCGGTCGCCCAGGGCTCGGTCGTGTTCGGCGTCTGCGCCGGCTACCAACTGCTCGGCACCTCCTTCTTCGCCAAGGGCGTGCAGTGCCGTGGGCTGGAGCTGCTCGACCTGCAGTCCGACCGGGGCGAGAGCCGGGCCGTCGGTGAGCTGGCCGGTGAGATCGACCCTCGACTGGGCCTGCCCCCGCTGACCGGTTTCGAGAACCACGGCGGCCGCACCCGCCTCGGCCCCGAGGTCTCCCCGCTGGCCCGGATCACCGCCGGGATCGGCAACGACGGCACCACCGAGGGCGCGTGGCGCGGCAAGCTGCTGGGCACCTACTCGCACGGCCCCGCGCTCGCCCGCAACCCGGCCCTCGCCGACCTGCTGCTGCGGTGGGCCACCGGGGCGCACCAGCTCCCGCCGCTCGACGACACCTGGTCGGACCGGCTCCGCAACGAGCGCCGCTCCGCAGTGGCCGCCGCCCGGGCATGATCCGCGCCGTCCGACGGCTGCTTCGGCAGCCGTCGGCCGTCCGGTTCGCCCTGCTCGTGCTCCTGATCGGCGGCTGCGGGCTCCTGCTGCTCCTGGTGCCCCGGCCGGATCCGGAGCACCTTCCGCTGCTGGCCGACAAGCTAGGCGACCTCGCCCCGGTCGCCGCGATCCTCGGCGGCGCGCTGCTGCTGGTCGCGCTGGTCCCCCGGACCTTCATCACGCTCGCCGCGGGGGCGATCTTCGGCCCGCTGGAAGGCGCCGCGTACGCCCTGGGCGCCGCCCTGGTGGCCGCGGCGATCGGGTTCACCGTCGGCCGGCTGCTCGGCCGGGAGTTCGTAGCCGAACGGGTCCGTGGTCGCCTGGCCCGCCTCGACGGCTGGTTCGCCCGGCAGAGCGTGTTCGGTGTCGTCACCGTCCGCCTGCTGCCGATCGCCGGCTTCGGTCTGGTCAGCTACGGGTACGGCACGACCGGCGCCCGCGTGCTGCCGTTCCTGGCGGGCAGCGTCATCGCGTCCGCGCCGACCGCGTTCGGCTACGCGGCGATCGGCGCCGCGGTCAGCTCCCCCGGCGAGATCAACTGGTACGCCGCAGCCCCGGCCAGCCTCGGCCTGATCGCCAGCGTGGTGCTCGTCCACCAGTGGTGGCGCGCCGAACGCCGCCGCCGGCGGATGCCGGTCTGACCATGCCGACTCGCCCGACGACCCCGTCGAGGAACCACTGACCGGCGGGACTGGCCGCCTGACCCGCCCCGCCCCGAGGCGGACGCCCCGGAGAGCGTGATGCCGCAGTGGAATCTAGATTCCACTGCGGCATCAGGCTCAGAACCGCCACCGGCTCCGCAGACGTCGCGCTGGCGGAGGGGCTCAGGCGACGACGGAGACCATTCGGCCCTGGACGACGATGACCTTGCGGGGCTCCTTGCCGGCCAGCGTCGCGGCCACCGCGTCCAGGGCAGCCGCCCGGACGGTCTCCTCGGAGGCGTCGGCGGCGACCTCGATGCGGCCACGGACCTTGCCGTTGACCTGCACCGGATAGGTCACCGTGTCGGCCACCAGCAGCGCCGGGTCGGCGGTCGGGAAGTCCGCGTACGTCAGCGAGGTGTCGTGACCCAGCTTGCGCCACAGCTCCTCGGCCATGTGCGGGGCGAACGGCGCCACCATCAGCACCAGCGGCTCGGCCACCTCGCGGGGCGTGGCCGACAGACCGGTCAGCCCGTTGGTCAGCTGGATCAGCTTGGCGATCGCGGTGTTGAACCGGATGCCGTCCATGTCGCCACGGACGCCGTCGATCACCTTGTGCAGCAGTCGACGGGTCGCCTCGTCGGCTGGGTCCTCGGTGATCCGCAGCGCGCCGGTCTGCTCGTCGACGACAACCCGCCACACCCGCTGCAGGAACCGGTACGACCCGACCACCGCCCGGGTCTCCCAGGGGCGGGACACCTCCAGCGGGCCCATCGACATCTCGTACACCCGGAAGGTGTCCGCGCCGTACGCGGCGCACATGTCGTCGGGGGTCACCACGTTCTTCAGTGACTTGCCCATCTTGCCGTACTCGCGGTTGACCACCAGGTCTTCCAGGTAGTACGCGCCGTCGCGCTCGACCACGTCCTCCGCCTGCACGTAGCTGCCGCGCGAGTCGGTGTACGCGTACGCCTGGATCATGCCCTGGTTGAACAGCTTGCGGAACGGCTCGAACGACGACACGTGGCCCAGGTCGAACAGCACCTTGTGCCAGAAACGCGCGTACAGCAGGTGCAGCACGGCGTGCTCGGCGCCACCGACGTACAGGTCGGTGCCGCCGCAGTCGCCGTCGGCGCGCGGACCCATCCAGTAGCGCTCGTTCTCGGCGTCGACGAACCGGTCGCTGTTGGTCGGGTCCAGGTAGCGCATCTCGTACCAGCAGGAGCCGGCCCACTGCGGCATCACGTTGGTCTCGCGGGTGTAGCGCTTCGGCCCGTCACCCAGGTCCAGCTCGACCTCGACCCAGTCCCGCCGCCGCGACAGCGGGGTCTCCGGGTTGCTGTCCGCGTCGTCGGCGGCGAACGTCCTCGGCGAGAAGTCGTCCACCTCCGGCAGCTCGACCGGCAGCATCTCCTCGGGCAGGGCGATGGCCGCGCCGGTCTCGTCGTAGACGATGGGGAACGGCTCGCCCCAGTAACGCTGCCGGGAGAACAGCCAGTCGCGCAGCCGGTAGGTGACAGCGCCGGTGCCGTGCCCGTTCGCCTCCAGCCAGGCGATGACCGCCGCCTTGGCGTCGGCGATTCCCAGCCCGTTCAGGTCCAGGCCGCGCTCGGGCGCGGCGCTGTTGATCGCCGGACCGTCACCGGTGTACGCCTTGCGGTCGAAGCCCTCCGCCGGCTGCACGGTACGCACGATGGGCAGCTCGAAGACCTCGGCGAACGCGAAGTCCCGCTCGTCCTGGGCCGGCACCGCCATGATCGCGCCGGTGCCGTAGCCGGCCAGCACGTAGTCGGCCACGAAGATCGGGATCTGCCCACCGGTGACCGGGTTGGTGGCGTACGCGCCGATGAAGACGCCGGTCTTCTCCTTGGTGTCGGACTGCCGCTCGACGTCGGTCTTGGCCGCCGCCGCCTTGCGGTACGCCTCGATTGCCGTCCGAGGGCTGGTGTGCCCGCCGGTCCAGGCGTCGCGCGTGCCGTCCGGCCAGGCGGCCGGCGCCAGCACGTCGACCAGCTCGTGCTCGGGTGCCAGCACCACGTAGGTGGCCCCGAAGATGGTGTCCGGGCGGGTGGTGAACACCCGGACGGGCGCGGCGGCGGTCGGGAAGTCGATGTGCGCGCCCTGGGAGCGGCCGATCCAGTTGCGCTGCATCAGCTTGATCGGCTCGGGCCAGTCCAGGCTGTCCAGGTCGTCCAGCAGCCGGTCACCGTACGCGGTGATGCGCATCATCCACTGCTTCAGGTTGCGCTTGAAGACCGGGAAGTTGCCCCGCTCGGACCGGCCGTCGGCGGTGACCTCCTCGTTGGCCAGCACGGTGCCCAGCCCCGGGCACCAGTTCACCGGGGCGTGCGACACGTACGCCAGGCGGTGGTCGTCGACGACCTGGCGGCGCTCGGCGACGCTCAGCTCGGCCCAGGCCCGGCCGTCCGGGGTGGGCCGGTTGCCGCCCTCGAACTCGGCGATCAGCTCGGCGATCGGGCGGGCCCGGCCGGCGTCGCTGTCGTACCAGGAGTTGAAGATCTGCAGGAAGATCCACTGGGTCCAGCGGTAGAAGTCGGTGTCGATGGTCGCCACCGAACGGCGCTCGTCGTGCGCCAGGCCCAGTCGACGCAGCTGCGCCTTGTACCGCTCGATGTTCGCCACCGTGGTGGTCCTGGGGTGGGTACCGGTCTGCACCGCGTACTGCTCGGCGGGCAGGCCGAACGCGTCGAAGCCCATCGCGTGCAGCACGTTGCGGCCGGCCATCCGCTGGTAGCGGGCGTAGCAGTCGGTGCCGATGTAACCCAGCGGGTGACCGACGTGCAGGCCGGCGCCGGACGGGTACGGGAACATGTCCAGCACGTACAGCTTCTCCGCGCCGGCGCGGGGGTGGGTCGGGTCGGCCAGCGGGCCGGTCGGGTTCGGTGCGTGGAAGGTGCCTTCGCGCGCCCAGGTGTCCTGCCAACGGATCTCGATCTCGTCGGCCAGGGCCGCGGTGTACCGGAACGGGGGAATGTCGCCCGCCGGTGCGGCTGCCTCACTCATCGTCTCTCCTCGCTTCGCTTCGCTTCGTCTCGGCGCCACCGGGCCGGGCCGGCGGCGGGCACAAAAAAGCCCCTCGCGCAGGAGGGGCCGCCGTGCTGTCGCTGCGTTCAGCGCATCAGCACGGCCCGGTAAGAAGCAGGAAGACTCCGGCCATGTCCCGCAGTGTACCTCGCCCACGGTTCGGCGTGCCGGCCCCCGGGCGGGCCGAGCCCCGTCCCCCGGGATGGCGGATATTCGGTGCGTAACCGACGGACTACCTGCGGGGGTCGGCGATAACGACAAACATGGTTAGCCTGAGAGACCAGTGAGATTCCTGCGGCAAACGAGGCTCGACGTCGCGAACCCAACGGCGGGTCCAGGTGCTCTAGTCAGAGCTGCCGTGACGGCGACGAGGAGGAGGCCCGTGACACAACAGACCTGGGACGAGGTGGGCGGCCTACTGCCGCACGACGAGTTCCGCGCCGCCAGCGAGGCCATCGTGGCCAACATCGAGCAGGTCATCGAGGGTAAGACCGCCACCGTGCGGCTCGCCCTGGCCGTCCTGCTCGCCGAGGGTCACCTCCTTATCGAAGACGTCCCGGGTGTCGGCAAGACCAAGCTGGCCAAGGCCTTGGCGCGGTCCATCGACTGCACCGTACGGCGGATCCAGTTCACTCCCGACCTGCTGCCCAGCGACGTCACCGGCGTCAGCGTCTACAACCAGGAGACGCACGACTTCGAGTTCCGCCCCGGTGCCGTGTTCGCCAACCTGGTCGTCGGTGACGAGATCAACCGGGCCTCGCCGAAGACCCAGTCGGCGTTGCTGGAGTGCATGGAGGAACGGCAGGTCACCGTCGACGGCGTGACCTACCAGCTGCAGACGCCGTTCATGGTCATCGCCACCCAGAACCCGATCGAGATGGAGGGGACGTACCCGCTCCCCGAGGCGCAGCGCGACCGTTTCACCGCCCGGATCGCGATGGGCTACCCGGACGTCAGCGCCGAGCTGGCGATGCTCGACGGGCACGGCGCCACCGACCCGCTGCACGAGCTGCGCCCGGTGTCGGACGCGAACATCGTCCGCCAGCTCATCTCCACCGTCCGCCAGGTGCACGTCGCGGACGCCGTCAAGCAGTACGCGATCGACCTGGTCACCGCCACCCGCGAGGCTCCCGACCTGCGGCTCGGCGCCTCCCCCCGGGCGACCCTGCAACTGCTGCGCACCGCCCGGGCGGTCGCCGCCCTGGAGGGTCGCGACTACGTCCTCCCCGACGACCTGCAGGCCCTGGCGGTGCCGGTGCTCGCGCACCGGATCATCCCGACGGCCGACGCGCAGCTCGCCCGACGCACCACCGACGCGATCGTCTCCGAGCTGGTGCACCGCCTTCCCCTGCCGCACGACCGGCAGCGCAACCCGTACGACACCCGGCCCGCCACCGGCAACGGTCGCGCGCCCTACGAGCCGCGGAGGCCGTGACGTGCGTGCCGGGCTGCGCGGGCTGACCACCCGCGGGCGCTCCTTCCTCGCGGCTGCGCTCGCGGCGGCGATCTCGGCCGGCATCCTGGGCGAGAAGGACCTGCTGCGGGTGGCGGTGCTGTTGGGCATCCTGCCGTTGCTGGCCGCGGCCTACGTCGGGCGCAGCCGCTACAAGCTGGCCTGCAACCGTTCACTGGACCCGCACCGGGTTCCGGTCGGCGCCAACTCCCGGGTGGTGCTGCGCCTGCAGAACCTCTCCCGGCTGCCGACCGGCACCCTCCTCCTGGAGGACCGGCTGCCCTACGCGCTGGGCAGCCGGCCCCGGGTGGTGTTGGAGCGGCTCGGCGCGCACCAGGCCACCTCCGTGGCGTACACGGTGCGGGCCGACGTGCGGGGTCGTTACGACGTGGGCCCGCTGGTGGTCCGGATGACCGACCCGTTCGGCCTGTGCGAGCTCACCAGGTCCTTCCCCAGCACCGACCACCTGACGGTCATCCCGCAGGTCACCCCACTGCCGTCGGTCCGGCTCCCCGGGGAGTACGCGGGCAGCGGCGACAGCCGGGCCCGGTCGGTGGCGGTGCACGGCGAGGACGACGCGGCGACCCGGGAGTACCGGCGCGGCGACGACCTGCGGCGGGTGCACTGGAAGTCCACCGCCCGCACCGGCGAGCTGATGGTGCGCCGCGAGGAGCAGCCCTGGGAGAGTCGGGCCACCGTCGTCCTGGACACCCGCGCCTACGGCCACCGCGGCGAGGGGCCGACGGCCAGCTTCGAGTGGTCCGTCTCCGCCGCCGCGAGCATCGCCGTCCACCTGCGCCAGGCCGGTTACAAGTTGCGCCTGGTCACCGGCTCCGGTGCGGACGTGGACGCCTCGGAGGCCGGCGGTGACGGGACGCTGCTCGACCACCTCGCGGAGGTCCGGCTGGATCAACGCGCCGAGGTGACCGACCTCGTGCAACGGGTCCGCCAACGCTCCGACGGCGGTCTGATCATCGGTCTGTTCGGCACGGTGAGCGTGGCCGAGGCCGAGCTGCTCGCCGGGCTGCGCGGCAACGGCGCCACCTGTGTCGGGTTCCTACTGAACAGCTCGACCTGGCTCAACCTGCCGGAGAAGGCCCGGGCCGAGGCGGAGCACGCGCACGGCACCGCTGTCCTCGCCATGGTGCGCAGCGGCTGGCGGGTGGTCGGGGTCGACCACGGCAGCCGACTGCCCGCGTTGTGGCCGCAGGCCGGTCGGGGTTCCCAGGGCTTCGCCCTGCGCGCCGCACTGGCCGAGACGGTGGCCGGCGGCGTGCGATGAACGGAAGGTTCCCCTCATGAACGCCAGTCGCAACATCGGCGTGGTGGCGGCCGCGGCGACAGTGTTGGCGGCCGCGCCGCTGTCCGCCATCTTCGAGAGTTGGACGTGGCTGATCGAGTCCATCATCGCGGTCGCGGTGGTGGCCGGGGTGGCCGCGTTGACCAGGCTCGCCCGAGCACCGCTGTGGGGTCAGGTGCTGGGCATGCTCGCCGGCCTGACCCTCGCCCTGACCTGGCTGTTCCCCAGCGGCTCGGAGCTGCTCGCCTTCCTGCCCACGCCGGGCACGTTCGCGCACTTCAGCGAGCTGGTCGCCGGGTCCGCCGAGGACATGCGCTCGTACGGCGTCGAGGTTCCCGACACCGACCCGTTGCTGTTCATCACCGTGCTCGGCGTCGCCGGGGTGGCAGTGCTCGTCGACGTCCTGGCCGTCGGGCTGCGCCGGCCCGCGCTGGCCGGGCTGCCGATGCTCGCCATCTACTCGGTGCCGGTCGCCGTCTACGTGGACAGCGTCCCCGCGGTGCCGTTCGTGGTGGGTGCCGCCGGTTACCTCTGGCTGCTGGTCACCGACAACGTCGACCGCGTCCGCCGCTTCGGGCGGCGGTTCACCGGTGACGGCCGCGACGTCGACGTGTGGGAGGCCTCGCCGCTGGCGTCCGCCGGCCGCCGGCTCGCGGTGATCGGGGTGGCCGTGGCGGTGGTCCTGCCCCTGGCGGTGCCGGGTATGACCGGTGGGATGCTCGACAGCATCAGCCGGGGGTCGGGGAACGGCACCGGGACCGGGAACGGTTCGGGCGGCACGTCGGGTCGGATCGACCTGTTCGCGTCGCTCGCCGGCCAGCTCAACCAGTCCCAGGTGTTCGACATGGTCAAGGTCACCACCAACGAGGCCAACCCGTTCTACCTGCGCTACGCGGTCGCCGACGAACTGCGTCCGGCTGGTTTCCTGGCGCGCAGCCCGAGCGGCCGGCCGGCCAACCGGGACCTGCCGGACCCGGCCGACCGGGCCGCCCGAGGCGTGCAGCGCACCACCTACCGGGCGACGGTCGAGGTCACCAAGAGCCTGAGCATGGCGCTGATGCCGGTGTACGCCGAGCCGGTGCGCACCGAGGACCTCAGCGGCAACTGGCTGTACGACCCCAACCAGCAGATCGTCTTCTCCAACCGGGAGAACTCCCGGGGCCGCAAGTACTCCTTCGACTACGTCCGCTCGACGTACACTCCGGCGGTGCTGCGGGCCGCGCCGACGCTTCCGGCGGAGCACCCGGTACGTCGGCAGATGACCGCCACCCCCGACCGGGTGCCCGAGGTGGATGAGCTGGTCGCGGGGCTGATCCAGGGCAAGCGCACCGACTACGACCGGGTGCTGGCCATCTACTCGCACTTCTCGGCGGACAACGGTTTCAAGTACCGGCTCAGCACCGAGAGCGGCAGCAGCGGGCAGGACATCGTCAACTTCCTGACCAACAAGGTCGGCTACTGCCAGCAGTACGCGGCGTCGATGGCCTGGCTGGTCCGGGCTGCCGGCATCCCGGCGCGGGTGGCGTTCGGGTTCACCAACGGCAGTAACCGCGACGGTGACACGATCACCCTGACCAACCTCAACCTGCACGCGTGGACCGAGGTCTTCTTCGACGGTGTCGGTTGGGTGCCCTTCGACGCCACCCCGGCGTACGGGGTGCCCGGCTCCACCCGATCCGCCTGGGCACCGGACACTGACGCGCCGGAGCCGACGACGCCGGGCACCGGTGTCACGGACACCCCGGCCGGTCCCGAGGCGTCGGCTGGGCCGGCCGGCCCGGACAACGCCGACCGGGAGATCGACGAGGGGTTCTCCGCCGGCGGCACGACCCCCGAGGATCAGCCGCCGGTCTGGCCGTGGTGGGCGGCGGGGCTGTTGGCCCTGCTGGCTCTCCTCGCGGTGCCTGCTCTGCGCCGGCTCGCGCTGCGGCGCCGACGGGGCGGGAGTGCGAGCGCCTCGCCGGCCGCCACCGTTGTCGACGACGGCACCGAGCCTGGTGCCCGTGCGGTGGTGGTCACCGTGGACGCCGACCGTGCCCGCGCCGACGCACACGCCGCCTGGGCGGAGTTGCTCGACACTCTGGTGGACTTCCGGGTTCCGGTGGACCTCACGGAAACGCCCAGGGCGACTGCGGATCGGCTCGTTCGGGACACGCTCGACGACGCCGCAGCGGTGGAGTCGGCACAGTTGCTCGGCCGGGCGGAGGAGCGGGCCCGCTACGCGCGGGATCCGCTGACCGGTGAGCGGTTGTCGCCGGCTCTCCGCACGGTCCGTGGGGCGCTCGCCGCGCGGGCGGACCGACGGACCCGTCTCCTCGCCGCGGTGCTACCACCGTCGGTGCTGCTGCGGTGGAGGACCGGCTTCGCGGACTCCTCCAGCCGGATGGTGGCGCTGACCGGGCGAGCCCGGTACCAACTGTTGCGCTGGAACCCCCGGCGGCTGCTGGCCGACCGGGCGGCCCGCTGACGAACGTCCGTCCAGGTTCGGGGGCGGCGGCAGACCGCTGTCGCCCCCCCCACCCTGAATCCGCCTGCCCGTCGCACCCCTGACCCTTGGTCGACTCCAGGCCGGCGATATGGGGGTGCGTGGCCAGCAGGATGCCCCCACCTCGCCGATGTGGAGTCGATCATCACGCCGGCGCGGCGAGAGCGGCGCGGGCGCGCACGGACACGACAAGGGTCGCCGGGGACGATGCCCGGCGACCTGCTCGTCGCGGCGTACGACCCGCCTCAGCGGCGGGGTCGACTCACCGGTGTCCCTCCGGGCGCTGCCGCCACCTGTCCTCCATGCGGTCCAGGATCGACGACCGGCGACCGGATCGGCCACCGCGGGGGCGACGACGACTCGTCGTGCCGCCCACCACGTGCAGGTCCGGTGACTGCGCCCGCCGGTGCGACTGCACCGCGAACGCGGCCGACGCCAGCATGACGACGAAGCCTGCCACCGCCAGCGGTGGAGTCTTGATCACCGCGCCATAGACCAGTAGCGCCAAGCCAGCGATGATGACGCCGGCGGCGACGAGCAGGCGACGCCGCGCGTGGAAGCGCGGATCGCTGGCGCGCACGGCCGAGGCGAATTTGGGGTCCTCGGCAAGCGACCGCTCGATCTGCTCGAACAGCCGCTGCTCGTGCTCCGAGAGCGGCACGGCACTCCTCCCCGGTCACGTTGAGTCGGGCCCACTCGGGCCGACAGACCGTGGCAGCCATCCGGCTGCTTACCCGCAAGTCTACGAGGGGGGTCGCGCGTCGGAAAGCGGGACGACCTATGGGTGGGGTGGATTTTCCTTTCGACGGGCATCAGCGTCGCCCATCAGACTGGCCGGACCTATGACGGACCGCCCGAAACGGGCAGCGGCGGCGTCCGCGGCAGCCTCCGCCTCGCGCCAGCCACGCTCGGGTGCGCCGAGAGTGAGCTGCCGGGGTGCGCCCTGCGCCGAGGCGAGCCCTTCGACCCGGACGCCGACGAGCCGGATCCGCTCGCCCGGGTCCAATGCGGTGTAGAGCGCCCAGACCGTGTCGAACATCTCCCGGGCGGTGTCGGTGGGCACGTCGAGGGTGCGGGAGCGGCTGACGGTGCGGAAGTCCGCCAGCCGGACCTTCAGCGCCACGGTGCGCCCGACCTGCCCGGAACCGCGTAACCGGACGCCGACCTTCGCGCTCAGCGCGAGCAGCGCTCGGCGGATCTCCAACGGGTCGGCCACGTCGACGTCGAAGGTCACCTCAGCGCCGATCGACTTCTCGACGTGCTCCGGGCTGACCCCGCGTGGGTCACGTCCCCAGGCCAGCTCGTGCAGGTGCGCCGCCGAGGTCGCACCGACCGCCCGGCGCAGCATGCCCACCGGCGCCTCGGCGAGGTCGCCGACGGTGGACAGGCCGAGCCGGCGCAGCGCCTCGGCGGCGCGCTCCCCCACCCCCCACAGCGCGTCCACCGGCAGCGGGTGCAGGAAGTCGAGCACCTGCCCCGGCGGCACGACCAGCAGGCCGTCCGGTTTGGCGCGGGTGGAGCCCAGTTTGGCCACGAACTTGGTCGGCGCCACCCCGACCGAGCAGGTCAGAGCCTGCTCGTCGGCGACCCGGCGGCGGATCAGCCGGGCGATGGTGGCCGGGGAGCCGAAGAGCCGGCGGGCACCGGTGACGTCGAGGAACGCCTCGTCGAGGGAGAGCGGCTCGACCAGCGGGGTGACGTCCCGGAAGATCTGCATGACCGCCCGGGAGGCGGCGCTGTAGGCGGCGAAGTCCGGTGGCAGGTAGACCGCGTGCGGGCACCGGGCCCGGGCCTGGCTGGTCGGCATCGCGCTGCGCACCCCGTAGCGGCGGGCCTCGTAACTGGCCGAGCTGACCACCCCTCGGGGCCCGACGCCGCCGACGACCACCGGCCGGCCGCGCAGCTCGGGTCGACGGCGCACCTCGACGGCGGCGAAGAACGCGTCCATGTCGACGTGCAGGATCGGGCTGCCGGAGTCGTCGGCGTCCGGCCCGAAGCGCGGATCGTCGCCCCGGGGCAACGACTGGCTGCGGCCCATCCTGGCAGGTTAACCCGGGGGTACGACACCACCAGCCACCAGTGGGCCGGACCTCACCCCGGTCAGCCGCGGACGACCAGCAGCGGCACGGTCAGCTCCACGGCGGTGTCCGACCCGTGGTACGCGACCAGCTTCGACGCCATCGGCCGCTCGGTGCGGCTGGCCATGACCGCGTACGTGTCGTTGCAGGTCACCACCACGTCGCCGATCCGGCCCAGGTGTTCCTCGGGCACCGGACCGAACCAGCCGGTGGCCACCGCCTCGTCGCGGGTACGGACCCGGGCCGCGTCACCCAGCACCTCCGACCAGGCGGCCACCACGTCGTCGACCGCGCCCGGCTCGGCGTGCAGGTAGCGGACCCGGGCCTCACCGGCCACCAGCCGCAACCCGGCGCGCAGCCGGGGGTCGGTGTCCAGGTCGAAGCGGTGTTCGGCGGGTACGTCGAGCTGGCCGTGGTCGGCGGTCACCAGCAGTGCCGCGTCCGACGGCAGCCCGTCGACCAGCCGGGCGAGCAGGGTGTCCACCTCGGTGGCGGCGACCCGCCAGGGCTCCGAGTCGACGCCGTAGACGTGCCCGTACCGGTCCAGGTCGGCGTGGTAGCCGGAGACCAGCGTCGGCCCGCCGCCGCCGGCCAGCGCGGCCAGCATGGCGGCGGCCACCGCCTCCCCGCCGGCGGCGCCCCGGAAGTCGCCTCCCCGGTTGGCGGCCACCGTCAGACCGCTGCCGCCGAACTCCGGCCGACTCACCACAGTCACCGCCACACCGGCGGCGCGGGCACGCTCCAACTGGGTGGTGACCGGTTGCCAGGTCAACGGCGACGGGTCGGCGGCCCAGTCGGTGTGGGTGAGCACCCGGTCGGTGCCGGGCACCCGCACGGTGAAGCCGAGCACCCCGTGCGCGCCGGGCGCGACGCCGGTGCCCAGCGACACCAGACTCGTCGGGGTGGTGGACGGGAAGCCGGCGATGAGCGGCCGGGCCACCGTCGCGGCCAGGCCGGCGAGGGTCGGCGCGTACGGCGCGGCGGTCGGCAGCTGGTACCACCCGAGCCCGTCGACCAGCAGGACGGCGACCCGGCGTACCCCCGCCAGGGCGGGGACGAGCCCGAGCGGGTCGGCCGAGCCGGGGACGCCCAGCACGGCGAGCGCGCTGGGCAGCACGTCGGCGAGACGGCCGCCGCCGTGGTCCGGGCCGAGGACCGTCAGCGGCGCCACGCCGGGCGACTCGCTCATGCCGGCCGGCGGGCGAACAGGTGCAGTTGGGCGGCCAGGTCCCGGTACGGCGGCTGGGCGGCCAACGCGCGTTCCAACTCGACGAGGGCGGCGGGCTGCCCGTCGGCGACGGCGGCCGGCAGCAGGTCGGCCAGCACGCGTACCCCGTGGATCTCCTCGACCACGAGCCCGGCGGCGCCGAGCAGCGCGGCGGCGCCGGTGGCGTCGTAGCGTCGTCGCAGGGTGTCCCTCGGCCCGGCCGCACCGGCCGGGTCGGTGGCCAGCGCGGCCGCGACGTCGAGGTGACCGTTCATCGCCCGGCCCAGCACGGCGGCGGCCCGGCCGGCCACCAGCACACTGGCCGCGCCGCCGGGACGCAGCGCGGTGGCCAGCGCCGCCACCACCGGCGCGGGGTCGTCGACCACCTCGAGCACGGCGTGGCAGAGCACCAGGTCCACGCCGGCCGGCTCGACCAGCCCGGCGAGGGCGTCGCCGTCGCCCTGCACGGCGGCGATCCGGTCGGCCACACCGGCCTCGGCGGCCCGGCGGGTGAGCGCGGCGAGCGCGTCGGGGCTGGCGTCGACCACTGTGACCCGGTGCCCGGCGCGGGCCAGAGGTACGGCGAAACCGCCGGTGCCGCCGCCCACGTCCAGCACGGTGAGCTCGGCGTCGCCGCGCCGGTCCAGTTCGGCGCGGAGCACCGACCAGATCACGGCGGTACGGGGGGTCAGCGGCGGCCCGGCGAACCGGCCTCGGGTCTGCTCCACCCGGTCGAGCCTAGTCACCCGGTCCATTCCCGGTGCGGGCGTGTGGCGGGCGCACCCGCCACCCGCCCGCTCGGTCCGCAGTGCCGGGTCGGTCAGGACTCGGTGCCCTCGACCTCGTCCTCCGCCCGGGACCGGCGCTCGTTGGCCACCGGCCCGTTGGTCACCTCGTACTCGCGAGGGTCGGCGAGGTGCGACGGCACCCAGGTCGCACCCAGCCGGGTCCGCCGGGCGTTCGCGATTCCACCGGTGTACGCGTGGTTCCCCATCACTGTCATTCCCCCTCACGGATCACGGGCCACTCTGCCCGCTCGGGGACGAGTCTCCCGCCCACCGCCGCCGGAAACCGTAATGTGGATCACTCGATCAGCGGAAGTCACGGGATGCGGGACTGACCGGTGGCTCGATGGCGTCCAACCGGTCGGCCACCAGGTTGGTCACCCCTTCGTGCCGCTGCAGCTGCCCCCTGACCACCAGCGCGGCGCTGGTCCGGGCCACCCGCCGGTAGCGCTGCCACAGCCCCGGCGAACAGGTGACGTTGAGCATCCCCGTCTCGTCCTCCAGGTTGAGGAAGGTGACGCCACCCGCTGTGGCAGGGCGTTGCCGGTGGGTGACGATGCCACCGACCCGGATCCGCTGACCCGGCTCCACCCGACCGAGTCGGGCGATCGGCACCGCGCCGAGCACGTCGAGCTGACCCCGGATGAACCGGGCCGGGTGGCTCTCCGGCGACAACCCGGTGGCCCACACGTCGGCGACCAGCCGGTCCACCGCCTCCATCCCGGGCAGCGTGGGCGCCGCCGCGCCGGTCACCGTGCCGGGCAACCGGCCCGGCCGGTCCTGCGCCGCCGCCCCGGCGGCCCACAACGCCTCCCGCCGGGTCAACCCGAAACAGGCGAAGGCGTCCGCGGTGGCCAGGGCCTCCAACTGCGCGGCGGTGAGACCGACCCGCCGGGCCAGATCGGGCATGTCCCGGTACGGCCCACCGGCGTCCCGTTCGGCCTCGATCCGTTCGGCAACGTCGGCGCCGAGGGTCCGTACGCTGGACAGCCCGAGCCGGACGGCGGGGCCGCCCAGCCCCCAGGCGTGCGGCGGCTCCCCCGGCCCGCTGCCCCACCGGGTGTCCGGGGTGGACTCCAGCACCGCCGACGCCGCGCTGGCGTTGATGTCCGGACGACGGACCTCCACACCGTGCCGGCGGGCGTCGTCGGCCAGGGTCTGCGGGGAGTAGAACCCCATCGGCTGGGCGTTGAGCAGCGCCGCCAGGAACGCCGCCGGGTGGTAACGCTTGAGCCAGGAGCTGGCGTAGACCAGGTAGGCGAAACTCATCGCGTGGCTCTCCGGGAAGCCGTAGCTGGCGAACGCGGTGAGCTTGCGGTAGACGTCATCGGCCAACTCACCGGTGATGCCCCGCTCGGCCATCCCGGCGTAGAGCCGGTCGGCGATCCGGCTCATCCGCTCGACCGACCGTTTGGCGCCCATCGCCCGGCGCAACTGGTCGGCCTCGGCCGCGTCGAAGCCGGCCAGGTCGATGGCGAGCTGCATCAACTGCTCCTGGAACAGCGGCACACCCAGGGTCTTCTCCAGCGCGTTACGCATCAGCGGATGCGCGAAGGTCACCGCCTCCTGGCCGTTCTTGCGCCGGATGAACGGGTGCACCGAACCGCCCTGGATGGGACCCGGCCGGATCAGTGCCACCTCCACCACCAGGTCGTAGAACTCGCGGGGCTTGAGCCGGGGCAGGGTGGCCATCTGGGCACGGCTCTCCACCTGGAACACCCCGACCGAGTCGGCCCGGCAGAGCATGTCGTAGACCTCCGGGTCGTCCAGCGTCATGTCACCGAGGTCGAGCCGAGACCCGATCATGTCGTAGCCGTAGTGCAGCGCGGAGAGCATGCCCAGGCCGAGCAGGTCGAACTTGACCAGCCCGACCGCCGCGCAGTCGTCCTTGTCCCACTGGAGCACGCTGCGCCCGGGCATCCGCCCCCACTCCACCGGGCAGACCTCGATCACCGGACGGTCGCAGATCACCATGCCGCCCGAGTGGATGCCCAGGTGCCGGGGGAACGTCTGCAACTCGTTGGCGTACTCCACCACCTGCTCGGGGATGTTCTCGACGTCGACGGTGGCGACCGAACCCCACCTGTCGATCTGCTTGCTCCAGGCGTCCTGCTGCCCCGGCGAGTAGCCGAACGCCTTGGCCACGTCCCGCACCGCCGACCGGGGGCGGTAGGAGATGACGTTGGCGACCTGGGCGGCGTGCTCCCGGCCGTAACGGGTGTAGACGTGCTGGATCACCTCCTCCCGACGGTCGGACTCGATGTCCACGTCGATGTCGGGTGGGCCGTCCCGTTCCGGAGCGAGGAACCGCTCGAAGAGCAGCCGGTGCCGGACCGCGTCCACATTGGTGATCCGCAGCGCGTAGCAGACCGCCGAGTTGGCCGCCGATCCCCGACCCTGGCAGTAGATGTCCTGCTCGCGGCAGAACGTGACGATGTCGTAGACCACCAGGAAGTAGCCCGGGAAACCCAGCTCCTCGATCATGTTCAGTTCGTGGTCGAGTTGCGCGTACGCCGTCGGGTGCGCCTGCGGAGGGCCGTAACGCTCGCGTGCCCCGTCGGCGGTCAGCTTCCGCAGCCAGCTCATCTCCGTGTGCCCGGGCGGCACCGGGTACGCCGGCAGCTGCGGCGCGACCAGTTGCAGGTCGAAGGCCAACTCGGCGCCGAACTCGGCGGCTCGCGCCACAGCACCCGGGTACGCGGCGAAGCGGGCCGCCATCTCCGCGCCGCTGCGTAGGTGGGCGGTGGCCGCCGCAGGCAGCCAGCCGTCGATCTCGTCCAGGCTGCGCCGGGCCCGGACGGCGGCGACGGTGGTGGCCAACCGCCGCCGGCCGGGGCTGGCGTAGTGCACGTTGTTGCTGGCCACCGTCGGCAGCCCGGCCGCGGCGGCCAGGTCGGCGAGCGCGTCGTTGCGGTCGGCGTCGACCGGGTGGCCGTGGTCGGTCAGCTCCACCGCCACCGTCTCCGCGCCGAAGAGCGCGGTCAGCCGGTCCAGTTCACGGGCCGCCGCGTCCACCCCCTCGGTGAGCAGCGCACCCGGCACGTGCCCCTTGCGGCAGCCGGTCAACACCAGCACGTGGTCTTTCAGCTCGGCGGCGACCTCCTCCAAGTCCCCGTAGACCGGACGGCCCTTCTCCCCGCCGCGCAACTGGGCGCGGGCGATGGTGGCGGCCAGTCGGGCGTACCCCTCGTGGCCGTGCGCGAGCACCAGCAGGTGCGAGCCGTGCGGGTCGGGCTCGCCGTTCTGCGGACCGGGAAGCCCGAGGGACAGCTCCGCGCCGAAGACGGTCCGCAGGCCCAGCGTGCGGGCCGCCTCGGCGAAGCGGACCACGCCGTAGAAACCGTCGTGGTCGGTGACGGCGAGCGCGGTGAGCCCCAGTCGGGCCGCCTCCTCGGCCAGCTCCTCGGGGTGACTGGCACCGTCGAGGAAGCTGAAGTTGGTGTGCGCGTGCAGCTCCGCGTAGGGCACCACGCCGTCGGGGCGGGTCAGCTCCGGCGGCTGGTACTGCTCGCGGCGGCGGCTCCAGGCCGGGGAATCGCCGCCGTCGGCGTCCACTGCGAGCGGGTCCACCACGTGCAGGTGCCGCTCGCCCCGGCTCCCCCGCTTGTCGTCGGCCCGGCCGGAGAGCACCCGTTCCAGCTCCGACCAGGGCATCTTCGGGTTGTGGAAGCTCATCGGGCCGCCCCGACGGGTGGCCGGACCCCGACGGCCGGACCCGCCGACGAGCGATATACCTGAGAGTCATAAATATGCCTGACAGTCATATCGCTCGTCGGGACATCCGTCTCCGATCTGAGGAGCACCGGCTCAGTCATAGATCGCCTCCACCAGCCACTGCCCGGCCTCGACGGCCAGCAGCAGGGCGGCACCGCCGGCCAGGCTGACCTGGAACCGGGCCCGACGGCGGGCCTCGGCCGGTGCCCACCAGCGCTCGTCCACCGGCCACGGGCCGGCCCAGCCCACGATCTCCGTGGGCTGGCCGGTGCCAACCACCAACCGGGCGGGTGGAGCGCTCACCGCCAACCGCGCGCTGATCACCACCGGCTCACCGGCGGCGTCGTGCACCGTCGCCGCGAGCGGGCTGGGCAGCACCACCGCAGGCGCGGGCGCCGGCAGCCGGCCCGGCCACGGCGGAACTGCGCCGCCACCGCGGTCTGCGGGCCGACCGGAGCTGGCGGCCCGGTCGGCGCCGCTGGTGATCGGCTCGCCGGGCAGCGGTGCGGGGCCGGGACGGGCGGGGAGGCGTTCGTCGCCCCACGGCACCAGTCGCACCTGGTCGGCCGGGGAGCGACCACCGCCGAGCACCGCGGTGACCACCGCCTCCGGGCCGAGGATGCCCTGCACACGGCTCAACGCCCGGTGCGCTCGTTCCCGCTCCTCGCCGGTCTCCCCCCACAGGCCGGCCTGCAGGCCGGCCTGGGCGATCACCCCGTCCGGGATCAGTCGCAGCCGGATGATGCCGGCCGTCGGTCGGGCCGGCCGGGCGCCGCTGCGACCACTGCTGCCGGAGAGCCAACCGTCGAGCTGCCAGCGCACCCGGTCGGCGATGGCCGCGGCGGTGAGCAGGCCGTCGTGCCGCCACACCCGGTGCAACTCCTGCCCGTGCTCGGTGACCGCCTCGATGCCGAGCCGGGTGCAGGCCAGCCCGTGCCCGGCCAGCCGCTCATGCAACTGCTCGGCCAGCGCTCGGGCCACGAACGCCGCCACGTCGACCCGGTCGATCGGCTCGTCGTGCTCAGCGGTCACCGTCAGGTCGGCCGGCGGCTGCCGGACCGCGAGTGGGCGGTGGTCCCGCCCGGCGGCCAACCGATGGGCCAACGCGCCGTCGAACCCGAACCGGGCCAGCACGTCACCGGCCGGCAGCGCGGCGAAGTCACCGAGGGTACGCACACCGAGCCGACGCAGCAGGTCGGCCAGCGCCGAGCGGCCGAGCGCATCGACCGGCAACCCGGCCAGGAACTCCGGTGTGCCACCCGGTGCGACCACCCGGCCGGCGCGAGCGGCCAACCCGGCCGCGAACACCCCGTCGGCGATGCCGACCTGGCTCTCCACCAGGCACGACTGGGCGACGTGCTCGATGATCCGCTCGGCGGCCGCCTCCTCGCCACCGAGGTAACGGCTCGGCCCCCGGGCAGCCACCGCGCAGGCCCCCGGACGGACCACCTCGACGCCGGCGACCAACTCCTCCACCGCGGCGACCACCGGCTCGAACGCCCGGGTGTCCCGCCCCGGGTCGTAGTCCACGACGGTGAGCTGGGGGCAACGACCCTGCGCCTCCCGTTTGCGCAGGCCTCGACGCACCCCCTCGGCGCGGGCCCGCTCGGAGCAGGCGACCACCCGGTTGGCGTGCAGCACGGCGACCGGGCCGGTCGCCGGCACCCCGTCGACGATCTCGGCGGCGAGCACCGGCCAGTCCGGGCACCACAGCAGCAGGGTCCGTGCCGGCGAGCCGGTCACTCCCGACCGACCAGGGCGAGCGACGCGGTCGGACGGGCCACGGCCGACGGCTTCGGACGGGGGATGACCCGGGTCAGCCCGTCACCCGGTAGCCAAACCTTGATCTCCTTCGGTCGCGCGGCTGCCCCGCGCCCGCGCGCCGAGACGGTGACCTCCCGGCGGCGCAGCCGCCCCCGACCGGCCCCGAGCCCTTCCCACACACCACGGACCACCTGCAACGTCACGTCCGCGCCGTCCCACCGGCCGTACGGGACGAGCACGCTGCCGCGCTGCCGCGCCCGAGCGGCCAACCGGGTGGCGACCGAGGCGGAGACGGTGGCCGGCACGGCGGTGACCACGACGTCCACCCCGTCGATCAGCGCGGCGACCACGGTGGCCCATTCGGGGCCGGGGTTCGGCACCAGGGCCAGCCGGTCCAGGGCGATGCCCAGCTCGGCGGCCGCACCCGCACCGAACGTCGGCACACCGACCACCGCGCACCACGAGCCGGACCGGGACGCCTCGGCGAGAAGCGCCAGCATCAGCGAGGTGCCACCGCTGCGCTGGGGCTGGCCGGCGGCGACCGCGATGGTGCTGCCCCGGCGCAGGCCCCGGTTGGGCAGCAGACCGGTCAGCTCGGGCACCACCGGCAATACCCGGTGGCCGCCGACCTGGTCAGGTGCGCTCGCCGGACGCACCAGATCGGCCAGTGCGGCGGAACCGACCACCGTGCGGCCCGCCATTGGACCAACTCCCCCGTCGTTGCTGTGGATCAGATCAGGATCGGCACGCCGTGCCACCGGCCGCCCGGCTCCCCCCGCTGGGCGGTCGGTGGCACGGCGGGATCAGGCGGCGAGGCCGTCCAGGGCCGGCTGGTGGGCCACGCCGAGCGCGGTCTCCACCACCGTGACGAACTGTTCGGCGGCGCGGAGCAGATCGTCTGCCTCCCGGGCGCTGACCACCCGGGGGATGCCAGCCTCGGCGGCGGCGCGCTTGCTGGCGCCGGCGGCGAAGAACCGGGACCACTCGTCGAGCTCCGGGGCGACGGCGCAGAGAAGGACCCAGACGCTGGTGATCCGGTTGCGTCGACTCGGCGCGGGCCGGGCACGGGCGGCGAGCAGGGCGGCCGCCGCACGCAGCGCCGCCAAATGGGCGGCCGCGTAGCGCAGACCGTCGGGTCGGGTCTGGCCGGCCTCGACCAGCCCACGCCGGGCCAACGTGAGGAGCTGGGCGGGGGTGCGGTGCGGCAGCACGTGCGCCGGCACCGTCGGTGCCTGAGCCGGGTTGGACGGCATGGTGTCTCCTCCACATGGCCGGGGCGTCACCCCCGGCGCTGGTGCCGCCGGCGAGACGCCGAGGTCGGGTGGTGCGGAGGAAGACGCACCGGGTGTGGCCGGCCGGGTGTGGATGCTTCCCCACACCACACCCGGCCGGCGTACCGGCGGGTTCGTCGCCCGCCGCCCGGGGGTCGTGGGCGGCGGGCGACGATCCTGCCTGTCGGGACCAGGCTCGCGACTGCCTGGAGACCCAGGTGCGGCCCGCGGAGCCGCACCGCCGGGGCTGGCGCCGCGAAACACCGCGCTCCGGCCGGTTGGAACGAACGTTCGAGGCAATCGAACACTCGTTCTAACTGCTGCTGACAGTACACCTCCCCTCCGACGAAAATGCAACGTGTGACGCGCCGGGTGTGCCAGCCGAGCGAACCAGGGTGAGCCGACACCGGCCGAACCGGGAAGAATGGCGACATGCAGCCACACCCGAACGTACGAGCGGCGCAGGACACGCCCACCGCCGGCAGCCCCGCCGAGGTGGCGTGAGCACCGCACCGGAGCTGGTCACGTTGCACGTGTGGCGGACCTCCCGCGGCGCGCTGCCCCGGGCGCTGACCCGGATGGCGGTCGACCCCCGCCGGCTGCGTGCCCTCCCGGGCGCCCGTTTCGGCAAGCTGCTGGGCACCGGGACCGGCACCGGGTTCGGGCCGGGCGACGCCGACCTGACCCGGTGGGCGGCGCTGACCGTCTGGGACTCCCCCGCCGCCGCGGCCGACTTCGACGGCTCGACGGTCGGGCGCGCCTGGGCCCGCATCGCCAGTGCCTCCGCCCGGGTCGACCTGCGCCCGCTGACCAGCCGGGGTGAGTGGTCCGGTCAGCGGCCGTTCGGCGACCCGCCGGGTGGCCGGATCACCGGCCCGGTGCTGGCGCTGACCCGGGCTCGGTTGCGGGCCCGCCGGGCGGCCACCTTCTGGCGGGCGATCCCCCCGGTGGCCGCCGCCCTGCGCGACGCGCCCGGGCTGCTGGCCCGGTTCGGGGTCGGGGAGGCGCCGCTGGGTTGGCAGGGCACTGTGAGCGTGTGGCGCGACCCGACGGACCTGGTGGCGTTCGCGTACCGTCACCCGGAGCACCGGGCGGCGATCATGCGAACCCCCACCGAGGGTTGGTACGCCGAGGAACTGTTCGCCCGGTTCGAGGTGCTCGACGTGGTCGGCGACCGGTCGGTGCTCGGATGGGTCGCCGACGGCGGCCCGGCAACGGTGAAGGGTGGACGGGCATGAGGTTGGTGCGCTGGACGCCGGACGATCTCGTCCGGCGGCTGGACGACGTGGTGGCCGTCTACGGCGAGGCGATGGGATACCGCACCGACCTGCTGGAGGCCCGGCGCGGCTACATCGCCACCCACGTCCGCCGGCCGGGTTTCCGGGCGGTCGCCAGCCTGACCAGCGAGGGTCACCTCGCCGGCTTCGGCTACGGCTACCTGGGCGCCTCCGGCCAGTGGTGGCACGACCAGGTGCACCGGGCGCTGGACGCACCGACCCGTCAACGCTGGCTCACCCACTGCTTCGAGGTGGTCGAGCTGCACGTCCGGCCGCCGGCGCAGGGGCACGGTCTGGGCACCGGGCAGCTGCGCGCGCTGCTCGGCATGGCCGAGGGTGACACCACGCTGCTGTCCACCCCGGAGGCCGACGAGCAGACCTCACGGGCCTGGCGGCTGTACCGACGCTTCGGTTTCGTCGACGTGCTGCGCAACTTCCACTTTCCCGGCGACGAGCGGCCGTTCGGCGTACTCGGTCGGGATCTGCCGCTCGAGTCACCGGCGTCATGACCCGGCGGATCTCCTGGACGCTGCTCGCCGTCCTGGTGCTCGCCCAGATCTGCTACCCGCTCACCACCGGCGACACCCGGGCCGGGCTGACCGTGGCCACCGTCGTGCTCGGTTGGCTGCTCTCGGTCGGTCACGCGCTGCTCAGCCGGGGCCCGCGGGTCGCGGCGGCGCTGGTCGCGGTGGCCACCGGCGGCGGGTTCGCGATCGAGGCGATCGGGGTGGCCACCGGTGTGCCGTTCGGCAGCTACGACTACTCCGGCGAGTTGGGCCCCAAACTGGCCGGGGTGCCGCTGATCATTCCGTTGGCCTGGACCTGGATGGCCTGGCCGGCCTGGCTGGCCGCGGTCCGGCTCACCAGCGGCGGGTCGACGACCAGCACCGACAGCGGGTCGACTGTCGGTCGATGGGCGGGGAGGATCGCGCTGGCCACCGTCGGCCTGGCCGCCTGGGACCTCTTCCTCGATCCGCAGATGGTGGCCGAGGGCTACTGGGTGTGGCGCGACGCCACCCCGGCGTTGCCCGGCCTGCCCGGCATCCCGGTCAGCAACTACCTGGGCTGGCTGCTCTTCGCGGTGCTGATGATGAGCGCGCTCCGCCCGCTGGCCGGGGCCGCCGCCGAACGCACCGACCGGCGGGACCACCCGATGACCGCGCTCTACCTGTGGACGTACTTCTCCAGCATCCTGGCCCACGCCGTCTTCCTCGACCTGCCCGCCTCGGCGCTCTGGGGCGCCGTCGGCATGTCGGTGACCGCGATACCGCTGGCGGTGACGGTGCTGCGCGACCGCCGGGCTCGGGAGACCCGCCAGCAGGACCACGAGCCGCACCGGCCCGGCGTCGACGCGACCCGATGACCGTCCTGCTCGCCCTGCTCGTCGCCGTCGCCGCGTTGACCGGGCACACCTGGCTCAACGCCGCCCGCTGGCTGCGCCGGCCCACCGACCGGCCCGACGAGGTCGACGAGCCGGTCGCCGTGCTGCTGCCGCTGCGCGACGAAGCCGCCCGGGTCACCCCCTGCCTGCGTGCCCTGCTCGCCCAACGCGGCGTGCCCGGGTTGCGCGTCGTGGTCCTCGACGACGGGTCCACCGACGGCACCGCCGACGTGGTCCGCGCGGTGGCCGGCGACGACCCCCGGGTCACGCTGCTCACCGGGGTCTCGCCGCCGCCGGGCTGGCTGGGCAAGCCGCACGCCTGCTGGCAGTTGGCCACCCGGGCCGACCCCGACGTCACCGCGCTGGTCTTCGTCGACGCCGACGTGGTGCTCGCCCCGCACGCCGTGGCCGCGGCCGTCACCGAGCTGCGCGCCGCCCGCGCGACGCTGCTGTCGCCGTACCCCCGGATCGTGGTGGCGACGGCGGCCGACCGGCTGGTGCAGCCGCTGCTGCAGTGGCTCTGGCTGACCTTCCTGCCGCTGCGGGCGATGGAGCGCTCGTCGCGGCCGTCGCTGGCCGCTGCGGGCGGCCAGTTCCTGGTGCTGGACCGGGCCGGCTACACCGCCGCCGGCGGGCACGCCGCGGTCGCCGACAAGATCCTGGAGGACGTCGAGCTGGCTCGGGCGGTCAAGCGGGCCGGTGGGCGGATCGCCCTGGCCGACGGGTCCCGGCTGGCCACCTGCCGGATGTACGACGACTGGCCGCAGTTGCGCGACGGGTACTCGAAGTCGCTCTGGGCGTCGTTCGGGCACCCGGGCGCGGCGGCGGCCGTGGTGGCGGCGCTGCTGCTGCTGTACACCGCACCGCCGCTGGTCGCGCTCGTGGGGTTGGCGGCCGGCGCGCCGGGGGTGGCCGCCGCGGGCCTGGCCGGCTACCTGCTCGGGGTGGTGGGGCGGGTGCTCACCGCCCGCGCGACCGGAGGGCGGTGGTGGCCCGACGCGCTCGCACACCCCGTGTCGGTCGTGGTCCTCGGTTGGCTGACCCTGCGGTCGTACCATCTGCGAAAGCGACGCCGCCTGACCTGGCGGGGTCGCCCGGTCAGCTAGGAGGGCACGGCATGGCGCGGATCGTGGTCGTCGGCGCCGGGGTGGGTGGCCTCGCCACCGCCGCCCGGCTGGCCGCCACCGGGCACCAGGTGACCGTCTTCGAACGGGCCGACACGGTCGGCGGCAAGCTCGGCCGGTACGCGCGCGACACCCCGGTCGGGTCGTTCCACTTCGACACCGGGCCGAGCCTGCTCACCCTGCCCGAGGTGTTCCACGACCTGTTCGAGGCGACCGGGGCGAAGCTCGACGAGTACCTGGACCTGGTCCCGCTGGACCCGATCGTCCGGCACGTCTTCGGCGACGGCGGCCCACCCCTGGACTCGTGCGCCGACCCGGTGGAGTTTGCCACGAGGATCGGCGCCGCCTTCGGCGACCGGGCGGCGGCCGACTGGCAGCGGCTGTGGCGCCGGGCCGCGCGGGTGTGGAACGCCTCCTCGCGGGACATCCTGCGCCGTACCGTCGACTCCCCACGCGACCTCGCGTCGCTGGCCTGGCGGGTCGGTGACCTGGCCGCCATCGCACCGGGCCGCACCCTGCGCGGCCTGGGCCGCCGACACCTGTCAGACCCCCGGCTGCGGATGCTGCTGGACCGGTACGCCACCTACACCGGGGCCGACCCCCGCCGGGCGCCGGCGGCGCTGGTCGCGGTCCCGTACGCCGAGCTGGCCTTCGGTGGCTGGTATTTGCGCGGCGGGTTGGGCACTCTCGCCGACGCGTTGCTCACCCGCTGTCTGGACCTGGGCGTGGTCGTGCAGACCGACGCCACCGTCACCCGGATCGACGCCACCGGCGGCCGGGTGCACGGGGTACGCCTCGCCGGTGTCGGCGCGCCGGTCCCCGCCGACGTGGTGGTGGCCAACGTGGACGCCCTCACCGTCTACCGTGACCTGCTGCCGCACCCGCGTCGGCTGGCCGGGCTGACCGACCGCAGCCTCGCCGGTTTCGTGCTGCTGCTCGGCGTCTCCGGCAGCACCGGGCTGGCCCACCACAATGTCTTCTTCCCGGGTGACTACGACGCGGAGTTCGACGCGGTCTTCGGTGATCCCGGGCGCGGCGTACGGGCACGGCCGGCAGCCGACCCGACGGTGTTCGTCACAGTGGCCGACGACCCGATGGTCCGCCCGGCCGGGCATGAGGCGTGGTTCGTGCTGGTCAACGCCCCACGGCAGGGCACCGCCACCGGCGCTGTCGACTGGCGACGGCCGGGGCTGGCCGACGCGTACGCCGATCGGGTCCTGGAGGTGCTGGCGCGGCGCGGCGTGGACGTGCGCGACCGGGTGCTGTTCCGGGAGGTCCGCACCCCGGCCGACCTGGACGCGGCGACCGGCGCGCCGGGTGGCTCGATCTACGGCACCGCCGGTGGGTTGCTCCGCCCCGCCAACCGGGGCCCGGCGAACGGGTTGTGGCTGGTGGGCGGCTCCACCCACCCGGGCGGCGGCCTGCCGATGGTGACCCTGTCCGCGCAGATCGTCGCCGACGAGATCGGCCCCGCCTGGTAGGGCCGCTCAGCCGGCGTCGAGCAGGGCGCGGCTGCTCAGCCGGCGTCGAGCAGGGCGCGGCGGATGGTGGAGAGCAGCTGCCCCAGACCGAAGCCGGCCAACAGCACCCACACCGCCGTCGCCATGGTGATGGTGCCGGCGGCCAGGTCCGGCTCGATCAGCCCGGCCAACCCGGCGACGAGCAGCCCGGCCAGCGCCACCGACACCCGGGTGGGGCGCTCGCCCACCGTCACCGCGCCGATGTCACGCATGCCGGCGGCGACCGCCCGGGCCCGGACGTACTCGTGCAGCCAGGACAGCGCGCCGCCCGCGACGACCAGCCCGCCGGGCGCGCCGACCAGCCAGAACGCCAGCAACCACGCCACCTCACCGAGCCGGTCGGCGACCGAGTCGTAGACGTAGCCGAGCCGGGTGGTGCGGCTGGTGGCGACCGCCACCGCGCCGTCCACGCTGTCCGCCACGGCGGCGAGCAGCACGAACAACGCGCCGAGGAAGAGGCCGTTGCCCGGCCGGGTCACCAGCAACGGTACGCAGAAGCAGAGCAGCACCCCGGCCACTGTGACCGCGGTGGGGCTGACCCGCAGTCGGCCCAGCACATACCCCACGTGGTACGCGAATCGCAGCCAGGCGCGCACCACCGGCGCCGCGACCCGAGGGTCGAAGCCGCCGTGCAACCGCGCCCAGGCCGTGGCGTACTGATCCCAGTTCAGCTGTGTGCCCACCTGGGGATCAACCGTCGTGCCGGGCATCAGGTGTCGCAGGACCGGCATTCACACCCGCGCGCCGGCCTTCAGGTTCTGCCAGACCTCACGGGTGGCCGTGGACCGGTTGAGGGTGATGAAGTGGATCCCCGGCACACCCTCGTCCAGCAGCCTGCGGCACATCTCGCTGGCCTGCTCGATGCCGAGCCGGCGGACGGCCTCCGGGTCGTCGGCGACGCGCTCGAAGCGGGCCGCCAGCGCCGACGGAAAGGGCGCGCCGGACAGCTGCACGGACCGCTCGATGGTGCCGATCTGGGTCACCGGCATCACCCCGGCCAGGATCGGGGTGTCGCAACCGGCCGCTGCCACCCGGTCACGCAGTCGCAGGTAGTCGTCGGCGTCGAAGAACATCTGCGTGATCGCGAACGTCGCACCGGCCCGGCACTTACGGACGAACTGCGCGGTGTCGCTGGCCACGTCGGGCGAACGGGGATGCTTGTACGGGAAGGCCGCCACACCGACGCTGAAGTCGCCGGAATCGCGCACCAGGCGGACCAGGTCCTCGGCGTAGTCCACCCCCTCGGGGTGGCGGATCCACTCGCCGCCCGGGTTGCCCGGCGGGTCGCCGCGCACGGCCAGCACGTTGCGCACCCCCACCCCGGCGAGCCGGCCGATCACGTGCCGCAGCTCGGCGACGGAGTGGTCGACAGCGGTCAGGTGGGCCATCGGCAGCAGGGTGGTGTCGGTGGCGATCCGTTCGGTCACCGCCACAGTGGTGTCCCGCGTCGACCCGCCCGCGCCGTACGTGATCGACACGAACGACGGACGCAGCGACTCCAGCTCGCGGATGGCCTGCCAGAGCAGCCGCTCCCCGGCGTCGGTCTTGGGCGGGAAGAACTCGAACGAGAAGGTCGGCTGACGCTCACGGATCAGCTCCCCGATCGCCGGCTGCGGATTGGGGAGTACCGAGGGAAGACCGAGCGCCACGACCCGACTCTAGCGGGCGAGGCGACCGTGACCCAGGCGCTTCCCACCCGATGACCGGCGTCGCCCCGCGCGCCCCGGCCGGTGGGGGCGAGGGCGTCGTACCCCCGGGGTAGGAATGGGTGGCATGGGAGGGGCGGTGGGGGCGGTCCCGATGCCCGTGCGGGGGTCCGCAACTCAAGCGGTGACGTCCGTCCCGGCCGGCAGGCCGGGCGGGTGGGTCGCCACCGCGCCGACGCCCGCCAGGAGGACCTGTGACCCCACCCGCACCGCCGCGCCCCGCGCAGCTCGGGCCGTTGTTGGCCCGCTGCCGGCGGGCCCGGGGCTGGAGCCAGCAGCGCACCGCCGCCGAGTTGTGCGCCGCCGCCGGGGTGCCGACGTTGAGTCGGCATGAGGTGTCCCGCTGGGAACGCCAGCGCCGGGTGCCCGGCGGGTTCTGGCTCGGCTGGCTCGCCGTCGTCCTGGACATGCCGCTGGTGGCGCTGGCCGAGGCCGCGGCAACCACCCGTCGGGCCACTCGCCGGGCCGCCCCGACCCGACCCACCCGAGCCACCGGACCGGGCCGCGCCGCTCGGGCCGGCACGCCACCGGCAGGGCGCACCGGTCCCGGTCGCGCCGCCGGGACTACGCGTGGCGGTGGAGCGCGAGCCACGGGGACCGACTAGCGTCGGGGCGTGACCCACGCTGCTCCCGTGTCTCCCGTCGACCGCGCCGACCTGCGGCAGCGGGTGGACAAGGCCCTCACCGAGTTCCTGGCCGGTCAACGAGCCCGGCTCGCGGCCGTGGACGACGCGCTGGTCCCGGTGGCCGAGGCGATCGAGGCCTTCGTGCTCGGGGGTGGCAAGCGACTACGTCCAGCGTTCGCGTACTGGGGGTTCCGGGGCGCCGGCGGGGCCGACGGCGAGCCGGTGCTCGGCGCCCTGGCCGCGCTGGAGTTCGTCCAGGCCAGTGCCCTGATGCACGACGACCTGATGGACCGCTCCGACACCCGACGTGGTGAGCCCGCCGTGCACCGGCGGTTCGCCGCCCGGCACCGGCAGGCCGGCTGGGGTGGTGACCCGGACAGCTTCGGCGACGCCGCGGCTCTGCTGCTGGGTGACCTCTGCCTGGTCTGGTCCGACGAGCTGCTGCACTCCGCGGGGCTGGACCCGTGGGTGCTGGCCCGGGCCCGGCCGGTCTTCGACGAGATGCGCACCGAGGTCACCGTCGGTCAGTACCTCGACGTGCTGACCCAGGCCACCGGGGACACGTCGGTGGAACGGGCCAGCAAGGTCGCCCGGTACAAGTCGGCGAAGTACACCGTCGAGCGTCCACTGCTGCTCGGCGCCGCGCTGGCCGACGCGACGGCCGACGTGCGGACGGCCTACTCGGCGTACGGGCTGCCGCTGGGTGAGGCGTTCCAGCTCCGCGACGACGTGCTGGGGGTCTTCGGTGACCCGGCGCTGACCGGCAAGCCGGCCGGTGACGACCTGCGGGAGGGCAAGCGCACCTACCTGGTGGCGGCTGCCGTGGAGACCACCGACGACGCGGGCCGCGAGCTGCTGCTCGGCCGGCTCGGCGACCCGGAGCTGGACGAGGAGGGGGTGGCCCGGCTGCGCGAGCTGATCACCGCGAGCGGGGCGCTCGCCCGTACCGAGCAGCGGATCGTCACGCTCACCGACAGCGCCCTCGCCGCCCTGGCCGCCGTCGACCTCGACACCGAGGCCCGTCAGGCCCTGGTGGACCTGGCCATAGCCGCAACCCGCCGAGCCGACTGACCCCACCCCTCACCTTCTCTTCTTCGTCGATCATGAAGTTAGCGGTCTCCGCCTCGGCGTGCCGCGCCGCCAACTTCATGATCGACCGAGAGGGGTGCGGGCCGGTTAGAAGCCTTCGGCTTGGGCTCTGCGTTTCACTTCGCGGGCCTGGTCACCGGACAGGGCGGCAGCCGGGGTGTTCCCGGGGAGGGTGTCGTCCTGCTCGTAGAGCCAGCGCAGGGCGGCCTCGTCGTCGTAGCCGTTGTCGGAGAGCAGGTTGAGCACACCGGGCAGGTGCTTGAGCACCGTCTGGTTGGCAACCAGGTCCGCCGGGATGCGGCGGACGCCGTCGCGGCGGACCGCCAGCAACTCCCGGTCGCGGATCATCTGGTGCACCTTGCTGATCGACACGTCGAGACGCTCGGCGACGTCGGGCAGGGTCAGCCAGCCGGCCGGGTCGGTGGGGCCGGCGAGCTCCGGGCCGGGCACGGCCTGGTCGGGTACGGGTTCGGTCACCCGACCACCCTGCCACGCCGTCACCACGACGAGCCACCGGCACCCCGGACAACCGATCGACGCCCTGGCTCGTGCCTACCGCTGACCAGCGGACGAGTGGCGGCGAGCGCGGTAGGACGGACCAGTTCGGCGATCGGCTGTAGCATCCTGTTCAACCTTCACCCCCTGGACACATAGACTCCCTGCCGATGGACACTCAGGTCGCCGACACGTTGCTGGGCTCGCTGATCGACGGGCGCTACCGCATTCGCGGTCGCGTGGCCCGTGGTGGCATGGCGACCGTGTACACCGCCACCGACGAGCGCCTAGAGCGCACCGTCGCCGTGAAGATCATTCACCCGACCCAGGCGCCCGAGGCCCGGGCCCGGATCGCCAACTTCGTGGCGCGGTTCACCGACGAGGCGAAGACCATCGCCCGGCTGACCCACCCGAACGTGGTGGCCGTCTACGACCAGGGCACCCACGCCGGCCTGCCGTACCTGGTGATGGAGTACGTCCGTGGCCGCACGCTGCGGGACGTGCTGGCCGAGCGCCGCCGGCTCAACCCGGACGAGGCGCTGGCCATCGCCGAGCAGATGCTCGCCGCGATCGCCGCCGCGCACCGGTCGGGTCTGGTGCACCGCGACGTCAAGCCGGAGAACGTGCTGGTCGCCGAGGCACCCACCGGCGGCGTCGCCAACCTGGTCGACAGCGTCGTCAAGGTGGCCGACTTCGGTCTGGCCCGGGCGGTCGAGGCGAGCGCCGACGACGAGCAGGGGACCCAGCTGATGGCGACCGTGGCGTACGTCGCCCCGGAACTGGTCACCGAGGGCCGCGCCGATCCCCGTACTGACGTCTACTCGGCGGGCATCGTGCTGTTCGAGATGCTCACCGGCCGCGTGCCGTACGACGGGGACCGCCCGGTCGACGTCGCCTGGCAGCACGTCGACCGGGACGTACCGGCGCCCTCGACGCTGGTGCCCGGCCTGCCGCCGGTCCTCGACGGCCTGGTGCAGCGCGCCACCCGGCGTGACCCCGCTGCCCGGCCCGCCGACGCCGGCGCACTGCTGACCGAGGTGCAGGCGGCCCGGGAGCGCCTGGGTGACGGCAACACCCACACCGCGGTGCTCCGGCCGGTGAGCGGCGATGCGCCACTGTCGCAGCCGACCATGGTGGTCGCGACGGTCCGGCCGCCCGACCGCCCGACCTGGGCGCGGCTGCCGGAGGGCGGCAGCCAGGGCGGGGGCCGACGTCGGGCCGCTCCGGAGCCCGCGGAGGGCCTGGGGTCCCGGCTCGCCGCGCTGCGCAGCACGCTGATGGCGAGTCCGCGGGGCCGGTTGGCCGTCGCGGCGGTGGTGGTGACGCTGGGTCTGGTGGCCGCGGTCGGGGGCTGGTGGTTCGGTGTCGGCCGTTACACGACCGCCCCGCAGCTGGTGAGTTTGAGCAACGTCGAGGCGCAGGCGCAGGCCGACCGGGCCGGCCTCGTCCTGGAGTACGGCGAGCCTCGCTTCGACGAGAAGGCACCGAAGGACAGCGTGCTGGAGCAGACCCCGGGCTCGACCTCCAAGATCGTCAAGGGCGGCACGATCACGCTGACCCTGTCCCTGGGCCCGGAGCGCTTCCCCGTGCCGGACGTGATCGGCAAGGAGTTCGACCTCGCCGAGGCGGACCTGGTCAACGTGAAGCTGGTGGTGGCCAAGGGCGCCGCCCGCTACGACGACACACTGCCGGCCGGCGTCGTGCTGGACACCTCCCCCAAGGTGGGCACCGAGGTCAAACCCGGCGCGAAGATCACCCTCATCCTGAGCCGCGGCCGGGCGCCGGTGTCGGTGCCGAACCTGGTCGGCAAGAGCCTGACCGAAGCCCGCACCACCCTGGCCCAGCTCAACCTGACCCTGGTCGAGACCTACAAGGAGTCCGACAAGCCCAAGGACGAGATCCTCGGCCAGAGCCCGGCCGACGGCGCCGGCGTGGAGAAGGGCACTGAGGTCAAGCTGGACGTCAGCAAGGGCCCGCCGGCGATCGTCGTGCCCCGGGTGATCGACCTGCCGTGCCAGCAGGCCAAGCAGGCGCTGGAGGCGCAGGGCTTCCCGGTCACGGCCTTGATCAACCCGAACGCCACGGTCCGGATCCAGGCGCCGGGCGAGAACTCGCAGGTGCCGCCGGGCACCCCGGTCACCCTCACGTGCTTCTGATGTCGGCGGCAACCTCGCGGCCGGTGGGCGCGCACACTCCGACCTCCGGTGGGCTGGCCAAGGCCGCCCTGCCGTACGTCGACGCGACCGGCGCGCGGGTGGTGCAGGTCTACGTCTCCAACTCGCGGGGCTGGGCGCTGCCCGCCGGTGACCCCGTGCAGGACGCCCTGTTCCGCGACGGCTGCGCCGAGCGGGGCATCCCGGCGTTCATCCACGCCTCGCTGCTGGTCAACCTCGGCTCGCCCACTCCGGTCACTGTCGAGAAGTCGGCGCAGACGCTGGCGCACGCGCTGCGTCGCGGCGTGGCGATCGGTGCTCAGGCGGTGGTGTTCCACGCCGGCAGTTCGGTGGACGAGGGGCACGCCGAGGCGGCGATGCGGCAGGTCCGCGAGGAGCTGCTGCCGCTGCTCGACTGGGCCGCGGCCGCCGGTGGGCCGATGCTGCTGGTCGAGCCGAGCGCGGGCGGGGGCCGGTCGCTCGCCTCGCGGGTGGAGCAGCTCGGTCCGTACCTGGACGCGGTGGACCGGCACCCGATGCTCGGGGTCTGCTTCGACACCTGCCACGCCTGGGCCGCCGGGCACGACCTGGCGGTCGAGGGTGGCATGACGGCGACCCTGGACACGCTGGTGGCCACCGTCGGCGCGGACCGGCTACGGCTGGTCCACGCCAACGACTCGAAGGACCTGTGCGGCTCCACGCGGGACCGGCACGAGAACATCGGCAAGGGCACCATCGGCGAGCCGGCCTTCGCCGAGCTGATGGCGCATCCCGCCACCGCCGGCGTACCCCTGGTCGTGGAGACCCCGAGCGAGAAGGAGGTCGGCCACGCCGCCGACATCCAAACGCTCACCCGCCTGCACGCTTGAACCCCGCCGACCCTTGTTGATCAAGAGGTTTGCGTCATCCGGACGCCGGAATCTGACGCAAACCCCTTGATCAACAACAGGACGTGGGGTCAGGACGCCGTCAGGATGCGGGGCAGGGCTTCGACCGCGCGGTCGATGTCCGCGTCGCTGACGCCCAGGTGGGTCACCAGGCGGGCGGTACGGGGGCCGAGCACCGAGATGAGTACACCCTCGGCCCGCGCGACGGCCGCCAGGGCACGCGCGTCCAGGGCGTGCTTGGTCAGGTCCAGCGCGACCAGGTTGGTACGAACCGTCGTAGCCAGAACGCCGAACGGCGCGACCGCCTCGGCGAGCCGGGACGCCTTGGCGTGGTCGTCGGCCAGTCGGTCGACGTGGTGCGCGAGCGCGTACCGGCCGGCCGCGGCGAGGACGCCGGCCTGACGCATACCGCCGCCCATCCGCTTACGGATCAGTCGGGCTCGTTCGATCTTGTCGGCGTTGCCGACCACCAGCGAGCCGACCGGCGCGCCGAGCCCCTTGGACAAACACACCGACAGCGTGTCGAAGAGCCGGCCGTACTCGATCAGGGGCACACCGTCAGCGACGTGCGCGTGCCAGATCCGGGCACCGTCGCAGTGCAGCGCCACACCCGCGTCGTCGGCGACCACACGCAGATCCCGCAGGGTGCTCAGCGGAATGACCCCGCCGCCGCCCCGGTTGTGGGTCTGCTCGACGGCGATCGCGCGGGTCGGGACAGCGAAGAAACCGTCCGGCCGGATCATCCCGGCCACCGTCTCCGAGTCGATGTCCGCGCCGACGGTGGGCCAGGTCCGCGAGGAGATCCCGCCGTACGCGGCGGCAGCCCCGATCTCGTACGTCACCACGTGCGCGTCCGCGTCGCAGAGCAGCTCGTCGCCCGGCGACACCAGCAGTTGCAGGGCGATCTGATTGGCCATCGACCCGCTCGGGGCGAACAGCGCCGCCTCGTGCCCGAACAGGGCGGCGACCTCGGCTTCGAGGGCGTTGACCGTCGGATCCTCGCCGTAGACGTCGTCACCGACCTCGGCGGCGGCCATCGCCTCCCGCATCCCGGCGGTCGGCCGGGTCACCGTGTCGGACCGCAGGTCCACGAACTGGTCTGCCACTGTCATCCTTTCGACCGCCGGTTGCGGGTCTCGCACACCTGGCCACGGTCAATTCTTCTCGGCTGCCGACGGAGGGTCCGCACCCTCAGCCGCTGTCATTCTTTCGGCCGCCGACTGCGGGGCTCGCAAGCTCACTCCTCGCGTCAGCCGCTGTCATTCTTTCGGCCGCCGACTGCGGGGCTCGCAAGCTCACTCCTCGCGTCAGCCGCTGTCATTCTTTCGGCCGCCGACTGCGGGGCTCGCAAGCTCACTCCTCGCGTCAGCCGCTGTCATTCTTTCGGCCGCCGACTGCGGGGCTCGCAAGCTCACTCCTCGCGTCAGCCGCGGAGCATCTCCGCCACCAGGAAGGCCAACTCCAACGACTGCTGGGTGTTCAGACGCGGGTCGCAGGCGGTCTCGTAGCGGTCGGGCAGGTCGAGGTCCTCGATGCCCTGGGCGCCGCCGAGACACTCGGTGACGTCCTCGCCGGTCAACTCGACGTGCAGGCCACCCGGGTGGGTGTCCAGCCCCCGGTGGACCTCGAAGTAGCCGAGCACCTCGTCGACGATGCGGTCGAAGTGCCGGGTCTTGTAACCGTTGGACGACTCGTGCGTGTTGCCGTGCATCGGGTCGCACTGCCAGACGACCTTGGCGCCGGCGGCGGTGACCTTGGCGACGATCGGCGGCAGGGCGTCGCGCACCCGGTGGTTGCCCATCCGGCTGATCAGGGTGAGCCGGCCGGGGATGTTGTCCGGGTTGAGCTTCTCGCACAGCTCGATCGCCTCGTCCGGGGACGTGCTCGGGCCGAGCTTCACACCGATCGGGTTGGCGATCCGGGAGATGAAGTCGATGTGCGCGCCGCTGATCTGCCGGGTGCGCTCGCCGATCCACAGGAAGTGCCCGGAGAGCCCGTACGCCCGACGGTCGGAGACCCGGGTGAGCGCCCGGTCGTACTCCAGGGCGAGGGCCTCGTGGGAGCAGTACAGCGTGACCGTCCGCAGCGCCTCGTCGTCGGTCATGCCGCAGGCCCGGATGAACGCCAGCGCCCGGTCGATCTCCCGGGCGATCGCCTCGTAGCGCTCCCCCGCCGGGGAGTTCTTCACGAAGCCCTTGTTCCAGTCGTGCACCGCGTGCAGGTCGGCGAGGCCACCGGCGAGGTACGCCCGGAGCATGTTCATCGCCGCCGCCGAGTTGGCGTACGCCCGGATCATGCGCTGCGGGTCGGCGACCCGGGCGGCCGGATCGGCCTCCAGCGAGTTGATCATGTCGCCCCGGTACGCGGGCAGGCCGCGCGCGTCGGTGGGCAGCGAGCGGGGTTTGGTGTACTGCCCGGCGACCCGGGCGACCTTGACCACCGGCAGGGACGCGCCGTAGGTGAGCACGATCGCCATCTGGAGCAGGGTGCGCGCGTTCGCCAGCAGGTGGCTCTCGGTGTTGTCGGCGAACGTCTCGGCGCAGTCACCGCCCTGCAGCAGGAACGCCTTGCCCTCGCAGACCAGGGCGAGCTTCTGCCGGAGCTGGTCCACCTCGTAGGGCGCGACGACCGACGGCACCGTGTCGAGGACCTTGCAGACCTCGGCGACGGCGGCCGGGTCGGACCACGGCGGGACCTGCTCGCGGGGCAGTTCCCGCCATCGGTCCAGGCCGAGCGCGGCGTCCTCGGCGGAGTCGACTGTCGGTCGGCTGGTCTGCAGACCGGGGCTGCCCACCCCGGGATGGCTCAGCTGGTGCCACTCATGGCGCATGACAGAAAGCGTACGGCGACGGTCGGGGTGACCGGGCGGCGAGGGGGACGGTTCCGGCAGGTGGGAGATCAATCCGCCGGGCGCTGGTCAGGACGGGGGCGTGAGGACGGCACCGCCCGGCGTCGGGCTGGCGACCGACGTCTTCCCCGGCGCCTCCCCGGCGATGCACCAGTCGCCACCGTCCCGGGTGACGGTGAACACCAGCGGCCGGGCGACGGTGCGCTTACCGGAGGTGACCGAGACCGACACGCTGACCTCCTGCCCGAACGGACCGGACCGGATGTCGGTGATGGCCGCCTCGGGCACCTGGAAGTGGTCGGCGAAGTCACCGTTGGGGCCGGTGGCGCCCAGGTCGAAGCCGTCGTGCAGGAGGGCGCAGAGCTGGCTCCGGCCGGCGGCGACGTCCTTCGCGGTCATCGCGTCGAGGTACGCCTGGACGCGCTCGCGGGAGCGGGCGGCGGCCTCCTCGGCCGGGGCTCGCGCCGGCTTGGCGGCGGGCTCCTCCTCGGCGTCACCGCCGATGCCGCAGCCGCCCAGGACGACGGGCACCAGCACCAGCCCGGCGGCGGTCGCCGCCAGCCTGCGGTGGGTCGAGCGCATGACCACCTCCGTCGACGGTGCCATCGAGACCTGCCGAGCCGGGAGTCTGCCACATCGAGCCGGGTCGGCCCAACGACGGCGGCCCGGCCGACGCTGGGCGTCGACCGGGCCGTCAGGTCACGGGCGGGGAGGGACGGTGCGGGCCCCTCCCCGCCGTGTGGGTGGTGCGTCGGCCCTCGGCTCAGCCGAGGCCGCCCTTGATGGCGCCGATGAGCTCGCCATTGGTGGTGTCACCGGAGAGCTCCCAGAAGAACGCGCCACCGAGGCCCTGGTTGTTCGCGTACGTCATCTTGCCGTTGATGGTCGACGGGGTGTCGTAGCTCCACCAGTTGCTGCCGCACTTGGCGTACGCGGTGCCGGCGATCGTGCCGGTGACCGGGCAGGTGTTCTTGAGGACCTTGTAGTCCTCGATGCCCGCCTCGTAGGTGCCCGGTGCCGCGCCGGTGGCGCTGCCGCCCGGCGCGGCCTGGGTGACGCCGGTCCAGCCGCGGCCGTAGAAGCCGATGCCGAGCAGCAGTTTGTTGGCCGGGATGCCCTTGCTCTTGAGCTTCTGGATCGCGGCGTCGGAGTTGAAGCCCTGCTGCGGGATGCCGGTGTACGACGTCAGCGGCGAGTGCGGCGCCGTCGGACCCTGCGCGGCGAAGGCCCCGAAGTAGTCGTAGGTCATCGGCATCAGCCAGTTGAGGTTGCCGATCGCGCCGGCGTAGTCGGTGGCGTCGATCTTGCCGCCGTTGCTGCCGTCCGCGGTGATGGCGGCGGTGACCAGGGCGCTGGACCCGAACTTCGACCGCAGGGCGCTGATCACGTTCTTGAACGCGTTCGGGCCGCTGCTGTCACAGGTCAGACCGCAGGCGTTGGGGTACTCCCAGTCGACGTCGATGCCGTCGAAGACGTCGGCCCAGCGCGGGTCCTCGACCAGGTTGTAGCAGCTCTCGGCGAAGGCGGCCGGGTTCTGCGCAGCCTGGGTGAAGCCGCCGGACCAGGTCCAACCGCCGAACGACCAGATCACCTTGAGGTGCGGGTTGAGCCGCTTGAGCTTGCGCAGCTGGTTGAAGCTGCCGCGCAGCGGCTGGTCCCAGGTGTCGGCGACGCCGTCCACGCTGTCCGCCGCCGTGTACGCCTTCTCGTAGTCGGCGTAGCTGTCACCGATGGAGCAGCGACCGCCGGTGGTGTTGCCGAAGGCGTACAGGATGTGGGTCAGCTTTGCCGCCGAGCCGCTGGTCTGGATGTTCTTGACGTGGTAGTTGCGCCCGTAGACGCCCCACTCGGCGAAGTAGCCGACGACCTTCTTGCCGCCGGTGTTCGGTGGCGGGGTGGTGGGCGGCGTCGTGGTCGGCGGGGTGGTGGTGGGCGGGGTCGTGGTCGGTGGGGTGGTGGTCGGCGGGGTCGTGGTCGGCGGGGTCGATCCGCCGCCGCACGCGGCACCGTTGATGGTGCAGTTCAGCGGCGCCTTGTAGGCGCCGGTGCCGTTGTAGCCCCAGCTGAACGAGGCGCCCGGGGCGATGCCGCCGGCCCAGCTCTTCTTGACCGCGACGTAGTGGTTGCCGCTGCTGGTGACGTCGGCGTCCCACGCGCTGCTGATGGTGGTGCCCGACGGTAGGTCGAACTCGATGCGCCAGGTGCTGATGGCGGCACTCGATCCGTTGGTGACGGTCACCCTCGTCTCGTGACCGGTCCCCCAGTCCTGCGCCTTGGTGAAGGTGGTGGTGACCGTGCCGGCGCCGAACGCGGTGGTCACCGGCACCGCTGCGACGGTCACGGCGACCACGGCACCGGCCCAGAGGGCCCGGCGGAGCGATCTTTTCATGCGGCGTCTCCCGAACTGTTAGGAAACTTTCCAAAAGAGATGGTGAGACGGTACTCACACCGTCATCTATTCGTCAAGATGTCCATGTTTCGATTTCTTCTGGTGAATGGAGCGCCCGCCCGACCCGTGGGGCATCGGCGCGTAGCCTCCCCTCATGACCGTCTTCGACACCCCGATCGATGCCCTCACCGGCGGCCCCGCCGACCTGGCCCGCCACCGCGGCAAGGCGATGCTGGTCGTGAATGTGGCCTCCCGCTGCGGCCTCACCCCGCAGTACGCCGGCCTGCAGAAACTCGCGGAGACCTACGCCGACCGCGGCCTGGTGGTGCTCGGCGTCCCGTGCAACCAGTTCGCCGGGCAGGAGCCGGGCAGCTCCGCCGAGATCAGCGACTTCTGCCAGGTCAACTACGGGGTCACCTTCCCGCTGACCGAGAAGGTCGACGTCAACGGCCCCAACCGGCACCCCCTCTACGCCGCCCTCGTGGACACATCGGACGCCGACGGGCACACCGGGGACGTCCGGTGGAACTTCGAGAAGTTCCTGGTCGCACCGGACGGGACGGTGGCCGCCCGGTTCGCCCCGTCGGTCGAGCCCGCAGCCGAAGAACTCCGCATCGCCATCGAGAAGACCCTCCCCGCCTGACCACCCCGAGGTGGGTTGATCAAGAGGTTCGCGTCAATCCAGGGCCCCCTTCTGACGCAAACCTCTTGATCAACACGTCGGAGCCACCGTCGGTGACCGGCGTGAGCAGTACGTTGGGCAGGACGGGCTCGACAGCGGGCAGAGCAGCGCCGACTGGCGAGACAACCGGCGCAGCGCCGACCCCGACCGGCGGAGTGGCGCTGGCGTGTCGGTCTGGCGCAGCCGGGCAGCTCGGAATAACCCACCGCGCCGGTGGGGAATGCGTCACGGCTGGGCGGAGTTGGGAACGAGCATGACAACTGTGGGACTGATCGGCAGCGGCAACATCGGCGGCACCGTGGCGCGGCTGGCCGTCGACGCCGGCTACGACGTGGTGCTGAGCAACTCTCGGGGTCCGGAGACCCTCACCGACCTGGTCGACAGCCTCGGCGAGCACGCCAGCGCCGGCACCGCAGAGGACGCGGCGCGGGTGGGTGACCTGGTGGTGGTCAGCGTGCCACTGAAGGCGTACCGCGCGGTCCCCGTGGAGCCGCTGGCCGGCAAGGTCGTCATCGACACCAACAACTACTACCCGCAGCGCGACGGGAACTTCCCGGAGCTGGATAGCGGCGACGTCACCAGCAGCGAGTTGCTCCAGCGGCACCTGCCGGAGTCGCGGGTGGTCAAGGTCTTCAACAACATCAACTTCAGAGGGCTGGCCGCACTGGCCCGGCCGTCGGGGGCCGCGGACCGCAGCGCCCTCGCCATCGCCGGTGACGACGAGGCCGCCAAGGCCGAGGTGACGGCCTTCCTCGACCGGATCGGCTACGACGCCGTCGACGCGGGCCCCCTCGCCGAGGGATGGCGCTACCAGCCCGACACCCCGGCGTACGGCACGCTCTACTCCGCCTCGCCGACCGACTGGCAGCACCCGGCCCCGGGCGACGCCGACACGCTGCGCGCCGCGCTGGCCGCCGCGACCCGCTGAGCACCACCGCCGCCCTCCGGACGATCGCTAGCGGGTGGTCGCCCGGAGGGCGGCGGCCAGTTCCTCGTCGTAGCTCGCGATCGGTCGACCGTCCGAGGCGTACGCCACGAGCCGTCCCTGCGCCATGCTCGCCGATCGGAACGAGAACGTCCGGCTCCCCGGGTACGCGTCGAGCAGCGGAATGGCCCGGGGCGGCCCGCCCGGGGCGGAGAAATACTCCAGCCGGGTCACCTGTGGGGAGACCACGCCGTTGACCCGCACCTTGGTCTTCTCGGCCCGGGTGCCGAAGGTGACCGGCGCGTCGGTGCCGTAGGCGGCGCATTCCAGCGGGCCACGGCAGACGAAGAAGTATCGCGGGTTGACCACGTCGTCGAGGGCGTACGCCTTGAAGGTCGGGTCCGCGCCGGCGGGCAACGGCTGCACGGCGAAGAACGCGACCGCCACACTCGCCGTCACGCCCACCCGCAACCAGCCCCGCGCGCCCGCCGGTCGCCGGTGCGCCCGGGTAGCGGCCACCGCGACGCCACCGAAGCCGACCAGGCACAGCAGGCCCACACCGATCGCGCGGGCGTTCTCGAAGAGGAACTGCACCCCCGGCCGCGTCGACACCGGGCCGAGAACCGCACCCAGCGAGACGACCATGGCGGCGAGCAGCGCTCCCCCGGCCGCCCGCTGGGTGACGCCGGACGCGCCGATCAGCAGCATCGCCGCGAGCACCGGCCACACCTGGTGGTGGGTCCAGGACACCGGGGACGCGGCGACGGTGGCGCAGCCGACGAGCACCGCCGCGTGCCCGGGGCGGCCCTGTCGCGTCAACTGTCGCGCCCGCAGCAGCGCCACCACGCAGACGAGTGCCACCAGGCCGGCCCAGAGCACCGGCAACGTCGCCTCGTCCACGCCAACGCGCAGCAGCATGCCGTGCACGGACTGGTTGCCCAGCGACGCCAGGTTGCCGATCCGTGAGGTCTGCCGGACGGCCTCGGTCCAGTACGTCCAGCTCTCGGCGGGCAGCACGACCCCGGCGACCAGTGCGCACGCCAGGAACGTCGCCACCGCGCGGCCCGCGTCGCGGTAGCGGCCCGTGGCGAGGAAGTAGACCACGAACAGCAACGGGGTCAGCTTGATCGCCGAGGCGACCCCGACCAGCATCCCGCGCAGCCGGGCCGGGACCAGACCCATCCCGTCGAGCAGGGCCATCAACACGATGAAGACGCTGACCTGCCCGAAGCGCAGATTGCTCTGCACCGGCGCGGAGAGCATCAGCACCGTGGCCGCCACCGCCACGACGAGCGGTCGCCGGGACTGCCGGGTGGTCAGCGCGACACCGACCGCCCCGGCGACGGCCACCACCGCCGCGCACGTCGCCACGAGCCAGATCCCCTGGAGTACGCCCTCACTCACGACGGTGATCGGACCGAGCACGAGCGCGGCGAACGGCGGATAGGTGAACGGCCCACCATTGGCCGCCTCGTATTCGTACAGCGGCCGACCAGCGCGCAGATCGGACAACGCGCCGTAGTAGATGTGCAGGTCGGAGAGCCGGTCCGCACGGTTCAGGACGAGCACACAGGACACCAGCGCGACGACGACGAAGGCCGCCCACACCAGCGCCACCCGGCGATCCCGCATCGACCGAGGATAATCGAGCGCGGCCGTACCCGTCGGCCCCGCCGTAGGGCCAAGATCCGCGCAAGTTCGGGGAAATTGCTGCTTCGGCACGGAATGAGGCAGCAACTTCGCCGAACTTGCGCGGACTGTACGAAGGGGACGCGGACCAGGGGCAAAAACATCGACGTGGCAACTTGCGCCTCAGTCCCGTAAACGGGACCCTGTTCTCTGGGTTGTGGCCCGCTCACCGAAAGTGCTTCCGGAGGCGACATGCACACGCTCCGCACCGTGCCCCGCCGGCTGCTGGCCGGAACCGGCGCGCTCCTACTCGGCACCGCCCTCGCTGCCGCCGGCACCCCGGTTCCGGCCGGTGCCGCCAAGGGCGCGGACACCGTCGGATACGTCCGGCTCGCCCACCTCTCCCCCGACACCCCGGCCGTCGACGTCTACCTGGCCGCACCCGGCGCCGCGAAACCGAGGGTCTTCCCCGGGGTCGGCTACGGCGTGGTGTCCGACTATCTCGAGCTGGCCCCCGGGCGGTACGCGGTGGCGATGCGCGAGGCCGGCGCCCCCGCCAGCGACCCCCCGGTGCTCACCACCGAGGTCGCGGTGACCAGCGGCGACGCCTTCACGGTGGCCGGTGTCGGGCGGCACGCCGACCTCGGCCTGCGGGTGCTCAACGACGACCTCAGCGCCCCCACCGACGGCCGCGCCAAGGTGCGGGTCGTGCAGGCGTCCGTGCGTACCCCGATGCTCGACGTGGCCGCCGCCGACGGCCCGTTGATCGCCGACGGCGTGCAGTTCGCGACGACGACCGACTACCAGCAGGTCGAGCCGGGCAGGTGGCGGCTGAAGCTGACCGGCGCCGGCGGCCCGAGCACCGACGCCGAGGTGCGCCTCACCGGCGGCGCCGTCTACTCACTGCTGGTGCTCGACGCGAAGCAGGGTGGGCTCACCGCCGAGCTGCGCCGCGACGCCGAGGGCGGCACCGTCGTCCCCGCCGGTGGGGTGGACACCGGCGCCGGCGGCACCGCCCGGACCGGGCTCGACGCGTACCCAGTGGTGGCCGGCGCTCTGGCCGCGGCGGCCGGGGCGGTGGCGTTGCTGCTCTGGCGGCGGCGGCGCACCACCTGGTGAGCGCCGGGCCGGGCCCGTCGATCCGGCGGCACCGCGACCGCCGGGTGCCGCTTGCCGCGCTGGTCGCGGCCGGCGCGGCGGTCTTCCTGGCCGCCGGCACCGGGGTCGGGCTGGCCGGCAGCGATCCGCCGCCGCCGGTCGCGAGCTGGCACCCCGGCTGCACCGACGACTGCCCGTCGACGGCCGCCGCGCCGACCCCGCAGGGACCACCCACTCGGGTACGCGTACCGCGCATCGGCGTCGACTCCACGCTCACGGTGCTGGGCTTGGACCAGGCCGGGGCGCTGATCCCGCCCGCCGACTTCGACATCGCCGGCTGGTATGGCGGCGGTCCGGCACCCGGCGACACCGGCCCGGCCGTGCTCGCCGGCCACCTGGACTCGCGACGCGGCCCGGCGGTCTTCGCCCGACTCGGCGAGCTGCGGCCCGGCGACCCGGTCGAGGTGTGGCGCGGCGGGCAGCGGATGGTGTTCCGCGTGACCGGCTCGCTGCGGACCCGCAAGGATCAGTTCCCGACCGCCGTGGTGTACGGCCCGACGCCCAACGCGGAGCTGCGCCTGGTCACCTGCGGGGGTGCGTTCGACCGGCGGAGTGGGCACTACCTGGACAACGTCGTGGTGTTCGCGGTGGCCGAGGCCTCCGACCCGGTCCCGCCGCAGCCGGCGGCGGGCTGAGCCGCACCGGGCCTCATGCGCGTCAGAGTCGGCGGCGGTCCGAGCCGCACCGGGCTTGATCCCGCATCAGAGTCGGCGACGGTCCGACCCGCACGGGTCTCATCCGCGTCGGGGCCGGCGACGGCCGAGCCGCACCGGGCTTGGTCCACTCGGGTTCGCCGATCTGGGGGTATCCCCGCGCTCGGACACCGCGTTTTCGGCGAACCCGAGTGGATCAAGGCGCGGCGGCTGGGCAGGCGGGACGCGGCGGCAGCGCGGGGCGGGGCAGGGCAGGGTCGTCCGGGAGTGCGTCAGAGTGGACGGCGGCCGGCGAAGCCGCACTCGGCTCGGTGGTACCAGCGCACGTCGGAATCGCCCTCCAGCCAGCACCAGAGCACCGCGCGGCCTTCCCGCTCGCCGGGGAAGTCGAGCAGCACCGGGGCGATGCCCTTGACCTGGATGTCGTGCTGGTGCAGCTCGTCGACGACGGCGTGCAGCCGGGCCTCCAGACCCTTCACCTCGGCGAGCCCGCCGAGGGCGCTGACACCGTGGTCGGCGAGGTCGACACGCAGCTCGGCCAGGTCGGCCCGAACCCGGATCAACTCGTCGACGCGCGGTTGCAGCGTGGCCACCAGGTGCCGGGCCTGGGCAAGTGTGAACACCGCGCCAGTATGCGGCACGCCCGGCCCCGCCACGAGCCCAGAACGCCAGCCGGCGCGCCACAGCGAGCCCGAAGAGCTCATTCGCCCGCACCGCGTCGACCGCATCGACGACTACGCCCAGGCCGAGGGCCGCGCCGGGAACACCAGATCGGCCCGCCGCCAGCGAAGAACGCTCAGTCGGCCTGCGCTGCCAGTTCGCGGGCCCGGTCGCGGGCGGCTTCGAGCGCGGCGAGCAGCGCGGCGCGGACCCCGTGCTTCTCCAACTCGCGGATCGCGGAGATCGTGGTGCCCGCCGGTGAGGTGACCGCCTCGCGGAGCTTCACCGGGTGCTCGCTGGAGTCGCGCAGCATCACCGCGGAACCGATCGCGGTCTGCACGATCAGCTCGTGCGCCACCTGCCGGGGCAACCCGAGCAGGATCCCCGCGTCGATCATGGCCTCGACCAGCAGGTAGAAGTAGGCCGGGCCGGAGCCGGAGAGCGCGGTGACCGCGTCCTGCTGCGACTCGGGCACCCGGATCGTCTGACCGAGCGGCTTGAACATCTCCTCGGCCAACGCCAGGTGGGCGCCGGTGGCGTGCGCGCCCGCCGAGATCGCGGTCATCGCCTCGTCGACAAGCGCCGGGGTGTTGGTCATCACCCGGACCACCGGGGTGCCGTCGGGCAGCCGTCGGCTGAAGAAGCTGGTGGGAAGGCCGGCGCAGAGCGAGATGACGAGCTTGTCGGCCGGCACCTTGGGGCCGATCTCGTCGAGCAGCGCGGCGGCGTCCTGCGGCTTCACCGAGATCGCGAGCACCGCCGCCTCGTCCACCGCCGTCAGGTTGTCGACCACCCGGACGCCGTAGCGGGCGGTCAACTCCTCGGCGCGGGCCGGCCGGCGGGCGGTTGCCAGCAGCTTGTCCACGGGCCATCCCGAGCGCAGCAGCCCGGAGAGCATCAGCTCACCGATCTTGCCCGCGCCGATCACCGCGACCGTGTGCACCCCGGCTGACATCTCGGTCGTACCCCCTCGCCTCGGGTCGCGGCGCGGCGGACCCGCAGGCCCGCCGCGCCGCCGACTGTCGATCAGCTGCCGAAGAACACCTCGGCCTCGGCGTACCGCTCCAGCGGCACGGTCTTCAGCTCGCGGGTGGCCTCGGCGAGGGGCACCCGGACGATGTCGGTGCTCTGCATCGCGACCATCTTGCCCCAGTCGCCGTCGTTGACCGCGTCGATGGCCTGCAGGCCGAGGCGGGTGGCGAGCACCCGGTCGAAGGCGGTCGGGGTGCCACCGCGCTGGATGTGGCCGAGCACCACGGTGCGGGCCTCCTTGCCGGTCTTGGCCTCCAGCTGCTCGGCGAGCCACTGGCCGATGCCGCCGAGGCGGACGTGACCGAACGAGTCCAGCTCCTGGTTGGCGAGGACCATCTGACCGTCCAGCGGCTGAGCGCCCTCGGCGACGACCACGATCGGGGCGTACTGGTGCTGGAAGCGCTTCTCGACGTAGCCGGCCACCTGGTCGACGTCGAACTGGCGCTCGGGCAGCAGGATCACGTTGGCGCCGCCGGCCAGGCCGGCGTGCAGGGCGATCCAGCCGGCGTGCCGGCCCATGACCTCGACGACCAGGGTGCGGTGGTGGCTCTCCGCAGTGGTGTGCAGGCGGTCGATGGCCTCCATCGCGATGTTGACAGCGGTGTCGAAGCCGAAGGTGTAGTCGGTGGCGCCGAGGTCGTTGTCGATCGTCTTCGGGACGCCGACAACCTGCACGCCCAGCTCGTAGAGCTTGGTGGCCACGCCGAGGGTGTCCTCGCCGCCGATCGCGATGAGGGCGTCCACGCCCTGCTCGGCGAGGTTGTCCTTGATCCGCTCGACGCCGTTCTCGATCTTGAACGGGTTGGTGCGGGACGAGCCGAGGATGGTGCCGCCGCGGGGCAGGATGCCGCGCACGTCGGCGATGCCCAACGGACGGGACAGACCCTCCAGCGGGCCCTTCCAGCCGTCCCGGAAGCCCACGAACTCGTGACCGTAGGTGGCGACACCCTTACGGACCACCGCCCGGATGACCGCATTGAGACCTGGGCAGTCGCCGCCGCCGGTGAGCACGCCGATACGCATGATCCGTCATCCTCCTGGAGCATCAGGTAAAGCCCGATATGCCCCAGGGTATGTGTCAGGTCAGACCATCGGCGCCGTTGCCGGCCCGGGGCGGGCCGTCACTGCGAACTGTAGTCGGCCCGCAGGTAAGGCGACAGCGCGCCCCGGTGGCGACCCGGCTCAGAAGGTCACCTCGTGGTTCTCGCCGGCCTTCGGTGGCCGGCCGGTCACCGCTGCCTTCGCGTAGCCGAGGAGGTTGACCACAGTGCTGCCCGGCGAGTCCCAGTACTCGGCCGAGGTGGCGTGCACCTTGATCAGCGTGAGACCGGGGGTGTCCAGCCCGTCGGGGAACCAGGCCTTGAGCAGCGGGCTCCACAGCCGCTCGGCCCGAGCCCGGTCGAACCCCTCGGTGGCGGTCCCCGAGATCGACACCCAGGCGTGGTGCTTCTGGTCGGAGAAGGCGACGTTGACCTCCGGGTTCACCCGGAGTTGGCGGACCTTGGCCGAGTCGGCGTAGGCGAAGAACCAGAGGTCGCCGTCGAACTCGACCTCCTGGAGCCCCATCGGCCGGCTCACCTGCCGACCGTCCAGCGCGATCGTGGTGAGCATGCAGATCCGGGCTGCCCGAGCCAGCTCGGTGATCCGGACGCGGGACTCTGCGGCGCTGGTCGGCTCGTTGCTCATGGCACTCTCCTCCGCTTCGGTTCGCCGAACCGATGCCCGGGACAGAACCGGTCAAACCTACGGAGGTGCGACCGGCTTTCAGCGGGTCGTCATCGCCCGCCAGCGGGCCAGGTTGTGCCGGGCGTCGACCAGGGCGTCGTGCCGGGCCGCGTCCGCGTCCGGCAGGGTCGGCCGACCCCTGTCGTCCCAGAGTTGCCGCAGCTCCTTGGTGTAGCGGGGGATCTCCCGGGGCAGCGCCGGCATCGCACCCCAGAGCTGGGCGAGCACCACGTGGTCGTACGCGGCGTACCAGGCCCACAGCTCCAACTGCTCCCCCGGCCGGTCCCGGATCGGCTCGACCAGGAAGTCGTACAGGTCGTCGCGGATGCGCTCACGCGACCGCCAGGCCCGGTCCGCCGGGGAGGGCAGCTTGTCCAGCACGTTGCGTCGGACCCAGGGCACGGCGCGGGAGTCGTCGAACTCGGTGGAGACCGCATAGAACTCGCGGCCGTACTCGTCGACGACACCGATCGAGACGAGGTCGACGCTGGTGCCGTCCTCGATGAACTCGCAGTCGTAGAAGTAGCGGTAGACCATTCCGGGCATCTTCGCCCACCGCCGCGCGGCCGTACCCGGCGGGGTCCAGCTCGCGACGGTCACGGAAGTGCTTCGAGGGGTGTACAGCAAGCGACCGGACCGTCATGATCTGATGTGTACCGCTACCGGACGCCGAATCGGTGTCAGTTCACCTTGTCAGGGCCATCAGGTTCACCCGGTGAGCGAGTTTGTGGTCCATGACCGGGGAGGGGTTGGGCCGTGGAGATGCGCCTGCCGGAGCCGGGTGACGCGCTCACGGGTGTCGAGATGTTCGCCGGGTTGGAGCCTGAGGTACGCCAGCGTGTCATCGCCGCCGCCGTTCCGCGCACCTACCGCAAGGGCCAGTTGCTCTTCGTGGAGAACGACCCGGGCGAGTCACTGATCGTGCTGCGCCGCGGCGCGGTGGCGGTCTTCCGCACCGCACCGACCGGCGAACGGGCCGTGTTGTCGGTGATCCGACCACCCGACGTGCTCGGTGAGGTCTCCCTGCTCGACGCGTCGACCCGGTCCGCGTCGGCCGAGGCCATCGAGGACTGCGCGGCGCTCGCCCTGTCCAGGGGCGCGTTCATGGAGCTGGTGCACTCCAACCCTCGCATCCTGGACGCGGTGATGCGCTCGTTGGGTGGCCTGATCCGCCGGCTCACCGAGCAGAACGCCGACCACGTCTTCCTCGACCTACCCGGTCGGGTGGCCAAGACGCTGGTCCGGTTGGCCGGCGAGAGCCAGGCACCGATGATCACGATCGAGCTCAACCAGAGTCAGTTGGCGGAGATGGCCGGTGGTTCCCGGCAGAGCGTCAACCAGGCGATCGGTTCGTTCGCCAGCCGCGGCTGGCTGCGTACCGAGGGGCGTCGGATCGTGGTGACCGACGTGGCCGCGCTGCGTCGTCGCGCCGGCATGAACGACCGCTGACACCACTGACACACGCGAAACGGCCGGGCCGCCCGTGGGCGACCCGGCCGTTCGTATCCGTCACCGGCGTGGGGTCACACCCCGGAGCTGCCCGGCCCGGCCCACTTGTCCGGGCCCTTGCCGTCGCCGCCCGGGCCGTGCGACTGCTCGATGACGATGCCCTCGGCCTGGAGCGTGGCGAGCGTGGCCGCGTCGACGTCCACCGAGTCGCCTGCGGAGTGGCTGACCCCGTTGCCGTCGGTCCAGTCGCTCTCCAGCTTGACGTACACCATTGACCTGTCCCCCTCTGGTCGCTGCTCGATATCTGGCCGCCTGAATCTAGTCGCTCTGGTCCCTTGGTGGACTGTCCACAAGCCAACAGGCCGGTACCTGACAGCGGCGGACGAGAGCGATAATTCCCGGCAGGGGACGCCTCCGGCGTCGACCTGTCCGCCTCTGGGGGAGGTGTCATCGCCGCGCAGTGTGGACGCTGTGGACGCACGGCCGCCGACGGAGACCGTTTCTGCGGTGGCTGCGGCGCCGAGCTGGGGGCTGTGTGCCCACACTGCCTGCGTCCACTCGCCTCGGACGTCACGTTCTGCACGTCGTGCGGGTCGCCGCGACCCGGCGCGGAACGACCGGCCCCGGTCCATCCGCAGGAGGACCGCCGCCGGGTGAGCGTGCTCTTCGTGGACCTGATCGACTTCACACCGTACGTCGAGCGTGCCGACCCCGAGCAGGTCCGGGGCATGCAGACCGGCTTCTTCTCCGCCGCCCGCCGGGTCGTCGGTCAGTACGGCGGGGTGGTCGAGAAGTACATCGGGGACGCGGTGATGGCGCTCTTCGGTGCCCCGATCGCCACCGAGACCGACGCGTTGCGCTGCGTGCGGGCAGGTCTCGAACTGCAACGGGTGCTCACCCGGTTCGCGCCGACCGGCAGCACCGAGTTGCGGTTCCGGGTCGGGGTAGCCACCGGCGAGGCGCTGGTGGACGTCGCCGCCGCCCGCGACGGTGGGCAGGCGATCGTCGCCGGCGACGTGGTGAACACCGCCTCCCGGATGCAGTCCGTCGCGCCACCCGGCGGCGTGCTGGTCTGTGGCACCACCCACGCGCTCACCAAGGACGCGATCCGCTACGAGGAACAGCCCCCGGTCACCCTGCGCGGCAGGTCGTCGCCGACCGAGGTGTGGTTGGCGCTCTCCCCCCTGCGTCGCCAGCCCACCGACCGGGAGCCGGACACCACACCGTTGGTCGACCGCGAACACGAGCTGGGAATGCTCGTCAACGCGTTGCACAGGTCGCTGCGCGACCGGCGACCGCAGGTGGTGACGATCTTCGGCCGGGCCGGCATCGGCAAGAGCCGGCTGCTGCGGGAGCTGTACCGGCACACCGGCCGGCTGGTCGACGAGCCGCTGACCTGGCGGACCGGCCGCTGCCCGCCGTTCGGCGAGAACGTCACCTTCGCGGCGCTCGCCGACATCGTCAAGTCCGAGGCGGGCATCCTCGACACCGACCCGGCGGGCAGCGCCGCGCAGCGGCTGGCCGCCGCCGTGGGCGAGCTGATCGGCCCGGGCGAACGAGACCGGGTGGTGGACGCGTTGCGCCCGCTGGTCGGGCTGCCCGGCACGCCGCTGCCGGCCGAGGAGGCGGAGTCGGCATGGCGTCGCTTCCTGCTGGCGCTGGCCACCCGACGACCCACGGTGCTGGTCTTCGAGGACCTGCACTGGGCCGACGACGCGATGCTGCGCTTCGTGGAGCTGCTCGGGGCGGCGGCCCGCGACGTGCCGCTGCTGCTGCTCTGCACCGCGCGTCCGGAGCTGGTCGACCGGGACCCGAGCTGGGCCGGAACGATCACCGGCTCGGTCACCATCACCCTGCCGCCCCTGCGCGACACCGGCATCGCGGCCCTGTACGCGCACCTGTTCGGCCAGGCCGCGTTCTCCGCCGACATGCTGAGCCCGCTGATCGAGGTGGCCGGCGGCAACCCGCTCTACGCGCACGAGTACGTCCGGATGTTGATCGAGCAGGGGGCGCTGCGGCAGTCCGGGCGGGGGTGGTCGCTGGACAAGCACCTTGAGCTGACCATGCCGGAGAGCGTGCACGCGGTGATCGCCAACCGGGTGGACCTGCTGGACGCCAAGGACCGGGCGGTGCTGCTGGCCGCGTCGGTGGTCGGGGTGCAGTTCTGGCCCGGTGCGGTCGCCGCCGCGCTCGGTCAGCCGGTCGAGTCGGTCGAGCGCTCGCTACGCCGACTGGAGCAGCGCGACTTCGTGCACGAGCAGTCGGCGTCGACGATGGCCGGGCAGGCGGAGTTCCGGTTCCGTCACGTGCTGGTCCGCGACGTCTGCTACCAGCGGTTGCCGCGTACCGAACGGGTGGCCCGGCACGAGCGGGCCGCCGACTGGCTGGACGCGCTGTCGCACTCCCGCGACACCGACCTGGCCGAGGTGCTCGCCCACCACCGCTGGGCGGCCCACGAGATCGCCCGTTCGCTGGGCATGGAGGTGCGGCGCTACGCCGGGCCGGCGCGGCAGGCGCTGCACCGGGCGGCCCGCCGGGCGTACGCGCTGCACGGGTTGGACGCGGCGGCCAGCCACGCGGGCCGGGCTCTCGGCCTGGCCGACGACGACGACCCGGTGGGTCGGCTCCAGTTGGAGTTGTTGAGCACCGAGATCTCGTTCTACCGGGACGGCAACGCGTTCCTGTCCGGGGGTGGGCCGGAGCAGGTGCACACGCTCGCCGACCGGTTGCTGTCGCACGGCGACGACGCCTGCGCCGCCCGGGCGTGGACGCTGCTCGGCCAGGCCGCCTGGCTACGCGCCGACCGTGGTGACGCGTTGGCCTGCCTGGACCGCGCGGTGCACCTGTTCGAGCCGTTGCCGGACAGTCCGCAGAAGGCGGACGCGTACGCGGAGATGGGCCGGTTGCACATGCTCAACTACGAGCGGGACCCGGCCGTGGCGGCGGCGGACACGGCGGCGGAGATCGCCGAGCGGTTGGGCCTGACCGAGACCCGTACCAACGCGCGGATCACCGCGGCCACGGCCCGTTACCAGTCCGGGGACCGGGTGGGCCTGGACGAGTTGCACGCGATCGTGGAGTTCGCCCGGGCCGGTCAACTGCTGGCGTTGCCCCGGGCCACCCAGAACCTCGCGTACGCGATCCGCGAGGAGGGCGACTGGCTGCGGTCCAACGCCCTGCTCTCGGCCGCGCCGGCGCGCACCGCCAGCGGTCAGACCCTGACCACCAGCTATTCGGCCGAGGCGATGCGTGCCTGGTTCGACGGTGACTTCGGTCGGCTGCTCACGGCCGCGGAGGCGTTCGTGGACACGCCCACCGGCAGTTGGGACATGCAGGTGCGCGGGTTGCGCTGCTGTCTGCTGGTGTTGCGCGACGACGACGATCCGGACGACCTGGCCGACGCGCTGGACACCGCGCGGCGCAGCGGGTTCCACCGGCTGCACTGGACGATGCTGAGCATGGCCGCGTTGTGCCGGGCGTTGCAGGGGCGCGAGGCCGAGGCGGCGGAGCTGATCGAGGAGCTGGACCGGTGCTGGTCGGCGGTGCCGGCGCTGGCCAGCGGGGAGTGGATCGCCGCCGCCGCGTACGCCGCAGCTCTGAGCGGTCGGGAAGCGGCGGTGCGGGTCCGCACGATGCTCGGGCGGGTCGGGCATCGCACGCCCTGGTCGGAGGCGGCGTTGCGGACCGTGACGGCGGCCCTGGCGGCGGCGGACGGCGACCATCGACGCTCCGCCGAGCTGCACCTGGCCGCCGCCGAGACCTACGGGCGGATTCCGGACGTGAGCGACCGGGTGCTGGGGTTGGCGTTCGCGGCGGCGGAGCTGACCCGGGCCGGCGATCCGGCGGGCGCACGGGAGACCCTTGCCGAGGTACGCGTCTTCGCGTTGCGCAACGACGCCCCCGGCCTGCTCGCGCTGGCCGGTCGCCCGATCACCCCGACCGGTCCGGCGGTCGCGTGTTGAGCCGTCTGACGCGGCTCAACGGCTGAGCCGCCTCAAGCCGGGACCGGCGTCTTGAGTTTCTGCGCGTAGATGTCGACGTACTCGCGGCCGGAGAGCTCCATCAACTCGTACATGACCTCGTCGGTGACCGCGCGCTCGACGAACCGGTCGCCGGCCAGGCCGGCGTAGCGGGAGAAGTCCAGGGGCGCGCCGAAGCGGACCCGCACCTGGCCGACCCGCGGGAGGAGCCGGCCGGGCGGTTGGAGTTCGTCGGCGTTGAGCATCGCCACCGGCACCACCACCGCGCCGCTCTCCAGGGCCAGCCGGGCCACCCCGGTCTTGCCCCGGTAGAGCCGCCCGTCCGGGGAGCGGGTGCCCTCCGGGTAGATGCCGGCCACTCCCTGAGCGCGCAGCACCCGTAACTGGGTGTCCAGGGCGGCGCGGGCGGCCTGACCGCCGGAGCGGTCCACGGGGATCGTGCCGGTGCCGACGAAGAACATCTTCATCAACCGGCCCTTGATCCCCTTGCCGGTGAAGTACTCCGCCTTGGCCACGAAGGTGACCCTCCGCGAGACGATCAACGGAATGAAGATCGAGTCGAAGAAGGAGAGGTGGTTGCTCGCCAGGATCACCGGGCCGGTCGCCGGCACGTGGTGCAGCCCCTCCACCTGTGGGCGGAAGATCAGCTTGAGCAGCGGACCGAGGAGCACGTACTTCAACAGCCAGTAGAGCACCAGCGTCCTTTCCCGTGGTGTGCCCGCGACAGCGTCAGATCCGGGGACGCCACCGTCGCCGACGAGCCTACGAAGCGAGCGCTCCCACCACAACGGACGAAGCTGCGGGCTGACGGTCCGCCGTCAGGCGTCCGGCCGCTTCGGTCTCGCAGAGTGCCGTCGGCGTTGAATCACCGCAGCGAGTTCACGCAGGAAGACAACGAGAAGTCCGACGCTGGCGGGCACCGCGACCCAGGCACGCCAGCCTCCCTCGCTCACGACGTCGGGCAACAGGACCACGGTGAAGAGGAGCATGAGCCCCAACACCGACAGCCTTCGCCCCGAGTCGCCCGAGTTCATCACCGCACCGCGTTGGCGGCGGTCGCCAGGACGGCCAGCAGGTATTCCGGCGGCTGGGCCACCATCGCCGCCCGCCACCGCCGGCTCTGCGGATTCCATCGACGCTCCGGCAAATACCAGATCACCACCACCTTGACCAGGTGGACACCCGCCACGAAGAACGGGAAGAAGACCACCCAGTCGGCGATGCCGAAGACCAGATCCTTCGATGGCTCGCCGGCGAACACGGACACCGGGACCAGGATCAGCGTACCGACGGCGAAGGTCACGCCGAACAGGATGAACCACGCCACGCCACGGGTGATGTGCCGCAGGCCGAGGTCGTCCAGATCATCTCCCGGCAGGCCCGCGTACTCGATCACCTCGGCGCGGCGCTCTGCGGCCGTCTCGCCGTCGGCATCGACGAACTTCGCGACGGGACCGGCCATCCAGCGGGTGATACCCAGCGCCAGATCCATCTCGACCTCTCGATGCGCGGCACGCTACTCACCCCGCCGCTCCTTCCACTGTAGGTACTCGCGGTACAGCTCCTCCTCCCGCCGTCGCATCCGCCGGTGCAGCACCCACGAGGCGACGAGGAGCACCGCGCCACCGCCCAGCATCACCTGGCCGAGGGTGCGGTCACCGGGCTGCACGGGGCCCACGCTGAGCAGGAACCCGAGGAAGACCGAGCCGAGCCCCAGGTAGAGCGCGACTCCCGGTGGGGTCTGCCGGTATTCGAGATGGTGACGATCGGCGAAACTCTGGAACCGCGCTGGGAGGTCGAGTTCCTCGTGCTCGTCAGCAGTCACACGCGCCCCTCCGTTCACACTCGCAGGCAGCCCGGCTGGGCTCCGCCCGCGCGTCGGCCGCTCCGGCTTCCAGCCTCATCGAGATAGCACTCGTTGCGCAAGAACGGACAAACGACGCCCGCCGCGACCTGCGACGGCAGCCGTGACTTTGGAAGACGCGACACAACGCACTCCCGGAACCATGCCCTGACGTGTCACGATTCAGAGCACGGCGTGCCGTCGGGCGTCGAGGGGCAGGGATGGCCGCGCCGGAAGGCGCGTTAAGGGGGATGTCCGGGTGTCAGCGGGTGGGGCCCGCCGGGGACGGCGGGACAACGGGCTCGACGCGAACGAGTACGCCGTCGTCGGCGACGTCGATCCGCGCGTCGGTGAGCACCTGCTCGACGTGCTGGCCGCCGGCGGGATCGCCGCCTACCTGCAGCCCTCCGCCGACCTCAACCCGGTCACCCGCACCACCACGGTTCCGGCCCGGCCGGTCGACCGGCTCTACGTCGACCGTTCGCATCTGACCACCGCACGGGACTACCTGACCCAACTCTCCGACGAGAGCGCTCCGGAGCAGCCGCCCGCCCGGGACGAACCGGACATCGACGCCGAGTGGGCGCGGATCGTCGCCGGCTTCCACACCACCTCGTCGACCGGCGACCACCCGTGGCCGGCTTCGGAGAACGTCGAGGAACGGGACGAGCCGACGGCCGGTCCGCTGGCCCGCTCCGGGGCCGACGAGCCTGGTCCGACCGCCACCGATGTCCGCCGACTGCCGTCCGCGACCGACATCTCGGGGATCTCGGTCGGCCGTGGCGCCCGGCCGGACGAGCCGTCACTGCTGGACGGGCTGGACACCTTCGGCGCCGACCTGCCCGACGACGAGGACGACGACGAGGGTTACCACCCGCCACCACCGCCACCGTTGCCGCGGGTCAGCAAGTACGCGGTGGTCGGCGTGCTCGGCGTGGTCATCGGGTTCGTGCTCTTCCTCTTCCCGTGGTTGCTCCCGGTGGACAGGTCGGCGGTCACCCTGTTCGGGTTCACCGGCATCCTGGCCGGTTTCGTCACGCTGATCTGGCGGTTGCGCCCCGGTGACGAGGACGAGGACGACCCGGACAACGGCGCTGTCGTCTGATCGGGGCCCGCATTCCGGGACGGCACCGTCCCGCCGATGCCGTAACAGTGGTGTAACTTACTGTCAGTAGGAATACCGCTGTACGTCACTTCCCCCGCTGACTGACCGGTTTTCCCTTGCTCGTGGCGGTCAGTCCTCTGCTGATCGGAATGCCCGAGATGCGACAGAGTTCCCTCGTGCTGGTGGCCAACCGCCTTCCCATCGACGACAGTCAGGCCCCGGACGGGGCCTGCGAGTGGCGGCGCAGCCCGGGTGGGCTGGTCAGCGCGCTACACCCGCTCCTGCGACACACGCCGGCGACCTGGGTCGGCTGGGCCGGCGGCACCGGGCCCGCCCCCACCCTGCCGGACGTGGACGGCGTCCGGATGCACACCGTCGCGCTCAGCGAGGAAGATTTTCGCGACCACTACGAGGGGTTCGCCAACGCCACCCTCTGGCCGCTCTACCACGACGCCGTGGAGCAGCCGCAGCACCACCGGCGGTGGTGGGAGGCGTACCAGCGGGTCAACCAGCGGTTCGCGGAGGCGACCGCCCAGGTGGCCGAGCCGGGCGCGGTGGTCTGGGTGCAGGACTACCACCTGCAATTGGTCCCCGGCCTGCTGCGCGCGCTCCGCCCCGACCTGCGCATCGGGTTCTTCCTGCACGTGCCGTTCCCGCCGCCGGAGCTGTTCATGCAGCTGCCCCGTCGGGCCGAGCTGCTGCGCGGCATGCTCGGCGCCGACCTGGTCGGTTTCCAACGGGCCCAGGCGGCACACAACTTCGCCCAACTGGTGACCAAGGTGCTGGAGCTGCCGGCGACCGACCGGCGCATCGGCATCGACGACCGGGTCGTCCGCATCGGAGCGTTCCCGGTCTCCATCGACACCGCCGAGATGGGCGCGCTCGCCGCCCGACCGGACGTGGCCGCCCGCGCCCACCGGCTCCGGCAGGACCTCGGCGACCCACGGCAGGTCATCCTCAGCGTCGACCGGATGGACTACACCAAGGGCATCGAGCAGCGCCTCAAGGCGTACAGCGAGCTGCTCGCCACCGGCGACGTCAAGGTCCGCGACACCGTGCTGGTGCAGGTCGCCATGCCGAGCCGGGAACGCGTCGGCCAGTACCAGATCCTGCGGGAGCGCATCGAGCGCGAGGTGGGCCGGATCAACGGCGAGTTCGGTCGGGTCGGCGAACCGGCGATCCACTACCTCACCCAGCCCTTCGACCGAGCCGAGCTGGCCGCCCTCTACCGGGTCGCCGACGTGATGGCGGTGACCCCGCTGCGGGACGGGATGAACCTGGTCGCCAAGGAGTACGTGGCCGCCCGGGTGGACGACGACGGCGCGCTGCTGCTCAGCGAGTTCGCCGGCACCGCCGCCGAGCTGTCCCAGGCGTACCTGGTCAACCCGCACGACCTGGAGGGGCTCAAGCAGGGGCTCCGCGCGGCGCTACGGGCCAGCCCGGACGACGTCACCCAGCGGATGCGGGCCATGCGCGCCCACCTGCAGCAACACGACATCCGGGCCTGGGCCCGCTCCTACCTGCGTGCCCTGGACGAGGGCGGCACCCTGGTCAGCCGCCTGTCCAGCACCGACGGCGGCCCCGAGGACGCACGGGTGCCCCGACCCGCCAGCCCCGCCGGCAGTCCGGCCGCCCAGCAGGCCAGCGGTTGACCGCCGGCCTCAGTGCGCCGCCGGCTCCTTCTCCAACCAGTCCAGGATCGCGTCGATCGGTTCCGCCCACCGCGCGTCCAGCATCAGATCGTGGCCCATGCCGGGGAAGAGCAGCGGGGCCGAACCGTACTGGCGGGCCACCCGCGTCAACGTCGACGCCGGCACCACCCGGTCGTCCGGGCTGCCCAACACCAGCACCGGCGGCGTACCCACGGCCGGCTCGGGCTCCGGCTGCCCCAACAGCGCCCACTGCGCCCGACGGCTGGCCCGACCGAGCCGTCCGACGTGCCGTCGGGCCTCCTCGTCCGGCAGCTCGCGGCTGAACAACTGCCCCCGGTTGAGCCGCAACGGCCCGCCGAACACCGCCGGCACCGTGCCCGCCGGGTTACGACGAAGCGCCGCACCCAGCACTCCCCAACCGCCGAAGACGGGCGCCACCAACACCGCGCCCCGCGCCGGGTAGCGGGCCAACGCGTGCGCCACCACCAGCGCCCCGGCGCCGTGCCCCACCAGCACCGTCTGGCGTGGCAGGCTCGCGGCCACCTGGACCACGTCATGGGTGTACGCCCGCAGCGTCGCCTCCGGCGCCGGCTCGCTGGCCCCGTGCCCCCGCAGGCTCACCGCGTACGCCGGGAAGCCCCGCGACGCCGCGTGACCCAGCCAGTGGTCGGCGAACGCCCACGCGCCGTGCCCGAAACCGGGCACGAAGAGCAGCGGCGGACGCCCCTCCTCGTGCTCGGGTAGGGCGCTGAGCACCTCCCGGCGCACCGGCCGGACCGGACGTGACCACTCCCGGCCCCGCATGATCCGCAGCTCGGTCACTGTTCCTGCCTTCCGTTCGCGACTGCGGGGCTCGCAAGCTCACTCCTCGCGCTCACTTGCCCTCCAGGTCGTGCAGGGCGCGCTGGACGGCGCGCAGGTAGTCGGCGTGACCGACCTCGAACCAGTGCCGGCTGCTCTCCTTGACCTGCCCGGAGTAGCGCTCCCCGGCCCGCTCCCGCACCCGCTGGGCGAACGCCGCCGCCCGCTCCGGTCGGTCCCGTCGGGCCTGGAGCAGGCGGGCGAACAGCACCGTCTGCCAGTGCGACAGGGTGAACAGCCCGGAGTCCGGCTGCACCAGGCCGGCGACCGCGAGCGTCGGGTGCCCCGGGGTGAAGGCGTTGAGCCACAGGGTGGGCCGCCCCGCACCCGCGCTGTCGCCGAACACCGACGCGTCGAGGAACTCGAAGCGCGGCAGGTAACCGGTGGCGAAGACCACCACCTCGGGGTCGATCTCACGGCCGTCGGCCAACTCCACGGCGTACGGGTGGAACCGGGCGATGTCCGGCACCGGGCCGATCCCGCCGTGGCCCACGTAGTAGACGAGCTGGCTGTTGGCGATGGGGTGCGTCTCGTACACCCGGTGGTCGGGCTTGGGCAGGCCGAAGCGGGTGAGGTCGCCGACGGTCAGCCGCAGCGTCCAGTGGTAGAGCCACTGCCGGACCCGCAGCGGCACACGCAGCGCCAGCAGGCTGTCGTTCACCTGGTCGGCGGGGCGGCCCAGCACGTACTTCGGCGCGTACCAGTAGCCGCGTCGGGTGGAGTGCCAGCACCGTGACGCCTGCTGGGCGGCCTCGACGGCGATGTCGCAACCGGTGTTGCCGGCGCCGACCACCAGCACCCGCTTGCCGCGCAACTGCGCGGGGTCCTTGTAGGACGAGGCGTGCATGATCTCGCCGCGGAACTCTTCCAGCCCTTCGTAGCGGGGCAGCTTCGGCGACCAGTTGTGCCCGTTGGCGATCACCACGGCGGCGTACCGGGAGGTGCGTTCCGGGCCGTACCCGCCGGTGGAGCGGGTGGTCACGTCCCACCGCTCCCCCGGGGCGGGCTCGACCCGGACGACCTCGGTGCCGAACCAGATGTGCGAGCGCAGGTCGAAGTGGTCGGCGTACCGCTCGAAGTAGGACAGCAGCTGACTGTGGTGCGGGTAGTCGGGCCAGGAGTCCGGCATCGGGAAGTCGGGGAACTGGGTGAACGGCTTCGACGAGATCAGGTGGGTGCTGGCGTACACCGGGCTGCGGTCGTGCCGCCAGTTCCAGGCGCCGCCGACGCCGGTCTCCCGCTCGTAACAGTCGACGCCGAACCCGTGCTCGCGCAGGTTCTTGATGGCCGTCAGGCCGCTGGCCCCGGCCCCGATGACGCAGACCGTGTCGCCCCGGTCGGAGACCGGGCGACCGTCGCTGTTCAGCGCGGACGGGGTCGCCTCCGGATCGGGCCGGCCGTGGTCGGTGGAGGTGGACACCGAAACATCTCCTTTTGGTACGGCAGGCGTGCCGGTCGCCGCGAAATCCTCTCCACAACGACGCCGGATGTCCAGTCCTACCGTGTGGACATCGCCGGGCGAGCCGACGCCACTGTCAGTCGTCGCCGGGCAGCAGCAGGTCGACCAGGACCGGGAAGTGGTCGGAGGCGCGCCGGGTCTGCGGAGTGTCCACCACGTCGTAGTCGACGACGGTGATCCGCGGGTCGACGAAGAGCGCGTCGATGCGTCGGCGCGGCTCGTGGCAGGAGTAGGTGAGCCGGTCCGCCCGGTCGGCCGCCACCGCGGCGTCGGTCAACCCCTGTGACACGGTCGCCCAGGCCGGCCCGTCCGGTCCCTCGTTGAGGTCCGCGCCGGCCAGCACCGGGCTGGTCGCCGCGTCGAGACCCCGCTTGAACTCGGCGGCCTGCGCCGGCCGCTCGGCCGGGTCGGTGGACAGGTGCGAGCCGGCGACAGTGAACCGGGCGCCGGCCACCTGGCAGTCGGCGTACGCGACGCCGCGCAGGTGCCGGCCGGGGGTCAGCGGGAAGCGCTGGCACCGGGTGTCCCGCACCTGGACCCGCAGGCTGGTCAACAGCAGGTTGCCCAGCGCCGGCAGGCCGCCGGCGGCCACCACCAGGCCGAACGACTCGGCCAACGTGGCGGACTTCTGCCGCCACCGGAACCGGCGTGGCCCCTCCTGCACGATCACCACGTCCGGCTTCGCCGACCGGACCACCGCCGCCAGCGCTGCGGTGTCGTCGCGCTGGCTGTGGATGTTGTACGACACCACGCGCAGTGGCACACCCATGGTGGACCGCCTCAGATCCGGCGGGCCAGGTCGGCGGCGCCGATCACGCCCGCGCTGTTGCCCAGCTCCGCCGGGAGCACCTCGGCCACCGGCAGGCGACCACGCTGGGCGAGCGCGTCGACGTACGAGCGGCGCGTCGGGCCGAGCAGCAGGTCACCGGCGTCGATCACACCGCCGCCGACCACCAGGGTCTGCGGGTCGAGGATCTGTGCCATGTCGGCGAGGCTGGTGCCCAGCCACCGGCCGATCTGCGCGAACGCCTCGGCGGAGATCGGGTCTCCGTCCTGCGCGGCGGCGGTCACCATCGGACCGGTGATCGCCTCGGCCTCACCGCCGGCCAGTTCCAGCAGCGCGGTGGCCCGGTTGGGTTCCTGCCGGGCGCCGGCTCGGGCGAAGCGGACGAGGGCGCTGCCGCTGGCGTACTGCTCGATGCAGCCCAGCCGGCCGCAGCCGCACTGGTGTCCGTCCGGCACGGCCAGCATGTGGCCCAGTTCGGCGGCGATGCCGTGCGCGCCGCGCATCAGCTCGCCGCCGAGGACGACGCCGCCGCCCACGCCGGTGCCGATGGTGAACATGATCATGGAGTCGTCGGCGGCGCGGGCCGCGCCGTACCGGAACTCGGCCCAGGCGGCCACGTTCCCGTCGTTCTCCACGATCACCGGAAGCCCGATGGCCTTGCCGACGTACTCGCGCAGCGGTTCGTCACGCCAGGCCAGGTTGGGGGCGAAGAGGACCGTCGACCGACTGGCGTCGATCCAGCCGGCCGCGCCGATGCCGACGGCCTCGATCGTCCGACCGGCGGCCAGCTCGCCGACCAGCTCGATGATGACGTCGCGGGTCTTGCCGACGTCGTCGGCGGGAGTGTCCCGTCGGGTCTGCACGAGGACCGTGCCGGTCTCGTCCACGACACCGCCGGCCACCTTCGTGCCACCGACGTCGACTCCGATGGTCAGCGTCACCGCTGCCGCCCCCCTCTGCTGCTGTCCGGCCCGCGCGCCGGCGATGTGCCGGTCCGGGTCGGGATGTCCCGCGCTCAGGCGCCGTCGCCCGATGCTTCCGCGTCGGAGTGGTCGGGCGCCCGCGAGGCGGGCACCACGGGACGGGTGGTCGGTGCCGGCACGGTCGCCGACCCGGCGTCGTCGACGGGTGGTGCGGCGGCCGGGGCGAGTGGATCCGCCGTCCGGGTGGCGACCGACCAGACATCCCGTTCCGGCGCCGGCTGAGAATCATGCCCGGTGCGGGTGGCATCGCGCCACACGTGATCGTCGGCCGCCGCGGTGGACGACGTCGGGACGGCCGGTTCCGGCAGCATGTCGTCGGTGCTCACGCCCGGTTCCGGCGACGTCCGGTCAGGCGTTCCGGTGGGCGGCCCGCTGGGGCTCGTCGTGGGCGACTCCGCCGGGGAGAACGCGCGGAGCAGGCTGGCGATGCCCGCCGCGAGGTCACCGGCGCCGGTCGCGAGACGCTCGGCGAATTCCGGACTCGGGTCACGCAACGCGGCGATGCCCCGACAGACCGGGCAGACACAGCATTCAGGCGATCCGGTGGCGAAAGCACTACCGGCGCCGGGACGCCCGTCGGCGCCGCCACTGTGACCGAGGACACCGGCCAGCACTCCGCCCAGCGAGCCGAACGCGCCGCCCGGCGAGCCTGCGGAGGCCAGTCGCGCCCCCGCTAGCACCGTGGCGACCAGCCGCTCCGCCTCTTCCCGGGCCGAACCCGGATCCGTTCCGCCCACCCTCGGCTCCTCTACCGTGCCACCGGACACGTCACTGCGCCGCACCGGTTGCTTCTACCCGGCGCTTGAGCTGCTTCAACGCGGTGTCCATGATCATCTTCTCGGCTTTGCGCCGAAACATCCCGAGCATCCCCACCGACAGGTCGACCTCCAGGGTGTAGGTCACCGTGGTGCTGCCGTCCGGGTTACCCACCAGGTCGTACGAACCGCGCTGGCTCTTCTGCATCTTCGAGGGGGCGACCAGGTGCCACTCGATCCGCGACAGGTCCTCGGCGTACTCGTAGGCGAGCACGTATTCGTCGGCCATCACCCCGGCGTCGATCGTGAAGCGCACCTGGCTGGCGTAGCCGTCCTCGTACTCCTCGACGACCTCGGCGCGGCGCACCGCGTCGGTCCACTCGGGGTAGCGCGCAAAGTCGCAGATGACCGCCGTCACCCGTTCCGGTGCGGCGCCGATGATGATCGACTGGGTGGAGGAGTCCGCCATGGGGGGAGGCTACCCGGCGCGTGGCGCCAGCACGCCGCGCCGCCCCCGGCGACGACGGGCAGCGTACAACGGCGGGCGTTGGCAGGGTGCCCTAGCTCACCGGGTAGGTTTCGACACAACCGACGCCCACCGTGGCGGCCGGCCCGGCCAGTGCGAGCACGAAGGAGTGCAGGTGCGCGAGTTCTCCGTCCCGCCGATCGTCACCGTTGGCGACGCGGCCAACCTCACCGATCCGGTCTGGGACAACGCCGAGGTCGCGCCCGATGCCGTCCAGTTCGCCCGACCCGTCCCGGGCGCCGACGGCACCGTCACCAGCTGGACCGACGTGACCTGCCTCCAGTTCCGCGACGAGGTGGCCGCCGTCGCCCGGGGCCTGATCGCCGCCGGCGTCGAGCCGGGCGTCCGGGTCGGTCTGATGAGCCGCACCCGCTACGAGTGGACGCTGCTGGACTACGCCATCTGGGCCGTCGGCGCGGTCACCGTGCCGATCTACGAGACGTCCAGCGCCGAGCAGGCCGCGTGGATCCTCGAGGACTCCAACGCGGTCGGCGTGGTGGTCGAGACCGAGGCGCACGCCAACCTGGTCGACGGTGTCCGGCACCGGCTGCCCGAGCTGAACAACGTCTGGCAGATCGACAGCGGCGCGGTCGACGAGCTGGTCACGACCGGCGCGCAGGTCGAGCCGGCCGCTGTCGAACAGCGACGCAAGGCCGTCCGCGCCGACGACCTCGCCACGATCATCTACACCAGCGGCACCACCGGCCGACCCAAGGGCTGCGTGCTCACCCACCGCAACATGTACGCCGACATCGCCAACGCGGTGCCGGTGCTGCCGAACCTGTTCAACGCCGGCGCGACCACCCTGCTGTTCCTCCCCCTGGCGCACGCCTTCGCCCGCCTGATCCAGATCGGCGTCGTGCAGGCGCGGGCCACCATGGCGCACTGCGCCGACACCAAGAACCTGGTCGCCGAGTTGCAGGCGTTCCGGCCGACCTTCGTGCTCTCCGTACCCCGGGTGTTCGAGAAGGTCTACAACGCCGCCAAGCAGAAGGCCGAGGCGGACGGCAAGGGCGGCATCTTCGCCCGCGCGGAGCAGGTCGCCATCGCGTACAGCGAGGCTCTGGAAACCCGGGGCGGACCCGGCCTGGCGCTGCGCGCCCAGCACGCGGTCTTCGACCGGCTGGTCTACCGGAAGCTGCGCGCCGCGCTCGGCGGGCGGTGCCGGGACGCGATCTCCGGCGGCGCGCCGCTCGGCGCCCGACTCGGGCACTTCTTCCGCGGCATCGGCGTGACGGTCCTGGAGGGCTACGGCCTCACCGAGACCTCGCCCGCCGCCGCGGCGAACCTGCCCAGCGGCACCCGGATCGGCACTGTCGGTCGCCCGCTGCCCGGCGTGACCGTCCGCATCGAGGACGACGGCGAGATCCTGATCTCCGGCGAGTTGGTCTTCCAGGGCTACTGGCGCAACGAGGCGGCGACCGCCGAGACGATCAGCTCCGACGGCTGGTTCCGCACCGGCGACCTGGGCAACCTCGACGCGGACGGCTATCTGAGCATCACCGGCCGCAAGAAGGAGCTGATCGTCACCGCCGGCGGCAAGAACGTCGCCCCGGCGGTGCTGGAGGACCTGGTCCGGGCGCACCCGTTGATCAGCCAGTGTGTCGTGGTCGGCGACGCCAAGCCGTTCATCGCGGCCCTCGTGACGGTGGACGAGGAGGCGCTGCCGACCTGGTTGGAGAACGCCGGCATGCCCGCCGACACCTCGGTCGAGCAACTGCGCGAGCACGAGGGCCTTCGACAGGAGATCCAGACCGCGATCGACACCGCCAACCAGGCCGTCTCCAAGGCCGAGGCGATCAAGGTGTTCCGGGTCCTGCCCCGCGACTTCACCGAGGCGACCGGCGAGTTGACCCCGTCGCTCAAGGTCAAGCGCCAGGTTGTCCACAAGACGTACGCGGCGGAGATCGCCGATATCTACCGAGGCTGACTACCATCCGTCACGTGCCCGCATCCACAGCCACCGCACCGCACCCGCATCCCCTCGCCGCGGCCGCCCGCCTGGTGATGCTGGCGTTGATCGCCGTCCTGACCCTGTTCGCCACCCGTGACGTCACCCAGCTGTGGTGGATCGCGTTGCTGGCGGTGGCCGGTCTGCCGTCCCTGCTGGCTCCCCAGCACCGGCTGATCGCGCCGCTGAGCAGGGTGGCGGAGGTCGTGGTGCTGGGCCTGGCCGCGAGCCACGTGGCGGCGGTCGCGTCGATCGGCGGCACCGTCGACGGGCTCGGCGCCTCGGCGATACTCCCCTACCTGGCCGTCCCGGTGACCGTCACCGCGCTGCGCCGCCGCTTTCGTGAGGGCAGCGCCCTGCTCGCGGTCACCGCCGCCACCCTGCTGGTCAGCGGCGCCCTGACCACCGTCGGCGGCGGGATCCAGCTCGGCCAGCCGGGCTACCTCGCGGTCTGCGCGCAGTGGCTGATCCTGGCGGCCCTCGGGCTCTACGCCGCCGGCACCCTGCACCGGGTGATGGCCGTACGCGGCGAGGGCAAACCCCAGCCGTACGCCGAGGCCACCCGCCTGCTGACCCAACTGCGGACGGTGGCCCGGCAGCTCCCCGGGGCCACCCTCGACCCGGGCGGCATCTCCGAGCATCTGCTGGAGGAGTTGCGCACCGTGGCCCGGGCCGACCGGGGCGCGGTGCTGTCGGCCAGCGGCGGCGGCCGGCTCGTGGTGCTCGCCCAGGCCGGCGTCGACCGGGTCGACTGGGAGACGACGCTGGACGCGGATTCGGCCATCGCCGACGCCTGGGCCAGCCAGCAGGCCACGACGGCCGCACGCTCACAGTCCCGCTCGCACCGTGGCGGCGACGTGTCCGCGCTGATCGTCCCGCTGGTCGCCGGTGTACGCACCGTGGGGCTGGTGGTGCTGGAGGCGGACGTGGCGCAGGCGTACCCGCCGCCGGTGGTGTCCCGGGTGACGGCGCTGACCCGCCCGGCCGCGCTGCGGCTGGAGGCGGCACTGCTGTTCGACGAGGTCCGTTCGCTGGCCACCAACGAGGAGCGGCAGCGGCTCGCCCGGGAGATCCACGACGGGGTGGCGCAGGAGTTGGTGATGGTCGGCTACGGCATCGACAACGCCATGGCCACCGTCTTCGACGACGCGGACGAGACCGCCGAGGCCCTGCGTACGCTGCGCGCCGAGGTGACCCGGGTGATCCAGGAACTGCGGCTGAGCCTCTTCGAGCTGCGCAGCGAGGTGGACCGGCAGGGCGGGCTGGCCGCGGCGATCGCCGAGTACGCCCGCACCGTGGGCGCGTCCGGCGGGCTGCGGGTGCACCTCTCGCTGGACGAGTCCACCGCCCGGCTGCCGGCGGCCACCGAGGCCGAGTTGCTGCGCATCGCGCAGGAGGCGGTGACCAACGCCCGCAAGCACGCCGGCGCCTCGAATTTGTGGGTCACGTGTGAGGTCGACCCCCCGTACGCGCAAATAGAAGTGTCGGATGACGGTCAGGGGATGGCTGACCAGCGCCCCGACGGGCGGTACGGTCTTGCGATCATGGCCGAGAGGGCGGAACGTATCCGGGGCCGGTTGGAGATCAGGCCGCGGCAACCCAGCGGCACGACCGTGGCGGTGGTTCTCGGTTCCTCGTCCCGGCGCGACAACGTGCGCGACAGCGCAGCACCAGAAGGGGAGTAACCCGAGGATGACCACAAGTCCGACACCGGCCACCCGCACCAAGGTCCTCCTTGTCGACGATCATGACCTGATTCGCAAGGGCCTGCGGCACGCCTTCGAGCGCGACCGCCAGTTCGAGGTCGTCGGTGAGGCGGCCACGGCGGCGGAGGGTGTACGCCAGGCCGGCGCCCTGCAGCCGGACGTGGTGATCATGGATCTGCGGCTGCCCGACGGCAGCGGCCTGGAGGCCACCCGCGCGCTGCGCAAGTCCAGCGCGTCGATGGGCATCGTGGTGCTGACCATGTACGCCGGCGACGACCAGCTCTTCGGCGCACTGGAGGCCGGCGCGAGCGCCTTCGTCCCGAAGACCGCCCCGGCCGACGAGGTGGTGGCCGCCGCGCGGCACGCCGCCTCGTCCCCCAGCGCGTTCACCGCCGCCGACCTGGCCGAGGCGATGAAGCGTCGGCTCGCCCCGTCCGGCCCGCAGTTGTCGCCCCGGGAGGGGCAGGTGCTGCGGCTGCTCGCCGACGGCATGAGCGTGGCGGGGATCGCCAAGCAGCTGTTCGTCAGCGAGTCCACGGCCAAGACGCACATCTCGAAGCTCTACGAGAAGCTCGGTGCGGCCAACCGGGCGCAGGCCCTGATGACAGCGCTCCGACTCGGCCTGCTCGAGGCACCGGACGCGCCCAAGTTCTGACCTGTTCCCGCTCGTCGAGCGGGACGTCGCGGCCGATGGTCCGCGCCGGCTTCACCCCCGGCGCGGGCCGTCGCGCATCGACCGACGTCGGCGGGCAACCCCCGGCGCGCTATGGTCTGGCGTGCGTGGCGGGTGCACAATACCCGCGCGGGTGACGACGCCCGCGTCGCGGACTCGAGGGGTTGACGCATGCAGCGGCCGGACTGGGCACCCGACACCATCGACATCGAGCGCCCGAGCGTCGCGCGGATGTACGACTACTACCTCGGTGGTTCGCACAACTTCGCCGCCGACCGGGCCGCGGCGCAGGCGATGGTCGCGGCGGTGCCCGAGGCGCCGCTGATGGCGCAGGCCAACCGGGCGTTCCTGCGCCGGGCCGTGCACCACCTCGCCGAGGCCGGGATCCGGCAGTTCCTGGACATCGGGTCGGGCATCCCGACCGTCGGCAACGTCCACGAGATCGCCCAGCGGCTCGACCCGCAGTCGCGGGTGGTCTACGTCGACGTCGACCCGGTGGCGGTGGCGCACAGCCGCGAGATCCTCGCCGGCAACGAACGGGCGGTGGTGGTGCAGGAGGACCTGCGACGCCCCGAGGCGATCCTGGCCCACCCGGACGTCCGCAAGCTCCTCGACCTGAGCCAGCCGGTCGCCGTGATGGTGGTGGCCGTCCTGCACTTCGTCTCCGACGACGACCGACCCGCGGAGCTGCTGGGGACGCTGCGCGACGCGCTGGCCCCCGGCAGCCACCTCGTGCTGTCGCAGGCCAGCGACGACGGGCGCAGCGAGGACGAGCGCGCCGAGGCGGAGCGGGTCTACCGGCGCACCGACAACCCGCTGTGGGTGCGCAGCCGCGCCGAGCTGACCGCGCTCTTCGACGGGTTCGAGCTGCTCGATCCCGGCGTGGTCTGGGTGCCCGAGTGGCGACCGGACACTCCGGAGAGCGCGGAGGACGCCGAGCGGGCGGTCTTCATGGGCGGTGTCGGGCGGCTCGGTGGCTGAGCCGCCCGGGGTGACCTCCCACCCGGGCACGTTCGCCCGCGCCTGGGCGAAGGCGGTCTCCGGGACCAGCTACCTGCCGATGACCCAGGCTCAACTGGAAGCCCTCCTGGACCGGCTCACCGGGCAACTGGCCGGCGCGTTGCTGACCGAACCGTTCGACCTGCGTGCCGGGCACCGGGTCGGCGCCGAACTGGTCGCCGCGCACATCGCTTCCGCGGAAGGGCTCGGCCGTACCGTCGAGGTCATCCAACTCCGCCTCGTGCGCGACCTGGGTCTGGTCGCCGAGGACGTCGAGGACCGGATGGCCCGGCTGCTCGCGGCCGTGGCGACCGGCTACGCCCGCGCGCTGCGCGACCGGACGCTCGACGAGCAGGAGTCGATCCGCCGGGCCGCGATGAGGGCCCGTACGCAGGCCGAACGGGCACTGCGGGCCAGCGAGGCCCGGTTCCGTCACCAGGCCACCCACGACCCGCTCACCGCCCTGCCCAACCGGACGCTGTTCACCGAACGGCTCGCCGCCGCGCTGAACGAGCCGGGCCGAGGAGCGCAGCGCGTCGGGGTGTGCTTCCTGGACCTGGACCGCTTCAAGGTCGTGAACGACTCCCTGGGGCACCAGGTCGGCGACCAACTACTGGTCACGGTGGCCGAACGGCTGTCCAAGGCCATGGGTGAGCACCTGGTGGCCCGGCTCGGCGGGGACGAGTTCGTCATCCTGGTGGAACACACCGGCGGCACCGACGCCATGGTGGCGGTGGCCGAGACCGCGCTGGCCGCGGTCGCCACACCGGCCCTGGTGGACGGGCACGAGCTGCAGATCTCGGCGAGCATCGGCATCGTCGAGCGACAGGTCGCCGGGGCCAATCCCAGTGACCTGATGCGGGCCGCCGACAGCACGCTGCACTGGGCGAAGGCCGCCGGCGGGGCCCGCTGGGCGCTCTACGACGCCGAGCGCAACCAACGTGAACTGGCCCGCTACGCGCTGTCCGCCGCCATCCCGGCGGCCCTGGAACGGGGCGAGTTCTACCTCGACTACCAGCCACTGACCTCACTGCGCGACGGCAGCCTGGTCGGCGTCGAGGCGCTGGTCCGCTGGCGTCACCCGGAGCTCGGGGTGCTGCGACCGGACAGCTTCATCGGGTTGGCCGAGGAGACCGGCCTGATCGTGCAGCTCGGCGGGTGGGTGCTGGCCGAGGCGTGCCGCGAGGCGGAGGCCTGGTCCGCCGGTGGCGCGGCGGCACCGTTCGTCAGCGTCAACCTGGCGGTACGCCAGGTGCACCGGCCCGGGCTGGTGCAGGAGGTCCGCGCCCTGCTGCGGCAGACCGGTCTGCCGCCGGAGCGGCTGCAACTGGAGATCACCGAGAGCACGATGATGAGCACCGCCGAGGAGCCGGTCCGCGCCCTGCGGGTCCTGGCCGACCTCGGGGTACGGATCGCCATCGACGACTTCGGCACCGGTTACAGCAATCTGGCGTACCTGCGGGACCTGCCGGTGACCGAACTGAAGGTGGCCGGGGAGTTCGTGGCCGGCCTGCGGTCGCCGTCGGTCGGCCGTACCGACGAACGGATCCTCGCGTCGCTGGTCTCGCTGGCGCACGCGCTCGACCTGACAGTGACCGCCGAGGGCGTGGAGACCGCCGGGCAGGCCGAACGGCTTCGAGCGATCGGCTGCGATGCCGCCCAGGGCTGGCACTTCGGCCGGCCGGCCCCCGCCGACCGCATCCTCGCCCGCATCCGCTGAGTCGTCCGGGCCGGCGCCGGCAGGGCCACCACGCCGGCTAGGCCACCCCGCCGGCTAGGCCGCCGCGCGCTGGCAGGGCCGCCGGCTCCGGGCTGGCCCACCCGGCCCAGCCCATGATCGTGCTCAATCATCGATGTAGTGGGTCTCGGTGAGCCGAGCGGAGACCACTGCATCCTGGTTCGAGCGCGATCATCCGGTCCGCGCCGCGCGTTCCTCCTCAAGGTCCGCGCAACATCAGGTTTGTTGGTGTCTCCCGCGCGGCTGAGGCAGCAGTTTCGCTGATGGTGTGAAGACGTACGGCGCGAGATGCCTGCGCACGCCGCACCGACACCAGCAGCGGCACCAGCACCAGCAGCGGCACCAGCACCAGCACCGGCGCCAGCACCAGCGCCAGCGCCAGCGCCGACGCGGCGTAGACATTGTCTACGCGGGCTGGTAGACAGTGTCTATGGACGTGGACGAGACCGGGCTGCGGGCGCGACTGGTGGCCGCCGGAGTGGACCTGGTGCTGCGGGAGGGCCAGTCGGCGGTGTCGCTGCGGGAGATCGCCCGCCGCGCCGGCGTCTCGCACGGCGCACCGCGCCGCTACTTCCCCGCCCACGTCGACCTGCTCTCCGCCATCGCCCGCGAGGGCTTCGCCGACCTCACCGCCCGCGTCGAGAAGACCATGCGCGACGTCGAGCCCGACCCGCGTACCCAACTGACCGCGCTGGCCCGGACGTACCTGGACTTCGCGGCGGCCCACCGCGGCATGTTCGAGCTGATGTTCCGCCACGACCTGCTGGACAGCGGCCGGCTACGGCTGCGGGAGACGAGCCTCCCGCTGTTCGCCGTGCTGGCCGACCTGGTGGCCCAGCTACGACGGCCGACCGACGCCCCCGCGCCGGTGCTCGCCGGCGCGCTCTGGGCCAACCTGCACGGCATCGCCCAACTCTGGGCCTGGGGCAGCCTGCCGCTGGCCACCGGTGCCACCGACGACGACGCCCTGGTGCGTGCCGCACTCGATGCCCACCTCGGCCCGAGACCCGCATGAACCCACCCCCGGAGGACGCGTGCCGCTGCTGTACGACCTCACCAAGCTGACCGTCGGCACCGCGCTGCGTCTCGGCTGGCGACCTCACGTGGAAGGGCTGGAGCATCTGCCCCGGCACGGAGGAGCGATCCTCGCCAGCAATCACCTCTCCGTTGCCGACGAACTGTTCCTCGTCACCGCGGCACCCCGACACGTGACCTTCTGGGCCAAGGCCGAGTACTTCACCGGCCGAGGTCCGGGCGGCTGGCTCAACCGGCAGATCGTCGCCGGCATGGGCGCCATCCGGGTCGACCGCGCCGACGGCCGGGCCGCCCTGCGCGCCCTCGACGCCGCCGTACCGGTGCTGCGCTCCGGCGGCTTGGTCGCCGTCTACCCGGAGGGCACCCGATCCCCCGACGGGCGGCTCTACCGGGGCCGGGTCGGGATGACCCGCCTGGCCCGCGACGCCGAGGTGCCCATCATCCCGGTCGGCGTGCTCGGCACCGCCGAGGTGCTGCCGGTCGACGCGCGGCTGCCCCGCCGTCACCCGGTCGCCCTGCGGTTCGGCCCACCCATCCCGGTCGCCGACCGGATCACCGGCCCCCGCGACATCCGAACGATCACCGACGAGGTGATGGCGGAGATCCAGAAGCTGACCGGCCAGGAGTACGTGCCGCGCTACGCCCCGCCCCGGGAGAGCTGACGGGCGCCGATCAGCCGGCGAGCAGCGCCGCCATCCGTTCCGCCTGAGCCTCCCAGCGCCACTCGCGCTCGACCCACGCCCGGCCGGCGGCACCCAGCTGCCGGGCCAGGTCCCGGTCGGCCAGCAGCCGGGCAACCCGGTCGGCGAGCTGGGCGACGTCCCGGCCACGGACGACGTAACCCGTCTCGCCCTCACGGACCGCGTCCGGCGCGCCCCCGGAGTCACCGGCGACCACCGGCAGGCCGGTCGCGGAGGCCTCCAGGTAGACGATGCCCAGCCCTTCGACGTCGAGCCCACGGTTACGGGTGCGGCACGGCATCGCGTAGACGTCACCGGCCGCGTAGTGCGCGGGCAACTCGGCCGACGGCACCGAGCCGGTGAACACCACGTCCCGTTCCACACCGGTCTGCCGGGCCAGCTTCTCCAGCGTGGCCCGGTACGGCCCACCGCCGACGATCAGCAGCGCCGCGTCCGGCACCCGACGGCGGATGTCCGGCAGAGCCCGGATCAGCATGTCCTGGCCCTTGCGGGGCACCAGCCGGGACACACAGACCACCACCGGCCGGTCGGTCAACCCGAGCCGCGCCCGGACCGGCTCGCCGTCCACCGTCGGATGGTAGGTGTCCACGTCGACGCCGGGCGCCAACTGGCGCAGTTCGGTCACCCCGTCGAGCACCCGGGCCAGCCGGCTGCGGGTGTACTCACCGAGGTAGGTGGTGACGTCCACACCCCGACCGATGCGCCGCAGCGCCGGCCGGGCGGCGGGCAACGCCGCCCAACCGACCTCGTGGCCGTGGGTCTGCGCCACCACCCGACGTACGCCGGCCCGTCGGCGCAGACCGCCCGCGAGCAGCCCCAACGGGGCCGCCGCACCGAACCACACCGTGTCGCAGTCGTACGCGCGCGCCAACCGCGCCGCCCGGCGGGCGATCAACGGGGTCGGCAACAGCACCCGGGTGCGTTCCCGGATCACCTCGAACGGCTGGTCGGCGTCGAACTTCGCGGACCCGCGCCAGTTCGACGCGTACACCACCACCGAACCGGCCGGTTGCCGTACCGCGAGGTTGTGCACGAAGGACTGGATGCCGCCCGGGCGGGGCGGAAAGTCGTTGGTGATCAGCAGCGTGCGACTCATCGGCCGGCCTCCCGGGCGTACGCGCGGGCGGCGGCCATCCGCTCCACGGTGGACGGATGCGAGGCCGAGTAGAGGTATTCCCAGCGCGGCGGGTCGGGGTCGCCCAGGTTGACCGAGCCGAGCCGCCGCTGCATCGACTCGAAGGCCTCCGGGTCATCGGTGAGCGCGAGGGCGTGCGCGTCGGCCCGTGCCTCCACCCGCCGCGACATCAACGCCTGCACCGGCGCGGCCACCAACCCGGCCACCGTGACGAGCGCCAGCAGCAACGGGAACGCCCTCGGCTGGGCGACCGAGTCGACACCGGCCAGCCGAAGCAGCGGCCCCCACGACCCGAGCAGATAGAGCGCCACCACCGCAGCGGCGGCGCCCAGCGCCCCGGTCAGGGTGCCGACCGCCACGTCGGAGTCCTTGGCGTGCCCCAACTCGTGCGCCACCACGGCCGTCACCTCGGCCGGCGTCGCCTCGGTCAGCAACGTGTCGTAGACGACCACCCGCCGGGTCGGACCGAGACCCGAGACGTACGCGTTGACCGCCTTGGTGCGACGGGAGGCGTCGGCGACCAGCACGTCACGCACCGGCACCCCGTCCCGGGCGGCCATGCTCATCAGCTCGGTGCGCAGCGGCCCCTGCTCCATCGGCGTGAACTTGTTGAACACCGGCTCCACGAGCACCGGCAACACGAACGACAGCAGGATCACCAGCACTGCCGCCCCGCCCGCGCCGAACGCCCACCACCAGCGCGGCGCGAGCCGGATGACGGCGTAGAAGCCGAACAGCGCCACCGCGCCGATCACCGCGCTGACCGCGTACGACTTGAGCAGGTCGACAGCCCAGCCGCTCCAGCCGTTGGTGCTCAGCCCGTAGCGGGTGAGCACGCTCTGCCGCCAGGCGGCGAACGGAAGTGTCACCAGGTCGGCGACGAGCACGACGGCCAACCCGCCGAGCACGGCCTGCGCCGCCCAGTGCCCCCCGAAGGGTCGACCCACCAGCTCGACCAGGCGGCTGCCCAGCGGGGTGAGCCCGAGCGCGAGAGCGACAAGCAGGCCGACGGCGAGGGCGGTGTAGCTGCCGGGGCGCAACGCCGCCCGGAACTCCCGCCCCTTGGCCACCTGCTCGGCCGGTAGGTCACGCAGCGCCGCGAGCTGGTCGGCCCGGGGCGCGGGCGGCCGGTGCCAGGGGATCAGCAGCGCGGCGATCACGACCAACGCGACGGTCAACCCGGCCAGGGCCAGTAGCGCCCACCCGCGCGGGGTCACCGCGACACCGCCCGGCGGGCCGGGTCGCCGCCACCGAACGCAGCGCCGCCGACAGCCGTTCCCTCGTCGCGTCGTACCCCGCCCATCCCGCCGCTCCTCCCGCCGTGACCGCTCATCCTATGGCCCGGGAGAAGCCTGCTTCCGGCGCGGTGTGGCGCTCAGGCGACCCGGCGGGTGGCCCGGCGGCGAGCCACCTCCGGGCGTGCGGGCGCGGCCAGCACCTCCACGTCGAAGCCGGCCCGGGCGAACACCTCGATGGCCTCGACCTCGGCGGCGACCAACCCGGCCGCCGGGGACGTGTCGTCGAACAGGGCGGTCAGCGGGCAGCCGGAGCAGCCGTCGGCCCGCCTCGCGCACCCGTCGCAGTCGATGAGCATCACGCCTCCTGGTCGGCTTGCGGCGCGCGGGCGACTCCTGCCGTCGCCGACCGAGCACCGTCGGTGACATCGACACTAACCACCGGGTACGACAGGAACCCCGTCCGACCGCCTGTTTCAGGGCTAGATCCACTCCAGATCAGCGATATCGGGGTATCCCACCCGCCCGGGAGCCCCGACATCGACGAACCCGACGAGCTCGTGCCGACCGGGCGACGGAGGGGCACCGTTTGGCCGACCGACCCGCCGGGCACTGGGCGACAGTGGCCGACCCCGATGCATCGTCAGTCGTGGAATTCCGGCGCTCCCCGCGCCGGGTTCGCCTCGCCATGGTTCTCGCCGTGCTCGTCGGCGCGGCTCTCCTCACCTTCTACACGGTGGTGTTCGACGAGGCGTGGTGGAAGGTCCTGCTGCGTTTCGGCATGATCGGCGCCGCCGTCGGGCTGACCACCAACTGGCAACTGCGCCGTCAGCCTCGCCTGCCGCTGCGGTTGACCGACGGAACGCTGCAGATGAGCGGACCGAAGGGGACCACACTCAGCATCGACTGGGTCGACGTGGCCAGCGCCCAGGTGCGGGGACGCCTGGATCCGCGGCTGGTGATCGTGCCCCGCGACCCACAGCAGGCTCGTCCACCCATGCGAGCCGGGCAGTGGTCGACTCCCGGACGCGGCCCCTACGAGTTGGTCGTCCAGCTCAGCTGGATGGAGCCGGGCACCGACGCCCTGCGTCGCGAGCTGACCCGGCGACTACCGGCCAGCTGACCGGCTGCGGTCCGAGCGCCGGGCCGGCCGAGCGGCCGTCGGGGACAGGTGTCAGCGCTGCGCGTCGAGGTCACGCAGGGCGAAGCGCAGGTGCTGCCACTCCTCGTTGAGAATCACGTGAAGGCAGTGCCGGACGGACACGATGTGCTCGGGCGACCACGCGCTCGGCCGGGACTCGGCGAGCACGTCCGGCGTGACGGTCGCGAGGAAATCGCGCACCATGGCCTGGCGCTCGGCCCGCACCCGCAGGACCACCTCGAAGGTCGGCTGCTCCGTGGTGAAGACCGACATGTCGAAGCCGTCGGTCTCGTACTCGGCGTGCGGCTGACCGAGCGGGTGGAACGGCTGCGGCAGGCGCAGGATCGCCTTGCCCAACCACACGTCGGCGGCGAACACGAGATGACGCAGCGTCTGCGCGAACGACCACTCGCCGTCGACCGACACGTCCACCGCCCCCTCGGGCATGGCGAGGACCCGGTCGACCGCCGCCGCCCAGGCTCGCTCGGCCGCCGCCCACCCCGCCCTGAGATCGGCGGGTTCGCTGGCCCGCCTGAGGTCGCGGCCGGGAAACCGACGGTCCAGCTCGGCCTCGACGAGCGGCACCACGTCGACGCCGTTGACCAGGAGCGCGCTTCCGGCCAACCACGGCGCGTCGATGTCCACGCCACTCACGTCGACGCCCCGCATCACCGCGCCGGCGAGTGTCGAGCGGTTGAACCGTGCCCCCCGCAGATCCTCGTCGACGAAGACTGTGACGTCGTCCGGCACCATCGCGACTCCCATCTCCGTGGTCGCGGCGATGCTAGCGCTCGGGTCCGACACGCACCGGCAGCCCGCGGTCAGGAGCGGGCGAGCCGCCGCAGCAGCGAGTCCGCGCCCAACGGGTAGGCGCCGTGTCGGCGTACCCCGTCGGCGACCTCGCGGTCGGAGGAGACCACGACCACCGGACGCCCCGCCGGCTCGGCACGGACCAACCGTCGGATCAGCTCGTCGGCGGTCTCGCCCTTGCGGGAGAAGAGCACCCGTACGCCGCGCGGCGCGGGTGGCAGCCCGTGCATCCGCTCGGCGCCGTCGAAGACGACGGTGACCTCGTCGCCGGTCTGCGCGGCGATGCCGCCGAGCCCGGTGATGAGGCGCTTGCGCTGCTGCTCCAGGGACATCTCGCCGAAGCCGCGCTTGGTGACGTTGTAGCCGTCGACCACCAGGTGCGCCCGGGGCAGGGCGAGCAACTGGTCGAGCCGGGCGGGGTCGTCGGTGTCGCGGGCACGGGCGGCCGGACCGGCCGGGGCGGTGCCCGGCTGCTCGGCGAACGCGTCGGCCACGAAGTCGGCGGGGAGTTTGTCCACCGGGTCGAGCGCCAGCTCCCGGCGCAGGCCGACGGCGGCCTGGCCGATGGTCTCCAGCAGCAGCCAGAGCCGGGCGTCGTCGACCGAACGTGCCTCCTTGGCACTCGCCCGGGCCACCCCGGCGGCGGCCTCCGCCTCGGCCAACCGGGCCCGGGCCCGCCGTAGTTCGGCGTCCACGTCCGCGCTGGCCCGCGCGGCCCGGCCACGCTCGGTGGCCAGCAACTCGGTGGCCTTGCGCTCGCGGGCCTGGGTCTCCCGCAGGGTACGGGCCACCTGCCGGGACTCCTCGCGGAGCTGACCCAGCTCCTCACGGACGCGGGCCAGCTCGTCGCGCAGCTTCTCCGCCTCGACCCGCGCCACCGCGCGGTCGTGTTCGGCGCGGGTGGCGCGTTGTTCGGCCTCGCGGACCAGTTCGGCGACCACCGCGCTGTCGGCCTCGGCGCGAACGGCGGCGCCGCTGGCGTCGATCAGCTCCCGCCAGCCACGGGGACGGGCCAGGTAGGCCAGGGCGGCGACCTCGACGGGGTCGGCGGCGGCGGGAGCGGTGCCCTCGACGACGGCGGCCCCGAGGTCACCGGCGTCGGCCAGGACGCGGGCGGTGACCCGCTGTCGGAACAGCGGGTCGGCGGTGAGCTGGGCGGCGATGACCGGCGCGCCGAGCCGGGCCCGCCGGTTGGGTGCGAACTTGGCCACCCGGCGCAACGGCACCGGCACCTCGTCGGCGGGCAGGGTGGGCAGCACCGCGGCGGTCAGCGTCACGATCCGCTGCCGGACCGGCTCGGGCAGCGTCGGCTCCGGCTCGGTGGCCGGGCTGTCGCCGGTCTCCGTGGGGTCGGAGGCGTCGGATGTCTCGCTGACTACGTTGTCGTCCGGGTTGCCCAGGGCCCCGTCGAGCGCGACCAGATCCTCCTCTGGGAGGTGGTCGTCGTGCGGCTCGGCGAGGGGCATGTGGCAAGTCTCCCACCGCGACCGGGCCCACCGCCCGGTGAGTGAGCCGATCTCTCATCCTAGCCCCATGGTGACTCGTGGGACGCATGCGACGGGAGTGTCGGACCGGCGCGCTAGCGTGCCGCCGATGGCACAGGCGGAGTACGTCCAGGAGTCCCTCGCTGGTCTCGACCCGGCGGTCGGTGGGGTCGATCCGGCGCTGCCGCTCTACGCGACCACCTTCGTGGTGGTCGACCTGGAGACCACCGGCGGCGCGCCGGACGGCGGCGGCATCACCGAGATCGGCGCGGTCAAGGTGCGCGGTGGCGAGCAACTGGGTGTGCTCGCCACGCTGGTCAACCCGGGGCAGCCGATCCCACCCTTCATCACCGTGCTGACCGGGATCACCCAGGCGATGCTGCTGCCGGCGCCGCCGATCGAGCAGGTGCTGCCGAGCTTCCTGGAGTTCATCGACGACGCCGTGCTGGTGGCCCACAACGCCCCGTACGACGTGGGCTTCCTCAAGGCCGCCTGCGCCAGGCACGGCTACCGGTGGCCCAACCCCCGGGTGCTGGACACTGCGGCGCTGGCCCGCCGGGTGCTGACCCGCGACGAGGTGCCCAACCGCAAGCTCGGCACCCTGGCCGCCTACTTCCGTACCCACACCCAGCCCACCCACCGCGCGCTGGACGACGCGAAGGCCACCGTCGACGTGCTGCACGGCCTGATCGGTCGGCTCGGCGGCCACCGGGTGGACACGGTCGGCGACGCCATCGAGTTCGCCCGGGCGGTCACCCCGACGCAGCGCCGCAAACGGCACCTCGCCGAGGGCCTGCCCAAGGTCCCCGGGGTCTACATCTTCCGGGCCGCCGACGACCGTCCGCTCTACGTGGGCACCTCCGTGGACATCGCCACCCGGGTGCGCAGCTACTTCACCGCCGGGGAGAAGCGGGCCCGGATCTCCGAGATGCTGGCCGCGGCCGAACGGGTCGAGGCGGTGGAGTGCGCGCACTCGTTGGAGGCGGAGGTCCGTGAGCTGCGGCTGATCGCCGCGCACGCCCCGCCGTACAACCGACGGTCGAAGTACCCGGAGCGGATGGTCTGGCTCAAGCTGACCGACGGTCCGTACCCTCGGCTGTCGATAGTCCGCGACCTCTCCCCCACCGACACCGCGTACCTCGGGCCGTTCACCTCCCGGCGCGCCGCGGAGCTGGCCGCCGCCGGGTTCCACGACGCGGTGCCGCTGCGCCAGTGCACGCACCGACTCTCGCTACGCACCGTCACGCCGGCGTGCGCGCTGGCCGAGCTGGGTCGCTGCCCGGCACCCTGCGAACACAAGATCACCCCGCAGGAGTACGACGACAGCGCCGCCGCGCCCTTCCGCAGCGCCACGACCGACGACCCCCAGCCGGTGGTGGACGCTCTGCTCGCCCGGATCGACGTGCTGTCGGCCGACCAGCGCTACGAGGAGGCGGCAGTGGTGCGGTCCCGGCTGGCGGCGGTGCTGCGGGCCACCGTGCGGATGCAACGGTTGGCCGCGTTGACCGGCATCGTCGAGCTGGCCGCCGCGCGGCCGGCCGCCCGGGGTGGCTGGGAGTTGGCGCTGGTGCGGCACGGTCGGCTGGCCGGCGCGGGGGTGTCCCCGCCGGGTGTCCACCCGCGGCCCACGCTGACCGCCATCCGGGCCACCGCCGAGACGGTGTCGGGCGGGCACGGCCCGGTGCCGGCCGCCACCGCCGAGGAGTCCGAGCGGATCCTGTCCTGGTTGGAGCGACCGGAGACCCGACTGGTGGAGATGTCCTCCGGTTGGTCCTCCCCGGCCGCTGGCGCGGGGCGGTTCCGTGACCTGCTGGCGAAGGCCGAGAACGGCTCGTCCCCGCAACTCTCGACCGAACGCTCATGACCAACTGACCGATCGGACTACGTCGACTCGCTTAGGCTGTTAGAGAAGTGCAGTCCTGCCCGATTCGTGGGCCTGCTCCCGCCGCCGGCCTCCGGCGTCGTGGAGCCGGGGTGAGGAGGTGTCCCTCGTGGACGTCGACGCCGGACACGGCGCCGCCCTGGGGGGCGCCCTTCCGACACAGCCGGGTGAGCTGCCGCTCGCCCGCCGGCTGCGGTCGTTGCTCAGCTGGCCGACCACCGACTCCGACCCGGTGACCCACCTGGTGCGCACGCACCGGGGGATCCACGCCGGCACCGACCCCGCGGTGCTGCGCCGGGCGTACACGATCGCGGAGAACATGCACCGCGGGCAGTTCCGCAAGAGCGGGGAACCGTACATCACCCACCCCCTCGCGGTGGCGCAGATCTGCGCCGAGCTGGGGATGGACGCCACCACACTGGTCGCGGCGCTGCTGCACGACACCGTGGAGGACACCCGCTACACCCTCCAGGCGCTCTCCGAGGACTTCGGCGGCGAGGTGGCCCACCTGGTCGACGGTGTGACCAAGTTCGACAAGGCGTTCTACGGCAAGGCCGCCGAGGCGGAGACGGTCCGCAAGATGATCGTGGCGGCCGCGAAGGACGTCCGGGTGCTGATCATCAAGCTGGCCGACCGCCTGCACAACATGCGCACCCTGGGTGTGCGGTCGGCGGCCTCGCGGGAACGGATCGCCCGCAAGACCCAGGAGGTGCTGGTCCCGCTCTGTGACCGGCTGGGCATCCAGACCCTCAAGCGCGAGCTGGACGACGTGGTGTTGCTGCACCTGGAGCCCGACGAGCACGCCCGGCTGGCCCGGCACGTGCACGACCGGCCGGGCTGGGACGCGTACCTCGACTCGGTGGTCGCCCGGGCCCGGGTGGCGCTCAAACGCAGCCGGGTCGACGCCGAGGTGAGCCCTCGTCCCCGGCACCTCTACTCGATCTGGAAGGACACCATCGCCGGCAGTCACACCGCTCCATACGACCTGCCCCGCATCGTGGTGGTGGTCGACGGCCCGGCAACGGACTGTTACGCCGCGTTGGGTGCCATCCACGGCACGTGGCGACCGATCCCCGGCCGTTTCAAGGACTTCATCGCCTCACCGAAGAACAACCTCTACCGGTCACTGCACACGAGCGTCTGCGGCCCGCAGGACCGCACCGTCGAGGTGCTGATCCGCACCGAGGAGATGCACCGCTCGGCGGAGTACGGCATCGCCGCCGACTTCCGCTTCCCGCGCTCGGGCAACAGCGGCAGCGCGGCGGCCCGCGCCGAGCAGTTGGACTGGCTGCGTCGGGTGCTCGACTGGGAGCCGGACGCCGCCGACCCGGCACAGTTCTACGAGTCGCTGCGCTGCGACCTCGCCGAGGGCCAGATCCAGGTCTTCGCGGACGGGCAGCAGGTCGTGCTGCCGGCCGGCGCGACCCCCGTCGACCTGGCCTACGAGTTGGGCAACGAGCGGGGCGACCATTGCCTCGCCGCCCGGATCAACGGTCGGCTGGCACCGCTCAGCTCGGAGCTGGACGAGGGCGACGTGGTGGAAATCTTCACCGAGAGCGACGGCGACAACGGGTTCGAGGCCGGGGTGGCGCCGCGCGGCCCCCGCCGGGAGTGGCTGAGTTTCGTCAAGTCCCCGAACGCGCAGATGCAGATCAACAGGTGGTTCGCGGAGCACACCGAGCCGGGCATCACGATCAGCGACAAGGTCCGCCTCGGTCGGGCCACCATCGGGCTGGCCCTGCGGAAGCACAACCGTGGCCTCGCCAGTGACCTGCCGCTGTTGCGTCTCTCCGAGGAGCTGGGCTACCCCGACCTGGAGACCCTGCTGGTCGCGGTCTTCGACCGGGTGATCGAACCGGACACCGTGGTACGCCAGCTCATCGACCTGGTCGACCACCGGCAGTGACCGAGCCCGCCCCGGCGCGTCCGAAGGACATTCGTGACCACTAGCCTGGGGTCATGATCCCCCGCTCCCGCGCCACCGGTCGGGCCATCTTCTACCAGGCCTTCTACCGAATGCCGCTGCCGGTGCGTCGGCGCCTGGTCCGGCTGGCCGTGCCCAAGTACATCGTCGGCGCGGTCACCCTGGTCCGCGACGCCGAGGCGACGGGCGCGGGCCGCCTGCTGATGCTGCGCCAACCGCCCGGCAAGGGCTGGTCCCTCCCCGCAGGCCTGCTGAACCGCGGCGAGGCCCCCGTCGTGGGAGCGGCCCGCGAGCTGTTCGAGGAATCCGGCATCCGGCTCCCCCCGTCGCGGCTGCGGCCGGCGGCACCGAACGCGATCGTGCACGCCAAGGGCTGGGTGGACATGGTCTTCGAGACGGAGGTGCCGGCGTCCACCACCGAGCTGGCGGTCGACGGCGCCGAGGTCTTCGAGGCCGCCTGGCACCCGCTGGACGACCTGCCCAAGCTGACCTGGCCGACCGCCCGGCTGCTCGCCTACTACGACATCGGGCCGCTGGCCGGACAGTTCCCGCCACCGATCCCGGACGATCTGCCATGACGGGCGCGGGCGTTGCGGCGGAGCTGTGCGCGGTGGTGCTCGCCGCCGGCGAGGGCACCCGGCTGCGCCCGCTCACCGAACGGGTCCCCAAGGCGCTGTGCCCGGTGGGCAACGTGCCGCTGCTCGACCGCGCGTTGGCGCGGCTGGCCGGGCTCGGCCTGACCGGCCCCGACCGGGTCGCGGTGAACGCCTGCTACCTCGGCGACCAGGTGGTCGCACACGTCGGCGACCGCGCGCACCTGTCCGTGGAGGTGGGCGACCCGCTGGGCACCGCCGGCGGGGTGGCGAACCTGCGGGACTGGATCGACGGGCGGCCGGTGCTGGTCGGCAACGCCGACGCGTACCTCGCCGACCCGGCGGCCGCACCCGGCCCGGACGTGGCGGCGATGCTCGACGGCTGGGACGGGCACAGCGTCCGCCTGCTGGGCCAGCCCGCCGCGAACCCCACGGCGCCGGGCACCTTCGACGGGCACTGCTTCACGGGGTTCTCACTGTTGCCCTGGCGACTGGTCCGTGACCTGCCGGTGGTCGTCTCCGACCTGGTCCATGTCGTCTGGCGTCCGGCGGAGGCGGCGGACGCCCTGGAGGTGGTGCCCTACCCGGGCACCTTCTTCGACACCGGCACGCCCGCCGACTACCTGGCGGCCAACCTGCACGCCGCAGCCGGCGACACCCTCGTCGACCCGTCGGCGCGGGTCGCCGGTCGCTGTGTGGAATCGGTGGTCGGCGCGGGCGCACAGGTCGACGGCGACGTGTTGCGCAGCGTGGTGTGGCCGGGCGCGACGGTTCACGCCGGGGAACGGTTGGTCGACGTCATCCGGTTCGACAACGGCACCGTGCCCACGCTCCCCGAGCCGGACCGGCAGCACCTGCTCGGCCCGGCCGGAAAACATCTAGCATGAGCGACGACGCCGACGAACGGAGAAATGTCCCGTGATCACCGCGATCGTGCTGATCGACTGCGCCACCGACGCGATCCCCGAGGTGGCCGAGACCCTGGCCAACCTCCCCGGCGTGAGCGAGGTCTACTCGGTGGCCGGGCACGTCGACCTCATCGCCATCGTCCGGGTCCGCGAGTTCGACCAGATCGCCCAGGTCATCGCGGGCAGCATCTCCAAGGTGCCCGGCGTGCTCAACACCGAGTCGCACATCGCCTTCCGCGCGTACTCCCAGCACGACCTGGAGGAGGCGTTCGCGATCGGCCTGGCCAGCGCCGACTGACCCGCCCGTTCGAGACTCACCGCACGCACGGCGGCCGGTCCACCGCTCGGGTGGACCGGCCGTCTGCTGTCGCTACGTCAGCTCTCGCTGGGAGCCGGCGTCTCGGTGGTGCCACCGCCCGGGGCCTCGGTGTTGCCACCCGGGGCCGGCGACTCGGTGCCGGTGCCGCCCGGAGCCGGCGACTCGGTGCCCCCGGTGACGCCCGGGCTGGGCGTACCGCTGGCGCTGGTCTGCGGGACCGGGATGCCCAACTGGTTGGCGAGCTGCACCAGCTCGTCGTAGTGCGCCTGCAGCGTCGGCAGGGCGGTCTGGGCCAACTGGACCACCGACTGCTCGGAGCCCTGCGAGATCTCCGTCTGGGTGGCCTGGATGGCCTGGACGTGACCAGCCAGCTCACTGGTCACCCAGAGCCGGTCGAACTCCGCACCGCTGGCGTTGTTCAGCTGGTCGATGACCGCCTGCTGGTCGGCGGTGGGCTCGTTCGGCAGTTCCACGTTGAGCTGGGACGCGGTCTGCTGCACCGCCTGGTCCAGCTGGGTGTGGTCGGTCTTGAACATCGCACCCAGGTCCTTCACCCCCTGGTTCTGGCCCTTCTGCTGGGCCAGGTCACCGGCGGTGATCTCGAACAGGTTGACCTGGTGAACCGCCTGCAGGTACTGGGTGTCCTGCGTCGACGGCTGTGCCGCGGCCTGCGCGGCCGCAGCCGGCGCGACACCGACCAGTACCAGCGCGGCCAACAGGCCGAGGCGTTTGATACCCAACATGCTTCCCCCCCTTGAGACGTTGGACCGCACGGATACCCGGCTCACCGGGGTTATTCCTGCGATCGCCCGTCGCGCGGGGTCGACCGGTCCTTCCGCGGGCGTCCGACTCCGCCTCGGATGAGCAGTGGGTACGCATACGACGTGGCGCCCGCCGGAAAACCGGCGGGCGCCACGTATCGGTGCGATCGGGTGATCAGCGACGGCTCTCGCCGCTGGTGATCTCCTCGCGCTCGGGCCGGGCCTCGACCGGTGGGTGCCCCGGCGAGACCGGTGCCTCGACCGGCTTCTCGATCGGGTAGAAGAAGCCCCGGATGGCCGGCCCGAGGGCACCCAGCCGGTTCATCTTCTTCGGGACGACCCAGCCGACGTAGTCCAGCTGACCGTGGCCGTCCGCGTGCCCGTTCGACGCGCTGAGCGGCTGGTGCACCTCGACGAACCGGCCGTCCGGCAGGCGTCGGATGATGCCGGTCTCCACGCCGTGCGCGAGCACCTCCCGGTCGTGCTGCTGCAGACCCAGGCAGAGCCGGTACGTGACGTAGTACGCGATCGGTGGGAGCACCAGCAGACCGATCCGACCAGCCCAGGTCATCGCGTTCAGGCTGATCTGGAACTTGTCGGCGATCACGTCGTTGGCGCCGGAGAGCGTCAGCACGACGTAGAACGCGACGGCCATCGCGCCGACGGCGGTGCGGGCCGGAGCATCCCGGGGCCGCTCGAGCAGGTTGTGGCTCTTGTAGTCCTTGCGCTGACGCGCTTCCAGGAACGGGTACATCGTCGACAGGCCGACCAGGATGCCGGGCAGCACGACCGTCGGCCAGAACAGCGGCGGAATCACGTACCCGTCGCCGAGCGGGATGTTGATCTCCCAGGCCGGCATGAGTCGGGTCGAGCCGTCGAGGAACATGACGTACCAGTCAGGCTGGCTGGCGGCCGAGACCACCCACGCCTCGTACGGGCCGAACAGCCAGATCGGGTTGATCTGGAACAGACCGCCCATCAGCGCGATGACGCCGAAGACGACCATGAAGAAGCCGCCCTGCTTCAACGCGTACCGCGGGAACATCCGCTCGCCGACCACGTTGTTGTTGGTCCGGCCGGGGCCGGGCCACTGGGTGTGCTTCTGCTTGAAGACAAGCCCCAGGTGGACGCTGATCAGCGCGACCAGCAGACCCGGGATGAGCAGCACGTGGGCGATGAAGAACCGGCTGATGATGATCGTGCCCGGGAACTCGCCGCCGAAGACCGACGAGGTGACCCAGGAGCCGATCACCGGGATGGACAGCATGATCGCCGAGGCGATCCGCAGGCCGGTGCCGGAGAGGCCGTCGTCCGGCAGCGAGTAACCGGTGAAGCCGGCCAGGAAGCCGACCCAGAACAGCAGCGAACCGATGATCCAGTTGGTCTCACGCGGCTTGCGGAACGCGCCGGTGAAGAAGACCCGCAGCATGTGCACGACGATCGCGGCCATGAACAGCAGCGCCGCCCAGTGGTGCATCTGCCGCATCACCAGACCGCCACGGACGTCGAATGAGATGTCCAGGCTGGAGGCGTACGCGGCGGACATCGGGGTGCCCTGCAACGGCGCGTAGCTGCCGTCGTAGACCACCTCGGTCATCGCCGGCTCGAAGAAGAAGGTGAGGAACACACCGGTCAGCAGCAGCACGACGAACGAGAACAGCGCGATCTCGCCGAGCAGGAAGGACCAGTGGTCCGGGAAGACCTTGTTCAGCAGCTTGCGCAGCGGGGTGGCCACCGCGAAGCGGTCGTCCACTCCCACCGCGGCCTTGCCCGGCGTCGCCGCCAGGTCCAACTTACGACGCTTCACGGCCGCTCCCAGAAGTCAGGCCCGACGGTCTCGGTGTAGTCGGACTTCGCCACGAAGAAGCCCTCGGAGTCCACCTCGATCGGCAACTGCGGCAGCCGCCGGCTGGCAGGCCCGAAGACGGGCTTGGCGTTGTTGGTGATGAGGAACTGGGACTGGTGGCACGGGCAGAGCAGCCGGTTGGTCTGCTGCTCGTACAGGCTGGCAGGGCAGCCGGCGTGCGTGCAGATCTTGGAGAAGGCCGCGTAGTTGCCCCACATGTAGTCGCCGTGGCCGATGCTCTCGTTGGCCCGACGCGACTCCTGCGCGTCGGAGTCGCGGAGGTGGATCAGCAGCGTCGGCGAGTCGGCGTGCTTGTTGCTCACGCCGTGATCGATGCCGGGGAAGACGGTCAGCTGGCCCCCGGCGCTGATGTCCGCCGGACGGACCGGACGACCATCCTCGCGGACCAGGCGGATCAGCTCGCCACCCTCGGCCGGGGCGAACCCGGTGGTGAACATCTGGTTGTTCTTGTGCGGCTGCGAGATCAGACCGCCGACCAGCGGGGCGGCGGCGACCGCGGCGACCGGCGCGAGACCGGCCAGCAGCGAGATGCCGAGCAGCGGGCGACGCTTCACACCCAGCTCGTCCGCCATGTAGAGCATGGTCTGGCCGGTGATCGTACGGCCTTCCTCGTCCACCTGGCCCTCGTGCCGGTCCTGGATCGAGACCTCCTTGGGCAGCAACTTCTTGCCCCAGGTCAGGATGCCGAAGCCGACGGCGAGCAACGCCACGCCGAGGGTGAACCCGAGCAGCGGGGTGTAGAACTTGTCGCCGCCACGGCCGGCCTCGTACTGCCACGGCCACCAGATGTAGATGGCCAGGAAGGCGGTCGCGGCCAGACCGGTGATCAGGAAGAACCCGGCGACCACCCGGGTCAGCCGACGCTCCGCCTTCGTGCCGGGCAGCACCTGCGGCTCGTAGTGGACGATCTCGATGTCGTCCCGACGCGCGCCCTCACGGACGATGTCGAACCGGGTCAGCTTGGGGTCGTTCACGTCGAGCGGCTCCCGGCCCTGCGGGGCCTGGTGCTCGGTGTGGGTGCTCATGCCGTCACCTCGCTACGGGTGGTGCCGAGCGGCACCACGGCGCTGAAACTGAGTGTGCGCTCGGTCACGACTTGCCCGCAATCCACAGGCTGGCGAAGACGAGCGCCACGATGCCAACCAGGAAGATCGCCAGGCCCTCGGTGGAGGGGCCGTACCGCCCGAGGTTGAACCCGCCCGGGTCCTGGTCGTGCTTCAGCGTCTCCTGGATGTAGGCGATGATGTCGGCCTTCTGCTCCGGCCGGAGCTGGTTGTCGCCGAACACCGGCATGTTCTGCGGGCCGCTCAGCATCGCCGCGTAGATCTGACGGTCGGTAGCGGGGTGCAGGCTCGGGGCGAACTTGCCCGAGGACAGCGCGCCGCCGCCACCACCGAACGCGTGGCACTGCGAGCAGTTGATCCGGAACAGCTCACCGCCGGCCGCGATGTTTCCGTCCTCGCGGAGGTCGTCACCGTCCGGCACGACCGGGCCGCCACCCAGCTCCTGGATGTACTGGGCCAGCTGACGGGTCTGCTCGTCGGTGAAGACGGGGGGCTTGCGGTGGGCCTGGGCCTCCTGGCGGGCCAGCGGCATCCGCCCGGAGCTGACCTGGAACTCGACCGAGGCCGCGCCGACGCCGATCAGGCTCGGGCCGCGACCCTCGACACCCTGGGCGTTGCGACCGTGACAGGTCACGCAGCTCACGTCGAACAGCGCCTTGCCCTCGGCGGCGGCGCCGGTCAGCTGCGGGTTGTCCTGCGCCTGGGCACCCGGGGCGAAGACGGTGTAGGCGCCGCCGGCGAGCATCAGCGCGGCGATCAGCCGGACCGCGGCGCCCAGCCGGCGGCGGCCCCTGCTGCGCGCGGCGGGCCGCTCGCGCAACCGCGCGAGCAGACCGCGTCGGCGGTCGTTGTCAGAAGTCATGAGCGGTGTCCTTAACCGGTTGGACCTGTCTCAGGGGACGGAGCAGCAGTGCGGAACGTGACGCGCAAGATCACTGAAGCCAGTAGATCATGGCGTACAGCCCGATCCACACGACGTCGACGAAGTGCCAGTAGTACGACACGACGATCGCCGAGGTCGCCTGCGCCGGGGTGAACCGGCCCATGGTCGTGCGGACCATGAAGATGACGAAGGCGATCAGACCGCCGGTCACGTGCAGGCCGTGGAAGCCGGTGGTCAGGTAGAACACCGACCCGTAACCGTCTTCGTTGATCTTGATGCCGTCGGCGACCAGGTGCCGGTACTCGTTCAGCTGGCCGAGCACGAAGATCAGGCCCATCACGAAGGTGACGGTGAACCAGCGCCGAAGCGCGTGCACGTCACCCTTCTCCGCCGCGAAGACGCCGAGCTGGCACGTCACCGAGGACAGCACCAGGATCACCGTGAAGGTGGTCGCGTACGGGATGTTCAGCGCCTCGGTGTGCTTCTCCCACTGCTCCGGCGCAGCCGCGCGGATCGAGAAGTACATCGCGAACAGCGCCGCGAAGAACATGAGTTCACTGGAGAGCCACACGATCGTCCCGACGCTGACCATGTTCGGTCGGGTCAGAGAGTGGATCCGGCTCTTGTCAATGGCTGGGGCCGCAGTCACGCCGTCATTATTGCCCCTGACCACGGCCGGCGATCAGCGGGGTGGCAAACGTGCGCCTTCCGTGGCCCGAGCGTCAGGGTCCGGTTCGCCTGGCCTAGCCTGAAAAGCGTGCTGCACGTCGATCCGATCTTCGCCGCCACCTCGGCCCCGCCGCCGTTCACCGTCGGAGCGGTGCTGACCGAGACCCGGCTGGACAGCTGGCTGGCCCTCGGCCTGGTGCTCGCCGCCGGCCTGTACCTCTACGGGGTGCACCGGTTGCGCGTGCGCGGCGACCGCTGGCCGATCGCCCGTACCGTGTTCTTTCTCGGCCCCGGCCTGGGCGGCATCGCGCTGGTCACGGTCAGCGGGCTGCACGCGTACGACACCGCACTGCTGTCCGTGCACATGATCCAGCACATGGTGCTGTCCATGGTGGCGCCGATCTTCCTGGCGCTGGGCGCGCCGATGACCCTGGCCCTGCGCACGCTGCCGGTCGGGCCCCGCAAGCGCCTGCTGGCGATCGTGCACAGCCGGGTCGCCCGGGTCTACAGCTTCCCGCTGGTGGCGTTCGCCATCTTCGTGGTCAACCCGTTCGTGCTCTACTTCAGCGACCTGTACCGCTACACCCTCGAACACGCCTGGGCGCACGAGCTGGTGCACGCCCACTTCATCATGACCGGCTGCGTGTTCTTCTGGCCCCTGCTCGGGCTCGACCCGCTGCCCGGCCGCTGGCCGTACCCGGCCCGCGCGCTGTTGATGCTGCTCTCGGTGCCGTTCCACACCGTGCTCGGGCTCACCATCATGCAGAGCAGCACGCTCTTCGGCGGCGACTGGTACCCGTCGCTCAACCTCGGCTGGGTCGACCCCTGGCAGGACCAGGTGGTCGCCGGCGGCATCCTCTGGGCCGGTGGCGAGTTCGTCAGTGTGACCATGCTCGCGGTGCTGGTCGTCCAGTGGGTTAAGCAGTCCGAGCGGGAGGCCCGCCGGGTCGACCGCGAGCTGGACCGCCAGGAGGCCCGCGAACGCGCCGCCGACGCCACGGCCGCCTGAGCTGCCCGGACGGTACGCCCGACCGGCGGCGGCGGGCGGGATGTCGGCTACGTCACGTCGACCGGTACGATCGGCGGGCAGCCACCAGGTGAAAGCGGAGTGCCGGCATGAGTGATCGTCTTTGCACCGTCCTGCTCTACAGCGACGACCCGCAGGTCCGTGACCGGATGCGGATGGCCGTCGGCACCCGTCCCGCCCCCGGGCTGCAGATCGAGTTCGTCGACGCGTCCACCTACGCGGAGACCATCCGTCTGGTCGACGACTACGAGATCGACCTGCTGCTGCTCGACGGCGAGGCCAGCCCCGGTGGTGGCATCGGCATCGCCCGGCAGATCAAGGACGACCGGGACGACGCTCCCCCGACCTGCCTCGTGATCGCCCGCGCCGCCGACCGATGGCTCGCCGCGTACGCCGAGGTCGACGCCACGCTGGTGCACCCGCTCGACCCGGTTACCACCGGCGGCACGGTGGCCGAGCTGCTGCGGACGCACGCACCCGCCTGACGTCCCCCCGCTCACCGGCACCGTCACGGCGCCGGACCAGCCGGCGCCGGTTCCAGCCCACCCGCACTTCGTACGCTCGGGAGGCCCGCCATGGGCGATCGGACCTGGCCCAACCTGCTCAACTCGCTGCTGCGCGGCGAGGAGCTGTCCACCGCCGACACCGCGTGGGCGATGGACGAGATCATGACCGGCTCGGCGACCAGCGCCCAGATCGCGGGCTTCGCCGTGGCGTTGCGGGCCAAGGGTGAGACCCCGGCCGAGCTGGGCGGCCTGGTGCAGGCGATGCTGGGTCGCTCGGTCCCGGTGGTGCTCTCCGACGACCTGCGCGACACCGCGCTCGACGTGGTCGGCACCGGCGGTGACCTCGCCCACACCGTGAACATCTCCACGATGACCGCGCTGGTGGTCGCCGGCGCGGGCGTACGCGTCGTCAAGCACGGCAACCGGGCCGCCTCCTCCCTGTGCGGCACCGCCGACCTCCTGGAATACCTCGGCATTCCCCTGGACCTCGGCCCGGAGCAGGTCGCCCGGTGCGTCGAGGAGGCCGGCATCGGGTTCTGCTTCGCGGCCCGGTTCCACCCCGGGATGCGGCACGCCGGTCCGGTGCGCCGTGAGGTGGGCGTCCCCACCTTCTTCAACTTCCTCGGCCCGCTGACCAACCCGGCCCGCCCTCGGGCCGGCGCGGTCGGCTGTTTCGACTCCCGGATGGCCCCGGTGATGGCGAGCGTGTTCGCCGCCCGTGGCGACTCGGCGATCGTGATGCGCGGCGAGGACGGCCTGGACGAGTTCACCACCGCCGCGCCGACCCGGGTCTGGGCAGCTCAGGGAGGCACCGTACGCGAGGCTGTGCTGGACGCGACGGACCTGGGGGTGCCCCGGGCCACCCTCGGGGACCTGCGGGGCGGTGACGCCGCCTACAACGCCGGCGTGGCCCGTCGCCTGCTCGCCGGCGAAGCCGGCCCGGTCCGCGACGCGGTGCTGGTCAACGCGGCGGCGGCGCTGGCGACCCAGGGCCCGCTGGACGGTGACCTGACCGAGGCGCTGCGCGCCGGCCTGGACCGCGCCGCCGAGTCGATCGACTCCGGCGCCGCCGCCGCGACCCTCGACCGCTGGATCAAGGCCGCCACCGCCGCCTGACCGGCCGCACCTCCCCCCGCGTCCGGGCGGACCCCCTCGGGCGTCCCGAAGGGCTCCCCCGGCCGTCCCGGTAGGCCTTCCCCAACGTCACGGCTGGCCTCGCCCGATGTCACGGCTGGCCCCCCGTCGTCCCGGCAGGCCCCGCCCGGCGTCACGGCCGGTGATCGACTCGGGTTCCTGGAAACCGCGGTGTCCTCGCGCTGAGACACCACGTCATCAAGGAACCCGAGTGGATCATCCCTCTTAAGCTGCGACGTGGTCGAGCAGCAGCCGACGTAGGACCTCCGTGCGGAGATTTGTCGGACCCGCGTGGAAAACTACAGGCGAGTAGTTCTCCGCTCTCGTCCGTGCGTGGTTGTCGCATCCGGGGGCGGTTCGCCTGACGTGAGAGGAGACGACGGTGTCGCACCGCGAGCTCTACTGCGACGTCTGCGAGGGCGTGGCACTGTTCGAGGTGCCGCCCTGCGTCGACGGGCACGGCATCGACTGTCCCGAGCTGATCTGCACCGGCTGCGGCGCCGCCGTGGTGATCGCCACCTTCATGGTTCCGGTCTCCCGGTCGGCCGAAGGCCGACGTCACCGGCCCGCCCGCCGCGCCGCCTGACCAGATCACGGTCTGCCTGACCCCGCCACCAGCCCGGCCCGCCCGCCGCGCCATCTGGGCCGCCCGCCGCGCCATCTGGGCCGCCCGCCGCGCCATCTGAGCCCGCCACCGGCCGCCCGCCGCGCCGCCCGACCCCGTTACCAGACCGTCCGCCGCGCCACCTGGCCCCGCCACCGGCAGGCTCCCACCGTGGCCCGGCTCGATCAACACCACATCGCCGATCTGGCGGCATCCCGTCGCGCTGTGACAGCCACCTCGCCGATGTGGAGTCGATCATCCCGCTCGACGGCACGCCAGCGCGCCCCGGCAGTCGATCATCCGCGAGACGGCACGCCAGCACTCACAGACAGCCACGCAACCGCACGACGAAGGCCCGCTCCCCCCTGGGGAACGGGCCTTCGTGGTGGATCGGGTCCGATCAGTGCTCGGCGGTGCGCCGGGTGCCGCTGTAGTACTCGAACAACAACCCGCAGGCGGCGAAGACGACCGCCACCAGGCCGGCGCCGATCAGCCAGTACTGCCAGAACACCAGGCCGAGCGCGGCGATCGCGGCGGCCAGCGCCAGGCCGAACGGCCAGTAGCTACCGGGGCTGAAGAAGCCGACCTCACCGGCACCGTCGGCGATCTCGGCGTCCGGGCGGTCCTCCGGACGCAGGTCGATCCGGCGCGAGACGAACCAGAAGAAGCCACCGCACATCGAGCAGAGCAGGAACGACAGCAGGAGGGCGACGGTCCCGACCCACTCGATGCCGCCCGACTCACCGTGCGTCCAGGCGCCGTAGAGGATGGTGGCACCGAAGAGGAACACGGCGATGATCAGGAAGATACGCCACTCGGTCTTCATGCGGCTGCCTCAGCTTCCCGTACGGGCCGGAACGTCGTCCGGGTTGAAGTTGTCCTGCGTCCGCCGGGTGTCGAACGGCCGCGTGGTCTCCGCGTACGGCTCCTCACCGATCTCGGTGAGCGCCTCCTGGGTGGACTTGCCAGCCTGCTTGGCCGCCAGGAACTGGTCGTACTTCTCCGGCGAGACGACCCGCAGCTCGAAGTTCATGAAGGCGTGGTAACTGCCGCACAGTTCGGCGCAACGCCCGACGTAGGCACCCTCGGCGTCCAGGCTGGAGACCTCGAACACGTTGCGAATCTTGCCCGGCATCACGTCACGCTTGAACAGCAGCTCCGGCACCCAGAACGAGTGGATGACGTCGCGGCTCGTCTCCTCGAACCGGATGGACCGGTTGGTCGGGAGAACCAGCACCGGGATGACCTCGCTGGTGCCGAGCGTCGACGCGGTGGTCTTGGCGTCCGGGCCCTGACCGTCGCGGTAGTTGAACTGCCAGTTCCACTTGAAGGCGACGACCTCGACCGTGACGTCCGGGTTCTTCGACAGCTTGTCGACGTCCGTCTGCACGATCGCCGTGTAGTAGAAGAGCACGGAGACGATCAGGATCGGCGCGATGGTGTAGAGGAACTCCATCGGCAGGTTGTAGCGGGTCTGCACCGGCAGCGCGTTGCCACGCTTGCGGTAGCGCACGACGCACCAGAAGATCAGACCCCACACGAAGACGCCGACCGCGAGCGCGGCGATGCAGGAGGCGATCCACAGGTCGTACATCCGCTTCGACTCCGGCGTGATGCCGCCCTGCGGCCAGCCGAAGCCGTGGAAGGTCTGCCCCACGTCACAGCCCGTAAGCAGAACCAGCAGCGCCACGCCACCGAGACCGAGCCCGGCCAACCGACCAGCACCACGCCCCCGGCGTCCACCAACCCCCGGGGAAGCGCTGTGCCGTACGGCCGACGGCCGTACCTCCGAACTCCTTGCGACCACCTGGTCCTGCCTCCCTAGCGCGCCGCGGTGCGTCTTTCCTCAGCACCGACGGCAAAGGCGTCACCGACGGTCGCAGATTACTCGACCATGACGGACTCGACCGTGGTGGGGTCACTGTCCGCCCCCATCGGGGGGATCCCGGCCATACCTCCGCGATAGCGTTGCTACCTGTGAGCGCGAGGAGTGAGCCGGGGTTGCGAGCCCCGCAGCCGCGAACAAAGGCGGTCCTGTGAGCGCGAGGAGTGAGCCGGGGTTGCGAGCCCCGCAGCCGCGAACAAAGGCGGTCCCGTGAGCGCGAGGAGTGAGCCGGGGTTGCGAGCCCCGCAGCCGCGAACGAAGGCGGTCCCGTGAGCGCGACGATCGAGCCGGGGTTGCCAACCCCGGTGTACCTGGACGCGGCGTCCGCCGCGCCGATGCATCCGGTGGCGCGGCAGGCGTTGCTGGCGGCGTTCGACGACGGCTGGGCCGACCCGGGCAAGCTCTACACGCAGGCCCGGCGGGCCCGGCAACTGCTCGACGCCGCGCGCGAGGCCACCGCGCTGACGCTCGGTGTCCGCGCCGACGAGGTGTCCTTCACCTCCAGTGGTACGACCGCGGCCCACGGCGCGGTGCTCGGTGCCCTGGCGGGGCGGCGTCGGGTCGGGTCGACGCTCGTGCACTCGGCGATCGAGCACTCGGCGGTGCTGCACGCGGCGGAGCGGCACGTCGCGGCGGGCGGTGCGGCGGTGGGCGTGCCGGTCGACCGGTCGGGTCGGTTGGATCTGGACGCGTGGTCGGCGGCTGTGCGCGAACCCGGGGTCGCGGTGGCCTCCCTGATCACTGCGAGTCACGAGGTGGGGACCGTGCAGCCGGTCGCCGAGGCGGCGGCCGCCTGCGCGGAGGTGGGGGTGCCGCTGTACGTGGACGCCGCCCAGTCGGTCGCCCGGGTGCCCCTGCCGGCCGGCTGGTCGGTGCTCAGCGCGAGCGCGCACAAGTGGGGCGGTCCGCCCGGGGTGGGAGTGCTGGCGGTTCGTAAGGGCACCCGTTGGGAGTCACCCTGGCCGGCCGACGAGCGGGAGGGTGGGCGTACCCCAGGGGTGGTGAATCTGCCCGCGGTGGTGGCTGCGGCGGCGAGCCTGCGGGCGGCGGCGGCCGACGCGGCGGCCGAGGCGGCCCGGCTGGCTCCGTTGGTGGACCGGATCCGGGCGCGGGTCGCGGCGGAGGTGCCCGACGTGGAGGTGGTCGGCGATCCGGTACTCCGGCTGCCGCATCTGGTGACCTTCTCGTGCCTGTACGTCGACGGTGAGACGTTGCTGCACGCGCTGGACCGGCGGGGGTTCGCCGTGTCGTCCGGTTCGTCCTGTACCTCGTCCACGCTGCGCCCGTCGCACGTGTTGGAGGCGATGGGCGTGCTCTCGCACGGGAACGTGCGGGTCAGCCTGCACCGGGAGACGACCGAGGCGGACGTCGAGCGGTTCCTCGGTGAGCTGCCGACGATCGTGGCCGACTTGCGTGCCGACGCCGGGGTGGTGGGGTTGTGACGATGCCGGACCAGGTCATCGACTGCCGGGGGCAGCGCTGCCCGCTGCCCGTGATCGCGGCCGCCCGGCGGTTGCCGCAGGTGCCGGTGGGAACCGTGGTCCGGGTGCTGGCCGACGACCCGGCGGCAGCTGTCGACATCCCCGCGTGGTGCCGGATGCGCGGCCAGGAGTTCCTGGGCGCGGTCAGCGGCCCCGACGGCCCCGCCTACGACGTCCGCCGCTCCCACTGAGGCCACGCGTCCGGCCAGACCCGTCGATCATCGAGTTGTGGTGGGGACAGACGGGTACACAAGGCACCATTCGGTCACCACCATTCCATGATCGACGGGTAAACGGCACGGTTAGGGCAGGAGGTGGGCGCGGATCTCGTCGGCAGCGGTGTCGCCGTACGACTCGGCCAGGCGCTTGACGAACAGGTCGGGGCGCACGTCGTACTCCTGGGTTCCGACGGTCTCCAGGACCAGCGTGGCCAGCAGGGAGCCGACCTGGGCGGCCCGCTCCAGGCCGACGCCCCAGGAGAGCGCGGTGAAGAAACCGGCCCGGAAGGCGTCGCCGACACCTGTCGGGTCGACCGCCCGGATCTCCCGCGCGATCGGTACGTGGATCGGGTCGATGTCTCGACCGGCGATCTCCACACCGTGCTTGCCCAGCGTGGTGACCCGCACCTTGACCAGGTCCAGCAGTTGGTCGTCGCTCAGCTGCGCCTTGCTCTGCAGCAGCGACTTCTCGTAGTCGTTGGTCATCAGGTACTCGGCGCCCTCGATCAGCGCCACCACGTCCTCGCCGCCCATCCGGGCGAGCTGCTGCGACGGGTCGGCGGCGAACGCGTACCCCCGGGTGCGGCACTCGGCCGAGTGCCGCAGCATCGCCTCGGGGTCGTTGGCGCTGACCAGCACCAGGTCCAGGCCGCCGAGCCGGTCGGCGACCGGCGCCAGTTCGATGTTGCGCGCCTCGCTCATCGCACCGGCGTAGAACGACGCGATCTGGCACATGTCCGTGTCGGTGGTGCAGACGAACCGGGCCGTGTGCGCCACCTCGCTGATGTGCACCGAGTCGCAGTCCACGCCGTGGCGCTCCAGCCAGGAGCGGTAGTCGGCGAAGTCGGCGCCCACCGCGCCGAGCAGCACCGGGCGCAACCCGAGCTGACCCATGCCGAAGCAGATGTTCGCCGCCACGCCACCGCGGCGGAGCACCAGGTCGTCCACCAGGAAGGAGAGGGACACCTTGTGCAGCTGATCGGCGATGAGCTGGTCGGCGAAGCGACCGGGGAAGCTCATCAGGTGATCGGTGGCGATCGAGCCGGTGACGGCGATCTTCATGTCAACCCTCGGGGTCGGGAGCAGGGCGCGGTCAGCCTACCGGCCCGGCAACCCACCGGTGACCGGTCGGTCGGACAACGGCAACCCGCTCGTCACGAGCACGTCCGGCCGTCACGACGAAGGGGCCGCCCCGAAGGACGGCCCCGTCATCGCTGATGCGTGGTGTGTGACTCAGTTGAACGAGTCACCGCAGGCGCAGGAGTTGCCCGCGTTGGGGTTGTCGATGGTGAAGCCCTGGGCGTCGATCCGGTCGGCGAAGTCGATCGTCGCGCCGGAAAGGTACGGGGCGCTCATCCGGTCGACGACGACCTCGACACCACCGAAATCGGTGACGACGTCACCGTCGAGGGAACGCTCGTCGAAGAAGAGCTGGTACCGCAGGCCGGAGCAGCCGCCCGGCTGCACGGCGACGCGGAGCCGCAGGTCGTCGCGGCCCTCCTGCTCGATCAGGGCCTTGACCTTCTGCGCCGCGACGTCGGTGAGGACGACGGAAGTAGGGGCCTGGGCCTCGGTCGACTCGGTCTGCGCTGGCGTGGTCACGTGGAAGTCTCCCTGCGCGGTTTGGGTCCGGACGCACTGGCCAACGCCGCGCGCCGTCCAGTGATTCCCGGTTGTGGTCCTCAGCCGATCGTACGCCGCCTCGGCCGGGTGCACCCGGGTGGCGTGACGCCCGCCGCAGGTGAGCCCGGTGCCGGAGCGCTCAGCGGCTCCACTGCCGGGCCAGTCGGGCGCCCAGCTCGCGTAGACCCTCGGCGGGTCGGCTCAGCGCGGCGTCGAGCCCGCCGCCCTCCTCGCCACCGAAGTGCTCCACCAGGCTGTACGCGTCGGTGACCCCCGCCGAGGCGGCCTCCCGCCGGCCGGTGCTCACCTGCCCGGCCACCACCACGCACGGGACACCCCGGTCACGGGCCGCCCCGGCGACCCCGGCGACCACCTTCCCGCGCAGCGACTGGTGGTCGAACGACCCCTCACCGGTGATCACCAGGTCCGCGGTGTCCAGCGCGTCGTCCAGTCGGGTGGCGGCGGTGACCAGGCCGATGCCCGATTCGCATCCGCCGCCCAGGGCGAGCAGCGCGGCACCGATGCCGCCGGCGGCGCCGCCCCCGGGCACCGTGCCGAGCCCTGCCGGGCAGCCGGGCAGGTCCCGCTCCAGCACCGCCGCGAAGCGCTCCAACGCGGCGTCGAGCAGCAGCACGTCAGCACGGTCGGCGCCCTTCTGCGGGCCGAACACGTTGCTCGCGCCGTGCAGGCCGAGCAGGGGGTTGTCCACGTCGGTGGCCGCGACGAGCCGGACGCCACGCAGCCGGGGTACGCCGTCAACCGCGTCGACAGCGGCGAGCGCCGCCCCGCCGTACGGGAGCGCGGCGCCACCCCCGTCGAGCGGTGTGACGCCCAGCGCGGCGAGCATCCCGGCGCCGGCGTCGTTGGTGCCCGAGCCGCCCAGCCCGATCACCACCGTCCGGGCGCCGCTCTCCACCGCTGCGGCCACCAGCAGCCCCAGTCCGTACGAGGTGGTGGTCTTCGGGTCGCGCTCGGTCGCGGAGAGCAGGTGCAGGCCGCACGCCTGGGCGCTCTCCAGGTAGGCGGTCGTGCCGTCGGCGGTGAGCAGGATCTCACCGGCCGCCGGCCGTCCCAGCGGGTCGACCGTCGGGACCGGCACCCGCCGCCCGCCGAGGGCTTCGGCGAGCACCTCCACGAAGCCCGGCCCACCGTCGGCGAGCGGCCGGATCAGCAGGTCGTCGCCCTGGGCTACGGAATGCCAACCGTCGGCTACCGCGGCGGCCACCTCCGGTGCGGACAGGGTGCCGGCGAACTTGTCCGGGCAGAGCAGCACGCGCATGCCGAGCAGTGTGGCAGCCCACACCGGAGGAAGCTGCGGCGCGCTCGCGCTGTGGGACCATGGGCTACGTGACTTCGACCTGGGTGGAACCCTCCAACACGGCGACGGCTCTGCTGCTGCTCGGCCGGGGCAGCGACCCCGACACCGAGCGTGGCGTGGAGTGTCCGGGCGACCTGCCGGCGCCCAGCGACCCGGATCTGGTGGCTCGCGCCACGGCCGCGAAGGCGAAGCTGGGCAGCAAGGTCTTCGTGCTGGGGCACCACTACCAGCGCGACGAAGTGATCCAGTTCGCGGACGTGACCGGCGACTCGTTCAAGTTGGCCCGGGAGGCCGCCGCCCGTCCGGACGCGGAGTACATCGTCTTCTGCGGCGTGCACTTCATGGCCGAGAGCGCCGACATCCTCACCACCGACGCGCAGCGGGTGATCCTGCCCGATCTGGCCGCCGGCTGTTCGATGGCGGACATGGCCGTCCTCGGCCAGGTCGAGGCCGCCTGGGACACGCTGACCGAGCTGGGCATCGCCGGCGAGACGGTGCCGGTGACGTACATGAACTCGTCGGCCGACATCAAGGGCTTCGTCGGCCGCAACGGTGGCGTGGTCTGCACCTCCTCCAACGCCAAGCGCGCCCTGGACTGGGCGTTCGAGCAGGGGTCGAAGGTGCTCTTCCTGCCCGACCAGCACCTGGGCCGCAACACGGCGGTGCTGGAGATGGGCCTGTCGCTGGACGACTGCGTGCTCTACGACCCGCACAAGCCGAACGGCGGGCTCACCCCGGAGCAGCTGCGGGACGCCAAGATGATCCTCTGGCGGGGGCACTGCTCGGTGCACGGTCGGTTCACGCTGGACAGCGTCAACGACGTGCGGGAGCGGGTGCCCGGGGTCAACGTCCTGGTCCACCCGGAGTGCCGGCACGAGGTCGTCACCGCCTCCGACTACGTGGGCTCGACCGAATACATCATCAAGACCATTGAGGCGGCTCCGGCCGGTTCGGCGTGGGCGCTCGGCACCGAGCTGAACCTGGTCCGCCGGCTCGCGCTGGCGCACCCGGACAAGCAGATCATGTTCCTGGACAAGGCCGTCTGCTACTGCTCGACGATGAACCGGATCGACCTGCCGCACCTGGTCTGGGCGCTGGAAGAGCTGGTCGCGGGCCGGGTCGTCAACCAGATCACGGTGGACGCGGACACGGCGCAGCACGCCCGGGCCGCGCTGGACAAGATGCTCGCCCTGCCCGGTTCGGACACCCCGCCACCGGCGGTGGCCTGATCACGATCCGTAGCGTTCTTGGTACGCAAAAGTGCCGGATCACCGATTAATGCCACACACGCCGATGTGACCGAGTCCTTTTTCGTCACCGAGGGCTATGCTGCCGGAGCGACGACACAAGCGGGCCGTTTCGACATGGCCGCATCCGGGGTAGCGACAACGTTCAGGCGCCCCACCATCAACACGGCAGCACCGACGCGCTGGAGGTTGCGTTGACCGACGACGTCCTGGTTGTGCACGGAGGCACTCCGCTCGAAGGGCGGATCCGCGTGCGCGGCGCGAAGAATCTGGTTTCGAAGGCGATGGTCGCCGCGCTTCTCGGCGACAGCCCGAGCCGGCTGTTCGACGTGCCGAAGATCCGTGACGTCGAGGTGGTCCGGGGTCTGCTCGGTCTGCACGGCGTCAAGGTCACCGACGGCACCGAGGACGGCGAGCTCGTCTTCGACCCGGCGAACGTGGAGAGCGCCAGCACCGACCAGATCAACGTGCACGCCGGGTCCAGCCGGATTCCGATCCTGTTCTGCGGTCCTCTGCTGCACCGGCTCGGGCACGCGTTCATCCCGGACCTGGGCGGCTGCCACATCGGCCCGCGCCCGATCGACTTCCACCTCCAGGCGCTGCGCGAGTTCGGCGCCACTGTCGACAAGCGGCCGGAGGGTCTGCACCTGTCCGCGCCGAACGGGCTGCACGGCACCAAGTTCGCCCTGCCGTACCCGAGCGTCGGCGCCACCGAGCAGGTGCTGCTGACCGCGGTGATGGCCGAGGGTGTCACCGAGCTGCGTAACGCGGCGGTGGAGCCGGAGATCATCGACCTGATCTGCATCCTGCAGAAGATGGGCGCGATCATCAAGGTCCACACCGACCGGGTGATCGAGATCCAGGGCGTGCCGAAGTTGCACGGCTACACCCACCGGCCCATCCCGGACCGGATCGAGGCGGCGAGCTGGGCGGCTGCCGCCCTGGCCACCCGCGGTCACGTCGAGGTGCTCGGCGCGCAGCAGGCCGACATGATGACCTTCCTGAACATCTTCCGGTCGGTCGGCGGCGAGTACGAGGTCACCGACGCGCGCGCGCCGAAGCTGGGCGACCCGGGCCAGGAGGGCGGCATCCGCTTCTGGCACCCCGGCGGCGAGCTGAACGCCGTGGCGCTGGAGACCGACGTGCACCCCGGCTTCATGACCGACTGGCAGCAGCCGCTGGTCGTGGCGCTCACCCAGGCCCGTGGCCTGTCGATCGTCCACGAGACGGTCTACGAGCAGCGGCTGGGCTACACCGACGCGCTCAACTCGATGGGCGCCAACATCCAGGTCTACCGGGACTGCCTCGGCGGCACCCCGTGCCGTTTCGGCCGCCGTAACTTCAAGCACTCCGCGGTGATCGCCGGGCCGAGCAAGCTGCACGCCGCCGACCTGGTCATCCCGGACCTGCGCGCCGGGTTCAGCCACCTGATCGCGGCACTCGCCGCCGAGGGCACCTCCCGGGTGTACGGCGTCGACCTGATCAACCGGGGCTACGAGGACTTCGAGGCGAAGCTCGCCGACCTGGGCGCGCACGCCGAACGTCCGTAACGTCCACCACCTCCCGATCACGACGACGGCTCCAGCTCGGCGCGTCCGGGCTGGAGCCGTCGTCGGTCCACCCGCGATGTGCACCGGGCGCGAACCGTTGGCTACCCTTGCCGCGTGCCGTCGCTCTTTCGCCGCAAGTCCACCGACCTCGTCGACGAGGCCGTCACCTCGGTGACCCCCGAGGAGACCGCCGAGCGTCCCCGGGGTTACACCCCTGCCAAGGGTCGGGAGACTCCGAAGCGGCCGACCGTCGGTCGCCGCCCGGCCGGCCCCAGCCGCCCCCTCACCAAGGAGGAGGAGCGGGAGCGTCGCCGTCAGTTGCGCGCCGAGGCCGCATCGGAGTTCCGCCGCGAGGGCGGCCCGCGCGACCGTGGCCCGGAGCGGCTGCTGGCCCGCAACGTGGTCGACTCCCGGCGTACCGTCGGCACCTGGTTCTTCGGCGGCGCGCTGATCGTGCTGATCGGGTCGAACGCGGCCATGCCGGCGCCGGTCCGTCTGATCTCCAACCTGCTCTGGGGCGCGTTGGCGCTGGGTGTGGTCGTCGACTCGGTGCTGATCTGTCGCAAGATCGGCAAGCTGGTCCGGGAGCGCTTCCCGAAGACCGACCAGCGGATGGGGTCGCTCTACCTCTACGCGGTCATGCGGTCGATCACGTTCCGGCGGATGCGCGCTCCGGCCCCGCAGGTCAAGCTCGGCGACAAGGTCTGACCCGACTCCCCCACGTACCGTCACGATCCCCGAACTGCTGCCTCGCGATCCGCGAGGCAGCAGTTTCGCTCTGGTGGGCCGGCCCTGCCGCTCCTTCCCGGTCCTGCCGGGGCAGGGCGGCTGTTCGCTGTAGCGTACGAAGAGTTCCCCAGGCTGAACGTGCGCCCCGAACGCTCGACGCAATGGAGTGACGGCATGGCTCCGGAACCCGCGGCCCCGCTGGCCACGATCGCCGCAGCCCTGCGTCGGGAGCGGGAACGGGTAGGCATTTCGGTGACCGAGCTGGCCCACCGAGCAGGCGTGTCGACGTCCACCGTCTCCCAACTGGAGGCGGGCACCGGCAACCCGAGCGTGGAGACGCTCTGGGCTCTGGGCGTGGCACTCGGCGTACCGTTCAGTCGGCTGGTGGAGCCCGACGACCTCGACGTACGGGTGGTCCGGGCCGGAGACGGGCCGCACGTCCGCTCGGAGCAGGCCGACTTCACCGGCACGCTGCTCAGCGCGGGCACCGCGCACCTGCGGCGGGACGTCTACCTGATCGAGCTGGAACCGGGCGCCGTCCGAACCGCGGACGCGCACACCCCGCGCAGCGTCGAACACGTGGTGGTGGCCGCCGGCCGACTGCGGGCGGGCCCGGAGACGGCGCCTGTCGAACTCGACCCCGGCGACTACGCCACGTTTCCCGGTGACGCCCCGCACAGCTACGAGGCACTCGCGCCCGGCACCTTCGCGGTCCTCATCATGGAGCACCCCTGACCGGAGACGGATCCCACCCGGGTCGGATGGCCGTGGGGTGCGGTATGGTCGAAGACCAGATTCGGTTATAGGACCAAATGTCCGAAACCAATGGGATAACGTTTGCGCCCATCGGCAGCACCACAGTGGCGGTGAGCGAGTCCACGCCGTTACCCTCCATCCGCAGCCACGGGCTGCCGGAACGGGCGACCTGACCCGGCACGCGAGGCCCCAGCGCGACAATTTGCAACGAGGTGACAACGCCGTGAGCGAGCGGACGCGAGCCGGCCACCGGAGCGTGGCAGGCGGCGACCGGACGCCCGGGGTTCACTCGGTCGTGGCTGCCCACAGCTCACCTCCGTCGAGGGTCGGCCGAGTGCTCGGATACGGCGACGGGCTCGACGGATGAACGGCCGTTACGACGACCGGTGGCCGGACCCCAACGAACCGTCCTGGGTGGTCGAACCGACGACCGAGTGGCACCCCCAGTTCCCCGGCCAGCGCTACCCGGGCGACATCGGTGCGCTCCACCAGCCGCCGTCGCGCGGTCGTGCGACGGTGACCGGCCGAGCCGAGGTCCCACCGCTGGCCCCGACCCGCCCCGACGGCACGTACCTCGGCCGGTCCTGGGCCGACGAACCGCCCGCGGAGCCGCCACCCACCAGGTCCTGGGTGGACGAGGACGCGGGCGAGACACCGACCTACGGTCGACCCCGGGGCGACCTCGACGGGGCCACCTACGGCCGCCCCGACACCAGCGACTCCCGCACCTACGACCACGAGCCGTACCGCCGGCCACTACCGGAGCCACCCCGGCGCGACGACCGTCGCTCGCCCGACACGGACCGGCGTACCGCCTGGTCCGACCGACGCCCCGCCGACGAGCGGGGACCGGCACGGGAGGCCGCCTGGCACCGGGACCAGCCCGCCTCCGAGCGGTACGACGGTCGGCGTGCGCGACCGGAACCCGCCGACCGGGACCGGGGATACCTCGGCACACCGCCGGTGTCCCCGGCGCCGCGGTCCGACGTCGGCTGGATGCCCGAGCCGGACGACCCGGCTCGTCGCCGAGGCACGCACGACCGCCCGGCCGCCGGCTACGAGCGGCACCCCGGCGACGGGTACGGCGAACGGCCCGCCCGTGACCGCAACGGCCGCACCGCCGATGATCGACCCGCCGACGGCGCCGACCGGTGGGCGTCGGTGGACGGCCGCGCGCGGTACCGCGCCGACGGGTACCCGGACCGGACCGTGGACGACGGCCGTCGGCCGGAGCGGCACTACCGGGCGGACGAGGCGGCCGAGGCGGCCCGTACGCCCAACGGTGGACGACGGCACCGGCCCGAGCCGGACATGCCGGAACAGCCCCGCCGCGACGACGACCGGCGTCGGCCCGACACCGACCCACACCGGCAGCAGCCCCGTGAGGCCGTCGCGCGCGCCGAGGCGTACCCGGAGTGGCGTTCCCGCGAGGAGGCCCGCCCGGACGCCTACCGCGAGGACGGGTACCGCGACAACGGACGCCGCGACGACGGGCACCGCGAAAACGCACGCCGCGACGACGGGCACCAGGAGAACGGTTACCGCGAGCCTCGGCCCGGCCAGCGGCCCGACGGCAGCCTGCCCTGGCCGCCACCGGGCCCGGTTCGTCCGGACCGCACACGCGAGCAGAGCCACCGCACCGAGCCGTACCGCACGGCGGAGCCGCACCGCACCACGCACCCGAACCGAGGCGAGGAGCCGGCCAGGCCGTCGCGGCCGGAGCGGCCACCGGCCCGCCCGGACGAGCGACAGCCGACCGCCCCCTCCCGGTACGACGAGCGGCCGGTGCGTCCCGCCGCGACGGCGCCAGCGACACCGGCCCCACCGGGCCGTGCCACACCCGTTCCGCCGGTCACCCCGGAGCGACAGGTGTCGCCGGCGCCCGTATCCCCCGCACCCATCTCCTCGACGGCGCCCGTCTCCCCCGCCGCGCCCGGCCGGGACCGTCCGGTGTCGGCCGCCCCGGTGTCCCCGGCCAGCGATGTTCCCGTCTCGGGTCCGCCTGCCGCACGCCTGCGGTTGGAGTACCTGCCCGCGCCGGTGGATCCGCCGCACGTCGACGAACGGCCGGACGTCCCGCCGACACCCGAGCGACGGACGACGACCGGACCGGCGGCGGCTGACCGGCCGCATCCGACACCGCCGCCGCGTTACCTCGGCCCGGACGTCGGCGACCGCCCGGTCGAGCGGCGCGGCCAGGAGCCGGGCCCGGATCGTCGACGGGCTGGCGATCTGGCGGGCGGGAGCACGCCGACCGATCGCCGCCCGGCCCCGCCGGACTTCACCCACTCCGCGGAACGCCCGCCGTCACCCGAACGCCCGTACTCGCCGGAACGGCCCGACTCGGCGCAGCGCTCACACGCGGCCGCACAGCCGGACTCGCCGCAGCGCCCGCACACCCAGGAGCGCCCGTACCCGCCGGAGCGGCGCGACTCGCGGCAGTGGCCGACCTCGCCGGAGCGGCCCGTCGCTCCGCACGGGCCGACAGCGGCGGAACGGCCAGCCCCGGCGGCGGACACCCGTCCGCCGGTCGCACCGCCGCCCGCCTGGCAGGTCCAGGACCCACCGGCCGGCCGACCCGCGCCGATTCCGACGGCGGCGGCCCAGAATTCCCCGGTGGAGGACGTCGAACTGACGCTTCCGCCGGCCCCCGGCACGCCGCGCCGCTACGTGCCCCCGCCGCCCTCGGAAGAGCCGGTGGCACCCCTTCGGGAGCCGGACGAGGTTCCGGGCACCCGCGGGCCGGACGCCTGGTTCAGCCCCGCTCAGCCGGCCGAGCCCGAGCAGAACCGGCCGTCGTCGGACCGGCGGTCGTCCGACGACGAGTCGACGGCCGACGACCTCGGCCTCGCCACCGCGTCGGACACGACGGACCGGGACATGTCGGCACCGACGTCCCCCGGCCATCCGACCGACGAGCCCACCGGCGGGTCGACCTCGACCGATGAACCCGGGCCGGTCTCCGCGCCGCCGGCCGAGCCGACCGCCGGCGGCGCACCCAGCTGGGCGGACGAATCCGCTGGCGACACACCGCCGCCCATCGAATGGGCCATGGCGGACGGCGACCGGCCGGTCTCCGGCGTACCCGCCGAGGTGACGCCGCACCACCAGCCCGCAGCCGACGCCGACCACGAGCAGGTCACGCCCGTCGAGGACGCCGACGCGGTCGAGCAGCGGCCGGTCGACGAGGTGGCCGCCCCGCACGAGTACCCGTGGGATGGTGTGGACGGCCCGAGCAGCACCGGACCGGCGGACGTCTGGCGACCCGAGACGACGGACGACGACCTGGACGAACCCGTCTCCGCGCCACCCGTCGCCGCGCCGCCCGCATCAGTCTCCGCACTCCCTGCGCCCACACAGCCGGCCGCCACAGCACCCGTCTCCGCGCCGCCCGCGCCGCCGACCTCGGTGGAACCCGTGTCCGCGCCACCCGCGCCGGCCTTAACAGCACCCGTGTCCGCGCCCCCGGTTCCCGTAGAACCCGTGTCCGCGCCACCCGCGCCGGCCTTCACGGCACCCGTCTCCGCACCGCCCGTCTCCCCCGCGCCCGTGCCGGCGACACCGGTCTCCGCACCGCCCGTCTCCGCACCGCCCGCGTCGGTGCTGCCGACCTCCGCACCACCCCTGCCGACGCCCACAGCACCCGTCTCCGCACCACCGGCCGCCGCGGAGCCGGTCTCGGCACCACCGGCTGCCGCAGAACCAGACTCGGCAGCCCCGGTTTCGGCACCGCCCGTCTCCGCACCGCCCATGTCCGTGGCGCCGACCTCCGCGCCACCCGTGCCGATCTCCGCGCCGCCTGCCACGGCCGTTCCCGGCCCCAGGAGCGGCGGGGACGACGCGCCGGTGTCCGCACCGCCCGTCGAGGCCGCTCCGGTGGCCGCCCGCCCATCGCTGGCCGACCCGGGTGACCCGGAGCAGGTCCTCGCGGCGTACCGCTGGCGGTTGGACCCGGTCACGCTGCGCGAGGAGTTGACGGAACCGGACGACCTGCGGGCCATCCGGCGACGACTGACCGAGAAGCTGGGTTCGGCGGTCGACAACCGCGCCCGCGCCCGGCTGCTCAGCCTCCGGGCGGTGACCTCGCGGATCCTGGGCGACCTGGACGACGCGCTGGCCGACGGTCGGCTGGCCCTCACCTACGCCGAGGCGACCGGCGAGTTGCGCCGGACCGCGCTGGCCCAGGCCCGGTTGGCCCACGTCCTGCGCTGGCGCGGCGACTTCGCCGAGGCCGACCAGCTCTTCGCCCAGGCCAACTCGGTCGAGCTACCCGACCGGCTGCGGGCCGCGCTGCACGAGCACGCCGGGCGGTCGTGTTACGACCAGGGACGGCTCATGGAGGCCTGCGAGCACTTCGAGGACGCGCTTGACCTGCGCGGCGCCGGCGACCCCGAACTGCTGGGGCGGATCCGGGTGGCGCTCGACGCGGTCAGCGTCCGGGCCTCGGCGGGTGGCTTCGGGCCGTACCCCCGGGGTCGTGACGAGGTGCTCGACCGCGACCGGCCCCCGCTGCCGGAGCGCGACGGGCAGCTGTGGGGTTACACCGGCCCGGACGGCGACCTTGTCGTCCCCGCCCGGTACGCCGAGGTGCAACCGTTCCACGACGGGCTGGCCTGGGTACGCCGTCCGGACACCGACCGGTGGTCGCTGATCAACCTGCTGGGTACGACGGTGATCCCGCCGTCCTTCCGGGCGGCGCACCCGTTCAGCGACGGGTTGGCCTGGGTGGTCGGCGACGGCGGCTGGACCGCGATCGACGCGACCGGCACGGTGCAGGTGGCACCCAACTTCGCCGAGGTACGGCCGTTCCGCCGTGGGTTGGCCGCGGTCCGGCGCGAGGGGTGGGGGGCGGTCGACCGGACCGGCCGGATCGTCGTGCCCACGCGCTACCACGGGTTCGTCACCGAGTTGGCCGACGGCCAGCAGGTCGACGGTTTCACCGAGGAGGGCCTCGCGGTTGTCGACGTGGCCGGACGGCGCGGCGTGGTGGACCGCACCGGCACGGTGCTCGTTCCCCCGGCGCATCCGACGCTGGTCATCCACCCGGTGGCGTTCCTGATCGCAAACGAGACCGGGCGGTGGGGTGCGCTGGACCGGCGCGGCGCGGCACTGATCGATCCGGTGCACCGCGACCGCGCGGAGGTGCTGGCAGAGATCGACCGGCTACTCATCGACGCCAATCCCGTGCTGTGAGTGGCCGGTCGACGTTGGTGATCTAGCGGAGTTAGGGTCGGTACATGGAATTCCGACACCTGGGCCGTTCCGGCCTGCTGGTCAGCGAAATCTCGTACGGCAACTGGATCACCCACGGTTCCCAGGTCGAGGAGGACGCCGCGTTCGCCTGCGTCCGCGCCGCCCTCGACGCGGGAATCACCACCTTCGACACCGCCGACGTGTACGCCGGCACCCGGGCCGAGGACGTGCTCGGCCGGGCGTTGCAGAACGAGCGCCGCGAGGGGCTGGAGATCTTCACGAAGGTCTACTGGCCGACCGGGCCGGGCCGCAACGACCGTGGCCTGTCCCGCAAGCACATCATGGAGTCGATCAACGGCTCGCTGCGCCGGCTGCGCACCGACTACGTGGACCTCTACCAGGCCCACCGGTACGACTACAGCACCCCGCTGGAAGAGACGATGGAGGCGTTCGCCGACGTCGTGCACTCCGGCAAGGCGCACTACATCGGCGTCTCCGAGTGGACCGCCGAGCAGCTGCGCGCCGCCCACCCGCTCGCCCGGGAGCTGCACATCCCGCTGGTCTCCAACCAACCCCAGTACTCGATGCTGTGGCGGGTCATCGAGACCGAGGTCGTGCCGGCCAGCGAGGAGCTGGGCATCGGGCAGATCGTCTGGTCGCCGATGGCGCAGGGTGTGCTCTCCGGCAAGTACCTGCCGGGTCAGCCGCCGCCGGCCGGTTCCCGCGCCACCGACGAGAAGTCCGGCGCGGGCTTCATCTCCCGGTTCATGAACGACGACGTGCTCACCCGGGTGCAGCGGCTCAAGCCCCTCGCGGAGCAGGCCGGGCTCAGCATGGCCCAGCTCGCGGTGGCGTGGGTCCTGCAGAACCCGAACGTCTCGTCGGCGATCATCGGCGCGTCCCGCCCCGAGCAGGTGCACGACAACGTGAAGGCGGCCGGGGTGAAGCTCGACGCCGAGCTGCTCAAGGCGATCGACGAGATCGTCGAGCCGGTCACCGAGCGGGACCCGGCGAAGACCGAGTCCCCCGCGCAGCGTCCCTGACGCCGTACCGGCCCGGCTGGCGCGAATCGTCGCGCCGGCCGGGCCGGGTCAGCTCAGCTCAGCTTCGAACCGGCCCGGGTCAGGTCAGCTCTGCCAGAAGCGGATCAGGTCCAGGCCGGTGGCGTAGAGCCACGACGGCAGACCGAGCAGGTCACCGACCGCGAAGACCGCGTCGAAGAACCAGCCGCCGATACGCGGGTTCCACAGCAGCGCGAAGAGCAGGATGAAGCCGTACGGGGCGAACAGGTCGTACATCCTGCGCCACTGCGGGTTGAGCCACGGCTGGATCATGTTGCCGCCGTCCAGACCGGGCACCGGCAGCAGGTTGAGCACGCTGGCGGTGAGCTGGAGGAAGGCGAGCAACGCCACCCCGGCCCAGAACTCCACCGGGCCACCCGACTGGGTGCCCAGTCGTACCGCCACCACCAGCACCAGCATGAACAGCACGTTGGTCGCCGGGCCGGCGAGGCTGACCAGCGTGTGCCGCAGTCGACCCGGGATGGAGTGCCGGTCCACCCAGACCGCGCCGCCGGGCAGGCCGATGCCGCCGAGCAGCAACACCACCACCGGCAGCACGATCGACAGCAGTGGGTGGGTGTACTTCAACGGGTTGAGCGTCAGGTAGCCCCGGTGGGCGATGTCCCGGTCGCCGGCCCGGTAGGCCACCACCGCGTGGGCGTACTCGTGCAGGCACAGCGACACCAGCCAGCCGGACACCACGAAGAGGAACACGTTGAACCGGGCGTTGCCGTAACCGTTCCAGGCCAGCACCCCGCTGACCGCGAAGAGGGCGACCAGGCCGAGGAAGATCGGGCTGGGCCGGAACGCCGCCTTGGGCACGCCGAGGACCAGCCCGTCGGTGCCCGGCCGGTCGTAGGCCATCACTCGGCCGTGGGCAGCAGGCTCATCCGGTATTCCACCCGGTCGTCCTCGACGAGCGCGACCGAGGTGACGCCGGACGTCGCGAGTTCCCGCCAGGTCTGACCGATCCAGGATTCGGCGTCGGCCTGGCTGCCGAACGACTCCGCCGGTCCCTCGACCGTCTGACCGTCCGTGCCCTCGTACCGCCAGCTCCACGCCATGCCGCGTCTCCCCTCGCCGCTGAAGTCCCCGTGGGACGAACCCCCGCCAGCGTAGTCGGCCCGGCGCGCAACGGCCCCTCGCTGCCCCCGCCAGGACCCGGCAGGTGGATCAATTCGATCGAGCGCGACCGGTACGGTGGCCCGGTGTTGACTCGGGGAGTGCTGCTCGGCGACCGGTACCGGCTGGGCGAGCGGGTGGCGACGGGCGGGATGGGCGCGGTCTGGCGCGGCACGGACGTGCTGCTGGAACGCGAGGTGGCGGTGAAGGTGCTGCTGCCGTCGCTGGTCGCCGATCAGGAGTTCACCGCCCGGTTCCGGGCCGAGGCGCGGATGCTGGCGGCGCTGCGGCACCCCGGCGTGGTTCCGGTGCACGACGTGGGGCAGGCCGTCCTCGCCGACGGCAGCCAGGTCGACTACCTGGTGATGGAGTACGTCGAGGGTGAACCGTTGTCCGCCCGGGTACGCGCGGCGGGGCGGTTGGACGCCGCCACCGCCATGTCGGTGCTGGCCCAGGCCGCCGACGCGCTGCACACCGCGCACCTCGCCGGCATCGTGCACCGGGACGTGAAGCCGGGCAACCTCCTGGTGAAGGCCGACGGCACCGTGGTGCTGGTCGACTTCGGCATCGCCCGGTCCCGCGACATGGCCGGGCTGACCGCCGCGAACATGGTGCTCGGCACCGCCTCGTACATGTCCCCGGAGCAGGCCACCGGGCAGCCCGTCTCGGCCGCCACCGACGTCTACGCGCTCGGCGCGGTGGCGTACTTCTGCCTGGCCGGGCAGCCGCCGTTCCACGGCGACAACCCGCTCGCGGTGGCGTTGCGGCACACCCAGGAGGAGCCTCCCCCACTGCCGCCGGGCACCCCGCCGGCGGTCGTCGCCGTGGTGGCTCGCGCGCTGGGCAAGCGGCCCGAGGACCGGTTCGGCAGCGCTGCCGAGCTGGCGGCGGCCGCCGCCGACGCCCGCGACTCGACGCTGGCGAGCATCCCGGTCTCGGCCCGCCCACCGTGGGCGTTGGCCGCTCCCACCCCGGGGGTCCCTGCTGCCGCCTCGCCTGCCATCCCGGCCCTCGCGCCGCCGGCCGGCCCGGCCCCCGCCACTCCCGCCGGCTTGGCTTCCGGATCGCCGGACAGCCTGGCTGCCGGATCGCCGGTCGGCCTGGGCTCCGGGTCGCCGGGCAGCCTGGCTGCCGGATCGTCGGCCGCGGCGACGCCGCCCGCCGGGTCGGTGTCGGCGGGGCCCGCCGCTCTACGCCCACCGGCGGCCGTCGCGGTCGAAGCGACGACTGAGCCGAAGCCGACCCGGGAGGACGCGATCGGGGTCGGGCCGGTGAGCCGACGCCGTCCACTGCTGGTCGGGGCCGGTGCTGTCGTCCTCGTCGCGCTTGTCGTCGCGGTGGCCGTGGTGGCGCTCCGGCCCGAGACGAAGCCGGGGTCCGCGGACCAGCCACCCGTGCTGGCCGGCGAGTCCGCCGCGGGCAGCGGCGCACAGCTGCCGCCCGGGCAGGCGACCACGACCGGGCCCCGACCCAGCGGTACGCCGGGCGCCACCCGCACCGCGACGGCCGAGCCGACCGGATCCCCGGCCGACGCGACGGCCAGCGGCGGGCCGAGCCGGACCGTCGGCGCGCCGGGCGCCACGCCGACCGGTACGACCAGCAGCCGACCGACGCCCAGCCGCACCCCGTCCGGCCGGCCCAACCCGTACACCGCGGCGCAGGCGTGCGGCAGCGGCTACCAGGTGATCGACTCGGCGACGCTGACCGGTACCGACGGGCAGCGCAAGGGCCGGGTCTTCCTGACGTACCACTCGGGCACCGGCACCAACTGCGTGGTCACCCTCAAGGACACCGCGGTCGGGACGAAGTCGGCGGCGTCCGCGTACCTGGAGGTGCAGGGGCGGGCCCGGAGCACCGACAGCGGGTCCTTCGACTACTACGCCGGACCGGTGAAGGCCAGTGCCGCCGGGACGTGCGTGAAGTGGGGCGGCGCGACCGGCGGGGCCAGCTACGGCAGCGGCTTCGAACACTGCGACTGATCATCGCCGCCCGCGCCGGAGGCGCGCGACCTCGCGTGAGTTGGCAGGGTAGATCTTGGACACTTTCCGTTACGCGCTAACGGTAAGTGTCCAAGATTGCCAGCGGCGGCGGGTGAAGCGGCCCGGGGTCGCCCCGCGTGCCGGGAAGGAAAATGGACGCTTTCCCGCAATGGTTGCGGAACGGGCTTTGATCTTCGGCAGGGTTGGGGCGACGTGCCCAGCCCCGATGGATGAGAACTAAGGTACGGGCATGTCCGTACAGGGGTGGAACACGGTCCTGGTGCTCGGCGGTATCCGGTCTGGCAAGTCCGAGTTCGCCGAGTCCCTGGTCACCGACGCGCCGGTGGTCCGCTATGTCGCCACCGCGCCCGAGGGCGACCCGGAGGACACCGAGTGGGCGACCCGGTTGGCGGCGCACCGCGCCCGCCGGCCGGGCAGTTGGACCACCGAGGAGACCACCGAGGACCCACGCCGGTTGGCCGACGTGCTCGCGTCCGCGGAGCCCAACGAGACGCTGCTCGTCGACGACCTGGGCGGCTGGGTGACGGTGCTGCTCGACCCGGACCACCAGCCCGCCGACGACGTGGCGACGATCGCCGAGCTGGCCGACGCGCTGCGCGCCTGCTCGGCGCGGGTGGTGCTGGTGAGCCCCGAGGTGGGGCTGTCGCTGGTGCCGACCACCCCGCTGGGGCGGGCGTTCACCGACGCGTTGGGCGCGGCCAACCGCGCGGTCGCGGACGCCTGCGACGCGGTGGTGCTGGTCGTCGCCGGCCAGCCGGTCTGGCTGAAGCCCGCCGCCGCACCGGCGGCCTCCGCCAGCACTGCCGCACCGGCGGCCTCCGCCAGCACCGCCGCACCGGCGGCCTCCGCCAGCACCGCCGCATTGGCGGAAACGGCCGCACCGGCCACCGCACCGGTCGTGGCGACCCTGGCCGACGCCGAGGGCATCCCCGAGGTGCAACTGCCCGACGTGTTGACCCACACGCCGCCGCCCGCACCCAACCAGGAGCCGGGCAACCCCTGGGCCGCGCCCACCATGGCGCTGCCGATGGTGGCCACCGGGCTGGTCATTCAGCCGGGCATGGAGCTTCCGATGCCCGACGAGTACGCGGGCCCGCAGGCGGTGGACCGGCTGGCCACGCTGGACGTACCGGGCGCCGGGCTGGGCGTGCTGGACCGGGTGGTCGGGTTCGCCGCCGCCACCCAGGGCACCCCGACCCCGCAGGCGTGGGGCTCGGTGCGGGTGCTGCTGCTGCACGGCGACCACGCCGGCGGAGGGTCGGCCGGCGCCGTCGCCGGTGAGTCGGCGCGCCGGGCCGCGCAGGCCCGCGCCGGCCAGGGCGTGTTGGCGCGGTTGGCCGCCGAGAACGGCGCGAGCCTGCAGGTGGTCGACGTCCCTGCGTCCGCGGCGATGGAGACCGAGCCGGCGTTGACGCTCGACCAGGTCGAGTCCGCGCTGCGCTACGGCTGGCGGTTGGCCGAACAGGCGGCCGACGCCGGCGTACAGCTGCTGGTCCTGGGGGCTTGCGGAGCCGGCACCGAGGCGGCGGCCGCGGCGGTGCTCGCGGCGACCGCCGGCGCGGAGCCGCCGACCGTGCTGGGCCGGGTGATCACCGACACCGGCGAGATCGACGACGCGGCGTGGATGGTCCGCTGCGCGGCCGTGCGCGACGCCCTGCACCGCACCCGCCGCTCGTCGCGCGGCGCGAAGGACATCCTTGCCGAGTTGGGCGGCGGCGACGTGGCGGTGGCCACCGGTGTGCTGCTCGGTGCCACCGCCCGCCGGGTGCCGGTGCTGCTCGACGGGCCGGTCGGCGTGGCCGCCGGCATGGTCAGCCGCGACCTGGCCGGGCAGGCACGGCACTGGTGCCTGCTCGCCGACCACGGAGGGCACCCGGCGGTACGGCTCGCCGCCGACGTGTTGGGTCTCACCCCGCTGCTCGACCTGCGGCTGGATCTGGGCGAGGGCGCCAACGCGCTGGTCGCGCTGCCGCTGCTGCGTTCGGTGCTGGCGTTGTCCGCCGCGCTGCCGGTGCACCCGTCACTCGGAGGCGGCGACGAGCCGACCCCGACCGGCGGAGCGGTCCCGACCATCGACGAGCCGAGCTACCTCGACACGGGCAACAGCGACCCGGACGGCACCGAGCCCGACTTCGCCGAGCCGGAACCGGCCGGCCCGGGTCCGGCCAGCACCGGGGTGGACGACCAGCCGGCGTCGGGCTGGCGTGCCGGCTGAGTCGCGGCTCCTCGCCGGAGCCCGACTGGCGGTCACCACGTTCACCACGGTGCCGGTGCGGGCCGGACGGATCGACCGCCCGGTCGCCGGCACCGCGATGGCCCTCGCGCCGGCGGTCGGCGCGCTGCTCGGCGCGCTGCTGGCCGGGGTGCTGCTGCTGAGCGGCGCGTTCGCTCCACCACTGGTGGCCGCCGGTGTGACGGTCGGCGCCGCCGCGCTGCTCACCCGAGGGTTGCACCTGGACGGGCTCGCCGACACCGTGGACGCGCTCGGCTCGTACCGGCGGGGCGCAGCCGCCCTGGAGATCATGAAGAAGCCGGACGTCGGCCCGTTCGGAGTGGTCGCCCTGGTGGTCGTACTCCTGGTGCAGGCGGCGGCGCTCGCCGACCTGGCCGGACGGTCCTGGCCGGCGTGCGTCGCGGCGGTGGTCACGGCGACCGCCGCCGGACGGTTCGGCGCCACGGTGGCCTGCCGGCGGGGCGTTCCGGCGGCCCGGCCGGACGGGCTCGGCGCGCTCGTGGCCGGCACCGTCGGCCCGGTCGCCCTGGCCGTCGGCGCGGTCGCCGTCGCGCTGCTGGCGGTGCCCGCCGTGCCCGACCGCCCGTGGCAGGGGCCGCTGGCCGTCGTCGCCGCGCTCGCCGTCGCGGCGCCGCTGCTGGCACACGTGGTACGCCGGCTCGGTGGGATCACCGGCGACGTCCTCGGCGCGACGGTCGAGGTGGTCACCACGCTGGTCTACCTGGGTCTGGTGCTGTCCGGCTGAACCGGGCACGACCGGCCGGGTAGCGTTCGGCTCGACAGCACCGGCACGGCCACCGGGGGAACCCCATGCTCATCACTGACGACTTCCTGCCCGTACCGGTGCCGGAGTCGCTCAGCGCGACCTACCTGGTGCCGATGACGGGGCTGCCGAAGGTCAGCGCGAAGACCGCGGTGGCGGCGCTGACCGGCCGACTGGCCGAGCCGGTGCACGGGTTGGCCCGGCAGATGCTCGACAGCCCGCTGATGAGCGTCGACACCCGGCCGATCAGCGAGTTCCCGGAGCTGCCGCCGGACCTGCTCACCGCGTTCGGCGCCACCGAGGAACAGTTGGCCCGGCTGGCCGCCGCTACCCACCTGGTGGTCGTCCAGGCCGAGTACCGGCCGGGTTGGCCGCCCGCGCACGAGTGGGCGGCCCGCGCGGTAGCGGCCGCCGTGGCGGAATCCTACGACGGCGACGTGGTGGACGTCTTCGGTCTGCAGTTCCTCGACCCGGCGACCGCGTTGCGCTCGCTCCCCGACGAGCAGGGCCGGATCCGGCTGGTCGACTGGGTGCTGGTGCCGTACTCGTCCGACACCGAGGGGCTGTGGTTCACCACCAAGGGCCTGCGGCGCTTCGGGTTGCTGGAGTTGCAGACCCAGGGGGTTCCGGACCACCTCACCCGCGCCTGGGGTGCGGTGATGACCGGAGCGGCCCGCCGCCTGCTGCGGGACTGGACCGACGGGCTCACCGGCGAGGAGGTTCCGGCGTTCGTGCAGTTGCCGGTGCTCGCCACCGTCACCGGGCACGACATCGCCGTGGCGTACGGCAACCCGGAACAGCACGGCGCGACAGCACCGGTGCTGCTGCGCCTGGAGCTGGACCCGGCGACCGACCCGGAGGCCGACTCGTTCCTCAGCCTGCGCCCGCCGGCCGGTCACCCGGGCCCGGACGGGCGCTACTACGCGGCCGCCTGCGCGACCCTGTTCTCCGGGATCCAGCCGGACGTGCGCTACGCCCGGTCGGGTGACGCGATGAGTCAGGCGGTCGCCACCGCCCGCGCCGCGCTGGGTGACGCGCGCGCCCGGTTCGTCGCCGGACAACTGCCCGCGGAGTCGCAGTTGGTGGTCAAGTACGGCCTGCCGGGCGACGACGGCCCGGAGTACGTCTGGGCGGGCGTGACGTCCTGGGAGGCGCCGGAGCGGATCGTCGGCGTGAGCGCCAGCGACGCCGCCACCGACGAAAGCGTTCGGATCGGCGCACCCGTGGTGGTGGAGGCGACCGACGTCGTCGACTGGGCGGTCCTGGACGCCACCGGCGTCATCCAGGGCGGCTGGACCCAGGCGGTCCTGGACTCCGGCGAACCCCCCACCCCCTGACCGGTTGCCCAGTGATCAAGAGGTTCGCGTCAGAATCCCGTCTGAATCTGACGCAAAGCTCTTGATCACCGGGGCAGGGGCAGGGGTTTAGCGCACTGAGGGGGTTACGAAGGGGGGCTTGGTCAGGGTCAGGGGCGCTCGGCGGCCCCGGATGTCGATCTCGACCTCGTCGCCGTCGGTCAGGTTGGCGTCGGTGTCCACGAGGGCCAGTGCGATGCCCTGCTTCCTCGTCGGGCTGAAGGTGCCACTGGTCACCTCGCCGACCTGCCGGTCGCCGACGTGCAGGGTCATTCCCGGACGCGGAATGGCCCGGTCGACGGCCACCAGGCCGCGCAGCGTACGCCGGGGGCCGGCGGCCTTCTCGGCGAGCAGCGCGTCGCGGCCCCAGAAGGCCGGCTTGCCCCAACCGACCGCCCAGCCGGAGCGGGCCTGCACCGGGCTGATGTCCAGGGAGAGATCCTGCCCGTGGAGCGGGTAGCCCATCTCGGTACGCAGTGTGTCCCGCGCGGCCAGGCCGCAGGCGCGCAGCTCGAACGCGGCACCGGCGGCGAACAGCGCGTCCCAGACGGCCACCGCGTGCTCGGCCGGCACCACCAGCTCGTAGCCCAGCTCGCCCGTGTAGCCGGTGCGGCAGACGGTCAACTCCACCCCGGCCAGGCTCGCGGCGGAGAAGCTCATGTAGCCATGCTCGGTGGGCAGACCGAGGGCGGCCAGCAGCTCCGCCGAGCGGGGGCCCTGCACGGCCAGCACGGCGTACGCCTCGTGCTCGTCGGTGACGGTGACCTGCGCGGGCGCGGCGGCGCGCAACCGGCGCACCACCTCGGCGGTGTTCGCGGCGTTCGGGATGAGGAAGACGTGGTCGTCGGCGTACAGGTAGGCGATGATGTCGTCCACCACGCCGCCGGTGGCGTCGTCGCAGCAGAGCGTGTACTGCGCCCGCCCGGGGCCGATCCGGCCCAGGTCGTTGCTGAGGCAGGCGTTGACGAAGTCGGCCGCTCCGGGCCCGGTCACCCGGGCCTTGCCCAGGTGCGACACGTCGAAGACCCCGACCGCCGTCCGGACCGCTGTGTGCTCCTTGAGCACGCCACCGCCGGCGTACTCCAGCGGCATCTCCCAACCGCCGAAGGGTGCGAACTTGGCGCCGGCGGCGGTGTGCCGCTCGTGCAGCGGGGAACGTCGCAGCCGGGTCGCGGCGGCGGCGGAGGTCACGTCGGTCATGGGTGGCAACTTACCGGGGACAACGTGGCTGGTTAGCATCGGCGGGAGCCCGCTGACGCTGTCGGCGGGACAACCATCACGTCCGGCGGGTAGGTTCCGCCGGAGACCTTCACCGCCGGTACGCGACGCCGCGACCGGCCCGGCCCGCCCGGAGTAGCTTCAGTGACATCACCCCGCACCACCAACCTGAGCCTGGTCGACACCGACCCGGCCGAGCTCGCCGTCGACGCGATCGTCATCGGCCTGCACAGCCAGACCGGAGAGCAGGACGCCACCAGCGGCCTCGCCGGCACCCTGCTGCTCGCCAGTGGCGCGGAGAGCATCGCCGCCGCGTTCGACGGCAAGCTGACCGAGACCCTCGCGCTGCTCGGCGCGACGGGCGGGCCGGGTGAGGTCGTCAAGCTGGCCACGTTGGGCACCGTGACCGCCCCGCTGGTCGTCGCGGTCGGGCTCGGTCCGGAGCCGTCGGGCGCCGCCCCGGCCCCGGAGACGCTGCGTCGGGCCGCCGGCGCGGCGGTGCGGGCCCTGGCCGGCGCGCCGAAGGTCGCCCTGGCCCTGCCGCTGCCGGACGACGCGGACGCGACGGCGGAGCTGCGCGCGGTCGCCGAGGGCGCGCTGCTCGGCGGGTACCGGTTCGCCGGTTACAAGACCCGTCCCCAGCCGACCCGGCGGGAGCCGGTGGCCGAGGTGCTCATCGCGGTGCCGGACGCCGGCGACGCGGGCGCCCGGGCGGAGGTCACCCGGGCCGAGGCGGTGGCGGGCGCGGTCCGCACCAGCCGGGACTGGGTGAACACCGCGCCGAACGAGCTGCGTCCGCCGTCGTTCGCCGACGCGGTCGCCGACGCCGCCCGTGCGGCGGGTCTCGACGTCGAGGTGCTGGACGAGGCGGCGCTCGTCGCCGGCGGGTACGGCGGCATCGTCGCGGTCGGGCAGGGCTCGGAGGCTCCGCCGCGGCTGGTGAAGCTCACCTACACCCCGCAGAGCGGTGGCAACGGCAAGCGGGTCGCGCTGGTCGGCAAGGGCATCACCTTCGACACCGGCGGCATCTCGATCAAGCCGGCGCAGGGCATGTGGGAGATGAAGTCCGACATGGCGGGTGCCGCCGCGGTCGGCGCGGCCATGCTGGCGATCGCCGCGCTGAAGCCGTCGGTGGCGGTCAGCGCCTACCTGCCGATGGCCGAGAACATGCCGTCGGGCACCAGCTACCGCCCGGGCGACGTGATCACGATGTTCAACGGCAAGCGGGTCGAGGTGCTCAACACCGACGCCGAGGGCCGCATGGTGCTGGGCGACGCCATGGCCCGCGCCTGCGCCGACGGCACCGACTACCTGTTCGAGACCTCCACCCTCACCGGTGGTCAGGTCATCGCGCTGGGTAAGCGGATGGCCGGCGTGATGGGCACCCCGGAGCTGTGCGAGCGGGTCCAGACGGTCGGGGACGCAGTCGGCGAGCCGGCCTGGCCGATGCCGCTGCCGGATGACGTACGCAAGGGCATGGAGTCCGACGTGGCGGACATCTCGCAGGTCAACGCCGGGATGGACCGGGCCGGTCACATGCTGCAGGGCGGCGTGTTCCTGCGCGAGTTCGTCACCGACGACGTGGCCTGGGCGCACATCGACATCGCCGGGCCGGGCTACCACTCCGGTGAGCCGACCGGCTACTGGACCAAGGGCGGCACCGGCGTCCCGGTCCGTACCCTGGTGCAGCTCGTCGAGGACGTCGCCGCCAACGGCTGACGGACCCGACAGCGAGGGCCCCCGGTCGACGCCGGGGGCCCTCGCTGTCAGTAGAGCTCGGGGCGACGTTTGCGGCGCTCGTTGAAGTCGCGCATTCGCTGCGGGTAGCCCATCAGTCGCACGTCGTAGACCGGGATGCCCATCCGGTACGCGAAGCGCCGCGCGCCGTCCGGGCCGTCGATGCGCCGACGGGTCCACTCTCCGTCGTCGGCGATCAGGATGACGGTGGTCTCGGTCACCGTCGTCCTGGGCTCGATGAACGCCTCGACGCCGCGTCGACTCCGGATGAAGTTCTCGAGATGGTCCAGATCGCCGCGGTCGGCGGCACGGTCATGGCTCGGCACAGCCGTCTGTTTGCGGCGCCGGAACAACCCCACCGGTTCTCTCCCCCAGCTGTATGTCATCGACAACGGTGCCAAGGGTACGTGTCGATGACGTGTCGTTGGGCACCTCGGTACGCACCCTGTGCCCAGTGGTGACAAGATGACCGAGGTGGGGTGTGTCCGTGTTACAACCCCGTGACCCCCGATGCAGCGACGCGACCTGGGAGTTGGACGTGAGCGAGCCGAACGAAGCGACCTTCGACATCGTCATTCTCGGAGGTGGCAGCGGCGGCTACGCGACCGCGCTGCGCGCCGTCCAGCTGGGCCTGAAGGTCGCGCTGGTCGAGAAGGGCAAGCTCGGCGGCACCTGCCTGCACAACGGCTGTATCCCGACGAAGGCCCTGCTGCACGCGGCGGAGATCGCCGACCAGGCTCGCGAGTCGGAGCAGTTCGGCGTGAAGGCCGAGCTGATCGGCATCGACATGGCCGGGGTCAACTCGTACAAGGACGGCGTGATCGCCCGCCTGTACAAGGGCCTGCAGGGCATGTTGAAGGGCAACAAGTCGATCACCATCGTCGAGGGCCACGGCAAGCTGGTCGACAAGAACGTGGTCGAGGTGGACGGCAAGCGTTACACCGGCCGCAACATCGTGCTGGCCTCCGGCTCGTACGCGAAGAGCCTGCCCGGCCTGGACGTCGACGGCGAGCGGATCATCACCAGTGACCACGCGCTCGTCATGGACCGAGTGCCGTCGTCGGTGATCGTGCTCGGTGGCGGCGTGATCGGCGTCGAGTTCGCGAGCGTGTGGAAGTCCTTCGGTGTGGACGTGACGATCGTCGAGGCGCTGCCCCGGCTGGTCGCCGCCGAGGACGAGGAGTCGTCGAAGGCGCTGGAGCGGGCCTTCCGCAAGCGGAAGATCAACTTCAAGGTCGGCAAGCCGTTCGAGAAGGTCGAGAAGACCGACAGCGGCGTCAAGCTCACCATCCAGGGCGGCGAGACCGTCGAGGCCGAGCTGTTGCTGGTCGCCGTCGGTCGCGGCCCGAACACCGCCGACCTCGGGTACGAGGAGCAGGGCGTCAAGATGGACCGCGGCTACGTGCTGACCGACGAGCGGCTGCGCACCAGCGTGCCGAACGTCTACGCGGTCGGCGACATCGTGCCCGGCCTCCAGCTCGCGCACCGTGGCTTCCAGCAGGGCATCTTCGTGGCCGAGGAGATCGCCGGGCAGACTCCCGCCGTGATCGACGAGGTGGGCATCCCGCGTGTCACCTACTGCGACCCGGAGTTGGCGTCGGTGGGCCTGACCGAGGCGAAGGCCAAGGAGCAGTACGGCGCCGACAAGGTCAAGTCGTACAACTACAACCTGGGCGGCAACGGCAAGAGCCAGATCCTCAAGACCACCGGCTTCGTGAAGCTGGTCCGGGTGGAGGACGGCCCGGTCGTCGGCGTACACATGGTCGGCGCCCGGGTCGGTGAGCTGATCGGTGAGGCTCAGCTCATCTACAACTGGGAGGCCTACCCGGCCGAGGTCGCCCAGCTCGTGCACGCCCACCCGACCCAGAACGAGGCCCTGGGCGAGGCGCACCTGGCCCTCGCCGGCAAGCCGCTGCACGCGCACGCCTGACAATCAACCGCGGCGTCCGGCGACGGGCGAAGATCCCACCAGGGGAATGAAGGAGTCTCAGAAAATGCCGGTATCGGTCACCATGCCCCGGCTCGGCGAGAGCGTCACCGAGGGCACCGTCACGCGCTGGCTCAAGCAGGAGGGCGACACGGTCGAGGTCGACGAGCCCCTGCTCGAGGTCTCGACCGACAAGGTCGACACCGAGATCCCGTCGCCCGCGGCGGGCGTGCTGAGCCGGATCGTGGTCGGCGAGGACGAGACCGCCGAGGTCGGCAGCGAACTCGCTGTCATCGCCGGTGAGGGCGAGTCCGCCGGCGGCGGCGAGGCCGCCCCGCAGGAGCAGGCGCCGGCCGAGGCGGTCGAGCCGGCCACCGAGCCGACGGCCGCCGCCGAGGGCACCGCCGACCAGGTCGTCCAGGACGACGTGACCGAGGACGCGCCGGCTCCGGCCGCCGCCTCGTCGGGCGAGGGCACCGCGGTGAAGATGCCGGCCCTGGGCGAGAGCGTCACCGAGGGCACCGTCACCCGCTGGCTCAAGCAGGTCGGCGAGACCATCGAGGTCGACGAGCCGCTGCTGGAGGTCTCCACCGACAAGGTGGACACCGAGATCCCGTCGCCGGTCGCCGGCACGGTGCTGGAGATCAAGGTCGCCGAGGACGAGACGGCCGCTGTCGGCGCCGACCTGGCGGTCATCGGCGCGGCCGGCGGGGCTCCCGCGCAGGCGAAGCCCGAGTCGAAGCCCGAGCCCCAGGCGGAGGCCAAGCCGGCGCCGAAGGCCGAGCCGAAGCCGGAGCCGAAGGTCCAGGAGCCGACGCCGGGCATGTCGTACAACGAGCCGGCCGCGGAGACGGAGAGCTCGGCGCAGCCGGCGAAGACCGAGCAGGCCGCGCAGCCCGCCGCGCCGACCTCGACGCCGCCGCGTCCGTCCGCCCCCGCTCAGGGTGGTGGCGAGGAGGCAGCCGGGTACGTCACCCCGCTGGTGCGCAAGCTCGCCGCCGAGCACGGTGTGGACCTGTCCGCGCTCAACGGCACCGGCGTCGGTGGCCGGATCCGCAAGCAGGACGTGCTGGAGGCTGCCGAGAAGGCGAAGGCCGCTCCCGCCGCCGCGCCGGCCGCCGCTCCTTCGGCGGCCCCGGCCAAGCCGGCCGTCAAGCCGGAGCCCAGCGCGAAGCGGGGCACCACGGAGAAGCTGCCGCGGATCCGGGCGACCATCGCCAAGCGGATGCAGCAGTCGCTGCACGAGACGGCGCAGCTGACCACCGTCGTCGAGGTCGACGTCACCAAGGTCGCCAAGCTGCGGACGAAGGCCAAGGACTCGTTCCAGGCCAAGCACGGCGTGAAGCTGTCCTTCCTGCCGTTCTTCGCCCTCGCCGCCATCGAGGCGCTGCAGACCCACCCGATCATCCAGGCCAGCATGGACCTGGAGGGTGGCACGATCACCTACCCGGCTGCCGAGCACCTCGGCATCGCCGTGGACACCGAGCGCGGTCTGCTCGTGCCGGTCATCCACAACGCCGGTGACCTCAACATGGGCGGCATCGCCAAGCGGATCGCCGACCTGGCCGAGCGCACCCGGGCCAACAAGATCACCCCGGACGAGATGGCCGGGGCGACCTTCACGCTGACCAACACCGGCAGCCGGGGTGCGCTCTTCGACACCCCGATCGTGCCGTCGCCGCAGTCGGCGATGCTCGGCACGGGTGCCGTGGTGAAGCGTCCGGTCGTGGTCAACGACCCGGAGCTGGGCGAGGTCATCGCGGTCCGGTCGATGGTCTACCTGGCCATGTCGTACGACCACCGCCTGATCGACGGCGCCGACGCGGCCCGCTTCCTGACCGCGGTCAAGGAGCGGCTTGAGGGCGGCAACTTCGAGTCGGAGCTGGGCCTGGCCTGATCCACCCGCACGAACGCCGAGAGGGCGCCCCGGTCGACGACCGGGGCGCCCTCTCCCGTCTCCGGCCTCAGCTCTTGAGCAGCGCGGTCGAGACCTGCCAGAGCCGCTCGGCGGCCTCCGGGTCCAGCGCGTAGTCAGCGACCCCGGTTCGCTGGCCCGGCTGGGCGGGGGCGGCCTCCTGGCAGTCCTCGAAGTAGCGCCCGCCCACCTCGTCGAGCAGTGGTGACGCGGCGACCAGGACGGAGGTGGCGGCACCCTGCTCGACTGTCTTCCAGGCCGCCGCGTTGCCGCTGCGCAACCGGTTCAGCTCCTCCTCGCTGACGTAGCGCTGCAGGTTGGTCCGGATCGCGCCGGGCATCAGTGAGTTGGTGAAGATGCCGTCGTCGGACCAGCGCCGGGTCGCCTCCACGGCGAACAGCACGTTGGCCGTCTTGGACTGCCCGTACGCCTGCCACGGCTCGTACTCCCGGTTGTCGTACTGGATGTCCTCGAAGACCACCGGTGAGCGCAGGTGGGCGGCGGAGCTGACCGAGACGATCCGGGCCCCGTCCCCGGCCGCGAGCGCCGGGCGGAGCCCGTTGGCGAGCGCGAAGTGCCCCAGGTGGTTGGTGGCGAACTGCATCTCCCAGCCCTGCGGGGTACGGGACAGGGGCGCGGCCATGATGCCGGCGTTGTTGACCAGGATGTGCAGCGGGCCGTCCCAGTTGGCGACGAAGTCGGCGATCGACCCCTGGTCGGCGAGGTCGAGCGGGGCGACCAGGACCCGGTCGTTGCCGGTGGTGCCGGTGATGTCGTCGGCGGCCTTCTGCCCGGCGTCGGGGTTACGGACGGCCAGGGTGACCTCGGCTCCGGCGCTGGCCAAAGCACGGGCGGTCTCCACGCCGATGCCGGACGACCCACCGGTCACGATCGCCCGGCGTCGGACGAGGTCGACGCCCTTGATCACATCCATGGCGGTGGAGTGATGGGTGAACGAGGTGGTGATCGGCTTGTTCGTGGTCATGATCCATCCTTGTCCGGGGTGGGTGGGACCGACCGGCCCGCTGGCCAAGGCGGCAGTCCGGGTGGTTTCCCGGCCCGGGCCGGAGGTAACGCGGGATGCCCCCGCCATCGCTGTTCGCCCCTCCGACCTGCCCGGACGCTGCCAGAGTGGGTGCGTGGGCGGTCACCGGCGGCGTGGGCAGTTGGGACCGGCCGTCCCGATTGCTCCCGGTGCCCGGGTCGACAAGTTCGAGGTCTTCTTCGACCTGGTGTTCGTCTTCTCGTTCTTCATCATCACCAGGGCGACCGCCGCGAACATCTCCGGCCGGCAACTGCTGCACGCCGGGCTGGTGCTCGCCGTGCTCTGGTGGATCTGGGTGGTGCACAGCCTGGTCGCCACCCGGGTCCGGCTTGGCGAGGGCTACGTCCCGGTGCTCATGGTGATCGCGATGGTCGCCCTGTTCGCGTTCGCGTTGGGGCTGCCACAGGCGTTCAGCGACCCGACGGGCGTCGCCGGCGGGCCGATGCTGGTCGCCATCAGCTACGTCGTGGTCCGGGCCGTCCACATGATCCTCTACCAGCACGTGGTGCGGGACAGCCCGCAGGAACGCCGGCAGCTGCGGCGCTTCGCCCCGGAGTTGGCGGTGAGCATCGTGCTGCTGCTGGCCGCCGCGTTGATCCCGCCGCAGATCGGGGACCCCGACAAGGCCGCCCTGGTCCGCGACGGACTGTGGATCACCGTGGTGGTGGTGCAGTACGCCACCGGCTTCATCGTCGGCACCTGGGGCTGGGGGGTGACCAGCGCCGAACACTGGACGGAGCGTTACGACCTCATCCTGATCATCGCGCTGGGTGAGTCCATCATCTCCACGGGGGTGGGCGGCAACCTGCTCGGCAAGCCGGTCACCTGGCCGGCGGTGGCCGCCGCCGCACTCGGCATCGTGATCACCGCCGCCCTCTGGTGGGCGCACTTCGACTTCATCGGACCGGCCGCCCGAATCGCCCTGCACGCGGCGGAGGGCGCCCCCCGGGTGGCCATGGCCCGCGACGCGTACGCGTATCTCTACCTGCTGATGATCGCCGGCGTGATCCTCTTCTCGATCGGCAACGAGGAGATCCTGCACAAGATCACCGATCCGGCCGGCGGGATCGCCGAAGCGGTCGACGGTCCGGCGGTGCCGATGCTCTTCGGCGGACTGATCTGCTACTTCGCCGTCAACCTGGCGTTCCAGCTGCGCACCCTGCACACCGTCAGCTGGACCAGGGTCGGCGTCATAGTGGCGCTCGCAGCCGCACTCCCGATCTGTCAGCACCTGCCGGCGCTGGGCACGCTCACCCTCGCGGCGGTGATCTGTGTGGGCCTGGTGGCGGTGGAGGTGCTGGTGATGTCGCAGTCCCGGCACGCGCTGCGGTCCGCTGTCTTCCAGGAGCGGACCAGCCACGAGGCGCACGAGGCGGCCTGGCGTGCGCGTTGGCACGACGTCCCGGAGAGCGACGAGCCGACGGCTCCCTGAGCGACGGCCCTCGGCTCCCTGAGCGACGGGCCCCGGCGACCGGGCGGCACCGGCCGGTCCGGTCGGGCTAGACTCCGGCGCAGCGTCGCGGTGTACCCGGCACGAAGGCCGCCGTGGACATGGAGGCGCGGGGACAGCATGGGGTTTACGTGCACCCACATGGTTCACCGGCCGACCGGCTCGCCGCTGTCGGCAATCAGATGATCGAGATCCACCTCTGGCTCAGCGCGGAACTGGCCCGTCTCACGGCAGACCTCGACACCCCGTCCCGGGATCTGCGGGCGCACTGCCTGGCCTTCTGCACCGCGCTCGGACGACACCACACCGGTGAGGACGCCGGCGCGTTCCGGTTGCTGGCCGAGCAGGTCCCCGAACTGCGTCCGGTGATCGCGAACCTGATCACCGACCACGAGGTGGTGGCGGGCATCCTGGGGCGGGTCGAGGCGTTACTGGCCGGCGACGTCGCCGTGCCGGTCGACCAGGTGCGCGGTGAGCTGGACGGGTTGGCCGCCCTGCTCCAGTCGCACTTCCGCTACGAGGAGAAGCGGCTGGTCTCCGCCCTGAACGCGCTCACCGGTCGACCCGGGACCGCCGAGGAACTGCTCGGCCTGACCGCGCCACGCCCCGGCTGAGCCGTGACCGACACCCGGATCGCCGATGCGGCGGGGTCCCCGATCCCGGGACACCACCACGTCGGCGCAACGGCCGGTCGCCGCCACCGTCATGACGGCGACGGGCCGGGCAGCCGCTCGTAGTAGCGGATCTTCTCCCGGAGGTGCTCGTACTGGCGCTGGAGCAGGTCCATCTGCTCCTCGACGCGTACCGCGTGGTGTTGCAGCAGCTCACGACGCTCGTCGGCGGTGTGCTCACCCTCGCGGGCCAGTTGGGCGTAGCGGCGCATCTGCGCGATCGGCATCCCGGTGTCGCGCAGGCAACGGAACAGCTCCAGCCAGCCGAGGTCGTCGTCGGTGAAGACCCGCTGCCCGCCCGCCGTCCGGTCCACGTCGGCGAGCAGGCCGATCTTCTCGTAGTACCGCAGGGTGTCCAGACTGAAGCCGCTGCGGCGGGCGGCCTCCGAGGGGGCGTAACCGCTCATGTCGCGCGATCCTAGTGCTTGACCTGGAGCGCGCTCCAGGTTGGAGGCTGGTCCGCATGACGACGACACGAACGTTGGGACGCAGCGGTATCACGGTGAGCGCGATCGGAATGGGGTGCTGGGCCATCGGTGGCCCTCTCTGGGGTACGGACCGGCAGCCGTTCGGCTGGGGCGACGTCGACGACGACGAGTCCATCCGCACCATCCACCGTGCGCTCGACCTCGGGGTGACCCTGTTCGACACGGCCAGCAACTACGGCGCGGGGCACAGCGAGCGGATCCTCGGGCGGGCCCTGGCCGGCCGACGGGACGACGTGGTGATCGCCACGAAGTTCGGCAACGTCAGCGAGGAGGCGACCCGGCGGGCGCTCGGCACCGACGCCAGCCCGGCCTTCGCGGTACGCAGCCTGGAAGACTCGCTGCGCCGGCTCGGCACCGACCACGTCGACCTCTACCAACTGCACATCAACGCGCTCCCGGTGCCCGCCGCGCTCGATCTGGTCGACACCCTGGAGGCCCTGGTCGACCAAGGCAAGATCCGGGCGTACGGCTGGAGCACCGACGACCCGGCCTCGGCGGAGGCGTTCGCGGCCGCCGGCCCGCACTGTGCCGCCATCCAGCACGACGAGTCGGTGCTGCGGGACAACGCGGCGGTGCTGGCGGTCTGCGACACCCACGACCTGGCCAGCCTCAACCGTGGCCCGCTGGCGATGGGGTTGCTCACCGGGTCGACCCGGGCGGTCGGGGCGGACGACGTACGCGGTCGGGCACCGGAGTGGCTGGAGTGGTTCACCGACGGTCGGCCGACGCCCCGCTGGGCGGCACGGGTCGAGCAGGTCCGCGAGGCGCTCACCGCCGACGGTCGGACGCTCGCGCAGGGCGCGCTGGGCTGGCTGTTGGCGCGCAGCCCGCGTACGGTGCCGATCCCTGGCCTACGCACTGTGGCGCAGGCCGACGAGAACCTGGCCACCCTGGCGCTCGGGCCGCTCGACGCCGAGGCGTACGCCGACGTGGAGCGTCTCCTGGCCGACCTGCGTCCGGCCTCGGCGGTCTGACCACCGTGCCAGGCCTCCGGGTGAGGTGGGGACGTCGCGGAACCGGGTGAGCGGGCGGCGAAACGTGTGGTCCGCGGGCTCGACGCATCCAACCTGCCGCCCGTACCCGAAGATATGAGCATGCGGATCCTTCTGGCCGGCGCGTCCGGCTTCCTCGGCACCCGGTTGGCCGATCGCCTGACCGCCGACGGACACCAGATCACCCGGCTGGTCCGGCGGCCGCCGCGTACCCCCGACGAACGGCAGTGGGACCCGGCCGCCGGGCAGCTCGACCCGGCTGCGGTCGCGGAGGCGGACGCGGTGGTCAACCTGGCCGGCGCGGGCGTGGGCGACAAGCGCTGGAACGACGACTACCGGCGGTTGATCCGCACCAGCCGGGTGGACAGCACCACGACGCTGGCGACCACCGTCGCCGGGCTTCCCGCCGGCGACCGCCCGCGGGTGTTGCTCAACTCCTCGGCCGTGGGGTGGTACGGCAACACCGGCGACCGGGCGGTCGAGGAGGACGCGCCGGCCGGTGAGGGCTTCCTGGCCGACGTCTGCCGGGTGTGGGAGGCCGCGACCCGACCGGCCGAGGACGCCGGGGTACGCGTCGTGCGCCTGCGTACCGGCCTGCCGCTGCACCGCGACGGTGGTCTGCTCAAGCCGCAGTTGCTGCCGTTCAAGCTGGGCATCGCGGGCCGGCTGGGTAGCGGCCGGCAGTGGCTGCCGTGGATCTCGATGGAGGACTGGCTGGACGCGACCCGCTTCCTGTTGGACCACGACGAGATCTCCGGCCCGGTCAACGTGGTGGGGCCGAACCCGGTGACGAACGCCGAGTTCACCCGCGAGCTGGCCCGACAGCTGCACCGGCCGGCGATCATGCCGATCCCCGCGCTGGCGCTCAAGGTGGTCCTCGGCGGCTTCGCCCACGAGGCCCTCACCAGCACCAGAGTCCTCCCGACCGTCCTCACCCGAGCCGGCTACGCGTACCACCACAGCACTCTCCCCACCGCCCTGGCCGCGGCCCTGAAGGACTGACCAGCGCCGCCGCCGTTCGCGTTGATCAAGAGGTTTGCGTCATCCGGGAGCCGGAATCTGACGCAAACTTCTTGATCAACGCGGCACGGGAGGGGTCAGCAGCCGATCACCCAGTAGTTGGGGCCGGTCTGCTTGAGGGCGCTGGTGTAGAAGGTGTTGTAGAGCCCCATCCGCTGGTTGGAGCCGTTGGCGTAGGCGTAGCCACCGGACTGGTACGCCCGGCCGGCCGTGACGTGCGCGTAGTTGCTGGCCGTCACGCAGGTCGCCGGCACGGTCGGGGTGGGCGTCGGGGTGACCGTAGTGGTCGGCGTGGGCGTGACCGTCGGGGTGGGGGTCGGGGTGGTGCCGCCGCCGTTCAGACCGAAGAAGAGCGCGTCCCGGTACGTCGAGCAGATGGTGTCCAGGAAGTACGCGCCGGCGGTGCCGCACTGGTCCGCGCCGGAGCCCGGGTCGACCGGGGTGCCGTGGCCCATTCCGGAGACCCGGTAGAGGCGTACGTCGTCGTTGCCGTACACCTCGAGGGTCGTGTTGCCGGGCAGCGACGACGTGCTGCTCGGGGTCTGCGAGACCCCCCGCACGTTGGTCCACTGGTCGCGGGACTCGGTGCCGTTGAGCGGGGTGACTGTGGTGTCCGAGGTGCCGTGCCAGATGGCCACCCGGGGCCGCGGGCCGGTGTAGCCGGAGTACGCGCCGCGCACCAGGTCGCCCCAGGCGGCCGGGGTCTTGTCCGCGCCCGGGTTCATGCAGCTGAACGCGTTGACCATGCTGGTGGCGCAGCGGTACGGGATCCCCGCGATGATCGACCCGGCGGCGAAGACGTCCGGGTAGGTGGCGAGCATGACGGCGCTCATCGCCCCGCCCGCGGACAGACCGCTGACGTAGACCCGGGAGCCGTTCACGCCGAAGTTGGCCTTGGCGTGGTCGACCATCTGCTTGATGGACAGCGCCTCACCCTGACCTCGGGTGGTGTCCCCGGCCTCGAAGAAGTTGAAGCAGGAGTTGGCGTTGTTGCCGGAGGGCTGCTGGGCGACGATCAGCGTGAACTTCCACTGGTCGGCGTACTTCTGCCAACCCGAGTTGGAGAAGTATCCGGAGGCGTTCTGGGTGCAGCCGTGCAGGAGGACGACGGCCGGGGAGTTGGCCGGCAGGTTGTCCGGTCGGTAGGCGTACATGGCGAGGTTGCCCGGGTTGGAGCCGAACCCGGTGACCTGGGTGAGGGTGGCGGCCTGGGCGGGTGCGGCGATGGCGAACACACCGGCCAGGGCCAGGGAGAGCCCGGCGACCGCGCCGATCAGCCGGGTGAGGATGGACGAGGAGCGGCGCACGGCGGCCTCCTGGAAGGGGCGGACTGTGAACTGGGTCACGGTCGAATTGCCGAGACGTTACGACGATGTGTCGCCGCTATGACATGGGGCACACTCACACATTTACGGCGACCGCTGTGTACGTCGAGCCAGCGGCCGCCGGACCGGAAGGGGAACCCACGACAACCGCCGGTCTGACCGGCGTGTCCAGGTCCGGTTGGTAACGTCCGCTGCGTGCCGTCCTCCCCGTCGCTGGCCACCGGGCCCGCGCCAGCGTCACCGCCGCGCGTCGTCCGAGATCGCCGGGCCGACCTGATCGTCGTGGTGGTGGCGCTCGCGCTCGCCGTCTGGGTGACGAGTGGCCTGTGGCGGGACCCGAACACCCGCACCATCACCGTCAACTCCAGCGACCAGGCTCTCTTCGAGTGGCTGCTGGCCTTCGGCGGGCACGCGGTCACCCACGGCGACAACCCGCTCTTCACCTACCTGATCAACGTCCCGGACGGGGTGAACCTCGCGGTCAACACCTCGATCACGGTGTACGCGGTGGTGTTCGCACCGCTCACGTACCTCATCGGGCCGCCGGCGACGTTCCTGGTGATCCTCACCCTGAACCTGTTCGCCACCGCGCTGGTCTGGTACTGGTTCCTCTCCCGGCACCTGGTCCGCAGCCGGCTTGCCGCCGGGATCGGCGCCCTGTTCATCGCCTACTCCCCCGGCATGGTGTCGCACGCCAACGCCCACCTGAACTGGACCGCCGGTTGGCTGGTGCCGCTGCTGATCTGGCGGCTGTTCGCGCTGCGCCGGGCGGGGCACTGGCTCCGCGACGGAGTGATCCTCGGCGTGCTGGTGGCGGTGGCCTTCTCGATCGCCGCCGAAGGGCTCTTCTTCACCGCGCTGGCGCTCGGGGTGTTCGTCGCCGTCTGGTCACTGCATCCGGCCAACCGCGCCGAGGCACGCGCCGTGCTGCCCGCCTTCCTGCGCGGGCTCGGGGTGACCGCAGTGGTCGCCGGCGTGCTGCTGTCGTACCCGCTGTGGTTGCACTTCGCCGGACCGCAACGGTTCCACGGCACAGGATTCGACCCGGTGATCCATTCCGAGGACATCGCGGCGTTCGCCGCCTTCCCACGCCGCTCACTGGCCGGTGAGGCGGGGCTCGGCACCTCGCTCGCACCGAACCCGACGGAGGAGAACTCCTTCTTCGGTATCCCGCTGCTGATCCTCACAGTGGTCTGCTTCGTCGCGCTCTGGCGACGGGCCGACGCGAGCCGGCGGGCCACCCTCTGGGCGCTGGGCGCCCTCGCGCTGATCTTCTCGGTGCTCTCCTTCGGCCCGGTCGCCAAGGTCGACGGGCGCCGCACCGACCTGCCCATGCCGTTCGACGTGCTCGGCCAACTTCCGGTGGTGAACGCCGCGCTGCCCGCCCGGCTGGCGCTGATCGTCGCACCGGTGATCGGGCTGGTGCTGGCGTACGCCGTCGACCAGTTGCGCGCCGCGCCGCCCCGGCACCGCTCCACGGAGTTGGCCTGGCTGATCGGGTTCGCGGTGGCCCTGGTGCCGTTGCTGCCCACCCCGCTGCTGACCGACGAGCGGGAACCCATCCCACGATTCATCACCTCCGGCACCTGGCGGGAGTACGTCTCACCGGACGGTGTGCTCACACCGGTGCCGCTGACCGTCGACATCTACCCGGACGGCCAGCGCTGGCAGGCGTACGCGTTGTCGCACCGGCAGGGCGAGTTCGCCATTCCCGGCGGCTTCTTCCTCGGCCCCGGCGGGCCGGACGGGCGTGGCCGGATCGGCCCGGTCCCGCGCACCCTCAGCGCCCTGATGGACCAGGCCGGTCGCACCGGCCTGGTGCCGATCATCACCGACGGGACCATCCGGGAGGTCCAGTCGGACCTGCGGCACTGGCGGATCGAGACGGTGGTGCTCGCCGACGAGGTGCACGGCGCGAAGTTCGAGGTCGACGAGGAGGCGCTGCGGCGTACCGGGACCGCCCTGTTCGGCGAACCGCAACGGGTCGACGACGTGTGGCTCTGGCGCATCCCGTCCGCCGACCGATGATCCGCCGACTTCGGGTGTGACCAGACCCTGGTGAGGCGGCTCACCAGGGATGATAGCCCCGGACGGGACTAGGCTGGTTGCCGTGACAACGACGACCCCCGGCCTGACGGCCGTCCGTGCCGGTCTGCTCGACTACCAGGCCGCCTGGGACGAGCAGCGGAGCCTGCACGAGTCGGTGGTGGCGGGCGAGCGCGGCGACACGGTGCTGCTGCTGGAGCACCCGAGCGTCTACACAGCGGGCAAGCGCACCGAACCGTGGGACCGGCCCATGGACGGCACCCCGGTCGTCGACGTGGACCGCGGCGGCAAGATCACCTGGCACGGGCCGGGGCAGCTCGTCGGTTACCCGATCCTGCGCCTGCCCGACCCGGTGGACGTGGTCGCCTACGTGCGCCGCACCGAAGAGCTGCTCATCGACGTGTGCGCGGAGTTCGGGCTGACCGCTGGTCGGGTCGAGGGGCGCAGCGGGGTCTGGGTGCCCGCTGACGACCGAGGGCCGGCCCGCAAGGTGGCGGCCATCGGCATCCGGGTGGCCCGGGGCGTCACCCTGCACGGCTTCTCGATCAACTGTGACTGCGACCTGACGTACTTCGACCGGATCGTGCCGTGCGGCATCCGCGACGCGGGCGTCACCTCGCTCACCGCCGAGCTGGGCCGCCCGATCACCGTCGCCGACGTGCTCCCGGTGGTCGAGCGCCGGCTGTCCACCCTGATCGAAATCTGAGCGCACAGCCGGCGCACGGCCCTACGGGGTGAGTCGGTGCAGGTCGCGCGGGAACGCGGTGACCTCCCGGATGTTCGCCGCGCCGACCAGGCGGGCGACGAAGCGTTCCAGGCCGATGGCGAAGCCACCGTGCGGCGGCATGCCGTGCCGGAACGCGTCAAGATAGCCGGCGTACGGCTCGGTCGGCTCGCCCCGGGCCGCCAACGCCGCCAGGTAGTCGGCGTGCCGGTGCAACCGCTGCCCGCCGGTGACCAGCTCCAGACCACGGAAGAGCAGGTCGAACCCGTTCGAGTACGCGGGCCGCGCCGGGTCGGGGTGGGTGTAGAACGGTCGCTTCGCCATCGGGTAGCCGGTGACGAAGACGAAGTCCGACCCGTGTTCGCGGCGGGCCCACTCGCCCAGTGCCCGTTCATGGGCGGGCGCGAGGTCCGGCTCGTCGGCGGGCGCACCGGCGATCGCCAGCGCCTCGGTGAAGTGCACCGCCGGGATCTCCGCCGGCACGACCGGCACGTCGACGCCGAGCGTGGTCAGCGCGCCCCCGGCCCGCTCACCGACCGTGTCCAGCATCCCGGCCACCGTGTCGCGCAGCACCCGCATCACGTCGGAGTGGTCGACGACGAAACCCAGCTCCGCGTCGAGCGAGGTGTACTGCGCGAGGTGCCGGACGGTGTCGTGCGGCTCGGCCCGGAAGACCGGTCCCACCTCGTAGACCCGTTCGAAGACACCGACCATCAGTTGCTTGTAGAACTGCGGTGACTGGGCCAGGTACGCGGGCCCGCCGAACCAGTCCAGCGCGAAGACGTTCGCCCCGCTCTCGGTGGAGGAGCTGACGACCTTCGGGGTGTGGATCTCCACGAACCGCTGGGCGTCGAGGGCGGTCCGGAACCCGGCCACCGCCGCCGCCGAGATCCGTAGCGCGGACGACCGGGTCGGGTGTCGCAACGCGGTCGGGGCGTTGTCCAGCTGGGTGGGCAGGCTCGCGGTGAGCGCCGGCCGGTACAGGTCGAACGGTGGTGGCACGGCGGGCGGCCCGAGTGGTCGTACCCTCGGGTCGGTCAGCTCGACCCCGGCGGGCGCGGTGTCGTTCGCGGTGACCGTCGCGGTCACCTCGATGACCGTCTCCTCGGTGAGTTTCTCCAGGTCGGCGCGGACGGCCGGGTCGGTGACGACCACCTGGGCCAAGCCGGCGGCGTCCCGCACGATCAGGAAGGCCACCGACTTGAGCAGTCGGCGGCGGTGCACCCAGCCGGCGATACGCACGGTCTCGCCGATCCGGGCGGGCAGGTCGTGGGACAGGGTTCTCTGCATGGCGTGCTGCTCCTCGGTCGATCGCCACGCCATCGCCGCCCTGGGGAAGCGATGCGTCGCGTCAGCCCCAGGGAGGTGTGGGCGAGCGGGATCCTCGCGGTGCCACCACACCTTCACCCCCGCCGGAGCGGGGGCCTCGTTCGTCGCCTGATGACCGGGGCCAACCGGGCGGGCTCTACTAGGCGTTGCGGCCGTTCTGCCCGCAGCTCGGGAGGGTCTTCACGCACCGGCGCCAGACCGCCTCTCAGCACCGGCGGCTCTCTGCACTGGCGGGTCGGGGCGCTACTCGGCTCCGTCGTCGCTGTTGGCGCTGACCGTAGCACCCGAAACCCTCTCGTGTGACGCCCATTTTCGACATGCCGGTGTCCGGCGTCACAACATCTGCGGCGTGACGCCGGTCGCCCGACGCACATAGACACCCGCCGTCCGGCGTAGGCTCGTTTTCGTGACGATCGAGCACTCCGCGCCGACGACCGGCCAGGCAGCGCGTACCGCAACGGCGGCCCCCGAGGGGCGACGCCTGCTGCGGATCGAGGCGCGCAACGCCGAGACGCCGATCGAGCGCAAACCGCCATGGATCAAGGTCAAGGCCAAGATGGGGCCGGAGTACACCCAACTGCGCGGGCTCGTCTCGCGCGAAGGGCTGCACACCGTCTGCCAGGAGGCCGGCTGCCCCAACATCTACGAGTGCTGGGAAGACCGGGAAGCCACCTTCCTCATCGGTGGTGACCAGTGCACCCGACGCTGCGACTTCTGCCAGATCGACACCGGCAAGCCGGCCGAGTTCGACGCCGACGAGCCGCGTCGCGTGGCCGAGTCGGTGGTCTCGATGGGCCTTCGCTACGCGACCATCACCGGCGTCGCCCGCGACGACCTGCCCGACGGCGGCGCGTGGCTGTACGCCGAGACCGTCCGGCAGATCCACGCCCTCCAGCCCGGCTGCGGCGTCGAGCTGCTGATCCCGGACTTCAACGCCGTCCCCGAGCAGCTGGCCGAGGTCTTCGGTTCCCGCCCGGAGGTGCTGGCCCACAACGTGGAGACCGTGCCGCGCATCTTCAAGCGCATCCGCCCGGCCTTCCGCTACGACCGTTCGCTGGACGTGATCCGGCAGGCCCGCGCCGACGGCCTGGTCACCAAGAGCAACCTCATCCTGGGCATGGGCGAGGAGCGGGCCGAGGTCTCGCAGGCGCTGCGCGACCTGCACGACGCCGGCTGTGAGCTGATCACCATCACCCAGTACCTGCGCCCCTCCCCCCGGCACCACCCGGTGACCCGTTGGGTCAAGCCGGAGGAGTTCGTCGAGCTGCGCGAGGAGGCCGAGGAAATCGGCTTCGCCGGGGTGATGAGCGGGCCGCTGGTGCGCTCGTCGTACCGGGCCGGCCGGCTCTACCAGCAGGCCATCGACGCCCGCGCCGCCGCGTCGGTCGTCACCGCCGGCTGACCCACCGGCAGCGCCGCACGGACCGTGCGGCGCCCGGGTGTCATGATCGTGCGATGACCGCCGGGGTACGCGAGCAGCCACGCGACGCAGGTCGTCCGCGGGCCGTCGCACACCTCGGACCGGCCGGCTGGCTCACCGCGTTCGTGCTGCTCGCCGGCGTGGGTTACCGCCTCTGGCTGCTGGCACACGCGACACCGCCGACGAACAGCGACGAGGCCACCATGGGGCTGGCCGCGCTGCACATCGCCCGGGGCGAGGACTTCCCGGTCTGGTTCTACGGCCAGCAGTACATGGGCACGCTGGAGGCGTACCTGGCCGCACCGGTGTTCGCGCTGGCCGGTGAGCCGTCGCTGGTCGGTCTGCGACTGCCCACGCTGGTGCTGTACGTGGTGTTCCTGCTGCTGGCCTGGCGGTTGACACTGCGACTGACCGGGGACCGGTGGTTCGGGCTGCTGGTGGTGGCGCTGTTGGCGCTCGGCTCCGACCGGATCGTCAAGAACCAGCTCATCGCCGGCGGCGGGTACCCCGAGATGAACGCGGCCGGCGTGGCGCTGGCCGTACTCGCCGTGGACCTGGCCACCGGCCGGGCGGGCCCGCGGCTGGCCCGCTGGGCGACGTGGGGTTTCCTGGCCGGCCTGATGCTCTGGGTCGACCCACTCGTGCTCCCGTACGTGGTGGCGACCGGGGCGGTGCTCGTCGGGTTCCGCCGGCGGGAGCTGTGGGGTGCGGCCGGGGCGCTGCTCGGGGCGGCGGCCGTGCTGGGGGCGGCCCCGCTGCTGCTGCACAGCCTGCTGGACGGACGCAACCCGCTGCACGCGGTGCTCGCCGCCAGCGGTGCCAACGCCACCGCCGGTTGGGCCGACCGGCTGCACGGCGGCCTGCTGCTCGGCCCGTCGCTGGGGATGGGCTTCTGCGACCCGGGGCGATGCGCCAGCTGGCAACTCTGGTGGGCGCTCGCCCTGCCGCTGCTGCTGGCCCTCGGCGCGGTCAGCGCCTGGCGCGCACTGCGCTCGCCCATCCCGGCGGATTCCGCCGGCGCAGCTGAGCCTGCCGGCGCCTCGGACTCCGCCGGCGCTGCCGAGTCCGGGGTGTCGGCCCGGGTGGCGGCGGCGGTCCGGCTGGCGCTCGTGCTGGCCGCGGTGGCCACTGTGGGCGCGTACACGGTGAGCAGTTCCGCCGGCCTGACCCCGGTGGAGAGTTCCCGCTACCTGTCCTGCCTGCTCATCTCCCTACCGGCGCTGCTCTGGCCGGTGTGGACGGTGGCCCGGGACGGGCTTCGTCCGGTGGCGACCGGCCGGCGCGGAGTCTCCTCGACGGTGGCCCGTTCGGTCGCGCTGGCCCGTTCGGTCGCTGTGGTGTTGCTGGTCGCCACGGTGGGCACCGCCGCTCACGCCACCTGGCGGGCAGCGCAGACCGCACCGACGACCCGGGCCGCCGAGGCCCGGCACACCGAGTTGGTCAGCACCCTGCGTCAGCTCGGCGTACGACACGTCCGCGCCGGCTACTGGACCTGCAACCGGCTCATCTTCGCCAGCGCGGAGCGGGTCGTCTGCGCGGTCGTCGACGACAGTCTGCGCCCCGGCTTCGACCGCTACCCCGCCTACCGGCGGGAGGTGGACGAGGCGGCAGCGCCGGCCTGGGTGGCACCGGCCGGATCGCCGTTGGCGGACGTGCTGGACGAGCGTCAGCGCGCGGGCGACCTGGACCTGGTCACGATCGACGGCTGGCGGATCTACCTGCCTCGGTGACCGGGTCAGCGCGACGCTGTGGTTTCGCTGAGCAGGCCGAGGCGGTGGGCCAGGGCGGCGGCCTCCACGCGGTTGGTCACGTCCAGCTTCGCGATGATCCGAGAGACGTGCACGCTCGCCGTCTTCGGGGAGATGAACAGCTGCTCGGCGATCCGGCTGTTGCTGTGCCCCTCGGCGACCAGTCTCAGCACCTCCCGCTCCCGCGCGGTCAGCAGATCGGTGCCCGCCCCGCCCTGCCCGAGGGTGCGCAGGCCGACCCGCCGTGCCAGGGTGCCGGCCGCCTCCACCAGCGGTACCGCCCCCAGTCGCTGACCGATCTCGGCGGCCTCGGTGACCGCCGCCGCCGTCTCGTCGCGCTCACCGGCGGCGGCAGCCGCCTCGGCCAGCGCCACCAACGCACGGCCCAGCGGGTAGGGCTGCCCGTCGGCCCGCCACGCCTCGACCGCCGTACGCCAGGCCGGCAGTGCCTGGTCGCCGACCGCGAGCAGCGCGGTGACCTGGGCTGCGTGGGCCCGCGCCGCCGGGTGCCGGGCGGGCAGGTCGGCGGCGAGCGCCGCCACGGCCACCGCAAGGTCGCGGTCACCGACCCGGGCTGCGGTACGCGCTACCGCGCTGAGCACCGGCCACCCCTCCCGGGGGAGCTGCGGCAGGCTGTCGTCGGCCACGGCGACGCGGGCGGCCCGGACCGCCTCGACCTTGTCGTCGCTGGCCAGCGCGGCCTCGATCGCCAGTTCGTGCAGGGGCAGGCGGTGGTTCGGCCACAGGTAGGGCCGGCCGAGGAAGGTGAGCGCCCGGTCGACCAGCTCGTCGGCGCCCGGGCGTGCGCGGGCCAGCCGCAGTCCGGCGCTCAGTTGGAGCCAGTGCAGCCCGGTGACACCGGACAGGTCGATCCGGGCGGCCTCCGCGCACACCGCCTCGGCCTCGTCCCACCGGCCCAACGCGATCAACGCCTCGGCCCTGTTGGACAGGAGGTACGCCCCGGTGGAGCGGCTGATGCCCACCCGCCGCGCTTCGGTCACGCCGGCCTCGGCAGCCTGCGCGGACTCGGCGTAGCGGCCCAGCTCGCAGAGCATGTCCGACTCGAACACCAGGGCGAGCACCAGGGCCGGGGCGTCCCCCGCCGCACGGGCAGCGGCGGCCGCCCGGCCCAACTCGACCAGCCCTCCGGTCAGGTCCCGCTCGCCGTGGCACAGCAGTGCGATCCGCGTCGACAGCAGGGCAGAGTGTGCGCCGGGCGCCTCGGCGTCGTCGGCGGCCTCGGCGGCGACCCGGGCCGCCTTCTGCGGGTCGATCTTGACCAGGTGCGCGGCGATCTCGGCCAGCAGCCGGGCCCGCTCCGCGCTCTGCGGGCTGGCGGACGCCAGCCGGTACGCCTCGTCCAGCTCCCGGCCACCGTCACTCTTGCCGAGCAGGGCCATCAGTCGGCCGCTCTGGTCCAGCAGGCGGGCGGCCCGCAGCGGCGCGGCGTCGGCGTCCACCTCGGCCAGTCCGGCCCGGGTCAGGGTCTTGGCCCGGCTGAAGTCGCCGGCGGTGACCGCCGCGTCCAGGGTCTGCTCCAGCAACGCCAGGTGGTCCATGCCGAGCAGGTCGGCGGCGTCGGGCACCAACTCCCACAGCTCCAACGCCCGCTCCAGCAGCCGGCGCTGCTCGGCGTACGCGTACCGCTCCGCGGCGGCGCAGGCCGCGGCCTTCGCGGCGACGAGGGCACGCGGGTGGTCGTGCGCGGCGTGCCAGTGGTGGGCGATCTCGGCCGGGGCCCGCCCGGCGGCGACCAGGTGCGGCTGCGCCTCGATCGCGGCGGCGAAGCGGGCGTGCAGCCGGGCGTGCTCGCCGGGGAGCAACTCGTCGTGTACGGCCTCGCGGACCAGCGCGTGCCGGAACTCGTAGTCACCGTCGCGGTCGGCCACCACCAGCTGGGCGGCGACGGCGGCGCGCAGTGCCTCCTCCAGCTCGACGTCGGGCAACCCGGCGACCTCGGCGATCAGGTCGTGGGCGAACCGGGTGCCTCCGGCGGCGGCGATGCGCAGCACCCGTTGGGCCGGCTCGGGAAGGCGCTCCACCCGGGCCAACAGCAGGTCACGCAGCGTCTCGGGGAGCGCGGCGCAGCCCACCGGGTCACCGGCGACGGCCAACTCCTCGATGAAGAACGGGTTGCCCTGGGTGCGGTTGTGGACGTCGTCGACGGCACGGGCGGGTGGCTCGGCACCGAGCAGGTCGGCGAGGATCGCCGCGGTGCCGTCACGGTCCAGACGGCCCAGTTCGACCCGCTCCACACCACGCGCCCGGTCCAGTTCGGCGAGGAACGGACGCAGCGGATGCCCACGCTGCAACTCGTCGGTGCGGTAGGTGCAGACCAACAGCAGCCGGCCCGGCCGGGCTGCCCGGACCAGGAAGCCGATCAGGTCCCGAGTGGACCGGTCGGCCCAGTGCAGATCCTCGATGATCAGGACCAGCGGGCAGGCGTCGGCGAGCCGCAGGAACAACTCGGCAACCAGGTCGAACAGGTAGCCGCGCGGGGCGTCGCCCAGCGGCAGGGCACGCGGGCCGGCCAGCGCCGCGGACGCCCGGCCCAGCTCCGGCAGCAGCGGCGCGAACTCGGCCTCGTAGCCGGCGAAGACCTCGGGGCCGTCCGCGCGGAGCACCGCACGCAGCGCGGCGGCGAACGGAGCGAACGGCAGGCCGGCCTCGCCCAACTCCAGGCACTGACCGACGAGCACCCGGGCCGTGCCGCCGACGGCCTGGCCGGCGAACTCCTCCAGCAGCCGCGTCTTACCCACGCCCGCCTCACCACCGACCAGCACCGTGGTCGGCTCGCCCGCCCGGGCACGGCCCAGCGCGTCCCGCAGTGCCGCGATCTCGCGTTGGCGGCCGACGAGGACGGAGCTGGCTGCGCGTACGGTCACATGGTCGAGCATGCCATGACGGCCCGCGCCGCCCGCCCCGCCGATCGGCCGGTGTCCGAGCAGCGGGGCGGGTTCGAGTCGACCGCGGTGTGCGGCGGACGGGCTCGACCGGAGGTCGGGCTCGACTCCGGCGGCTGACCTGGTGGGGGCGGTCACCGGCGGGCGTCGCCGGTGCGGCCGGCCTGCCTGCGCCGACCCAGCCAACCTCTACTGACCGGGCGGGACAGCGACCGCGCGAGCCGGTCCGCCGCCGCGTCGGCGCGCAACTCGGCGGCGTGGGAACGGTGCAGGGTGAGCAGGAAATCTACGTCGTTGCCGAACATGTCGGGCTCCTTCGTCGTGTCGTCGTTGTCTGCTGACGACTCTTCGCGCGAAGGCCCCACCCGGGCATGGGCACGACGCCTCATCTTCCCGGTCGGCACCCTCCTTACCCGTCCGGTCCGGGTGCCTGAGGCGACGTAAGGTACTCAGTTGCCCCGGCACCCGGACGCGGATCAACGGGGCAGGCGGCGACCACTAGACTCTTCGGCATGGCAAAGCCCCAGGAGAAGGTCTCGTTCGGCCAGCGGCTGAAGCAGATCGGGATGGTGTTCCAGTTCACCGCCAAGCAGGACCGGTGGTTCGCGCCGCTGGTCGCCGCCGCGGTGCTGCTCCCGCTCGCCCTCACCGTGGTCGCGGTCATCCTCTGGGGCTGGATCTGGCTGCCGCTGGGCATCCTGTTCATCCTGCTCGCGGTGCTGATCGTGCTCAACCTGCGGTCCAACAAGGCGATGATGAACGCCGCCGAGGGGCAGCCCGGCGCGGCGGCGCAGATCATGGAAAACATGCGCGGCGACTGGCGGGTGACCCCGGCGGTCAGCTCGACCACCCAGATGGACATGGTCCACCTGGTCATCGGCCGCCCGGGCGTGATCCTGCTGGCCGAAGGCAACCCGCAGCGGGTGCGTGGCCTGCTCGGGCAGGAGAAGCGGCGGCTGTCCAAGGTGATCGGCTCCGCTCCCCTGCACGACTACGTGATCGGGCAGCAAGAGGGCGAGCTGCCCATCCGCAAGCTCCGGACGACACTGCTGCGCCTGCCCCGCGCCCTCTCCGGCAAGGACGTCAACTCGCTGGACAAGCGCCTCAAGGCGCTCACCGCCCGGCCGCAGATGCCCAAGGGCGCGATCCCGAAGAACATGCGCCCGCCGGGTGCCTTCCGCCAGTCGCGGGGCCGCTGACCCCTCTCGACGTACGCCGACAAGAGCCGGACCCGCACGGGCCCGGCTCTTTTCGCGTCGCTGCGCCCTGCGCCCTGCGCCCCGCGCCCCGCGCCCCGCGCCCCGCGCCCCGCGCCCCGCGCCCCGCGCCCCGCGCCCCGCGCCCCGCGCCCCGCGCCCCGCGCCCCGCGCCCCGCGCCCAAGATCCTCACAACATCGGCGATGTTGCTGCCTCCGACACGCAGGAGACACCAACATCCCCGATGTTGCGCGGATCTTGGCGACGAGTCGCGCGGTGGCGGGCGCAGGGGGTCTGATCAGCCGCGGGGTGCGTCGACGATGACCGAGTCGGCGAGCCGGTCGTGCAGCCCTCGGCGGTGCTCGTCCATGATCAGCGCGGGGACGACGAGGGCCAGCAGCAGGCCCCGGATCAACCCTCGGAGCACTCCGATGCGGCCGCCGTCGTGCCAGTTCACGCAGCGGATCTTCGTGATGTACATGCCGGGGGTCTGGGCGAACAGGCCGAGAAAGAAGCCGTACACCAGGACCAGCACCAGCACCGGCGCCCAGCCGTCGCGGACCGGATCGGCGAAGAAGTTGGACACCAGCAGGCAGAGCACCCAGTCGATGATCAGCGCCCCGAACCGTCGCCCGAGGGTCGGCGGGGTGAAGGTGGGGTCGGTGGCTGGCGCTGCCGGTGTGTGCGGATTGGTCACAGCGGTCAAGGGTATCCGCGCCGGAACGAGGGCTTGCCGGGTGCCGCCGCCACTGTGTGCCGATTCAGGCTAAACGCATCAGATGTCATTAGACTGGCACAGTCGGTACGGCGCTCGCAGCGGGCCGAGGCGTCGACCGGAGTGTCGCTGACGCTCCGCGAGGGACGTAACACGGCAGAAACAACGGAGACACGGCCGGGCAACCCCCCGGCCCTAGCGTCGCCAGAAGCCTAGCCACCCCGTGGACGTGCCAGGAGGATGTGTGTTCGCCAACCCCGAGGAACTGCTGCGATACCTCAAGAACGAGGACGTGAAGTTCGTCGACGTTCGTTTCTGTGACCTGCCCGGCGTGATGCAGCACTTCAACCTGCCGGTCGAGTCCGTCAACGACGATCTCTTCACTGACGGCCTCGCGTTCGACGGTTCGTCGATCCGCGGTTTCCAGGCGATCCACGAGTCGGACATGCTCCTGCTCCCGGATGTCGCCACCGCGTTCATCGACCCGTTCCGCGCGCAGAAGACTCTCGCGCTGAACTTCTTCATCCACGACCCGTTCACCCGCGAGGCGTACACCCGCGACCCGCGTAACGTGGCGAAGAAGGCCGAGGCGTACCTCGCGGCGAGCGGCATCGCCGACACCGCGTACTTCGGCGCCGAGGCGGAGTTCTACATCTTCGACTCGATCCGCCACGAGACCTCGGCGCACCAGTCGTTCTACTACATCGACTCGATCGAGGGCGCCTGGAACACCGGTCGCGAAGAGGCGGGCGGCAACCGCGGTTACAAGACCGCGTACAAGGGCGGCTACTTCCCGGTGCCGCCGGTCGACCACTACGCCGACCTGCGTGACTCGATCGTGCGTCGGCTGGTCGACTCCGGGTTCACCGTGGAGCGTTCGCACCACGAGGTGGGCACCGCCGGCCAGTCCGAGATCAACTACAAGTTCTCGACGCTGCTGCACGCCGCCGACCAGCTCCAGCTCTTCAAGTACATCGTGAAGAACGAGGCCTGGGCCAACGGCAAGACCGCGACGTTCATGCCCAAGCCGCTCTTCGGTGACAACGGTTCCGGCATGCACACCCACCAGAGCCTCTGGCTCAACGGTGAGCCGCTGTTCTACGACGAGACCGGTTACGCCGGCCTGTCCGACATGGCCCGCTGGTACATCGGTGGTCTGCTGCACCACGCGCCGTCGCTGCTGGCCTTCACCAACCCGACGGTCAACTCGTACCGCCGCCTGGTGCCGGGCTTCGAGGCGCCGGTCAACCTGGTCTACTCGCAGCGCAACCGGTCCGCCTGCACCCGCATCCCGGTGACCGGCAGCAACCCGAAGGCCAAGCGTGTCGAGTTCCGGGTCCCGGACCCGTCGGCCAACGTCTACCTGGCCTTCTCCGCCATGATGATGGCCGGCCTGGACGGCATCAAGAGCAAGATCGAGCCGCCGACGCCGATCGACAAGGACCTCTACGACCTCCCGCCGGAGGAGTGGGGCGACGTCAAGCAGGTGCCGGGCTCGCTGCCGGCCGTGCTCGACTCGCTCGAGGCCGACCACGACTACCTGCTCGACGGCGGCGTCTTCACCCCCGACCTGATCTCCACCTGGGTCGACTGGAAGCGCGCCAACGAGGTCGACCCGGTGCGTCTGCGCCCGACCCCGCACGAGTTCGCCATGTACTACGACTGCTGAGCCTGATCAAGGCTCTGACCTGCACCAACAGGATCGCTACTGATCTTGGTTACAGGTTGGGTACAACCTCACGGACGGCGGTCATGCCCGGCTTACAGCCGGCGTGGCCGCCGTTTCGTGTTGGCCGAGCGCACCGTCGATGAGCAGCCGGGTGCGATCGAGCACGTCCGGCCACTCGTGCACCTCAGTGTTGAGCGTGACGGCGGGCGTGCTGCGCCCTGGCCCTTGCTGCAAGCTCGACGCCTGAGTGTCGCGGGCCAGTCGGGAGGAGCCAGGGCTGAGGCAAGCGCGTGGAAGCCAGATGGCTCCCCGCATCAGGTCATGATCGAGGCTCCGTGCCTGCGAATCGGTATACCCATGAATGCTCGGCGCCGTCGCCACCCGTCGCCGACAGGAGGTAGACGGACCACGTATCGCCACCCACGTTGCCTGTCCGTAATCCCGGCGAGGGCTGGCCATCCATGTCCAGTTGCACGATCTGGCATCGGCCGTCACGGGGACCGCCTACCAAGCGGATGCCGGTAGTCCGGTTAAAGATCTCGCCCATGAGCCACCGACGGATGTTCCGCATGGCCGCTGTCTCGATGTCGCCCACGACCGAACTACACCACGCGTCGTCGGTGGCGACAACGCGGTAAAAGCCTCAGGCGGGTAGGGCGAGCGATCGCGGAGCCGGCCCGGCTCGCTGTGCGCCGCCCCCCGGCATACCTTCGCGTCCGATATATTGCTCCGTGTGGACACGCCTCTGCGCGAACCGACCTTCCTGATCCTCACCGCGCTGGCCGCCCAGCCGATGCACGGCTACGGGCTGATCGGTGAGGTCGCCGCCCTCTCCGACAACCGCGTGTCGCTCCGCCCCGGGACGCTCTACGGTGCGCTCGACCGACTCGTCGACGCCGGCCTCGTCGAGGTCGACCGGGAGGAGGTGGTGGACGGCCGACTGCGCCGCTACTACAGCCTCTCCACCAGCGGTGAGACCACGCTGAGCAGCGAGACCGAGCGGCTGCGCCGCAACGTCGAAGCCGCCACCAGCCGGTTGTCCAAACGTTCTCGGGCCACCCTCCCCACCATTCCGCGCACGGCCGGAGGCTTGGCATGAACGACCTGGAACGCCGCTACCTCCGGCTTCTGCGCGCGTACCCCATCGACTACCGGCGCGCCCGCGGCGCCGAGATCGTCGGCACCTACCTCGACCTGGCCTCCCCTGACCAACGCTGGCCGACGCCGGCGGACGCCGCGGACCTGGTGCGCGGCGGTCTCCGCCAGCGGCTGCGGGCCGCGGGCGTCACCGGCCTGATCCCGGGGGTACGCCTCGCGGCACTGCTGGCCCTGGTCACCGCGAGCGCGCTCGCCGGCGTCTGGGGGACGGCGGAGCTGCATCCGCCGCCCGCGGAGTGGGGCGTCCCCCACGTCGGCCCGTTCGTCTCGCTCGGTGTCGTCACGTGGGCGGCATGGCTGCTGGCGGCGGTGGTGATCGCCCTCGCGCCGAGCCGGGTCGCCCGGTGGGCCATCGCCCTCGCGCTCCTGCTCACGATTGCGCTGCCACCGGTGGCAGCGGCGCTCGACGCAGTCCGACCGCCGCTGATGGTGCTGCTGCCGCAGGTGGTCCTGGGCCTGCTGGGGCTCGCCCTGCCAGACCAATCCTCCCGGGCGATCCGCCTCGCGCCGGCGCTGTCCGCACTGTCAGCGGTGATGGCGACGGAGTTCCTGGTGGGCCTGGACGCGGTCGGCACCTACTACGGCGCCACCCTGGAGATCTTCCTGCCCACCGTCGGTGGAGTGTTGTTGGTCGTCGGGGCTCTGCTGGCCATGGGTCTGGCACTGGGCGGGGACACCCGCGGCGGCTGGGCGCTCGTCACACTGCTCACCCCCGCCGGCTTCCTGGCGGTGCCCGGCCTGGCCGACAGCTTCGGCCCGGCGTACGGCCCCATCACCTTCGCGGAACTGGCGGTGACCGCCGTCGTCGTCGCGGTCGCCGGTCCGGCCGCACTGCTCCTGACCGTCCTGTTCCGCTCCCGCCAAACCCGAACCCCCCACCCCTCCGACCGACAGTGCCCCACCTGCGGCGCGCGAGCCTGACGACCTGACGATCATGAGGTTGGCGAGGCGTTCCGTCCGGATCAGCCTCGTCAACCTCATGATCATCCGGGTCGACTGCGGCGGGTGGCGCGGAGGAGGACGGTCAGGAGCAGCGCGGTCATCGCCAGCGCGCCGGGGGCCTTGGTGAAGCGGGCCAGGTTCGTGCCGTCGGGCAGGGCGAGGAAGGCCGCCAGCGCCGTCGGCACCGTGAACCACCTGGTTTGGACGGTGGTCAGCGCGAGCAGCGCGAGGGGCCAGGTGGCGTACCAGGGGTGGAACACCGGGGACAGGACGACGGTGGCGACAAGCGCCAGCGCCGCACCGCGCAGCACCACCCGCACGTCGTTCAGCCGGCGCAGTGCCCGCCACGTCCGCCACCAGAGCACCACCAGCACACCGGCGAGCAGCAGCAGGGCGACCGCGCGGATCACCGGTACCGCCTGCGGGTCCCGGCCGACCAACGCTCCGGCGTAGTCCGCCACGAACCCGATGGCGGTGGGTGGCGACGTCCACTGCTCGGAGTCGCCGCTGTGCGTCAGCCCGCCCACCCAGCCGAACCCGAGACCGGACAGCACTGAGGTGACCAGCACCGCGCCGACGAGCCCTCCGGCCAGCCAGCCGCCGTCGCGCACCAGCGCCCGCACCGTGTACGGATGCCGCACCCCGGCCAGCACGGCGAACGGCACCACCACCACGGCAGTGGCCTTCACCGTGACCGCCAGCCCGAGCAGCGCGCCGGCCAGCAGCAGCCGCCCGACCAGAGGCAGCCCTCCGACCAGAGGCAGCCCTCCGGCCAGTGGCAGCCCTCCGGCCAGCGGCAGCGCCCCGGCCAGCGGCAGCGCCCCGGGCCGGACCGGTCGCCGGATCGCCACCAGCAGCCCGCAGAGCAGCAGACCCAGCATCACGGCGTCGTTGTGCGCCCCGGCCACCAGGTGTACGCCGACCAGTGGGCCGGCCAGCGCCAGCCAGGCGGCCCGTCGGGTCGGCACGCCGGCGGCGCGGGCCAGACCGGGCAGGCAGAACGCGGCCAGCAGCAGCCCCGCCACGGCGATCACCCGCAGCGCCACGATCGTGCCGGTCAACCCGCCGCCGAGGCCGACGGCGAGCGCGGCGAGCAGCACGAACACCGGCCCGTACGGTGCCGGGGTGTCCCGCCAGATCGGCGCGACCGTGTCCAGCCACGGGCAGCCCGCCGCCGCCACCCCCACCGAGTAGGGGTCGACGCCGTGCGCGTACGTCCAGCCCTGGCAGGCGTACGAGTAGACGTCCCGGCTGCCCATCGGGGGCGTGACCAGCAGGGGCAACGCCCACAGCCCGGCGGTGACGTAGGCCCACCGGGTCGACGGAGCGCCGTGGCGCAACGACCACCACGCGCCGACCAGCAGCGTGGTGCCGACCAGCCAGCAGATCAGCGTCGCAGGGCCGTCCGGGGCTCGCCAGATCGACGCCGGTGTCACGCCGAGCGGGGCGTCGGGCAGCGCACCGCCGAGGTGTCCGGCCACGGCGAGCAGTGCCGCGCCGGCCAGGCCGACGTACCGCGCACCCGACGCCGCCACCGGTCCAGCCGGGCCGAGCGAACCAGGCAGGCCGAGCGAACCAGGCAGGCCGGACGCACCAGGCGGGCCGGGAGCGGTCACCGGCGCACCTTCCCTCAGTCGGCGGCGACCGGCTGACGGGCCGCCCGAGCCGACCGTACCAACCGGACGACCACCACGATCACCAACAGCGTCATCAGCGGCGCCCCGACCGTCTTGGTGTACCGGGGAAGCCCGGTGCCGTCCGGCAGGATCAGGAACGACGCGACCAGGGCGACCACGACGAACCATCCGGTACGCCGAGCGGTGGCGGCCAGCACGAACAACGGCCACGTCCAGTACCAGGGGTGCACCACCGGTGCGAGCGCGACGGTGACGGCGAGCGCGAGGCCGGCGTAGAACAGCGGGTCACGGGTGCGGGCCCGCCACCAGAGCCAGACGAGCAGGACGGCCAGCAGCACCACGGCGATCCCGCGCGTCACCGGCAACGCGTCGACGTGACCGCCGAACGGCACCGCGAGGTAGCCGATGGTCTGCGCGACGGCGGTGGGTGGGGAGGTCCAGGCGATGGCGGCGCCGCCCTGGGACAGCCCGCCGATCCAGCCGAAGTCGAGCCCGCCGGCCACTGTCACCGCCACGACGGCGGCGATGGTCCCGCCGACCACCCAACCGCCGTCGCGGATCAGCGTCCGGATCCGGTACGGCCCGGCGGTGGCCGCCAGGGCGGCGAACGGGACCACCACCACGGCGGTGACCTTGATCGCCACGGCGACGCCGAGGAGCAGCCCGCCGACGAGCAGCATCCCGCGCCGGCTCGGGTGGGACGCCACCACGGCCAGCCCTCCGACCAGCGCGGCGAGCATCAACACGTCGTTGTGGGGACCGCCGATCAGGTGCGCGGCGACGAGTGGACAGCCCAGCGCCAGCCACACCGCCCGTCCGGCCGGAACCCCGGCTCGGCGGGCCAGCACCGGCAGCGCCCACGCGGTCAGCGCCACACCGATCAGAGACAGCGCCCGGAACAGCACGATGCTGGCGTTCAGCGATCCGGTCACCTCGACCACCGCGCCCGCGATGAGGACGAACAGCGGCCCGTACGGTGCCGGGGTGTCCCGCCAGATGACGGAGACCGTGTCCAGCCAGGGGCAGGGCAGCGCGGAGACACCGTGCTCGTACGGGCTGATGCCGCCGGCGAAGCTGGCGCCCTGGCAGGCGTACGCGTACACGTCGCGGCTGCCGAACGGTGGCGCGACGAGCAGCGGCAACAGCCACAGCCCTACGGTGACCAGCGCCCAGCGGGTCGACGGCACTCCGTCGCGCAGCGCCCACCAGGCGTACGCGAGCAGGCCGGTGCCGACCACCCAGGCGGCCAGGACCAGTGGCCCGTCGGGGCCCTGCCAGATGCTGACCGGGGTGCTGCGCAGCGGGCCGCTGGGGAACGCTCCCCCGAGGAACGCGGACAGCGCGAGCAGCGTCGAGCCGACCAGGCCGGTCCAGCGCGCGAGGTGGGAAGGCACGCCCGACATGCTGCCAGCACACCGGTCGGTGGGTGACGGCAGGAACCGTCAGCAGTGCCGGGCCGGGGCCAGACTGCTGGAGATCGTGTAGTCGCCGGCCGCGCGGACCCGCACCTCGGTCCAGCCGTCCGCGCCCTGTCGCACGCAGCCGTCGGGGCCGTCGAGCGACAGCCACCGTGACCAGCGCACCCGCACCGGCATGTCGCCGGGCTCGGCGGTCAGCCGCACCGAGCCCCGGTCCGAGGCGATGAGCCGGCCGGGTGCGCCGACCAGGGGCGTCGGGTCGGCCACCGCGTACAGCCGCCAGGTCCTGTCGCGCCAGACCTCCCGCAGGTACGGCAGGCCGGCGCGAATCATCGCGGCCTCGTCCCGGCCCCACCGGTCGGCGGGGGCGCCCGGGGCGATCGCCACGTAGGTCACCGCCTCGTCGTGCAGCCACTGCCCGTAGGTCTGCGCGTTCAGGGTGCCGTCGTAGAACAGCGCGTTGCGATCGCTGTCGACCTGGCGTTCCCAGCCACGGGCCAGGGGCACTGTCGGTGGCAGGTACGCGGATTCCCAGTGGTCGCGCAGCGGCACCACCTCGACCCGTCCGACGGGTTGCCGCCGTTGCAGTTCCTCCGCGAGCGGGCGGTGGAACGCCGGGGCGCTCTCCGGGGCACCGGCCCGGGTGACGTCGCTCGTCATCACCGGCGACTGCCACCACACCGTCGCGGCGAGCAGCCCGGCCAGCCACGGGCCGGGCAGCGGAGCGTACCCGGCCAGCACGGGCAGCGCGAAGAGCAACGGCAGGCGCAGCGCGTTGGACCCGATCGGGCTGGGCACGTAGTAGGCGGCGACCAGGAGCAGGACGGTGAGCGCCGCGCCGACCCGCAGCACCCGGCGGCGTCGCGGCACCAGGACCGCCACCAGCACGGCGAGCGCGACGTTGATCCGCATCGACTCGGCCGAGTACGGCTGGGTGCCCCCGTTGCCGAAGAGGAACGCGATCGGCGCGAGGGTGACAGCGGGCGTGACGGCCAGGACGACACCTTCCGCCAGTGGACCCTCCACCCGCCACCCACCAGCCAGCGCCCGACCCGGCCCGTCCCCACGGCGGAGGGCGGCCAGCAGCAACGCCGCGCCGGCCAGCCCGGTGAACAGGCCGGCGACCGGGCTCGCCGCCGTCGCCAGGGCGGCGCAGATCGCGGCGAGCGCCAACCGGGCGGCACGTGGCGGGCGTTCCGTGCTGACGGCGCAGAGCGCGAGCAGCCCGAACGTCAGCCCGACGGCGAAGGTGACCCGTCCGCTCGCCAGGTTGCCGACCAGGACCACGGCACCGAGGACGCCGGCCAGCAGCGGGCGTCGGGCCCGGTTCCGGGCGAACAACCACGCCAGCGCGAACGCGCCGAGCACGGCGGCGACCGCCCCCAGTGGACGCATCCCGATCAGCGCGCCCAGCCGGGCCGTGAACAGGCTGTAGCCGTACTGGTTGACACCGCCGTACCAGCCGAGGTCGATCGGCGTCGCACCGTACCGGTCGGCGAACTCGGCCCGCGCCACCTGCGCCGCGAGGTCGGTGCCCATTCGGGGCGCGACCAGGAACGCGACGGCGAGCACCACAGCGACCCCGGTCGCCGTCGTCCAGCCGGTGCGCCGCCCGAACGGGCGTGGCGACGCGTCAGGCATTGAGGACCCGTTCGGTGGCGGCCCGGGAGCGACGACCGACGCGCAGGTACTCGTCGAGGAACTCCCCCGGGTCGTCGCGGCCGAGCAGCCGGACCACGCCGGCCAACTCCACCCCGTGCCGGGGCAACTGGTCGCCGGCCCGACCGCGGACCAGCATCAACGCGTTGCGGACCTGCGCGGCCAGGGACCACCCGGCGGCCATCTCGGCGGCGTCCGCCGGGTCGATCAGGCCGGCCCGCTCGGCGGCCGCGAGAGCGTCGAGGGTACGCGTGCCGCGCAGCGCCGGGTTCGCACCGGCGTGCCGGAGCTGGACGAGCTGCACCGCCCACTCCACGTCGGCCAGCGCGCCGCGACCCAGTTTGGTGTGGGTGGCCGGGTCGGCACCCCGGGGCAGCCGCTCGTTCTCCACCCGGGCCTTGATGCGCCGGATCTCGACGATCTGCTCACGGGTCAGCCCTTCGGCCGGGTACCGCACCGGGTCGATCATCGCCTCGAACTCGGCACCCAGACCCGCGTCTCCGCAGACGAACCGGGCGCGCAGCAGCGCCTGCGACTCCCACACCCGCGACCAGCGGGCGTAGTACGCCGCGTACGCGGCGAGGCTGCGCACCAGCGGACCCTGCCGGCCCTCCGGGCGCAGGTCGGCGTCGACGCCCAGCGGCGGGTCGGGCGCGGGCACGCCGAGCAGCCGACGCAGCTCCTCGGCGATCGCGTGCGCGGCGGCGCTGGCGGCGCTGTCGCTGGCCCCGGCGGGCGGGTCGTAGACGAAGAGCACGTCGGCGTCGGAGAGGTAGTTCGACTCGTACCCGCCGAGCCGTCCCATCCCGATCACGGCGAACCGCAACCCTTCCGGCGCGGGTTGGCTGGCCTGGGCGGCGCGCAGCGCGGCGGCCAGCGTGGCGTCGGTGACGTCGGCGAGCGCCGTGCCGACCTGGGTGATGTCGGACAGGCCGGGAGCCGGCCGGCTCGTGCCGTCCGGCCGGGTGGGGCTGGGTGCGAGCGAGCCCGCGCGGCAGAGCACGTCGGCACAGGCCACCCGGACCAGTTCCCGACGCCGCAGCGCGCGCACCGCGCTGGTCGCCTCGACCGGGTCGGTGTGCCGGGCTGCCGCCGCGAGGAACCCCTCCCGGAGCACCTCCCGGGAGCGCGGGACCAGCTCGTTCTCCTCGGCCAGCAGTCGCAGCGCCTCCGGGTCGCGGGCGAGCAGGTCGGCCACGTACCGGGACAGCGAGAGGACCCGGGCCAGCCGACGGGCGACCGGGCCACCGTCGCGCAGCAGCCGCAGGTACCAGGGGGTGCTGCCGAGTTTGTCGGAGACCTTGCGGTAGTTGAGCAGCCCCCGGTCCGGCTCCGGCGCGTCGGCGAACTCGCTGAGCAGCACCGGCAGCAGGGTCCGCTGGATGGCCGCCGTGCGACTCACCCCGCCGGTGAGCGCCTGGAGGTGCCGCAGCGCCCCGGCCGGATCGGCGAAGCCGAGGATCTCCAGTCGGTGCCGGGCGGCCTCGGGAGTTAGCCGCAGCCCGTCCGCCGGCACCCGGGCCACCGACTCCAACAGCGGCCGGTAGAGCAGTTTGGCGTGCAGTCGGCGTACCTCGGTGGCGTGGGTGACCCACTCGGCCCGGAAGCTCTCCACGGCGCTGCGCCCCGGCGCGGCCGTGAAACCCAGCGCGGCGGCGAGCCAGCGCAGCGCGCCCGGCTCGGTGGGCACCGTGTGCGTACGGCGTAGACCCTGGAGTTGCAGCCGGTGCTCGACGCTGCGCAGGAAGCGGTAGCCGCGCAGCAGTGCCTCGCCGTCGGCGCGACCGACGTAGCCGCCGGCGACGAGCGCGCGCAGCGCCGGGATGGTGCCCGGTTCCCGCAGCGTCTCGTCGCCGCGACCGTGCACCAGTTGCAGCAGCTGGACGGCGAACTCGATGTCGCGCAACCCGCCGGGGCCGCGCTTGATCTCCCGCTCCAGCTCCTTCGGCGGGATGTGGTCGATGATCCGGCGACGCATGGCGCGGACGTCCTCGACCGCCTCGGGCCGTTCGGCCGCCCGCCACACCAGCGGCGCGAGCTGGTCGATCCACTCCTGGGCCAGCGGCAGGTCACCGGCGGCCGGGCGGGCCTTGAGCAGCGCCTGGAACTCCCAGGTGCGCGCCCACCGCCGGTAGTACGCGAGGTGGCTGGCGAGGGTACGCACCAGCGGGCCCCGGTTGCCCTCGGGGCGCAGCGCGGCGTCCACCGGCCAGGCGACCAGCCCGCAGATGGAGATCAACCGGGTCGCCACCAGTGTCGCTGCGGACAGGTCGGCGTCCTCGGCGGCGACGAAGATGACGTCCACGTCGGAGACGTAGTTCAGCTCCCCACCACCGCACTTGCCCATCGCCACCACCGCGAGCCGGGGCCGCTCGGTGCCGTCCGCCAGCTCCGTGACAGCGATCTCGTACGCGGCGGCCAGCGTCGCGTCGGCGAGCGCGGACAGCGCGGCCATGGTCTGCTCCAGGCCGCGCCCACCGGTGAGGTCCGCCGCCGCGATCCGCAGCAACGCCAGCCGGTACGCGGAACGCAACGCCGCCGTCGGGTTGCCACCGTCGGTCGGTTCCAGCCGCCCCTCGGCGATCGGGGCGAGCCCGTCGGGCGCGGTGCGCAGCGTCAGACAGTGCTCGGGGTTCGCCACCAGGTGGTCGCCGAGCGCCGACGACGCGCCCAGCACGGCGATGAGTCGCCGCCGCAGCCCCGGATCGGCGTGCAGCTCCGCGAGCAGCGGCGGGTGCGCGTCGTCGCCGCTGCCGCCGCTCGACGCACCGCTACCCTCGGTCGCGCGGCGTTCGGCCTCGACGATGCGGTGCAGTTGACGCAGCGCCAGGTCCGGATCTGCGGCCCGGGACAGCGCGGCGAGCAACTCCCCGGCCGCCTCGTCGGTCGGCTCCTGCTCCTCCGGCCGCCACAGCCGCAGCCCGTCCGGGCCGAGGAGGTCCGCGGCGCGCGCGCCGCCGTCGCCCTCGGCGGTGCCGAACCCGTACCGGGCGAGCCGCCCCGGCGCCCTGGTCGGCCGGCTCATCAGTGCCCGAGCAGCGGCAGGCCGCGCCGCGTCACGCTGTCGTCCAACTCGCCGAGGGCCAGCGCGGCGAACCGGGCGGCGAACGGCTGCCAGACCTCCTCGATGTCGGGCAGCACCGAGGCGCAGGCCGCCACCACCAACTCCGGGTCGTAGCCCAGCTCGGCGAGTTGGGCCGAGTCGGTGGACCAGTCGGCGATCATCGCGGCGTCGCACTCAATGTGGAACTGCAGACCCCAGGCCCGGTCACCGAGCCGGAACGCCTGGTTCGGGTAGCGGGTCGACGCGGCCAGCAGCGTCGCGCCCCGGGGCAGCTCGGTGATCTCGTCGACGTGCCACTGGAGCACGTCCGGGATCAGCGGCACGTACCGGAACAGCGGGTCGCCCTCGGCGGCGTCGCGCCGGCCCACCACGCCGGGACCGATCTCCGGCCCGGACGGGCTGCGTTCGACCAGCCCGGCGTGCGCGGTGGCGAGCAGTTGCGCGCCCAGGCAGACGGCCAGGGTCGGCACCCGGTGCCGGACCGCCTTGCGCAGCAGGCCCTCCACGGCGGGGAACCAGGGCGCGCCGGGCGATCCGTCCGGCAGCGGATACGCCTGTTGTTCGCCGCCGAGCACCACCAGCGCCGCGTACCCCTCCAGGTCGGCGGGGAGTTCGTCGCCGGCGTGCGGGCGTACCACCCACAGTTCCAGCCCAGCCTCGGTCAGCCACTCGCCCAGGAGGCGGGCGTCGTCCGTCGGGTCGTTCTCGATCACCAGCGCGGTTGCCACCCGTCGAGGCTAGCGGGTACGCCGCGTCGTGCCACGCCACAGGCTCGCTCCGTCGTGGGCTCGTTAGGCTCTGCGGTTGTGATCAGCGAGGACACCACCGCCGCCGTCCGCCCACCCGTGCTGGTGCCGGGGGACGCGGTGCTGCTGGTGTCACCGTCCGGGCCGACCTCGCCGGAGCGGGTGGCCCGGGGCATGGAACTGCTCGTCGGGTGGGGTCTGCGCCCGGTGCCGGCCCCGAACGCGTACGCCCGGCACGGCTTCCTCGCCGGCACTGACGATCTGCGCGCCGCCGACCTGAACGCCGCCTTCGCCGATCCGGAGATCCGAGGGGTCATCTGCACCCGGGGCGGGTACGGCGTCCAGCGCATCGTGGACGCCATCGACATGGCCGCCGTCCGGCACGACCCGAAGGTGGTGGCCGGCTTCTCGGACATCACCGCGTTGCAGTTCGCGTTGTGGCGGGGCGCCCGGCTGGCCGGGGTGCACGGCCCGGGGGCGGCGTGGCGCGACGAGCGGACCCCGCTGCGCTCCGCCGAGTCCCTGCACGCGGCGCTGATGACGACCGAGCCGGTGACGATCAGCGCGGTGCCCACCGAGGAGACGTTCGACGTCCGCGTGCCGGGTCACGCCACCGGCACCCTGCTCGGCGGCAACCTGTGCATGATCGCCGCGTCGATCGGCACACCGGACCTGCCCGACCTCACCGGTGCGGTGCTGTTGATCGAGGACGTGCAGGAACCCCCGTACAAGGTCGACCGGATGTTGACCCACCTGCGTCGGGCCGGCGCGCTGGACGGCCTGGCCGGGGTGGCGGTGGGGCAGTTCACCGACTGCGGTGACGGCTGGGACACCACGATCGTCGACGTGCTCGGCGAACGCCTCGGCGACCTGGGCGTACCGGTCCTCGGCGGCCTCCCCATCGGCCACGGCCCCGGCCAACTGACGGTCCCGGTGGGCACCAGAGCGACAGTGGACACGGAAACCAACACCCTGACCGCCGCCCCCGCCGTCTCCCCCCACCGCCCCCACCGCCCCCACCGGTGATCGCCGCCCCCGCCCCGCCCTCCGCCGCCCCCGCCCCGCCCCCGCCGCCCCCGCCCCCGCCGCCCCCGCCGGTGATCAAGAGGTTTGCGTCATGTCCGGCCCGGAATCTGACGCAAACCTCTTGATCACCTAGGCGGGGCGGGCGGGGCGGGGCAGGTGGGTGGGGCGGGGCAGGTGGGGCGGGGCAGGTGGGCTACCGCGCCGGTTTCCAGGGCGGCCCAGACGCCGTCGGCGGTGCGGGCGATGCCGTGTGGTTCGGCATTGGGGGTGAGCAGGTCGTAGCCCTCGATCCGGCCGGTCGGGTCGAGGTGACCGATCCGGTTGGCGCCCCACTCCGTGAACCACGCGCCGCCCGCCGGGTCGGCCACGATGGCGTGCGGACGGGCCGCACGGTTCGGCAGGGGAAACTCGACGATCTCGCCGTCCGGGGCGATCCGGCCGAGCTGACCGGCGGCGATCTCCACGAACCAGACGGCACCGTCGGCGCCGAGGGTGATGCCGACCGGGCCGGCGTTCGCGGTGGGCAGCGGGTGCAGCGTGGTACGACCGTCGAGGTCGATGCGGCCGATCGCGTTCGCCTGGTTGAGGGTGAACCAGAGCACCTGGTCCGCGCCCGCGGTGATCATCGAGGCGAACCCGCCGGTCACCGGCAACGGGAAGACCGTGAGGGTGCCGTCGGTGTCCACCCGGCCGATCGTGTCGGAGGTCATCCCAGCGTACCAGAGCGCGCCGTCGGCTCCGACGGCGATGCCACCGGGCCCGGTGCCGGCGGGCAGGGCGATGGTGCGCTGCTCACCGTCGACGCTGATGCGGCCGATCCGGTCGTCGCCGGAGCGGGTGAACCAGAGCGCGTCGTCCGGCCCGGCAGTGATGATCAAGGGGCGACCGCCGGCCGGCTCCAGCGGATAGGTACGGACCGAGCCGTCCACCCCGAGGCGGGCGATCGCGCCGGCGTGGACCAGCGTCAGCCACAACGCGCCGTCGGGGCCGGCCGTGATGCCGTACGGGCCGGCACCCGGCTCGGCGAGCGGTATCTCCCGAATGTCGGAGGTCGTCACGTGCGGTGTCCTTCCGTGGTCGGATCGCCCACCCTGACCCGTCGGCCAGCGACGGCACAACCGGTTTCGTCCGCCACCCGCCGCGATTGTCAGCCCGCTGACAGGATCGCCACGGCTTCCACCCAGGCTGCCCGGTCACTGTCGGTGACGACAGCGCAGGATGATCGAACCTCTGGAGGACAGCATGTCCCGCACCATCCGCAAAAAGCACCTGTTGGCCGGCCTGGCCACCGCCGGCGTCCTCGGCGTGGGGATCGCGGCCCCGACGATCGCGTTCGCCGCGGACACCCCCACCCCGGCACCGAGCGTCAGCAGCGCCCCGGCCCCCGGTGCGAAGGCCGACCGGCAGGGCGAGTTCGCCGAGGCGCTCGCCAAGGAGCTGGGCGTGCCCACCGACAAGGTGACCGCCGCCCTGGAGAAGGTCCGCGAGCAGCACCGACCGGCCGATCGGCCGCAGCGCCCCTCCGGCGAGGACCGCAAGGCCGCGCTCAAGGAGCGGCTGGACCAGGCCGTCAAGGACGGCAAGCTCACCCAGGAGCAGGCCGACGCCATCACCAAGGCCGTCGAGGCCGGCGTCTTCCCCGGGGCCGGCCGCGGCCCCCGCGGGTGGGGCGGAAGCTGAGCGCCGGTCAGGCGCGCCGGTACGCGTTGGCGAGCAGCACCCCACCGGCGATGGCGGCGATGCCGCCCGCGAGCAGCGGCGCGGAAGCTGACACGCCGTCGACGAGGAGGCCGCCGCCGACCGCGCCGAGGGCGATGGCGATCTGGAGGACGGTGATGATGAGGCCGCCGACCTGTTCGAGGCGCTCGGGTTCGGTGCGGGCGCCCCAGGTCTGGTTGGTGGTCGGGAAGCCGCCGAAGCCGAAGCCCCACAGCGCCGCCGCCACGAACAGACCGGCGGTGGTGCTGCCGGTCGTGATCATGGCGAGCATGCCCAGGCCGAGGATCGCCGGGAAGAACACGGAGGCGACGCGCAGGCTGCGGTCGGCCAGGAAGCCGCCGAGCGCGGTGCCGGCCATGTTGGCGATGCCGTAGACGAGCAGCAGCACGGCGAGCCCGCCGGCGTCGATGCCGGAGACGGCTTCCGCGGCCGGGCGGATGTAGGTGAAGCCGGTGAACTGGCCTGCGGCGACCAGCAGGATCGCGATCAGGCCGAGCACCAGGACGCCGGAGCGCAGGGTCGTGCCGAGGGCGCGCAGGCCGCCGGTCGATTGCGGGGTGACGCGGGGCAGGGTGACGGCCTGGAAGCTGACGGCGAGCACGGCGGCCCCGGCGGCGAGCACGAACACGGCCCGCCAGCCCCACAGCTCGCCCAGCCAGGTGCCGAGCGGCACGGCGCCGATGGTGGCTATGGCGACGCCGCTGTTGATGACGGTGACCGCGCGGCCGATGTGGTCGCCGGGCACGAGCTGCGCGGCGATCGCGATGGCCAGGGCCCAGAAGCCGCCGAGGCCGATGCCGAGCAGCAGCCGCGCGGCGAGCAGCACGACGAGGTTCGGCGCCACGGCCACCAGCAGGTTGGCCACGACGGCGAGAACGGTGAGGCCCAGCATGACGTGGCGCCGGTCCAAACGGGGAAGGGCGATCGGGAGCAGGAGGCCCGCCAGGCCGGCGCCGATGGCGGTGACGGTGACCGTCTGGCCCGCGGTGCCCTCGGAGACGCCGAGGTCCGCGGCGATGCGCGGCAGCAGGCTGGCGGGCAAGAACTCCGCCATGACGAAGGCGAAGACGCCCAGGCTCAGCGAGACGACGCCGGCCCAGGATGCCTTCTGGTGCAAGTGCGGCGGCGCGATGGTGGTCGACATGCTTTCCCCCCGTAGGTCGCTGACGCAGTGACCGTAACAAGGTTTTGAACCGATCGGTTGGTGATGCGAAGCACTTTTGAACCGAGCGGTAAGATGTCACGCATGAGTGTTTCCACCGGTGGCCGGCCGCGGGCCTTCGACGAGGAGACGGTCCTCGACCGCGCCGCCACGGCCTTCTGGCGGCACGGCTACGAGGGCGCGTCGCTGAGCGTGCTCACCGCCGCCATGGGCATCAACAAGCCCAGCCTGTACGCCACGTTCGGCAGCAAGGAGCAACTGTTCCGCCGCGCGTTCGCCCGCTACCGCGAGACCCAGCTGGCCAACGCCCGCGCGTCGCTGGAGCAGCCCACCGCGATCGCCGCCATCGAGTCCTTCCTACGGGCCAGCGTCACGGAGTTCACCGTGGCCGACCACCCGCCGGGCTGCTTATCCATCCAGGGCGGCCTGGCCTGCTCACCCGAGAACTCGCACATCACCGAGGTCCTGGCCGCCGGCCGCGCCGCCACCGAGAACGCCCTCGTCGAGCGGCTGACCCGCGCCGAGCAGGAGGGCGAGCTGCCGGACGGCGTCGACGCCCGCGCCCTGGCCCGGTTCGTGACGGCACTGAGCGAGGGCCACGCCGTGCACGCCGCGGCCGGCGCGAGCCACGACGAGCTGCAGGCCTCGGTGGACATCGCCATACGAGCCGTCACGGCCCTGCAGCCCGCGAAGGCGACATCGTCGTCCGAGCTGTGACGGCTCCGCAGGCCGCACCGCCCCGTCGAGGCCGAAGCTGAGGGTGCCCCCGAGGTGGCGGTGGGCGGGTATGCCCGGCAAGTGAGCCCGGCCGGGACTTGATCGACTCGGTTTCACGGAATCGGCGGTGTCGAAGGCATTCGGACACCCCGGTTCCGGCGAAACCGAGTCGATCACCGCCCTGCACCGCCAGGCCAGGCCCGTCCGGGACCGACCGCCTGGCCGCGTGACCCCCTGGCCGTCGGGGGCGCGTGGGCGCGTGGCCGTCAGTTCTGGCCGGGCGGCGGCGCGAACACGCCGAGGTGGTTGCCGGCCGGGTCGAGCAGGTGGGCGAGGGTGAGACCGGCCGGCGTCGTACGCGGGGCGACCAGCACCTTGCCACCGGCCGCCTCGGCCTGCCGGCAGGTCTCCGCCACGTCGCTGACCTCGGCGTAGAACACCGCGTAGTTCGGTGACGTCCCGTCGGTCGCCCGGATCGCTCCGCCGATCCCGGTGTCGCCGCCGGCACCTGTCACCCGGTAGGAGCCGCCGTCGGCCGATCCCTGCTCCTCGAAGGTCCAACCGAACAGCTCCCCGTAGAAGCGCTCCGCCTCCTCCGGCCGGTCGGTGCCGATCTCGAACCAGGTGATGGGCGTCGTCGTGGACATCTGCTGCCTCCAAGGTTTCCCGTGCCGGCTCTGCGGCCGTCGTCTCGGAGCAGTCTCCGGGCCGTCCGCGACACCGTCCTGTCGGTGTTTCCGGATCACCCGACGGGGTTTCCGTGCCGACGAAGACGCCGGACGAGCCGGCCGCCGCGCCTCAGACCAGGCTCAGCGGGCGGACACGCCGGTGCGGGATGTCGAGGTCCGTCAGGTGCAACTCCCGGGACACCACGTCGGGCAGCGCCCGGACGCTGCGGATCCGGTCGGTCCGGAAGCAGCGCAGCTCGTCGCGGAGTCGACACCAGGCGACCAGATACCAGTGGCGGGTGTTGCCGAGGTAGCCCAGCGGCTCGACGTCGCGCAGCGAGCCCGTGCCGTCGCGGTCGGCGTACCCGATGCGCAGCACCCGCCGCGCGGAGACCGCGTCGGCGACGATGGCCGGGACGGGCGTGGCCGGGCCGTCGCCGACCAGGTGCACCCGGCCGGCGAGGCGGTGCGCCTCGGCGGCGTCGGCCGCCGGCAGCACCGCCACCAGCTTGCGCAGCGCGGTGCCGCCCGGCCCGGCGAACGGCGTTCCGGCGAGTCGGTGCAGCGCGACGGCCATCGCGACCGCCTCGGCGGCGGTCAGGTTGACCGGCGGCAGGGTACGGGCGCGGTCCACCACGTAGCCGCCGGTGCGCCCCGGCTCGGCCCAGATCGGCACCCCGGCCTCCTGGAGGGCGCCGATGTCCCGTTCGATGGTGCGGCTGCTCACCTCGAAACGGGCAGCCAACCAGCGGGCGCTGCGCGGCCTCGGGGACACCGCCCGCAGTTCCTCGACCAGCGCGTAGAGACGGTCCGTGCGGTTCATGCCCGGCACGCTACGGCCGGGGTACGACCAGCCGGACCGTGCTCAGGCGATGCAGGCACAGACGATCAGCGCGGCCCCGAAGTGGGTGGCGGCGCTGACCCGGGCCGCCGGGTGCGGCTCGGGCGAGCAGATGACCTCGCCGAGCTTGCCCGGGGTGAGCAGGTCCAGCACGAAGAAGGCCAGCGCCATGATGGCCAACCCGACCAGCCCGAAGACCACGGTGGAGGCGAGCCCCTTACCGAAGTCGCTGTAGCTGGTCAGGATCGCGGTGAACACGATCCCGGCGATGCCGAGCTGGTTGGCGGCGAGCAACAGCCCGGCGTTGGCGTTGCGGTCGACCCAGATCAGGTCCCGCAGCCGGCCCGGGGTCAGCAGGTCGACCAGCCCGAACCCGGCCGCCATGAGCCCGACGCCCACGATCCCGAACACGACGCTCTGCCAGGCACCGCTGAGCAGATCCTCCAGCACCGACTGCCTCCCGACTCTCCGCCCGGAGGGGTACCGGCGCGGTGATCGAGACGATAGCGGCAGGGCGCAACCGCGTCAGCCCCGCCGTTACAGCGCCAGGTAGCGCTGCCGCTCGTACGGGGTGACCTCGCGGCGGTACTGCTCCCACTCGGCCCGCTTGTTGCGCAGGAAGAAGTCGAAGACGTGCTCGCCGAGCACCTCGGCGACCAGCTCGGACTCGGCCATCACGTCGATCGCCTCGGCCAGGTTCTCCGGCAGCGCCTCGTAGCCCATCGCACGCCGCTCCGCGCTGGTCAGCGACCAGACGTCGTCCTCGGCGCCGGGCGGCAGCTCGTACCCCTCCTCGATGCCCTTCAGGCCGGCGCCGAGCAGCACCGCGAAGGCGAGGTACGGGTTGGTCGCCGAGTCCAGCGAGCGGACCTCGACCCGGGCCGAGTTGGGCTTGCCGTACGCGGGCACGCGGACCAGCGCGGACCGGTTGAGGTGACCCCAGCAGACGTACGCCGGGCTCTCGGTGATGCGGTCCGGCAGGTGCTGCGGGAAGAGCCGCTTGTACGAGTTGACCCACTGGTTGGTGACCGCCGTGTATTCCCGGGCGTGCACCAGCAGGCCGGCGATGAACGACTTGGCCACCTTGGAGAGCTTCATCGGGTCGCCGCTGTCGTGGAAGGCGTTGCGCTCCCCCTCGAACAGCGACAGGTGGGTGTGCATCCCGCTGCCCGGCTGGTCGGTGAAGGGCTTCGGCATGAAGCTGGCCTGCACACCGGTGGAGAGCGCCACCTCCTTCACCACGTGCCGGAAGGTCATGATGTTGTCGGCGGTGGTCAGCGCGTCGGCGTAGCGCAGGTCGATCTCCTGCTGGCCGGGCGCGACCTCGTGGTGGCTGAACTCCACCGAGATGCCGATGCGCTCCAGCGCCAGCACGCCCTGGCGGCGGAAGTCGCGGGCCACGGCGTGGGTGGTGTGCTCGAAGTAGCCGCCGGTGTCGACCGGGGTGGGCAGCGAGCCGTCCTGCGGACCGTTCTCCAGCAGGAAGAACTCGATCTCCGGGTGGGTGTAGAAGGTGAAGCCCTTCTCGGCGGCCTTGGACAGCGCCCGGCGCAGCACGTGCCGGGGGTCGGCCCAGGACGGCCCGCCGTCGGGCAGCAGGATGTCGCAGAACATCCGGGCGCTCTCGCCGCTGACCCCGCCCTCGAACGGGAAGACCTGGAAGGTGGTCGGGTCGGGCATGGCCACCATGTCCGATTCGAAGACCCGGGCGAAGCCCTCGATCGCCGAGCCGTCGAAGCCGATGCCCTCCTCGAAGGCCGCCTCCAACTCCGCCGGCGCCACCGAGACGCTCTTCAGCGTGCCCAGCACGTCCGTGAACCACAGCCGGACGAACCGGATGTCCCGCTCTTCCAGCGTACGGAGGACGAACTCCTGCTGACGGTCCACTTCCCCAACCCCTCGCGACGCTCATTTGTCCGCATTGGCCGGGCTGCACCCGACCTGATCGCCCAGTCTTCCCGGGCCTGGTTACGCAGACGTTACGCGAACTGCCGCCGGTCGTCCCCTCACCTCCCGCCCGACGGACGGACGCCCCGCCGCGAAGCCCAGCCCGGACCCCCCGCCCGGCGGATACGCCCGCCGCAGCGTGGCGACCATCTCGCCCGAGGGGTGAGATTCACCTGCGGAGGCTGGGGCAAGATGAGGACATGCCCACCCTGCGTCTCGCCCTGTCCCAGGTCAACCCGAGCGTCGGCGACCTCGCCGGAAACGCCGACCTGGTCCGCAGCTGGACTCGCCAGGCCGCCGATGCCGGTGCCCAGTTGGTGCTGTTCCCGGAGATGATGCTCACCGGCTACCCGGTCGAGGACCTGGTCTTCCGGCGTTCCTTCGTGGCCGCGTCCCGGGCCGCCGTGGAGCGGCTCGCCGCCGACCTCGCCACCGACGGCCTCGGTGAGGTGCCGGTCGTGGTCGGCTACCTGGACGCCGACGGCCCACCGCAGGTCAGCGGGGACGCCGAGCCGGGCCGGGGCGCCCGCAACGCCGCCGCGCTGCTGCACCGGGGCACCGTCGCCGCCCGTTACTTCAAGCACCACCTGCCCAACTACGGCGTCTTCGACGAGGACCGCTACTTCGTCTCGGGCGACGCGCTGACCGTGGTGCGGATCGGCGGTGTGGACGTCGCGCTGACCATCTGCGAGGACCTGTGGCAGGCCGGGGGCCCGTTCGCCGCCGCCCGGCGCGCCGGCGTCGGCCTGGTGGTCAACATCAACGGCTCGCCGTACGAGCTGAACAAGGACGACGTCCGGTTGCCGCTGGTGCGTCGCCGGGCCGCCGAGGCGGGCGCCGCCATCGCGTACGTGAACATGGTCGGCGGCCAGGACGAGCTGGTCTTCGAGGGCGACTCGATGATCGTCACCGCGGACGGTGACCTGCTCACCCGGGCCCCCCAGTTCGTCGAGCACCTGCTCGTGCACGACGTCGAGCTGCCGGCCGCCACCGCCGCGACGACCACGGAGAACGTCGCGGACGGCATGCGCATCGTGCACAGCACGCTGGACAGCGTTCCGGCCACACCGACCGGCCCGGCCGCCACCGGAGGTCTGATCGAGCCGGTGGCCGACGAGGCCGAGGTGTGGCAGGCACTGGTCCTCGGTCTGCGCGACTACGTCAACAAGAACCGCTTCCCGTCGGTGGTGCTCGGCCTCTCCGGCGGCATCGACTCGGCGGTGGTGGCCGCGTTGGCCGTCGACGCCCTCGGGCCGGACCGGGTGGTCGGGGTGTCGCTGCCCAGCCAGCACTCCTCCGAACACTCCCGGGAGGACGCCGCGGACCTGGCCAAGCGCACCGGCCTGGACTATCGCATCGAGCCGATCCAGCCGATGGTGGACGGTTTCCTGGCCAACCTGTCGCTGTCCGGTCTGGCGGTGGAGAACCTGCAGGCCCGGGTCCGTGGCGTGATCCTGATGGCGTTGTCGAACCAGGAGGGCCACCTGGTGCTGACCACCGGCAACAAGAGTGAGCTGGCGGTCGGCTACTCCACCCTGTACGGCGACTCGGTGGGCGGCTTCAACCCGGTCAAGGACGTCTGGAAGACGCTGATCTGGCGACTCGCGAAGTGGCGCAACACGGACGCGGCGCGGCGCGGCGAGACCCCTCCGATCCCGGAGAACTCGATCGGCAAGCCGCCGAGCGCCGAGCTGAGCCCGGGGCAGCTCGACAGCGACAGCCTGCCCGAGTACGACGTCCTGGACCCGATCCTCATCGGCTACGTCGACGGTGACCTCGGCCGTGACGGGCTGGTCGAGTCGGGTCACGACCCGGCGGTGGTGGACAAGGTGCTGCGGCTGGTGGATACCGCCGAGTACAAGCGACGGCAGTCCGCGCCGGGCACGAAGATCTCGATGAAGGCGTTCGGTCGGGACCGCCGTCTGCCGATCACCAACCGGTGGCGCGAGCACGGCTGAGCCGTACACCGTGGGGTGTCGGGTCGGTGGCACGGCCCGGCACCGCCTCGCGGCGCCGCACGCGACGGCCTTGCGGCTCTGTCGCCGGTGGCCTCGCGTCGCGGTGGAGTGACATCTTGCACTGGGCCCTGCCATCGCCCCGTCTCGCGGTGCGACGATCGCGACGGAACCCGGGGACCGCGCACGCGGCCTCGAGGAAGGGAGACAGAGATGGTGGAGTCCACTCCGAACGAGGTGACAGCCCTTTACGGGGGCCCGGCCACCCGACGGGTCCGCACCCGGGACCTGATCGCCGCCAAGGAACGCGGTGAGCGGTGGCCGATGCTCACCTCGTACGACCAGTACACGGCGTCGATCTTCGACCAGGCCGGTGTCCCGGTGCTGCTGGTCGGCGACTCGGCGGCGAACAACGTGTTCGGCTACGAGACGACCCTGCCGATCACCGCCGACGAGCTGCTTCCGCTGGTACGGGCCGTGGTGCGGGCGACCCGGCAGTCACTGATCGTGGGTGACCTGCCGTTCGGCTCGTACGAGGAGGGGCCGGCCCAGGCGCTGCGCACCGCCGTCCGGTTCATGAAGGAGGGTGGCTGCCACGCGGTGAAGCTGGAGGGTGGCCGTCGCTGCGCCGCGCAGATCGCCGCGATCGTGGGTGCCGGCATCCCGGTGATGGCGCACATCGGTTTCACCCCGCAGAGCGAGCACACCCTGGGCGGTTACCGCGTGCAGGGCCGGGGCGACGCCGCCGACGAGGTGCTGGCCGACGCGCGGGCGGTGGCCGAGGCGGGCGCGTTCGCCGTGGTGCTGGAGATGGTGCCCGGCGAGGTGGCCAAGCGCATCACCAACGAGGTGCCGATCCCGACGGTGGGCATCGGCGCCGGCCCGGACACCGACGCGCAGGTGCTGGTCTGGCAGGACATGGCCGGTCTGCGTACCGGGAAGACGCCACGCTTCGTGAAGCGGTACGCGGACCTGGCCGGCGCCCTCACCGACGCCACCCGCCGGTTCGCCGACGAGGTCCGGGGTGGGGAGTTCCCCGCCGCCGAACACACCTTCTAGAGCCGACAGCGGCGGGGCGCTCGTAGTCCAGTATCGGTGCCCCGCCGCCCACTCTCGGACCTACGTCACGCCGATCGATCTTGGTAACTGAAACTGTCGTACACGCGTTCTAAACTGTCGCCATGGTGGAAGCGTTGGCGCAGGCGGAAGAGGTTGTCGCCGCCTGCGCCGACACGGCGGCCTGGGCCCTGCCCGCGCATGAGTTGATCGCCGCGCTCGACACCGCACACCGCGTCGAGCAACGCCTCGCCGCGGTAAAGCTCGACCTGATCCGCGAGCTGGACGGTCGAGGCATCGCCCGCGCGCACGGTGCCTCCTCGACGACAGTGTGGCTACGCGAGCGACTCCACCTCACCGTCACCGCGGCCCGCCGCCTGGTCGACCTCGCTGCCACCCTCGACACCGGCAATCCCGCTGTACGCCAGGCACTGCTCGACGCGACCATCACCGTCGAACAGGCCAGGGTCATCGCCGAGACGGCCACCACGGTGTCCACCACCGCCGGCACCGAGGTCGCCGACAAGGCCGTCGGCGTACTGGTCGACTGGGCCGGGCAGTTCGACCCCACCCTGCTGCGCCGGATGGCCACCCGCATCCTCGACCATGTCGCCCCGGAGATCGCCGACGCGACCGCCGAGGCGGCGCTGCGCGCGGAGGAGGCGCGTGCCGTCCGGGACCGGCACGTCACCATCAGCAGCCAGTCCGACGGTCGGCTACGTCTCTCCGGCGTTCTCGACGTCGAGGCAGCAGCCCTGCTGCGCGCCGCACTCGACCCGCTCGCCGCACCATCCGGCCCCGACGACACCCGCACTGCCGGGCAACGCCGCCACGACGCCCTCGCCGACGTGTGCCGCCTCGCCCTGCGCACCAGCGACCTGCCCGAACACGGCGGCGACCCCACCCAGATCGTCATCACCACCGACTACGACGCGCTGACCCGACAGCTCAGAGCCGGCACCCTCGACACCGGCCTACAGCTCACGCCCGGTGCCGTGCGCCGACTCGCCTGCGACGCCGCCATCATCCCCGCCGTCCTCAACAGCGCTGGCCAACCACTCGACGTCGGCCGCCAACGCCGCCTCATCACCGGCCCACTCCGACGCGCCCTCGTGCTGCGCGATCGTGGATGCGCCTTCCCCAGCTGCGACCGCCCACCACGATGGTGCGACGCCCACCACATCCAGCACTGGGCTGACGGCGGCAGCACCAGCATCGCCAACGCCGTCCTGCTCTGCGCCCACCACCACCGGCTTCTGCACCACAGCGACTGGACGGTGCAGCTCGCCAACGACGGCCACCCTGAGTTCGTCCCACCTGCCTGGCTCGACCCGCAACAACTTCCCCGCCGCAACCACTACCACCGACGGACATAGGAAGACGACGCACCGAACGCCAGTCGCGTAGGCGCGTAGGCGCGTAGGCGCGTAGGCGCGTAGGCGCAGAGGCGCAGAGGCGCAGAGGCGCGGCCGGGCACGCCATGCACCGGGCACGCCATGCACCGGGCACTGCCGCACCGCCGCGGACCGCCCCAGCACGCGCAGCCACGCAGCGGTGCGGCGATCTATGGAGCGCAACCACCCACGCACCGGGTGCAGCGACCTAGGGAGCGCAACCACCCACGCACCGGGTGCAGCGACCTAGGGAGCGCAACCACCCACGCACCGGGTGCAGCGACCTAGGGAGCGCAACCACCCACGCACCGGGTGCAGCGACCCATCGGGCGCAGCCGCACGCCGGGCGCAGCGACGGCAGGAGACGCCATCAAGCAAGGGGCGTCAGATGTCGGTGACGCGGATTCCGGCGTGGGCCTTGTAGCGCTTGTTGATGGCGATCAGGTTGGCGGTGAACGCCTCGATCTGGTGGGCGTTGCGCAGCCGGCCGGCGTAGATGCCACGCATCCCCGGAATCCGCGCGGCGAGCGCACCGACGATGCCGACCAGCTCGCGGTCCTCGGTGCAGATCAGCACGTCCAGGTCGATCCGGTCGACCTCGGGGTCGGCCAGCAGCGGGGCGCTGACGTGGTTGAACGCCGCGCACACGCGGGAGTCGGGCAGGAGCGCGGCGGCCTGCTGCACGGCGCTGCCCTCGGCGACGGTCAACGCGTACGGGCCCTGCTTGTCGAAACCGAGCGGGTTGACGCAGTCGACGACGATCCGGCCGGCGAGCGGCTCGGCGAGGGCGGCGACGGTGGCGGCGTGCCCGTCCCACGGCACCGCGATGATCACCACATCGCTGCGTCGGGCCACCTCGTCGTTGGCCGCGCCGGTGACACTGCCGTCGGCCGGTACGCCGGGCAGCGCGGCGATCTCGGCGGCGGACTCGGCGGCCCGTTCGGCGGAGCGGGACCCGATCAGCACCGTCTGCCCGGCCCGTGCGAACCGGTAGGCGAGGCCCCGCCCCTGGTCGCCGGTGCCACCGATGATGCCGACAGTTAGCCCGGACACGTCGGGGAGCGTGCTCGCGTCGTATGCCATGCGGTCATCCTCGCAAACCGTCCGGCCCGCCACCGCGTCAGCCCGCCGCCGGTCGGGTCGGTCGGGCCAGCTCGGAGAGGCCGGCCCGGCACCGCGTCGGGCCGCCGCCGGTCGGGTCGGACGCTCCTATGACGCGTCAAGTGGCTGGGGAGGGTTTTCGAGGCGTCGGTAGAGGTCTCGGGCGACGTAGCGTTTGAGGCAGCGTTTGATCTCGCGATCGGTTCTGCCTTGGGCGCGGCGGCGCTCGGCGTAGGTGCGGGTGGTCTCGTCGCGTTGTAGGCGGGTCAGGACGATGGTGTGTAGGGCGCGGTTGAGTTGGCGGTCGCCTGAGCGGTTGAGCCGGTAGCGGATGGTCTTGCCGGATGAAGCGGGGATGGGTGCGGCGCCGGCGAGCATGGCGAACGCGGCGTCGTTGCGGCAGCGTCCGGGGTGCGACCAGGCGGTGAGTACGGTGGCCGCGACGATCGGTCCGACGCCGGTCAGCTGCAGCAGGTCCGGGCGCCAGGAACGCACGATCGTCCGGATCGCCTTCTCGTGCTCAAGGGCTTCGGCTTCGAGGAAGCGGACGCGGCGGGCGAGGTCCCGCAACACGCTCAGGCAGGTGAACACGTCGACATCCGCGCTGGTGGTGGGGCGTAGTCGGGTGGCGGTCGTGAGCATGAGGCGGGTGCTCTGGCCACGGAAGCGGGCTCGCACCACCTCGGGGGCGGTGATCACCAACGCGTGCAGCTGCCGCTGGGCGTCCGAACTGGCTTCCACAGCTGCCCGGCGGGCGGTGAGTCGTGCCTGCAACGCCGCCCGCTCGGATCCCGTCTTGGGCTGCGCCAAGCGGGTGCGGGCCAGTGCGTCGCGGGCAGCCCGTTCGGCGTCGATCGGGTCGGACTTCGCCCCCGCGCGGCGCGCCGGTCGCACCGGCCGGTCCAGCTCTACGACCAGCTCACCGGCGTCGGCCAGGTGCCGGGCCAGGCCGGCGCCGTAGCCGCCGCAGCCCTCGAGGGCCCAGGCCCGCAGCCCTGAGTGCTGTCCGGCCAGAGCCACCAACTCGGCATAGCCGTCCGGGTCGGTGTTCACCGTGGCCCTGGCCAGGACACCACCGGTGCGGGTGTCGAGCACCGCGGCGGTGTGCGTATCTCGGTGCGTGTCGACGCCGATGACGACCTCGACCAGATCTGCCAGCATGGACATGCGTTCTCTCCTCACCGTGGGGACGCAATGGTCCGGTCCGGTGCGGAGATGGCAGGACTGTGATGAGACACGCCAGCCGCTAACTGGCGGTCAAGCTCCTGATCAGGCCAAACGTCTCCCGCCGGGCCGGCGCAGGCAGCAGCAGACGGACAAGTCCGGTCAAGGGCACGAAGCCAGTCAGGCCAAGAGTCACGCCCACCGCTGCCAGCTATCAGCTCACCACTGCTGAACCGACCCCGCCATGCTCACAGTCAGGCCAGCTCGGAGAGGCGGTGCCGCAACCGCGTCGGGCCGCCGCCGGTCGGGTCGGTCGGGCCAGCTCGGAGAGGACGGCCCGGCACCACGTCGGGGCCGCCGCCGGTCGGGTCGTTCAGGCCAGCTCGAACAGGACGGTGCGGGCCGCCGGGTCGGCGGTGACCAGGCGGACCCGGACCCGTTCACCGAGCGGCAGTTGCCCGAGGCAGCGGGCCCGCACCGGAGGGGCGTCCAGGGCCACGGTGCCGCCCGGCGGTCGGGGCCGGGACCGGCCGTTGGGTGGGGCGTCGACGTCGAGGACGGCCGCGTCGAAGGTTTCGCCCACCCGGTGCTCCAGCACGGCGGCCTCGGCCAGGTCGACGGCGCCCCGGGCGGCCGCCGAGGCGGTCCGGTCGGTGCTCGCCATCACCTCCGGCAGTCGGGGCAACGCGGCACGGGCCCAGTCGGGCACCGGCTGGCCGGCGTGCAGCGCCAGGCACACCTCGGTGGCGTACCGGTCGGCGAGGCGTCGCAAGGGCGCCGTGACGTGGGCGTACGCCGCCGCCACACCGCCGTGCTCCGGCTGCTCCGGCACGGTCCCGTCGAAGGCGGTGTACGCGGCGCCGCGCATCAGCTCGGCCGCCTGGTCGATGAACGCGGCGGCGCGCGGCTGGGAGGCGTCCAGACCGGCGATCACCTGACCGGGGCCCATCTCATCCGGCCAGTGCACGCCCAGCGGCGCGGCGGCGGCCCGTAGCCGCTGCACGGCCTCCGGCTTCGGCGCCGGCATGGTCCGCAGCAACCCGACCCGCCCGGCCAGCATGATGTCGGCGGCGGCCATCCCGGTCAGCAGTGAGATCTGGGCGTTGTGCTCCTCCATGGGCACCGGTGCGCGCAGCACCAACTGCCAGCCCTCACCGTCGGGCTCCAGATCCTGCTCGGGCAGCGGCAGGTTGATCGCGCCGCGACGCAACCCACGGGCGGTCAGCAGTTCGCCGATCTCGGGCAGGAGCGCGATCGGGTCGGGCAGCCGGCCGGCCTCGGCTGCCGCCTGCACCCCGGTGTAGTCGAGTTTGGCCCGGCTGCGGACCAGGGCGCGTTCCAGCTCGACCGCCACGGTGCCGCCGTCGGCGTCCAGGTCGATCGTCCAGACCACTGCGGCCCGGTCGTCGTCGGGCAGCAGACTGGCGGCGCCCTCGCTGAGCGTGTGCGGGTGCAACGGCACGTTCCCGTCGGGCAGGTAGATGGTCTGCCCCCGCCGCCAGGTCTCCGCCTCCAAAGCGCCGCCCGGCTTGACGTGCGCGGCGACGTCGGCGATCGCGTACCGCACCCGGTAGCCCCCGCCGGGACGGCGGGCGAGGTGCATCGCCTGGTCCAGGTCCCGCGAGGTCGCCGGGTCGACGGTGACGAACGGTGTGTCGGTGCGGTCGACGGGCGGACGGGGCGGCGCGCTCGCCGCCTCGTCCGCCTCACGCTGGGCGTCGGGCGGGAACTCCTCGGGCAGGCCGAGTTCGCGGCGCAGCGCGCCGAAGTCGATGCGGGGCGCGAGTACGCGTCGGATGACCACGGGTCAATCCTGACAGCGCCACCGGTGATCCGCTTCCGGTGACCGGCCGAGATGTCCGCCCGGCGCGCCGGGGCGGCCCGCTCAGCCGGTGGCCTTCCGGGCGGTGCTACGCGTACCCCTGGGGGCGGTGGCGCGTGCGGCGACCGGGCGGGCCGGCGACTTACGGGCGGTGACCTTGCGGGCCGGGGCCTTCGCCGCGGCGGTCCTCTTCGCCGGCGCTTTCTTCGCCGCCGCCTTGCGCGCGGTGGTCGACGAGGTGCCGGTCACCTTCGCGGCGGGTGCCGTCCTGGCCGTGGCCTTGCGGGCGCCGCCGCTGGGGCGGGTGGACGCGGCCTTCTTGGCGGGGGCCTTCTTGGCGGGGGCCTTCGTCGCGGCCGTCTTCTTCGCCACCGTCTTCTTGGCGGCGGACGCCTTCGTCGCGGTCTTGCGCGCCGGGGCCTTCGCCGCGGTGGCGGTCTTGCGTGCCGTCGCCCTCGTCGCGGTGGCGGTCTTGCGGGCAGGTGCCTTCGCCGCGGCGGTGGTCTTCTTCGCCGCCGAGGTGGTGGTCTTCTTCGCGGCGCTCGCGGTCTTCTTCGCGGCGCCGGTGGTCTTCTTCGCCGTACCCGCGGTCTTCCTCGCGGCGGCGGTGGTCTTCTTCGCGGTCGCGGTGCTCTTGCGCGTCGCGGGCCGCGTCGTGGCGGCGGTGGAGGTGCGTGATGCCGGGGCCCGCTTCGCGGCGACTGTCGTCGTGCGGGTGGTGGTCTTCTTCGCCGGGGCCTTCTTGGCCGTCGTGGCCCGGCTGGTCGTGGTGGTCCTGCTCGTCGTGGCGGCCTTCTTTGCGGGAGCCTTCTTCGCGGGGGCCTTCTTGGCCGCCGTGGTGGTCTTCTTGGCCGGGGCACGCCCCGCGCCGCCGGCCGCCTTACGCGCCGGGGCCTTCGCCGCCGTCGCACCGGCGGTGGACTTGCGGACGGGGGTGGTCCGGCTCGCCCCGGTGTTCCGTTCCGCCGCGGCGGTCTTCTTCGCGGTGGTCCGTCGGGCAGCCGGGCGGGTGGTGGCCTGCTGTGCTTCGGCCATCGTGGTTCCCTCCTTGGGGACGTGCTCTCGCGTGCGTCCTCGCGGAGCACGAAATGCCTCGGCGCGAGCCGTCCCGCGCCGCCTACCTGTCTTCTCCGGCCCAACGAGCGTCCTCGGCATCCCACGCCTCGTTCCGCTCCTGCACTCGTTGCAGGGCGTTCTCCGCGTCGGCCGCCGAGTTGTACGGGCCGAGTACGTGCTTGGCCGGACACACGTCGGCGTCCGTCTCGACCCGGTGATGCCGGGTGCACCAGTAGAACTGCCCACCACGTCCGCTGTCGCTCATGGGAATCACTGTGCACCGCGATCCGGCCGGCCGCCACCGGATCGCACAAGTCGCCGACCCTCTCCACAGTAGATATGCATTGCGTTCGTCGGGCCGGAACAGCAAAAGAAGCGCAGGCCGGGACACTTTTCCCACCGGTGACCGTCGGCTGAACGGCCAGTTCCGGCGTACGGCGTGGCTGGTGCAGGATCGTCCCCGTGATCAACACGGTGACCGGTACGGGGGCGTGCCCGGGGTGTGGGGCCACGACGAGATCCGTACGCGACGCGGTGCCCTGGTGCCCCCGTTGCGAGTGGAATCTGGACACGTACGACCCGGTGCGGCGCGAACGCGAGTTCGGCTGGACCTGGGTGGACAGGTGGACCTACCGGATGGCGTTCCGGGCGACCACGCGGCAGTTCACCGAGTTGGCCGGGAGACCGCTGGGCGCCGACGGGTCCGGTCGCGCCCGAACGCTCACCGCGTTGGCGTCCCTGGTGCTCGTCGCGGGGGTGCTCGCTCTCGCGGTGACCGGTGTGTGGCTGACCGTGGCGTTCCCGTTTCCCAACCTGGCGATCCTGCCCGGTGTCGTGATGGTGGGTTTGGCGATCGCGCTGCGGCCTCGCTTCGGTCGGCTCGACCCGGACCTGGAGGTGCTCTCCCGGGACCAGGCGCCGGAGTTGTTCGCGCTGATCGACGAGGTGGCCACCGCGATCGGGGCGCCGACGCCCGACGTGGTCGGCGTCGACAGCCAGATCAACGCGTACGCGGGCACGGTCGGCCTGCGGCGACGGAAGGTGCTGTGCCTCGGACTGCCGCTGTGGGGTTCGCTCACCGGCGGCGAGCGGGTGGCGTTGCTCGGCCACGAGTTGGGCCACTTCGTCAACGGTGACCCGCGCCGGGGCCTGCTCACGCAGCCCGCGTTCACCATGCTCGGCTCTGCCGCGGACCTGTTCCGGCCGGTGCGGACCGGCGGCGGCGGTGGGCTGGTGGAGATGGTGGGCGACGCGCTGGGTCGGGCGTTCCAGTGGGTGGTGTCCCGGGTGCTGTTCGTCGGCCACCTGGTGCTGGTGAGCGTGGCGCTGCGGGACAGCCAACGGGCCGAGTACCTCGCCGACGAACTCTCCGCCCGGGTGGCCGGTTCGGCTGGCGCGACCGAGTTGCTCGACGCGCTGCTCAGCGCGGAGTCGATGGCGCTGGCGGTGCGCCGGGAGACCCGGGCGGGGCACGGCCCGGAGCGGTGGCGTTCGGCGTTGGCCGAGGCCCGCGCCGCGAACGCCGATCGGCTGCCGCTGCTGCGCCAACTGTCGGTCCGCGACGAGGCGTCGCTGTTCGCCGCCCACCCGCCGGCCGGGCTGCGTCGCCGGATGCTCACCGACCGACAGTGGCAGGACCCCTCGGTGGTGGTCACCGAGGCCCGCATGGAAGAGATCGACGCTGAGCTCGTCCGGGAGTACGAGCGCTTCCGCCGTACCGTCAGCTGGTCGGCCTGACGCCCGACGTGGCGTGCCGGGACGGCGCTGGCCGGCGGGCTCCTGCCTATGATCGCCGGATGGGAACACCGGACTACATCGTGGGTATGCGCAAGCATGTCGGGCACGACCTGCTCTGGCTGCCCAGCGTCAGCGCGGTGGTCCGCAACGACGCCGGTGAGCTGCTGCTCGGTCAGCGTGCCGACGACGGCCGCTGGTCGGTGATCAGTGGTTTCGTCGAGCCGGGCGAACAGCCGGCCGCGGCGCTGGTCCGCGAGGTGCGGGAGGAGACGGGTCTGGAGGTCGCGCCGGTGCGGTTGTCCAGCGCCGTCTCGCACCCGCACACCTACCCCAACGGGGACCGCTGCGAATACCTCAACCTGGGCTTCCTGTGCCGGTTGGTGTCCGGCACCGCCCGGGTCAACGACGACGAGTCGTTGGCCGTCGGGTGGTTCCCGGTGGACCGGTTGCCCGAGTTGGACAAGCACGCCCTGCTGGTCCTCGCGTACGCGTTGCGCGAGAACCCGGTCGCCGGTTACCTGGAGCCGGGCACCACCTGGGACGACGTGCCCGACTGAGGTTCACACCGGGGTCGCCGCGAGGGCGACCGGCTCGGCCGGGGTCGCCCGGGCCGCCCCGATGGTGTACGCGAGGGCGTACGGCATGCAGGCCAGGTAGAGCATGGGTTCCGCCAGCACCTCGTTGGTGATGATGTGGAAGATCTCCCATGGGATGGCGGGCCGGGGTACGCCCACGTTCCAGTCCGTCCAGGCGGCGAGGAGCCACAGCGGCGCGGAGATGTGGTCGACGCCGCCCAATGGGGTCGGACCGCTGACCGGGCCGGCGCGACTGCCTGCCGAGACGGCGTCGAGAACGGCGAGAATCACCGCGAGGTCGGCGGCGGCGAGCGCGCCGACGACGCCCACCCACCAGGCCGTACGGAGGCGATTGCGGGAGGCGAGGCTCGCTGCGGCCCAGAGGGCCAGCGTCAGCCCGGCCAACCAGAGCAGCAGCCCGGGCACGAAGGTGGCCAGGTCGTCCGGGGAGATGGCGGACAGGAACACGACAGTGGTCGCGCCGATGGGAAGCACCACGCCGAGCGCGATCCGCAACGGGCCGTCGAGTGCGGTGTGCCGGGCCCAGCGTCCGGCGAACATCGCCAGCAGCACCGCCATCGCGACGGTGAGCGTCGTCCAGATCGGCTTCTGCGCCCGCTCCGACCAGCCGTCGGCCAGTACGCGCGCGATCGGGTTGAGGGCGAACGCACTGACGAGCACGATCCCGACGCAGGCGATCGGGGAGAGCAGGAGCGCGGCGACGGTGCTGCCGGCCCGACCACGCATGACGGCACGGTCGACGACCGGGGCACCGGCGCGACCGACGGCCAGGCTCATCGCGAAGCCGAGCATCTTCGTCCGACGGCCGCTCTCGGCGAGCACGTGCAACTCGGCGGCCCATTCGCGGCGCAGGTCGTCTCGGACGTCGACGGACCAGCGGCGGGCGGCCATCTCCACCAGCAACGCCGCGACCCGTCGGCTCACCACGCCGGCGCTCCGGTCGGCTCGGTGCCGCCCCACGATGGACGGCTGTCGGGGATCGCGGCTCGCAGGTCGGCGAGCGCCTGTCGGGCCCGCGTCACCCCGACGGCGGTGAGCCGGTAGTAGCGGCGGGCCGGCCGACCGGCCGCGACGGGATCGATGTCCTCCCAGTCGGCGGCCAGCCAGCCGGCCTCGGTGAGCCGGTGCAGCACCGGGTAGAGGGTGCCGCTGGGCAGGTCGGTCATCCGCATCAGGTCCAACCCGTAGCGCTGCGCGTCGGGTTCGGCGAGCAGCGCCGCGAGCACCTTCGCCACCGGAATGGTCATCCGCATCCGGCAACTGTATCGGAACTCTACATAGGGGTGGGTACCCGTTCGACGGGAATCCACAGCTCGGCGTCCGCCTCGGTGCCGTCCGCGGAGACCCGGACCCGGGAGATCTCCGGTCCAGGTCGGCTGCGGTACGGGTTGGACGGAAACCACTGGGTGAACACGTCCCGCCACAGGTACTGCACCGCCTGCGGGAACGCGCCCGACGTGGTGAACACCGCCCACGTGCCCGCCTGCACCGGCAACGCGTCCATGTCCTCCGGCGGGACGGCGCCGGTCACCACCCCGTGCCAGTAGTCCAGCTCGGTGCCCTCGGCCCGGCTGTCGGCGAGGTTGTCGCTGACGTTCACGATCCCCTTCGGCTCCTGATCGGAGAGGGCCTCGATCCGCGCCGTCGTCTCCTTGTCGATGCCCTTGATGAACGCGACGATCGCCGGGTTCATCCCCTCGTGCACCAGCGGAACCCGGGCCTTGCGCCCCACCAGCGCGAACGCGTCCTTGTCGACGATCCGGTAATCCATGCTGCCGCTCCCTTCGACGGTGAGTCGGAAGGACATCCGGGGCTGGGCGCGCAGCGTCGCCCCCGTACGCCGAGCCTCTCCGGGCCCCACGCCGTGTACGGCCTGGAACGCCCGGGCGAACGCCTCGGTCGACCCGTAGCCGTAGTGCACCGCGACGTCGAGCAACGTCCGCTCCCCCGCCAGCACGTCCGCCCCGGCGACGGTGAGCCGACGGCGACGGATGTACTCCGACAACGGCATCCCGGCCAGCGCGGAGAACAGCCGCCGGAAGTGGTACTCCGACGTCAGCGCGATCCGCGCCAGCTCCGCCACCTCGATCTTCTCCTCGAGGTGCCGCTCGATGTACGTCATGGCTTCGTTGAGCCGCTCCAGCACCAGGATCTCCTTCCCTTTCGAGCAGTAACGCTAGGCAGCGAGGCCCTTGCCGCACCCGACATCCGGTGCCCGCAATGGTCGGGTCGACCGTCCTGTCGTAGCCTGGCGGACTTTGCTTCTTCGAGGAGGTTGACGTGGCCGAGTATCCGCAGGACGTCGTGCAGCGCTTTCACGGCACCCCCGAGCAGGTGGACGCCGGACTGGTCGGCGAGCTGCCCCGGAGCTGGAGGGCCGTGGTCATCGAGGAGTACGACAGGGCGTGAGCGCAGCTGTTCACCGCCGTCCACGCGTCGCTCACCGAGGCGTTGGGACCGCTGGTCGTCGGTGTGGAACACGTCGGGTCCACGGCGGTGCCGGGGCTGGCGGCCAAGCCCGTCGTCGACGTCGACCTCGTCATCGAGGACACCGCTGAGGAGCCGAGCTATCTTCCGACCCTGGAACGGCTCGGTTACCGACTCGTCCTGCGGGAGCCCTGGTGGCACGGGCACCGGATGCTGCTCAGCCCCGCCGAGGACGTCAACCTGCACGTCTGGCCCCGGAACGCGCCGGAACCCGTCCGGCACCGGCTGTTCCGCGACTGGTTGCGCTCGCATCCGGAAGACCGGGAGCGGTACGCCGCGGCGAAGCGACGCCTCGCACGGGACACCGCGCATCGCCCCCGCGACTACAGCCTGGCGAAGAACGACGTCATCGACGAGATCTACGCGCGCATCTTCGCCGCCTGACGGAGCACACGTAGATCTTGGACACTTTCCGTTAGGAGCTAACGGAAACTGTCCAAGATTCGGCCGTAGGCCGAGAGTGTGAACCTGCCAATGACCATCCGGATTCGTCAGGAACAGTCGAAGCGGTAGTCGAACGGCCTGGTGGGGCACGTCGTGCAGACGAACAGGTAGATCCCGCCGACATCGCCCAGCATGATGCCGCTCGGGTTCTGAATCGTCCGCCACGGGTGATCGTCGGTGGTGTCCCATCCCCACCCAGCCATCGCCGGACGATCCTCTACCGGAATCCACCGCTTCTCGTCACCGCGGCTGAACTCCCAACTCGCGACTGTCAGCAGATGATCCATGGACGCGCCGCACCCGCAGACCGGCCAGTCCGGAGACTGGGTCCAGCCGGGGTAACCGCCGACCTTGATCCCCGGGGCGACCGCCAGATCGGTTTGGTACTCCCAACCGGTCTCCTGCGCCACCCGACTCATCGTGTCTCTGATCTGCGGCCAGACGGCATCCGGAAGGTCCCAGGACGGGTACTCGGTGACCCGCTCCGGGTCGAGCACGCACGGGTTGGGGACGTGCGTTGGATCTGACTCCCCATCCGGTGCGGGCATGTCCTGACGTCGGGCACCGATGTCGGCGCGGCGACGCCACCGCAGTGCAGGGCGAGGTGTCGTCCACGGGTCATGGTCGAATGGGCACCACAGGATCTGCAGCACGTCCGTACCCGCTGGGAACGGCACCTCGGGCACGTCCTCGGCCAGCAACTGCACTACCGGCACCAACGGCGCCGCCGGCTCACCCGGACCACCCTCGTAGTGGTCGCCGGGCTCCGGTCCGTCGCACATCGGCCAGGCCTCGTCGGCCGGCCACAGCAGCGGGCCGCCCACCGAACTCTGGTCCGCCGTCGGCGAACCTGGGCGGGGATGCAACCGGACGGTCGTCCGTGCCAATGGGGCAACCGGCGCAAAGACCTGCGGCACGTCGATGGGGCTGGAGGGGGTGGTGTGCACACCGCCGATCGTAGGAGGCGCGCAATCACGATGCTCAGCGCAGTGGCTGCTGCATGATCCAGGTGGGTACGGGCTCCGACAGCGAGCCCAGCACCTCCCAGCCGGCTCGACGGTACAACTCGACGTTGCCCGGGTTGCTGGTCTCCAGGATCGCCGGAAGCCCTTCGGCCGCGGCGCGATCCAGTCCGGCCCGCATGACGGCCCTGCCCCAACCGCGTCCGGCGCTGTCCGGGTGGGTGCCCAGCACACCGAGATACCAGAACGGGTACGTCGGCAGGGCAGCGTGCATCGCGTCGTCGTAGCCCTGCACGCGGGCCCGCACGTCGGCCGGATAGGGAGACACCTCCGGCGACCCGTGCGCGGCGGCCGGCACGGCAGCCGGCACGGCAGCCGGTTGCCCGGCCGGCGGGTCCCACAGGGCGACCGACGCGCCGCCGCCCAGCGTCCAGACGGACGACAGGTGCACCCGCTTGTCGAAGAGGTGCCCGAAGAAGGCGGCGGCGTAGCGCGGGTAGGTGGCCTCGTCGGGGAACAGGTGTCGCAGGACGGGGTCCTTGACGAACGCGGCGACCAGGCAACCGACGACCGCCTCGCGGTCCGCTGGGGTGGCGATGGTGATCTCGGGCGTCGTCATGAGATTGACGATATTGCAGGCCGTCCGGCCCCACCGACCCCGGCGCAGGACGGCAGACTCGTCGCATGAACATCGATGACTACCGGCAGCACTCCGCGTACAGCGATCCCGGTCGGCACGCCGCGCTGCTCGACGCCGTCCCGGCCGACATCGCCTCGGTGGCGGCGACCGTCCGCAACGTGATCGTCCACTACCGCGCGGGCGGCGTCGAGTTGCCCCCCGACCGGCTCGAGGAGGTGAACTGCCGCTGGGTGGACCGCATCCTCGACACCGACCAGTCCCGATTTCCGCTGCCGCTCGCTGCGGAGCGTCCGGCCGTGGACCGGGTGGCCGGCTGCTGCCGGGACCACACGCTGCTCTCCGTCGCGGTGCTGCGTCAGCACGGCATTCCCAGCCGCAGCCGGGTCGGTTTCGCCTCGTACTTCGCACCCGACTGGCACCACGACCACGTGCTGGTGGAGTACTGGGACGGCCACCGGTGGGTCTGGGCCGACCCGGAACTCGACCCGGCCGGCGACTGGGGGTTCGACGGCTACGACATCGACCCGAAGGCCGGGCTCTTCGACTCGGCGGCGCGGGTGTGGTCGGCCTACCGGGCCGGGACGATCGACCCCGACCGCTACGGGGTGAGCCCGGAGCTGCCGGTCCGAGGCGACTGGTTCATCCACGACTACGTCCTGATCGAACTGGCCCACCGGCAGAAGGACGAGTTGCTGCTCTGGGACGGCTTCGGCGCGATGACCGAGGACCTCGCCACCGCCGACCTCACGCTCGTGGACGAGATCGCCGCGTTGCTGCTGGCCGCCGACGACGGCGACGAGGCAGCGGAGAAGGCCCTCGCCGACCGGTACGCCAGCGACACCCGACTCCGCCCCGGCCCGCAGGTGCAGTGCATGTCACCGGTTTCCGGCACGGTCAGCGTCGACCTACGCCGCTGAGCGGCCCGGATCCGACACACGCACTACCCGAAGGTGAAGGCGTACGCGGCCGCGCCGGGCTCACCGAACGTGATCTCCAGAGTCCGCTCGCGGACCGCGTCGTCCTGGCGTACGAGCTGGTAGAGGCGACCGTCCTGGAGCACCCCGTTGCCGTCGGCGTCCACGTCGACGCCGTGGGACCTGCCGGGAGCCTCCCCGTCGAGAAGCACCCGGAACGGGATCGACCGTCCCGGCCCGGGGCCCAGCACGAGGTGGGCGTCACGGGCGTGGAACCGGAACGCGATGCTGCCGCCGGCCTGGCCGGCCACGACGCTCTCCGCCCCGATCGTCCACTCCCCCGCCAGCGCCCACTGGTTGAGGCCCAGACGCTCCGGCAGGTGGTAGGCGCGGCGTTCGTCGAGCGCCGCGCCGTCCGGCGACGCGAAGTGTTCGCCGCGGCGGAAGCCGAGGTACGTCTCAGGCGTCCGCAGGTTGTCCCAGTCGGCCTCCGCCTCCGGCCCCACCCCGTTGACGGGTACGGGATCCCGCTCGATGCCGAGCAGGTGTTGGAGGCTCCGCTCGGACTGCTCGTAGCGCCCCTCGCCGAAGTGCTCGTCACGGAACACGCCGTCGCGGTCGACGAAGTAGAGCGCCGGCCAGTAGTGGTTGTCGAAGGCCTGCCAGATCGCGTAGTCGTTGTCGACGGCGACCGGGTAGTCGATCGACCGCGCCGTGACCGCCCGGCGCACCTGGTCGACGTCGTGCTCGAACGAGAACTCCGGGGTGTGCACCCCGACGACGACCAACCCGTCGTCGCGGTACGCCTGCGACCAGGCCCGGACGTACGGCTCCTGGCGTAGCCAGTTGATGCAGGTCAGCGTCCAGAAGTTCACCAGGACGACGCGTCCGCGCAGGTCGTCCGGGCCGAGTGGCGCGGAGTTGAGCCACTCGGCCGCCCCGCTGAGCGGGGGCAGGTGCACGGCCATCTACCGCAGCGACCGGAAGGCGGTCCGAAGCTCCTCGGAGAAGATCTTCGGCTGTTCCCAGGCCGCGAAGTGCCCGCCCACGTCGAGCTTGTTGTAGTAGATGAGATTGGAGTACGCCTGCTCGGCCCAACTCTGCGGCGCCTCGTACAACTCGTCGGGGAAGACGCTCACGGCGACCGGCACCTTGACGCCCTTGGCGGCGAAGAACGAGAGCTTGTTCTCCGCGTACAGACGGGACGCGGAGACCGCGGTGTTGGTCAACCAGTAGAGCGAGATGTTGTCCAGGATGTCGTCACGGGTCAGGCCCGCAGTGGCGCCGTCGAAGACCTGCGCGATCAGCGCGAGACTCTTCGCGTCGTGGTCGAGCAGGAAGGACGCCAGGCCGACCGGGGAGTCCGCCAGCCCGGTGAGCGTCTGCGGACGCGTCGCCATCATCAGGGCGTACGCGACGTGCTTCCAGACGTAGTTGGCTTCCTCGGCGGCCCGCATCTCGTCGGCGGAGAGACCGGACGGCAGTGAGCCCATGGCGTTGTTCGCGCCGGTGGTGTCGCCCTGGAACAGCAGGTCGATCTCGGGTGGGATCGCGCCGGGCATGTTGGTGTGGATGCCGAGCAGTTCCGGGGGCGCCTGGAGGCCCATCTGGTCGACGATGACGGCACCCCAGTCGCCGCCCTGGGCGACGAACCGCGTGTAGCCGAGGCGCTTCATCAGCTCGGTCCAGGCGGTGGCGATCTTCTGCGGGCTCCAGCCCGACTCGGTCGGCTTGCCGGAGAAGCCGTGCCCGGGCAGCGACGGGATCACCAGGTGGAAGGCGTCGGCCGCGCTGCCGCCGTGGGCGGTGGGATCGGTGAGCGGTTCGATGACTTTCATCTGCTCGATCACCGAGCCGGGCCAGCCGTGGGTGACGATGAGCGGCAGCGCGTCCTCGTGCTTGGAGCGCACGTGGATGAAGTGGATGTCCACTCCGTCGATCGTCGTCATGAACTGCGGCAGGGCGTTCAGTCGTGCCTCGACCTTGCGCCAGTCGTACTCCTTCTCCCAATAGCGGGCGACGGCCTGAATGGTCGCGAGAGGCACGCCCTGCGACTGGTCGTCCACCGTCTCCTTGTCCGGCCAGCGGGTCGCCTTGATGCGCCTTTTCAGGTCGTCGAGGTCGGCCTGGGGAATGTCGACCGAGAACGGCCGAATCTCCGTGGTGCCGGGACGGGTCTTGGTTTTGACAGCCATGCGGGTTCCTCTCCGTTGAGGTTTGCGCCCTGCGAGGAGAATTCGTGGTCCTGTGCGCCATGTCGAAATGGGCACGCCACCGCCATATCTCGGAGCCTAGAACGCCGCACCCGGGGCCCGTGGCGTTACGGCGGTCAGGGGGCTGGGACCGCCTGCTCGGCGGCTCGACTGACCTGCTCCCAGCGAGCCCAGGTGTCCATCCGCCGGCGGGAGATGTCGAACGCCAGGTCGTACACCATGCTCCCGAGCAGGAGTCGCAGCGGCGGGTCGTCGCTGTCGACGAGTCGGAGCAACGCCTCGGCGGCCAGTCGGGGTTCGCTGTCGATCGAGCCTTCCGCCCACTGTCGTTCCAGTTCGGCGCGCAGTGGCGCGTACGCCTCCAACGGGGTGGTGGCGGCGATGTTGGTGTAGAGGTCGGTCCAGTATCCGCCCGGCTGCACGATGCTGACCGTGATGTCGAAGGCCGCAGCCTCCATGGCCAGGGCCTCGCTCATGCCTTCCAGGGCGAATTTGCTCGCACTGTACATGCCGGTGCTCGGGAAACCGCCGAGCGCGGCGATGCTGGACACCTGCACGATGTGGCCGGACCGCTGCGCCCGCAGGTGCGGCAGCACGGCCTGACCGACCCAGAGCGCGCCGAAGAAGTTCACCTCGAACTGGGCGCGAGCCTCGGCCTCGGTGAACTCCTCCACCATGCCCGTGGACATGGTGCCGGCGTTGTTGACGACGATGTCGAGCCGTCCGACGTGCGCGACGGCGGTGTCCACTGCGGCGACGACCGCCGCCCGGTCGGTCACGTCGAGCGGCAGGACCAACAGTCGGTCCGCGTGCCGCTCGTCGAAGTCGCTCTGGGCGATGCTGCGGGACGCGGCGACCACCTGGTCGCCCCGGTCGAGCGCGGCGTCCGCGAAGGCGCGGCCAAGGCCCCGGCTGGCGCCGGTGATGAACCAGGTACGCATGAAGGTCTCCCCTTGGTCATTGCGAGACGAGACGGTCCGTCTCGCTATGGCCAGAAGGTTAGGCGCTTATGACGCCACCGTCAAGACGAGACGGTCCGTCTCGTTACTGATATCGTGTCGACCCATGACGCCCAACACGGCCCGCCGCAACGAGACGTCGCGGCGCGCCATCCTCGCCGCGGCCTTCGACCTGCTCCAGGAGGTCGGGTACACGAAGGTCAGCATCGAGGGCATCGCCACCCGGGCCGGCGTCGGCAAACAGACCATCTACCGCTGGTGGCCGTCCAAGGGCGCTGTCATCTTCGACGCCTTCCTCCTGCTCAGCGAGGGCGCCGAGGGCGAACCGCCGACCCTGCCGGACACCGGCGACCTGGCCGCGGACCTGCGCCTGGTGCTCCGCGCCACCGTCGAGGAGATGAACGATCCACGGTACGAGCAACCGATGCGCGCGCTCGCCACCGAGATCACGCTCGACCCCGAGCTGGCAGCCGCGTACGCCCAACGGTTGGACGGACCGCTGCGGGAGGCCAAACGGCGACGCCTGCGCAGCGCCCAGCAGGTCGGGCAACTCGCCGACGACCTCGACCTCGACGTGGCAGTGGACCTGATCTGGGGGCCGGTGCTCAACCGGTGGCTCTACCGCAGCTGTCCGCTCACCACCGAGTACGCCGACCAGGTCGTCACCACCGCCCTCGACGGACTACGCCCCCGCCGATCCGGCGACTGATCCGCCGAGCGCAGCGATCCCCGCCGGTATGGGCCTCTTCAGCGGAACAGTCCGCTGCGACACCGGCACCACTGTCAGGCGAACGACTGCTCGACGAAACTGATCCCCGAGCGCTCGGCGACGGTAAGCATCTGCCGGCGGGCGTGCTGTGGCGGCGTCCGGAGGAACTGGGTGTATCCGGCAGCCCGCAGGCGAATGTCGAAATTCTGACCTTCGATGTGCCACAACGGTTCGGGATTGTCGTCGGGTGGGTCGAGTCGATGGATGTCGGCGATCTCCAACATGTCGTGGAGTGGGCCAAGCTGACAGTCGATGTTCCAGGCGCCGTCGAACACGAGCGTCGCCGGCGCGATCCAGAACGTGAAGGGTTGATCCTCTCCTGACGGTTGCACCCACCGCACGATGTAGTCGAGGTCGAGCAGCAGCCTTGCGGGTGGAAGCTCGTTGTCCGCGCCGTCACCAATGCTCAGAGCATGGATGCGGCAGTCGTGCCAGCCCATACTCGCAAAATCGGCGTCGGTCCAGGTCGCCTTGGACAGTCCCGACAGGGTGTGCGGCAAGCTGATCATCCGCTCAGTATCTGGTAAGCCGACGACGTGGACCAACGAGTGCGGGGCTCGACTCCGGCCGTACAACGCCTCACGGCATGCCCGCGTAGCGAAGGGGAAGCGGCGGTCGCGGTCGACGCCACGAGACATAGGCCAGAGTGCCGAAGACAGTCAGTAGCACCGGCGCGATGAGGATCATGTACCACCTGGAGTGATCGCCGACCTCCCGCACGCTGAGACAGGGCTCGCTCTTCGAATGATGGACGCGCATGCGATCGCCGGTGGTCACGGACCGGTTCGCGTCGACGGCCACACGAAAGTCCGCCTCGCAGACCTCGCCACCGCTCGTGCTGAACTGCACCGTCACGAACGTTCGCGCACCTCGCTGCTCGACATCGAGCACCGTAGCCTCGGCCTCCGACCCTCGGCCGTCGTCGACGAGCGACCAGGTGGCGGCCGCCGTCAGCGTGATCACGAAGACGAGACAGAACGCCGAGAACACCCGCAGCAAGGTACGGCTCGGCCGTCGACTGTTCATGGCCGGAACTCTAGAAGGGGCCGACCACCCGTTTTCACCGCTCCTCCAACGGGCTGCGACCCCGCAGACCCAGCGAGTGACCGCCTTTGCGTTGCCGCAGCCTGGTGCGGCAACATCAGGCGCCGTGACGGCACCAGGCACGGAACCCGTAAACGACACCCCGGCCAGCACACCCCGGATCAGTCGACGGGTCCGGCACTGGCTGGTCGGCGCCGGCCTCACCGCAGTGGCCGCCACCCTCGGCATCACCCTCGCCGTACGCGGCGGCGCCACCCCGGCCTGCGCCGCGCCGCCGTCGGGAAACACCGTCCACAAGGGAACTGCAAGCTTCTACGACGCGGGCCGCTCGGGCGGCAACTGTTCCTTTCCCGGCCCTCCGGCGGATCGGCTCTACGTGGCCCTCGGCTCGTCGCAGTACTCGAAAGGAGCGGCCTGCGGCAGCTACCTGGACGTGACGGGCCCCAAGGGCACGGTCCGGGTCATGGTCATGGACCAGTGCGGCGGCTGCGGGCCGACGAAGATCGACCTCTCCACCGAGGCGTTCACCCGGATCGCCGACCGGTCGCAGGGCATCGCGTCAGTGACGTACCGGGCGGCACTCAACCCGCCGCTCGACGGAGGCCTCACCTTCCGGATCAAGGGCGGCGCCTCGCAGTACTGGTTCGCCGTGCAGGTCGGCAACCACGGCAACCCGGTGCGCTCCGTCGAGGCGAAGGGGACCAGCGGCGGCTTCCGCAAGGCGGCCCGCCAGACCGACAACTACTGGACCATCGAGGGCGGGCTGGGCCCCGGGCCGTACACCATCAGGGTCACCGACGTGTACGGGCACCAGGCGACCGCCACCGGCATCCGGATGGTCACCAAGCAGGTGCAGCGCACCACGGTCTCCCTGATCAGCCCCGCCACGCCCAGCAGCTCACCCTCGACCCCGGCCTCGCCGAGCGCTCCCCCGCCCTCGGCGACCCCGACGGAGTCGACCACCCCGACGGCGACAGTCGAAGCCATCGCCGGCGCCGCCCCGCTCCCCGGCCCCCGCTGCTGACGGCACCGCACCGCTGCGCCCCCACCGCGGACCGCACCACGATCTCCCCGGTGATCAAGAGGTTTGCGTCACGAGGCGGCGGCGGGTTCAGGGGGTCGGTGCAAGCAGTAGCCGATCAAGGGCTTCTGCGGGAGTGTCCCATCCCAGGGTCTGGCGGGGGCGGCGGTTGAGTTGGATTGCGACGGTGTCGAGGTCGCTCTGGCTGATGGTGCGGAAATCGGTCTTGCCTTTGGGGAAGTATTGACGGAGCAGGCCGTTGGTGTTCTCGTTGCTGCCCCGTTGCCACGGGCTGTGCGGATCGCACAGGTAGACGGCGCAGCCGGTGGCCAGCGTGAAGGTGGTGTGCTCGGCCAGTTCGGCGCCCTGGTCCCAGGTCAGCGAGCGGGCCAGGTGTCGGGGCAGCTGGGCGAGCTGGGCGCGGACCACGGCCAGTACTTCAGGGCTGGTCCGGTCCACGGGCAGGGCACCGAGCAGCGCGTAACGGGTCGTGCGTTCGACCAGAGTGACGATCGCTGAGGTGCCGTTACGGCCGATCAGCAGGTCGCCCTCCCAATGGCCCGGCACCGCCCGGTCCTGCACCTCGGCAGGCCGGGCACTGATGTGAACGTCCTCGGTGACCCACGGCCGCCCCCGGATCGCCCGGCGGGCGGCCTGCGCCGCGCGCGACTGTGAACGACGTTGCTGCCGTCGGCTGCGCAACGCGTCATCGACCAGTTCCCGCAGGCTGCCCCGCGCCCGCAGGTAGATCGACTGATAGATCGTCTCGTGGGACACCCTCATCTCCGGCTGGTCCGGGAACTCACGCCGCAACCGCGCGACAATCTGCCGCGGCGACCAGCGCTCACCCAGCCATTGCACCACCGTCGAGCGCAACGGCCCAGGCTGACTCAACACCCGCGGCTTCGGCCGGCGCCGCCGCGCATCGGCCTTACGCTGCGCCCAGTCAGCCTGATACCCCCACCGATACAAGCCACCACGCACCGCACCGAGCGGGTTCTTCACCCCATGCCGCGACGAGTTCCCCCGCTGCACCTCCCGCCACACCGACGACAGTCCCACCCCGATCGCCGCTGCGATCTGCGTCAACGTCGACCCCTGACCCCACAGATGCTCGATCACCTGCCGATGACCCGCAGTCAACACATGCGCTCGCGCCACCCAAACTCCTTCGACCGGTCCGTACCGTGATCAACGATCACTTGCACGGACCGGTCGAACCCGCCGGCCTTTTTCTGACGCAAACCTCTTGATCACCGAGCTGGTGGGTGGGGTGGGGTGGTCACTGAACGGTTCGGACGGACTTGGCCCGCTCGGCGAGGGCGTCGAGTACGTCGACATGGGCCGCTGGCACTCGCACGTCCAGCGACAGCGAATCCGCGTCCGGCCGGGAGAGGTCGAAGGTGAAGAACGAGCAGCAGGACGACTCCCGGGCCGTCAGGTCCCGCGCCGCCTCTTCGACCCGCGTAGCGGTGTCGAGCTGTAACCGCAGATGCTGCGCCGACAGCCGTTCGAGGCCCCGCACGGCGTCGGCGAAGAACTGGTCGAACTGGGCGAGCCGCAGCGGTCGTTCCGCCGTCGGCAGGGTGCAGGCATCCGGCACCCACGCGCCGTCCGTGGCGATGTGGTGGTCACTCATAGTCCGACGGTAAACCTGGTTCGGCCTACTTCACCGTGTCTATCTCCTGGCCGGTGATCAAGCTGTAGCCGAGATTCACCAGCATCATGATGCCGACCACGGCGATAGCTGCGCCGAACAGCCGGTCCAGCAGGATCCAGCGCGCCAGACGCTCCTCCTGCGCGGCATAGTGCAGGAAGCGCCACGGCGGCACTCGCCGCAGCACGCTCGCGGCAGCCATCGACCGCCGCATGTGCCACTCCGCGACGCCGCGAAAGTTGGTGGCCAGGGCGATTCCGACAAGGCTCACTGCCAGGGCCGTGACGGCAGCCCCCACCACACGCCATGTCTCCATTCGACCCCTCCGGTGGTATCACCTGCTCGCGCTGCGAACGCGATCGAGTGACAGTGAACGCGATCGAGTGACAGTAGTACTCCGCCGTCATGCGACGGGGGTCCTGCCGGACGAGCGCGGAACGCCGGCGAAAGAGAGAAGGGACACCCTCGGAGGGCAGTTGACATGCGTTTCGCGCGAGTGACAGCGTTGTCATCGACTCATTTCCTCCATATGAGACGAGGAGCGCATCTTGCTCTATCGGAACTCACCGCGTCGTCGCGCGACGGCAGCCGCCGCAGCCGGCATCCTCATCACCGGGCTGGCGCTCGCTCCGTCCGCGCCGGCGCAGGCCAGTCGTCACAAGGCGCAGGACGGAGCGGTCCGGTCGGGTGACGCACGTTTCGAGGTGCTGTCCCCGACCCTGATCCGCACCGAGTACCAGAAGGACGGCAGGTTCACCGACGCCGCCACGTTCAACGCGATCGGGCGCGACGACTTTCCCCGTACTCGTTTCACCAAGCACGTCGATCACGGCTGGCTCACCATGGACACCGGCGCGATGACGTTGCGCTACCAGGTCGGCTCGGGCGCGTTCACCGCCGACAACCTCACCGTGCAGCTCAAGGCCGGCAAGCAGACCGTGCAGGGCCGGCCGTGGGCCGGGCACACCGCTCCGACCTGCGTGTTCGGCGCGCTGTGCGAGGCAGAGTCGCTTCAGCTGAACGGCCCCGGCGTGGCCACCGACCACCAGGGACACACCGGACGCGGCTTCGCGGCCGGCTTCGCCTCGTCCGGCGACTCGGTCACCTTCGCGCTCGACGCGCCGGAAGCCGGCACGAAGCAGCTGACCGTCCGCTATGCCAACAGCACCGGCGGCGACGGCCAGAACGTGGCCCGCACCCTGACGGTACGGGTAGACGGCGACGCCGGCCGCACGCTGACGCTGCCGCCCACCGCGAACTGGGACACCTGGGGCCTGGCCAGCGTGCCAGTCGATCTCACCGCGGGCCGGCACGAGATCAGCGTCGTGCGGGGTCCCAGCGACTCCGGCAACGTGAACATCGACAGCCTCGCGGTGGTCAACCCGGGCGATGAGTTCCCAGCGCCGACCCCGCCCCAGCCGCAGCCGCTGCGGTTCGGCACGCTGGGAGAGGCCGAGACCGGCGCGCTGACCGGCGGCGCACGGCCCGCGAACGACCACAACGGCGCTTCCGGTACGGGATTCCTGGCCGGTCTGGAAAGCACCACCGCCACCGTGGCGCTCACCGTGACCGATGTTCCGTCAACGGGCGACTACCGGGTGCAGATCCGGTACGCCAACGGCCAGGCCGGCGCCCAGCCGAGCCAGACGCGCACCATGTCGGTCACGACCGGTACGGCGACCCCGGTCACGGCAACCCTTCCGCCGACCAGCGGATGGGACTACTGGAACACCGTCTCCGTTCCGGTCCACCTCGACCGCGGCACCAACACCGTGACGTTGGGCTGCCCCACCGACGCCAGCTGCAACGTCAACGTGGACACGGTCGCCGTCACGAGCACTGACTCCCCGCTGCTCGCCCCGCACGCGCCGCTCGGCGGCTACCGCCGCGGCCTGGACGGCGTGACCGGTTCCGCGCTCACCGCCCCGGGCCTGCTCTACCAGGACGGCTGGTACCTGCTCGACGACTCGGCCTCGGCCCTGCGCACCACCAAGCCCCGGCCCCACCCGGAGCAGGACGGCTACGTCTTCGCGTACGGGCAGGACTTCACCCGTGGCCTCAAGGACCTGTCGACGCTGACCGGTCCCACGAAGCTGCTGCCCCAGTGGGCGTACGGGGTGTGGTACTCCGAGTACTACGACCGCACCGCCACCGAGTTCCAGGACCTGGTGGCCCGGGCGAAGGCCGAAGGCGTACCCCTTGATGTTCTTGTTCTCGACACCGACGTCAAGGCGCCGGACAAGTGGAACGGTTGGAGCATCGACACCACCCGGATCCCCGACCCGAAGGCGTTCTTCGCCTGGGCGAAGAAGCAGGGCCTGCACACCGGCATCAACATCCACCCGAGCATCCTCGGCTCGGACCCGAAGTTCGCGCAGGCGCAGGCCACCGCGAAGGGCAAGCTGCAACGCGTCGGCTGCAACGGCGGCCCCGACTGCTATACGTTCGACTTCGGCGACCCTGACCAGCTCAAGGCGTATATGCAGCTCCACGACGGGATGATCCCGAAGGGCAGCAAGGGCCCGGACCTGTGGTGGCTGGACTGGTGCTGCGACAACACGAAGTCCTCGCTCGCCGGGGTGACCGGTGACGCGTGGATCAACCAGCAGTACGCCGACAAGACCGGCTTCGCCTTCTCCCGGGCGTACGGGTCGTTGCAGGCCGGCGGCTACAGCAGCCCGACCCCGGTGTCGACCGGGCCGTGGGCCGACAAGCGCACCACGCTGCACTTCACCGGCGACACCACCAGTGACTGGTCGACCCTCCAGATGGAGGTCGGCTACACGCCGGGCGAGTCCGCCGCGACCGGACTGGCCGCGGTCAGCCACGACATCGGCGGGCACACCGGCGGCCTCCAGGAGCCGGGCACCGAACCGGGCAGCACCAAGCTCCCCGACGACCTCTACGCCCGGTGGGTCCAGTTCGGCACGTTCCAGCCGATCGACCGGCTGCACTCCAACCACAGCGACCGACTGCCCTGGCAGTACGGCCCGGCGGCCAACGCGTCGGCCAAGAAGTTCCTCAACCTGCGCAAGGAACTCCAGCCATACACCTACGCCGCCGCCAAGGAGGCCACCCGCACGGGTACGCCCATCGTCCGCTCGATGTACCTCGCGTACCCCAACGAGCAGGCCGCGTACGCCACCGCCGGATCCCAGTACCTCTACGGCCCGGACTACCTGGTGGCACCGGTGACGACGCCGGGCGACACCGCCACGACGTCGGTGTGGTTCCCGCCGGGCAGCAGCTGGACCGACATCTTCACCGGGAAGACGTACCGGGGCGGCACCACGCAGACCATCACCACCACGCTCGACACCATGCCGGTGTTCAAGAAGCACTGACGTCTTAGGGATCCGGTTGCCGGCCGGGTGGGGGCCACCCACCCGGCCGGTTCCTTTCCTGGCTATCGATGTGGCCGGCGGGCCAGCGACAGCCAGCCGAGGAACCGGGCGTGCAGCGCGGGCAGATCCGGGCGTAGACCCAGGCCGTACACGTCGTCCATCGCCTCCTGCATCGACGCGGCCAGGTAGAACGCCAGCGCGATCGAATGACCGTAGAACTCGGTCACGAGCGCCAGTTGGGCCGGACCGCACGGCCAGGGCGCGGCGCAGTTGCGGCACAACCACGCCGGGCGCATCGGCAGGTGCGCTGTCATCCGACAGGCACCGGACGTCGGCGGCGTGTGGCCGGCAGGGTCTGCATCCGCACGCCCGCGCGCATCACGAACAACTCGCGCCGCGCGACGGCGTCGCCCGCCGCGTTCAGCTGGTAACCCTCAATCCAGACCCAACCGTGGTACGTGTGCCGCTCGGGCAACTCACGGATGACGCGCACGACGATCGGGCGCAAAAACTGCACGCTCGCCGCGGTGGTCAGGCAGACCACATCGCCGGCCGCCATCGTCCCGACCATCACAACCCCCAGGGGTACGCGAAAGGGCGGCTCGCATGCGGCCGGCTCGTTGGATGCGGCTCGGGCTTCTCGGGCTTGTCGTCGGGCACGTTCTCCCCTTCGGTGGCGTTGGGAAAGGGCCGCTCCCGTGAGTGCTCGCCCGACAGGAGCGGCCCCGCTGCGAACGCGACCACCAGGTTTCGTGGTCCCTACCAGCCGCGCCGCCTGGTGACACTCTGCTGTGGAGGCCACTACGCTCGGAAGGCATCGCAGGTGGTCGGGCCGGAGCTGGCGGGACAGGCTCCAGGCGTGTGGCACCCCGGGTAGTCGATCTCCGACGTGAGGAGCACTGAATGGCTGACGTGCCGAGCCCGCTCGCGAACTTCATCGTGAGCGAGATCCGCCGCGCCCGTGGAGCGTCCGGGATGACGCAGGAGTCGTTCGGGCGAGCAGCGGGCTTCAGCGCCTCCCACGTCAGCGCCGTGGAGAGCGGCACCCGAGCACTGACGATGGACTTCATCAAGGGCGCTGACCGGGCGTTGAAGAACGGCGGACTCTTCGAGCGCCTGGCGACGAAGTTCGGCGCGCCGTCGTGGTTCCTGCCGTGGCTGGACGCTGAGCGCGAGGCGACACAGCTTCGCTACTTCGAGCCGAACCTGATTCCCGGGCTGCTACAGGTGGAGCACTACGCCCGCACTGTCCTGCGTACAGTCGAAAGCCTCACCGATGACGAGGTTGAGCAGCGTGTGCAGGGGCGTATGAGCAGGCAAGCGATCCTGACCGGCGAGCGCCGGCCACAGTTCGTCGCCGTGTTGGACGAAGCCGCGATACGGCGCACGGGTGATGGGCTGGGCGGGATCATGGCACAGCAGGTCGCCCACCTGGTCACGATGGCCGAACTTCCGCACGTTCACGTCCACGTCATCCCGATCGCGAGTGGCCTGCACATCGGGCTGTCCGGGCCGTTCGCGCTGGCACGGTCCAGCGAGGGCGTGTGGGTTGGCCACCTCGAAAACCAGCTTGGCGGGGACGTCATCGACAAGGACGATGATGTGGCTACGCTTCAGGCAAGGTGGGAGAGCGTCCGGAACGAGGCGCTACCTCGCCGGCAGTCCATCGACCTGCTGAAGGAAGTTGGGAGCCATCATGGACCTCAGTAACGCCCGGTGGCGCAAGTCCACCCGCAGCGGCGCGAGCGGCGGGAACTGCGTCGAGGTGGCAAGCAACCTGCCCGGTGTGGTGGCTGTCCGGGACAGCAAGAACCCCAGCGGCCCGGCCCTGTCCTTCGGTCCTGCGGCTTGGCAGGCATTCGTCGCCCAGGTCTCCGAGCGGCCGTAACCGCCGCAGCCCACCCGATCCCATCCGGCGTCCGCTGGTTGTCATAACTCGCGGTGGCCGCCTCGGACCAGGGCGAAGTTTCGCCGCGCCTCCGTCAGAATCTGGCGGCCCTCGTTGGGGCGTCCGGGTGCGGCCGGGACGGCATCGTCCCGGCCACACCGACGGATCAGGTGTTGATGGCGCCCATCACGGCGCTAGCAGTGTTGCCGCGCGCTGCGCGTTCGCCGGCGGCCGCTGCCTCCTCCGGGGTGGCACCACGAGCCATGGCCCTGGCCACGGCTTCGGAGCGCTGCTGTTCGATCTTCTCCCTACGCCTCTTCGTGAACCGGCTCCAGATAGACATAGGCCAGCTTTGCCCGGAGACCGGACGCAGCAAACCGCTTGAGCAACCGACTGGCAACCGCCTCCTCCACGCCCACTCAGCGCTTTGATCATGTTCGGGGAAGGGAAGTACGACCCGGCGACGGAGAAGGGTCACCGTCGTATCCCCTGACCGGCCACACCCGCAGTCACCAACCCGACAGACCGTGGTCCCACTGCGCCCGCGCCCACCAGCATCAACGGTCGATCGCAACGTGGGGAGCACACCTTGACCGACCAATACCCGCAGCAGCAACCTGCCCAGCCGTACGCGCAGGCTTCGCCCGCCCAACCGGCGCCGCAGCAGTGGCCCAACCCGCCCGTCGACACGCACGGGCACCACGGGCAGGAGACGCCGCCGCCGGCCAGGTCAAGCCACACATTTCTGATCGTCGCCGGTGCCGCGGTCGTCGCCGTGCTCGTCCTCGGTGTAGGCGGGTGGGCCGTGTACGACCGGTTCATCAAAGAGGACTCGGGAATCGCCGCGTGCAGGGCGATGGCTGAGGACAAGAACATCGACGGCACCGCCAAGACGTCCGGCGAAGACGACAAGCTGACCGAGGCCGAGTACCGGGAAGCCCGCAAGATTTTCGAGGACTCCCGGCACGACAAGATCCGCGAACATGGGACGGCGTTGATGGACATCGCCTGGCAGGTGGATCAGATGCCGGACGGTGAGACCGGTGGGGCGTTGGCGTTGCTGGGGCCGATGGGCACGCATGTGTCCGGGTTGCAGACGGCGTGCGCGGATGAGGGTTACATCGTGAAGATGGACTAGTGGTCGGGGGCACTAGATCAGACGGCGTCGTACCCGCCACACACCACACCGATCAGGACTGCCGCGACGGCGACGAACACGGTCACCTCAATGAGCTGGAACGTCCAGAACCGGTCGGCCGGGTAGTAGACACCGACTGCTGGATGCCTCGCGAGTGCAGGAACTGGTTGAGTTGGCGTCGGCCTAGTTGGCGGCGTACTCCAGCTCGTCGCACTCGGTCCAGCTCAGAGCCGTGATCACGGCTCTGAGCTGGTGGGCGGCGGACGAGTCGGCCTCGCCGGATTATGAAGGTGAAACACGCCCTGAGCAGGCGGTCCGTTCGCCTGACGCCTGCTCAGGACGTCGCCAGGGCGTCTGGAGAAGTCAAGGAAGCCTCGACGGTGGCAACCGCTCGGACGCGAGCCGGCGGAATCGCATCGCCACTATCCTGCCGCCGTCGGGCCTGAGAGGTCCGGGGACACGAGGAAGAGGGCCGTTCCGTCCTCGGCCGCTACGCCGTCAGGCACGGTTCCGGGACGGAAACGCAACAGCGCCAAGTCGCCGCTGACGCAGAGCTTGCAGCGCTTTTCGCTGTCGAGGTGGGCACAGCCCTGATCGATGGCAAAAGCATCTGCTATTCAAGCTCGCCGTATACGTCTTCGTCGAAGCCAACTTGCACACGCAACCGTTGCAGATGGACGTAAGCGAGATCAACGCTGGTCGGCATCACGCTGCGCGTCAGCGCGAGTTTCTCGGCCGCGTAGCTAGCATCGTCTGAAATTCGGTACCCGAAAGCCTCGAAAGTTTCTATGGTCGTCGCGTAGTAGTACAGTGCTACGCCGAGCTGCATAGAAATGAGGTTTGGGGGTCCAGTGTCTTCCTTCTCTGGCAGTAGATCGGTAGCGGCGCGCAGGAGGCCACCCACGTCTCGTTCCGGCCATTCGGGGTCCGCCAAGAGCCGTAACAGAGCCAGAGATCCGGTCTCCGCATTGGCTGAATTTATTCGACCAATCATGCCAGACTTGAAACGAGCTATCTCCTGGTGGATCACCTCGTGGGCCAGGGGGACCAAATCGTCATTCCCGATAGTCTGTCGTGCATCAATGAGACTGCGCGCAGTCCGTATAAGGTCTCGCGGGATGCCGCCGCTCAGGGCGTGGCAGAGCGCTATAAACACCTGCGGAAACCCAACAAGACGACGGGCAAGAATCTCGCGAGATTGCGTGATGTCCAAGATTGAAAGGCGGATCACCTCGTCGAATGTACTGTCAAGTACTGGTCGAATCCCGACCATGCGTCGTTCGAATTGCGCCAGCGCATCTTCCGACACGGTCACGAGGTAAGTGCAATGTTCAATCCCGAAGATTCCCTTGACGTCGTTTATAAACCGCTCAGCTCCATCAACATCGGTCACCCTGTCTAATTCATCGATAACTACAATTAAACTGCCCGCCCCATGCCCCTCGTGGCGTCGCCACCACAAAATAGTATCAGAAGCCAAAGACCGATAGCTGCGTACGAGTTCAGGCATTGATGCTGCCTGCTCAAGCAACTGCCTTGTGCGCTTTCTTCCCAGATCAAAGCCAAAGGAAGCCTTGATCGTGCCACTGCTTTCGACGGAGACATTTTGCAGGAATCGCAATCGTTGCGCTTCGATCTGGGCTCTGTTGACCAGCTCTGCCGCTCCAGTCCACCCCCTGCGAGGCCGCACGATTTCCAGGAATTCTCTTAATAAAAGCAGAAATGTTGAATAGGCGGCAACCTGCCACCAGTTCGACGGCAAAACACTGTCCGGCAGCTTAACAGAAACCAATTCGTTTATTGTTGGCAACTGAGATGCTACCGCCAGCATCGCCAAAAGGAGAGCCGCTAAGCGTGCGACAGTGATCAGTCTGTTTGTGATGCGCCGTGCGGATGAGTCGACTAGTTCCAACGCATTTTCAGCGATGCAGTCGCAGAGACTCTGATAGAGCGTCAACACGAACTCCCTCGGTTGATATGAGGAGGGAGCTTCCAAGCCTATATACAGGTCTTGTGATGAGCTGTGGTTTTGGGCAAGGCTTCGTAACAACGTGCTCTTGCCTGCCCCTCTTGGCCCACTGATTGCGACCGCAGAAGCGCCAAGCTCGCGAATTAGGGTTCTAATTCGTCTAGCCTCGCCTCGTTCAACTAGATATCTTGCATCTGCGACTGAACCGAGCCCTGGCGCCTCTTCGAAACGAAGCTTCGTTGGCGAAACTTCATCGGTCCAATCGTTAATCGCAACTCGCACATGCGGTATTAGTTGTTCTTGAATTCCATAGCGTGCGCGAATCGCCTTGGTTAGACGACTGCTAATCTCCGCCCAAGCGACCATGATGCAAAACAATAAAAGCATTCCGGACGCTAGGCCGATTGCCCAGAAGCCCGAACTGCCCAATGAGCCGTGAATTGCACTCAACCACGCCGTGGAAGGGAAGTCCTTCTTCCCGGCCTCATCATTTATTCGCCAATCGTCGAATGCCGCCTGAGCAAGTATGGCGACAGCGAAGAGGGAAAGGACAGTGAGTCCGACCGCTTTTAGTGCCTGCTTCAGCAAATCATTATATGCATTCCAGTGCTCGGTGTAGAATTCTTCTTCATTCTCCTGAATGTAATATAAGACGTGACTTTGCGATTCGTGCACTTTGACGGAGTGGGAGAACTCTGAACGTCGCAGTATGGCCTGCACCGACTCCACTAGAAGGTCATTGCGGCGATTGTCTCTGACTTGGCGACTTGTCTGTCTGCAGCGTGCGATGAGCGCCTCGACTTCTCGGCGAATTAATGCTGCAAGCACGCCAAGTATGCGACCCACCCTGAAGGCTATGCTGCGGTCGTTGATGATGGGGGGTGACGCTCCAAGATCCTCATCATGATCAATAAGGTCTGGTGATTGCGATTGGCCCTGTTCGGGAAACTTCGAGGAAGATCGCACAAACACTGCCTACTGCCTCTTCGCCTCGGAAGCTAGAGTCTGGCGCTGTCAGTCGTGAATGTGACAGCCGCGATCCTCGCTGTGGCTGTTATCGTCCACGCCCTAGATCTCGATGAGTATGCCGAGCTCTTCGAGTCAAGGTGACCGTGCGACGTGCCGGCGAGGCCGCTTCGAGCCCTCACTGGGCCGTCTGGGCCGTAACCTGGCCGCCGAAGGTCGACCAATATTTGCCGACGACGTGCAGCAGCACGAGAAGAAGCGACAGACCAGCCACGTGGTGGCGGCTCGCCTCTCAAGGGGTTGATTTACTCGTGGAAGCTCGCAGGAGAAGCTATGCGTCATGATGGCGGCTGTACGTGATGGCTGAAACCCAGCCGCCTCGCGGCCGCGAGTGAATAACTGGGTGACGATCAGCACGAGCGCCAGCGAACGTCCACGGACCATTGCGGACTAGCTAGACAGCTGGCTGCACTTGGCGACCCAGGTCCATGAGCCGTGTTGGTTGCCTGGGGGTCAAGGAGTCGGATTTAGCACTGGCAGCAGCTCGTCATAGCGAGCCCTCCGAACTGCACCTGTCTCGGTAAGGAGTAGCAGCGGAATTCCTCTGCGTGCGGCTTCCTTAACCTCGTGTCTTGTCCAAGGCGTGTGCGGATACTGTGGAGACGATACAGCAACAAATATTTCCGCAGCGCCGAGGGCAGCGATTACGGCGACATGCCGGTCGACGTCCGATGGATGATGTAGGTCATCGATGTATACCTCGCCAACGTGGCTTAGGCGAGCCTCAATTTCGGCAAGTCGAAAGAATGGGTTATCGCGCCTGCTGTAGCTAACGAAGACGTTCATGGCGACACCGTTGCTGGTGAATCGATGATGTTGGAGGCGAACAAAATTAGTGCCAGCAGAACTGGCGCTGCGAGCAGCGCGTAGAAGGTCATTGAGCCGTTGAATGCCGCTTTGAGCGGTGGCGCTGCTGACGTCTTCGGTGGCGTCCACTCTTCCTCGCACCGCTCTGCCCTGCGCCGCCAGATTACGTCCATGGCGGCTCTGAGTCGCCGCTGGTAGTAATAGCCGACCGCGTCTGCTAGCCAAAAGAAGCAGATAACGAGGAGAGCTGAAACAAATACTGCCGCAGTGAGACGTCGGCCAGAAAATAGGGCGACCAGCGTGCCGGTCGGAACGAGGACGGTCGCGCACAGTTTCTTGATTTCAAAGCACGAGTCAGAAGCTTTGAGAGTTGCTGCGTGGAGCTGGTCGATCAACTCCTTGTCTAGGTCGTCTGCCCACACCTTGTGTTCTGACACAGGCTCCCCTACATCCACGCGAAGGGGTGACGGGGAACCAGCCCTGCGGAGCGCTTGCGACGTAGCAGCGCCGGCTAGGGCACCCGCTACGGCAGCAATGAGGGTTGGGCGCTGCGTGCTCACGAGAGGATGGTGCCAGATGGCTGAACGCCGTGAGGAGCCACAGACGGCCGGGACGCTTCGGCTCCGGGCAAGTCGACGAGGACCAGGTCCGAGCCGTCACCAGACAAGCGGGGGCCAACCTGGGCCGTCTCCGGGCCGTCTGGGCCGCCGTTGGGCCGCCAGAGCCGACCGAAGATGACCGAGGACGACCGGCAGTTCATCCACCCTGTAAGTGTGGTTGACCTGATGGGCGACGGACGAGTCGACCTGTACGCCGGATTCTGTGCGCGACGCGTACCCCAAAGGGGTTTGCGCCGGCGGCGGCCATCCATCTCGGCCTGCCGTTGCCGACAGGCTCTAGCGGCCTACCCGCAGACATCGGGCGGGCAGCCCTCAAGCGTCTGCGCCGGGTCGTCATCTTGCGGTGACGGCCCTTGCTTGGCCTTGCTCCGGGTGGGGTTTACCGAGCCACCCCGGTCACCCGGGGTGCTGGTGGGCTCTTACCCCACCGTTTCACCCTTACCGTCCCCGTTGGGGTCGGCGGTCTGTTTTCTGTGGCACTGTCCCGCGGGTCGCCCCGGGTTGCCGTTAACAACCACCCTGCCCTGTGGAGTCCGGACGTTCCTCGGCGGCGGGCCGAAGCCCGCCGACGCGACCGCCCGGTCGACTCGTCCGTCGCTCTCCCATCCTAACGACGAGCGTGTTGCCGGTATTGCCGCCCCGCCTGAGCAAGATCGCGCAGCTCACGGGCGGTCCGGCGGAGCTGCCTCGGAAGGCGACAGCTAGCCTCGTGGGGCTATGGATCTCTCCCACGCCGCGCTGCTGCTCGCCGCCGGTCTCGCCGCTGGCACTGTCAACGCGGTGGCCGGTGGTGGCTCGCTGATCACCTTTCCGGCGATGATCGCGGTCGGGTTGCCCCCGGTGCCGGCGAACGTCAGCAATTCGGTCGCCGTCTTCCCCGGGTACGTGGCCAGCGTGGCGGGCAGCCGCCAGGACCTGCCGCGCCCCCGCGCCCTTGCGACGCTGGTGCCCACCACCATTGTCGGCACGATCCTCGGGGCGTTGCTGTTGCTGGCCACGCCGGCCCGCGCGTTCGAGCTGGTCGTACCCTTTCTGGTTCTCGGCGCGACAGCGGTCCTGGCCTTCCAGGACCCGCTGCGCCGGCTGGTCGGTCACCCCCGGGACCTGTCGCCACGCCAGCGGACGGTCGCGGTGCAGACGATGGTCGCGCTCGGCGCGGTGTACGGCGGGTACTTCGGTGCTGCCCTCGGGGTGATGCTGGTCGCCGGGCTGGCCCTGGTGCTGGACGCGACCCTGGCGCGGGTGAGCGCGATCAAGAATCTGCTGTCCGCCGTGGTGGGGTTGACGACGCTCGTGGTGTTCGCCCTGTTCGGCCCGGTGAACTGGGCGGCCGTCGCGGTGGTCGCGCCGGCCACCCTCATCGGGGGGTACGCGGGCGCGCGGCTCGTCCGTCGGCTGCCGCCGGTGCTGCTCAAGGGGCTGATCGTGGTGTTCGGTACGACGATCGGCCTCTACCTGCTCTACCGCGCCCTGACCTGAGCGCACCCGCCCCGGCGTCGCTGCCTAGATCCGCACAACATCCGGGATGTTGCTGCCTCAGCGGACCCGGAGGCAGCAACATCCCCGAAAGTGCGCGGATCTTGGGGCGGGTGCTCGGGGCGCGCGGGGCGGGGCGGGCGGGCGGCGCGAGCGGGGCGGGCGGGGCGGGCGGGCGGACGGCGCGAGCACGCGGCACTCAGTAGGCCTCGCCTACCGGCTCCTCGACGGCCTTCTCGTTGTCGGCGGCGGCGCGGTTCCAGCGGGACCAGAGGACCCGTTCGCCGTAGCCGGCGGCCATCACGTGCGCGAAGGCCAGGTAGACGAGGACGCCGACGGCGAGCACAGCGAAGCCGACCCAGAACGGCAGGGCCAGCGAGTGTTCGGCGAGCTTGCCGGAGATGATCGGCGCCGGTGCGGCGGCGCCCCAGCGGACCAGGTTGAACGCGCCGGTGGCGACCCGCCGGTCGCTGGATCCGAGGCCGAGGGCCAGGTCGGTGAGGTTGGCGTTGGCCATCCCCATGCAGAGTCCGGCGAGCACCAGCACGACGAGCGACTCGGCGGTGCCGGTGGAGGTGGCGAAGAGGACCATGCAGACGAGCAGCCCGGCGATGGCCACGCCGACGGTCTGCACGGCGCCGATGCGGTGGGCCAGGCGGTGGCCGATCACCAGGATGCCGGCGGCCAGGCCGAGACCCCAGCCGGTGAACGCCAGCCCCAGCGGGATGATGTCCAGCTTGAGGAAGAGCGGCGTGTAGCCGAGGACCACGAAGAACACGAAGTTGTACGCGGCGGTCACCGCGCAGAGGGCGATGAACGCCGGGCGGCGGAACGTGGCGAAGATCTGGCCGACGCGTACCGGGGGTTGGCGGTTGGCGGGTTCGCGGAGCTTGCGGGAGGCCACGCCGAGGGCGAGGACCATGAAGACGCCGCAGACGAAGAAGGGCAGCCGCCAGCTGACCTCGCCGAGCAGGCCGCCGATGAGTGGCCCGACGGCGAAGCCGAGACCGAGGGCGGTCTCGAAGAGGCCGACCACCCACTCCCGGTCGACGGCCAGGTTGACCAGCACCACCATGGCGGTGGCGAAGAACATCGCGTTGCCCAGCCCCCAGACGCCGCGCAGCACGGAGAGCTGCACGATGGTGTCGCTGAACGAGGCGAGGATCGCGGCGACGCCGACCACCGAGACACCGGTGATGAGCACCGGCTTGAAGCCGAACCGGCCGCTGGCCAGCGTCGCCGGGATCATGCCGACGGCCATGACCGCGATGTACGCGGTGAACAGCAACTCGACCTGCCACGCGGTGACGCCGATCGCGTCGCCGATGGCGGGCAGGATCGGGTCGACGACGGCGATGCCGGCGATGGCGAGGAAGGCCACCAGTGTGGTGGCGTAGATGGCACTGCGGTTCGGTTCGGAACGCCGATCCACTCCGACTCCCCAATTAGCTGTATCGTACAGGTACTTATTCTGTATCATACAGCTATGAGCGACGACGACGAGATCACCCTGGGCCGCATCGAGACCGAGGTGGCCCTGCTGATGCGCTTCGGCGAGGCGACCCGGCGGGCCACCGGCACCGCCGAGCACCGGGTGCTCGACCGGGCGGCGTACGTGATCCTGCGGCACCTGGACAACACCGGCCCGCAGAACGTCTCCGCGCTCGCCGCCCAACTCAACCTCGACGGCTCGACTGTGACCCGGCAGGTGTCCGCGCTCCAGCGCGACGGCCTGATCACGCGTACCCCGGACCCGTCCGACGGCCGAGGCACCGTCATCTCCGCCACCACCGCCGGCCTGCAACGGATGGCGGCGGTGCGGTCCGCACGGACCCGGCTCTACGGCGACATGCTGGCCGACTGGAGCGACGAGGACCGGGCCACGCTGGCCACTCTCCTGGGCCGCCTCAACCAGGCCCTGGTGAACCGCAACCGCCGCCGCTGACCCCTACCCGTGCCCGCCCGGCCGGGTGTCAGGAGAACGTTCGCCGCGCCCAGGTGCGGAAGTCGGTGGTGGGCAGGTCGAGGGCACGGGTCATCTCCGGACGGGCGGGGCTGCCGATCTCGTTGATCCGCTCGACGGCGTTGACCATGGCGGGCAGCAGGCCACGCTCGACGGCCTCCTGCGGGGTGAGCACGGGAGCGGTGATCGCCCGGCCGGTGACGTCGCTCAGGATGGCCGCGACCTCGGTCATGGTGAGCAGGTCGCCGGCCAGTTCGACGTCCTGGCCGTCCAGCTTTCCCGGGTTGGTGAAAGCGATCGCCGCGGCTTCGCCGATGTCGTCGACGGCGATCCACGGGAGTCGCGTGTCCGCGGCGAAGCCGGTGATGATGGTGCCGGTGGACCAGTCGCCGAAGAGGTACGACCAGCCGACGAGGTTTTCCATGAAGGTCGAGGGCTTCAGGACGGTCCAGTGCGCGAACCCGCCCGAGCGCACCATCTCGTCGATGGCGGCCTTGCTCTCCCAGTAGTGCCTGTCCCACCGACCCTCCGCCCATCCGGGCTGGTTGCGGTGGAAGTCCCCGGCACCCGAGACGCTGCTGTGCACGACGTGCGACACGCCGGCCCGGCGCGCCGCCTCGATCACGTTGCGGCCGCGGGTCACCTCGGCGTCGCCCTGCATGTCGGTCACGTCCGGGTACGGGATGGAGAAGAGGCCGTCCATCCCGTCGGCCGCGGCGAGCAGCGAGTTGGCGTCGTCCAGGTCGCCGGTGACCAGTTCGGCGCCCCGAGCTCGCAGAGCCTGGGCGTTGTCGGTGCCGGGATCGCGGACCAGGGCGCGGACCGGGACGCCACGGTCGAGCAATGCTCGGGCGGTGGCCCCGCCCTGCTTGCCCGTCGCGCCGATGACGAGAACAGCCATGATGCCTCCCGAGAATTAAGTGGGGTGGGCCCCCACTTCTCGTCGGCTACGATATGGGGGACCACCCCACTTCCGCAAGGCGGGCCATGAGAGCGGACGCGCAGCGCAACTACGACCTCATCGTCACGGCGGCCTCCCAGGCGATCGCCCGCGACGGCGCGTACGCCTCGCTGGAAGAGATCGCCCGCTCCGCCGGGGTGGGATCGGCGACCCTGCACCGGCACTTCCCCACCCGGTGGTCGCTGCTCCAGGCGATCTTCCGCGACTGTGTCCGCAACCTGGCAGCGCGCGCCGGAGACCTGCACAGCGCTCCGGACGCCCTCGACGCGCTGACGACCTGGCTGCACGAGGTCACCGCGTACGCCACCACGACCCGCGGCCTCGCGGACTCGCTCCTGAACGAGCCCGCCAAGGAGAGCGACACCTGCGGTGGGACGCTCGTCGCCGCCGGCGAACCACTGCTGCGCCGAGCCGTCGACGAGGGCTCCGTACGGCCCGACATCACCATGGGCGACCTGATGATCCTCGCCAACGGCATCTCACTCGCCGCGCAACCGATGGGCGCGGCCAAGGCGGAACAACTACTGACCCTCGCCCTGAAGGGAATCGGCCCCTAGCCGCCGCCCCTGCAAACCGACGCTGATCGGTCCACAAGGGCTCGTGAGGCCAGGCTTCGTCGATCATGGAGTTGTGGTGGGGACGATGGCGGTGAAAAGCCATCAACCCGGCACCACAACTCCATGATCGACGGGGTGGGGGGCGGGGACGGAGACGGGGACGGGGGGCGGGGCGGGGACGCGGGGGTTAGGCGACTGGTTCGCGGGCTGAGTCGGCGTTTCGGTCGGGGCCGGGGGTGATCCGGGGGTCGCCCTCGTCGGCGAAGTAGTCGTCCGGCTCTGTGCCGTCGACTCCTTCGTCCGCCTTCGCGGCCCGCAGTGCCAGCGTCACCAGCGCAGCGACGGCCAGGTTGACCGCCACCGCCACGATGCCGACGTAGATCGTCTTGGTGGTGTCGAACCCGAACTCGGACAGCGGGAACGCCGAACCACCGAAGTGCTTCTTCGTCGGGCTGGCCACCTGGTAGAGCATCCACATGCCCAACCCCATCCCGACCGCCCAGCCGGCGATCAGGCCGGCGCGGTGGAACCATCGGGTGTAGAGGCCCAACGCCACCGCCGGCAGCGTCTGGAGGATGATCACGCCGCCGATCAGCTGGAGGTCGATGGAGAACTGCGGGTCGAGGAAGACGATGCAGGCCACCGCGCCGACCTTCACCACCAGCGAGGTGATCTTCGAGACGTTGGCCTCCTGGGCCGGTGAGGCGTCCCGCTTCAGGTACTCCTTGTAGATGTTGCGGGTGAACAGGTTCGCCGCCGCGATCGACATGATCGCCGCCGGCACCAGCGCGCCGATGCCGATCGCCGCGTACGCGACACCGGCGAACCAGTCCGGGAACTGCTGGTCGAACAGCAGCGGCACGACGGTGTTGTTGTCCACCGACCCTGCGGAAGCCCCCGGCAGCGGCTTCACGCCGGCCGCGATGGCCATGTAGCCGAGCAGGGCGATCAACCCGAGCAGCAGGCTGTACGCGGGCAGCGCCGACATGTTCCGCTTGATCACGTCGCGGTTCCGGCTGGCCAGCACACCGGTGATGCTGTGCGGGTAGAGGAAGAGCGCCAACGCCGAACCGAACGCCAGCGTCACGTACTGGAGCTGGTTGTTGCCGTTGAGCAGGATGCCGTCGTTCGGGTTGGGCGAGGCGTCGAACTTCGCGTCCGCCGCGGCGAAGATGTCACCCCAACCGCCCAGCTTGTACGGCAGGTAGATGACCGCCACCAGGATGACGATGTAGATCAGGCTGTCCTTGACGAACGCGATCAGCGCCGGCGCGCGCAGCCCGGACTGGTACGTGTACGCGGCCAGGATGGCGAACGCGATGATGATCGGCAGGTGCCGGGCCAGCGCGTTGTCGCCGGTGACCCCCATCGTCTTGAGCACCGCCTCGATGCCGACCAACTGCAACGCGATGTACGGCATGGTGGCCACGATGCCGGTGATCGCGATCAGCAGGGCCAGCACCGGCGAGTCGAAGCGCTTACGGACGAAGTCGGCAGGCGTGACGAACCCGTGCCGGTGCGACACCGACCAGAGCCGGACCAGCACCAGGAACACCAACGGATAGATCACGATGGTGTACGGCACGGCGAAGAACCCGGCCGCCCCCGCCCCGAACATCAGCGCCGGCACCGCCACGAAGGTGTACGCCGTGTAGAGGTCGCCACCGACCAGGAACCAGGTGATCCAGCCGCCGAAGCTGCGCCCGCCCAGGCCCCACTCGTCCAGGTGCGCCATGTCCTTCGGGGCGCGCCAGCGGGCGGCGACGAAGCCCATCGCGCTGACCAGGAGGAACAGCAGCGTGAAGACGATGATCTCGGTGAGATGGTCGCGCCACATCAGGAGTCACCTCGCTTCTTGGTCATCTGGTACACGAGCGTCGTGGTGCCGACGCCGAGCAGGATGAACGCCAGTTGCAGCCAGTAGAAGCGGGGGAACCCGAAGACCCGGGGCGAGTCGCCGTTGAAGAAGGCCGGGACCAGCGGCACCACGATGGGGATGAAGAGCAACCAGTTCCAGGGGCTGTGGTCCTTCGCCCTGGTCGGCGCCGTAGTGGGCGCCTCCGGTTCCGGTGCAGCCATCTGACACACCTCCGGGGAGTCGAGGCTCTCGATGTAACGGCCGGAGGCTACGACTTTGTGACGGCCGTCACGCGACCCGTTCGGAGGGTGCTGCGCCGAACGGCCGGCCGGCTGCGCCGAACGGCGCGACCGACCGGCCGATTGGTGAACCGCTCAGAGAGCGGCGAGGTGGGAGGTGTCGTTGACGGTGCGGACGGCGACGCCACCGTCGGGCCACATGTCGAGCACCGAGATCCCGGCCGCGTCCAGGAAGAGCCGGTGCAGGAACCCGTCGCCGGCGGCGAGGGCGTCGCGCAGCATCAGCTTGATCGGCGAGACGTGCGAGACGAGCACCACCGTCTCCCCGGGGTACGCGGTGAGCAGCCCCGCCACGACACGGTGGGCGCGTTCGGCGACGTGGGTGAACGACTCCCCGCCCGGCGGGGCGACCCGGGGTGAGGCGAGCCAGGCGTCCATCTCCCCCGGCCAGCCCTCGCGCACCTCGGCGAAGGTGCGCCCCTCCCACTGGCCGAAGTCGCACTCGATCAGGTCGTCCTCGGTGCGCACCGGCACGTCACCCAGCGCGCCGGCGATGGCCGCCGCGGTGGCCGTACACCGGGACAGTGGTGAGCTGAGCACGGCCGCGACGGTCGGGGCCAGCGCGGCCACCCGGGTGGCGGTCTCGCGGACCTGGGCGCGGCCCTTCGCGGAGAGGGGCACGTCGCCGCGACCGGAGTAGCGGCCCTGCTCGGTGTACTCGGTCTCGCCGTGCCGAACCAGGATCAGCCGGGTGGCGGTGAAGGTCGGGCGGGGCTCCCACGACGCCGGGGCGGTCGCCGGGTCACTGCCGACCGCCGGGGCCGTCGCCTTGTCACTGCCGACGGCCGGGGCGGCGGCGCCCGTCGACGGGGGTCGGCCGGCGGCGGTGTCCATGGCGGCGTTGGCGAGCGCGTCGGCGTGCCGGTTCTGGTCGCGGGGGATCCAGGCGAACCGGACCGCGGCGAAGCGGCCCACCAGCCCGGCCGCCTGGGCGGCCAGGGGTCGCAGACCGGGGTGCTTGATCTGCCACCGGCCGCACATCTGCTCGACGACCAGCTTGGAGTCCATCCGGACGTCCACCTCGGCGGCACCCAGCTCGGCGGCGGCGGTCAGCCCGGCGATCAGGCCCTGGTACTCGGCGACGTTGTTGGTCGCCGTGCCCAGCGACTCGGAGCGCTCGGCCAGCACCTCACCGGTCTCCGAGTCACGGACCACGGCACCGTAGCCGGCGGGGCCGGGATTGCCCCGGGACCCGCCGTCGGCTTCGACGGTGACCACGCGCGGCGCCACGACCTACAGACCCGACTCGTTGGTGCGGACCATGATCCGTCGGCAGTCCTCGCAGCGGACCACGTCGTCGGGGGCGGCTCCGCGGATCCGGGCCAGGTCGGCGCCGGACAGCTCCAACCGGCACCCGCCGCAGCGGCCGGCGGTGAGCAGCGCGGCGCCCAGCCCGGTGTCCTCGCGGATCTTGTCGTAGAGCTTGACCAGGTCGGCCGGGAGGTCGGAGGCGAGCGGCTGACGGGCCCCCCGCTTGAACTCCTCCTCCTTGGCGATCTCGGCCATCGCCTCGTCGCGGCGCTGCTCGGTAGCGGCCCGCTTGTCGCGGGCGTCGGCCAACCGCTGCTCCACCCCGTCGAGGACGCCCTGCGCGGTCTCCCGCTGCTCCATCAGCTCCAGCTCGGCGTCCTCCAGGTCGCCCTGACGGCGGTTGAGCGAGACCAGCTCGTGCTGGAGCGCCTCCAACTCGCGGGCGGGGCCGGTGCCGGCGGCGAGCCGGTTCTCGTCCTTCTCCTTGCGGGCCCGGACCTGCTCGACGTCCTTCTCCATCCGGGCGATGTCCCGGTCCAGGTCGTCGACCGCCACCTGGGCGCGGACCCGCTCGTCCTCCAACGCCGACAACTCCCGGGCCAACGCCTCCAGCTCGGCCCGCTCGGGCAGCGACCGCCGACGGTGGGCGAGCTGGGCGAGGTTGGTGTCGATCGCCTGGAGGTCGAGCAGGCGGCGCTGCACCTGAGGGTCAGCCTTCACGGTCGGGGCTCCTTGTCGTCCACAACGGGTGCGGCGGCGTGCACTGTCCACGGGTCGGTATCCAGGTCGGACACCAGCGTCTCGACGCCCAACGCCTCCCGGAGGAGGTCGGCCAGGTCGTCCAGCCACGGTCGTTCGGTCGCCCAGTGGGCGGCGTCGATCAGGGCGGGACCATCGGCGGCGAGGTGCTCGCCGGCCGGGTGGTGCCGCAGGTCGGCGGTGAGGAATGCGTCCACCCCGGCGGCGGTCGCGGCGCCGAGGAAACTGTCCCCCGACCCGCCGCTGACGGCGAGGGTACGAACCATACGCCGGGGATCGCCCGCAGCGCGAACTCCCCAGGACGTGACGGGAAGCACGGCGGCGGCGTGCCGGGTCAGCTCGGCGAGGGTCATCGGCCGGGGCAGCTCGCCGATCCGACCGAAGCCCCGGTCGTCGCCGTGGGCGGGCGAGCCGGGCGCGGGTCGCAGCAGTGGCCGCAGCCCGGTCAGCCCGAACCGGGCGGCGAGGGCGTCGGAGACGCCGGGGGCGGCCACGTCGGCGTTGGTGTGCGCCGCGTAGAGCGCCACCCCGGCGCGGATCAGGTCGTGGATGATCCGCCCCTTGAAGGTCGTCGGAGCGACCGAGGAGACGCCGCGCAGCAGCAGAGGGTGATGCGAGACGATCATGTCGGCGTCGGCGGCCAGCGCCTCGGCGACCGTCTCGGGCACCACGTCGACCACACAGAGCACCCGGCGCACCGGCGCGGACGGCTCACCGAGCACCAGGCCCACCCGGTCCCACTCCTCGGCCCAGGCAGGCGGGAAACGCCGTTCCAGCTCGGCCACCACGTCGGTCACCGTCGGCGCGGATCCGCTTGTGCTCACGGCGGGCCAGCTTACCGGCGCGAGGACCGCCGGGCGGTGACGCCCGCCCGGCCACGTCGACCGGAAGCCCTGCCGTCGAACCCTTGGCGGCGTGGCAAGGCCCCCGCCGTCGGACCCTAGGCGGCGTTCGCGGCGACGGTGTGCAGCGCGGCCAGAGGCTTCGCCCACGGGAACGCGGACAGGTGCTGCTCCCCCGTTCCCGGCGGGTGCAACGCGACCACATGATCACCGAAGAGCACAGTGACACCCCACTCGGCCAGTCGGGCCACCCCGGCGCGGAACGCCGGGTGGGCGGCCATCGCCACATTGGTGTACGGCACGGCCACGATCGGGATGCCCTTGCCCTGCGCCTCGACCAGCAGGCCGAGCGCGAGGGTGTCGGCGATCCCGGCCGCCCACTTGTTGACGGTGTTGACGGTGGCCGGGCAGACGATCATGGCGTCGGCGGGCGGCAGCACGTCCGGGTCACCGGGGTTCTTGTAGTGCGTCCGCACCGGATGTCCGGTCTGCCGAACGAGTGCCGACTGGTCGACGAACTTCGCGCCGTCCGGCGTGGTGACCACGCAGACGTCCCAACCATCCTGTTGGGCGAGGTCGACCAGAAGGCCGACGTGCCGTGCCAGCGGCGAGCCGCAGGCGATGACGTAGAGCACCTCGCGGTGCCCGCTGGTACGCGGTGAGCCGGCCATCAAACCGGCTCCGCGCTCATACCCCTACTCCCATGTGCTCAGCCAACTCCGCTACCGGAGAAGGCGGCGCACCACGTGTGCGACGAAGGACGTCCGACATCACCTCGTGCGCGATCGGCCGGCAACGGATCTCCGACGGGGCGAGCCGATCGCCGAGCAGCAGCATCTCGCCGGCGTTCGCCACGTCGCCCATCTGGGCGTACCCGCGGGCGATGTCGAGCAGGTGGTGGGCGCGGCGTTCGGGCAGCAACGCGTTGAAGGAGGGTTCCGCGATGCGCAACTGGTGCACCTCCACGGCCCGACCACCGTCGCCCAGCTCGACGGCGGCGGCGGCCCGGTGCAACTCGACGTTCGTCGGGCCGAACGACGTCCAGTAGTGGTTGTAGTCGCCACCGAGCAGGGTGGCGGCCTCCTGAGCGCAGTTGATCAGGTCGTCGACGCTCGCCGTGTCGCCGATCCGCGACGCGGCCATCGCCCCCTGGAGCAGCAGCATCCCGTAGACGGAGAGCCGGGCCGGGGACACCTCGTTGCCGCCGCCCGGGGCCAACCGGTTGGCGATCTGGACGTTCAGCTCCAGCGCCGGCCGGGCCCGGCCCATCGCGACCAGGGCGTTGCAGACCCGGGTGGTGGCGATCCCGGCCAGCAGCGGGTCGTCGGCCCGCTGGGCCACCGCCATCGACCGGTCGGCGGCCAGCCAGGCGAGCTCGCACTCACCGAGTTTGCGCAGCACCGACGAGGCGATCTGGTAGACCTGCCCGAGCAGGTGGGCCGCCTCGATCGCCCGGTCACCGCCGTACGCGGCGTCGGCCGCCTGCGCGTCGCGCAGCAGCTTGGGCAGCGCCCGGGTGAGCATCCCGTAGCGGCCGTACTGATAGGTGAGCCAGGCGTGGTTGACGGCCTTGCGCATGTCGTCCAGCGGCGGCGGGGAGGGCGCCGCGTCGAAGTACGCGCTCATCGAGTCGTAGCGCTCCAACGCCGCCCGGATCTCCTGCACCTCGATCTGGTCGATGCAGTTCAGCGCGTCGGTGCGGCGCTCCGGGTCCTTGCCCATGAGGAGTTGGACGTCCACCTGGAGGATGTCGGCGATCTCGTACAGGACGGAGAACTTGTCCAACCGGCGGACGCCGCGTTCGACCTTGTCCACCCAGCTCTTCGACTTGCCCAGTCGGTCCGCGAAGACCTGCTGCGACATCTTCCGCCGCCCGCGCCAGTAGGCGACCCGCCGTCCAATGGGTAGCTCGTCCATCTCCCCATCCTCCCCTGCGCGACGACCGATCGAGCCGAAGCTATGTACACGGGCGCGGCGGCCTTCGTTCACTTTCACGTTTCCGCTGGTCGCACAGGATGTACGTCAGCCGGACAGCCAGTCCTCGTACTTTTCGTGCAAGTTGCACGAGCCGTTCGTCAACCTCAACGATCGTGGGTTACGGCAGTGACGGTGCTCGACATGGGACCTGGCGAACGCCGGGCCCGACGAGGGGAGATGGCACACATGTGGGGGAATGTCGGACCGCGCGTCGCCGAACTGTCGCCGCTGGAACGGGTCCGGCTGCGCCGGGTCGCCATGCGGTACGCCGCACACGGCTGGCAGGTCACCCCGGGTGCCTGTCTGGCCCGCAGCCGCTTCGTCTGCGGGCGTGCCGGCTGTCCCACGGTGGGCTGCCACCCCGCCCTGGAGAACTGGGAACTGGCCGCCAGCGCCGACCCGGCCCGGGTGGCGACCTGGTGGCGGAACCGTCCGCACGGGGTGCTGCTGCCCACCGGCCGGGCCTTCGACGTGTTGGAGGTGCCCGCCCACCTGGGCCGGCTCGTCCTCGACGCGGTGCAGATCCACCCGGCCGGCACCGGCGTACGAGGGCCGGTGCTGGCCACGCCCACCGGGCGCTGGATGTTCCTGGTCCGCCCCGGCGACCCGCTGCGGCCGGAGCTGGAGCACTGCTTCCACGTGGTCCGGCACGGGCCGGGCTCGTGGATCCCCGCGCCGCCCACCCGGCTGCCCGAGGGCACGGTCCGCTGGGCGGTCGCGCCCGAGCAGGCCCGCTGGCAACTCCCGGACTCGTACCTCGTGCAGAACACGTTGATCGGGGCGCTGCGCGCCACCGGGGTGACGCTCGCTCCCGACCTGATACCCGGTCACCTGCCGCTGCCCCGGCGAGGAATGTGAAAAAGGGCCCTGTCCGACGATTCCATCCGGTGCCCGACAGCGTCGCCGGGGCACCGGTCCTCGTTGACAGGAGGACGGCGCGAATGCGCGCCACGATCGGGGGAAAGATGTCCACGCACGACAGAGCGTCCCATCCCGGCGGGACCGAACCACCCCGGCGCGGCCACCGACGACACCGCTGGGCCGGCACCCGACCGTCCGGCTCGCGCCCCGGCCGTCCGCGCCCCACCGGGTCCCGCCCCGCCGGCACCCACCGCCCGATCCGCTAGGGCCTGTGTCAAAGTCCTCGGTCGAGCCGAGGCGGAGTCCGGGCGGCGGTCCGGCAAGGCGGATGTTCGTTCGGATACCGGTGTTGTATCCGGGCGAACATCCAACGCGGCCGGTCGTCGTCCGGGCCCGCCGCAGGCCGGCCAGGGGCTTTGACACAGGCCCTAGTCGGTCAGCGGGATGCCGGCGGAGTAGTACTGACGGCCGTCGTCGGTGACGACGGCGTGGGTGTGGTCGTCCAGGCGGTCCAGCCAGCCGCGACCCGCTGCCCCCATGGCCAGGGCGGCGGTGGCGTACGCGTCGGCCACCCCGAGGTCGGTGCCGACCACCGTCACCGAGCGCAGTCCACCGGCCGGCGCCCCACGGCGCGGGTCCAGCACGTGCCGACCCCGCTCGTAGACCCCCGAGGTGGCCACGGCCAGGTCGGTCCCGCTGAGCACCAGGCACGTCGCCATCGCGTCCCACGGGTGCCGGATGCCGATCCGCCACGGCTCACCCGACGGCGACACACCGCGTACGCGCACGTCGCCACCGGCGTTCACGCAGTGGTTCGGGGCACCGGCGGCGAGCAGCCGATCCGAGGCGACCTGCGCCGCCCATCCCTTCACGAAACCGGACGGGTCGAGCCGCCCGGTGGCGTACGCGTCGAAGAACCCGTCGGTGGCGCCCCACAGGTCGGCGCAGGCCTCCAGCACGAACCGCAGGTCCGCCGACGCCTCGGAGAGCAGCACCTCACCCCGGTCGAAGCGACACACCTCGCTGTCCGGCTTGTACGTGCTGAACCGGGTGTCCACCTCGCGCATCCAGGCGAAGACGTCGTCCGCCAGCTCGCGCGCCCGCGCGGGCGGCAGGTCGTCGGCGAGGTCCAGTGTGATCGCCGTACCCATGATCTGCTCGACCCGGCAGAGCCCCGGTCGGGTCAGCGCGGCCGGCACGTCAGAACGCCTGCTCGATGGCGGACCGCAGCGACTGCTTGTAGGAGTTGCTGGTCTCGGTGGCACCGGAGACGGTGTTGAGGTTGGCGTTCTGCTTGCGCACCACCTCGCCGCCGCTGCCGTCGTACGCGCTGCTGACGTCGCCGCTGTGGATGTCGGATTCACCCCCGCTGGGCAGCGACAACGCGACGGCGTCGACGATCCGGTTGCCGGAGACGACGATCTGCACCTGCACGTACCCGTACTCGTTGTCGAAGCCGGCGCCGGTGACCCGGCGGTTGGTCGACTGGGGTGGCTTGCTGGTGCGCGGCGCGCTGGGCGCCTTGGTGGTCTTGGTGGCCGACGGGCGGGCGGTGGTCTTGCCGGGTTTGGGTGACACCGACGTGTCGGCGCTCTTCGACGGGGTGGGCCCGCCCTCGGCCGGATCGGCGTCCGGCGCGGCCGGGTCGGCGCTCGGGTCGACGCCCTGCCCGGTGGGGTCCACCGGTTGAGCGGTCGGCAGGTTCTGGGCGACCTGGTTGGTGGCCGGGGAACCCTTGAAGACCACCAGAGCGGTGGTGCTGGCGGCGAGGCCGGTGATCGCGAGGAACGCGCGACGCATGGAGGTTGCCCTTCCTACAGCTCGAACGTGGCGAGGTGGATCTGCCGTCGCGGCACGCCGGCGCGGCGCAGCGCACGCACCGACTGTTCCACCAACCCGGACGGCCCGCACAGGTAGACGTCGCGCCGGGCCACGTCGGGCACCAACTGACGCAACCCGTCCGGGCTCATCAGTTGACGCGGGCCGGGGTCGTCGCGGGAGCCGATGACGTACCAGACGGAGGTGTCCCGCTCCTGGGCCAGCCAGTCCAGCTCACGGCTGAGCAGCACGTCGGCGGGCGTGCGGGCCCGGTAGATCAGGGCGGCGCCCGGGGGCAGCTCCTCCAACATCGCCCGAATCGGCGTGATGCCACTGCCGCCAGCGATGAGCAGCGCCCGCTCCCGGACCCGGTGCGCGGCGGTGAAGGTGCCCGACGGGCCCTGCGCCCAGACCCGGGTGCCCTGCTCAAGGTCGCGCAGGTCCGCTGTGTGCTTCCCGACGACCTTGACGGTGAGCCGCAGCCAGCGACCGTTCGCGGCGGCAGAGACGGAGAACGGGTGCGACTGCCACCAGCAACCCCGGGTGAGGAAGCGCCAGCGGAAGTACTGGCCGCCGAGCATCGTCAGCCGACCCAGGCGCTCACCGGTGAGGTAGATGGAGATGGTGTCCGGGCTCTCCGCGACGACGTCGGCGACCCGCAGCTTGTACCGCAGGTTGAACGCCAGCGGCGCGATCACCCGACCCCAGAGCAGGGCGGCGACCACCAGCAGGTAGAGCGCGATCCAGCCGGTGCGAACCGGACCGGGCTTGTACAACTGCGCGCCGTGGGTGAACTGGTGGCCGAAGCCGAGCAGCAGGACCAGGTAGCTGGACAGGTGCAGTGCGTGCCACATCTCGTAGGGCAACGCGCGGCGGATCATCCGGATGCTGCTGAAGCCGACCAGCATCATGATGCCGGTGGCGACGAACGCCGAGACCATGTCCTCGTAGTCGCCGAGCAGCGTGCCGACCTCGGCGAGGATCGACTGGTTCCGCAGGTCGGCGTAGCCGACGAGGATCAGCGACATGTGCGCCAGCACGGCGACCAGCAGGGTTGCCCCGACGTCGCGGTGCCAGCGGGCCATCTGCTCGCCGCCGATCCACCGTTCCAGCACCGGCAGCCGGCTCATCATCAGCACCTGCACCAGCAGCAGGTAGCCGGCGATCAGACCGGTGATCCGACCGGCCGCCGTGACGGTGGCGGCGGTGCTCCGCAACGAACCGGTGGGGGTGCCCAGCCACCACGGCAGCACGCTGGCGACCAGGCCGACCAGGAGCAGCACGCCCAGCAGCCGCCGGCCGCCGGGACCGCGCCGGTCCGGGATCTGCGGGGGTACGGGCGCAGCCGGCCGGCCGTCGTGCCGGGACGAGGTCCCGGTACGACGGCCGGCGGCGTGGGTGTGCGGGTACGTCACGCGTACAGCTTCATCGGGGCGTACTTCTGGCGGGGGAAGACCTTCTGGACCTCCGCGTTGGTGAGCCCGAACCGGCCCTGCGCCACCGCGCCGTACACGTTGAACATGTTGTTGTACTCCGGCACGTCACCGGAGTCCAGCTTGTCCAGACCGTTCCAGGTGCCGAGCAGGGAGCCGGCCAGCTTCTTGCCGGAGAGCACGGTGACCACACCACCGTGCCCGTGGTCGGTGCCGCCGGTGTTGGAGCCGACCCGGCGACCGAACTCGCTGGACACCATGATCGTCACGTCGGCGGCCTGCGGACCGAGATCGGTGAAGAAGGCCGCCATCGCGCTGGCCAACTCGTTCAACCGGCGGTGCAGCTGACCGCCCGCGGCGGTGCCCTGGTTCTCGTGGGTGTCGTAACCACCCATGCCGACGGTGGCGACCCGGACGTTGGCGCCGCCCTTGATCAGCTGGGCGAGCTGCTTGAACGCGTTGCCGACACCCTCGTACTTGACGCCCTCGACGGGCTGGTACGGCTTGGCGGCGAGCTGCTGGGCGGTGGCCAGCGCACCCATGCCCTCCTGCACGGCCTCCTCGACCGGGTGGTTGATCCCGGTGAAGAGCCCCTTGATGGCCTTCTCGGTGGCCGCCCGGTACTTCTCGTCGCCGTTGAGCCGCAACGAGCCGACGTTGTTCAGCGACAACGCGCCGTTGTTGCCGACCAGCGAGCGGGGCAGCGTGCTGCCGATGCCGACGCTGCGGAACGCGGTGCCCTTGCCCAGGTGGTCGACCAGACCGTCCAGCCAGCCCCGGCCGCCGGTCTCGTTCGGCAGACCGCCCAGGTTGCAGGCGTCCGCGGCCTGGAAGTGGCTGCGCGACAGCCGCTCGTCCGAGACGCCCGGGATGAAGCCGAGCTGGCCGGCATTGAGCCACTTCTCCAGCGGCTTGAACGCGCTGGTCAGCTTGAAGCCGCGGTCCAGGGCGAGCGAGTCGTTGCCGAGCAGCAGGTCGGGGCGGGCCTTGCTGAGCACCGCGTCGTTGTTCGGCGCGACCAGGCTCAGCCCGTCCAGCCCGCCGTAGAGGAAGACGTGGATCAGGGTGCCGGTCTTGGTCGCCGCGAACGACGCCGACGTGGTGACGAACTGGGCCGTGGCCAGGGCCGTGGCGGTGGCCGCAGCACCCGCGACGAACGTACGGCGAGTGACGCCGCGACCGTCCTGCTGGGCCTCCTCCAGGTTCTCCAGAGTGCGGTAGCGGTCCAGCTCGGCGGCGTTCTCGGCGGCCACGATGTCCGCCTCGGCGCGCAGCAGGGCCTCGGCCGGGTTGTCGGCCAGCCGCCGCACGTCGGGGCATTCGGGGTGCAGGGGGAAAGAGTTGTACACAGTCTTCTCCATCGGGTGCCTCACCGGAGGTGGTGCTGGGGGGAAGCGAGGATCGCCCGCGCGACGGCGGTGATGGCCCCGTTGAACGTGGCGTCGACCTTGGCGGTGGCCGCGACGCCGGCCACACCGAGGATGAGGTTCTTCTCCCGCGTGCTCAGCTTCTGACCCACCAGCCGCTGGGAGAGCGCGTCCACGTACGCCCCGGCGGTCGCCGGCGGCTTGGCGACCAGCTTCTCCGGTGCCGTGTACGTGAAGGCGGTGCGGTAGCCGGCGAGGATCTCGCCCGCCTCGTTCCAGCCGTTGACCATGGTGCCGGCCGACGTCCAGGCGACGTAGACGTCCGGGTAGCCGTCCGGGGTGGGCTGACCCATGGGGTACTGGCCCAGCTCGCGCAGCTTGTCCTGGATCTGCCGCAGGCCCCGCGCGTACGGGGTGCGCTTGTTGTCACCGTTGTTGTGCTTCGGCGACGCCTCCGGCGAGACGCCCAGCGTGCGGTACGTGGCAGCCAGGTACTCCATCGGGCGGCGCACCTTCTGACCCACGGCGGCCCAGAACTCGGTGGAGCAGAACATCGCCATCAGCACCGGCTTGATCAGGCCGTTGTTGGTGGTGTAGATCTTCGCCAGCCGGTCCACCAGGGACTTCGGCGGGGTGTCCGAGACGAACCGGGTCGCCAGGCTCTGCGCCACGTACTTCGCGGTCGACGGGTGCAGCGCGATGTAGGTGATGTACGCGTCGATCGCCGCGTCGGCCTTCTTCGGGTCCGACGAGTCGTTCGCGTGGCTGAAGCCGAGGATCTTCACCTTGCCGACGTAGTGCTGCTCCGGCTTGAAGACGTACTTGCCGTCCTTGTCGATGCCACGGCCGGTCTGCAACATGGCGGCCTGACGGACGTCCGGCTCCTTGTAGCCGCCGTCGACGCCGACCGAGTAGAGCTCGAGGTTCTCCCGGGCGAGGTTCTCGTTGATCGCGTCCTTGCGGGAGTCCTTCTGGTTCAGGTAGATCAGCAGCGCGGGGTGCTTGTTCGCGGCGATCAGCATCTCCGGGTAGCTGCCCAGCGCGTGCTTGCGTACGACGTCCTGGTCGAACGAGTTGCGGTAGACCTCGCCACCGTCGAACTCCGCCGCGACGTGCAGGAAGTCGTTCCAGAAGTCGACCATCACCTCGAAGAGCTGGCGCTTCGACCAGATCTGCCGGGCGATGGTGGCGTCGATCATCTCCCGCTCCGGCTGGGCGCCCTGCTCGTTGAGCTGGTCCCGCTGGGTGCGCAACTGCTGCACGCTCAGCTTCTGCGTGGGCAGTTCGGCGAGCTTCAGCTCGGCCTTGCTCGGCGCGATCTTGTCCGGGTCCAACTGGGCGCGGATCCAGGCGTCGATGCCCTGCTTCTTGATGTCGGCGACCACCTCGGGGGTGGGCCCGAAGGTGGCCCGGCGGGCCAGGTGCAGGATCGGGTCCTTGGAGAGCACCGTCTTCACGGTCACCTCGGTCGCCGCGGCGGCGGCGGCCGGGCCGGAGAGGGTCCGTCCACCGGCCGGCGCGTTCTTCTTCAGCGCCTCGCCGGCCCGGGAGCCCATGTAGCTCTCGTTCTGCTCGGTGTAGGTGCGCACCGTGCTGGGCTGCTGGCCACTGGGCCGTGCGGCGGTGCCGTCGGTGACCGTGCTGCCGGTGGCGTCACCGGCCACCTCGTCACCGAAGATGCCGCGCAGCTGCGGGGTCATGGCGAGCGCCGCGCCACCGGCGACGACGGCGGCGGTGCCACCGAGGGCCACCATCGCCTTGCGTCGTCCGACCTTGGGACGGGACTCGTCGTCGTCCAGAGTGGGCAGTCCGGTGCCGGGCCGCGCCGGGATCGGGCGACCGAGCCCTTCCGGGCCGACCCACTGCGGCCCGCGCGGGCCGGGAGCGGGCTGTCCGGCGTGCGCGTAGCCCTCGCCGTACTGCTCGCGAGGGTCGGCCTGCGCCGGGTAGCCGCCCTGGTAGGGGTTGGGCGAGTCGTACCCGTAGGGCGCGGACGCGTTGGGGTCGCCGTAGCCGTCCGCGTTGTGGTGCTGGCGTCCGTCCCAACCGCGGTCGTCCCGCGGTCGACGTGGTGGCACATTCTGGTCGGCCATGTACCAATCCCGATTTCTGATGAGCGCCGGAAGCTGCGACCGGGCAGGTGCGGCAGGTGCGGCGACTGTTGCCTGAGGGGAGTTGCTACGGCAAAGTAACCAAGCCCTCCGGGGCCTTCAAGGTGGGCCGAACACCCTCGTGAGGGCACTTAAGACAGCGCTCAGTGCGGCGTCCGCGGCAGTCGTCGGGTCGGTGCCGAGCGCAGACCTTCTCAGCAGGGCGTACGCGCGGCAGCCGGGTACGGATCGGACCTCCCCGCCGTACGCGACACTTTCCGCGCCGTTCACCACCACAGGCAAACTTAAGGTTCAGGTAAGCCGGACATGAGGTGGCCTCACGACGGTCACCGCGCCCGATGTCACCGGGCCCCGTGAGAAGGAAAAGTAGCGGGAGCAGGCGAGCGTGAGCCACCACCGCAGCGGGTATGCCGCCGAACCGCTGAACGCGTGAGGGGAAGGCAGCGCCATGCTCAGCAAAGAGGATCAGCGCAGGTTCGACCAGATCACCCGTCAGCTCCGGGAGAGCGACCCGGCGTTCTTCAAGCGCCTGGACCACCGGGTCCGTGCCCGCAGGGGCCGCTACCTGATGTTGTTGACCATCGTGCTGTGGGCGTCGCTGCCGGCGATAGCCGTGTTCGCCGGTCGCCTGACCGGTGCGATCTGCGCGGTGGTGCTGGTGGCCAACGCCGCCATCATGTGGCGGTTCCGCCGCCGCTGGACGTGACGGCTCACCGGTCGTCCGGGCTGAACGCCCGGTACGCGCGGCGCAACCGTTCGAGCATTCCGGGGCCACCGATGGCGGGTGCCGGCGCTCCGAGCTGGCGGAGCAGCAGGTCGGGACCGGTCACCAGTCGAGGAGGCCGGTCCGGCAACGGCACCGGCGGCAGCCAGAACCGGTCTGCCGCCTCCGACAACGGGGTCGTCGACAGCCCGACGAGCGCGCGGGCCGCGCCGACCGGCGCCGCTGTCGACCGGCCACCGTCCGGTTCGGACGGTGGGTCGACCGTCTCGGGCAGCGCAACCGCACCGGTGGCCTCCACCCGCCGGGCGCGCAGCTCGTCCAGCAACTCCGCCCGGGACCGGCCACGCCAGTGCAGCAACTCGAACGGGTCCGCGTCGAACGCCTCGGCCAGCAGGTAGAACGTCGCCGCGAGGTGCTTGCACGGGACCGCGAAGTCGGGGCAGTTGCACCGCTGGGTCAGCTCGTCCACACCGGCCGGGAACAGGGGCGCGCCGGCGGCGACGAACAGCTCCTCCAGTTCGTCGGGGAGGTCCCCGGCGAGCAGCCGGGCGCTGAAGAACGCCTGCCCGGCCAGCTCCTCCTCGATCCGGGACCAGAGCGCGTCCGGGAACTGTCGCAGCGCGATGGACACCTGGTACGGCTGCGGGCGGGAGCCCTGCACCACGGCGCTGACCCGCCCGGGTGCGATGTCGAGCGTCAACACCTGGCCGGCGCGTGCGTACGACCGGCCCCGGGTCAGCCGGGTGCCCAGCGCGAACGACTCCAGCACCTCGAGGAACCGCCGGGACCACCAGGAACGCCCGATGGCGCCCCGGGCGCTGCGCGCCCGCAGACCCCCGTCGACCCGGCGGGGGCGCCCGTAGTCGGCGAACCGGTCGGTGCTCACGCCGGCGTTCTCCCTCACTCCACCACCGCCCCGGCCTCCAGGGCGAACAGCTCGCGCAACTGGCCGGTGGACAGCTCGGTGATCCACTGCTCGCCCGTGCCGACGACCCGCTCGGCGAGGGCGCGCTTGTCGTTGATCATCGCGGCGACCTTCTCCTCCACGGTGCCGGCGCAGACGAACTTGCGGACCTGCACCCGACGGCGCTGCCCGATCCGGAACGCCCGATCGGTGGCCTGGTCCTCCACCGCCGGGTTCCACCACCGGTCCACGTGCACCACGTGGTTCGCCGCGGTCAGGGTGAGGCCGGTGCCGCCGGCCTTCAGGGAGAGGACGAACAGCGGCGGGCCGTCCGCCGACTGGAAACGCTGCACCATGGCGTCCCGCTCGGCCTTCCCGAGCCCTCCGTGCAGGAACAGCACCTCCCGGCCGAACCGCGCCGACAGGTGACCACGCAACATCGCGCCGAACTCGGCGTACTGCGTGAACAGCAGTGCCCGCTCCCCCGCCGCCAGCACCTCCTCCAGGATCTCGGTCAGCCGGGCCAGCTTGCCGGAGCGACCCTCCAACGCCGACCCGTCGCGCAACAACTGGGCGGGGTGGTTGCAGACCTGCTTGAGTCGGGTCATGGTCGCCAGCACCAGGCCGCGCCGCTCGATGCCGTCGCTGGTCTCGATCCGGGCGAGCATGTCGTCGACCACCACCCGGTAGAGCGCCGCCTGCTCGGCGGTGAGGTTGCAGAGCACCTCCATCTCCAACTTCTCCGGGAGGTCCGAGATGATCGACGAGTCGGTCTTGAGCCGGCGCAACACGAACGGGCCGGTGATCCGGCGCAGCCGCTCGGCGGCCTCGGCGTCACCGTTGCGCTCGATCGGCTCGGCGAACCTCTTGCGGAACGTCGTCGCCGGCCCGAGCAGGCCCGGGTTGGCGAACTGCATGATCGACCAGAGGTCCGCGAGCCGGTTCTCCACCGGCGTGCCGGTCACCGCCACCCGCTGCCGGGCCGGCAACGCGCGGACCGCCTCGGCCTGCCGGGTCGACGCGTTCTTGATCGCCTGCGCCTCGTCCACCACCACCCGGTGCCAGTCGATGCCGGCCAGGTCGACGGCGTCACGGGCGGCCACCGAGTAGGTGGTGAGGACCAGGTCCGCGCCGTGCGCGGCCGCGGTGAACTCCGCCCCCCGCGCCCGCTCCGCCCCATGGTGTACGTGCACCCGCAACGTCGGCGTGAACCGCGCCGCCTCCCGCTGCCAGTTGCCGACCAGCGACATCGGACAGACCAGGAGGGTGGGGCCGGCCTCCGGTGGGTCCCCGGCGAGCAACGCGAGCAGTTGCACAGTCTTGCCCAGACCCATGTCGTCGGCGAGCACACCACCCAGCCCGAGCGAACGCAGGAACGCCAACCACGCCAACCCCCGCTGCTGGTACGGCCGCAGCGTCCCCTGGAAACTCGGCGGCGGCTCCAACGGGGTGAGCCGATGCTCGACAGCACCGGCGAGCAGGTCGCCCAGCGCCCCGTCGGCGGTCACCTCCAACACCGGTAGCGCACCGGTGGCCGCACCGTCCTCCAAGCCGAGGCGGAGCAGGTCGGCGACGCTCAACTCACCGGTGGAGCGGAGCAGACGCAGACCGGCGGCGAGCCGTGCCGGGTCCAGCTCCACCCACCGGCCACGCAGCCGCACCAGCGGGGTCTTCATCTCGGCCAGCGCCGCCAACTCCTCGGCGGACAGCGGCTGGTCGCCCAGTGCGACTTCCCAGCGGTAGTCCACCAGGGCGTCCAGACCGACACCAGCCTCGGCGCCACCGACCGTGCCGGGCGCGGTGCGGCTGCGGGCGCGTAGCCGGGCGCCGAGCCGGGCCGACGGACGCTGCCACCAGGAGGGCAGCAGCACCCCGAACCCGGCCGCGTGCAGCACCGGAGCGCCCTCGCTGAGGAACCGGTGTGCCCCCTCGACATCGAGCTCCATCACCTCCGGAGCGGCGGTACGCAGTGCGGCATCCAGGTCCGGCCAGAGCCGACTGGCCCGCCCCAACTCGGCGAGCAGTGTCTCCTGCGGGCTGCCCGTACGCCCGGTCAGGCCACCGAGCGTCTGCGGTGCCCGCCACACCTGCCCGGCGTCGACGTGCAGGCCGGGCTCGTCGGCCGCCTGCAACCCGAACTCCAACCGCCAACGCCCGCCGCCGGACGACTCGACCGACGCCGGCACGATGTCGTCCGGTGCCGGGCGGGTGGCCAGGATCGGCTCGGTGACCTCGTCCGGGGCCGGCTCCACCAACCGGAAACTGGCCCGGACCGGCCCGCCGGCGGCATCCCGCTGCCAGATGTCCAGCTCGTCGCGCAGGGTGGCCAACGCCGTGGGATCGACTGTGAAGTCCCGCTGCGGGCCGGCGAGCGCCGCCAACCAGGCCGGTGCCGGGCCACCCGGCCGTAACCCTCGGGCCAGGGTGGTGGTCGCCAGAGCGGCCCGCGCGGCGGCGTCGGTCAGCGCGTCCAGCGCGTCCGCCACCACCTCGGCGGCGGTCAACTCGCCCCCGCCGGCACCAGGTGCGAGAGCGACGGAGTCGACGGCGGCTCGGGCGGCGGGTGGCAGGGCCAGCGCCAGCGAGCGTGCCCAGGCCGCGTCGGTGCCGGTCAGCAGCGGCCGCCAGACCGCCCGCGCCGACACTTCGGCAACACCGCCCGCGGAAGCCCCTGGGACCGTGGCACTGGGCGCCGTCCTCCTCGCCGACGTAGCGGCCGAGACGCCGACCCCCGCCGACGTGGCGGCGACGCCCGCCGCCGTGCCAGCCGAGGCGCCGACCCCCGCCGACGTGGCAGCCGAGGCGGTGACGCCCGCCGACGTGGCGGCGACGCCGGGCAGGAGGCGGCCGCGGGTCACCAGGTCGGCGGCGAAGTCGGCCAGGTCGGCAAGGTGACGCACTGTGGCTCCGGGCACCGCCGGGAGGTCGTCCAGCGTGCGGAGCAGCGACAGCGCGTCGTCCGGGGCGTACACCAGGACGGGAACGCGCCACCCGGCCAGCGTGAGTCGGCCGCGGGCCGGGGGTGCGACGTCGGTCCGGATCAGCTCGGGCGAGTCGGTCGGCACGCCTGCCCGGGTGGGCAGGGTGAGCAGCGCGGTGCCGGGGTGGGCCGGCTCGGCGGAGTCGGCGAGAACGGCGACCAGGTCGGCGTGCCCGGCGGCGAAGGGGTGTGGGCGTTCCCGGGGCGGCCGGCCGGACCGGGTCGGCGCGGGTGGCGCGGAGCTGTCCTCGGCCCAGACGGCGAGGCCGCCGATCGGGCCGTCGCCGGGTGACCACAGCCCGTGGATGACCAGCACCTACTCCCCCTCGTCGCCGCCCGCGCCCCAGAATAGGCGGCCCGCCGGAGCCGGCGACCGCAGCCACCGCCGAATGGACGCACCACACGGCGCGCACCGGCATCGTCGCGGACTCGCGGGCATGATCGACACGGCATCGCTGAAGTCGCGGTATCCGAGTCGGTCGGACACCCCGACTTCGGCGAACCCGTGTTGATCATGGACCGGGCCGGCGCGCGAAGGGCCGCGACGGCGCGCGGGGCCGGGGTCAGATCGCGCCGCACTCGCCGTCGGTCAGCTCGCGCAGGATGTCGGCGTGACCCGCGTGGCGGGCCGTCTCCTCGATCATGTGCACCAGGATCCAGCGCAGCGACACCTCGCCGAGCTGCGGGTGCGGCACCACGTGGTCGAGGTCGAGGCTCGCGGCAACCGCCCGGGACCGGGCGCACGCCTGCTCGTACGCGGCGACGAGCTCGGCGACGGTCTCCTGCTCGCCGAGGGTGAAGCTCGCCACCGCGTCCTCTTCCGAGGTCAGGTAGACGTCGCCGGGCTCGGGCGCCAGCAGGGTCGGGAACCAGTTCCGCTCGACCAGTGTCAGGTGCTTGACCAGCCCGGCGAGCGTGGTGGCCGAGGGCACCAGCCGGCGGCCGGCGTCGGCGTCGGAGAGACCGCGCAGCTTGCGCAGCAGCACCCCACGGTGGAAGTCGAGGAATGAGTTCAGCACGGCACGCTCGTCGCCGGTGCGGGCGAGCACCGGACCGAGCGATGGATCGATCGTCTGCTCCATCCGCCGACCCTAGCCACGAAGCGGGCCCCCCGCTGCCCCGCTATCCGCTGCGGACCGGCGGTACGACGGGCAGGATGGGCGCATGGCTTCATCCGTGCAGATCCTTCTCGTCGGCGGCACGGCGGACGGGCAGACCATCACCGTCGAGCTGGACAGCAACGGCCGGCCGCCGCTGACCCATCACCACGTCGGCCCGGGTGGGCTGGCCGAGGCGCAGATCTACGAGTTGGAGACCGCCCGCGAGGAGGCCCGCGAGTGGCGCTACCGGTGGACCGGCCCGGCGGTGTGACAGCCCCGGCTCAGACCCGGGTGAGGGTCTGGCTGCGCAGGCTCTCCAACACGCCCCGGGTGACCTCCGAGGTGCCCCGCGCCTGATCGCACACCTCGGCGACCCGTCGCGCGGTGCCCTCGGCGCGTTGCTCGCGCTCGTCCCACAACCGGTCGACCTCGGCCAGCAGCGGCCCCTCGACCTCGCGTTCCACGCCGCGCAGGGCCGGCACGCCGAGCCGTTGGGCCAGGTCGAAGACCTTGCCGGCGTACGGCAGGGGCAGGAACGGTGTGCCGACCATCGCCGCGAAGATCAGGAAGTGCAGGCGCATGCCGACGGCCAGGTCGAAGTGGCGCATCAGCCCGAGGACCTGCTGCGGCGAGTAGGTGCCGTGCAGGATTCGACCCCGATCGGCCGCGACCATGTGGGACAGCACCCCGTGGGCGTGCCGGATGTCGTCGCGTTCCATGGGCACGAACAGCACGCACGCGTCGATCCGGTGCACCAGGAAGTCACCGATCTGGGCCAGCAAGCGGTGGTAACCGTCCACGTCCAGCCGTTCGGCGGCCCGCCCCGGCTCCCGCACACTGATCCCCACCAGCCGCTGACCCACCGGCACTCCCTCCTCGGCCAGCAGGTGGGCCGGGAACTCCTCCGGTTGCAGGAGGAACGCCGGGTCGGCGGTGACCGTGATCGGGTTCAGCAGACCGGCCTCCTCCAGCACCATCCGGGACTCCTGGTCCCGCACTGTCACCTGGACCGCGCTGGAGAGTGTCTCCCGGACCATGCCGGTGTCCACCGCCTCACCGAGCGGCCCGACCCCCACCGCGTACGTGATCAGCGGCAGGCCACGCTCCTGTGCGACCCGGACGACCCGCAGGTAGCGGCGCGCCTCCCGGTCGTAGAGGATGCCTCCCCCGCCCAGGATGAGCAGGTCGAGCTGGGCCAGCACCAGCGCCGAGTCGGTACGGCTGACGCCCTCCCAGGGCACCGCCTCGACGTCCGGGTGGGCCGCCCGGGTGTGCTCCGGGTTACGGGAGAAGACGATGATCCGGGCGTTCGGTTCCTGCGTGCGAAGGTCGGTGAGCAGGCCGGTGAGGATCGCCTCGTCGCCGAGGTTTCGCCCGCCGTACGAGCCCAGCACACCGATGGTCAGTCCGCCGCCGTGCGTCATCCGTCGCTCCTCCCCAGGTGCGGTCCGCGCCGGTTTCCCGCTGGGCAGGTGAACAGTCCTGCCGGGGGGACCCGTCCCGAGGTCGCCGCCGGCTCAGCTCGTCGGGGCGATCCGCTTCGCCATCTGCTGCGAGGTGACCTCGAAGCCCAGACTGCGGTAGAGCCCGATCGCCACGGTGTTCGTCCCGAACACGTTCAACCCCAGCTCGGGTACGCCGAGGTGGGCGAGTTCGACCTCGATGAGCTGGATCATCCGCCGCGCGTAGCCGTGTCCCTGGTGCTCCGGGTGCACCTCGATGTTGTGGATCCAGGCCTGACGGGAGCCGGTTGCCGCCGGCAGGGTCACCCAGATCCAGCCGACCTCGGTGTCGTCGACCCGCCCCACCCGCAGCAGCACCCCCTCGGTCGCCGCGCCGGCCGGCAGCGACTCCCGAATCTGGTCGACCGACCGCTCGAGGGCCGCCTCCGGGCTCAACCCCCGGTGTGCCACCAGGTCGTCGGCGTAGCCCTGCTCCAGCGGCCCCAGCAACCGGGCCAGCTCGGGTGCCGTCATCGGCGTCAACGTCAACTCCACCGCGGCTCTCCTTCGTCGTCGCCAGCGGACAGTGCAGCAGAACCGACCCGGGCCCGCCACCCGGTCCCTCGCCGTTCGGCCCGGACGGCCGTGGTGCACGGCCCGGCCATGATGGCGACGTGCGCATCGCCCACGTCAGCGACAGCCACCTCGCCAACCCGGAGGGGGTGGCGACCTCGGTCGGCACCACAGTGGCGCTGCTGCGCGCAGCCGGGCACCGGGTCGTCCTGCACTGCCCGGGCCCCCTGTTGCGGCGTCGCCGACGACCGGGTGAGGTGCCCTCGCTGACCGTGCCGACCCGCCCCTACCGGCTGGCAGTGCCCCGGTCACCGGATGCAGCGGCGGACGTGGTGCACGTGCACACCACCGGCCCGCTCGGCGTCGCCGGCCTGCGGTGGGCCGCCGCGCGGGGCGTACCAGCCGTGCTGACCTGGCACACCGACCTGATCGCGTACGCGGCGCACTACCCGGAGATCCCGATCGGGGCCGCGTACGCGGGCCTCCGGCTGGGCCTGCGCTGGCACGCGCGGGACCTGTGGGCGCTCGGCCGACCCGGCCCCGACCGGCAGACCCGACTGGCGGAACTCGGGCGGTGCCTGCTGGCGCACACCACTGTCCTGGTCGCGCCGTCGGCGAAGACCGCGTCGATGATGGCGGCGATGGCGGGGCGTACCCCGATCGTGGTCCTGCCGACCCCGGCCGCCGCGCCGCGCGTCGACGCCGACGACCGGCGGCGGTTGCGGGCCCGGCTGGGCATCCCGACGGACGCGCCGGTCCTGCTCGCGGTGGGCCGAGCCACGCCGGAGAAGAACCCGGAGCTGCTGCTCGCCGCGTTCGCGCAGGTCCGCCGGACGTTGCCGGAGGCCCGCCTGGTGCTGTTGGGTGCCCGACGGCACCGGCTCGCGATCCGCCGGACGGCCCACCGGTACGGGGTGGCCGGCGCGTTGCGCCTGCTGCGCCCGGTGCCGCACGACCGGGTCGGCGCCCACTACCGGGCCGCGGACGTGCTCGCGTTCACCTCCACCACCGACACGCAGGGCCTGGTGCTCTCCGAAGCCGAGGCGTACGGACTGCCGGTGGCAATGGTGGACACCGCGCTGGCCCAGCGGCCGGGCACCGGCACCACCCGTCCGGTCGCCGAGCCCACCGCCGCGGCGTACGGCGCGCTGCTGACCCGTCTGTTGACCGAGCGGGAACTGCGCGCGGACGTGATCCGGGACGGCCGGACGGCGGTCGCGGCCTGGTCCGGGGAACGCTACCTGGCCGAGCTGGTCAGGCTGTACGAGGCACTGCCCCCGCCCCGCTCGGTGGAGGCGACGCCGTGACCGGGGACGTCGCCCGTGGCGTCGACCGGGGCCTGCGGGTGGGCACAGCGCGGCGGTGGTCGCCGGCGGGCTGGTCCTCGCCCTGGTCGCCGCCCGTGACGAGCCCGTCGAGCTGCTCTTCTCTTTCACCGTGCAGGTCAACCTGGCCTACCTGGTGGTGTTGCTGCCGCCCGTCAGGGTGCCGCGAGCGCCGACTCCACCTGGCCCGCCAGCTGCGCCAGGTCGTGCAGGCGCAGGTCGCCGTCGAGCCCCTTCAACGCGGCGGTCAGCGCGCCGGCCGCCCGCCCGGCGCGCAGGCCGACCTCGGCGTCCTCGACGACCAGGCACCGCGCCACGGGTACGTCCAGCAGGGCGGCGGCCCGCAGGTAGCCCTCCGGGTCCGGTTTGCCGACCCGCACGTCGTCGACAGTGACCAGCACCGGGGCGACGATCCCGGCCGCGCCGAGCCGCGCCTGGGCCAGCCGGGTGTCGGCGCTGGTCACCACGGCCCAGGGCAGCCCCAACCGGGCCAGGGTGTCGAGGAGGTCGTGCGTTCCGGGGGTGGCGACCACGTCGGACAGGTCGTCGTACTGCAACGCGAGCTGCCGTGCCGCCGCCGTGGAGACCGCGTCGTCGTCGAGGTCGGGCAACAGCCGGCGGATGGTCCGGTCGGCGGGGCTGCCGTGCGCGATGGCCAGCGCCGCCGCCGGGTCGACCGCATACTCGGCCGCCCACCGCTCCCAGGCCCGCTCGACGGCCGCGTCCGAGTCGACCACTGTGCCATCCATGTCGAACAGCACCGCGCCAATGCCCGCCAGTTCCACGCTCACGCTCCCCCTGTTGCCCGCACCGCGAGGATAGGTCCTCAACCATCCGCCGTACGGGCGGCGTTCTTCTCACCGAGGGGGTGGGCATGACCGAGACGTTCCACGAGTTCGTGGTGCAGCGTTCGCCGGCCCTGTCCCGGACCGCCTATCTCCTCACCGGCGACCACCAACTCGCCGAAGACCTCGTGCAGACCGCCCTGGCGCGCACCTACCGCCACTGGCGACGCATCCGCGACGGCGACCCGGAGGCGTACGTCCGCCGGGTCATGTACCACCAGCAGGTCTCCTGGTGGCGACGCCGCCGCCTCGCCGAACGACTAGAGGCCGAGCCCACCGAACGGGCTGGCGGCGACCACACCGACACCACCGCCCTGCGACTCACGCTCACCGCCGCGCTGCGCCACCTCACGCCCCGCCAACGGGCCGTCATCGTGCTGCGCTACTACGAGGACCGCACCGAAGCCCAGGTCGCCGACCTGCTCGGCTGCTCTCTCGGCACCGTCAAACGCCACGCCCACGACGCGCTGCGCCGACTCCGAGCGGTCGCTCCCGACCTGCTCGACGCCACCTCGGAGAGGAGCACCCGATGACCGCCCGGCTCCGCGACGCGCTGCGTACCGCCGCCGAGGACGTGCCCACCTACCCGGTGTACGAGCGCGCTCTCGCCACCGCCCGCCGCGACCGCCTGCGCCGGGTGGGCGTCGGTGCGGCGGCGTTGGTGCTGCTCGCGGTGGCCGGCATCGTGGTGCCGCTGACCCGTACCCCCGGCCTCGATCCGGCCGCCACCGCGAACGCCGCGCTGCCCGACCACATCGCCCTGCCGCCGCTCGGCACGCTGCACGTCACCGACCGCCCTCGGCTCGGTGCCGCATCGGTCGTCTTCGACGGGCCCGCACCGCGTCTGCACGGGTGGAACGACGTGAACGTCGTCGGCGTGGTCGGCGCGGACTCCGACCGCTACCGGATCATGCGGATCGGCGGTGAGTCCGTGGCGGGCACGACGGTGCACCTCTCCCCCGACGGCAGGTACCTGGCCCGGCCGGACGGAGTCCAGGACGATCCCCCGGGTGTCGAGGTCGTCGACCTGGTCACCGGGCGGACCCAGCGGCTCTCGTCGCCCGTGGACCGCAGTGTCTGGAGCACACCTGTCGGCTGGTCCGCCGACGGCGGGTCGTTGGTGGTCAGCGACGAGGTGCCGGTCGCGTTCGACGGGGCCACCTACACCACGGTGCTGAGCGCGGTGACGGTCGCGGATGAGCGGTGGACCAGGTTGGCCGCCGGCGCGCAGGAGGCACACGTCGGTTCGACCGTCGCCGCCGCCCCGGGTCGGATCGCCTACCAGTACGGCCGCACCGTCGCCGTGACCGACCTGGCCGGCCGCGAACTCTCCTCGTTCGCCCTGCCCGGCGAGACGTGGCTGGCCGGGAAGGGCGCGTGGCGTCCGGACGGCACGAACCTGACGCTGGCCACCCGTGGAGCGGACGCCGGATGGACCCTGCGCCAGGTCGATCCCGCCAGCGGGCGGGACGTCGGTCCGCTGGCGCTGCCGGCCGTGTCCGGGGTCGTCTCCATCCGGCTGCTCGGCTGGGCACCGGACGGGTCGGCGCTGGTCGCGGCCTACCTGCCGGACCCCGCCGCCCCCGACCTGCCGCTGGAGGAGCAGTCGAACCCACCCACCAGCGACCAACGCGTACGCACCGTGCGGGTGCTGGCGCTGACGCCCGGCGCCAGCGCGCCGCGCACCGTGCTGACCGCACCGGACCAGGTGATCGCCGTCGACGTCGCCGACCAGGTGATCCGCAACGGACGCGTCCGCGACGCGCAGCCACCAGGCGGGGTGGGCGGGCGGTTCTGGTTCTGGACGGGTCTCCTCACCATGCTCGTCACGGTGTGGGCGCTCTACGCGAATCGCCAGCGGATCGCGCTGTGGCGCGACGATCGGCGGGTCAGGCGGGCACGTCGAGCCGGCGGGTGAGGGGCGTCAGGCGTCGGGGGTCAACACCGGGCGTACCGCGTCGACGAACGCAAGGCGCCGTTTGGTGCGTACCTCGATGGCCGCCAGCCAGTGCTCCCGGTGCCGGTCGCGCAGCGGGGCGGTCGCCTCCCCCGGCTCGCCGCCGAGCCGGCGCTGGTCGGCGTACTCAGTGGTGAGGCTGGTCAACACCGACCGGGCCACCGAGTCCACCTCCGCCGGGCCCTCCAACAACACCAGGTTGTACGCCTCGTCCACGGCGCGCATCGCCGCGTACGCCTCGTCGTAGCCGGTCACCGGCTCACTCCCGCCGGCTTCGAGCCACCGCCGGTCCAACTGCCGGTACGCCTGGTCGCAGGCGCTCAAAAATCCGACGTACGCGTCCCGACGAAGCTCGTCCCGGCGTGTCGCCCGGCGCTCGGCGCTCTCCTGCCGGGCGACGCTGAGCTGGTAGGCCAGTTGCCGGCGGGTGCTGAGCGCGCCGACCAACCCGGTCAGGGCAGCGGCGGCCAACGTGGACAGTGAGGTGATCAGCGCGACGGCGACGGTGTCCTGCACCCGCCCATCATGGCGTGAGCGGGGCGGCCGGGCCGGGCGGGTCCTCCCCGGTGAGCCCGTCCACCGACTCGCGGATCAGGTCCGCGTGACCGACGTGCCGGGCGTACTCCTCGATCAGGTCGACGAGGATCCGTCGCAGGCTGGGCACCTGGCCGTCGGGCCACGGACCTCGGGCTGGTTGCTCCGGCCCGGCGTCGGCCAGTAGCTCGGCCACCGTGGCGCGGGAGCGGGCCACCGCCTCCCGCCACAGCGTGTGGAGCTGCTCCGGGGTGTCCTCGGCGGCGGACTGCCAGTCCCAGCCGGGGTTCGCGTCCCAGTCGACGGTCTCCCACGGCGCGCCGGGTGAGCGCCCGGCCAGCTTGAGCGAGAAGTAGAAGTCCTCCACGAAGGCGAGGTGCTTGAGCAGCCCGCCCAGAGTGATCGACGACGGGCCGATCGTCGCCCGCAGACCGTCGGCGTCGAGCCCACCGGTCTTCCACGCGAAAGTCGCGCGCTGGCGCTCCAGGGAGCCCAACAGGGTTGCGGTCTCGTCGCCGGCGATCGGTGGTTCGGGGTGAACGTGCTCGTCCGAGTCCGCCATGGGGGTCGAGGTTAGCGGCATCAAGCCTGGTTTCGCTGCTTACTGCCTGATGTCAGATCAGCCGCTGGATGCGGACCTTCGGGTGCTCGTTCCTCAGGTGGCCATGCTTGTGCTGGCGCACCTGCTCGTCCCAGACCTCCTGGTCGTAGTCCGGGTCTGGCGGGATCCACCTGTGGGAGCCGTCGCTGTAGTGGAACTTCTCGTCACCCAGCCGCAGGATGCTCAACGGGTCCAACCGAGGAATCGCGAGTGCAGGTGGCCGGCGGGGACGTGGGTCAGGTCGTGGGCGGCGTCGACGAATTGGGCGGCCAGGTAGAGGGCCAGTGACACCGGGGCTTGGTCGTATTCGGCTTGAAGCTCTCGGCGTCTGGTCTGGCATGGCCACTCCCCCGCGCAGCCGCCGCATGTCCAGGTTGGCTTGGTCGGGTGGTGAGTTGTCACTGCGGGCTGTCCTGGCTGGGCCAGTGAATGCGGCTGATCGGGATGCGGTGGCGGCTTCGGCATGGCAGTTCGCCTCCGCAGCGGCAGATGCGCCGCCAGTGTCGCCCGGACCAGACGGGTCGGTGACGGCGAGCGAGAGTCAGTGCCACTGCCAGCACGTACTCGTCGTACGAGACCCGCTTCACCGGCTCGCCTCGGCCGCCCGCGTCACGGCCAGCCCTTTCCATGTCGATGGGAGCACTGCCGTCTCCTTGTGCCGGAGCAATCTGGGGGGCGTGGATGCCCGAGCGCGGGGGACGCGCCGAACATCCACGCCGGCGAGGACGGCCCACAGCGCCAACCGAGGGGATCGACCTCCTCGGCAACCTCCCATAGGTACCGTTGGGTAGTCAAGGGCTGACGTAGGTGGTCTACTCGTGTTGCCAACCGAGGAGAACCACGTGCCGCCGCGTTACCGCTATGAGCAGATTGCCGACGACCTCGCCGAACGCATCGCGTCAGGCGAGTTTCAGCCTGGCTCCAAGCTGCCCAGCCGGCGAGAGTTAATCGAGCACTACGGTGTCACCGAGCCGGTGATCGACCGCGCCATGCAGGTTCTACGGATCAAAGGGATGACTGAGACCCTGCCCGGCGTGGGAGTTTTCGTCGCCGAATAGCAGGGGCCCTGGACTGCCGAGTCCGAACCGTCGAACCATCGACGGAGCCGGACGGTTCCAGAGCAGTGAAGGGTGGGCGCGGCAGGTTTCGAACCTGCGACCCCTCGCATGTAAGTTCTGGGCGCGTCGTCCGGCGGGGTCCGTCCGGTCGCGGCCTCGGGCGACTGTCCGCGCACGGACACCGCCGGCTCTTCTCGTTCCGGCCAGTTGCTGTCGACAGCAACCCCGTTGACACAGCAAGCTATGCAGGCGCCCCACCAGTTCACCAACTACAGGTAAGGCGGCTCCGGCCGGCCTGGTCGTCGGGCCGGCCACGCCTTTCACCTGGGCAGCCGTCGTCACCAGTAGTCGTCGTTGGTCGCTCACGATCGCCCTCCGACGGCCTGGTGACGGCCTGGACCTCGTCCACCCGCCCGGAGCCCGCACTGCGGCTAGTCAGGCCCACCGAGCTCGCCGACGGCTAGGACGAGTTGGATCGGGAACTCCTTGTCCCACTGGCCAAGACCGACGCAGACGCTTCGACCGTGGCGGTACCAGGTGTCGGCGTCCGTGACGAACTCGACTAGCGCATCAGCGAGCGGCGGTAACGGCTCGCCTCGGATCGCTCGATCGAGGTCATCGCAAAAGGTTCGCGGACGGGGCAAGCCCCAGTTGGCCGTAAGCGCCGCCACGAGCTGCGCGCGCTTCGCCTCAAAGCTGCCCCAGACCTCTTCCCAGCGCTCGGTCGGCTCTTCCCAAAAGACGCCGCTGACCGCCACGGACACGATGTGGTAACCGGGGCCGCTGACATCCATGCCCTGCCCCACATGCCGTGCGACCCGCTGCGGTGGGTAGGTGCACTGAACCAGTTCTTCGGCCAGGGTGAGGGATTCATCGAGGTGCACGGGCGGAGGTTACAGCCGCGACGGCTTGCGTCTCGACGGGTTGCAGGTCCAGCACGTCAAAGCGTTCATGGACGAGTTCCGCCGCAAGTGCCTTTGTTGTACGGCTGGGCTCGATACCACCCGTCGGCCTGACCGCGGTGCTGCTCGGCCGGCGAGTGCTGCCAGCACTACCCCAGCTCGCGACAGATCCAGTACGTACACGCGGTGCTGCGCAACGCTCTCCAACACGCCATGCGCGAAGAGTTGGTGTCCCGCAACGTCGCAAAACTGGTGTATGTCCCCTCGCCTCGTTAAAAGGTCGGTAAGGGCCTCTCTGTCGTCCAGGTACGCAAGCTCATCGCTGCGACGGATGGACACCGCCTGCACGCGCTCTACGTCGTGGCGGCGGCCCTCGGGCTCCGGCGTGGCGAACTGCTCGGGCTCCGCTGGTCGAATCTCGACCTGGACAACGGGACGGCCACCATCGGGCAGACAGTTCAACGGGCCGGCGGAGAGCTGCGCCTACAGGACACCAAGACAGAGGACTCGGACAGCGTGCTTCCGCTGCCGGACTGGACCTGGCTGGCGTTGCTCGATCACCAGGAGCGTCAGCAGCGGGAGTGGGGAGCGGCTTGCCGAGGTCTGGCAGGATCACGGCCTGGTCTTCCCCTCCGAAGTCGGCACTCCGATAACCGCGCAACCTCAATCGCCACTTCGCGGCGCTCCGGGTGAAGGCCGGCTGTCCGGACGTACGGCTGCACGACCTGCGGCACACCGCCGTCTCACTGCTGATGGAGTTGGGCGTCCCGCCGCACGTGGTCCAGGCCATCGCCCGGCACGCCGACGTAAAGCTCACTCTCAAGGTCTACTCGCATGCCAACCTCGACGCGATGCGTCAAGCGCTCGGAAAACTCGACGGACGGCTCTCGTAGACCTCGTTGCTGTCACCGCCCCGGAGAGTGATCTTCCTGGGGCGGTTTCTGCTGATGAAGGGTGGGCGCGGCAGGTTTCGAACCTGCGACCCCTCGCTTGTAAGGCGAGTGCTCTCCCACTGAGCTACGCGCCCGGATCGCCCGTGCGGCGGGCCGGTGGCTGGCAAGCTTACCCTGCCCGCTGCCGACCCGGGCGCACGGCGTACCCCGGGTCAGGCTGTCGCTTCGGCGATGGCCTTGCGCCAGGCGAGCTGGTCGCGGGCCTCGCCCGGGCCGTTCATCTCGGCGAAGCGGACGACGCCGGTTTTGTCGATGACGAAGGTGCCCCGGTTGGCGAAGCCGGCGACGTCGTTGAAGACCCCGTACGCCTGGGCGACGCCGCCGTGCGGCCAGAAGTCGGCCAGCATGGGGAACTGGTAGCCCTCGCGGTCGGCCCAGATCTTGTGGCTGTAGACCGAGTCGACGCTGACGGTCAGCACCTGGACGTCGTCGTTCGCGTACTCGTCGAGGTTGTCCTGCACCTCCCGCAACTCGCCCTGGCAGGTGCCGGTGAACGCGAGCGGGTAGAAGACCAGCAGGACGGCACGCCTGCCGCGGAAGTCGGAGAGCCGGACCTCCTGGTTGTTCTGGTCCTTCAGCACGAAGTCCGGCGCCTCGGCGCCAACCTCGATGGGCATGCGAACCCTCCTCGGCTCGGTCGGGGAGACGGCACCAGCCTGCCGCCCGGCGGTGCGGACCGCCGGGCGCGCGAAGCGGGGTGGGCTACTTCTTGGCCTTGGCCCCCCGCCGCAGCACCAGGCGGGCGCCGCTCCAGTCCCGACCGGCGTTGACGGTCGAGGTCTGCTGGAGGCCTGCGGTGGGCGCGGACTCCGCGACCTCGCTCGGCTCGACGTGCCCGTCACGCCCCGCCTTCGGGGTGAGAAGCCACACGACGCCGTTGTCGGCCAGCGGGCCGAGGGCGTCGACGAGAAGCTCGAAGAGGTCACCGTCGCCGTCCCGGTACCAGACCAGCACCGCGTCGACCACCTCGTCGGTGTCCTCGTCGACCAGATCTCCACAGCGGTCGGTCAGGGCGTCTCGGAGATCCTGGTCGACGTCGTCGTCGTACCCCATCTCCATGACGACCATCCCCGGTTCGATCCCGAACCGGTCCGCCAGGCTGCGTACCCCGTCGGCGGCCTGACCAGCGGTCGCGCTCACTGTCGCGTGCCTCCTCATCTCGTACTGCTCGCGGCGTCGGTGCGACGCCGTCAGGCAAAGTCCACACAGTTGTGCCTCCCCGCGCAAGTGGCGCACCGGGTGGAACGGAATTTACCGTGCCAGCAGCGTACGGGCACCGTCGGTAATGGCGTCCGTGGAGACCAGAACGTGACGCGCTGCCGGACCTAATGGTACAAACGAGTCAACTCCGGCTACTCGACGCGCTGCACCGACATATCCGGCGTCGACCAGCGCGGCGATCACCCCCTCGCCCACCCCGCCGGACCGGCGAGTCTCGTCCACCACCAGCACCCGGCCCGTCGCCGAGGACTCGCGGATGATGTCGGCCACCGGCAGCGGGGCCAGCCAGCGCAGGTCAACGACTCGGGTGCCGACCCCCTCCTCGGCGAGGACGGCAGCGGCCCGCAGCGACATCCGCACGCCGTTACCGAAGGTGATGATGGTCAGGTCGTCCGCCGAGCCGACCCGGTAGACCCGGGCCCGGCCGATCGGCACGTGCCCGGCGACCCACGCCCCCGGCTCCGGATAGCCGGCCAGCCACTCCCCGTCACCGTCGGCGTACAGGTCGCGGGTGTGGTAGAGCGCGATCGGCTCCAGGAACACGCACACACTGCCGTCCACCGCCGCGCTGGCCAGGCAGGTCCGCAGCATGGGCGCGGCGTCGTCCGGCCGCGCCGGCACCGCGACCACCAGACCGGGCACATCCCGGAGTACGGCCACCGAGTTGTCGTTGTGGAAGTGCCCGCCGAACCCCTCCTGGTAGGCCAACCCGGCCACCCGCACGACCATCGGGTTGCGGAACGCCCCCTGCGAGAAGAACCGCATGGTGGCGGCCTCACCGCGGAGCTGGTCCTCGGCGTTGTGCAGGTACGCCAGGTACTGGATCTCCGGCACCGGCAGCATCCCGGCCAGGCCCGCGCCCAGCCCCAACCCGAGCACCGACGTCTCGTCCAGCAGGGTGTCGAAGACCCGGGCCGGCCCGAACCGGTCCCGCAGCCCCTTCGTCACCCCGTACACGCCACCCTTGGCAGCCACGTCCTCACCGAAGATCGCCATCTGCGGGTGGTCGAGCATCCCGTCGGCGAGCGCCGCGTTGATGCTCTGCGCCAGGGTCATCGGGCCGGTCAGCTCCGGCGGCTTGCCGCCGAACGCCTCCGCCCGGGCGCCCGCGCCCGGACCGCTGGCCCGCGCCGCGGCGTCGGCCACCGCCCGCGCCACCCGCACCGGGCGGCGGGGCGCGAGCGCCGACACCACGTCGGCCGCCGACGCCAGCTTCGGCTCGCCCAGCACCTCCTCGGCCAGTCGGCGTACCTGCCAGCCGGTCTCGTCGTACCGGGCCAGCAGCTCCTCGCCGGTCGCCACCCCGGCGTCGACGAGCAGGCGCGCGGTGGCCGCCACCGGATCGCGGTCCAGGTCCTCGGCCAGCTCGGCCGGGCTGCGGTACGCCGACTCCGCGTCCGCCCCGGCGTGCCCCATCAGCCGGACGGTGCGCAGGTGCAGGACCGCCGGGCGGCGGTTCCGGCGTACCCAGGCGGCGGCCTCCGCCGCCACCGCGTACGCCCGCACCGGGTCGGCCCCGTCCGCGCTGAAGTAGCGGATGCCGGGCTTGGCCCGCAGGGTGGCCTCGACCCAACCCTCCGGTGACCGGACGCTGATGCCGAGCCCGTTGTCCTCGCAGACGAAGAGCACCGGGATGCGCAGCCCGGCGTGGTCGTACCACCCGGCGGTGTTGAAGGCGGCGGTGGCGCTGGCGTGGTTGACCGAGGCGTCGCCGAACGAGCAGACGACTATCGCGTCCGGCGGCCACGGGACGTGCGCGGCGCCCGCGCCGCTGCCGACGCGCACCCCGGCTCCGGTACGCCGCCCGGCGCTGTCCAGCCGGCGCAGCCGTTCCACGGCCAGCCCCATCCCGACCGCGCGAGGCAGGTGCGAGGCGATGGTGGAGGTCGTCGGCACGACGGCCAGGTCGGCCCGGCCGAACACCTTGTGCCGGCCACCGGCGATCGGCTCCTCGCTGGAGGCGACCATCCCGCGCAGCACGTCCCGGGCCGCGTCCGCGTACGCGCCGAACCCGCCCGCCGGGGCGGGTTCGGGCCCGGCCGGATCAGGATCGGCGGTCGAGTCGGCGTCGGTCGACGCTGGATCGCTGCCGGCCCGCCGGTCGCTGCCCGCCGTCGGATCGGCGGTCGACTCCGGGTCGCCGGTCGGCGCTGGATCGGTGGCGGAGTCCGGCTCGCCCGACGGTGACGCGGCGGCGGCCTGGGCGGCGCGCAGGCAGTAGAAGGCACCGGAGCGGTAGTGCAGCAACGCCGGATCGGTGGGGCGCAGCGCGGCGGCAACGGCGGCGTTGCCCTCGTGTCCGGCGGAGCCGATGGTGTAGAAACCCTCCCCGAAGCTGCGCAGCCAGCGCCCGGCCAGGTCGAGCTGCCGGCTGGTCACCTGCGCGTCGAACAGGTCGAGCACCTGCGCGCCGGTCAGCGGGGCATCGTCGGTGATCGGGTCAGCGGGGTCGCGCCGACGCTCCGCGGCGGGCAGCGCGGCCAGCGTCTCCCGGAACCGGTCGTCGAGGTCTTGCGGGGTGGTCACGTCGCACAGCATTACCGACGGGAGGCCGCCTCGCCCAGTGGGACACGGCCGTCGCGGGCCGACTCACTCCGGACCGCAGGGCTCCGAACACCCATCGTCGGACGCCTTCCAGACCAGGTCACGAAGGGTGCGCAGCTCTTCGTCGGTCAGCCCGGACAGGAGTCGGGAGTCGGACATCACCATGGTCACCCGGTCGCGTTCGACGCGGCCCTTCTCGGTCACCACCAACGTCTTCTGCCGGCGGTCCGCCGGGTCGGTGCGTCGTTCCACCAACCCGGCCTGTTCCAGCTTGTCGACAAGAACCGTCACGTTGGACCGGTCGCAGCCCAGTTGGCCGGCGAGATCACGAGCCGGCAGCGGGCGGTCCGGGTCCAGTTGGTGCAACGCCCGCGCCGTCGCCGGGGTGAGCCCCAACTCGGCGAACGCGGCGCCCTGCCGGTGTCGCTGGGCGTCGCTGACGTGGGCCATCCGGCGCAGCACATCGGCGGCGAGACCGGCCCGATCCACCGGTCCACCTGCTACGGAACCCACCTCCTGCGGCACTTCCACATCGTACGCAGCGCGCCGGTCGTCCAGCTCGACGATCGGCGTCGGGCACACCGGCCGGACGGGCCCGGCGCGCCCGCGTACACCCGGGCCTCGTTCGTGATCGAGGACCGCGTGCCCGGCCTGCACCAGACGGCGGACAACCCGCTCCCGTCGGCGCTCCGCGGCGCCCCACCGTCCGTGGATCCCGGCCGGCAGACCGTCGAACAGGAGACCGCCCGCCCGTAACCCGCCCGACGCCTCAAGATCCGCGCAACATCAGGGAAACTGCTGCCTCGCCACGCGCTGAGGCAGCAGTTTCGGGGAAGTTGCGCGGATCTTGAGGCGGGGCGTGCGTTCCGGGGCGGCGGCGCGGTCAGCCCGGGAGGAAGGAGAAGCGGACCTGTCGGGTCGGGTTGTCGCCGTTGGTGTCGACGAGGCAGATCGACTGCCAGGTGCCGAGCGCCAGACGACCGGCCAGCACCGGCAGCGTGGCGTACGGCGGGACGAACGCCGGAAGCACGTGGTCGCGGCCGTGGCCGGGCGAGCCGTGCCGGTGCCGCCAGCGGTCCTGGGTCGGTAGCAGGTCGTCCAACGCGCTGAGCAGGTCGTCGTCGGACCCGGAACCGGTCTCGATGATCGCCAGGCCGGCGGTGGCGTGCGGCACGAAGACGTGCAGGAGTCCGTCGCCCTCACCGGAGACGAACTGCTGGGCCTCCGCGGTGATGTCGCGGACGGCCGGGCGGGACCCGGTCTGGACGGTGATCACGTCAGTGCGCATACGTCGCATTCTGCCGCAACCCGCGGTCACGAACCGCCGCCACCGCCGCCTCCGGAGTCCCCACCACCGCCGGAGGAGCCACCGCCCCCGAAGTCGCCTCCGGAGTAACCGCCGCCCCCGGAGTCACCGTCCCCGCCGCGGGACCAGTCCCAGCCGTTCGAGTCGCCGTAGTACGTCGAGGGGATGCTGGTGTCGGCGTGCCGCCGGCGCGGACCGGGCACCCGACGAGGGGCGCGGCGGGGCGCGGGTGCCCGCAGCCCGCCGCGGACCAGGACCGCGCCGAACGCCATCGCTCCGACGCCGAGGATCGTGATCGGTAACACGGCGACGTCGCCGGCCAGGAGCACCGGCGCGGAGAGAAGCGCTCCGAGCACGCCACCCGAGAGGATCACGACGCCGGTTGCCACCCGCCACCCGTTCATGTGCGGCACGGTAGCGAGCCCGGGCAAGCGGGCGGTTTGGGTGGCCGTAGCGCTAAGTTACCGATGAGTACCTGTGTTCAGCGTCGCGTCGGGGGCACCTAGGCGTGACGACAGGTGCCACCAGGGGGCAGGATGGCGCTAGAGACCTATCCCACACACAACCGAGGGAACGCCTGTGGCTACGGAACGCAAGCGCCCGGTGATCAGCGACGGCCTACCGAGCCAGCTTCCGGACATCGACCCTGAAGAGACAAGCGAATGGGTCGAGTCGCTTGACGGTGTCATCGACGAGCGCGGCGCCAAACGTGCCCGCTACGTCATGCTGCGCCTGCTGGAGCGGGCCCGTGAGCGCCAGGTCGGGGTTCCGCCCCTGACCACCACCGACTACATCAACACCATCCCGTCCGAACGCGAACCGTGGTTCCCGGGTGACGAGCACGTCGAGAGGCGGATCCGGGCGTACGTCCGGTGGAACGCCGCCATGCTGGTGCACCGGGCACAGCGCCCGGAGATCGGCGTCGGCGGGCACATCTCGACCTTCGCCAGCTCGGCGTCGCTCTACGAGGTGGGCTTCAACCACTTCTTCCGGGGCAAGAACCACCCGGGCGGCGGCGACCACATCTTCTACCAGGGTCACGCCTCCCCCGGCATGTACGCGCGGGCGTTCCTGGAGGGGCGGCTCAGCGAGCACCAGCTCGACGGGTTCCGCCAGGAGTTGTCGCACCCCGGCGGCGGCCTGCCGTCGTACCCGCACCCGCGGCTGATGCCGGACTTCTGGGAGTTCCCCACCGTCTCGATGGGTCTCGGCGGTCTGAACGCGATCTACCAGGCCCGGTTCAACAGGTACCTCCAGCACCGCGGCATCAAGGACACCTCGCAGCAGCACGTCTGGGCGTTCCTGGGCGACGGTGAGATGGACGAGCCGGAGACGCTCGGCGCGATCGGCGTGGCCGCCCGCGAGGAGCTGGACAACCTCACCTTCGTGATCAACTGCAACCTTCAGCGGCTGGACGGCCCGGTCCGGGGCAACGGCAAGGTCATGCAGGAGCTGGAGGCGTTCTTCCGGGGCGCCGGCTGGAACGTGATCAAGGTCGTCTGGGGCCGCGAGTGGGACCCGCTGCTCGCCGCGGACACCGACGGCGCGCTGGTCAACCTCATGAACACCACGACCGACGGCGACTACCAGACCTACAAGGCGGAGTCGGGCGCGTACGTGCGGGAGCACTTCTTCGGGCGCGACGCGCGCACCCGCAAGATGGTCGACCCGCTCAGCGACGACGAGATCTGGAACCTCAAGCGGGGTGGGCACGACTACCGCAAGCTCTACGCGGCCTACAAGGCGGCCACCGAGCACACGGGTCAGCCCACCGTCATCCTGGCGAAGACGATCAAGGGCTGGACGCTCGGCTCGCACTTCGAGGGCCGCAACGCGACCCACCAGATGAAGAAGCTGACGCTGGAGGACCTGAAGACCTTCCGCGACCGGCTATACCTGGACATCCCCGACAAGGCGCTGGAGGACAACCCCTACCTGCCGCCGTACTACACCCCGGGTGAGAAGTCCGACGAGATCCAGTACCTGAAGGAGCGGCGCGAGCAGCTCGGCGGTTACCTGCCGTCCCGGCGGACCAGCACCAAGCGGCTGACGATCCCCGGTCCGGAGCGGTTCGCCGACGTCAAGCGCGGTTCGGGCAAGCAGAAGGTGGCCACCACGATGGCCTTCGTCCGCCTGCTCAAGGACATCATGAAGGACAAGGAGTTCGGCAAGCGCTGGGTGCCGATCATCCCGGACGAGGCCCGTACCTTCGGCCTCGACTCGATCTTCCCCACCGCGAAGATCTACTCCCCGCACGGCCAGCGCTACACCTCCGTCGACCGGGAGCTGTTCCTGTCGTACAAGGAGTCGACGACCGGTCAGATCCTGCACGAGGGGATCAACGAGGCCGGTTCGGTGGCCTCGTTCACCGCGGCCGGCTCGGCGTACGCCACGCACGACGAGCCGATGATCCCGATGTACATCTTCTACTCGATGTTCGGGTTCCAGCGGACCGCCGACGGGCTGTGGGCGGCGGCCGACCAGATGGCGCGGGGCTTCCTGCTCGGCGCGACCGCGGGGCGCACCACGCTCAACGGTGAGGGCCTCCAGCACGAGGACGGTCACTCGCTGCTGATCGCCGCCACCAACCCGGCGGTGGTCGCGTACGACCCGGCGTTCTCGTTCGAGATCGCGCACATCATGGAGCAGGGTCTGCACCGGATGTACGGGGACGCGCAGGAGAACGTCTTCTACTACCTGACGGTCTACAACGAGCCGATCCTCCAGCCGGCCGAGCCGGCCGGGGTGGACGTCGAGGGCCTTCTCAAGGGCATCTACCGCTACTCCCCGGCACCTGAGGTCGACGGCCCGAAGGCCAACGTGCTCGCCTCCGGCACCGGCATGCAGTGGGCACTCAAGGCCCAGCAGTTGCTCGCCCAGGACTGGGGGGTGGCCGCCGACGTGTGGTCGGTGACCTCCTGGACGGAGCTGCGCCGCGACGCGGTGGAGACCGAGGAGTACAACCTCCTCAACCCGGGCGCCGAGGCGAAGATCCCGTACATCCAGCAGAAGCTGGCCGACGCGGACGGCCCGAAGGTAGCGGTCAGCGACTGGATGCGGGCCGTACCGGACCTGATCGCCCGGTGGGTGCCCGGTGACTACACGTCGCTCGGCACCGACGGCTTCGGCATGTCGGACACGCGGCACGCGCTGCGCCGGCACTTCCACGTCGACGCCGAGTCGATCGTGGTGGCCACGCTGCGGCAGCTCGCCCGCAGCGGCGCGGTGGCGGCCACCGTGCCGGCCGAGGCCGCGAAGAAGTACGCGATCGACGACGTCAACGCCGCCCCGGTCGGCGAGACCGGCGGCGACAGCTAGACCAGCACGACCAACGGGGGCCCGGCACGCTGTCGCGTGCCGGGCCCCCGCCTGTCGCTACACCCCGCGCTGCGCTGCGCCCGCCCCGCCCCTTCTTGCGTCGATCATGGAGTTGTGGTGGGGACGAAGCGGTTACAACTTTGCGAACCAGGCACCACAAGTCCATGATCGACGCCGGTGAGGGCGGGGCTGGTGAGGGCGGGAACGGCAGCGGCGGGGGTCCGGGGTCCCTGGCGGGGATCCGGACCACCGCCGTCGCGGGTGACGCCGGGAGGATGGGCTCTCGTCAGCCGACGGCGGCCAGGTCGGTGAGCCGGGCCAGCGAGTCCTCCAGGTCGGCGCCGACCCGGCGCAGTCCGAGGCGCAGCAGGGCTGCCTTGACCGGCCCGGCCGGCCAGCGGACCACGATGAGCCGCACGACGGTCCCGCCCTCCTCCTCGTCGGTGGTGAGCTGGACGTAGATCTCGGTGCGCGCCTCCGCCCGAGAGCCGGCCCCCTTGGCCCGTTCCCGCCAGCCGATCAGCGTCGGCTCCTGGTAGGCGATCACCTCGGCCTCATGCGCCGAGCCGCGCCCCGCCTGGACCAGTTGCCGCCGTCCGAAGCCCTCCCCCGAGAGCACTTCGGCCGCGCGGACCCCCGCCAGCCAGGCCGGCAACTGCTCGGCCCGCTGCACGACATCCCAGACAACTTCAATTGGCGCCGCCACGTGCGCACTGCGTTCAACGAGGATCATTTTCCGTCTTCCTCCGGTGAGGACATCCCACGATATCGGCACTCTATGCGCTAAATCGGACTTACCTGGACGGGTTCGGAAAAAGACACGCCGATCAACCATTGCGGATTGCGCCAGGCCGGCCTATGGCGCATTCATCGAGAGCGCTTTAAAGTCCCGAACACGTTTCACGTTGACCGGGAGGGCGCATGTCGACCGCACCTATGCCCCAGTTCCCCACCGGCTTCCGCTGGGGCGTCTCCACATCGGCGCACCAGATCGAGGGCGCCGCCACCGCCGACGGGCGCGGTCCGTCCATCTGGGACACGTTCGCGCACTCGCCGGGCCGGATCAGCGACGGCAGCACCGGTGCGGTGGCCTGCGACCACTACCACCGGCACACCGAGGACGTCGCGTTGCTGGCCGGGCTGGGCGTCTCGGCGTACCGGTTCTCCATCGCCTGGCCCCGGGTGCAACCCACCGGCACCGGCCCGGCCAACGCGCCCGGCCTGGACTTCTACGACCGCCTGGTGGACGACCTCCTGGCCGCCGGCATCGACCCGGTGGCGACGCTCTACCACTGGGACCTGCCCCAACCGCTCGAAGACGGCGGCGGCTGGCTACATCGCGACACCGCCGCCCGATTCGCCGACTATGCCGACCTGACCGCCGCCCGACTCGGCGACCGGGTCCGGCTCTGGATCACCCTGAACGAGCCGTTCATCCACATGAGCATGGGGTACGGGATGGGCGTGCACGCCCCCGGCCGGATGCTGCTCTTCGACGCCTTTCCGGTCGCCCACCACCAACTGCTCGGGCACGGGCTGGCGGTAGCCGCGCTACGGGCCCACAGCGCCAGCCCGGTGGCGATCGCCAACAACTACTCCCCGGTGCGGGTGCTCGGCGACAGCGCCGCCGACCGGGCCGCCGGCGCCGCCTACGAGGCGCTGCACAACCGGCTCTTCACCGATCCGCTGCTCGGACGCGGCTACCCGGAACTGCCCGGCCTCGACCCGGGCATCGTCCACCCCGGCGACCTCGACACCATCGCCACACCGATCGACGTGCTCGGGGTCAACTACTACAACCCCACCGGTGTACGCGCCGCCGAGGAGGGCTCTCCGCTCCCGTTCGACCTGGTCCCGTTGGACGGCTACCCGCGCACCGCCTTCGACTGGCCGGTGGCCCCCGACGGGCTGCACGACCTGCTCGGCTGGCTGCGTGACACCTACGGCGACGCGCTGCCGCCCATCGAGATCACCGAGGGCGGGTGCGCGTACGACGACGCGCCGGACGCGGACGGGCAGGTGGCCGACCCGGAGCGGATCGCGTACCTGGACGGACACCTACGGGCGGTACGGGCCGCCATCGCCGACGGAGTCGACGTGCGCGGGTACTTCGTCTGGTCCCTGCTGGACAACTGGGAGTGGGCCGAGGGGTTCACCAAACGCTTCGGTCTCGTGCACGTCGACTACACCACCCAGACCCGTACGCCGAAGTCGTCGTACTCCTGGCTGCGGGACGTCATCGCGGCCAGCCGGCCGGGGTCGGCGCGGTGACCACAGTCGACCCGACGCCGGCGTCGCTGCCGGCGGCGCTCGCCGAGCCGACGGTGCCGGTGCGGCGCGGCTGGATCGGGCTGATCTTCGCCGCCAACCTCGGCGTCTGGATGGCGTTCTTCACGCCGATCCAGGTGCTGTTGCCCCAGCAGATCGAGCAGATCGCGCCCGGCGACAAGGAGAACATGCTGGCCGTGGTCACCGGCCTCGGCGCCCTGGCGGCGGTGCTCGCCAACCCCCTGGCCGGCGCGTTCTCCGACCGGACCTGTCTGCGCGTGGCCGGCCGCGAGTTCGGTCGCCGGCACGTCTGGACCGCGGGCGGGGCGGTGCTCGGCGCGGCAGCCCTGGTGCTGCTGGCCCAGCAGCGGACCATCCTGGGGGTCGCCCTCGGCTGGGTCGCCGCCCAGGTCTGCTTCAACGCGATGCTGGCCAGCCTCAGCGCCGCCATCCCGGACCGGGTGCCGGTGGCGCAGCGTGGCGGCGTCTCGGGTTGGGTGGGCATCCCGCAGGCGCTGGGGCTGGTGCTCGGCGCGGTGCTGGTCACCGCCCTGGTCACCGGCAACGCGGCCGGCTACCTGGCCATCGCCGTGGCCATCCTGCTGCTGTCGCTGCCGTTCGCGCTGCTCACCCCCGACGAGCCGTTGCCGCGTACGCATCAACCGGCGCTGCGCGCGCGGGCGCTGCTGGCCTCGATGTGGATCGACCCGCGTCGGCACCCGGACTTCGCCTGGGCCTGGATCACCCGGTTCCTGGTCCAGCTCGGCAACGCCCTGGGCACCCTCTACCTGCTGTACTTCCTCACCGACGGGGTACGCCACCCCGACCCCGAGGGTTCGCTGCTGGTGCTGATCCTGCTCTACACGCTCGGCATGATGCTGACGGCTGTGGTCGCCGGCCGGATGTCGGACCGCTCCGGACACCGCAAGATCTACGTGATCGCGTCCGGGCTGATCATGGCGGTGGCGGCGCTGCTGCTCGCTGTCGCGCCAACCTGGCCGATGGCGATCGTCGCCGCGTTGCTGCTCGGCGCGGGCTACGGCGTCTACCTCTCGGTGGACGCCGCGTTGATCACGCAGGTGCTGCCCCGGGCCACCGACCGGGCCAAGGACCTGGGCGTCATCAACATCGCGAACTCGGCGCCGCAGGTGCTCGGCCCGGCGCTCTCCGCCCCGCTCGTGGTCTACCTGGGCGGCTACCCCACGCTCTACGCGGTCACCGCCGTGGTCACCCTGATCGGCAGCGCGCTGGTGCTCAAGATCCGCTCGGTGCCCTGAGTCAGGGGGCCGTGGCGAAATCCCGTCGACGGTCGCCGTAGGCTGAAGGCGTGACGGTACGTGTGCGCTTCGCCCCTTCCCCGACCGGTATGTTCCACGTCGGCGGTGCCCGCTCGGCGCTGCAGAACTGGATCTACGCCAAGCAGCAGGGCGGGGTGTTCGTGCTGCGCATCGAGGATACCGACGCGGCGCGCAACAAGCCCGAGTGGACCGAGGGCATCCTCTCCGCGCTGGACTGGATCGGCATCTCCCGGGGCAGCTACGAGGGCCCGTACTTCCAGTCGGAGAACGCCGGCGAGCACCGGGCCGCCGCGGCCCGCCTCTACGAGTCGGGTCGCGCCTACTACTGCGACTGCACCCGTGAGGACGTGCAGGCGCGCACCGGCTCGCAGTACCAGGGCTACGACGGCTACCACCGCGACCGTGGCCTCGGCCCGGGCCCGGGGCACGCCCTGCGCTTCCGTACGCCCGACGAGGGCGCCACGGTGGTGGTCGACCTGATCCGTGGTGAGCCCACCTTCGAGAACAAGCTCATCGAGGACTTCGTGATCGCCCGGGGGGACGGCTCGCCGGTCTTCCTGCTGGCCAACGTCGTCGACGACATGACCATGGGGATCACCCACGTGATCCGCGCCGAGGAGCACCTGCCCAACACCCCCAAGCAGCAGCTGCTCTGGGACGCCCTCGGGGTCAAGCCGCCGGTCTGGGCGCACGTGCCGGTGGTGGTCAACGAGAAGCGGCAGAAGCTCTCCAAGCGGCGCGACAAGGTCGCCCTGGAGGCGTACCGCGAGGAGGGCTACCTCGCCGGCGCGATGCGCAACTACCTGATGCTGCTCGGCTGGGCGCCCTCCGGGGATCGGGAGATCGTCCCCTGGTCGGTCATCGAGGACGAGTTCCGGCTGGACGAGGTCAACCCCTCCCCCGCGTTCTTCGACGAGAAGAAGCTGCGCGCGTTCAACGGCGAATACATCCGCGCCCTGCCGGTTGCCGAGTTCGTGGACGCCTGCCAGCCGTGGCTGACCGGCACCGGGACGATCGCGCCACCGCCGTGGGAGCCCGAGGAGTTCGACGCCGACGCGTTCGCGGCGGTCGCCCCGCTGGCCCAGACGCGCATCGCGGTGCTCAGCGAGATCGTGCCGAACGTCGACTTCCTCTTCCTCGCCTCGCCGTTGATCGACGAGGCCGCGTGGACCAAGACGATGAAGGACGGCTCCGCCGAACTCCTGGACGACGCGGTCGCGGCCTTCGAGGCCCTGGAGTCCTGGGATGCCGAGTCGCTGAAGTCGACGCTGGAGGCGGTCGGCGCCGAGCGTGGCCTCAAGCTCGGCAAGACGCAGGCACCCGTTCGGGTCGCGGTCACCGGTCGCACCGTGGGTCTGCCGCTGTTCGAGTCGCTGGAGGTGCTCGGCCGAGAGCGCACCCTGACCCGAATCCGTGCCGCCCGCCTACGCCTGGTCTAACCCCCCGCAGCCCTCGCAGCCCCGCCCTGCCCTGCCCTGCCCCGTCGATCATGGAGTTGTGGTGCCCGGATCGAACCCCTCCGGGGGGTTCGTCCCCCACCACAACTCCATGATCGACGCCGGCTAGGCGGTGCGACGTCGGCTAGGCGGTGCGGCCTTGGCTAGGCGCTGCGGCGTCGGCGGAACATCAGGCCGGCGGCGAGCGCACCGATCAGCACCAGACCGCCGAGCGCCCAGAGCCACCAGCGGCCCCCGGAGTCGGACGTCTCCGACGCCGCCGGCACCGTGGACGCCGTCGGGCTGCCGGGCGTGGCCGACGCCGGCGCGGCGGAGGCTGAGGCGGTAGCGACAGTTGACGGGTCCGCCGAGGGCGCTCCGGCCGACGGAGACGCGGACGGGTTGGCGGCGGTGCCGGTCGTGAGGGTGAACCGCACTTCGCCCTTGACCGGGTGCCCGTCGGAGGACGCGAGCTGGTAGCCCACGATGTAGAGACCCGCCGCCGCCGGCTTGAACGGCACCCGCACCCGACTGCCGTCGAAGACGGGTGGGCCGCCGGCGACCACATTGTCCGGCCCGGTTATTGTGATCTTCGTCGTTGCCGGTGCCGGCTTGGCGAGGAAGCGCAGCTCGATCCGGGCCGGCGCCGTCGCGACTCGGGCACCGTCACGCGGATCGCTGCCGGTCAACGAGTTGTGCGCGACCGCTGGCGTCGGTGGCGCCAGAAACGACACACCGAACGCCACGCCGAGCACCACTGGCACGACCCGCGCCGTACGTGTAACCCTGCCCCCCATGAACCCCTCCGTAAGGGTACGATCCGCCCGCTGATCAAACGGCTCCTCATTAGTCGAGCCGAGATCGCAAATAGTTCCAATTACTGTTCCACAAGCTGCAACTCATCGACGTTCCCCGGAGTCTGTAAGGGTGACGCCGACCATCCGGTCGGTGTCGGCACCGGCAGACCGGGCCGGACGTCACAGCGATGCACTCCATCGAACGGGGCGAGGAGGCGGGATGGTCCGACAGATGAGGCGGTTGGCCGCCGTGCTGGCGGGCACGCTGGCGACGGCGCTGCTGTCACTCGGCACCACGGGCCCGGCTTCGGCCGCGCCGAAGCCCCCACCCCCCGGAGTGGACATCACCGGCGTGGGGTTGACCGAGCCGCTGCAGTTGCGCGCGGAGACGCAGCCCGCCCACGTGGGCGCGGTCATCGACCAGGTCAACTTCCTCGGTCGCACCGGCATGGCCAGCGGCCCGAAGCCCGCCGACCTCGGTCCGAAGTACACCGTCGTGGTGCTCGCCGGGGACACCCCGAAGCAGACGTACGACCTCTACCCGAAGGCGGTCGGTGGCCCTCGGGTCTTCCGGCCGGCGAAGCAGCCGGACGGCCGCAAGACCAGCGCCGGCTGGTTCCTGGGTCGACTCAGCATGTCCGAGACCCTGCGCACCGCGGGCGTGCCACTGGAGCGGCAGTTCGACACGGTCAGCGGCGGCGTGGGTGGCGGGGAGCGGGTGCTCCCGGAGGACACTCTCGATCCCGCGAAGGATCTCGACGAGGCGCTCGGCGACCTGCAACGGCTGCTGCTGCTCAACGTCGGGGTGATGCTCACCATCACTGTGGGCCTCGCCGGGATCGCCCTGCTGATCCGCCGCCGTACGCGCTGAACGGCCGCAGGCCGCCGTACGCGCTGAACGGCCGCACCCGCCGGTCAGCGGCGGGCGGTGATCAGCACCAGCGGCGGGGTGGGCGTTCGCGGCGGGTGGCCCGCGGACGCGGCCGCACCGGGCCGTGCCGATGTGCACCGGCCCAGCCGGGAAGTTCGCTGAGGCAACCAGCCGGGACGTCGACGTCGGGCTCACCGAGGGCGGTGGGCTCGCCGGAGCGCTGACGCGGAAGAGGGGTCTCGTCGTCGGCCCGACCGGCGAGCGGCTCCCCCGGGTGCGACGGCGTGCCGCCGACCGAGCGGCGGTGTTTGGCGGGCGTCTGCGGGTCGTGGTGCCCCGGCCGGCCGGGCTCACCCTGGGCGCAGCCGTACTCGGCCTCCCCGTGCGCCATCCCCGCTCTCCTCACGTTCGTCTACCCCCGGGTGCTCCCCGACGTGCCCTGTCACCGTACTGGCCGGGACCGGCGGGCCGCGCACGGCGTACCCGGCCGCACGACCGGGCGGCCCACGAAGACGACGGTGAGCGCGGGAACCGGTTGTCCAGTTCACAGCTTCTTTTCGCGCCGTTCACCCGAGGGCCGCGACCAGGCCGCACGGCGATCAGTGGCGGTGACGGGCCTCCTCCAGGTCGGCCCGGCCGAAGAGCGCCAGCAGCGTCACGCCGTGACCGGCGAGCGCCTGCGCCCCACCCTCGGCCCGGTCGATGACGCAGAGCGCGTGCTCCACCCGGGCACCCAGTACGCGTAGTTGGCCCGTCGAGATGACCACCTGACCGCCGGAGGTGACCACGTCCTCGACCACGAGCACCCGCCGGCCGACCAGCTCGGCGCCCTCGGCCAGCCGGGCCGTCCCGTACGGCTTGGCGCTCGTCGGCACGAGGGTTGCCAGCTGGGCGGCCACCCGGTCCAGCAGGCGAGGATCGGCCTCGAAGCGGTACTTGTCGAAGTACTCGTCGGCGGTCCGCCCGGAGCGGAGCACGAACGTTCCCGCCAGCCGGCAGGTGGCGTCGATCTCACGAGCCAGCGCGGCCCGAGCTTCCCCATCACTCATGATGATCATTGTTCGCTCATCGGGGCGCTGTCCGCGTACCCCTTTCGGCGCATGCCGGGGGCGGCGGCGTCCTCCCCCGGTCGGAGTCCGACCGGGTGCGGCTGTGGTGGGATCGGGGCATGCGTCTGCCACCGTGGCTCGGCTCCGGTACCCGCGGCCGGGATCTGGCGCTGGCCGGCGTCTCGTTGGCCGGCGGCCTGGTGCTGTGGACCCTCGGTTGGCAACCGCAGATCCGTCCGCACCCGGACGTGCCTGCGGTCCTGTTCCTGCCGCCGCTGCTGGCGATGTGCGTCGCCGTGGGCCTGCGCCTCGTCGCCCCGCGCGCCAGCCTCGCCGTCGGCACCGCGGCGGTGGTGGTGGACATCGCCCTCGGTGGCTCACTGGGGGCGATCCTGATCTACACCCAGGTGCTCTACGACGCGTGCGTCTACGGCCCGCCCCGGCTGTGGCGGTGGCTGCTGCGGGCGACCATCGGGCTGAGCGTGGTCGGTGCGATCGTCGGCGTGGTCCTCACCGACCGGTGGAGCGGGGTGGCCATCGGGGTGCTGGTGGTGCTCGTCGGCCTGCTGCCGGTCCTGACCGGGATCAGCGTGCGGCAGTACCGCGACCAGGCCGCCGCCGAGCGGGCCCGGGCCGAGCAGACCGCCCGCCTGGTCGAGTTGGACCGGCGGCAGGCGGTCAGCGCGGAGCGGGCCCGGATGGCCCGGGAGCTGCACGACGTGGTCGCCAACCACCTCAGCGCGGTGGCGATCCACGCCACCGCCGTGCTGTCCGTGCCCGGGCTGGATCGCACGCAGGTCGAGTCGGCGTTGCGGGTGATCCGGGAGAGCAGCGTGCAGGGCCTGGCCGAGATGCGTCAGTTGATCGACGTGCTCCGTGAGCCGGGGGGCGACGGCACGGCGGTGCCGGAGTTGGTCAGCGCGCGGCTCGCCGAGACCGACGAGCTGGTGGAGCGGGTCCGGGCCGCCGGCCTCGCGGTGCGGGTACGTACCGACGGCGCGCCGGGGCCGCTGCCGGTGGGGGTGGACCTCGCCGCGTACCGGATCGTGCAGGAGTCCCTCACCAACGCGCTCAAGCACGGCACTGGTGAGGCGGACCTGACGATCGCGTACCGACCGGCGGAGGTGGTGCTGACGGTGGAGAATCCGGTGCGCCGGGACGGGGCCGGGCTCGCCGGCGCCGGCGCCGGGCTGATCGGGATGCGGGAGCGGGCCACCCTGCTGGCCGGCCGGTTCAGCGCCGGACCGCACGACGGCCGCTGGCAGGTCCGAGCCGCGCTGCCCATCGGGGAGGGCCGGTGAGCAGCACGGCGGGGGCGGCGACGGTGCGGGTGGTGCTCGCGGACGACCAGCCGGCGGTACGGGCCGGCCTGGTCCTGATCCTGGACGGCTCCCCGGGCGTCGAGGTGGTCGGCGAGGCGGCCGACGGCGAGGAAGCGGTGCGGTTGTGCCGGGAACTGCGCCCGGACGTGGCGGTGCTGGACGTCCGCATGCCTCGCCGGGACGGGATCTCCGCGACCCGGGAGATCGTCACCGACGCGCTCGCCGACGTGCTGGTACTCACCACCTTCGACCTCGACGACTACGTCTTCGGCGCGTTGCGGGCCGGCGCGGCCGGGTTTCTGCTGAAGGACACCGACGCCGACGGTCTGGTGGACGCGGTACGGACGGTGGCGCGTGGCGACGGGTTCATCGCTCCCGCCGTGACGCGCCGGTTGATCACCGCTTTCGCGGCCACCGCGCCGACGGCGTCGGCCGCCACCCGGGCCGCACTGGACACCCTCACCCCGCGTGAGCGGGACGTGCTGGCCTGCCTCGGCCTGGGTCTGTCCAACCAGCAGATCGCCGAGCGGTTGGTGCTGGCGGAGAGCACGGCCAAGACGCACGTGAGCCGGATCCTGGCGAAGCTGGACCTGCGCAGCCGGGTGCAGGCCGCGATCGTGGCCCAGGAGCTGGGCCTGCCCCCTCCCCCGCACGCGTGAGCGCGGGAGTCCACCCGGCACAGCCCCGAAGGGGCGCTGACGACGTCGGTCGAGGGTGCCGGCCGGAACGTCCTCGCCGCCACGGGCCGACCGGTGCCGACGTGGATGGCCTGCTCAGAACATGTCAGGCTAGGGCGGTGAGCACGCCGGGCGGTGGAGAGCTGTCGGCCACGCTGCGCCGGATCGAACGTTCGGCGGGGGCGCTGGCCACCTCCAGCGTGGCCCGGATGGACGAGACCCTGCCCTGGTTCCGGGCGCTGCCGGCCGACCAGCGCTCCTGGGTGATGTTGGTGGCCCAGGCCGGCGCGCGGTCGCTGGTGCAGTGGTTGCAGGACGGCGGCGGCACGGCGGACAGCACCCAGGAGGTCTCGGACGAGGTCTTCGCCGCCGCCCCGCAGGCGCTGGCCCGGTCGATCACCCTCCAGCAGACCGTGGCGTTGATCAAGGTGACCATCGACGTGGTCGAGGAGCAGGTGTCGCACCTGGCCGCCGAGGGCGAGGAGCAGCAACTACGCGAGGCGGTGCTGCGCTTCTCCCGGGAGATCGCGTTCGCCGCCGCCCGGGTGTACGCGCGGGCCGCCGAGTCCCGTGGCGCCTGGGACGCCCGGTTGCAGGCCCTGCTGGTCGACGCGCTGCTGCGCGGTGACTCGCCGGACGTGCTGGCCAGTCGGGCCGCCGCACTCGGCTGGGCGGACGCGCCGCCGGTGGCGGTGGCTGTCGGCCGGTCTCCCGGCGGGGAGGTCTCCGCGGTGCTGCACGTGGTCTACCGGCAGGCCCGCCGGATCGGCGTGGAGGTGATCGGTGGTGTCCACGGCGACCGGTTGGTGATCGTGCTGGGTGGCGCGGCGGACCCGATGACCGCCACGGCCAAGTTGCTGAGCGCGTTCGGGGACGGCCCGGTGGTGGTCGGGCCGGCGGTGCCGAGCCTGGACGAGGCGACCGAGTCGGCACGGGCGGCGTTGTCCGGTTTCCGGGCGGCGCCGGCCTGGCCGAGCGCCCCGCGACCGGTGCCGGCCGCCGACCTGTTGCCGGAGCGGGCTCTCGCGGGCGACGCCGAGGCCCGCCGGCGGTTGCGGCACGACGTGTACGCGACGCTGGTGCGCGCCGGTGGGGAGCTGTTGGCGACCCTGGACGCGTTCCTGGCCGCCGGCGGCACGCTGGAGAGCGCGGCGCGGGCGTTGTTCGTGCACCCGAACACGGTGCGGTACCGGTTGCGGCGGATCGCCGAGGTGACCGGCTTCTCGCCGTTGTCTCCCCGGGACGCGTTCGCCCTGCAGGTCGCGCTGACCGTGGGCCGGTTGGATCCGGTCGCCCCGATCACCTCACCCGTCCCGACTCAGACAATGACCCCGGCCACCCGGAAAACCGCCCAAAACGAGGATGATCCCCGCCGATCTTTGTAGGAAACCTCTAAAGGTCCTAGTGCGGTTTGGTCGGGGGCGGCACAGCGTTACCCGCGCGTATCCGGGAGAGTCATAGGCGTGCTCGCCGTACTTAGTCCCGGCCAGGGTTCTCAGAAACCCGGCTTCCTGACCCCCTGGCTCGACCTGACCGGCACTGAGGCGCGTCTGCGCGAGTGGTCGGCGCTGGCCGGGGTCGACCTCATGCATCTGGGCACCGACGCCGACGCCGACGAGATCAAGGACACCGCCCGCACCCAGCCGCTGCTGGTCGCCGCGGCGCTGCTCGCCGGCGAACACCTGCCGTTGGACGACGTCGCGCTCACCGCCGGTCACAGCGTCGGCGAGCTGGGTGCCGCCGTCCTGGCCGGCGTGCTGTCGGCCGAGGCCGCGATCAGTCTCGCCGGGGTTCGTGGCCGGGAGATGGCGGCCGCGTGCGCGCTGGAGCCGACCGGCATGGCCGCGGTGCTCGGCGGCGACCCCGACGAGGTGCTCGCCGCGATCGAGGCCAACGGGCTCTACCCGGGCAACCGCAACGGCGCCGGGCAGATCGTCGCCGCCGGTTCGCTGGACGGGCTCGACAAGCTCGCCGCCGAGCCGCCCGCGCGGGCGCGGATCATCCGGCTCAAGGTGGCCGGCGCGTTCCACACCCCGTACATGGCCCCGGCCGAGGCCGCGCTCGCCGCGGTCGCCGCCGAGATCACCCCCGCCGACCCGGCCCGCCTCCTGCTGTCGAACCTCGACGGCACGGCGGTCGACAACGGTGCCGAGATGGTGCAGCGCCTCGTGCGTCAGGTCACCGCGCCGGTGCGGTGGGACCTGTGCATGCGTACGCTGGCCGACCTCGGGGTCACCGGCGTGATCGAGTTGCCACCGGCCGGCACTCTCGCCGGGTTGGTGAAGCGGGACCTCAAGGGCGACGGCGCCCCGGAGATCGTCACCCTGAACACCCCGGACGACCTGCCGGCCGCACGGGACCTGATCGCCCGCATCGGAGGTCGCTCATGACTGGCAGTCGCATCGTCTCGATGGGGCACTACCAACCCTCCCGGGTGGTGACCAACGACGACATCGCGCAGCTCGTCGACACCAACGACGAGTGGATCCGGGACCGGGTCGGCATCGTCAGCCGGCGGATCGCCGACAGTGAGACGGTGGCCGACATGGCCGCCGCCGCCGCCGGCAAGGCGCTGGCCAACTCGGGCCTGACCGCCGCCGACATCGACCTGGTCGTGGTGGCCACCTGCACCTCCATCGACCGCAGCCCCAACGTGGCCTGCCGGGTCGCCGCCAAGCTGGGCATCACCGCCCCGGGCGCGTTCGACGTCAACACCGCCTGCTCCGGCTTCGCGTACGCGCTGGGCACCGTGGACCACGCCATCCGGGCCGGCGCGTCTCGCAACGCGATCGTCATCGGCGCGGAGAAGTTGTCCGACTTCACCGACTGGACCGACCGCTCCACCTGCATCATCTTCGCCGACGGCGCCGGCGCCGCGGTGGTCTCCGCCACCGCCGACGACGAGCCGGCCGGGATCGGGCCGGTCGTCTGGGGTTCGGTCCCGGAGAAGAGCGACGCGGTACGCATCGAGGGCTGGCGCCCGTACGTCCAGCAGGAGGGGCAGGCGGTGTTCCGCTGGGCCACCACCGCGATCGCGCCACTCGCCCTGCAGGCCTGCGAGCGGGCCGGGGTCGACCCGTCGGAGCTGGCCGCGTTCGTGCCGCACCAGGCCAACGCCCGGATCATCGACGGCATCGCCAAGCGACTCAACATCCCCAACGCGATCATCGCGAAGGACATCGTCGAGTCCGGCAACACGTCCGCGGCGAGCGTGCCGCTGGCCCTGTCCAAGCTGGTCGAGCGCCGGGAGGTGCCCTCGGGCGCGCCGGTGCTGCTGTTCGGTTTCGGCGGTGGCCTGACCTACGCCGGTCAGGTCGTCCGCTGCCCCTGATGCCCCCTCGGGCGCGTACGCGTCCAGGAGTGGCGGTCGGCGACGCCGTCCGCCGGAAACCCCGATGAAAGGAACCAACAGCAATGACCCGTGACGAGATCACCACCGGCCTCGCCGAGATCCTCGAAGAGGTTGCCGGGGTGAACCCGGACGACGTGGCCGAGGGGAAGTCCTTCACCGACGACCTCGACGTCGACTCGCTCTCCATGGTGGAGGTCGTGGTTGCCGCCGAGGAGAAGTTCGGCGTCAAGATCCCGGACAACGAGGTGCAGAACCTCAAGACCGTCGGTGACGCCGTCAGCTACATCGCGGCGCAGTCCTGATCATGAGTCGTCCTGACGTCGTCGTCACCGGGCTCGGCGCGACGACCCCGCTTGGCGGGGACGTCGCGTCGACCTGGGACGCCATGCTCGCCGGCCGCTCCGGGGTGAGTGCCCTCACCCAGGAGTGGGCCGCGCAACTGCCGGTCCGGATCGCCGCCCAGCTGGCCGTGGAGCCGTCCGAGGTGCTGGACCGGGTCCGACTGCGCCGACTGGACCGCTCCGAGGCGATCGCGATCATCGCGGCGCAGCAGGCCTGGGCGGACGCCGGCCTCGCCGGCTCCGACCTCGACGGGGAGCGGCTAGCCGTCAGCGTCGGCTCCGGTATCGGTGGCGCCACCACCCTGCTCGCCCAGGACGACATCCTGGAGGCGTCCGGGCCACGGCGGGTCTCCCCGCACACCATCCCGATGCTGATGCCGAACGGTCCGGCCGCCTGGGTCGGTCTGGAGCTGGGCGCGAAGGCCGGTGTGCACTCGGTGGCCAGCGCCTGCGCCACCGGCGCGGAGGCGATCGCCCTCGGCCTGGACATCATCCGCTCCGGCCGGGCCGACGTGGTGGTGGCCGGTGGCACCGAGGCGGTCATCCACCCGCTGCCGATCGCCGGCTTCAGCTCGATGCGGGCCATGTCGACCCGCAACGACGAGCCGGAGCGCGCCTCCCGTCCGTGGGACCGGGGCCGCGACGGCTTCGTCCTCGGCGAGGGCGCCGGCATCGTGGTGCTGGAGCGGGCCGAGCACGCGGCCGCCCGGGGTGCCCGGGTGTACGCGCGCCTCGCCGGCGCCGGTATCACCTCCGACGCGTACGACATCGTGCAGCCGCACGCCGAGGGCGAGGGTGCCATCCGGGCCATCGCCAAGGCGATCGCGGACGCGGACGTGGCGAAGCAGGACATCGTGCACGTCAACGCGCACGCCACCTCGACCCCGGTCGGGGACATGCTGGAGATCAGCGGGCTGCACAAGGCGCTCGGTGACCACCCGGTGCTGTCCGCGACGAAGTCGATGACCGGTCACCTACTCGGTGCGGCCGGGGCGTTGGAGTCGATCGCCACCATCCTGGCCATCCGCGACGGTGTCGTCCCTCCGACGATCAACCTCGACGACCCGGAGCCCGGTCTCACCCTGGACGTCGCCGCGCACAAGGCCCGCCACATGGAGATCCCGGCCGCGTTGAACAACGCGTTCGGTTTCGGCGGCCACAACGTGGCGTTGGTCTTCGCCCGGCCCTGAGCCTGCCGTGGAACGGGCCACCTCCGGTCGGAGGTGGCCCGTTCCGCTCGTTCAGCCCCGGTTGCGGGGATGCTGCTTGGCGGTGCGCTCGTTGCCGTGGCGGTAGTTGCCGGTCCAGCGCGCCATCACCAACTGTGGGTCGTCATCGACCTCGGCGAGGAACTCCGCCGCCCGGCCGCCACGCAGCGTGCCGGCCACCCGACCGTGATGGGTGATCACCACGGTGCCGTCGGCCCGTTGCACGTGCCGAAATCCTTCTGCCGCTCCCATGCCTGGAGACTGTCAGGCACCCCGGGCCTGGGTCGACCCGTTTTCGCCGGTTCAGGTGCCGCAGGTGGTGGCGGGCAGGCCCTGCACGGCCACCGGGGACCGGCCGCTCGGCTTGGCCTTGCCGGTCAGCACGGCGGCCAGCGCGGTCATCGAGGCCCGGCTGGACGAGTAGGTGGCCAGCAGCGTCGGCGACTTCGCGCCGGCCAGCACGTACGGGGTGTCCATGGCGACGGTGACCGCCGCGTCGGGCCGCAGGTCCTTGGCGCCGTCGCCGTAGCCGACCAGGTGCACGATCGTCCCGCCGCTGGGCTTCACCTGCGCTCCGGCGGCCGTCAGCGCGGCGGTGAGCGCGGCCCGGGTGCCGTCCCGACCGCCGGAGGAGGTGACGGTGATCGGCCCGGCGACCGCCTTGCCGCAGGTGCCCCTCAGCACGGTGACGGCGGCGGCGGCCAGCGCGTCGGCCGCCGCGCGGTGCTCCGGGGAGTTGAGCGTGGACATCTGCGCGGCCGGGGTCTCCGCGAGACGGAACTTCATGGTCAGCACGCGGGTGACCGCTTCGACCAGCCGGGTCCGGGGCAGTGAGCCGCCGCGCAGCGCGGCGAGCAGCCCGTCGTACGCCTGACCCACGTTCGGAGTCATCAGGATGAGGTCGTTACCGGCGTTCAACGCGCGGACCGCCGCCTCGCCGGGCGCCCAGCGCTTCGCTGGTGGCATGTTCATGCCGTCGGTGATCACCACGCCCTTGAAGCCGAGCTGACCGCGCAGGACGTCGGTGAGCAGCTTGTGCGAGAACGTCGCCGGGGTCCCCGGGTCGATCGCCTGCGCGTCCAGGTGGCCGGACATCACCGCCATCGCCCCGGCGTCCATGCCCGCGGTGAACGGCGGCCAGGCGCCGTTCTGCAACGCCTCGGCGGACTGGGTGAGCACCGGCAGATCCTGGTGCGAGTCGTCGGCGCTGTGACCGTGCCCGGGGAAGTGCTTCAGGGTGGCCGCCACCCCGACCGCCTGCAGGCCACGGACGGCACCGCCCACCTGCGCCGCGGCCTGCTTGGGGTCGGAGCCGTACGACCGGGACCCGATCACGGTGCTGCGGGTGGCCAGCACGTCGGCCACCGGGGCGAAGTCGACGTTGATTCCCATCGCCGCCAGCTCGGCACCGGCGGCCCGCCAGGCGGCCTCGGTCAGCTTCGGGTCGCCGGCCGCGCCGGCCGCGAGCGCGCTGGGCAGCAGTGTGACCCCGTCGGTCACGCGGGTGACGACGCCGTACTCCTGGTCGGTGCCGATCAGCAGGGGCGCGGGGCCGGCGGCGAGCCGACCGGCGGCGGCGCGCAGCCCGGTGGTGAGGTCGTGCACCTGCTTCGGGTTGTCGACGTTCGTGGTCTCCTGGTTGCCCTTGGTCGGGTCGTCGGCGCTGAAGCCGACCAGGATCAGGCCACCCAGCCGGTACTTGCTGATCATGTCGGCCGGGGTGTCGACTCCGGCGAGGGCCCGGTTGCCGGCGGCCGAGCCGGCCGAGACCTTCGTCGCCGAGTCGCCGTAGGCGTACGGCATCAGCACCTGGCCGACCAGGTCTTCGTCGGACAGCGTCGCGACCAGCGCGGCGGCGCGGGCGGCGGGGTCGCTGGCCGGTGGCGCGGCGGAGGTGCTCGGCGCCGCCGAGGTGTCGGCCGGATTCGGCGTCGGGGCCGGGCGTTCGGCGGCACCCGAGCAGCCGGAGACGAGCAGGGCGGTCAGGGCGGTGGCTGCGACGGTGGCCCGCCACGGGCGATTCGACACGCGGCCTATCCCATCAGTTCCCCCTTATCGGGGCAACTTGACCTTTCCGCCCGCAGGTCTCGCCGACCACGTGCGTGCAGGTTGCCCGACCCGCACGCGGTCGAGTCAGCCGACCCGGGTGAGCAACGTCACCGGCGCACCGTCTCCGGCGTAGCGGTAGGGCTCCAGGTCAGCGTCCCACGCGGTGCCCAGCGCCTTGTCCAGCGCGTGCGCCAACGCCTCCGGAGCCCGGGACGCGGCCATCAGCGTCCGTAGCCGGTCCTCGCCGAGCTGGATGTCACCGGCCACGCCGACGGTGGCTCGGAACAGGCCACGGGCCGGCACGTACATGAAGCGTTCACCGTCGGCGCCGGGACTCGGCTCCTCGGTGACCTCGAAACGGATCATGGGCCACTGCCGTAGGGCAGCAGCCAGCTCGGCGCCCGTCCCCGGACGACCGGTCCACCCGCACTCTGCCCGGCGTGCGCCGGGGTCGACGGGCTGAGCCGTCCACTGCAGGTTGACCGGCGCGGCTAGGACGCGCGCGATCGCCCACTCGACGTGTGAGCACACGGCGAGCGGGGTCGAGTGGACGTATACGACGCCACGCGTTGGCACGGTGACCTCCCGGAGAGCGAGGTGCGTCTTCCCCTACGACCTCGACCACCCAGGTGGCTCGTGCAACACATGATGACTCCTGTGACGCGTGGTGCGCCAGGGAATCGGAAAAAACGCCGGGTGGAATAGCCGGACGGGTGGCTGCCGTTGCCTCTCAGGACACCGCGACGACCAGCATGATGTCGTGGTCCTGTACAGTTCCACCGGCGGCTTATGCCGCGTTACACCTACGCGAGCCGGAGTCACGATCGGCCCGCACACAGCCCCCGGACGTTCAAGTCCTCCCGTACGTCTTGCAAGGAGTACCTCCGTGGCGAGCAACACCTCTAAGACCGCGCGCGCGTCAGTCCGGGCCGGCCAGGCTGGCCAGGGTGGCGCCCTCAGCGTGCTGGGCGAGTTCAAGTACCTCATCCCGCTCAACGGCGGCAAGCACGCCTACGTGCGGAACCTGACCAACGGCAAGACCGCGCACCTGCGCACCGACTCGGACGCCTTCGTCGAGGAGATCCGCGTGCTGGCCGCCGCCGGCCACGCCGCCAAGATCCGGGCGGAGATCAACAACCTGGCTGCCACCCACCCGGGTGACGGCTGGGAGGCCACCGAGAAGCGCCTCGTCGCTGCCGGTGTCTTCGAGGGCTGAGCCCCTCCCCCACCGCATCATCTGAAACCGCCCGCCGGGAGTTCCCGGCGGGCGGTTTCGCGTCCGCGAGGACCGGCTTCGTCGATCATGGAGTTGTGGTGCCCGGCTTGGAGTCATCCAGGCCGGTTTGTCACCCACCACAACTCCATGATCGACGGGGGCGGGAGGGGGACGGGGCGGGGGGCGCGGGCGGGGCGGGGGGTGGTCAGCCGGGGTCGAGGAGGGCTACCTCGCCGGTGGCCAGGTCGTAGAGGCCGCCGGTCACCGCCACCCGCCCGGCGGCCACCGGCCCGGCCAGCAGGTCGTCGTCGCGCAGCGTGCGCACCGTCCGCCGGACGTGCCGGCGAATCGCCAGCGGGTGCACCGCCGGGTCGTCGAACCCGATCTCGGTCACCGCCGGGGCGATCTCGTCCACCAGGTACGCGAGCGACCCCCCGGGACGCTCCCCGGTGCGCAGCGCGTCCACCGCGGCGCCCACCGCGCCGCACCGCTCGTGACCCAGAACCATCACCAGCGGTACGCCGAGCTGCCCGACCACGTACTCGATGGAGCCGCACACCGCCCGGTCGAGCACGTGCCCACCGGTACGGATCACACAGATCGCCCCGAACGTCTGGTCGAAGATCGCCTCCAGCGGCACCCGTGAGTCGATGCAGCCGAGCACCACCGCGTACGGCTGCTGGTCGCCGGAGGCGGCTGCCGCGGCCGTGACGTCGTGCCCGTGGATCGGCTGGCCGCTGACGAACCGCCGGTTCCCGGCGAGCAGGTCGGCGAGCGCAGCGCGGGGCGTACCGCCGGCCTGCCGTCCCTGCCCCGGCGTCGCACCCATGGGCACTCCCGAGGACCCCATGCCGTTCAGCTTGGTCTTCCGCCGACGACCACGGGCGAGGTCGGGAATGTTCGCCCCGGCGCGATTGGCGTGGTCTCATGACGGGTAGCCGGTGTTACCGCCGGGTATCCCGGTGCTGGTGGTGCTGGGCGGCCCTGGGGAGGTGGCGATGCCGGAGCGGTTCGAGGTGACCATGCCGGACGGCGTACGGCTCAACGTCGAGGTGACAGGGCCGGCGGACGCCCAGGTGACAGCCGTCCTGTTGCACGGCTGGACGCTGGACGGGCGCGCCTGGCACCGGCAGGTGGACGCGCTCAGCACGGCGCCGGTCGGCGGGGCGGTGCGGGTGGTCACCTACGACGCGCGGGGGCACGGCCACTCCAGCTGCATGGCGCTGCCCACCGCCACCCTGGCCCAGCTCGGCGACGACCTGGCCACGGTGATCGACACGGTGGCGCCGACCGGCCCCGTCGTCCTGGTCGGGCACTCGATGGGCGGCATGACGATCATGGAGTACGCCCACCGCCACCCCGCGCACTTCGCCGCCCGTACCTCCGGGCTGGTCTTCGTCTCGACCACCGCGGAGGGGCACACGCACACCGTCTACGGCCTCTCGCCGCGGATCGCCCGGCTGATCCGGCTGGCCGAGACGACGGGTGCCGGGGTGTTGGCCCGATGCGGTTCGTGGCGTGCGCCCCGGGCTCTGCTGAACGCGTTGCGACCGAGCATCCGCTGGATGCTCTTCGGCGACCGCTGCGACCCCTCCGACCTCCGCCTGGTGACCTCGGCGGTGGCTCGTGCCTCGCTGCGCTCGATCGGCGGGTTCCGCGCCTCCATCGGCGCCCAGCACCGCCTGGACACCCTCGCCGCGCTGGCCCACCTGCCGGCCGCCGCTCTGGTCGGTGACCGGGACCGGCTGACCCCACCGCCGTGCGCCGAGTCCATCGCGGCGGCCCTGCCGGCCACCGAGCTGACCATCTGCCCTGGTGCCGGGCACATGCTGATGATGGAACGGCCGGACGAGGTCACCGCCGCGCTCACCGGTGTCCTGCGTCGGGTGCTCGCCGAACCGCCGCCCCGCAGCCTCGACGCGACCCCCGCCGGGACCGGCGTCTGACCACGTTCCCGCACCTCGGGCGCGGCGGGCCGGGCGCGGGGCCGTACCCTTCTGCGGTTGGCCTGCGCGGTTTCCGCCGCCGGCCGGCGACAGTCGAAGGAGCGTGCGTTGACCGACCAGACCGGCCTGGAGCAGGAGATCGCCGTCGAGCAACGCCACCTCGACCGGGTGTACGCCCGGCTGGCCGAACTGCGGCGGTCGGCGGTCCGCGCCGAGCGCGACGGCTACCGGATGGCTCGGGTGGGCACGTTCGGCGCGCTGGTGGAGCGTGACGCGATGGTCTTCCACGCGGCACAGCGGCGGCACACGCTGGACGCCGAGCACGAAGGGCTGGTCTTCGGCCGACTGGACCTGCGCGACCGTCAGGTGCTGCACGTCGGGCGGCTCGGCATCCGGGACGAGGACGCCACCACGCTGGTCGTGGACTGGCGGGCGCCTGCGGCCGCCGCCTTCTACCAGGCCACCCCGGCGCAGCCGCTGGACGTGGTGCGTCGCCGCACGATCCAGTCCCGCGCCGAACGGGTCACCCGCATCGAGGACGACCTGCTGGATCCGACCGCCGCCCCGGAGGGGATGACGGTCGTCGGCGACGGCGCGCTGCTGGCCACCCTGTCCAAGGCCACCGGCCGGGGCATGCGGGACATCGTGGCGACCATCCAGCGCGAGCAGGACGAGGCGATCCGTTCGCCCGGTTCCGGGGTGACGATCGTCGCCGGCGGCCCCGGCACCGGCAAGACCGCCGTCGCCCTGCACCGGGCCGCGTTCCTGCTCTACTCCGACCGCAGCCGGTACGCGGGCGGCGGCATCCTGGTGGTGGGCCCGTCGTCGGTGTTCGTGGAGTACATCGGCTCGGTGCTGCCGTCGCTCGGCGAGGACACCGCGACCCTGCACTCGTTGGGCACCCTCTTCCCGGGGATGAGCGCCACCCGCACCGACCCGCCCCAGGTGGCGGCGGTGAAGGGTTCGCTGCGGATGCGTCGGGTGCTGGAACGGGCGGCCCGCGACGCGGTGCCGGGCGGCCCGGGTGAGCTGCGGCTGCTGTACCGGGGCACTCTGCTGCGGCTGGACCGGACGACGCTGGACCGGATCCGGGACCGCGCGCTGCACCGGGGCGCCCGACGCAACGAGGTGCGACGGGCCGGCTTCGACGGGGTGTTCGCCGCGCTCTGGGCGCAGGCCCGGGAGGTGGGCGTCACCCGACTGCCGGAACAGCGGGCCTTCGAGGCGGAGATCGCCGAGCGGTCGGAGTTCCGGGAGTTCCTCAAGGCGTGGTGGCCTCGTCTGCACCCTCGGCACGTGCTCGGCTGGCTGGCGCAGCCGGACCGGCTGCGCCGGTACGCCGGGGGGATCCTCTCCACCGCGGAGATCCGGCTGCTCACCGCCGCGTACCGGGATCTGGACTCGACCGGGCTGACCATCGCCGACATCGCGCTGCTGGACGAGTTGGACGCGCTGCTCGGCAAGCCGGTGCAGCCGGCCCGGGCCCGTCGCGACCCGTTCCAGCTGGCTGGCGGCGTACGCGAGTTGAGCACCGCCGCCGACCGGCAGCGGGCCGCCCGCGCGGCGGCCCGGGAGCGCCCGGAGGACTACCGGGACTACGCGCACGTGGTGGTCGACGAGGCGCAGGACGTCTCACCGATGCAGTGGCGGATGATCGGCCGTCGTGGTCGGCTGGCCTCCTGGACGGTGGTGGGTGACCCGGCGCAGACCGCGTGGACCGGCGACCCCGACGAGTTGGACCGGGCCCGGGACCAGGCGTTGGGCCGGCGCAAGCGGCACGACTTCACGCTCACCACCAACTACCGCAACTCCTCGGAGATCTTCGCGGTGGCGGCGGCGGAGATCCGTCGGCTCTACCCGGACCTGCCGCTGCCGACCGCCGTCCGGTCCACCGGCGTCGATCCGGTCGAGCTGGTGGTGCCGGCGACGGGTTTGGAGACCGCGACCGTGAAGGCCGCCGCCGACCTGCTGGCCGAGGTGGAGGGCACGGTCGGCGTGATCACGCCGGTGCCACGTCGCAACGAGGTCGCCGGCTGGCTGGACGCGCTGGACGCGCCGAGGTTGCAGGTGGTCACCAGCCTGGAGGCCAAGGGCATGGAGTACGACGGAGTCGTGCTGGTCGCCCCGAGCGAGATCCGGGCGGATCCCGGTGCGGGGGTACGCACCCTGTACGTGGCGCTGTCCCGGGCCACCCAGCGACTCACCACCATCGACCCCACCGGTTGACCTGCGCGAGCGGCCGCCGGGGGGAGGCGCGACCCGCACACTTGCACACATTGCGATGTGAACATACATTGGACCGGACCTCGGACGGCGGCGGAAGGTAGTTCACGTGGGCGCAGGTCATGACCACCACCACGGATCCGTCGCCAATGCCGCACACCAGCACCGGGGTCGACTCTGGGCGGCATTCGGGCTGCTCGCCACCCTGATGGTGGTCGAGGCGGTCACCGCCCTGCACACCGGGTCACTCGCCCTGCTCTCCGACGCCGGGCACATGTTCACCGACGTGCTGGGCATCGGCATGGCGCTCGCCGCGATCACCGCGACCCGGCGGGCCGCCGGCGACCCGCAGCGCACCTTCGGGCTCTACCGACTCGAGGTGCTCGCCGCACTGGCCAACGCCGTCCTGCTCTCCGGTGTCGCGGTCTACGTGCTGATCGAGGCGATCCGCCGCTTCGGCGACCCGCACGAGGTCATCACCGGTCCGATGCTCCTGGTGGCCGTCCTCGGCCTGCTCGCCAACATCGTCGCCTTCGCCCTCCTCCGCGCCGGCGCGCGGGAGAGCATCAACATCCAGGGCGCCTACCTGGAGGTCCTCGGCGACCTGCTCGGCTCGGTCGGCGTGATCGGCGCGGCACTGCTCATCACCGTCACCGACTGGTGGTGGGCCGACCCGCTGGTCGCCGTCGCCATCGGTGTGTTCATCCTGCCGCGCACCTGGCGGCTGGCCCGGGCAGCCATCCGCATCCTGGTGCAGGCCGCACCGGAACACCTCCAGGTGACCGCCGTGCACGACCGGCTGGCCGCGGTGCCCGGCGTGGTCGAGGTGCACGACCTGCACGTCTGGACGCTCACCTCGGGCATGGACGTGGCCTCCGCACACCTCACCATGGAGCCCGGCGCAGAGGTCGGCGCGGTGCTCACCGCCGCGCGTACGGCCCTGCACGACGACTTCCGAATCGAGCACGCCACGTTGCAGATCGAGCCAGGCGCCGCCTCCGGGTCGTGCGGCTCGATCGAGTGGTGAAGGTGACTTCCCCGTGCTGACGCACTCACCGTCCGTCACATTCGCTGCAGCCGCCCCACCAGTACCGGTAGGCTCTGTCCCGGCCGCCACCAGGCGGCGCCTCCCGGCGCCGGTGGTGGTCGTCGCCTAATCGCCCACACGGGCGAACCGGGGAACCACGTTCCTGGGGTGCATCCGCGTCAGCGGTAGGGATCTTCCGTCCCGAACCCGTCAGCTAACCCGGTCGGCGGCTGACGGAAGGAATGCGCAGTGGCACCAGCACGACCACCTGCCGCCCGACTGGCGGCCCTGATCGTCGCGATGCTCGCTCTCGGCGTCGCGCTGCCGGCCGGCACCGCCTCGGCCGCTCCCCCGACCGGCCAGCGGGCCGCCGCACCCGACTCCGACGAAGAGGGCGGCACCCCGGCACTCCGCGCCCAGCTCGAAGCCGCCAGCAAGGGCTACCTGGACGCGAAACGCTCCCTGGACACCTCCGTGCAGCGGCAGCAGCAGCTCACCACCCAACTGAAGACCATCGAGGTCGAACTCGACCAGCGCAGCGGCAAGGTCGGCGAGATCGCCGGCGTCGCGTACCGCACCGGCCGACTCAGCACCATCTCGGCGCTGCTCAACAGCAACACCCCGGAAGGCTTCATGGACCGGGCCGCCTCCCTGGACGCGGTGGCCGCCAACGAGGACCGGGTGCTGCGCGACCTCCTCAGCACGAAGGACCAGGCCAACCGGACCCGCGCCGCCCTGGACGGTGAGATCAACGAACAGCGCAAGCAGGTCGCGGTGATGGCCAAGCGCAAGGAGCAGGCCGAGCGGGCCCTGACCGTCGCCACCACCCCGAAGCCGCAGACCACCGCCGACACGGGCTCCAACCGGGGCACCTCCACCAGCAACGCGAAGGCCGCGCCACGCAACTCCGACGGCTCCTGGCCGAAGGAGTCGTGCAGCGTCGACGACCCCACGCCGGCCAGCGGCTGCATCACCCCGCGCACCCTGCACGCGCTCAACCAGGCCAAGGCCGCGGGCTTCACCCGGTACGTCTCCTGCCACCGCAACGGCGGCTCGGGCGAACACCCGAAGGGCCGAGCCTGCGACTTCGCCGCGCAGAAGGGCGGCTTCGGCGGGGACGCCACCGGCGGGGACAAGACGTACGGCAACAACCTGGCGGCGTACTTCATCCGCAACGCCGACCGGCTCGCCGTGCTGTACGTGATCTGGTACCGGCAGATCTGGCTGCCCAGCAGCGGGTGGAAGTCGTACAGCGGGGCGGGCGGCGACCCGTCCAGCGACCACACCAACCACGTACACCTGTCGGTCTACTGACCGCTCGTGGCCGGTGCCCCCGTCGAGGAGCACCGGCCACGGCTACGTCGCGGGACGTACACCCGATGTCGCCGGTCATCGGACGACCCGGCCACGGTCAGCGGGCAGCATCGCGGTATGCCTCGGATCCCACCTACCGCCCGCAAGGCACTGCTCACCCTGCACCTGGTCACCTCGCTGGGCTGGCTCGGCGCGGACCTGGTGCTGCTCACCCTCGGCATCGCCGTACAGCGGGGCGCCGACCCGGCCGTCCTCTACCCGGTCGGCGCGCTGGTCGGCACCGTCCTGTTCGCACCGCTGAGCGTCCTGGTCTGGTTGATCGGTGTCGTCAGCGCGCTGCTCACCCCGTGGGGCCTCCTGCGCTACCGGTGGGTGCTGGTCAAACTCGTCATCACCACGGTGATGGTCGGACTGGTGCTGTTCCTGCTCACCCCGAATCTGCGGCACGCCGGAGCGCTGGGCGCCGCCCTGCCCGTACGCGATCGCGCCGACCTGGTGATCGCGCCCGCGGTGTCGACCACCCTCATGATCATCGCGACGGTGCTCTCCACCTACAAGCCGTGGGGCCGCCGGCAGGCCGCCCGAACGACCACCGCGAGCACCGCCCGCACGTCGGTGCCCACGCCGCCATGATCGTCGCCCCCGACAAAGGCGCCGCGAGAGGGCGACGCCGCCCAACGGCGGCCACGCCGCCATGATCGCGGTGCCCAACCGCGACAACGCCCCACGGCGAGTGTTCGCCGCCATGATCGCAGCCCCCAACCGCCACAACGCCCCACGGCGGGTGTTCGCCGCCATGATCGCGGCGCCCAACCGCGACAACGCCCCACGGCGAGTGTTCGCCGCCATGATCGCGCTGCAACCAGGATGTAGTGGTGGCCTGAGCGCCGTGAGGCCACTACATCCATGATCGAGCGTGACCTTGAGGGCTGCGGGCGCGCCGATCCGCCCGCGGGCGGTCGCGCCGGGTGTTCGCCCTCAAGATCCGCGCAACATCAGGGATAGTGCTGTCTCCCGCACGTCGGAGGCAGCAACATCCGGGATATTGCGCGGATCTTGGGGGCGAGGGCGCGGGGCGCGGGGCGCGGGCGCGCGGGGCGCGGGGCGCGGGGCGCGGAGCGCGGGGCGCGGAGCGCGGGCGCGCGGGGCGCACGGGCGTGAGGCGCGGGCGCGCGGGGCGCGAGTGGGGCGCGCGGGCGTGAGGTTTGGGCGCGCGGGGCGCGAGTGGGGCGCGCGGGTCAGGCGGCCGGTGGGGGGTCGTCGGCGCGTTCCAGGGCCGGTCCCAGTCGGGTGGCCAGGGCGAGGTGGGCGGCACGGGCCTGGCGGAACGCGTACCGGAACAGGGGGGCCGGCGCGGTCAGTGTGATCTCGACGTCGATCCGGACCAGGCCGTCCGGCTCGGGGCGCAGTCGGGTGTGGTTGCGCACGGTGGTGGCCGGCCATTGACGGGCCACCATGACGATCTCGTCGTCCTCGTTGATCAGCACGTCCGCGTGGTACGTGGTCGTGAAGCGCAGCGGGCCGACCGCCAGACGGTCGTTGATCGTGTAACTGGCCTGCGCACCGGGTCGGGGCGGCAGTTGACGGACCTGGACGATCAGGGGGTGCAGCTCACCCTGCCGGGTCAGGTCGCTGAGCATCTCCGCCGCGTGGGCCGGCGAGCACCGGGCCTGGACGGTGTAGCTGAAGGTATCGCTCTTGAGCACACCGTCTCCCGCCGTCGATCGTCGCACGATCGTCCCCTACCGATGTCTGGCTGGCAACGTCCCGGCGGACGAACCCGGGGCGACAGGACAGGGAGCTACCATTTGCCGCATTAGTGATGAATTACCCAAACGTGCTGGGGGCGGGACCATGAACGGTGACGATCCGGTGAGCGGGCACGTGATGGTCTTCGCGCCCACACCACAGCTGACCGTGACGCTGGACCAGCCCAACGATCACCCCGAGTTGCACCTGCACCCCGGCGGGCAGGGCGTCTGGCAGGCCCGGATGGTGATGTCGCTCGGTGTCGACGTGGTGCTCTGCGCCGCCCTCGGCGGCGAGATCGGCCAGGTGTTGGAGCCTCTGCTGGTCAGCGAGGGCGTCGACCTCAAGGTGGTGGTCCGTGACTCCGGCAGCGGCGGCTACGTGCACGACCGCCGGGGCGGGTCCCGGCAGGAGATCGCCGACGTACCCGGGCAGCCGTTGAGCCGACACGAGCTCGACGAGCTGTACAACCTGGCCCTCGGCGAGGGCCTGAGGGCCGCCGTGAGCATTCTCAGCGGCCCGAACGCGCCGTGGCTCGTCCCCGCCGACCTGTACCGGCGTTTCGCGGCGGACCTCGGCGCCAACGGTGGTCGGGTCGTGGTCGACCTCTCCGGCGATCATCTCGGAGCGGTGCTGGAGAGCGGCGTCTTCTTCCTCAAGGTGAGCCACGAGGAGTTGATCCGCGACGGCCGCGCCCGCACCGACGACAGCGTCGAACTGACCCGGGCCATGTACGAGCTGCACGCGGCCGGCGCCGAGACGGTGGTGGTGAGCCGGGCCGACCAGCCGGCGCTCGCGCTCATCGACGGAGAGTTGTTCGAGGTCGAGATGCCCCGCCTGGAGGCGGCCGACCCGCGCGGCGCGGGCGACTCGATGACCGCCGGGGTGGCCGCCATCGTGGCCGGCGGCGGAGACATCCGGACCGCCATCCGGACCGGTGCCGCGGCCGGCGCGCTCAACGTGACCCGGCACGGCCTGGGCACCGGACGGCTGGACTCGATCACCGGCCTGGTGGACCGGGTCCGACTGGTGCCGGCGGACAGCCGGCCGCAGGAGCGGACCACCCCCGACGAACTGGCCGACCGGGTGGTCGACCGATGACAGTACGGGTGTTGATCACCAACGACGACGGGATAGCCGCGCCCGGCATCCAGGCCCTCGCGTGGGCGGCCGTGCAGCGGGGCCTGGACGTGGTGGTCGCCGCGCCGCTGGAGGAGGCGAGCGGCACGAGCGCCGCGATGAGTGCCATGGAGCGGGACGGGCGGGTCGTCGTGAACGACCACCCGCTACCGGACCTGGCGGGGGTGCCGGCGTACGGAGTCGGCGGCTCCCCAGGCTTCATCACGCTGATCGCCCTGCACGGCGCGTTCGGTCCACCGCCGTCGGTGGTGCTCTCCGGCATCAACCGGGGCGCCAACGCCGGCCGGGCCGTGCTGCACTCCGGGACGGTGGGGGCCGCGTTCACCGCCGCCACGAACGGGTGCCGCGCGATGGCGGTCTCCCTCGACGTGCTCTCCGCGGGTGAGGCGACGGCGGCGAGCGGCGGCGCCGCCGTGGACGCCGCAGCCCGGGTGCGGGACGCCGAGCGGCACTGGAGCACCGCCGCCCGGGTCGCCCTTGATCTTCTCCCCCGCTTGCGATCCGCGCCGTTGGAGAGCGTGCTGAACGTGAACGCGCCGGACCTGCCGCACGGGCAGTTGCGCGGGGTGCGTCGCGGCGCGCTGGCCAGCTTCGGCCAGGTGCAGATGACGGTGGCCGAATCCGGTCACGGCTTCGTGCGTACCTCGTTGGAGGAGCCGGGGCAGGCCGCGCAGCCCGGCACGGACGTGGCGTTGCTGGCCGCCGGGTACGCGTCGGTGACGGCCATCCGGGCGGTCACCGAAGCGACCGACGTCGACCTGACCGGGCTGGACGAGCAGACCTGACGTGGTGTCGGGCGCGCTCAGGCGCCGGGCAGCACCTCGGGGGTGGCCGTACCGGCGAAGTAGGGCTCGGGAGCACCGAACAGGCCGAGCAGGCCGGTCACCCACAGCTGCCGGTGCACGAACCGGCTCGGCTCGGTGACCACCAGCTTGACGTCGCTGACCTCGGCCGTCTGGAAGCCGGCGACCATGGCGCTGATGCCGACGGAGTCGATGAAGGTGACCAGCCTCATGTTGAGCTCGATGCGCAGGGGCCGACCTTTGGCCAGCACCTCCGCGATCGCTTCGCGCACCTCGTACGCTGTGTCGACGTCGATCTCACCCCGCGGGGCGATCTCCACGACACCACCGGACAGAACCGACTTCACGATCGACAGGCTCACGCGAGCACCTCCACCCGCCCGTCCCCCGGGCGCCTCATCAGTACGCGGGCCGCGACCGAGAGTATTCCTCCAACGGCCTCGGTCGCCACCCCTCGGGATGAGTAATTCGCGGATCCGAGCCAACAAAGCGGCCCATATCCGTACTTTTCAGTATCTGATTACTCAACACTTTTCGTCATCTGCGCCTCGTTGATCAGTCGTGACCCACGCGTCGCCGGACCAGGGTAGCCGTCCGGGCCCGGCACGCCGGACAACCGCCCCATGACGTACGCCCGTCCCGCGTGCCACCGGCGTGTCGTCCGCACCCGAGCACGCCGATCGGCGCCCGTGGTTGCCGTTCCGTCCTAGCATCGGGCCGGGACACCCACCGTGACGGAGAGGACCTTCAATGATCAAGCGACTTGCGGGGCTGGCCGGCGTCGGCGTACTGCTCGCCCTCGTACTGGCCTGCGGTTTCGGCGGAGGCGACGACGATGACGACGATGACGACGACTTCGCGCGGGGCGTTGCCGCGGTGGCGGTGCGCTGAGGTTGCGGCGTGCCGGGTTTGCGCTCGGGCGACCGTGGGCACTGGCGGTGTAGGCGAACCGTGACGCGCTGAACAGACGCCGAAGTCCGAAGTGGCCGGCGGCTTCGGCACCCGAGGAGGTAACCACGATGTTCGGAACCAACCTGCTGGACCGCCGCAGCAAGCCGGAGCGGATCGCGGACCAGGCCTGGGAGCACCTGCTCTCGGCCGTCAGCTCCGCCGGAGACAGTGTGCGGGACACCGCACGGTCGGCCCGTCGCAACAGCAGCGACCTCGCCGACGGCGCCGGTGACCTGGTGGGCTCCGCCGCCGAAGAGGCGCGACGCCGCGCCTCGCTGGCCTTCGACGCACTCGCCGGTCGCCAGCCGGCTCTGCCCTGGACACTGCTGATCGGCGCAGCGCTCGTCGGCGCGGCGGTCGGCTGGGCCGTGGGTTCCGCCGCGCGGGCCGCCGGCAGCCGGGACAACTCCTCCGTCGACGACGTGGAGTTCGTCGACGTCGACCGTCCCAACTCGCCGGCGGTCTGAGCACACGTTTCCGCACCCCGGGCCCCGATCGACAGCTGTCGAACGGGGCCCGTACCAATGGGGCGGTACGGGGTGGGGCCGGTCCGCCGGGTGCCGGACCCCTCAGGCGGCCCGGCGGACCGGTGCTCTGGTGGTGGTGATGGTGGTGGTGGTGGTGGGGCACACCCCGGGGGACGGGGTCGATCGGCCGGGAGCGTCGTGGCCCGGGGGACGAGCACGACGACGGGGACGGAGCTGCCCTGGCTCCACCACCCGACGCGACGGCTTCCGCGATCGAGGAACGCGATTACCGTAACCGAAATACACTCGTGATGGAAGCGCTCCCATGGATGAAACAGTCGTCATGTCACCCCGTCCGGGCGAGGACGGTTCACCCCGAGCGGCGGCAGGTTCGACGTCGGCGAGCCTCCGGCTGCACGTCGCCGCCCGGTTCGCCACCGGAGCACGGGAGGAGGACAGATGGCCATCGCGGAGATCAGCCGCACCGACCAGGACATCCAGTCCGCCGTACTCGACGAGCTGACCTGGGAACCGCGGGTACAGCCGCACGAGATCGGCGTGACCGTCGCCGAAGGCGTCGTCACGCTGACCGGCCGGGTGGACAGCTACGCGAAGAAGTGGGCCGCCGAACGCGCCGCGCACCGGGTCGCCCAGGTCCGGGCTGTCGCCAACGACCTGGCCGTGCAACTGGCCGCCGGCGCGGAGCGCACCGACCCCGACCTGGCCGCCGCCGCCAGCCACGCGCTGGAGTGGGACGCGTTCGTACCCGTCGAAAAACTCCAGGTCACCGTCTCGACCGGCTGGGTGACGCTGCACGGCGACGTCGAGTGGGAGTACCAGCGCCGCGCTGCCGAACGCGCGGTCGGCCGACTGACCGGCGTACGCGGGGTGAGCAACGGCATCGCCGTCCAACCGGCCGCCGCGCCGGACGGTCGGAACCTGGCCGAGCGCATCGTCGACGCCCTCGCCCGAGCCGGGGCGACCGAAGCCGAACGGATCACCGTCCGGGTGCACGGCGACACGGCGGTGCTCGCCGGGTTGGTGCACTCGATGCCCGAGCGGGCCGAGGTCGAGCAGGTGGCATGGTCCGCGCCCGGCATCCGTGAGGTGCAGAACCACATCGCCGTCGCCCCGGGGCTGCGGTGAGTGAGCGCCACGCGCGGCGCTGAGCGAGCCTGCCTCAGCGCCGCGCTGAGCGGGCCCGGAACCACCCGAGGTGGGTGAGTCCGCCTCACCCACCCCGGGAGCAGGCTGGGGGCATGAGTGATCCGAACGGGCTGATCCAACCGGGGCACGCCGCGCCCGACTTCACCCTGCCGGCCACCCCGGCCGGGGACCCGATGGGGCCCGAGCAGTTCCGCGGCCGACCGGTGGTGCTCGCCTTCTACCCCGCCGACTGGAGCCCGGTCTGCGGTGACCAGATGTCGCTCTACCAGTCGGCGACACCCGTCTTCGCGCAGTACGAGGCGGTCGTGCTCGGCATCTCGGTGGACAGCATCTGGTCGCACCGGGCGTTCGCGGAGAGCCGGAACATCGAGTTCCCCCTGCTGGCCGACTTCGAGCCCAAGGGCGAGGTGGCCCGTGCCTACGGCGCGTACCAGCCGCGCGGTGAGGCCGCCCGCGCGCTCGTGGTGCTCGACCCGGCCGGCATGGTGGCCTGGAGTTACGTCTCGCCGCCCGACGTGAACCCGGGCGCGGACGGCATCTTCGACGCGCTGGACCAACTCACCGCCGACCGGAAGGTGACGACCGGATGACCACGCCACTGCAGGTCACCGCCCGACTTCGGGACCCGGTGACCACCGAGGACCACATCCGCGGGCCGGCCGACGCGGCGGTCACCGTCGTCGAGTACGGCGACTTCCAGTGCCAGTTCTGCGGTGCCGCGTACCCGAACCTGCACGAGTTGCTACGGCAACGGGCCGACACCGTCCGGCTGGTCTACCGCTACTTCCCGATCGCCAACGTGCACCCGTACGCCGAACGGGCCGCCGAGACCGCCGAGGCCGCCGGGGTGCGGGGCCGGTTCTGGGAGATGCACGACTGGCTCTACGAGCACCAGGACCAACTCGACCCGGTGCACCTCTCGCTCGGTGTCGAACAGGTCGGGTTGCCACCGGACGAGTTGAACGCCGAGGTGGAGAGCCGTGCGCACGCCGACCGCGTACGCCGGGACTTCGTGGGCGGCATTCGGAGCGGGGTGAACGGCACCCCGACCCTGTTCGTCAACGGCGTCCGACACGACGGCGGCTACGACCTGGCCGACCTGTTGACGGCCGTGGACTCCGCCGGCGACGCCTGACCGCCGAACCGCTCAGATCAGCCGCAACTCGCGCGCCCGCCGGACCGCTTCACGCCGGCGGGTCGCGTCGAGTTTGCGGTAGATGTTGCGGACGTGGGTCTTCACCGTGTTGACGGAGAGCGACAGTTCGCTGGCGATCTCCACGTTGGACAGGATGCTCTGCAGGTAGCGCAGGATGGTCAGCTCACGCTCGGTGAGCGGTTCGTCGAGAACGCCCCGGGGCGCCGCCGTCGGCCGGGCAGTGCTCGTGTTGGCCCCCCGGACCAGGTCGCTGACCAGCGTGAAGTGCGCGGTGCCCGCGTCCAGGTGGGCGGCCAGCAGGTCCCGTACGGGTGGTGCGGCGCGGGTGAAGACCCGTCGGCAGCCCTGTGGGCCGGCGAGGTCCAGCACCTGTTCCAGGATCCGGCCGGCCCGACGCCCGTCCCCGGCCCGCTCGGCGAGCACCGCGTCCAGCAGCCCCGCGTCCAGGCGTACCGGAAGGGGCCAGGCCGTGGCCGTCGGCGCCTGCCAGGCCGGCAGGGCCCGCCCGGCCGCGGCGGTGTCGCCGGCCAGCAGTTCCACCTTCGCCACCGTCACCGCCAGCACCGGGTCGGTCCCGTCGTCGGCGATTCCGGCCAGCAGGTCACGGGCGGCGTCCAGGTCGCCCCGCTCGGCGCGTAGTTCGGCCTCGGCGGCCCGCACAAGGCTGGTCAGTTCGGTGGCGGAGGGACGGTCGGCCAGTGCCGCACCGGCCCGGACGAGCAGCCGCTGGCCGGCCGCCGGGTCGCCGGCGTCGCGGTGCAACTGCGCCCGACACAGGGCCGCCACCGCCGCCGCCACCGGTTCGCCGGGAGCGGCGGCGAGCCAGTCCTCACCGGTACCGGCCTCGGCGCCGCCGCCCCACCCGTCCGCGACGCCGAACGCCGGGCCGGCGAGGGCGAGGTTCGCCGCCGCCTCCTCGGGCTGGTCACGCAGCAGCGCCACCAGGGCCAACGCCAGGTACGCGTAGGCGCAGTCGAGCCGACCCGACCAACCCCGGCAGGGCGGCATCCCCAGCGCGTCCCGGGCCGCCTGCTCGGCCGCCCGCAACTCGCCGCGGACCGCGAGCAACAGTGCGGCACGGCTGGCGCCGACCAGCTCGGTACGCGGCCGACCGGCCTCCCGGGCCGCCGCCCGGGCCCGGACGAAGCGGGCAGCCGGCAACGCGCCGTCAGCCAACTCGACCAGCCCCAGCGCGGTGCCGGTGAACGCCCTCAGGTCCGCGTCGTCGGCCGCCGCGCCCCCACCGGTGGTGGGGGCGGAGCTGGTCGGCGCGGAGTCCGGCAGCCGGGTCGGTGTGGCGCCCTCCGGGCGGGTTCGCAGCAGTCGGGCGGCGGCGGCGCGGACCTCCGCCTGGTCGTCGGCGAGCCGGGCCACGCTCACCTCCAGCGCGGTGACCAACCGCAGGAACCGGTCGCGTCGGGGCACGGGAAGACCCGCGGCGTGCTCGGCCGCCACGCCCAGGTGGCCACTCGCGACCGGCAGGTCACCGGCGCACACGCGCTCGGCGGCACAGGCCAACGCCACCTCCGGATCGGCGCGGACCACCTCCGCCGGTGGGGCCACGGGGGCCGGGGCGTGCACCGGTTCGCGGTCGTAACGGGTCAGCTCCGGCCAGTGGGCGACGAACAGGTCGCCGGCCAGGTCCCACCGGCCGGCGGCCAACGCGTGCCGCAGACCGTCGGCCGGCCGGCCGTCGCCCGCGTACCAGTCGGCGGCCCGGGCGTGCAGCTCGCGCAGGTCGTCGGCGGGCAACCGGGCCAGGTCGGCGCGGAGCAGGTCGGCGAGCAGGGGCTCGCACCGGTACCAGGCTGGGCGGGTGTCCTCCCGGTGCAGCAGACCGCCGGCCCCGGCCAGGTCGGCGAGCGCCTGCCCGGCGTCGGCGCGGCCGGTCAGCGCCTCGGCCAGGTCGGCACAGACGGTGTCGACGACCGCGGTACGGCGCAGCAGGTCCTCCTCGGCCGGGTCGAGCGTCGCGAGCACCTCCTCGTGCAGGTAGCCGGCTATCTCCGGTTGGTCACCGCCGAACTGGCCCGCCCAGCGCTCCGGGTCGGCCTGAGCGCGTACCGCAAGGGCCGCGATGCGCAACGCGGCCGGCCACCCTCCGGTCCGCTCTCGCAGGCGGTGCACGGCAGCCGCCGGCAGCGCGGCACCGTGCGCGGTGAGCAGGTCGGCAACCTCGTCGTCGGTGAACGCCAACTCGTCCGGGCCGATCTCGGTCAGCTCGCCGGCGAGGCGGAGCCGGTGCAGCGGCAGGTGCAGCCCGGCCCGCGCGCCGATCACCAGACGCAACCGCTGCTCGGCGTGGCGCAGCAGGAACTCCAACCCGGTCAATGCGGCCGGGTCGGCGACCCGGTGCAGGTCGTCCAGGATCAGCAGCACCGGCCGGTCCGCGGCGGCGAGCGAGGCGGCCAGCGCCTCTAGGTGCTCGGGGCGCGGCGACCGGTCCGGCACCGGTCCACTCTCCGTCGAGCCGGTGGCCGCACGCAGGGCCGCCGCGAGGTACGACCAGAGCCGGTCACCGTCGTCGCCGACCTCCACGGACACCCACGCCGGAACCGGGCGGGACTCGGGCGGGGCCGCCAGTTCGCCGGAGTCGGGCACGACAGCACCCGGCTCGACCTCGGGCGGAGCGCCACCCAGCCGTACCCAGGACGCGAGCAACGTGGTCTTACCCCAGCCGGCCGGAGCAGCGATCCGGGTGACCGGCCCCGCGCTGCCCTCGTCCAAGCGGCGCAGCAGTCGGGGTCGGGCCACGACCGGTTCCGGCGGCACCGCCGGGGTCAGCCGGGACGCCAGCAGCGGCGGCCCCGCTGTCGGTTCGACCCGCACGCGATCCTGTTCCGACACCCAGCCCCACCCCCACCGCACGTTCCGCCCCCGGTCGGCGAGCGGTTACCCGGCGGAAGGCGGTTCACCCCTTCCGGGCGAGCACGCTTCACCCGGGCGGGGCCGAGGATCGGGGGACGTGGCAGCCGCCCTGGTGGCGGCGTCCGCGGGGTACGGACGGGGAGGACCTGTGGGACCGATGGGACGGCTGGCGCGGGCGGGACCCGCCCTCGGCAGCGGTGCGCTGGCCCGGGCGGTGCGCTTGCTGCGCGTACCCCGGTGGGTGGGTGGGCCGGGCGCGGACGGCCGTGCCGCCGCGCGGGGCCGGACCGGCGCGGACGGCGACCCTGGCGCGTCGGCCCGGTGGGAGGTGGTGACTGTCGACCGGCCGCCCGAGCAGGTGCTTCCGGACGGGCGCTGGCCCGAACCACTGCGCCGGCTGGGTGGCGCGATCGAGGTACGGGTACGGCCGGCGCCCGGCGACCGGGGCACGGAGCTGGCCGCCCGGCCACTCGCCGGCGGACCCCCGCCCGCCGGGTTGGCCGCGCACATGGTCGGCGACGACCCGGCTCTGCTGGTGCGCCGGACGTTACGCCAGGTCAAGCAGCGCGTGGAGGCCGGTGAGGTGCTGCGCGCGGACCGGTCCGCGCTGGACCGCACCGAGGTACGCGGGTGAGGGCCCTGTGCTGGATGGCGGCCGACGAGGTGGCGGTACGCGAGGTGCCCGACCCGGAGCTGCGCAACGAGCGGGACGTCATCGTCCGGGTTCGGCGCAGCGCCACCTGCGGCGGTGACCTGCCGTTGCTGGCCGGCCGGGACCCGCTCCTGCGAGCCGGTGACGTGCTCGGGGCCGAGTTCCTGGGCGAGGTGGTCGAGGTCGGGCCCGCGGTCCGCCGGCACCGCACCGGCGACCGGGTGGTCGTCGGCGCGAGCGTCGCGTGCGGAGGCTGCTGGTACTGCCGTCAGGGCCTGCACTCCTGCTGCGACAACGGCAGCGCCGAGCTGGCGAGCGCGGACCCCGACTGGGGGCGCTCCGACGCCGGCTGCTTCGGTCGGCCCCGGGCGGCGGGCGGGTTCGCCGGCGGTCACGCCGAGTACGTGCGGGTGCCGTACGCCGACGAGGGTGCGTTCGGAGTGCCGGACGGGGTCGACGACGACCGGGCGGTGTTCGCCGCCGACGCGGCGCCGACCGGGTGGCTGGCGGCGGAGGTGGGGGCGGTACGTGCCGGCGACGTGGTGGCGATCTGGGGTGCCGGGGCGGTGGGCCAGCTGACCGCCCGGGCGGCGGTGCTGCGCGGCGCCTCCCGAGTGCTGGTGCTCGACCGCCACGAGGAGCGGTTGCGGATGGCCGAGCGGCACTGCGGCGCGGAGCCGCTGGACTACCGTCGCACCGACGTCGCGGCGGAGCTGCGCGACCGCAGCGGTGGACGTGGTCCGGACGTGTGCGTGGTGGCGGTCGGCACGCCGCCGGCCCGATCGTTGATCGACCGGTTCGGTGGCCACACCGCCGACCGACCGGACGCGCTGCGGGAGGCCGTGTACGCCTGCCGCAAGGGCGGTGTGGTGGTGGTGCTCGGCGCGACCGGCGGCTTCGTCGACGCGTTCCCGCTGGGCACGGTGACCGACCGGCGGCTCACGCTGCACGGGGTACGTCGCCCGGACCTTCGGGACGTGCCGATGCTGCTGGACCGGATGGCCCGCGACGAGCTGCGTACCGAGCATCTGGCCACCCACCGGCTGCCGTTGGAGCAGGCCGCCCACGGGTACGCGTTGTTCCGGGACCGGGCCGACGGATGCGTACGGGCCGTGTTCACGCCCTGACGGCCTCGTCGTGATCTGCCGTCGGGGGCCACGAATGGCAGACTCCGGGGATGACTGGGGAGCGGACGTACGACGTGGTGCTGTTCGGGGCGACCGGGTTCACCGGCGGTCTGACCGCTGAGTACCTGGCCCGGCACGCGCCGGCCGGGCTGCGCTGGGCGCTGGCCGGGCGCAACCAGCAGCGTCTCGCCGCCGTCCGCGACCGGCTCGCCGCGATCGACCCGACACTGGCCGAGCTGCCGTTACTGACCGCCGACGTGACCGACGCGGACGCGCTGCGCGCGGTGGCGGAGAGCACCCGGGTGGTGGCCAGCACGGTCGGCCCGTACATCCACCACGGGGAGCCGCTGGTCGGGGCCTGCGCCCGGGCCGGCACCGACTACCTGGACATCACCGGCGAGCCGGAGTTCGTCGACCTGATGTACGTGCGCCACCACGACGAGGCGACCCGCACCGGGGCCCGGCTGGTGCACGCCTGCGGGTTCGACTCGATCCCGCACGACCTGGGGGTCTGGTTCACCGTCAAGCACCTGCCCGCCGACGTGCCGATCACCGTGGACGGTTACGTGCGCGCCGGTGGTCGGTTCTCCGCCGGCACGTACCATTCCGCGCTCACCGCGTTCTCCCGCACGGCACAGGCCAGTCGGGCCGCCCGGGACCGCCGTGCGGTCGAACCGCGCCCCACCGACCGCCGGGTCCGGGCGGTACCCGGCCGGCTGGCCCGCTCCGCCGAGCTGGGCATCTGGACCGTCCCGCTGCCGACCATCGACCCGCAGGTGGTCCGCCGAACGGCAGCGGCCCGTCCGGAGTACGGCCCGGACTTCCGTTACCGGCACTTCGCAGCGGTGAAGCGGCTGCCCACGGTGCTGGCCGGCGCGGCCGGGCTCGGCGCGCTGATCGGGCTGGTGAAGCTGCCGCCCAGTCGACGGTGGCTGCTCGGCCGACTGGCCTCCGGGCAGGGCCCGACCGCCCAGCAGCGGGCCGCGTCCTGGTTCCGGGTGCGGTTCGTCGGCACCGGGGGTGGGCAGCGGGTGGTCACCGCGGTGGCCGGCGGCGACCCGGGCTACGACGAGACGGCGAAGATGCTCGGTGAGTCGGCGCTCTGCCTGGCGCTCGACGACCTGCCGCCGACCGCCGGTCAGGTCACCCCGGTCGCCGCGATGGGCGACGCGCTGCTCGACCGGCTCGTCCGGGCCGGGCTCACCTTCCGGGTGTTGGACCGCTCGGCTTGACCCTCGACCGGGTCGAGGGGGCAGGATGCCCAGCGTGAGCGACCTGCACAGCATCGGTGAGCTGGCCCGGGCCAGTGGCCTGACCGTCAGCGCCCTGCGCTTCTACGACTCGGCGGGGGTGCTGGAACCGGCCCTGGTCGACCCGGTGACCGGCTACCGCTGGTACACCGACGAGCAGATCGCGCCGGCCCGCCTGGTGGCCGGGCTGCGCCGGATCGGCATGCCGGTGCCGGAGATCGCCGCCGCGGTACGCGCCGAGCCGGCCGCGGTGCACCTGTTGCTCGACGCGCACCTGCGTCGGCTGGTCGACGGGCTCGCCGACGCCCGCCGTGAGGTGACCCGGCTCCGGACGCTCGTCGACCCGGCCCCGCAGACCAGCACCACTGTGCTCCTCTCCCCCGCCGACCTGGCCGCCGCGCTCGACGCGGTGCGCTTCGCCGTCGGCGCCGACCCGGAGCTGCCGATGCTCTCCGGCGTGCTGCTCGACGTGGAGTCCGACGGCGTGCGGCTGGTCGCCACCGACCGGTACCGGCTCGCGCTGGCCCGGGCCCGGGCCGACGTCGACGGTCCCCCGGTGCGGGTGTTCGCACCCGTCGACCTCGTCGACCAGGTCCGGGCGCTGCTCACCGCCGCCGACGCCCGGCCGGTGCGGCTGACCGTGGCGGGCGCGGGTCTGCGGGTGCTGGTGGCCGGGCGGACCCTGACCGGCAGCGCCCTGCCGTACGACTTCCCGGACTACCGCCGGCTGGTCCGCAAGGCCGTCGGCGAGCGGCCCACCGCCCGTCGCATCCCGGTGGACGTGGCGGCGCTGCGCGCCGCGCTGGCCGACCCGGCGGCGCCCACTGTCGCCCGCGACCACGACGGCACGCCCCGGGCGGTCACCGTGTTGGGCGTCGACGACACCGGCGACCTGCGGCTGCTCCCGGACAGCGAGCTGACCTCGGAGGCGCTGCTGGTCGGGGTGGACGGCGGCTACCTGCTGGACGCGTTGAACGCGGCCGGCGGCCCGCAACTGGTGCTGGAGTTGGACGGGCCGATCGGCCCGCTGGCCGTACGCCGTCCGGACGACGCGGACACCTACTCGGTGCTGATGCCGATCCGGCTGTAGACCAGCTGTCATCACTCCCCGTCCCGGGCCGAGGGGGCCGCGACGGTAGCATCTGGTGGTTCACCTGTGACCCCGGACGGAGGCGTACGGAGCAGCATGCTCGACATGGAGTTGATCCGGAAGGATCGCGAGGCGGTAGCGACCGCGTTGGCGAAGCGACTGGATCCCGCCGAGGTCACCCGATCCCTGGACGAGATCCAGCGGCTCGACCAGGAACGACGCGCGCTGATCACGGAGATCGACGCCGAGCGGCAACGCCGTAAGGCGGAGGCCCGGGCGTACGCGCAGGCAAAGCGTGCCGGCGAGGAGCCGCAGGTCGTCGCGCCGGAGGCGGAGCGTCGACAGCTCGCCGACCTGGAGTCCCAGCTGGACGAGGTGCAGGCCCGGCTGCGCGACGCGATGAGCGAGCTGCCCAACCTGCCCAGCGACGACGTGGTGGCCGGGGGCAAGGAAGCCAACCGGGTCGTGAAGACCTTCGGTGAGCCGCCGGTGATCGAGAAGGTCCGCGACCACGTGGAGCTGAGCCGGGCGCTGGGCCTGGTCGACTACGAGCGCGGGGTCAAGCTCGGTGGGTCCGGTTTCTGGATCTACACGGGCATCGGAGCCCGGCTGGAGTGGGCGCTGCTCAACTACTTCGTCGACCAGCACATCAGGGCCGGTTACGAGTTCCTGCTCCCGCCGCACCTGTTGCTGGACTCGGCCGGCTTCGCCGCCGGGCAGTTCCCGAAGTTCTACGACGACGTCTACCACCTCGATTCGGCGTCCGCCCCGCGCGGGCAGTTCCTGCTGCCGACGTCGGAGACGGCGATCCTCGGCGCGTACCAGGACGAGATCCTGGAGACGCCGAAGCTGCCGTTGAAGGCGTTCGCGTACACCCCGTGCTACCGGCGGGAGTCGGCCGGCTCGCACTCGGACGAGCGCGGCACCGTGCGCGGGCACCAGTTCAACAAGGTGGAAATCTTCCAGTTCACCCTCCCGGAGCAGGCCGACGCCGCTCTGGAGGAGATGCTCGCCCACGCGGAGAGCCTGGTCGAGGGGCTGGGCCTGCACTACCAGCGCACCCTGCTCTCGGCGGGTGACGCCAGCGCCTCGATGAAGAAGACCCTCGACATCGAGGTGTGGATGCCGAGCACCGGCAAGTACAAGGAGGTGTCGTCGGTCTCCTGGGCCGGCGACTACCAGGCGCGGCGGGCCGCCATCCGTTATCGCGAGCCGGGCGGCAAGCAGACCCGTTTCGTGCACACGCTCAACGGCTCGGCGCTTGCCACCAGTCGGCTCTTCCCGGCCATCCTGGAGCAGTACCAGCAGGCCGACGGCAGTGTCCTGGTGCCGAAGGTCCTTCAGGAGCGCCTGGGCACCGACCGTCTGACCCCCCGCTGACCGAACCGTCCGACGGCGGCGGGCCTGGTGCTGACGCACCAGGCCCGCCGCCGTCTGTTCGAGCCACGGGTGTCAGTCCGTGGTCAGTCCCGACGGTTCAGGCACCGAACACCTCCACGGAGGTCAGCCGGGCGTCACCGGGCTGCCAGTCGGCGACCGCGATCGCCACGTACCGCCCGGAGGCCCTGGTCGGGACGGTGGTCTCGGGTTTCGGCTTCGCCACCGAGGCGACCGCCGCGTAGCCGAGTCCGTCGGCCGAGGTGGATACGCTGATCGGTCGCCGCCGACCGGGAGTCCAGGTCAGGCGGACCGATGCCAACTCCCGCAGCGATCCGAGGTCGATCACCATTCGGCCGCTCGGGCCGGGTTGCCAGGCGGTCCCCGGGTCGCCGTCGACGGCCGCCGACGGGTCGGTCATGCCGGCCGGGAGCGGTGACGTCGGGTAGGTCGTCCGGGACCGGGCCAGGTCGCTGGTCGGCGTCACCGTCCCACCCGCGAACGCGACGTCCTTGCGGTGTCCGGCGGGAACCGTCACGCGCTGCCGGGCACCGCCGGCCGCGGACTCCACCTGCACCTTCACGATGTGCCCGGCGGGCGCGGTGATTCGGAGGTGGTGCGAGTCGGTGACATCGAAGCGGGTACCGGCGGGAATCGCCTTCTCCGGCTGCGCGGCGGTGACGGTGAACCGGGGCGGCTCGACGCGTGCGGTGGCGGCGGCAAGGTCGACCTGGTAGGTGCTGGTCTCCGATCCGGTGACCTGGCTTCCGCGGTACAGCCGCAGCGTGGCGCGCTGCGGCAGCGTGACGGTCGCCGCCGTGACGTCGTCGTCGGACAGGTTGAACAGGCTCAGGTACCCGTCCGCGTCACTCACCCGCAATGCCGCCGGACCGCCGCTGGGCAGGGTTCGCGACGCGGCGGCGGCCAGGGCAGACCGGCTCGCGCCCGCGTACCCCTCGACGATCAGCCGGGTGCTGCCGGTGGCCGGTCCGCTGGACAGGGTGACGGTGGTGGCGGTCACGGTGATCGGGTTCTGGGCGTTGTGGACGACCAGGCCCGCCCGTCCGTCGACGTCCAGCCAGGAGCCGGTGATGGTCGGGCTGTCCGGCACGACCGCCGCGTCGCTCCAGTCGGTGCCGTCGAGCGAGGTCTGGATGATGTAGCGGGTGCCGTACGCGGCCTCCCAGTCCAGGCGTACGCCGCTGATGTCGACGGCCTCGCCGAGGTCGACGGCGAGCCAACTGTCCGCGCGGGTGCGTTCCTCCCGGGCGACCGCCCAGCGGGTGGAGGGGTTGCCGTCGGTCGCGCGGGCGGCGGGGTAGGCGGGGTCGGCGGACGAGGCAGTGGTGGGCCGGCCGGTGGCGCGGTCGACCCCGCCGGCATCGAGCACCGCGAAGGAGAACAGCGAGTAGCCGTACTGGGTGGCGGCGGAACGGCCGAGCATCCGCACGTACCTGGCCGGACGGGGCGCGAAGCTGATCTGGTCGGTTCCACCGTCGCCGAGGCCCGATTGTCCGGCCAGGGTGACGGATCCCTGTTCGCCGGTGAAGGTGCGGGTGCCGGTGAGCCCGGGTACGCCGGGCATGTTCAGGTTGAACACTGTGAACACGCCCTCGTCGGCACCGGTGCCGGTGGTGGCGTACACGACAGTGCCGGTGGGCAGCGTGACGTACCCGGCGGTGCCACCGGCGACGCGCAGAACGGTCGCCGTGGCGTCGACACCGTCCCGGGCCACCGTGTACGCGGCGGAGGTGCGGCCGAGGACCGGCGCGGACTGCCTCGGCAGCAGCGAGGCCGCCCGGGTGTCGAACAGCCAGTTGTCGTGGGCGGGGGCCCACTGGAACGACACGAATCCGGTCTTGCTGACCGCCGCGGCGAAGGCGGCCGGGGTTTGATGGGCGGTCAGCCCGGCCTGCTCCCCGAAGTCCCGGGTGCCCGCCGCCGCCGTGAAGAACGTACTGCTGGCGACCGGCTGGACCACGCCGCCGTGGGCCGCCCGCCAGGCGTGGAAGAGGTAACTGATGGCGACCTCGGCCCGGGCTTCGGGCTCGTACTTCGGCTCGCCGCTGAACTTGGTGAGCCGATTCTCCGGCGGGTAGTTCAGGTAGGGCATGAGCCGCTCGGCGAGGTCCGCCTCGGCCCGGGCGGCGTGCCGGTCGCCCTGGACCTGCGCGAGGAAGGCGAGCGGCAGGACGTCGCGGCCGTACAGGTGGTAGCGGTCCGCGACCATCGGCATGAAGGGTTCGCCGGCGTCGCTGGCCAGCAGCCGCATGGTCCGCCACAGTTGGTCGCCGTTGGGCTGGCGGGAAAGTGCCTCGGGGAGTGGTTGGCCGGCGGTCAGGAAGTGCGCGGCGGTACGACCCGCGGTGCGCCACAGTTCTTCCTGGTAGTGCGGGCCGAAGGAGCCGTGGTTCTCCACGAGGAACGTGTCGTGGATGTTGTGGGCGGTGTTCCAGTCGGCGACCGCCCGCCCGTCGACGAGGGCGGGGTTGGCCCGGTCGGCTGCCGGTAGTCCACTCGCGTTGAGCGTCCACATCGAGAACCGCTCGCGCCACGCCACGGCGGCGGGGTCGTCCGGCGCCCAGGCCAGGCCGGGCGCGATCGCCTGGGCGTAGACCCCCATCTCCTCGAGCTTGGTGTCACCGATCCAGCCACCGGTGAGACCGTTCGGCGTCCAACTGCCACTGAGCGGGTCGTTACCGGTGCCGAGGGAGTGGGCGTACGCGGCCTGCCCGCGGGCGATGCGGTCGACGTTGTTGCGGGTCACCTCGTCCAGGTCGGACCAGAGCAGTCGGGCGGCCAGGACGAAGTACAGCTCGAAGGTGCTGTCCCAGAACAGCTGTCGGCCCCACTCGGTGCCGCCGGTGAGTCGGTTGGTGGCCGCGAACCGGCGGAGGGTGGCGATGGTGCGGGCGTGCAGCGTGTCCCGGTCGACGCCGGCTGCCGCCGGGTCGTACCCGGGCGAGGTGAGCAGGACCGCGTTACCGAGGACGACGGCGAACCTGAAGTCCGCGAGGCGGTACGCGTTGATCGCCGGATCCCACTGCTCCTCGGCCCATCGGGTGTGGGCGAGCAGCAGCGCGTGGTACGTCTTGGCGACCGGGCCGGTGGCCGCGGCCGGTGGCGTGGTGGCGGCTGGCGCGGCCTGGGCGGCGGTGGGTCGGGCGATGGCGAGTCCGGCGCCGACGGCGCTGCCCAGGATGAGGAGCCGCCGCCTGCTCAACTCGAATTCGGATATACGCATGGTGGTCCTTCGGTGTGACAACGTTGTCAGCCCAGCCTCCGATGATCGTTTCCCGATGTCAAGACTCGCGTTACCTCAGATCCCTACTGCGCCCTCATGGTTGATCATGAGTTATCGCCCTTCACCTCGGGGCGATAACTTCATGATCAACGAGGGCTGGGGTCGGAGCGGTGGGTGCGCCTCTTCAGCAGGAGCGCGGTTACGAGGAGGACGGCCAGGGCGGCCAGGAGCACCACCGGGCCGGCCCGATCCACGGTGTCGGCCAGGGCTCGCTGGACCTGGGCGGCCGTTCGGATGACCGGGTCGTGCAGGGCGTCGCGGCGACCGGCGGCCAGCCGCAGCTCGTACCAGCCGTACCAGGCGACGTAACCACCCGTCACCAGCAGCATCAGACCGCTGAGGCGGGGCACCAGCGCGCCGGCGACGCGCAGCCGGGCCACCAGTCCGTCACGCAGCAGCGCCACCCCGAGCGCGGCGACCGCGACCACCAGACCCATCCCGAGGGCGTACGCCCCGAACAGCGCCAGCCCACGACCGGTCGAGCCGGCCTGGAGGCTGGTCACCACGATCGCCAGGAACGGGGCGATGGCGCAGCCGAGCGACGCCAACGCGTACGCCGCGCCGAACAGGACCATCGACGGCCAGGAACGGGTCAGCCGGGGCGCTCGCGCCGACCAGCCGGGGCTGGGCAGTCGCCGTCCGGCGAGCAGCCAACAACCGGCCAGCACCAGCAGCACCCCGAGCGTCACCGTCAGCCACGGCAGGCGGGGCCGCAGCCAGCCGGCCAGCGGCGCGAGCGCCAGGCCGAACGCGCCGAAGACCAACACGTACCCCACTGTCAGCCCGGCCGCCGCGGTGAGCGCGCGGCCGACCGCGCCGCGGGTGTCCGACGCTCCGGCCACCAACAGCGAGAGGTACGCGGGCAGCAACGCGAAGCCGCACGGGTTGACCGCGCCGAGCATGCCGGCGGTCAGCGCGAGCAGCAGCGTGGCGGTCACGCCCCGGCCAGGGCGGCGACGCGGGCGCTGAGCGCCTCACCGTCCAGGAATCCCCGGTGGACCACGGCGCCGGTCCGGTCGATGATCACGAAGATGCTCTGTTCGGTGACCTTGAACCGCTTCCAGAGCGCGCCCTTGCGGTCGTCGACCTGGGTCGTCCCGGCCAGCTCGAACTCGGTGACGAAGTCCTTCATGGCCCGCTGCTCGCCCAGCCCGGCGACGCCGACGATCGGCACCGTGTCCCGGTACTTCGGCGCGATCTCGGCCACCGTCCACGCCTGACTGGCACAGGTGGCGCACCACGGCGCCCAGAACCACAGCACCACCGGCTTGCCGGCGAACCGCGCCGCGTCGAACGCGTCGCCGGTGAGGGTGGTCCCGGTGAAGCGCAGAACGTCCGGGACCTGCGCCGGAGCGGCGGGTGGTCCGCCGCTCGGCGTGGCCGGCGTCCCGGTCGGTGTGCCTGGTGTGACCGGCGAACCGGCCGAGGCCGGAGGCGAGCCGGCGGCGGCGGGCCCACCCGGCGCGGTGCCGGTACAGGCGGCGACGCCGAACAGCGCCGTGACGAGCGCGCCGGCGGTGACGGCGCGGCGCAGCTGCCCGACCCCTGCCCGGCGACGCACACGCCCGACCGTTCCCCACGCCATGCCGATCCGCATCCGCTTCTCCGTTCTCGTCCGCAAGGGACCTTCCGGTGCCGGCGGCTGCCCTACTCGGCCTTGGCCAGGCGCAGAGCCAGCTCCGGACACACCTTGACCGCCTTCAGCGCGCCCTCCCGCAACCAGGTCGGCACGGGGGTGGCCGGGAAGGCCGGGAATCCGTTCGCGTCCAGCCGGATGAAGTCCGGAACGACGTGCGCGCACAGGCCGTGCCCGTCACAGCGTGACCAGTCCAGGGTGAGCTTCTGCGGGTTCGCGTCCGGCGCGCCCGGCAGCCCCATCACGCCCTTGACCCGTCGGCCACAGCCGTCGCCGGTGCTGTGCAGCCGCAGATCCTCGGCGAAGACCTCGATCGCGGAGAGCGCGAACCGGGCGGTGCCGTCCGGGTGGCTGCACGCGCCCCGGCCCCTCACCTCACCCGCGGCGGCCCGCACCACGTCCGCCGGTTGGCTGCCGGCCACGGCCAGGTCCACCGCGCGGGCGAGGTCCGGCAGGCCCATCTTGCAGGGTCCGCACTGACCGGCGGACTCCCCGGCCAGGTAACGCACCACCTGCGCGGCCTCACCGAGCGGGCAGGTGTCGACCCCGACCGGGACGATGATGCCCGCGCCGAGGGTGCCGCCGACCGCGGCCAGACCCTTGCGGGACACCTCGGCCTTCTCCGCCGCCTCCGGGGTGATCCACTTGCCGTGGTAGCCGCCCATCAGGATGCCCTGCACGTCCGGGACCTCGCACAGGTCGAGGACGTCACGCAGCGGCATGCCGGCAGTGCACTCCACCACGGCCGGTCGACCGGCCGCGCCGGTCACGGTGAGCAGCACGGTGCCCGGCTCGTCGTCGGTGCCGAGCGCCGCGTACTCGTACGGGCCCAATCGGGCGCCGACAGCGAGTTGGGCGTACGTCTCGGCGTTGGACAGCAGGGTGGGCAGGCCGCTGACCCCGGAGTCGCTGGAGCGCTTCTTGGTGCCGGGCGGAATGTGCGGCAGCCCGTTGATTCCGTTGACGAGCGCACCGCCCTCACCGGAGATGAAGCGGTGCGGCACCGTGACGATCGTCGTCATCACCGGCATCCGGCGCTCTTCGAGGGCCTCCATCAGGGAGTCCTTGCCGACCCCGTCGTCGGCCACGCCGATGACGATCTCGTCGGCGGCCAGCGCGTACGCGGCCAGCGCAGCGCCGTCCAGGATCAGGTGCGGTGCGCGGGTCAGCAGCACCTTGTCCTTCCAACTGGCCGGCTCACCTTCGGTGGCGTTGACCACCACGACGGCGGCGAGGTCCTGCCGTTCGCAGGACTCCAGCACCGCGCGCATCTTGCGGGCGAACGGGAAGCCGGCACCGCCCTTGCCCTTGAGCTGCATGCCTTCGGCGAGCCGGAGCAGTTGCGCCGGCTCCATCGGCCCGATCGGCCCGTGCACCTCCTCGTGTGCCGCCAGGTCGAGTCGTCCGTACTCGGCGAAGCCCGCGGTCAGCCGCGGCTCGCCCACGCAGGCGACCGGTGGCACAGCCGTCCGCATCACTTGGCCTCACCCCGCAGTCCAGCCCAGTACGCCCCGTCCACCGCGTCGGCGCTGGCCTTGCGGCGCTTGGCGGAGCGACCCTCGCCGGCGGCCCGCTTGGCGCGGCGCGAGGCCAGGTCGACAAGGGTCGGCGTGTCGTCGACCGGCGGTGCCTCGTCCGGCACGTACCGGGCCGGCGGACGCCAGTAGTCCGGCTCCTCCGGCAGGTCGTCCTCCGCGCTGTGCCGGCCGCTGCCGCTGCGCGGCGTCGCCGAGATCGGGCTGCTGGAGATCGGTTCGGCGGAGACCGGGCCGGCGGAGATCGGCTCGGCGGCCTGCCACCGGCGCGGGCTGTCCCACGGCTCCTCGGGCTCGGCCGTCGGCAGCGGCGGGGCGGAGTACCTGCTGTCCTCGTCCTCGCGGCGGGATCGGCGGCGGGGCCGCTCGACGTCCGATTCCTCGGCGCGTCGCCGGCCGGTCGGCACCTCCTCGTCCCGGGTACGCGAGCCGCGCCGCCGGGCCACCGGCTCCAACTCCTCCTCGTCGCGTCGGCGGGTGCCGGTCTCCTCCACGCTGCGACGGGTCGACCGGCGGGTGGTGGGCTCCGCCTCGTCGCGCCGGCTGCGGGACGACCGTTCGGTGTCGCGGCGGGCGGCTGGTTCCTCTTCGCGTCGACGTCGGCTGGGCCGGGTGGGCTCCACGAGGGAGCCGGGCTCGGGCACCACCGGGACGGTGAACCGTTCGGGGTCACGCCGCGCGGCCGGCGCGGCCCAGGTGGCGGTGGTGGTGTCCGCCCAGGCGGGACGCTTGTCGGCGGGCTTGCTGCGGCGCCCCAACCCGGCGAGCAGCGTCCGGGCGGTCTTCGCCTCCTCGGCCCGGCCAACCATCACCGCGTTGCGCACCGCCGCCTGGTGCTGTTCGCGGCTGCGCCGACCGATGCTGACCGAGAGCCGCACCATCAGGGCCAGCACGACGAGCAGGATGCAACCCAGGTAGCTGAACATCACCCAGGGCGCCGCGGCCCGACCGGCGTTGAGGCCGTGCAGCACGGCGAAGGGCCAGGCCAGGTACGCGACGGAGTGCAGGGCGCGCCACAGCCACTTCGGACCGACGTCGGCGAAGCGGGCCCGGATGATTCCGGTCCAGATCACGCTGACCATGAGCAGGGCGGCCACCGTGCCGAGGCCGATGTAGAGCCCTCCGCCGCCGACGAACGGCACCAGCGCGTCGGTCGCCGCCGCCCGGCCTGTGGCGATCTTGGTGAGAACGTGGAAGCCGAGCCCGGCCACGCCGAGCACGCCGGTGGCGCGGTGCGCCGACTGCATCAGCACCCGGTGCGGGATGCGCAGCACCAGCCGGTCGGTGGCGAGCAGACCGAGCATCACGGTCAGGCTCAACGCCACCAGGGAGATCACCCCGGCGAAGAACTCGGTGAAGAAGAAGCCGTACGCGTACGCCTTCTGTCCGGCGCCGGTCAGCATGATCGCCGCCCAGAGCGCGGCGAGCGCCGACGCGATCAGCATGCCGACCGCCGGCCGCGAGGGGGTTCGCACCCCCCGACTGCTGGCGCTGGTCCGGACGGTCGCCGCCTTCTTGTCCTGCTGTGCCCGGGCCATCTGCTCCTCGATCGTCTCGCGGCGGCGTACCACCGGCCGACCCCTGCTCCCCCATCCAGTACGGACTGGCGGGGCGCGCGGATCACCCGCTGCGGAAAATTTCTGAGTCGGGATCGAACCGAGTGGTGCCACCGTGCGTTGCGGCCCTCCATCGGCCGGCCATGAACAACGACGATCATCCATGCATAGACAACGCCCGCAACAGGCTTGTAACCTTTCAGCAAATTTCAGTGATGCCTGCAAGATTCGAGCAGGCCGGCGCTTCCACACCCCACCACCCCCACCCCGCGCTCGTCAGGAGTCCCCATGCACCGACGTCGACGCCTCTCGGCGGTCCTCGCCCTCGGCCTGGTCGCCACGCTGCTGTCCCCCGCCACCGCGCCCCCGGCCGCCGCCGCCCCCTCCGGCGCCAAGAAGGTCATCGTCCAGCTCTTCGAGTGGAACTGGCCCTCGGTGGCCGCCGAGTGTCAGAGCACCCTCGGTCCGAAGGGCTACGGCTTCGTCCAGGTGTCACCCCCGCAGGAACACGTGCGGGGCAACCAGTGGTGGCTGGCGTACCAGCCGGTCAGCTACCGGATCGAGTCCCGCAAGGGCACCCGGGCCCAGTTCCAGGCCATGGTGAACACCTGCCACGCGGCCGGGGTGAAGGTGATCGTCGACGCGGTGATCAACCACATGTCCGGTCAGGCCAACGGGGGCACGGGCTGGGCCGGTTCGTCCTACTCGCACTACGACTACCCGGGCATCTACCAGACCCAGGACTTCCACCACTGTGGGCGCAACAACGGCGACGACATCGTCAACTACAACGACCGGTACGAGGTGCAGAACTGCGAGTTGGTCAACCTCTCGGACCTGAAGACCGAGTCCGACTACGTCCGTACGAAGATCGCCGCGTACCTCAACGACCTGCTCTCACTCGGCGTGGACGGCTTCCGGCTGGACGCCAGCAAGCACATGCCGGCCGCCGACATCGCCGCGATCAGGGGCAAGCTCTCCCGCTCGGCGTACGTCGTGCAGGAGGTCATCTACGGCGCGGGCGAGCCGGTCCAGCCGACCGAGTACACCGGCAACGGCGATGTGCACGAGTTCCGCTACGGCAAGGACCTGGCCCGGGTGTTCCGCTCGGAGCGCTTGGCCTACCTGCGCAACTTCGGCGAGGGGTGGGGGCACCTGCCCACCGGATCGGCTTCGGTGTTCGTCGACAACCACGACACCCAGCGCGACGCGGGCGGGGTGCTGACCTACTCCGACCGGGGCATCTACGCGCTGGCGAACGCGTTCATGCTGGCCTGGCCGTACGGGTCGCCGACAGTGATGTCCAGCTACACCTTCAGCAGCCGGGACGTCGGCCCGCCCTCGGACGGGAACAACAAGACCCTCAACACCACCTGCTACTCCGGCTGGGAGTGTGAACACCGCTGGCCGGTGATCGCCAACATGGTGGGCTTCCGCAATGCCACCGAGGGCGCCGGCGTGGCCAACTGGTACGACAACGGCAACAACCACATCGCGTTCAGCCGCAGCGGCAAGGGCTTCGTCACCATCAACGACGAGGATTCCGCCGTCAACGGACGGTCCTACTTCTCGGGGCTGCCCGCCGGGCGATACTGCGACGTCATCCACGGCACGTACGCCGGCGGCACGTGCAGCGGACCGGTGATCACGGTGGACGGCAACGGCTGGTTCGCGGCGAACGTACCGGCACACGACGCGGTAGCCATCCACATCGGCGCCCGCCTCTGACCACCCCCCTCGTAATCGATATTTGTGCAGGAAGGACGCCTTCTCGGTAGACCTTTGTCCGATACAGTCGTTTGGTGTCGTTTGACGGAAAGACTCAGTACCGTCGTCGTGGCGTCTGGGTGACCGCCGCCATCGCCGTCCCCGTGCTGCTGGTGACAGCGCTGCTGGTCGGGCAGGCCCTCACTCCGGACCCGACGGCCCCCGAACGGGTCGTCGCGAAAGCCGACCCGACGCCGAGCAGTGTGGAGCAGAACGCGGAGGAGTCGATCCCACCGGCAGCGCCCGCCCCGGCGGGGCTGCCGGTGGTCGACTACGACCCCGCCCCGGGCGGGTTCCCCGCCGACCCGGCCACCATGGACACCACGCCGTTGACCGAGGGCGCGCACCCGACGAGGAAGATCGCCGCCTACGACGCCCCCGGCGGTCGTCCGCGAGCCTTCCTCGAACCGACGATCCGGGGCGTCGAGCTGACCATGCCGATCGCCGACCGGCATGCCGGCTGGACGGCAGTCCTGCTGCCCTCGGCCAACCGGCGACTCGCCTGGCTGCCCCCCGGCGGCTTCGAGACCGTGCCGCTGCGCGACCAGATCGTGGTGGAACGCAAGGTGCACCGGCTCACCTGGTACCGGGCCGGCAAGGCGGTGCGCTCCTGGGAGGTCAGCCTCGGCCAGTCCGGGCAGGACACCCCACTCGGGCGGACCTTCATCCTGGGCCGCACCCCACCGCCGGAGTCGGTCTACGGCGGGGTGGACATCTACGCGCTCGGGTCGGTGCCCGACGACCCGGAGTCGGTGCCGGCCGGGCTGCGCGGCGCGCACATCGGGGTGCACACCTGGCACAACGACGACGAGTTGGGCGAGAACGTCACCAACGGCTGCATCCGGCTGACCCGCTCCGGTCAACGGGAGCTGCTCGCCGAGGTCCGCCCCGGCAGCAGCGTGGTGGTGGTCGACCAGTTGCCCGCCCCACCGCCGACCGCCTGAGCGCCGGCACGCGCAGACCTGCCGTTCAGTCGCCGAGCAGCCAACCGTTCTGCTCGGCGACCCGGATCGCGTCGGCACGGTTACGCGCGCCGGTCTTACCGATCGCCGCCGAGAGATGGTTGCGTACCGTCCCCTCCGACAGGTGCAGCGCCCCGGCCAGGTCGGCGACCGTGCCACCGCCCCGGGCCGTCCGCAGCACCTCGGCCTCCCGTTCGGTCAACGGGCTGACCCCGGTGGCGAGGGTCTCCGCCGCCAGCGTCGGGTCGACGACCCGCAGGCCGGCGTGCACCCGGCGGACCGCGTCGGCGAGCTGTCGGGCCGGGGTGTCCTTGACCACGAAGCCACTCGCGCCGGCCTCCATCGCCCGACGCAGGTAGCCGGGCCGGCCGAAGGTGGTCACCACCAGCACCCGGCAGGTCGGCATCGCGGCCCGCAACGCGGTGGTGGCCGCGATCCCGTCCAGGCCGGGCATCTCCACGTCCAGCAGGGCCACGTCGGGGACGCTGCGCAGGGCCTCGGGCACCACCTCGTCGCCCCGGCCTACCTCGGCCACCACCGTCAGGTCCGGCTCCAACGAGAGCAGCGCTGCCAACGCGCCCCGGACCAGCGCCTGGTCGTCGGCCAGCAGCAACCGGATCGGCGCCGACCCGCCGCTCACCGGGCCTCCCCCGGCGCGTGCACCCGCAGCAGGAAGCCGTCGCCGCCCGGTCGACGGCCGACGGTCACCGCCGCGTCCAGCCGCCCCGCCCGTTCCCGCAGACCGACGAGACCGGAGCCGGTGGCGTCGGGAGTGGACGGGCCACGCCCGTCGTCACTCACCTCGACCCGGTCCGCGTACACCCGGACCGTGCAGCACCGCGCCCCGCTGTGCCGGACCACGTTCGTCACCCCTTCCCGCACCGCCCAACCGAACAACCGGTCCCACTCCTTCGGCAGCTCCGGCACCTCGGCCGGCAGATCCGCCGCGATGCCCGCCGCAGCCAGCGCGGAGCGGGCGCCGGCCAGCTCCGCGGCGAGGGTGACGTCGCGGTACGCCCCGGCGGTCTGCCGCACGTCCGCGAGCGCCGCCCGGGCCAGCGCCTCCACCTCGGCGATCTCGACGGCGGCCCGGGCGGTGTCCATCTCGATCAGCCGGCCGGCCAGCTCTGCCTTGATCGCCACCACGGTCAGCGAGTGCCCGAGGATGTCGTGCAGGTCCCGTGCCGCGCGGGCCCGTTCCTCGGCGATGGCGAGCCGGGCGATCTCCTGCTGGGCGGCCTGGAGCTGGCTGTTGCGCTGGGCCAACTGGGCCACCCCGAACATGGCGAACGAGGCGAGCAGCACCGCGAAGACGATGCCGCTCTCCGCCTCCCATCCGGGCACCAGCCACGAGGTCAGCACGGGGGTCACGGCGCAGACCACCACCACCGCCAACGCCTCCCACGGCGGCAACAGGAACACCGCCGCCGCCGCCACGTAGACCAGGGTGGCCAGCCAGTCCCCGTCGGTGCCCGGGATGCTGGCCAGGCCCACCGCGAGCAGCAGTGCCAACCCGACCCGCGCCCGGCCCGCCGGGACCGGCGCCAGCGACTGGCGCAGCCCTCGGGCCCACTGGAACAGCAGCACGTAACCGACGCTGAAGACGACCAGCGCCGCCACGCCGAGGATCCGCCGCCACAGCTCCGGCTGGTGCAACGCCGTGGCGAGCGGCACGTTGAGGAAGAACAACCACACGGCGGCCAACAGCCAGCCGGTGAACCGCCAGTGGCGGCTCACCGGCCGGGGCTGCCCGGTCGCGACGTCCATCGGGTTCACGCTATCCGTCGCTGTGGTCAGACCCGCGCGGTGTCCCGGCGGAACAGCCGGGTCGCGCCGACGCCGAAGACCAGCGCCCAGACCACCAGGTTGGCCACCGCCGCCATGCTCACCCCGTCGCCGGTCAGCGGGGCGCGGGCCAGCACCCCCACGCCGTACACGGGGGTGAACGTCGCGACGTGCTGAAGCACCTCCGGCAGCACCTCGACCGGCACGAACAGGCCACCGAACATGGCCAGCACGGCCAGGATCGGGCCGATGAACTGCATGACGTTCTCGGCCGGCGCCAGGTAGCCGACGAACAGGCCGAACGCGGCGAAGACCAGCGAGCCGATCCAGGCGGCGAGCCCGGACAGCAGCCAGACGTACGCCGGGATCCGGACGCCCGCCGCCGCACCCACCAGGAACTCGACGACGACAGCGAGCAGGCCGAGGGCCATCGCGGTGGCCAGCTTGGTGGCCACGTACGCGCTCGGGCGCAGCGGGGTGAGCCGCAGCTGACGGCTCCAGCCCAGCGCCCGTTCGGTGGCCACCGCGCCACCGGCGCTGGTGGTCGCCACCATTGCCGCGTACACGGCGAGGCTGATCATGATGTACGCCGTCACCGGGCGACCGTTGTCCAGGTGCTGCCCGCCCTGCGGCAGACCGAAGATGAGGAAGAAGACCGCCGGCATGATCAGCGTGAACGCGAGGGTACGGCGGTTACGCAGCACCCGGCGCAACTCGATGCGCAGGACGCCCGGGGAGAACCCGCCCAGGGCGGGCAGCCGACGGTCCGGCTCGGCGGTGCGGTTCGGGGTGGCCGACACTGTGGTCATCTCAGGCTCCGGTCTGCGCGGTGGTCAGGGCGAGGAAGGCGTCCTCGAGATTGCGGGAGGTGATCTCCACGTCCCGGGCGGCGGTCCGGGTGAGCAGGTGCCGGGCGACGGCGTCCGAGTCGCCGGTGCGCACCAGCACACTGTCGCCGCGTACCTCCACGGCGTCCACGTCGGGCAGCGCGGCGAGCGCGGCCTGGTCGGCGCCGGGCAGGGTCGCCCGCACCGTCCGACCGGCGGCCAGGTTCTTGATCTCCGCGGTGGTGCCGTCGGCGACGACGCGCCCCTGCCGGACCAGCACGATCCGGTCGGCGTACGCGTCCGCCTCGTCCAGGTAGTGGGTGGCGAAGATGACGGTCCGTCCGGCCCGGGCGTCGCGGCGCAGCGCCTGCCAGAAGTCCCGGCGCCCCTCGACGTCCATACCGGTGGTCGGCTCGTCGAGCACCATCAGGTCCGGGTCGGGCAGCAGGGCCAACGCGAAGCGCAGCCGCTGCTGCTGGCCGCCGGAGCAGCGCCCCACCACCCGCCCCGCGATGTCGGCGATGCCGGCCCGCTCCAGCACCTCGGCCACCGGACGGGTGTGCCGGTAGAAGTGGGCGGTCATCTCCACCGTCTCGCCCACGGTGAGGTCCTTGAGCAACCCTCCGGTCTGGAGGACGGCGGCGACCCGGCCCTGGGCCACCGCATTGTCCGGGGTGCCCCCGAGGAGGCGGACGGTGCCCGCGTCCGGGCGGGCCAACCCGAGCAGCATGTCGATGGTGGTGGTCTTGCCCGCGCCGTTCGGGCCGAGGAAGGCCACCACCTCGCCGGGCTGAACCCGCAGGCTCAACCCGTCGACAGCGGTGACCGTGCCGAAGGACTTGGTGAGGCCGTCCAACTCGACAGCCGGATGCGTACTGGTCATGTCAATCATGCTCCGGCGGCGCGTACCCCGATGCCTGGAGCGGCCGTCACGTCCCGGCCGTGACATTTGTCAGGGGCCGCCGCGGGGCGGAGTCGACACGCCGGTGCAGGCATTCCGGGCACGACAGCGGGTAACCGCCGGGCCGGAACCGCCACACCGGGAGGACGCGATGGGTGCCACGCCGCAGGGCCAGGTCGACACGGTCGTGCTCATTCACGGGCTCTGGATGACGTCGCGCAGCTGGGAGGGGTGGGTCGAGCGGTACACCACGCGCGGCATGCACGTCATCGCCCCCGCCTGGCCCGGAATGGACCGGTCCGTGGAGCAGCTGCGCGACGACCCCGGCCCGATCGCCGAGCAGAGCATGGCCACCATCGTCGCGCATTACGACAAGATCATCCGGGCACTGCCCCGGCCGCCGATCATCATGGGCCACTCGTTCGGCGGCCTGTTCGCCCAGGTCCTCGCCGACCGGGGTCTCGGCGCGGCGGTGGTGGGGGTGCACCCGGCGGCGGTGAAGGGTGTGCTCAAGGTGCCGCTGAGCCAGCTGCGCTCCGGCTTCCCGATCCTCCGCAGCCCCGCCAACCGGGGCAAGGCCGTCCCGTTCACCCCGGACGACTTCGCCTACACGTTCGGCAACGCCATGAGCCGCGAGGACTCCGACCGGGCCTGGCAGCGCTACGCCGTCCCCGGTGCCGGTCGGGTGTTCTTCGAAGGCGCCTTCGCCAACGTCGACCCGCGCTCACCCGCCCGGGTCGACGTCGGGCGCAACGACCGGCCTCCGCTGCTGCTGATGGCCGGCGACAACGACCACGTGGTGCCCGCGTCGGTGGTCCGCGCCAACGCCGGGCTCTACCAGAAATCCCGGGCCCTGACCGCGTACCAGGAGTTTCCCGGCCGAACACACTTCACAGTGGGGCAGGACGGCTGGGAGAAGATCGCCGACTACGCGCTGGACTGGGCGGTGCGCGCGGCAGCCCTACCCCGCGAGGCGACCATCGCCAGCGAAACGCCCCGCCGCTGAACAGCCGAGTCCCGGCCCTGGCCCCGGCCCCGGCCCCGGCCCCGGCCCCGGCCCCGGCCCCCATGATCATGTGCTGAAAAATAGCTGTCAGAGGCGTTCCTGACCTATTTTTCATCACATGATCACCAGAGACCACGCCTGCTGACCAACGGTTGCGCCTGACTCGCCGGCATGTCGGGGACCGGCGGGGGTATCCCGGCGGGATGAGGGCGAGTTTCCGGATCGGCCGTGTCGCGGGAGTGCCGGTCGGCGTCAACTGGAGCGTTCTGGTCATCTTCGCGCTTATCGCGTGGGGGTTGGCCGCCAACCAGTTCCCGCGTTCGTACCCGGACCGCTCGCCCGTGGCGTACACCCTCGCCGGCCTGGCGGCGGCGGTGGTCTTCTTCGTCGGTCTGCTCGCTCACGAGGTGTCGCACGCGGTGGTGGCGAAGCGCAACGGGCTGACCGTCAACGGCATCACGCTGTGGCTGTTCGGCGGGGTGGCCGAGTTGCGGGGCGAGCCACGCGACCCGGGCGCGGAGCTGCGGATCGCCGGCGTCGGCCCGCTGGTCAGCCTCGTGATCGGAGCGTTCTTCGGTGCCGTGGCCGCGCTGCTCGCGCTGGCCGGGCAGGGTGGGTTGCTGCTCGGGGCGGTGGCGTGGTTGGCCGGCATCAACGTGCTGCTGGCCGTCTTCAACGTGCTGCCCGCCGCGCCCCTGGACGGCGGTCGGTTGCTCCGTGCCGCGGTGTGGAAGGCCACCGGTGACCGGACCAGGGCGTCGGTGGTCGCCGCCCGGGCGGGCTGGGTGCTGGGTGTGCTGCTGATCGGCCTCGGGTTGTGGCAGTTCCTGTCCGGGGTCGGTTTCGGCGGGCTGTGGCTGGCCCTGATCGGTTGGTTCCTGATCGGCGCGGCGGGTGCGGAGGAGCGGCAGGCCCGCACGGGAAGCGCGCTACGCGGCATCCGGGTAGGCGACGTGATGACCCCGCAGCCGCAGACCGTCTCGGCGGAGGTGACGGTGGCCGACTTCGTCGACCACTACCTCTTCGCGTACCGGCATTCGGCGTTGCCGCTGACCGAGGACGGCCGACCCACCGGTCTGGTGACCGTCGACCGGGTACGGGGCGTGCCGTCCGACCGGCGGGCGTCGACCACCCTCGCGGAGGTGGCCTGCCGGGCCGACGACCTGGTGCTCGCCCGACCGGGTGAACAGCTCAACGACCTGCTCCCCCGGCTCAGCGAGTGCGCCGACGGCAGGGCCCTGGTGGTCGGTGACGACGGTCGCCTGACCGGCATCGTCTCCCCCAGCGACATCGCCCGCGCCGTCCAACGCAACACCCTCGCCGGCGCCCGCTGACGGCCCCTCTCATTCTCTCGTCGATCATGGAGTTGTGGTGGGGACGAAACTTCTCCTAAGCTCCCAGAACGGGCACCACAACTCCATGATCGACGGGGCAGAGCGGCGCGCGGGGCGGGGCGGGGTTAGCGGGGGAAGTAGTGGTTCAGGAGGTCGGTCTGGAACTTGTTCTTGGGGTCCAGGTCGGACAGCAGGGTGGTGAAGTCCGCGTAACGGGGGTAGCGGACGGCCAGCTCCGCAGGGTCGGTGACGAAGACCTTGCCCCAGTGCGGGCGCGGCGCGAACGGCGCCAGACGCTCCTCCACGGCGGCCACCACCGGTAGTACGGCGGCGGTGTCGTCGATCCAGGTGAAGTGCACGACGAAGCTGTCCCGCCGGTGGTTCGGGCTGAGCCACAGCTCGTCGGCCGCGACCGTACGCAGCTCGCACACCAGCAGCACCGGGGCGATCAGGTGCGCCACGTCGTCCAGGGCGGCGAGCGCGTCGGCCGCGGCGGTACGGGGCACGTGGTATTCCGACTGCAACTCGTCACCGCTGCTCGGGGTGAACCCGAGCTTGAAGTGCGGCAGCCGCTCGTGCCACGGGCCGGGCTCGCCGAGTTGCGGGGTGCAGTTCTCCGGCGGCATTCCGAGCACCGGGTGTCGCGGCTGGTCGGCGGCGGTGGTGCCGAGCCAGTCCGCCGGGGGCGGCGGTTGGTCGGCTGCCTGCTTGCGCCACACCTCGCGCAGTCGCGGCGTACGCCAGTCGGTGAAGACACTCACGCTGTACGCCGAGCCGAGCGCATCGTCCAGCGCCTCTCGGTCGAGGTCGAGCCGCACGTACTGGCGCAGCTCGAAGGCCGGCACCACGTCCAGGGTCACCCGGGTGACCAGGCCGAGCGCGCCGAGCCCGACGACCATGCCGGCGAACCTGTCGGTGTCGCGGTCGACAGGCAGCAGGTCGCCGTCGGCGGTGACCAACTCCAGGGCGGCGACCGCGCTGGCCAGGTTGCCGTGGGTCTGACCGGAGCCGTGGGTGGCGGTGGCCACCGCGCCGGCGACCGAGATGTGCGGCAGCGAGGCGAGGTTCGCCAACGCGTACCCCTGGGTGTGCAGCTGTCGCGCGAGGTCGCCGTAGCGCATGGCGCCGCTCACGGTCACCTGCCCGCGCTCGTGGTCCACCTCGACGGTCTGCGGCAGCCCGGCGAGGCTGACCAGGTCACCGTCGGTGTCGCCGAAGCGGTTGAACGAGTGCCCGCTGCCCACCGCGCGGAGCCGGGTGCTGCCGGCGACCAGTCGGCGCAGTTCGTCGGTGGAGGTCGGTCGGTGGAACGCCCGGGCGGCGTACCGCACGTTGCCGGCCCAGTTGCGGCGCGGCACCTCGGGAGCTGCGGCCTGCGGTCCCTGCTCGGTCATGTGGCGGTCTCCCGATCGGTGGGCTGGTGGTCGGCCAACGCGGTGACGAGGGCGTCCAGAACCGTATCCGTCTGGGACGTGCTGTAACCACGTTGGGCGATCGGCAGACCGGCGGCGGTGGCGCGTTCGATCTCCCCCCGGGCCGCCTGCCGGGCGGACGTGTCCCCGGACATCAGGGCGTCCTGCCCGCGTCGGATCAACCGGTCGACCCGGCCCATCTGGTAGCCGCGCAACCCGACCGTGAGATCCGGGGTGGCGAAGGCGTCGCGACGCAGCGCGAGCAGGTCGACGAAGCGGTCCCCGGCGTGGCGGGCGAGAGCGGCGGACACCTGCTCGGGCTGCTCGCGGACCTGGTCGAGGACGAGCAGCTCGATGGCCGGACGGCCGTCGACCGGGTGCCGGGCGGTGACCAGCTCACGCGGCACACCCTGCACAGGAACCAGCACCAGTCGCGGCGGTACCGCGTAGCCGTCGCGACGGGGCGGCTCGTCGAGGACGAGCGTGTCGACCTCGTCCCACCGGATCTCCCGGCGCAGGCCGGGCCGCCGGATGCTGAGCCCCTCCGCGTGGATCCCGAACCGGAACGGCCGCACCGCGCTGACCAGCGCGACAGCGCCCAGCCCGATCGCACCCACCGCGATGACCGTCCGGAGAAGGTGGCCGTCGCTGGGATAGACCAACAGAAGCACCCCACCGAGTACGCACACCATGGCGAGCGCACGGCCCCCCCGATTCCGGCGCAATTCCACGCTCGGACCCCCGTTCCATGACCGTGGCGTCGGTCCCGACATCTTCCGCCAGACCGGGCACCAGGGACACCGGTCGATCGGGCACGGTTGTTCTCGTCGCCGTCGGGGAACCCTACGCCCATGAGCAGCTACCGCGATCCGGCCGCACGAGGTGACGTCTTCCCCTCCGAGGAGGAGCTGGACCCGACCGGCACGGGCATCGAGCAGGCCAGCGCGCCGCCGGCCGGGTTGCCGAGCCACCCGGCGCCCACCCCCGGTCCCCGACCCACACCGGCACCCGCGCCGGCGCCGACGCCGGTGCCGGCACCCGGGCCGCCGCCCCGCGCGCCCGGTGCCCAGTCGATCGTGACCCGCCACCTGGACGGTTCGGTGGAGGTGGTCACCGACCTCGACGGCGACGGCGTCGCCGACGTCGTCCAGATCGACGTGGACGGCGACGGCATCCCGGACATCACCTATGTGGACAGTGACCGGGACGGGCGCCTGGACACCGTGCTGGGCGACCCGAACGCGGTCGGGACGGGCACCCACCGCGCCTGACCCCGCGTCAGAGTTTCGCCATCACCTCGCTGGCGACCAGTTCCAGGTGCTCCAGGTCGCCGAGGTCCAGCACCTGGAGGTAGATCCGCTCGCTGCCGATCTCCGCGTACCGGCCGATGGTGTCCAGGACCTCGGCGGGGGTTCCGGCCAGACCGTTGGCCCGCAGCTCGTCGGGCTCGCGACCGATCGCGGCGGCCCGGCGGGCCACCTCGGCGTCGTCGCGCCCGCAGCAGAGCACCAGGGCGTTGGACCAGACCATCTCGTCCGGGTTCCGGCCGATCTCGGCGCAGGCCGCGCGAACCCTGTCGAACTGGGCTGCCGTGTCCGGCACCGAGGCGAACGGCAGGTTGAACTCGTCGGCGTAGCGGGCGGCCAACCGAGGGGTGCGCTTCGGGCCCATGCCGCCGAGCAGGATCGGTGGGCGCGGCTGCTGCACCGGCTTCGGCAACGCGGGCGAGCCACTGACCGGGTAGTACCGGCCAGGGTGGTCGAACCGCTCACCGACCGGCGTGGACCAGAGACCGGTGATGACCGCGAGCTGCTCCTCCAACCGGTCGAACCGCTCGGCCAACGGCGGGAACGGGATGCCGTACGCGGTGTGCTCCTCGGCGTACCAGCCGGTGCCGATGCCCAACTCCACCCGACCGCCGCTCATCTGGTCGACCTGCGCCACGGTGATCGCCAGTGGGCCGGGCAGCCGGAAGGTCGCGGCGGTCATCAACGTGCCCAGCCGGATCCGGCTGGTGTCCCGGGCCAGCCCGGCCAGCGTGGCCCACGCGTCGGTGGGGCCGGGCTCACCGGACCCGTCGCCCATCCTGAGGTAGTGGTCGGACCGGAAGAACGCGCCGTAGCCGGCGTCCTCGGCGCAGCGGGCGACGGCGAGCAGCTGGTCGTAGCTGGCGCCCTGCTGGGGCTCGGTGAAGATCCGCAGTTCCATGATCCGAGCATAGGGAGCGAACTGTTGGTGCCGCGTTGGGACGGGAACCCCGCCCATATACTTTGACGCGCATATGGCTGGTGAGGCATATTAGAAGGGTGTCCACCGACGCCTTCACCATCCTCGCCGAGCCCACCCGGCGCCGGATCCTCGATCAGCTTCGCGACGCCGAACGCAGCGTCGGCGAGCTGGTCGAAAACCTGGGGGCCAGCCAGCCGGCCGTCTCCAAACACCTGCGGGTGCTCCGTGACGCCGGCTTCGTCACCTGCCGGACGGCCGCCCGACAGCGGATCTACCGCCTCGATCCCGGCCCACTGCGGGCCGTCGACGGCTGGCTGGACCCGTACCGCCGGCTCTGGGCCCGACACCTGGACGCCCTGGAAAAGCACCTCGACAGTCAGGAGCAGTGAATGGACCGCGACGCGTTCCGCCCGAGCCCACCCGCCGAGGTACGCACCGAGCCGACCGGCGACGGCGCGACCCTGGTCTTCGTCCGCGACCTGCGACATCCGCCCACCACCGTCTGGGCGGCACTGACCAACCCGACCCAGCTCGCGCAGTGGGCGCCGTTCCTCGCCGACCGCGACCTCGGCAGTACCGGCGCCGCCGTGCTCACCCTCGTCGACGGCGAGGCCACCCAGGAGGACCCGACGACGGTACGCCGGGCCGAACCGCCACACCTGCTGGAGTACACCTGGGGCGACGACCTGCTGCGCTGGGAGCTGAGCCCGTTGGGCGACGGCACCCGGCTCACCCTGCGACACACAGTCGCCGACCAGGGCATGCTGCCGATGGTCGCGGCCGGCTGGCACCTCTGCCTCGACGTCGCCGACCGTCTGCTCGACGGTGACCCGATCGGCCCGATCCGTGGCGCGGAGGCCAAGGACTTCGGTTGGTCCGAGCTACGCGACGCGTACGCCGAACGGCTCGGTGAGGGCTGACCGGCGTCGCCCCGGCGACCCCGGCAACCCGGAGCCGCCGGGGACCGGTCAGACGTACGGCCGCTTGGCGTACGCCTCGCGCAGCGCCGTCAATCCGGTGGCCTTGGGGACCAGCGTGCCCCAGCCCGAGTTGAAGTAGTTGGTGCGCACGATCCGTGGCCCGCGCTCGGCGTTGAGCTGGGCGATCGCCGCCGGCACGGTGGCGATCCAGGCGGCCTGGTTGGGGATCTCGGCCACCCGCACCCCCCACTCCGCGATGATCACGGGCCGGGACAGCGCCACCGGGCCGAGATCGGCCACCGCCCAGTCCTTGGTGCGACGGAACCGGGCCAGCGCGGTGTGGCTGGCGTCGGTGCCGTACGCGTTCCACTGGAGGAAGTCGAGGCGGGCCATCAGCGACTCCGGGTGGGTGCGCTGGAAGCAGGCCCGGTCGAAACCACCCAGCCCCACGGAGAACGTGGTGTTGGCGGGCAGCGACCGCGCCTTGAACCAGGTGATGATGTAGTTGATCGCCTGTACCGCCCGGGCGTCCGACTCGGCCCAGGTGTACGCCTTGCCGCCCTCGGTGGTGCCGAACTCGTGATCGGTGTCCAACTCGGAGGCGAGCTGGATGTTCACCCCGAAGCCGAGCGTCCGGTACTGCGACAGGGCACGGGCGAACAACCCGTCGCACTGCCCCTTGATCACCTGTTCGTAGCCGTACGCCTTCGGGAAGGTCGTGCCGGGTCGCTGCTGAATGGTCATCGACGGCGCCGGGACCGTGTAGCTGACACCGTCCACGGTGAAGCTCTGCGGCCCCTGGTTGGGCGCGCCGTAGTGCTTCAACTCCAGGACCATGTTCATCTGCACACCGGCCTTGCCCAGGTTGACCAGCCAGGGCCGGTTGTAGCCGGGGAAGGTGAAGCCGTCGGCGAAGCTGCGGTACTGGGTGAGCGACCGGAAGTTGCCGCCGGCCATGTCGGCGGTCGGGTCCGCGCCCCCGGACAGGTAGTAGCCCCCGAGTACGGGTTGCTGTTGGGCCAGGCTGTAGTCGACGCCGGCCGTCGCGGTGTTCCCACCGGCGTCGCGGACCTGGACGGTGACCCGGGGCATCACGCCACCGACCGATACACGGCCACGGAGCCGTTGTCGGAGACGCGGGTCCAGGTACGTCCGGAGTTGTCGGTGACGGTCACGGTGAGCGGGTCGATGACCGCGGTGACCTTGACCGGCGCGCTGCTGTTGCCCTGCGCGTCGGTGACCACGATGGTGACGGTCAGCGGCTTGGTGTCGGCGTCCGAGTAGGTGACGGTCAGCAGCATCTGGTCGCCCGGCGCGAAGACGGTGGCGTTCAGGGCTGCGGTTGCGGTGGGAGCGGCCATGTCGGGCCCTTTCTGGCTCGGTCGCCAGGTTTCGGCGCGCGGTCGAGCGACGCCGGACCCGGCGGGGTCCACGGTGCGAAAGGCCGGCGGGGCACGGGGACGGCAGGCACGACCGGTGGGAGGCGTCGCCTGACTACCGGCGGTGCTGACGTCCCTGTCCCGGTGGGCGGAGGCACCGCTGCGGGCGCCCGCAGGGGTGTCAGTGGCAGCCCGGGCCCGTCGTGCACGTGACCGGCACGGCATCTGTGCCGTGACCGCCTCGGCGTCGAGGCCGGGCTGGGTGAGGGCGGCGCCGGTACGGGACGATGGTGTCCCGCCGGGGCCGGAGGATCAGGATGTGGCCCGCCACCCGTCTACCTCCACCTGCTCCAAGGGTGCTCTACCAGGGGCTTTACCGTCTTGTCCGGTTTGTGACAAGGCCACCGGCAGGACCCGCGTCGAGTGCCCCGGTGCGGGCGCTCAGTCGAGGTGATCGGCGGGGACGGTCTGGAGCAGCCAGGCCAGTGGCATCCGCGCTTGCGCCTCGTAAGCGCCACTCCCGCTCAGCCGGTGCAGGGTGACGGTCTGCGCGCTGTCCCGATCGACGACCCAGTACTGCGGAATCCCCGCCGAGGCGTACTCGCGGACCTTGGTCACCGAGTCCATCGCCTCCGAGCCCGGCGAGACGATCTCCACGACGAGCACGATGTCGGCGACAGCGGCCCAGACACTGCGGATCGGCGGCTTACGCCAGACGCTCAGGTCGGGAATGCGCCCGCCGTCACCGTCCGGACCGGAAATGCGGACGCCGGCCGCCTGGAGCACCTGCTCGGCGGGCCAGCCAGCCATGATCAGCCAGGCGAAGAGGCGACTGGCGATCATGGTGTGTTCCGAATCGGACGGGGGCGTGACCGACAGGACCCCCTCGGGGCTGGTCTCGTAGCGGTGACCATTCGAATCGGCAGCGTTCATCGCCGCCACGTCGTCGAGCGTCACAACAGCGGGCATGTGTATGCCGACACCCTCCGCGCTCACAGGCCTCACCCTAGGCGACCTCCGGCGCTGATCAGCGCACCCGATGGGCGCACGGCGGCTGTCGTCCGACGCCGTGGAGCCAGCACGGTGTCAATGTAACGTTGACACGTGGCATCGGAGCTGGCCCGCCTGGCGAACGTTCGGATCGCTCGCGCCCGTCTGGACGAGGAGGAGCTGGACCTCATCGACCGGGCGCGCCACGAGGGCGCGACGTGGGGGCAGATCGCCGCAGCCCTGGGCCTCGGCAGTCGCCAGGCCGCCGAACAGCGTCGACAGCGCCTGGTGACCGCTCGGCGGGCCCGACGTCAGCAACACGACCTCCACGTCTCACCGCAGATCGTGGCACTGCGCAACGCCGTGGCGGACCTGGGCAGGTGGATCGCCGCGGATCGCCGCTGGGACGCACGGTTCGGCCGGGCGGCGCTCGTCCGGCGCACTGTGGAGGCAGCCCTGGACGCCACTCCCGGCGCACTGTACGAACTTGCCCGGCATCTCGCCACGGACCTCGCCGAAGCGGGCGAACCGCTGCCGCCACCGGCTCGATCCGCCGCGGCGAAGATCCATACCGCTCTGTCAAGCAAAAATTGACAGTGTTGCCTGGACCGCACTCAAGAACCAGGATGTGAGTCGTCCCGACTCAACCTGGAGGGCCGATGCGGCGCAACCCCGGACTGTTCGTGGGGATCTCGTTGTTGTCCGGCTTCGGCAGCAGCGCCATGTCTCTGGTGGCCGGCATCTGGATCCTCGACCTCACCGGCTCGACGAGCCTCGCGGCCCTCGCCGGGCTCTGCGTGTACGCCCCGGTGCTCGCCGGCCCGTGGCTGGGCGGTCTGCTCGACCGGGCGCCCCGACGGCCGCTGGTCATCGCCGTCAACCTTTTGCTGGCCGCCGCCCTGCTGACGCTCCTCACGGTACGAGGGCCGGAACAGACCTGGCTGATCTTCACCGTCTCCTGCGTCTACGGCATCAGCTACGTGCTGATCGACGCGGGTGAGACGGCGCTGCTGCCGTCCGCTCTGTCGACGACGGAGCTCGGCGACGTCAACGGGTGGCGTTCCAGCGCGCAGGAGGGCATGAAGCTCGTCGCTCCCCTGGTCGGCGCGGGCCTCTACGCCTGGCGCGGCGGTCACGCCGTCGTCGTCCTCAGCGCGGTCATGCCCGTCCTGGTCGCGCTCCTGTACGCGGTGCTCCGCCTGCACCGGACACCTCCCGGCGGGCCCGCGCGGCACGGTGGCGGCCCGCGTACCGGACTGGTGGTCCTGTTCGGACAGCGGGCAACGCGTCTGCCTATCGTGCTCGCGGCCGTCTCGATCGCCATGTCCGGCTTCACGACCGCGGCGATCTACGCGATGGTCGTCACGGAACTGCGCCTAGCGGCGACATTCCTGGGGGTGCTGGCCAGCGCCCAGGGGGCCGGCTCCATCGCCGGTGGACTGTTCGTCGGTCGGATCATCGCCCGGCTCGGACCGGTCGCCGTCGGCGTCGCCGGGACGGTGTTGTTCGCCGTCGGTTGTCTGGCCCGCTGCCTGCCATGGTGGCCGGCCACTGTCGCCGGAGCGGTGGTCGCCGGAGTGGGCCTGCCCTGGACCCTGGTCGCGGCGGTGACCGCCGTGCAGACGCACACGCCGCCGGCTCTGCTGGGTCGGGTCTCCGCGACGGCGAACACGGCGATGTTCGGGCCGCTCGTCGCCGCGATCCCCCTCGGCTCGGCGGCCGTGCACCTCGGTGCCCGCCCGCCGCTCGTGGCCGCCGTGCTGCTCTGCCTGACAGCTGCGGTCGCCGTGTTCCACAGCTCGCTGACGCCCCGGCCGGTGCGCGGCTCGGCGGAGCGGGACCGGACCCCGGCGACCAGATGACGGGATCAGCCGCGTACCGGATGGGTGGCCTGGAAGGCGAGTCGGCGGTCCGCGTCGGCGGCGATCCGGTCGAGGATGTCGTCCAGGTCGAGGAACACCGACCAGCGTTCACGGCCGGTGGCGTCGGCCAACCGGTCCACGAGCAGCCCTTCCAGATCGGTGACCCGCTTCCCCTTCCACACCTTGTCAGCCACGCTGACCAGTAGGTCGTCGACGCCGATGCCAACCTGCTGCCACGAGGCGTGGTCCCGCGCGAAGCGGGCCAGCGACTCGGCGACACCGTGCCGCGACAGCAGCTCGAAACCGGCGGGCTCGTGGGCCGATCCGGGTCCGGACAGTTCCTCCGGGTGCCGGATCTTGCCGATGTCGTGGGTCGCCGCGCCGAAGAGCACCGCCTCGCGGTCGAACGGGAGCTGCGGGAACCGATCCGCTACCGCATCGGCGAGCTGCACTGCGACGTCGTGCACGGCCCGCAGGTGCGCGGCCAGACGCGGCGGCGCGTGCAGGGTCTCCAGCAGGGCGGCGACCTGGTCGGGCAGGGGCCGCAGTGGAGGATCTCCGGGGGCGGTGAGAGCGCGGCGTAGCGAGTCGGCGGTCACGGCGGCAAGGGTACGACCGGTCCGCCGCACCATCTGGATACTGTCTAGTCATGCCGCTGAGTCCGGACGAGGTCGAGCTGTTCGAGCGCTCCCGGGCTCGTCTGGAGGCGATCGCCTATCGCCTGCTGGGCTCGGCGAGCGACGCCGAGGACGCCGTGCAGGACACCTTCCTGCGCTGGCAGGCCGCCGATCGGGGGCACGTCGAGACGCCCGCGGCGTGGCTGACGAAGGTGCTCACCAACGTGTGCCTCAACCAGCTCACCTCGGCGCGGGCCAGGCGCGAGACCTACGTGGGCAGTTGGCTTCCCGAGCCGGTCCTCGCCGGAGACCGGATGCTCGGCCCGCTCGACACCGCCGAGCAGCGTGAATCGGTCTCGATGGCGGTGCTCACCCTGCTGGAGCGGCTCTCCCCCAACGAGCGCGCGGTGTACGTGTTGCGGGAGGCCTTCGGCTACTCGCACGCTGAGATCGCCGAGATCGTCGGCCGCACCGAGTCGAACTGCCAGCAGACCTACCGGCGGGCCAAACAGCACGTCGCCGCGGAGCGGGCCCGCACGGAGGTCGACCGCGCCACCGCCCAGAAGATCATCGCGGAGTTCCTGACGGCGGCCAACAACGGCGAGATCCAGCGGCTGGTGGAACTGCTGACCGACGACGTCCGGAGCACCGCCGACGGCGGGGGCAAGATCCCGGCCCGGTCCTCGATCACCGGTGCGATGGCGGTGGCGAAGTTCCTGCGTGGCCTTTTCAAGCCCGCCGACGTCAAGCGGGACCTGGTCGGCGGCAGTCCCACAGTGCACATCGCCGCCGCGAACGGCGCTCCGGCCGTGGTGGTGGTGATCGATGACCGGGTCATCGGCGTCATGTCCCTGGACGTGACGCCCGACGGCGTCGCGGCCATCCACAACCAGGTCAACCCCGACAAGCTTGCCCGCGCCAGCCGTCAGTGGGCCGCGGCCCCGCACCGGGAAGCCTTCTTCCGCGTCTGGTGACCCAGCTCATAGCCGACTCCTGTCAGGAAACGCGTCGCTGCCCGGTTCAGGAAGCGACCACCGCAGAGACAGGAGCGCCACCATGAGACACCGCATCGTCGTCCTGGGAGCCGGCTACAGCGGAGCCGTCGCCGCGGGACGCCTCGCCCGGCGACTGCACCCCGACGACACCGAGATCACCGTCGTCAACGCCGACGCCGACTTCGTCGAGCGGGTCCGCATGCACCAGCTCGCCACCGGGCAGGACCTCGCACACCGCCCGCTCCGCGACGTCTACGCCGGCACCGGCGTCACGGTCCGACAGGCGCGGGTGACCGCCGTCGACGTCGACAGCCGGACCGTCGCGCTGGCCGACGAGCACGGCAACGACGAGATCGCGTACGACACGCTCGTCTACGCCCTGGGCAGCACCGCCGCCGACCACGGCGTCCCCGGCGTCGCGGAGCACGCGTACGACATCGCGAGCAGGCCGGCGGCGCTGCGGTTGCGTGACCGCCTCGCCCACCTCGCGGCCGGCGGGACCGTGCTCGTCGTCGGCGGAGGCCTCACCGGCCTCGAAGCGGTCACCGAGATCGCCGAGGCCCGGCCGGACCTCGACGTCGCGCTCGCGACCCGGGGCGGCCTCGGCGACTGGCTCAACGACAAGGCGCAGCGGCACCTGCGCGGCGTCTGCGACCGGCTCGGCGTCACCGTGCACGAGCACGCCGACATCGCCCGGGTCGACGCGACCGGAGTGGTCACCGGCGACGGCCGGGAGATCCCGGCCGAGGTGACGGTCTGGACGACCGGGTTCGCCGTGCACCCGATCGCCGCCGCCACGACCCTCACCGTCGCGGCGACCGGGCAGATCATCGTCGACGAGACGATGCGGTCGGTCTCGCACCCCGACGTGTACGCCGTCGGCGACGCCGGCCTCGCCGACGGGCCGGGCGGCAAGCCGCTGCGGATGTCCTGCGCCTCGGGAGTCCCGATGGCCTGGCAGGCCGCCGACGCCATCGCCGCACGGCTGACCGGCCGGTCGAGGTTCCCGAAGGCTCCGCTGCGCTACTTCAACCAGTGCATCAGCCTCGGCCGCCACGACGGCATCATCCAGTACGTGACCGCCGACGACCGGGCCAAGCCGTCCCTCCTCACGGGGAAGCTGGCGGCCCGCTACAAGGAGTTCGTCTGCAAGGGCGCGGCCTGGGGCATCTCCCACCCCATGCTGTACCCGGTGCGCCGCCACCGCATCACCGCGAACCGGCCGGAGAGCGTCACCACCACGTCGTGAGACGCCGGCCGGGTCGTGCGGGGCGGGCCGGAGTCCCCCGAGACAACGGCCCGCCCGCATTCCCCCCGCGGTGTCAGTCGGGGTAGTCCCAACCCATCGTGGTCACGACGGGCTCCTCCGAGACACCACCGGCCTGCGCCGGCGCGGCCATCGCACCGACCGCCAGCAGGGCTCCGATCGCCACTGCGTACACGACACGACGAATTCGCATGGATTCTCTCCTCACTCGAACAGGTGGGCTGTCAGATGGACAGCGGGACGTGCTCGGGGCCCCCGTAGCAGGCGGAACTCGTCACCCGATCTCGCATGGCCGGCGCCAGAGGTGACCGGATCTCAGCGTATTGACGTCGGCTCGGCGACCGCCACCGTCGACGCCTGTTCCGAACTGACGTACACCTGTCCGGGCTGCTCACGGGCCTGTTCGGACTTGTTCGGAGGAGGAAGGTGCTCGGGCCGGCGAGTGGCGTCGCCCGGCCAGGTGGGCCAGCGGCAGCAAGTCCGGGCCTGCCCGCCTGGCCGAGCCGTCCTCGGACGGCTCGGCCGGACGCCGCGCCTCAGGGGGTCACCCGGGTGGCTGGGCGGTCCCCCGGCAGGCCCGACATGTCGGCCTCGCCCGGCGGCAACGGGGTGACACCGAGGACGCTGCCGTCCGGGGCGTACGCGGTGAGGGTCGCCGGCTGGTCCGGGGGCACGGAGGCGCTGCCGGCGTTCGACGCGTCGAGGGTCACCGGGGCCGGGGGCGCGCCATCCACCGTGATCGTGACGCGGGCCGCTCCCGGCGGGGCGATCACCCGTACCTGACCGGTCGGCGTGCGGGTGCCGTCGTCGCCCCGAACCCGCCAGCCGAGCGGACGACTGTCGACGCCCTCGGCCGGCAGCAGCAGCCGCAGATCGGTCCACCAGCCGGTCCGTTCGTCGCCGTGCATCGCGTACGCGATCACTCCCCCGCCGGCCGGCTGCACGGTGAGCAGAGCGGCGGCCTGGCCGTGCGCGCTGCCCGACCACCGCACCCGTACGGTCGTGCCGGCGGCCGGGAGGCGACTGTCCTGTAGTGCCTTCTCCACGAAGGTGCGCAGGCTGGCGTCGTCGAGCGAAGCACCTTGCCGGGCGGCGGTCAGCAGGGCGTCCATCTCCGGCCCGGTGGGGTCGATCGCGGCGTACGGGCCACCGCCCAGGCCGCCCTGGAAGAACACCCGGTCGCTTCGGCTGACCCGGACCACCGGCTCGTTGGGAAGCGGCGTGGCGGGCAGGACGGCGAACCCGACTCCGGTGTCGTCAGCCGTGGCGCGGTTCTCGTACTCCAGCGTGCCCCTTGCCGTGTACCGAGGTTCGCCGCTGATGGACACGGTGGAGTCGACCGGTCCGACGACGACAGCGAATCCGCCGGGACCGCCCTGCATCAGTGTCATCACCGGGTCGTCGGCGCTCTCGCTGTGGCCGCCGTAGCGCATCTCGTCGGCGCTGCCGCCGGCCGGACCCACGTACCAGACCAGGGTCTCCCTGGTCAGCAGGCCCAGCCGCAGCGGCACCGCGACCAGCGCGACCCGGTGGCCCGGCTGGTCGCTGCCGTAGACCAGGCGGATCCGGTCGCTGTCGACCCTCCACCTGCCCACCGGGGTGTCGGTCCGCACCGGCGGCTCGGCGCTGATGCGCTTGCGCAGCGCATCCAGCCAGGCGTGGTCACCGACCAGCGCGCCCCGTGGCGGTGCGTCGAGGAGCGCGGTCGGGGCGGCGGCGACCGCGATGCCCGGCGCCCATCCGGGCAGCGGCACCACGTTGGCCTGGACCCCGACGAGCGCGACCCCGACCGCGGCGGCCACCGCCGTCCGGATCAGCCGCGTCCGCTGGTGGCGTCGCTCGCGGCGCGCGAACGTCGGCCACGGATCCTCGGGTACGTCGACTCCGTGCGCCGCCTGCCGGAGCGTGGAACCGAGCGTCGAACCCGCGAAGTCCTCGGTCATGCCAGTTCCTCCTCGAGCCGTACGGGGGGCTGTGCCGCGGGCGGGACGAAATCGGCCCGCAGTCGGGCCAGCCCACGCGACGCCTGGCTCTTGACCGAGCCGACGGAGCAACCGAGGACCGCTGCGGTGTCGGCCTCACTGAGGTCCTCGAAGTAGCGCAGCACGAGCACCGCCTGGGTCCTCGGCGGCAACCGTCGCAGCGCGGCCAGGAGCAGGTGACGCTGCTCCACCTGCGCGTACGCGTCATGCGCCGGTGTGCTGTCGGAGGTCAGCAGGGGCACCTCCAACGGCCGCCGTCGACGTCGCCAGGAGATCGCCGTGTTGACCATCACCCGGCGTACGTAGACCTCGGGGGCGTCCCTGCGCAGCACCCGCCCCCAGCGCCGATGGGTCTTCTCCAACGCCGACTGCGTCAGGTCCTCGGCTGTCCCCCGGTCGCCGGTGAGCAGGTAGGCCGTTCGGAGCAACGATCCCCACTGCCGTTGGACGAACAGTCGGAACTGTTCGTCGTCCTCGTGCCGACTCACGCCACCTCCAGGTCGCATCCGCCCCGCGTACGCGGGGCGGATGCACTGTGAGACGCCGTCGACGACGCCCGAGGTTGAGTCGGCAGGGATGTGTCAGCCCCGGGCGGCCGTCTCGCGGAGCATCGCGTCGACCTCGGGGTCCGGCATGATCTCGCGGACCTCCTGTGCGCACCGGCACGCGGCGGCCATCTTGGCGGCCCACTCGAGAGCCTCCTCGCGGGTGGCCACGTCGACGATCGTGAGACCACCGATGACCTCCTTGGTCTCCGGGAAGAGGCCGTCGGTGACAGTGCCGTCGGTGGCCACGATGCTCGCCTGCTGCCGTTCGAGGCCACCGCCGTACACCCACACGCCGGCGGCCACGGCCTCCTGGCTCACCGCGTGCGCGGCCTTGCCCACGTCGGGGAAGTCCGCGGCGGGGATGTGGTCCATCGCGCCGTCGTTGAACGAGATCAGATACCGCGCCATCGCATGACTCCCTTGTTCCGGCGGCCCTCTTCGGCCGCCCCTCGCCTGGTCTACGAACGGCTCGTCGCAGATTCGACGGAGCGCCGGAAGAATTCTTACCCGGATTGTCGTCCCCCGGGGTCGGTGCCGACCCGACACCGTCCGGACCCCGCACGGCAGGGCCCGGACGGAGGTGGAGGTCCTACCGCTAGAACCCGTCCCACTGGCGGGCGGAGCACTTCCACGTCTTCCCGTCATCCTGCGAGATGCAGACCGCGAGGAACTTCCCGAGGAAGGGAAGGCTGAAGGTGAAGATGTGGGCCTTGGTCTTCGCGTACGGCACGCCGGACTTCTCGGCGATGTCGGCCAGCGCCCACCCCGGGTCCGGCCGGTCCAGCGTCGCCACCCGGCGCAGCGACGGGATGTCCCCGCCGTCCAGGAGGGTCTGGATCTCGTCCGCCGACGGCTCGCCGTCACCGGTCAACGTTTCCACCGTGGACGGCCCGTCGACCGCCACGCCGTTGACCTTCTCGAAGGCCGCCTTCGTGCCACCCACAGTGGTCTCACCGGCCAGGTCTAGGGTGAAGGTCTCTACGCCTCCCCGGCTCGCCAGGAGGCATTCCCAGACGGACTTGCCGCTGGCGACGCACATGGTCAGGCACCAGTTCCGGCCGCCGGGCACCGACGAGGCGAAGATCAGCGACGTCGCCGTCCCGCTCTCACCTCTGCCGTCGTACGTGCCGTCGGCGAGGTCGGCCATGGTCGTGCCCAGGATGTCCCGGCTGCCCGGCATCGTACCGACGACCTTGACGCCGTCGACCTCCCTACCGGCGACGAGCGCTTCGAGCTGGTCGTCGGTGAGGTTCCGGCCGCCGGTGTCGACGGCCAGCACCGTGTCCAGGTCGCCGACGGGTCGACCGGTCAGGTCCTCGAGCTGGTGGAGCATCGTCCCCGGAGCACCGGGGTGGTCGGTGACCGTCGTCCGGGCCTCGTCCCCGGCGGCGTGTGACGGGGCGTACGAAGCTGTCAGCCCGACGATCAGGGCGGTCGTGACGATGGTGGCGCGCCTGGTGACGGTCCGCAGAGCTGTCATCGTGTCCTCATTCCGCTGTCTCGGTGATCGCTGTCGGCCGGGCTACCAGCGACACGTGACCAGGTCGCCCGTCGTGTTCGGGGAACCCCACTCGCAGTGGTCGTCGATCCACTCGCCGATCTCGCCGATCGTGTCGACGATCCAGGCGAAGACCGACTTGATCGCGCCCCAGAGGCTGAAGTAGACGACGGTCGTCTCCGGTGTGCCGCCGACCCCGTCGACGACGTCCTTCGTCGACATGGCGGGATCCGGCTTGTCGAGGGTGCCCAGCACGCGTACACCGGTGTCGTCCTTGCCGGCCAGCAACGCCGCGACCTGCTCCGGGGTCCGCTCCTTGCCGTCGTCGACCGCCACGACCGCGCGGTCGATCAGCACCTCTTGGCTGCCGCTGACGGCTCGGGCGATGCCGGCGATCTCGCCCAGGGTGAGGTCGTTTCCGAGCGCGGGACCGGTGAACCGCCGGACCGAGACGGCACCGGACGGGTCGATCTGGATCTCGGCGGCCCTGATCAGGTCGTCCGGGCCGAACGGCTCCCAGGCGTACGTCCACTGCCCGCCGAGGCAGCGGAACACGCCGTGCATCCGACCGTCGGGCTCGGTCTCGGTGCGGTCGACTCCACCGCGTTCGTCGACGTACTGGACCACACAGTCGGTGCCCTTGCGCGGCGGCTTGTCGGTCTGGGCCACGGCGGCGGAGGACACGGTCAGCACCATCGCGCTGACCACCCCGACCACCGCGAGGCAGCGTGCCAAGCGACTCATCGAACACTCCATTCCTGGAGAGGGAAACTGGTGCTCGAAGGGTGCCGGCCTCCGCTGAAACGGCCCGGAAAGCCCGCTGAAAGCGGGTGCGTCAGTGCAGCTGGGCGGCGTCGAGCTGTGCGAGGTCGACGCGGATCGCCTCGGCGTCGGCATCGCCGAGGTCGTCGAGGATGGTCAGGGCCCGACGCCACGCGGCACGGGCGGCGCCGAAGTCGGCGAGGGCACGGTGGCTGCGACCGAGATTGGCGTACGTGCTGGCTTCGGCGTAGCGGTCCTGGACCTGCGTGAAGAGGTCGAGGGCCTGCTCGTAGCAGGCGATCGCCCGCCGGTCGTCGCCGAGCTGGTGATGGGCGTGGCCGAGGCTGTCCCAGGTGTCGGCCTGCCCCTGGACGTCGTCCACCTCCCGCAACATCCCCAGCGCCGCACCGCACGACTCCAGGGCGCGGTGGTAGTCGCCGAGCAGTGCCTCCTGCCAACCGACCGCGTTGAGGGTGTACCCCTGCCCGGCCCGGTTGTCGATCCCCCGGAACAGGGTCAACGCCCGCCGGGAATGGGTGAGGGCATGCTGGTACCGCCCCTGACGCTCCGCGAGCTGCCCGAGGTTCAAACACGTGTGTGCCCGCCCGGCGTCGTCGCCGACGACGGTGAACAGGTCGAACGCCCGCCGCAGATGGTCGTCGGCCTCGTCGTACCGGCGGAGCCGGGAGCAGGCGAGCCCGAGACTGCGGTGCGCGTGGCCCTGCCCGGCCTGGTCGCCGACGCGGGACGCGGCGGCGAGAGCGATCCGCTGCGTACCGAGCCAGTCCTGCCAGTGCCCCTGCCGGTGCAGGAAGCCGGCCATGGTCCACGCGAGCCGCCAGGCGTGACCCTCGAAGCCGGATCGCGCCGCGAGGGGTACGGCGGCGAGCAGGACGGGGAGTTCGGCGGTGAACCACGCCGTGGCGGCCGCCTTGCTCCGGGGTCGTTCCGGCGTCACGCCCTCCCTCGGCGGCACGAGGCTGATCTCGCTGAAGTGCGGGTGCAGCACGAGGTCGGCGGCGTGGGCGGTGTGCAGGCAGTGGTCGAGCAGCCGGTGGACGGCGGCAGCACGTTCGGCCGGTGGTTCGGCCTCGTCGGCGAGGCCGGCGGCGTACGCGCGTAGCAGGTCGTGGAACGCGTAACGCCCGTAGGTGTGTTCGGTGAAGAGGTTCGCCCGGGTCAGTTCGGTGAGCACCGGACCACTCGCCGGCGGGGCGACGCCGGCCAGGCTCGCCACGGCCGGGGCGGAGACGTCCGGGCCGGGGTGCAGGCTCAGCAGCCGGAACAGCCGGGCCGCTGGTGGGCTGAGCGTCCTGCACGACCAGGAGAACACGGCCCGGACGTCGGTGGCCTCGTCTCCCCCGTCGAAGGCGTCCAGGTCGCTCAGCTCGCCGGCGACGGCGTCCAGGTTGCGCAGCTCGCCGGCGACGGCGGCCAACGAGAAGTGCCGGTTGGTGGCGGCTCTGGCCGCGACCACGGCCAGGGCGATGGGCAGCCGCGCGCACCGTTCGGCGATGTCGTTCGCCGCGGCGGGTTCGGCGGCGACCTGGCGCTCCCCGAGTCGACGGACCAGCAGGTCGCGGGCTTCGCCGGGGCTCAGCAGGTCGAGGGGCACCGGTTGGGCGCTCTCGGTGACGACCAACGGGACGAGCTGGTCGCGGCTGGTGACGACCGCGAGGCAGTCCGGTGAGCCGGGCAGCAGCGGCCGGACCTGTTCCGCGTCGCGCGCGTTGTCCAGCACGACGAGGAGACGCCGGCCCGCGACTGTGGTCCGGTACAGGCTCACCATCGCGTCCGGGTCGCTCGGCATCCGGGCCGCCGGCACGCCGAGCGCCTCCAGGAACCCGTGCAGCGCCCGCGCCGGCTCGGTCGGTGCGGCCCCCGGGTCGAAGCCGCGCAGGTTCACGTAGAGCTGCCCGTCCGGGAAACGCTCGGCCGAACGGTGCGCCCAGTGCACGGCGAGCGCGGTCTTGCCCACCCCCGCGGTACCGGAGATCACGACGGCGCCACCCCTGTCGACGAGCGCGTCGAGGGCGGCCAGTTCCGCGTCGCGTCCGGTGAACGTCGGCACGGGAGGCGGCAGCTGCGCCGCCACCGGCACCTGGGGCGGCGCAGTCGGTGCGGGCGCGGCGATCGCCGTGTCCTGGCGCAGGATCGCGCACTCCAGATCGCGCAGCCGCGGACTCGGGTCGATGCCGAGGTTCTCCCGGAGCGTGTCGCGCAGCCGCCGGTACGTGGCGACCGCTTCCCCCTGGCGGCCGTCGCGGTACAGGGCGAGCATCAACTGCGCGTGCAGCTGCTCGTCGAACGGGTGCTCCCGGACGAGCCGTTCCAACCCGGGGACCAGTCGAGCGTGCTCGCCGAGGGACAGCCGGGCCTCGGCGAGTGCCCGCTCGGCCTCCAACCGCAGGCGCGCCAGGTGTTCCGCCTGCTCCTCGAGCCAGGGGGACCCGGCCACGTCGGCCAACGGCGGTCCACGCCACAGCGCCACCGCTGCGGTCAGCTGCTCCACCCGCTCGTTAGGGTCCGTCGTCCGCCGGGCCAGGTCGAGGAGACGCTCGGCGGCCTGCACGTCAGTGGACTCCGGCCCGGTGTCGAGCAGGTAACCGGGCTGGCGCGCCACGATCGATCCAGGCTCGCCGAGCACTCCGCGTAGGTAGGAGACGTGACGTTGCAACGTGTTCGCGGCGGTGGCCGGCAGGTCGTCGCCCCAGACCACGTCGATCAGCCGGTCGACGCTCACCACCCGACCCGCGTGCAGCGCCAACGTCGCCAGCACCGCCCTGCGGCGCAGGCCGTTGACCGCCTGCGGCCCGTCGCCGACGACCACCTCCACCGGTCCGAGCAGCCGGACCCGTACGCCCGTGCCAGCCATCGAGATCACCGAATCAGGCTAAATCCGGAGCCCGGCCCGCTCGATCTGTTCGTCGCGCAATGGACACGATCGACGGCTGACCTGGGTCGTCAGCCGGTGTACTTGCCGTTGCGGGTGTCCCCCCACGTCCCGTCGTAGTGCACCTTGCGGTAACGGTGCACCGAACCCTTCTTGACCGCCTGCCAGTGGGCGTACGCCACCTCGTAGTCGTGGTGCTTGTAGTACTCGCCGAACGACTTGTAGTAGATCCGGTGCCGGGCGTACCCACCGCAGTTGGCGAGGTAGCTGTAGGCGTACATCTTCATGCCGCCGAAGTCGGACGCGTAGTACGTCCTGGCCGGGTGCCACACCGACGACGGATTCGGGTAGCCGGGGAACTCGGCCCAGTTGTACGAGTTCCAGTACAGGTCCCAGCAGGTCATCGTCGCCGCTGTGGACATTCCACTCGACGTCGGCGCGACGAGGTCGTCGGCGACGACCGGGGACGCCACGATGGTCCGGTAGGCCAGCTCCGGTGGGGTCGGCGTGCCGGCCGGCGGCTCCGACAGCAGCACCCTGGGCACCGGCACCGACCTGGGCGTGATGCTCAGGTACGTCTGCAACATGCTCTGCTCGTCGTCGTACGCCAGGGGCGCGTTGCGGCCCATCTCCCCGTCCTGACGAAGGCCCCAGTCGCCGGACAGCTCGTCGCGGGAGAACACCACCCGCACACCGTTGCGGTAGCCCAACCGCGCCAGCTCGACGTCACGGTCCACGGGCTCCTCGTCGTACACCAGTGGGGCCGCCCCGCCGGCGGCGCTGGCCGGCGTGGCGTTCCACACGGCCATCGTCGGCAGGACGACCAGCACCGCGAGCAGCGCGCGTCCCGACAGCATTCTTGCCATCACAACTCCTCACCCGATCGATTGCGAGACGCGGACCCGGACGGTTCGCGCCTCGGCGTGTCCGGGACATCCTTCGAGGCGAGGTTCAGAGCGTCGTCAAGGTGGCGTCAAAAGCGCTGGGCTTTCGGTGTCGTAACGGCGACGCTCCCGTATGCCTGGCCGCCGGAACAGCGCCCAATGAAACGATGAACGCCCCGACGGATCGCGGATGGAGCCGGCGGTGCACGGTCGTGGTCGCCGCAGCCGGCTACGGCAAGACCGTCGCCGTGCGAGGCTGGCTGGGCGACCGCTCGGCGCGGTGGTGTGACGGCCCGGATGTGGCCGCCCTGGCGACGGCGGGACCGGATTGGCTCACCTCCATCGGCGACCGATCCGCGATCGACCTGCCCGCCGGCGAACCGAGCTGGCTCATCCTCGACGACGTGCCGCGACTCTCCCGCCGACGGCTACAGACCCTGCTGGACACCCTCGAACAGCTTCCCCCGCACCTCAGGGTCGTCCTGGTGACCCGTCACCCGCCGACACTGCCCCAGCGGCAGTCGGGGCTGCTCGCCGAGCACGGTCCGACGGATCTTCGGCTCTCGCTCGACCAGGTGGCGTCCGTACTCGCTGCCGACCACAGCCTCACCGACCCGGCGCTCGCGGCCCGGATCCACGCCGCGACCGGTGGCTGGCCGGCGCTGGTCACCCTGGCCGCCCGGACGGCCGCTGCCGCCGGCACGAACTGGCACGACCCGACTGAACCCGGAACGCTCCTGGAGTCCTACCTGGCGCGGGAGGTGTTCGCGGAGCTGCCGCCCGAAGTCCACCGACTGCTGCGGGACGCGGCGCACCTCGACCCGATCCACCCCGACCTGGCCGGCGTCCTCGGGCACCGGCACAGTGTTCGTCAACTCGACCACCTGGCCCGCGCCGGCATTCTCGTGCCGGTGACGGCGGGCGGGCACACGTACCGGATGGTGCCGGTCGTGGCCAGCGTCGCCCGCCGCCGTCTGCCCCTGGGTCCGGCGGCGACGCAACACCTGCACGCGAGAGCCGCAGCGTGGTACGCCGAGCACGGCCACCTTGTTCCTGCCCTTCGGTCGTACGGCAGATCCGGTGTCGCCGAGGCGGCGGCGCCGGTCCTCGACGGCCACGGCGCGGAGCTGATCGCCTCGGGCGGCGCCGAGGCCGTCGTCGACGCCTACCAGGCCCTACCCGAGCGCGCCCGGTCCGACGGGCTGCGGCTGCTCTACGGGGAGGCGCTGCAGATGCGTGGCGACTTCGACGCCGCACTCGCCGTGTACGCCACACTGGACGCCCGGCGGGAGGCCCTCCCGGCCGGACTCGCCTGGCAGTACGGCCTCGTGCACTACCTGCGCGGCGAACCGCAGACCGCGCTCGAGGTCTTCCAGCGCGGTCAGCTCGACCCCCACCCGTCCACCGACAACGTGCGGCTGCTCGCCTGGACCGCATCGGCGCAGTGGACGACCGGGAACGCCGAGGCGTGCCGGCACAACGCCGAACGCGCCCTCGTGGCAGCGACAGCCGTCGGCGGCGACGCCGCACTCGCCGCCGCGCACACCGCCCTCGCCCTCGACGCCAAACTGCGTGGTGATCGGCCGGCCGCCGACGAGCACCACGAGAGGGCGCTGCGGGCCGCCGAGGCGGCGCGGGACACGATCCAGGTGACCCGGATCCGCGCGAACCGTGCGTCCGCCCTGGTCGGCGAGGGCCGATACCTCGAAGCGCTGGCCGAGGTGCGACCCGCTGTGGAGTTGGCCCACAGCAACGGGCACGCCGCGATGCTGGCGCTGGCACTCTGCAACGAGGGCTCGGCCTACTTCCGCCTCGGTCAGCTCGCCGAGGCCAACGAGTGCTACGAACGCGCCGTACCGCTGCTGCAGCGCATGGGCTCCCGCAAGGTGGCGTACCCCCTGGTAGGGATCGGCGACGTGCACGCGCTGCGGGGCCGGACCACCCTGGCTCGCGCGGCGTACGAGGAGGCGCTGCGCGCCAGCGAGCCCGTCGACGACCATCAGATCCAGGTGCCGGCGCTCGCCGGACTGGCCCGCGTCCTGGCCGCCGAGGACGGCGCCGCGGCGTTCGCCCTGGCCCAACGCGCCGTCGAACTGGAACGCGGCCCCGACTCGGCGACCGCCCGACTCGCGCTCGGCTGGGTGGCGCTGGAGATCGGCGACCACGAGCGGGCCGCGACGGTGGCGCTGATGGCGTCCACCGCCGCCCGGCTGCACCGGGACCGCGCGGCGCTCGCCGAGGCGTTGGAGCTTCGCGGGGCCGCCGCCGTCGACGTCGACGACACCCGTCAAGCCTGGCGGGAGGCGGCGGCGACCCTGCGCGACATCAGGTCCGCCGTGGCCGCGGACCGACTCGCGGTGCTGCTCAGCAGGCTGCCCGGCGCCGACCCCCAGGAACGGGTCGACGCCCTCCTCGCCGCCGAACGGCTGACCGCTGCCGGTGTACCGCCGCCGACGCTCCGCCGGCACGGCCCGTGCCGCGTCGCACAGGTCACCGTCCGCACGCTCGGACGCTTCGAGGTGTACGTGGACGGCGCGCAGGTGCTGGCCACCGCATGGCAGTCCCGCAAGGCACGGGACCTGCTGCGGATCCTCGCCTCCCGACGGGGTCGAGCGGTGCCCCGGGAGCAGCTCGGCGAGATGCTCTGGCCCGCCCAGGACCCGGAGCGGGTCAGCCATCGGCTGTCCGTGGCCCTGTCCACCCTCCGCGGTGTCCTCGACCCGGAGCGCCGTACGTCGACCGACCACTTCGTCATCGCCGCGCATCCCAGCCTGGCGCTCGACGTCGATCACGTCGAGCTGGATGTGGAGGAGTTCCTCACCGAAGCCGCACACGGCTTCCGGCTGGCAGAGCACGGTGAGACGGACGACGCGCGCGCCACGCTCCTCCTCGCCGAGCAGCGCTACCGGGGCGACTTCCTGGAGGACGAGCCGTACGACGACTGGTCCCGTTCGACCCGCGAGGAGGCACGTCGGGTCTACCTGCGTGTCGTACGCAAGCTGGCCTCGCTGGCACACGGCGTCGACGAGACCGTCCGCCACCTCGGTCGCGCCCTGGAATTGGAGCCCTACGACGAGGGCGTGCACGGCGAGTTCGTCCGGACGTTGACGGCTGCGGGCCGGCACGGCGAGGCCGCCCAGGCGTACCGACGGTACGTGGAGGCGATGTCCTCGATCGGTGTACCGGCTCAGGCGCGTGGCGATCTTTTCACGCCGGGCGGCAGTGTCGCATGAGGTAGGTGAGGCACCCCAAGAACCAACTCAGCTTGTATCGTGCCGTCCGTGACACGCCGCCACGACTGGTCAGACGTCCGCGAACGGCTCGCGCGGCTGGCCGCCGCGCCCGGTGCCGATGATGTCTTCGGCTCCCTCGGCCACGGTTGGCAGCTTGAGCCGCCACTGCTGGCCGAGGAACTGGCCGAGGTCGAGAGGCAGCTTCAGGTGGAGCTACCCGGCGACTACCGATCCTTTCTGTTGAAGGCGGGAAGGGGAGGCGCGGGGCCGGCTTACGGGCTCTTCCCCATGCGCCGCGCGAACGGGCGGTGGCAGTGGGAGGGTGACGGCGCCACCCTTACCGATCTGGACACCCTCGGGCAGCCCTTTCCTCACACCGAGGCGTTCAACCCGGCCGATGATCTACCTGAGCCACCGAACGAGGCGGACTACGACTCGGTGGACGAGTTCAACGCGGCTGAGGACGAGTACACGGAGCAGCATGACGCCATCGTCTTCAAGCCCGAGCACTCGATCGGGTTGTTGTACCTGTGCCACCTCGGTTGCGCGCTACGGGAGGCTCTCGTCGTCAGCGGCCCGGCACGGGGGCAGATGTGGGCTGACGACACCGCCGACGATGGCGGCTTCTCGCCGCTCCGCGATGACGACGGAACGCCGCTCGACTTCACCCGGTGGTATCGGCGCTGGCTGAACGAGTCGGAAACCAAGGTCCACCCTTAACCCCCCGCTGGTAGCTCTCAGTCGCGGACCCAGTCGGTTGGATCCATCCGCCACGCGTGGTCAGAAATCTACCGAGAGTAGCCGGACGGGTGCGTCATGGAAGTCGACAGCCGGAGCACCCACTCCTCGCTGGACGTGCCGGTAGCATGACTTTGGGGAGTATTACCAGGTAAAAGCTTGATCGCTGATCAAGACACAATAATGTGGACGGTCAGACATCTACATTCGCCCCTCGCCACGGATAGTAATTAGCTAGCCGGGGACGATGAGGGGAAACGATGAACGAAACGTTGGCGACGGCCATCTCCGATCACGGAGCGTTGGCCTTGGTGCTGGCCATCGCCGGGACGACGGCAGGGTTGCTACGCGCATACGTCTCGCACCGAACACGCCTGCACGAGGAACGTGAGGCGTCGGCACGAACCGCCGCCCGGGCCACCTGGCTGACCAGGCTGGCGGAGGCCAACCACGACGTCGTGCGGATCGTGGAGCGCGACCGGGACGGGCATCGCGAGGTGGAGCTGGGCAGCCTCGACTCGGCTCGGCGCGACGCGACCAGGGAGGCCGCGTGACCGGGGTGGAGGGCACCGCCGCTCTGACACCGGAGCCGGTCGACAGTGAAGTGGCGCGCAGAGCGGAGGCCGCGCGCCTCAAGGCCGAGCACGACAGGGAGTTCGCCACTTTCGCCGAGGACAGCTACCACACTGTGGAGGGGATTCTCCGCGCGGCGTGCTGGAACCGCGAGGTGGTTCAGGACGCGCTCAACGAGGCGTACCTGCACGGGCGCGTCCAGTGGCCCAAGATCCGCGCCTACGCCGAGCCGATCGGCTGGGTGATCATCACGGCTCGCAACAAGATCCGCAAGGAGCTGCAACGACGCCAGCGCGAAGCAGCGTTCGCGCCGGAGGACCTGCCGCCGGCACCGCACACCGATATCTCCGACGTGTGGGAAGCGCAGGAGATGCTGCGAAGCTGGCTGCACCGCCTGCCGTCGCGGCAGGCCGAGGTGTTCCAGATGTCTCGCAAGGGGTTCTCCAACCAGGACATCGCACGCATCCTCGGACTGGCCGAGAACAGCGTCCGCTCCTACAAGCTCGCTGCCCGCAAACGCCTGCAAGAGCTGGCCGAGGAGGCCGGCTACACGGCCTCGGAAGGCCGACGGCGCCAGGGAGGCAGCCGTGGACCTCGATGACATTCTGGCGTTGGCCGAGACCAGCCAACCCAGTCCGCTGGAACTCGCCCGTGCCCGCCGCGTGGCACGGGCCGCGCAGAGCGAGTACGACCTGGCCGTCGCCGACGGATACGAGATCATCGTCGATGCCGACCTCGTCGACCCGCTGACCGCGGCCGTCGACGAGGCGACCAGAGTCGCTCGTGCCGCGCAGCTCGCACAGCTCGGCACGATCACCTGGACGATCGGCGACCCCGGGCGTCTCTCCTGGTCGGACGAGATGGCGATGATATTCGGGCACGCGCCGGGGACACTGCGCCTCACCCCTGGAACACTTGCCCGCCTCGTCCATGCCGCGGACGTGGACCGAGTTCGCGAGGTCGTGCGAACGGCATGGCAACACCGCCACCCCGATGAGGTCACCTTCAGGGTGATCCAGCCGAGTGGCGCCGTGCGGCACGTGCACTGCCACATCGAAATCCTCACCACCGACGGCGCACCGTCGGGGATCATCGCCACCGGCGCGGACACCACAGCGCTCGAACTCGCCCGGCAGGAACGTCGCCGGCTCGCCACCCGTACCGACATGCTGTGTGCCGACCTGGGCGCGCTGGACCTCGTCAGCGGACTGCCGACCCGCAGCTGGCTGACCGACGAGGTCGACCGAGCCCGCCGCACCATTGGCGGGGCACTCATCGTCGTGGCAACCGAACCCACCAGCCGGCTGTCCGGGGCGCTCACCGACGAGAACCGCGACCAACTGACGGCGGATGTCGCACAGCTCCTGCGGACGACCGTCGGTGACGAGGTGACCTGCGGCCTGGTCGGCTCCGGCCTCTGGGGCGTACTCCTCGCTCCGACCGCAGAGCACGCCGAGCCTCCCGAGACCCTGGCGGCCCGGATCGTCGACACCTTCCGACGCCACCTTTTCAGCGTTCAGCACCGGACGGTGCGGCTCAACACGTGGGCGGGCCTCGTACTCTTCGGAAGCGACATCGCGGCGACCGGGTTCGACCTGCTCATCGACGGCGAACACGCGGCGCGCGACGCGCGCCGCAACGTCGTCCCGACCCGCGTCCTGACCGAACCCACGGCGACCGACGACCGGACAGACAGATGCCGTTTGCAGGTACGGCAGGCGGTGTCCGCCGACAGGTTCGCCCTCTATGCCCAGCCCATCGTCGACCTGCGACTCAACGAGGTCACCCGCCACGAGATCCTGCTGCGAGTCCGCAGCGACACCGGCGAGTCCGTGGCACCGTGGGCCTTCCTCGACATGGCTGAGCGCGTCGGCGAGATCCTCACCGTGGACAAGTGGGTCATCGACCATGCCCTCGAACTGATCGGCCGCGGCGCCCAGACCTCCCACTACCAGGTCAACATCTCCGGCAAGTCCCTCGCCGACCCGGGCCTGCTCACCTACGTGACCGAGGCGATCCGCCGACACGGGGTGAAGCCGGAATGCCTGACCTTCGAGATCACCGAAACCGCCCTCATCGAGAACCGGAACGAAGCCCTCGCCTTCGCGACGGGGATCAGGGAGATCGGCTGCCACCTCGCCCTTGACGACTTCGGTACGGGCTACGGCGCCCTCGCTCACCTGAAGTACCTTCCGGTGGACCTGGTGAAGATCGACGGCGTGTTCATCGTCGACCTCTGCCGGTCGCCGGCCGACCAGGCCGTCGTCTCGAAGCTGGTGGAGCTCTGCCAGACGCTCGGCATCCGTGTTGCCGCCGAATACGTCCAGGACGAGGAGACCCTGGACTTCCTGAAGAGCTGTGGGGTCGACTTCGCCCAGGGCTACAAGACCGGACGACCCGAACCGCTCGACATCAGCCCCGAGAAGGCGGTGCGCACGATCGAATTCGAACTGCAGCTCCCACCGCAACACAGCGCCATGGGCTGACCAGCGGACCGCCTACGCCCCCTGGCGGACGGGACGACGCTTCGTCCACATCGTCTCGGCTCAGGGGCGGCAGGTGTTCGTCTTGATGGTGTGGACGAACGCGTCCCAGGCGGCCGGCGTGAAGCTCAACAGCCCAGCTTCGGGAGCCTTGGAATCGCGGACGTCGACTCCGGCGCCTCGGTCGCGGACCTCCACGCACTGGCCGTTGCTGCCGGAACGGCTCGACGTGCGCCAGGCGTTACGTTGCATGCTTGCTCAGCTCCCTGATGAACGTGACCGACTCGGCGGGCGACATCGCCAGCATCTTCAGATTGTCGTACGCCGCCGACAGCCGCGCCAGATCACGAGCCGACTCCAGGAACAGCTCGCCCGCCAGGGTTTCGATGTAGCCCAGTGGCGGCTCGTCCTGCTCGAAGCTGAGCAGGACGAAGCCACTGCTGTCGGCGAGGTGAGCACCGGCTTCGAAGCGCAGCACCTGGATCGTCACGTTCGGCAGCCGACTCTGCGCGACCAGGTGGTCGAGCTGTTCACGCAGCACGTCCGCGCCGCCGACCTCGGTGCGCAGCGACGCCTCGGAGAGGATGGCGTGCATCCGCAGTGGGTTCGGTTGCCGGCGCAACACCTCCTGCCGGGTCATCCGGGCGGCGACTCGCTGGTCGATGGTGTCCGGGTCGGTCTCGCGGCCGATCACGTTGACCTCACGGGCGTAGCTCTCGGTCTGCAACAGACCGGGCACGAGCATCGGCTCGAAGTTCTTGAGTTCCACCGCCTCGATCTCGTACGCGATGTAGGTGGCGTACTTACCGCCGAGGCGCTGCCACCAGCCGTCCTCGCGCAGCGCCCGCGCCTGGTCGAGCAGCGAGGTGCCCGGCTCCTCGTCGATCCGGACGCCGTACGCCACCAGCAACTCCATCACGTCGCCGGCACGCGGTCTGATCTCACCCGACTCGATCCGGCTGATCCGCGACGGCGAACAGTCGACGATCTCGGCCGTCGCCTCACCGGTCAGTCCCTTCGCCTCGCGCAGCTTGCGTAGCTCTCGACCGAGTCGGCGGGAGCGCGGTGTCGCGGGCGTAAATCGAGGCATGCCGTGATTCTGCACTCCAGCTCGCTTTCGCTTTGCCGTCGAGCACATGCCCGGCGTGTCGATCATGCACGCCTTCTTGCTTTGCATCACATGATGCGCGAATCTGACACGTGTCGGCTACAAAGCGTCACCACAGCGCGAGCAGCCGGCGAACCGCCGCAGACGCGACACCTCTCGGCCCGACCCGGCCAGAAAGCGAGCGTGCACATGGCTTCCGAAGCCCTGTCGATCGTGTTCGGCGGCCTGGTGCCGGGCTTCCTGGCCGGGCTCCTCGCCTTCCGGGTCAAGTCCCGCTGGTGTCCGCGCTGCGGCGAGTCCACCGACGCCGTGCAGCCATCGGCAGAGCGCGAGTGATGACCGGGCCTGGCCGACGCCACGGCAACGAGCCGCCCATCGGGCGACGGATGGCCGAGCTGCGGGCACGCCGCGGCATGAGCCAGCAGGTCTTCGCCGACCGGATCCGCAAGTCGAAGAGTTGGGTGGACAAGGTCGAGCGTGGCGTCCGTACCCTCGATCGACTCTCGGTGATCGAGACGGTCGCCGGGGCCCTCGGTGTCGCCCCCGACGTCCTGCTTGCCGGCACTGCGCCGCGCGAGCCGATCGCCGACACCAGCGGCGACGTGGAACGGGTCCGCGCGGCCCTCGCTCGCTACGACATGCCCGGCTCCCGCAACGACGACCGACCAACGCCGTCGTTGGCCAAGCTCGACAACCAGGTGGGGTACGCGTGGACGGCGTACCGCCACGGTCATCATCCACAGTTGCTACGGCTGCTGCCAGACCTGCTCGTCAACAGCCGCCGGGTCTGTCACCCGCAGCCGCAGGAGGCGGCGGACCTGTTGATACGGGTGTACCGGCTCGCCGCTCAGGTGTTGGTCAAGCTCGGCGAGGCCGACCTGGCCTGGCTGGCCGCCGATCGGGCGATGGGCGCCGCCGGCAGCGACTCCTGGCGTGGCGCCCTGGCGGCGGTCTCTCTCGCGCAGGCACTGCGGGCCCTGCGGCGAGGCCCATTGGCGACGACCGCCGCCGTTGACGCCGTACACCAGTTGGACCTGGCCCCGTCCCACCTCCGTCGACCGGGCGGACCGGGCGTGACGGGGACCCTGTTGATCGAAGCGGCGCTCGCCGCCGCTGTCAGCGGAGACGCCACCGCCGCCGGCGAACTCATCGAGCGCGCAGCTCGCCTCGCCGACGACACCAACTGCTACGACGCCGACGGCATCGCGTTCGGGCCCATCCCGGTCGACCTCGCGCGTGCCCTGATCGCGATGTGGTCCGGCGACCACCAACTGGCCGTCACCAGACACCGAAGCGCCACCAGCGGTAAGGCTTGGAGCACCTGCTCCCCGCCGAACACCGGGCAGCCCACCTGATCGACATCGCCCACGCTCACCTCGACACTGGAGACGCAGGCGCTGCCGGCCGAGCCCTGGTCGCCGCCGATCGCATCGCACCTGCGGAGACACGGATCCGCCCCGCCGCCCGGGAAGCGCTGACCTCCGTGCTCCGCGCCGGACAAACGGCGGCCGACGTGGTCCGCCTGGCCGGCACCATCGGACTGGCCCGGCAGTAGTTGCCGGAAGGGCAGACAGGCTCACGCATGCCTGCCCTTCCGGTGCGCGCCGAACTAAGCCATCGACGTACGCAATTGACGCTGTCTCGATCAGCGTCATGCCGGGTTGATGGACCAGTTTCCATCGGCGGTAACCTGCACCAGAGCTGGCGCTTCCAAAGGACGGGTGCCCGAATACCCGCCGATTTCATTGACCAGTAGCCCACCCTCCCCCGTCTCCAAGTTGTAGGCGTGAACCGCGAAGTTCCCCTGCCCCTTCGAATGGGTGATCTTGGCCGTCTCGGCGTCGCCACCCAACACAATCACGTCGTCGCCCCGCCCCGACGCCTTCCCGCTGGCAGCCTGTGTCGCCATCTGCCCAACCGAACCGATCGTCAGGGTCCACTTACCGCTGGTCTCGACCTCGAACTCCGTGGTGAGCGAGTCCTCCTCAAGATTGATCCAGCGCTTGCCTGTGTAGGCGCCGATCTCATTCACCAGCAGCCCGTCCGGTCCGTCCGACTTGAGAACTGTGTTGCTAGTACATCTAGGGCAGGAGAATTTGACTACCGCGAGGTCAGTGAGATTGCCGACCTTGATGACGTCGTCGCCGCGGCCGGTATAGACCTTCGGCTTCGGAGCAGGCGGGGACGGGGGCGGTGGCGGTGGGGCGGCGCTTGTGGGCGGCGGCGCTGAACTGGTCGTGGGCGCGACGGCCGGTGCGGCGACGGCCGAACTGGTTACGCTGGGCCGAGGCGTCGCGCTGGCGCTGCTATCGACCGGCTTCTCACCTCCCTGCGAGGTCAGCGCGCCGACGATTCCTATCCCACAGCAAAGGACGAGGACGGCGGCAATTCCGCTGAGGATCCACAGCAGTGGCTTTGTCTTCCGAGACGCCGCGACGGGCGGGCCAAGCGCTGGCTCCGTCTGCGACGGCCCTCCTGGCTGGTGAAACTGCTGCGCAGTTGCGTCGTCGGGCCCAGGTTGCTGCGGATATGTCAATGGTGGCTCCCTGACTCATCGGGGTTTCGTCGATCGTGATCGCTGCAATCGCCCCAGTCAGCGCGTTGTCGATTTGGTGACAGGTGTTCCATCTGCTCGGTGAGGGAACGGTGGCACGATGGCCGGGCCAGCCCGACCGGTTGGCTCGCTGGCCGTAGTGACGAAGAACGGCACGAGCCTGAATGGTCACTTGGAAGCGGTCACTCAGTCGCGATCATCGGCCGTGCGATAGGCCCCGATCATCGTTAAGGCGACCGAGCTTGCGGACGACAGAGCGCGCGTACGGCAAGCACGGCGTGTTTCGCCGCCCGTGGCGTCCCACGGATCAACCCTGGGTGGGGCCAGGGGTGGAAAGGCCACGAGACGCTGGTCTACCGAAGACACAGCTGGCAACGGTTGTTGCAAGACGTCAGCTCGCCGTGCCGGGCCAGACCGTCACGCGGATCTTCCAACCGCCACTCATGGGTTCGACAAACTCGACGAAGGCGACATGCAGGTCGTCTCGGGTGCGGACGCAGTACCGGCTTCCCTTGATGTATCGGGATTCGGTCGTCGCGAAGCTGCTGAGTAACGACAGGCAGTCCTGCCGCTGCGGTGTGCCGGACCGATCCCACTTCGCCAGGCCGGACCAGGCCGGGTAGCTCTGCACCGAGTTGCCGCCGTCGTACATGTCGATGCTCGGGTCCGGGCCCGTGGCGACCGTCGGTGGGTCCGCGTCGAGGTCGACACCGTTGTTGTTGAACAGCAGTTCATAGGGACCCGCGCTTGTGCTCTGCTCCGAACCGGCTTGCGTCGGCGTTGTCGGGGCGCCAACCGTGCCCGCCGAACTGGGCGCGGCGCTCGGCGCAGCAGCACCTTGCTGACCGTTGACCGCGCCGAAGCCGCCGACCTGATAGACGAAGGCTGCGACGCCTACGATCGCGGTGACCAGGCCCGCGATGGCGGTGAGCATTCCGACCATCGATTCCCAGAACGGTGCCCGCAGTCCGGAGCCGTGCTGCGGATCCCTCACACTCTTCCTCCCGCCGCGGGCCCTTCGCGCTGATCATCGCACGACCCGACCACTCGGCACTGACCACTCAGCCCGACCGTGTGACCGACGCCTTCGGCGTGCCGGGCATCGACAGTCGTAGGATGCCCGGCGTGGGATATTCGGTGTGGCCCTCCGGCCGTCTGCACCTACCGGAGTCGGACGACCTCGCGGCGGCCGCCGCTGCCAAAGCCGCGATGGCCGAACAGGGTGGTTGGTACGAACCCGATGCGTCTCGGTCGGACGAAACACTCGTCGACCTAGCGTGCGAGGCACGAGCCTCCATTACCCGCGACGGAGACTGGATCGAGTTCGATCATGACGATGAAGGTGACCCCAAGTGGTCGAAGCAGGCCATCGCCTTCTACGTCGCGATCGCGCCGTTCGTCCGCTCCGGGGTCGTCCACATCGAGGGCGAAGACGGTGCTCGCTGGTCCTACACCTATGCCGCTGGGCAGATGACTCAACAGGGTTGGAACGGTTGGGACGGATCCGTCGAGCCGTTCGGCAAGTACGTGGATCTCCCTGACCAGGACCACCGATAGTTGCGGTAGCCGCCGTCAGTTCGGCGCGAGCAGTCGGATCTCGCAGCGGACACCGCTGGCCTTGGCGAGCCGACCATCACCGGTGACCAGTGGACAGGCCATCAACTCGGCCGCCGCGACATACGCTGCGTCGTAGGCCGAGGCATTGCCCCGCAACTGCCACATTCGGTCGAGCAACGTCGACACGGCAACCTCGTCGATGACCAGCGAAGGCAGAGTGTCGACGGCCTCCTGGGCCCGAGCGAGGCCGAGTTTGCCACCGAGGAAACCTTGCCCCTGATCACTGACATGACTTCCAGCAGAAGATGCCCCGGCGCCGCCCAGTGCGGATCTCCGGTCAGTTCTGCCCGCGCCGCGTGACCCAGCGGCCCATCATCGACCAGAGCATCGGCCAGGACTGACGCGCCCACGACAATCATGGGGCACCGTCGCGCTGCTCCCGCTGCTCGGCCAACTCGGCGGCACTCTCCCCGGGAAGGCCGCCAGCGCCATCAGATCGCCGGCGAAGCGTTCGAGTGTCGCCGGGCTACGCAGACGTCGAGCCTGGGTCTCCACCAACTCCAGCAGGTATGCCTGGAGCGACTGGCCACGCACCTTGGCTTGGGCAGCTAAGGCATCGCGTACTTCTTCCGGAACGTCCGTGATCTGGAGAGCAACCACTCATGCATCATGCATGCATCATTGCCCCGCCGGTCCTGAACGACTCGCCAGATCGTCACCCACAGATCCGGGACCATGCATGATGCCAAGACCCACTTGTCACGCATCATTGAACGGGTGGAACACGGCGAAGAGATCATCATCGACCGGGCAGGCACTCCGGTGGCGAAGGTCGCGCCGTTGGTGCGGCGAGCCAACCGCACCGCAGTCGGCTCCCTGGCCGGCCAAGTGGATCTCTCCGGTGACTGGGATTCACCTCAGACCGATGCCGAAATCGCCGGCGATTTCGGCATCGGCGCATGACCCTGTTATTGGACACTCATGTCGCATCGTGGGCGATCACGGGCGATGAGAGTCTCGGCGACGAGTTCCTCGACCGGTTACGCCACGACCCGGACATCTTCCTCTCCCCGGTCAGCCTGTGGGAGATCACGATCAAGAAGAGTGCGGGAAAGCTCACCGGCCCTCCTGACCTGGCCGAGCGCGTACGGGACATCGGCTTCCGCGAACTTCCGGTGACCCACGCCCACGCCATCGCCGCGAGCCGCCTACCACTGCATCATCGCGAGCCCTTCGACCGCATGCTGGTAGCACAGGGATCCATCGAAGGGATGGCCCTAGCCTCCCGCGACGCGTCAATAGCCATGTACGACGTGGATGTCCTCAAGGTGTGATGGATCTTCTGCAGCCGGCAAGCACAAGACGCAGATCAACGGGATGTCGCGACGTTAGGTGGATCGGGGCGCTGACGTCGCCGCAGCAACACGGCTGACACCAGACTGCCCACGCCGACGACCGCCCACGCTGCGGCAAATGCCCACCGCCACGGCGAGGGGTCTCCGATGGCCACGACAACCCACCCGGCGGCCAGGAAGAGCCAGATGCCTCCCATGACGAAACCCTGCTTCGGCGTCTTTGCTGTCTGCCACCACGGGTTTTTAGCTGGCTTCATATAGGCGATCGTCGCACTCATCACGGCACCGCGCCGCCCTGCCGCCTACCGCTCCGCTGCCTGAATCCGAGTGCACCGTGAGTCCGCAGATCGTGGAACAGACCTCGTCGGTTCAAGGGGCAACCGACGCCAGATGCGCCACGGCCGGACCGTTACCGTCCTCGACGTGAACGTGGCGGAATTCTGGAAGTTCCTGGAGCGATCAACCGAGGAGACGACCGACCCGACCCAGCGGCTCGATTGGTTGGCATACCGGCTCAGCCGCGTCTCGCTTGACCACATCGCTGACTTCCAGCTCCACCTGGAGGCTGCACGACGTCCGATCGACACCTACGCCATGTGGGGCGCAGCCAACCAGATCATGGACGGCCTCTGTAGCGGCGACGCGTTCTGGTACTTCCAACCATGGCTCATCAGCCAGGGGCAGCGCTGGTGGCAGCACGCCGCCCAGAACCCCGACAACCTCGCCGACCTGCCCGCCGTTCGTGCGCTCGCCGGCAGCAGCCCTTGGGAATGGGCCGACGCGGATTGGCCGCACTGGGAAGGACTCACCTACGTGGCACCCCGCGCCTACGACCACATCACCGGACGTGAAGACAGCCTCGATGAAGCGCTGGAAGCCCGGGGCCACCGCACGTACTGCGACCCGGAACCAATCGATCAACCCTGGGACAGCGACAGCCTCGCCCAGATCGAACAACGTCTGCCGCGCCTCGCGCGCCTGTTCCCACGTCAGCACAACGTGGAGCCCTGACCGGAGTACGCGGACGCTCCTCCACCGGGCGGTGGGCCGTGCTGTACAGGCTCAGCGCGGACCGACAGCGTCGGTCGGTACTTCGATGCGGTTCGTCTGGTACGTCGACAGCATGGCTGAACAGGAAAAACGGTTGGTCAGGCGGGCGGGACTCGAACCCACGACCGAGGGATTACGAGTGGCTTTCGCGGCGGAGAATGCGCCCACTAGCTGCAACTACAGCCACAGCCAAGGCGACTCCCTACCACTGCAACCACTCTCGCTTGCACCACAAGCGGCACCATACGCCCTATGCCGATCCATCGATCCCATGAGAACCTGAATCCCTGGCGTGATCGCACGGCTACCTACGGCTACCTCCGCTGGAGGCGCGCATGGCCCAGATGTCGCTCTTCGGTCCCAGTGAGGCCGGACCCGACCCGAAGCCGGCCGATGACCGCATTGTGCGGCTACAGCTCCTAATCACCGTGAAGGCTGCACCGAACCCCTCAGAGAAGTACGGAGAGACCGTCTGCGTAGCGGGGCTACGGACGGACGTACTGCGGCCAACGTGGGTTCGCCTCTACCCGATCAATTTTCGACATCTAGACAGCGACGAGGCGTTCAAGAAGTACGACATCGTCTCCATTGACGCCAAGCCGGCACGGCAGGACCAGCGGCGCGAAAGCTGGAAGCCAATCATGGAGCGGATCCACAAGGAACGCCACCTCGACGGCTGGAGGTCGCGACAGCCGTTGCTTGACCCAGCTATCGAGGATTCGATGTGTCGCCTCAACCGCGATGCTCAGAAACGCGCAGATGCGCAATCGCTGGCACTCGTGCGTCCCAAGGAGGTTCACGCTCTCAAGGTCACACCCCAGTCCGGCTGGACCGCTGACGAGCAGCGCAAGATCGAGGCTTACGCGAGTCAGCCCGACCTCTTCAGCGGCCGGAGTAGGTCCCCGCTACAGGCGCCCCGCTTTAAGGCGGCGTACCACTACCGCTGCCACGAGCCTGGGTGCAACGGACACAAGCAGCACGTCATCGACTGGGAGCTGGTAGCGCTACAGCGTCGGCTCGCCGGCTACTCCGATGCTGCGCTGCGGGAAGCTCTGGAGGCCAAGTTTCTGGGAGAGATGTGCGCGCCGAACCGTGACGTCGCCTTCTACGTCGGCAACCAGGCCAAGCGCGTGCGCGTCTTCAGCGTGCTGGGCGTGTACTGGCCGAAACGATAGGCATCCGGCCTTCGATTGCGCGCACCACGACCTGGCGGTGGCACCGGCTCTCATCCGCCTCGAAACAAAGCAGCGCCACCAGCTCGCGTCGCGCCGTCTCGGCGAGCACGTCGAGCGCCGCCAGGGACTCAGCGTGGCGCAGCCGAGAGGCGTACACCGCGCGGGCGGATCGCAACTCCTCCGAGTTTCCACCGAAGCCAGGGCGGTTCTCCTTCGGGTTACCAAGCTCCCGGCGGTGCTCGTAGACGATGCCTTGCGCGGCGAGCGCCTGGCTGAGCGCTGACTTGCTGAAGCCGCGCTTGCGAGAGATCGGCGTCATCCGGACATCGACTAGGCGCGTCACGCCCATGTCCGCGAGGCCGGTCACGAACTCATCGAGGGAACGGCCCTCGTAGCCGACACCCAGGATACCGGCCCGGTGACTCACAGCTAAGGCGACGCTCATCGGGACACCCTTTCATGACTCTTCTCCCATGACCATCGGGACGGTCAAGAAATGGGCCGCCCTGCACAGCTCCGAACGGAATCGACCGAAGAAGGCAACGGGACCGGTCGGATTGGGCTGCGGCATCCAAACCCCTGAGACAACGCCGGCACCATGACTCTGCCGCAGCTGCTCGACGTCCCCGAGCCCCGCTACTGCGATTCCTACGGCCGACCGGTGCCGAAAGGGCCGCTGGTGGCCGGGCTCGGGTCGGGCTGCGCGCGGGAGCGCGGTCTCACTCCACCCGCCGCGCCCCGGCCCCGCTCTGACGCGCACGACGGGCCAACTTTGCTCGACCTACTCAACCAGAAATGGAAAGAACCCACTGCTATCGGATCGCCGGGCAATGTGGTGTGCCGGCAACGCACCGACGCGGAGCACGAAGCCGTGCGGTGGGCGTAACAGCGGCGGCACGAGGTGACCGATGGCTGACCGCAGTGAGGCGGGACGGTGGATGCGGCACGTCGAGATCCTCAACCAGCACCGGCGGCTATACCGGCGCCGACTACGGGCCAGACAAGTAGGCCGATGGTGCCGGTGATAGGTCTACCCCCCGGGAGGCTTCCGGCGGCGCCGCTTCCGCGGCCCTCTTCCCGACCCCCCATCGGCCGGACCATCGTTCAACCCCTCCGCGACCGCACGCCCCGCCCGTTCCCTGCGGGCCCTGCGGTACGTCAAGTAGGCGACGATCGTGCCGCCCAGCGCTGCTATCCCGGTGCCCGCACCAACCGTGAACTTGCCCAACGCGGAGCCGATCACGTTCGTTCGGTTCTGGACCGTGTCCTCCACCTCAACGTCAAGGTCAAAGAATCGGGTGGGGAACAGCGGAACCGCACTGTCGCCCCGCAAGCTGGTCACGCCGATCTGCAAGTGCAGTTGCCCCGGCTCCTTGCCGACGAGCACGGACCACCGCCACTCGGCGACGTCACCCGGTTCGGCGATGGTTTGTTCGGTCGGGCTGAGGGCTCTGACGGTCGCGCCGATCCCGTGCCACGTCAGTTCCACCTGCACCCGGCCACCAACGGTCACGTTGCCCAAGTTTCGGACGTCAGGCGGTGGGGTCGAGTGTGGCCGCCGAGAGCTGTCCGTGGGCGATGCGCTGTAGCAGGGGGACGTACTGGGTGCGCACACAAGCAGGGAGATGGGGAACGACTCGCCGACATCCGTCTGTTGCCGCAGTCGCGCAGAAGCGGTGCCGTTGTACAGGGCGGCACGGTCGGTGATGAGGGAGTTTATGTACTCGTTCTGCTTCGACTCAGGTCGGGCTTCGACGCTGCGAGTCGGCTGTTCCGGGCCGTGCGAGGGCACCGGAGGGCCCTGCTGGTAGCGGGCTGACTGGGGCTCTAGCAGCAGTACCCCTACCGAGCATAGGGCCAGCGTCGAGCCGATGATGGCCGCCACTGTGGCGATCCGGACCACTGCGCGGATCTCTCGGGTGTAGAGATGCAGGCCCACACGGAACCTCCGTTAGTAGCCGTCGAGTCACGGTAGGTGTCAGGGGTTAGCCCGTCATCCGCCTCTTGGGGGATGGCTCACTAGACCAAAATGGGCGGATCCGCGCCGCCCGCCTCAACCACAGCCGTCGATCTTCCGCCACATGCGTTGAGTAGGTAAAATAATGGCAGGGGGTGACGTATGCCCATCGGGGCGACACGGCGACGCCGGCGCAGTGTCAACTTCCTGACCTCGTGGGCTTCGGTTGACGTCATCGAACAACTCGCCCGCGATGAAGGCGTCGTCGATGACTGCGGGAACCCAACCGCTGCGCGATGACCCGCATCATGCTGGCTTACACCGTGCGTCACCGACCGAAGGGCTGGCGGCCATGACCACCTCGGTAACCTGCGATGCCCCGGTCCCCGGCCAGCGCGCCTGCGGCATCAACGCCATCGGCCGGTGCGGACGCTGCGGGGACGCGTTCTGCCTCTCCCACCGTGCGGTCAGCTATGGCATTCCCTTCGACGACCAGTGCAGCACGTGCCTGTCCGCCGAGAGAAACACCGCCCGGCAGCGTCAACGTGACTCGGTCAGCGAACTCGACCGGGCACGGGAACGCATCAGTGCAGCCGCAGCCCGGCTCGCCCGCTCCGGGTTGGAGCCACACCCCCGCTTCATGGTCACCGGCTCAAAACGGCGGGGCCTGCTTGGTCGGCGCACCGAACCCGTCCTGGAGCCACTCGAACCAGCGTGGATTGTTGGCCGGTTCAAGTGGGACCAGCAGGAATTATGGAACCGTGGGTTCCTCGACACCTACGACACCGGGGTCACCCCGTCGGGGAAAATCGTGCCGATCGGCCCGGCGCCCTCGTACACGGTCCGCGACGTTCAAGGGCTGCACAGGGAAGCGGATGTCCTCGACATCGCGAACACCATCGAAGGGCTAGCAGACAAGGCCGGCCGTGGTTGAGTGCGGCGATCCTGCCTACGTGGGCCGAGGCATCGACAGGAGACAACCGTGACCGCAGCCGCGGCCGTGTGTGAAGTTCCCGCCTCATACGGCAGCAACCGCCCCTGCGGGTTGCCCGGCGTGGGCCGCTGCCCGCAAGACGGGCGCGTGTTCTGCGTCTCCCACCGCGTACTTAACCCCATCCCGTACGGCGGGCCAGACGGTGACCTGTGCGCCGTGTGCGCCACCAACCCCATTACCGGTGGGTCGACGCGGGCCGCTGTAGAAGCCGAAGCGGAAGCTGAGCGGCGGGGGCCGTTCGACCATGGGGTACAACGGCTCCGTAACCTGCGGGTGCCTCTGTCGACCCGGCGTCAGTTCGCCGGCTGGAACGAACCCGGGTTCTTCGCCAAACTCGGTGGGGCCACCGCCACCCCCATCTTGGAGCAGATGGAGCCGGTGTGGCGGGTTGGCCGCTTCGAGTGGAACCAGGTCGGGGCGGGGAATCGAGGCGACTGGTCCACGTACGAGACGGGGGTGACCGCCTCCGGTGAGATCGTCGCGATCGGCGACCCGCCCACCTACCGGGTGGATGATGTGACCGAGCTGCGCAACCCGTACGACATCACCCTGATCGGGCAGGCGTTGCAAACGCTGGCGGACAAAGCTGAGCGGCGGCGAGCATGATCGGCGACGACGCGGGCCGGTTCGTGGTTCACGCCGACCGCGACGGTGAACTCACCCATGAACACTGGTCACCCGAAGGCTTCCGCGCCACAGACCCCTGGTGCTGGTGGGAAATCGCATCGACAAGGGCCAGGCAGATCATGGCGCAGACGCAGCGGATCGTTAACGGCCAGAGCGATGGGGTCGTCAACCACCTTAGGAGGCGCGGCAGATAAGGGGTGACGGCCCGACTAGACGGGGTTGTGGCACGCCCGCAGGGGGTGCCCAAATCTGCACGGTGCCCCCACGGTGCCCCCAGCAATCCGTAAGTCCTTGATCGTGTTGCAGTGTTTGTGCTGGTGGGGCGGGCGGGACTCGAACCCGCGACCGAGGGATTATGAGTCCCCTGCTCTAACCGGCTGAGCTACCGCCCCTCACACCGCGCCGGATCTTATCCCGGCCGGTGGATCACGGGCCAGCAGCGTTCCGGCCCCACCTCATCACCGCCGTCGTCGCATCAGCAGCACGATGGGCAACGCGAGGATAACAGTGAGCACCCACCCGACCACGATGACGCCCCAGAACCACGTGTCGTCCTCCGAGCCTTCCTCGGCGACGAACATGCCGATGGTGAGTAGCAGGAAGACGCCGCCCATGAGCAGGGTGCCGAGCCCGCTGAGCACCATCACCGGGACCTCCCACCAGGCACGCCTGGCGGGCTCGGGCTGGCGCTCGATGGGCTTGGGCTGCGGGATCTGGTCGGCGCTGCGGGCCGGCATGGTGACGTGCCGGTCGGCCGGCACGCCGGCGTCGATGGCCTGGATCGTCCCCGGGGGCAGGCCGAGCATGGTCGGCTCGATGTGCAGCACGATGGCGTCCGCGCCGATGAGTTGGCGTGCGCCGTCGGGCCAGGCGAGCATGGCGGCGCAGTCGGCGTAACGGACGGTCAGGGGCCCGTCCGTCTGCAGGTACGTGACACCGTCGACGCCGAGGCGGATGCCCCCGGCGCCTTCCCGGGCGCGGTACGTGGGGCCGTCGACGGTGTCGGCGGAGTGGGTGGGTGCGGCGGTGAAGCCGGCCCAGTCGGCGGTGTGACCGCCGGGCACCATGAGCAGCGCCGAGGCCATCACCTCGCCGGCCACGTCGTGCAGGTCGGCGACGCTGACGGTCTTCAGCTCGGCCCGGTATTCGTCGAGGGTGAGGTTCGGCTGCCCGGTCAGCAGGTTGAGGGCGTACCCGGGTAGTCGTGCGGCGTCCACCTCGGTGGTGGCCAGGAGGTCTTCCCTCTTGGCGATGGTGGCGTCGAGGTCCGCCTGTTCGATCCGGCCGACCCGCATCTTGGCGAGTACGTCGATGAAGCCGCCGAGCACGGCGTCCTGCTTCTCCGCCAGCGCGTCAGCGAGTGCCCGCAGTGTGGCGTACCCGTCGCCGCGCGGCTCGTACGCGGTGGTGGTGGTGTAGGACAGGCCGGCGTCCTGGCGCAGCGACCGGTACAGCTCGCGTTCCAGCACACCGGCGAAGGTGCTGGCGGCGGTGCTGCGGCGTACCACCGAGTCGAGCACCACGGCGCGGGCGCCGCTGACGAAGTACGCGGGGGTGGTGGGCAGCGCCGACGACGCCACCGGCACCGGTTGCCGGACCCCGCTGGGCAGGGTGAGCCGGAGCCCGCCGGGGACCCGGTCACCGGCGATCCAGAGCACGGCGTTCTCCCTGGTGAACCAGCGGGCCACCCATTGCCGCAGGTCGTCGGCGGTGAGCGCGCTCAGGCCCCATTCCGGGTAGCTGCTCAGGCCGAAGTCGCGGGCACCGTAGCGCCACAGCGGGATGTCGTCGACGGCGGCGGACCCTCGGCTGCTCCATTCGGTGCGCAGGATCTCCTTCTCGACGTCGAGCCGCGCAACCGGCAGGTCGGAGAGGTGCCCGCAGACGGCGGTGAGGAACGCCGCGATGTCCGCCTCGGAGCCCTGGGTGTGGAACGTGGTGAACGCCGGAGCGGTCGCGCCGTTGACGTGGTAGTCGGCCAGGCCGAGCGGGGCGAGCGCGAGGTGTTCGATGAGGTGGGTGATGCCGGCGCGGGCGAGCGTCTCGTCGGCGGTGCCGACCCGGAAGGTCAGCCCGGCGTGCATGGGCCCGCCGGTGGGGGCGAGCAGCGTGGGCACCCCGTCCACGTCCAGGTGCTGGATCATGAACGACCACCCTTCGCGTACGCCTTGGCGCGGTACTTGGTGAAGCCCTCTGCGTCGTCCACATAGGCCCAGGGGTATTCGCTGCCGAGGTTGCCGAGGGCGGTGAACTGGCTGGCGGCGGCGGGCCACTGCTCGGTCAGGCTGAACATCAGCGCGAACGTCGAACGGACCCAGACCCAGTCCGCCTTGTCGACGTAGTCGGGGTGCAGCACCGACCGTTGGCCGCACCGCATGATCTCGTCCACGACGGGTGTGCTGCGCAGGTACTCCGTGCGTTCCCGTTCGGTGTCGAAGTCCAGCCAGCGTTCCAGGTGTGCCTCGGCGACGAGCGCGGCGTTGGGTGCCCCGTCGGGCGCGGCCTGGGCGCATTCGCGGGCGAAACCGAAGGCCCGGTCCCAGTCGCCGCTCCACTTCGGGCAGAACTGTTGGAGCAGGCTGGCCTGCGCGGGCAGGTGGTGGGGGTGGTGTCGGGCGAGCCTGTCGTAGCGGCGACGCGCCTCGTTCTGGCCGAGTTGCAGGCCCCGGGCGAGGGTGATCCGCTGTGTCCAGGCCGCCGCGTCGTCCTCGTGCCGCGCGGTGACGTCGATCAACACCTGCTCAGCTCGCCGCAGATGGTCGTGGAACTGGTGGAACTGGCTGCGGCTGACGTGCTGGGCCCGGGCGGCACTGCGGATCCGCCAACCGGTGCTGATGAGGCAGTTGCCGAGCAACGTGCCGGCGAGGGCGTCGGTGGGGTCGTCGTCGTACACCCGCCGCAGGAACGGCTCGGTCCCTTCCTGGTCCCCGGCGGCGGAGACCAGCAGCGTCCGGTGGGCGGGCTCGCGGTCGGCGAACAGCGCGCGGACGGCGGGCCAGTCGGCGGCGTCGAGCGCCTTGCGAAGGTCGTTGACCTCGGGGTACGCGGCACCAGCATCGAAGGTGGGGGCTGGCAGAGGGGCGGGCATGGCGGGGATCATAGGTGATCAACAAGGGCCGCGTGGCCCCCGTTTCGAGCCGGGCTCAGCCCGCCCGCAACTCCTTGAGCACAGCCCCGGCGGCACGCCAGCCGCTGGCGAGGGCGCCCTGGATGGACGGGCTGTCGCGGTGGTCACCGGCCACGAACAGCCCCTCCCCCATCGACACGGGTTTGCGCAGCCGCCCCTGCGGTGGTGGCGCGGCGGGCAGCGCCTGTGGCACGGCGACAGTGGTGAGGTGTGTCCAGTCGGCGGTGGACTGACCGTACAGCCGGGTCAACTCGGCCCGGATGGTCGGCTCGGGTGGGGCGGTCGGGCCGACCACGGAGGTGGCGACCAGGTGCCGTCCGGCCGGCGCGTAGGTCGGTGCGGCGTTGCTGAGCACCACAGTGTTGGCCACGATCTCGCGCCGGTCGCCGTCGACGAGCAGGATCGGTTCGGCGAGCGGCGGCTCGGGAGCGCTGTGGTAATAGGTGGTGTAGCTGTGCATGCGTACCGTCGCCAGGGCCGGCACCAGCGCGGGTGCGGCGGGTGGGTCGACGGCGACCACGACGGCCCGGCAGCGGATGTCGCCGGCCTGGGTGCGCACCCGGCCGGGGGCGACCTCGGCGACCGGGGTGTCCAGGTCGAGCAGGTCGGCGGGGAGCGGGGCGGCGACGGCCCGGGGCAGCGCGGCCATCCCCTCGGCGGGCAGGCCGATGCGGCCGCGGGCGAAGGAGCGCACCACCATCGCGAGTACGTGACTGGAGGTGGCCAACTCCCGGTCGATGAACACACCGGACAGGAACGGTCGCAGCAGCTCCTCGATGATCGCATCGGAGAGACCTGCCCGCCGTAGTGCCGTCTCTGCGCTGGTCTCCGGTGCGGCGAGGAGCCGGGCGGCGGGCAGTGTGGCGCAGCCGGCGGCGAGCGCGGCGAACCGCAGCCGGTCGCGCAGCGAGCCGACGCCGGCGAGCGCGGTGCCCGGGGCGCCGGTCGGTTCGCGCAGCGGGTTGACCAGCCGCAACAGGTCGTCGCCCTTGCGGACCAGCACGCCGGAAGTGAAGTACCGAAGGTCGAGGCGATCGGTGTCGAGCAGCGTGCCGAGCCGTGGGTACGCGGTGTTGAGCACCTGGAAGCCCCGGTCGATGAGGTAGCCGTCGACCACGTCGGTCGCGACCCGGCCGCCGAGCCGACCGCTGGCCTCCAGCAACCGCCAGGGCACCCCGGCGCGGTGCAGCCGGCGGGCGGCGGCGAGCCCGGCCAGGCCCCCGCCGACGACGACCACGTCGGTCTCAGCCAGCATCGCGTGCCTCCCGCTCACCGTTCGCCCGGGACAACCGGCCCGGCCACCAGATCTTCGGCCCGATGTCGTACGCCAGTGCGGGCACCAGCAACGACCGGACGACGATGGTGTCGATCAGTACCCCGATCGCGACCGCCGTACCCAACTCGACCAACACCACGAGCGGCAGGACGGCGAGAGCGGAGAACGTCGCGGCGAGCACAATGCCGGCGGAGGTGATCACCCCACCGGTGACGGCGAGGCCGGCGAGCACACCGGCGCGGGTGCCCCGCCGAACCGACTCCTCGCGGACCCGGCTCATCAGGAAGATGTTGTAGTCGATCCCCAGGGCGACCAGGAACACGAACGCGAACAGCGGGAACGACGAGTCCACGCCCGGGAAGTCGAAGACGTGGCGGAACAGCAGCGCGCAGAGGCCGAGGGTCGCGGCGAAGCTGAGCAGCACTGTGGCGATCAGCAGCACCGGGGCGAGCAGCGCCCGCAGCAGCAGAGCCAGGATCACCGCGATGACCACCAGCACCACCGGGATGATGACGTTCTGGTCGCGCTTCGCGGCGTCCGAGGTGTCCACGTTGATCGCGGTGAAGCCACCGACCACGGCGTCCGCGCCGGGCACCTGGTGTACGGCGACGCGCAGCTCGCGGATGGTCCGCTCGGCGCCGTCACTGTCGGGTGGGTCGGTGAGGGTGGCGTCCAGCTGTACCCGCCCGTCGACGACCTTCGGTGCGGCGTTCGGGTCCGGCGGGCCGGTCTGCGGGCCGGCGGAGAGAGGGCGGACGTCGGCGACGCCCCGCACGCCCTGCGCCACCTGGGCGACCTGCCGGGCGGTCTGCTCGGTGGTGAAGATGGTGGCCGGGCTGCCCGTGCCCGCCGGGTAGTGCCGGGAGATCACCTCCTGGCCGTCGACCGAGTCGACGCGTTGGGTGAACAGGTCGGACTGGCCGAGTGTGGTCGCGCCGAGCTGGGTGAGCCCGAGCGTGAGAAGGGCCAGCACCACTGCGGTGCTCAGCCAGATCGGTCGGGCGTGCCGGGCCACGAAGCCGGCGATGCGGCTCCAGATGCCGTGCTCCAGGCGCGGGTCGGCCTGGTCCTCGCGCGGCCGCCGGGGCCAGAACGCCCACCGACCGCCGAGCACCAGCAGCGCGGGCAGGAAGGTGAGCATCACCAGCAGGGTGGCGGCGATGCCGATGGCGGCGACCGGGCCGAGCGCCCGGTTGGAGTTGAGGCTGGACAGCAGCAGGCAGAGCAGGCTGACGATGACAGTGCCGCCGGACGCGATGATGGCCGGCGCGGCACCCTTCCAGGCGGCGCGCATGGCGGCCCACGGCCGATCGTGGCGGTGCAACTCCTCCCGATAGCGGGCGATGAGCAACAACGCATAGTCGGTGCCGGCACCGAACACGAGCACGGTGAGGATGCCCTGGGCCTGCCCGTTGAGCTTGAGCACGTCCGCGTCGGCCAACAGGTAGACGAAGACCGAGGCCAGGGCGTACGACATCCCGGCGGCCAGCAGCGGGAAGATCCAGAGCACCGGGCTGCGGTAGACGACCAACAGGATGATCAGCACCACGACCAGGGTGACCAGCAGCAGTGGCCCGTCGATGGCGGAGAACACCTCGATCAGGTCGGCGAGCAGACCGGCCGGGCCGGAGACGTCGACGGCGAGGCCGTCCCGATCCCCACCGGTGATGTCCCGCAACTGGTCGACGACGGTGCCGATCTCCTCCCCCTCGGCGTCGTCCACGGGTACGACGACCTGGAGGGCCTGACCGTCCTCGCTGGGGATGGGCGGTGGTAGCGGCGTGACCACGCCGGGCACCTGGGCGAACCGGGCCGCGTCGGCGCCCACCCGCTGCCGGTCCGCGTCGGTGATCCCGGAGGGGCGCTCGTAGACGACCAGAGCCGGGATGGTCTGCCTGTCGACGAACTGGCCGGCGAGGTCCTGGGCCCGGGTCGCCTCGGCGTCGGCGGGCAGGAAGGCGGCGTTGTCGTTGGTGGCGACCTCGCTGAGCCGTCCGGCGTACGGGCCGGCCACACCACCGATCACCAGCCAGGCCAGCACGACCGCCACCGCGACCAGCGTGGCCCTGCCACCTCGTCCGGACATGCGTACTCACTCACCCCAAGGATCGGCGCGTCGGTCGACGCAGCGGAAGCCTGGGTCGACATCGACCATCCTGCCGGCCGGAAGCCCGCAAAGCGGCCCAAACCTCACATTCCGCCTCGCGCCTCCGCGCCCTCGCGCCCTCGCGCCCTCGCGCCCTCGCGCCCTCGCGCCCTCGCGCCCTCGCGCCCTCGCGCCCCGCGCCCCGCGCCCCGCGCCCCGCGCCCCGCGCCCCGCGCCCCGCGCCCAAGATCCTCACAACATCCCCGATGTTGCTGCCTCCGACACGCAGGAAGCAGCAACATCGGGGATGTTGCTGCTTCAGGCACGCGGGATACAGCAATATCCCCGAAGTTGCTGTCACGGGCGGCGGGCGGCGGACGGCGGACGGCGGACGGCGGACGGCGGGCGCACGAATACCGGGCTGCGGGCCGCGCGCGCCTGAACACCGGGCGCACGAAGACGCCCGCCGGCATCAGGCCGACGGGCGCTTGGTGGAGAAGCTCCCCCGATTGGACTCGAACCAATAACCTGCCGGTTAACAGCCGGCTGCTCTGCCAATTGAGCTACAGGGGATCGTGCACCGCCCGGAATCGGATCTCGCCGACGCCGTGCGACGGGACAAGAGTACAGGACTTTCCCCGGTGGCGGTCCAGTGGGTTCCACCCCGACACCCGATGATCAAGATGCGCAGGTCAGCATCCCTGACGCATCGACAAACAGGGTAAATCGCCATCCCGGCCCAGACATGCTTGAGCGGGGAGCAGGATGGGTAGTTAGCTGCGGACAGAGGACGCAGGCGCGAACAGGTCGCCTTCCGACGGGGCAACTCGCCGGAGGCGACGGCGCGTCAGGTACGGAAGGAGCCGCCATGCGCGGAAAGATCATGTTTCTTGGCGGGCTGGCTGCGGGATTCGTCCTGGGCGCCCGTGCCGGCCGGGAGAAGTACGAAGAGCTGGTGGTTCGGGGCCGCAAGGTGCTCGACCACCCGACCGTCCAGGAGGCGGCCGGGGTCGCGCAGGCCCAGGCGAACAAGCTCTACAGCGAGGGCAAGGACAAGCTCGGCCAGACCAAGCTGGGCGAGAAGCTGGGTAACGGCAACGGCAGCACCGGCAAGCAGGAGCTGACCGCCGCCGACGACGCGTTCGCCGGCACGCCCGCCACGGTGGGTGCCAAGGCGGGCACCAGCACGGTCGGCACGACCTCCGGGTCGCCGTCGTCCACGAACCCCCGCACCAAGCCGTCCGGCTCGGGCACGAACGCCAGCACGCTCTGATCCACCGCACCTCGACGGGCCGGTCGCCGCAGGGCGACCGGCCCGTGGTCTGTCCGAGGTGTGATCAGTCCTTGCTGCTGAACGCCGCGTCGAAGGCGGCGCTCGGAGCGTCGAAGGCGAGCCGGCGGACGAACTGCAACGCCTCCGGGGCACCGACGAGCCGGTCCATCCCGGCGTCCTCCCACTCGACCGAGATCGGGCCGTCGTAGCCGATCGCGTTCAACGCCCGGAAGCAGTCCTCCCAGGGCACGTCGCCGTGCCCGGTGGAGACGAAGTCCCACCCGCGGCGCAGGTCGGCCCAGGGCAGGTGCGAGGCGAGCCGGCCACGCCGGCCGTCCCCGGTGCGCACCTTGGCGTCCTTGCAGTCCACGTGGTAGATCCGGTCGGCGAAGTCGAAGATGAAGTTCACCGGGTCGAGCTCCTGCCACACGAAGTGCGACGGGTCCCAGTTCAGCCCGAACGCGGGCCGGTTGCCGATGGCCTCCAGCGTCCGCTTCGTCGTCCAGTAGTCGTACGCGATCTCGCTCGGGTGCACCTCGTGCGCGAACCGCACCCCGACCTCGTCGAACACGTCGAGGATCGGGTTCCACCGGTCGGCGAAGTCCTGGTAGCCGCGCTCGATCATCGACGGCGGCACCGGCGGGAACATCGCCAGGGTGTGCCAGATCGACGAGCCGGTGAAGCCGACGACAGTGTTCACCCCGAGCTTCGCGGCCGCCCGCGCGGTGTCCTTGATCTCCTCGGCGGCCCGCTGACGGACCCCCTCGGGCTCGCCGTCGCCCCAGATCCGGGCGGGCAGGATGTCCTGGTGCCGCTCGTCGATCGGGTGGTCACAGACCGCCTGACCGACCAGGTGGTTGGAGATCGTGAAGACCTGGAGGTTGTGCTTCGCCAGGGTCTCCTTCTTGCGCTCGACGTAGGAGTCGTCGGCGAGTGCCTTGTCGACCTCGAAGTGGTCGCCCCAGCAGGCGATCTCCAGACCGTCGTAGCCCCACTCGGAGGCGAGTCGGCAAACCTCCTCGAAAGGAAGGTCGGCCCACTGGCCGGTGAAGAGCGTGATGGGTCGCGCCATTGTTCTTCTCCCCTGTTGTAATGGGGATTCCAGGTGCGGACCGGGGCGAGGTGACCGGACGTACGTGACACCGGGCGGTCACCGGTGGGTGCAGCGGTACACACCTGAGCCCGGCGGGTTGCGCCTCCCACCGGGTCACCGGCCACCAGCACGGTCGCCGACCCCACCCTATTTCCGTGGCACCCCATCGCGAAAGCCCCGCGGCCCGATCATCACTCGGCCGCCTCCTCGGGCGCGGGCAGCGCGACCCGTACGGTGAAGCCGCCACCGGCACGAGGGCCGGCGGAGAACGTGCCGCCGAGCCGCTCGGCGCGTCTGCGTACCCCGAGCAGGCCCTGCCCGGCGGGGTGGGCACTCGCGCCGGACGGCGCCGGTGCGGCGCCCTCGTCGCGTACCTCGATGGTGATGCCCGTGGCGTCGTAGCGCAGGCGGACCGCGACCGGCGCGCCCGGAGCGTGCCGGCAGGCGTTCGTCAGCGCCTCCTCGATGATCCGGTACGCCACGACGTCGACCGGGCCGGGCAGCGGCCGAGGGTATCCGGCGAGGCTCCAGCGCACCGGCTGGCCTGCGGCGAAGCCCTCCACCAGCGCGTCGAGACGGTTCAGGCTGGGCGCCGGCCCGGTCGACGGGTCGGGCGCCTCGGCCCCGTGCAGCAGCCGGTGCCCGTGCTCCTGCACCATCCGGCGCCACTGCGCCATACGCCCCATGCTGGTCAAGGTACGGCAGTGCGCTGTGAGCCCGGCTCCGGGCGGTGCCCGCCGGGAGGGTGGAACGGCGTGAGCGTCACACCTGCCCGTCGTGGAGGTGACGAGCAGGTGTGACGCTCACCGGGGCACTGCCCCGGGAGAGGCCGCCGTCAGGTCGGGACGGCGGCTCCTCCCGGCTCAGTCGGTCAGGGCAGCGTCCACTTCTGGTTGGCCGCGTTCAGGCAGGTCCAGAGGTGCACGACGGTGCTGTCCGCCGAGTTGTTGCCGGAGACGTCCAGGCACTTGCCCGAGGACGGGTTGCGCAGGGTGCCGTCGGACGCCGCCGCCCAGTTCTGCGCCCCGCTGCCGTTGCAGGTCCAGAGCTGGATCTTGGTGCCGTTGGCGGTGCCGCTGCCGTTGACGTCCAGGCACTTACCGAGTGCCTTGATCGTCGAGTTCGGCGTCACGGTCCAGGTCTGCGCCGCGCTGCCGTTGCAGGTGTAGATCTGGATCTGGGTGCCGTCGGCGGTGCCGCCGTTGCGCACGTCCAGGCACTTGCCGGCGAGACCCTTGATCGGGCCCACCCCGTTCGTGCCTCCGCTGCCCTTGACGAGTGTGAAGTCGTCCAGGTCGAAGAGCCCCGTGCCGCTACCGGTGAAGGTGAGGTAGAGGTTCTGGGTGCTGGACGGGACGTTCGACAACGCGGTGGTGACGTTGGCGTAGGTGTCCCAGCTGCCGGTGTTGGGCACCGCCACCGAGCCGAGCACCGGGCCGGTGGCCGAGCCGGTGCGCACCTGGATGGTGCCGCCCGCGCCGCCGGAGACGACCCGGGCGGTGAACGAGGTGACCCCGGCCAGGTTGACCCCGTTGTACGCGGCCCAGTCGCCCGGCTCGATGTAGCCGAGGGTCTGCCCACCGTTGGCGCCCGCCTTGGTGAACGCGGAGACCCCGTTGGCCGAGCTGAACGCCTCGGCCTGGATCGTGGTGTTCCCGGTCGGCGGTGGCGTGGTGCCCAACTCCTTGATCCGGATGTTGCGGAAGTAGGCGTCGTCACCGGTGCCGTGGTTCTGGATGCCGATGTGGCCGGCCAGGGAGCGAACCGGGTTGGTGTTGGTGAAGTCGTTGATCTTCACCCCGTTGAGGAAGATCTGTAGCCGCTCACCCTCGACCAACAGCTCGTAGGTGTTCCACTCCCCCGGCGCGTTCAACGCCGCGTCACGGGCGGCGATGTCGGCCGACTTGAACGTGTAGACCGCTCCGGTGGTGCGGTCGGTCGCGTCGGTCGCGTCGATCTGGATCTCGTAGCCGTTGTCCACCGCCGACCACGGATCACTGGACGGTGGGAAGCCGATGAAGATGCCGGAGTTGTCGTCCCCGGCCAGCTTCCAGTCCAACTTCAGCGAGTAGTTGGTGAACTGCTTGGCGTTGTACCAGAACAACCCCATGCCACCGACCGAGGTCAGGGTGGCGTCGGAGTTGGTGAAGCTGCCCGGACCGGCCTGCGACCAACCGGTCGTCGAGCCGTTGTAGATCGGGGTGTAGCCCGTCTCGGGCCGGCAGTCGGCCTTGCTCCGGCCGGAGGCGTAGCGGATGCCACCGAGCAGGTGGTTCCGGAAACCCGACTCGGCGTACGACGCCTGGGTGTGCCCGGCGCCGGTGTAGAAGGACCGGCCGCCGTTGTAGCTCTTGCACCAGCTCAGCGGGTGGTCCGCGCCCATTCCACCACCGGAGTACGACGACTCGTCGAGGGTGGCGAGCACGTGCGCGGTGGACCGGGGGTTGGTGCGGTAGTTGTACCACTCGTCGGTGCGGGTCCAGGTCTGCGGCAGGTGTCCGGTCGCGGCGTGCCCGCGGTCCTCCACCTTGATGTTGGCCTGCTGGATCGCCGGGTGCGAGTTGAACCACGCGCCCACCAGGTTGCCGTAGAACGGCCAGTCGTACTCGGTGTCGGCCGCCGCGTGCACACCGACATAGCCGCGTCCGGAGGCGATGTACGACTCGAAGGCGGTCTGCTGGCTGGCGTTGAGCACGTCGCCGGTGGTGTTGAGGAAGACGACCGCCTCGTACTGGTTCAGGTTGCTGGTGGTGAACGCGGCGGCGTCCTCGGTGGCGGTGACTGTGAAGTTGTTCGCCGCGCCCAGGTCGCGGATGGTCTGGATGCCGACCGGGATCGCGTCGTGCCGGAAACCGGCGGTCTTGGAGAACACCAGGACGTCGTAGGGGGCGTCGGCGGCGCTGGCCGGGGTGGCCGGTGTCGTACAGGCGATGACGGCGAGTGCGGCCATGGCCGCACCGAGGACGGGTCGTAGGCGTCTGCGCATATCGCTCTCCTAATCGCGGTTAGGAGGGGCCCCAAGCCCAAGACTAGGCGTGGGCTGGGGGCCCCTCCCGCCAGCTCAGGGCAGGGTCCACTTTTGGTTGGCGGCACCGCTGACGCAGGTCCACAGGTGGACCGCGGTGCTGTCGGCGGAGTTGTTGCCGGAGACGTCGAGGCACTTGCCGGACGCCGGGCTGCGCAGTGTGCCGTCGGCCTGGGCCGACCAGTTCTGCGCGGCGGTCCCGTTGCAGGTGTAAAGCTGGATCTTGGTGCCGTCCGCGGTGCCGGCACCCGAGACGTCCAGGCACTTACCCAACGACTTGATCGTCGAGTTCGGGGTGACCGCCCAGGTCTGTGCCGCGCTGCCGTTGCAGGTGTAGATCTGGATCTGCGTGCCGTCGGCGGTGGCGCCGTTGCGCACGTCCAGACACTTGCCGCCCAGACCCTTGATCGCCCCGGTCCCGCCACCGCTGGAGGTGCCGGTGACGAAGGTGAAGGCGTCCAGGTCGAAGAGCGCCCCGGTGCCCGACCCGGCGAAGGTCAGGTAGAGCGTGGTCGTGCCGGTCGGCGGGTTGGTGATCGTCCCGTTCACCGTGGTGAAGGTTTCCCAGCCGCCGGTCACCGGGACCGTGGCCGAGCCGAGCACCGTGCCGGTGGCCGAGCCGGCCCGGACCTGGAGGGTGCCACCGGCCCCCGCCGAGGAGACCCGGGCGTTGAACGAGGTCACGTTGCCCAGGCGGTACGGCTGGAACGCGATCCAGTCACCGTTGTTGATGTCGCCGACGGTCTTGCCGCCTTCGGCCGGGGTCTTGCTGAACACGTTGATCCCGGACGAGGTGGCGTAGAACTCGGCCTGCCGGTGGCGCGGGGGCAGCGTGTGCTGGGTGTGCGTGGTCAGGCCACCGGCGTCGGTGTACTCGGCGTCGAAGATCGCGAAGATGTTCGCCGCGTCGTCGTGCTCACCGTCGACCGGGATGGTGATCGTGCCCGAGCAACCGTTCTGCGAGGTGATCTGGTGCCCGTGCTGGTCGTGGCCGAGCACGTAGGTCATCTTGACCTTCGAGCAGTCGATCGTGCCGTCCTCCGGGTCGGTCACCGTGATGCTGAACGGCACGGTGTCGCCGAAGCTGAACAGCTGGCCGTTGCCCGGGTTGTTGATCGTCACCGTGGGCGCGGTGTTGCCGACGTTGATCTGCACGCTGCTGCTGCCGGTGGCGCCCTGCGGGTCCCGTACCGTCAGCGTGGCGGTGTAGGTGCCGTTGGCGCTGTAGGTCTTCGTCGGGTTGGCAGCGGTCGAGGTGGTCCCGTCACCGAAGGCCCACGAGTAGGTCAACGTGCCACCCTCGGGGTCGGACGAGCCGGCCGAGGAGAAGGTCACCGCGAGCGGGGCCGCGCCGGAGGTGCGGTTGGCACTCGCCTTCGCGGTGGGCGCCCGGTTGCCGCCGCCGACGTAGTCGAAGCGGTAGAGCGCCGAGTTGGCGTCACCGTTGAAGTAGCCGGTGCCGTAGTCGAGCACGTAGTACGCGCCGTCCGGACCGAACGCCGAGTCCATCACCTGCTTGCCGACCCAGGGGAACGTGTCGATGGTGCCCCGGGAGCCGTCGGCGTTGACGTGGATCGGCTTGATCCAGCCCCGGCCGAACTCGGTGGCGAAGAACTGCCCGTCGAACGACTGCGGGAACTTCGTGGTGGACGTCGACGAGGCGTTGTACCGGTAGACCGGGCCGCCCATCGGCGACTCGGAGCCACCGCCGAACTCGGTCGGGGTGCCGGCGTCGCCGGCGTACCGGATCCAGGCCGGCTGGGCCGGCGGCAGGGTGGTCCGGCCGGTGTTGCGGAACGAGTTGTTGGTCGGCCCGCCGGCGCAGTTGTACTTCGCCCCGCTGGCGTTGGTGGCGAAGTCCCACTCGTTGTACGTCTCGGTAGTGGTGTTGGTGCCGGTGCAGTACGGCCAGCCGTAGTTGCCCGGCGCGGCGACCCGGTTGAACTCCACCTGGCCGGACGGCCCGCGGGTGGAGCTGGTGGAGCCGGCGTCCGGCCCGTAGTCACCGACGTAGACGACACCGGTGGCCTTGTCCACGCTGATCCGGAACGGGTTGCGGAAGCCCATCGCGTAGATCTCCGGGCGCGTCTGGGCCGTGCCGGGCGCGAACAGGTTGCCCGACGGGATGGAGTACGTGCCGTTCGCGTTCACCTTGATCCGCAGGATCTTGCCCCGCAGGTCGTTGGTGTTGCCGGCGCTGCGCTGCGCGTCGTACGCCGGGTTGCGGTTGGTCCGCTCGTCCAGTGGCGAGTAACCGGCGGACTCGAACGGGTTGGTGTCGTCACCGGTCGACAGGTAGAGGTTGCCGGCGGCGTCGAAGTCGATGTCCCCACCGACGTGGCAGCAGATGCCCCGGCTGGCCGGGACGTCGAGCACGTCGATCTTGCTGGACTGGTTGAGCGTGAAGTCGGAGTTGAGCGTGAACCGGGAGAGGCGGTTCACGCCGTTCCAGGCGGAGAAGTCGGTGCCGGTGGCGGGCGCGTCGCCGGCGGGGGTGGAGAGCGGCGGGGCGTAGTAGAGGTAGATCTGCCGGTTGCTGGCGAAGCCCGGGTCGACGCCGACGCCCTGCAACCCCTCCTCGTCGTGGGTGTAGACCGACAGGGTGCCGATCACCGAGGTGGTGCCGTTCGCGTCGGTGCGGCGGAGGGTGCCGTTGCGGGCGGTGTGCAGGACGGAACGGTCCGGCAGCACCGCCAGCGACATCGGCTCGCCCATGTCGCTCACCCCTCGGGCGAGTTCGACCTGCTGGAAGTCGGTGGCGACGATCGTGTGCGCCTGCGCGGGGGCTGTGCCGACGGCGAGGGAGACGGCGCCGGTGGTGGCCGCCAACAGCAGCGCCGACCCGGCGGAGAACCATCGTCGGGACCGTTGTCGTGGAGCGTCCTTCATGGACATGTGTGCTGCCCCTTCCTGACGAGTGACTGCCAGGCCGGGCGCGCGCCGTCGCGCCGGATGCCGTAGCGGTGGTGGGGGTCGATGGGTTACCGCGCCGCCGGTTCACCTCGACGAAACATTGTCGTGTTGGTCACGACACTAAGTTGAAGGTGTCGATGTGTCCATACCTTCCGGCGGTTCAGCATCAACTTTTGTCGATCTCGCCGAAAGTCGCGGGTCAGGCGCGGCGGTCGATCGCCTGGCCGGCGAGCGCGACGAGCGCCGAGCGCGCCTCGTCGGCCACCGCGGCGGCCCGCAGGGCCACGAGCGCGGCCTCGGTCCGCACCCGGATCATCTGCTCGATGCGCTCCCGGGCGCCCGTCGTCTCGATGATGGCGCGAAGCTCCGCGGCGCCGTCGGCGTCCAACGCCGGATTGCCGAACAGCTCCCGCAGCCGGGCGGTCTGCGACCGGTCCGCCTCGCTGCGGGCCAGCGCCATCATCACGGTGGGCTTGCCCTCACGCAGATCGTCCAGGATGGACTTGCCGGTCACCGCCGGGTCTCCGAAGACGCCCAGCACGTCGTCGCGGAGCTGGAACGCGTCGCCCAGCGGGTCACCGAACTCCTCCAGCGCGGCGAGCAGCTCCGGGCCCGCCCCGGCCAGGGCCGCGCCGATCTGCAACGGACGGGTGACCGTGTACCGGGCGGCCTTCATCCGGATCACGGTGAGCGCGCTCGCCACCGAGCCGTCACCCACGCCCGAGACCAGGTCCAGGTACTCCCCCGCGATCACCTCGGTACGCATCAGCGCGAACACGCCGTACCCCCGGTGCACCTGCTCGGTGCTCAGCCCGCACTCGTGGAACATCTGGTCCGACCAGGCCGCGCAGAGGTCCCCGCAGAGCAGCGCGGTGTTGCGACCGTACGCCTCCGGGTCACCACGCCACGACGACCGGGCGTGCAGGTCGGCGAAGAGGCGGTGCACCGACGGCTCACCCCGGCGGCGGTCACTGCCGTCCAGGATGTCGTCGTGGATCAGCGCGAACGCGTGGAACAGCTCCAGGGCAGCCGCGGCCACCACGATCGGGGTGCCGTCGGCGGCGCCCGCGCCACGCCAACCCCAGTAGCAGAAGAGCGGGCGCAGTCGCTTCCCCCCGGCGAGCACGAACCGTTGCAGCGCGGTGAACACACCGCGCGGCGCGCCGTCGGGCCAGTCCGGGCCCTGCCGTTCCAGGAACCCGGCCAGCTCCGCGTCGAACCGGGCCCGCAGTCCGCTCGTGTCGGTGGGCGCGACGGTGACGGTCACGTCCCCTCCCCCGACCCGTCGACACGCAACCCGGCCAACTCGAGTAACAGGGCCTTGACCTCGGTAGCCGCGATCCGGTCCCGGGCCGCCGTCGGGTCGGAGCAGAGCAGCACCGGGGCGTCGGCCGGGTCGTCCGGCAGCCGCCCGTGCGAGCCGCGCACCGCCCGCGCACCGGCGTCCAGACCGACAGCGCTCATCAGGTACCGCATGCCGAGCTTCTTGCGGGCCAGCGCCACCCCGGCGCGGGCCTTCGCGGCACCCGGGTTCGCCGGGTCGAAGAACAGCTCCGCCGGGTCGTACCCCGGCTTGCGGTGGATTTCCACGAGCCGGGCGAAGTCCGGCGCCCGGTCGTCGTCCAGCCAGTAGTAGTACGTGAACCAGGCGTCCGGCTCGGCCACCAGCACCAGCTCACCCGCGCGCGGATGGTCCAGCCCGTGCGCGGCCTTGCCCTCGGCGTCGAGCACCTCGGCCACCCCGGGCAGGTTCGCGCAGAGCTTCGCGACCGCCGGCACGTCGGCCGGGTCCTTGACGTAGACGTGGGCGACCTGGTGGTCGGCGACCGCGAACGCCTTCGACGTCCACGGGTCGAGGTACTCCATGCCCGCCTGGGTGTGCACCCGCAGCAGCCCTTCGGAGCGCAGCAGCCGGTTGACGTCCACCGGCCGGGACACGTCGGTGATGCCGTACTCCGACAGGACCACCACTGTCGCGTCCCGCGCCCGGGCGGCGTCCAGCAGTGGGCCGAGCACCGCGTCCAGCTCGGCCGCCGCGGCAGCGGCCTGGGCGGACGACGGGCCGAACCGTTGCAGGTCGTAGTCCAGGTGCGGCACGTAGACCAGGGTCAGGTCGGGTGACACGTCGGCGAGGATCTGCTCGGCCGCCTGGCAGATCCACTTCGACGACGGCAGGCCCGCCGTCGGCCCCCAGTAGGTGAACAGCGGGAAGGTGCCCAGCCGGCCGGTGAGCGCGTCGTGCAGCTCCGGCGGGTCGGTGTAGCAGTCGGGTTCCTTGCGCCCGTCGGCGTAGTACACGGGACGCGGGGTGACCGTCCAGTCGACGTCGGCGCCCATGGCGTACCACCAGCAGACGTTGGCGACGGTGTAGCCGGGCTCGGCCCGGCGGGCCGCCTGCCAGAGCTTCTCCCCGCCGACCAGCGCATTGTGCTGCCGCCACAGCAGCACCTCACCCAGCTCCCGGAAATACCACCCGTTGCCGACGATCCCGTGCCCGCTGGGTGGTTCGCCGGTGAGGAAGGTGGACTGCACCGAGCAGGTCACCGCGGGCAGCACGGTGCCCAGCTCGGCCCGGAAGCCGCCGTCGGCGACCCCTCGCAGTCGGGGCATGTGCGCCAGCAGTCGGGGGGTCAGCCCCACGACGTCGAGCACCACCAGTCGGCGGCTCATCGCGTTCCTCCCATCGTCACGGATCGCTGCGCGGTCAGGCCGAGGCCGACCAGTTCGTCCCGGGCGAAGGCCAGCTCCGCGGCGATGCCGGCGGCCAGCTCCGCGTCGGTGCGGGGCCGCCGTGCCGCCGGCAGCACCCCCCAGGTGTACGTCTCGACGTCCAGGTGGTCGCAGCCGGCGGTCGGGCCCTCGAAGAGCGCTCTCAGGGCTGCGCGCAGAACCGGCAGGGTCGAGCCGAGCGGTTCCTCGGGTGGGGCGTGCAGGGGCACGTGGTAGTGCACCCGCCACGGCCCGGGCAACGCCCGGTCCAACGCCTCGTCGAGGTCGTCCGCCGCGTACGACGGGTCGGCCGGGTCGGGCAGGCCGGCACAGCCGGCACCCCGAGTCTGGTGCAGGAAGCGCGGCTCCACCCAGCGGCGCAACGCCTCGGCCCCGCCCTGCGGGTCGGCCGCCTCGACGGCGGCGGAGACCTGCACCTTCACCACGGGCAACCCGGCCGCCCGCAGTCGTCCGAGTGCCTCGGCCGGGTCCTCCCAGGCGCACGCCAGGTGGGCCAGGTCGAGGCAGACGCCCATCCGGTCGGTGTCCATCCCGGACAGCAGCGCGGCGGCCTGGCTGCTGCTCTCCACCACGCACCCCGGCTCCGGCTCGAAGGCGACCCGCACCTCGCGGCCGGTGTCGCGCTGCACCTCGGCCAGGCCAGCGGCGAGCTGGTCCAACCGGCGGCGGGCCGCGTCGGCCCGTCCGGAGTCCCACGGCTGCCGCCAGGCCAGCGGCAGGGTGGAGATCGACCCCCGGGCGGCGTCGTCGGGCAGCAGGTCGGCGAGCACCCGGGCCAGGTTCAGCGTGTACGTCAGGCGCTGCTCGGTGGTCCAGTCGGGGTGGTACACGTCCTGCTTCACCACCGGGGCCTGGAAGGCCGCGTACGGGAAGCCGTTGAGGGTGACGACCTCCAGGCCGCGCGCGTCCAGCTCGGCGCGCAGCCGACGACGCAACCCCGCGTCCGCGGCCAGCTCGGCGGCGACCGGGGCGGCCAGCCACAGGCCCAGCCCGAGCAGGTCACTGCCGAGAGCCGCACGGACCGGCACTGCGTACGTGTCCAGTTGACCGAGGATGCCGGCGAGATCCTCGGCGGGGTGCACGTTCGTGCAGTAGCCCAGGTGGACGGTCTCGCCGCCGGCATGTCGCAGCCGCATCAGCTGCCGCCGCGCAGGATCGAGTTGCCGGTCTCCGGGTCCACGGCGGCGGGGTCCTCCAGGTCGCTGAGGTCGAGTCGCCCCGACTGCCCGTAGAACTCCACCGGGTTGCGCCACAGCACCTTGTCGACGTCGTCGTCGCTGAACCCGGCCTCCAGCATCGCCTCGCCGGTGGCCCGGGTCAGCAGCGGGTCGGAACGCCCCCAGTCGGCGGCCGAGTTGACCAGCATCCGTTCCGTGCCGTACTCGCGCAGCAGCTCGACCATCCGCGACGGCGTCATCTTCGTGTCCGGGTAGATGGAGAAACCCAGCCAGCAGCCGCTGTCCCGGACCAGCTTGACGGTTACCTCGTTGAGGTGGTCGACCACCACGCGACCGGCGTCGATGCCGGATTCGGCGACCACCGCCAGGGTGCGTTCGCAGCCGCGCGCCTTGTCCCGGTGCGGGGTGTGCACCAGCGCCGGCAGCTCGTACGCCACGGCGAGGGCGAGCTGCGCCGCGAACGCCTCGTCCTCCTCCGGCGTCATCGAGTCGTACCCGATCTCGCCGACCGCCACCACCGCGTCCTTGTCCAGGTAGCGGGGCAGCAGGTCCAGCACCGGGCGGCACCGCGGGTCGTTGGCCTCCTTGGGGTTGAGCGCGATCGTGGCGAAGTGGCGCACCCCGAACTGACCGGCGCGGAAGGGCTCCCACCCGATCAGCGAGTCGAAGTAGTCGGTGAACGACGCGGGGCTGGTCCGCGGCTGGCCCAACCAGAACGCCGGCTCGACAAGCGCGCGTACCCCGGCGGCGGCCATCCGTTCGTAGTCGTCGGTGGTGCGCGAGGTCATGTGGATGTGTGGGTCGAAGATGCGCATTCACGCCTCCCGGGGCAGTGCGGCGGTGAGCCGGTCGAGCAGGTCGGTGGCGTCGGCGGGCAGGTCCCGGCCGGCGGCGTGCCGTTCGGCGGCGAGCGCGGCCAGCATGGCGGCGAGCTCCCCGTCGGCCCGGGCGTCCAGGTCGGCGACCGCGGCGAGGGGAACACCGCTGAACACGCACTTGAGCACCGCCTGCCGCCAGGCGGCCGGGTCGAGGTGCCGGGCGTAGGGGCCGAGCGCGGCGGCGACCAGGCGGGTGTCGTTGGTGCGGATCGCGTCGTGCAGCAGCGGCACGCCGGCGTCGTCGATCGGCAGCAGCGGCAGCGCCCGCAGCACCGCTCGCCGTTCGGCCGCGTCACCGTGCCGGTAGAGGCTCTCGGCGTACGCGGCGTGGTCGCGCGGCAGCGCGGCGAGCAGCAGCACCCGGGCCGCGTCGTCGGCGGTCCAGTCGGGCGCGTCGGGCAGCGCGCCTCGACCGCAGCGCCGGCCGGCGGCGGGGAAGAGCCGGGTGATCTCGGTGGGCTCGGCCGCGACCCGGCGCAGCGCCGTGTCCAACCAATCGGGATCGGGTACGCCTCGCAGCGCGGCCCGCAGTGAATCCGGTGTCATCCCGTCTCCTCCCCTTGTAGCTACGCCGGCACCCCGGTGCCCCGCCACCCTTTGCTCTGCACCTACATATGCACCGGGGTGTCGTCGGCGGATGCCGCCGCGGTGGATGCCGCGTCGGCGGTTGCAGCCTTGGCTGGTGCCGCGTCGGCGGGTGCTGCCGCGGCTGGTGCCGCGTCGGCGGGTGTCGCTTCGGTGGGTGCAGAGCAAAGGGCGCGAGCACTGTCACTGGCGCTGGCCGCAGCGGCCCGCAGGAACTCGATCGACCTGGCGGCCACGGCGGGTGCGGCGTGCGAGTCGCGGGGCAGCTCCACGGCGACCAGCCCGCGATAGCCGGCCGCCGCCAGGGCCGCCAGCACCGGCGGGAAGTCGATCTCGCCGACGCCGAACTCCAGGTGTTCGTGCACGCCCCGGCGCATGTCGTCGATCTGTACGTTGACCAGGTGCGCCGCCACCTCGGCGACGCACTGCGGCACCGGCCAGGGCTCCAGGCAGCGGCAGTGGCCGATGTCGAGGGTGATGCCGAACCGGCCCGGGTCACCGAGCGCGGCGCGCAGCCGACGCCAGTCGGCGATGTCCTGCACCAGCATGCCCGGTTCCGGTTCGAAGCCGAGGGTGACGCCGGCGGTGTCGGCCGTGTCGACGACTGTGGCGCAGCCGGCCACCAGCCGGTCCCAGGCACACTGCGGCGACACCGTCTCGGGCCGGACGCCGGCCCAGAACGAGACCGCCTCGGCGCCCAGGTCGGCGCCGATCCGGACGGCCCGGCGCAGGAACTCGATCCGTCGGGTCGGGTCGTCGTGCAGCAACGTCGGCGCGTGTTTGTGCCACGGGTCGAGCAGGTACCGCGCCCCGGTCTCGATCACGACAGCGAGCCCCAGCTCGCTCAGCCGTCGACTGACGGCGGCGACCCGACGGGTGAGGCCGGGCGCGAACGGGTCCAGGTAGTCGTGGTCGAGGGTGAGCGCCACCCCGTCGTAGCCGAGGTCGGCGATGACGGCCAGCGCGTCGTCGAGGCGGTGGTTGTTGAAGCCGTTCGTGCCGTACCCGAGCCGCAGCGTCGTGGCGTCACCGGCCGGTGACGCGGGTCGGGGCTGGGGCACTGTCATGTCGGGGAGACCTTCCGGGCCAACCGTCGGCCCAGCGGCGCCGCCGCCGCGACGGCCAACCCGAGCAGGCCGGCTCCAGCGCGGGCGGTCAGTGCGCCCTGGAGGGCGGGCAGGCCGGTGATCCCGGCGCCGACGGCGGCGCGGACCCGCCCGGCCGACGGGTCGCGGACGACCTCGACCTGGGCCGCCCCGTAGCGGGCCGCGTACCACCCGGCCAGGGCGGCGGGCAGGACGGCCGCGACGGTGGCCCTCCGAGACCGGTCGGGGCGCGCACCGCTCGGGGCCTCCGGTCCGGTGATCGCGCGTCGGACGCCGGGGACGGCGGCGCTGGCGGCGACCACCGCGGTGCCGGCGAGGGTGCGCACCGGCAGGGCGGCCTCCGCGCCGGTGACCTCCCGGCGGGACAGCGCGGTCACCGTCCAGGTGTGCGCGGCGACGGTCGCCGCCGCGGGCAACGCCCGGGTCAACCGGCCGCCGGACGCGCCGAGCAGCACGTCCAGCCCTCGACAGGCGGCCATCACGGCCGGGCCGGCGGCGGTGTTCTTGGCCAGCAGGTCGTACCCCCAGATGGTGGCGGCCAGCGGCACGGCGAGCGCGGCGGCGCGGCGACCGCCCACGGCGGCGGCCAGGCCGACGCCGGCGGCCGTGAGGCCCGCCGCGAGACCGACAGCGGCGGCCGGGGTGATCCGCCCGCTGGGGATGGGCCGCTCGGGCCGCTCCTCGGCGTCCAGGCCCCGGTCGGCCCAGTCGTTGGCGGCCATGCCGGCCCAGTAGAGCAGCACCGAGGCGCCGGCCAGCGCAGGGGTACGCGGGCCGAGCGCGCCGGCGGCGGCCGCTCCGGCGACCACGTCACCGGGCACCGAGAGCGCGGCCGGCGCCCGAACCAACTCGGCGAGGTCAGCCAACGTTGTCATGATCACCGTCCACGCCGGCGTGCAGGTGTCGGGTGAAGTCGCTCAACCGGGCCCACTGCTCGCCCAGCGAGTGGGTGGGCGCGCCGATCGGGTCCTTGAAGAAGAAGCCCAGCTCGGTCAGCGGCCCCACCAGCCCGGCGGCGTGCGCGGCGGCGGTGAGCCGGGCCAGGTCGAGCACCAGCGGCGCGGCCAACGCGGAGTCGCAGCCGTGCCAGGTGAACTCCATCCGCATGCCGGTGCCCAGGAACCCGGCGAAGGTGATCAGGTCCCAGGCGGTCTTGAAGTCGCCCAGCTCCTCGACGTACTCGATGCGCGTGCCGCCCTGCGGGACGTAGCCCAGCGTCTCACCGAGCACCCGCTGCTTGCTCTGCACCTTCGCCGCGTTGGCGGCCGGATCGGCCAGGGTGGCGCCGTCACCACCACCGAGCAGGTTGAACCCGGACCAGGAGCGCACGTCCAGGTTGCGCATCGCGAACATCGGCGCGAGCACCGACTTGACCAGGGTCTCCCCGGTCTTGCCGTCGTGCCCGGCGTACGGCAGGCGGGCCTCCTCGGCCAGCGCCGCCAGGGCCGGCAGCCGCAGCCCGGTGGACGGGGTGAAGTCGACGTACGGGCAGCCGGCGCGCACTGCCGCGTACGCGTAGAGGGAGCTGACCGGCAGCACCTCGTCGGGCCCGGCCAGCGCGGCGCTCAGGGCGGCCGGGTCGGCGTGCCCGGGGTGCGGTTGCGGGGCCGGCTCGGTGGCGGAGACGTTGACCACCACCACCCGGTCCAGGTCGTGCCGCTCGCGGAAGGCGGTGAGGTCACGGACCACGGCGGCGGCACGATCGGCCTGGGTCGCGCCGACCGGTGCGGGGCGCAGCTCCTGCTCGACCACGCCCAGCTCGTCGCGGAGCGCGGCGACCAGCCGCCAGGGGATGACACCGGCGTCGGCGAGCGCCTCGGCGCGCTTGCACAGCGGAGTGGTGGCCACGTCGTGTCCGCCGAAGACCAGGTCGGCGAAGGCCGGTAGGGCCGGGCCGCGCAGTTCGGGAAGCTCGGTGACGCAGCCGGTCGGCCCGGCCAGGCCGGCCCGCAGCGCGAGCCCCCCGACGATGCTGGTGGTCGCGACGGATCCGCGCGCTCCTACCAGCCAGACACCTGTACGCATGGTGCTCCTTCCTCGTTCACGAGGAACCGTCGGTACCGCTAAATATAGGAATATCAGAATATGTTTCGGAAAGATACGGCCTTGTCGAGGGGCCCCGTCCGCCCTCCCCGCACCGGATCGGCACCGGATTCCGACGTCGGCGTCGGCGGCGACGACGCCGGACCGGATCCCGGCCCGGGTACAGGCAGACGGGGCTTGGTAGACAGGGTCGGGTCGGCGTCTCGACCCTGTCTCCCCCGCATCCGACCAGTCGGGGCGTTGGCATGCCCCGGCCGGGCGTCTCAGGCCGCCGCGCCCACCAGGTCACCGAACGGAGCACGACCCGCCGGACGTCGGCGAATGCATGCGGTACGGGTGGGGGCAACGGCGGGCGGTCTGGTCAGGTCCTGCGGTGTCCACCGATGGTGGCGGTCCTCCGGTGCGGCCGGGGAATCCCGGTCCGGTCGCACCGGACGACCGTCCTGCTCGTGCGCCACCGGGCCGTCAGGCCCGGCCGCACGCTCTCCGACGCCGACCTCGTCCCGGCCGCGGGGCGCAATCCGCGGCCGGTCCTCGCCGGTCGGCTTCGGGAAGCCGGTCGGGCGACGGCGGTGCGAACACCGCCGTCGCGGATGGTCGATGGTCAGACGGTCGCCGCGGTCAGCGCCGGTTCGACCTCGGTCCAGGAGGAGCCGAGTTCCGCCGAACGGGCCACCGCGTCCAGCACCAGCTGGACCTGCAACGCGTCGGCGAACGAGGGAGTCGGGTCGACACCGGTGGCGACCGCCTCGATGAAGTCGCGCATCTCGTGCGTGAACGAGTGCTCGTAGCCGATGATGTGGCCCGGGGGCCACCACGCCGACATGTACGGGTGCTCGCCCTCGGTCACCAGGATGCGGCTGAAACCCTGCTCCGCGGTGGGCCTGGTGGCGTCGTAGAACTCCAGCTCGTTGAGCCGCTCCAGGTCGAAGACCACGCTGCCCAACGAACCGTTGATCTCGACACGCAGCGCGTTCTTGCGACCGGTGGCGAACCGGCTCGCCTCGTACGTGGCCAGCGCGCCACCGTCGAGCCGGGCCACGAACACCGCGGCGTCGTCGACGGTCACCGGCCCGGTGGGCGCCGTACCGCCGTCCACGGTGGCCGCGAGACCACTCGACTCGGCCGGCAACGGACGCTCCTTGACGAAGGTCTCGGTGACCGCGCTGACCCCACTGATCCGCTGACCCGTGACGAACTGGGTCAGGTCGATGATGTGGGCACCGATGTCACCGAGCGCGCCGGAGCCCGCCCTGTCTTTCTGCAACCGCCAGACCAGCGGGAACTGCGGGTCCACGATCCAGTCCTGCAGGTACGTCGCACGGACGTGTCGAATCACCCCAAGCCGTCCGTCGGCGACCAACTGCCGCATCATCGTGACCGCGGGAACCCGGCGGTAGTTGAACCCGCACATCGACCGCACTCCGGCGGCCCGGGCGACCTCCGCCGCAGCGGTCATCGCCCGTGCCTCCTCCACCGTGTTGGCCAGCGGCTTCTCGCACAGGACGTGCTTGCCGGCGGCCAACGCGGCGAGGGCGATCTCGGCGTGGCTGTCGCCCGGGGTGCACACATCGATCACGTCGATGTCGTCCCGGTTGATCAGATCACGCCAGTCCGTGGTGTACGCCTCCCAGCCGAGTCGGTCGGCGGCGTCGGCCACCTTCCCTGTGTCTCGACCGCAGATCAGCGCCATCCGGGCCCGCGTCGGCAGGTCGAACACGCGGTTCACGGTGCGCCACGCCTGTGAGTGCGCGGCGCCCATGAACGCGTAGCCGACCATGCCGACCCGCAGTTCTTTGTCTGTCGTGGACAAGGTGGGTCTCCCCCCGGTATGTCAGAACCCGAGCTTGTCGTAGCTGCTCGCGTTCTCCTTGGTGATCGTCTCGGAGGCCAGGGTCACTTCCTTGGGCACCTGGAGCTCCGTCAGGTCGCCCAGGCCACGCCCCTGCGCGATGAGCCGCGCCAGCGAGACCGCCGAGGAGGCCATTGACGGGTTGTAGGTGACCGTCGCCTTGAGCACGGTGTTGTCGGCCTTGATCGCGTCGATCGCGAGCTTGGAGCCGGCGCCGCCGACCATGAAGAACTCGGAACGGTTGGCCTGCTTGATGGCGGCCAGCACACCGATGCCCTGGTCGTCGTCGTGGTTCCAGATCGCGTCGATCTTCGGCAGCGCCTGGAGCAGCTGGGACGCCTCGCGCTGACCGCTGTCCGAGGTGAACTCGGCCGAGCGACGGTTGCGCACCGTGAAGCCGTAGGTCGCCAGGGCGGCCTTGAAGCCCTCGCTGCGCTCGACGGTCAGCGGGATCTCCAGACCGGCGATCTCACCGATGACCGGGTTGGCGACGCCCTTGTCCTTGAGCATCTTGCCGATGAAGTGCCCGGCCGAAACGCCCATGCCGTAGTTGTCACCCTTGATGACCAGCCGCGACGCGAGCGCGTCGGGGAAGGCACGGTCCAGGTTGACGATCGGGATGCCGGCCTGCATGGCCTGGAGGGCAACGGCGTTGACCTCCTTGCCGTCGTGCGGCAGCACGACGATGATGTCCGGCTTCTGGGCGATCAGGGTGCCGAGCGTGGAGCGCTGGGCCTCGGAGTTCGACCCACCGTCGACCTCCTTGAACTCCACGTCCGAGTAGGCCGCCGCCTGGGCCTTGGCGTTGGCGTGGATGGCACCCATCCAGCCGTGGTCGGCGGCCGGCGCGGAGAAGCCGATGACGACCTTCTTGCCGGGGGCGTTGTTGCCCTCGCCGCCGCCCGCGGCCTTGGTCTGGGTGCTGGCGGCCGGAGTCTCGTTGCTGGTGCAGGCGGTCAGCAGGGTGGCAGCGCCAACTGCGGCCCCGCCGAAGAGCAACCGGCGGCGCGACAGGTCGCGACTGTGCTGGGTCATGAACGACCTCCTGGAAGCGGTATCTGACTGAATGAGGGTGTGCGGGGCCCTGCCCACGTCGAAAGTTTCGACGTGGCCAGGGACAACGGTGCGGTGCGTCAGGCGGTGGTGACCCTGTTCCGCGCGAGGAGCCGAGTGACTGACTTGTACTGGAACTGCTGGATCAGGACGGCGGCGACGATGATGCCGCCCTTGACCATGTTCTGCGCCTCGATGGAGAGGCCGTTGATGGCGAAGAGGTTCGTGATCGTGGCGAAGATGATGACGCCGAGCAGCGAGCCGACGATCGTGCCGCGACCCCCACTGAGCAGCGTCCCGCCGATGATCGCCGCGGCGATCGCGTCCAGCTCGTACAGGTTGGCCATCGCCGCCTGCGCCGAGGTGGCCTGCGAGGTGAGCATGATGGCGGCGATGCCGCAGCAGAGACCGGAGAGCGCGTAGAGGAGCATGGTGTGCCGCCGGACGTTGATGCCGGCCAGCCGTGCCGCCTCCGGATTGCCGCCGACGGCGATGGTCCGCCGGCCGAAGGTCGTCCGGTTGAGCAGGACCCACCCGGCCAGGACCACCGCGCCGAGGATGTAGACGAGGATCGGGATCCCGATCACCTTGCGCGCCGCGATGTCGTTGATGAAGGTGCTGCTCGACACCTGGGTCTGCTTGTTGGAGATCGACGCCGCGAGCCCTCGCGCGGCCACCAGCATCGCGAGCGTCGCGATGAAGGGGACCAACCGGCCGTACGAGATGAGCACGCCGTTGACCAGGCCGACGCAGATGCCGACCACCAGGGCGGTGAAGATCATGCCGCCGGCGCCGAAGTTCTGGGTGGCGACGGTGGTGCACCAGACGCCGGCCAGCGCGACGATCGCGCCCACCGACAGGTCGATGCCACCACCGATGATCACGAAGGTCATCCCGACGGTGACCACGCCGACGACCGAGGCGAGCTGGAGGATGGCCAGGACGTTGTTCCACACCCAGTTCGGGTCGCCGTACAGGTCCGGCTTCGTGATCGCGCCGACCACGATGAGCGCCACCAGCACCCCGATCAGACCGAGGTTGCGCTTGGCGCCGTCGCCGCCGTCCCCCCGCCACCAGGACAGCCGGCCCGAAGTTGCTTTATCGCTGGCCACCGCCGTCTCCGCCGGGTCCACCGGCGGCGACTGTGCCGGAAGCTGCGGGCGCTCCGGTGTCGCGGTGGGAGTGGGAGTCGCGTCGCTCATGCCGGTGCGCCTTCCATCAAGGACCCCGCCATCACGAGGTCAAGCACAGTGTTCTCGTCGAGTTCGCCGGCCGCGGCTTCGCGGACGACACGCCCTTCGCGCATCACCAGCACCCGGTCGGCCAGACCCAGCACCTCGGGCACCTCGCTGGAGACCAGCAACACCCCGACGCCCTGCGCGGCCAACGACCGGATGACCTGGTAGAGCTCAGCCCGGGCGCCCACGTCCACGCCCCGGGTGGGCTCGTCGAGCAGCAACAGCTTGGTGCCGCCGAGCAACCACCGCCCGACCACCACCTTCTGCTGGTTGCCGCCGGACAGCGTGCGTACCGGCCGGTCGACGTCCCGGGGCCGCAGCTCCAGGGTCTCCGCGATCCGGTCCGCCTCGGCGCGTTCCTTGGCGGCGTCGGTGAAGCCGAGCCGCGCGTACCGGCCGAAGGTGGCCAGCGTGACGTTGCGGTAAATCGGTTCACCGAGCAGCAGTGCCTGGCTCTTGCGTTCCTCCGGCGCCATCCCCATGCCGGCCCGGACCGCCGAGCCGACGCCGGGACGCAGCACCTGCCCGTTCATCCGGACCTGACCGGCCTCGGGAAGGCGGGCACCGTAGATCGTCTCCAGCAGCTCGGACCGACCGGAGCCGACCAGCCCCGCGATGCCGACGATCTCCCCGGCACGCACGTTCAGCGAGACGTCGGCGAACTCGCCGGTGCGGGTCAGCCCCTCCACCTGGAGCAGCTCGTCGCCGACGCCGTCGTCGGCCGGCCGGTCCGGGAAGACGTACTCGATGGTCCGGCCGGTCATCCGGCTGACCAGGTCGCGGGTCGGGGTGTCGCGCGCCGGCAGGTTCGCCGCCGTGGTCCGACCGTCCTTGAGTACGGTGACCCGGTCGCCGATCTCGCGGATCTCCTCGAGCCGGTGCGAGATGTAGATGACAGCGATGCCCTGCGCGGTCAACTCCCGGATGATCCGGAACAGGTTGCCGACCTCGTCGTGGGCCAGCACCGCGCTCGGCTCGTCCATGATGATCAGTCGGGCCTCGTGCGACAGCGCACGGGCCATGCTGACGATCTGCTTGCCCGCCGCCGGCAGCGACCGGACCATCCGTCCGGGCGGAATCTCCGCGTGGCCGAGCCGGCCGAGGATCTGCCGGGTGTGCCGGGCCATCCGACCGCGCTGGACGAACCCGAAGTTGCGGTACTCGTGGCCGAGGAAGGCGTTCTCCGCCACCGACAGGTCCTCGACGAGGTCGAGCTCCTGGTAGATGGTGGCGATGCCGGCCTTCATGGCGGCCTGCGGGTTGGCGAAGGTCGCCGGCTCACCGCGCCATTCCACCTGCCCCGAATCCGGCTGGTGCACGCCGGCGAGCACCTTGATCAGGGTGGACTTGCCGGCGCCGTTCTGCCCGAGCAGGCAGTGCACCTCGCCGGCACGCACCTCCAGCTGCACACCGTCCAGGGCGCGTACGCCGGGGAAGGTCTTGACCAGATCGGTGAGGCGCAGGACCACCTCGCCCGCGACGGTGTCGGCGGGAGCCTCGACCAGCGGTGCCTCGGCGACGGCCTCGGCCGACGCGGTGGCGGCTGCGGCGGCCTTGGCCGACGCGGTGGCGGGGTCATCCTCGGGCAGAGCCACAGTCTCCTCCTCGCTCACGACAGGATCTCGGTCAACTTCATGCGGCTTCCGCGAAGGCGACGTCGCTCGCCAGCACTGCCGCTCCGGCGACGCCGGCTCGGCCACCGAGCTCGGACAGCACGACGGGCAGGTTGCCGGTGGCCAACGGCAGCGAACGGCGGTAGACCACGCTGCGGATCTCGGCGAGCAGGATGTGCCCGAGCTGGGCGAGCCCGCCGCCGATCACGATCATCGACGGATTGGTGAAGCTGACCAGGCCGGCGAGCACGCCGCCGACCCGCCGTCCGCCGTCACGGATCAGCTGGATGCAGGTCACGTCCCCCTCGACGGCACCCTCGGCGACGTCGAGGGCGGTCACCACACCGCGCAGGGACATCCGCTCGGCCAGCGCCGGCGACGCCCCACTTCGGGCCGCGGCGGTGGCGTCCTTGGCCAACGCGGCACCGCTGAACAGCGCCTCCAGGCAGCCGATGTTGCCGCACGAACACATCGGACCGTGCGAGTCGACCTGGATGTGGCCGATGTCGCCGGCGCAGCCGTCGGTGCCCCGGTAGACCTCGCCGGTGAGGTAGATGCCGCACCCGATGCCGGTGCCGATCTTCACGAAGAGGAAGTCGTCCACCGAGTGGGCGACCCCACCGTGCCGCTCACCGATCGCCATGATGTTGACGTCGTTGTCGACCACCGCCGGGCAGCCGTGCTCCCGGCTGAGCAGCTCACGCACCGGGTACCGGTCCCAGCCCGGCATGATCGGCGGCGAGACCGGGACGCCGTCGCGGAAACTGACCGGGCCGGGTACGCCGATGCCTACCGCGTCCAGCCGCTCGTACGCCCCGTCGACCCGGGCCTTGTGCAGCAGCTCGTTGACCCGTTGCAGGGTCACCTTCGGACCGTTACGGATGTCGGCGGCCTCGCCGTAGTGGGCCACCGGTTCGAGGCGGCCGTTGACCACCTCGATGTCCATCGAGCTGGCACCGAGGTCGACGGCGGCGAAGCGCAGCTTCGGGTTCAGCTCGACCAGCGTCGAGCGACGCCCACCCCGGGAGGCAGCGAGCCCGGCCTCGGCGACGTAACCCAGGGCGACCAGGCGATCGAGTTCGGCCAGCATGCGAGGGCGCGGCATCTGGAGCCGGTCGCCCAGTTCGGCCCGCGACACGGCTCCCTCGTCGCGGAGCAACCGCAACAGTCGCACGTGTAGGGGGTCGACCGTTCGCACCGAAAGCCGCCTCTGCATTGGCATCGTTCACATCGACGCAATGCCGATGTGTTGTGTCCGACACAGTAGAAGCGCTCGCATCACCTGTCCAGAGCTTCGGCTGTTCCGGCGCTAACTTTTGCTCAAACGGACAGAAGTTTTGGTCGTGCCTGCGGAGGATGCACCGGCGACGGTGTGCCATCACTCCCGTTGCCTCGCGCCTCGCGCCTCGCGCCTCGCGCCCCGCGCCCCGCGCCCCGCGCCCCGCGCCTCGCGCCTCGCGCCTCGCGCCTCGCGCCGGATCGTGCACGAACCAGGAAGTAGGGCCTCAGCGACGCACCGACACCACTACACCCTGGTTCTTGCGCCATCTTGGGGCCGGAACACCCCTCCACGCGGAAGCTGACCGTCCCGCACCCCCTCACCCCTCCAAGATCCGCGCAACATCAGGGAAAGTGCTGGCTCATCGCATGCCGAGGCAGCACTTTCACCGAAGTTGCGCGGATCTTGGCGCGGGGCGCGGGGCGTGGGGCGCGGGGCGCGGGGCGCGGGGCGCGGGGCGCGGGGCGCGGATCTTGGCGCGGGGCGCGGATCTTGGCGTGGGGCGCGGGGCGTGTGGGGTGGGGCGCGCGGGGTGGGGCGCGTGGGGTGGGGCGCGTGGGGTGGGGCGCGCGGGGTGGGGGCGAAACCGGTGGGGTCAGGTCGGGCGGAACCGCAGTGGTTCCGGGCGGCCTCGCGGCGTCGGCGCCAACCCTGCTCAAGCAGCGAATACGCCAGCGGAGAGCACGCTGAACAGCTCGTGTCCAGGACCACAACAATTGCAAAGGACGTTGACAGTCGTCTACGTCACCGATAGCGTCCTCAGACATCGACAGCCACGGGGGCGAGTCGCGCACCGCAATCCTACATTCGCGATGAAACGTCGTTCTGTCGTGCCCGAAAACCCTGACGGGAAGGACCCCAATGAATCGACCGACGCGATTTATCGCGGCCGTGTCCGCAGCGACGTTCTTCGCATTCCTGGTGCCATCGGCGGCTCAGGCGGCACCAGCTTCGACGGGCTCCGCCGTCGCGGCAACGGTCGCCGCGCCCGTCCAGCAGGCTGCTTCCAACACCGCTGGCTCGGACTTCGCCCCGCTCGGCAACTGCACCGCCGGCATCTTCTGCGGTGAGGTAAAGAACCGGCTGGGCCGATCCGTGAAGCTTTCGGGCAACTGGCCGACCAACAGCAAAACGATGTGGTTGCCGGCCGGCCAGGGCAGTGCATCTGACTCGTCGTATTACTACGAATTCCGCGACACCGACGGTTTCCAGGTGCCCAGCGGATACATTTACTACGACAGCGTGGGCAACAAATACTACCCCGGTTGGCACAAGGTGAACGACCTCCAGGAAGTCACCCTCAACGGCTGGTGCCTCACCACAGCCTGCAGTTGACGGTCGGCTCCACAATTGCAAGCGTCAGTGGCTATCGGGTCCAGAACGGGCCCGGTAGCCACTGACGCGTCGTCTCAGTCGGCCGAACCCCGCTGGTTGCGCTTCTTGCGGAGTTTGCGGTCGTCGCGCAGCTCGACGTACGGCTCGTCGTCCGCTGCGTGGCCCGCCGCGATGGCACGGCCGCGCTCCAATTCCGCGTCGAACTCGGCGCCCAGCAGGATCGCGATGTTGCTGAGCCAGAGCCAGACCAGGAAGATGATCACGCCGGCCAGCGTCCCGTACGTCTTGTCGTACGAACTGAAGTTGCTCACGTAGAAGGCGAACAACCCGGAGATCACCAGCCAGATCACCACGGCCAGCACACCGCCGGGGCTGACCCAGCGGAAACCACCGTGGCGGGCGTTCGGCGAGGCCCAGTAGAGGATCGCGAACATCAGACTGACCAGGACCAGCAGCACCGGCCACTTGGCGATGTCCCACACCGCGACCGCCGTCGAGCCGACCCCGATCACGTCGCCGACCGACTCGGCCAGGCGACCGGTGAACACCACGATCACCGCGCTGGCCAGCAGCAGCACACCGATCACCGCCGTCACGCCGAGCCGGATCGGCAGCGTCTTCCAGATCGGCCGCCCCTCCGGCACGTCGTAGATCGTGTTCGACGCACGCATGAACGCTCCGACGTAGCCGGAGGCGGACCAGAACGCGGCCACCAGACCGATGATCGCGGCGATGCTGGCCAGACCACCGTTGTCAGCGGCACCGATCGCGTCGGTGATGATCTTCCGGATGCTGTCTTCGGGCACCGCCTGGTTGACAGTGTCCGTGACGCCTTGGGTGGCGCTCTCGCCGAGCAGGCCGAGGATCGAGATCAGCACCAACACGCCGGGGAAGATGGACAGCACCCCGTAGTAGGTGAGCGCCGCCGCCCAGTCGGTCAGGCTGTCGTCCTGGAACTCGCTGATCGTCCGCCGTAGGGCCGCCTTCCACCCACTGCCGGGCAGATCGGTGGGGCTGTCCGGGCCCGCGTCCGGACCAACCGGCGCGCTGGCGGGAGCACGCTCCTGCTCCCGCTGGGCGGAAGACTCGTTCGAGGCCATCGCCCCTCCTCATCGTCGGCGGTGTCACCTCCGGACATGCCCCGTCGACGGTCGCCCGTAACCCCTACCGGTAGAGCAACCTGCCCATCCGGCGCGAGGCCACCAGCAGACCGACCGTCATCACCACCAGCAGGTAGAGCACGTCGAGCAGCCAGAGCCACCCGCCGCTGCCCAACGTGACCCCACGGATCAGGTGAACCGACCGGTAGAGCGGAGTGATCTCGACCAGCCAGCGCAGCACCGTCGGGTAGGCCTGCGCCGGCACGAAGGTGCCGGAGAACAGAAAGAGAGTGAACTGGGCGGAGCCGACCAGGTCGAAATCCTGCCAGCTCCGCATGAGCGTGGAGATCGCCATGCCGAGCGCCCCGAACGCGAACCCGACCAGCACCGCCGCCGGCAGGGCGGTCAGCGCCCGGGGCACGCTGGTCAGATCCAGAGCGACCATCACCCCGAGGAACGCGGCCGAGTAGGCGCTGCCCCGCAGCATCGCCCAACCCAGCTCGCCGACAGCGATCTCGAACGGCCGTACGGGGGTGGCGATCATCCCGTCGTACAGCTTCATGTATTTCATCTTGCCGAAGAAGTTGAACGTGGTCTCCGCGAGCGCGCCGGTCATCGCCGAGGAGGCGAGCATCGCCGGGGCCACGAACGCGGCGTACGAGACCAGCCGCCCATCGGGCAGCGGCAGATCGCCGACCAGCGCGCCGACGCCCACCCCGATGGAGAGCAGGTAGAGCAGCGGCTCCACGAAGCCGGAGAGCAGCAGCAGCCAGTAGACCGACTTCAGCGCCGCGACGTTGCGCTCGACCACCGACGCCGACCGCCGGGACGCAGCGGAGACGTCGACCAGCCGGGGCAGGATCAGCGTGACCACGACAAACCTTCCTAGACGACGAGCTTGCGACGGAACGCGCGCACCGCCAACAACCAACCGGCGGCGGCCCAGGCACCCAGGTAGAGCACGTGCCCGACGATCGACCACTGCGGGGCGACACCCAACGTGGCCGCGCGGCACAGGTCCACGGCGTGCCACAACGGCGTGACGTACGCCAGCCACCGCAGCGCGTCAGGCAACGACTCGACCGGGAAGAACACCCCGGCGAAGAGCGTCATCGGGATGACCGCGAACCGGAACAGCATCGCGAGCCAGCTGTCGCTCGACACCGACGCCGCGTACGCGAAGGTCGGCGCGGCGACGGCCAGCCCGAGCAACGCGACCACCGGCAGGGTGGCCACCGCCCACGGCGACCGCAACGCTCCGAACAGCCCGGTGACCAGCAGGAACGCCGCGATCGTGGTGAGCACCCGGAACAGCACGAAGGCGAGGTGCCCGGCCACGATGTCGCCCACCCGCAGCGGTGAGGCGGCCTGCGAGAAGTAGGTCTTGACCCACTGGAAGTTGCTGAACACCGGCCAGGTGGAGTCACCGACGGTCACCTGGAGCGCGGTCGAGGCGATCAGACCGGGCACCAACCAGTCGAGGTAACGCACTCCGCCGACGCCCTGGTCGATGTAGGCCCCCACGCCGAACCCGAAGCCGAGCACCGTCAGCACCGGCAACAGGAACGAGGAGAACACCCCCGCCCGCCAGGTGCGCCGCAGACCGACCAGGTAGTGCTCGAACACCGAATACGCCGGCACCCAGGGGAACCGCGCCGACCCCGCCACACTCACACGACCACCCCGCCCACCGCGTCGGCACCACGACCTGTCTACCCCGGGGGTACGACAGACCGTCGGTCACCCTACGGCGACGCAGTCGACGTGTCGCTCGGGTTTCGCCGGCCTCGACCGACGCACCAACCTCGGTCGACTCGCCCGCCACCTTGATCGGCGCGCCCGCCGCCTCAGTCGACGCGCCCGCGCCTTAATCGACTCGGGTTGCAGGACGTCGGGGTATCAGTCGCGACTGGATGCCCCGTTCTTCAAAAGTCCGAGTCGATCAACGGACTGACGCAACGCGGCAGCCTTGCCGCGCCGGGACATGCCGAATCGGCGCGACGATCCACGCCACATCGGCGACATTGCCGCATCGCCGCGCCCGGACACCCCACCCGCCACGACGACCCACGCCACATCGGCGACATTGCCGCATCGCCGCGCCCGGACACCCCACCCGCCACGACGACCCATTCCACAACGGCGATGTGGCGGTATCGCCACGCCCGGACACCCCAACCGCCACGACGACCCATTCCACAACGGCGATGTGGCGGTATCGCCACGCCCGGACACCCCGATCGGCAAGACCCACTCCACATCGGCGATGTGGCGGTATCGCCACGCCGGGACACCTCTATATCGCCGACCTGGAGTCGATCATGCCGAGCGAACCGGGTCGGACCCGACGAACGTGCGCCACGCGTCGGGCGTGAAGACGAGCACCGGCCCGGCCGGGTCCTTGGAGTCGCGGACGGCCACCAGCCCAGACAGGTTGTCGGCAACCTCCACACAGTTGCCGCCGTCCGGGCCACTACGAGTGCTCTTGCGCCACCGGGCACCGGTCACATCCATGTCTCCGCCACTTCCACCATGAGATCGAGGGACTGCCCGTGCGATAGTGCCTCACCACGGATCGACTCCCACACCTCGACCATCTGCCGCACGTAGTCCGATCGGTCGATGACCTGACCGTGCCGCTGGCCGGCAAGGTAGACAAGGTCCTCCCCCTGTGTCGAACTAGCGATCACGAAGGGCCCTCCGAGCCCGACGTAAGCACCGGCAGAGGTTGGCACCACCTGGATTCGGACCCGGGGGAACGCCGATCCAAGTTTCACCAGGTGCCGAGTCTGCTCGCGCATGATCTCCGGCCCTCCGACGGTTCGGCGCAGCACGTGCTCGTCGATCACGGCCGTGAGAAGCGGTGGCCGGTCACGCGTGAGCAGCGCCTGCCGGTCCAACCTTGTCGTCACCTGTTGCTCGATCTCGTCCGACGCGAACAGCCCGCCGCCGGTCAGTAGTGCACGCGCGTAGCCCTCGGTCTGCAACAGACCAGGCACGCAGAGCGGCTCGAACCACCGCAGCGCTGTGGTCTCCTGTTCGATGCCGGCCCAGTCGCGGAACCACGGCACCACGGCTTCCCGGCTGATCCGCCGTTGGATGCGCTCGAATCGTCCGTCAGCCTGGAACACGGCGTCACACCGGCGCGCGAAGTCCAGACTCGGCCGGCGCTCGGATGTCTCCACCTTGGCGACCAGCGCCCCGGAATAGCTCAACGCCTCGGCCAGCGCCGCCTGCGACATCCCAGTGCTGGCGCGAGCCAGCCGCAGCTCCTCGGCGAAGTGCTCCAGCATGGACGAGCTTTCCACGGACAACCCCCGTACATCTTCGTACCGTGCTGGGCCGGTCGCCGTACGCCCTGGTCGTCGGCGTGCGGAACCTCCCACCGTAGTCGGGTCCTCACCAGACTGTCACGCAGCGGAACCGCTCACGGGATCGGACGGCGGGCGGAACCAGGCCGGGAGCGTCCTGCTACCCCCGATCCGGGGCGCTCCCACCCACCCGTTGGAGGTTCCTTCGTGCGACGCACCTGGTCGGCTCATGGCAGACGCACCTGGTCGGCAGATGACGGTGGTGGCCACTGATGCCCCGGTACCGTCCACACGTGGCGGCGCGCCCGTCCTGGCGCTGCCGGGTCTGCGGCGCGGCGTGGCCCTGCTCGCCGGCTCGCCTGTCGCTGCTCGGCGAGTACCGGGAGGACCGGGTCGCGCTGCTCGTCTACCTCGCGACGTTGTTCTGCGAGGCGGCCGGGGACCTCGCCGGTCACGACCGGCTGAGCGACCGATTCATCACCTGGGCCCGAGCCCGTTGAAGCGGTGCGTGTGCAGTTGGTCAGGCCGGTCGGTACGCGCGGACCAGTGCCTGCACGGCGTAACCGAGCAGCAGCAGTCCCGCGCCGACGCCGACCACCAGGCCGGCGGAGACCGTCGAGGCGAGACCGGTGACGAGCCCCGCCGCGGCGACCAGGCACAGTGCGCCGCCGAGGGGACGAAGCAGTGGATCCCGCAGGAGCGGGGCGAGCGGGAAGAAGTGCAGACCGACCACCAGGCAGACCAGCACCGGCACGTACTCGGACCGGCCGGCGGCGATCAGCACGGCGGCACCCAGCCCGGCGGCGGCGAACTCGGCGACGACGATGAGCAGGTACGGGCGGTCGGCTGCCCGGTCCCGAGGGCTGCCGGCCCCCCGGAGTCGGGCGGACAGCACACCGCCCAGCACGGCGGTGAGCAGTGCGGCGATGCTGCCCACCACGAGCAGGGCCCGCAGTGGTTGCCCGGCCGCCGGCACACTGAACCAGACCATCGCGAAGATGCCCAGGTAGAGGGCGGTGAGCCCGGCCTGACGTCGGTTGGCGGTCAGCAGATCGGACATGACACCCCCGTGGTTGGAAGCCTGCCTTGGCCGGCCGATGGTACGCGCAAGATCAAAGACAGTGGTGGCCGGTCAGTCGACGAGGGTGCGGCCGGTCAGGTGCAGGAAGACGTCCTCCAGGCCGCTGCGCCGGACCAGCACGTTGGCCGGGTTGAGCCCCAACGCGGTGACCTCGGCGACCGCCGCGTCGCCGTCCGGCACGTAGAGCAGGATCCGGTCGGGCAGCACCTCGACCCGCTCCCCCAGCCCGGCGAGCTTGCCCGCGAACGGCTCCTGGGACTCGGCGGCGAAGCGCAGCTCGACCACCTCACGGGTGGAGTGCTGCTCGATCAGGGCGCGGGGCGAGCCCTCCGCGACGATCCGCCCGCCGTCCATCACCACGAGGCGGTCGCAGAGCTGCTCGGCCTCGTCCATGTAGTGCGTGGTGAGCACCAGCGTGACGCCCTGCTGCTTGAGCCGGAACAGCCGCTCCCACACCAGGTGTCGGGCCTGCGGGTCGAGCCCGGTGGTCGGCTCGTCCAACAGCACGATCTCCGGGTCGTTGACCAGGGCGCGCGCGATGGTCAACCGACGCTTCATGCCGCCGGACAGCGGCTCGACCTTGCTGTCGGCCCGCTCGGTGAGCTGGACGAAGTCGAGCAGCTCGGCCGCGCGCGCCCGGGCGGCCCGGCGGGAGATGCCGAAGTAGCGGGCGTAGACGGTCAGGTTTTCCCGGACGGTCAACTCCGGATCGAGATTGTCCAGCTGGGGGCACACACCGAGACGCGCCCGGATCGCCGGCCCGTCGGCCACCGGGTCGAGGTCGAGAATGCGCAGCTCGCCGGCGCTCGGCGGGGAGATGCAGCCGACCATCCGCATGGTGGAGGACTTGCCGGCGCCGTTGGGCCCGAGGAAACCGAACGCCTCACCCGAGCGGACCTCGACGTCGATGCCGTCCACTGCGGTGAAGTCACCGAACCGCTTCACCAGCCCGCGAGCCTGAATCAGTGGTCGCCCCAAAGTCACCGCCCGACCCTAACCGCCGGGTCCGACAGCCCTCCACGCAAATATCCGCCGCGACCGGCCGTCCGCACCACCCCCGCGGGACCACCGCCGCGCCACGGCCGACCCTTCCCGCCGAAACGCCGATCGATGCTCCACTCACCGACCGATCGACGTGTATCGTCCCTTCGTGTCGCCCATCAGTACGCCCGATGGTTCGTCGCCCCCTGCCCGACCAGCCAACTCTCCCGCCGGCGAGCCCACGGCCAGCACCGACCGTGCGGCACCCCGACCGCGCCCGGCACCCGAGCCCGACGGCGACCACCCGACCCAACCGGCCACCGGCCCGACCGAGCCGGACCAGAGCGGGAACGACACGTCCAGGCCCGACCCGACCGGCAACGGAGCGTCCAAGCCCGACCCGACCGGCAACGACACCTCCAGGCCTGGCCCGAGCGCCAACAAGGCGACGGGGCCACACCCGAGCGAAGCGACCACGCCGCACCCCAGCGAAGCGACCACGCCACACCCCAGCGAAGCGACCACACCACACCTCAGCGCGGTCCACCTGAGCACAGCCAGCTCGGCCGCCGAACGGGCCACCCGCGACCTCGCCGCCCAGTTCGAGGACGAGAAGCCGGGTCGGGTGTTGACCGGGCCGGTCGGCCTGATCCTCACCGGGGTGTCGCTGGCGGTCGGCGCACTGGCTCTCTGGCAGGTGTTCCGCCCGCTGTCGCAGGGCAGCAAGTATTACCTGATCATCTTTCTGGCCGGCGTACTCCCTCTTGTCTTTCTCGCCTACCCGGCCGACCTGCGGCTGCCGGCCCGCCTCCGCGCCCGGCGACGGCGTGACAGCACCGACCGCGACAACCCCGATCGCGACAGCACCGACCGCGGCAATCCCGACCGTGACAGCGACAGCACCCGGGCGCGGCCGACCGCCACCGACTGGGTGCTGGTCGCGCTGGCGGCGGCAGCGTGTCTCTACCCCGTCCTGCCGATCCCGATCGGTACGGGTGGCGGCGGCTACAACGCCTTCCTCGACCGGCAGGGCCTGCTGGCGCCGGTGGACCTGGTGCTGGGCACGGTCCTGCTGCTTCTGCTGCTGGAGGCGTGCCGGCGCACCACCGGGTGGATCCTGCCGGCGGTCTGCCTGCTGTTCCTCGGTTACGGCTACTACGGCGGGTTGCTGCCGCAGTCCTGGCCGGTCGCCCACGCCGGCCTCGACTTCAGCCAGCTGGTGGACGCGTTCTACAACTCCGACAGCGGTTTCTACGGCACTCCCCTGGACGTGGCCGCCTCGTACATCGTGCTGTTCACCATCTACGGTGCGGTGCTGGAGCTGTCCGGGGCCGGGCGGTTCTTCGTCGAGTTGTCGGCCGCCGCGTTCCGCCGCTCGCGTACCGCCGCCGGTCGCACGGCGGTGGCCTCCGGCTTCCTGCTCGGCACGGTCTCCGGCTCCGGGGCGGCGACGACGGTGAGCATCGGCGCGGTCACCTGGCCGCTGCTGCGCCGCGCCGGCTATCCCCCGGAACGGGCCGGTGGCATGTTGGCGGCGGCCGGGGTGGGTGCGATCCTCTCCCCGCCGACCCTGGGCGCCGCGGCGTTCATCATCGCTGAATACCTCGGCGTCTCGTACCTCCAGGTGCTGGGCTGGGCGACGGTGCCCACGGTGCTCTACTACCTGGGCATCCTGCTCTCGGTGGAGATCGACGCGCGCCGTTCCGGTGTGCGGCCGGTCGTTATCGACGTCGGCTCACCGTGGCGTCTGCTGGCCCGCTTCGGCTACCACTTCGCCTCGCTGATCGCCATCATCGTGTTCCTGGCGGTCGGTGTCTCCGCGACGAAAGCTGTCGTCTTCGCCATCGTCCTCGCCGTCGCGCTGTCGTTTCTGGCCCCGAAAAGCCGGCTCAGCCCGGCCCGGCTGGTGACCGCGCTCGTCACCGGGGTCCGCGGTGTGCTCGCGGTGACGGCGGTCTGCGCCGCCGCCGGCATCATCGCGGCGACCACCACGAAGACCGGTCTCGGGCCGCAGGCGGCGGCGCTGCTGATCGGCGGGGCGCAGGCGGCCACCTCCGACCCGACACTGGTGCTGGTGCTCACCGCGCTGCTCGCCGCCGTCGCGCTCAGCCTGCTGGGTCTGGCCGTGCCGGTCACCGCCTCGTTCGTGATCGGCTGGGTGATCGTCGGCCCGGCCCTGCTCGACCTGGGCGTGACAGCGCCCGCCGCGGCGATGTTCGTCTTCTACTTCGCGGTCCTGTCCGAGGTGTCGCCGCCGACCGCGCTCGCCGCGGTGGCCGCCGCAGCGGTCACCGGCGGTCGGCTGGTGCCGACCATGTGGCAGACCCTGCGGTACGCGCTGCCGGCGTACCTGACCCCGATCGCGTTCGTCATCACGCCGGCCGGGCTGGGTCTGCTCGGCATCGGCGGCGTCCAGCGGATCGCGTTCGCCGCAGTGGTCACCGCGCTCAGCGTCGCGGTGCTCGCCGTCGCCGCCGGTGGCTGGCTGCCCGGTGTGGGCCCGGCCGGCGTACCGGAGCGGGTGCTGGGCGCGCTCGCCGGCGTCACATTGCTCTGGCTCGAACCCGTGCCGGTCGCCGTCGGCACGGCGCTGGCCGCCGTGGCGGCGGTCGGCGTCCTCGTCCGACGCGGATCCGCCGGCCGACCATCGTCCGACCCTGTGGAGGAGAAACTGTGAGACGAATCGACGTACGGCTCGCGGTGGGCCTGAGCGTGCTCGCCCTCGTCGCGGGTTGCGGAGGTCAGCAGGGCGGCGCGGCCACCGACGACACGGCCAGCGAGGTCACCTGCGAGGTGACCAGGGAGACCCGCGTCGGCATCGCCACCGGCAACGCGACAGGCGTCTACTACGCAGTCGGCAACGCCCTGGCCGGGCAACTGTCCGGGACGACCGGCGGCAAGCTCACCGGCACCGCCGCCGAGACCGGCGCTTCGGTGCAGAACGTCGAACAGCTCGTCGGTGGCCAGTACGACGTGGCGTTCTCGCTGTTCGACACGGCTGTGAACGCGGTCGAGGGCAAGGGCAGCTTCACCGCGCCGCAGCCGGTGCAGGCACTGGCCCGCATCTACGACAACTACACGCAGGTGGTGGTCCGCAACGACTCCGGGATCACCTCGGTGGCCGGCATGCGCGGCAAGCGGATCTCCACCGGTTCACCGAAGTCCGGCACGGAGGTGATCGCCAACCGGCTGCTGGAGGCCGCCGGTCTCGACCCGGCCAAGGACATCCGGGCGCAGCGCCTCGACCTGACCAAGACGGTCGAGGGCATCAAGGACGGCAGTGTCGACGGGTTCTTCTGGTCGGGCGGTCTGCCCACCGGGGGCCTGACCGACCTGTTCACCACGGCCGGCGACACGGTGACGTTCCTCAACCTGGCACCGCTGCTGCCGAAGATGGCCTCGCTGAGCCCCGGCTACCAGGAAGGCACGATCGGGCGGGACGTGTACAAGACGGCGGCCGACACCCCGACGATCGTCGTACCCAACGTGTTGTTGGTGCGCAAGGACCTGGACGCCAACGTCGCCTGCGCGATCACCCGGACCGTGTTCGACAAGCGCGAAGCCTTGGCGCAGGCCAACCCGGCGGCAAAGGGGATCTCGCTGGACAAGGCCCGCCGGACCCTGCCGGTGCCCCTGCACCGGGGCGCCGACAAGGCGCTGAAGGACCTCGGGGTGAACTGACCCGACCGGTCAGAGGTCGGCGGGCGCGGTCGCGGCGCGGGCCACACCGACCAGGCGGTCGGTTTCGGCGAGCACCGTCTCGTCGTCCGCCGGTGTGCCGGGGTCGAGTCGGACCGTCCAGGTCAGACCGTCGGCCCCGGCCGTCCGACGGGCCGCGACCCGCGCCGCGCCGCCGGGCACCGGCTGGTGCTCGGTGTACGCGACGGAGCGGGTCACCCGCGCCCGCACCTGGTGCGGCAGCTCACGCGGGTCGAGGAGGAAGTACGTCTCGGCCGGGCCGTCGGCGACCACCGTGTAGCCGTCGCGGTCGCTGACGGTCTCGGCGGGTGTGACTGTCAACTCCCGGCCGGACCAGACGGCCTTGAGGATGTCGTGCCAGCCGAGCCGGTGCCCCCGCCCGGGCAGCCACAGCCCGAGGTTGGTGGCGACCACCACGCCGTCGCCCTCGCCGTTGCCGACCGCCGCCCAGGCCAGCACGCGCTCGTCGGCGGCCAGCGGGGGCCGGTCGGCCGGTGGCAGTTTCGGCTTGCGGCTGAACAGTCCCATCTAGAGGCCTCCCGCAGCCTGCTCGCGGAGCGCCCGGGCGTGCTGCTCCAGGGACAGCAGCTCACCGAAGGCCGCGAAGTACTCGTCCTTGTTGTTGACCGGGTTGATCCGCTGGATGCGCGACTTGAGGTCCCGGATCCGGGCGGTCACCGAGCCGAACTGCACCCGGGCCATGGTGATCGACACGTAGCGTGGGTCCGGTTCCCCGTCGATGCGCAGCGGCTCCACCGCCAACTCGCCGACCAGCGCCGCCGCCGCCAGGTCGTCGCAGGCGTCGCGGACCGACTCGATCCAGACCGCGCCGCCGGTCGCCGACGCGGCACCACCGGCAGCCGCGATGGCGGTACGCACCGCGATGTGCACGGGGTGGCGGTATTCCGACGCCTCGACCGCGTCGAACATCGGCCCGGCCAGGACCGGCTGTTGGAGGGCGAGCTTGAGCGCCTCCCGCTCGACCATCGACTGCGGGCTGTCCACCTCCGGCTCGGGTCGGGCCGGCGCGGGGCGGGCGGCGGGTGCGGCGTCGCGGGTGCCGGGCGGCGGGGTGTTGGCGGCGGCGAGCACCGCCCGCTGCACCGGCTCGATCTCCATGCCGAGGTCCATGGCGAGCTTGCGGACGTACTCCGGGCGCTTCTCCCGGTCCTTGAGGCGCGCGACCAGCGGCGCGGCGTGGCGCATGGCCTCGACCCGGCCGTCGACGGTGTCCAGGTCGAAGCGGCCGATCACGTGTCGCAGCGCGAAGTCGACGAGCGGCTCGCGGCGCGCGACCAGGTCCCGTACCGCCAGGTCGCCCTTGGCCAGCCGCAGGTCGCACGGGTCCATGTTGTCCGGGCTGACGGCGATGAACGTGCGGCCGACGAAACGCTGGTCGTCCTCGAAGGCGCGCAGTGCCGCCTTCTGGCCGGCGGCGTCACCGTCGAAGGTGAAGATGATCTCGCCGGCCACCTCGTCGCTGTCGAACAGGAGGCGGCGCAGCACAGCGATGTGGTCCGCGGCGAAGGCGGTGCCGCAGGTCGCCACAGCGGTGGTCACGCCGGCCAGGTGGCAGGCCATCACGTCGGTGTAACCCTCGACGATCACCGCCCGCCCCTGCTTGGCGATCTCCCGTTTGGCCTGGTCGACGCCGTAGAGCACCTGTGACTTCTTGTAGATCGGCGTCTCGGGGGTGTTCAGGTACTTCGGGCCGTCGTCGTCGTCGAAGAGCTTGCGCGCCCCGAAGCCGATCACGTCGCCGGCGAGGTCGCGGATCGGCCAGAGCAGCCGACGGCGGAACCTGTCGATCAGACTGCCGGAACGGGCCTCCCGGGACAGCCCGGCCGTGACCAGCTCCTGATGGGTGAAACCCTGCTGGCGCAGGTGCTTGGTGAGCAGGTCCCAGCCGTCCGGCGCGAACCCGCAGCCGTAACGCTCGGCAGCCGCCCGGTCGAAACCCCGCTTGGCCAGGAACTCCCGGGCCGGTCGGGCGCCCGCCGTGCCGAGCTGCGCCCGGTAGAACTCGACAGCCGCGGCGTGCGCGGCGACCAGGCGCTGCCGCTGGCCCTGCTGCGGGCGCGGGCGCGGGGTGCCCTTGTCGTCCTCGATGTAGCGCAGTTGGATGCCGGCACGGCCAGCCAGCCGCTCGACGGACTCGACGAAGCTGAGGTGGTCGGCGTCCATCAGGAACTTGATCGCGTCGCCGCCGGCCCCGCAGCCGAAGCAGTACCAGACGTTGCGGGCCGGCGAGACGTTGAACGACGGGCTCTTCTCGTCGTGGAACGGACACAGACCCTTGAGGTTGCCGCCGCCGGCGGACTTCAATGTGACGGTCTCGGAGATCACATCCCCGATCGAGGTGCGTTCCCGGACCAGTGCGATGTCCTCGTCCCGGATCCGCCCAGCCATGCGCCACCCCCTCCCCGTACATCCTGCCCTGCCGGACCGACGACACGGCGGCCGGGGGACGCCGGTGTGGCGACCACCGCTGCCGGCTGGGCGGTTCCGGCCCGCCGGCCGGGTCCGCCCGGGGACCATGACCAGATGCGCAGGGTACGCACCGCCAGCCCCCACCTGCCCGGATGGGTGACCGCGTGGATGGGGCTGGGCGGACAGACCCCGCAGGAGGACGAGGCCGGTCACCGCCACGCCACCTGGCTGGAACTCTTCCTCGACCTCATCTTCGTGTACGCGCTGGCGGCCGTCGTACGCCGACTGGGAGACGATCCGAGCCCGTCGCCGACGGCGGTGCTGGCGGTGATCGGGCTCTTCGTGGTGATCCAGTGGGCCTGGATGGGACAGGTCTACTACGACACCCGGTTCGATCCGGACGACGCGCTGCACCGGCTGCTGGTGCTCGTCGCCCTGGTCGGGGCGGGCGCGATCACGCTCGGCGTCGACGAGGTGCCGGAGAGCGTGCTCCTGCCGGTCGGGTACCTGATCGTGCGGGGGGTGCTGCTCCTGCTGTACCTGCGCGCCCGCCCGACCGGTCCGATGGCCCGCGTGGTGACGACCGTCTACCTGATCGGCTTCGGGTCGGGCTGGCTGATCTGGTTGGCGTCGCTGGCAGCTCCCACCGAGCTGCGCCCGGTCCTGTGGGTCGTCGCGATGGTCATCGAACTGGCCACACCCTGGGTCGGTGCGCGCTGGCTCAACAACTGGCCGGTCGACAACAGGCACCTGCCGGAACGGATCGGGCAGTTCACCATCATCGTGCTGGGTAGCGCGCTGGCCAGCCTGCTCTTCGCCGTGCCGGACCACCCCCCGCCGCCCATGATCCTCACCGCCGCGATGGCGTTCCTGATCCCGGCAGCCGTGTGGTGGGTCTACACCACGTTCGTCACCACCCGCCTGCTCCAGACTCAGCTCCGCGGTGGGCAGGCGTACAGCTACCTGCACATCCCGCTCGGCGGCGCACTGCTGCTGCTCGGTTGGGCGCTGGGGCAGGTGGTCCGGCTGGTGGACGACAACGCGACCCACCTGCCGCTGGAGTTACGGCTGCTGCTGGGCGCGTCGATAGTCGCGTGGACGGCATGCGGCCTGGCCCTCTACTGGCTGTGGACCCGGCCGAGCGCCGCCCGGCTGGCCATCGCCGCGTACGGGGTGGTGTCGGTCAGCGTGATCACCACGACGGTGCACCAGCCGAGGCTGATGCTGGCCCTGCTCGCGGCCGCGGTCGTCGGGTACGCGGTGCTGATCAGCCGTCGACTCGCCAGGGCCGGCGCGGCCAACCGCACACCCGAGGGATGAACGACCCTCAGGCCGCCCTGGCCCCCTCGACGGGCGTCTCCTCCTCGGCCGCCACCTGCCGGTTCCAGTCCGCCTTGGTGGATCGCCAACCCTCGTCGTCCATGCCACGCCGCCAGTAACCCGAGATGGAGAGCCGGTCGAGCGGCACACCCCGCTCGCCACGCAGCAGCCGACGCAGGTGCCGGACGAAGGCCGCCTCACCGTGCACGAAGGCGTGCACCTGCCCGGCCGGGAACTCCAACGCCCGCACCGCCTCGACCAGCGCCTCGCCCACCGGGCGCTCGCCACGGTGCAACCAGGTCAGCTCGACCGCCCCCGGGCTGAGCAGCTTCTGCTCCTCCTCCGGGTCGGCGATCTCCACGAAGACGTGGGCCCGGGCGCCCAGCGGCAGCCGCTCCAGCGCGGCGGCGATCGCCGGCAGGGCGCTCTCGTCGCCGGCCAGCAGGTGCCAGTCCGCGTCCGGGCTCGGCGCGTACGCCCCACCGGGGCCGACGAAGTGCACGGGATCACCCGGGCGCAGCGCGGCGGCCCAGGGACCGGCCAGCCCTTCGTCGCCGTGGTAGACCACGTCGACAGTCAACTCCTGCGCCAGCGGATCCCAACGCCGCACCGTGTACGCGCGCTGCCGAGGCCACTGCTCCCGGGGCAGGTCCCGACGGATCGCGGCGAGGTCCAACGGCTGCGGGTACGCGACACCCGGCTGCGGGAAGACCACCTTGATGTAGTGGTCGGTGAACTCGCCCACCGGCAGACCGGTCAACTCGTCCCCACCGAGGACGAGCCGGATCAGATGCGGGGTGGGCCGCTCGGTGCGCAGCACCCGGGCCGTGGTGACGTTCCTGGGGCGTTCCGTCATGCCAGTTAGGCTAGCCTAAGCTGTCTCGCCGTGAGTCGGCGGTGCACTTCCGCCCGCGAGGCGGGTGTGCCAGGTCACGGCCGCCGGGTCGGTGAGCGAGGCCACCTGGTCGACCACCACCCGCAGTCGGGCCGCGTCGTCCGGTGCCGCTCGCCACAGCGCCGCGAAGATCGGGTCGAGCCCGTCCGGCGCGCGCCGGACCAGCGCGGCGACCAACTCGGCCAGCATCGTCCGCTGCCGCTCGTAGCGGCCCCGGAAGCCGGAACGGCGCATCACGTACCGCAACGCGATGCCCTTGAGCAGTGCACACTGCGCCCGGACCAGTCGGGGCACCACCAGGTCGGCGGCGTACCGGCGGTGCGGCCCGGGCCCGAAACGCTCCTCCGTGGCAGCCACCGCGGCGGACACGAACCTCCCGGTCACCCCGCTGGTGGTCGCCTTCAACGCGACCTGCGCCCGGTGGCTGCCGTCGTAACCCGCCAGCGGGGCGAGCAGCGGGTCGGCCAGCAACTCGACCAGCACCTCGGCGAGGTCGTCGGCGGACTCCCCCGAGTACGCGCCCGCCACGTCGGCGCAGAGCGCGGCCCGCTCGTCGGAGTCGGTCAGCAACGGGCCCAGCGTCACGTACCCGCCGTGGATGCCGTCCTCCACGTCGTGCACCGAGTACGCGACGTCGTCGGCCCAGTCCATCACCTGCGCCTCCAGGCAGCGCCGCTCCCCCGGCGCGCCGTCCCGGATCCAGGCGAAGACCTCCGCGTCGTCCGCGTACACCCCGAACTTGCGCTCGCCGGGACGACGCGGCCAGGGATACTTGCCGATCGCGTCGAGCGACGCCCGGGTCAGGTTGAGCCCGGCGGACGAGCCGTCCGGGGCGAGCACCTTCGCCTCCAGACGGGTCAACACCCGCAGGGTCTGCGCGTTGCCCTCGAACCCGCCGCACGGCGTGGCCAGCAGATCCAGGGCCGCCTCCCCGTTGTGCCCGAACGGCGGGTGCCCGAGGTCGTGGGCGAGCCCGGCCACGTCCACCACATCCGGGTCACACCCCAACCGGGCACCCATCTCCCGGGCGATCTGGGCCACCTCCAGCGAGTGGGTCAGCCGCGTACGCAGGAAGTCGTCGGTGCCGGCGGTGTGCACCTGCGTCTTGGTGGCCAACCGCCGGAACGCCGCGGAGTGCAGCACCCGGGCGCGGTCGCGCTCATACGGTGAGCGGCGGTGCCCGGTGTCCTTGGGCGACTCCTCGACCAGCCGGGCATCCGCCGCCGCAAGCTCACTCCTCGCGCTCACGGAGAACGCAGAACTCGTTGCCCTCCGGGTCGGCGAGCACCGTCCACTCGACGTCGCCCTGGCCGATGTCGACGTGGCGGGCGCCCATGTCGACCAGCCGCTCGACCTCGGCCTCCTGGTCGGCGGGGCGCAGATCGATGTGCAGCCTGTTCTTGCGGTCCTTGGCGTCGGTCACGGGCACGAAGACCAGGCCGGGCAGGCGGTCCGCGGACTGGCGGATCTCCACCTCGTCCGGACTCTCGGTGACGACCTGGTAGCCGAGCGCCTCGGCCCACCAACGGGCCAGTCGCGCCGGGTCGCGGGCATCGACGGTGAGGTTCTCCCAGACGCTGGTCATTCAGTCACCTTTCCCGTTCGACGGCCTCCGCAATCGGCCGTGTGCGAGCGAGCCAAGATTACGCCCGCCACCACTGCTCGACCCGCCCACGACGCATCGACGATGGGCCCACAACCGCCGATTGGCCGGGAGTTGCCATCCGATCGCCGACGGTTACGGGCTCGCGGGCGGAGGTGGCTGCCGGTAGCGTTCCCGGCGCGGAACGTGACCAGCCGATCGACATGCGACTCCCGACCGGTAAGGGGAAAGATCGTGGACGCAGACACGGTGGTGGGAACGGAACTACGCGGGTTACGCCGTCGTCGACCCGAGATCACCGGCACGGTCCTGGCCGGCACCGACGGGCTGCTCATCTCCAGCGACCTGCCCAGCACCGACGCCACCCACCTCGCCGCTCTCGCCGCGGCCAGCTTCGGGCTCGGTCACCGGGTGGCCGACACCGTCCGATGTGGCGAGTTCCGGGAGTCGGTCGTCCGCACGACCACCGGGTGCGTGGTGACCTACCCGGCCGGGCGTTCCGCCCTGCTGACCCTGGTCACCGTGTCTCCCGGCGAGGATCTCGAAGCACTGCACGAGGAGGCCCGCGCCGTGGCCCGTCGGGCCGGCACGGTGATGGACCGGCGCGGCGGGGGCGTCGGCGCCACCGCTGTTCCGGAGGCACACGGGCCGCTGGCCGTGCGTACGCCGATGGCGACCCTGCCCGCGCAGTTGCGCCGCCCGTCCCGACCCACCTGGCGCCGCCCGCCGATCTGAGGGCCGGCGGCGGACCGGTCGTCCGGTCCGCCGCCGACCGGCGTCAGCGGCTGTCCGATCCGCCGGTCTCCACCACCGCGCGGCCGGCCTCCAACCGGGCCACCGGCACCCGGAACGGCGAGCAGGACACGTAGTCCAGGCCGACCTCGTGGAAGAAGTGCACCGAGTCCGGGTCTCCGCCGTGCTCACCGCAGACGCCGAGCTTCAGCCCGGGCCGGGCAGCTCGACCCTCCTCGGAGGCGATGCGCACCAGTCGACCGACGCCGTCGCGGTCGATCGACTCGAACGGCGAGATGCCGAAGATGCCCAGCTCCAGGTAACGCCAGAAGAACGCTCCCTCGACGTCGTCGCGGGAGAAGCCCCAGCCCATCTGGGTCAGGTCGTTGGTGCCGAAGGAGAAGAACTCGGCGGCCTCGGCGATCTGCCCGGCGGTCAGCGCCGCCCGGGGCACCTCGATCATGGTGCCGATCAGCACCTCGACCGCCTTCTCCCGGGTCACCTCCTCAATGATCTTCTCGGCCTCGGCGCGTACCGTCTCCAGCTCCTGCACCGCGCCGACAAGCGGAACCATGATCTCCGGCTTGGGGTCGCCGCCGCGTTGGGCGCACTCGACCGCGGCCTCGACGATGGCCCGGACCTGCATCGCGAACAGGCCGGGGATGACCAGGCCGAGGCGGACGCCCCGCAGCCCGAGCATCGGGTTCTCCTCGTGCATCCGCCGCACGGCGGCGAGCAGCGCCTCCTCCTTGGCGACGTCCTCGCCACGCTCCTGGGCGACCGCCACATTCACCGCGAGCTGCTCCAGCGGCGGCAGGAACTCGTGCAGCGGCGGGTCGATCAGCCGGACGGTGACCGGCAGCCCGTCCATCTCGCGGAAGATCTCCACGAAGTCGGCCCGCTGCAACGGCAGCAGTGCCTCCAACGCCGTCTCCCGCTCGTCCGCGTCGCGGGCCAGGATCAGCCGCTCGACCAACTCCCGCCGGTCACCGAGGAACATGTGCTCGGTGCGGCACAGGCCGATGCCCTCGGCGCCGAAGCGCCGGGCCCGGGCCGCGTCCGCGCCGGTGTCGGCGTTCGTGCGGACCGCGAGCCGCCGCCTGCCGTCGGCGTGCGTCATGATCCGGTGTACGGCCCGAACCAGGGCGTTGTCGACGTGTTCGGCGTCCAGGCTGCCCTCGAAGTACTGCACCACCTCCGACGGCATGACCGGCACCTCACCCAGGTAGACCTTGCCGGTGGTGCCGTCGATGGACACGACGTCGCCCTCGTTGACGGTCTGCCCGGCCACGACGAAGCGCTTCGCCGGGACGTTCACCTCGATCTCGTCCGCCCCGGAGACGCAGGTCTTGCCCATGCCCCGGGCCACCACCGCGGCGTGACTGGTCTTGCCGCCCCGCGAGGTGAGGATGCCCTTCGCGGCGATCATGCCGTTCAGGTCGTCCGGGTTGGTCTCCCGGCGGACCAGGATCACCGACTCCCCCTCGGCGGCCAGCTCGACGGCCCGCGCGGAGGTGAAGACGACTTTGCCGGACGCCGCGCCGGGCGAGGCCCCGATGCCCTTGGCGACGGCCTCGAACTCGTGGTCGAGCTGGAAGCGGGGGAACATCAGCTGGGCGAGCTGCGCGCCGTTGACCCGGTGCAGCGCCTCGTCCAGGTCGATCAGGCCCTCGTCGACGAGCTGGCCGGCGATGACGAACGCGGCGGCGGCTGTCCGCTTGCCGACCCGGGTCTGCAACATCCACAGCTTGCCGCGCTCGATGGTGAACTCGATGTCGCAGAGGTCCTTGTAGTGCTCCTCCAGCCGGGCCATGTACCCGAGCAGCTCGTCGTAGGACTTCTTGTCCAGCCGCTCCAGCTCGTTCAGCGGCACTGTGTTGCGGATGCCCGCGACGACGTCCTCGCCCTGGGCGTTGGCCAGGTAGTCGCCGTAGATGCCCTGCGCGCCACTGGCCGGGTCACGGGTGAACGCCACACCGGTGCCGGAGTCGGGGCCGAGGTTGCCGAAGACCATCGTCACCACGTTGACAGCGGTGCCGAGGTCGGCCGGGATCCGCTCCTGGCGACGGTAGAGCACGGCGCGCTCGGCGTTCCACGACTCGAAGACCGCCCGGATGGCGAGGTCGAGCTGTTCGCGCGGCTGCTGCGGGAACTCCCGACCGGTGTGCTTCAAGAAGATCTTCTTGTACGCGTCGACCAGCCCACGCAGGTCGTCAGCGTCGAGGTCCAGGTCGTTGTGGGTGCCCTTGGCGTTCTTGATCTCGTCCAGCGCGTGCTCGAACTCCTCGCCCGGCACCTCGCACACGGTCTTGCCGAACATCTGGATCAGGCGGCGGTAGGAGTCCCAGGCGAACCTGTCGTTCTGTCCGGCCTGCGCGCAGAGGCCGACCACGCTCTGGTCGTTGAGACCGACGTTGAGGACGGTCTCCATCATGCCGGGCATGGAGAACTTGGCACCGGAGCGGACCGACACCAGCAGGGGATCCTGCGGGTCGCCGAGGCGCTTGCCCATCGCGCGCTCCAGCGACTCCAGGTGCGCCTCGATCTGCCCGGCGAGCCCGTCCGGCTCCCGTCCCGTGGCGAGGTACGCCTGGCAGGCCTCGGTGGTGATGGTGAAGCCCGGCGGAACGGGCAGGCCGAGGTTGGTCATCTCGGCGAGGTTGGCGCCCTTGCCGCCGAGCAGGTCCTTGAGGTCCTTGTTGCCCTCGGAGAAGTCGTAGACGTACTTGTGATCGACGGTCTCTTGCGCTGCCACCAGAGCCTCCACAACACACGCGCCGGATTGACACTTAACGAAGGTTCAGTTTTCTGTACCCCGAGGCGGACCACCGGTAATCCCGGGTCGACGCCGATCGGTGGGCGAAGGTTAAGCGACCATCGAGCGACCTGGGACCGTTCGGTGACAATTGGCACAGCCATCACGACTATCCGTGTTCGTACCGTTTTCTGGGAACGCTTCCATGCGCACCAACACGCACCCCCGCCGGGCGTCGTACGCTGGATGGCACGCCAACCGGTGAACCTCACTTTTGCCATAACCGACGCGAATACACCCCCCCGGAGTCGCCGCCGTGTCGACCGCCCACTCCCCCGGCCCCGCCACCACCCCCGCGCCGCTGTCGGCGGAGGAACCGGGCGCGGCCACGCTGGCCCGCGCGGCCGAGCAGGCCGCCCGTACAGTGCTCGCCCCGGCGGCCCCGCACCGGTTGCCCGACGTCGTTCCCGCCCCCCGGCAGGTCCAGCCGGACCCGACCGGAGACTGGACACTTCCGGCCGAAGCGGTCATCGTGGCCAGCTCCGACCCCGCCGCTCTGGCTGTGGCCGAGCAGCTCGCCGATCTGCTGCGCCCGGCCACCGGCTACCCGCTGCCGGTCACCGACGCCGCCACGCCGGCACCGGCCGACGGCATCGCCCTGGTGCTGGACGAGACCGCCGCCGACCTCGGCGCGGAGGGCTATCGGCTCGACGTCACCACCGATGGGGTACGCGTCACCGCCGGCACCGCCGCCGGCCTCTTCCACGGCGTGCAGACGCTGCGCCAACTGTTCCCGGCGGCCATCGAGAGCCCGACCCCGGTCACCGAACGGTGGGCGCTGCCCGGCGGCACCATCACCGACGTGCCCCGGTTCCCGTACCGGGGCGCGATGCTCGACGTCGCCCGGCACTTCTTCGCCGTCGAGGACGTCCTGCGGGTGGTCGACCACCTGGCCCGGTACAAGCTCAACCACCTGCACCTGCACCTCACCGACGACCAGGGTTGGCGGATCGCCGTCGACTCCTGGCCGAAGCTGACCACTGTCGGCGGGGCGACCGCTGTCGGTGGCGGCCCCGGCGGGTTCTACACCAAGGCCGACTACACGCGGATCGTCTCCTACGCCGCTGACCGGCACATCACGGTCGTCCCGGAGATCGACCTCCCCGGGCACACCAACTCGGCGCTGGTCGCCTACCCGGAGCTGGCACCGGACAAGATCGCGCCGCAGCCGTACACCGGCACCGAGGTGGGTTTCAGCTACGTCGACCCGGCCGACGACCGGACGTACGACTTCATCGCGGACGTGCTGGGCGAACTGGCCGCGATCACACCCGGCCCCTGGCTGCACATCGGCGGCGACGAGGCGTTCAAGGTGAAGGGCGAGGTCTACACCGGTTTCGTCGAGCGGGTCCAACGCATCGTCGCCGGCCTCGGCAAGACCGTCGTCGGCTGGCACCAGCTCGCGCCGGCCGCCCCCGTCGACGGGCGGGTCCTGCAGTGGTGGGGCACGGACGGCGAAGACCCCACCACCGTCGAGGCCGTACGCCAGGGCGCCCGACTGATCGTCTCCCCGGGCAACCACGCCTACCTGGACATGAAGTACGCCGCGGACACCCCGATCGGGCACGACTGGGCCGGCCTGATCGACGTGCGGAAGTCGTACGACTGGGATCCGGGCGCGCACGTCGCAGGTGTGCCCTCCGCGGCGGTCATCGGCGTGGAGGCCCCGCTCTGGACCGAGTCGGTCACCTCGTTGACCGACATCGAGTTCCTGCTCCTGCCCCGGCTCCCCGCCATCGCCGAGTTGGGCTGGTCGCCCCGGGAGACCCACGACTGGGCCGGTTTCCGCGACCGCCTGGCCGGCCACGGCCCACGCTGGGACGCCGCCGGGATCGCCTTCCACCGCGCGCCCGAGATCCCCTGGCCGAGCGGGCCGGCCATCCCCGCACAGCGCGACCCGGCCGTGCCCACGCAGTCCGACACCACCCGAGAGGGCGTTGACCTGACATAGCGACCGCCTCGGTGATCGACTCCAGATCGCCGAGGTGGTGGCATCCTCCGACCCGAACACCCCCACATCGCCGCCCCGGCGTGGGTCACCCCGCCCCGATGTCCCGTTATCAGGCGTAACGTCCCGTGGCCGGGGCCACCAGGATGGCGGAATCGTCGGCCGGGCGGGGTCGTTATACCTGGCACGCCACCGCGACTGTCGGTCGTCGGTGCGGGGCAGCCGCCGGGAACACCGGCCAGCCAACCCCGGTTACATCCCCCGCAGCACCCGGGACTGGAAGCTGGCGGAATGATCCGCCGCCCCACCCGGTTACACCCCCGCAGCACCCGGGCCGAGGAGCCCGGCGGAATGATCCGCCGCCCCGGACCGTTGTGCTCTGTCCCGACGCCGGCCCCACGGGCCGCCGGGCAGTGAACTTTCCCCGCACGGCCGTCCCCCCTTGAGTCGTGCGGTATCCCCCGATGAAGCAGAGGAGCACGCCATCATGCGTACCGATCTGATTCGTAAGACCGCCCTGACCGCCGCCGGCCTCGCGTTCACCGGCGGCGCCATCGCCGGACCCGTCACCACCGCCTTCGCCGCCCCGAACACCAGCAAGCCCGCGTCGCAGGCGCAGACCGACCGCAACGGCCACGGCGAGCGTCAGCTGGGCGTGCGCTACGAAGCCCAGCCGAACTTCTACTACTGCGGCCCCGCCGCCGCCCGTAACGCCCTGTCCGTACAGGGCAAGGACATCAGCGTGGACGCCATGGCCAAGGAGATGGGCACCACCGAGGCCGGCACCAATTCCATCAACGACATCACCCCCGTGCTGAACAAGGAGACCGGCAAGAACGACGCCTACCACTCCGTCGAGATCAGCACCCCCAAGGCCGACGACAAGCAGACCGACCAGCTGCGCGCCGACATCGTCAAGACTGTCGACGACGGCCGGGCCGTAGTCGCCAACATCGCCGGCACCACCACCGACACCGACGGTGGCATCCACTCCTTCGAGGGTGGGCACTACATCAGCGTCGTCGGCTACCGCGACAACGGCACCACCGTCACCATCGCCGACTCCGCCGACCCGAACACCGCCTCCTACGAGGTCACCGTCGAGCACCTCGCGGACTGGATCGCCACCCGCGGCTACGCCACCAGCTAAACCACCACAGCACACCAACACCGAAGGGCCGGACCCCGCCACGGGGCCCGGCCCTTCACCATGCCCAGGTCAGCGCCCCGCGCCAGACCTACCGAAGAGCACGGAATCCGCCGGAAGATCCGCGCAACATCGGGGAAAGTGCTGCCTCAACGCGCCGGGAGGCAGCAACATCACCGATACTGCGCGGATCTTGACGACGAGCAGTCGGCGCGGGCTGTTGGTGGTGTCACGGTGCCGGCCGGCAGAGACACGCCGCCGACGGCGACCCGTCGCGGACCAGGGACTCAGCCGCCGGAGTCGTCCATCTCGGCGCCCTCGGGGACGGTGTCGTCGTCCCGGCTGGCCAGCCAGCCGTCCGGCAGGGCGACCTTGCCCGGCGAGTTGGTGCGCCCGCGCGGCTGGCCCAGCGCGGTCACCGGGAACGGCTCCGTCGGGTCGAGCTTGCCGAGCAGGTCGTCGAGCTGGGCCAGGCTCTCGATCATCGCCAGTGAGCGGCGCAGTTCGCCGCCGACCGGGAAACCCTTGAGGTACCAGGCGACGTGCTTGCGGAAGTCGGTGCAGCCGTCGCGTTCGCCTCGGGCCGGGTTGCGGGCGCCCGCCACGAACTGGTCCACCAGCAGCTCGGCGTGCCGACGCATGGTCGCCGCCACCTCGCCGAGGGTGGGCAGTCGCCGCTCCGGCCGGCCGTTGAAGGCGGCCTCCAGGTCGGCGAAGAGCCACGGCCGGCCCAGACAGCCGCGACCGACGACCACGCCGTCCACGCCGGTGTGCGCGACCATCCGCAGCGCGTCGTCGGCCTCCCAGATGTCGCCGTTGCCGAGCACCGGCACGTCGAGAGCCTGCTTCAGGGTGGCGATCGCGTCCCAGTCGGCGGTGCCCGAGTACCGCTGCGACGCGGTCCGCCCGTGCAGGGCCACCGCGGCCACGCCGGCCTCCTGGGCGGCGAGCCCCGCTTCGACGTACGTCAGGTGGTCGTCGTCGATGCCCTTGCGCATCTTGACCGTGACCGGCACCCCGGACGGTGCCGCGGCATCCACGGCGGCCCGCACCAGTCGGGCGAAGAGCCGACGCCGCCACGGCAACGCCGCACCGCCGCCGCGCCTGGTGACCTTCGGGACCGGGCAGCCGAAGTTGAGGTCGATGTGATCGGCCAGGTTGCGCTCGACCACGATCCGGACGGCGGCTGCGGTGATCTCCGGGTCGGTGCCGTAGAGCTGGAGGCTGCGCGGCTTCTCGTCGTCGCCGAAAGCGATCATGCGCAGCGTCTTCGGGTTGCGCTCGACCAACGCACGCGTGGTGATCATCTCGCAGACGTAGATGCCGCCGCCCTGCTCCCGGCAGAGCCGGCGGAACCCGACGTTGGTGATCCCGGCCATCGGGGCGAGCACCACCGGCGGCCACACCTGGTACGGCCCGAGAGTCAACGGCCGCAGCACGGGCATGGTCGAGGCAGTCACCGCACAAGTGTACGGGGCCCCGACCGGCGCTCATCGCGTCGGCCGAGGCCCCGTGCGCAGCGTCTCAGCAGCCCGGAAGGCGCTCGATCAGGTAACGCTCGACCTGGTCCAGGGAGACCCGCTCCTGGGCCATGGTGTCCCGGTTGCGGACCGTCACGGCGTTGTCGTCCAGCGTGTCGAAGTCGACGGTCACGCAGAACGGGGTGCCGATCTCGTCCTGCCGGCGGTAGCGGCGGCCGATCGCCTGCGAGTCGTCGAACTCCACCACCCAGCGCTTGCGCAGCAGCGCCGCGAGGTCCTTGGCCTTCGGCGACAGCGCCTCGTTGCGGGACAGCGGCAACACCGCCACCTTGACCGGGGCGAGCCGCGGGTCGAAACGCATCACGGTGCGCTTGTCCACGCCGCCCTTGGTGTTCGGCGCCTCGTCCTCGTCGTATGCCTCGAGCAGGAAGGCCAGCACCGCGCGGGTCAGACCCGCGGCCGGCTCGATGACGTACGGCATCCAGCGCTCACTCTTGGTCTGGTCGAAGTACGACAGGTCGACGCCCGAGTGCTTGCTGTGCGTGGAGAGATCGAAGTCGGTGCGGTTGGCGATGCCCTCCAGCTCGGCGAACTCGCTGCCACCGAACTGGAAGCGGTACTCGATGTCCACCGTCCGCTTCGAGTAGTGCGAGAGCTTCTCCTTGGGGTGCTCGAAGAGGCGCAGGTTGTCAGCCGACAGGCCGAGGTCGAGGTACCAGTTCCAGCGCTCCTGGAGCCAGTACTCGTGCCACTGCTCGTCGGTGCCCGGCTCGACGAAGAACTCCATCTCCATCTGCTCGAACTCGCGGGTCCGGAAGATGAAGTTGCCCGGCGTGATCTCGTTGCGGAACGACTTACCGGTCTGCGCGATGCCGAACGGGGGCTTCTTGCGGGCGACCGTCTCGACGTTCTTGTAGTTGACGAAGATGCCCTGCGCGGTCTCCGGACGCAGGTAGTGCAGACCCTCGTCGCTCTCCACCGGGCCCAGGTAGGTCTTCATCAGGCCGTTGAACATCTTCGGTTCGGTGAAGGTGCCCTTGTTGCCGCAGTTGGGGCAGTTCAACTCGGACAGCGAGTTCAGCGGCTTGCCGTGCTTCTCGGCGTACGCCTCCTCCAGGTGGTCGGCCCGGAAACGCTTGTGGCAGAACTGGCACTCGGTCAGCGGGTCGACGAACTCGGCGATGTGGCCGGACGCCTCCCACACCTTGCGGGCCAGGATGACGGCGGAGTCGAGGCCGACCACGTCGTCGCGCTGCTGGACCATGGTCTTCCACCACTGCCGGCGGACGTTCTCCTTGAGCTCCACGCCGAGCGGACCGTAGTCCCACGCCGATCGGGTGCCCCCGTAGATCTCGCTGGAGGGGAAGACGAAGCCTCGGCGCTTGGCGAGGCTGACGACGGCGTCGATACGGTCGGCTGGCATGTTTTCCTCCTACGCCGGCTGGCGGTCGGCGGGGGCGAGATGTGGATGGAACGGTCAGTTCGGAACCACGGTACGACCACCGGGGCCCTGAGCCCAGCAGAATACCGGGGGCGGGTCAGCTGACCCCGCAGACCTCCACGCCCCCGGTTTGCCCGTCCTGGCCGAGGCTGACCTGCTGCTGCTCCCGGTCGCCGCCGGCGAGCGTCACGTCGACCGGGACGGTCAGGTTGGTGGTGTCCACCTCACCGACCCGGAACGCCGCGACCTGTGGTTCGGCGGCAGCACGCCGTTCGAACTCGGGCCGGGACTCACGCCGCTGCGCGTCGTCGCACAGCTGGTCGTACGCCCGCCCGTAGTTCCGCTCGACAAGCGCCTGGTAGTAGTCGCCGGTCACGGTGCGGGCCTGCTCCCGGATCGCCTGCACGCCGCTGACGGCCAGGCCGACGACGGCGGTGCCGCCTCCACCACAGCAGAGCACCACGGCGAGCGCGCCGACGCCGAGGCCGAGCCAGAGCCGGGTGCGGCGGCCCTCGGTGGGCGGCGCGGCGAACGGCGGAGCCACCCCGGGTCCGGGTGGCGGGGCGGGTGCGGTCATAGGAGCAGCGTAGTGTCCGCCGGCTCAGCGGTAAGGACCCGCAGCCCGATCACTCTCGGCGACGACCACCGCTCCCCCGGGCGCCGCGACGGCCAGCGCCTCGTACGCGGAGGGCTCGTCGACCGACTCGGCGAGCAGCGGCACGGCGCTGACCTTGACGTCGAAGGCGCCGAGCGCCCGCCGGTAGGTGCCGACGGACTCCCATTCGGTGACCAGCGACCAGTACCGGGGGTCGTCGAGCGCCCGGACCAGTTGACCGCGCAGGTAGCCGGGGCGGGCGGCCAGGGCGGTGAGGGCGGCGTGCGCCCGTTCGGTGAAGTCGTCGGCGGCATCGACGTCGACCACGAACCGGTTGGTCACCAGCAACGGGGTCCCCTCCTCGTAGAGTCTGTGGGATGCAGCGTACGCAGCGCCCTCTGCTCGCCCGGTTGGCCGGGGCGAACCCGACGTCGGTGTTCCTGCTCACCCTGGTGGTGGTGCTGGTGGCGTTCTTCACGCCCGGGGTGATCGGCGGGCTGCTGACACTGGCGCTCGCCGCGGGTCTGATCGCCCTGTTGGCGACGACCTGGGCGGTTCAGGCGCCGCAGACCCGCCTGATCCGGCTGCTGATGCTGACCCTGCTCGTGACGGTGGGCCTCGCGAAGCTGCTCTGACATGCAATCATGCGTTCATGCGTTTTTGACAATCATTATCGTTGCCACGGACAGTTGATGACATGAACAACCGCGCCCCGTACCGTGTCCTGGCCGCCGCGACCGCCCTGCTCGCCCTGGGCGCCGCGGCCGGCTGCTCCACCGGCGACTCCGCCGGCGCCGACCCGAAGAGAGTCGACGTGGTGGCCGCGTTCTACCCACTCCAGTTCCTCTCCGAGCGGATCGGCGGCGACGCCGTCCGGGTGACCAACCTGGCCAAGCCCGGTGCCGAACCGCACGACCTGGAGCTCAACCCGAGCCAGGTCGGCCAGGTCAGTGACGCGGAGCTGATCGTCTACCTCAAGGGTTTCCAGCCGGCCGTGGACGACGCCGTCACGCAGAACGGCGGCGACCGGGCCTTCGACGTGACGAGCGTGCAGCCGCTGCTGGACGCCTCCGCCGGCGGGCACGACCACGAGGGCGAGGAGGGTCACACCGAGGAGAGCGGCGGCAAGGACCCGCACGTCTGGCTCGACCCCACCCGGCTGGCCGGCATCGGCGACCAGCTCGCCCAGCGGCTCGGCACTGCCGACCCGGACCACGCGGCCGACTACACCGCCCGCGCCGCGGCGCTACGCGCCGACCTGACGGCTCTGGACGGCGAGTTCAAGACCGGTCTGGCGACCTGCCAGCGGCGGGAGATCGTGACGAGTCACGCGGCGTTCGGTTACCTCGCCGACAGGTACCAGCTCGACCAGGTCGGCATCACCGGGCTGAGCCCGGACGTCGAGCCCTCGCCGCAGCGGCTCGCGCACGTGATCGAGGAGGCGAAGGAGCACCAGGCCACCACGATCTTCTTCGAGACGCTGGTCAGCCCGAAGGTCGCCGAGACCATCGCCGGCCAGGTCGGCGCGAAGACCGCCGTGCTGGACCCGATCGAAGGGCTCGCCGCCGGCAGCAACGGGGACTACCTTTCGGTGATGCGTACCAACCTGCAGACCCTGCAGACGGCCTTGAGCTGCTCGTGACCGCACCTGTCATCACCGTCGAGCACGGGGTGGTCGGCTACGACGGCCGCCCCGTGCTCCGGGACATCTCGCTCACCGTGACCGCCGGCGAGGTCGTCGCGGTGCTCGGCGCCAACGGGTCCGGCAAGTCCACCCTGATCCGCGCCGTCCTCGGGCTGGTGCCGCTCAGCGCCGGCTCGGTCACCCTCTTCGACCGGCCGCTGCGGCGTTTCCGGCAGTGGGCCCGCATCGGGTACGTCCCGCAGCGCCTGGGCGCCGGAGGCGGCGTACCGGCCACCGTCCGCGAGGTGGTGGCCTCCGGCCGGCTGGCCCGCCGGGGGGTACTCCGCCCACCGGGCCGCGCCGACCGCGCCGCCGTCGACGCCGCGCTGCTCGCGGTCGGGCTCGCCGACCGGGCCGGCGACCCGGTCGCCACGCTCTCCGGCGGCCAGCAGCAGCGCACCCTGATCGCCCGCGCCCTGGCCGGCAAACCGGAACTGCTGGTCCTCGACGAGCCCACCGCCGGGGTGGACGCGGCCAGCCAGGAGGCGTTCGCCGGCGCGCTGCGCGACTTCGTGGGCGACGGCGGGACGGTGCTGCTGGTCGCGCACGAGCTGGGCCCCCTGCGGCCGGTCATCAGCCGGGCGGTCGTCGTCCACGAGGGTCGTATCGCCCACGACGGCGCGGTGCCGGACCCGGCCGGGCACCACGCGGCGCCCGACCACGACCACGTGCACCCGCACTGCTACGACGAGCCCGCCGGGCTGTGGAGCAACTGACCCATGGAACTCTTCCAGTACCCCTACATGCAGCGTGCCCTGATCGGCGCTCTGGTGATCGGCCTGGCCGCCCCGGCGCTCGGCATCTACCTGGTGCAGCGCCGGCTGGCGTTGATCGGTGACGGTGTCGGGCACGTGGCGTTGACCGGCGTCGGGGCCGGTCTCCTGCTCAACCGCTCGCCGGTCCTGGTCGCGGTGATCGCCGCCACCATCGGCGCGGTCGCCATCGAACTGGTGCGCGCCCGAGGGCGTACCTCCGGTGACCTTGCCCTGGCCCTGCTCTTCTACGGCGGCATCGCGGGTGGTGTCCTGCTGGTCGGCCTCTCGGACGCGACCAGCGCGAACCTCAACGCCTACCTGTTCGGGTCGCTGACCACCATCTCGCCCGCCGACCTGGTCACCATCGGGGTGCTCGGCGCCGCGATCCTGGTCACCATGATCGCGCTGCGGCCGGCGCTCTTCGCGGTCAGCCACGACGAGGAGTACGCCCGGGTCTCCGGCCTCCCGGTCCGCACGCTGAACCTGCTGATCGCGGTCGCCACAGCGGTGACCGTGACCATCGCGATGCGGGCCGTCGGGGTGCTCCTGATCAGCGCGCTGATGGTGGTGCCGGTGGCCACCGCCCAGCAGGTCACGCGGGGGTTCCGCAGCACGATGGCCGCCGCGATGGCGCTTGGGCTCTTCGCCGCCGGCTCCGGTGTCTGGGTGGCGGCGACGGCGGACACCGCTCCCGGCGCCTCGGTGGTGCTGGTGGCGATCGCGTCCTTCCTGGTCGTGGCCGTGGCCGGCGGCGTCTGGCGGACGCTGCGCCGCCGGGCGACACCGGCCGCCGCACCAGCACCGGAACCGCACGAGGTCGTGCTGAGCTGATCCTGATCAGCGGGACGTCGGTGGTATTGGTTACCGTTACAAGATGACCAGCGCGACGGGTTACGACGGGTTCGACGGGGCCAGCGAGCTGCTCCGCGCCCTGTCCGCGCCGATCCGGCTGGCCATCGTCAGCGAACTGGCCGATGGTGAACGATGCGTGCACGAGCTGGTGGAGAAACTGGGCGCCGCGCAGCCGCTGGTCTCCCAGCACCTGCGGGTGCTGCGCGGCGCAGGAGTGGTCCGCGGTTCCCGCCGTGGTCGGGAGATCGCCTACAGCCTCGTCGACGAGCACGTCGCACACATCGTGGCGGACGCGGTCAGCCACGCCGGGGAGGGATCATGAGCGAGAGCAGCGCCGCGGTGCGTAACACGCGGCAGCGCTCGGCGGTGAGCGCGCTGCTGGGCGAGATGGAGGGCTTCCACAGCGCCCAGGACCTGCACGCCATGCTGCGGCAGCGCGGTGAACGGGTCGGCCTGACCACCGTCTACCGCACCCTGCAAGGGCTCGCCGACGCCGGCGAGATCGACGTGATGCGCCCTCCGGGCGGCGAGCACCTCTACCGCCGGTGCAGCGAGGGGCACCACCACCACCTCGTCTGCCGCGCCTGCGGGAGCACCGTCGAGGTGGCCGGTCCGGCCGTGGAGAGCTGGGCCGACCGGGTCGCCGCGCAGCACGGCTACGCCGACGTCAGTCACACCCTGGAGATCTTCGGGACCTGCCCGACCTGCGTCCGCTGACTAACCTGTCCGCGTGACAGATCTTCAGTTCGTGCGGGTCAAGGCGGTGGGCAGCGACGCGACGACGCTCGACTGGCAACACATCCACAATCTGATCATCCCCACCGATCCGCTGTCGGCCGACGAGATCGCCGTCCGCGCGCAGCGGAACATCCTCGAGGTCGCGTACGTCGACGGGGTGCCGGTGGGCTGTTCGACGGTGCGACCCCCGACGTCCGAGCCGGCGACCGTGATCGCGCGAGTGCTGCCCGAGAAGCGTCGCCGGGGTTTCGGGGCGCAGATCTACCAGCGCGGGCTGGCCAAGGCCCGGGAGCTGGGCGCGCAGGTCGTGCACACCGTCGTCCTGGCGTCCAACGACGACGGCCTCCGCTTCGCCCGCCACCAGGGCTTCGTCGAGATCGACCGGTACGTCCTGCCGGGCGACACCATCGCGTTCGTGGACCTCCGGCTCGGCTGATCCACGACTCGTGCGCCACGGCGTAGCGGGTGCTCGGCCGGCGCGGCCGTGACACCGTCTTCTGTCGCCCCGCCGGCGGTGCCCAGCCGGCCGCCGATCGACGGGTGCCGGGGCGTCGTCGTTCGTGACACGCTGTCCGGCGTGAAAATCTATGCCGATCGGTTTCCGACCGCCGTCCGCCAGTTGCTCACCGACCTGCTCGTCGTCGCCTGGGTGTACGCGGCGATCCGGGGCGCGCTGTGGCTGCACGACCTGGTGCAGAAGCTCGCCGTACCGGGGCAGAAGCTGGAGGGCGCCGGCAGTGGCCTCGCCGACAATCTCGCCGACGCGGGCGGCAAGGTCCGTCGGGTTCCGCTGGTGGGTGACGAGCTGACCGCGCCCTTCCGGCAGGCCGCCGACGCCGCCCGAGGGCTCGCCGACGCCGGCCGGGACCAGCAACACCTGGTCGACCAGCTCGCCCTCGCCCTTGCCATCGCAGTGCTGATCTTCCCGCTCGGCCTGGTGCTCTTCGGATGGCTGCCGCTGCGGGTGCGCTGGATGCGCCGGGCCGGGTCGGCCGCGAAACTGGCCGCCGGGCCGGCCGGCCGGGACCTGCTCGCCCTGCGTGCACTGGCCACCCAGCCGCTGGGCCGGCTGACCCGGATCGCGCCGGACGTCGCCGAGGCGTGGCGGCGCGGCGACGACGCCACAGTCGACGCGCTGGCCGCGTTGGAGCTGCGCCAACTAGGCCTCCGCAGCCGGGACCGCTAACCTCCCCCGCCTTGAGTCACCCCCGCGCCACGCGCCCCGCGCCACCATCGCGCCCCGCGCCCCGCGCCACCCGCCCCGCGCCACGCGCCACCCGCCCCGCGCCACCGCCCCGCGCCCCGCGCCACGCGTCACGCGCCACGCGTCACCCGCCCCGCGCCCCGCGCCACGCGTCACGCGCCACGCGTCACGCGCCACGCGCCACCCGCCACCCGCCACCCGCCACCATCGCGCCCTGCCTTGATCAGGTGATGAAAAGTAGGTCTCCGCGCTGTGTCTGAGCTACTTTTCATCACCTGATCAAGGAAGACACGGTGGACCCGCTGGGCGTGTGCGCTGCGCCGCCTCAGGCCGGCGCGGCCTGGGCCGCTAAGGTCTTCGGGTGTTCTACTTCCTCGTCGTCATCGCCGTCCTTCTGCTCGGCTACGCCGCCGTCCTGGTTGCCTTCCTCCGGCAGGGCAAGAAGATCCCGCCCGCGGCGTACCTGGCGCTGGCCGGGCTCAACGGCCTGATCCTGGCGGGCGTGCTGGCCTGGGCGGTTTCCCGCTGACCGCCGCTGCCGCGCAGGCCTCTGCACTACGCGCCGGCTGATCAACTCCAGGTCGGCGATGTAGGGGCATCGCGGCGGCGGGATACCGCCACCTCGCCGATACGCAGTCGATCAAACCAGACGACCCGGGCACAACGTGCTCCTGCGCGCGACAGTCGGCCCACGGAGGTCGGAGCCCGCACAAGACCAGCCCAGACAAGACCAGCCCGCACGGGACCACTTCGCACGAGACCGGCCCACACGAGACGGGTTACGGTTTCGGTGGGATTCGGCGGCGGACGTCCTCGGCGGTGGACGGGCCGGGAGTCCAGCCGGCGACCCAGGGCAGCTCGTCGGACGGGGTGATCACACCGTCCTCCAGACCCGCGTACCGGCCGGCGAGGATCCGCTTCGCGGCGATGGCGTCGACCGAGTCGGTGTTGTCCCACAGTGCGGCGAACAGGGCGTCGACCCGCACCCGCGCCTGCCGGCAGAACAAGTCGGCCAGCTCGACGTTCTCCGGGCGGGTGTCCCGTTCGGCGGAGGCCCGGACACAGACCGCCGACATCGCGAACAGCTCGGCGCCGATGTCCACCACACGGCCGAGGAACGCCTGCTTGCGCTCCATCTTTCCCTGCCAGCGGGACATCGCGTAGAACGTCGACCGGGCCAGCTTGCGCGACGACCGCTCCACCTGGCGCAGGTGTGCGGCGAGCGGCCCGAACTCGGCGTACGCCGAAGGGCTCTGCCCACGGCCCACGGCGAGCGTGGGCAGCCACTTCGCGTAAAAGGCGCTGGCGCGGGCGCCGGCTCTGGCCTTGCGGCCCAGCCCCGCGTCCGGGTCGATGATGTCGCCCGCCACCGACAGGTGCGCGTCGACCGCCTCCCGGGCGATCAGCAGGTGCATGATCTCGGTGGAGCCCTCGAAGATCCGGTTGATGCGCAGGTCGCGCATCATCTGTTCGACGGCGGCCGGGCGTTCGCCCCGGGCGGCCAGCGAATCGGCCGTCTCGTAGCCGCGCCCGCCCCGGATCTGGATCAGCTCGTCGGCGATTGTCCAGGCCATCTCGCTGGCGTACAGCTTGACCAGCGCCGCCTCGATCCGGATGTCGTTACGGTCGTCGTCGGCGAGCAGGCAGCAGAGGTCGAGCATGGTCTCCATGCCGTACGTGGTGGCGGCGATGAAGGAGAGCTTCTGCGCGACCGCCTCGTGCTCGCCCACCGGCCGACCCCACTGGACCCGGTCGGCGGCCCAACCCCGGGCCACGTTCAGCGCCCACTTGCCGGCGCCCACGCACATCGCCGGCAGCGACAGCCGGCCGGTGTTCAGCGTGGTCAGGGCGATCTTCAGCCCCTTGCCCTCGCCGCCGATGACGTTCTCGGCGGGTACGAACACGTCGTGGAACCGGGTGAGGCTGTTTTCCAGGCCGCGCAGGCCGATGAACTCGTTGCGCCGCTCGACGGTGATGCCTTCGCTGTCGCCTTCCACAACGAAGGCGGTGATCCCGCCTCGACGCCCCTCGCTGGCCGGGACCCGGGCCATCACCACCAGCAGGGTGGCCACGATGCCGTTGGTGGCCCACAGCTTCACCCCGTTGAGCCGGTAGCCGGTGCCGTCCTCGGTCGGCTCGGCGGTGGTGGCCAGCCGGGCCGGGTCGGAGCCGACGTCGGGCTCGGTGAGCAGGAAGGCGGACACCTCGCCGGCGGCGAGGCGGGGCAGGAAGGTCTGCTTCTGCTCGGCGGTGCCGAACATCTTCAGCGGCTGCGGCACACCGATCGATTGATGTGCGGAGAGCAGCGCGCCGATGGCCGGGCTGACCGAACCGGCGAGCATCAGCGCCCGGCAGTAGTGCAGGTTGCTGAGGCCGAGCCCGCCGTACTTCCGGTCGATCTTCATGCCGAACGCGCCGAGGTCGGCCAGGCCGTGGAACACCGAGTCCGGAATGGAGCCGTCGCGTTCGATGGCCGCGCCGTCCACCTCGGTGGTCAGGAAGGCGCGGAACCGGCCGAGGAAGTCCTCGGCGCGCGCCACGTCGCCCGGGTCGGATCGGGGCCACGGGTCGATCAGGTCGAGCCGGAACCGACCGAGGAACAGTTCCTTACCGAAGCTGGGTCGGTCCCAGGTGGACTCGCGGGCGGCCTCGGCGACCTGCCGGGCTTCCTTCTCGGAGACCTGCCCGGCCTCTGCCGGCAGTGGCGCGGCGGCACCTGTGGTGGCTGCGGCGTCGGGATCGTCCGGTGTCGGTCGGCCGTTCTGCGTCGTGGTCACGGCTGCCCCCTCGAAGCTCGATGCGGCTACCGCCACGCTACCCCCGGTTGTTACCCAGGGGTAGCGGTGCGTGCGCATCGAGGCGGTCAGCGGCCGATGGTGGTGTCCGGGTCGTCGTCATCGTCGTCGATGTCGTCCTCACCCCAGTTGCGCCGGACGAACGGCAGGATCATCCAGAACACGAGAAACCAGATGCCGGTCAGTGCAGTGAGCAGGAAGGCGATCGGCCGGTCCAGCACGAAGTCGGTGATCAGCAGCACCGCGCTGACCATGGCGATCAGCATGAAGGCGAGGCCACCGGTGGCCATCCGGTGCGCGAACCGCACCAACTCCGGCTTGCGCCCCTGACGGAACAACGCCCGGTGGAACGCCACCGGCGAGATGATCAGCGCGGTGGCGGCGGCCGCCGCGAGCAGCGCGACGATGTAGACGTCTCGCTGGAACTCGCTGGTCCGGGTGAATCCGTTACTGAACGGCAGGGTGAGCAGGAAGGCGAAGAGGATCTGCACGCCGGTCTGCGCGACCCGCAACTCCTGGAGCAGGTCGGCGAAGTTGCGCTGCCAGCGCTGCTTCTCGGTCTCCTTGGACACGCGCTACCTCCGGTGAGACGCTACTGCCGGCGGTCCCGGCCGCCGGCAGCAACGCCAATGCCCCACCCGGCCGAGCGCGAAACAGGTTCACGACATCTCCCGTTCACCTCGGGGACGCACCTCGGCCACAAGCACCGGCCGAGTCGTCGCCGGGATCCTCAGGACCCGCGCCGGATCCGACCCGCGTACCGGGCCTCCAACTCGGTGTTGTGCGCGTCGCCGTCCGGGATGTTCGCCGACAGGTAGACCGGGGGCCGCTCCCCTGCCGCCAGCAACCGCGCCACCACCTCCACGGTGATCTGCTGGGCGAGCAGGGCCGCGGTGATCGACGAGACCGCGCCGACCGCGCCACCGCCGGGAAGGGGCAGTGTCGCGTCGCCGTACGGAGCTCCGTTGTCGAGCACCACGTCGGCGAGGTCGCTCAGCTTGCGCCCGGACGGGTGCCGGGAGGTCATCCGGCCGGAGTGCTGCGCCGAGGTGATCGCCACCAGCCCGTGGCCGCGTTCCTTGACCAGACTGGCGAACTCCACCATCGCCCCGTTGACCCCGGAGTTGGAGGCGAGGACGAACACGTCGGTGGGCCGCACCGGGGCCAACTCGTAGAGGCGGTGCGCCACACTCGGGTCCCGTTCCAGCATCGGACCGAGCCGCCCGGCGGGTTCACCGCCGAGAAGCACCAGGTCACGCAGCGCGATCCGGTTGGTCGGCACCAGACCGCCCGCCCGACCCGCGATCTCCATGGCGAGGGCCTCCGAGTGCCCCGTGCCGAACGCGTGCACCACACCGTCGGCGCGTACGGCCTCGGCGATCAGATCGGCGGCCCGGCCTACCGCCTCCCGCTGGCTGGCGGCCACCCGGCCGATCGTCTCGGTCACCACGGCCAGGTAGTCCTCGGCACTCACCGTCATGCGTCCTCCGTCATCCGATTGCGGGCCAACCAGTCAACCCCGCCCCCGCCGAGCAGGTCGACCAGGGGTGCCGACGGCCACCACCAGATCGACCCACCGCCACTCAGGCCGTTCCGCCGGCCCGCGCCAGGATCGCTTCGGCGAGTGGGCCCGGCGCCGCGTCCGGGATCCAGTGGCTGACACCGGCCAACTGCACGAAGCGGTAGTCGCTGGTGACGTTCGCCGCGCACGCCTCGGCGGCGGGCCGGCCGATGGCGACGTCCCGGTCACTCCACACGTACGTGGTGGGCACCGCGACCGGGCCGACCGCGGCCAGGTCGGCGCGGGACATCGCCCGGTACCAGTTCAGCGCTGCGGTGAGCGCCCCCGGCTCGCGCATCGGGTCGGCGTAGCGGTCCACCCGGGTACGGTCGCCGACCCCGCCGAGCAGCTTGCGCAACGCGGTGGCGTGCCACGCCAACAGCACCTTCTCCGCCTTGCCGGGCTTACGGAACAGCGCGATGTACGACGACCGGGCCTTCTGTTGGCTGTCGTTGGTCAGGGCGTACGCCATGGCCGCCGGGTGTGGGACGGACACCGCGGTCAGGGTGCGGACCCGCTCGGGGTGCCCGGCGGCGACCGCCCAGGCCACCACCGCGCCCCAGTCGTGCCCGACCAGGTGGACGGCGTCCAGGCCGAGGGCGTCGAGCACCGCCACCACGTCGGCGACCAGCTCGGGGATGCGGTAGTCGGCCACCTCCGTGGGCCGCGCGCCCGGCGAGTAACCCCGCTGGTCCAGCGCGTACGTGCGCAGCCCGGCGGCGTGCAGTGCCGGCACGACGTCGTCCCACTCACCGCTGTGCTGCGGGAAACCGTGCAGAAGCAGAACCGGTACGCCGTCCGGCGGACCACCGACGGTTACCTCGAACGTGAGACCTCGCGCGTCGACCCGCATGATCGGAAGCGTACCCATCTGGGAGTCGGGCCGGCCGCTCCCGCAGGTCAGGCGGATGCCCTGCTGGGCCCGCGCACCCGGTCGGTGTTAGCGTCAGCGAGACAACTTCATATCCGACAGGGGAGCGCACAGCGCTGAGAGTGCGGGCATGCCCGCAGACCCTCGAACCTGATCTGGGTAATGCCAGCGCAGGGAGTTCGGTCGACCTCCAGCCGCGCCGCAGTCCGGTGCCACCGGACGCGGCGTGCGTCTTCTCCTGGTTCGCACTCACGAACTGGGAGCAACACATGAGATCCACCACTGACACCCACCGTTGGCGCACCATCGACATCGTGGTCGCCTCGGTGATCGCTGTCGCCTTCGGCGTCATCTTCTGGGCGTGGGGCCTGGTCTGGAGCGCCACCGAGGGCGCTTTCACCTTCTTCCCGCCGGCGCAGGCGCTGCTCTACGGCGTCTGGCTGATGCCGGCCGTGATCGGCGGTCTGGTCATCCGCAAGCCCGGTGCCGCGCTCTACTGCGAGACGGTCGCCGCGATCCTCTCCGCGCTGCTGGGCAGCCAGTGGGCCGGCACGGTGATCCCGCAGGGCATCGTGCAGGGCATCGGCGCGGAGCTGGCGTTCGCCGCCTTCCGGTACCGGTCGTTCCGGCTGCCGACCGCGGTACTGGCCGGCGCGCTGACCGGTCTCAGCGCCGCGCTGTTCGACTTCTTCATCTGGAACGTCGACTACGAGCTGACCGACTACCGCATCCCGTACGCGCTGATCACCATCGTCAGCGCCACGGTGATCGCCGGCGCCGGTGGCTGGCTGCTGACCAAGGCCCTGGCCAACACCGGCGTCCTGGACCGGTTCCCGGCAGGCCGGGACCGCGCCCTGGTCTGACCCCGGTCCAGCTGCGTTGATCAAGAGGTTTGCGTCAACCGGAGGCGGGATCCTGACGCAAACCTCTTGATCGACAACGACAGAAAGCGTGCGGAAGGGGGGTTCGGTGGGCGCTGTCGTTCTGCGGGGGTTCGGCTGGCGGCACGCTGGGCGGCGGGCCTGGGCTCTGCGTGGGGTCGACCTGCGGGTCGAGGCCGGCGAACGGGTTCTGCTGCTCGGCCCCTCGGGGGCCGGCAAGAGCACCCTGCTCAGCGCGCTGGCCGGGCTGCTCCCCGAAGACTCCGGTGAGCAGGAGGGCATCGTCGAGATCGACGGGCTCGACCCCCGCAAGGGACGGGAGCGCGTCGGCATCGTCTTCCAGGACCCGGAAACCCAACTGGTGATGGCGCGCTGCGGCGACGACGTCGCCTTCGGCCTGGAGAACCGGGGAGTGCCGACCGACGAGATCTGGCCCCGGGTGGACGAGGCGCTGCACCGCGTCGGCTTCCCGTACCCCCGGGACCGCAACACGGCCGCCCTCTCCGGCGGCGAGCAGCAACGCCTCGCCCTGGCCGGCGCGCTCGCCCTCCGCCCCGGCCTGCTGTTGCTCGACGAGCCGACCGCCAACCTCGACCCGGCCGGGGCCGAGCTGATCCGGCAGGCGGTGGCCGGCGCGCTGGACTCCGACACCACACTGATCCTGGTCGAGCACCGGGTCGCCGAGGCGCTGCCACTGGTCGACCGGGTGGTGGTCCTGGAACCCGGCGGTGGGATCCGCGCGGACGGCACACCCGAAGCCGTCTTCGCCGCCCACGGCGCCGCCCTGGCCGCCGAGGGGGTGTGGGTGCCGGGTCACCCCGTCGCGCCCCGCCCGGCCACCGCCGCGGCCGGGGAGCTGTTGCTCACCGCCGACCGGCTCGGCCTGCCACCCCGGCTGGCCTCCACCGACCTTCGGGTACGCGCCGGCGAGGCGCTCGCCGTCCGCGGACCCAACGGCGTCGGCAAGTCCACCCTGGCGTTGCTGCTGGGCGGGCTGCTCCGGCCGGGCACGGGGCGGGTCACCGCGTCCGCCGAGTTGGCCGGCGCGGACCACCGCACTCCCCCGCACCGCTGGCGCGCCCCCGCCCTGGCCCAGCGGATCGGGTCGGTCTTTCAGGACCCGGAGCACCAGTTCGTCACGGGCACCGTCTTCGACGAGCTGGCGCTCGGCCCCCGCCGGACCGGCCAACCCGAGTCGGCCGTCAAGGAGACAGTGGCGGAGTTGCTGGAACGGCTGCGGCTGGCCCGACTCGCCGCTGCCAACCCGTACACCCTCTCGGGTGGTGAGGCGCGGCGGCTGAGCGTGGCGACCGCCCTGGCCACCGCGCCCCGCCTGTTGATCTGTGACGAACCCACCTTCGGTCAGGACCGGCGGACCTGGCGGGAGCTGGTCGACCTCTTCGCCGACCTGCGCGACGCCGGACACGGCGTGGTCGCCGTCACCCACGACGCGGATTTCGTCGCCGCGCTCGCCGACCGCAGCGTCACCCTACGAGCGACCCCGGGCGACGAGCGATGATCAGCATCGAGCCGGTCGCCGCGCCCGGTGCGCCACTGGCCCGCCGCAACCCGGTGGCGAAGGTCGCCGCCGCCCTGATCTTCTCGTTCACCCTGCTGGCCACTCTGGACCCGGTGGCCCCGGCGATCGCCATCGCGCTCGAACTCGCCGTGCTGCCGCTGTTCGGCATCCGCTACCGGGTGCTGGCGCGACGGGCCTGGCCACTGCTCCTCAGCGCCGTCGGCATCCTGGTCACCCTGGTGCTCTTCGCCGCCGACCGGTCCGGCCGGGTCCTGCTGGACGCGGGACCGGTGTTCGTGAGCACCGGCGTGCTGCTCACCGCGCTCGGCCTGGTGCTGCGGGTCTTCGCGGTGGCCCTGCCCGGTGTGATCGTCTTCGCGACCACCGACCCCACCGATTTGGCCGACGCGTTGATCCAGAACGCGAAAGCGCCGGCCCGGTTCGCCATCGGGGCGCTCGCCGCGTTCCGGCTGGTACCGCTGCTCGGTCAGGAGTGGCAGATGATCAGCATGGCGCGGCGGGCACGGGGCGTCGAGGCGGGACGCAACCCGCTGGCCAAGCTGCGACTGTTCGCCTCCACCGCGTTCGCGCTGCTGGTCGGGGCGATCCGCCGGGGCACCCGGCTGGCCGTGGCGATGGACGCGCGTGGCTTCGACGCCGGTACGCCCCGAACCGTGGCCCGCCGCCAGCACTTCACCCGCCCCGACTGGCTCCTCGTCGCCGGGGCGGCAGCCCTGGCCGGAGCGGCCCTGACCACGAGCGTCCTCCTCGGCACCTTCCGCCCCCTGATCGGCTGAGCCCGCCGTTTCGCTGCCTGGGCGCCCGCCCGCCGCCTGGCCGCCGTCTCGCCGCCGCCCGTCGTCCGGCCGCCCGCTGCTGGCAGCCCGGCCGCCTGGGCGCCCGCCGCTGGCCGCCGCTGGCCGGCGTCCGCCGCCCGCCGCCCGCCGCCCGGCCGCCGCCATGATCCGCACAACAACAGGGATGTAGTGGCCTCGTTGGCGGAGGAGGCCACTACATCCCTGATGTTGCTGCCACGTCCTGGCGTCACCGCGTGGCCGGGGCGCCAGGACGTCCGATCAGCTGCGGCGGAAGGCGTAGCGGCGGGTCTGGCCGGCCTGTTGGCTGCGGCCTCCGCCCGAGCGACCGCCGCCGCCCTGGGGCGGCCCGGCCGTCGGTGCCGCCGGTCGCCCGGCAGACTTCGGCAGGTCTCCCACCGCCGGGGCGTCGACTGCTGCGGGCACGTCGATCGACGTCGTCAGCTCGTCGCGCACCGCCGCCGACTCGACCCGCACCGCCGGCAGCGTCGGCTCCGCCGGCTCGACCAGCACCGCCGGCAACGCCGGCTCCGCCAGGGCCGCAGGCAGCACCGGCTCGATCAGCACCGCCGGCAACGTCGGCTCCGCCAACACCGCCGGCAACGTCGGCTCCGCCAACACCGCCGGCGACGCCGACTCGGCCGGCTCGGCCTGGGCCGCCGGCTCGACCGCGAGGTCGAGGTCGGGGCGGGTTGCTCGGGGACGGCCGTGTTCGGTCGTCGGGTTGGTGCCGAGCGGTGTTCTACGGGACTTCTTCGGATTGCGCCTGGCAGGCATGCGGGCCTCCTTCAATGCCGACCGGAACGGCCGGTCCCGCGCGCCGGCGGCCGGTCGGATCGGCTGGTGACCGTCGCAACGCGACGGCCGAACGGTGGAGGGACTGCTCGCCGGGATCGGGCACAGCCAGCGCCGCCGAACGGCGGAGGGACATGCGGACGCCCGCGAGCGCACGGACCGCGGCGCGGGGCGGCGGGCCGGCTCGGAAGATGGGGCGTCAGTAACGCATGTCCGTACCCTAACGGCCGCCCGACGGGACGCGCACCCGATTTACTGGCACGATCGGCACATGCTGATCGCGTTCTCGATCACCCCGCTCGGTGGCGACGACTCCGTCGGTGACCTGGTCGCCGAGGCGGTGCGGGTGGTCCGGGCGTCCGGCCTGCCCAACCGGACCGATGCCATGTTCACCACCGTCGAGGGCGAGTGGGACGAGGTGATGGCGGTGGTGAAGCGCGCTGTCGACGTTGTCGCCGCACGGGCGCCCCGGGTGAGCGTGGTGCTCAAGGCCGACGTCCGGCCCGGAGTCACCGACGCGCTCACCGGCAAGGTGGCCCGGGTCGAGGCCCGTCTCGCCGAGGGCTGACCGGTCGCGCCGCCACCATCGGCAGTTTCACGACCACCCCGCGTATCAGAGGGTGGATCACTGGTCCCGGATCAGCCCACATCACGATAGGTTCGGAACGCCAATAGTGGTGACGAGAGGTGGCGGCACGGATGGCTGAGCAGGCGAAGGCACAAATCGGTGTGACCGGGCTGGCGGTGATGGGTCGCAACGTGGCCCGCAACCTGGCCCGCAACGGCTTCACGGTGGCAGTGCACAACCGGTCGCCGGAGCGCACCCGCAGCCTGGTCGCGGAGCACGGCGACGAGGGCACCTTCGTGCCGGGCGAGACGATGGCCGACTTCGTGGCGTCACTGGAACGACCTCGCGCGGTCATCGTCATGGTCAAGGCCGGTGCGCCGACCGACGCGGTGATCGACGAGTTGGTGCCGCTGCTGGACGAGGGCGACATCATCGTCGACTGCGGCAACGCCCACTTCGCCGACACCCGCCGTCGGGAGGAGGCGCTGCGCGCGCAGGGGCTGCACTTCAGCGGCACCGGTGTCTCCGGTGGTGAGGAGGGCGCGCTGCTCGGCCCGAGCATCATGCCGGGCGGCTCCACCGAGTCGTACGCCAAGCTCGGGCCGATGTTCGAGAAGATCGCCGCGCAGGTGGACGGTGTGCCGTGCTGCATGCACGTCGGGCCGGACGGCGCCGGGCACTTCGTCAAGATGGTGCACAACGGCATCGAGTACGCCGACATGCAGCTCATCGCCGAGGCGTACGATCTGCTCCGCTCCGGTCTGGACGCCAAGCCGGCGGAGATCGCGGAGATCTTCCGCGACTGGAACGACGGCGAGCTGGGGTCGTTCCTCATCGAGATCACCGCCGACGTGCTCGCGCACACCGACGCGGAGACCGGCCGACCGTTCGTGGACGTCGTGCAGGACCGGGCCGAGCAGAAGGGCACCGGTCGGTGGACCGTGCAGAGCGCCCTGGACCTGGGCATCCCGATCACCGGGATCGCCGAGGCCACCTTCGCCCGCTCGCTGTCCGGGCACGTCGACCAGCGGGAGGCGGCCCGCCGGGCATTCCCCGACGCGGGTGAGAAGTGGCAGGTCACCGACCGGGAGGCGTTCGTCGAGGACGTCCGTCGGGCGCTGCTCGCTTCCAAGATCGTCGCGTACGCGCAGGGCTTCGACCACATCCGGGCCGGCAGCCAGGAGTACGACTGGGACATCGACCTCGGCGGCACGGCGACGATCTGGCGGGGCGGCTGCATCATCCGGGCCCGCTTCCTCGACCGCATCCGCGAGGCGTACGACCAGCAGCCCGACCTGCCGACGCTGCTTGTCGCACCGTACTTCGCCGACGCCGTCGCCGCCGGTGTGCCGAGCTGGCGACGGGTGGTGGGCGACGCGACCCGGGCCGGAGTACCGACGCCCGCGTTCTCGTCGTCGCTGGCGTACTTCGACGCGCTGCGCGCCGAGCGGCTGCCCGCCGCGCTGATCCAGGGCCTGCGGGACAACTTCGGCGCGCACACCTACCAGCGGGTGGACCGGGACGGTTCGTTCCACACCACCTGGGCCGCGGACCGCACCGAGTCGCCGGCGTAAACAAGCCCACAGTCCACAGCCCACGGCCCACGGCCCACGGCCCACGGCCCACGGCCCACGGCCCACGGCCCACGGCCCACGGCCCACGGCCCACGGCCCACGGCAAGATCGTGCTCGATCCCTGATGTAGTGGCCTCCCGATGATGGGAGGCCACTACATCCATGTTCGAGCACGATCATGGGAGGCAGGCCGACGGTGGCCGCGCTGCCGCTCACCCGGCGCAGCACGGCAGGCGGCGCAGCACGGCAGGCGGCGCAGCAGGGCACACGACAGGTGCGCATGCCCCGGTCAGTTGATCGTGGCGTGCATCTCCCAGACGAGGATCTCGGCCGGTTCGTCGGCGGTGACGCGTCGGCCGCCGGTCATGGTCAGCCGGGCCGCGTCGCCGGTGCCGAGTGGCCCGCTGCCCTCCAGGGTGACGGTGCCGTCGGGCACGTACAGGTGCACGAAGGGAGCGTCGGGGATGGTGACCTCGTCGCCGGGGGCGAGTCGGGCGGCGTGCAGCGTCGCGTACCGGTTGCGGATCCGGATCGCGGACGCGCCGTCGTAGCGGTCCATCCCGGAGGCGATCGGCACCAGGCCACCGCGGAGCAGTTCGTCCTCGATCTCCAGTTGCTCGTAGCCGGGGTCGACACCCTGCTCGTCGGGGAGCACCCACATCTGCACGAAGTGGACCGGGTCGCTGTGCGGCTCCTGGTTGTTGAGCCGCCAGGCGTCGTTCTTCTCCGAGTGCAGGATGCCGGTGCCGGCGCTCATCCGCTGCGCGAGCCCCGGGTAGATCACCCCGGAGTGCCCGGTGGAGTCCTGGTGCACCAGGGAGCCGCGGAGCACCCAGGTGACGATCTCCATGTCCTCGTGCGGGTGGGTCTCGAAGCCGGCGCCCGGCCGGACCACGTCGTCGTTGTTGACCAGCAGCAGACCGTGGTGGGTGTTGGCTGGGTCGTAGTGCCGGGAGAACGAGAACGAGTGCTTCGAGTCCAGCCAGGAGATCCGGGTGGCGAAGCGGTCGTCGGCGCGACGGACGTCCACTGCGGGGGCTGGCGCGGTCACCAGGCACGCTGCCCGGCGTCGGGGGTCGAGGGCGCCCAGGTCAGGGCCGGTTCTCCGGTGGCCAGTTCGGCGATCTCGCCGGTCCGGAGTTGCGGTGTGTGGCCGAACTCGGCGCAGTGCTGCTCGGCGATCTCGGCACAGATGTCAGCCACCTGCTCGCAGATCGGGTCACCCAGATCGGCCGCGTTCAACGCCATGATCATCTTGAACCGGAGATCCCGCATGCGCACTCCAACCGCCGTCGGCCCACCACTTTCGGACCCTACCCGCCGCCAGTGCCCCGCATCCCGGAACAGCACAGCAGCGCCCTCTGATCCACACGAGGTCGGCGATATGGGGGTGTCACCTCACCGAGATACCCCCACATCGCCGACCTGGAGTGGATCACCGCTCCAACGCCAGCGCCGCACACCAACCCAGCGCCGCACACCAACCCAGCGCCGCAGCGCGACGCAAGCGCCGCCCGCAGGATCGCGGGCGGCGCCAGGGGGTGTCGGGGTCAGAAGAAACGGCGGCGCTTGGCCTTCTGGGGGCGGATCAGGTCGGCACCCTTGGTCAGGAGCCGGGTCGCTCCGGAGGGACCACGGCGGGCCTCCAGGGTGTGGCTGAGTCGGCGGGCACCGGCAGCCGCGAGTGGCACCGCGACCGCCATCACCGCCCACTGGGCAATGCGCTTCTGGATCATGTGGGTTCACCTCCGTCAGTGGCTTCTGACATCACTGGTACCCAGTGTGACGTGCGGGTAAGCGCGTCAGCTCAGAACCGGGGCGACCGGGTTGGGCAGCGCGCCGCCGAAGCGGCGGTCCCGCTGTGCGAACAGCTCGCACGCGTACCAGAGGTGACGGCGGTCGAAGTCGGGCCAGAGCGTGTCCAGGAAGACCAACTCGGCGTACGCGGTCTGCCAGAGCAGGAAGTTGGAGATCCGTTCCTCCCCGGAGGGGCGCAGGAACAGGTCCACCTCCGGGATCTCCGGGTGGTAGAGGTACTTCGCGACGGTCTTCTCGGTGACCTTCGCCGGGTCGAGCTTGCCGGCCGCCACGTCCCGGGCGATCGCCGCGGCGGCGTCGCCGATCTCGGCCTGCCCGCCGTAGTTGACGCAGAACTGCAGGGTCAGCGTCGAGTTGCCCTGGGACATCTCCTCGGCGGTTTGCAACTCGGAGATGACGCTCTTCCACAGCCGCCCGGGTCGACCCGACCAGACCACCCGGACGCCGAGGTCGACCAACTGGTCGCGGCGGCGACGGATGACGTCCCGGTTGAACCCCATCAGGAACCGGACCTCGTCCGGCGAGCGCCGCCAGTTCTCGGTGGAGAACGCGTACGCCGACAGGTACGGGATGCCCATCTCGATGGCACCCTCGATGGTGTCGAAGAGGCTGTGCTCCCCCGCCTCGTGCCCCTTGGTGCGGGGCAGCCCGCGGTCCTTGGCCCACCGACCGTTGCCGTCCATCACCACCGCCACGTGCTTCGGCACCGCCCCGGCGGGCAGCGCTGGCGGCCGGGCGCCGGACGGGTGTGGGGTCGGCGGCGTCGGCTCGCGCCGGCTGGCCTTCTTCGATCGGATCACTCGGTCACTCCCTGTTCGCACCGTCCGCTCCGGCCTCGACGTCGCCGCGTGGCCGGAGCACCACGGCCCCGGCGCCTTCCGGTGGCGAGGCCGCGCCGGCCGCCGAGGGACCCCGGTCGACCAGCGGCAGCGAGCGTAGCGCGCGTTCCAGGTGCCACTGCAGGTGAGCCGCGACGAGCCCGCTGCACTCCCGGCGTACCCCGGTGTCGGTGGCGTCGGCGAGCACCCAGTCGCCGGTGGTCAGCGCGGACATCAGGTCGATGGTGGCCGGCGCGGGGTGGGCCGCGCCGGGTGGTCGACAGTCCGGGCAGACCGCGCCGCCGGCCGGCACCGAGAACGCCCGGTGCCGACCCGGGGTGCCGCAGACCGCGCAGGCGATCAGCGCCGGCGCCCAACCGGCGAGGGCCATCCCCCGCAGGAGGTACGCGTCGAGCACCAGGGTGGTGGCGTGCTCGCCCCGGGACAGTGCCTTCAGTGCGCCCAGGGTGAGCTGGAACAGCCGTAGGGACGGCTCCCGCTCCACCGGGGTCAACCGTTCGGCGGTCTCGGCGATCGCGCTGGCCGCCGTGTATCGCGGATAGTCCCCCAGGAACCGTTTGCCGTACAGGTCGATGCCCTCGACCTGGCTGACGGTGTGCAGCGCGCTGCCGTGGTTGCCCTTCGGGTCACCGGCGAGTTGGAGGTCGACGTGACCGAACGGTTCCAGCCGGGCGCCGAACTTGCTCATGGTGCGGCGGACCCCCCGGGCCACCGCCCGCAGCCGGCCGTGTCGACGGGTGAGCAGTGTGATGATCCGGTCGGACTCGCCGAGTTTCTGCACACGCAGCACCACCGCGTCGTCGCGGTAGAGCTGTCGGCGGTACCCGGCCATCGGGCCATTCTCCCTCGGGGTGTGAAATCAGGGTTGGTTCGGGGTGGACGCGCGGAGTAACCCCGATGCGCGTGACTCTCCACCGGCCGTAGCGTGCTGGCCATGGCAATGCAACCGACCACCGGCGGTCTCCGTCGTCGCGTCACCGCCCCCGTCGCCCTGGGGCTGGCAACCACTCTCATCGTGCTTGCCGGGTGTGACAACCTGGCCATGCGTCGGCTCGACTACGACGACACCGAGCCGGTGCAGATCACCAGCATCCGGGTGCTGCCGGGTTCCGGCGACGTGGTCGTCCGGGGCACCGGCACGGCGGCGGAGGCGCGGATCAAGCGGGTGGTGCGCTACCAGGGTGGCGAGCCCCGGGCCCGGTACGAGATCAAGGGCAACGAGCTGGTGCTGGACACCGACTGTGGCGACCGGTGCAGCGTCTCCTACGAGGTGACGGTGCCGGAGGGCGTGGCCCTCCAGGGCGAGTCCGGTTCCGGTGACGTGGAGCTGAGCAAGGTCGGCGCGGTGGAGCTTCGGCTGGGCTCGGGGGACGTGCGGGTCGTCGACGCGAGCGGCAAGGTCGAGGTGGAGACCGGTTCCGGCAACATCGACGTGAGCGAGGTCAGCGGGGCCGTCCGCCTACGCGCCGGGTCCGGTGACATCACCGCACGGCGGCTCGGTGGCACGACGGATGCCGAGGCCGGCTCCGGCAATGTCACCGTCGAGCTGGACAAACCGGCTGCGGCGCGGGCGCACGCGTCCAGCGGCGACGTGATGTTGCTGGTGCCGCCGGGCAGTTACCGGGTCCGTTCCGGCGCGGACTCCGGTGACGCGCGGGTCACCGTCGCCGACGACCCGACCGCGTCACTGGTGCTCGACGGTTCGGCCGGCAGCGGCAACGTGACGATCAGCCTGCGTTGACGTCGACGGTGGCCTGCTCCCCGGCCGGCCGCTGGGCGGGCACCACCACCGGTCGGCTCGGGCCACCGGGGATCACCTCCGGGCGGCGACGGGCGGCGACGTCCTCGACCCAGCCGACGGCGAGGGTGACCAGGCCGACCAGCGCGAAGACCAGCAACACCCGGATGGCCAGCCCCACCGGATCCTGGTGGGACCAACCCACCACGTCGACCAGCGGAGTGAGCGCCACCACGAACGGCATGTGCCAGAGGTAGATGGTGAGCGCCCGCCGGTTGACCACCGTCACCGCCCGGTCGACCAACCGGCTCCGACCCAGCCACTCCACCCCGGAGGGAGCCCGACCGAGGACGACCAGGATGAACGCGGCCGACCAGAGGGCGTTGCCCAGGTGGTTGTCGTTCAGGTCGTACCCGCGAGGGCCCGGATGCCCGACGATCCAGGCGCCGCCGCCCACCGCGAGGGCGATCGCCACCGGGTACAACACCCGGCCGGAGAGCCGGCGCAGCATCCCGGCGTGGTGGGCGAAGCCCAGCATCCACGCTCCGAAGTACAGCCCGAACTCGCGCAGCACCGGTGGCGCCGGGTAGATCCCCGCCTCGATCGCCACCAGGAGGAGGTACGGGGCGAGCAGGGTTGGCAGCGGGGCACGCCGGAAGAGCCAGAACGCGACGGGTGAGGCGAGCACGAACCACAGGTAGTCGCGGAGGTACCAGATGACGCTCAGGGCCAGGGCGCCCCAGTCGTTGGCCGGTGGGTCGGCGATGGGGAACAGCCACAGCAGCACCCGAGGGGTCACCGGCAACCCGCTGAGCAGCATGGCCGGTACGAAGACCGCCGCGAGCACCCACAGCGACGGCAGCAGCCGTCGGAGCCGACGCCCGACCGCCGCCGGCCCGGATCGGGTGAGCGACGCGGCCATCAACGAACCGGCCAGCGCGAACATCACCGACATGGCAGGGAAGACGAGGGTGAGGGTCGCCCACCCGGTGACGTGGTAGACGACCACTCGGACGATGGCCAGGAAACGGAGCACGTCGAGGTACCTGTTGCGCATCAGCCTGCATCTCGGTCGGGGACGCTTGGCGTAGTTCCCCTACCCTGCGCGGTGCCCGCGCGAAACGGACGACACCCCCGACCGAACGTGAATCTTTCCACCGACACGACCGAAGACGATCATGGGGTACGGCGACAGCCGTACCCCATGCCGGCCGGCCCGATCCGCCGGCCGGTCCGTGCGGTGGATCAGAAGCCCAGCTTGCGCAGCTGCCTCGGGTCGCGCTGCCAGTCCTTCGCCACCCGTACGTGCAGGTCGAGATAGACCCGGCCGCCCAGCAGCTCCTCGATCTGCCGACGGGCGTTGGTGCCGACCTCCTTGAGCCGGCTCGCCCGATGACCGATCACGATCGCCTTCTGGCTGGGTCGCTCGACGTACACGTCGGCGTAGATCTTCGTCAGTTGACCTTCGGGGACCATCTCCTCCACCACGACGGCGATGGAGTGTGGCAGCTCGTCGCGGACCCCCTCCAGGGCGGCCTCCCGGATCAGCTCCGCGACCATCACCTGCTCGGGGTCGTCGGTCAGCATGTCGTCCGGGTAGAGCTGCGGCGACGGCGGCAGGTAGCCGGTCATCACGTCGACGAGTGTGTCCACCTGGTGCCCGGAGACCGCGCTCACCGGCACGATCTCGGCGAAGTCCCCCATCTTGCTGACCGCGAGCAACTGCTCGGCCAGCTGGCGCTTGTCCACCAGGTCGGTCTTGGTGACCACCGCCAGCACCGTCGCCTTCAACTCGGCCAGCTCGCCGGTGATGAACTTGTCACCGCGTCCGACCGGCTCGTTCGCCGGGATGCAGAGACCGATCACGTCGACCTCCGTCCAGGTGGACCGGACCAGGTCGTTGAGGCGCTCGCCGAGCAGCGTCCGAGGGCGGTGCAGGCCCGGGGTGTCGACCAGGACCAGCTGCGACTCCGGGCGGTGCAGCACGGCCCGGATGACGTGCCGGGTGGTCTGCGGCTTGTTCGAGGTGATGGCGATCTTGGTGCCGACGATGGCGTTGGTCAGCGTCGACTTGCCCGCGTTGGGCCGACCGACGAAACAGCCGAAACCAGCCCGGTACGGCCGCGCCTCCGGGTCCTGCACGGGGCTCACTGGGTCACCGTGCCGAGGACCGTGCCGTCGGGTGCGGCAACGTGGATCGGGGCGTCGGCCGCGAGGTCGCGTACCGCCGCGTGACCGGCGCCGTCCAGCGTCGACGCCTCGGTCACCACCACCGCGGCCTCCAGCCGGCTCGCCCCGGCCGCCACCGCCGACGCGACCGCCAACTGCAACGCGGTGAGGGTCAGCGAGGGCAGCGCGACACTGGCCGCCGCGTACGTCCGCCCGTCCTGATCCCGGACCGCGGCGCCCTCCACGGCACCGACCCGCGCCCGGGCGCCCCGGGCCAGGACGACGAGCTTGCCGTCCTCGGCGCTCAACTCGGCCGCCGCGGTGGGAGTGGATCGGGCGGTGGGCGCGGCGGGTGTGTCAGGCATCGGCGGATTGCCTCTCGTCGTCTCGGTAGTTGTCCGTGTCGTCCCCGGGGGCGGCGTGCTCGCCGCGCCCCGCGGTGTCGTGTTCGTGGCCCGGCTCGACCCTGCTGACCAGGACGGTGTCGATCCGGTTGCGCCGGCCGGTGGTGCCCTCGGCGACCAACCGGAGGCCGGCGACCTCGACCTCCGCGCCGGGGATCGGCACCCGCCCCAGCGACTGGGCGAGCAGGCCACCGACCGTTTCCACCTCGTCGGTGGGCAGGTCGGTGTCGAACATCTCGCCCAGGTTCTCCACCGGCAGGCGGGCGGTCACCCGCACCGAGGAGTCCGCCAGACGTTCGACGGGCGGGCGTTCGACATCGTACTCGTCGGTGATCTCACCGACGATCTCCTCCAAGATGTCCTCGATGGTGACCAGGCCGCCGGTGCCGCCGTACTCGTCGACGACGATGACCAGGTGGTTGCGGGCCGCCTGCATCTCCGACAGCAGGTCGTCGACCGGCTTGGACTCCGGCACGAAGGTCGCCGGGCGCATCAACTCGGCCACCGGCAACTGCTCGGCCTGCGGGTCGCCGCCCCGGGAGCGACGGATCAGGTCCTTGAGGTAGAGCACACCCAACACGTCGTCGACGCTCTCGCCGATCACCGGGATGCGGGAGAAGCCGGAGCGCAGGAAGAGCACCAGCGCCTGCGCGAGCGTCTTGCCCTCCTCGATCCACACCATCTCCGTACGCGGCACCATCACCTCGCGGGCGATGGTGTCGCCGAGTGCGAAGACCGAGTGGATCATCTGACGTTCGCCGTGCTCGACCACGCCGCGCTGCTCGGCCAGGTCGACAAGCTCCCGCAACTCCACCTGGGTGGCGAACGGCCCCTCCCGGAAGCCGCGCCCCGGGGTGACCGCGTTGCCGATCAGGATCAGCAACGACGCGAGCGGGTTGAGCGCCCGGCCCAGCCAGCGGACCATCGGCGCGACCGCTCGACCCACGGCGTACGCGTGCTGCCGGCCGATGGTGCGCGGCGCGACGCCGACCACCACGAAGCTGACCACCGTCATCGCGCCGGCGGTCACCAGTGCGGCCCGCCAGCCCGCGCCGAAGCTGTCCACCGCGACCAACGCGACGAGCGTGGTGGCGGTCAACTCGGCGAGCAGTCGCAGGAGCAGGAGCAGGTTGAGGTGCCGGACGACGTCGCCGGCGACGACCTGGAGGGTCTTGGCACCACGCACACCGTCGCGGGCCAACTCGGCGGCCCGGGCCGGCGAGACCGCGGCGAGTGCCGCCTCGGTCATCGCGATCAGGCCGGCCAACACCACCAGGCCGGCCGCGAAGACGATCAGCTGCAGGTCGGGAAGGCCGGCGGTGGCACCGGCCGCGAGTAACGGAGGAGTGGACATCACTGGGTGCGGGTCGACCGCCAGCTGGCCAGCAGCCGGGCCTGGAGCCCGAACATCTCCCGCTCCTCCTCCGGCTCGGCGTGGTCGTAACCGAGCAGGTGCAGCACCCCGTGCACGGTGAGCAGGTGCAGCTCGTCGGCGGGCGTGTGCCCGGCCGTCGCCGCCTGCTTGGCCGCCACCTCGGGGCACAGCACGATGTCACCGAGCAGGGCCGGCTCGCCGCCGGCCGGCGCGGACTCACCCGGGCCGTGGTCGACGCTGCCCTCGTCCATGGGGAAGGCGAGCACGTCGGTCGGCCCGTCGCCGCCCATCCAGTGGTGGTTCAGCTCGGTCATGTACTCGACGTCGACCAGCAGCACGGACAGCTCGGCGAGGGGGTTGACCCCCATCTCGTCGAGGGCGTGCCGGGCGACGGCGAGCACGGCGTCCGTGTCGACGTCGACACCGGACTCGTTGGCGATCTCGATGGACAACTGCTTTCCTCTGCTTTAGCGGCGGCGGCCGGCCCGGCCGCCCTGGGCGGGTCGCCCGGGCACGGCGTGGACGCCCTGCGCCTGCTGGTTCTCCCGCTCGGCGTCCCAGCGGGCGTACGCGTCGACGATCTCCCCGACCAGCCGGTGGCGAACCACGTCGGAGCTGGACAACTGGGCGAAGTGCACGTCCTCGACGTTTTCCAGGATCTCGCGGACCACCCGCAGACCGCTGGTCGTCCCGCCGGGAAGGTCCACCTGGGTGACGTCACCGGTGACGACGATCTTGGAGTTGAAGCCGAGTCGGGTGAGGAACATCTTCATCTGCTCGGGCGTGGTGTTCTGCGCCTCGTCCAGGATGATGAACGCGTCACTCAGCGTCCGACCCCGCATGTACGCCAGTGGCGCGACCTCGATAGTCCCCTGGGCCATCAGCTTCGGGATCGTCTCCGGGTCGAGCATCTCGTGCAGCGCGTCGTAGAGCGGGCGCAGGTACGGGTCGATCTTCTCGTTGAGCGTGCCGGGCAGGAAGCCCAGCCGCTCCCCCGCCTCGACCGCCGGCCGGGTCAGGATGATCCGGTTGACCTGCTTGGCCTGCAACGCCTGGACGGCCTTCGCCATCGCCAGGTAGGTCTTGCCGGTGCCGGCCGGGCCGATGCCGAAGACGATGGTGTTCGAGTCGATCGCGTCGACGTAGCGCTTCTGACCGAGGGTCTTGGGTCGGATGGTGCGCCCGCGACGGGAGAGGATGTTGAGCGTCAGGACCTCGGCGGGCCGCTCGGCGCTGCCCTGCTCGAGCATGCCGACGGTACGCCGGACGGCGTCAGTGGTCAGGGTCTCGCCTTTCTCGATGAGTTCGAGCAGCTCGCTGAAGACCCGCTCGGCGAGGGCGTTGTCCGCGGGGTCACCGGTGATGGTGATCTCGTTGCCGCGGACGTGCACGTCACTGTTGACCGAGCGTTCGACGAGTCGGAGGATCTCGTCGCCTGCGCCGAGCAGATTGACCATGATCTTCGAGTCGGGCACGGTGATCCTGGTCTGCACCCGGGGCGGGCCGGGAGGTGGGGTGCCGGTCATAGGTCGGGCCGAAGGGCCCTGCGCCACCTGCTCTCGATCTCGGCGCCGGCCTGCTGGCCGGCGTGCGGACGTTACACCCATCGTATCCGTTCGACGCGGGCCGCATCGCGCCCATTTCCGCTGGCCGCGATCAACGCCCGGCCCGGAAGTCGTACCTGTCGAAGGTCTCCTGGTGGCGGGTGAACCGGTACGTCGCCCAGTGCATCCGGACCACCACGCCGGCCTCGTCCCGGGTCAGTCGCAGCAGCTCGCCGACCTCCCGGCCGGAGGCCGTGCGGAACACGTCCGGCTGCCCCGGTAGGGGTTCGAAGACCGCCGGCGGACGTCCGGCCGGATCCCCCACCCCACGCGCCCGCAGGGATCCGTCGTGCCAGGAGAAGACGTATTCGGAACCCTCTCCCCACCAGCGGCCGAGCATGCCCCGCACTGCCGCCGGCGCGGGCGCCCCCGGCCGCCACGGCGCGATGTCGGCCGGGTCCCGCTCGACCGCCGCGCCGAGCAGCCGGTGCGTCAGGTCGAACAGTTCGGCCGCCGTACCGGACGAGCCGAGCACCGCGGCGCCCATCGCACCGGCCGTGCCGTCGCCTCCCCGCCGACCGTAGACACCGGCGAGGAAACCGGGCATCGCCCCGTCGTGCCCCACGTGCATCACCCGTTCCCCCTGCGGGATCAGGATCAGCCCGAGCCCGAAGCCGGCGCCCCAGAGCGTCTCGTCGGTGGTGGTCACCGGCCAGCGCATCTCGTCCAGCGTCGCGGGGGCGAGCACCGCGCCGGCCGGGTCCAGTGCCACCGGGTCGGCCAGGAACGCCGCCCACCGCGCCATGTCGGTGGCGGTGCTCCAGAGCTGCGCGGCCGGGCCGACAGCGCCGAAGTCGGTCGGTGGCTCCGGGTGTGCCTCGTCGGAGTACGCGTCGACCAGGAACCCGGTGGCCGCCGTCGGCCGGGGGGTCACCGTGGTGTCGATCAGCCCGAGTGGCGTCAGGATCCGCTCGGTGAGCGCCTGCGCCCAGCTCTCGCCGCGCAGCCGGGCGACCAGTTGGCCGAGCACGGCCATGCCCAGGTTGGAGTAGTGGAACCGGCGGCCCGTCGGCAGCACCCGCTCGGCCCGGACCAGCTCCGCCACCAACTGGTCGTCGTCCGGTGCGTGCAGGCTGTCCCACACGTCGCCGAACGGCTCGCGTTGCAGGCCGGCGGTGTGCGACAGCAACCGGCGCACGGTCAGCTCGCCGTGTGCGGGCAGGTCCAGGTGCCGGCCGACCGGGTCGTCCAGGTCCAGCAGCCCGTCGTCGCGGCACTGGAGGGTGAGCGCCGCGGTGAAGGTCTTCGTCACCGAACCGATCCGGAACTGGGTGTCCGGCGTCAACGGGCTGTCCGTCCCGGTCTCGCCGACGGTGCAGGTCCAGAGCGGCCGGTCGGCCCGGTGCAGCGCCACCGACACCGCCGGCACCCGGGCGTCGGCCTGCACCTGCCGGACGAGTCGACCCAGGTGTTCGTGCACGCGACCGTCGGGTTCGCTCATGCCGTCACTCCGCTTCGCTGCGTGCCGCCATGAGACAGCTCCGCACCGAGCCCCATGATTCGCTCACTACGCTCGCTCATGCCGTCACTCCGCTTCGCCGCGTGCCGCCATGAGACACCTCCGCACCGAGCCCCATGATTCGCTCACTACGCTCGCTCATGTCAGGTCCCGGGCGAGCATCGGGCCGAGCGGCGCGCCACCGAGCAGGTGCGCGTGCACGTGGAACACCTCCTGCCCGCCGTACGCGCCGGTGTTGAACATCAACCGGAAACCGTCGCCGAGCAGACCCTCGTCCTCGGCCACGGCGGCGGACGTCGCGAGCACGTCGGCGGCCAGCGCCGGGTCACCCTGCGCGAGGGTGGCGACGTCGGCGTAGTGCTCCTTCGGAATGACCAGGACGTGCACCGGCGCCTTCGGGTCGATGTCGCGGAAGGCGAGCGTGGTGTCGGTCTCCCGGACCACGGTGGCCGGGATCTCCCCGGCGACGATGCGGCAGAACAGGCAGTCGGATCCCATCGGGGCAGTGTAAGGAGAGGCAGGCGGCTCGGGCAGGATGGCCGGCATGACGGATCGGGCGGTACTGGTGACCGGAGCCTCGCGCGGGATCGGCGCCGCCGTGGCGCGGGCGTTCGCCGAGAGCGGCGACCGGGTGGCGATCCACCACCGCGACTCCGGCGACGCGGCCGAGGAGGTGCGCGGGCGACTCCCCGGCGCCGGGCACGTGGTGGTCCGCGCGGACCTCACCGACCCGGACGCCGTCCGGGCGATGGTGGACCGGGCCGCCGAGGCGCTCGGCGGGTTGGACGTCCTGGTGAACAACGCCGGGACGTACGGCGACCGGGACGACCCGCACCCGATCTTCGGCGCCTCGTACGAGGAGTGGCAGAAGCGCTGGCGGCAGGTGCTGGAGACCAACCTGACCGGTGCCGGCAACGTCATCTGGTGCGCTGCCCAGCACATGCGCGACAGTGGTGGGCGGATCGTCAACGTCTCGTCCCGGGGCGCGTTCCGCGGCGAGCCGCACCAGCCGGCGTACGGTGCCAGCAAGGCGGGGCTGAACGCGTTGGGTCAATCCCTCGCCGTGGCGCTCGCGCCGTACGGCATCACTGTCGCCACTGTCGCGCCGGGCTTCGTGGCGACGGACATGGTCACCGAGTACCTGCACGGTGAGCAGGGCGCGGCGATCCGGGCGCAGAGCCCGTTCGACCGTGTGGGCCGACCGGAGGAGATCGCGGCCGCGGTGCACTGGCTGGCCTCGCCGCAGGCCGAGTGGACGTCCGGGACGATCGTCGACCTCAACGGCGCCTCCTACCTGCGCAGCTGATCCCGCAATCGGCGGCACATCACCTGGTCGAACAGGTGGTTGGGGGTGCGCGGGCGGGTAAGGGCCTTCGACATGGCCGACTCCGCGTTGCTGGACCTCACTGCCGACTACCGGGTGGCCGACGGCCACGACGACGACCCCGTCCTGCTCCGACCCGACGGGACGCCCGTCGAGACCTGGCGCGAGGACTACCCGTACGACGACCGGATGGACCGCGACGAGTACGACCGGGACAAGCGGCTGCTCCAGATCGAGCTGTTGAAACTCCAGGACTGGATCAAGGAGTCCGGAGAGCGGCTGCTGATCATCTTCGAGGGCCGGGACGCGGCCGGCAAGGGCGGCACCATCAAGCGCTTCATGGAGCACCTCAACCCGCGCGGCGCGTCGGTGGTGGCACTCGCCAAGCCGGACGAACGGGAGGCCGGCCAGTGGTACTTCCAGCGGTGGCTGGCGCACCTGCCGGCGGCCGGTGAGATCGTGCTGTTCGACAGGTCCTGGTACAACAGGGCCGGCGTCGAGCGGGTGATGGGCTTCTGTGGGCGCAAGGAGTACCTGGAGTTCCTGCGACAGGCCCCGGAGTTGGAGCGGATGCTGGTGCGCTCGGGCATCCGGTTGGTCAAGTTCTGGTTCTCCGTCTCCCAGAACGAGCAGCGCACCCGGTTCGCGATCCGCCAGGTCGACCCGGTCCGGCAGTGGAAGCTGTCCCCGATGGACATCGCCTCGCTGGACCGCTGGGACGACTACACGGAGGCCAAGGAGGCGATGTTCTTCTGGACCGACACGGCCGACGCGCCGTGGACGGTGGTGAAGAGCAACGACAAGAAGCGGGCCCGACTGGAGGCCATGCGACACGTGCTGAACCGCTTCGACTACGCCGGCAAGGATCCTGAGGTGGTCGGCACACCGGACCCGCAGATCATCGGGAACGCCGGGCTGGACCTGGGGCCGGAGGAGGAGGTCGTGCCGGTGTTCCCGAGGCCCTGAGCGGTCACCAGCGGCCGAGGCGGGTGGCGAGCACGCTGAGCGCGGCCACGCCGGCGGTCGAGGTGCGCAGCACGGCCGGCCCGAGTCGCACCGGCCGGCCGCCGGCCTCGCGGAACGCAGCCAGCTCGGCCGGGGCGATGCCGCCCTCCGGGCCGACCACCAGGACGATCTCACCGGCGGTCGGCAGGTCGGCGGTGGTGAGCCGCTCGTCGGCCTCCTCGTGCAGCACGAACCCGGCGGCGGCACCGGCGATCCGACGGGCCACCGTGGCGGTCGACTCGTCGGGCGAGCCGGCCACCACCGGCAACCACGGCCGGCGGGCCTGCTTGGCTGCCTCCCGGGCGGTCGCCACCCACTTCTCCCGTGCGCGTACGCCCCGGTCACCGCGCCACTGGGTCACCGAGCGCGACGCCGCCCACGGCACGATCTCGTCGACGCCGACCTCGGTCATTGCCTGCACCGCCAACTCGCCCCGGTCGCCCTTCGCGATGCCCTGCACGGTGACGATCCGGGGTACGGGCGCGTCCGCGTACCCCCGGGAGGTGACGGTGACCTCCAGGCTGCCCCGGCCGACGGCCGTGACCACGGCGGCGGCGGTGCCGCCGCGCCCGTCGGCGAGCAGCAACTCCTCGCCGACGCGCAGCCGCTGCACGGTGGCCGCGTGGTGCCCCTCCGGGCCGTCCAGGGTCAGCGCGTCGCCGGTGGGCAGCGCCTCGACCAGGAACAGCGGTGCGGACACCTCAGGCGTGCCCGTTGAACGCGTCGCGCATCCGGGAGAAGAAGCCGCCCTGCTTGGACAACTCGGCGACCTCCTCACCGCGGGTCTTGGCGAAGTCGCGCAGCATCTTCTCCTGGTCCGGGTCGAGCTTGGTCGGGGTCCGCACGTCCAGGTGCACGTAGAGGTCGCCCCGGCCGGTGCCGCGCAGGTGCGGCACGCCCCGGGCGCGCAGTCGCAGCGTGCTGGCCGGCTGGGTGCCGGCCTTGACGTCCACGGTCTCCTCGCTGTCCAGGGTCTTGATGGTCAGCCGGGTGCCCAGCGCCGCCGCGGTCATCGGCACGGTGACCCGGCAGTGCAGGTCGTCACCCTTGCGGGAGTAGACGTCGTGCGGCCGCTCGTGGATCTCCACGTAGAGGTCGCCGGCGGTGCCGCCACCCGGGCCGACCTCGCCCTGCTGGGCCAGCCGGATCCGCATGCCGTCCTCGACACCGGCCGGGATCTTGACGGTCAGCGAGCGGCGGGTGCGCACCCGGCCGTCGCCGGCGCAGGTGGGGCAGGGGTGCGGGATGGTGGTGCCGTAGCCCTGGCACACCGTGCACGGCCGGGCGGAGACCACCTGGCCGAGGAAGGTGCGCTGCACCGACTGCACCTCGCCCCGACCGGCACACGCCTCGCAGGTCGCCAGGTGGGTGCCGGCGGCCGTGCCGGCGCCGGAGCAGGTGGTGCAGAGCACAGCGGTGTCGACGGTGATCGGCGCCTCGACGCCGAACGCCGTCTCGTGCAGGTCGAGTTCGAGTCGCAGGATGGCGTCGGCGCCCGGACGGGTACGCGGGCGCGGACCACGGGCGTTGCCCCCGGCACCGCCGAAGAACGCGTCCATGATGTCCTGGAAACCGACGAACGGGCCCGCGCCACCGGGACCACCGGGGCCTCCCGCGCCACCGCCGCCCGGGGCTAGCGGGTCGCCACCCAGGTCGACGATCTGCCGCTTCCGGTCGTCCGAGAGGACCTCGTACGCGGCGTTGATGTCCTTGAACTTCTCCTGAGCCTCCGGGTCCGGATTGACGTCCGGGTGGAACTGGCGCGCCAGCTTGCGGTAGGCGCGCTTGATCTCGTCATCGGAGGCTTCCCGGCTCACACCGAGAATGCCGTAGTAGTCCCTGGCCACTGCGTTCCGTGTCCTCATGTTCGTCTCGCGTTGCGCCGATCCGGCAGCCGCCGGCCGTCGGCCCTGACTGGTCAGTTCTGGGCCAGCAACTCGCCCACGTAGCGTGCCACGGCGCGCACCGTGGCGATGTTGCCGGGGTAGTCCATCCGGGTGGGCCCCAGCACCCCCAGACCGCCGACGATCGTCGCGCCCGGGCCGTAGCCGGTGCTGACCACCGACGCGGCCCGCAGGTTGTCGAACTCGTTCTCGTCGCCGATCAGCACCCGGGTCGTGCTCGGCTCGGTCTCACCGATGAGTTTGAGGAGCACGACCTCCTCCTCCAGGGCCTCGAGGATCGGCCGCAGGGAACCCTGGAAGTCGAGCAGGCCACCCCGGGTGAGGTTCGCGGTGCCGGCCAGCGCGATGCGTTCCTCGTGCCGCTCGACGAGCGTCTCCAGCAGCACCGTGGAGAGCATCGTCATCATCGGCCGCAGCTGGGCCGGCGCCTCCTCGACCAACGCCTGCACCAGTGGTGGCGTGTCGGACAGCCGGGCTCCGGCCAGCTTTTCGTTGACCAGCCGACGCAGGTCGGTGACGTCGTCGGCGGGCACCGGACCGGGCAGCTCCACCAGCCGCTGCTCCACCCGCCCGGTGTCGGCGATCATGACGAGCATCAGCCGGGTGGTGGAGATCGGCACCAGCTCCAGGTGCCGCACCGAGGAGCGGGCCAGCGACGGGTACTGCACGACGGCCACCTGCCGCGTCAACTGGGCGAGCAGCCGTACCGTGCGGTGCACCACGTCGTCGAGGTCCACCGCCCCGACCAGGAAGCGCTCGATGGCCCGGCGCTCGGCCGGGCTGAGCGGCTTGACCCGGGACAACCGGTCGACGAAGAGTCGGTAACCGCGGTCGGTGGGCACCCGGCCGGCACTCGTGTGCGGCTGCCGGATGTAGCCCTCCTCCTCCAGCACGGCCATGTCGTTGCGGACCGTGGCCGGGGAGACACCGAGCTGGTGCCGCTCGACCAGCGCCTTGCTGCCGACCGGCTCCTGGGTGGAGACGTAGTCCTCGACGATGGCGCGGAGCACGGCGAGTTTGCGGTCGTCGAGACCCATCCTCCGCACCTCCTGTCGCACGTCGGCCGCCGGCTTCCTGAGCCGGCCGGGCCGTCCTGGCACTCGACTGTAGCGAGTGCCAGTCTACGTCGAGGTACCCGTCGACGCGATGATCAACGGCGGCCCGTCGGTGCGGCCCGCGCCACCCCGCCGGACCCGAACGGCCCACACTGCCGGGAGGTGTTCCTCTGGTGCGGCGTTGCCAGATGCCCCTACCGTGACATCCATGACTGAACCTCCTCGCCCTCCCGGCGCGGGTGACCCCGGCAACTACCCGCCGGAGCCGACCTCCCCGGGTTCGTACCCGTCGGCCGAGCCACCCACCGCACCACTGTCCGGGGCACCCGGCCCGGGCGGCTATCCCCCGCCCGGTGGCTATCCGCCGCCCACCGGTGACCAACCGCCGTCAGGTGGCTACCCTCCGGCGGGTGGCTACCCTCCGCCCGGGGGCTATCCCCCGCCCGGCGGCGGCTACCCGACCGGCGGCGCGTACGGCGGCCCCGGCGGCGGCTTCGCCAACAACGAGGACAAGACCTGGGCGCTCGTCGCGCACTTCGGCGGCGCCGCCGGCATGATCATCAGCGGCGGCGTGCTCGGCTGGATCGGCCCACTGGTGGCCATGCTGGCTCGTGGCAACCAGTCCCCCACCGTGCGGACGCACGCCGTGGCGGCGCTCAACTTCCAGCTCATCTGGTCGATCGTCGGCCTCATCGGCTGGGTGCTGTCCTGCATCCTGATCGGCTTCATCGGGGTCGGCGCGGCCATCATCCTCGGCGCCGTGTTCGGCATCATCGCCGGCATCAAGGCCAACGAGGGGCAGCTCTACCGCTACCCGCTCTCCGCGAGCTTCGTCAAGTGAGACCTCGGGCCGGCCGCTCCCCCGGCCGGCCCGCCCCGCTAGGGCCTTTGTCAAGGTCCTCGGTCGAGCCGAGGCGGAGTCCGGGCCCGCCGCACGCCGGCCAGGGGCTTTGGCAGAGGCCCTAGGGCAGCAGGTCGCGCACGACGGCGTCGGCGAGCAGCCGCCCGCGCAGCGTGAGCACGGCCCGGCCGGCCGCGTACTCGTCGGCGGCCAGCAGGCCGTCGGCCAGCGCCCGCTCGGCGCCGGCCCGGCCGGCGGCGTCGAGCACTGTCAACGGCAGGCCGCTGGCGAGGCGCAGCCGCAACATCACGTCCTCCATGTGCGCCTCGTCGGCCGTGAGCACCTCCCGGGCGAGGCCCGGAGACGCGCCGGCGGCCAGCCGCTGGGCGTACGCGGAGGGGTGTTTGACGTTCCACCACCGCACGCCGCCGACGTGGCTGTGTGCTCCCGGCCCCAGCCCCCACCAGTCCGCGCCGGTCCAGTAGAGCAGGTTGTGCCGGCACCGGGCCTCGTCGGTGGCCGCCCAGTTGGAGACCTCGTACCAGGAGAGTCCGGCCGCGTCGAGCGCGGCCTCCGCGGCCAGGTAGCGGTCCGCGGCCACGTCGTCACTGGGGTACGCCAGTTCGCCGCGCCGCATCCGGGCGGCGAGCCGGGTGCCGTCCTCGACGATCAGGGCGTACGCGCTGACGTGGTCCACCCCGGCGACGACCACCTGCTCCAACGAGGCGGCGAAGTCCTCGGCCCGCTCTCCCGGCGTCCCGTAGATCAGGTCCAGGTTCACGTGCTCGAACCCGGCGTCGCGGGCTTCCAGAGCGGCGGCGGTGGCCCGGCCGGCGCTGTGTTTGCGGTCCAGGATCGCCAGCACTCCCGGCGACGCGGACTGCATGCCCAGCGAGATCCGGGTGTAGCCGGCAGCCCGTAGCAGCTTCAACGATTCCGGGGTGACCGATTCCGGGTTCGCTTCGGTGGTCACTTCGGCGTCGGCGGCCAACCCCCAGGTGCGGTCGATGCCGTCGAGGATGCGGGCCAGGTCGTCGGCGGGGAGCAGGGTGGGCGTACCGCCGCCGACGAAGACGGTGTCGACCCGGGGCGGTGGGCTGTCGCCCAGCACCCGGGCGGCGAGCGCCAGCTCGGCCAGGACGGTGTCGGCGTACCCGTCGCGGCTCGCGCCGCCGCCCAGCTCGGCCGCCGTGTAGGTGTTGAAGTCGCAGTAGCCGCAGCGACTGGCGCAGAACGGCACGTGGACGTACACGCCGAAGCCGCGCGCGCCGACCGCCGTGGTGGCGGTGGCGGGCAGCGATCCGTCGACGGGGACGGTCTCACCATCTGGAAGGACGCCGGGCATGGCCACTAGTGTGCCCGGCATGACCTCTCCCGACGTCCTCGTGCGGGTCGCCACGGCCCGTGGGGTGACCACCCTCACCCTCGACAGCCCCCACAACCGCAACGCGCTCTCCACAGGTCTCATGACCCAACTGCTGGCCGGGCTGGGCGACGCGATCGCCGACGAGGCGGTACGGGCGATCGTGCTCGACCACACCGGCCCGGTCTTCTGCTCCGGTGCGGACCTGAAGGAGACGGCCGCCGCGTACGCCAGCGGGACGGTGCCGGCCGGCATGCTCGGTGACGTGCTCGCGGCGATCTGGGAGTGCCCGAAGCCGGTGCTGGCCCGGGTCGGTGGGCCGGCGCGGGCGGGCGGTCTGGGCCTGATCGCCGCCGCCGATCTCGCGGTCTGCGCCGACGAGGCGACGTTCGCGTTCACCGAGGTGCGGATCGGGGTGATCCCGGCGGTGATCTCGGCGACCGTGCTGCCCCGGTTGCACCCGCGTGCCGCGGCCGAGCTGTACCTGACCGGGGACACCTTCGACGGGCGGCGGGCCGCCCAGGTCGGCCTGGTCACGGCCTCCGTGCCCGCCGCCGAGCTGGACGCCGCGGTGCGGGGCTACTGCGATTCGCTGGTGCGGGGCGCTCCCGGCGCGTTGGCGGGCGCGAAGGAGTTGCTGCGCCGGCCGGACACCGCCGAGTTGCGCGCCGACCTGGCCCGGCTGTCCGCCCTGTCGACGAGCTATTTCCTCTCCGACGAGGGGCGCGAGGGGGTCACCGCGTTCCGGGAGAAGAGATTGACTCGATGGGTGGCCGCTCTGGACGGTGGTTCCGCTGATCATGCCGGGTAGGACCAGGGCTCACCGGTCGGCAGACCGGGCCGGCGCGCCCCGGTGACCGTCGTGGGCGCCGCCGGGGTGCGGCGGCGCCCACATTTCGGTCACCACGCGGTCGCGCCGCCGTCGACCGGGTAGTTCGCGCCGGTGATGTAGGACGCCCGGTCGGAGGCCAGGAACACCACCAGTTCGGCGACCTCCTCGGGTTGGGCGAACCGCTTCAGCAGCGTCTTGCCGGTGATCGCGTCCCGGGCCGCCTGGTTGTCCCCCAGGTCGCGCTCACTGGCCGGGCTGATGATGGGCCCGGGGCTGACCGCTACCGCCCGGATGCCGTGCGGCGCGCCTTCGAGAGCGAGTTGTCGGGTCAGACCGATGACGCCGGCGTTCGCCGCGGTGTGGCCGACCATCGGGGGGACGTGCCCGGCGATCGTCCCCGCCATGGAGGCGGCGTTGATGATCACGCCACCACCGCGTCGCACCAGGTGCGGCCAGGCGAACTTCGACACGAAGTACGGAATGTCGAGTTCGCCGGTGATGGTGTAGCGCCAGTCGTCGACCGAGAAGTCGGGCATCGGGCCGAAGCGCAGCGCCGCCGCGTTGTTGTAGACCACGTCGAGCCCGCCGTAGGCGGCGACGGCGTCCTCGACGAGTGTGCGCACCTGTTCCGGGTCGGTGAGGTCGACCGGCGCGATGCCCGTCATTTCACCGCCGGCGGCGCGAACGAGTTCGACAGTCTCGTTGTTGCCGTCGACCTGGATGTCGGCTCCGACGACCTTCGCGCCTTCCCGCGCGAAGATCTGCGCGGCGACGCGTCCCAGACCGCCCCCGGTGCCGGTGACGAGTACGACCTTGCCGTCGAGCGTTCCCATGGAACTCCTCCTTGCTCCGTGACCGGTCCGGTCGCCTGGATCGGCGGCCGGGCGAGTCAGCGATTGACATGTCAACCCGGGTAACCCCTTGACCGGTCAACCACTTCCCGGTGAGCCAAGGCCGTGACCGATGCGACATGGCCACGCACGGTGCTGGCGGCGGACGGGCAGGGCGCATGCCAGATGCCCCGATTGTCGGCCATTCGGCAGGTGAGACCGGGCGCAAAGCGGGAAAGTCCCGATCGGCACGCCTCGGCAGAGCCGGTCCCGAACCGCTCAGACGACCCGGAGAGGGCCCCGGGGGACGTACGCTTGTCGGACTGTCGATCTGGGGGTGTGGGTGCGAACTCGGGCAGCCGTGGCGGGTGGAGTGGTGCTCATCCTCGTCGCCGTGATCGCGATCTGGCTCGTCGTACGACAGGTCGGTGACCGCCTCCAGTTGCCGCTGGCAACGCGGAAGTGCACGGTGCAGGCCGACGGCCGGGTCGCACTCGACGCCGACCAGATGGCCAACGCGGCGACCATCGCGGCGATCGGGGCCCAGCGCAAGATGCCCGAGCGGGCCGTGGTGGTCGCGTTGGCCACCGCGTACCAGGAGTCGGGGCTGCGCAACCTCGCCGACGGCGACCGCGACTCGGTCGGCCTGTTCCAGCAGCGGCCGAGCCAGGGCTGGGGCACCCCGGCGCAGATCCGCGACCCGCGCTACGCGGCCAACCGCTTCTACGCGGCGCTCAAGAAGGTGCGCGGCTGGGAGAAGATGCGCGTCACCGACGCCGCCCAGCGGGTCCAGCGCTCCGCCTTCCCGGAGGCCTACCAGAAGTGGGCCGACGACTCCGAGGTGCTCAGCCGAGCCCTGCTGGGAGACGCCACCGGTGCGGTCGCCTGCACTGTGGGGCGCACCCCGGCAATGCACGGCGCGGCGGCGGCCGCGCAGTTGACCCGCAACCTGGTGCTGGACTGGGGGTTGAAGGGCACCGACCCGAGCGACCCGACCGGGTTGGCGGTCACGCCGGAAGACCAGCGCGACGGCTGGCGGTACGCGCACTGGCTGGTGTCGCACGCACAGGACCACGGGGTGAAGCGCGTCCGCTTCGGCGACCTGGAGTGGACCGCGCGAGCGGGCACCTGGGGTCGGGCGAACGGCGGGCAGAACCCCGCCGGACAGGTCGTCGCCGAGGTGTTCAACGAGGGCTGACCGACCCGGATCTCTTAACCGGCAGTCACCGCACAATCGGACAAGTGCCCATCAAAGGCTGTATCGATCACGAAGATCTCACTCTCCGCAGTTCTCCCGCTGCACGGGGTCCCGCCGCGGCCCACGCATCGAAGACCTCCTCCCCGAGGCCTTGTCCGTCGCGTTACGATCGGCGGCCTGTGCCAGAAAATGATTCACCTCATGGGGAGGGGTACGACGCGGTGTTCGATTACGGCGACCGGACCGGTTACGAACCGATCAGCGACACTGACCGCAAGGAGTTCCACGAGCAGGGCTTCCTCCTGCTGCGCAACGTCCTGACGGAGGACCACCGGGCGGCGCTGGAGGCGGCGGTCGACCGCGTCTACGCGGAGGAGCAGGCCAAGGGCACCACCAAGAAGGACGGCACCCTGCACCTGCTGGGCTTCCTGGAGCGCGACGAGCTCTTCGGCGAGCTGCTCACCCACCCGATCGCCTTCCCGTACATGTGGGGGCTGGCCGGCTGGAACATCTACACCCACCACAACCACCTCGACGTCACCCCGCCGGCCGCCGAGCCGGAGAAGCCGTACTGGGGTTGGCACCAGGACGGGTACCGCCAGAACTCCGACCCGGAGACGATGGACCCGAACCTGCCTCGGCCGATGTTCTCGCTGAAGGTCGCGTACGTGCTCTCGGACCTCTCCGAGACCGGCCGCGGCGCCACCAAGGTCATCCCGGGCAGCCACCTGTGGAACTCCCTGGACCGGCCCAAGGACCTCAGCGTGCACAACCCGGACCCGGAGGGCACTGTAGAGATCACCGCCAACCCGGGTGACGCCTTCATCTTCGACCGCCGGCAGTGGCACTCGCGCTCGACGAACCTGTCGACCATCACCCGCAAGATGCTCTTCGTCGGCTACACCTACCGGTGGATCCGTCCCCTGGACGAGCTGCACCCCGACGTGAACGGCGAGTGGTACCGCAACCGCACCCCGGTCCAGCGCCAGCTGATCGGTGAGGGCACCCACACCGCCAACTACTGGGGCATCAACTGGGACGGGTACGTCGACGACGAGATCCCGCTGCGCAAGGAGCTCAAGGAGCGCGGTCTGCTCGACCGCAACATCCCCTGGCTCCGCTGACCCGATCGCGTAGGGCCTGTTCATAAGGGCGGTCGAGCCGAGGCGGAGTCCGGACGGCGACCCGGCAAGGCGCGGTTTCGTCCGGATACCGGTGTCGTATCCGGATGAAACCGCAACGCCGCCGGCCGTCGTCCGGGCCCGCCGCAGGCCGGCCAGTTCTTATGAAACAGGCCCTTAAGCCCCTGCCGTCCGGTGACGGCAGGGGCTTTTTCGTATCTCAACCCCGGGCGGCGAGGCGGCGGCGGGCCTTCTCCCGGATCGGCTCCGGCAGGTCCTCCGCTTCGAGCAGCCGAGGCAGCAGCTCCGGCTCCAGGCTGGTCGCCCGGAACACCTCGCCGATGGTCACACCGTGCGCCGGCCGTTCCACCACCTCGACCGGGTCGCCCGGGCCGACCTCCCCCTCGCGCAACACCCGCAGGTAGGCGCCGGGCAGCGCCCGGGCGGTGAACCGCTTGATCAGATCCGGTACGCCCCAGAACCCGGCGAACGTGGTGCACGGCGTACGCGGCTTGGTGACCTGGAGCAGGGCGGAACCGACCAGCCACTGCTCGCCGATCACCGCGCCGGTCACGTCGACCGCGTAGGTGGACAGGTTCTCCCCGAAGCCACCCGGTCGGACGTCGCGCCCCAGCTCCGCCGCCCACCAGGCGGCGTCCTCCTCCGCGTAGGCGTACACCGCCTGGTCGGGGCCGCCGTGGTGGGCGCGCTCGCCGATGAAGTCGCCAACCACCCCGTCGACGCGGACCAGCACCGGGCCGTCCACCGGCCGCTTGTCGATGCCGCTGCGACCGCTCGCGTCGCCGGCCCACTCCGCCTCGGTCACCGCGCCGAGGTTCACCGCTGCCACCCTGCCCGTCATGACGGCCAGCATAGGCCCGCCCTCGTGGCGCGGCAGTCAGCCCTTGACGACGCCGAGGTCAGCCCTTCACGGCGCCGGCCACCAGGCCGGAGACCATCCGGCGCTGCACCAGCAGGAAGAAAATGATCACCGGCAGGGTGAACAGGGTGGACGCGGCCATCACCGGCCCCCAGTTGGTGTCGTCGCGGCCGAAGAAGAAGGTCATCGCCACCGGCAGCGTGTAGCTCCCCTGGTCGTTGATGAACGTCAACGCGAAGATCAGCTCGTTCCACGCGGTGATGAAGGAGAAGATGCTGGTGGCTACCAGGCCGGGCGCGACCAGCGGAAAGAGGACCCGCCGGAAGGTCTGGGCCCGACTCGCCCCGTCGATGGCCGCCGCCTCCTCCAACTCCTTGGGCACCGCGGCGACGAATCCGCGCAGCATCCAGACCGCGAAGGGCAGCGAGAACCCGAGGTACGTGAGGATCAGGCTGGGCAGGGTGTTGTAGAGCCCCAGCCGCTGGATCATCAGGAACAGCGGGATGACCAGTGCCTCCAGCGGGATCATCTGCACCACCAACAGCATGATCAGGAAGCTGGTCCGCAGCTTGAAGCGGAACCGGGCCACCGCTGTCGCGGCCAGCAGGGCGACCAGGCCGCTGAGCACCACTGTGGAGACGGCGACCAGCGCGCTGTTGAGGAAGAAGTCGAGGAAGCTCACGCCGGGGATCAGGTTGCCGGTCAGGATCTCCCGGTAGTGCGCCAGCGTCGGGTGGGTCGGCACCGGCTGCGGAGTGGCCGAGAAGATCTCGTTGCTGGGCTTCAGCGACGTGGAAATCATCCAGTAGACCGGGAACGCCGCGAAGAGCGCGACCAACAGGCCCGCTGCGTTGAGGGCGACCTTCTTCACGACTCGTCCTCCTGCCTGAGCACCATCCGAACGTAGAAGCCGGTGACCACGAGCAGGATCAGCGTGAGGATCACCGCGATGGCCGCGCCGAGTCCGTACTTCGGCGGCGGAGAGAAGGCTTCGGCGTACGAGTAGATGGCGAGCATGAACGTCGGCCGGTCCTGGGTGCCGCCGGCCAGCACGAACTGCTGGGTGAAGACCTTGAAGTCCCAGATCGTGGAGAGAATGATCAGGATCCCGAAGACCGGGCGCAGCAAGGGGAAGGTGATCTTCCAGAAGACCCGCCACGGGCTCGCCCCGTCCACCCGGGCCGCTTCGTGCAGCTCGCTCGGCACGCTCTTGAGACCGGCCAGCACGCTCACCGCGATGAACGGGAACGAGTGCCAGACCACCACCAGGGTGAGGATGGCGAAGAAGAGCAGCGGCGAGTTGAACCAGCCGTAGCCGGTCCAGTCGCTCCTCCCGAACAGAGCGTTCGAGAGCCCGTCGGGCAGGGCGTTGAACAGCCACGTGGCAAGGCCGCTCGTGTCGTCGAAAATCCACTTCCAGACGATGGTGCCGGTCAGTGCCGGGGTGGCCCAGGCGAGCATCACGCAACTGGCCACGAAGGTCGCCATCTTGCGCCCGAGCCGGTTGAGCAGGAGGCCGACCAGGGTGCCGAGGACCATGGTGAGCAGCACGTTCGCAGCGGCGAACAGGACCGTGTTGCGCAACACGGTCAGGAAGAACGGGTCGGAGAGGATGTCGGCGTAGTTGCCCAGCCCCACCCAGGGCCACTCGCGGTCGCCGCGCAACTGCCGGACGTTGTTCAGCCGGTAGAAGGACATCACCACCACCTGGCCGAGCGGCCAGAGCAGCAACACCCCGATGATCACCAGCGCGGGCAGGAGCAGCAGGTAGGGCAGGCGGTCCACCCGGCGACGCCGCCGCACGGGGGCTTCCCGCGCGGCGGCCGTCTCCGGGCTCTTTGTCTGTGAGCTCACTTGCTGTTCAAAATGCTTTCCATCTCGGCGGCCGCATCGGCGGTGGCCTTCTCGACCGTCTTCTGACCCTTCATGACCGAGCTGTTCATCGCCTGGGTCACCGTCTTGGTCCGGCTGACCTCCACCCACTTCGGGGTGAGCGGCGTGAGCTTGGTGTTCTGCATGGTGGTGGCGAACGCCGCCATGACCTTGTCGTTGGCGTAGGTGTCACCCGCGACCAGATCCTGGAAGACCGGGAAGAACCCGAGGCTGCTCGCGAAGCTCTGCGCGTTCTTCTTGTTCAGCAGCACGGTCAGGTAGTCCCAGGCCAGGTCCTGCCGCTCGCTGTCCTTCCAGATCGCCACGTCCGAGCCACCGGCGAAGCCGGGTGCCGCCTTGCCGTCCGGGCCGGGGATCGGGAACGTACCCCAGACCTTCTCGATCTCGGGGTTGTCCTTCTTGATGGCGCCCTGCTGCCAGCTTCCGGCGAAGGCCATCGCCGCCTTGCCGGTGGCGAACTGGGTCCGCGCGTCGATCTCGTTCCAGCCGGCCGCCGCGGGCGGGGCCACCTTGTGCACGGTGACCAGGTCGGTCCAGTACTTGACGGCCTTCTGCGCCTCCGGCGTGGTGTAACCGGACTTCCAGGTGCCGCCCTGGTTGTTGGCGATCTCGCCGCCGGCACCCCAGAGGAAGGAGTAGAAGGGCAGCTCGGAGTTGCCGGGAAGGGCGATGCCGTAGGTGCCCTTCTTCTTCGCCTGCACGGTCTTGGCCACGGTGACCAGGTCGTCCCAGGTCTTCGGGGGCTGCACGCCGGCCTCGGCGAACCAGTCGGTGCGGTAGTAGATCGCGCGCACCCCGGCGTACCAGGGAACGCCGTACTGCTTGCCGTCGAGCTGCGCGTTGCGGACCAGGTCGGGCAGCAGGTCCTTGCCGTCGGCCCAGCCACCCATCCGGCCACTCACGTCCGCGAGCGCCTCCTGGGCCGCCCAGCCCTGGGTCTCGGTGTTGCCCAGCTCGGTGATGTCCGGGCCCTCACCGCCGGCGAGCGCCGCCTGGAACTTCTTGGGCGCCTCCAGCCAGGGGATGTACTGCACCACCACGTCGGTGTCGGGGTGCTTCTGGCGGAACTCCGTCTCGACGGAGTCGAGGAAGGTGTTCTGCGCCTCGCCACCCTCACCCATCATCCAGACCGTGAGCTTGCTGTCGTCGGCAGCGTCCTCGCCGGAGCCCCCACAGCCGGTCAGCACCATCGCGGCCGAGGCCACCATGGCGGTGACCGGGGCCAGCCGCTTCCACCTGTTCACGCCACTTCTCCCCTCGCGCCGCCTGGAACTAACCTTCTCCGCCGCACCCTAGTACGGAGAATTCCTTTACGACAGTGGGCGGGACTGGCCGAAGCGAGGCGACCGTACCGCAGCGGCCCGACCAATGCCCCTGCGGCACCGGGTCGAAGTCGGGCACATCCGCACGAAAGAGCGCCCGGCCGAGGCCGGGCGCTCTTTCGATTGGTGCTGTCTTGTCAGTGCTGTCCTGCCAGGTGATGCACTGTCGTTATCGGGTGACGCGGCGACGCCCACCGACACCGGCCACCAACGCGACCGCGACCGCCGCGACGACCACCTGAACCAGCAGCTCGCCCCAGTCCACACCAGCGGTCTCAGTCGCAATACCGATCGCCCGCGCCAGCACCGTACCCAGCAGCGCCGCACCCACACCGATCAACAGGTGCAGCCAGATCGGCATGTTCTGCCGACCCGGAACCACCAGGCGGCCGAGCGCGCCGACGATGAGACCAACAACGATCGCAGTGATGATGCCCCACACGGTGAGCTCCACGGCCACCCTCCCTCAAAGAATGTCTGACACACGATGTGTGTGCTTTCTGTCGTGACCCCTAAGTTCCCGACCCGCCGAAAATCCAAACCGACTTCGCCCACCAAACGATCACGAGGTGGCCGACCAGGACACGTTCCACCAAGCAGGCTGGACGGTCACGACCCCACTGCCCCGCCGACCAGGCCGGCGGGGCAGCGCTCGGCCGGCGGGGCACCGCTCGGGCCGCTCGGCCGGCAGGACCGGGCTGGGCAGCGCTGGGCCGCGCACCTGCGCGCGCTTGATCGACTCCAGCTCGGCGATATTGCGGCATCCGGTCAGCCGGATACCGCCAGATCGGCGATACGGAGTCGACCACCACGTCGGCCTCGCATGATCGACACGAGGTCGCTGAAACGGGGGTATCCGCGGCACCGGGACAGCCCGACTTCACGGAACCCGAGCCGATCACGGCTGCTGTCGGCGGATCGGGCCGACGAACCGGGCCCGAGCGCCACCACACTCAGGAGGAGAAACGCGAAGGGCGCCCGGCCTGTCGGCTGGGCGCCCTTCGCGAGCGTTGTTACATCAGTGCTGGTGTTATCGGGTGACGCGGCGACGCCCACCGACACCGGCCACCAACGCGACAGCGACCGCCGCGACGACCACCTGAACCAGCAGCTCAGTCCAGTCCACACCAGCGGTCTCCGTCGCGATACCCATCGCCCGCGCCAGCACCGTACCCAGCAGCGCCGCACCAATACCGATCAACAGGTGCAGCCAGATCGGCATGTCCTGCCGACCCGGAACCACCAGGCGGCCGAGCGCGCCGACGATGAGACCAACAACGATCGCAGTGATGATGCCCCACACGGTGAGCTCCACGGCCACCCTCCCTCAAAGAATGTCTGACACACGATCTGTGTGCTTCCTGTCGTGACGGTTAGATGCCCGAGCCAACGAAAATCCAAACCGACTCAGTCACAAACAAGTTGCCAGCATCGATGCCGAGAGGTTGCGTCGATTGGGTTGGGAGCGCGTCCACACAGGTCAGGCATCATGTTGCCCGGGGCGACTACCGGACGCAGAGCCCCAAAAAAATCCTGCCCACACACCCAGCCACGCCCGCACGCCGATGATCAAGAGGTTTGCGTCAAAATCCGGGGCTCGGATGACGCAAACCTCTTGATCACCGCAAGCAGCGGCGGGCAGCCCCAGGTGGGGTTACTTCTTGGGGGCCTTGTTGTCGCCGGAGTCGGAGGACAGGGCGGCGATGAAGGCCTCCTGCGGCACCTCGACCCGACCGACCATCTTCATCCGCTTCTTGCCTTCCTTCTGCTTCTCCAGCAGCTTGCGCTTACGGCTGATGTCACCGCCGTAGCACTTGGCGAGCACGTCCTTGCGGATGGCACGGATGGTCTCCCGGGCGATGACCCGGCTGCCGATGGCCGCCTGGATCGGCACCTCGAACTGCTGGCGCGGGATCAGGGTACGGAGCTTGGCGGCGATGGTGACGCCGTAGTTGTACGCCTTGTCCTTGTGCACGATGGCGCTGAACGCGTCCACCGGCTCGCCGTGCAGCAGGATGTCCACCTTCACCAGGTCGGACGCCTGCTCGCCGGAGGGCTCGTAGTCGAGCGACGCGTAGCCCTTGGTACGGCTCTTCAACTGGTCGAAGAAGTCGTAGATGATCTCCGCGAGGGGCAGCGTGTAGCGCAGCTCCACCCGGTCGGCGGAGAGGTAGTCCATGCCCAGCAGGGTGCCGCGCCGGCCCTGGCAGAGCTCCATCACCGCACCCACGTAGTCGTTCGGGGTCAGCACGGTGGCCCGGACCACCGGCTCGTACACCTCGGCGATCTTGCCGGTGGGGTACTCGCTCGGGTTGGTCACGACGATCTCCGCGCCGTCGTCGGTGATCGCCCGGTAGACGACGTTCGGGGCCGTGGAGATCAGGTCGAGGTTGTACTCGCGCTCCAACCGCTCCCGGATGATCTCCAGGTGGAGCAGGCCGAGGAAGCCGCAGCGGAAGCCGAAACCAAGCGCGCCGGAGGTCTCCGGCTCGTAGTCCAGGGCGGCGTCGTTGAGCTTGAGCTTGTCCAGGGCCTCGCGAAGGTTCGGGTAGTCGGACCCGTCGATCGGGTAGAGGCCGGAGTAGACCATCGGCTTCGGGTCCTTGTAGCCACCGAGCGGCTCGGCCGCCGGCCGGCTGTTGATGGTGACGGTGTCACCGACCCGGGACTGCCGGACGTCCTTCACACCGGTGATCAGGTAGCCGACCTCGCCGACGCCGAGCGCCTCGGCCTTGACCATCTCGGGCGAGATGACGCCGATCTCCAGCAGCTCGTGCACGGCGCCGGTGGACATCATCTTGATGCGGTCGCGGGCGCTGATCCGACCGTCGATGACCCGGACGTACGTGACGACGCCGCGGTACACGTCGTACACCGAATCGAAGATCATGGCCCGGGCGGGCGCCTCGGCGTCACCGACCGGCGGAACGAACTGCCGGACGATCTCGTCGAGCAGGTGCGGGACGCCCTCGCCGGTCTTGCCGGAGACCCGGATGCAGTCGGCGGGGTCACCGCCGATGAGGTGGGCCAACTCCTCGGCGTACTTCTCCGGCTGGGCGGCCGGCAGGTCGATCTTGTTGAGCACCGGGATGATGCGCAGGTCGTTCTCGAGCGCCAGGTAGAGGTTCGCCAGGGTCTGCGCCTCGATGCCCTGCGCGGCGTCGACCAGCAGCACGGCGCCCTCGCAGGCGGCGAGCGACCGGGACACCTCGTAGGTGAAGTCGACGTGCCCCGGGGTGTCGATCATGTTGAGCACCGCGTGGTCGCCGGCCCGCTCACCCTCACGGATGGTCCAGGGCATGCGGACGGCCTGGCTCTTGATGGTGATGCCGCGCTCGCGCTCGATGTCCATCCGGTCCAGATACTGCGCGCGCATCTGCCGGGGGTCGACCACGCCGGTGAGCTGCAGCATCCGGTCGGCCAGGGTCGACTTCCCGTGGTCGATGTGGGCGATGATGCCGAAGTTCCGGATGCGACCGGGGTCGGTGGAACCAGGGGCGTTCGCGCCGGGATCGAGCTTCGGTGGCACAGCGGTCCGTTCTGGTCGGCTGACGTGAACAGGCCGGCGCGCCGCCGACCCCCTCTATGTTCCCACGCCGCCGGGGTACGCCCACTGCGCGGGCGATGCATCGGTCCGCGGACGCCTCACTCCAGCGGCGGTTCGACGAAGAGCGCGGCCAACCGGGGCAACCGCCGACGCGCCTCCTCCTCGTCGTCGAAGTCCCAGAAGTCGTTCAGGTCCGGCGTCCGCACCGGGTCCCGGTCCGCGGGTAGATCGGTGGCGGTGGCCTTGCGGTACGCGTCCCAGGGCACCGACAGCATCCGCTCGGCGGAGAACTCCTCGCCGCTGAGCGAGGCTGCCCGCACCTGCGGCAGTTCGGCCAGCGAGTCCGGTTCGGCGACCGCGCGGGCGAAGACCGCCCGCCCCTGCGTCATCAGCCAGCCCCGGAAGTGCTCGAAGCCGTCGGCCGAGGCACCACCGTTGATCAGGTACGCCGCACCCCACAGGTCCGCCTTGTGCGAGGCGGCCAGCACCCGCGTCTGGTGCCGGGCGTACCCGACGATGTCCTCCGGGTCCCGCTCGGCGAGCAGGGTGACGGCCCGCGCGGCGACCGGCCCGGGCTCTCCCCCGCCGCCGGCCCGAGCCTCGTCGATCAGCTGCCAGAAGTCCTCGGTCCTCATGGCTTGGCAGTCTGGCAGTGTCGCCGCGCGTCGCGCACGCACCCCGGGGCAGCATGGTGCGGTGTCCTCTCCCTCGTTGCCGCCGGTGCCGTACCACGCGAGCGCCCAGCGGCCGTCGTGGTCGACGTTGCCGGCGACGCTGCGGGCCGCGGTCGCCGACCGGCTGGGCGCGCCGATGGTCACCGCCCGGGTCGCGGGTGCGGGCTTCACCCGCGGCTTCGCCGCGGTGCTCCACACCGCCGCCGGTGGCCGGGCCTTCGTGAAGGCAGCACCCGCCGCCGAGCAACAGCACTTGGTCGAGTGGTACGCCCGGGAAGCAGCGATCCTGGACCGGCTGCCGCCCGACCTTCCGGCGCCCCGCCCCCGGTGGACGCTCTACGAGGCCGGCTGGTTCGTGCTCTGCACCGACGCCGTCGACGGCCACACCCCACGCCTGCCCTGGGTGCCCGCCGAGCTGGACGCCACCCTCGCCGGGTACGCGGAGGTCGCCGCCGCCCTGGCCGAGCCGTCGGCCGAGCTGACCGCCCTCGGCCTGCCACACCTGGCCGACCTGGCCCGCTCGGACATCCTCTGGTGGGAGGAGGTCGCCGCCGGTCGGGAACCCCCGCCCCCGCTGCCCTCGTCGACCCTGGACCGGTTGCCCGACCTGGTCGCGTTGGAGTCCCTCCTCCCCCGGTACGCCGCCGAGGCGACCGGTCTGATCCACGGGGACCTACGGGTAGACAACGTGCTGATCGGCGCGGACGGCCGAGCCTGGTTCTGCGACTGGACCTGGGTGTGTTCCGGGCCGGCCTGGTTCGACCTGGCCGGTCTGCTCCTCACCGCGTACGCCAGTGGGCTCGACGCCGACCGGCTCTTCGCCACCCACCCGGCGACCGCCGGCGCACCGCCCGACGCGTTGGACGCGACCCTGGCGGCGTTGGCCGGCTACTACCTCACCGGAGCGGCGGCGGCACCGCCGACGGCTTCGCCACACCTGCCCGCCCACCAACGGTGGAGCGGCGAACAGTCGCTCGACTGGTTGGCCCGCCGTCAGGGCTGGCGCTGACAGCGCCCCGCCCACAACCCCAGCCCCCCCGCCCGCAACCCCAGCCCCCCGCACACCAACGCGGTGATCAAGAGGTTTGCGTCAGAAGAAGGCCGTCTGGTGACGCAAACCTCTTGATCACCGGGGACAGCACGGCCGAGCGGTCGGATAGGCTCCCCACCCAGGACGGAGCCCCGTTCGGGCCGAGCCGTTTTGGCTCGTCCCGGGCGACCTGGTAACCTGGCTCTTCGCGCGGCGGTGACGCATGTTCGTCATCCAGCGCACAAGCTGACCAACCCGAGCTATCAAGACGAGGCTGTCGCGTGGCGAACATCAAGTCCCAGATCAAGCGCAACCGGCAGAACGAAAAGGCCCGGCTGCGCAACAAGTCGGTCAAGTCGTCGCTGAAGACCGCCGTCCGGAAGTTCCACGAGGCTGCCGAGGCCGGTGACGTCGAGAAGGCGACCGCGCTCATGCTGGACGCCTCGCGCAAGCTGGACAAGGCCGTCAGCAAGGGCGTGATCCACTCCAACCAGGCCGCGAACCGCAAGTCCGCGATCGCGAAGCGCGTGGTGGCGCTCTCCGCCTGACGACTTCACCGTCAGACTGATTCGGAAAGCCCCGGGCCCAGGCCCGGGGCTTCCGTGTGTCCAGGGCCGGAACCGGCTGGTGGCCCGCTTCGGGTTGCTCACCCGGAGGCGGCCCATCGAGCAGCAGTCGGGCCCGGCCAGTCTGGGCCTGCCGGGTCGTTTCCCGGCGGCCGGGGCTCAGTCTGACGGGTGGGCGCGGCGTGGAGGTGGCACCGAATCCGCAGTGATCACCACGCCGGTGACACTGTGCGAGACCCACTCCACCTGGGCTCGCCCGACCGCCGGTTCCATCTGGCGGCGGAACCGGTCCCGTTCCTGCTCGGGCACGAGCGCCGCGGAGCGGACCACGATCGCGGCCACCATGTCGTTGAGCTTGACCATCGCCGCCACCACGACGGGCAGCACCAGCACCGCCCACCAGGTGACAAGTTCGGCGAGGGCGAGCAGCACCGCCAGGGCGATGGTGCCCTCGAAGAAGAGGAAGCACAGCACGCCGCCGGGGTTGACGAATCGCAGGCCGAGGATCCGGGCGTAGAGCGGCCGGTACCGCTCCTCGTCCACTCCGACGGTGGCCCACGCCGGGCGGTTCGCCCCCGTCACCTGGTGCTGCCCTGCCGGGCCGCCGCGACGGAGAAAACCGCCCGTTCCAGGGCGTACGCCCGGTCGTCTGATCCGCCCTTGACGGCCGCGTTGCACTCGGCGGCGACCTGCATGGCCCGGACCAGGCCCTCCGGGGTCCAACCGCGCCCCTGTCGCTGCGCCCTTTCGATCTTCCACGCGGGCATGCCGAGGCTGCTGGCCAGCTGGTACGGGTTGCCCCGCCCGGCAGACGCCACCCGGGCCACAGTGCGTACTCCGTCGGCCAGGGCATCGGCGATGGGTACCGGATCGACCCCGACGTGCAGGGCCCAGCGCAGCGCCTCCAATGCCCCCGGTACGTCACCGACCATGGTGGCGTCCGCCACCGTGAAGCCGGTCACTTCGACCCGACCCCGGTAGTAGCGGGCGACGGTCTCGGCGCTGATCCGCCCGTCGGTGTCGGCGATCAGCTGGGAGCAGGCGGCGGCCAGTTCGCGGAGGTCGTTGCCGACGGCCGCGATGAGCGCCTCGGCGGCGTCGTCGGTGCACCTGCCTCCAGCTCGGCGGATCTCGTCCCGGACGAAGGCCACCCGGTCGCGGTGTCCCTTGAGCTTGGCGGCCGGCACGACGGTCGCGCCGGCTGCCCGCAGCCCGTCGGCGAACGCCTTGCCCTTGGCGGCACCCAGGTGCAGCACCAGCAGTTGGACGTCCGGGTCGGGATTCTTCGCGTACGCCAGCAGCGCGGCGACCAGGTCCTTGCGCGCGTCCTGACCGGAACGCAGGATCAGCAGCCGCCGCCCACCGAACAGCGACGGGCTGAGCATCTCGGCGATCTCGCCGACGGTGAGCGTTCCGGCCTGGTACTCGCGGACGTCCACCTCGGGGTCGACGCTGCGAACCTTGGCGACAGCTTCGGTGACCGCGCGCGTGGCGAGCAGCTCCTCGTCACCGAGGACGAGCAGAATGGGGGCGAGGCTGGCGGGGGTCACGCCGCCCATATTCGCACGCCCCGGCGTGGGATCGTGCCTGCTCATCAGCTGCTCGGTCGGCGCAGCCCGCACACAACGCAAATCCCGACATCTATCTCAATTGCCATTTGGTGCGCAATTCAGGCAAGGTTGGCTCGCCCGTCTCAGGTCTACCGCCCCGGTGGCACCCCTCGGTGGGCCACTGCCAGGCCGTTCCTCGTCCGAACCGCTGCCAGGTCACCGTCGGTGTCGGTACGCAGCACCCGGGCACCGCCCCTGCCCAACCGACTGAGCAGCCCGGGGCTCGGATGCCCGTAGGTGTTGCCGGCGCCGACCGGCACGAGCGCGACGGCGGGCCGCACCGCGTCGAGAAATCCGAGATCCTGGTACGCCGAACCGTGGTGGGCGACTTTCAGCACGTCCGCCCGCAACTGGCCGGGCGTCGCCCTCGCCACCATCGCGTGCTGCTCCTCGGCCTCCGCGTCGCCGGCGAGCAGGATCCGCACCCCGGCCACCGTGGCGCGCAGCACCAACGAGTTGTTGTTCGGGTCGGACCTGGTGCCGGCCAGCGGGTACGGCGGGCCGAGCACCAGCAGCTCGACCCCACCCACGGGGTGTCGGGCGCCGGCCACGGTGGTCAGCAACGCGGCCCGCCCGCCGGCCGCCGCCGCCCGGACGAGGTCCCGGCCGCTCTCCGGGTCGGTCGACGACGGCGTCAGCACGGCCCCGACCCGCCGTCCCCGGAACACCCCGGCAACCCCACCCACGTGGTCGGCGTGGAAGTGACTGATCACCAGCAGTGGCACCTCCCGTACGCCGAGCCGCCTCAGGCAGCCGTCCACAGCACCCGGCTCCGGCCCGGCGTCCACCACCACGGCCCGGCCGGGTGCGACCGGCAGCACCACGGCGTCGCCCTGGCCCACGGCGCAGACCACCACCACCCAACCCGGCGGCGGCCAGCCGGCGAAGACCAGCCGTACCGGAAGCGCACCCAGCACCGTGGCCACCCCGACGACCGCCACCAGCCGCCGTACGAGTGGTCGGCGCACCGCGACCAGCAGCGCGACGGTCAGCGCGGTCAACAGCAGAGCGCCGGGCAGCCCGCCCAACCACGGCACGGTGCCGCCCGGCAGCCGGGCGCCCTGCCGGGCGACGACCACCAACCACCAGGCCGGCCAGCTCGCCAGCCAGGCGAGGAACTCGGCGCCACCCGGCCAGACCGGCGACACCATGGCCGCCAACACGCCCAGCACTGTCGCCGGCGCGATGGCCGGCACCGCCAGCAGGTTGGCCGGAACCGCCACCAGGCTGACCGTGCCGGAGATGCCGGCGACGACCGGGCCGCAGGCCAGTTGTGCGGCCGCCGGCACTGCCAGCGCCTCCGCCAGCCCCGCCGGTACGCCCCGGCGACGCAACCCGTCCCGCCAGCGCGGCGCGAGCAGCAACAGACCGCCGGTGGCCAGCACGGAGAGCGCGAACCCGGGATCACCGGCCAACTCGGGGTCGACCAGCACCAGCACGGTGACGGCGGCGGCAAGCGCGGGCAACGCGGCTCGGGGCCGACCGGCGGCCAGCGCGGCGAGCCCGATCGCTCCCATCGTCGCCGCCCGTACGACACTGGGCGACGGACGGACCAGGATGACGAAGCCCACCAGCGCGACCCCGCAGAGCCCGACGGCGAGCCATGGCCCGGCCCGTGACCATCGGGCCAGCAGCAACACGGCGCCTACGACAATCGCGACATTGCTCCCCGACACCGCATTGAGATGCGTCATTCCGGTTGCCTGGAAGTCCGCCTCGACGTCGGGCGGCAGCCGGCTGGTGTCCCCCACCACCAGCCCGGGCAGCAGCCCACCCGGATCGTCGGGCAGCGGGGTGCAGGCCCGTTGCAGGCCGGCTCGCAGCGAACCGGCGGCACGCTGCGCCCAGGACGACACACCATGCCGCTGCGGCGGGCCGTCGACGCTGAGCACGGCCGCGGTGAGGTCGCCACCACGCGGAACGCCGAGCCGGCCGTCGGCGCTGAGGCGCTGCCCGGGCAGCAGGCCCCGCCAGGTCGGGTCGGTCGCCAGGACGAGCAGCCGCGCCGACGCGTGAATCCGGCGGCCATCCGGGCCGGTGAGCCGGACCGACTCCGTCGACACCAGGAGCATGCCCGGTCGGCCGGCGCTCCGGATCGGACGCGGATCGTCCCGCACCACCAGATCGACTGTGACCAGAGCACGCTGCTCGGCCAGGGCACGGATAGCCGGTGCGTCGCGAACGGCCAGGCGCGCTCCGGTGGCCGCACCACCGGCGACCACGCCGAGGCCGACCGCCACGGCGATCCACCCGTAGCGCCGCGCCACGGCCCCGGGACGGCCGAGGCGGCCGAGCAGATGCAGAGCACCGGCCGCTGTCACACCGGCCGCCCCGCCGGCGCCCAGCAGGACGGCCAAGCCGCCCAGGTGCAGGCCAGCGAGCGCGGTGAGCCAGGCCGCCACGGCGAGCCCAGCCAGTCGCAGATCCGGCGGTTGGGCGGGGGCCTGGTCGGCCGGCGGCGCTTGCGGCGCGCCAGCGGCCACGGTGGTCAGCCGCAGGCCAGCGGCGGCGGGCTTCGTCACACCGTCACCAGATCCTTGAGCTGCTCGTACCGTGCGTCGCCGATCCCGTCGACCTGCCGCAGGTCGCCGACGGCCTTGAACCCGCCGTGCTGGTCCCGGTGGCTGAGGATCCGCTGGGCGAGCACCGGCCCGACCCCGGGCAGCGCGTCGAGTTGGGCCAGGGTGGCCGTGTTGAGGTTCAGCGGGCCGGTGGCCGTCGCGGCCCCACCTCCCGCCGGGCCGGCCGGTGCCGGCGGAGGCGTCACCCCGACCACGATCAGCTCCCCGTCGGTGACCTTGCGGGCGGGGTTGAGCAGCGCCAGGTCGACACCGGGCAGTGGACCACCTGCCGCCTGGACCGCATCGGCGAGCCGGGAGCCGGCCGGCAGCCGTACCAGACCGGGCTTGCGGACCTTGCCCGCGACCGCCACCACCAGCTCGCCGGAGCCGGGCCCGCTGGGGTCACTCGTCGAGGCGGCCGACGGGGTCTCGCCGACCAGCGGCGCGACCGCCTCCGACTGGGGCCGGGACCGCCAGGCCCAGCCGGCCGCACCCAACACCACCACCACGGCGACGACAGCCAACGCCCGTACCCCGCGTCGCCCTGGATCGAACGCCCCCGGACCGGCCAGTCGCGACTCGGGCTCGCTCGCGAGGCCGCCGGGCGCCGGCTCCGCGAGTGGCGCGGCGACCCGGGACGGCAGCACGCCACCCACGGGTACGCCCACGGGCGTCCTCTCTGGCCGGGGTGGCACCGGTGCGGCGACCGTCTCCGTCAGCCGCCGCAGGCGCTGGCGTACCTCTGTCTCCTCGTCGTGCGACACAGGGCGACGCTATGGCGGCGGACGCCGCAGCGGGACGCCTCGGCATCGCCCTGTGGACAGGCGACGCCACTGTGGACAACGCCCTGATCATGCCCCGATCTGCTATGGCCGCACGGGCCAGGCCGTCGTCGGGTGCTCCTCCACGAGCGTCGGCGCCGAGGCCGGCCCGACGGTCACCCGCGCTCGGCCGCCGAGTCGTCGCGCAGGCTTCGGCGGACGAACCGCCGGAGCTGGCGCCGGTCGATTCGGCGGCTACAGGTGCGGCCGGGTGATGATCTCGATCATGTGGCCCGACGGGTCCATGAAGTAGACAACTCGTCGTCGACGAGGAACGCGTAGTGCTGTAGCTGGACGTCCACCGGCGGCTCGGCGAACTGGAGCAGCACGCCCTCGTCTAGCTGGACGTTGACGAACGGTCCCCACGACGGCGCTTCCGGCAACTCGAACAGCGCCCGGTAGAACGAGGCCGAGGCGTTCCGGTCCTTGCTGACGACGATGGTGTGGTTGAACGTGACTGTCATCCGTACCGTCTTCTTCCCGGTCGATCCGTAGACCCGACCGGAAGCCCACAGCGTTCACCCAGCCACCCCGATGACACGACCCCGAGGGCACCGACGCCCCGGATCCCGCACGAGAGCCGCGCGTACGGCGTCAGTCTCGGCGTGGTGGCTGAATTGACATCCTCTCCGTCCTGAAGGACGGAGATTCCCTCCACGCTGCGTGTGGAATACGCGGCGTCCAGGTGGGTTCCCGCTTCTCTGCGCGCCGCCGGGACGAGTCCCGGTCTTACGTGTGCTCCACGGGCGTTGAAGTCCGCCTGTCCGGCGGCCTTGATGTTGATGGCGGCGTTGTGGTCACGATCGTGGACTGCTCCGCAGGGGCATTCCCATGCTCGGACGTTGAGCGCCATCTTCTCGTTGATCCGCCCACATGCCGAGCACATGCGGGTGGACGGGAAGAACCGGTCCACCCGGCCGAACACCCTGCCGTACCGGGCGGCCTTGTACTCCAGCATGGCGGTGAAGCTGGACCACCCCGCGTCGTGCACGCTCTTGGCGAGCCGGGTCCGGCCGAGACCGGTCACGCACAGGTCCTCGACATAGATCGCTTGGTTCTCGCGGACCACCGTCGTGGACAGCTTGTGCTGCCAGTCGCGCCGGGTGTCGGCCACCCGGGCGTGCGCCCGTGCGACCTTCACGGCGGCCTTCTTGCGGTTCTGACTCCCGCGCTGCTTGCGCGAGAGGTCCTGTTGCAGCCGCTTGAGCTTGCGGGCCGCGCGGCGCAGGAACGTCGGCGCGGCGACCTTCGTGCCGTCCGACATGACGGCGAAGTGGGTCAGGCCCAGGTCGATACCGACCTCGGACTCGACCGGCGGCAGCGTCTCGCCCTCGCCCGCCTGCACGACGAACGAGGCAAAGTACCGCCCGGCCGCATCCCGGATGATCGCCACGGACGACGGGTCCGAGGGCAGCGTGCGGGACCAGCGGACCGCGAGGTCCCCGATCTTCGGCAGGCGCAACCGGCCGTTGTCCAGGACCTTGAATCGACTGTTCTTGGTGAACCGGATGGCCTGTCGATTGTCCTTGCGGGACCGGTACCGGGGCGGGGCCGTCTTGCGGCCCTTGCGCTTGCCCGAGATCGAGGCGAAGAAGTTGCGGTACGCGTTATTCAGGTCCCCCAGGGCCTGCTGCAACACCACGGCCGACACCTCGGAAAGCCAAGCCCGTTCCGGCGTCGCTTTTGCCTCCGTAATCAGGCGGCGCGACAGTTCGGCGTCCGACACGTACGGCAAGCCCTGCTCGCGGGCCTCCTGCCGCAGGCGCAGCCCATCGTTGAACACCACCCTCGCGCACCCAAACGCCCTGGCCAACTCGATCTGCTGGCCAGGCGTCGGATCAACGCGGAACTGGTAACGCAGCTGCACGGAAAGCACCGTACCAAGTTGGTCTATGGCACAGCTTGAAGGCATCCGTACTGGTAGGCACTGCGTTTTCGTGATGCACGCCCACTTGGTTTTCGTGACGAAGTTCCGGCACAAGGTGTTCGCCGACCGGCACCTGTCCCGCATGGAATAGATCATGCAGGACGTGTGCGCCGACTTCGAGGCGGATCTGGTCGAGTTCAACGGCGAGAACAACCACGTCCACCTTCTCGTGAACTACCCGCCCAAAATGGCCGTGGCCCGGCTGGTCAACAGCCTCAAGGGCGTGTCCTCGCGACGGCTGGGCAGGAGTTCCCCGATCTCGTGCGGCACTACTACCGGGCCAACAAGCTCTGGTCGGGCTCGTACTTCGCAGGCTCGGTCGGCGGGGCGTCGCTGTCCGTCGTGAAGCAGTACATCGAGCAGCAGAACCGTCCCGGTTAATGCACTGCTCGGGCCTTGGCGGCCCCCCAACGCGGGCCTTCACCCCGGCCTGAAGGGCGGAGGACTGGCCCGCATTCCGGTAGCCAGAACCTCCGGGGGGTAGGCCCATCTGGGGCGCGCACGGAGGCTAACACGGCGGGGCGGGTCGGTCAGCCGGCCGGACGACGGTGGACGACCACACAGGCCAGACCCGGGCCGGCGTGGGCGGCGACGACCGCGCCGGCCTCGGAGACGTACGTGTCGTGCAGCCGGTCACCGAACCGCCCGGTCAGGGCGACGAGCAACGCCTCGGCTCGCTGCGGCGCGGCCAGGTGGTGCACCCCGAGGTCGACGTCGTCGTCCCCGGCCGCCTCGACGGCCAGGTCGACGAGCCGGGCCACGCCGCGGCTGGCGGTGCGGACCTTCTCCCGCAGCACGATCGCCCCGTCCGGCATGTGCATGATCGGCTTGACGGAGAGGGCGGTCCCGAGCAGCGCCTCGGCGGCGTTGATCCGGCCGCCTCGGCGGAGGAACTCGAGCGTGTCGACGTAGAACCAGACGGTGGTACGGGCGACGGCGGCGAGCGCGGCGTCGCGTACACCGGCGAGGTCGACGCCGGCCTCGGCGGCGGTGGCGGCCGCGATGGCCGGGAAGCCGAGACCCATGCCGGTCGAGCAACTGTCCACGACCTCGACGCGGCCGTCGAGGTCGGCGGCGGCCAGGCGGGCGGCCTCGACGGTGCCGGACAGCGCGGCGGAGATGTGCACCGAGACGATCCCGTCGGCGCCGTCGTCCAGCAGTCGGCGGTACGTCCGGGCGAACTGTTCCGGTGCCGGCCGGGAGGTGGTCGCGGTGACCCGGCGGGCGCTCAACGCCAGTGTGGCGTCGGCCGGCTGGGTCTCCACCCCCTCCAACCCCTCCGCACCGTTGAGGACGACTGTCAACGGCACGACGGTCAGCCGGTGCGCGTGCACCAGCTCGGGCGGCAGGTAGGCGGTGGAGTCGATGACGACCGCGACGGGCATGCCCGGCACGCTAGCCGATCGGGACGCCGAACGACGAAGCGCGATGACGCCCGGCCGGGGCGAGGGTGGTGCTCAGACCGCGTCGACGGCGACCGGGGCGGTGATCAGGCCGACGTTGTGCGCCCGCAACTGCCAACCGCGGACGTCGTCGTGGCGCAGCTCGGTCCAGTGGCAGTTGGCGAGCGAACCGACGGCACGCAGCACTGTCGCGTCCCAGCCGAGCAGGTGACCGACGCCCTGCCGGGAGGCCCCGCCGTGGGTGGCGATCACCACGGTGCCGCCCGGTGCCGCGTGGGCGGCCTCCAGCAGCGCGGCGGCGACCCGGTCCCCGAGGTCGGGCAACGGTTCCACGTCGACCCCGGGAGCGGGGTCGCCGGCCTGCCAGCGGGCGTACTCATCGGGGAAGCGCTCGGCGACCTCGGTGAGGTGCAGGCCCTGCCACTGGCCGAAGTGCCGCTCGCGCAGCCGTGCGTCGGTGCGGACCGGCAGGCCGGTCAGCGCGACCAGCGCGGCGGCGGTCTCCGCGGCGCGGCCCAGGTCACTGGACACGATGGCGTCGGGCCGCAGCGCGGCGAGCAACGGCGCGGCGGCGCGGGCCTGGTCGCGACCCAGCTCGTTGAGGGGTACGTCGGTCTGCCCCTGGACCCGGTTGGCGGCGTTCCAGTCGGTGTTGCCGTGCCGCCAGACGATCAGCTTGGTCATTCGGCTGCGGCGGACCCGCTGGCGTCGGCCTCGACCAGGTCGCGGTCGACGAACGGGATGGTGGGGCAGTCCTTCCAGAGCCGGTCGAGGGCGTAGAACTCGCGCTCCTCGGTGTGCTGGACGTGCACCACGATGTCGACGTAGTCGAGCAGCACCCAACGGCCACCGCGCTCACCCTCGCGCCGTACCGGCTTCGCCTTGTCCGGAAGCTCCAGCAGGCTTTCCTCGATGGCGTCGACGATGGCCAGCACCTGACGCTCGTTGGGGGCGGCGGCGAGCACGAACGCGTCGGTGATGGCGAGCTGGTCGCCGACGTCGATGATCGTGATGTCCTGCGCCTTCTTGTCGGCGGCGGCCTGGGCGGCCGCGATAGCCAGCTCGTGAGCGCGTTCGGAAACTGTCACCGTTCTCCTTCGATCAGGCGTGCGATCCTCCAAGCGTCTCACACCCGTCGGCGGACCGACCGGGCAGTTCTGGTCGGTTTCAGGCAGTAACAGGGTCATTCCGGGCGGGTTCAGCGCTGATAGAGGCTCCGCTTGGCGATGTACTGCACCACACCGTCGGGGACCAGGTACCACACAGGTTCGCCCCGGGCGACCCGGGCGCGGCAGTCCGTCGACGAGATGGACATCGCCGGCACCTGGATCAGACTGACGGTGTCCGCCGGAAGGTGCTTGTCGGTCAACGCGAACCCGGGCCGGGTCACACCGACGAAGTGGGCCAGCTCGAAGATCTCGTCCAGGTCCTTCCAGGACAGGATGCGTTGCAGGGCGTCCGCTCCGGTGATGAAGAACAGCTGCACCTTGGGGCCGTACTCGGCCTGGAGGTCGCGCAGGGTGTCGACCGTGTACGTCGGCCCACTGCGGTCGATGTCGACCCGGCTGACCTGAAAGCGGGGGTTGGAGGCGGTCGCGATGACCGTCATCAGGTAGCGGTCCTCGGCCGGGCTCACCGGTTCGTCGGCCTTCTGCCACGGCTGCCCGGTCGGAACGAAGACCACCTCGTCCAGGCCGAACCGGTCGGCCACCTCGCTGGCAGCGACGAGGTGCCCGTGGTGGATCGGGTCGAAGGTGCCACCCATGATCCCGATCCGCCGGATATCTTCCTCCACCCCGTGATCGTAGGCCGACCACGTGAGCGTGCTGTTGCGGCCCGGGGCAGTTCCGGCCAGGGCGGTGGGCGTGGGGTGGCTCGGCGGCCACCCCACGCCCGACGGCTCTCATGCCGACGCGGCCGCCACCGCCGTCCGGGCGACGAGCGCGCGGCGCAGGTCGTCGTCGGCGTCGGTCACCACCCGGCGCAGGCCGGGGGTCAGGTCGTCGCGGGCCAGCAACGCCGCGGCCGCCTCCCGGGTCGGCTGCGCCACGGCGTAGCGGGGGAACGCCAGGGCCGCCACCCGGTCGGCCGTCCAGGGGGTACGCCGACTCGCGGCGGCCGGCATCTCCGCGAAGTACCTGTCGACGTACGCGGCGGTCAGCTCGGCCTGTTCGGGTTGCCAGAACCCCTCGGCTGTCGCTTCCAACAGCCGGTTGGACAGGTCGGTGTCCCGCACGAGGATCTCCCAGGCGGCCTGCTTCGCCGCCGGGTCGGGCAGGGCTGCCCGGCAGTGGGCGGCCCGTTCCGCGCCCGTGGCGCTGACGTCGGCCGCTGCCTCGATGGCGATCTCCGCCTCGCCGGCGGCGCCCAGCACCACCAGCCGGCGCAGCACCGCCCAGCGCAGCTCCGCGTCGACCTTCAGGCCGGCCGGCACATCCCGCCCGGCGAGCCAGCCGACGAGCAGGTCGTCGTCGGTGGTCGCGGCGATCCAGCCCCGTGCGGCGGCGAGCTGCAACGACTCTCCGGCCGGTGCGCCGTCGAGCAGGCGCTGGCACGCCTCGGCGACCCGGGCCAGCGCCGCCGACCGGGTCAGCGGGTCGAGGTAGCGGTCGACGAGCGACCGGCTGAGGGTCAGCACGTCCTCGGCGATGATCACCTCGGTCTCGGCGGGCAGCGCGGCGACCATCAGGTCGACCAGGCCGGCTACCGGCCGCTCCCCGTCGGTAGCCGCGTCCAGTGCCTCGCCCCACAGCACAGCCCTGGCCAGCGGGTCGGTCAGACCGGGCAGCACCAGCGGAACGGCCGCCGCCGACGCCGGGTCGAGACGTACCTTGGCGAAGGTGAGATCACCGTCGTTGAGCAGCAGCAGCCGGGCCGCCGGCAGGCCCTCCAGCTGACCCAGCACGGTCCGATCACCGTCGACGGCCGGGTCGATGTCCACCTCGTCACGGAGGACGCTGCCGTCCGCCGAGTAGCGGCCCACGCCGATGCGGTGCGGACGCCGCACCGGGTGCGACTCGGGCGCCGTCTGCACCACCGCCACCTCGGTGTAACGGCCCTCGGCGTCCACGGCGACCTCGGCGCGCAACGTGTTGACCTGCGGCCGACGCAACCACAGCTCGGCCCAGCCGGAGAGGTCCCGCCCGCTGGCGCTGGTGAGGCTGGCCAGCAGGTCGTCGAGGGTGGCGTTGCCGAAGCGGTGCGCGGCGAAGTGCGCGTTGAGGCCGGCCAGGAACGCCTCGTCGCCGAGCCACGCGACCAGTTGCCGCAGCACGCTGGCCCCCTTGGCGTACGAGATGCCGTCGAAGTTGAGCAGGCCCTCGTCGGCGTCGGCGACCTCCTCCGGGGCGATCGGGTGGGTGGAGGGGCGCTGGTCGGCGGCGTAACCCCACGCCTTGCGGCGCATCGCGAAGGTGGTCCATGCCTGGTCGAAACGGGTCGCCTCGGCGGTGACCCGGGTGCCCAGGTACTCCGCGAAGGACTCGTTCAACCACAGGTCGTCCCACCAGCGCATGGTGACCAGGTCACCGAACCACATGTGGGCCATCTCGTGGGCGATGGTGCTGGCCCGCTGCTCGCGCTGGGTGTCGGTGACCGCGGAGCGGAAGATGTAGTCGTCGCGGAAGGTGACGATGCCCGGGTTTTCCATCGCGCCGGCGTTGAACTCGGGCACGAACGCCTGGTCGTACTTGCCGAACGGGTAGCGCTCGGTGAAGAGCTCGTGGAACCGGTCCAGGCACTGCCGGGTCACGGTGAAGATCTCGTCGGCGTCGGCGTCCAGGTGCGCGGCCTGCGACCGGCGGCAGTAGATGCCCAGTGGCACACCGTCGTGCTCGGCCCGCCGGACGTGCCACGGCCCCGCGATGAGCGAGAAGAAGTACGTCGCCAGGGGCGCGCTCGGGGCGAACTCCCAGCGACCGGGAGCGGGGTTGGCGACCACCTCGGCGTTGCCGGAGACCGTCCACTGCGTCGGCGCGGTCACCGAGAGGGTGAACGGGGCCTTGAGGTCGGGTTGGTCGAAGGCGGCGAAGATGCGCTGCGCGTTGTCGAGGAACGACATCGCGTAGAGGTAGGTCTCGCCGTCGGCCGGGTCGACGAAGCGGTGCATCCCCTCGCCCGCGTTGGAATACGCCATCTCCGCCTCGACGACGAGCGTGTTCTCCGCGTCGAGGTCGTCGAGCGGCAGCCGGTTGCCGGCGAGCAGGCCGGGGTCCAGGTCGCGGTCGTTGAGGCGTACACCCAGCAGGGTGGTGGGCTTGACCTCGGCGAAGGTCGCGGTGCCGGGGGTCGCCCGGAACCGGATCTCCACGCGGGACCGGAACAGCTCCGGGCCGCCGGTCAGGTCGAGGTCCACCTGGTAGGACTCGACAGTAATCGCCGCGCCACGCGCGGTCGCCTCTACACGGGTCAGGCTCGGCATCCGCTTATCCTGCCCGATGGGGATCGGCACCCGGTCACCACACGACCCTCGGCACTGGAGGAAAGAACCATGGCGCAGCACCCCAAGGGCGACTTCGACCTCTCGCGGGCGGTCTGGCAGCGGGCCGAGGGGGACACCTCCGACAGCGCCGTGGAGGTCGCCTTCGTCGACGATCTGATCGGGATGCGCAACTCGGCCGAGCCGGAGGGACCGGTGCTGGTCTTCACCCAGGCCGAGTGGGACGCGTTCGTGGCCGGCGCCCAGGACGGCGAGTTCGACCTGGACTGAACGCCCCGGCCGGTGTGCCGTGCCGGTGCCCGCCGTCGGGGCGCCGGCACGGACCGCTCCCCCGCCGGCACGACCGGCCGGGGCCGGTGGTCAACCATCGGCCCGGCCGGGGCCGTCGCCGTCGCCCCAGCCGAGGCCGCCCGGCCCGGGGGCGTGGTGGAAACCAGGATGGTCGGCGACGTCGACGCAGCGCTCGCCGTCCGGGCCGACCGCACCGCAGAACAGCCGCTCGGCCCGCTGCCAGGCGTCCGCCGGTGACAGCGCCGCCGCACCGAGGGCGACCTCCGCGCGGAGCAGGCTCAGCGCCTCCGCGTACGCCACCGCCAGCTCGCGGGCCTCGGCCGCGTCGGGCGCGGTAAAGCCCAGGTGCACGGTGAAGAACCGGCGCGGCCGGGTGGGCCGCCGGGGCGGCCCGATCAGTGACCGCCCGTCACGGCTCCCGCCCAGCGCGCCGAGCGCCCGTCGCTGCCGCCAGTGCGGTGATGTGTTGTCGCGCATCCGCCCTCCCGTGGTTGCCCCACCAGCAGCAAACCAGGTTCCGCTGCCCCTGGGAGGGGCCAGCCGGTGTGCCGTCCGCACGGGGATTCAGCTGCGGCGACCGGGGTAGACAGCCGGCCGGACCCCGCGTGAGGAGACCCGATGGCGAGCATGCCGGCCGACCGCAGCCCGGACAGCACCCTCGCGCTGCTCCGTGCCGGCTACCGCTTCATCGGCGAACGCTGTGAGCGCTACGACAGCGACCTGTTCCGGACCCGGATCCTGCTCGCCCCGACCATCTGCCTCCGCGGCCGGCCGGCGACCGAGTTGTTCTACGACACCGAACGCTTCCAACGCGCCACCGCCATGCCACTGCGGGTGCAGCGGACCCTCACCGGTCGGGGTGGTGTGCAGGGACTCGACGGAACGGAACACGCCGACCGTAAGGCCATGTTCATGTCGATCATGACGCCGGCCGCCATCCGGCAGCTCGGCCAGCTCTTCGACGACGAGTGGCGGGCCCGGATCCCCGCCTGGGAGGCCGCCGGGCCGGTGTCGCTCTACGACGAACTGGGCCGACTGCTCACCCGGGTGGTGTACGCCTGGGTCGGGGCGCCACTGCCCGCCTCGCAGGTCGCGGACCGCGCCGTCGAGCTGCACGCCATGATCGAGGCACCGGCGCTGGCCGGGCCCCGGCACTGGCGGGGACGGCTCGCCCGTCGGCGCGCCGAACGCCGACTCGCCGCCCTGGTCGAACGGACCCGGACCGGTCTCGCTCCGGCGCCGGCCGGCAGCGCCCTGGCAGTGATCGCCGAACACCGGGACGGGCGGGGCAACCTGCTCCCCCGCCGGATCGCGGCGGTGGAGCTCCTGAACCTGCTGCGCCCGGTGGTCGCCGTCGACCAGTACATGACCTTCGCCGCACTCGCCCTGCACGACCATCCCGGCTGGTCGGACCGGGTCCGCGACGACGACGGGGCCACCGAGCAGTTCGTCCAGGAGGTACGCCGCTACTACCCGTTCTTCCCCATGGCGGCGGCCCGGGTCCGACGCTCCTTCGAATGGCAGGGCCACCACTTCCCCGCCGGCCGTCGGGTGCTGCTCGACCTGTACGGCACCAACCACCACCCGGCGCTCTGGCCGGAACCGGAGTTGTTCCGTCCGGAACGGTTCGCCGGACGACGCGTGGACCCGTTCGCGCTGATCCCGCAGGGCGGCGGCGACCACTGGGCCGGACACCGGTGCGCCGGTGAGTGGATCACCATCGACCTGATGAAACGGGCGGTCGCCAACCTGACCACCACCATGCGCTACGACGTACCGGTCCAGGACCTGACCCTGGACCTGCGCCGGATACCGGCGCTGCCGCCCCTCGGCCTGACCATCACCAACATCCGCCGCACCGACTGATCGGACGACGCCCGTGCGCGATCAACCACGGCGTGCAGAGGTACGGCGAGGGCCGGCTCCGCCGGTCCGCCTGCCGATGACGTACGTGCTGCCGCTGCGCTGGCACTCCGACAGCGGCCTGGCCGAGTTGACCGACTACCTGCGCTGGCTGGCCGACCGCGTCGACGTGCTCGTGGTCGACGGCTCGGCACCGGACCTCTTCGCCCGGCACGCCGACGCCTGGGCGGGGCTGGTCCGACACCTCCCACCCGACAGCACAGGCTCCGGGCTCAACGGGAAGGTGCTCGGCGTCCGCACCGGCGTCCGCGCGGCGGAGCACGAACACGTGGTGATCGCCGACGACGACGTCCGGTACGACGAGGCCGGGCTGACCGCCGTACAACTCCTGCTCGACGAGGTCGACCTGGTCCGCCCGCAGAACTACTTCGACCCGCTGCCCTGGCACGCCTGGTGGGACACCGGCCGGACGCTGCTCAACCGGGCCTTCGGCGCGGACTACCCGGGGACCCTCGCCGTGCGGCGCAGCGCGTTCCTCGCCGTCGGCGGGTACGACCCGGACGTGCTCTTCGAGAACCTGGAACTGATCCGCACGATGCGCGCGTACGACCGCACCGAGGCGACGCCGGCCTGGCTGTACGTACGCCGGTTGCCTCCGGACGCGGCGCACTTCCGACGCCAACGGGTCCGTCAGGCGTACGACGACCTGGCCCAGCCGGCGCGTCTGCTGGCCGCGCTCGCGGTCCTGCCGGCACTGGCCGCGGCGGTCGCGGCCCGGCGACCCGCGCTGGTGCTCGGCGCGGCGGCCGGCACCGTCGCTCTCGCCGAGGTGGGTCGCCGCCGCGCGGGCGGCACCGCGGTCTTCCCTCCGACGACGGCGCTGGCGGCGCCGGTCTGGCTGCTGGAACGCGGGATGTGCGGTTGGCTCGCCGTCGCCCAACGGTTACTGCTCGGCGGCGTCCGGTACGGCGACGGCCGGATCCGCCGGGCCGCCCACCGGACCCGTGCCCTGCGCGCCCACCAGGGGCGGCGTCCGAGCCCCGGACAGCACGACAGCTCGCGGTCACCGGAGTGGCCGCGAGCTGTCGCAACGGTGATCGGCCGCTTCAGGGGCTGACCTGGTGCCGGGCCTGCTGGGCCTGGTCCTTGACGTCGTGCGCGGCGGACGTCGTGTCGTCCTTGACCGCGTGCACCGCGTCCTGAGCGGTGGACTTCACCGACTCGGCGGCCTGCTGGGCCGGCTCGCGCAGCTCTTCCTTCAGCTCGCTCGCCACCGCGCTCAGCTTCTCCGTCACCGCGCCGCTGTGCTCGCTGACCCGCTCCTTGAGCTGGGTCGCGGCCTGCTGCTCACGGCGGGAGGCCGGGATCAGCGACGAGGCCAGCCAGCCGACACCGAACGCGATCAGACCGGCGGCGAGAGGGTTGCCCTGGGACTTCTGCCGGATCACCCGCGGCGCGCTGTGGGCGGCGTCGCTGACCGTGGCAGCCGCCGACTGCGCGGCGTCACTGACGCTGGAGGCCGCCGACGAGGCACGGTCACCCACGGAGTGGGCGGCGTGGCCGGTGCCGTGGCCGAGGTCAGACGCGGTTCCCATGACCTTGTCCCTCACATTCTGCAGAGCGGAACGGGCCCGCTGCTTGCGGTCGTCGACGATGCGGCTCGGGCTGACCTTGTACGCCAACGCGTCCACATCGGAGCTGAGGCTGTTACGGGTGGCTTCGATCTCCCGGCGGATCTGATCGGGATCGGTGCTCATCGGGTGACTCCCTCCGGGTGCGGCTTGAGCGCGTCGGGGATCCGCTGCACGCTGTCGTTGGTCTTCTTGAGCCCGCGTACGTGCTGGGCGTTCTTCTTGGCCATGGAGTAGAGGACGGCGGCGGCCGCGGCCCAGATCACGGCCACGATCAGCGCGGCCAGACCGGAGTCCATGACGTTGTCCAGGAACTGCCACACGGCGATGGACACGAAGAGCGCCACCATGTAGCCGCCGAAGCCGGCCCCGCCGAAGAGCCCGGCGGCCTTGCCGGCCTTCTTGCCCTCCTGGCGGATCTCCGCCTTGGCCAGTTCGACCTCCTGACGCATCAGCGTCGACAGGTCGGTGGTGACCTGACGCATCAGGTCACCCAACGAGCTGTTGCGCACCTCGTCGGCGGTGTGCGGGGCACCCGCGTCGGGGTGGTAGCCGGAGCCCGGTCCGGGCCCCTGCGTCGGCATGGTCATGCCGTCGCCTCCCTTTGGATGAGTCGGTGGCTCACGGACGAGGGCTGCCGGTGGACGGCACGCCCGGCAGCGGGTCGGTCTGGGTCACCGGAGGCAGCGGCTGCCCGGTGCCGGAGTGCTGCGGGTAACCGCCCCGGGTGGGCTCGGCGTAGCTGCCCGGAGTCGGGTCGGTGTAGCCGCCCGGAGTCGGGTCGGCATAGCCACCGGACGTCGGGGTGGTGTAGCCGCCCGGAGTCGGGTCGGCATAGCCACCGGACGTCGGGGCGGTGTAGCCGCCCTGCGGGACAGCGTCCGGCGTGGTGCGCGGCGCCGGGGGCGGCGTCGGGATCACGGCGGTCTGCTCCGGGTCGTACGCCCCGGCACCCCGGTAGGTCGAGGATCCGTTGCCGGAGTCGTCGCCGGCGGCGGAGATGCTGCGGGTCAGTCGGCCGGCGAGCACACCGAGGACCGCCGCGCCGACCAGGAAGGTGCCCGGGTTGCGCCGTGCGTAGTCGCGGACCTCGGTGATCAGGTCACCGGGCTCGCGCTCCTCCAGCCAGCCGGCCACACCGTGCACCCGGTCCGCGGCCTGGCGGGCCAGCTCGGTCACCGGGCCGGCCTGGCCACCCTGCTCGGCCATCGAGCGCATCTCGTCGGCCAGTGAACGCAGCCCACCGGCGGCCTTGCGCTGCTGCTCACCGGTCTGGCTGGCGAGTTGGGTGCGGGCCTCGCCGTACAGGTTGCGGGCCTGCCGGGCCGCCTCACGGCCGACCTCGGTGCCCTGCTCCTTGGCGGTCTGCGCGACAGCGCCGCCGGCGTGCGCGGCCTCGGAACCAACCTGGCGCGCCTGTTCGCGGACGCCACCGCCGTTGGCCGACTCCTGCCCGTACGTGGAAGACGTAGGTGAAACTTCGTAAGACATGATTTCCCTTCCGCTCGGAAAGTCGTAGCGGTTGCACTGGGGGGATGCGATCGTGTCGCCACGACCGCTGACCATTCACCTACCCTGCGTTTCGGCTTCCATACCTCTTCCTGCATTCCTCTGCGCGGCCGGCCGGATCGACTTCAAAATGGAGGATCGTCGGGCTGCGTCACCGCGCCGCTGCGGACAGCGAGGTTCGCGAGGGCTGGCAGATCCACGGAGGGGGCAGCGATGGCACGAGACGCGCGAGGTGGCCGAGCGGCCGCCCCCCGGCCCCGGGTCCAGGTGGCCGCGTTGGCCGTCGCCGGTGTCTTCCTGCTGATCGGCGTCCTCGGCTTCATCCCCGGCATCACCACCGACTACGGCGACCTGAGGTTCGGCGGACACCACTCGGACGCCAAGCTGCTCGGGCTGTTCCAGGTGTCGATCCTGCACAACGCGGTGCACCTGATCTTCGGGCTGGCCGGCCTGGCGTTGGCCCGCAGCGTCGCCGGCGCCCGCGTCTTCCTGGCCGCCGGCGGTGCGATCTACCTGGCACTCTGGCTCTACGGGCTGGTGATCGAGGCCATCAACCCGGAGGGCGGGGCGAACATCCTGCCGGTCAACGACGCCGACAACTGGCTGCACCTGGCGCTCGGCTTCGGGATGCTCGCGCTCGGGCTGCTGCTGTCGAACCAGGCCGGCACCGGCGGCCGCCTCGACAGCCCCGCCGACCGCCACTGACCTGGCGCTACGGGTTTCGCGGTCACGCCGACAGGGGTAATCGGCCAGCGAAGGAGGTACGACATGCCTCGCTGGCTCCGCGACAACGCGCTGGCCGTCGCCATGATCGGCGCGTTCCTGGTCTTCCTCGTGCTGCAGAGCGTCTTCGGGTGGCAGACCCACAACGAGGAGTTGACCGAGTTCGGGGCCGCGCCGCTGAGCTGGCCGGCGTACCTGACCAGCGGGCACTTCGTCGAAGCCGTCTTCGAGAACTGGGAGTCCGAGTTCCTCCAGATGGGCGGGTACGTGCTGCTCACCGCGTACCTGGTGCAGCGGGGCTCGGCCGAGTCGAAGCCGGTGGACCAGACCGACCGGCCGGAGGACGACGAGCGCCGGGCCACCCCGCGGTCACCGTGGCCGGTACGCGTCGGTGGCCTGCCGCTGGTGGTCTACCGCAACAGCCTCTCCCTCGCCCTGCTGCTGATCTTCGCCGGCTCGTTCGTCGGTCACCTGCTCGGCGGCACCGCCGCGTACAACCAGGAGCAGGCGCTACAGAGCGGGGCGCCGCCGATCGGGGTGTGGGAGTTCCTGGGCACCAGCGACTTCTGGTTCCAGTCCATGCAGAACTGGCAGAGCGAGTTCCTCGCCGTCGGCGCGCTCATCCTGCTGAGCATCGTGCTGCGCCAACACGGCTCGCCGGAGTCGAAGCCGGTGACCGTCGAGCACGCCAGCACCGGCGCCTGAGCGGAGACGCGGCGGTCAGGCCGCGACCGGCAGCCGCTTGGCGAAACAGACGCTGTACGGGTTGTCCACGTACTCGCCGTACACCGGGATCGGGTCGTAGCCGCACGAGGTGTACAACCCGATGGCGGCCGGCAGGTAGGTGCCGGTCTCCAGGCAGACCACCGAATGCCCCTGCCGGAACGCGCACTCCTCCAGCGCGGCCAGCAACTGGCGGGCGATGCCCCGCCCCCGGTACGCGGGCCGGACGTACATCCGCTTGACCTCGCCGGTCTCGGCGTCGAGCGCCTGGAGCCCTCCGCAGGCGACCGCCCGACCGTTGACCACCACCGCCAGGTAGCGGACGTCGTCGTGCGGCATGAAGACCTGCCCGTCCAACCCGCCGTCGGCCTCGCGCAGCTCACGCTGCTGCGCGACGACGAGGGCGGCGATCTCCGGATCGGTGGCAGGCCGGGCTTCGATCAGCATCACCCCACGCTAGGACCGGTGGATTTCGCGGAGGTTTCCGGAAATCAACCCGATCACGGAGCGCAACGGACTACTCGGCGTCGTCCTCGTCGATGTCGTCGGACGCGTCCGCGCCCACCTCGTCCTCGGACCGCACCCGGCGGGCCTTCCGAGCGGCGAGCCGCTCCGCCGCGGAGGCCCGGTTCGACTTCTCCTCCAGGCGGACGTCGGTGCCCCGGTTACCGGGTACGAACTCCACGCCGGCGAAGAGCGTCGGCTGCCAGTCGAACTCGCGCTGACCGATCCGGACCAGGTCACCGGGCTGCGCGCCGGCCTTGGCCAGCTTGTCCTCCACCCCGAGCCGGGCCAGCCGGTCGGCCAGGTAGCCGACCGCCTCGTCGTTGTCGAAGTTGGTCTGCTTGACCCAGCGCTCCGGCCGGACGCCGTGCACGGTGAACGAGCCGTCCGCCTCGGCGGTGATGGTGAACCCGGCGTCGTCCACCGCCATCGGGCGGATCACGACCCGGGTCGGCTCGGCGGGCGGCGCGGCCTTGCGCTCCGCCTCGACCAGCTCGGCCATCGCGTAGGTCAGCTCCTTGAGCCCTTCCCGGGTGGCCGCGGAGACCTCGAACACCCGGTAACCGCGCTCCTCCAGATCCGGGCGCACGATCTCGGCGAGGTCCCGGCCGTCCGGCACGTCGACCTTGTTCACGGCCACCAGTCGGGGGCGCTCGGTCAGCCCGCCGTACTGGGTCAGCTCGGCCTCGATGGCGTCGATGTCGGCGACCGGGTCGCGTCCGGGTTCCAGGGTCGCCGAGTCGATGACGTGCACCAGCACCGCGCAGCGCTCGATGTGCCGGAGGAACTCCAGACCCAGCCCCTTGCCGGTGGCCGCGCCGGGGATCAGACCCGGCACGTCGGCGACGGTGAAGGTGTGGTTGTCCAGTCGGACCACGCCGAGGTTCGGCACGAGGGTGGTGAACGGGTAGTCGGCGATCTTCGGCTTGGCCGCGGAGATCACCGAGATCAGCGACGACTTGCCGGCCGACGGGAAGCCCACCAGACCGACGTCGGCGACGCTCTTCAGCTCCAGCACGATGTCGAGCTGGTCGCCGGGCTCGCCCAACTCGGCGAAGCCCGGAGCCTTGCGCTTGGCGTTGGCCAGCGAGGCGTTGCCCCGCCCGCCGCGCCCGCCGCGCGCGATCTCGAAGGTGGTGCCGGCACCGACCATGTCGGCGAGCACTGTGCCGTCCGTGCTCTGCACGACAGTGCCGTTGGGCACCTTCAGCACCAGGTTGTGGCCGTTGGCCCCGTCCCGGTTCGAGCCGGCGCCGCCCTTGCCGTTGTCGGCCTTGACGTGCGGGTGGAAGTGGAAGTCGAGCAGCGTGGTCACCTGCGGGTCCACCACCAGCGAGACGCTGCCGCCGTGCCCGCCGTTGCCGCCGTCCGGCCCACCGAAGGGCTTGAACTTCTCGCGGTGGATCGAGACACAACCGTGCCCACCATCGCCGGCCTGCAGATGCAAGACGACCCGGTCAACGAACGTTGCCACGGTGTCAATCCTTCCAGCGAGGTCCGACCCCGCACTTCGAAAAAGGCTAAGCGGGCCGGGACCCGTAGGTCCGCGGCCCGCTTGAGCGAAGAGAACTACTGCTGCGGAACGATGCTGACGGTCTTGCGACCACGCTTCGTGCCGAACAGGACCGCACCGGCGGACAGCGCGAACAGCGTGTCGTCGCCGCCACGGCCGACCAGGTCACCGGGGTGGAACTTGGTGCCACGCTGCCGGATGATGATCTCACCGGCGCTGACGACCTGACCACCGAAGCGCTTCACGCCGAGTCGCTGGGCCGCGGAGTCACGACCGTTACGCGAGCTGGACGCACCCTTTTTGTGAGCCATTGGAGGACGACCTACTTCCCGCTGGAGATGCCGGTCACCTTGACCTGGGTCAACGGCTGACGGTGACCCTGGCGCTTGTGGTAGCCAGTCTTGTTCTTGAACTTGTGGATCCGAATCTTCGGGCCCTTGGTGTGCGCGGCGATTTCGCCGGACACCGCGACCTCGGCAAGCTTTGCCGCGTCGGTCACCAGGTCGTCACCGTCGACGAGGAGCACCGCGGTGAGCTTCACCGCGTCACCGGGAGCACCGGTGAGCTTCTCGACCTCGATCACGTCGCCCTCGGCGACCTTGTACTGCTTGCCGCCGGTCTTGACGATCGCGTACATCGGAGGCGGACTCCCTGTCGTTGAGGCTGCTGGCGGTCGTTCCCGCGGCGGCTCGCCGGGTAGCAGTGCACGGCAGCGCGGGCACACGGGAACTCGGCACACCAAAAGTGCGCCGCAGGCAAGAGTACGCCATTGCCGGCCCGGACCCCAAACCGGCCCGCCCTGGTCAGCGTGCGCAGAGCTGGTCGAGACGCTGCTGGAGCCGGTCCAGCTCGGTCTCGTCGATCGACTCCACGTCGGCGCGGAGCGCGGCCACCTCAGTGCCGAGGTCGGTCAGCATGGTCTTGAGCTGCGGATCGGTGGCCCGCTCCGCCTGCTCCCGTAGCTCGGTCCGCCAGCCGTCCAGAGCCGCCTCGGCCCGCCCCCGGGCAACCTCGGCCGCGGTGCTGTCGCCGGCGCCCACGGCCGCGACCATCCGGCCCAGCTCCGCCACGTACGTCCGGACGGCGGTGGTGCTGGCCCGCTGGGCGGCGGCGCAGACCTGTTCGGCGTCGCCCGCCGCCGCGCTACTGGCCGGCCCGGACGCCGGGCTCTGGGTGGCCACCCTCGTCACATCCGGCCCGACGTTCCCAGACCGGTCGGTGGAGCATCCGACCGCGCCAGAGAGCACGGTGACCACCGCGGTGACGGCGAGCAGACGACGCATCTTCTTCTCCTGACGCGGGTCGACCGGTCCCAGGCCGGGGTGGCCGGAACGGCGAGGTCCCTCCCCCGTCACTTTGCCGGGGAAGGGACCTCGTCAAACACTGTGCCGGTCAGGCGGTCAGGGGCGCGTCCGGCGACGGGTGCCACCCCGGCGTGAACGACGTCGGCCGCCGCCACCCTCGTTGGTCTCCTCGTCGCCGTCACCGTCGGCGAGCGCGTCCGGGTCGTCCGCCGCGGCCAGCCGGGCCGACTCACCCTGCTGGCTGTCGGAGACCGCCGGAGCGGCAGCGGTGTCCGACTCGTACCGGGACAGGTCGTACCCCATGGTGTCCTGGTAGTCGGCGTCCGCTTCGGCGCTGGTGTCGGTGTCGACGACCTCGACGACGGTCCGCTCGGCCGGGGCGTTCTTGCGCGCCCGACGGCGGGACGAGGTCGTGCCCTGCTCGGCGGCCGGAGCGGCGGGCGCCGACGAGGCGACAGCCTTGACCTTCTCCCCCGCCCCGGCGGCGCGCGGCTTCTCCGGCACCGGCTCGGTGTGGATGATCACTCCCCGACCCTTGCAGCACTCGCAGGTCTCGCTGAACGCCTCCAGCAGGCCCGCGCCGATCCGCTTACGGGTCATCTGCACCAGGCCGAGCGAGGTGATCTCGGTGACCTGGTGCTTGGTGCGGTCCCGGCCGAGGCACTCGGTGAGTCGGCGCAACACCAGCTCCCGGTTCGACTCCAACACCATGTCGATGAAGTCGATCACCACGATGCCGCCGATGTCGCGGAGCCGGAGCTGACGGACGATCTCCTCCGCCGCCTCCAGGTTGTTACGGGTGACGGTCTCCTCCAGGTTGCCCCCGGAGCCGGTGTACTTACCGGTGTTGACGTCGACGACAGTCATCGCCTCGGTGCGGTCGATCACCAACGAGCCACCGGAGGGCAGGAAGACCTTACGGTCCAGACCCTTGATGATCTGCTCGTCGATCCGGTACTCGGCGAAGACGTCGCTCGTGCCGACGTGCCGACGCACCCGGTCCACCAGGTCCGGAGAGACGTGCGACAGGTACGACTCGACCATCTCGTACGACTGCTCGCCCTCGATGACCAGCTCGCGGAAGTCCTCGTTGAACAGGTCGCGGACCACCCGGATGACCAGGTCGGGCTCACCGTAGAGCAGCACCGGAGCGCCACCCTCGGCGGCCTTGGCCTGGATGTCCTCCCACTGCGCCTGCAAACGCTTGACGTCACGGGCCAGCTCGTCCTCGGTGGCGCCCTCGGCGGCCGTACGGACGATCACGCCCGCGCCGTCCGGAACCAGCTTCTTGAGCACGTCCCGCAGCCGCTTGCGCTCGTTGTCCGGCAGCTTGCGGCTGATCCCCGACGCGTTGCCGTTGGGCACGTAGACCAGGTGCCGGCCGGAGAGCGCGATGTGGCTCGTCAACCGGGCACCCTTGTGCCCGATCGGGTCCTTGGTGACCTGGACCAGCACCGAGTCGCCGGAGCGCAGCGCCTGCTCGATCGAGCGGGCCCGCCCTTCCAGGCCGGACGTGTCCCAGTTGACCTCGCCGGCGTACAGCACCGCGTTGCGGCCCCGGCCGACGTCGACGAACGCCGCCTCCATGCTCGGCAGCACGTTCTGCACCTTGCCCAGGTACACGTTGCCGGCCATCGTGCCGGAGGAGTTACGGGTGACGTAGTGCTCGACCAGGACGCCGTCCTCCAGGACCGCGATCTGGGTGCGGTCACCGCGCTGGCGGACCGCCATCACCCGGTCGACGGCTTCCCGGCGCGCCAGGAACTCCGACTCGCTCAGGATCGGCGGCCGGGTACGCCGCTGCTCCCGGCCGTCCCGGCGGCGCTGACGCTTGGCCTCCAGGCGGGTCGAGCCGGAGACGCCCTGCACCTCGTCGACAGTGCGGCGCGGCTCGCGGATCTTCACCACGGTCGGGACACCGTCGTCGGCGGCGCCCTCCGTGTCGCCCGCGCCGCGACGACGACGCCGCCGGCGGCGACGGGTCAGGCCGTCGCCACCCTCGGCCTCCTCGTCCTCGTCGCCCTCGGACTCGGCCTCGGCGGTCTCTTCCTCGTCGGCCTGCGCCGCCTCCTCGGACTCCTCGTCCTCGGCGTCGTCGGCCCCGCCCTTGCCCCGACCACGGCCACGGCGACCACGCCGGCGGCGACGGCGCGCGGCGGCGCTGTCCTCGTCGTCCTCATCCGCCTCGGTGGCCTCCTCGGCCTCCTCGACCGGCGCCTCCTCGGCCTCGACCGCCTCGATCGGCTCAACCGGCTCGGCGTCCCGGCGACCGCGCCGGCGGCGCCGGGACGGCTCGGCGGCCTCCTCGACGGCCGGCTCCTCGGCGACCGGAGCGGGCTCCACCGGCCGGGTCACCGGCACGGCGTCGGGCTGGGGCGCCATGAACAGCACGGTGGGCGCGGAGAGGGCAGCCCTCCGACGACGGGTACGCGGCTGCTCCGGCTCTACCTCGGCCGGCTCGTTCGGCTCGTCGCCGACACCGGGAACTGCCACACCCGGCGGAACCTCGCCCGAGCGGTCCTGAGCACCGCTGGTCCAGGCCGCCTCGGCGGCGGTCGCACTGGGAAGGGTGTCCGTGTCGTCCAGCTCGGCCTCGGCCTCGCGCAGGTCGGACTCGGCGGGCTCCTCGGCGACGACCGGCTCCTCGGTCGCCGGCGGCTCCTCGACGGCGGCCGGCTCCTCGACGGCGGCCGGCTGCTCGGTCGCGGGCGGCTCCTCGACGGCGGCCGGTGTGGCCTTCTTACGCCGCGTCCGGGTCACCTTGACCGGCGGAACCACCTCGGCCGACGCCGTCTCCGCCGAGGCGGCGACCAGCGGCTCGTCGGCGGTGGTCTCGACGGGAGTGGCCTTGCGGCGGCGTCGGGGGGTCTTCGGGGCGACGTCCAGGTCACCGGAGACCGGAGCGAACACCTCCGCCTGCGGTGACTCGACACTGCCGGCCCCACCGGTGGTCGCCTCGACCGGCGCGTCGGTCTGCTCCGGCTGGTTGAGCGGGGCGGCCCGGCGGCGGGCCGCCCGTGTGCGCCGCACCGGGGCGGCGGGCTCGACGCTCTCCGCGCCGGCGGCGTCCTGCGGCCCCACCGGAGCCGAACCGACTGCCGTGGTGCTGTCATCGGCGGTCTCGCCGGCCGGCTGTGAACCGGTCCGTTCGCCGCCCTCGGGCTCGTTCTCGAGCATGGACGTTCTCCAGTTCTGGCTACCCCGGGCGCGGGTGAGCGCTGCCACGCAGGGTCGCCGCAAAAGTGTTTCCGCCGGGCGCGCGAGGTGCGCGACCGCCGAAGTCTGCCTGCCAGAGCACCGACCGTCGGTCAGTGCCCAACGATGGCTGCCCCGTCGCGGTCCGCATCCAACGGATCCACGATCGCACCCTGCGCGGTCAACGTGCCCTGAGCCAGCCGGGTCACCCTCGGCGAAACCGGCGGCTCCAGGTCGGCCACCACGCGGAGGCCGGAAAGGACGTCATCGGGCCGTACGGACGGGGTGACCTGCCGCACGACCAGTTCGAGTATCGCACACGGGACGTCCGGTGCCCCGGAAGGCGTCGGCGTCGGCGCCGAGGCATCGATCGATATCACGGCCGCGCGGGCGTCGAACGTCCGTCGGCCCTGCTTGGTCATCCGCTCCACCAACACCTCGTCGGCGGCGACGAAGGCATCCACGGCGGCGCGCAGCACCGCCGGTTCCACCTCGGGCATCTCGATGTGCCAGAGGGACGCCTCGATCCGGTCCGGGAGATTGCCACCCTCGGCGATCACGGCGTCCAGGACGTCCAGCCCCGGCGAGAGGGCGGCGTCCAGCGCGGCCCGCAGCGCCTCCGGGTCGACCGGCGCCTGGAGGCCGATCTCCAGGTACTCCGCCTCGCTCGCCACCCCGGTGGGCGCGGCGCTGGCGTAGGAGATCTTCGGGTGCGGGGTGAAACCCTGGGAGAAGGCGATCGGCACGGCGGCCCGGCGGAGCGCGCGTTCGAACGCCCGGGCGAAGTCCCGGTGCGACGTGAACCGCAGCGGCCCGCGCTTGGCGTAGCGGATGCGGACGCGCTGGACGACCGGCGCCTGGCCGCCCTCGGGTTGAGGCTTTCTGGCGATCGTGTGCTCCTCGGGGGTACCTGCGTGTCCACCCATCCTGGCGCAGGCGTCGTGACGGTACGCGACCGGGGCGGTCGGTTGGCGTCGACGGACTGGGGCAGACCGGTCGCCAGGGACGTTACCGCCCCCACGAAGGCCGATGGCCGGCCAGCGACGCGGAGGTCACCAGCCGGCCGTCACGTGGTTACCGCCGTGGCGGCGGCGGGGGCGGCGGACCGCCCGGCGGGCCGTAGTTCGAGGGCGGGGCATACCCCGGCGGGGGCGCGTACCCGGAGGGCGGAGGGGCGTAACCGGGCGGAGGAGCGTAACCGGTCTCCGGTGACGGGTACGCGCCCGGAGCCGCCTGGTCGAGCAGGTGGTCCGGGATGTCGGCCGCCCGTGCGGCGTCCCGACGGTAGCGACGGCGGTTCCAGATCAGGAACACCGCCAGCCCCAGCAGCAACACCAGCACCACGGCGATCCCGATACCCACCACCATGACCTGCTGGTCGGTGGGGCCACCGCGGTCGCCGTGCTGGGTGACGTCGAACTCCTCGTCCGCGCCGCCGGTGCGAGCCGGACCCGGGTCGGTAGCCGCGGCCGGGGCGAGCAGCGGGTTGGCGGTGACCGGCGGCACGTCCGCGGTCAGCGCCTTCACCGGGTCGATCACCCCGAAGCCGTACTGCGGGTCCCGCCCGGCCGGGCCGGCGTCCCGCGCCGTCCGGATGATCCGGTTTATCACGCTCGGAGCATTCAGGTCCGGGTACTTCGCCCGGATCAGCGCGGCGAGACCGGAGACGATCGCGCTGGAGTCGGAGGTGCCGTCGCCCCAGCCGTACCCGCCCTCGTTGGCGACGTTGTAGATGCCGTCGCCTGGAGCGGCGACCACCGCCTCCGGCCCCTTGACGGAGCCGGACCAGAACGAGCCGCCCCGGGTCGTACCGGTCACCGCGATCACACCGGGGTTATTGGCCGGGCTGATGACGGTGGTGTCGCCCTTGGCCGTGTTGCCGGCGGAGGCGACCAGGACGACGTCGCGATCCAGCGCGTACTGGATCGCGCTCTTCTCCTCCGCGCTGGCGGCGCCGGCGCGGCCGATCGACATGTTGATCACCTTGGCGCCGCCGTCGACGGCCATCCGGATGCCGAGAGCGATCGCCGCGTCGGTGTTCGACCCGCCGTCCTTGCTCAGTTTGATGGGCAGGATCTTCGCCCCGGGGGCAATGCCGTCCACACCGTCCTGGCTGGCCTTCGCGGCGATGATGCCGGCCATGTGCGTGCCGTGGCCGTTCTCGTCGGATCGGGCGTCGCCGGAAGCGCCGTAGCTGCGACCACCGGCCAGCACCCGACCACGCAGGTCCGGGTGGCTGGCCTCGACGCCGGTGTCGAGCACGGCCACGACCACACCCTGCCCGGTCGAGATGTCGTGCGCCCGGTCGATGCGGAGCTCGTCCAGATACCACTGCTCGGCCCGCCGCGGGGCGGCGGCCGCCGGCTGGGCGGCCCCCACCACCAGGAACCCGGCCAGCAGGCTGGCGATCACCGGTCGGAGGCTTCCGACGTTCACAGTCATCAGTCCGTCCTCAACGAAGGACACCCGGGGACGCCCCGTCACCGGGACCCCACGGATCGTCGTCCTCAGTCAACCACGACGAGTGCTCGGAACCGCCACCGCCGCCGTGCCCGGCCCCGCCCGCGCCGCCCATCATGCCGCCGCCCATCATCCCGGCACCGCCGATGCCGCCGGCGCCACGCGCGCCGCCCGGCATCCCGGCGCCGCTCGCGCCGGCAGCGGTGCGGAGTGCGTTCGCCGCACTGGTCATCGGTGGCACCTTGCCGTTGCCGCCACCCACCATGCCGGGGATGCCGCCGACGCCGATCCCGCCCGCGCCCAGCCCGCCACCGGCGCCGATTCCACCGGCCGAGCCCACGCCGGGCCCGCCTCCGAAACCACCGCCGGCGCCACCGAGACCGGCGCTACCGACCCCGGTGCCACCGAGGCCGCCACCGAGGCCGCCGATGCTGCTCGGGCTTGCACCGGCCAGGCCGCTGCTGTAGCCGTCGTCGCCATCCGGATAGCCGGAGCCGGTCGACGGGGGCGTGAACTGACCGGTGCCGGGGACCGGACCGTCGCCGATCCCGCCGGGCTTGGTCGGCGAGAACGGGTCGACGCCGGACGTCGGACCCCCCACCTCGCCGATGCCCGGTGGCCGGCTGCCGATCGACGGGCCGCCACCACCGATGTCGGGCTTACCGCCGAACTCGCCTCCACCGATGTCGGGCCGCCCGGTCGGCGGAATCCGGGTGTCGCGACGGAGGTCGTCGCCCCTCGTGTCGTTGTCGGGTGCGACAACGGTGAGCTTCGGACGCTCTGCGTACACGGCTGCGGGCAGCGGCGACATGGCCGCGTGGGCCGCCTGCTGGTTGTCCCGGTACCAGTTGTCCAGGTGGGACTTGGTGTCCCACCACCCGCCGCGCTTCTGGTCGCCGGCCTGGCCGTCGATCTTCATCGTCGCTTCGAGGTCGTCGGCCTTGTCGCGGAACGCGCCGTCGGCGTACGACGCCGGGTTGTTCTGGTAGTCCTGGCGCAGGGCGGCGAGGAACCCCGACGAGCTCTCACCGTCGCGGGCGTCGTCGAGCTCGGTGCCGTTGGGCAGGCTCCACTCGTTGATGCCGAAATCGTCCATCAGCGGGATCGGGATGGTGGTGACCGACTTGCGGATGTCGCCCTCGATCCGGATCAGGGCACCACTGACGTTGGTCGCGTCGGTGATCAGATCCTCGATCTGCTTACCGATCGTGCTCAGATGCTCGCGGTAAGCGTCACCACCGCTGCCCTTCCAACCGGCGAGCATCCCGGGCAGACCGCCGACGTGCGGGCGTTCCTGACCCGTGGCGACCGGCCCGACGAACGATCGGCCGACCAGCGCGTCGCGCAGGTGTTGCAGGCCGGTGGAGAGGTTGTTCCACCCCGCTCCGACCGAACCGACGGTTTCCGGGTCCGCGGACAGCGTCACCTCACGGACGCACCGCTCCCAGGTTCCTCCAGCCATGACCGTCCCCCTCAGGCCGTGTACGGGTAGGTGGGCGTGCCGCCGGCGGTGGGCGGCGGCGCGGCGGACTCCAGCAGTCGCTCGATCTCCTTGCCGTTGGCGGCGTTACGCGCCTCGGTGTCGCGGAAGGCCTTGGCGATCTCCTCGGTGCCCTGCTTCAGCGCGGCGAGCTTCTGCGCGAGCGTCGTGAGGTGCGCCTCCATGTTGCCGGTGGAGGTGGTCAGTGCCGCCCACTGCATGCGGGCGTCCTCGTACGCGCCGAACGGGGTGCCGTTCGGAACGGTCTGGGCGTTGTTGCTGTCGCCCTTCATCCGTTCCTTGATGCGCTCCATCTCGTACTTGAGGGTGTCCTCGACGTACTGCTTCAGCCGTTCGACGTACTCAGCTGCGGCGTCCAGGTCCTCGACGCTGACGTGCAGATCGCCGGTGCTCGGCGGCGGGATGCTCCCCATGCGATTCCTCCCCCGTTCCCGACCCGCCGGGTCGGTCCATGTCGGACGCAGCGTATCGAAGTCTGACCACGTCGGGGCAGCCCCCGTTCGCCGTCGGCGCACACCGACAGATGTCGATGCGACGGAACCGCGACGTGAGGTGGAACCCGACCAACGCCAACGGGCCCGCGAGACGCGGACCCGTCGGGTGACATCGGAAGTGGAGAGTAGTGGGCAACGCCACCGGGCGCAGCCCCGATGGCGAGGTCAGGCGGAGTGGTCGCTGGCCGGCACCTTCATGCCGTTGCCGCCCAGCGGGGTGAGCGGCAGCAGCTTCCTACCGGTGGGGCCGATCTGGATCTCGGTGTCCATCGACGGGCAGACGCCACAGTCGAAGCAGGGCGTCCACCGGCAGTCGTCCTGCTCGAACCCGCTGACCGAGTCCTGCCAGTCCTGCCAGAGCCAGTCCTTGTCCAGCCCCGAGTCGAGGTGGTCCCAGGGCAGGACCTCCAGTTCCTCGCGCTGCCGGGTGGTGTACCAGTCGAGGTCCACCCCGAACGCGGGCAGCGTCTCGGCTGCCGCGTCCACCCAACGCTGGTAGGAGAAGTGCTCGCTCCACCCGTCGAACCGGCCGCCGTTCTCCCACACCTTGCGGATGACCGAGCCGACCCGTCGGTCGCCCCGGGACAGCAGCCCTTCGATCAGCGACGGCTCGCCGTCGTGGTAGCGGTAGCCGATGGCGCGGCCCAACGAGCGGTCCGAGTTGATCGCCTGCTTGAGGATCTTGAGCCGGTGGTCGATGACCTCGGGACGCTCCATGGCGGCCCACTGGAACGGGGTGTGCGGCTTCGGCACGAAACCGCCGATCGAGACCGTGCAGCGGATGTCCTTGGAACCGGTGGCGGCCCGACCGGCCCTGATCACCTCGTGCGCCATCTCCGCGATCTCGAGGACGTCCTCGTCGGTCTCGGTGGGCAGGCCGCACATGAAGTAGAGCTTCACCTGCCGCCAGCCGTTGCTGTAGGCGGTGACGACGGTGCGGATCAGGTCTTCCTTCGACACCATCTTGTTGATGACCTTGCGGATCCGCTCGGACCCGCCCTCCGGGGCGAAGGTCAGACCGGTACGCCGCCCGTTGCGGGACAGCTCCTGCGCGAGGTCGATGTTGAAGGCGTCCACCCGGGTCGAGGGCAGCGACAACGAGACGTTGGTGCCCTCGTACTGCTGGGCGAGGCCCGAGCACATGTCGCCGATCTCCGAGTGGTCCGCCGAGGAGAGTGACAGCAGGCCCACCTCGGAGAAGCCGGAGAACTCCAAGCCCTCGCGGACCATCTGCCCGACCGTGGTGATCGACCGCTCCCGCACCGGACGGGTGATCATGCCCGCTTGGCAGAACCGGCAGCCCCGGGTGCAGCCCCGGAAGATCTCCACCGCGTACCGCTCGTGCACCGTCTCGGCCAGCGGCACGAGGGGCTTCTTCGGGTACGGCCAGGCGTCCAGGTCCATCGTCGTGCGCTTGTGCACCCGGAACGGCACGTCCGCCCGGTTCGGCACGACCCGCTGGATCCGCCCGTCCGGCAGGTAGTCGACGTCGTAGAAGCGCGGCACGTAGACGCTCTCGGTGCGGGCGAGCCGCAGCAACAGCTCGTCACGCCCACCCGGGGAGCCCTCGGCCTTCCACTCCCGGACGATCGCGGTGATCTCCAGAACCGCTTCCTCGCCGTCACCGAGGACGGCGGCGTCGATGAAGTCGGCGATCGGCTCCGGGTTGAACGCCGCGTGCCCACCGGCCACGATCACCGGGTCGGCGTCGGTGCGGTCGGCGGCCAGCAGCGGAATGCCGGCCAGGTCGATCGCGGTGAGCATGTTGGTGTAGCCCAGCTCGGTCGAGAAGGAGAGGCCGAACACGTCGAAGTTCCGTACCGACCGGTGCGCGTCGACGGTGAACTGGGGCACCCCGTGCGTACGCATCAGGTTCTCCAGGTCCGGCCAGACCGCGTACGTCCGCTCGGCGAGGGTGTCGGGCAGTTCGTTGAGCACCTCGTAGAGGATCTGCACGCCCTGGTTGGGCAGGCCCACCTCGTACGCGTCGGGATACATCAACGCCCAGCGCACGGCTGCCGCATCCCAGTCCTTGGTGACCGCGCCCAACTCGCCCCCGACGTACTGGATGGGCTTGGAGACCTGGGGCAGCAGCGGCTCGAGCTGGGGCCAGACCGAATTGGTCGCGGCCGCGCGCGGCGTCAAGGACGGGGCACTCATGATGCCCAAGGGTACGCGCCCGTCCGGCGGTGGCGACGCGGTACTAACCTCGGACCGGCGCGAGAGGAGATTGCCGCGATGCCCGAGCCTCAGCCGGGAGCACGGCCGGCCGACGGGAGCACCCCGGGCACACCGCCGGACCGCGATCCGGTGGCCGCTGACAAGCCGACCTCCCCACCCGTACCGTCGGACCAGCCTGAACCCTCGACGCAGCCCGCGGCTGCCGACCAACCGGAGCCGTCGGACCAGCCGGAGGCCACCGCCACCGAGGACGTCCCCGCGCCCCGGTGGAGCGGCTCGGCCGCGGTGCCGCCCCCGTTGCCGCGCCGACCCGCCTGGGGTGAGTCGGCCGAGCCGACGCCGCCGCAAGCCGTGCCCGTCGGGCTGCCGGAGCACCAGACCCCGGTCGACCCGTGGGCCGGGGTGGACACCGGCGGCTGGGACCTACCCTCCGCCGAGTTACCTCCGCTGCCCCCGACGACGCCCTACCCGGTGCCGCCCGCGACTCGGCAGTGGTCCGGTCCGCCCGCTCCCCCGGTCGGGTCGCACCCGGTGCCGCCGCCGGTCGCCCCGTTGCCGCCGCCGGTCGCCCCGGTGTCGCCGCCGGCTGCCCGGCCCACGATGCCGAGCCGGCCGATGTCGCCGCCTCCGCCGCCGCCCGCACCGGCCAGACCTCCGAAGCAGCGCCGCGGCGGCCGGCCCAGCACCCCACCGGCGGCGCCCCCGCCGGGACGGCAGACCCCCAAGGGGTACGCGCCGACCCGCCGGCGCCGCCGCTGGCCGTGGCTGCTGCTGCTCACCCTGGCCTGCTGCTGTGGTTGCCCCGCCTACTACGGCTTCCCGATCTCGGCCCAGTACCCGGCCCGCGCCGCGCTGCCGGAGCAGATCGAGGACCTCACCCTGCGTCAGGACAGCCGGAGCGCGGAGACCGCGAAGCAACTGGAGAACGAGGTACGCAACGAGCACCTGCTGGCGGAGGACACGTTCGCCGGCGTCTACTCCACGACGAACGGCAAGCGGGTGACCCTCTTCGGCGGCACCGGGTTCCGGCTGACCCCGGAGGCGGACGCGGAGGCCGAGATCAGCCGACTCGCCGACCGGTATGCGCTGGCGACGGCCGAGACCGTCGACACCGGTGTCCGGGGCCGGCACGAGCGTTGCGCCGTCGGCCGGGCCGACGGCAGCGACGTGGTGGTCTGCACCTCGGTCGACCACGGCAGCATCGCCACCGGGGTGTTCACCCGGCTGTCCGTCACGGACAGCGCCACCCTGCTGAACACTCTGCGTATCCAGATCGTCCAACCCGAGCGAGGCTGAGCCACACCACGGGCGGTCGACCAGGGCCGCCGGGGTTCCGGCGGTGATGTCCGTGACGCCGCGTGACGCCGCGCCGGAACGACAGACCTCATCGAGCGATATACCTCTGAGTCATATTTATGACTCAGAGGTATATCGCCTTCTGGACCGGGTGTGGGCCGAACGCTGGCGGCCGAGCACGAACGGCCGACCGCAGGTGGTCGGGCCGCCGACGGGTCAGGCGTCGCGGGTCGGGTCCGGGTGGGCGCGGGGCGGGGCGTAGCGGGGTACGTACTCCTGGCCGGTGAGCTTCTGGATCTCGCTCATCATCTCGTCGGTCATCTGCCGCAGCGAGGTGCGGTCGTCCGGCCGGCCCGTGAAGTCCAACGGCTTGCCGAACCGGACGGTGATCTTGGCAGCGCCGGGGCGGGGCACCCGGGCGCCGATCGGCTGCGCCTTGTCCGTGCCGATCATGCCGACCGGGATGATCGGCACACCGGCGGCGATCGCCAGCCGCGCCGCGCCGGTGCGTCCCCGATAGAGCTTGCCGTCCGGCGAACGGGTGCCCTCCGGGTAGACCACCACCAGGTCACCGCCCTTGAGCGCCGGGATCGCCGCGTCGAACGCGGACAGCGCGGCACGGCCGCCGGCCCGCTCGACGGGAATGGCGCCGAGGCCGGTGAGGACGAACTTGGAGATCGCGCCCTTCACTCCGGTGCCGTTGAAATACTCCGACTTGGCCCAGAACGCCAGGTGTCGGGGCACGACCGTGCCGAGGAACAACTCGTCGGCCACCGAGAGGTGGTTGCCGGCGAAGATCGCGCCGCCGGTCTCCGGCACGTGTTCCAGACCCTCCACGGTCGGGCGGAACGCCACCCGCAGCGTGGGGCCCACGGTCAGCTTGCCGATGGTGTAGAGCAGCGGCACTGGTCCTCCGGCAGATGAAATGCGAGCAGGCGGTGTCACCGTAGCGGACGCCTCCACACCCCGCAGACGGAGGTAAGGAGGCGTCCGCGTCCGCGCGCTACGACCGGCGGACGGTGACCGTGATCTGCTCACCCTCGCCGACCTCACCGGCGAAGCCGTCGAGGCCCTCGGCGAAGTCCACCGAGTCGGCCAGCACCTCGCCGGAGACGAAGTCGACGTACGCCGACACGGCCGCGCGCACCTCGTCGGAGGCCGACACCGACACCACGATCCGGTCCGACACGTCCAGGTCGGCGTCCCGACGGGCCTGCTGCACCACCCGCACCACGTCGCGGGCCAATCCCTCGGCAGCCAACTCCGGCGTCACCTCGGTGTCCAGCACCACCACACCCTCACCGCCCGGCAGGGGGGCGGAATGCTCGGCGTCGGCGGCGACCAGCCGCAGCTCGTACTCGCCCTCGGCGAGGGTGACGCCGGCGGCCACCGGGGCGCCGTCGACCAGCTCCCAGTCGCCCGCCTTGACCGCCTTGATCACCTGCTGCACCTGCTTGCCGACCCGCGGGCCGAGCGCCCGGGGCACCACTGTCAGCACCTGCTCGCAGTACGCGGACAACTCCGCGCTGAACTCCACCGCCTTCACGTTGACCTCGTCGGCGACCAGGTCGGCGAACGGGCGCAGCTGGTCCGCCGCCGGCGAGGCCACTGTCAACGTCGACAGCGGCAGCCGCACCCGCAGCCCCTTGGCCTTGCGCAACGACAGCGCCGCCGACGCGACCGCCCGGACGTTGTCCATCGCCGCCACGAGATCGTGGTCGGCGGGGAACTCCTCCGCCGAAGGCCAGTCGGTCAGGTGCACCGACCGCTCGCCGGTCAGGCCGCGCCAGATCTCCTCCGCGGTCAGCGGCGCGAGCGGCGCCACCACCCGGCAGAGCGTCTCCAGCACCGTCCAGAGCGTGTCGAACGCGTTGACGTCACCGGACCAGAACCGGTCCCGGGAGCGGCGCACGTACCAGTTGGTGAGCGCGTCCAGGTAGGAGCGGACGGTGGCGCAGGCGCCGGAGATGTCGTACGCGTCCATCTGCGCGCTGACGGTCGACACCAGCTCGTTCGTCTTCGCCAGGATGTACCGGTCCAGCAGGTGCGTCGAGTCGGTCCGACGCCGCGCCTGGTGCCCGTCGGCGTTGGCGTAGAGCGTGAAGAAGTACCAGACGTTCCACAGCGGCAGCAGCACCTGCCGGACCGCGTCGCGGATGAGCGTCTCGGTCACCGCCATGTCGCCGCCGCGCAGCACCGGTGAGGACATCAGCATCCACCGCATCGCGTCCGACCCGTACGAGTCGAACACGTGGTAGACGTCCGGGTAGTTGCGCAGGCTCTTGGACATCTTGCGCCCGTCCGAGCCGAGCAGGATGCCGTGGCTGAGGCAGTTGCGGAACGCCGGCCGGTCGAACAGCGCGGTGGCCAGCACGTGCATCGTGTAGAACCAGCCACGGGTCTGCCCGATGTACTCGACGATGAAGTCACCCGGGTAGTGGTGCTCGAACCAGTCCGCGTTCTCGAACGGGTAGTGCACCTGGGCGAACGGCATCGACCCGGACTCGAACCAGCAGTCCAGCACCTCCGGCACCCGACGCATCATCGACTGACCGGTGGGGTCGTCCGGGTTGGGGCGGACCAACTCGTCCACCACCGGCCGGTGCAGGTCGGTCAGGCGTACGCCGAAGTCCTTCTCGATGTCGGCGAGCGAGCCGTAGACGTCCAGGCGCGGATAGTTCGGGTCGTCGGACTTCCACACCGGGATCGGGGAGCCCCAGAACCGGTTGCGGCTGATCGACCAGTCGCGGGCGTTGGCCAGCCACTTGCCGAACGAGCCGTCCTTGATGTGCCCCGGCGTCCAGTTGATCTCCTGGTTCAGCTCGACCATCCGGTCCCGGAACTGGGTCACCGCGACGAACCACGACGACACCGCCTTGTAGACCAGCGGGGTGTCGCAACGCCAGCAGTGCGGGTACGAGTGGGTGTAGGTGTCCTGCTTGAGCACCACCCCCCGGTCCTTCAGCTCCCGGATCACCGGCTTGTTGACGTCGAAGACCTGCTCACCCTGGTACGGCGGCACCAGCGCGGTGAACCGGGTGTGGTCGTCGACGGTGACGATGGTGGGGATGCCGGCGGCGTTGCAGACGTTCTGGTCGTCCTCGCCGAACGCCGGGGCCAGGTGCACGATCCCGGTGCCGTCCTCGGTGGTGACGAACTCCGCGCCGAGCACCTGGTAGGCGTTGTCGCCGGCCTGCTCGACGAGGAAGTCGAACAGCGGCGTGTAGCGGCGTCCGACCAGGTCCCGGCCGTACACCGTGCCGACCTGCTCGTACCCGTCCAGCTCCTTGGCGTACGCGGCCAGCCGCGCGGCACCGACCACGAAACGGTCCCCGTCGCGCTCCAGCACCGCGTACTCGATGTCGGGGCCCACGGCGAGCGCCAGGTTCGACGGCAGGGTCCACGGCGTGGTGGTCCAGACACCCAGCTTGACCGGCCCGCGCACCAGCTCCGGGGCGGACTCGTCGGCGGTCAGCCCGAACCACACCGACAGCGTCGGGTCGTGCCGGTCCCGGTAGACGTCGTCCATCCGGGTCTCGGTGTTCGACAGCGGCGTCTCGCACCGCCAGCAGTACGCCAGCACCCGGAAGCCCTCGTAGATCAGACCCTTGTCGTGCAGGGTCTTGAAGGCCCACATGACGCTTTCCATGTAGTCCAGGTCGAGGGTCTTGTAGTCGTTGGCGAAGTCGACCCAGCGGGCCTGGCGGTTGATGTACCGCTCCCAGTCCTGGGTGAACTCCAGCACCGAGGTGCGGCAGGCCTCGTTGAACCGGGCCACGCCCAGGTCGATGATCTCCGCCTTGCTGGTGATGCCGAGCTGCTTCTCCGCCACCACCTCGGCGGGCAGGCCGTGGCAGTCCCACCCGAAGCGCCGCTCGACGTGCCGCCCACGCATGGTCTGGTAGCGCGGCACCACGTCCTTGACGTACCCGGTGAAGAGGTGGCCGTAGTGCGGCAGGCCGTTGGCGAACGGCGGGCCGTCGTAGAAGACGTACTCGTTCTTGCCGTCGGTTCCGGCGGGACGGGCCTCGACGCTGGCTTCGAAGGTCTTGTCGGCCGTCCAGTGCTCCAGCACCCGGCGCTCGACCGCGGGCAGGTCCGGGCTCGCCGGGACACCGGCGGCGGTCGGGTCGTGCAACGGATAGGCCATCGGCTGTCGCTCTCCTCGCAGCTCACTCTTCGTGGGTCTGCGAGGACGAAACCTTCCGGGGTACGCCTCGAACGACGCTCCCCGGGTGGCCCGCGGTACCACCCCGCTTGGCGGTCAGGATCGACCGCCCGCTCATTACCGGCTGTGACGGGCCGCACCCGTCCGGTTCTACTGAGCCGGTAGCCCGGCCGTTCTTCCGGAGGCTCACCGGTGATGGCCGGGTCAACGCCTTACGGCTGTCCACGATACAAGACCCATCGGCCGGCCCGCCGCCGAGTAATCCCCTCACCAACCCGGGATCCGCTGGCTTGACCCGAATGGCGCGCTCGCGCAAACTTCGCCGGTGCGTTCGCTTCGGTACGACGAATTCCAAGCCATGCGTCGATTCCCCGCCCTGGACGGGCTGCGGGCGCTGGCCGCTGTCATGGTCATCGCCTTCCATTACGGCGGCCCGTCCTGGAAGTGGCTGACCGGCTGGATCGGCGTACACCTGTTCTTCGTGCTCTCCGGCTTTCTGATCACGACGTTGCTGCTGCGCGAGGAGCACCGTTACGGCCGGGTCTCGCTGCGCGCCTTCTATCTGCGGCGGTTCTTCCGGATTCTGCCGGTCTACTTCCTGGTGCTGTTCCTGTACTGGGGGCTGGCCCGGATCAACGGCACCGCCGGGTCGATCGAGCGCGGCATGAAGTACTACCTGCTGTTCCTCAACGAGCTGCTGGAGCCGAACGCACCGTTCCTGCACTCCTGGACGATCGGCATCGAGCAGAAGTTCTACCTGTTCTGGCCGGCCATCGCCTTCGTGGCGGTCGCGGGCCTGTTCCGTCGCCGCCTGCTGGTGACGCTCTGCCTCCTGGTGCTCTTCATTGCGATGATTCCGCCGGACATCGCCTGGCTGAGCTGGCCGATCCACTACGTGGCGATCCTGCTCGGCTGCCTGACCGCGATCGTCATGCACAACCCCCGGGGCTTCGCCCTGGTCCGGCCACTGACCCATCCGGTGGTCGCCACCGTCGTCATCCTGGCGTTCGTCGTGGTCCAGGTGGGCGTGCAGTTCTGGCCCACCCGCTTCGGCCAGGAGGCGCTGATCGGCAGCTACGCCGCCGCGACGGCGGTACTGCTACCGGCCCTGCTCTCCCGCAGCCCGCTCGCCCGCGGGCTCGGGGTGCGGCCACTGGTCTTCGTCGGCGAACGCTCGTACTCGCTGTATCTCGTCCAGGCCATCGCGGCGCGGGCGGCGGCCGGGCTGGTGCCCGCGATCCCGGGCAAGAGCACCGCGTTCTTCCTGGCGGTGACTGTGGTGGGGCTGGTCATCGCGGACGTGTTCTACCGCTGGGTCGAGCTGCCCATGATCGAGGTGGGCCGCCGGCTGGCCGCCCGGGTGAGCCGGCCCGGCCCGCGCGACGGCGGCGAAACGACGCCGGCCCCGGCGCAGGCGCCCGTCGAGAACGTCCAGATCCCCCGTCCCCGCGAGGTGCTGCCCGACACCGTGCCGGCCGCCCGCGGCTGACCCTCCCTCGCTCCGCCCGGCATGAGCGGGGTCACACCCGCGACTGTCACGGCGCGCCCCGGCCGAACGTCGTGACGGTGTCGGACCGATCAGGGAGGTAGCTATGCAGCGGATGAACGCGGCCGAGGTCGCGCCACAGGGGTACCAGGCCGTCCTGGGGCTGGAGAAGTACGTCCGGGCGAACGTCGACCACACCGTGCTGGAGCTGGTCAAGCTGCGGGCGTCGATGATCAACGGCTGTGCGTTCTGTGTCGACATGCACAGCCGGGACGCGCTCGGCGCCGGCGAGTCGAGCCGACGGCTCTTCGCGGTGGCCGCCTGGCGGGAGGCGCCGTTCTTCGACGAGCGGGAGCGGGCCGCATTGGCACTCACCGACGCGGTCACCAAGCTCGGTGAGCACGGCGTGCCGGACGACGTGTGGGACTCCGCCGCGAAGGTCTGGTCGGAGAAGGAACTCGCCGACCTGATCCTGGCCATTGCCACAATCAACGTGTGGAACCGAATCGCCGTGACGACGCGCTCGGAGCCTCCGGCGCAGGTGTGACGACCGAAGCGGGGCAGGCGGCCGGTGCGCTCCAGGCGCACCGGCCGATGCTGCTCGGGCTCGCTTACCGCCTCCTCGGCAGCCGTCACGACGCCGAGGACGTGCTCCAGGAGGCGTACCTGCGCTGGTTGGGCGTGGACCGCTCGACGGTGGCCGAGCCACGCCGCTACCTGTCCCGGGTCGTCACCCGGCTGGCCCTGGACCGACTGCGGGCGCGGCAGGCGAGCCGCGAGACGTACGTCGGGCCGTGGCTGCCCGAGCCGGTACCGACCGAGCCCTCGCCGTTCGGGCCGCTGGACCGCGCCGAGCTGCGCGACTCGCTCTCCACCGCGCTGCTGCACGTCCTGGAACGGCTCACCCCGCCGGAGCGTGCCGTGTACGTCCTGCACACCGCCTTCGACCTGCCGTACGCGGAGATCGCCGAGATCCTGGGCCGGACCCCGGAGGACTGCCGGCAGCTGCACCACCGGGCGGCTTCCCGGGTACGCCAGGAGCAACGACGGTTCACCGCCAGCCGCTCGGAGCGGGAGCGCCTGTTGGACGCGTTCCTCGCCGCCGCCCGCGACGGTGACCTGGCGACGTTGACCAGCCTGGTCGCCGCGGACGCCACCGCGTGGAACGACGGCGGCGGCCGGGCGCGGGCCGCCCGCAACCCGGTCAACGGGGCGGAGCGGATCGCCCGCTTCTTCGCCGGGATCTACGGCCCCGCCCGGGAATGGTCGTTTCGCCGGCTGGAGCTGAATGGCGAACCCGCCGCCCTGCTCACCCGCGCCGACGGCAGCCGTTACGCGCTGACCGTCGCCGCGGCCGACGGCCGGATCACCGGCATCTACGTGGTGGGCAACCCGGCGAAGCTGCCGCCGACCGGCTGACGGTGAGCGTCAGCCCAGCTCGGGGAACCAGAGGGCGATCTCGCGCTTGGCGCTGTCCGTCGAGTCGGAGGCGTGCACCAGGTTCTCCCGGTTCGACAGCGACAGGTCGCCCCGGATGGTGCCGGCGGCGGCCTTCCGGCCGTCGGTCGCGCCGACCAGCCCGCGGACCACGTCGATGACCTGGTCGCCGGAGAGCACCAGGGCGACCAGCGGGCCGCCGGTCATGAAGTCCTTCAACGGCGGGTAGAACGCCTTGTCCACGTGCTCGGCGTAGTGGTCGTCGGCGAGCGCCGCGTCCATCGTCCGGTGCGCCATCGCGTCGATCCGCAGCCCCTTGCGCTCGAAGCGGGAGAGGACCTCGCCGACCAGGCCGCGGCGTACCGCGTCGGGCTTGATCAGAACGAGGCTGCGCTCATCCGGGCTGTTGCTGGACACGCTGGGTTCCTCCTGTACGCGTTGAACGCTCGAGATCGGTACGGTCAGCCTAGCGACCCGGTCCCGGCGCCGGCGCGGCGGCCGGTCTTTCCCCCGGTGGCCGATCCGGCCTAGCCTGGCCCTGACCCCCGGGAGGTCCACTGTGGCGAATGGCGGGAACCGGCCCATCGCGCCGGTACGCAAACTGATCGGCACGGTGCTGGGCACCGTGGCCACCTTCGTCGTCCTCTTCGGGCTGGGCATGACCAGCTGGGCCATCGTGGCTCTCGGGGTCGCCCTGCTGGTGCTGGCCATCGCCCTGGCGACCGTGCGCGGCGGCGGGCGCACCTGGGTGGTCGGCGTCGGGCACGTGCACAGCGCCTCCGAACCACCCACCCAGTACGCGTTCGGCCGCTGCGAACTCCAACTGGTCATCGACGCGCCCGGCCTGCCACCGCGATCCAAGAAGATCATCGAACCTCGGGTGCCGGTCTCCAAGTGGCCGTCGCTGGGCCAGACCCTGCCGATCCGGGTCGCGTTGGACGACCAGCGGCACGTCAAGGTCCTCTGGGACGAGGTGCCGACCCACGCCGAGACCGCCGCCGCCGTCGCCGACCTCCCGCCGGAGTTCGCCGACGTCGACGCGGTGGACGAGGTGTTGATCCAGCAGGACGCCCCGCCGTGGGCCGACCGCGCGCCGGACGACGACTTCCGGGACGACTTCCGCGACCCGCACGGAGATCCCTTCCGCGATCCGCACGGCGACCCTTTCCGTGATCCGCACGGCGACCCGGTACGCGCCGATCCCCTGCGCGCCGATCCCCTGCGGGACGACCCGGCCGTCGCATCCGAGGAGCGCGAGCCGGTGGTCGTGCACCAGACCCCGGGCGGCCCGGTGTTGGAGGGTGTCCTCGTCGAACCCCAGGCCAGCGGTCTGCCCCGGAGGGCCACCCCGGCACCACGCACCGCCCCCGAGGAGCGCTTCGACGAGCCCGACGCCGACCGTTACGGCCCCCCGCGGGACAACCTCTCGTCCCCGGATCCCGGGGACCCGCCGCCCGCGCAGCGCACCGACCCACTCGGTGCCCAGCACGCCGATCCGCCGCCGGCGCAGCGGTCCGGTACGGGCACCACCGACCCGTTGGATCCACTCGATCTGCCGCTGGACGACCCCTCCACAGCTCGGGCGGGCCGCGAGACCGTGAGCGACGAGGACCTCGACCGGGCGATCTTCGGGTTCGACACGGCGTCGGCCACGGATCCGACCGCGCCGATCAGCGGGGTCGGGCTCACCCTGCTGGTGACCGACCTGTCCCGGTCGCTCGGCTTCTACCGCGACATGCTCGGCTTCAGTGAGGTCGACCAGGGCGCCCACAACGCCGTACTCGCCTCCGGCACGACCCGGCTCGTCCTCCGCGAGGTGACCGGGGCGGCGCCGATCAGCCGCCGGCTGGTACACGTCAACCTCGAGGTGAACGACATCGAAGCGGCGTACGAGCGCCTCCGTGAGTCGGGCGTCCGCTTCACCTACGCGCCCCGGGTGGTCAACCGGGGCACCAAGCTGGAGGTGTGGGCGGCGGCGTTCCGTGACCCCGACGGCCACGGCATCGCCCTCACCCAGTGGCGCGAACGCGCCGACGCCTGACCCGCCCGCGCTCGCCTCGGCTGACGCGGCCCGCGTCAGCCGAGGATGACCCGACGAACGTGCAGCGCGTACGCCCAGACCAGGGCGAAGATGATGCCCAGCCCGAACAGCGACCAGTGCAGCAGACCTCCCAGGATCAGCAGGCCCTGGAGCACGGTGCCGGCGTTCCAGGCCCACGGACGCCGCATCATGCCGGCGAGCACGACGGCGGCCACCGCCAGTGCCACCACCACACCGATCGCGGCGCCGCTCAGGTCACCGCCGACCACTCGTACCGGCTGGATCGCCAGCAACAGCACCAGCGCCTCCAGGGCGAGGGTCCCCGCGCCCAGCCCACGTACCGCCGCCTCCGGGTTGCGCAACCCGGAGCGGCGCGGCTGCCCCGCGACGGGCTCCTCCACCGGCTGGTCAGCCGGCACGCCCGCCCCGGCCGGGTCGTCGGTGGCGTGCGGGTCCCGCTCCGGACCGCTCATCGCTTCAGCAACCGGCGGGCGTCCGCGACAGTGACCACCGACCCGGTGACGAGGACCCCGACGCCGCTGAGCTCACCGGGGACGTCCTCCTCGGCCAATGCCACCGCGAGCTCGATCGCGTCCGGTATCTCCTCGGCCGACTCCACCCGCTCCTCGCCGAACACCTCGGCGGCCAGCGCGGCGAGTTCCGCCACCGGCATCGCCCGTGGCGAGCTGTTGCGGGTGACCACCACCAGGTCGGCCACCGGCTCCAGCAGCTCGAGCAGGGCCTCCGCGTCCTTGTCGGCGAGGACGCCGACCACCGCCACCAGTTTGCTGAACGCGAACTCCTCCTGCAGGGCGTTGACGGTCGCGGCCATGCCGTGCGGGTTGTGCGCGCCGTCCAGCAGGACGGTCGGGGCGCTACGAACCCGCTCCAGCCGCCCCGGGGAACTGGCCGAGGCGAAGCCCTCCCGGACGGCCTCGATGTCGAGCTGCCGGCGAGCCCCGGCGCCCAGGAACGCCTCCACCGCCGCGAGCGCCACCGCGGCGTTCTGTGCCTGGTGGGCGCCGTGCAGCGGAACGAACACGTCGTCGTACACACCGCCGAGGCCCTGGATGCTGAGCACCTGGCCGCCGACCGCGACCGCGCGACTCAGGACGCCGAACTCGGCGCCTTCCCGAGCGATGGTGGCCCCGACCTCGGCACAACGATCCAGAAGTGGACGCGCCGCCTCCTCCTCCTGGGCGGCCGCGATCACGGTGGCGCCCGGGTGGATGATGCCGGCCTTGGCCAGCGCGATGTCCTGGATCGTGTCGCCGAGCCACTCCGTGTGGTCCAGCCCGATCGGGGTGATCACGCAGACGCCCGCCTGGATCACGTTGGTGGCGTCCTCGGCGCCGCCGAGCCCCACCTCGACCACAGCGATGTCGACAGGCGCGTCGGCGAACGTGGCGAACGCCAGCGCCGTGGTCATGTCGAAGTACGTCAGCGGCTCGTCCGACCGCGCGTCGACCAACTCGGCCAGCGGCTTGATCTCCTGGTATACCGACGCGAACCGGTCCTCGCTGACCGGCTCCCCGTCCAGGCTGATCCGCTCCCGCACGGTCTCCAGGTGCGGGCTGGTGTAGCGGCCGGTGTGCAGCCCGAACGCCCGCAGCAGCGAGTCGATCATCCGCGCGGTGGAGGTCTTGCCGTTGGTGCCGGTCAGGTGGATCGCCGGGTACGCCCGCTGTGGGCTGCCGAGCAGGTCCAGCAGCGACTCGATCCGGTCCAGCTCGAAGACCATGCGGGTGAAACCACGGGCGTTCAGCTCCGCCTCGACGGCGGCGAAATCGGTACGGTCGGTCACGAGGACAGTGTCTCCAGAGCAGCGTCGATCCGGACCAGGTCGGCCTCGGCGGTGGCGAGCCGGTCGCGGATCTTCGCGACCACCGGCTCGGGGGCCTTACCGATGAAGGCGGGGTTGTCGAGCTTCGCCCGCGCCTGCGCCGCCTCCTTCTCGGCCGCCGCGCGGTCCTTGGTCAGCCGGGCCCGCTCGGCGGCCACGTCGATCGACCCCCGGGTGTCCAACGCGACACCTACCGCGCCGGGCATGGCCAGCGTGGCGCTGGCCTGGAAGTCGTCACCGGCCGGGTCCAGCCGGACCAGCGAACGGATCAGCGGCTCGTGGGCGGCGATGCCCGCACCGGCCAGCCCGTCGAGTCGGGCTGCCACCCGCTGCGTCGGACGCAGCCCCTGGTCGGAGCGGAACCGGCGGATTTCGGTGACCACCCGCTGCACGCTCACCAGCTCGGCCTCGGCGGCATCGTCGATGAGCGCTCGGTCGGCCACCGGCCAGGAGGCGGCCTGCACCGTCTCGCCGCCGGTCAGCGCGAGCCACAGCTCCTCGGTGACGAACGGGATGACCGGATGCAGCAGCCGCAGCAGCTGGTCGAGCACGTGCCCGAGCACCCGGCGGCTGACGTCCGCCCGCTCGCCGCCCTCGGCGAGCACCGGCTTGCTCAGCTCCACGTACCAGTCGCAGACGTCGTCCCAGGCGAAGTGGTAGAGCAGGTCGCACACCTTCGCGAACTCGTACGCCTCGAACTGTTCGTCGACCTCGGCGGTGACGTGCGCCAGCCGGGACAGGATCCACCGGTCGACGGTGGAGAGCTGCTCGACGGGCGGCAGGTCACCGGTGGTGTGCGCGCCGTTCATCAGCGCGAACCGGGTGGCGTTCCAGAGCTTGTTGCAGAAGTTACGGGAGCCCTGGCACCACTCCTCGCTGACCGGGACGTCCTGGCCGGGGTTCGCGCCCCGCGCCAGGGTGAACCTGGTGGCGTCGGCACCGTAGCGGTCGATCCAGTCCAGCGGGTCGACCACGTTGCCGAACGACTTCGACATCTTCTTGCCGAACTGGTCGCGGACCATCCCGTGCAGCGCGACCACGTCGAAGGGCGGCCGGCCGTCCATCGCGTAGAGGCCGAACATCATCATCCGGGCGACCCAGAAGAACAGGATGTCGTACCCGGTGACCAGCACACTGGTCGGGTAGAACTTCGCCAGGTCCGGGGTCTGCTCGGGCCAGCCCAGGGTGGAGAACGGCCACAGGCCGCTGGAGAACCAGGTGTCCAGGACGTCCTCGTCCTGGTGCCAGCCCTCGCCGGTCGGCGGCGCCTCGTCCGGGCCGACGCAGACGATCTCACCCGCCGGGCCGTACCAGACCGGGATGCGGTGCCCCCACCAGAGCTGGCGGGAGATGCACCAGTCGTGCATGTTGTCGACCCAGGCGAAGTAACGCTTGGCCAACTCGGCCGGCTCGATACGGACCCGACCGTCGCGCACCGCGTCACCGGCGGCCTGCGCCAGCGGGGCGGTGTTGACGAACCACTGCAACGACAGCCGCGGCTCCACGGTCGTCTTGCAGCGCGAACAGTGACCCACCGCGTGCACGTACGGCCGCTTCTCGGCGACGATCAGACCCTGCTCACGCAACGCCGCGACGATCGCAGGCCGCGCCTCGAAGCGGTCCAGCCCCTCGAACGGGCCGGGAACGGTGATGACGCCGCGCTCGTCCATGACGGTCAGCGAGGGCAGGTCGTGCCGCTGCCCGATCTCGAAGTCGTTCGGGTCGTGCGCGGGCGTCACCTTGACCATGCCGGTGCCGAAGGACGGGTCGACGTGCGCGTCGGCGACGATCGGGATCCGTCGGCCGGTGAGCGGAAGCTCGACCTCGGTGCCGATCAGGTGCTGGTAGCGCTCGTCGTCGGGGTGCACCGCCACGGCGGTGTCCCCGAGCATCGTCTCGGCCCGGGTGGTGGCCACCACGACCTCGTCGCTGTAGCGGATCGAGATCAGCTCGCCGTCGTCGTCGGTGTGCTCGACCTCGATGTCCGAAAGCGCGGTCAGGCAGCGTGGGCACCAGTTGATGATCCGGTTGGCCCGGTAGATGAGGCCGTCGTCGAAGAGCTTCTTGAAGATCGTCTGGACGGCACGGCTCAGGCCGGCGTCCATGGTGAAGCGCTCCCGGTCCCAGTCGACGGAGTCTCCCAGGCGGCGCATCTGGCCGAGGATCTTGCCGCCGGACTCGGCCTTCCACTGCCAGACCCGCTCGACGAACTTTTCCCGGCCGAGGTCGTGCCGGGACAACCCCTCGGCGGCGAGCTGACGCTCGACCAGGTTCTGGGTGGCGATGCCGGCGTGGTCCATGCCGGGCAGCCACAGCGCCTCGAAGCCCTGCATCCGCTTACGCCGGGTCAACGCGTCCATGAGGGTGTGCTCGAACGCGTGGCCCATGTGCAGCGAGCCGGTGACGTTCGGCGGCGGAATGACGATGGTGAAGGGGGGCTTGTCGCTGTCGGCGGAGGCCCGGAAGTGCCCGCCGGCTACCCACTGCTCGTACCGTCGCTGCTCTACCTCACCCGGCTGGTACTGGCCGGCAAGGGTCGGGGCGTCGGGGCGGTGGGCATCCAGTCTCTCGGTCACCTGACAAGTCTACGGAGGGCTTCTCCGGACCTGACGTGCGCCACCTCTCGTTCGCGTACGGTGTCGGCTATGTCCGACGCACATCTCACCGACCGCTCGCTCGACGGCAGTCACGAGCCGGTCGAGCTGAGCGAGGAGCCGATCCAGCTCAGCACCCGGGACTCCGGGGGCGACCCCGACGAGCGGTCCGGCGGCTGGTCCCGGCGCCGCAAGATCGGCTGGGCGATCGCGCTGGTGGTCGGCCTCGCGGGCGCCGGTGTGCTGGGCGTCGGCGGGTGGCGGGTGGCGCAGCAGAAGGACACCCAACTGACCTCACCCGATCGGGTGGCGGGTCTGACCCGCGACGACAGCGAGCGAGCCAAGAGCACCGCCGACTACCTGCGCAGTGGCCTGGCCGCGAACATCGAGCTGGACCGCAGTTTCGGCACCGTCTACCGCGACCCGGCCGACGACAAGCGCTCGGTGCTCATCTTCGGGGGCACCACACTGCTGTGGCAGCCGGAGCGAGACCTCGACAGCCTCTTCCGCCTCATGTCGGACGAGACCGGCTCGGTGGACGGCCTGCGCGAGTCACCCGCCGGCGATCTCGGTGGCGTGATGAAGTGCGGCAGCACCAGTGGCGAGGGTGGCGACTTCGCGGTGTGCGGTTGGGCGGACCACGGCAGCGTCGTGATGGCCATGTTCCCGGGTCGGTCGGTCAGCGACGCCGGCGGCCTGATGCGCAACCTCCGCAGCGAGATGCAGACCCGGGGCTGATCCGAGCCCCAGTGCCCGTCAGGTCACCGCCCTGACCCGGGCGCTTCCTGGCACCCTGCGGTGGCATCGGCACCGTACGCGCCTCCTGCACGCGGATCTCGGCGCGGAACCGGCGCGCGGCGGGATGCCACATCTCCTCGAACGGGCCCATGACCTCACCACCGATGCCACGACGGCGTACCCGCACTCCCAGCCACGTGAGGACCCCCAGGATCGCCGCCACGCAGGCTGCGACCACCAGAGCGATCAGAACGTCGTCCACGCGTCCAACCTAGCGGCGCCGAGCCTCACACGCGGTGGCCAAACCTCACGCCCGGTGGCCAAACCTCACGCCCGGTGGCCGAGCCTCGCGCGCGGTGGCCGAGCTCGCGTCGCGGTGATCGACTTCGTTTCGCCGATACGGCGGTATCCACCGCGGGAGATACCGCCATACCGGCGACCTGGAGTGGATCACGTCGAGGGTACGCCCCCGGCGGGGTGTCGACCGCCTGCACAAGGGTGCGGGAACGCAGAAAAGGCCACCCCCGAACGGGGGTGGCCTTTTCTGGAAGATTGTCCGGCGGCGTCCTACTCTCCCACACCCTCACGAGTGCAGTACCATCGGCGCTGGAGGGCTTAGCTTCCGGGTTCGGAATGTAACCGGGCGTTTCCCCTCCGCCATGACCGCCGTAACTCTATGAACATATCAAACAACCCCGGCACACACACGTGGGTGTTCGCTTGTTCAGAGTTGCACAGTGGACGCGTAGCAGCTTAGTAGTCAAGTCCTCGGCCTATTAGTACCGGTCAACTGAACCCGTTACCGGGCTTACATTTCCGGCCTATCAACCCAGTCGTCTAGCTGGGGGCCTTACCCCACCAAAGTGGGTGGGATACCTCATCTTGAAGCAGGCTTCCCGCTTAGATGCTTTCAGCGGTTATCCCTTCCGAACGTAGCTAACCAGCCGTGCCCTTGGCAGGACAACTGGCACACCAGAGGTTCGTCCGTCCCGGTCCTCTCGTACTAGGGACAGCCCTTCTCAAGTATCCTACGCGCACGGCGGATAGGGACCGAACTGTCTCACGACGTTCTAAACCCAGCTCGCGTACCGCTTTAATGGGCGAACAGCCCAACCCTTGGGACCTGCTACAGCCCCAGGATGCGACGAGCCGACATCGAGGTGCCAAACCATCCCGTCGATATGGACTCTTGGGGAAGATCAGCCTGTTATCCCCGGGGTACCTTTTATCCGTTGAGCGACACCGCTTCCACTCGCAAGTGCCGGATCACTAGTCCCGACTTTCGTCCCTGCTCGACCTGTCAGTCTCACAGTCAAGCTCCCTTGTGTACTTGCACTCAACACCTGATTGCCAACCAGGCTGAGGGAACCTTTGGGCGCCTCCGTTACCTTTTAGGAGGCAACCGCCCCAGTTAAACTACCCACCAGACACTGTCCCTGAACCGGATAACGGTCCGAAGTTAGATACCCAAATCAACCAGAGTGGTATTTCAAGATTGCCTCCACCCATACTGGCGTATGGACTTCACCGGCTCCCACCTATCCTACACAAGCTAATTCGAGTACCAATGTCAAGCTATAGTAAAGGTCCCGGGGTCTTTCCGTCCTGCCGCGCGTAACGAGCATCTTTACTCGTACTGCAATTTCGCCGGGCCTGTGGTTGAGACAGTGGGGAAGTCGTTACGCCATTCGTGCAGGTCGGAACTTACCCGACAAGGAATTTCGCTACCTTAGGATGGTTATAGTTACCACCGCCGTTTACTGGCGCTTAAGTTCTCCGCTTCGCCCCGAAGAGCTAACAGGTCCCCTTAACGTTCCAGCACCGGGCAGGCGTCAGTCCATATACATCGAATTACTTCTTCGCATGGACCTGTGTTTTTAGTAAACAGTCGCTTCCCCCTGCTCTCTGCGGCCATACAACGCTCCACCCGCGCGGGGCTTCACGTCTCCGGCCCCCCTTCTCCCTAAGTTACGGGGGCAATTTGCCGAGTTCCTTAACCACAGTTCGCCCGATCGCCTCGGTATTCTCTACCTGACCACCTGTGTCGGTTTGGGGTACGGGCCGCTAAGAACTCGCTAGAGGCTTTTCTCGGCAGCATAGGATCACTGACTTCACCTGAATCGGCTCGGCATCACGTCTCAGCCTTCATGCGGTGCGGATTTGCCTACACCACGGCCTACACGCTTACCCCGGCACAACCACCGGCCGGGCTCAGCTACCTTCCTGCGTCACCCCATCGCTTGACTACTACCCGCCAGGTTCCCACGCTCCCCAACATCAACCCGAAGGTCTCCGTCAGTTTGGGTGGTTAGCACAACGAGGTTCGTCAGGGTCGCTCTTTCGCGGGTACGGGAATATCAACCCGTTGTCCATCGACTACGCCTCTCGGCCTCGCCTTAGGTCCCGACTCACCCAGGGCGGATTAGCCTGGCCCTGGAACCCTTGGTCATCCGGCGGAAGGGTTTCTCACCCTTCTTTCGCTACTCATGCCTGCATTCTCACTCGTGCCGCGTCCACAACTGGGTCACCCCGCTGCTTCACTCGCGGCACGACGCTCCCCTACCCATCCACACACCTGCACGCACCATCAAGGGCACGCGTGGTTAAAATGTGAATGCCACAGCTTCGGCGGTGTGCTTGAGCCCCGCTACATTGTCGGCGCGGAACCACTTGACCAGTGAGCTATTACGCACTCTTTAAAGGGTGGCTGCTTCTAAGCCAACCTCCTGGTTGTCTATGCGACCCCACATCCTTTTCCACTTAGCACACGCTTAGGGGCCTTAGCTGGTGATCTGGGCTGTTTCCCTCTCGACTACGAAGCTTATCCCCCGCAGTCTCACTGCCGCGCTCTCACTTACCGGCATTCGGAGTTTGGCTGATTTCGGTAAGCTTGTGGGCCCCCTAGACCATCCAGTGCTCTACCTCCGGCAAGAAACACGCGACGCTGCACCTAAATGCATTTCGGGGAGAACCAGCTATCACGGAGTTTGATTGGCCTTTCACCCCTAACCACAGGTCATCCCCCAATTTTTCAACATTGGTGGGTTCGGCCCTCCACGCGGTCTTACCCGCGCTTCAGCCTGCCCATGGCTAGATCACTCCGCTTCGGGTCTAGGACACGCGACTGAATCGCCCTATTCAGACTCGCTTTCGCTACGGCTCCCCCACACGGGTTAACCTCGCCACATGCCACTAACTCGCAGGCTCATTCTTCAAAAGGCACGCCGTCACCCCGCAAGGCTCCGACGGATTGTAGGCGAACGGTTTCAGGTACTATTTCACTCCCCTCCCGGGGTACTTTTCACCATTCCCTCACGGTACTCGTCCGCTATCGGTCACCAGGAAGTATTTAGGCTTACCAGGTGGTCCTGGCAGATTCACGGCAGATTTCAGGGGTCCGCCGCTACTCGGGAACACCCACAGAAGGTCAGCAACTTTCACCTACCGGACTTTCACCGTCTACGGTCAGCCATTCCAGACTGTTCGACTAGCCACCAACTTTGTAACTCCTCGAACAAGTGTCAGCTTGTTCAGCAGGGTCCCACAACCCCGACCACGCAACCCCTGACAGGTATCACACGCAGCCGGTTTAGCCTCAATCCGCTTTCGCTCGCCACTACTCACGGAATCACTATTTGTTTTCTCTTCCTACGGGTACTGAGATGTTTCACTTCCCCGCGTTCCCTCCACACACCCTATGTGTTCAGGTGTGGGTGACACCACATGACTGGTGCCAGGTTTCCCCATTCGGACACCCTGGGATCACAGCTTGGTTGACAGCTCCCCCAGGCCTATCGCGGCCTCCCACGTCCTTCATCGGCTCCTGGTGCCAAGGCATTCACCGTTCGCCCTTGACAACTTGACCACAAAGATGCTCGCGTCCACTGTGCAATTCTCAACAAACGACCAACCCACAACCCCAACAGCCCCACACCAAACCCAACACCAACGGTTAGCGGTATGTGAGGCCAGGCCATGCCTGGCAGACTCCCAGCCCCCACCACGGAGGGCCAGCGACGTCTCTGAAACAACAACACGATGGTTGTTCTTTCAGGACCCAACAGGGTGCTTACATTCTCCCTCAGCCGCACCAGAAGCATCCGTTCCCACCACCCGAGGGTGGCTGTACTAGGCGCCGCCGGCCGTTGCCAGGGCAAAACTTGCCAGTGTCTCCGCCATTCGAGCACCCCGACCCAACATTCGTAGGCCGCGGGCTCCTTACCACCTTTCGGTGGAAGGTGCTCCTTAGAAAGGAGGTGATCCAGCCGCACCTTCCGGTACGGCTACCTTGTTACGACTTCGTCCCAATCGCCAGCCCCACCTTCGACGGCTCCCTCCACAAGGGTTGGGCCACCGGCTTCGGGTGTTGCCGACTTTCGTGACGTGACGGGCGGTGTGTACAAGGCCCGGGAACGTATTCACCGCAGCGTTGCTGATCTGCGATTACTAGCGACTCCGACTTCACGGGGTCGAGTTGCAGACCCCGATCCGAACTGAGACCGGCTTTTTGGGATTCGCTCCACCTCACGGTATCGCAGCCCATTGTACCGGCCATTGTAGCATGCGTGAAGCCCTGGACATAAGGGGCATGATGACTTGACGTCATCCCCACCTTCCTCCGAGTTGACCCCGGCAGTCTTCGATGAGTCCCCGCCATAACGCGCTGGCAACATCGAACGAGGGTTGCGCTCGTTGCGGGACTTAACCCAACATCTCACGACACGAGCTGACGACAGCCATGCACCACCTGTGACCGCCCCCGAAGGACCCCCCATCTCTGGAGGTTTTGCGGCCATGTCAAACCCAGGTAAGGTTCTTCGCGTTGCATCGAATTAATCCGCATGCTCCGCCGCTTGTGCGGGCCCCCGTCAATTCCTTTGAGTTTTAGCCTTGCGGCCGTACTCCCCAGGCGGGGCGCTTAATGCGTTAGCTGCGGCACAGGGAACCGGAGAGGCCCCCCACACCTAGCGCCCAACGTTTACAGCGTGGACTACCAGGGTATCTAATCCTGTTCGCTCCCCACGCTTTCGCTCCTCAGCGTCAGTATCGGCCCAGAGACCCGCCTTCGCCACCGGTGTTCCTCCTGATATCTGCGCATTTCACCGCTACACCAGGAATTCCAGTCTCCCCTACCGAACTCTAGCCTGCCCGTATCGACCGCAGGCTTGGGGTTGAGCCCCAAGTTTTCACGGTCGACGCGACAAGCCGCCTACGAGCTCTTTACGCCCAATAAATCCGGACAACGCTCGCACCCTACGTCTTACCGCGGCTGCTGGCACGTAGTTGGCCGGTGCTTCTTCTGCAGGTACCGTCACTCTCGCTTCGTCCCTGCTGAAAGAGGTTTACAACCCGAAGGCCGTCATCCCTCACGCGGCGTCGCTGCATCAGGCTTCCGCCCATTGTGCAATATTCCCCACTGCTGCCTCCCGTAGGAGTCTGGGCCGTGTCTCAGTCCCAGTGTGGCCGGTCGCCCTCTCAGGCCGGCTACCCGTCGTCGCCTTGGTAGGCCATCACCCCACCAACAAGCTGATAGGCCGCGAGCCCATCCCAAGCCGAAAAACTTTCCACCCAACCCCATGCGGGGCCAGGTCCTATTCGGTATTAGCCCCCGTTTCCGAGGGTTATCCCAAAGCTTGGGGCAGGTTGCTCACGTGTTACTCACCCGTTCGCCGCTCGAGTACCCCGAAGGGCCTTTCCGCTCGACTTGCATGTGTTAAGCACGCCGCCAGCGTTCGTCCTGAGCCAGGATCAAACTCTCCAACAAAAAATTAGTTGAACAGCAATCCCGGCAACAAACAAATTGTTGCCAAAGGAATCCCAACCAGCCAAACCAAAGGCCTGACCAGTCCGGGGTATAAATCATAATTGGCACTGGCTTTACAAGCACCCTGTTGAGTTCTCAAAGAACAACCACACACCGACCAGAAGCCCCACACTCAGTGGAACCCCAACCGGGGCAACCGCTCAAACTTACTTGGTCGAACTTTCATTGTCAACCTCATGTTCGAGGCGATCAATGTGGCTCGTCCGATTCCACGATGACGCACGCCGTATCCGGCGGTCGCTACTGTCGTGGGAAGCCGCAGACCGGCCGATCGCCGCTTCGCGGCTCTCCGCCCGGCTCCTACCGGCTTCAGAACTCTACCCGGTCGGCTTCGCGTTCGCAACTCCGTATCCGGAGTGTTCCGCACCGCCCGATCCTCGGTCTCGCTCGGCGTCGCCGCCACGAGCCCGGCGCCCGTTCTCAGCCGGTTTGTCCGGCCTCCCCCGTGCAGAGAGAAAGTTACGCGGACGGCCCGGAGAAGGCAAATCAGGGTTCATCACTGGTTTGGCCGAGCGGCTCACGCGGCCTCGGACGCAGCTCGGGCGACAGGCCCTGGCCAGCCGGGGGACGCAGGCTGCGCCGACGTGCCAGAGTGTCAGGCATGGATGAGTCCGGGCGCGGGGCCAGGGTGTTCGCCGAGGAGGCGCTGCTCGGTCTCCTCCTGCCGTTCTGGCAGGTGGTGATCGGCGCGGTCGTGCTCGTCGTCCTTGTGCTGTCGGTCGGACGGCTCGCCCGGCGGGGCAGGTCCCGGATGACCACGGCGCTGTTGGTCACCGCTGCGGCGATCGTCGGCTTCGCGGTGATCGGCGTCCTGCTGGAGGGCTGAGGCTCTACAGCCGACGGTTCGCCAGGCTGGGCAGCTCGGCCCGGATCGTGGCGAGGCGGTCGAGGTCCAGGTCGACGACCGACACACCAGGGCCGTCCGGTAGCTGCGTGAGGACCGTCCCCCACGGGTCGACCACCATGCTGTGACCGAAGCAGGTACGGCCTGGCTCGTGGTCGCCGGTCTGACCTGCCGCTGCCACGAAGCACTGGTTCTCGATCGCCCGGGCCCGCAGCAGGACCTCCCAGTGGTCCCGCCCGGTGTGCATCATGAATGCCGCCGGCACCACCAGCAGGTGCGCTCCACCATCGGTGGCGAGCAGCCGGTACAGCTCCGGGAAGCGCAGGTCGTAGCAGATCGACAGACCGACCCGCAGACCCTCGACGTCCACCACCACCGGTTGGACCCCGGGCGCGACGGTTGCGGACTCCAGATAGGAGACCCGACCGGGGATCTCGACGTCGTACAGATGGATCTTTCGGTAGCTCGCGGCCAGGCTGCCGGTGCGGTCGAAGACCAGCGACGTGTTCCAGGTGCGCTCCGGGTCGGGACCGGCCTCGTGGAACGAGCCGGCCACCAACCAGATCCCGAGCCGCCGGGCGATTCCGGCGAAGAAGCTGCCGACCTCTCCGTCCACGGGCTCCGGGTCGGGCAACCCGGCGGCCGGGCCGAGGTAGTCGACGTACTCGGGTAGGACGGCCAGGTCGGCGCCACCCGCCGCGGCACGTTCCAGCAGGACCTCCGCGGCGGCCAGGTTGGCCTTGCGGTCGTCCCGGGCGTTCAGCTGGCAGACGGCGACACGCATGAGCACAGGGTACGACCGGAGGGGCCGGCGTGGACAGCGTCAGAGGCTGGCCAACACCAGAGCCCCGGCGGCGAACCCGAGCCCGGCGACCTGGACCGGGCGCAGTCGCTCCCGGTCGACGGCCAACGCCAGCAGGACGGTGCTGGCCGGGTAGAGCGCGGCGATCGCCGCGACGATGCTCAGGTGACCCCGGGCAGCCGCGGCCAGGAACAGCCCGTTGGCGGCACTGTCCAGCAGACCGGCGACCGCCGCCCAACCCAGCACCCGTCGTTCGAGTCGCAGGCGCACGCCGGCGCCGGCGGCCAGCGCGAGGCCGACGGCGATCGAGCTGGCCCGTACCGCCGCCACCGGCCACATCCCGGCGCTCTCGTCGGCCTGGCCGAGGAGGGTGAAGAAGACACCGAAGAGCGCGCCGGCGGCGAGGGCGAGCCCGACGAGGCGTGCCGGGACACCCTTCCCTCCCCCACTCTCCCCCAGGCTGACCAGGGCGATCGCCAGCACCGCGAGACCCGCACCGGCGAGCGCCAGGGCACCGGGGAAGGACGCGGTGAACAGGCCGGCGATGATCGGTACCACGGCGGCGGTGATGGCGGTGACCGGCGCCACGACGGCCATCATCCCGCCCGCGAGGGCTCGGTAGAGCAGCATGACCCCGCCGGCGCCGGCCACCCCGGCGAGCAGACCCCAGGCGATGTCACCTGCGGTCGGGGTGCCGGGCACCGCCACGACGAGGATGACCAGCAGTGGGACGCTCAGGAGTTGGGAGACGACGGTGACGGCGATCGGGTTGGCACGACGGGACGCCTTGCCGCCGGAGAAGTCGGCGATGCCGAACGCGACGGCGGCCACCGTTGCCAGGACAATGGGGAGCATGCCATTGTCGTACCATAATAGTGACCGTGAGGGATAGTTTAATGACCGAGGCGGGAACGGATCGGGTGGGCGCGGTGACCGCCGCGGTGGCCCGACAGGTACGCGACCTACGGGCCGCCCGAGGCTGGTCCTTCGAGGAGTTGGCCGGCCGGTCCGGGGTGAGCAAGGGAATGCTCGTGCAGATCGAGGGCGCGCGCACCAACCCGAGCGTCGGCACGCTGTGCCGGGTCGCGGACGCCTTCGGCGTCAACATCGCCCAACTTCTGGAGCCGGCCGAGGAACAGGCCGTGAAGATCACCTCAGCGGCCCAGGCGCCGGTCCTCTGGCAGGGTGAGCACGGCGGCACCGCCCGCCTGCTGAGCGGCCTGGGCGAGCCGGACCTCGTCGAACTGTGGGACTGGCAGCTCGCGCCGGGCGAGGATCACCGGTCCGCCGACCACCCGCGCGGCACACGGGAGGTGCTGCACGTCCTCACCGGCGCTGTGGTCGTCCGCGTCGACGGCCAGGACCACGGCGTACGGGCCGGGGAGACCATTGAGTTCCACGCCGACCGGGAACACGGCTATCGCAACGACACCACCGAACCGGCTCGGCTGATGATGGTGACCGTCACCCCGTCGGGCGAGTGGGACCGCCGAACGCGATCACGCCGGCCGCGTCAGGACTGAGCGGCCGGCGTGTGGCGTGTGACGGGGAGGATCAGGCCGACTTCTCCTCGCGCTCGCGCCGGGCCCGTCGCCCGGTGAACTCGCGCGGCACGATCGTCGGGTTGACGTTTTCCAGCACGACCTCGCGGGTGATCAGCACCCGGGCGGCGTCCGGGTTGCTCGGCACCTCGTACATCGCGGAGAGCAGGACCTCTTCGATGATGGCCCGCAGACCACGGGCACCGGTGCCCCGCAGCATGGCCTGGTCGGCGATCGCCTCCAACGCCGGCTCGTCGAACTCCAGCTCCACCCCGTCCAGCTCGAACAGGCGCTGATATTGCCGGACCAGCGCGTTGCGCGGCTCGGTGAGGATGCGCACCAGGGCGCTACGGTCCAGGCTGCGCACGTTGGTGATCACCGGGAGCCGGCCGACGAACTCCGGGATCAACCCGAACTTGAGCATGTCTTCCGGCATGACCTGGCTGAAGATGTCATCGGTCGACCGCTCGGACACCGACCGGAGCCGGGCACCGAAGCCGGTGCCGCCCTGCCCGGTGCGGGACTCGATGATCTGATCCAGACCGGCGAACGCACCACCGCAGATGAACAGCACGTTGGTCGTGTCGATCTGGATGAACTCCTGGTGCGGGTGCTTGCGCCCACCCTGCGGTGGCACGTTGGCCACGGTGCCCTCGAGCATCTTGAGCAGCGCCTGCTGCACGCCCTCGCCGGAGACGTCGCGCGTGATCGACGGGTTCTCCGACTTACGGGCGATCTTGTCGACCTCGTCGATGTAGATGATGCCGGTCTCGGCGCGCTTGATGTCGTAGTCCGCGGCCTGGATCAGCTTGAGCAGGATGTTCTCGACGTCCTCGCCCACATAGCCCGCCTCGGTCAGCGCCGTGGCGTCGGCGATGGCGAACGGGACGTTCAACATCCGGGCGAGGGTCTGCGCCAGGTGGGTCTTGCCGCACCCGGTCGGGCCGAGCAGCAGGATGTTGGACTTGGCCAGCTCGACGGCATCACTGCCGGAGCCGGGAGCGTTGGCCGCCTCGGCCTGGATCCGCTTGTAGTGGTTGTAGACCGCCACCGCGAGGGCCTTCTTGGCCTGATCCTGCCCGACGACGTAGTTGTCGAGGAACTGGCAGATCTCCATCGGCTTGGGAAGCTCTTCCCACTTCACCTCGCCGGACTCGGCCAGCTCCTCTTCGATGATCTCGTTGCAGAGATCGATGCACTCGTCGCAGATGTAGACCCCTGGGCCCGCGATGAGCTTCTTGACCTGCTTCTGCGACTTGCCGCAGAAGGAGCATTTCAGTAGGTCGCCGCCGTCACCGATCCGTGCCACCTACGTTCTCCCTGCACTCATCGGCCGGAACCCCGGCCCCTGACCTGCTGACGCTGCGCGCCGCCCGGCTGGTTCACCCCACCGGCCCGACCGGCGAAGCGGTACGGACCCGACGTTACCCGCTGCCGGGGCAATCTCCGACCCCCAAAACGGGTGTGTCAGAGGTCGGCCGGGAACTTCACGCCCCGGCCAACCTCTGACCCGGTACTGCTCAGCTGGCGGCCTGCGCGGCCAGCAAACCCTTCTTGCGGCTGGTCAGGATCGTGTCGACCAGCCCGTACTCCTTGGACTCCTCGGCCGTCATGATCTTGTCACGGTCGATGTCCTTGCGAACCTGCTCGATCGGCCGGTTGCAGTGGCGGGACAGCATGTCCTCCAGCTGCGTCCGCATCCGCAGGATCTCCCGAGCCTGGATCTCGATGTCCGAGCCCTGCCCGTAGCCGCCCTCGGTGGCCGGCTGGTGGATGATGATCCGCGAGTTCGGAAGCGCCATCCGCTTACCCGGGGTGCCCGCCGACAGCAGCACCGCCGCCGCACTGGCGGCCTGCCCGAGGCAGACCGTCTGGATGTCCGGACGGACGTACTGCATGGTGTCGTAGATCGCCGTCATGGCGGTGAACGAGCCACCCGGCGAGTTGATGTACATGATGATGTCGCGGTCCGGGTCGGTGCCCTCGAGCGTCAGCAGCTGGGCCATCACGTCGTTGGCCGACGCATCGTCCACCTGGACGCCGAGGAAGATGATCCGGTCCTCGAAGAGCTTGTTGTACGGGTTGGACTCCTTGACCCCGTACGACGTGCGCTCCACGAACGACGGCAACACATAACGGTTGTGCACGGCCGCGAACTGGGGCGGCAGGCTCAGATCAGTCATCGTCAGCTCCTCAGCTCAGGGTCCCGGCGCCATCCGGAACCTGAGCGGCCCCGATGATCACCTTGTCGATGAAGCCGTAGTCCATGGCCTCCTGGGCGGTGAACCAACGGTCCCGGTCCGAGTCCGCCTCGATCTGCGACTGGTCTTGGCCGGTGTGGTGCGCGACCCGCTCCTGGAACATCCGCTTCGTGTAGAGCATCTGCTCCGCCTGGATGGCGATGTCGGACGCCGTGCCGCCCAGGCCGCCGGACGGCTGGTGCATCATGATCCGGGCGTGCGGCAGGGCGTAACGCTTGCCCTTGGTGCCCGCGCAGAGCAGCAGCTGGCCCATCGAGGCCGCCATGCCCATCGCCACGGTCGACACGTCGTTGTCGATGAACTGCATGGTGTCGTAGATCGCCATGCCGGAGTAGACCGAGCCACCCGGCGAGTTGATCCACAGGTTGATGTCGCGGTCCGGGTCCTCCGCGGCGAGCAGCAGCAGCTGCGCGCAGATGCGGTTGGCGACCTGGTCGGTCACCTCACTGCCCAGGAAGATGATGCGTTCCTTGAGCAACCGGTTGTAGACCGAGTCGTCGAGGTTGCCAATGGAGTCGCCACCGCGCGCGTCAATCGCCCGGAGCGACTTCTTGGGGATGTGCATGTCGGTCATGGCAGCCCTTCGCTCTCCGTACCGTCTTTCCCGACACTAACCGGTGTGCGGGGCGGCAGAGTCCCGGTCGGGGCACTGTTCGCTCTCAGCGCAGCTGTGTCGGGCACACCCGCGGCGCGGGCTCCCGGCGTACCCGGGGAAAGGATTCGGCCGCCGTCCACCGCACAGCGGCGGACGGCGGCCGCACCCGACGATCAGTGCTGGTGGTTGTGCTCGGCCTCGTTGGCGGCGCGCAGCGCGTCAAGGGTGATGCCGTTGCCGGCCGCGTCCTTGATCGTGATCCGCTCCATGACGGACGCGAGCGCCTTGCCCCGCCGCACGTCGCCGAAGACGGCGGCGGCCGCGCCGGAGCGCACCAGCTGGTCGTAGTACTGCTGCGGGGCCATGCCGGCGCGCTGCGCCCGGTGCACGATCTCGTGCCCGAACTCGTCGTCGGAGACCTGCACGTCCTCGGCGTCGGCCAGCGTGTCCAGCAGGAGCTGGACCTTGACGCCCTCGGTCGCCGCCTCGGTCAGCTCGGCGTCGATCTGCTCCTCGGTCTTGTCCTCGGCCGCGAGGTACTCCTCCATCGAGGCGCCGATCCGCTCCAGCTGGTCGACCATCGCCTGCTTGCGGCTCTCGACCTCCTCGCGGACGACACCCTCCGGGGCCGGGATCTCGGCGGCCTCGACCAGCTGCGCCAGGGCCTTGTCCCGAGCGGCGTAGATCTGCTCGACCTGCTTGCCCTGGGTGACCCGCGAACGCAGGTCGCCGCGCAGCTCCTCGATCGTGTCGAACTCGCTCGCCATCTGGGCGAACTCGTCGTTCAGCTCGGGCAGCTCCTTCTCCTTGACCGTGCGCACGGTCACCGCCACCTCGGCGTCGCGACCGGCGAAGTCGCCGCCGACCAGCTGGGTGGTGAAGGTGGTGTCGTCGCCGGCGGCGAGGCCGACCACTGCCTCGTCGAGGCCCGGGAGGAGCTGCTTGCTGCCCACCTCGTGGGAGATGTTGCTGGCCTGGCCGCCCGGCACGTCCTCGCCGTCGACGGTGGCGTTGAGGTCGATCTGGACGTAGTCACCCTCGGCGGCGGCCCGCTCGACCGTCTTGAGGGTGGCGAACCGCTCCCGCAGGTTCTTCACCTGCTCGTCGATCTCGCTCTCGTCGATCTGCAGCTCGTCGACGACCACCTCGATGGTCGACGCGTCCGGGATGGTGATCTCCGGGCGAACGTCGACCTCGGCGGTGAAGTTCAGCGAGTCACCGTCGTTGAACTCGGTGATCTCGACCTCGGGGCGCCCCAGCGTCTTGAGGTCGTGCTCACGCACCGCGGCGAGGATGTTCTCCGGGATGGCCTCCTGGACCGCCTCGTTGAGGACGGTGCCCCGGCCGACCCGCTGGTCGATCACGGCGGTCGGCACCTTGCCCCGGCGGAAGCCCGGAACCTGGACCTGCGAACCGATCTCCCGGTACGCCTTCTTGAGGCTCGGCTCGAGCTCGACGAACGGCACCTCGATGGCGAGCCGCACGCGCGTCGGGCTCAGAGTCTCGACGGTGCTCTTCACAGGCGTACTCCTTGACGGATCTCAGTTGAGTCTGGGCGTGATTCAGCCCATCGAGTGTAGGCGAGCCGGCCTGACGCTCCGGCATCGCCCGGGGACCGCACTGGGCGGCACCCGGGTCGGCCCGGCCGCGGACGACAGTCGGGGTGGCGGGATTTGAACCCACGGCCCCTCGCTCCCAAAGCGAGTGCGCTACCAAGCTGCGCCACACCCCGTGGCGACGAGCAGTCTATGCCGTCGTCGCGCCCCAGGCGGTGCCGGGGCATCCGCCACCCGGACAGATCTCCCGAAAGGGCGCAGACCGCCCACTTGTGAACCGCACGCTGCCGCGCTGCGGGTTGATCCACTCCGTGTCGGCGAAGTCGGGGTATCCCGGGCGCTCGGATACCGCGATATCGGCGAACCCGAGTGGATCAAGACGGCGCCGTCGCCGATGGGCGGGCCTCACGACGTGCCCGGGCACCGCGAGGCGGTGGCGCGGTTACGCGTCGGGCTTCGACATTGGGTACGATGTGGGTGCACCTTGTTTCGGCGAGGCGCACGCGGGCGTAGCTCAATGGTAGAGCTTCAGTCTTCCAAACTGACTACGCGAGTTCGATTCTCGTCGCCCGCTCCAACGGCCACCGACCCAGGTCGGAGGCTTCATCCCCGGCCCCTGGCCGGTCGACCACTCCCCTGTCACGTGGTGCTTACGGGTGGGCCGACCCCGTCCGGAGCGACTGCCGACGGGGCTGCGGTATCCGGCTGCCTGCGTCGTCGCACGCCGATGATCAACACGGCCAGCACTGTCGCGAGCGACAGCGGCCACAGCAGTGGCGCAAGTGCCCGCCAGAGAGGCCAGACCGGGTCGGCGAGCCCGTGCGAGGCGAGGCCCTGGCAGGTGAGCAGAGTGCCCGGCAGCAGGGCGACGGTCAGCAGTGTGCGCGTCACCCGGGGTACGGGTGGACGTCGTCGCGCCACCCACCAGAACAGCGCCGCGCCGGCGGTTGCGCCGAGCAGGGCGCCGGCAAGGGCGGTGGCGAGGAAACCGTCCGGCGCGGCCGGGGCGATGGTCAGCGTCGAGACGGTGTCGCGGTGGCTGAGCGTGACGTTCAGTCCGTCCGCCTCGGTGCGCCATCCGTCGCACGGGCCGCCCGAGACCCGGTGCAGGGTCGGCCACCCCTTCGCCGCGGCGTTGCTGCGCAGTTGATCGGAGAGCGCGCAGTCGGCGCGGGGGATGCCGTACTGGAATGTCGCGCGCGACGAACCGAAGTCGTCCGGAGCGAGGAAAACGCCGTACCCGAAGCCGCGTTCGAACCGCATGCCGGCCGACTCGGCCTGCGGGAGAAGCTCCGCCGCGATACCCGTCGCCCGTTCGAAGCTGAGCGGCACGGTGCCCCGACCGCCGTACCAGGAGCCGAGAGCGAGACCCGGCGTGCCCAGCAGCACCGCGCCGAGCAACACCATGGCAACGCCCCGCAGCCGACGCCGCACTGGCCCTCCTCTGGCTCGGTGCAGCTGAGCGTAGTCCCCGTGGCCCACGAACGGGTGCCCGTCAACCGGGACGACGAAGGCCCAGGTGGACCGCGTGGTCGCGGCACCTGGGCCCACCCGGTGCGGCCGGGATCACCGTGTCACTTCAGGTGGAACCGCTCGTCGATCGCGAGGGCCGCCAGTTGCGGCACGGAGAACGGCAGCTTCGTCAGCCCTGGCCGAAGCTCGTCGAGCGTCTTGCCCTGCGCCACGTACACCACCACGCCATCCGGGTGCCGGTACGCCGACCACTGGTCCAGCCGCTCGTCCCTGCCGGGTCGAACCACCACGCCGACCTGCGCCGCTCCTACTGTCTCGACCTGACATTCGCCCTCCATGCCCCAGAACGTCTGGGCCAGGGCACACGGTTCGGTGGGCAGTTCGCGGGCGCCCGCCTCGTGCACCTCGACGATGACACGCCCGGTGGCCTCGCCCTGCGCCACGGCCACGGAGGTCATGTAACTCCACCTGTCGACACCGTTCACAGTGTCCTCGAACTGCGCCTGGTGCGTCCGCAGGGTCCGCTGGTCGTAGAGGGTGTTCGGCGGGTCGTCCGGGGTGCTGTAGCCGGCGGGCACGATCGCGACGACATCTCGGAGCAGTTTGGCCCCCTGGTCGTACCTGGTGCCGGCCCGTGCCGTCCGGTCCTCCTGGGGTCGACCGTCGGGACCGGTCGGCCACGGCTTCGCGGTGTCGCCCGACGCATCCGGCGCGACCTGCGGACCAGGACCCGCGGGTTGGTAGACACGGCCGTCCGGTGTGGCGACGGCGGCGAAGCCGGTGACCGCCAACACGACGGCCGCAGTCCCGACCGACGCCCACACCGCACGGTGGCGGACGTTCGCCCGCCGGGCCACGCCAAGCGTGGCTGCCGTACTCAATGGTGGTGGCGGGGTGAGGCTCGCCATCTCCCCGCGCAACCCCGCGCGCAACTCGTCCTCGTTCATCGCTCCCCCATACCGATCTCGTTGTAGGTGGGTGCCAGGAGGCCACGCAACGTGTCGAGACCGCGTGCCGCCTGGCTCTTCACCGTCCCCGGAGAGCACTCCAGCAACGCCGCGACGTCCTCGACCGACAGGTCCTCCCAATAGCGGAGGACCAGCACGGCACGTTGGCGTGGTGCCACGCGGGCCAGTGCCTGGAGCAGCAGCAGCCGGCTCTCCGGTGCGTCCGGCGGGGCCACCTGCTCGGCGTCCTCGCCTACCACCCGTTCGCGCCGCCACCAGCCACGCCGTCGCTCGTCGAGGAATGTGCGGACCAGGATCTGGCGCACGTAGCTGTCAAGCACCTCGTGCCGGGAGATCCGGTTCCAGACCCGGTAGAGCTTGACGAACGCGGTCTGGACCAGGTCCTCGGCACGGTGCCAGTCGCCGCACAGCAGGTACGCGGTGCCGCGCATGGCACCGGACCGAGCCGCGAAGTACTCGGCGAACGCCGTGTCGCGATCGCTCATTCAGGCCTCCGATCCCCGTTTCGAGGTAGTCACGCGGGGTCGGGCGCAGCGGGTTGCTCCAGAACTCGCACTCGTTTCAGGGGAGTCAACGACCGACTGCCGCGTTCAGCAGCTCGGAGCGGGTCAAGCCTGGGGTGCGGCAGGCACAACCTTGACAGGTGTCGATCTATGGACTGGTGTGAGGACCAGAGACATCGACATCCGTCAGGAGGGCACATGATCGTCCGACGACGGTGGACAGCTGCCGCCAGCACAGTAATCCTGTTCAGCGCAGTGCTGTCCCACCCCGCACCGGGAACCGCGGCACCAGCCGACCCCGCCCCACAGATCACACTGAGCGCCACCGAAACCGCAGTGGTCCGGGTGCAGCTACGCGATCAGGCGCAGCTCGACCGGCTGGTCGCCACCGGCGCGGACCTGGCCAACCGGCCCCGCACGCGGGACGGGCGGATCCTCGCCGACCTCGTGCTGAACGGCGCACAACTCGCCGACCTGACCGCACAGGGCGCCACGGCCGTGCAGATCGTGCAGCGTGCCGGGGACGGCAGCCGGAACTACGCCGAGAGCGTCCGCGCGGCGCAGGCCCGCACCGCCACCGGACTGCGCGCTCCGGCCGGCCAGCGCACCGCCACCAACACCGACACCCTCCACGTCCAGCAGGCGTACTGGTGGACCACGACCGGCCAGACGTTCCTCCAGGCGCAGGTGGCCACCACCGCCACCGACGACCCGGACGTGGAGATCACCGTCAGCTGGCGGACGGCGGACGGGGCGACCGGCTCGTTCCCGCTCTACCGCTTCGAGGACTCCGGTGAGTACCAGTACCACTACGCGCTCCCCCAGCCGGTGCCCGGTCGACCGGTGCAGCTGACCGCCACCTCCAGCCTCGGCGGGGTCAGTCGGGCGATCACGCCGACGCTCTGGCCCAACGCCGCCCCGCCACCGCTGCCGACCGGCTACCAGAAGGACTTCATCGACGCGTACCTGACGCCGGTGGACATCCAGTCACGGATCAAGCGGCTGGCCCGCCAGTACCGGGACCTGGTCGACGTGATCGACCTGCCGAACAAAACCCAGGGCTACCGACGCACCGCCGCCGCGTACCTCGGTGACCCGACCGTCGCCGCCGTGGTCGTGGACTCGGTGCGCTTCGGCGACCAGGGCATGAACGGTGTGCAGGTACGCACCGTCGACCCGGGTCGTCCGAACCGACCGCTGACCGTCGGTTACCGCGACCGCGTCCTGACCGTGTCGCTGGCCACCGATACCGGGGGCAAGACGGTGAGCACCACCGACGAGGTCGCCGCGGCGATCAACGCGCGCCAACCGGACCGGTTCCGGGCCACCGTCGAGGACGGCTCGACCGGGCTGCCGATGCCCGTCGCCGGGCCGGTCCGACTCGACGACGGTCTGCAGGGCACCGAGGTGCCGGCCCGGCCGTGGACGGTGCAGGCGCTGCGCCTCGGCGTACACCGCGACGGCTCCCGGGTGGGTGTGCTCGCGTACTCCCAGGAGCATGCCCGGGAGTGGGCCACCCCGCTGGTGACGTTGGAGTTCGCCGAGCGGATGCTGGCCAACGCCCGGACCGACCCGGCCACCCGTGAGTTGCTGGAGCAGGTCGACATCTTCGTCATCCCGACGGTCAACCCCGACGGCGCGAACTACTCGTTCAACGACTACAACTTCCAGCGCAAGAACCTGGTCAACCACTGCACCGGGCCGGCCCGCGACCCGAAGAACCGCACGTCGTGGGGCGTCGACATCAACCGCAACTACACGGTCGGCTCGTACTTCGACGGCTACGTCGGCGCCAGCGCCAACTGTCTGTCCGGCAACTACGCGGGCACGGCCGAGCTGTCCGAGGCGGAGAGCCGCAACGTGATCGCGCTCGCGCAGGACCACCCGAACATCAAGTTCGCGATGAACGTGCACTCCTACGGCGGGTACTTCATGTGGCCGCCGGGGGCGTACCGGGCCGACGGCCGGGTCACACTGCCCCGACCGTCGATCGACGAGTCGACGCTGTTCCTCGACAGCGCCCGGCGGATCGTCGGCGCCATCGCCCAGGAGCGCGGCACCGTCACCTGGCCGTCCCAGACCGGGCCGGTGGCCGACGTGCTCTACTCCGCCGCCGGCAACTCGGCCGACCAGCTCTACTACGAGTTGGGCATCTTCGCCTGGGACTTCGAGGTCGGCAACGACCGGTGGAACCCGGCCACCGGCCAGTGGGAGGGCGTCGGCTTCCAACCGCCGTTCGACGAGGCGCACGGCGAGTCGCAGGAGTACGCCGGCGGGCTTGTCGAGATGGTGCGGGTGGCCCGCGACTACGCCGATGCCGAGGGACACGGCGGCACCCACTGACCGCCGCACCGGCGGCGGCCCGAACGGGGTATCAGACGGACCGGCCGGCCACGGATGAACCGTGGCCGGCCGGGTAAGCACCGACACTGCCTGGTGGGGAGACGACCGACGTCGCGGGGTGCCGCGACCGGGCGTACGGGCGGGTCGGCCCTCGGGTCGACCCGCCCGTACGCGCTCCGGATCAGTTCGAGGAGATCCAGTTCCAGGCGGAGACGACCCACGCCGTCTGCTGGAGCCAGGCCACGCCGAGGCCGGCGAGGAACACCGCGGTCGCCAGGTGCGCCCCTCGGGCGCTGCGCCGGACCCGACCCATCTGCCGTTCCAGCACCACCCGGCCGACCAACCGCGACAGGGAGAACAGGCCGACGGCCACCAGCCCGCTGAGCACCAGCACCAGCAGCGGGCCGCTGAGGTCACCCTGGCCGGAGAGCGCCCAGATCCCCCAGCAGACGAACGCGAAGAGCCCGGCCGCCGCACTCCACTCACCGCCGCGACGCAGCTGCGCCATCCGGGAGCTCAGCGACTGGCGAGGGACCGGCCCACCGGGCCAGCCGGTGCCGGTCGGCTCCTGCTCGACCACCGGGAACGGCTCGGTCCGCGGGGTGCGCGGCTGACCGACCGGCGCCACGCCGCGGCGGAACCCGTCCCGCTGCTGCGGCACCCCGACACCGGCCTGCGGCGGCACCTCCACGGTCCGCTCCGCCCACGGCTGCGTCTGGTCTGCCATCTTGTCCTCCCCCTGACCGACGGCATCACCACCGCCTGATTCCGAGGGTAGCCACCCGGCAAATCGGTCGCCGACCCCGCCCGAGACACGGGACGGCCCGACGGTGCCGGAACCGACAGCGGGCAGGGTACGGTCGGCTGATGGGTGACCCGGACCGACGGCGGCGACGGCTACGCCACCACCCCGACTCCGACACGGCCGGACGCGGCACGGACACCCCGACGGCAAGCACCGCCGGGGTGCACGACGGGGACGACCCGCCGCCGCGCCGCAGGGGCCCGGGCGGCGACGAGCGTGACGGCGAGCGAGGGCTACGCGGGCTGGTCGGGTCCGGCTCGTCCCAGGTGGGGCTGAGCGCCGCCCTACGAGCCCGGGACGCGGCCCGACCGACCGAGGACGACCTGGCCGAGGCGGAGGCCCGGGTGGTGGTCGTCCGACGTAACTGGGTGCCCCGCGAGGAGTTGCCCCGCTCGCCGCGCTGACCGCCCGGCTCAGGGCAGGTCGGGCAGCTGCCGGGTCTGCTCGTACTCGGCCATCTGGGCGATCCGACGGGCGTGCCGCTCGTTGCCCGAGAACGGCGTGTTCAGGAACGCCTCGACGATGCCGGTGGCCTCGTCCAGCGTGTGCTGCCGGGCGCCGACCGCCACCACGTTGGCGTCGTTGTGCTGGCGGGCCAGCTGAGCGGTCTCCACGCTCCAGGCCAGCGCGGCCCGAACCCCGGCGACCTTGTTCGCGGCGATCTGCTCACCGTTGCCGGACCCGCCGATGACCACGCCGAGGCCCGTCTCGTCGGCCACCACCTGGGTGCCCGTGTGCAGGCAGAACGTCGGGTAGTCGTCGTCCGGGTCGTAGGCGTGCGGCCCGACGTCGATCACCTCGTACCCCTGCTTGGCCAGGTGATTGGCCAGGTGCACCTTCAACTCGAAACCGGCGTGATCGGATCCCAGGTAGACGCGCATACCGGGCAGTCTGTCAGGCCGCGCTCTCCGACGTCGCAGCGGCGGCGTCGGAGAGCCGGGTTCGTCACACGGTCGTGCGGTGGACCACTCAGTGGGGCAGTTCGGCGACGACCAGACCGCCGCGCGCCTTCGGGGTGAACCAGGTGCTCTTGCGCGGCATCTTCTCCCGGGCCAGGTTCACCGCGACGAAGTCCTCCACGGTCACCGGCGCGATCAGGATGGCCAGCTCGGCCCGGCCGGCGTCGACCTCACCGGTGAGCCAGCTCGCCGGGTAGTCACCGCCGACGTAGGTGATCCGCTTGTCGCCCGGGTCCAGACCGAGCGCGTCGCGCAGCAGCAGCCGCTCGACCAGGGCGTGGTCGAGGTTATCCAGACGGGCGGAGGCCGTGGCCGGCAGGCGCACCGCGTACCCCTGGCCGTCGAGGCGGAGGTGCACGGTGCCGCCGCCCGTCGGGACCTCGACCGGGCCGTCGATCGTGTCGACAGCGGCGCCCGCGGCCCGCAGCCGGTCGAGCAGCTCGGCCGGCGTCGTGGTCAGCTCGCTGATCAGCCGGTTGTACGGCTGGATGGCCACCGACGCGGGGGTGGTGACCACGGCCAGGAAGCGGGACAGCCCGCCGGTCTGGGCGGCCAGGCTGCGGTGGTTGCCGTCGGCGACGACCAGCTCTCCGCCACCGGCGAGAGCGGTCAACGCCGTCTGCTCCGGGCCGGGGCCGAGCAACCAGATGGCGTGCGTGCGGCCGGCCTGGTCGGTGTCCGTCGCGGCGGGCGCGCCGGCCGTCTCGGTCGCCGTCGCGAGCGCCGCGTGCAGCTCGTCGCCACGCCCGGTCTGCAGCAGGAGTACGGGTGAGAGCAGGTGACCCAGCGCCTCGGCCAGTGCCACCCGCTCGCGCACCTTGGCGATGAACACGTCCTCGTTACGGATGACCAGGCCCGGCTCGTCGGCCCGGGTGGAGATCTGGTCGGTGTCCACCATCGCGAAGAGCCCGTAGGCGGGCGCCTCGCCCGCTGCGGTGATCCGGTAGAGAACCACCACCTGCTCGGCGGGGGTGTAGCTGCCGTCCGCCTTGGCCTCGGCGAGGCGGGCGACCGCGTCCGGCAGCGCGTCGAGGAACGGCTTTCCCAGGCTCTGCGGAGCGCGGTGCGGCATCTCGATGCCGAGGGCACTGTGCGGGTTCGACTCGATGATCGCGGTGATCTCCGCGTCGTCGGCGAACTCGTCGTAGTTCTGCGCGCCGGTGCCACCAGTGGTGACCCACGCCCGGGAGATCGGATGCACGACCGTCATACCCGTGACGCTACCGGCGACGATGTCGCCGCCGACGGGGACCCGCAGGGCGTCCACCAGATGAAAGCACCAGGCCCGGCGCGGCGGTCAGCCGGCGCGGTCGGACACGCCCCGACGGTGTCGACCCGCGCTCACCGGCCCGTTGTTGCCCCGTCGGACGGTACCGACGGGGCCGCTGTTCACGCTGCGGCGCGGCGAGGCGGGCGGCCCCGGCACGGGACGGTCCGGGGGCGGCGACGGGACGGGCCGCGGGTTCAGCGGCGGCGTCGGCACCGGGCGCGGCGCGGCCGGCGCCGGGGGTGGAGGCGCGGGTTCCGCGGGCGCCGCCAGTGCCGGCAGATCCGGCAGGGCCGGCCGATCCGAGTCGGCGGCCGCCGACAGCGGGTCGGCCGGGGCGGGCGGTGTGAGCCGGGAGGTCACCGGCACCCGGGCCACACCCACCACGATGGGCGGTGCGAGCAGATCGACCAGGTGGGCGGGCAGGTCCGGACGGACCGCCGGCCAGCGGGAGTCGTCGACCGACCAGTAGGCCGCTCCGGAATTGTCGATCACCCCCGGCCGGGTCAGCTGATCGTCACCGGACGCACGGTGCTTGGCCATCGGGATTGCCTCCACGGACTGCGGCTTGCGACCCTGCGGGTCGCTGCGGCGGACATGCAGGCCAACGAGCGCAGCGGTGTCCCGGTGACGGCACGGGCAGGGCCGCGACCCGACACGCCGTGCGGCGTACACGAAGGGCCCCGGTCCGTACCGGGGCCCTTCCGCACCGCTCAGTCGAAGATCGGACCCTCCTCGCGGGTGCGCTTCAGCTCGTAGAAACCGGGCGTGCCGGCGACCAGCAGGACGCCGTCCCAGAGCCGACCGGCGGCCTCCCCCTTCGGGGCCGGGGTGATCACCGGGCCGAAGAACGCGACCGGGCTGCCGTCCGGGCCGGGCGCGTGCACGACCGGGGTGCCGACGTCCTGGCCGACCGGTCGCATGCCGGCCTCGTGGCTGGCCCGCAACGCCTCGTCGAAGTCGGTGCTGTCGGCGGCGTCGGCCAGGGCCGGGTCCAGGCCGGCGTCGGTCAGCGCGGCGACGTAGAGCTCACGCTGCCGCTCCTCCTTGCCGAGGTGGATCCGGGTGCCGAGCGCGGTGTAGAGCGGGCGCAGGGCGTCGTTGCCGTACCGCTGCTCGGCGGCGATGCAGACCCGGACCGGGCCCCAGGCGGTGCGAAGGAACGACTTGTACTCCTCGGGCAGCTCGTCCCGGCCGTCGTTGAGCACAGCGAGGCTCATCACGTGGAAACGGATGTCCACGTCCCGGACCTGCTCGACCTCGAGGAGCCAGCGTGACGTGATCCACGCCCACGGGCAGGCCGGGTCGAACCACATGTCGGCGGTGACGCGATCGGTCACGGTGAGGTCCCTTCTCAACAGGGGCGCCGGCGCTCCGGCGTCTCACCGGAATCTTCACCCCACGGCACGTCGAGCGGCACCTGAATGAGAGCGTGACCTCGGCCACCGCGGGCTGCCCGCACGTGGAAGACTCGAATCGGGCCGGCCGCCACGAGTGGCTGGGAGACGGACGCCGCCGGGCGTTGGCGTGATGTGGGATGGAGACGAACAGTGCCGGGAGTGCGCAACCTGACGCAGGTCGAGGCGACCGAGCGGGCCCGCCTGCTCAACGTGACGGGGTACGACATCAGGCTGGACCTGTCGAGCGCCGTGCTGGCGGCGGACGGCCGTACGTTCCGGTCCGTCACCGAGGTTCGTTTCCGCTGTTCAGAACCAGGTGCGAGCACGTTCATCGAGTTGGCCGCCGACTCGGTACGGTCCGCGACGCTGAACGGCACCCCGGTCGACCTCTCCGAGTGGTCGGCCGAGAAGGGCCTGGTGCTGTCCGGATTGGACAGCGACAACACGCTGGTGGTCGACGCCGACTTCGCCTACTCCAACAGTGGTCAGGGGCTGCACCGCACCGTCGACCCGGTGGACGGCGAGACGTACCTCTACAGCCAGTTCGAGACCGCCGACGCGCAGCGGGTGTTCGCCTGCTTCGACCAGCCCGACCTCAAGAGCGTCTACACCTGGCACGCCACGGTGCCGGCGCACTGGCGGGCGGTGTCCAACATGCCGGTGCAGCGGGAGGAGCCGGCGGGTGAGGCGCTCAAGACGCTGCACTTCGCCGAGTCGCCGCGGATGAGCACCTACATCACGGCGATGTGCGCCGGGCCGTACCACGAGGTGCGGGACAGCCACGACGGCATCGACCTGGGGGTGTTCTGCCGCGCGTCGATGGCGCGCTACCTCGACTCCGACGACCTGTTCCTGATCACGAAGCAGGGCTTCGACTTCTTCCACGAGAAGTTCGGTGTGCGCTACCCGCTGCCGAAGTACGACCAGCTCTGGGTGCCCGACTTCAACGCCGGCGCGATGGAGAACTTCGGCTGCGTCACGCACGCCGAGTCGCACTACCTGTTCCGCTCGCAGGTCACCGACTTCGAGTACGAGCAGCGGGCCAACACGATCCTGCACGAGCTGGCCCACATGTGGTTCGGTGACCTGGTCACCATGCGCTGGTGGAACGACCTGTGGCTCAACGAGTCGTTCGCCGAGTGGGCCAGCCACTGGTGCAACACCAACGCCACCCGGTTCACCGAGGCGTGGACGACGTTCCTGTCCATCCGGAAGAACTGGGGCTACCGGCAGGACCAGCTCTCCTCCACCCACCCGGTCTACACCGAGATGCCGGACATGGAGGCCGTCGAGGTCAACTTCGACGGCATCACGTACGCCAAGGGCGCGAGCGTGCTCAAGCAGCTCGTCGCGTACGTGGGTGAGGAGCCGTTCGTCGCCGGGTTGCGGGCCTACTTCGGCAAGCACGCCTGGGGCAACGCCACCTTCGACGACCTGCTCACCGAGTTGGAGGCGGCCTCCGGCCGGGAGCTGCGCAAGTTCGCGGCACAGTGGCTGGAGACCGCGCAGGTCAACACGTTGCGCCCCGAGGTGACCATCGGCGCGGACGGCACGTACGAGCAGGTGGCGGTCCTGCAGGAGGCGCCGACCGCGTACCCGACGCTGCGGACGCACCGGATCGGTGTGGGTCTCTACGACCTGACCGACGGGCGGCTGGTCCGCCGTGAGCGGTACGAGGTGGACGTGACCGGCGAGCGGACCGACCTCGCCGAGCTGCGCGGTGTGCGCGCCGCCGACGTGCTGCTGCTCAACGACGACGACCTGAGCTACACCAAGCTGCGCCTCGACGAGCGGTCGATGGCCAACGTGGTGCAGCACATCGGTGGCTTCGAGTCGTCGCTGGCCCGGGCGCTGTGCTGGACGGCCGCGTGGGACATGACCCGCGACGCGGAGTTGTCCGCCCGCGACTACGTGGCGCTGACCCTGAGCGGGCTGCCGGCCGAGACCGACATCAACCTGGTCACCGCCACCCTGCGGCAGGCGACCACCACGCTCACCGTGTACGCCGACCCGGCGTGGGCGCCGACCGGCTGGGCCGACCTGGCCCGGACCGCCCGGGACGCGCTCGCCAACGCCGAGCCGGGCAGCGGTTTCCAGATCGCCTGGGCTCGTGCGTTCACCTCGGCGGCGCGCTCCGACGAGGACCTGGCCACGTTGCGGGGCTGGTTGGACGGCACCGGCATCCCGGCCGGGCTGACCGTGGACACCGAGTTGCGGTGGTCGGTCCTCGCCGCTCTGGTGGCGAACGGCGCGGCGGGTGCCGCCGAGATCGAGGCGGAGTTGGCCGGCGACCGCACCGCCAGCGGTGAGCGGGAGGCCGCGTACGCCCAGGCTCTGGTGCCGACGGCGGAGAACAAGGCCGCCCTGTGGGCGCTGCTGACCGGCCCCGACGCGTTGCCGAACTGGCGGCACCGGGCTCTGTTGCAGGGCTTCGCGCACCCGACGCAGGTGGAGCTGGTCGCCCCGTACCGGGAGCGGTACTTCGCGAACGTCGCCCAGGTGTGGGCCACTCGGGACAGCGAGCCGGCGCAGGAGTTCGCGCAGTTGGCGTACCCGACCTATCTGGTGGAGGACGACACTGTGGCGGCCACCGACGCGTGGCTGGCCGGCGACGGGCACCCCGGCCCGCTGCGCCGGTTGGTCGCGGAGGGTCGCGACGGTGTGGTGCGGGCGTTGAAGGCCCGCGCGAAGGACGCCCAGCAGAGCTGACCAGCGAGTACATGGCCCGGGCCGGTGTGGGCTGAGAGCTCACGCCGGCCCGGGCCGTTATGGTTGCGGAAGGAGGTGGACGCGATGGCACAGCCGACCTACCAGTGGCAACCCCCGGAGCGGGGCTGGCGCGAGCAGGACCTGTCCGACCTGCCCGAGGACGGGAACCGCTACGAGATCATCGACGGGAGCCTGCACGTGACACCACCCCCGGGTTATGGGCATCAGGAACTGGCGGATGAGCTACGGGCGGCCCTTCGATCGGCGGCGCCGGCCGGTTGGCGGGTTATCCGGGAAGCGGGGCTTCGAGCCGTCGAGGGCAACCTCATCCCCGATGTCACGGTGCTGAAGCCGACAGCCCCGAGGGACGGCACCTGGATCGAAGCAGCGGACGTCGCACTTGTCGTCGAGGTGGAGTCACCGAGCAGCCGTCGGCATGACCGGTTCACCAAACCGTCGCTCTACGCTGAGGCCGGCATCCCCGCCTACTGGCGGGTCGAGCGCGGCGACTTCGGCCCCGTCGTATACCGCTACGAGCTGGTGAAGGGCGTTCACTACAACCTGCTCGGCACGGTCGGCCCGGACGACCCGGTGCAAATCGACGAGCCGTGGCCGATGCGCCTCGATCCCTCCGCCTGGCCCCGCTGAACGCGAGAAGCCCGGCCCGCTTTCCAGCGGGCCGGGCTTCGTCGTATGTCTGGATCAGCCCTTGCCGGCGTGGCTGGCGAGCTGGTCGAGGCCGTTGATGATGCCGCCGGCCAGGTCGCCCCCGCTGAACGCGCCGGCCATGGAGAGCGCGGCCAGCTTCGCGTACGTGTCCGGGATGCGCTTGCGGGCGTACCGCCCGGTGATGATCTCCAGCTGCCGCTGGTTGGGCGACACCGCGATCAGCACGGACTTGTCGGGGTCGGCGAGCTGGCGGTGCAGCCGCTGGGCGTGCTCCCGCACGGGCTCGTCGAGACCACCGACGAAGACCGAGAAGACCAGGCCGGTGCCCTGGTCGGCGAGGCGCAACGCCTCGTCGATGCGCAGCAACTGGCGGGTCGAGAAAGGCCCGTCCAGCACCTCGGGCGGATTCTCCGACCCGGTCTGCTTCTCACCAACGGTCACTTGCGCCTCCGGTTCCACCGGCCGGCGCCTCGACGCTGGCCTGCTCAAGCTTGCGGCTGGTCAGCGCGGGCGCCTGCGCCCCCGCCGTCAGCGCGGTGCCGGCCGAGTCGGCCAGCTGCTCCGGGCGGCCCAGGAACCAGACCGGAGTGAAGTCGAAGGGCCGGCCCGGGCGGTAGCGCTTGTGGCCACCCCCGCCGGTGGTGGCACCACCACGGCTGCCGGCGTAGGTGAGACCGGTGATGACCAGCACCGCGGCCAGCGGGATGCCGACGAAGACCAGCAACGTCTCGGTAACAGACAATCCCAACGCCCCCAGGCGGAAGAAGGACGACCTCGAACAGCCGGGTCGAATGGACGATCATGATGCCGACCACCCGACGCCGTCACCATTCACGTTAGCGGAGTCGGCGGCCCGCCAGATTGCGGGGTGCCGATCCCATCCGTCACTGGAGTTCTCCAGTTGCGCAGCGGTCGCGATCAGCAGCGCGTCGTCACCGTACCGGCCCGTGAGCAGCACCCCGACGGGCAGTCCGTCGGTCGTGCTGCCCACCGGCAGGGAGACGGAGGGATCGCCGGTGACGTTGAAGACGGCGCAGTAGGGCGAGAAGCGGCGTTGCCTGTCGAAGTCGGCCGCCGGGTCACCATCGGCGGTGAACCAGCCCACCGGTGCCTGCGGGGCGGCCAGGGTGGGACAGAGCAGCAGATCGACCCCGGCCGTGCGGCGGGTGCCGAGGCGGACCTGCGCCTGCAACTCCCCCAGGGTGGCGGCGAGCGTGCCGGCGCTGATCTCAGCGCCCCGGGCGCGCATCAGCCGCGTCAACGGCAGCAGCTCCGCCTCCCGTTGCGGCGGCACCGGGGCGAGCGCCAACACGTACCAGAGGATCTCGAACAGCGGCCACACCGTCGGCGTGAGCGGCGGCGGCACCTCGACCACCTCGTGCCCGGCCGCGGCGAGCAGCGCGGCGGCGGTGTCCACGGCGGCCACGCAGTCGGGGTGCACCGGCTCGTCGGCGAGCATCGGCGTGGTGAACCGGCCGATCCGCAGCGGGCCGGGCTCGGCCCGGCGCGCCACACCCAGATAGCCCTCCGGCGGCGCCGTCGGCGACAGGTAGGGCTCGCCGGGCACCGGCACGGCCATGACGTCGAGCAGCGCGGCGACGTCGGTGACGGTCCGCCCGAGCGGGCCACCGGTGGGCAGGCCGAACGCGCCGGAGCCGACCGGTCCGCCGGAGACCAGGCCACGACTGGGTTTGTAGCCGACCAGGCCGCAGAGCGACGCCGGGATGCGCAGCGAGCCACCACCATCGGAGCCCTGGGCGACCGGGACCAGCCCGGCGGCCACCGCCGCCGCGGCGCCGCCGCTGGACCCGCCAGCGGTGTACGCCAACTGCCACGGGTTGCGGGCGGGCGGGGCGACCCGACCCTCCGAGTAGAGGGAACAACCCAGCTCGGAAGTCGTCGTCTTGCCCAGACTGACCAGGCCGGCGGCCTTGATGAACCGGACCACGTCGGCGTCGACCGGCGGGACGAAGTCGAGGAAGGCCGCCGAACCGAAGGTGGTGCGCACCCCGGCGGTGAGGGTCAGGTCCTTGATGGCGGTCGGCACGCCGTGCAGCGGGCCGCGCGCCTCGACCGGCACTGCGTCGGCGGCGCGGGCGGCCTGCCGGGCGAGGTCCTCGGTGACGGTGACGAACGCCCCCACGGTGTCGCCGAGCGCGGCCACCCGGCCCAGGCAATGCTCGACCAGCTCGACGCTGGACAACTCGCCACGCGCGACGGCGGCTGCCTGCTCCAACGCGGTCAGGTCGTGCGGCTCGGCCATCCCGCCATCCTGCCGGTCGCCGGCCCTCGGCGCAGCCGACACGCGCTGCCTGCCGAAAACGGACCAGCCGGACCTCGGGACAGCGCTACCCGCAGATCTTGGACAGTTTCCGTTACGCCAGAACGGAAACTGTCCAAGATCTGCTCATGGCAGGGGCGCGGCGGCCCTTCAGCCATGCAGGAAACGCAGGGCGTTGCCGGATTGGATCTTGTCGCGTTGGGCGTCGCTGAGGAAGTCCGCGTCGCGGACCACCGCCCCGGCCGGCCGTTCGCCCAGCGGGTACGGGTAGTCGCTGCCCACCAGCACCCGGTCCTCCCCCATCGTGTCGACCAGCAGCCGCAGCGCGGGCGCCGCGAAGACCACCGAGTCGACCAGGAACCGGTCGACGTAACTGCTGGGCGGGGCGACGGACGCGCCCCGCACCAGGTCGCCCCGGCGGTGCCAGGCGTTGTCGGCGCGGCCGAGCCAGAACGGGAAGCTGCCACCGCCGTGCGCGAAGCAGATCCGCAGCGTCTCGGGCACCCGGTCGAACACACCGCCCAGGATCATCGCCAGCACCGACAGGTGCGTCTCGGCGGGCATCCCGGTGAGCCAACGGGCCATCCAGCGGCCCAGCCGTGGACCGTCCGGCATGTCCCACGGGTGGACGAAGACGGGTGCCCCGACCTCTGCGCAATGCTGGAGGAAGGTCACCACACCGGCGTCGTCCAGATCCCGGTCGCCGACGTGGTTGCCGATCTCCACACCCACGTGGCCGGCGGCGAGGCTGCGATCCAACTCGGCGCAGGCGGCGTCCGGGTCCTGGAGCGGCACCTGACAGAACGGCACCAGCCGGTCGCCACCGGCGGCGGTGACCTCCAGGGTCAGGTCGTTGAAGATCCGGGCGACCTTCACCGCCTGGTCGGCCGGACGGTCGTAGCTGAAGAACACCGGTGTGGGCGAGACCACCTGCACGTCCACCCCGTCGGCGTCCATGTCGGCCAGCCGCTGGGACGCGTCCCAGCACTCGGCGCCGACCGGACGGAACTCCGTCTCCCCCACCATGATCATGGCGGCGCGCTCGGAGTCGACCCGCAGCCACGGCCAGTCGGACCCACCGCACGCCGCGCCGAGGTCCGGCCACCCCTTCGGTACGACGTGCGTGTGCACGTCGACCACACCTGCGGGCATCAGCCCTTGCCCGGGTGCAGGGTGCCGCAGTCGGCGCACGTACGCGCCGCCTCGTCGGTGTAGAACGCCTGGAACACCGGCGGGAGGTCGGCGGCGATGTCGCGGACCTGCAACTCCACCTCGTGCACCTTGTTGCCGCACTCCGGGCAGTACCACTGGAAGGTCTCCAGCGTGCCCTCCTCACGGACCCGCTCGACCACCACACCGATCGAGCCGGCCTCCGGCCGCTGCGGGGAGTGCGGGGTGTTGCGCGGCAGCATCCACATCTGACCCTCGCGCACGTACACCGTACGCGGCCCGTCCGGGGTCATCAGGTTGATGTGCATGTTGCCCTTGACCTGGTAGAAGAACTCCTCGTACGGGTCCACGTGGAAGTCGGTGCGCTGGTTGGGCCCGCCCACCACCATCACGATGAAGTCGTCCCCGCCGGGGAACATCTCCTTGTTGCCCACCGGCGGCTTCAACAGGTGCTGGTTGTCAGCGATCCAGCCCGGAAAGCTGAACGGTTCGGCGATCTCACTCACGACTGACCTCCTGAGGGAAGAAGGGCCACGGCCTGGATCTCGATGAGCAGGTGCGGGTGCGGCAACTGGTGCACCGCGACCGTCGTACGGGTCGGCCCGGACGCGTCGAAGAACTCCGCCCAGACCTCGTTGTAACCACCGAAGTCGTTCATGTTGACCAGGTACGACGTCACCTGGACGAGGTCGGTGAGGTCCGCGCCGACCGAGCGCAGCAGGTCCCGCACATTTTCGATGACGGCCCGCGTCTGGGCCCGGATGTCCAGGTTGGTGGTGCCGAGATCGTCCACCTCGACACCGGCGAAACTGTTGTCCGGCCGCCGCGACGACGTACCCGAGACGAAGACGAACCCGCCGGCCACCTTGACGTGCGGGAAGGCCCCACGAGGGACGGCTTTTCCCGCGACGACCCGCGCGGTCACGACGACGCCCGCATCGACGCGGTGCCGAGCTTCTCGACGACGGCGCGGACGTGTGCGCCGGGACGCAGCGGAACGGCCGCGGTCGCGGCGCCGGCCAGGAAGACCCAGCCGGACTCCAACCGCACCCCGTGCCGACCGGCCAGCCGGATGCCCTCGTCGAGCGCCCGGCGCGGGTCACCGAGGATGGCGGCCGTCGAGCCGACCTGCGCCACCCGGCCGTCGACCTCCAGCAGCACGCCCAGGTTGTCCAGGCCGGCCGGCACCGGCGACCACGCCCCGATCACGAACGCGGCGGCGGAGGTGTTGTCGGCGATCACGTCCGGCAGCGAGAAGCGGAAGTCGGCGTACCGGGAGTCGATCAGCTCGATGGCCGGGGCGACCGCGCGGACCGCGTCGGCGAAGTCGCCGACCGGCTCGCCCGGCTCGGGCAACCGGTCCAGCAGGAACGCCACCTCCGGCTCGACCCGGGGGTGGATGTACGCGGCCGGGTCCACCACGCCACCGTCGGGCACCCGCATCGCGTCGGTGAGCCGCCCCCAGATCACCTCGTCCACGCCGACCTGGGCCATTTTCGCCCTGCTGGTCAGCCCCATCTTCAGACCGACCAGCCGCTCACCGGCGTCGACACGACGCTGGAGCAGCGCGGCCTGCACGGCGTACGCGGCGTCCACGTCCAGGCCGGTTTCGGCGGCGAGCTGCGGGATCGCGGTGGCGGTGTCGGCCGCCGCGCCCAGCTTGTCGGCGATCCCGACGATGTCCGGTCCGATCATGCTGCCTCATCCTCCGTCCGCGACCGCGGGTCACGCGAACGCTCCGTGCCGGCCAGGTCGAGTGCGACGTCCACGATCATGTCCTCCTGGCCGCCGACCATCCGACGCCGGCCCAGCTCGACCAGGATCGACCGGACGTCCACGCCGTACTTCGCGGACGCCCGCTCGGCGTGCCGCAGGAAGCTGGAGTAGACACCCGCGTACCCCAGGGAGAGCGTCTCCCGGTCCACCTGGACCGGCCGGTCCTGCAACGGGCGGACGATGTCGTCGGCCGCGTCCATCAGCGCGAACACGTCGCAGCCGTGCTTCCAGCCGTGCAGCTCGGCGACCGCGACGAAGACCTCCAGCGGCGCGTTGCCGGCGCCCGCGCCCATGCCGGCGAGCGACGCGTCGACGCGGACGGTCCGACCCGACGGCGACCCGAGTGGACCGTCGCCGAGGATCCGGCCGTGCTCGACGGCGAGCACGCTGTTGGCGACCCCGAGCGACAGGTTGTGGTGCGCGTGGATGCCGATCTGCGTCTCCGGGGCGAGGACCTGCCGGTACGCGTCGACCCGCTGCGCCACGTCGGACATCAGCAGCCGACCACCGGAGTCGGTGACGTAGACGCAGTGCGCCCCGTACGACTCCATCAGCTTGGCCTGCCCGGCCAACCCGGCCGGATCGAACATGTGCGACATCATCAGGAACCCGGCGACGTCCATGCCGTTCTCCCGGGCCCACGAGATGTGCTGGGCGCTGATGTCCGCCTCGGTGCAGTGCGTGGCGATGCGCACGCTGGTCACCCCGAGCGCCTTCGCCGCCTTCAGATCGGCGATGGTGCCGATGCCGGGCAGCAGCAGCGTGGTCAGCTTCGCCGTGGTCAGCACCTCGGCGGCGGCGGAGATCCACTCGGCGTCGCTGGCCGCGCCGTGGCCGTAGTTGACGCTGGAACCGGCGAGTCCGTCACCGTGCGCCACCTCGATGGCGGCCACCCCGGCGGCGTCCAGCGCGGCGGCGATCGTCCGCACCTGGGCGACCGTGTACCGGTGGGCGATGGCGTGCATGCCGTCGCGCAGCGTCACGTCCTGGATGTACAGATCGGTCATGCCACCGCTCCCGTCGAACGCAGGGCGACCAGCCGCTCCGCGGTACGCAGCGCGGCGGAGGTCATGATGTCCAGGTTGCCGGCGTACGCGGGCAGGTAGTGCCCGGCGCCGGAGACCTCCAGGAAGACCGACACCTGCAGGGCGGTGAGCTGACGCCCGAGCGTCGGCAGGTACGCCTCGACAGTGTCGAACTGCACGTCCTGCTTGAGCCGGTAACCGGGGACGTACTCCTGCACCGTCGCCACCATGTCCGCCACCGAGGCGGCGATGGCGGCGGTGTCGGCGTCGGCGTCCGGGCAGAGGCAGTAGACGGTGTCCCGCATGAGCAGCGGCGGGTCCGCCGGGTTCAGCACGATGATCGCCTTGCCCCGCTCGGCTCCGCCGACCACCTCTATGGCCCGGGCCGTGGTCTCGGTGAACTCGTCGATGTTGGCCCGGGTGCCCGGGCCGGCCGAGCGGGACGAGATCGAGGCGACGATCTCCCCGTACGCCACCGGGGTGACCCGGCGGACGGCGGCGACGATCGGCACGGTGGCCTGTCCGCCGCAGGTCACCATGTTGACGTTCGGCTCGTGCAGGTGCTCGTCGAGGTTGACCGGCGGCACCACGTAGGGACCGATCGCGGCCGGGGTCAGGTCGACAACGGTGCGGCCGTGCGCCCGCAACACCTCGTCGTGGCGTCGGTGCGCGCCGGCCGAGGTGGCGTCGAAGACCAGCTCGACGTCGGCGAACTCGGGCATCGCGACGAGCCCGTCCACACCGTCGGCGGTGGTGGCGACGCCGAGGCGGCGGGCCCGCGCGAGGCCGTCGGAGGCCGGGTCGATGCCGGCCATCGCCACCATCCGCAGGCTGTCACTCAGCCGCAACACCTTGATCATCAGGTCGGTGCCGATGTTCCCGGAACCGAGCACCGCCACACCTGTGGTCATGACGACACTCCGCTTCGCTCCGTGCCGCCCTGACCACTGACAAACCTGCGCCGATGATTCGCTCGCTGACGCTCGCTCATGCGGCGACCTCCTTGCTGAAGCAGGTGCGCACCGAGCCGAGCCCGGAGATCCGGGCCTCGTACGCGGCACCGGGGGTGACCGGCACCATCGGGCCGAGCGCCCCGGAGAGCACCACGTCCCCGGCCCGCAGCGGGTCACCGGCGCGGGCGAGGGTGTCGGCCAGCCAGAGCAGGGCGTGCAGCGGGTTGCCGAGGCAGGCCGCGCCCGCGCCGACCGAGACCGGCTCACCGGCGTGCTCCAGCACCATGCCGCACAGCCGCAGGTCGACGTCGGCGAGCCGGCGCGGGGTGGTGCCGAGAACGAAGAGCCCGCTGGAGGCGTTGTCGGCGACGGTGTCCACGATGGAGATGTCCCAGGCGGCGATCCGCGAGTCGACGATCTCGATCGCCGGCAGCACGTGGTCGACAGCGCGGATCAGGTCGACCGTCGTGATCTGCGGGTCCGGGAGGTCCCTGTCGAGCACGAACGCGATCTCCGCCTCCACCCGGGGCTGGAGCAGCCGGTCGATGGGCACCTCGACCCCGTCGCCGACCGCCATGGCGTCGGTCAGCATGCCGAAGTCCGGTTGGAACACCCCGAAGGTCTCCTGCACCGCCCGGGAGGTCAGCCCGATCTTCGCGCCGACCCGGCGTTCACCCCGGCCCTGCCAGGCCCGCGCCTGGAGTTGCTGCACGCGGTACGCGGACTCGACGTCGCCCTCCGGCAGCAGCCGCCCGCGCAGTGGTGGGCACGGCTTGCCGGTGCTGCGCGCGTCGGCAAGCTCCCGGTTGGCGGCCTCGATGTCAGCTTCCATGCCCGCTCCCTCGCTACGGCTCACGACAGGTCCACGCAGACGTTCGTGAGTTCGGAATAGAAGTTCAGCGAGTGCACGCCGCCCTCCCGACCGATGCCGGACGCCTTCACCCCACCGAACGGGGTACGCAGGTCACGCAGGAACCACGTGTTGACCCAGACGATGCCGGCGTCCAGCCGGGCACCGGCCCGGTGCGCGACACCCACGTCCCGGGTCCACACGGTCGCCGCGAGGCCGTACTCGGTGCCGTTGGCGAGGGCGTACGCCTCGTCCTCGGTGTCGAACGGCGCGACGTGCACCACCGGGCCGAAGATCTCCTCACGGTTGGTGCGGGTGTCCGGGCCGAGCCCGGTGAGCACCGTCGGCTGCACGTAGGACCCGCCGTCGCGGGTGTCGCCGAAGGTGGGCGAGCCGCCGCCGGTCAGCACCTCGGCGCCCTCGGCCCGGGCCAGGTCGTACGCGCCGAGCACCTTCGCCCGGTGCTGGTGGGAGATCAGCGGCATGGTGGCGGTCGCCTCGTCGGTCGGCCAGCCGTACGCCAGTTCGCCGGCCTGCTTCGCCAGGCGGGCGGTGAACTCCTCGAAGACCGGCCGCTGCACGTAGATGCGCTCGGTGCAGAGGCACACCTGACCGCCGTTGGTGAAGCTGGACCGCACCGAGCCGGCCACCGCGGCGTCCAGGTCGGCGTCGGCGAAGACCAGGCCGGCGTTCTTGCCGCCCAGCTCGAAGCTCACCGCCTTCACGCCGTCGGCGGCGGCCCGCATGATCGCGCCGCCGGTGGCCGACTCGCCGGTGAAGGTGATCGCGTCCACGCCCGGGTGGCGGGTGAGGAACTCGCCCGCCGAGTCCGGTCCGAACCCGTGCACCAGGTTGAACACGCCCTCCGGTACGCCTGCGGCGGCCATCACCTCGGCGAGCAGCGTCGCCGAGGCGGGCGTCTCCTCGCTGGGCTTGACCACCACGGCGTTGCCGCACGCCAACGCCGGCGCCACCTTCCAGGTGAGCAGCAGCAGCGGCAGGTTCCACGGCACGATGACGGCGACCACGCCGACCGGCTTCCGCAGCGCGTAGTTGAGCGCCCGCCCGCCGGTCAGGGTGACTGTCGTGAACGACTCGGTGGGCGCGGTCGCCACGATCTCCGCGAACGCCCGGAAGTTCGCCGCCCCACGGGGGATGTCCAGGGTGCGGGCCTGCGAGATGGACTTGCCGGTGTCGGCGACCTCGGCGGTGACCAGGTCGTCGAAGCGGCGCTCCAGCTCGTCGGCGACCCGGCGCAGCACCTCGGCGCGTTCCCGTTCGCCCATCCGGCCCCACGGCCCGCGGAGCGCCGCCCGGGCGGCGGCCACCGCGTCGTCCACTGTGGACTTCGACGCCTCGACCACCTCGAAGACCTGCTCGCCGGTCACCGGGCTGGCCTTCGTGAACGTCGGCCCCCCGTCGACGAACTCACCGGCGACGAAGTTGCGCAGCCGCTGCGGGTCACCGTGCCCGTGGCCGGCCATCAGTCGCGGATCCCAGTTGCCGGTCATGCTCGCCTCCCTCGACTCAGTGCCGCGCCGACCGCACCGACCAGCAGCACCGCGGCTCCGCCGACGACCGCGCCGAGCACCCGGTGTTGTCGGCGCACCCGGCGGCGCACCTCCGCGTACGGGGTGGTGGAGAACGACACCAGTTCGTACTGCGAAACGTACCGGCCGGGCAGGGCCCGTTCCAACGCGTGCTCCACCCGCCGCCGGGCCTGGAAGACCGGCGAGGCGACCTTGTCCCGCATCTCCACGAAGTTGGTCAGCGCCATCGTCGCGATGGCCTCGGCGTTCTCCTGCCGGCGTCGCTGGAACAACGGCAGCGCCGCCGCCCAGTCGTCGGCGCACTCGTCCAGGCAGCGGTCCAGCTCGACCACGTCCTCGAACGCGCAGTTGGCACCCTGACCGTAGAAGGGCACTATCGCGTGCGCCGCGTCTCCCAGCAGAGCGACGGTCCCGTTGACCTGCCAGGGCGTGCAGCGGACCGTGCCGAGCACGCCCACCGGGTTCTGCTGGTAGTCGTCGACCAGGTTCGGGGCCAGCGGAACGACGTCCGGGTAGTGCTCGGCGAAGTGCCGTTCGATCTCTGCCGGGCCGGTCAGCGAGGCGAAGCTGCCGGCGCCGTCGTTGGGCCAGAACAGCGTGCAGGTGAAGGAGCGGTCCGGGTTGGGGAGCGCGATCATCATCGAGGTGCCCCGCGGCCAGATGTGCAGGGCGTCCGGGTCCAGGGCGAAGTCACCGCCCAGCGGCGGGATCGTCAGCTCCTTGTAGCCGTAGTCGAGGAAGTCCACGCGCTCGTCCAGCAGCCCGTACGCGAGCAACTGCCCTCGCACCGCGGAGCCGGCCCCGTCGGCGCCCAGCACCACCGACGCCTTGGCCGCGACGGTGCCCTGCGGGGTGTCGAAGCTCAGCGAGCCGTCGGTCGGGTCGAGCCCGACGAGCCGGTGGTCGAAGACGACCCGCACACCGGGCAGCGCGGCGGCCTCGTCCAGCAGGGCGTTGTTCAACGCGCCCCGACTGATCGAGTTGATCGCCCGGTCACCGGCGGCGCTGTACGACTGGAACTGCTGCTCCCCCTCGACCGGGTGGATCATCCGGCCGCGCATCGGCAGCGCGTCGGTCATGACCTGCTCGGCGAGCCCGATGCGGCGCAACGCGTCCAGGCCGCGCTCGGAGAGCGCCAGGTTGATCGAACGGCCCCGCTCGGCAGTGCCGTCGCGTGGGTCGGAGCGGCGCTCGTAGAGGGCCACCGGGTAACCCCGCCGGGCCAGGAAGCACGCGGCCAGACAACCGGCCAGCCCGGCGCCGATGATCGCGACCTCGTCGCGTCGCGCGGTCACGGGTTGACCTGCCCGACGGTCGCGGCGAGCGCGGTGGCGGCACGCCAGCAGTCGAGGTACGTGGAGTACAGCGGCACCGGGGCGAACCGGACGATGTCCGGTTCGCGGGCGTCGGCGATGACGCCGTGCTCGTACCGCAGGCGTTTGGTCAGCTCGGCGGCGCTGCCGGCGCCGATACGCACCGAGAGTTGGCAGCCCCGCCGGGCCGGGTCGCGCGGGGTGACCACGCGCAGCGGCCGGTCGACGACGACCTCGTCCAGCAGCGACTCCAACCAGCCGGTGAGTCGCAGGCTGCGGGCCCGCAACGCCGGCATGCCGACGCTGTCGAACAGCTCCAGCGAGGTGCGCACCGGGCCCATCGCGAAGATCGGCGGGTTGGAGATCTGCCACGCCTCCACGGTGGCCGGCGGGCGGGAGACCGGCGTCATCTCGAACCGGGTGGCCGCCGCGGTGCTCCACCAACCCTCGAAGCGGGGCAGATCCGGATCGCCGAGGTGCCGCTCGTGCACGAAGACACCCGCCAGGGCGCCCGGGCCGGAGTTCAGGTACTTGTAGGAGCACCAGGCGGCGAAGTCGACGTCCCAGTCGTGCAGGGCCAGCGGCACGTTTCCGACCGCGTGGGCCAGGTCCCACCCCACCACCGCGCCGGCGGCCCGCCCGGCCGCCGTGATCGCCGGGATGTCCAGCAGCTCACCGGTGAGGTAGTTGACCCCGCCGAGCAGCACCAGTGCCACCCGGTCGCCCTCGGCGGCCAGATAGTCGGTGACGTCCTCGGTGCGCAGCGACGTCTCGCCGTCGCGCGGGCGCAGCCGGACCACTGTGTCGTCCGGGTCCAGGCCGTGGAACCGGGCCTGGCTGCGCACCGCGTAGCTGTCCGACGGGAACGCGGCGTCCTCGATGACGATGCGGGTGCGAGCGCCGGCCGGGCGGTAGAAACTCACCATCAGCAGGTGCAGATTGACGGTGAGCGAGTTCATCACCACGGTCTCCGCGGGCCGGCCGCCGACCAGTCGCGCGGCCGGCGCGGTCAACAGCTCGTGGTACGGCAACCAGGCGCGCTCCGCCTCCAGGTGCCCCTCGACACCGAGCCGTCCCCAGGCGTCCAGGTCGGCGAGGAGTTCGTCGCGGGTGGCCCGGGGTTGCAGGCCGAGCGAGTTGCCGGCGAGGTACGCCGCCTCGCTGTGGTCGCCTCCGTCGGCGGGCGGCACGTGGAACAGGTGCCGGTGGCCCGGGTCGGCCTCGTCCAGGCGGTGCGCTTCTTGTACAGGGGTGTGCATGTCTCGCTCTCCGGTCACATCGCGGTACGGGCCGACCACAGCTCCGGGAAGACCACCCGGGCCATGCTGCGTTGCAGCCACGCCAGGCCGGCGGAGCCTCCGCTGCCGACCTTCGCACCCATCGTCCGCTGCACCGCCTTGACGTGGTTCCAGCGCCAGTCGCCGAACTCCTCGGCCACCGCGCTCAGCGCCTCGCCGAGCATGCGCAGGTGGTTGTCCGGGGCGGCGTCGTCGTAGATCCGCACCCAGGCCGCCTCGACCGACGGCTGGGGATCGTGCTCGACGGCCACGTCCCGGTCCAGCAGGTCGGCGGGGAGGTCGAAGCCGCGCCGGGCGAGCAGCGCGACCACGTCGTCCCAGAGGCTCGGGGCGGCCAGCGCGGTGGTCAACGCGGCGTACACCTCGGTCTGCCGACGGAACGGACGGATCAGCGTCGGGTCGCGCAGCCCGAGGAGGAACTCCAACTGCCGGTACATGGCCGACTGGAAGCCGGAGGCCTCGCCGAGCAGGTTGCGGAACCGGTTGAAGTCGGCCGGGCTCATCCAGCGCAGGCCCTGCCAGGCGGCGTTGAGCCCTTCCAGGTGCAGCTTGGCCCGACGCAACGGGGCCATCGCCTCCCAGACCTGGTCGGCGCGGATCAACCGTTGGGTCTCCCGCAGCTCGTGGCAGGTCAACCCGAAGTACAGCTCCATGATCTGACTGACCATGAGGAAGGACATCTCGCCCGGGTCGCTGCTGAGCGGGTGCTGCATCTGGTGCAGGGCGCTGGCCTGCACGTACGCGTCGTACGGCACCATGTCGGCGAACTCCAGCGTGGGCTCGCCGCCGGTGCGTTCCGCCTGCTGCGCACGCTGCACAGGGGTCACCGGTCGCACCGTGGCGCGGCGGTTCGGCGCCCGCCGCTCCGTCTGATCCACCATCTCGTCTCCCTCCCCCGGACTGGCCGACGTCATGATCCCGCGGTCGGAACGGCCTGTGGAATGCCGAATCAACGGCTCTCACCGCTATCTTCTGGCGAACCAAAGGCAACTAGGCGAAGTCGGTTCACGAAAGTAAGGTCTGAGCGTGGACGACATGGACTGGGCACTGCTGCGCGAGTTGCAGGCCGACGCGCGGCTCTCCTTCAGCGAGCTGTCCCGGCGGGTGCACCTGTCGCCACCGTCCGTCGCGGAGCGGGTCCGCCGGTTGGAGGAGTCCGGCGTCATCACCGGCTACCACGCGCACGTCGACCTGAGCCGGGCCGGTCGCACTGTGGTCGCCCTGATCCGCATGTCCTGCTACGGCGCGCGGTGCATCCTGCACGACCCGTCCGTCGCGGGCTGGCCGGAGATCCTGGAGATCCACCGGATCACCGGGGACGCGTGCAGCGTGCTGAAGGTGGCCGCCGGGTCGATCGGCGCGTTCGAGGGAGTGATCGACCGGCTCGCCCCGTACGGCCAGCCGTCGAGCACGATGGTCCTCTCCTCCCCGCTGGGCTGGCAGCCGATCACCCCACTCCCCTCGGCCCCGGCCACCCCGCGCCAACGCTGACCCCACCCCTGCCCGCCTGCGGGTTTGCCCCCGCGCCAGCGGGAAAGCAGCGCGCGTGCCCAGGGGAGGGTTCCGGCGGTCGTCGCCGGTTGGGGGGTAATCATGCAGGGAATCCGCACTGTCAACCGTGCGCTCTCGTCCGTACTGACACTGGTGGGGCTGATCGGGGCGTTCGTCCTGATGTCGGCCGCACCGGCTCGTGCCGGTGAGAACACCTTCGTCGAGGTGACACCGAACAGCGCCCAAGCCGGCAGTCGGGTCACCGTCCGGGCGAACTGCGACAACGACAACAACAGCCGGCAGGCGAGCGTCCACTCCGACGCGTTCGGGTCGGTCACGCTCAGGCCGGACAAGGGCTTCCTGACCGCGCAGGCCTCCATTCCGCGGGACAAGCAGGCCGGTGACTACCCGGTCGACCTGCGCTGCGAGAACGGGCAGACGGCCTCGACCACGCTGACCGTGCTGAACATGGCCTCGCCGAGCAAGGGACCGGCGACCGGGGGCGGCGGGACGGCCGGCGGTCGCGGCACCGGCTCCCTGCTGGTGCTCGGCGGCGTGGCACTGGTGGGCACCGCCATCGCGCTCGGCATGGCCGGCGGTCGGCGTCGGACCGGAGCCGGCTCCTGAGCCGGACGACCCATGACCCGCAGATCCGCGCGTGCGCGGCCGGACCGCCGCGCCCGCCTCCGGGCCGGGCCGGCGCTACGCGCGTCCGGCCGGCTGGTGGCCCGTGCCTCCCGCCGGCTGCGTCGGGTCGCCGGGCAGGCCGGGTTGGCCAGCGTCACCACCACCGATCCGGCCGCCCGGCCGCTGCCACCGAGGCGTCCGGCCGGAGCACCGTCGCCGTTGACCCGACGCCGCTTCGGTACGGGCCCGGGGCTGCCGGTGCTTGCCGTCGCCACGCTGATGGTGCTGATCGTGGCGATGCTCGGCGTCGAGCAGGTGACCGGCATGAGTCTGTTGCCGGACCGGATCAGCGCCGGCCTGCGACAGCCGCCGAAGAAGTTCCCGGTGCTGTCGTCGAGCCGTCCGACCAGCCTCGCCATCGAGAAGATCGACCTGCGGGCGCCGGTGCACGACGTGGGCATCGCCCCGGACGGCACCATCGCCGTACCGGACGCCACCCGCGCGCAGGAGGCCGGCTGGTACGACCAGGGGCCCACCCCCGGTCAGTACGGCCCCGCGGTGATCGTCGGGCACGTCGACACCACCAGCGGGCCGGCGGTCTTCCACCAGCTCCGCGAACTGCGCTCCGGTGACGAGATCGAGGTCACCCGCACCGACCAGAGCGTGGCGGTCTTCGAGGTGGATTCGGTGGAACGGTTCGACAAGGGGCGACTGCCGGTGGACGAGGTGTACGGCGACTTCAGCCGCCCGAGCCTGCGGCTGATCACCTGCGGTGGTCAGTGGGTCGGCGGTGAGACCGGCTACTCGGACAACGTGGTGGTCTTCGCGTCGCTGGTCAAGGCACGGAATGGCTGAGGCCTGCCGTCGAGGTACTCGGCGAGCCGTCCGGCGCCGGTGAGCATTGCCTGACCGCGCTCGGTGAGTCGTTTCCGCCACTGGCTCAGCGATCCGGCGAGTGCCTCGGCGCCGCCGGCGTCGCGTACCCGACGCAGCACTGTGGCGATGTGGTCGAGCCGGTAGCCGCCCCTGCGGAGCAGGTGGGCGAGTTCCGCGTCCCGGACGTCGTCGGGTGCGTAGACGCGGTGCCGGGTCCCGGGGTCACGCTGCGGGCGCAGGACGCCGGCCAGCTCCCACTTGCGCAGGGTCGCGGGTCGCAGGCCGAGCCGGTGTGCCACCACGCTGATCGGTACGGCAGCTCGATTCTGCGGTGAGGGCTCTGCCCCGACGATCGTCGCGACCGCCGTCTCCACGGCGTCCAGGGTCTCCCGGTCCCGGTGCAGCAGGCGATGACTCTGGTCGATCGTGCGCAGAGCCGTGTCGATCTCGCCCCGGTTGACGGCGCGCATGATGTCGCCGCTCGCCGCATGACCGTGGCCCACGATCAGCGCCAGGTAGGCGCTCAACGCCTTGGCGTGCACCTCGGTGAACCGGCGGTAGCCGTTCGGGGTGCGTTCGGCGGGCGGCAGGACACCCTCCCGCTCGTAGTTGCGGACCGCCTGCGCGGAGAGTCCGTGCCGACGCGCCAGGTCGACCGGCCGGTACATCCTGCCGTTTGAAGGTTTGGCAGCCTCCACCGTGCTCCTTCGCCGGAAAGTTTAAATGGGTAGTTCAACGATACGGTTGATGCAATGACCACCCTTCTCGACCTGCTCGTCGGGTCACCGTCCCTGCTGGCGCTCGGCGAGCCGACGCACGGCGAGTCCGCCTTCCTCCAGCTCCGCAACGAGGCCTTCCTGACGCTGGCCGAGCATGGCTACCGGTCGATAGCGCTGGAGAGCGACCGGGCGGCGGGACTGGTCGCGGACGAGTTCGTCCAGGGCGCGGCAGTGCCGCTCGACCGCGCGCTCACCGAGGGTTTCAGCCACGGGTTCGGCAGCGCCCCGGCCAACCGTGACCTGCTGCTGCGTATGCGCGAGTGGAACGCCGGGCGGCCGGACCGTGAGCGCCTGAGGTTCCACGGCTTCGACGCCCCGCTGGAGATCGAGGGCGCCCCGAGTCCGCGACGCCACCTCACCCGCTTGTGCCACTTCCTCGACATCGACCGGGAAGAGGAGATCGATGCCCTGGTCGGGGACGAGGCGCGGTGGAGCGACACTGCCGCGATCTGGGAGCCGGGCAGGTCGGTCGGGCGCTCGACCGACGCCCAGCGCCTGCGGGTGATCGCCGACGACCTGCTGACCGAGCTGTACCTCCAGGCGCCCCGGCGAGCCGAGGGCTGGCGGGCCGCATTCGTCCACGCCACGTCCGCGGTCGCCCTGCTGCGCTACCACGCCGCGGCCGCCGCGCCACTGCCGCCGGAGGAGCGCTTCGCCCGCCTTGCCGGGGTACGGGACGCGCTGATGGCCGAGAACCTGCTCGCGATCCGGGCGGCCGAGGCAGACCGTGGGCCGACGCTGGTCTTCGCGCACAACACGCACCTCCAACGTCACGGGAGCACGATGACGATGGGCGGAACGGAGATGTCGTGGGCGGGTGCCGGGGCGATCGTCGCGTCGCTGCTGGGTGACCGGTACGCGGTGATCGTCGGCAGCGTCGGCGTGAGCCCCGCGCTCGACATCGCGGCACCCGCCGCGTCGACCTATGAGGGCAGGCTCCAGCAGACGGTCAGTCTCCCCGGCTATGTCCGAGCCTCCGACATCGGTCCAGCGGATCGGCGGGAGCACGACTACCGCTACTTCCCACTGGATCAGGCAGCCGTCGAGAACGCCGACGCCGTCCTGCACATCCCGACCGGCGTCGACCCGAGCGTGCTCGCCGCTCGCATCCTCGCGCTCCCCGGCGTCGAGCAGGTGGTGGCGAGCGACGAGAACGGCTCGCCGGAGGGCGCCTGGGGCGACCGGTTCTTCTACGTCGGTCCGGACCGACGCCAGCCGTTCGCCACCATCGTCGAGCACGACGTGCCCGGCTTCGACGAGGCCTCCGAGCTGGACCGACCGGGGGTCTTCCGGCTCAACCTGGACCTGGGCCGAGCCGAGTTCGAGCGGCTGTTCGGCTTTGCGCCCAAGGCGTTCGAGGACCACCGGGACGCGTTCGACTTCGCCCGGCTGGACACGCTCCTCCCGCACCCCTCCTACGCCCTGTACGCCTTCGGCAGCGTCGTCATGCCCGGCCCGCAGATGCTGCCCGAGATCGACCGGCTGCTCGCCATCGCGCACGCCCGCGCGACAGAGCGGCACGCACGCGCGGCAGAGCGGCACGAACGCGCGGCAGGCCGGACGGCCGACCGGCAGGAGTGAGGCAGTGGGTATTCGCTTCGATCCGGGCCGCGACGAGGGATCAGGCGGCGGCTTCGGGCTCGCGCAGGTCGAGCCAGTCGGCCCAGCGGGGGTCGGGCGCGCGGTGCCCGAGGACCCGCCAGGCGGTGCCCTTCGGCGCGGCCGGCGACGCGTGTAACCGCCAACCCATCTCGGCCGGGGTCTTGTCACCCTTGGTGTGGTTGCAGCGGGCGCACGCGGCGACCACGTTCTCCCAGGCGTGCCGGCCACCCCGGCTGCGCGGGAAGACGTGGTCGATGGTCTCGGCCGGACCTCGGCAGTAGGCGCACCGCCACCCGTCCCGGGCGAAGATCGCACGTCGCGACAGCCCGACGTGCGTGCGGTAGGGCACCCGGACGAAGCGCGTCAACCGGACCACTGACGGCACCGGCAGCGCGTCGCGCGCACTGTGCAGGATGCCGTCGCCGTCGGCGACGCAGACCGCCTTGGCGGAGAGGACGAGGATCGCGGCGCGGCGCACCGACACGACACACAGCGGCTCGTAGGTGGCGTTGAGGACCAACGCGCCGGAGCCCACCGTGGGTCGTATGTCAGGCATCGCGATCACCCTCCCGGTTCAGCGGCTGCTGGGAACCGCCGCCGACCGGGGCAGGACACGACGGCCCAACCGGTCGACGTCGGGCCGATCACCGACGTCCGTTGCGCCAATAGTCCCTGATCGGACCCCGGATTGCACGTACTAATCCCGCATGAGGTATGAGGATCATCCGCGTTGGACCCCATCGCCATGCCGAGCTGGGAGAAGTCCGGCGTTGCCGGGCACTTTCCGAGACCTCTGGTCGGCCTCGTAGCGCCGAACCTCGGGCACCGGACCGCATCGATGGCTGCTGCGCGAACCAGAACGGCGTGACACCGGGCCCTACTGTCACGGGCATGATCGGCAAGCTCGCGGCCGCCACAGTGCGGCACCGGCACGTCGTCCTCGTACTGGGGCTACTGATGGTCGGCGTGAACGCCGCCACCACGGGGTCCACGCACACCGTGGGACAGCGCCTGCTGTTCGCACTCTCCCTGGTGGCCCTGGTCCTGGCGGCCGTCGTCATGGGAGTCCGGCCGGCCGCCTTCGTGGTGCAGCCGCAGACTCCGGCCTTCGTCGCACCCGGGCCCGCGTGGACGGTCTTCTTCGCCCTGGGCTACCTCGGGCCCGCATCACTCCACGTCGACGGACTTCTAGGCGCGACCAGGGGTGGCAGTCGTTCGACGTTCGACGTCGTCTTCGACGTCCTCTGGGTCGGACTGACCGTGCTGGTGGTGACCTGGGCGTGGAGAGGACACGGGGTGCGGATTCATCCGTTCGGGGTACGCCAGACCTGGGCTCTGGGCTCGACCACAGTGCCGTGGGAGGTCGTCCTGGCTCCGCAGGCCCCCTCAGCTGCCGACCGGCGCTCGTGGCTCAGGATGAGGATCACCGAACCCCAGCGGGTTCGACGGAGGGGCATCCCGCCGCGTCGCGGGGTGTTACGGGCGGACAACGTCGACCCTGGCTTCCTCGCTGCCGTCATCGGGCACTACGTCGATCATCCCGAACACCGGGCGGCGATCGGCAGTCACACCGAGTACGAACGGCTTCTCGCCGAGTTGTCCGCGAGAGGGTGAGCAACGACCGCCAACCGCGCCGCACTGGCGGCGGCATGCCGACCACGGCGACAGGTCGTCCGGCCGGTGGGTCGGCGACGGACCCTCCGGCCCCTTGCGGTACGAAGACAGGGTGAGTGCCGCCAGCGTGACGCCCCTTGCCCTGCCCGACACCGTTTCGGTGAACTGTCAGGGCAGTTCCTCCTGCGAGTTCCTGTACGAGTTGACCAGGTCGGCGTGGTTCGCCGAGGGCAGTTACTGGATCCTGCTCAAGCCGCTACGGGTGCTGCTGATCCTGGCGCTGGCGATGGTGGCCCGCTGGGCGGTGCACCGGACAATCAACCGGCTGGTCCGGACGACCACCGACGGTGCGGTGCCGACGATGCTGCGCCCGCTGCGCGAACGGGTGCCCAGCGCGGCGGTCGACCCGGCCGAATTCGTGCCCGAACGGCGACGGCAGCGGGCCGAGGCGATCGGGTCCGTGCTGCGCAGCCTGACCACCGCGTTCGTCTTCGGCATCGCCCTGCTGATGATCCTGCGCGAGTTCAGCTTCGACCTGGCTCCGTTGCTGGCCAGCGCGGGGATTGCCGGCGTGGCACTGGGCTTCGGCGCGCAGAGCCTGGTCAAGGACCTGATCGCCGGCCTCTTCATGCTGATCGAGGACCAGTACGGCGTGGGCGACAACGTCGACCTGGGTGAGGCGATGGGCGTGGTCGAGGCGGTCGGTCTGCGCGTCACCACCGTCCGCGACGGACGCGGGGTGCTCTGGTACATCCGCAACGGCGAGATCATCCGGGTGGGCAACAAGAGCCAGGGCTGGGCCCTGGTGGTGGTGGACCTGCCGATCGGGTTCAACAGCACCGAGGAGGCGACCGCCGTCCTGCGGACCGCCGCGGCCTCGGTCGCGGTGGACCCGGAGCTCTCGCCGGAGATCGTCGAGGCGCCGGAGGTGCTGGGTGTCGAGCAGGTGACCGTCGACGGGGCGTTGATCCGGACGGTGGTGAAGACGACAGCGGACGGGCAGTTCGCGGTGGGCCGGGAGCTGCGTCGGCGGCTCGCGGAGGCGCTGGAGAACTCGGGGATCACCGCGCAGATCGCCGCCGCCCGCATCTTTCCCGGGCTGCCGCCCCGGCCGTTGTCCGACAACGAGACCGGTCAGGGCGGCGCCACCTGACCCAGGCGATACTGGCCGCCGATGCAGGGGTCGCGAGCCGCCCGGCCCCTCAGGTATCGTCCGTTCGTTCAGTCGGGGAAGCGACGATCGATCCGTTCGCCCTAGCTAGTTGTCAGACGATCGGGCAGAATCCGGGGCACGCGTTCCCGCCGGGGCGTGATCACATCCTCGCTGATCCGCAGATCTGACGAGTGCTTCCGGCCGGGCTGCCACGAGCGGCCAACCGGGGCCGATGGAGGCGACGGTGCCCGACGAGCGACCTTCCGCGGAAGGCCCCGCCACATTTCGCGAGGTGTTCGCCCAGCACGAGTTCCGGGCCGTCTTCGTTGCTGGCGCGCTCTCCTGGGTCGGCGACTACGTCGCGAAGGCGGCCGTCACCCTGCTGGTCTACCAGCAGACCCGGTCCGTCGCGCTCTCCGCGACCGCCTTCGCCGTCAGTTTCCTGCCCTGGTTGCTCGGTGGTCCCGTGCTCGCCGCGCTCGCGGAGCGGTACCCGTACCGACGGGTGATGGTGACGTGTGACGTCATCCGGATGGCGTTGATGCTGCTCATCGCCATCCCCGCCCTGCCCTACCAGGTGGTGCTGGCGCTGATCTTCGCGGCGACGTTGGCCAATCCGCCGAGCCAGGCGGCGAAGTCCGCCCTGATGCCGCAGATGCTCAGCGGTGACCGGCTGGTGCTCGGGCTGTCCCTCAACAGCAGCATCGGGCAGGCCGCCCAGGTCGTCGGGTACGTGTTCGGCGCCGCCGTCGCCTCGATCGACCCGGAGGTCGCGTTGCTGTTCAACGCGGCGACGTTCGCGCTGTCGGCGCTGCTGGTGCGCCTCGGTGTTCGGGACCGGCCGGCGTCCATGGCCCCCGCACACCGCACCCATCTGCTGCGGGAGACCCGCCAGGGTTTCACCATCGTGTTCGGCACTCCGGTGCTGCGGTCGATTGCGGTGCTGGTGTTCAGCGCCATGCTCTTCTCGATCGTCCCCGAGGGCCTCGCCGCAGCCTGGGCCAACGAGGGCGCCAAGGGTGGTCTGAGCACGGGTGCGGCCCAAGCGGTGATCATGGTGGCCAACCCGGTCGGTTTCATCCTCGGCGGGTTGCTGGTGAGCCGGCTCTTCGGGCCGACACGCCGGATGAAGCTGATGCGGCCGCTCGCGGTCTTCGCCCCGCTGGCGCTGGTGCCGGCGCTGTTGAACCCGCCACCGCTGGTGGTGGCGTTGCTGGCCGCCCTCTGCGGCTTCGCGGTCGCCGGCATGCTGCCGATGGCCAACGGGCTGTTCGTCCAGGCACTGCCCAATGGCTTCCGCGCCCGCGCCTTCGGTGTGATGGCCACCGGCGTGCAGGTCATCCAAGGTTTCGCGGTGCTGGCCACCGGGCTGCTCGCCGATCGGTTCCCCATCCCGGTGGTGGTCGGGCTCTGGAGTGCGGCCGGTGTCGTGCTCATGGCGGTGGCCACGCTGAGGTGGCCGGACCGGCAGACCGTGGACGACGCGATCGCCGAGGCGTCGGCGGCCAACACCGAAGCACCTCACAGCACGGGGCGCCCCGGCAACGGTGGCACGACCGGCGCTCCCGAGCCGCGTTCCGGCGACGGACACCGCCGCCACGCGGTCACCTGATCCGCCGGGCCGAGGCGAGCCGGCCGGGTCAGCGGTCCCGGGCATCCGAATCCGTCGACAGGCGTGATCCGACGCACGCCGTGCGGGTCGGGTCGGCTCGGAGCGCACCTGGCAGGATGGAACGGTGAACCCCGCAGGTGAATCCGACCGTCCTGGTGCGTCGATGACCCTCTTCGAAGCGGTCGGCGGCGAGCCCACCTTCCGCAGGCTGGTCGACGAGTTCTACGCCGGTATCGCCACCGATCCCCTGCTGCGGCCCATGTATCCGGAGGAAGACCTGGGGCCGGCCGCGGATCGGATGACCCTGTTCCTGATGCAGTACTGGGGCGGCCCCAACACGTACTCCGCGCAGCGCGGCCATCCGCGGTTGCGGATGCGGCACGCGCCCTTCCGGATCGGCGCGGCCGAGCGGGACGCCTGGTTGCGGAACATGCGCCGTGCGGTGGACCGGCTCGACCTGGAGCCGGAGATCGACGCCACGCTCTGGGACTACCTGGAGCGGGCCGCGTACTTCATGGTCAACGTCGAGGACGACCCGGCCAACGGGGTCTGACCCGGCCGGCGCGCCCCCTCCGTCAGAGCAGCGCGCCCTCGTCGTGCAGCCAGTCCACGAAGCTGGTGGCCACCGCCGCGCCGCAGTCGAGCATCTCGACCAACAGCGCGTCGTGGGTGCCGGCACCGAGCGGAACCTGGAGCTCGGCGTAGATCGGCAGCTGCCCTCGCTCGGTCGGGTCGCCGATGTACGCCTTGCAGAACCGGCGGGTGTGGTTCCACTCGTTCACCACCCGGTACGCCCGGTCAGCCCAGTCCGGCGGAACCGTGGCGTGCGGGCGTGCCCGCATGACCAGGATCTCGTCCTCCGGCCCTTCGAGGGTGACCAGCACGGCGTGCCGCTCCCACATGGCCAGCAGGTTGCCGTCGCCATCGGCCAGATAGCGCACGTCGAGCAGGTCGAGTGCGTCGCAGACCCGGCGCAGACTCACCGGCTCGACGGTGGCGGGCATCTCGGTCAGTAGGGGCCGCTCGTTGGCCGGGCAGTCGTCGCCCGGTTGGCGAGGGCTGGGCGGCCCGATTCGGACCGCGCTCTCCATCGTGATCCCGCTTCGGGTTTCCGGATCGCCGCCGTCGGCGGGACCGGGGCGCCATGACCACCACGGCATCGCTCGCGCACCTCACTCCCCAGCGGATCCAGCCGCCTACGGTGCGTTGGATCCGAGGATGGACGGTACCCGGACAGCCGAGTTGAGGCACCCCCCCAACGACCGCCCCAGCCCAGAAGAATGACCAGGGGTCATCCGTTCGGACGAGTACCCAGGGGTGTTACGGCAAGATCCGTGGCCTTCTGCGACCATGCGGCTCCGTATGGTCCCACCAGGCCCACCCAGCGACCCGCCACCCGCACCTGAACGTTGGGCTCGCCGGAGCCTGCGGACAGGCCGTCAGCGGCGCCGAGGAAGCCCATCCGGACCACCGCCTGCACCAGCCGCTGCGGCACCTCCACCGGGACGGCGGGTGCGTCTTCCGGAGTGACCAGCACCGCCACATGGTCGAGCAGCGCGTCGCGTAGGGCACGCTGGCCCACCGCGCGGCCCGCGACCCCCTGCTCGCTGGCCGTCCGCAGGGTGCCCGCCGCCGCCTGCGCGATCCGGCGCAGCTCGCCGACGGGCAGCACCTCCACCTGCCTGCTCCGCGCCGGGGGCAGCGGCCACCGCCACTGCGCGTCCCGACGCGTCGGCAGAGCCGTGCCACCACGTTCCAACTCGGCCAGCAACTCGGTGGCGGCCACCGTGACGTCCTCGGCCGGCCCGCCGGTCACCGTGCGGACCACCAGGACCTGCCAGGGCAGCCGGGCCCAGAGGGCGACCCGGGCCGGGCCGCCGGCCGGCCGCAGCCGGACCGGTGCGAGCGGATCCAAGCGGACCAGACGGGCCAGGAAGGCGCCGGCGTCCGCCACCCCGGCGACCCCGTGTGTCGGAGTCACCCCCGCCCGGCCCGGCTCCGCCGTGCCCGGCCGGGTCACACCGGACCTCCGCCCTGCGGGGCGTACGTGAGCAGGAAGTCCCGCTCCTCCGGAGTGATCCGCCGGGGCACCTGTCGGGTCAGGTCGAACGGCACCAGCACCGAGCGGGCACGGCTGGCCAGCACCTCACCGTCGTACAGCTCGTAGGCGACGGTGAACCGGGAAGCCCGGATCTCCTCCACCCACAGCTCGATCCGGACGGTCGGCGCGGCCTCGGCCGTGGCCCGACCCAACGCGTAGTCGACCGGGCGCAGGTAGTCGACCTCGTGCCGACGGATCACCACCCCGTCGGCGAACGAGCCGACCCCCCAGGCCCGGCCGCCGGCGAACATCAACGCCACCCGCGCCTCCTCGTAGAGGGTGAGGAAGCGCGAGTTGTTGACGTGGCCGTACGCGTCCAGGTCGGACCAGCGCAGCGTGCAGTGGTAGACGAACCGGTCGGACACCGTTTCCGCCGGTCAGTCGCGGGTCAGCTTGCGGTAGGTCACCCGGTGCGGCCGGGCGGCCTCCGCGCCGAGGCGGTCGATCTTGTTCTTCTCGTACGCCTCGAAGTTGCCCTCGAACCAGAACCACTTGGACGGGTTCTGGTCGTCACCCTCCCAGGCCAGGATGTGCGTGGCGACCCGGTCCAGGAACATCCGGTCGTGGGAGATGACCACGGCGCAGCCGGGGAACTCCAGCAGGGCGTTCTCCAGGCTGGACAGCGTCTCCACGTCCAGGTCGTTCGTCGGCTCGTCGAGCAGGATCACGTTGCCGCCGATCTTCAGGGTCAGCGCCAGGTTGAGCCGGTTGCGCTCACCACCGGAGAGCACCTTCGTCGGCTTCTGCTGGTCCGGTCCCTTGAAGCCGAACGCGGCGATGTACGCCCGCGACGGCATCTCGACCTTGCCCACCATCAGGTAGTCCAGGCCGTCGGAGACGACCTCCCAGACGGTCTTGTCGCCGTTGAGACCCTCGCGGTTCTGGTCGACGTACGACAGTGAGACGGTGGGGCCGACCCGGACCTCGCCGCTGGTCGGCTCCTCCAGCCCGACGATGGTCTTGAACAGCGTGGTCTTACCGACGCCGTTGGGGCCGATGATGCCGACGATGCCGTTGCGCGGCAGCGAGAACGACAGGTTGTCGATCAGCAGCCGGTCGCCGAAGCCCTTGCTGAGGTTCTGCGCCTCGATCACCGTGCTGCCCAGGCGCGGGCCCGGCGGGATCTGGATCTCCTCGAAGTCGAGCTTGCGGGTCTTCTCCGCCTCGCTGGCCATCTCGTCGTACCGGTCGAGGCGTGCCTTCGACTTGGTCTGCCGGGCCTTGGCGTTGGAGCGGACCCACTCCAGCTCCTCGGTGAGGCGCTTCTTCATCTTGGCGTCGCGGCGGCCCTCGACAGCCAGACGGGCGGCCTTCTTCTCCAGGTAGGTGGAGTAGTTGCCCTCGTACGGATAGGTCCGGCCACGGTCCAGTTCGAGGATCCAGTTGGCGACGTTGTCGAGGAAGTACCGGTCGTGGGTGATCGCCATGACGGTGCCCGCGTACTTCGCCAGGTGCTGCTCCAGCCAGGAGACGCTCTCCGCGTCCAGGTGGTTGGTGGGCTCGTCGAGCAGCAGCAGGTCGGGCGCCTCCAGCAGCAGCTTGCAGAGCGCGACCCGGCGGCGCTCACCACCGGAGAGCTGGGTCACGTCGGCGTCCGGCGGCGGGCACCGCAGCGCGTCCATGGCCAGTTCGAGCTTGGAGTCGACGTCCCAGGCGTCGAGGTGGTCGAGCTCCTCCTGGAGCTTGCCCATCTCCTCCATCAGCTCGTCGGAGTAGTCGGTCGCCATCTGCTCGGCGATCTTGTTGAACCGCTCCAGCTTGGCCTTGGTCTCGGCAACCGCCTCCTCGACGTTGCCGAGCACGGTCTTGGCCTCGTTGAGCGGGGGCTCCTGAGCCAGCATGCCGACGGTGTAGCCGGGCATGAGCCGGGCCTCGCCGTTGCTCGGCTTGTCCAGCCCTGCCATGATCTTGAGGAGGCTGGACTTACCGGCGCCGTTCGGGCCGACCACACCGATCTTGGCCCCCGGCAGGAAGTTCAGCGTCACGTTGTCGAGCACGACCTTGTCGCCGTGCGCCTTGCGCGCCTTTTCCAGGACGTAGATGAACTGGGCCACGGTGCGGGCTACCTCCGTCGGTTGCTGTCGCTGATCGGCGGCGCGGCGCGGGCTGCGAGGACCGCCCGCCGCCGCCGGCCGGGAGCCGGCCGCGCGCACGCCATCGTCAATCCTGACAGGTACGGCGCGCTTCGCCCACATCACCCCGCCCCAGGAGTACGCGGGCGCGCCGCGTTGCCCCTCAACAGTCCGTTTTCTACCGTGGCTCGATGTCCACCGAGTTCGACATCGAAGTGCCGGACGAGCTGGCCGACTGGCTGGCCGAGAAACCGGATATCTCGACCTTCGTGGTGGAGTGCGTACGAGAGAACATGGCCAGCGAGCGCACCCTGCACACACTTCGGCAGGTGGGTTTCGCGCTCTCGCCGGCTCGGTTGCTGGAGGCCGAGCGGGTATTGGACAGGGCGCTGGCGCAGATCACAACGAAGCTGCGTGCCCTCGTCGCAGGATCCAGGGCGGGCACACCGGACGCATCCGCGTCGGCATGCACCGGATCGGCATTCGTGCTGGACACACCGGCGCTACTGGCCTTCGCCAGCGGCAATGAGGAGGTCGCCGCTGGCATCTCGGCGGCCTCCGATCGCCGACTCACGGTGATCATTCCGGCCGCCTGCCTGGCCACCTACTATCGGCAAACTCCTCAGGAGGGCTGGTGGGCGCTGGATCTCCTCGCCGCCCTACGTCCGACGGTTACCAGAGCCCTGAGCGCGGACTGCTCGGCCGCCTTGGGTCTGTGGTTGCGCGATGTGCCGGCCATGGACCTGGCCCAGGTTGCGATGGAGGCCGCTCGGGCGATCACGCCGATCATGACGGATCGGCGGGAACTGCTGGGCGAGGTGCTGCCCAAGGAGTGGCCGATCATCGACCTCTGACCAGCTCGGCTGTCGAGAAGATCACCTTAGGGGTTCGGTCAGACCGAGGCGGGTAGGAGACTCCGGCACTAGGCACAAGACGCCGCAGCTACGCTCAGTACGCTCATCGCGGTGGACCCGTCAGTACCTGGAGGTGGCCGATCGTGACCGTCCGTAGCTCCTTTGTCGTAGTGGCGAACCGTCTGCCGGTCGACGAGGTGAGCACACCCGAGGGACGGCAGTGGCGGCGTAGCCCTGGTGGGCTGGTCACCGCCCTGCATCCCGTACTCGCCGAGCACCAGGGCACCTGGGTCGGCTGGGCCGGCGGCACCGGCCCGGCCCCCGACCCGTTCGACCTGGAGGGGATCCGGCTGCACCCGGTTCCGCTCAGCGCCGAGGAGCTGGAGCGCTACTACGAGGGCCAGTCCAACGCGACGATCTGGCCGCTCTACCACGACGCGGTGGAGACACCTGCCTACAAGCGCCGGTGGCGGGAGGCGTACCGCCTGGTCAACGCCCGGTTCGCGGAGGCCGCGGCGGACGTCGCGGCCGAGGGCGCCACGGTCTGGGTGCAGGACTACCAGCTGCAACTGGTCCCGGCGATGCTCCGTGAGCTGCGTCCGGACCTGCGGATCGGGTTCTTCCTGCACATCCCGTTCCCGCCGATCGAGCTGTTCATGCAGATGCCGTTCCGTACCGAAATCCTGCGCGGCCTGCTCGGCGCCGACCTGGTCGGCTTCCAACAGCGGTTGGCCGCGCAGAACTTCGTCCGGCTGGCCCGGCACCTGCTCGGGCTGCGCTACGAGGGGCAGATGATCCAGGTCGACGGTCGGCAGGTGAAGGCCGGCGCCTTCCCCATCTCGATCGACACCCAGGAGATGGAGCGGATGGCCGCCGACCCGGCCATCCAGGCGCGGGCCAAGCAGATCCGCGCCGAGCTGGGCGACCCGAAGACGATCATCCTCGGGGTGGACCGGCTGGACTACACCAAGGGCATCGAGTTGCGACTCAAGGCCTTCCGCGAGCTGCTGGCTGACGGAAAGTTGACAGTCCCCGACGCGGTCATGGTCCAGGTGGCCACACCCAGTCGCGAGCGCGTGGAGCACTACCAGGCACTTCGCGTGAAGGTGGAACGCGAGGTCGGTCGCATCAACGGCGAGTTCGGCAGGGTCGGCGTGCCGGCCGTGCATTACCTGCATCAGTCGTACAGTCGCAGTGAACTGGCCGCGATGTATGTTGCTGCCGACGTCATGATGGTGACCCCGCTGCGAGACGGGATGAACCTCGTGGCGAAGGAATACGTAGCATCACGTGCCGACCAGGGTGGCGCGCTCGTGCTCAGTGAGTTCGCCGGCGCCGCCACCGAGCTTCGCCAGGCATTTTTGTGCAACCCGCACGACCCGGACGCGGTCAAAGACGCCCTGCTCCGGGCAGTGCACGTGGAGAAAACCGAGGCGCGCCGCCGGATGCGGACAATGCAACGTCACCTGCGTACCCACGACGTGGGCCACTGGGCCAAGTCCTTCCTCTCCGAACTCGGAGTTCCGGAGGCGGAGGCCGAGTGAACACGTCCGTCAACGATGGGGCGGCGATCGCCACCGGGGTGATGGACCCCGAGCTGCGCGCCGCCATCGGGCGGATCGCCCGGGTCCCCCAACTCCTGGTCGCCTGCGACTACGACGGCACACTCGCGCCGATCGTGGAGGACCCGAGCACCGCCGTCCCACTGCCCGAGGCGGTCGCCGCCGTCCGCGCGCTGGCCGCGCTGCCGCAGACCACCGTGGCGGTGGTCTCCGGCCGGGCACTGCGGGACCTGGCCGCACTCTCCCGGCTGCCCAGCGAGGTGCACCTCGTCGGCAGCCACGGCTCCGAGTTCGACATCGGCTTCGTCGAGCGGCTCTCCCCCGAGCTGGTCGCGGTGCGTACCCGGGTCCGTAATGCGCTCCGCGACATCGCCGCCGACCACCCGGGCATCCGGTTGGAACGCAAACCGGCAAGCGTCGCGATGCACACCCGCGGCATCGACCCGGAGGTGGCCGCCGCCGCCATCGAGGCGGTCCGCAACGGCCCGGCCACCTTCGACGGTGTCACGGTGACCCAGGGCAAGGAGGTCATCGAGCTCTCCGTCGTGGCCACCCACAAGGGCACCGCCGTCGACCAGCTACGGACCCAGCTCGCCGCCAGCGCGGTGCTGTTCATCGGTGACGACATCACCGACGAGAACGCGTTCGGCCACCTGCACGGCCCCGACCTCGGCATCAAGATCGGTCCCGGGGACACCCAGGCCGGTTACCGGGTCGGCGACCCGCTGGAGGCCGCGCGGGCGTTGGCGCTGCTGCTGGAGACCCGCCGGCACTGGCTGTTCGGCGAGCGGGCGGTGCCGATCGAACGGCACTCGATGCTGTCCAACGGTCGTACCGTCGCCCTGCTCACCCCCGAAGCCAAGGTGAGCTGGCTCTGCCACCCCAAGCCGGACTCGGCGGCGATCTTCGCCGACCTGGTCGGCGGCAGCCCGGCCGGTCACTTCAGCGTCGCCCCGGAGCGCGGCGGCATCCCGCTGGGCCAGCGCTACCGCTCCGGCACGATGACGGTGGAGACCCGGTGGTCCGGGCTCACCGTCACCGACTGGCTGGACAAGCCGGCCCGGGAGACCACCCCGGACGACAGCCCGGCGGTCATCACCGGCGACTCGACACTGGTCCGGGTGCTCACCGGCAGCGGCAAGGCCCTGGTCGAGTTCGCGCCCCGGCCCGAGTTCGGGCAGGTCGCCGTGCAGTTGCAGCCGATCGGCGACGGCCTGTTGGTGCTCGGCTCCAACGAGCCGGTCGCGCTCTACGCTCCCGGCCTGCAGTGGGAGGTCCGCAACGACGGTGGGTACGAGACCGCCAAGGCGGTCGTCGACCTCTCCGCCGCCGGCGGGCAGGTCGTGCTGGAGCTGCGCTTCGGCACGCACAGCCTGGAGCACCACCGGGTGCCGATCCACGAGCGGCAGGCCGCCGCCGAACAGCCGTGGAAGGACTGGGTGGCCTCGCTGCGGCTGCCGTCCACCTCCCGCGAGCTGGTCGCGCGCAGCGCCCTCACCCTGCGCGGGCTCTGCCACGAGGCCACCGGCTCGATCCTGGCCGCGGCGACCACCTCGCTCCCCGAGGAGCTGGGTGGCGTCCGCAACTGGGACTACCGCTACTGCTGGCTGCGCGACGCCGCGCTGACCGCCCGCTCGCTCGTCGACCTGGGCTCCATCGAGGAGGCCGAGGCGTTCCTGCGCTGGGTGGACGGCTGCATCGAGCGCACCGGCGGTCACCCCGAACGGCTGCACCCGCTCTACACCATCGACGGGTACGAGCTGGGCGCGGAAGCGGTCATCGACACGCTGCCCGGGTACGCCGGCTCCCGGCCGGTCCGGGTCGGCAACCTCGCCAACCACCAGCTCCAACTGGACGTCTTCGGGCCGATCGCCGACCTGATCGCGGCCGTCGCCGACGCTCGCGGCTCGGTACGCGACGACGAGTGGCGCGTCCTGGAGAACATGGTCGAGGCGGTCCGTCGGCGCTGGCACGAACCCGACCACGGCATCTGGGAGGCGCGGCTGCCACCCCGGCACCACGTGTTCTCCAAGGTGATGTGCTGGATGACCGTCGACCGTGCGTTGCACGTGATGCGCGAGCACGGTGGCGAGGACCGGCCCGAGTGGAAGGACCTGCGCGACCGGATCGGCGCCAACGTGCTGGAGCACGGCTGGCACGAAGACGTCGAGGCGTACAGCGTCGCGTACGGGGATGAGGACATGGACGCCTCGTCGCTCTGGATCGGGCTCTCCGGCCTGCTCCCGGGTGACGACCCGCGCTTCCTGTCCACGGTCCTGCGGATCGAGGCGGACCTGCGCAGCGGCCCGGTCGTCTACCGCTACCACTGGGATGACGGCCTGCCCGGCCGCGAGGGCGGCTTCCACATCTGCACGGCGTGGCTGATCGAGGCGTACCTGCGCACCGGGCGCCGCACCGACGCCGAGGAGTTGTTCGCGCAGATGGTGCTCACCGCCGGCCCGACCGGCCTGCTCCCCGAGCAGTACGACCCGCTCGCCGAGCGCGGCCTGGGCAACCACCCGCAGGCGTACAGCCACCTCGGGCTGATCCGCTGTGCCCTGCTGCTGGACAACATGCTCAAGCAGTAGTTGACGTGACAGAGGGGCTGGAGCGCGAGCGCTCCAGCCCCTCTGCACTTTCCATGATCAAGTGATGAGAAGTAGCTCAGAATCTGCCCGGGTAGCTACTTTTCATCACTTGATCATGAGGGGCGCGGGCCCTCGTCGAGGGTGTGCACCACGTCGCCCACCACGACGACGGCGGGCGGGCGTAGGTCGGCGGCGAGCACATCGGCGGCCACCGCGTCGAGCGTGGACCGCAGCACCCGCTGGGCGCCCGTCGTGGCCTCCTGCACCACCGCGGCCGGCGTCTGCGGCGGCCGGCCGTGGGCGATCAGGGTCTCGCTGATGGCGGCGAGGTTCTTCAATCCCATCAGGATCACCAACGTGCCGCGTAGACCGGCGAGGGCGTCCCAGCGCACCAGCGACGCCGGCGCGTCGGGTGCCAGGTGCCCCGAGACCACCGTGAACTCGTGCGCCACCCCACGGTGGGTGACCGGGATCCCGGCGGCCGCCGGGGCGGCGATCGAGCTGGTCACCCCGGGCACGACGGTCACCGGCACACCGGCTTCCGCGCAGGCCAGCAGCTCCTCACCGCCCCGACCGAAGACGTACGGGTCGCCGCCCTTGAGCCGCACCACGAAGGCGCCCGCCAGGGCACGGTCGACCAGGATCTGGTTGATCTCCTCCTGCGCCCGGGACGGCCCATAGGGGATCTTCGAGGCGTCCACCAGCTCCACGTCGGGGCGCAACTCGTCCAGGAGCAGCCCGGGCACCAGCCGGTCGGCGACCACCACGTCCGCCTCGGTGAGCAACCGCCAGCCCTGCACGGTGATCAGCTCCGGGTCCCCCGGCCCCGCCCCGACCAGCGCCACCCGCCCGACCTGCCGCCCAGCGGGCGCCCCGATGTCACCGGGGGCACCGGTCGCGCCGGGCGTCCCGGCCGCAGTAGCGCCGATCGCCGCGCTCGTCACCTCGGTGTCGGACTGGCTCTGCGGCCGAGCACTCCCGCCCGGCGCGAGGCGGGCGGCGAGCAGGTCGCGGATCGCGTCGCGGACGGTCATCGCCCGACGGGGGTCACCGCCGCCGAGCACCGCCACCGTGACCGGGCCGTGGCGGGTCACCGCCGGAGTCCAGGCGGTGGCGGCCGACCGGTCATCGGCCCGGACGCAGAAGATCCGTCGCTCGGCGGCGAGGGCGCTCACCGAGGCCGCCGCGACCGGGTCGTCGATGGCGACCTGGACCAGCCAGGCGCCGTCCAGGTCCTCGGGCGCGAACCGGCGCGGCACCCAGTGCAGCCGACCCGCGTCGGCCCGGGCACGCAGCGCCGGAGTCAGCTCCGGTGCCACCAGCAGGACGTCCGCACCGGCGTCCAGCAGCGCGGGTACGCGTCGGGTGGCGACCGCGCCGCCACCCACCACGACCACCCGCCGCCCGTCGAGCCGCAGACCGAGGGGGTACGGGTTGGAGGTCACGCCGCACCACCGGGGCGGGCGGCTCGTCCGCTGCGCGTCGTCACTTCTCGGCCACACCGGCGGAGTCGAAGGTGGCGACCTCGTGCAGCACCCGGACGGCACCGGTGACCACTGGCAACGCCAGTAGCGCACCGGTGCCCTCGCCGAGGCGCAGCCCCAGGTCGACGAGGGGTACGAGACCCAGGTGCCGCAGTGCGACCGTCGCACCCGGCTCGGCCGAACGGTGGCCGGCGACCATGGCGCCGACCGCGTCCGGGGCGAACGCGGCGGCGGCCAGCGCGGCGGACACCGCGATCACGCCGTCCAGCAGCACCGGGGTACGGCGGGCCGCCGCGCCCAGGATCAGCCCGGCCAGGGCGGCGTGCTCCAGGCCACCGACAGCGGCCAGCACACCGAGCGGGTCGCTCGGGTCGGGTGCGTGTCGGGCCAACGCCGCCCGCACCACTCCCACCTTGCGGGCGTACGTCGGGTCGTCGACCCCGGTGCCCCGACCGGTGGCGTCCAACGCGTCGACACCTGTGAACGCGGCGATCAGGGCGGCGGCCGGGGTGGTGTTGCCGATACCCATGTCACCGGTGAGCAGGATCCGGGCACCCGCGTCGATCAGCTCGTCCGCGATCCGGACGCCGGTCTGCACCGCCGCCAGCGCCTCGTCCCGGGTCAGCGCGGCGGTCACCGCGAGGTCGCGGGTGCCCCGGCGGACCGACGCGACGACCAACCGGGGCACGGCCGGGTCCAGCACAGCCGGGTCGGACACCGGTCCGGCGGACAGCGGGGTGGCCACCCCGACGTCGACAACTGTGACCGACGCGCCGGCCTGCCGGGCGAACGCGTTGACCACTGCCCCGCCGGCCAGGAAGTTGCCGATCATCTGCGCGGTGACCTCCTGCGGCCACGGGCTGACCCCCTGGGCGTGCACCCCGTGGTCACCGGCGAAGATCGCCACCGCGGCCGGCTCGGGCAACGGCGGCGGGCAGGCCCCGGCCAGGCCGGCGAGGCGTACCGAGAGGTCCTCCAGGGCCCCCAGCGAGCCCGCCGGTTTGGTGAGCCGGCCGTGCAGCTCACGGGCGGCGGCCATGGCCGTCTCGTCAGCCGGGCGGATCGCCGCGATCGTGGTCTCCAACATCATGCCTCCATGATCTCGCGCAGCACCTCGGTGAAAGCGTCGGTGGTGTTTCGGTCGCGTACCGCCACGCGCAGCCAGTCCGGCCCGAGGCCCGGGAACGTGTCGCCTCGGCGGACCGCCCAGCCGCGCTCACGCAGGGCGGCTCGGACCGCGCTCGCGCCCGGCAGGTGCAGCAGGACGAACGCGCTGGCGGGACGGCCGACGACGCGTACACCGGGCAGCTCTTGCAGGCGGGCGACCAGGTGGTCGCGGTCGGCGGCGAGGTCGGCGGCGATCGCGCGTTCGGCCTGGACCGCGACGGTGGTGGCGCAGGCCGACGCGGCGGCCAACGCCGGTGTGGAGACGGCCCAGAGCGGCTGGACGGCGGCCAGCCGGGACAGCAACTCCGGCGCACCGAGCAGGTAGCCGATCCGCAGGCCGGCCAGGCCCCACGTCTTGGTGAGGCTGCGCAGCACGAGCAGCCCCGGCAGGTCGCGCCGCTCGGCCAACGACTCCGGTTCGCCCGGGTGCCCGGTGGCGAGGGTGGTGTCGGCGAACGCCTCGTCGACGACCAGCACCCGGCCGGGGCGGGCCAGCGCGGCGAGCGTCTGCGCGGGGTGCAGCACCGAGGTCGGGTTCGTCGGGTTGCCGATCATCACCAGGTCCGCGTCGGCGGGCACCCGGGACGGGTCGAGCCGGAAGTCGTCGGCAGGGTCCAGCAGGACGCGCTCGACCGGGTGCCCGGCGGCCCGTAGTGCCGCCTCCGGCTCGGTGAACTGCGGGTGCACCACCACCGGCCGGCGTACGCCGCGAAGTGCCTGCGCGATCAGTACGAAGCCCTCGGCGGCACCGGCGGTGAGCAGCACCTCGTTCGGGTGACGGCGGTGTCGGGCGGCGACCGCGGCCCGGGCCGGCGCCGGGTCCGGGTAGCGGGCCAGGTCGGACAGGGTGGCGGCGATCGGGTCGGCCAGCCAGGCGGGCGGCCGTGCCTGGCGGACGTTGACGGCGAGGTCGATCAGGCCGTCGCCGACCTCGACGTCACCGTGGTGCGCCAGGTCGGGCTCGGAAGCGGCGATCGGCTCGGGCATGTCCGCGATCCTTCCGGGAAGGCGGCCGGTGGGACAGACGATCTCGACGTAAGCCACGTCACCACTCGTCGGTTTATGAGTTCTTCTCAGGTACGAATCGGAAATGTCATAACTTGGCCATGTGAGTAACCGACCCCTTACTGCCGCAGGTCGACTCGTCCCTCTCCTCCGCGCCGGGCTGATCGCCGGAATCGTGATCGCCGCCGCCGCGTACCCACTGGTCGCCCTCACCGGGCTCGGCGCAAAGGCCACCGCGCACGCCGTGGAGCAGAAGACCAAGATCCTCACCACCGCCCTGCCCGCCGAGACCTCGTACGTCTACGCGCCGGACGGCAAGACCGTGCTGACCATGTTCTACGAGGAGTACCGGCAGTACACGAAGCTGTCGGACATGTCGCCGAACATCCTCCAGGCGATCGTCGCCGCCGAGGACAACCGCTTCTACCAGCACCACGGCGTCGACCCGAAGGGCGTGGCGCGCGCCTTCGTGGCGAACGCCCGGTCCAGCGGCGTCTCCCAGGGCGCGTCCACCCTGACCATGCAGTACGTCCGGATGGCCCTGCGCGACAGCGCGACCACCCCCAAGGAGGTCCAGGAGGCCACCCAGCAGACCAGCCTGCGCAAGGTCAAGGAAATGCGGATGGCGCTGGACCTGGAGAAGGAGATGAGCAAGGACCAGATCCTGGAGCGCTACCTCAACTCGGCGTACTTCGGGCACCGGGCGTACGGCATCTACGCCGCCAGCGAGATCTTCTTCTCCAAGACCCCGAAGAACCTCACCCCGGTCGAGGCCGCCACCCTCGCCGGCCTGGTCAAGTCCCCGTCCGAGTACGACCCGGCGGACTCCGACCAGAAGGAGGCCACCGGGCGACGCAACTACGTGCTGGACCAGATGAGCCGACTCGGGTACCTCTCACCCGACTCGGCCGCCGCCGCCAAGTCCGAGCCCATCCGGCTGAAGCTGACGACCCCGCCGCACGACTGCGCCGCCGTGTCGGAGAAGTACAACAGCTGGGGCTTCGCCTGCGACTACCTGAAGAACTGGTGGAGCGCGCAGCCCGCGTTCGGGGCGAACCGGCTCGAACGGATGGACAAGCTCCGTCGGGGCGGCTACCGGATCGTGCTCAGCCTCGACCCGAAGATCCAGGCGGCGGCGGAGAAGAACGTCGGGGCCAAGGAGGCCACCGGCAGCCCGTTCGCCAACGGGATCGTCGTCTCCGAGCCGGGCACCGGTCGGGTCAAGGCGATGGCGGTGAACCGGACGTACTCACTGGACCTGGCCGAGAACCCACCCAGCTCCAACCCCGAGGCCGGGCCGAAGGTGAAGGCCAACTACCCGAACACGGTGGCCCCGCTGCTCGGCGGCGGTGACCTGGCGGGCTACCAGGCGGGGTCGACGTTCAAGATGTTCCCGATGCTCGCCGCGCTCGACGCGGGGATGCCGCTCTCCACCACGTTCAACGCCCCGCACCGCTACCGGTCCGAGGTCTACGACGGCTGGTCGCCCTCCAACGCCAGCGGCGCGATGACCGGCCAGCAGACGATGTGGTCCGGCTTCGGCAAGTCGGTCAACACGTACTTCGTGTGGCTGGAGGAGAAGGTCGGCGCGGACCGGGCGGTCCGGTTGGCCGAGCAGCTCGGGCTGCGCTGGCGTACCGACGTGGACCGGGACCACGCGTCCCCGGACAAGGCGAAGAAGTGGGGTGCGTTCACCCTGGGCGTCTCCGACGCCACACCGCTGGAGATGGCGAACGCGTACGCCGCCATCGCGGCCGACGGCCGTTACTGCGAGGCGATCCCCGTCTCGGCGATCATGAACCGGGACGGCACACCGGCCACGTACGCCACCCCGGGCGGCATCCACCGTGAGGTGGCCAAGCCACGGTGCCGGCAGGTGGTCAGCGCGGACGCCGCCCGGGCGGCCACCGACGCGGCCCGCTGTCCCACCGGGGACACCCCGGCGCGCGGGAGCTGCGGCGGCTGGTCCACCGCCGACAGCGTGCGGGGCACCGTCGGACGCCCGGTGGCCGGCAAGACCGGTACCACGGACAGCACCCGGTCCGCCTGGTTCGTCGGCTACACCCCGGAGTTGGCCGCGGCGAGCTTCATCTCCGACCCGGACAACCCGTTCAACGCGGTCGGTGACGGTCAGTCCCAGATCCCCATCGCGGCGGTCGCCGAGACCCTGCGCGACGGTCTGAAGGGCACACCGACCCGCCAGTTCACCCCACCGTCGGACGCGATCGTCGGCTGACCGCGCGCGGGCCGGCGCAGGCCGGCGCAGGTCCCGCGGGTCAGATCGGGTCAGCGCAGGTCGGCGGCGACGAACGACCAGAGTTCGAGGTCCACGCGGCTGCCGCCGACCAGCCCGGCGTTACGCAGCAGACCCTCGTAGCTGAACCCGGCCTTCTCGGCGACCCGACGCGAGGCCAGGTTGCCGGGCGCCACCCGCAGCTCCACCCGCTGGAACCCGTGCTCCAGGATCAGCGCGATGGCCACCGCGTCGACGGCCTCGGCGGCGAAACCGAAGCCCCGCGCGTGCGGCGCCATCGCGTAGGAGATCTCGGTGAGACGGGCACCCCAGTCGGTACGCCGAGTCCAGAGCGAGCCCACCATCTGGTCGTCCTCGCGGCGGAGCACCGCGTAGTGGTCACCGTCGCCGCTGTCCCGCCGCTGCCGGGCCAACTCCGTGCACCACGCGTGCCCGTCGATCGGGCCGGAACCGTCGGGCAACGGCAACCAGCGGCGGGTCAGCTTGTCGGCGAAGATCTCCCCGGCCGCCTCCGCGTCCGCCGCGGTGAGCCCACGCACCTCGGTGCGCGGCGTGGAAACGGTCAACGCCGGAAAGCGGCGTACCGCCACCTGACCGATCACACCGGCACCCCGGGTTGCGCGGGCACCGCCTCGGCCGTCGGATCGGCCGCCGCGGCGGCGACCAACCGGGCCGCCGTCGCCGGGTGAGCCGCCCAGTGCAGAGTGAGCTGTGAGGCGTGCACGTTGCGCCAGACGAAACCCTCGGGCGTGCCGCCGTCCCAACTCCACGCCGGGCGCTGACCAGCGCGCGGGGTGAGGATCGCCCGGTGCGCCTTGTGACCCACCAACACCGTGCCCTGGGCGGCGACCACGCTGTCGGTCTGGGCGGTGGCCTCCCGGTAGCCGGCCACCAGGCCGTCCCGGCTGACACCCACCGCGTCCAGGACGCCGCACATCGGCAACCCGTCCAACTCCCGGGCCAGCCACAGCAGCCCGGCGCCCTCGGCGACCACCGGCCGCCCGGTCCGCGCCAACTCGGCCACCGCGATGCAGAGCCGCCGGTTGGCCGACAACTGCTCGGCGTACGCCTCGGGAAGCGCGCCACCGACGACCAGCGCGCGGGTGCCGACCGGCAACGTCTCGTCACGCAGCGGATCGACGACGACGACCTCGGCACCGGCGGCCCGGAGCAACTCGGCGGTCTCCGGGTAACTGAAGCTGCCGCCCGGTCCACCGGCCAGCGCCACCAGCGGACGGTCCACCGGGGCGGTGAACGCACCGAGGGCCTCCTCGGGAGACCAGGCCGGGGCGGGTAGCGGCGGAGCGGAACGGGCCAGCCCGAGCAGACGTTCCAGGTCGACGGTGGCGGCGACCGCCTCGCCCAGCCGACGGACCGCACGAGCGGCATCGGCGGACCCGTCCACCACCGGTGCCACACCGTGCCGACGCGACGGCAACACCGCCGGCAGGTCCTGACGGCGCAACGCCCCGTAGACCGGGACTCCCACGTCGTCCAACGCCTCGCGCAACAACGCTTCGTGCCGCGACGACGCCACCCGGTTGAGGATCACCCCGCCGAGCCACAACTGCTCGTCGTACGAGCGGAAACCGTGCACCAGGGCCGCCACCGACTGACCCATGGCGGCCACGTCGACGACGAGCACGACCGGGCTGCGCAGCGCGGCGGCGGCAGCGGCGGTGGACTCCTGCTCGGGGCGACCACCGACCGCGTCGTACAGCCCCATGCTGCCCTGGACCACGGCGAGCCCGGCACCGGCGGCGCCGTGCGCCACCAGCGGGGCGAGTCGGTCCACGCCGACCAGCCTGGGGTCGATCACCCGACCCGGGCGACCGGCGGCGAGACCGAGGTACGCGGCGTCGACAGGGTCCGGCCCGAGCTTGAATCCGGCGACGTCGACCCCCCGCTCGGCCAGGGCGGCGAGCAGCCCGATCGCCAGCGCGTTCTTACCGTGCCCGGAGGACGGCGCGCTGAGCACCAGGCGCGGCACGACGGTCATCATCGACTCCTCGCGAGCGGCGGCGGGTACGCGACGGGACGACCGGGGCCGATCCGTCGGCGTGACGATACCCGCCCGGCTGCGGACGCGAGCACCGCCAACCGGGGCCGGCGACGCGACCGTGCCGCCGATCCGGCCCGGTGCAGGTCAGTGGCGTCCGTCATACGGGTAGCCTCGGTGCCGTGTACCGGTTCCTGCTGAGCCCACGCTGGCTGGGCGCTCTCGCGCTGACCCTGGTCGCGGCCGCCGTCATGGTGTTCCTCGGCAACTGGCAGCTGGACCGCTACCGGGGGCGTACCGAGGTCAACGAGCGCATCGACGCGGGCCAGCGGATGGCTCCGAGGCCGCTCGCCGACGCACTGTCCGCCCCCACCGGCGGGGCGGGGACGGTCGGCCCGGCCCCCGCCGAGGAGAAGGTCTGGACCCGGGTCACCGTCACCGGCAGGTACGACCCGGCGAACACCGTGCTGGTCCGCGGCCGGACGGTGGACAGCCGGGTCGGCTTCGAGGTGCTCACCCCGTTGGTGCTCGCCGACGGCACGGCGCTGCTGGTGGACCAGGGTTGGATCCCCCCGGCGCCGGGTGGGGCGGCCACCGCCCAGCCGACGGTGCCGGCGGTGCCGACCGGCGACGTGACGGTGGTCGGCCGGGTGCACGAGACCGAGAGCGGGGCCCGCGCCGCCGAGCGGCGTGACGGGCGACTGGAAATCCGACGGATCGGGGTGTCGCGGCTGGCCGCCGAGCTGCCCTACCCCGTCTACGGCGCGTACCTCCTGTTGGACGAACAGACGCCGGCGGCCGACCCGGTGTTCAAGGCGGTGCCGGTCGGCCACGCCAACAACTGGCAGAACTTCGGCTACGTCGTGCAGTGGTGGCTCTTCGCGGTGATGGCCCTGTTCGGCTACGGCTGGGTGGCCCGCCGCGAGGCACGTCGAGCCGCCGGTCTCGGCGCTGCCGAGGCACCGCTGGACCGGGCGGCCGAGCCCGCGCCGAGCGCGTCCGTCTGACCGGGCCCGTGCCGGCGTCTCGACCGGACACTCGGGGGCACCCGGGACACCACGGCAGCCGGTAGTCTCCGCCGGGTGATCACGTCACGTTGGGGGTGCCGATGAGCGTGGATCCCACGGCGCCACTGCCCGAGCCGGTTCCGGGTCACCAGACGCAGCCGCCGACCGACCCGTGGGCCGCCGAGCAGCCGACCGCGCCGTTCGCCACGCCACCGCCCACGACACCGTTCCCGGCCGCACCACTGTCCGGCCCGCCCGCCCCGCTGTCCGGCCCGCCCGCGCCGCTGTCCGGGCCACCAGCGCCGTTCTCCGGCCCGCCCGCGCCGTTCTCCGGGCCACCAGCGTTGCCGGCTGGGGCGTGGCCGGCGGTCGGGCCGTACCCACCGACCCCGATGACTTCGAACCCGGCCCTGGCCGGCTACCCGGGCGGGCCGGAGGTGGTGGCGGTGCAGATCGCCGAGATCGCCGTGTGCCCACCGCTTATCCGTACCCCTGCCGGGGTGCTGCCGCTGGCCGGCGCCACCTGGCACGTGGCCGACTACTGGCAGCGCGAGGAGAAGGTGGCGACCTGGGCGCTGGTCTGCGCCATCGTCGGCTTCTTCTGCCTGGCGTTCTTCAGTCTCCTGTTCCTGCTGGTGAAGGAGACCCGGCACCACGGCACGGTGCAGGTGACGGTCACCAGCGGCGCGCAGCAGTACGTGGCGCGGATCCCGGTCAGCGATCAGATGCAGGTGCAGCACCTGAACAACCAGGTGAACTACGCAAGGTCGCTGTCCGTCAGGTGAATCGGGTGGGCGTTTCCAGTCAACCGGTGGGACGGCCGGCGTGGATGGCCCTTACGGCGTCGATGGTGTCCGCCTCGGCGGCGGACTTGTCGTCGCGGTAGCGCACCACCCGGGCGAAGCGCAGCGCCATGCCGCCGGGATAGCGGGAGCTGGTCTGCACCCCGTCGAAGGCGATTTCCACAACCTGCTCGGGTCGGACCCGCACCACCCAGTCGCCGCGCTCCACCGCCAGGTCGAGGAAGCGCTCAGTCTGCCAGCGCAGCACCTCGTCGGTGAGCCCCTTGAACGTCTTGCCGAGCATGACGAAGCCGCCGGTCTGCGGGTCGCGTGCGCCCAGGTGCAGGTTGGACAACCATCCCTTGCGCCGGCCACTGCCCCACTCGACGGCGAGTACCACCAGGTCGAGGGTGTGCCGGGGCTTGACCTTGACCCAGGCCGCACCACGGCGGCCGGCGTCGTAGGGGGCGTCCGGGGCCTTGACCACCACGCCCTCCTGCCCGGCGTCGAGTGCGGCGGCGAACGCGGCGGCGGCCTGCTCAGGGCCGTCGACCTCCATCCGGCCGACCAGCAGTGAGGAGTCCACCGCCCCGGCGAGGGCAGCCCACCGCTCCCGACCGGGCAGGTCGATCAGATCCTCGCCGTCGAGGTGCAGCAGGTCGAAGAAGTACGGGGTGAGCACCGTCGCGCCGGTGGTGGCGGCTGCCGCGAGCACCGCCGGGGCGACAGGTGTGCGCCCGGTGGTGCTGGGGGTGGTGCGTCGGGCGGCCCGGCTCGACGTCTGCTGGAACGGCAGTGGCCGGCCCGTCTCGTCCAGGCCGATCGCCTCGCCGTCGAGCACCAACTCGCGGCCCGGCAGGGCGCGGACCGCGGCGACCACCTCGGGCACCCGTTCGGTGATCTCGTCGAGGCTGCGGGTGAAGACGGCGATGTCGGCGCCGGAACGGTGCACCTGGATGCGGATGCCGTCGAGCTTCACGTCGACCACCGCCGGCGTGCCGGTCGCGGCGAGCGCCTCGTCGACCGAGGAGGCGCTCTGCGCGAGCATCGGTGCCAGCGGACGGCCGACCTGGAGGCCGAACCCGGCCAACTCGGCGGCTCCCCCGGTGAGCGCGGCCACCGCGACGACGCGCAGGTCACCGGCGAGCAGCAGGGCCCGCCGGACGGTCGCCACCGGCACCTCGGCGGCCCGGGCCACCGCGTCGGCGAGCAGCCCCGCCTGGGCGCCCTGGCGCAGCTCACCGCTGAACAGACCGGTGAGGAGTCGCTGCTCGTCGGCGGTAGCCGCCGCGTAGAGAGCCCCGAGCAGCGCCCGCCGCCGGGACTGCGAACCCGAACCCCGCGCGGCGGAGATCTGCTCGATGGCCGCGTCCACGCCCGCTACCGTCAACGTCGGCTCGGCGGCCGGCGCCGGCAGGTCACGCAGGCTCGCGTAGCCCACCCCGGTCTGCCGTTGGCGCAACTCACCGGCGAGATAGCCGGCACCGGGCTCGACCTCACCCGGGTCGAGCCGGCGCAGCGCATCAGCGAGCAGCTCCACCTTGGCGCGCCGGCCGCTGGTGGCGGCGACGGCGGCGGAGGTGGCTGCCAGGTCGAGGAACAGCACGCAGCTCATCCTGCCAGTCACCTCCGACACCGCCCGGGCATTGCCGTGCCCGGGCGGTGTCGGGAGGGTGCCGTCCGCGGACGCGGACGACGATCAGGGCCGGCCTCCCGAGGGCGGTCGAGCCCGGGCGGAGTCCCGGGCGGAGTCCCGGGCGGAGTCCCGGGCGGAGTCCCGGGCGGAGTCCCGGGCGGAGTCCCGGGCGGAGTCCCGGGCGGAGTCCCGGGCGGAGTCCCGGGCGGAGTCCCGGGCGGAGTCCCGGGCGGAGTCCCGGGCGGAGTCCCGGGCGGAGTCCCGGGCGGAGTCCCGGGCGGAGTCCCGGGCGGCGATCCGGCAAGGGGCGGTCCGTTCGGATACCACACCGGTATCCGGACGGACCGCAACGCCGCCGGTCGTCGTCCGGACCCGCCACTCCTCCTGGAACAGGCCCTACGCGGAGACGGGCTCCTCGATGCGCAACCCCCGGGCGCGGACCTCGCCGGCGACGCGGGAGAGCACCGAGTCGAGGGCGACCAGTGCGGCGGAGAGCTCACCGAGCTGCTCGTTGAGCGTGTCCTCGGACCATGCGGAGACATCGACGTCCCCCAGTGCGCTGACAGCGGCCCCCAACCGGGCCATCACCTCGTTCGTACTCATGTTCGAAAACCTACAACAGATGACCGTCCGACACGCCGTAAAGCGCCAGATCAGGCGCAAAGTTGCCGTGTCGGTACCCAACCTGCCCACACGGGCCCCACCCCGCCCCACCCCGCCCCGCCCCGCCCCGCCCCGCCCCGATGCCAAGATCCGCGCAACATCACTGTTGTTGGTGCCTCCCGCTTGTCTGAGGCAGCACCATCCGGGATGTTGCGCGGATCTTGGGGCCGGGTCGGGGCGGGGCGGGGCGTGGGGGCGGGTGGGGCGTGCGGGCGGGTGGGGCGTGCGGGCGGGTGGGGCGTGGGGACGGGTGGAATCGGGTGGGTCGGGTGGATCGGGTGCGGGGCTTGCCTAGCGGCCCGCGTCTCCCGCAGCGGCGACGTTGCCCAGCAGCAGGGCCTCGGCGAGGCAGACCCGGGCGAACTCCCCCAGGTGCAGGCTCTCGTTCGGACCGTGTGCGCGGGCGTGCGGGTCCTCGACACCGGTCACCAGGATCGCCGCCTTCGGGAACATCTCCTGGAACGTGGCGATGAACGGGATCGAACCACCGATGCCGATGTCCACCGGGTCGGTGCCGTCCCAGGCGGCCCGGAAGGCCGAACGGGCGGCGTCGAACATCGGCCCGGACGCGTCGATCACGCACGGGTTGCCGTCGTGTTCGAAGCTGACAGTCACCTGGGCGCCCCACGGCGCGTGCTTCTCCAGGTGCGCGCGCACCGCTGCGTACGCCCGCTTGGGGTCGTCGCCCGGGGCCAGGCGGATGCTGAGCTTCGCCTTCGCGGCCGGCACCAGGGCGTTCGGCGCCTCGCCGGTGGACGGCGCGTCGATGCCGAGCACCGCCAGCGCGGGCTTGGTCCAGATCCGGTCGGTGATCCGGCCGGTGCCGATGAACTGCACGCCGTCGGCCAGCCCGGCCTCGGCCCGTACCCGGTCCTCGGGGTAGTCGACGGTGGCGCCCACCTTGGCGACCAGCCCTTCCACGGCCACGTCACCGGCGTCGTCGTGCAGGGTCGCCAGGAGCCGGACCAGCGCGGTGAGCGCGTCCGGCACGGCACCGCCGAACATGCCGCTGTGCACGGCGTGGTCCAGCGTGCGCACCTCGACGAAGCAGTTGACGATGCCGCGCAGCGAGGTGGTCAACGCCGGTACGCCGATGTCCCAGTTGCCGGAGTCGGCGATCACGATGACGTCCGACGCGATCTCGTCGCGGTGATCGATCAGCAGTTGCTCCAGCGAGTCTGAGCCGTACTCCTCCTCACCCTCGATGAAGAGCACCACGCCGACCGGCAGCGCGTCCCCGTACGCCCGCAGTGCGGCGACGTGCGCCATGATGCCGGCCTTGTCGTCGGCGGCACCCCGGGCGTAGAGCCGGCCGTCGCGCTCGACCGGCTCGAACGGGTCGGACTCCCACAGCGACCGGTCGCCGACCGGCTGCACGTCGTGGTGGGCGTAGAGCAGGACGGTGGGCGCACCGGGCGGGGCCGCCCGACGGCCGATCACCGCGGGCTGGCCGCCGGAACGCACGATCTCGACGTCCAGGCCGCAGCCGCGCAGCAGCTCGGCGACCGCCTCGGCGGAACGTTCCACGTGCGAGTGGTCGAAACCCTCGAAGGCGATGCCGGGAATGCGGACGAGGCGTTCCAGGTCGGCGCGTACCCCGGGCATCTCCCGCTCGACGGCGGCCCGCACCTCGGACTCGGACATGATCGGTGAGGTCATGACCGGCATCGTATGCCGGCCTTACCGGGGTGCGCCGCCGGAGCCCGTACCGTCACCGCCGCCCGCCGTCCCGGTGCCTGCCCGCGTGCCGGGGGCGGCGCGGTGTGCGCGGCCGGCGGCCTCGGTGGCGGCGTCCACCCACGAGCGGGCCCGCCCTGCGGTGCCGCCCACCCACTCCCCGACGTCGCTGGCGCCGTCGCCGAGCCGACGCAGCAACCCGACCAGCGGGTCGGTGGATCGGCTGAACTCCTCCCGGTACGAATCGGCAGCCGCCTTGATCTCCTCGGTGAGGCGTGTCGAGTCGTCGTCGTCGCGGCGCGGATAGTCCCCGGCCAGCACCTGCCCGTACGCCCCGGAGTCGATCCACTGCCGCAGCTGCGCCGCGCGGGCCACCGGCACCGGGTGGGTGCTCCACGCCGTCATCCGGATCTTGTGCAGGCTGTCGCGCAGGTCGCCGCCGCCGGCGTACTCGGCGGCCTGCTCCAGGAACGCGGTCGTGTCGACCTGGGACAGGTCGCCGCCGCCGGCGAGCTTCATCAGCAGCCGCAGCGCGGCGGCCGGGTCCTGCCCGGCGAGCAGGCCGGCCCGGTCGGCGGAGAGTTCCGCCTTGCGCCACCACTCCAGCATCGCTGCGATGATCGCCCGCAACGCGATCGCGCCCACCGGCAACCAGCTCAGGTTGGCCGCCCACCGGGTGAGGATCATGAGCATGGTCTTGTAGACCGCGTGCCCGCTGCCCACGTGCCCCAACTCGTGGCCGAGCAGGCAGCGCAGCTCGTCCTCGTCGAGTTGCTGCACGCACGCGGAGTTCAGCACGATGAACGGCCGTTCCAGGCCGACCGCCTCGGCACCCAACCAGGGCGACTGGGTCACGTACAGCTCGGGCAGTTCGGCCACGTCCAACGCCGCTGCGGCCTCGGTGTAGCGCTGCCACACCGCCGGGTACTGCCGGTGGTCGACCCGGATCCCCGAGGCCAGCACGGACAGTCGGAAGCCCCGCTCGTTCCACATGCCGAAGAACGACCGCAGCACGTCGTCGAAGCCGCGCAGCTCCCGCAACGCGACCAGGGCACCCCGGTCGGCGGGATGCTCCCAGGCCCGTGAGCTGATGCCGGTGAGAGTGATCCGGCGCCGCGCGGGCGTGTCCGTTGCCGACATGATGAGTCCCCCGATCGCCGTGCCCTGGGTGTTCCCGTGCCGTGCCCACCGGGCCGTGCCGATGGCGGCCATCTCGCATCGTGCCGTAGCCGATGGCGGACGTCCATGCCCCGCTCAGCGAACGCGCACGTAGTACCGGTCCGCGTCGTGCGGCAATGCCGGCGCGCCGTCCACCAGCAGGTCCGCCCGGGAAGCCGTGTCGTCGGCGGCGAAGTGCGCCCGCTCCCCGGCGTGCCACCGACGTAGCTCGGGCAGGATCTCCGGCCCGTCCCGGGCGACCGCGCGAGCCAGCCGCAACGGCGCGGGCGCGGTGACGAAGACGGCCAGGGTCAGCTCCGGCCCGATCACCGCACGCGCGGCGCTGACCCCCTCCAGCACCAGCACCGGTGCCACCGGAACCGGAACCGGCCGGGGCAGGAAGCGGTGCCGCACCCAGCTGTACCGCTGGTAGGCCCCCGGCCTCCCCGCCCGCAGCGGGGACAGCACCCACTCGTCGAGCCGAGGCCAGAAGCTGACCTGGTCGTCCCACCCGTCGAGCAGGTCGTCCGTGTGCACCACCGGCGGCCGGCCGCCGGGCAACGCCGCCAGGGCGTCCGCGAGGCGCGCGGCGAACCGGCTCTTGCCCGCGCCGCTCGGCCCGTCGACAGCGACCAGCCGGGTCCGCCCCAACCGCGCCGGGCCCGCGAGGATCCGACGAGCCAATTCGGCGTACGCCTCGACAACTGCCACGGTCGGCCGGCCAGGTTCCGGGTTCAGCGCGGCCTCGCGTGGCGAAGCCCCGGGTTGTGCGGGGTCGCGTGGTGCATGAGCGCAGTATGCCGTCACGGCCGATGCGCAGGAGGGTCGACTCCGAATCATCGACGTCGCGGCATCCCTCTCACCGGGGCACCGCGATACCTGTGGATTCCGGACGGATCATGCGGTGTTCGGGGCCTGGGAGCCCGGACTGACACGTCCGGCTGACCGCCCCTGACCGGCCACCGTCACGTCCGGGGGAATTGGGGCGGCGACGGGTGACGGGCGGCCCGTTCGCCGTCGTGGCTGCTACCGAATCGGCATCATCGGGTGGTGCTCCGAGACGTGATGAGCCCCGGTATCGACGCCCTGCTCGAACAGGCCCGAGCCGGGCTGCACCGACTGACTCCGCAGCAGACCGTCGAGGCGGTCCGCGGCGGTGCGCTGCTGGTCGACACCCGCACCGAACAACAGCGCCGCGAACAGGGCGACCTGCCGGGCGCGGTCGTCATCGACCGGACCGTGTTGGAATGGCGACTCGATCCGGCCAGCGCCTGGCGGATCCCCGAGGCCACCGGCTACGACCGGGAGATCGTGCTGGTGTGCCGGCAGGGCTACAGCTCCAGCCTGGCCGCCGCCAGCCTCCAGACCCTGGGGCTACGCCGCGCCACCGACATGATCGGCGGTGTCGACGCCTGGCTCGCCGCCGGTCTTCCGACAACCGATCGCCCCGCCGACGTCCGCCCCTGATTCCTCCGCCGCACCCAGCCGGTCGGATCCACGGCGGCATTTGGCAACGCCCAAGGGCTGGCGTGCTCAACCCTCGCACACGGCCCAAGCCCCACCACCCCTGCCGCCGCACGTCGCGCCACACCTGCCGACGCACGTCGCGCCGCGCAGGCACGTCGGGCCTGCCGACGCAGGTAGCGCCGCGCACTTTCCCCGAAGTTGCTGCGTCACGACCGGAGGAGGCAGCACCATCCCGGAAAGTGTGCAGATCATGCCCCTTTGCTCGACCGCGCCGGGCGTACGCCCCACCTGGTGGCGTTGCGCTGGTGCCGAACCGGACAGGTCGGGCAGGGCCGCGTCTCCTCGGTCCGGTGGCGGCCGATTCGGACTCCCATCGCCCACCTGATCAGGCTCATCCGCCGGGCGACCGGGTCAAGATCGTGCTCGATCCAGGGAAGAGTCCCCTCCCGTTGCGACGAGGCCACTACGACAAGGATCGAGCACGATCATGCCTTGCTGCCCCGCCTCACACTCCGCATGGGACGGAGCGCCACCCGGACGGCGGCAACCTGGACAGGACAGCGGGCCGTCAGGGTGGTGCGCGGCCAGGCGGGACGGAATGCCCCCAAGACCGCAGCCGGGCAGGACAACGCAGGGCCGGACAGGACAACGCGCAGTCAGACCCTGGCCGGGCCGGATATCGCGCGGTCAGGTCGGTGGCGGGCCTGGTGGGATGAACGGGAGACCTGCGGGTGGACCGGTCTCGATGAGCTGCCAGAGCGCGTCGGTGTCCAGGTGTTCCTCGACCAGGTCGCCGAGCAGGTCGAGTGAGCGTTCCCGGGCGGCGGCGAAGCTGGTGGCCGGTGCGACCCGGAAGCCGGTGCGGCCGGCCAGGCGCGCCGCCTCGGTGATGAACCACCGGCGGAACCCGTCGGACTCGAACGCCCCGTGCCAGTGCGTGCCGTGCACCGCGCCGAGCACAGCACCCTCGCCGACACCGTCGTCGCCGGTCAGCAGCGGGGTCAGATCGGGGTCGGTCTGCGAGACGTACCCGTGGTGGATCTCGTAGCCGCGCACCGGGAGGCCGCCGTACGCGGTACCCACGGACTGCCGGACGGTCTTGCGCGGATCGAAGGTGATCTCGATGGGCAGCAGACCGAGCCCCGGCACACTGCCCCGTCGGCTCTCCACCTGGTCGTGGATGGCCCGGCCGAGCATCTGGAAGCCGCCGCAGAGGCCGAGCACCGGTTTGCCGGCCGCCACGTGCGCGGTCACCGCGTCGGCGAGGCCGGTCTCCCGCAGCCAGGCGAGGTCGGCGACGGTGGACTTGGAGCCGGGCAGGACGACCAGGTCGGCGGCGGCGAGTTCGGCTGGTTCGATGGTGAGGCGTACGCGGACACCCGGCTCGGTGGCCAACGCCTCGACGTCGGTGGCGTTGCTGATCCGGGGCAGTCGGACGACGGCCACGTCCAGCCAGTCGGTGCCGTGGGGGGCGGCGGGACGGCCGAGCACCCGGCCGTAGGCGAGCGAGTCCTCCGCGTCGAGCCACAGGTCCAGTGCCCAGGGCACCACTCCGTACGTGGGTCGGCCGGTGACGTGCCGCAGCATGTCCAGCCCGGGCTGGAGCAACCCGAGGTCACCCCGGAACTTGTTGATCACGAATCCGGCGATCAGCGCCTGGTCGGCGGGGTCGAGCAGTGCCACGGTGCCGAACATCGAGGCGAAGACACCGCCCCGATCGATGTCGCCGACCACGATGGTGGGCAGGTTGGCGTGCCGGGCCAGCCCCATGTTGACGTAGTCACCGGCTCGCAGGTTGATCTCGGCGGGGCTGCCGGCGCCCTCGCAGATCACCACGTCGTACGCATCCCGTAGCTCGGCCAGCGCCGCGTACGCGGTCTCGGCGAGGCGGGGACGCAGGTGCCGGAACGTGCCGGCGGTGATGGTGTCGACGGCCTCGCCGAGGAGCACCACCTGGCTGGCCAGGTCACTGCCCGGCTTGAGCAGCACCGGGTTGAACCGCAGGTCGGGTGCGAGCCCGCAGGCTGCGGCCTGCATGGCCTGGGCGCGCCCGATCTCGCCGCCGCGTCCGTCCGGCCCGACGACCACTGCCGAGTTGTTCGACATGTTCTGCGCCTTGTACGGGGCGACCTTGACGCCTTGCCGGTGCAGCCAGCGGCAGATCCCGGCGGTGAGCACGCTCTTGCCGGCGTCGGAGGTCGTGCCGGCGACCAGCAGGCCGCCGTTCATCGCCCGCTCCCGCGATCGGCCATGGCAGCCGGCCCGTGTCGGCCCACGACACCGGAAACGTGCCGGCGCACGGCCCGAAGCCCGTGCCGGCCCAGCGCTGCGGCCAGGCGGCCGACGGTCACCGGGTACGCGGCGGCCAGCCCGACCGCCGCCAGCCCGACCGCGCCGGAGATCCGGGCGGCGCGCTTCAGGTGTCGCGCCTCGGGGCGGGGGCCGTCACCGAGGAACGGCCGTACCTCCGAGCGCCCGAAGTAGACGTTGCGGCCACCGAGGCGGACGCCGAGCGCTCCGGCCATCGCCGCCTCGCACTGACCGGCGTTGGGGCTCGGGTGGTCGTTGCGGTCGCGCTGCCACACCCGCCAGGCCCGCTGCCGATCCCCGTGTGCGACGGGCGCGACGGCGATGGTGAGCAGCCCGGTCAGCCGGGACGGCACCAGGTTGAGTGCGTCGTCCAGGCGCGCGGCCGGGGTGCCGAACCGCGCGTAGCGCGCCGACCGGTGCCCGACCATCGCGTCGAGGGTGTTCGCCGCGCGGTAGCCCAGCAGCCCGGGTAGGCCGGCGACCGCACCCCAGACCAGCGGGGCGACGACCGCGTCGGAGGTGTTCTCGGCGACGGATTCGACAGTGGCGCGGGCCAGCTCGGACTCGTCCAGCGTCGACGGGTCGCGCCCGCAGAGGTGACCGAGACGTCGGCGCGCGGCGGGCAGGTCACCGGCGCGCAGCGTCCGACCCATGACGGTGGCTTCGTGGCGCAGCGTGCGCCCACCCAGCACGCTCCACGTGCCGGCGGCCACGAGCACCGCGCGGGTCACCGGCCGATGCCGGGTAGCCGCCACGGCAGCGGCACCGAGCAGAACCGGAGCACCGACGGCCAGCGCGGTGAACGCCGTACCCGCCGCCCGGTCCGGTCGGTAGAGGCGACGCTCCAGGGCGCTGGCAGCCTGACCGAAGCCGGCCACCGGGTGCCACCGGCGCGGGTCACCGACCAGCCGGTCCAGCGCGTACCCGGCCACCAGCCCCACCGCGTTCGCCACCGGCGCTGTCCGTCGCACCCGCACCACCTCCGGCCGGCCAGCCTAGACGAGCATCCCGTGAACCAGCCCGGCCCGCGATGCTTCACCACCCTGAGCGGCCCGTGCAGCGCCGAAGCCGGATCAGCTTCGCGGCTGCCGCCACGCGGGGTGACGACGCCGCTCGCGCCGCCACCCCGCCCCCGTCGTGCCGCGCGCCCGCCAGCCGGTCAGGCCGGCTGCGGCACCCGACCCCGGCCACGCCGCCCCCGACCGGTCGGCGCCGGCTCCGGCTGGCCCTCGTCGGGTGCCGAGCCCAACTCGTCGTCCGCGTCGTCGTCGGTGTGGTCGTCGTCCTCTCCCGGGGGAGGGGCGAACTCGTCGTCGAGATCCGGCGTGATGCTGGCCTGCCCGATCTGGCCGCCGGTCACGGCGACATCGGCGTCGAGGAAGGGGCTGGTGCGCACCGCGACGTAGTCGGGCAGCTCGAACTCGTCGTCCAGCGCACGGTCGTCGGGCAGCACGGGTGCCTGCTCGGTGGGCACCGGCTCGGTCGGTTCGCCGTGCACCCGGCGCTCGGCCTCCGCGTCCTCCACGGTGCTGGTCGTGACGCTGGGCCGGTTGCGCAGGAACCGGGCCCGACCTCGCGACAGGTCATGGCCGACGGCGACCGCCTCCAACTCGTAGAGGGTGCGGTGGTTGCCGGCGTCGTCGGTCCAGTCGCGGGTGTAGAGCCGGCCGCAGACCACCACCGGATCGCCGACCATGACCGAGGCGGCCACCCCTTCGGCGAGTTTGCGCCAGCAGTTGACGCGGACACGCAGCGAATTGCCGTCCACCCACCGGCCGGTGTCGCGGTCGAGCCGCCGGGCGGTCGAGGCGACCTTGAAGTTGGCCACCAGCGTGTTGCTCTGGGTCGTGCGCCGCCATTCGGGAACGGTCAGCACATTACCGACGATAGTTACATAAGTGTCGAACATCGTCCCTCCAGGGGATCGGGGCCTGCCAGCGCGAGTCGACTCGACACCGAGCCTGTGTGCTCGGGACGGCCGCCGCCAGCTCGCATCCGCGACCTGTGGACGACGAACCCAGCTGTGGACAAAGCCCTGATCATGGCCGGATGTGGTACGGCCGACCCGCCCGAATGAAGGTCGGCGGTTTCCGGGGCTGCCCGACCTGGGTATGGATTTGATCAACGCACCACCGACAGCTCCACGTCGACGAGAGGTCAGCGCCATGATGATCACTACCATCGGCTCCGCGAACGCTTCCGAGGCGCGGCGATGAGCGCCGTGGCCAACCCCGCCACCGTGGCCGAGTGCCTGCGGGTCGGTGCCGGGTTCTCGCAGGGCGACCGCAACTGGATCGCCGAGCAGTTCGTCACCCTCGACGCCCGGCTGGCCAGCTTCCACGCTGACGCCACCGAGCTGGAGGTCTCGGTCAAGGACCGGGAGGCCCGTGGCCAGAAGGTCACCCTGGAGTGCTGGATCGCCGGCCGACAGAAGATCGTCACCACCTCCGCCGAGGAGGACCTGCACGCCGCGCTCAACGACGTCCGCGACGACCTGCGCCGCCGGCTCAACGACGCGAAGACCCGCCAGGAGCCCCGGCACAACAAGCACCTGCGCGACATTCCGCAGCCGCAGAGCGAGCTGAACCCGGCGGACGACGAGGAGCAGATTCCCGCCGCCGATCCGAGCCGCGCCGACGCGGAAACGGTCTGACCCGACCCCTCCGAGTCGATCATGGACTTGTGGTGAGCGTTAAATCCGCATTAAACCCGTTTGCGGCCCACCACAACTCCATGATCGACCGGAGAGGGAGCGACGGGCTCCGGGACGCCGGGCCGCGGGCTACCGCTGGGTAGGTTGGCGGCGTAGCGTCGCGCTCGTGGAACCGGACGTGTTGGGGCCGCCGTACGAGCGGCAGACGATCGACCTGGGCACCGACGACGAGGGCCCGGTCGTCGCGACAGTGGTCCGGCGGCGCGCCGAGCGCCCCACCGGGCGGGCGGTGCTCTACGTGCACGGGTTCGTCGACTACTTCTTCCAGACCCACCTGGCTGACTTCTTCGCCGAGCGCGGCTGGGATTTCTACGCGCTCGACCTGCGCAAATACGGCCGCAGCCTGCTCCCGGGCCAGACTCCGAACTTCTGCCGCGACATCAGCGACTACTTCCCCGAGCTGGATGCCGCCGCCGAGATCATCCGCAAGGACGACGGCCACGACACCCTGTTGGCGATGGGCCACTCCACCGGCGGCCTGATCCTCTCGCTCTGGGCGGACGCCCGCCGCGACTCCGGCACCGTCGATGGCCTGGTCCTCAACAGCCCCTTCTTCGACCTGAACGCACCCTGGGCGGTCCGTCGACCCCTCGCGGCCGCCGTCTCCCGGCTGGGCCGCAGGGCGCCGCACCGCATCCTGCCGTTCGGGCTCGGCACTGTGTACGGCGAGAGCATCCACTCCGACCACCGCGGCGAGTGGACCTATGACCTGGCGTGGAAGCCGCTCGCCGGGTTCCCGGTCCGGGCCGGCTGGCTGAACGCGATCCGCACCGGTCAACGCCGCCTCCGCGCCGGTCTGGACATTCAGGTGCCGGTCCTGCTGGCCTGCTCGACCCGCTCTTTCCGGGGCACCCGCTGGCACGACAACGCGACACTGGCCGACGCCGTGCTGGACGTCGAACACATGGTCCGGTACGCGCCCCGCCTCGGCCGCCACGTCACCCTCGCCCGCTTCGACGGCGGGCTGCACGACCTCACCCTCTCCGGCCCCGCCGTACGGAAGAAGGTCTTCGACGAGGTGGGCCGTTGGGCCGAGGCGTTCCTCGCCGCCGGCCCCACCGCCCCCGCCGACCAGAAGCGTGTGCCCAACCAGCGCGGCTGAGCAGAGTGGGCGGCGGTCCGGGACGCGGCTCAGACGTCGCCGGGTGTCACGGGGAGGACCGCGCGGATCCGGTCGAAGGTCGCCACCGGGTGACCGTCGACGCCGGGTAGCACCATCCCGAGGCAGTACAGCGAGATCTCCCCCGTCGCGTCGGGCTGGACGACGAAGACCGGCGCGCCGACGTACCCAGGTGGCAGTTCGGTCGTGATCCGCACGGCGTCGGCGTCGCGGACCACGCGCTCGATCGCGACCTCGAGCGGCCGGGAGCCGTCTTCGCGTACCCCCAGGGCCAGCACGAAAGCGGAACCGGCGTCGACGCCGAGGCGGGCGACGACCTCGGGCCCGGCGGCGATCCCCGCCGGCACCGGCTGGACGCGCCAGCGCCAGCCGCCGTCGCCGGCGTAGCGGTGCAGGCCGCCTGTCGGCAACACCGCGACCCCGTCACCCGGGAAACGGGCCCAACCGGGCACGATCTCGGCCTCGGACACCACCGCCGGGGCGACCCCCGCCGGCTCGGTGACGCTCGCCCGCAACCCCAGCTCACCACCCGACGCGCCGACCAGGTCGGCCGCCGTCAGCAGCGACTCCCCCAGCGGGTCGTCGCCGTCCCGGAAGAAGAATGCGGTGCCGAAGGCGTCGCCCGACCGGTACGGCAGGATGGCGCGGCCGACGACCTGGCACAGCTCGTAGGCGACGTCGCTCTCGGAGTCGGAATCCAGCAACACCAGGCAACGGTACGGTCCAAGGTCACGTCCGTTCCGGGTAACCCGGATGCCCGCCGCACGGCCGACGTGAGACCCTGCTCGGCAACGTGGACGCGGGCACCCTTTACGCCGCCGGGCAGCCGGACGGCGGTACCCTCTGGGCGCGACACCCACGCCGCACGCGCCCGTAGCTCAGCGGATAGAGCAGGGGACTTCTAATCCCAAGGCCGCAGGTTCGAATCCTGCCGGGCGCACCTTTTCAGCCGCAGTCCAGCGGCTTCTGCTCGCGGTCGAGGCGTTCAGCCCAGCCATTCCTCACCCGAAGAGGGCCCATGCCTGCACAGCAACCACCAGAGGCGGCAACCCAGGAAGCGGTGGCGATGTTGCTGCATCTCGCGTTCATGGAGATTCGTCTCCAGACATCGCCCTTGACCGACGACCAGTCGCCAGAGGCGCTGGCCAGGCGAGCTGGCCGGATCAATGAACTCGCCGACCTCTGCCACAATCTGCCCGGCTACCTCGCTCCCGAGCGGCGGCATCGGGCTGCGGAGGGGTTGCGGTACGTGTGGCGGGTCTCGCCAGGACGTAGACGCAACTGGCTCCGGAGTCGCTTGGACCAGCTCGGCTACGACTACGGCTGGCTGGAGGCCCTCGACATGAAGGAACCCGCCGTAGACCACGACGGGCCATCCGCGGGTCAGTAACCGTGGACGAATTCGGACCCATCGCCAGGCGCAGAGGTTTTCGGCATCACAGCCCGTAGGCGCGGCCTTCCGAACTACGGGGACTACGACCCGGCGGTGGGCCAGAACTCGTCGTCCTCCTCGTCCGGCGACGACGGGGCGTACTGCCGCGGAGCACCGTCGCGGATCATCCAGAGGCGGAAGAAGAAATCCTCCTGGTCCACCAGGAAGAGCTGCACCGCATTGGGATTGCGCCAGGCTACAGACCCAAAGTGTTCCACGACAGCGGCGAGGTCGGCGTGGTTGAGCGCCCCAGCGAACACCTCACATTCGGGGTTCTTACGTCCGCCCCACTGGTTGTCCGCAGCGGTGATCAGGCGCAGGTGGCCGCAGCCGCCCGGGCTCATACCTGGCTCGCGACGGGGGCACTCGTTGTCGAGCCATCCGCTGAACGCCTCCGCGTTGGGGCCGTCCTCCGGACCAACCGACAGCATCACGTTGGCGACCCAACTCACCCTGTCCCCCGCTCCACTTGCACAGCCAATGCGCTCGAACAACGCGGGACGATAACGGACGTGCCGAGCAGCACTGATCCCACTCGACCAGCCGGCACGAATCTCCTTCCCATCCCGAGGCCGCAGGTCCATCGCCGCGCCCCACGTTGATGCGAATCCGGCTACGGGATCTGGTCCTCATCACCGAGATCCAGAATGAACGGCGATCCCGGACGATCCGGCTGCCAACCACAGTGGAGCGCTTGTCGTATGGCGCTGGCGACCGCGGAGGGCAGCGCCGGCCGTGCCGGAGCGTTCATCCAGTTGCCGGGATGAGGGGACGCCAGCCGGACGTTGAGGGTGGCACAGCCAGGCGGGTCCGCCCGTTCAACGGCGAAACTCAGCGGCGACCACGTCAAACCCTGGCCGTACGTCGGCTTCGGGCGCACGAACCAGCGGTAACCGATCTTGTCGACGACGATCGGCCTACTGCCCCGCTTCTTGAGCGCCACCCGTTGTCCTCCTGCTCGGTGCCAGCGCGAGCAGGCAGGTGGCCGCTCCGCTGATAGCGTCAAACAGTGTCGATGTTCCGCTCTCCTCAGGTGATCCTCTTCAGCGAGGACGTCTCGCGCGCGGCCGGGTTCTACGCGGGCCTCGGCTTCACCGAGACCTTCCGGGTTCCCACCGAGGGCGAGCCCATTTACATCGATCTCGTGCTTGACGGCTACAAGATCGGCATCGCCTCGGTGGCCTCCACCCGCGACGACCACGGGCTCGACCCCGTACCCCAGGGTCAACGGGCTGCGGTGATCCTCTGGACCGACGACACCGCCGCCGCGTACGCCGAACTCACGGCGAACGGTGCCCCCGCCCTGGTCGCACCGCATCGGTGGCTCGATCGCCTGCTGATCGCCTGGGTGGCCGACCCGGACGGCAACCCGATCCAGATCGTCCAGCGGCTCTGACGACGCCACCCGACAGCCAAGCGGGCCTCACCCGGAACACCCCACGTCAGCCGAGGTCAGCTCTGTTCGGCAACGAAGGTGCCCTTCGCGTGGACGGTGACTACCAGGCCTCTGTCACGTAGTTCGCGCATGGCCATCCGTACCGTGCCCCGCGCCACGCCGTAGGTCTGCTGTAGATGCAGCTCGCTCGGCAACGGCTGCCCGGGGCGCAGCTTGCCTTCCTCTATCTGCTTCGCGAGCAGGTCCGCCAACTGCCGGTAGATCGGCACATTGGACAGCGGGCTCGTCATGGCCGGAGCGTAGACACGCACATGATCTGTACGTGATCAGGGTTGTACAGGCTCTAGACGTCTACTCACTAGACGTCTATGGACTGTACGTTTGTCATGGCCAGAGCAAAGCGGCCCCCGACCAGCGATTGCGCCGCTAGCCGAGGGCCTGATCGCCTAGCTAGGAGGCGACCCGTGCGAACCCTACCCACCCCGCCCGCCTGCGGAGAGCCTGCGACGGTACGGATCGAGCTGTACACGGCAGACTCCCTCGACGCCTGCGCGTACACCTGCCCTGCTCACACCGTCTACGTGACGGCGTGGCGACCAGGGCCGGGATGTACGCCCACCCGGTCGGCATGGCCCCCGACGTCGAGCGGCCCTGCGGCTACGTACACGTGTTCCCGACTGGCACCCTTGCCACCGGATCCGCCGACCTGAGCCACCCTCGCTGGTGCGATCGGGGTGGCTGCAACCGTAGGGGACGGCACCGCTCGCCAACGCTGATCCTGGACACCAATCGACCGGAGACCTCCATCGTTGACGTGGCCTTGGAGCAACCGCTGCACCCCGCAACCTCGCCGATGGTGAGCTTGACGAGCGTGGAGGGTGATGCCGCAGCCGGGCTCCTGCTCTCCCTCGGGCAAGCCCGAGTGTTGAGGTACCGCCTGGTCAACCTGTTCGGCAGGGTCATGACCACCGGCCCCGACGAGCGCCCGACGTAGGACTTCAACAGGAGTGCAGCGCGGTCCCCGCGACGGCGCCGCCCCATTCGTGGGGCAGCTCTACAGGTGCCACGTGGACCGGTTACACCCGGCCTGCCGCAGAACCTGCTACCCCTGAATGCAGCGGCCGGGGCAGGAACCGCCCGGCCGCTGTCTACGGGCCGGCCGACCGACGGCGTTAATAGGGCGTGACGTTCGAGGAGTACGCGTTCGCTCGCACTTCGGCGCTGGTGCGGCTCGCCCGGCTGCTGACCGATGACGAGCATCGAGCCGAGGACCTGGTTCAGGAGGTCCTCGCCAAGGCGTACGCCCGTTGGGGGCGGATCTCCCGGACGGACCGACCCGACGCTTACGTCCGTCGGATGCTCGTCAACGCCCACCACTCGTGGTGGCGGCGGCGGAGCAGTCGGGAGGTCTCGGTCGCGGCGGTGACCGACCGGGCGGGCGCTGCGGACGAGGCTGCTGTGGTGGCCGAGCGCGACGCGTTGTGGCGGCTCGTCCGTGAGCTGCCGAGGAGCCAGCGCACGGTGATCGTTCTGCGCTACTACGAGGATCTCGACGACACGTCGATCGCCGAGATCCTCGCCTGTTCGGCCGGCACCGTTCGTACGCACGCGAAGCGCGCCCTGGCGACGCTGCGCAAGCGGCAGGAAGCACTGACCCCCGCACGGACAGGAGAGTTCTGATGTTCAGCGATCTCGATCAGCGGCTCACCGCGACTCTCCAGCACCGCGCAGGCGGCGACGTCGACCCCACTCCGATCGTGGAGCAGGCCCGTCATCGCGGTCGCCGGCTCAGGCTGCGTCGCCGTGGGTTGATCGCCGGGGGCGTGGCGGCGGTATGCGTCGCCGTCACGTCGGTCGTCCTGGCGTTCCCGACCGGCCGGAGCGCCGACGACCCGATCTTGCCGGCGGCGGCGCTCATGCTGCCGGAGGCGTCGGGGCAGAGCGGTGCCATCGCACGCCCCGAGGCGGTCGGCGCCGATCCGGCAACTGTGCACTTCTCGACCGAGGCCCTGGTCGACGGCGCCGAGTGGGCGACGTGGAGCGCCGGGCGCGGCACCGAGAGCGTCGAGTTCCGGGGCCCGAAGGGGCAGGCCCGTTTCGCGTTGGCGCGCAGCACGACGGCGTTGGACGGGTTGCAGCAGACGCTGTCCTCGGCCGGGCGACCGCAGCCACGCACCGAGGCACGGGTCGGCGAGCGCTCGGGGGTCGCCTGGTTCGACCCGTCCGGTGACCGCAAACTGTGGTTCGTGCGGTGGCAGCCCGCCGACGGGCTCTGGGCCCAGCTGGACATCTACGCGACCAGCCAGGACGAGGCGACCGGCACTGCGGCCAGGGTCCGGTTCGACAGTGCTCACCGCTGCGTCGTGCCGTTCCGTCTGGAGTCGGTGCCGCCCGGTGGGCGGTTACTCGGATGCTCGGTCACGCTCGGCCGCAAGCGGGACAGTCGCTTCGTCGAAGCCTCGCTCGTGGTCGGCGACGACACCGGTCGCTGGTTGACAGTGCGGGCGCAGCCCGCGCCGGCCAGCAACGGCGCCAGATCCGGTGACCTCGTCGCGGGCCCCTACCGGGCCCGACGGCAGGGTAGCGACGTGCTGGAGATGACCGTCAGACCCTGCGTCGTGGAGGCATTCCTCAAGGGTTGGGGCAGCGGCTACACCGAGGCGGACGGCTTGACGATCCTCGGCGGTTACCAACCGACCCGCGACTTCGACCGCCCGGACACCTGGTGACACCGCAATCAGGCTGATGCTGCCGCCACGCAGAACTCGTTGCCCTCCGGGTCGGCCATCACCACGTGGTGCAGGTCGTCCTCCCGGAGCACTGTCCCACCGGCCCGCACCAGGCGATCGGCCTCGGCCCGGATCCGGGCCCACCGCTCGTCGGGGCTGCCGTGCCCGGGCACCCGGATGTCGATGTGCAGCCGGTTCTTCGCGGTCTTGGGCTCCGGGACGTTGAGGATGGAGAGGTACGGGCCGACACCGTCCGGGTCGCACAGCCACGCGCCGTCCTCGGGTACGTCGTCCTCGGGTAGATCGAACTGCGCCAGCCACTCCTCGCGCGTGGCGAAGGGCGGTGGTGGTGGCTCGTCGATGTAGCCCAGGGCGGTCTTCCAGAACGCGGCAAGCACCCGGGCGTCGGTGGAGTCGAGGGTCAGGGAGATTCGAGCAGCCATGAACGGGACGCTAGCGCGACCCTCCGACTCTCAGACCGGCCCCAGCAGCTTGGCCAGCGCCTCGTCGCCCTGACCGAGTTGCCCCCCACCGGTCGGGGACGTGACCAGGAACCGAAGGCACCCGTCGAGTTCCACGTACCGCTCCGGTCCGGCGGTGGTTTCGTCGAGCGGGCGCAGCACCGCGAACCGGGTCGCCGGGGTGGCGCAGTCGGCCACCGCTCGACGGTTGGACAGGCCCCGGAGCACGCCCGCCTGACGCTCGGCAGGTAGCGGCCCGCCGTACACGAAATCTCCCGCCGGCTTGCCGCCGCCCTGTTCCGACGCGGGCACCTCGTAGACGCAGAGGCGCAGCGGCCCGGCGGCCGGCGGCACGGCCGACGCGGGCGGCTTGGGACCTCCGTTGCGGGTCTCGACCCACACCATGTCCGACCACCGCTGCGCGCATCCGGCGGCGTCGGCCGCCGGGGATTCGACCTGGCCGACGGTACGGGTGGCCACCGTCTTCCACTGGAGCCCGGCCAGTGCGGCGGTCACCTCGCTACGCGGTTTGCGGCAGGAGTCCGTCGGCAGGTACGGCCGCAGCCAGCGGCCCTGCTCGTCGACGAGGGCCAACCAGGGCGGGATGACCATGTCGAGGGTGCAGGCGTGCTCCCCGTCGGCCTGCTGGTTGGGCAGCCGTAGCGCGGCGAGCAGCGCGGCGATGTCCTCGGCGCGCCGCTCGGTGGCGGTCTGTTCCTGCCCCCCGTTGGTACGCGGCCGGATCTCCCGCCCGCAGAGCACCGCGGCGACCGGTGTGAACGCCGGGTCGATGCGCCCGATTCTCGGCTCGGGCACGGCTGGCGTGGACGTCTCCGTGTTCGGCACGCTGATCACCTCGCCCGCCCGCGGTGCCGCCTTGGCGCAGGAGGTCCACCCGTCGACGATCTCGGCCGGGCCGAGCTCCATCTCCACCCTCGGCGCTCTTGTCGTGTCGACGCAGCCCGCCAGCGCCACGCCGAGCAGCGCGACCGCCAGTGCCGTCCGGGACGAGCGCATCCGGCTCACCACCTCTCCACCCGAGGATCGGACGGCCGACGGGCACGCTCGGTTCCGCCGACAACCAACGGAACCGACGGCAACCTTCGGGCGTCACAGCGGAATGGACCGACTGCGTGCCGCGACCCTTACCGTGACGGCGCTCCTCGCCACGGCGGGGTGCACCGATGCAGACGTTCCCCCGCCGCCGCCGAGCCCTGCCGCGTCGCTGAGCCCGGACGCCTCGGCCGTGGGCCTCGTGGAGACGGACCAGGCGAACCTGCACCTCTGGGTGAGCAACCAGTCGTTCACGGACGACCCGGTCGCCCTCACCGTCAGCATCGACGGCACGAAGATCCTCGATCGATTCTTCGCGGTCGAGCACCAGCACAACTGGGTCCTGTTCCCGGTGCGGGTCGCTCCAGGTCACCATGTGGTGCGCGTCGTCGCGGGCACGGGGGTCGAGAAGCAGGCGAGCTTCGCGATGCCCGAGACCGGGCGTCAGTACGCGGCGGTCGACTACGGCAACGCCATGGACGAGCGTCAGCGGCACGTCAACTGGCTCCTTCAGTCCACTCCGATTGGGTTCGCCTGACGAGCGGCGGGGTGACGCGGGCGAGCGCGGGCGACCGGCGGCGTGACGCGGGCGACCGGCGGGCATGCCGCCGATCGGGCCCGCGACGCCCGCCGTCATGATGGCCGAATGGCACATCTGGGACTTGTCGCGCTGCTGGTCACCGAGTACGACGAGGCGATCGACTTCTACGTCGGCGGCCTCGGTTTCGAGTTGGTGGAGGACACCGCCCGGCCGGACGGTTCGCGGTGGGTGGTGGTTCGGCCGGCGGGTGCCCGGGAGACGGCGTTGCTGCTGGCCCGGGCGAGCACCGCCGAGCAGCAGGCTCGGGTCGGCGACCAGACCGGCGGCCGGGTCGGGCTGTTCCTGTACACCGAGGACTTCGCCCGGGACCACGCCCGGATGGTGGCCGCCGGGGTGCGTTTCGTGGAGGAGCCGCGCCACGAGGCGTACGGATCCGTAGCGGTGTTCGTCGATCTATACGGAAACCGCTGGGACCTGCTCCAACCCCGCAGCGCAGAGTGACACATTAGCGACACTATGCACTCAAGTTGTCGGCGCTCGCAGTAAAGCATGCTATTGTCCGATGTCGATCTCCGCCCGCGCGGACCCGGACCGGGTCGTTGTCGGAAGGACACTTCCCGATGCCGGGCACTGCCACTTCTTCCGTGCCGCCGACCACGCTGGACAACCCGGCCGGCGGGGCGCTCGGCCTCATCTTCACCACGTTGCCGGCGATCCTGCGGCTGACCTGCGGGCTGGTCGGCGCGGCTGTGGCCCTCTCGGTGCAGACCCCGCCGGTCGAGCCGGCCGTGCTGCTGCCCGGTGTGGCAGCGCTCACCGCCTGGTCGATCTGGTACGCGCACCGCGCGCTACGCCACGGCATCGGCCCGAACCTGGTCACCGGTGACGTCGCCGTCACCGCGGTGACCTGCCTCTTCATCCCCGTCCTGGTCGCACCTGGCGTCCTGCCCGGCGAGGGCAGTTGGATCGCCGTGCTGGCCAGCACCACGGTGATCAACACACAGGCCACCGCCCCGGCGCGCTGGTCCATCCCGGCCGGGCTGCTCGTCGTCGCCACGTACGTCACGGGCGCGCAGGCGGCCGGCAATCCGACCGAAGCCCGGGCGCACGCCGCCACCCTGCTGATGCAGACCCTCTGCACCGCCATGATGGCGGGGGTGATGCGCCGACGGATCGGTCGTGCGGACCGCGCCTTCGTGGAGCACCAACTGTTGACCCGGGAGTCGCTGGTCGCGCGGGCCGCCCGCGACGCCGAACGCCAGCAGAACCGCGACCTGCACGACACAGTGCTCGGAACGTTGACCATGGTGGGGCTGGGCGCGGTGTCCGGCCCCTCGGCCGCGTTCCGCGAACGGTGTGCCGCCGACCTGCGTACCCTCGTCGCGCTCACCGACGTCAGCCCGGTGGCCGGCGACGGCCCGGTGCCCCTCGACGGCCGGTTGCGGGCGGTGGTCGACCGCCTGCCCGAGCTTCCGGTGCACCTGGCCCTGGAGTCGTACGCGGTCCCGGCGGGGGTTGCCGACGCGATCAGCGAGAGCGCCTACGCCGCGCTGTCCAACGTGGTCCGTCACGCACCGGGCGCCCAGGTCACGGTGGGGATGAGCCGGGACGCGGTGGGCGTCGTGGTCGAGGTCGCCGACGACGGTCCCGGCTTCGACCCGGCCACCGTCCCACCTCACCGGTACGGGTTGCGCGAGTCGATCCGCGGCCGGATGGTGGCGATCGGCGGGCGGGCCGACGTGCACTCGGCACCCGGCGCGGGCACCCGGATCCGACTGGAGTGGCCCGGTGTCGGCTGACCTCGGCGCACCGACGCAGATCACCGGCGAACCGGAGGCACCGGACCGAACCAGCGTGCCGGCACCCCGGGAGCCGGTCGCCGCCGAAGGGCCGGCCGCGCCGTCGGCCGTCGCGCGCGCATCCGACCGGGGTGCCCGTATCGCCGCCGTCGCCATCGCGCTGGTGTGGCACGTCGCCATCGGGCTGCCGGCGGTGGTGGCCGCCCGCTCGGAGTTCGCCGCGCCGGCCGTGGTGGTCGGCGCGTGGGTGCTGGTCGCGGTCGTCGGCGCGGTGGCCGGGGTACGCCTGTTGCGTGGCTCGCCGCTGCCGTCGTGGCCGTTGGCCGGCTTCTTCCTCGTCGTCGACGCGGCTGTCTTCGCCGCCGCCGGCGAGGGGCAGTTGTTCACCGCCGCCAACTGGGTCTGGGGCACGCTCGGTTGGTTCTTCGTGCTGGCCGTGTGGGGACGGCGGGTCGCCGGGCTGATCGCGTTGCTGAGCGCGCATGCGGTGATCGCGTTGGTCGCCGTACTCGGGCACGGGGCCGACCCGACCGACATCGCCCGCTACGTGATGTACGTCTACGGCACGTTCTCCCTGCCGGTCGCGGTGTTCGTGGGCAGCACCGCGATCGTCGCCCTGGCTCGGGAACGGGCCGCCGTCTCGGCTGCCGGCCATGCGCTGGCGGCCGAGCGCGACGCCGCGGAACGTGGCCGCCGGGACCGCCGGGACCGGCTCGCGCTGGTCAGCTCGGCAGCCGGGCGGGTGCTCGGGGAGTTGGCCGCCGGTAAGGCCGATCCGAACGACCCGGAGGTGCAACGCCGCAGCGTGTTGGCTGCCGCCCGGCTACGCCGTCTGATCGCCGAGTCGGACGACGTGCCCGACCCGCTGCTGCACGAGTTGCGGGCCGCCGCCGACCTGGCCGAACGCAACGGCCTACCGATCGACCTGGTCACCATCGGCAACCCTCCGCCGCTGCCGGTGGAGATCCGACGTCGGCTGGCCGACCCGCTCACCGCCACCCTCGCCGACGCCCACGGCTGGGCCCGGCTGACAGTGGTCTCCGGGCCGAACGAGGTGGTGGTCAGCCTGGTCACCCCGGACCGGGAGGGGCCGGAGGCGACCGGGCCACCGCTCGCGGAACACGACGGCGGGCCGGTGGAGCACCTCTACGAACGGGACGGGGACATCAGATGGGCGCAGACCCGGTGGCGGCGATGACCGGCGAACGGCCGATCGGGGTGGCTATCGTCGACGACCACCCGGTCGTGGTCGAGGGGGTCCGGGCCTGGCTCGCCACCGAACCACGGCTGACCGTGCTGGCCACCGGCGACGACCCGGACGCGGTGCTGCGGGCCGCGCCGGACGCCGACGTCGTCCTGCTCGACCTGCGACTGCACGGGCGGATGGCGCTGGACAAGTTGGCCGAGCTGAGCGCCGCCGGGCGGCGGGTGGTGGTCTACTCCGAGCACACCGACCCGCAGACCATGCTCGCCGCGCTGGACGCCGGGGCGGCGGCGTTCCTGGCCAAGCACGAGGGACGGGAGCACTGCGTGGCGACAGTGCTGGCCGCGGCGAGCGACCGGCCGTACGTGCCACCGGCGTTGGCCGGGGCGATGGTCGGCGACCCACGGCCGGATCGGCCCATGCTGTCCGACAAGGAACGGGAGGCGCTGCTGCTCTGGTTCCAGTCGATGTCCAAGGCGTCGGTGGCCCGCCGGATGCAGATCAGCGAGCACACGGTGAAACAGTACGTCGACCGTGCGCGGATCAAGTACACCCGGGCGGGGCGACCGGCCGCCACAAAGGCGGCACTACTCGCCCGCGCGATCGAGGACGGCCTCGTCCGCCCGGAGGAGATCGGCATCTACCGGTCACAGGCGACGCACGACCGGCCGACCCCCTAACAGGCGTCATGACAGCGGGCCTCCCGATCCGACAGGCTTCTCATCACAGCCAGTCGAACGGGAGGTCGTGACGATGCACGCCGACGCGTCCCCCTTTTTCATCGGTCCCCACCGGTTCGACGCGCCCGACGACGATGTGGGGCCGATCCTGGATCGCCGTTACAGCCTGCGTCCGGTCCCCGGCGAGCGGGTCCTCGGCCACCACCGCCTGCTGGTGGCGGGTTACCTGCTCGGGCCGAGCGAGGCGCGGCGCCGGTGGCAGCTACCGGAGCCGGTCGCGGTGACCATCACCGACCAGCGCATCTGCTGGGTGGGCAGCGGGTCGCACCTGTCGCTGGTCGTGGCCGACACGACCCGGGCACGACCGCCCGTCCGACCCAACGGTCTGATGAGCGGCCAGATCCGCTGGCAGTGGCCGTCCCGGTTGGAGCTGCCGGCGGCCGAGCAGGGCACACCCTCGCAGTTGCTGATCGTCTGCGACGCGTTGCGCACCATCCAACAGCCGGCGTTGGCTCTCGGTGGGTCACCGGCCGAGGTCGCGGCACTGGCTCAGCAGATCCGCCGGGCGGTGGCCATGTTCCGGCTCACCCATCCCCAACTGGTCGACCTCTCGGCGCAGGAGCGCGACGTGCTGCTGCTGCGGGCCAGCCCCGCCCTCCTCGCCGGCGAAACCCGGGTCACGCTGCCCGGCTCGCTGCCGGTGGAGTTCCACTCCCGCGACGACTACTACCGTTCGGGGCCGGAGCCGAGCTCGTGGGGCGGGCTCGCAGGCGGCGCAGCATCCGGGCATCGCTGAAGCCCACGGTCCGCGCTGCGGCCTCCACCGTCGCGCCGTGCCCGATCAGGTGCTCGGCACGTTCCACCCGCAGCAGTTGCTGGTAGCCGAGCGGAGTGAGCCCGGTGGCCGACCGGAACAGCCGGGTCAGCGTCCGCTCCGCGACGCCTCCGGCGGCGGCCAGGTCGGCCAGCGGCAGTGTCTCGGCGTACCGGCTGTCGATCAGGTCCTGCACCCGGTGCACCGAATCCGACAGGTGGGAGCGGTGCCGCATCATCGCGCTGGCCTGCTGCTCGTGCCCGTGTCGGCGGGCGTAGACGACGAGCGTGCGGGCGATCTTCGCGGCGGCCCCGGGCCCGTGCCGGGTGGCGACCAGGTGAAGCGCCACGTCGATGCCACTGGCGATGCCGGCCGAGGTGACCACCCGGTCGTCGACCACGTACAGCACGTCGCGGACCACCTGGGCCGCCGGGTGACGGCGGGCCAGATCGTCCTGCACCTCGTGGTGGGTGGTGCACCGTCGGCCGTCGAGCAGGCCGGCGCGGCCGAGGGCGTACGCGCCGGCGCAGACACTGGCGACCGTGCCGCCGGCCGCGTGGTGCTCGGCCAGCCGCCGCAGGTCGACGGGCGACACCGGCCCTTCCGGCCCGTGCGCCGCCGGCCGCCAACCCGGCACGACCACCAGGTCGTCCGGGGTCAGCTCGGGCCACCGGGTCTCGGCGACCAGGGGTACGCCCTGCACGGTCGGCACCTGCTCCCGCTCGGCGACGTAGTGCAGGCGGTAGTCGAACCCGAGGTCGGCGGCGCTGGAGAAGACCTGGGCCGGTCCGGCGAGGTCCAGCAGGTGCACCTGCGGGACCAACAGGAAGACGACCCGGGTCATCGCGTCAGCCCCGGGCACCGGCGAGGGTCGCGCCGGTCACCTCGTCCACGGTGCGGATGGTCGCGAAGCGGCCAGCCAGCGCGTACTCGGTGCGGGTGACGATCTCCTCGTTGGTCAGGGTGCGCGGATCGGCGAGGATCTCCGCGACCGTGGCGGTCTCCGGGAGGCTCCGGTGTGGGATGGGGAAGGTCAACGTGGCGTCGGTGACGAAGGTCATCCGATAGCCGAGGTCCGCGCCGACCCGGGTGGTGGTCTCCACGCACTGTTCGGTGCGGATGCCGCAGACGGTGAGGTCGTGGATGCCGGCCTGGGTGAGCACCTGCTGAAGGTTCGTGGTGGTGAACGCGTTGTGCGCCGTCTTGACCAGCGTCGGCTCACCGTCGACCGGAACGAGCCCGTCGATCAGCCGCACGTGGCCGAGGTCGGGGTCGAACAGCCCACCCGTGCCGGGCTCGGAGTGCAGGACCCAGACCACCAGGTCGCCGCGCTCCCGGGCGGCGGCGACCAGCCGTTCGACCTGCCGGACCAGGTCGGGGTTCGAGCCGTACGCCCAGATCGGGCGCTGACGGAAGGACTCCTGGACGTCGATCACGACGAGTGCTGCTCTGCTCATGACTGAAGATCCTGACCGGATGACGACCACACCGGGAGTCACCATCATGCCCAGGTGCGGAACGATCCGGCCACGTCGGCGTCAGGCGCTGGGAGTGCTGTGCTCGGCGGCGTCGTCCAGGGCGGCGGCCTCCTCCGGCGTGGGCGCGGTGCCGCCCAGGTGCGCCGGCTGCCACCAGGAGTCCTCCGGGCCGGCCGGCTTCTCCGGATAGTCCCGCTGGGCCCGGTCGACGAGGGCGCTGAGCCGGGTGGTCAGCTCGGCGGCCAGCACGTTCGGGTCCGGGAAGTCCGCCGGGCTGATCGGCTCACCGATCAGGATGGTGATCGGCGTGTGCCTGCGCGTCAGCGTGCGGGGCCGGCCCTTGGTCCAGAGCCGCTGGGTGCCCCAGAGCGCGACCGGCAACACCGGCACCTTCGCCGAGCGGGCCATCCGGACCGTGCCGCTCTTGAGTTCCTTGACGGTGAACGACCGGCTGATCGTCGCCTCCGGGAAGACGCCGACGACCTCCCCCTGCTTGAGTGCGCTCACCGCGGCACGGAACGAGGCCGCGCCGGCCTGCCGGTCCACCGGGATGTGCCGCATGCCGCGCATCAGCGGGCCGGAGATCCGGTGCGTGAACACCGAGTCCTTGGCCATGAACCGGACCAGCCGACCCGACGCGTTCGCGCCCAGACCGGCGAAGATGAAATCGAGGTAGCTGACGTGGTTGCTGGCCAACACCGCCCCGCCCGTGCGGGGTACGTGGTGGGCGCCCTCGATGGTGATCTTCAGGTCGAGGAGACGGAACATCGTCTTGGCGGTGGCGATAACAGGCGGGTACACGAGCTCCGGCATCCGCAGAATCTACCCTGACCGGCTGCGGTTCGGCTCGGTGGCGAACCGGCGGCGACACGACCCGCGTGCCGCCGCCGGTTCGTCGGCCAATTCCTCAGCCGTCGAGGTTGTGCAGGTCCAGTCGGCCCCGGGCGAACGCGTCCACCCGACCCCAGCGCCCCGGAATGTCCAGCACCTCGATCCGCCCCATGCCCACCGGCAGCCGTGGCTCGACCGCCAGGTGCCCCTCGTGCGGCTCCAGACCGAGCATGGTGCGCAACAGCAGCAGCGGCGTACCGGTGGACCAGGCCTGCGGGCTGCACGCCGTCGGATACTCCACCGGGAACTTCGTCAGCTCCCTCGGGTAACCGCCGAACGCCTCCGGCAACCGGCCGTCGAAGTACGTGGCCGCGTCCAGGATGCCGTTCGCGATGGTGGCGGCCTCCTCGGCGAAGCCGTACCGGCGCAGACCCCAGGCGATGAAGGAGTTGTCGAACGGCCAGATCGTGCCGTTGTGGTAGCCGATCGGGTTGTACCTGGTCTCCCCCTCGGCCAGGGTCCGTACTCCCCAACCGGAGAACAGTCGCGGCCCCACCAGGTGCTCGGCGAGCTTCTCCGCCCGCTCGGCGTCCACGATCCCGCTCCACAGCAGGTGACCGATGTTGGAGCTGAGGATGTCGCACTGGCGGCCGTCCGGATCAAGGGCCAGGGCGAAGTACCCGCCGTCCTCCACCCACCAGTCCCGGTTGAACCGCTCCTTCAGCTGTGCCGCCTCCCGCTCCAACTGGTCGGCGAACTCCGGGTCACCCCAGAACTCGCGGGCCAACCGTGCCCCGCGGATCTTCGCGTCGTACGCGTACCCCTGCACTTCGCAGGTGGCGCGCGGGAACGGCGGAAGGGTGCCGTCGGAGTACGAGATCGAGTCCCAGGAGTCCTTCCAGCACTGGTTCTCCAGACCGGTGTCGGTGTTGCGCCGCTCGTACCAGATGTAGCCGTTGCCCATCAGGTCGGCGTAGTTGTCGATCCACTTCAGCGCCGCCCGGGACTCCTGCTCCAACTCCTTGACCAGCGCGACGTCCCCGCTCCACCGCTCGTACTCGTCGAGCAGGACGACGAACAGCGGCGTCGCGTCCACCGAGCCGTAGTACGGCGAGTGCGGCTGCTCCTCGAACGCCGCGGTCTCGCCGTAGCGCATCTCGTGCAGGATGCGACCCGGGTCCTCGTCCCGGAAGTCGTCGAATCGGCTGCCCTGCAGCGAGGCCAGGATGCGCAGCGTCGTCTTCGACAGCTGCGGGGTGAACGGCAGCGTCTGGAGGCAGGTCAGGATGCTGTCCCGCCCGAACATGGTCATGAACCAGGGCAGACCGGCGGCCGGCAGGGTGGCCCCACCCAGCGACAGCGGTGAGAAGCGCAGCGCGGCCAGGTCGATCAGGCTGCGCCGGTACGTGCTGGCCACCCGACCGTGCTCACTGTTGACCTTCGGGGCGTCGGCGATCCACTGCTCCAGGTCGTGCTGGAGGGCGAGCCGCTCGGTGTCCTGCATCCGCAGCCCGAAACGCAGGTCCCGGCCACCGGGCCCGACCGCGTGCGTCTCGACGTGGATCGAGGCCTCCCACTGCTCGTTGGGCTCCAGGTGCACGGTGTACGCGAACCCTTTGCTGTCGTACCGGGGCGACATCGACGAGGAGATGGTGGTCTCCCGCCGGAAGTTGCCCCGCCGGTACCCCAGCCGCAGCCGGTCCGACTCGACCTCGGTGTAGAGCTCGCCCTTCTTGTTCAGGATCTCGTCCTTCACCTGGAACAGGTCGGCGAAGTCCGACGCCGCGTCCATCCGTACTTCCAGGTCGACCGGCTTCTCGTCGTGATTGAGGATGGTGAGCTGCTCCCGGAAGCTGCTTCCCACCGCCCGCTCCCGGATGATCGACAGCTTCGCGTCCACGTAGTGCGTGGCCATGCCCGGCACCAGGAAGAACCGCGACTCGAAGTACTGCAGGTCGTCGAAGGAGAGCGAGTTGAGGCGCTCACCGTTGACGGTCAGCACCCACGTCGACAGGAACCGGGTGTCGATGGAGAAGAGCCCGGTCGGCTCGCTCGGCGTCGCCTCGATGTCGCCGGTGTCCTCGCAGACGACGAACGTGTTGCCGTCCAGGATCCGGATCGTGTTGCTCTGCCCCATCAGTGCACCTCCCCGACGAAGCGGCGGCGGGGCCCACGGGCGTCCGGGGAACCCGGGAAGATCCGCTCGACCTGTACGACCAGCCGAGCGTCACCCGACACTGTCATGTCCCCCCGCAGCAACGCGGCCAGGCCGTGCTCACGCCCGGCGGCGATGTCGTCGAACAGGACCGGATCGGCGCCGATGACGGTGTCGGCCTCCTGATCCTCCTGGCTCACGTTCAACCGGCCGTGGTCGATCCTCAGCAGCCAGTGCCGGGTCTGCGCCCCCTCGTGCAGGTCGATACGCAGTGTCCCGGAGGTCTTCGCCAGCAGAGGTTCATACCCCCGCCGGTCCAGGTCCTCGAAGAACCTCGTGGTCGCGTCCACCATCGGGTCCACTCCTCCCAGTTGCCGGGCCCGGGATCCCACCCACCGCGCTCACCTCGCGCGGACGGCCGGCGTCGAACGTCCCCGCACGGGTCCCCGCACGACCACCCACCCAACCTCGCCCAAATCGGGTGACCCCTCCCCCGCCCGCCTCCCTCCCCCGCCCGCCTCCCCCGGTGATCAAGAGGTTTGCGTCACGACACGCCGGGCGGGCTGACGCAAACCTCTTGATCACCAGCGCGGGGCGGGCGGGGGCAGGGCGGGCGCGGGGCAGCGCAGCGCCGGCCCTTCCCCCTTGGGGGAAGGGCCGGCGCGCCCGCGGCGGACGGTCAGTTGTTCGGGTCGTCGGCGCTGATGTCCGCGAGCACCGACTGCGGTTCGCGTTCGACCGCGAGGTCACCCATCGAGACCAGACCGACCAGACGCCCGTCGTCGATGACCGGCAGTCGGCGTACGGCGTACGTACGCATCAGGTCCGCGGCGGCCACCGCGTCGTCGTACTGGCTCACCGTGATCACATCACGGGTGGTGATCTGGTTCAGCCGGGTCGAACTCGCGTCCATGTTCTCCGCGACACCCCGGACCGTGATGTCCCGGTCCGTGACGATGCCGACCACGCTGTCTCCGTCGGTCACCACCACGTCACCGATCGCGCTGTCGCGCATCTCCTGCGCGGCCGCGGTGAGCGTGTCGTTGCCGTCCATCGTCACCAACCGGGTCGTCATGAACTCTCCGACCGTTGTCATGGTGCTCCCCTCTCGGTGTCGGCACGGCCCGTCTACCCGCCGCCCGGGAGGGGGTAACCCGCACTGCTCGCCGGGCTATCCGTGCGGGTGTCGCAGTCGCCGCAGCTCGTAGAGGGCGGTATACCCGTCGGCCACCGCGACACCCGGCCGACGCGGACGCGGGTCGGCTTCGGCCGGGTGGGGTCTACCAACCGGATGGCGGGCGCGTCAGCCCCGGGGCGGCATCCCGTAGACGCGCTCCACGTGCAGACGCAGCACCAGCCGCCCCTCGTCGACCATGGCCTGCCGGTATTCGGCCCAGTCGGGGTGTTCGCCGCGCAGTGCCCGGTAGAGACCCACCAGTTCCTCGACAGTGGCATCGCCGGGCTCGGTGGAGGGCAGGGTCAGCTCGGCGCGTCCCTCGACCACCGCGTACGCCCAGCCGTCCTCGCTGCTCACGTGGAAGCTGGCCCGCGGGTCCCGGCGCAGGTTGGCGGTCTTGGCCCGCCCCTCGGTGACGGAGACCCGGATCAGCCCGGCGTCCCGGTCGAACGAGTAGACCACTGTGGACATCTGCGGTCGCCCGTCCCGCTTGATCGTCGCCAGCACGCCCATCGAGCGGCCGGCGATCAGGTCGGTCAACGCCTGCTGGGTGCGGTCGTCCGGCACGGTCTCCTCCAGGTGGACGTCGGCTCCGTCCATCCAAGCATGCCCGGCTGGCCGCCGCCCGGAACGCGACCGAGCCCCCGCCGGCGACCGGCGAGGGCTCGGGGTGACGCGACGGTCAGCGGCGCTCGGCGGCGACCAGCTCGGCGAGCTGCACCGCGTTCAGTGCGGCGCCCTTGCGCAGGTTGTCGTTGGAGCAGAACAGGGCGAGCCCGTACTCCACGGTCTCGTCGGCCCGGATCCGCCCGACGTAGGTCGGGTCCTGCCCGGCGGCCTGCAACGGCGTCGGAACGTCGGTCAGTGCCACGCCGGGCGCGTCGGCCAGCAGCTCGTGCGCGCGTTGCGGGGTGAGCGGCCGGGCGAACCGGGCGTTGATCTGCAGTGAGTGGCCGGTGAAGACCGGCACCCGGACGCAGGTCCCGGACACCTTCAGGTCGGGGATCTCCAGGATCTTGCGGCTCTCGTTGCGGAGCTTCTGCTCCTCGTCGGTCTCGAACGAACCGTCGTCGACGATCGAACCGGCCAGCGGGAGGACGTTGAAGGCGATCGGCTCGGCGAACGACCGCGGCGCGGGGAACTCCACCGCCGACCCGTCGAACGCCAGCCCAGCGGCGTGCTCGGCGACCTTGCGGACCTGCTCGTCCAGCTCGGCGACGCCGGCCAGCCCGGCGCCGGAGACCGCCTGATAGGTGGAGACGACGAGGCCGACCAGGCCCGCTTCGGCGTGCAGCGGACGCAACACCGGCATCGCGGCCATCGTGGTGCAGTTCGGGTTGGCGATGATGCCCTTCGGGCGGTCGAGAGCCGCGTGCGGGTTGACCTCGGCGACCACGAGCGGCACCTGCGGGTCCATGCGGAACGCCGAAGAGTTGTCGATCACCACGGCGCCGGCCTCGGCGACCCGGGGAGCCAACTCCCGTGCCGTGCCCTTACCGGCCGAGAAGAGCACGATGTCCAGTCCGGAGTAGTCCGCTGTCGCGGCGTCCTCCACGGTCACCTCGCCGTCGCGCCACGGCAGCGTACGCCCGGCGGACCGCGCCGAGGCGAACAACCGCACCTGCTCCGCCGGGAACTCCCGCTCCGCCAGCACCTGCCGCATCACGCCACCGACCTGGCCGGTGGACCCCACAATGCCGATCCTCATGCCCGGAGGCTACCCAGCCCACCCCGGAAACCGGGAGCCCTTTCCCACCCCCCGGGTCCCGCATCACACCCGTCCCCCTCCCACACCCTTCAGCCGTTGATCATGAAGTTGTCGCCACGAAACGCCGTGGTGTGACAACAACTTCATGATCAACGTGGGAGAGCGACGGCGGTGGGCACGGGAGGGAGACGGCAGCGCGGTCAGGCGATCAGGTCGCCCAGGTTCGCTGCCGTCAGGTCGTCGCGGATGACGGCGGCGTCACCTTCGATGACCAGGGTCAACGCTTCCGGGTGCAGGTGGTTGGCCGCCGCCGCGGAGACCTGGTCGACGTCCGCCGCCAACAGCGACTCCCGCAGCCGGGCGTGATAGTCGTCCGGCAGATCGTGTACGACGAGCGTGGTCAACGCGGAGGCGATCGCCCGAGGGCTCTGCAACTCGACCGAGAGCTGCCCCGCTCGCCAGGACCGGGCCACCTCCAGTTCGTCCTCGGTGACCCCGGTGGCCTGGGTACGGGTGATCTCACCCACCGCCTCCACCAGGGCCGGCGCGGTGACGGCCGTCTGCACGCCGGAACTGACGGCGAACCGCCCGAACCGCCGGGACGACGCGAACTCACCCCGGATGCCGTACGTGTAGCCGTGCACCTCGCGGAGCAGGTGGTTGAGCCGCGACGTGAACGCCCCGCCGAGCACCGTGCCGGCGAGCGTCATCGGCACGTGGTCGGGGTGCGCCCGGTACGGCGACGGGTGGCCGAGTCGCAGCGTGGACTGCACCGAACCGGGCCTGTCCACCAGGATGATCCGCCGGCCGGTGTGCAGCGGCACCTCGATCGGGCCGCCCCGGTCGGCCGGCCCGCCTCCCGTGCCGGCGAACGCCGCGGCGGCGAGCGCGTCCAGGTCGATCCGGTCCAGGTCCCCGGCGACGACAAGGGTGCCGGGGCGCAGGAACCACTCGGAGTGGAAGACCGTGACGTCCTCCACGTCCAACCCGGCGACCGATTCCGGGTCGCCGTGCAGGGGACGTCCCCAGCGGTTCTCCGCGCCGAACAGGTCGGCGCGCAACGCCGCGTCGGCGCGCGGTCCCGGGTTGGCCCAGTCCATCCGCAACGCGGTCGCCTCGTCGTCGCGGACCCGGCGCACGTCGGCGGGGTCCAGTCGGGGCGTCCGGACGGCCTCGGCGAGCAGTTCCACGGCCGCGCTGAGCCGGTCCACCGGGATCACCACGCTGGCCTGGAACGAGTCCCAGTCCAGCCCGGTCGTCAACGCGGTGCCGAGCCCTTCGACAGCGAGCGCGTACGCGGCGGCGTCCCGCTGCGCGGTCCCCTCTTCGAGAGCCTTGGCCAGCACACCGGACAGACCCTCCTTGCCGACCGGCTCCCGGCCCGCTCCCACGTCGAGCAGCAGCAGGGCCACGGCGAGGTTCTGCCCCGGCAGGTGCGCGGCCACGACCTGACCACCGGCCACGGAGCGGCGGACCACCGCCGGGAACCGGTACGGGCGGGCGGCGCCCGGGCCGGGACGGTCGGCGATCAACGTCATGAGGTCTCCTCGGGCAGGTAGGTCAGGATGACCCGGTCGGTGGTGAGCACCTCGGCGGCGGCCTCGGCGATCTGCTCGGCGGTCACCGCGAGCAGGCCCGGCAACTGGTCGGCGACGCGGGCCGGGTCACCGAACTGGGTGGCGTACCGGCCGAGCAGGTCCGCCCGGCCGTCCACCGTGGACAGCTGCCGCCACCACCCGGTGCTCAGCAGCGCCTTGGCCCGGTCAAGTTCGGCGGCGGTGACCGGCACGGTGGCCAACTCGTCGACGACCTCGGCCAGCCCTTCGGCCAGCCGCTCGCCGCTCACCCCGGGGCGGGCGGTGGCGGTGGCGATCAGCGGTGCCGGGGCGTGCGCGAGGTCCACCCCGTACGCCCCGACCAGGTCCGGCTGGGCGATCCGCTCACCGTCGGCGAGCCGCTGGTAGAGCCGGCTGCCCCGGCCACTGCCGAGGACTGTGGCGAGCACGGTGATCACGTTGTATTCCGCGCTGCCGAACGGGTAGCTGCGGTGGGCGATGTACACCCGGGGCGCCGGCACGTCCGCGCTCACCGACTCGACCGCCGTCTGCCCGGTGGCCGGGACACTGCGCCCGTCCGGGGCCGGCGGGATGTCGTCGCGCGGGGGCAGCGCCCCGAAGTACTTGTCGGCCAACGCGAACACGTCCGAGGCGGTGGCGTCGCCGACCACTGTGAGGACCGAGTTGTTGGGCGCGTAGTAGGTCTGGTGGAACGCCTGGAAGGTGGCAAGGTCGGCGGCGTTCAGGTCAGCCATCGAGCCGATCGTCGCGTGATGGTAGGGGTGCCCCGGCGGGTAGAGCAGCGGCAGCAACCGCAGCCAGGCGTCCCCGTACGGCACGTTCTCGTAGCGTTGCCGGCGCTCGTTCTTGACCACGTCGCGCTGGTTGTCCAGCGTCTCCTGGGTGAGCGCCGGAACCAGGCCGCCCATCCGGTCGGCCTCCAACCAGAGCGCCAACTCCAGGTGCTCGGCCGGGACCGTCTCGAAGTAGTTCGTCCGGTCCGGGTTGGTGGTGGCGTTGAGCGAGCCGCCGGAGCCCTGGATCAACTTCATGTGCTCGGTCTTCGCCACGTTGACCGAGCCCTCGAACATCAGGTGCTCGAAGAGGTGGGCGAAGCCGGTCTGCCCGGCCGGCTCGTGCCGGGAGCCGACGTCGTACCAGAGGTTGACGGCCACGGCCGGCGCGGTGCGGTCCTCACTCACCACCACGCGCAGGCCGTTGTCCAGTCGGGACGTCTCAATGGGCCAGGGGTAACCGCTGTCGGGCATGCCCCGACGCTATCCGATCTCCCGGGCGGAAAGGTGACGTGCGGCCCGTCGGCGAGCCGACCCGCCGCATCAGGGAGGCCGCCCGGGGTATCGGAGGGCCATGACCGTCACCCCGCCCTCGTCCCGGCTCGCCACCGCCGTCGAACGCGCCAGCGTCGCGCTGAGCCGACGCCGCGGCCGGTTGCTGCATCCGGCCGGTCGCTCCTTCACCGGCGAACTGATGATCTGGGGTACGCCCGGACCACCCACCGGGGCCGGTCTGCTGGACGACCCGGGCCGGTACCGGGCGACCGTCCGGCTCTCCAAGGGCACACCGACGCCCGGCAGTTGGCCGGACGTGCTCGGCCTCGCGGTACGCCTGCACCGCGACGGCGGCCATCCGTTCGACCTGCTGGTCAGTTCCAGTGGCGCGGCCCCGCTGCTGCGCAACCTGCCGCTGCCCCGGCGCGACTTCACCGGGACGTACACCTCGATCATGTGTTACCGCGTGGGTCCCCGCCGGATCTGGCTGTCCGCGCTGGCCGACCCCGACTCGGTCGGCCTCGGACGCAGCCTGAGCGCGGCGGCCGCCGCGACCCGGACGGACACGCCGCGCTTGGTGCTCGCTGTCGCGTCCGCCGTGGGGCCGTGGCGGCCGGTGGGGCAGATCAGCATCGGCGTCCAACTCGACGCCGAGGAGGATGCCGCGCTCGCGTTCGACCCGGTGCGCAACCTGCCACCCGACCTGCGGGTGGCAGGCCCTCTGGCCTGGCTGCGGGAGCAGACCTATCGGGGGTCACGCCGGGCTCGCGGGGCGGACGCTCAGTCCGGGGGTTCGACAGCGACCACCGTCTGATCCGAGGTACGACGTTCCAGCACCGTGTCCGGTGCCGCGTTCTGGTCCTCCTCGCGGAGGTCCGACTCGGCGAGGATGGCCTCCGCCTGCGCCTCCGGGTCGTCGCTGCCCACGGCCTCCTCCTCGGGCAGGAGGTGGTGGGCTCGGGACTCCACCCGGTCCTGATCGCTCTGCTCGTCAGTCATGGCACCCCTGTTACCCCGCCGTGGACCGTGACACGCGATGTTCACTCCGCATCTTGGGACGACGCGGTGGGCTTCCGCATCGGGTCGGGTACGCTGGGCGACGTGACGCGTTCGTATCGATGGTTTAGGCAGCCGGCTCGCACGCCGGTGACTTCACCATGATCTGACGTCACCGCAGACCGAGCCGGCTGGGCAGGAGCTTTCGTTCCTGCCCTTTTGTGTACGAGCAGCCGGCTCGTCCCGGGCACCGGCCCCGGGCGCGGTCGGCGGAAGGATTCCCCACCGTGACGACCCCGGAGACCGATCGGGTCAGCGATCAGCGGATCGACCGCGTCGTGCCGCTGACCACGCCCGCCCTGCTGCATCACGAGTTACCCCTGGACGCATCGCTCGCCTCAGCCGTGCTGAACGGCCGACGCGCCGTGGGTCGGGTGCTCGACCGCGAGGACGACCGCCTGCTGGTGGTGGTCGGCCCCTGCTCGGTGCACGACCCGGCCGCCGCCCTCGAATACGCCGAGCGTCTGCGCGGCACCGCCGACCGGCTGGCCGACGACCTCCTGATCGTCATGCGGGTCTACTTCGAGAAGCCCCGTTCCACTGTCGGCTGGAAGGGCCTGATCAACGACCCGGGCCTGGACGGCAGCGGGGACGTCAACACCGGCCTGCGGCTGGCCCGGGCGCTGCTTCTGGACGTGCTGCGCCTCGGTCTGCCGGTGGGTTGCGAGTTCCTGGACCCGATCACCCCGCAGTACATCGCGGACACGGTGGCCTGGGGCGCGATCGGCGCCCGGACCGTGGAGAGCCAGGTGCACAGGCAGCTCGCCTCCGGCCTGTCCATGCCGATCGGCATGAAGAACCGCCCCGACGGCAGCATCGGCACCGCCGTGGACGCGATCCGCGCGGCCGGCGTACCGCATGTCTTCCCCGGCATCGACTTCTCCGGCACCCCGGCGATCATGCACACCCGCGGCAACACGGACGGGCACCTGGTGCTGCGCGGCGGGGGTGGGCGGCCCAACTACGACGCGGAGTCGGTCGCCGGCGCGATCGACCTGCTCCGTGCGGCGGGGCTGCCGGAGCGCTTGGTGATCGACGCCAGTCACGCCAACAGCGGCAAGGACCACCGCAACCAGCCGCTGGTCGCCGCGGACGTGGCCGCCCAGATGGCCGCCGGGCAGCGTGGGATCACCGGCGTGATGTTGGAGTCGTTCCTGCTGCCCGGCCGGCAGGACCTCGACCCGACCCGGGAGCTGGAGTACGGCCGTTCGGTCACCGACGCCTGCCTCGGTTGGGACGACACCGCCGAGGTGCTCGATCACCTGGCCTCGGCCGTGCGGGCGCGGCGGGCCACCCTGCCGACGACAGTGTGACGGCTGACACCAGAAGGCGCGGAACACGAGTGGGGGTCGGCTCGTTGACCGAGGTGTCGGTGTGCCCAGTGTCCCCGGGCCTCACCTAAATAGCCTTCGCGGAATACCGTCCGGCTGGAGCCGCGTAGCGCCACTCGCCGAGAGGCGACCTGCACACCGACACCAGAGCCGCCCCCGGCCCACAAGGCCGGGGGCGGCTCTGTCTGTACCCCCGAACCCCACCAGACCGAGCAGCCGAAACCACCGCGACGGCCCCAGGCAGACACAACGCCGCCAGCGACCGGTCCCCGAGCGCGACGAGCGCGACGAGCGCGACGAGCGCGACGAAGTATCCGCCACCGCCTTTGCTCTGCACCCACCGATGCGACGGACACGGTCCGTAACTGGTGCGCGGGTGGGTGCAGAGCAAAGGCGGCGCAGGAGGTCATCGACCGGCGGCCTAGGCGGCCCGCTGGCGTGACGTTTGACCGATTCCGGCCCGGGTAGCTGATCGAGGTGACCGACGACGCATCAGTGTCCGGCGAGCCGGACACCCGGGCCCTCGACGACCTGCTCGACGACGTCTTCCGGGCGCAGGAGCGGGTCGACCAGGGCGAGATCTACCGCCGGGCGGTGGCTGCCGAGCTTCCAGCGGACCTACTCGCCCGAGTCGACGCACTGCCCGAGGGCGAGTACTCGGTGGACGAGGCCAGCGACCTCCTCGGCGGCTCCGTCGCGTGAGCGACCCTCACCGCGAGCGACCCCGCCAGCTCCGTCGCGTGAGCGACCGTAGAAGGGACACCGACATGACCCACCACGAGGACCACGACGAGAAGATTCCGGCGCTCGGTCAACCGCCGAAGGGCATGGACACCACCCCCGAGCCGGACTTCGCCAACGAGCACGACAAGACGGCGGTGGACCGGGACATCATCACCGGCGCGGACGAGGACGAGCGGGAGCCGGAGTCGCCGCACGGCTGGTCCGGCATGCAGCGCTGAGACTCAGGTACGACGGAAGGGGCCGGCGGCAGCGCCGGCCCCTTCCGTTTGTGCTCGTCAGTCGTCGTCGTGCCCGCCCTCGGCGGCCTGCTGCGCCGTCGCGTACGCCATCTGGAGGAAGTCGGACGCGGCGACCGCGGTCAGCGCGGTGGCCACCAGCCGGGTCAGCCGGGGCGCGAGCACCAGGCCGCCGGTCAGCCCGGTGGCCACCCAGACCGCCAGGCAGAACGGGCAGCTCAGCAACTCGCCGATGGCGTGCCGGGTGGGGCTGCCCGAGTCACGGACCTGCTCCATCACCTCGCCGCTGCCGATCGGGCGGTCATAACGGGTGAACGGCGCCCGCAGAGGGCTCGTCACCGCGTCCTTGGACAGCAGCCGACTCAACTTGTGGGTGGCGATGGAGAGCAGCACCACGTCGGACGGCGCGGGACGCTCCGGCACCGGTCGACCGGTCACCTTGACCAGACCGGCGAGTGCGCCGGTCACCCCGGCGTAGGCACCCATTGCCACCAGGTAGCCGCCGAGCGGCCGGTGTTCGTGCGGCGCGTACGCCCACCGCAACCGCGCCGCCTTGTCGCGCAGGCCGGTGTCGCTCACCCGTTCTCCTCCCATGTCGTGGTGGTGCGGGACCGGGCGTCCCGCGTGCCCGCTCAGCCGGCCTGGAGGTTGTCGGCAACCTCGCGTGCCAGGTTGCTGAGTGCCTCGTCGGCCAGCTGGTCCGGGCCGGGGTCGCCCGACCCGTCGGCCAGGTCCAGCTGGATCCGGGCGCCGCCGGCATCGGCCGGCTCCACCCGGATCTCGGCGGACCAGTCGTCGCCGTCGCCCCAGCGTGCGCGCAGTTCCTCGCCGTCGATCTCGGCGGCGGGGCTTCCGTCGCCGCGCAGCGGCTCCGGCAGCCAGGCCGAGGCGCGATCCGGGTCGGTGGCCGTGTTGAAGACCACCTCGGGTGGCGCGGACATGCCGCGCACGGCGCGCGCCGGCATCAGGCGTCCCGCAGGCGGCTGGGGTCGACCTCCCGGCCCGGGTGGCGGGCCAGGTATTCGGTCTCGAGTTCCGCGGTACGCCGCAGGTGGTTGGCGAGCGCGGAGTCCGCCGCGTGCCGCAGGGTGTCGAGGCGGGTGCGGTGCAGGCTGTGCATCTCGCGGATCAGATCCTCGTCGGTCAACTCCGTCGGGTCGACGCCGGGCAGATCGCCGTCGAGGCCCGCGGTGCCGGCCGGGTCGTCGCCGCCCCACTCGGGCATCCGCTGCTCCGGGCTCATCTCGGTGTTGCCGCTGGACGCGAAGCCGTCCTCACGTACCGATCCGGTCATGATCGCCCCCCTTGATCTCGTTTGGGCTGGCGTCTAGACGATTGCCCAGGCGGCGTGCGGCCAAACCATGGCCGCGACGCCACAACTACGACACGGTGTCGGAGACCGGAGCCGTCCCCGGTACCCTCGATGCCATGAGGCGGCTCTGGACCCCGGCGTGGATCGCGCGCCACGTGGCCATGGTCGTGCTGACCGTGGGCTTCCTGGGGCTGGGCTGGTGGCAGGTCAGCCGGGCCGCGGCCGGCAACAGCCTGAGCTGGGGGTACGCGGTCGAGTGGCCGATCTTCGCCGGCTTCGTGGTCTACGTCTGGTGGCGCGAGGTGAAGCTCGCCCGCCGCCGGGGGGCGGAGGCCGAAGCGCCGTCGCCGGACCCGGCTGTCGAGCCGACGCCGACGGTCGACGCCGGCTCCCGACCGGCGGTCCGCCGACCGGTGCGGGTGTCCCGGGCACCGGCCACCGGCGGCGACGCGGTCGAGGACACCGACCTGGCAGCCTACAACCGCTACCTGTCATGGTTGAACGCCAATCCGGGCGCCCGGCCCGGTGACTATCCCGGCTGAGCCGGGCTCGGAAGGACGGACGAAGGTGGGCGCTGCCCTTACCCGGTACCGCGTGATCGCCTGGATCGTGGGCGTGGTCCTGATCCTGCTGGTCGTGATCGGCATGCCGCTCAAGTACGCGTTCGACAACCCGGTCGTGGTCGAGACGATCGGCCCGGCGCACGGCTTCCTCTACATGATCTACCTGGTGGCCGCGTTCGACCTGAGCCGCCGTGCCGACTGGCCGCTGAAGCGGATGCTGCTGGTGATGCTGGCCGGCACCGTGCCGTTCGTCTCCTTCTACGCCGAGCGCCGCGTCAGCGCCTGGGTGGCCGCGCCGCAGGAGCGGCGGGCACCGGAGCCGGTCTCCAGCTGAGCGGCCGGCGGGCCGACGCCGGTTCGGCGCCGGCCCACCGCGTCGGGTCAACGGTTTGGCCGCCACGGTTCGGCCGAGGCGAGGGGGTCGACCCACCCGCCGTACCGGTTGACCTCCCGGGCCCGCAGCAGGGCCCGTGTGACCTGGCCGAACTGCCGCTCGTCGTCGGCGCTGAAAAGCAGCACCTCGGCTCCCCGGTACCACCCCCACAGCTCGTAGGGCGGTGGACGCCAACGATCGCCGACCATCGCCAGCACGGCCGGCAGCAGGAAGACCGCGCCGAGAATGAGGTACGCCCCGGCGGTCAGGCGGTGCAGACCACCGGTGAAGCCGAGGAGCAGCCCGACACCGCCGAGCATGCTGGCGGTGACGACGACGGCCCGGACGGCGATCCGGTCGTGCGGGCCTCGGGTGGTACGCAGGTGGGTCAGGTCGGCCACCTGGTAGCTGGTTCGGCCGGCGGTGAACCGGTCGACGGTCACGATGATGCCGGGCCGCGCGTACAGCAGGGTCGACCGGGTACCCGGCGCCGTTCGCGGCGGCCGCGTTCCTGCGCCTTCACGTTCCACGGTTCCTCCCGCGGGAGACGGTTGGCCGAGGTGGACCCGACGAGCATCGCTACCTGCCGACGGGATTCCCGGCTCCGTTCATTGTGTTGCGGCGCCGCCAGCTGACCTGTGTATTTGTCGACTCTCGACCGTTCCCCCAACCGGTGACATCGCCAAGAAACAGCATCCATTTCAGGTTTTATCGGTTATGGCGTCCAGATATCCGGCGGCATACGCCCGGAACGACGAAAGTCGTGTATCCGTCAATACTTCGCTCAACGGACCGTTCGCCTCTCTTTTCACGCGTCATCAGTCACGATGACGCCACCTGACGCAGGGCCACGCCCGGCCACTTCGCCAACATTCGCCCCTGCTTCAACTGCGAGCGACAGCCGTCCCGGGTTAGGTTGGGCGAGCCGGTCCGGCCCAGTGCCGTCCGCCCGGGTGGCCCCGGCCGGTGTCGCCGAGGGCGTCAGCAGCCCCGGCGGCCGTGGGAGAGGGGCCTTCCGCTCTTGTCATCCCTGAAAAACCTGCTGCGCACCATGGCGCTCGCCGGTATGTCGGCCGCGCTGATCGCCCCGACGGTGGTGGCCTACGCCGAGCCGTCCCCCGCCGACCTGACCCGCCGGATCGAGGCGTCTTCGACCGAGCTGGAGCGGGTCGTCGAGTCGTACAACAAGCTGCGTGAGGAGATCAAGACAAACGAAGCCGCGGTGGCCCGATTACAGGCCCGTATCGGCCCGCTGGAACAGCAGGCCAAGCAGAGCCAGGCTGATGTGGCCGAGTTGGCCAGCACCGCGTACAAAAGCGGCGGTCTGCGGACCGCCGACGCCCTGCTCGGTTCCGAGGGCGCCACAGCCCTGCTGGACCGCCTCGGCACTCTGGACCAGCTGACCCGCCAGCGTCAGGAGCGCATCTCCGGCTACACGGCCGACCAGCGACGGCTGCTGGACGAGAAGGCCCGGCTGGACGCCACACTGACCAAGCAGGCCGCGCAGGCCCGCCAGCTCGCGACGGCCAAGAAGCAGATCGAGCAGGATCTGACCAAGCTGTACGAGATGCGTCGGCAGGCGTACGGGGCGGCGACCGAGCGACCCGAACCCAAGGCCGCGGTGGCCGAGGCCAAGAACGTGCCCGCGGTGGCCGGTGATGCCGGCGCCGCGGTGCGATACGCGTTCGGCGCGATCGGCAAGCCGTACGTGTGGGCCGGCGACGGGCCGAACGGCTACGACTGTTCCGGGCTCACCTCGGCGGCCTGGCGGGCGGCCGGTCGGTCGCTGCCGCACAACACGCGGATGCAGTGGAGCGCTGTCGCCCACATCGGTCGGAGTGACCTACGGCCGGGTGACCTGGTGTTCTACAGCGGGCTGGGGCACGTCGCCCTGTACGTGGGCGACGGTCAGGTGATCGACGCGCCGAGCGCCGGCCGCAACGTGCTCAAGCGGGGCATGAACATGATGCCCATCCAGGGCTACGGTCGGGTCCGCTAGACGTCCGAAGACGGTGAACGGCCGGCGTCCCCCTATCGGACGCCGGCCGTTCGCCGTAATTACTACCAGGTCAGGCTGCCTGCAGCCCCTCTGCCCGGGCCAGCTCACGCAGCCGGCCGAGCGCCTGGATCTCCAGCTGTCGGATCCGCTCGCGGGACAGCGAGAACCGGGAGGCGACCTCGGTGAGCGAGTGCTCCCGACCGTCCTCCAGCCCGTAGCGGGCCCGCATGATGCCGGCGGACCGGTCGTCGAGGTGGTTGAGCAGCCCCTCGATGCGCTGCCGCTCCAGACCGCTGAGGACGATGTCCTCCGGCGACGGGGCGTCACTGTCGGCGACCAGGTCACCGAGGTTGGTGTCGCCGTCGTCGCCCACCGGGGTGTCCAGCGAGACGGTGTCCTGCGACCAGCGGCGCAACTCGTTGACCCGCTCGACGGTGACGCCGAGCGCTGCCGCGATCTGCTCCGGCTCCGGGTCGCTGCCCAACTCACGGGTCAGCTGCCGAGCCACGTTGCGCATCCGGTTGACGTCCTCCACCAGGTGCACCGGCAGACGGACGGTGCGCTCCTGCTGGGCGATCGCCCGGCTGATCGCCTGGCGGATCCACCACGTCGCGTAGGTGGAGAACTTGTAGCCGCGCTCGTAGTCGAACTTCTCGACCGCCCGGACCAGGCCGGTGTTGCCCTCCTGGATCAGGTCCAGCATGGGCATGCCCGAACGCACGTAACGGCGGGCGATCGACACGACCAGTCGCAGGTTGGCGCGGATGAAGAGGTCCTTCGCGCGCTCCCCCTCGACGACCAGCCATTCCAGGTCGGCCCGGTCGACACCGGCGGGAACGGCTTCCTCACCGAGCAGGTGCTCGGCGTAGAGGCCGGCCTCGATCGCCTTGGAGAGATCGACCTCCTTGGCGGCGTCCAGCAGTGGCGTCCGGGAGATCTCGTGCAGGTAGACGCCGACCAGGTCGCGCTCCTCGGCAACCTCGTCGGTTCGCATGCCGATGTTCTTGTCCACGTTGCCCACGGTCCCCTCGCTCGCGCCGGTTGCCCGGTTCCTTGCCATTCCCCACGTCCGTCAACCCCTGGTAACTTCTGCTGTGCCCAGCGGTGCTGACACCTACACAACAGATGAGACGTGTCGGGGATTCCGTCTCGTGAGTCGAAAGTGTCACGAATGCCTGAGTACTAGCTGAGAGCACGGTCCATATTTGCTGTCAGCACCCCGTCGGGCGGCTCTCCGTTGGGCACCACGCACGGGTCACCGCACCATGGCAACACCGCCAGCCGTGGGGGCACAGCGACCCGGGTCACCACCACGCTGCGATCCTGGTCACTGGCAGATACGCAGCGGCGGACCGGTCGGTTCATCCATCGGAAGTGTTATTACCCCCCGGCCTGATGAACAATCCGAGGGGCCTTTCGCTTCCCGTTCCCGGGGAGCGGGCGTCAGCGGGCGAGCAGGGCGAGGGCGCCGCGTACCTGGTGGGCGGAGCGGGCCAGCGCGGCCCGGGCGGCGTCGACCTCGGCTCCGGAGACCAGGGAGACGAGCGCCGTCTTCAGGTCACCGCCGGCCTCCGCGAGGGCTTTCTGGGAGACCTGCTCGGAGCAGCCGGTGGCCTCGACCAGAATCGAGATCAATCGTCCGCGGAGCTTCGCGTTGGTGGCGACCATATCGATCATGAGGTTCGAGTAGACCCGCCCCAGTCGCACCATCACGGCTGTCGAGAACGCGTTGAGCACCAACTTCTGCGCCGTGCCCGCCTTCATCCGGGTCGACCCGGTGACCACCTCGGGTCCGGTGTCCACCCCGATGAACACGTCGACCGACCGGGCGGCCTCCGCCTCCGGATTGGCGCAGAGCAGCACCGTCGAAGCACCCTTGGCGCGGGCCGCGGCGAGCGCCCCGAGGACGTACGGAGTGCGTCCGCTGGCCGCCAGGCCGACCGCGAGGTCACCGGCGCGTACGCAACTGGCGGCCTCGACCGCTCCACCCCGGTCGTCGTCCTCGGCGTCCTCGACGGCCCGCCACATGGCGTCGGGGCCACCGGCGAGGTGGGCGCAGAACCAGTGCCGGGGCGAGTTGAAGGTGGGGGCCAGTTCGGCGGCGTCGAGCACACCGAGGCGGCCGGAGGTGCCAGCCCCGAAGTAGTGCACCCGGTGACCGCCGCGCAGGGCCGTGACTGCCAGGTCGACGGTGGCGGCGATCTCGTCGAGCACCGCCGCGACCGCCGCCGGCACCCGCCGGTCCGCCTCGTTGATCACGCTGAGGACGTCGCGGGTCGACATCAGGTCGAGGTCGACGCTGAGGGGGTTGCGCCGCTCGGTGGGGGCGCCCACCCGGACGGCGGGGCGGGCGGGTGGCGCTGGCATGTCCTTGTCCGGCTCCACCGCGCCGGCCGTCATGCCCGCCTCCGGTTGGCACCCACCCGGTGCGACTGGACCGCCTCGGCGGTGGCCTCGAGTGCCTTACGGGCCCGGGCCCGGTTGCGGGCCGCCACGCCGACGAAGAGGCAGTCGACCACCGTGAGCTGGGCCAGCCGGCTGGCTGTCGCGCCGGAGCGGTAGGTGGTTTCCCGGGCCGCCGTGGTCAACACGAAGTCCGCCACCTCGGTGATCGGTGACCGGGGGAAGTTGGTCAGCGCCACTGTGACGGCTCCCCGCGTGCGGGCCTGCTCCAGCACCTCGATCACGTCAGAGGTGGTGCCGGTGTGCGAGATGCCGATCGCCACGTCTCCCCGGCCGAGGAGGGCCGCGGAGGTCAGCGCGGTGTGCACGTCCGGGAAGTAGAAGGCGATCCGGCCGATGCGGTGCAGTTTCTGCTGGAAGTCCGAGGCGACGAACCCACTGGCGCCGGCGCCGTAGATGTCGATCCGGCCGGCGCCACTGATCGCCTCGACCACCTGCTCGCAGACGGCGGGGTCGAGTTGCTCGGCGGTCTCCTCGACCGCTCGGGCGTCGTTGAACGCGATGGTGGCGATGATCTGGGCGAGGTCGGCACCGGGCGGGATGTCACCGCCGACCACCCGGGCGTCCGGCGGCTCGATCCGGCGGGCGGCCTCGGCGGCGAGGCGGATGCGCAGTTGGGGGTAACCATCCATGCCCACCGAACGGCAGAATCGGATGACTGTCGCCTCGGATGTCTCCGCTGCGGTGGCGAGGTCGGTGATGGTCCGCCGTGCGGCGGCAGCCGGGTCGGACACGACCAGCCGGGCAACCCGCTGCTCGGCGGGCGACAGCGACGGCAACAGCCCGCTGATGTGGACGATGAGCCCACCGGGCTCCTGACTCGCAGAAATCTTCGGACTCTTCGCCACGGATGAAACTTACTTTCACCAGGCGTGAGCGTCAACTATGACTGTCCGGGTGGGGGAAAGTGTTGGCAGCCGGGATCACCGGTCCCGCACAGCCTGCCACTCCCGCAGCACCGCCGCCTCATCCGCCGGGTCGAGACCACTCTGCCGTACGGCGTCCGGCTGTGCTGCCAGCCAGGACGCGGTCGCCCGAACGGTGTCGGACAACGGACGGACCGCCAACCCCGCCGCCAGAGCCGGTCGAGCGTCGCGGGCCATGAGGCCACCGGACTCCGGCAGTCGTACCCAGAGCGGCAGGGCCCGCTCCCCCGACCACTCGCGTACGTCGTGGGAGGCCAGGAAGTCCTGATCGACCCAGGTCAGGGAGGGGTCGGCCACGTCCAGCCCGGCGGCCACCCCGGCCAGGAAGTCGGCGCGGGTCATCGCCGGCCCGACGCCGTCGTACGTGCCGCCGAGGCGGGTGCTGGCGGCGTGCAGCAGCCAGCTCGCCAGATCGGCGACGTCCACGAACTGCACCCGGTCGGTCGGGCGTCCGGGCGCGAGGATCTCGCCACCGGCCGCCAGCCGCCGCACCCAGTACGGGAAGCGGTCGCTCGGGTCCTCGACGCCGACGATCAGACCCGCCCGGCAGATGAACGACCGGTCGACGCCCACCCGCTGCCGAACCGCCTGCTCGATGCTGACCTTGCACTCGCCGTACCAGCGGTGGTCCGGGCCGACCGGGCCGTCCACGTCCGGTGGGGCCGCTGCCAGCACCGGCGCGTCGACGGCGGTCTGGCCCGGGGTGGTGTTGTCGGCGTACACCGAGATCGTCGAGACGAACGACCAGTGACCGACGTGGTCGGCGAGCGTGGCGAGCGCGTGCCGCGCGTGGCTGACCTGGCGGGCCACGTCGACCACGGCGTCGAAGCCGTCGCCGGCGAGCGGCACCAGCGCGTCCGGGTCGTCCCGGTCGACCGGCACCAACGTGGCCCCGGTCGGAACGGCGCCGGACACACCACGAGCGGCGCACGTGACGTCGTGCCCCTGCGCGACGGCAAGTTGCGCCACCGCCCGACCGAGGAACCGGGTGCCACCGAGAATCAGAATCCGCATCCGCATCCGCCGATCCTGCGCCCCCAAACCCCCGGCAAGCCAACCTGTCTGCCCAGGGCAGACGATCATGACGTTGTCACCACCCAGGTCGGCGTGTCCCGGCGACAACGTCATGATCGACGGGGCGGGGGCGGGTGGGAGAGGGCGGGTGGGGCGGGCGGGCGGGGGCGGGCGGGGCGGGCGGGGGTGGGGTGGGGTGGGGGTGGGGGTTAGCGTGGGTGGATGGTGGGGCGGAGTGTTCTGGTTACCGGCGGGAGCGGCGGGCTGGGCGGGGCGGTCGTCACCGCGTTCGTCGAGGCGGGCTGGCGGGTGGTCGTACCGAAACGGGATGCCCGGCCCGGGTCGGAGCCGGCGACCGGCGTGGTCCGACTGGTCGCGGACCTGAGCGATCCGGTGGACGTGACGCGGGCGGTCGATGTCGCCGCCGGCGAACCGACAGCGCCGCTGCGGGCCGTGGTCAATCTGGTCGGCGGGTACGCCAGCGGTGGCCTGGTGCACGAGACGCCGGTCGACGTCTTCGAGCGGATGCTCACCGTCAACCTGCGGCCGACGTACCTGGTCACCCAGGCCGCGCTGCCGCACCTGATGTCGAGCGGTGCGGGCGCGGTGGTCTGCGTCTCGGCCCGCGCGGCGGTCAGCCCGTTCCCGGGCGCGGCCGGCTACGTGACGGCCAAGGCGGCGGTGCTGGCCTTCGCCAACGCGGTGGCGGTGGAGTACCGGCACCGTGGGGTGCGCTGCAACACAGTGCTGCCCAGCGTCATCGACACCCCGGCCAACCGGGCCGCCCAGCCCGACGCCGACCACTCGCGCTGGGTGACGCCGGCGGAGATCGCCCCGGTGATCCGTTTCCTCGCGTCGGCGGAGTCCGCCCCGACCAGCGGCGCCACGGTGCCGGTCTACGGGCGGGCCTGAGTCGCCAACGGGCCCACGTCGCGCGGCTGGTCAGCGGAGAGCGGCAGCCAGGTCTCCAGGTGTGCCTGGATCTGCTCGCTCACCTCCTCGGCGGGGCGGCCCGCGTCCACGAGCACGAAACTCGGATATTCGGGGAGGGTCCGGTAGGCGGTGTCGGCGGCGGTCAGCCAGCCCATCGTCTCGTGGTCGGTGCCGCGTTCCTCGATCCGCCGGTACGCCTCCGCCGGGTCGACGGCGAGCAGGAAGGTCACCTGCGGCGTCGGGAACAGCCGGTAACCGGCCCGCGCCAGCCGCTCCCAGCGTTGCCCGCCGTGTGCGCGGATGCTCGCGTACTGGCAGGCCGAGTAGCGGTCCATCACCGCTGTCCGGCCGGTGAGCAGGCAACTGATCAGAGCGGCGGCGATCGCGAGCCAGCGCAGTACGGACTCCACCGCCAGTACGCCGTCGCGCCCGACGAGCCGCTGGGCGTCGGGGCGTCCGAGCCGGTGGGCGATCCGGCCGAGCCATCGGCGTCCGCTGGCGTTGCGCCGGTAGGTCGCCGGGCGGCCGGCCGCGGTCAGCGCGTCGGCCAGTCGGTGCGCCTGGGTGGTCTTGCCGGAGCCGTCGATCCCGATCAGGGCGACGGTGCGCAATCGGGCCCTGCGTCGACGCGTCCCCGATGATCTGGCCACCCTCCACAGGTTATCCGACCCATGCACCTTCGCTGCGAAATTTGTGGTGGTTCATCCCGGTTGACGCCTGACCGCGACGACAGCAGGTGTGGCCGACCGGAATGCCGGGTACCGGAGTTCGAAATCCAACCGCCGGTCCACCTATACGACGACGGGAGAACCAGATGGCTGAGCGCGGGGACGAGAGTCTGGTGCACACCCTGAAAAAGGTCGCCGCCGTGCTCAAGCAGTCCGAGATTCCGTTCGCCCTGGGCGGCAGCTTCGCCGTCTACGCCCACGGAGGTCACTCGAGCGATCACGACGTCGACTTCCTGATCCGGGAGACCGACGTGGAACAGGCGTTGGACGCCCTGGTGGCCGCCGGTTTCGTGGCCGAGCGCCCGCCGGAGGACTGGTTGGTCAAGGTCTTCGACGACGGCCGCATGGTGGACCTGATCCACCGGCCGATCGAGACGCCGGTGACTGAGGAGACGTTCGCCGACACGGTGATCCGGCCGGTGGACGCGATCCACATGCCGGTCCTGTCCGCCACCCAACTGATGGTGCACAAGCTGCTTAGCTTCTCCCAGCACTACTGCGACTTCGCCCGTGGCCTGCCGCTGGCCCGGTCGCTGCGGGAGCAGATCGACTGGGAACGGGTACGCAAGGAGACGCAGCACTCGCCGTACGCCGAGGCGTTCCTCATGCTGCTGGACCGGCTGGAGGTGGTGCCGGGCACCGGCACCACGACCGGAGAGGGGACATCGTGACCCACCATCGCGACATCGACGCCGGGCCACCGGACGAGTACGTCGAGGCGGAGATCCAACGGCTCCTCGCCGAGGACCCCGCCGTCGCCGAACAAGGGATCACCGTGGTCCGCCGGGAACGCGCCATCGTGCTGAACGGCGAGGTGGAGAGCCCGCACCGGCGGGAGGAGATCCTGCGCCGGGTGTCCGAGCGTTTCCCGGACGTGCCGATCACCAGTGACATCGGGGTGATCCGCACGCACGCGCCCACGGAGATCGAGCAACTGCCCTGAGGGAGGTTCCATGGTGATCCGGATCGCCGCCGTGGGCGACGTACATCTGGACGAGGACGTGGTCGGACGGTTCCGCCCCGCACTGGAGGAGCTGCCGGACTGTGCCGACGTGCTGCTGCTGGCCGGTGACCTGACCCGGCACGGCACCGAGGCCGAGGCGCGCTGCGTGGCGGAGGAGTTCGGCGGCCTGGCCGTGCCGGTGGTGACCGTGCTCGGCAACCACGACCACCAGTGCGACCAGGTGCCGCAGGTGGTCAAGGTGCTGGAGGACGCGGGCATCACCGTGCTGGAGGGCAACGGCGTCGTGCTGGACTGCGCCGGCGGCCGGCTCGGCATCGCCGGCGTGAAGGGCTTCGGCGGCGGGTTCGCCGGGCGGTGCGCGAGCGACTTCGGTGAGCCGGAGATGAAGGCGTTCGTCCGGACCACCAACGAGAGCGCCGAGAGCCTCGGCACGGCGCTCCGTTCGCTGGACTGCGACATGCTCGTCGCGCTCACCCACTACTCACCGGTACCGGACACGTTGGTCGGCGAGCCGCTGGAGATCTACCCGTTCCTGGGGTCGTACCAGTTGGGGCAGGCGATCGACTCGGCCCCCACGGCGTTGGCCCTGCACGGGCACGCGCACGCCGGCACCGAGCGCGGCACGACCCCCGGTGGGGTACGCGTCCGCAACGTCGCGCACCCGGTGATCAAGCAGGCGTACAGCGTCTTCCACGTCGGCGATCAACTTGATACCGACCAGGTTTCCCCGATCGGCCAGTCGGGTAGTCAGAGGTCATGGAGCTGATTCTCTGGATTCTCGCAGTCGTACTCGTGGTCGCCGGCATCCTCGCGCTGTTCCGCCGGCAGATCCTGTGGGGCATCGTCCTCATCGTTGTCGGGCTGTTGGTCGGCCCGGGTGGTGTCAGCATCTTCAATTGACGCGCTTACTTCCTAACACCGGGACCCGCCGGGGTCGCCGCGACCGGAGCTCCGTCCTCCCGACAGGAGCACCGGCTGCGGCGATCCCGGCGCCTTCTTGTCCGGGCGGTTTGATCCGGCGCGGCGCGGAAACATCTTGACCATGGAGACATCTCGGGACGCTCCGCCGGCCTCGGGCCGGCGACAGTGGTGGGCGCTGGTCGGCTTCGCGGCGGCCGTCTTCGTCGCGGCGGCGATCGGCGGGCTGGGCGTGCAGGGCACCACCGACGAGTACGCCAGCCTGCGGCAGCCCGGCTGGGCGCCACCCTCGTGGCTGTTCGGCCCGGTCTGGTCGCTGCTGTACGCCCTGATCGCGGTTGCCGGTTGGCTGGTGTGGCGGCGGGTGGGCTTCTCCCCCGCCCTCTGGGCCTGGACCGCCCAGCTGGTGCTCAACGCCATCTGGACGCCGCTGTTCTTCGGCGCGGGGCAGTACGGGCTGGCGTTCGCCGAGATCGTGCTGATGTGGTTGGCGATCGGCCTCACCGTGGTGCTGTTCGCCCGGGTGTCCCGGGTCGCCACCGCGCTGCTGCTGCCCTACTGGGCCTGGGTCACCTTCGCCGCCGCGTTGAACCTGTCGATCTGGCGGCTGAACTCCTGACCCGGGCCCCCGACGGGCGGCCGAGCCCGCCCCCCGACGGGGCGGCCGAGCCCGCCGGAGACCGTCATCCGGTCAGCCTCAGCAGCGTGGGATGCCCGGGATGTAGCCGTCGTACCCGGTGTACACGTACGCGTCGGCGATGAACCGGCCGGCGCCGATCCGGTCCCAGATCGAGCTGGTGCCGTACGTGCCGGTGACAGTGGTGCCGCTGGTCTGGCAGGCGATCGTCACCCGGGTGCCGTCGGCGACGGTGCCCACCGAGGCGTACCCGGTGCCGGGGCCGGAGCGGACGGTCAGCGGGGTCCCGCTGGTGTCGACGGTGGCGTTGCCGCTGCCCGAGGAGCACCCGTTGTCGCTGGTGTAGGTCTTGGTGCCCCAGTACAGGGCGAGGGTGCCGTTGAAACGCGCCTGGATGTCGCCGCCGTTGAGGCGCTGCTCGTAGTGCAGGTGCGGGCCGGTCGAGCCACCGGTGCTGCCGACCCAGCCGAGCACCTTGCCGTAGCCGACGGTCTGGCCGACCGAGACGTTGAAGCCGTTGAGGTGGGCGTAGTAGGTGCTGTAACCGCCCCCGTGGTTGATTCGGACATATTTGCCGTAGCTGGTGCCGCCCAGGTCGGTCACCCGGTCGACGGTGCCGGGGGCGCTGGCCACGACCGGGTCGCCGAGGTCGTCGGTCCGGTTGAAGTCAATGGCGTTCGCCGGGCTGTGACCCGTCCGAGTCTGCCCGGACCAGGACTGGCCGCACGGGAACGGCACCTTGAAGGTCGGCGCGGCCAACGCCGGGCTCGCCGGCGTCAACACGCCTCCGACGAGCAGACCCGTCACCAGCAGGCTGATCCACCGCTTTCGCATACAGCTCCTCCTATGTCGAAAACCTTCGATGAAGTGGCCATAGCCTGACAGATATCGTCAATCTTCGAAAGAGCCCGAGATTCGTGCCGGTAGCGCGCCCACCAGGCAGCCCGCAGGTTTCCGGATTGTTACTCGCTCGTGTCTGACAGGGGGTGGACCGCGCCGGATGCAAGCGCTTACATGTGTGCACGCCCAATCGGACCGGCGACGGGTCACCAGCACGACCGCGCCGGCTAGGAAGGAGGACGGCATGGCGGTCTTTACCAGACCACGCCAGGCCTTCGTGATCGCCGGCGTACTCGGGCTGGCGCTCAGCGCCACCGCCTGCGGCACCGGCGACGACAAGAAGAGCAGCAACGCGGGCTCCGCGGAGTGCGCGGCATACGAGAAGTACGAGGGTCACGACGGCAAGAAGGTCTCGATCTACGCGTCCATTCGTGACGCCGAGGCCGACCTGCTGGAGCGCTCCTGGTCGCAGTTCACCGACTGCACCGGCATCGAGATCGCGTACGAGGGCAGCGGCGAGTTCGAGGCGCAGCTCCCCGTCCGGGTCGACGGTGGCAACGCCCCCGACATCGCCTTCGTGCCGCAGCCCGGCCTCGTGAAGCGGTTCGCGGACGCCGGCAAGCTGAAGTCCCTGAGCGCCGACACCAAGGCCCTCGCCGAGCAGAACATGCCGGCCGACTGGCTGAAGTACGGCACCGTCAACGGGACGCTCTACGGCGTGCCGCTCGGCGCCAACGTGAAGTCCTTCGTGTGGTACTCGCCGAAGACGTTCAAGGAGAAGGGCTGGGAGGTTCCGACCACCTGGGACCAGCTCATCGCCCTGAGCGACAAGATCGCCGCCAGCGGCACGAAGCCGTGGTGCGTGGGCGTCGAGTCCGGTGACGCCACCGGCTGGCCGGCCACCGACTGGATCGAGGACGTGATCCTGCGGACGCAGGGCCCCGAGGTCTACGACCAGTGGACCACCCACGGCATCCCGTTCAACGACCCGAAGATCGTCGACGCGGTCGACCGCGCCGGCACGATCCTGAAGAACGAGAAGTACGTCAACGGCGGCTTCGGCGGCGTCAAGAGCATCACCACCACCTCCTTCCAGGAGGCGGGCGTGCCGGTGACCACCGGCAAGTGCGCGATGCACCGGCAGGCGTCGTTCTACGCCAACCAGTTCCCCGAGGGCACCAAGGTGGCCGAGGACGGCGACGCGTTCGCCTTCTACTTCCCGGCCATCGACCCGGCCAAGGGCAAGCCGGTGCTGGGCGCTGGCGAGTTCGTCGTCGCGTACGCCGACCGTCCCGAGGTCCAGGCGGTGCAGACCTACCTCGCCTCCGCCGAGTACGTCAACAGCCGGGCGAAGCTCGGCAACTGGGTCACGGCGAACAACAAGCTGGACATCGCCAACGTGGCCAGCCCGATCGACAAGCTCTCCGTCCAGATCCTGCAGGACAAGACCGGCACCTTCCGCTTCGACGGATCCGACCTGATGCCGGCCGCCGTCGGCGCGGGAACGTTCTGGAAGGGCATGGTCGACTGGCTGAACGGCAAGCAGACCGCTCCGGTGCTCCAGGGCATCGAAAGCAGCTGGCCTAAGTGATCCCGGCGGTGGCCCGGCCCGCGTTCGCGGGCCGGGCCACCGGCCGCTGTGGACCCGAGAGGGAGGGTTGATGGGGTTCGACTTCGCCGATGAGCAGCCGAAGCTCCTCATGCTGATGTACGGGCTGGTCGCCTTCGTGGTGGTGGTGGGCGGTCTGCTCCTGCTGCTCGACGTCGTGCCGGCCTGGTTCGCCCGGAGACGGGAGGCGCAGCTCGTCGCCGCCTCGGCGAGTGGGGCTCCGCTCCCCCGCCGGACCAAGCCGCGGGAGGGCCTCTTCGCCCTCTTCTTCCTGCTGCCGACGCTGTTACTGCTCCTCATCGGCCTGGTCGTGCCGGCCATCCGCACCATGCTGCTCTCCCTGATGGACGGGAGCAGCACCAACTGGGTGGGGCTGCGCAACTACGGCTGGATGTTCTCCGACGACTCGATCGTCCGAGTCCTGATCAACACCCTGGTCTGGGTGCTCCTCGTTCCCCTGGTCGCGACCGGTTTCGGCCTGCTCTACGCCGTGATGGTGGACAAGGCCCGGTTCGAGGCGGTGGCCAAGTCACTGATCTTCCTGCCGATGGCCATCTCCTTCGTCGGCGCCAGCATCATCTGGAAGTTCGTCTACGCCTACCGCGGCGAGGGCGACCAGATCGGTCTGCTCAACCAGATCGTGGTGAGCCTCGGTGGTGAGCCGAAGCAGTGGCTGCTCGAATCACCACTGAACACGCTCCTGCTCATCGTCATCATGGTCTGGATCCAGGCCGGTTTCGCCATGGTGGTGCTCTCCGCGGCGATCAAGGCGATCCCCGGCGACATCGTGGAGGCCGCCCGCCTCGACGGGGTCAGCCCCTGGCAGATGTTCTGGCAGATCACCATGCCGAGCATCCGGCCGGCCCTGATCGTCGTGGTGGTGACCCTCACGATCGCCACGCTCAAGGTCTTCGACATCGTCCGGACCTCGACCAACGGCAACTACGACACCAGCGTGATCGCCAGCGAGATGTACAACCAGGCCTTCCGGTACGGCCAGAACGGGCAGGGTTCCGCGCTGGCGGTCTTCCTGTTCATCCTGGTCATCCCGGTCGTGATCTACCAGATCCGCAACCTCCGTCAGCAGCGGGAGGGCTGAGATGACCACCGCAACGCCCACCGTCGCCGCCGGCACACAGAAGACCGCCGGCCCCCCGTCCACCACCGCCGGCCGGGTCCGCAAGCGGCTCAACAGCCGCACCGCGACGCTCGTCTCGATCGTCATCGCGGTGGTCTGGACCGTCCCGACCTTCGGGCTGTTCATCTCCTCCCTCCGGCCCGAGGACGAGATCAAGACGACCGGCTGGTGGACCGCGTTCACCAACCCGCAGTTCACGCTGGAGAACTACGAGCAGGTCCTGTTCGGACGGTCGTCGTCCTCCGGACAGCTCGCCAGCTACTTCATCAACTCGCTGGCCATCACCATCCCGTCGGTGCTCTTTCCGCTCGCGTTCGCGGCCCTCGCCGCGTACGCGCTGGCATGGATCAACTTCCGCGGCCGGGACTGGCTCTACATCGCGATCTTCGCCTTGCAGATCGTCCCGTTGCAGATGGCCCTGGTGCCGCTGCTGAAGTTCTTCTCCACCGGCGTCAGCCTCGGCGGCGTCACACTGATGCCGGCCTGGGACCTGGTCGACGAACAGAAGTTCGCCCAGGTGTGGTTCGCGCACACCTGCTTCGCGCTCCCGTTCGCCGTCTTCCTGCTGCACAACTTCGTCTCGCAACTGCCCGGGGACCTGATGGAGGCGGCCCGCGTCGACGGCGCCACCCACCCGAAGATCTTCCGGACCATCGTGCTGCCGCTGATCACCCCGGCGCTGGCGGCGTTCGGCATCTTCCAGTTCCTCTGGGTCTGGAACGACCTGCTGGTAGCGCTGATCTTCGCCGGTGGCGGCAACGAGACCGCCCCGCTCACCGTCCGGCTGGCCGAGATGGCCGGCACCCGGGGCAACGAGTGGCAGCGGCTCACCGCCGGCGCGTTCGTCTCCATCGTCGTACCGCTCATCGTTTTCCTGTCCCTGCAGCGCTTCTTCGTGCGAGGTCTGCTCGCCGGCAGCGTCAAGGGCTGACCCGCTTGCCCGCCGCCGCCTGGCCCCTCGGGCGGCGGCGGGCGCGCCGGGCACCGAGCGGGGGAAACCGTGACGAAGATTGATGATGTGGCCCGGCTGGCCGGCGTGTCCACGGCCACCGTCTCGCGGGCCCTGCGTGGGTTGCCGACGGTCTCGGCCGCCACCCGACGCCGGGTGCTCGCCGCCGCCGAGCAGCTCGACTACGAGGTGTCGCCGAGCGCGTCGCGGCTCGCCGGTGGCCGGACCGGCACCGTCGCCGTGGTGGTACCCCGGATCACCCGCTGGTTCTTCAGCACCATCGTGGAGGCGGTCGAGGAGTACCTCCACCAGTCCGGCTACGACCTGCTGCTCTACAACCTGGGTGGTCGGGAGCAGGTCCGCCAGCGGGTCCTGCGGACCGCCAACCTGCACAAGCGGGTGGACGCCATCATGCTGGTCGCCACCCCACTGCGGCCGGCCGACCTGACCGCGCTGGCCGCCCTGGAACTGCCCGGGGTGACCATCAGCTCGGGAAGCAGGGTGCCCAACTGGCCGTGCGTACGCATCGACGACGTGGCCGCCGCGCGGGCCGCCACCCGACACCTGATCGACCTCGGCCACCACCGGATCGCGCACATCTCCGGTGACCCGGACGACGAGTTGGCGTTCACCACCCACCTCGACCGCCGCCGGGGCTACCAGGCGGAGTTGCGGGCCGCCGGCCTGCGGCCCGATCCGAGCCTCGACGTCGAGTCCACCTTCACGATCGACGGCGGCACCCGGGCCACCGTCGAGTTGCTGGCCCGCGGTGAGCCGCCGACCGCCATCGTCGCCGCCTGCGACGAGATGGCGATGGGCGCGATGACAGCGCTGCGCGACGCCGGACTGCGGGTGCCACAGGACGTCAGCGTCATCGGCATCGACGACCATGACCTGGCCGGCATGCTCGGGCTCAGCACCATCGCCCAGCCCGCCGCCGAGCAGGGCCGACTGGCCGCCCGGATGTTGCTCGACCCGCTCGAAGCCCGGCCCCCGGGGCCCATTCCGGGTCAGCAGAACGCCGACTGCGAGACATCGGTGATCCTGCCCACTCAACTGGTGGTCCGGGAGTCGACAGCACCACCCCGGGCACACTGAAAACCTAACCACGGCGCGACACGGGAGAAGACCCTGAACACCGATCCGACGCAGCAGACCCCCTCCGGTCACCCGGTCACCGGCTGGTGGACCGAGGCGACCATCTACCAGATCTATCCCCGCTCGTTCGCCGACTCCGACGGCGACGGCATCGGTGACCTTCCCGGCATCACGGCCCGCCTCGACCACTTGGTCGAGCTGGGCGTGGACGCGGTGTGGCTCTCCCCGTTCTACCCGTCGCCGCAGGCCGACGCCGGCTATGACGTGGCCGATTACCGCGACGTCGACCCGCTGTTCGGGAGCCTCGCCGACGCGGACAAGCTGATCGCCGAGGCCCGGTCCCGCGGCCTGCGGGTGATCGTGGACCTGGTGCCGAACCACACCTCCTCGGCACACCGCTGGTTCCAGGAGGCCCTGCCCACACCGCCCGGCAGCCCGGAACGGTCCCGGTACATCTTCCGCGACGGTCTCGGCCCCGACGGCGAGCAGCCGCCGAACGACTGGCAGAGCGTCTTCGGCGGCCCCGCCTGGACCCGCACCGTGGACCCGGACGGGCAGCCCGGCCAGTGGTACCTGCACCTGTTCGACACCGGCCAGCCGGACCTCAACTGGGACAACCCGGAGGTGCACGCGGAGTTCCTGGACGTGCTGCGGTTCTGGTTGGACCGCGGGGTGGACGGCTTCCGGGTCGACGTGGCGCACGGCCTGGTCAAGCAGGCCGACCTGGCCGACTGGCAGGAACCGCAGGAGATCCTCTCCGGCAACGAGATCGACAAGCCGCGTCCGCCGATGTGGGACCAGGAGGGTGTGCACGAGATCTACCGGCAGTGGCGGCAGGTCCTGGACAGCTACCCGGGCGAGCGGGTGCTGGTCGCCGAGGCGTGGGTGGAACCGGCCGAGCGGCTGGCCCGGTACGTGCGGTCGGACGAGATGCACCAGGCGTTCAACTTCGAGTACCTGCTCGCCGCGTGGACCGCACCGGCCCAGTACGCGGTGATCACCCGCTCGTTGGAGGCGACCGACTCGGTCGGCGCGCCGACCACCTGGGTGCTGTCCAACCACGACGTGGTGCGGCACGCGTCCCGCCTCGGCCTGGCGATCGGCGGTGGCCGCCCCAACGGCATCGGCATCGGCGACCCGCAGCCGGACGCCGCGCTCGGCCTGCGCCGGGCCCGGGCGGCCACGCTGCTGATGCTCGCCCTGCCCGGCTCCGCGTACCTCTACCAGGGCGAGGAGCTGGGTCTCCCCGAGCACACCACGCTGCCGGACGAGGCCCGGCAGGACCCGACCTGGGCACGCACCGGGCACACCCAGCGCGGCCGGGACGGCTGCCGGGTGCCGATCCCGTGGGAGGCCGACGCGCCGTCGTACGGCTTCGGGCCCACCGACGCGAGCTGGCTGCCGCAGCCGTCGCTCTGGGCGGAGTACGCGCTGGACCGCCAGCGCGACGTGCCCGGTTCGACGTACGAGCTGTACCGCACGGCGCTGCGGCTGCGCCGCGCCCACGGGCTGGGTCGCGGCACCCTTGAGTGGTTGTCCTCCGGCGACGAGGTGCTGACCTTCCGCAACGGCGAGCTGACCGTGCTGACCAACTTCGGCGAGACGCCGGTGCCGGTCCCGACCGGAGCCGAGGTGCTAGCGAGCAGCGCCCCGCTCGACGGCGACGGCGCGGTCCCCACCGACGTGACCGTCTGGCTCCGCACCGCCTGACCCGAGCCTGGGAGGGGCCAAGATCCGCGCAACATCAGGGATGTTGGCCCCTCATGCTCGCCCGAGGCAGCACTTTCCCGGATGTTGCGCGGATCTTGAGGCGCGGGGCGCGGGGCGCGTGGACGGGGAGCGCCCGCGGGACGCGCGGGTGGGGCGCGTGAGGGTCAGAGGCGGTCGGCTCGGGTGTGCAGCAGGTCGTGCACGTTCTCGATGTCCTCCGGTGAGGTTCGCGACGCCAACCAGTACATGACACCCGTGGGAATGAAGAAGAGCTGGAACGCGGCCAGCCCGACGGCGAAGTTCAACGGCGGCGGGAATGCCGCGCGCAGCCCCTGGAACGCCACCCCGACCAGCCCGTTGCCGGCCGCGCGACCGACCCCGTTGACCAGGTTGCCCAAGCTGTAGACGGTGCCCCGGTGCTCCGGCGGGTTGACGTCGGCGATCAGCGCGAACCAGTTCGGCGAGTTGGCCGAGGTCAACGCGAGCGCCACGATCGCGGTGAGCAGGCTCAGCCCCACCGACGGCTCGGTGAAGACGCTGGACAGCACCGCGCCGACCACCGCGCCGCCGCCCGCGCCGTCCGGCACGTCGATGGTCACCGGGACGAAGAACAACACCAGGTAGAACGGCAACGCGGCGAGGATGCCGACAGCGGCGACCAGGGCGCGGCCTCTCGGCGTACGCCGTTGCAGCGCGTCGCCGACCAGCCCACCGACGATGGAGAGCACCCCGCCGAGCTGGAACAGCGTGGCGAAGACGCTGCCCACCACCACCGCCGTGGACGACGAGTAGCCCTGGGCCTCGGCTCGTTCGGCGAAGAGCACCGGCAACCACACCAGGGACCCGAACGCGGCCTGCGCGGTGAGGCCCTGCAGGATCAGCCACCGGTTGGTGCGTCGGGCCAGGATGCGCGGCAGGTCGGCGCGACTGATCCGGTAGTCGTACTCGGCGCCGGCGTCCAGCCGGTCGGCCAACTCCGGTTCACTCTGGCCGCGTCGGATGTCGTACGTGAACAGGTAGGCCACCGTGGCGACCAGGCCGACACCGGTCAGGATCAAAAACGGCCGCCGCCAGTCCGTCGCGCCGAGCAGCCCTCCGACGAGGGTGCCCGCGAGGGTGCCGACCCCCTGGGAGAGCCCCCAGAAGCTCATCACCAGCCCGCGCCGGGTCGGTGAGATCAGGTCGGTGACCACCGAGAAGCCGACCGAGCCGACCGCACCGAGGCCGACCGCGGCGACCAGTTGCCCCGCGAAGAAGGTCAGGTAACCACCGGCGAGCGCGCTACCGCCGGTGCCCGCCGCCCACAACAGAGTGCCCACCATGAGCAGCGGCTTACGGTTGGTGCGGTCACCGACGTACGCCCAGCCGACCGCTGCCACCGCGCTGACCAGGAAGCTGACGGCGGTGACCAGGCCGAGCAGCCGCCCCGACACGTCGAAGGCGTCGGAGATCGGGCCGTACAGCGGCGGGACCAACCCGATCGCCACGTTGTCCAGTGAGGCGAGCAGCACGAACACCACGACGCTGTACAGCCGGTGCGCCGGGCCGCCGCCCCGGGCGTGCGGGCGTCGGTCGGGCTGCTGCCCGCCCCGGCCCGGCCCGCCACTGGTCACCGTCATGACCGGCAGCCAACCAGACGCGGCTGAGGAGGTCGTCACGCGGGTGGGTGCCGGTCAGCGTTCCCGGGCACCCACCCGCGTCGATCCCGACGGTCAGCGGCGGTCGAGAACCAGTCCACGGGCCGCCGCGTACTGCTCACGAACGGCGGGGACGTGCTCGCCCGCGTACTCCTCGGTGCCCTCGAGCGCCCAGAGCGGCGGCGTCGGGCCACCCAGGGCGACCCAGGCGGCCTGCCGGGCGGCGCCGTCGGCGACGTACTCCCCCGCTGGCGGGACGACGACCGGGCAGCCGAAGACCTGCGGCGCGATCCGACGCACCGCGGCCGACCGGGCCCCGCCGCCGACCAGGATGACCCGGCGGGCCGTGGCACCCTGTGCGGTCAGCGCGTCCAGACCGTCGGCGAGAGCGCAGAGCATGCCCTCCACGGCGGCCCGCGCCAGGTGCGCCGGCGTCGACGTACGCAGGGTCAGACCGTGCACCGCCCCGGTGGCGAGCGGGCGGTTGGGCGTCCGCTCACCCTCCAGATAGGGCACCATGACCAGCCCGTCCGCACCGGCCGGCGCGGACAGCGCCAACTCGGCCAACTCGTCCAGGCTGACGCCGAGCATCGCGGCGGCCGCGTCCAGCACCCGGGCCGCGTTGAGCGTGGCGACCAGCGGAAGGAAACGACCTGAGGCGTCGGCGAAGCCCGCCACCGCGCCGCTCTCGTCGCCGGCCGGCACGTCGGCGACGCTGAACACGGTGCCGGAGGTGCCGATGGAGACGATCACGTCACCCGGACCGGCACCGACGCCGAGCGCTGCGGCGGCGTTGTCGCCGGTGCCCGCACCGAGCAACGCACCGCCACCCAGCTCGTCGGCGAGCTTCCCCGCCGAGTCCGCCGGGCCGAGCACCTCCGGGACGATCAGTCGCCGCCCGAAGCCCTGCTCCAACAGGTCCAGCCGATATTCGCCGCTGGCCGGCGACCAGTAGCTGGTGCCGCTCGCATCCCCCCGGTCGGTACGCAGCGCGCCCAACCCCGGGGCGCCGGCCAACCGCCAGGTCAGCCAGTCGTGTGGCAGGCACACGGCGGCCACCCGGGCGGCCTGCTCCGGCTCGTGCCGGGCCAGCCAGCGCAGCTTCGTGAGGGTGAAGCTGGCCACCGGCACGCTGCCGGTGGCCTCGGCCCAGAACCGACGCCCGGCCGCACCGCCGCCGGCCTCTTCGATGAGGTCGGCGGCGGCGTCGGCGGACCGGGTGTCGTTCCACAGCAGCGCCGGGCGGACCACCCGGCCGTCCTCGTCGAGGCACACCATGCCGTGTTGCTGGCCGGCGACGGAGATCGCGGCCACGTCGGCCAACCCGCCGGCCTGGTCGGCAGCGCTACGCAGCGCCTGCCACCAGGCCTCCGGGTCGACCTCGGTGCCATCCGGATGTGCGGCCCGACCCTGCCGGAGCAGGGCACCGGTCTCCGCGTCCCGGATGACCACCTTGCAGGACTGGGTGGACGAGTCGACGCCCGCGACCAACGGCATGGCGGGGCCTCAGCGGGCGCCGAGCAGGTGCTCGACGGCGAGCTGGTTGAGCCGGACGAAGGCGAAGCCTCGGGCGGCCACCGCGTCGACGTCGACGTCCTCGAACGCGGACCGGTCGGCCAGGAACTCCTCGTAACCCTCGCCGTCGTTGAGCGTCGGCGTGTTCAGGTCGCCGACCTTGCTGGCGGCGAGCGCCTCGACCACCTCGGGGTCGGCGCGGAACGCCGCGGCGCGCTCCTTGAGCAGCAGGTAGGTGCTCATGTTGGCCGCCGCGGAGGCCCAGACGCCGTCCATGTCCTCGGTGCGGGACGGCTTGTAGTCGAAGTGCCGGGGGCCGTCGTAGGCCGGTCCGCCGTTGGGGCCGCCGTTCTCCAGGAGGTCCACCAGGGCGAACGCGTTCATCAGGTCGCCGTGGCCGAAGACCAGGTCCTGGTCGTACTTGATGCCGCGCTGGCCGTTGAGGTCGAGGTGGAACAGCTTGCCCTGCCAGAGCGCCTGGGCGATGCCGTGCGCGTAGTTGAGCCCGGCCATCTGCTCGTGACCGACCTCCGGGTTGAGGCCGACCAGCTCGGGGTGCTCCAGCTGGGAGATGAAGCCGAGCGCGTGCCCGATGGTGGGCAGCAGGATGTCGCCGCGCGGCTCGTTGGGCTTGGGCTCCAGGGCGAACCGCAGGTTGTAGCCCTTGTCGATGGAGTACTGGGTGAGCAGGTTGACGGCCTCGCGGTAGCGGTCCAGGGCGGCGCGGACGTCCTTGGCGAGGTCGTACTCGGAGCCCTCGCGGCCACCCCACATGACGAAGGTGCTGGCGCCCAGCTCGGCGGCCAGGTCGACCTGCCGCAGCACCTTGCGCAGCGCGTAGCGGCGGACGTCGCGGTCGTTGCTGGTGAAGCCGCCGTCCTTGAAGATCGGGTGGGTGAACAGGTTGGTGGTCACCATCGGCACCACCAGGCCCGTCTCGTCGAGGGCCTTGCGGAACCGCGCGATGTGCTGGTCGCGGGTGCCGGCGTCGACGCCGAACGGGATCAGGTCGTCGTCGTGGAAGGTGATGCCGTACGCGCCCAGCTCGGCGAGCCGGTGCACTGCCTCGACCGCGTCGAGCTCGGGGCGCGTGGCGTCACCGAACGGGTCGCGGGCCTGCCAACCCACGGTCCAGAGCCCGAAGGAGAACTTGTCGGCGGGAGTGGGACGGGGTGCCATGAGCAACCTCCGGGGTGGTGTTGTCGGCTATTTGTTCAGCCATTGAATTATTTGCCCACCCTATGGCAGTGTCAAGGGGTGAGCCTCACCCACGCCCCGGCTGGCGCAGTCCGTCAGGGCAGTCTGCGCGAGCTCAACCTCGCCCTGGTGCTCGGCCGCATCGCCGCGGCCGAACGCCCCCCGTCCCGAGCCGACCTGGCGACCGCGACCGGCCTCACCAGAGCAACAGTGTCCGCGGTGGTCGAGGACCTGCTCGCCGGCCGTCTGGTCAGCGAGTCCGACCCGGCTCCCCGCTCCGGCGCCGGCCGTCCGGCGCGCGGGCTGGTCCTGGCCGATCAGGGGCCGGCCGGGCTCGGCCTGGAGGTCAACGTCGACTACCTGGCGGTCTGCGTGGTGGACCTCGCGGGTGAGGTCCGGCACCGCACCGTACACCGGGCCGACCTGCGTCCGGTGGCCCCCGCCGACGCGTTGGCACAGCTGGTCGAGATGGCCGGGGCCGCCCGTGACGACGCCGCCGACCAGGGCCTCACACTGGTCGGGGCCGCGCTCGCGGTGCCCGGCCTGGTGGACGACGCCGGTCTGGTCCGGCTCGCGCCGAACCTCGGCTGGCACGACGTGCCGGTGCCCGCCCTGCTCGCCGAGCACCCGCCGCTGGTCGAGCAGGTGCCCGGCGTGCCCGGCCTGGTGGTCGACAACGAGGCCAACCTCGCCGCGCTCGGCGAACTGCACTCCCGACCACCCGCCCCGTCCAGCTTCCTGCACATCTCCGGAGAGGTGGGCATCGGCGCGGGCATCGTGCTGGACGGCGCGCTGTTTCGCGGCGTCCGCGGTTGGAGCGGCGAGATCGGGCACCTCCCGGTGCACCCCGAGGGTCGTCCGTGCCGCTGCGGCGGGCAGGGCTGCCTGGAGCAGTACGCCGGCCAGGAGGCGATCGTGACCGCTGCCGGGCTGGCGCGGGCGGAGCTTCCGGCGGACACCGCGACGGCACGGCTCGCCGAGCTGGCCGAGGCCGGCGACGCCGACGCGCTGCGGGCGCTGCACGACGCCGGGACGGCGCTCGGCGTGGCGGTGGCCGGCGTCGTCAACCTGCTCGACCTGGACACCGTGGTGCTCGGCGGCGGTTACGCGGCCCTGGCGCCCTGGCTGTGCCCTCCGGTGCTCGCCGAGATCGCCGACCGGGTGCTGACCGCCGCCTGGTCACCGGTCACGGTTCGGCCGTCCACGCTCGGCGCGGAGGCCGCGGCGGTAGGGGCCGCCGGGTCGGTCGTCCGGCGCATCGTCGCCCAGCCCGCCGGTTGGCTGGCCCGCTAGGGCCTGTTTCATAAGGGCGGTCGAGCCGAGGCGGAGTCCGGGCGGCGATCCGGCAAGGCGCGGTTTCGTCCGGATACCGGTGTTGTATCCGGACGAAACCGCAACGCCGCCGGGCGTCGTCTGGGCCCGCCGCAGGCCGACCAGTTCTTATGAAACAGGCCCTAGGGCCTGTGTCACAGTCCGGGCCCGCCGCAGGCCGGCCAAGGGTTTTGACACAGGCCCTAGGGCTGACCGTCGCCACGCTGTGGGTGTCTGTCGGAGGGGGTCGCTATCCTTGCCCCACAGCAACGATGCCGGGTGAGGAGTCGAGAAGCAGCATGCGCAGGAGTCGCCAGTTGCGAGCCGGCGTCCGGCGGTGACCACGACCCGGCAACCCAGTGGCACCCCGCTGCCCGCCGACGCGCCGTTGGCTCGCGAGCTGCTCGACGGGCTCGCCGAAGCGGTCCTGACCACCGACGAGACCGGCCGGGTCACACTGCTCAACGCCATGGCGGCGCGACTGCTCCCGGAGATCACCGTCGGCACCGAGTTGTCCCGATGCCCGGTGGCGGCAGTGGCCGACGCGGTCACCACCGGCGCCGACCGCTTCGACGCCGACCATCACGGCCGACGGCTGCGCGGTGCCCGGCGGCAACTCGCCGGTCCCCGTTTCGCGTGGTACGTCCGTGACGTCACCGAGGAGCACGACCGCGCCGACGCGCTACGTGCCGAACGATCCCGCACCACCTTCCTCGCCGAGGCGGGCAACCAACTCGGGATGTCCCTGCACCGGCACCAGGTGCTGCGGTCCACCACCACCCTGGCCGTGCCGTACCTGGCCGATGCCGCCGTGGCGCTGCCCCGACCGGTCGCGCCGGCCGAGCCGCACGCCCGTTGGATCCGGTACGCCGACGGCGAGCCCGCCCCGACCGACGGGCTGGCCCCGCTGACGCTGACCAGCACCGTGCCCGTGCTGGCCGAGGCGCTGGCCGGCGACCTCGCCGACCCGGTCCCCTGCCGGGGCACCGAGTTCACCGACCTGGCCACCATGCTGCCGCCCGGGTTCGGCTCGCCGGGCACCGTGCTGGTCTGCCCGATGCCCGGCGCCGACGGCTCGGCCGGTGCTCTGCTGCTCGTCCGACGCACCGGGCGGCCCGGCTTCGACGAGCGCGAGATCGAGCTTGCCCGGGAGTTCGCCGCCCGGGCGGGCGCCGCGCTGGCCACCGCGGATCTCCACGACGAGCAGGCCCACCTGGCCCGGGTGCTCCAGGCCAGCCTGCTCCCGCCCGAGCTGCCCACGGTGCCCGGCGTGACAGTGGCCGGCGGTTACCGCGCCGCCGGGGACACCCTGCGCATCGGCGGCGACTTCTACGAGGTGTTCCCGCACCCACGCGGGGCCCTGTTCGCGCTCGGTGACGTGTGCGGCCGGGGCGTGAGCGCGGCGGTGCTGACCGGCCGGGTCCGCCAGTGCCTGCAGACGCTGCGGCTCGTCGAGCAACGCCCACTGGAGCTGATCCACCTGCTCAACCGGGCGTTGTTCGATGCCCCGGACGCGGCGCGGCGCAGCCAGTTCACCACGCTGCTGCTCGGCTCCCTGGACCACAGCCCCGCCGGGGTGGACGTCACGATCGCCGGTGGAGGTCACCCGTCGCCCCTGCTGGTCACCGCCGACGGCACGGTCACCCCAGTCCCGGTGGGCGGCACGGCGGTCGGGGCGCTGACCACCGCACGATTCGTCGAGACCCGGGTTCACCTCGACCCCGGCGACGTGCTGCTCGCGTACACCGACGGGGTCACCGAGGCGCGCGGGCCGCGCGACGCGGAGATATTCGGCGAGGCCCGACTGCACGCCGCGCTGGCGTCGGCGGCCGGGCAGCTGCCCGCGGCGCTGATCGACCGGGTGCTCCGGGCGGTCGACGACTGGCTGGACGGGCAGGCCCACGACGACATCGCGATGCTGGCCATCCGCGCGTCGGTGCCGACGTGAGCGGCGGCCCCGACGCAGCGGCGGCACCGCGGACGGTGACGACGAGCCGGCACCGCTCGATCAGGCGGTCCGCGCCACCGGCCCGCCGGTCGGCCACTCCCGGGTGGTGCCGACCGACCGCTCCGGGGCGCCCGACGAATCAGTCCACCGCGTGCGGGTCTGCCCGCTCCGGTCCGGCGGCCCGCCTGGCCCACCCGGCCCGTCCGGGTCGCCCGGCCAGTCCTTTTCCTCCACCGACTCGCCCGCCAGTGTGGTGTCCGTTTGCTGCCGGCGAGCGACCCCGTCGAACTCCCGCATTCCGCTCAGCAGCGCGTCGCGACCCTGCGGGGTCATCCCGGCAAGCACGGCGGCGAGCTGTGCCTGACGGTCGGCCCGCAGCTCGGCGAGGAGCCGACGGGCCTCCGGGGTGAGGTGCAGCGAAATCTCCCGCCGGTCGAAGCGGCCCGGCTCACGCTCCAGCATGCCGGCGGCGACCAGCCGGTCGCAGAGGCGGCTGGCGGAGCTGAGCAGCATGTCGAGCTGGGTGGCGAGCCGACGCAGGTTGATGCCGTCGGCCTGCTCCACCACCATCACCGCCCGTAGCTGCGCGCCGGAGACACGGTTGGAGGTCCCCTCCCGGGCGGATTCCCAGATGCCCAGCAGGGAAGCGGCCGCCGCATCCAGCGCGGCAGCCATACTCGTCTCGGGGTCCGTCGGACCGTTCAGTTCGGCCATGGTGGCCCGAGACTACTCCGAACCCACAGGTGGTCGAGCTTTAGCGAGGGAGCCAGCATGAGCGAACCGGTCAATCGGGCACGTCGCGCCCTGAACGAGACACCCGCTGACGGGCTCATTGGTGGAATCGGGGACGTGCTCGCCCAGTCGTACGGGATCACCGACGTCGAGCTCTACCAGGTCGACTACCGACTCGCGGAGCTACTGCCACTAACCGAGGGTGAGTCGATCACGAGCCCCGGGCATCCGGCCTGGCGCGCCTTCGACCACCAGTCGCCGATTGTCACCGACGGCACCGCCTGGTTCCCGGTCACGATGCGTGGCGAGCGTCGAGGGGTACTGCGCCTGTCGCCCGTTCCGGACGACCCGGAGTTCCTCGCCGACCTGACCGTCATCGCCACCGCGCTCGCCCACGAGGTGGCGGCGGTCTCCGCCGGCACCGACGTCTACCGGGCGGCCCGGCGCAGCCAGCGCCTCACCCTGGCCGCCGAGATGCAGTGGGACCTGCTCCCCGGGCGCAGCAGGGTCCGACCCTCGTTCAGCCTGGCCGGGCAGTTGGAACCGGCGTACGCGGTGCGCGGCGACAGCTTCGACTGGTCCGACGACGGGGAACGGCTCTGGTTGTCTACGATCAACGGCACCGGTGAGGGCGTGGCCGCCTCCCTGCTCACCTCGCTGGCCACCCACGCGCTGCGCAACGCGCGTCGGGCCGGGCTGAGCCTGGCCGACCAGGCCGCCCTCGCCGACCAGGCCGTCTACGACCTGTACCGGGGCGAGCAGCACATCTCCGCGTTGCTGATGGAGCTGGATCTGCGGTCCGGGATGATGACAGTGGTAGACGCCGGGTCGCCCCGACTGGTCCTGCTCCGCGACGGGAACGTCACCGAGCAGCCGCTGGAGGCGCAGTTCCCGCTGGGCATGTTCGAGGCGACCGACTACCACGAGCAGAAGTTCCCGCTGGAGCGCGGCGACCGGATCTTCGTGGTCAGCGACGGGGTGGTGGAGGCCACCGGTCAGCACATGCGCTACGGCGAGACGGCACTGGACCGGTTCCTGCGGCGGACCGGGCCGATGGCGCCCCTGGACGCCGTCCGGTCGCTGATCGGTGACCTGCGCGCGTTCGTGGCCGGTGACCTGGTCGACGACGCCGTGGTCGTCTGCCTGGACTGGACCGGCCCGCAACCGTGACCGGCGGGGTCAGTACGCGCCGCGGCCGTTCAGGACCGCGCCGACGGTCTTCCAGAGGATGGTGAGGTCGGCGGCGAGCGACCAGTTCTCCACGTAGTAGAGATCGAGTCGGATGCCGTCCTCCCAGCTCAGGTCGGAACGGCCACTGACCTGCCAGAGGCCGGTCATGCCGGGTTTGACCAACAGCCGCCGGGCCACGTCGCCGTCGTAGCGGGCCACCTCCGAGGGCAGCGGTGGGCGGGGCCCGACCAGGCTCATCTGACCCAGCAGGACGTTGACCAGTTGCGGCAGCTCGTCCAGCGACCACTTGCGCAGCAACCGACCGACGCGGGTGACCCGGGGGTCCCGGCGCATCTTGAACATCAGACCGTCGGTCTCGTTGCTGGCGGTCAACTCGGCGAGCATGGCGTCGGCGTTCACCACCATGGTGCGGAACTTGAACACGTCGAACTCCTGCCCGCCCCGACCGACGCGGACCTGTCGGAACAGCACCGGCCCCCGACTGTCCAGTTTGATGGCCAGGGCGACGAACGCGATCAGCGGCAGCAGCAGCGCCAACGCCAACGACGAGGCGGACCGGTCGACGAGACCCTTCACCAGCTTTCGGGCGCCCCGGAACTCGGGAGCCTCGACGTGGATCAGCGGCAGCCCGGCAACCGGGCGGGTGTGGATCCGCGGGCCGGCGACGTCGGTCAGGGCGGGCGCCACGACCAGGTCGACACCGGTGCCCTCCAGTTGCCAGCCGAGGCGACGCAGCCGGGTGGCGGTCAGCTCACCGGAGGCGGTCACCGCGACGGTGTCCGCGCCGATCGCGGTGGCGGCCTCCGGGATGCCCCGGAAGGACCCCACCACCGGCACGTCACCCAGCCGCTGCGCCACCGGCGCGAGCAGGGCGTCCGGAATGCACGCGCCCACCACCTGGTACCCGGCGTACGGCTCGCGGCGCAGCGTGTGCACCAACTCCAGCACGTGCGCGGTGTCGCCGACCACCAGTACCTTCCGCGACCAGCCGGCGCCCTGCGAACGAGCCCGGTGCAGGCGCTTACGGGCGGCGAACCGCGCCACCTCCAACCCGACGGTGCCCACCGCGAAGGTGATGCCGAGGAAGCCCCGGGAGACGCCGACGTCGGCGATGTAGCCGACGATCGCGATCGCACCAGCCAGCCGCAGACTGGCGGAGCTGACCCGCCGGTACTCGTCCGCCCCATAGCCGATCACCCGGTCGTCGTAGCAGCCGAGTGCCTTGAGGGAGATCAGCCAGGCCAGCACCAACCCGGGGGCGACCAACACGTACGGGACCTCCGAGCCGGTCGGCTCGTCGTCACCGAAGCGGGTGACGTACCCGATGAGCAGCGCGATGATGATGATGGTGGTGTCCAGGACAACCAGAACCCGGACGTAGGACCGTTCGTCGGCCCGGGCCACCAGCCCGGCAGGACGGCCGTCCGACTCCGCCGACGTGGCGGGGGTCAACAGTGTCGCCGCGCTCACCGGCCCTCCCACTCTGTTCAGGATGGCCCCGGCTGACGGGTCGGACCGGAGGCGGACCGACCATGCCGGAACAGTCGACATCCTGCCTTGACAACTATGACTGCCGATTGCTTCCGACGTATTGCCGTCACTTTTCTTCAACCCGGCGGCCAAAAAGGGCCTGCCACACCGATTGCCGGTACGGCAGGCCCTTTGGCGTCTGAGCGTCGGATCAGCGCGGCGCCGGTGGACGCCGTGCGATGGCGCTGAGGAAGATGCTGCCGATCTCGCTCGGGTCCTTGGTGACGAAGACGTCGCCGCCGGTCACCTTCGTGATCGACTCCAGCTCGGCCTTGCTGACGCCCTCACCGATACCGATCATGATGACCTGGACCGGCCGCTCCGGGTCGGCGATCTGCTTGAGCTTGGCGAGCAACTGCTGCTGGTTGACGCCCTCGTCGTCCTCGTTCTTGCCGTCGGTGAACAGCACGATCGAGTTGACCCGGCCGGGCTGCCAGTCCTCCTGCACGGCCTGGTACGCGGCGAGCATCGTGTCGTAGAGGCCGGTGTCACCACTGGACGGCTTGACGGTGGCGAGCGCGCCCTCCAACTGGGCCCGTTGGGCGGAGAGCGGCCCGATGGGCACCAGCTGCCGGTAGTCCCGGCTGCCGACCAGCTTCGTGGAGAAGGTCCACAGGCCGATCGACCAGGAGTCGTCGAAGAGGCCGAGGCCACGGCGTGCCGCGTCCACGGTGACCTCCTCCCGGCTCCGGTTGTTGGCGCTGGGCACCGGTTCCTTCATCGAGCCGGACACGTCGATGACGGCCAGCATCCGACCGGACTGGGTGGCGATCGACCAGCTGGAGACGACCCGCTGGATGGCTGCCGGGTCCAGGCCGCCGGCCGCGCTACCGCCGTTCGCCGGTGCGGTGGGCGCACCGCCGGACGGGCTGGGGGCACCCTGCGGCGCCTTGAAGCCGTCGCCCCAGTTGCCGTCCGGCCCGCGCAGCGACTGCGCCGCGAGGCGGTCGCGGAACGAGGGGCTGGTGAGCAGCTCGAACAGCACCCGGGCGGCCGACGCCTTGCTCGGCTCGATGCCGGGCAGCACCGCGTACGGGTAGTCGAGCGGCATCGGCGCCGGCTCCATGTAGAGCGCGGCGAGCGACACCGGCGGCTTCTTGCTGTTGTACGCGATCACGTCTTCTTCGGACAGGGCCGCCGCGCCGAGACCGCTGGCGATGGACGTCGCGTCGTTGGCGGTCGGGAACCGGGCCAGCAGGTCGTTACGCAGCGACGAGCGGCCGGTGGCCAGCGCCCGAAGCGCGCCGACGGTGTTGCGCTGGGCATCCCCGCCGGCGCCGTTGGCCGCCGCGGTCAGCGAGAGCAGCCCGGACAGCCCCGCCGCGTCGCGGGTCGGCTCGACGATCCCGGTCCGCAGGGGCGCGCTGGAGTTGTTGACCTGCTTGAGCAGGTCGGTCCAGTTGAACTTCTTGTCCGGCCAGCCCAGGCGCATGGCGATCGGCTCGGGCATCGCGACGACGATGGGGCTGCGCGCGATGGACGCGCCGTTGGTCGGGGCGAACGCCGTGGCGTCCTTCTTCAACCGCAGCAACCAGGTCGAGGAGTCGGGGACCCACACGTCGGGGCTGACGGCGGTGCCGCTGGCCTGCCCCACGCCGGCCAGGACCGCTCCGTGCTTCGCCGCCACCACGGCGGCCACGTCGACCGGGTCGGACGCCGAGACGTCGACCCGAATGCAGGTCGGGCCCACCGCCGCGCCGTCCTTGACCCACTGGGAGGCGGCGGCGTCCACCGCTGGCGCGAGCTCGGAGGCGACCGCCACAGCGAGGCGGATCTCCCCTGAGCAGCTCGGTTTGATCAACTCCTGGTAGCCGAACCACGCGCCCGTCGTTACGACGAGCACACCCGCCGTCGCGGCGGCGGCTGCTAGGTGGAGTTTCGAACGCATGCGATGGCGGCCTGCTGACACGGTGACCATCTTGCGTACAAGGTGCCGTCTCTGCCACATCCGTTCGGACTAAAGTTACGCAGGAGAAACAGTTGCCCACTTTTTAGCAACACAGCGTGACGAAGCAGCCCCGTGGCGTTGCCTAAGTTGTGCCGTCCTCACATCTCGGCTTTGTCGCTCACGGCAGCACACAGGTCGGGCTCGGCACCGGCACCGGCTCACCGACCGCCTCGGGAACACCGGTGTCGGCGTCGCGCCGGAAGACCCGCACCATGTCCGCCCGCTCGTCGGCGACGTAGAGGTGCGCCCCGATCAGCGCGAAGTGCCGGGGCCACTCACCACCGGTGTCCACCTCGGCCACCAACTCGGGCAGGGCCCCGGCCAGGGCGAAGACCGCAACAGTCCCCACCCCGCGATTGCCGACATAGAGGAAGCGCCCGTCCGGGGAGACCGCTACCTCCGACGGCTGGACATGACCGGACCGCCCGCTCGCCTCGACCCGACCGTGCTGGTGCAACGCACCGTCGTCGGTGAGCTCGTAGGCGGTGACCGAGGCGTCCAGCTCACCGACGAGGAAGCAACGCCGTCCGTCCGGGTGGCGGGCGAGGTGCCGCGGCCCGGTGCCAGCCGTCGTGCGGATCCTCGGCGCGCGGGGCACCAGCCGTCCGGTCGCGTCGTCCAGGTCGTAGCGGTAGACCGAGTCGGTGCCGAGGTCGACCGCGAAGATCGGCCCACGGCCGGAACCCGGGGAGACCATGTGGGCGTGGGCGTGGTCCTGACGATCCGGGTCGGGGCCGTGCCCCTCGTGCACCACCAGGTCGGTGCGTTCGCCGGGCACGCCCTGCGCGTCCAGCGGGAAGACCGCGACGCTGCCGCTGCCGTAGTTGGCCGCCAGCAGGTGGCCGCCGTCGGGCAGCACCGCCAGGTGGCACGGCTCGGCGCCACCGGTGGACTGGCTGCCGAGCGGAGCCAGTGCGCCCTCCGACCCGACCCGCCAGGCGCTGACCTCGCCGTCCGTCAACTCGTTCACCGCGTAGAGCACCGGTCGGGAGGGGTGCCGCGCCAGGAAGGAGGGCGACGCGGTGACCGCCACCGTGCCGAGCGGGGTCAGCGCCCCGGTCGTCGGGTCACGGTGCGCCGCGACGATGCCGCTGCCCCGACCACCGCTCTGGGCGGTGTATCCACCGATGTGGACAACCTCATCCTGACCACTCACGTCCGACTCCTCCGCTGGCGTCCTCCGCTGATCCAACCAGAGGCTGCCCACGAAGCCCTGCCGTTAACCGGATCTCACGCCGTCGGCACCGGCTCACCGCGTTGCCGGGCCACATGCTCCACCAGCGAGATCAACACCATCTTCCCGGACTGCCGGTCCCGAGCGTCGCAGAGCACCATCGGCACGTCCGGGTCCAGGTCGAGGGCTCGGCGTACGGTCTCCAGGTTGAAGCGGCGGGAGTCGTCGAAGCAGTTGACGCCCACGACGAACGGGATGCCCCGCTGCTCGAAGTAGTCGATGGAGGGGAAGCAGTCGGCCAGCCGACGGGTGTCGGCGAGCACCACAGCGCCGAGGTCCCCGAAGGCCAACTCGTCCCAGAGGAACCAGAACCGGTCCTGACCCGGGGTACCGAACAGGTAGACCTGAAGGTCGTCGTTGATGGTGATCCGGCCGAAGTCCATCGCCACGGTGGTGGTCGACTTGCCCTCCACTCCGGAGATGTCGTCGGTGCCGATCCCGGCACCGGTCAACACCTCCTCGGTCTGCAACGGACGGACCTCGCTCAGGGCGCTCACCAACGTCGTCTTGCCAGCCCCGAAGCCCCCCGCGATGAGGATCTTCAGGGCCAGCGGGATGGTGGTGCTGGTGCCCACATGGTCATAGCGCACGGAGTCCACTGACCACCGCCTTGAGAATGTCGTCGTTGGGAAGGATGCCGGCGGCCGGCGGCTCGTGCACCGCTACCAGGCCCTCGGCCAGGAGATCACCGAGCAGGACCCGGACCACACCGACAGCGAGGTCCAGCTCGGCTGCCAACTCGGCCACCGACACCGGCCGGCGGGACAACGCGACCAGCCGTCGATGCTCCGGAAGCAGGTGCGGGTGACTCGCCGCGTCGACGTCCGATCCGGCCAGCACGAACGCGACCAGGTTGAAACCGTCGACGGCGGAGCGTACCCGTCCCCCGGTGAGGGTGTACGGGCGCACTACCGGCCCGGCGTCGCCGTCCAGCCACTCGTGCTGCGGCCCGGGCGGCTCAGTCCGCATCACCGGCTCCGGCCGACGTTCGGGCCGGCGCGGAGAGGCTCTCCCCCACCCTGATGACAAGCATCGCCATCTCGTACGCAACCAGCCCGATGTCCGCGTCGGCGTCGCTGACCACCGCCAGGCAGGCGCCCTGACCGGCAGCGGTCACGAAGAGGTACGCGGACTCCATCTCCACCACGGTCTGTCGGACCGGACCGCCGTCCACGTGCCGGCTGGCGCCCCGGGCCAGGCTGGAGAAACCAGCGGCGAGTGCACACAGGTGCTCGGCGTCGGAACGCTCCAACTCGGCCGAACAGCCGAGGAGCAGGCCGTCGGCGGAGAGCACCACCGCCTCCCGGGCGGCCGGAACCCGCTGCACCAGCTCGTCGAGCAGCCAATCGAGGCCTGCGCTCTGCTTCGTCGAATGCTGCACTAGGCGTCCCTCTCAGTCGCGGTCGGGTGTTCGGAGGTGGGCTGGGGATCAGCGGGCGCAGCCGGGCTCGCGGGACCTGTCGGCACCGCCGGTGCCTTCGTGACCGGCGCCGTCGGAGTGACCGCCGCCGTCGGGGTGACCGCCGCCGTCGGCGCGACCGGCGCCGTCGGGGTGATGACGGTGGCGCGGCCGCGCGCGGTGCCGGCCTGGAGGGCGGCCATCACCCGGCGGACCTCCTCGGGCGACCGGGGTGACGGCGTGTCCGTGACGGTCGACCGGGGTTGCGCGGTGGGAGTGCGGCGTCGCACCCGGCGCGGGAGGCCGTCCAGCTCGTCGTCGACCGTCTCGCCGGGCGTCGTCGACCCGGCTTCACCGCGCCCGTTCGCGGGCGACGTGTCCGAGGTCGACACTCCGGCCCCGGACGCGGGCCGCGCGGCGACAGCGGCCGAAGCCGACGCAGCCGCGACAGCGGCCGAAGCCGACTGGGCCGCGACAGGAGACGGAGCCGCGACGGCGGACAGGGCCGCTGTCGGGCGGGTGCGGGCGCGGGGCACGGTGTCCCGGCGTGCCGGGCGGGTCAGCCGTCGGCCGGCGTCGGCCGAGGCGGCATCCAGCGTGGCACGGTCGGGGCCGGCGGGGGGTTCGGTGGTGACGAGGTCGCTGGGGATCAGCACCACGGCGGTCACCCCGCCGTCGCCGGAGGGGCGCAACCGCACCCGTACGTTGTGCCGGGCCGCGAGCCGGGCCACCACGAACAGGCCGAGGCGGGCGCTCTGCGCCGGGTCGAACTCCGGTGAGCTGGCCAGCCGGGTGTTGGCGGTCTCCAGCGCAGCGGCGGACATCCCCAGCCCCTGATCGGTGATCTCCAGGGCGTACCCGTTGGCCACCTGTTCCCCGACGACGGTGACGCGGGTGTCCGGCGGGGAGAAGGCGGTGGCGTTCTCGACCACCTCGGCGAGCAGGTGGATGATGTCGCCGACCGCTCGGCCCAGCACTCCGGCCGGCTGCACGGCGGCGATGTCCACCCGGTCGTACGCCTCGACCTCGGAGATCGCGCCGCGGATCAGGTCGACCATCGCGACGGGGTTCCGCCAACCGCGGCCGGGCGCGGAGCCGGCGAGGATGACCAGGTCCTCGGCGTGCCGACGGAGTCGGGTCGCCAGGTGGTCGACCTGGAACAGCTGGGCCAACTCGTCCGGATCCTCCGCGCGGCGCTCCATCCGGTCCAGCAGGTGCAGCTGGCGATGGACCAGGCTCTGGCTGCGTCGGGCGATGTTGAGGAAGACCTCGTTGAGCCCGCGACGCAGGGTGACCTCGTCCACCGCGGCCTGGACGGCGGTGCGCTGCACCTCGGTGAAGGCGCGCCCGACCTCGCCGATCTCGTCGTGGCCGTACTCCAGGGGCGGCGCCTCCCGGGCGACGTCCACCTGCTCACCCCGGCGCAGCCGGGTCACCACGTCCGGCAGACGGTGCTCGGCCAGGTCGAGCGCGGCGGTGCGGACGCTGCTGAGCCGCCGGACCAGGGTGCGACCGACCCGCAACGCCACCAGCACCGAGACCACCACGGCGACGAGCCCGAGCACCCCGGCTGCGGCCAGCCGGGCCAGGATCCCGACCGCCATCGGCACCGAGCGGTCGGCGAGGTTGTCGGCCTCGTCCAGCTCGAAGTCGCGCAACTGCTGTTGGACGGCGTCGTGGCCGGCCTGCCAGCTCGCCGCGTCCACCGGCGGCCGGCCTGACCTGTTGGCCCCGATCAACGCGTCCTGCATGGCGCGCACGCTGGTGAAGTCCGGGCTTTCGCTCAGCCGCTGGTACGCCGCGCGCCCCGCCTCGGGCAGGTCGGCCACCGCGCTGTCGGTGAGCCACCGCTGGTTGCCGATCATCTGTACGAGCTGGGCGTGCTCACCCGCGGCGAACCGGCCGGTGGTCAGCACCCCGGCCAGCATGGCGTCGGTCTGGCCGAGCAGCTCTCGGGATCGGCCCAGCGCGGTGAGCGCCAGAGCCTGCCTGTTGATGGCGGGATCGGTCAGGTTCGCCATCGCGGAGAACGCCTGGAAGGCCGCGGAGACCATCCCGCTGTAGAGGCCGACCACGCCGGTGCGGTCCATCAGGCGGCCGTCGATGAAGCCGCGACCGCTCGGCAGCGCCGACAGGGCGGTGACCAGCCGGTCGACCCGGTCCTCCAACAGGTCGTCGGCGGCGTCGCGCAACGCCTCCCCGTCGACCCGGCGGCGCAGCTCGGCGATCGCCCGATCGGTGCGCTGACGCTGCTCGGTCAGCGCCGGCAGTTCGGTGGTACCGGCGAGCTGCACCACCGACAGCCGGCGTTCGCGTTGCAGTTCGGTGACCACCGCCTCGCCGGGACGACCCAGGTCGTACAGCAGCGTGCGCGCGGAGAGCAGGTTCAGCGCGGGACCGAAGGTCAGCGTCGTAGCGAAGATCCACAGGGCCAGCAGCGCGGTCACCGGCGCGACGACCAGTGCGGTCAGCTTGGAGCGGATCGGCCAGTCGCGGGTTCTCATCAGACCTCGCCCGTGCAGGGGTGGCAGGAGGGGCGCCGGCACCGCCGGGCAACGCGCCGGCCGGGTGCGTTGCCCGGCGTCGAAGCCGGGCACCGGCGCGGGCGCCTTGGGCAGGATACGTAATCGAGGGCCTTTGCACTACCGCCCGTCGTGCCGACATCGACGCTCCGACATGCGGCCGACCGGGTAACGGCGAACGCCCCGCCGCGGGCGGCGGGGCGTCGTCGTGCGGCGGATCGGATCAGGCGTCGTCGGCGATGCCGAGCCCTTCGGCGACCCGCCGACCGTAGGCGTCGTCGCACTGGCTGAGGTGCCAGACCATCTTCTCCTGGACCTGTTTGTCGCACTGGGCCAACAGGTTGGTCAGGTTCTTCACCAGGTCGTCGCGTTCCCACTGCGGCATGGTCCGGAAGCGCTCACCGGCCTGGCCGTAGTTGTTCTGCCGCTCGATCGGCGCCCGCATGACCCGGCCCGAGACGAACGGTCGGTACTCCCGGTACGACTCGTCGGCCTGTTGGAGACCGGCCACCGAGGACGGCTCGAAGTTGATGTGCGGGTTGCCGCCCCGACCGTCCACCGCGTACGCCATCGGGCCACCGTCCTGGTTGGTGTTGACCTGGACGTCCTGGCGGGGTGCGTTGATCGGCAACTGGAGGTAGTTCGGGCCGACCCGGTAGCGCTGCGTGTCCGAGTAGGAGAACGTACGCCCCACCAGCATCTTGTCGTCGGAGAAGTCCAGTCCGTCGACCAGAACACCGGTGCCGAACGCGATCTGCTCGTTCTCGTTGTGGAAGTTGCTGACGTTGCGGTGCAGCGTCATCATGCCGACCGGGCGCAGGGGAAAGGCGTCCTCCGGCCAGGTCTTGGTGTCGTCCAGGGGGTCGAAGTCCAGCTCCGGGTGCTCCTCGTCGCTCATGATCTGGACGTTCAGCTCCCACTGCGGGTGGTCGCCGCGCTCGATCGCCTCGTAGAGGTCCCTGGAGGCGTGCCCCAGCTCGTACGCCTGGATGGCGGCGGCCTGCTCCTCGGTCAGCGACTCGATGCCCTGCTGCGACTTCCAGTGGTACTTGACCAGCACACCCTCGCCCGCGGCGTTGACCATGCGGTACGTGTTGACGCCGAAGCCGTCCTGGGTCCGGTAGTTGGCGGGGATGCCACGCGGGCTGAACAGCCAGGTCAGCATGTGCATCGACTCTGGGGTGTTGGACATGAAGTCGAAGATGCGGTTCGGTTCCTGGCGGAAGGTCACCGGGTCCGGCTTCAGCGCGTGGATGACGTCGGGAAACTTGACCGCGTCCCGGATGAAGAAGACCGGCAGGTTGTTGCCGACCAGGTCCCAGTTGCCGTCGTCGGTGCGGAACTTGACGGCGAAACCGCGCGGGTCGCGGGTGGCCTCGGAGGAGTCCCGGCCGCCGATGACAGTGGAGAAGCGCAGGGTCACCGGGGTCTTCTTGCCCCTGGCCTGGAACAGCTTGGCCCGGGTGTAGGTCGCTGCCGGCTCGTCGCCGATGGTCCCGTACGCCTCGAACTCACCGTGCGCGACGAAACCACGCGCGTGCACGACCCGCTCGGGGATCCGCTCCCGGTCGAAGTGGCTGATCTTCTCCAGGAAGTGGTAGTTCTCCAGCGTCGCGGGCCCTCGCGAGCCGACCGTCCGCTGCTGCTGGTTGTTGTGCACTGGGTGGCCCTGCCGGGTGGTCAGGGTCGGCTTGCTGGCCGGTGGGTGCATCACCCCACCAAAGCGCCTTTTCTGGAACCAGTCAAGTTTCAGCGGCGCGGCGGTGCTGCGTCCCTCCTCGGCAGGGGCGAGCTGCGTCCCTCGTCAGGAAAGTGTCCCGGATCGGGATTGGCGATCAGTGTGTGGAGGGAATACCAGATGACGAAGGAGGAGCCCATGTCGCCCACTCAGGTAATCGTCATCGTGCTCGTCGTGCTGGTGGTCGTCGCGGCGCTGGCCGTGGCCGTCCGGTCGCTGGGCCGCCGCCGCGCGTTGCGCGACCGTTTCGGGCCGGAGTACGACCGGGTGGTGGCCGAGCAGGACAGCCGGTCCGCCGCGGAGCGCGAACTGCGTGATCGGGAACGCCGGCACGCCGAACTCTCGCTCACCCCGCTCAGCCCGGAGTCCCGGGCCCGCTACAGCGCCGCCTGGGAGGAGCTCCAGGTCCGCTTCATCGACTCGCCCGGCGAGACGGTGGGCGACGCCGACGAACTGGTCACCCGGCTCGTCGAGGAGCGGGGCTACCCGACCGGGGACTTCTCCGACCAGATCGCGCACCTCTCCGTCGAGCACGCGCGCACGCTGACCAACTACCGGGACGCGCACGACATCCACCTGCGCAACACCCGGGGCGAGGCGAGCACCGAGGAGCTTCGGCAGGCGGTCGTGCACTACCGGGCGCTCTTCGCCGACCTGCTCGGCGAGGAACCGCTCGGCCACCGTACGCCCGAACAGCGCCACCACCCGGACCACGACTCCACGAGCCGCTGAGGAGGCCACCGATGCGCCAGGAAGAGCAGCAGGTGAGCAACGACCACCCGGAGGCGGTTCGCTCCGCGCCCGTGCCGGTACCCCCGGCCGGCGATCGGGTCGGCCGCTCCGACGTCCCGGAGGACGCCCTCGACGAGCGGGGCACCTTCGACGACCAGGGCACCGACCACGATCGGACCACCGACCGCGACCGGATGACCGACCACGACGGGACCACCGACGCGGAGCGGGCGAACGGCGCCGAACGGGACGCCGCCGACGATCTGGCCGGCGACGAGCGGGACTCGCGCCACCGGCGCGACGACCGGTCCACCGACGCGGAAGAGTTCCACGAGCCGGGGCCGCTGCCGACGACGTTCGGCGCGACCACGGTGGCCGACGCGGTGGCCGCGTCCGCGCTGGCCAGCCCGCGCCCCCAGGACCAGCCGGATCCCCGCGCGGAGCGGACGGCCCAGCCCGGCGACGGCGCCGAGGACGGCGAGCGGGAGGGTCTGCGCGCCGACCCGACCGCCGAGTTGCACCGCCGCGACACCGGCGTCGACGCGCGGCCCGACGCGGACGCGGCCGGCTACGGCAGTGCGACACCGGAGATGGTCGACCCCGACGCGGACGGCGAAACGGTCCACACCGAGGACACCGGCACCTCGCTGGAATCCGCCGGGACGTCGCGCCCCGCCGGGTCGACAGTCGCGTCCGCGGCGGCCACGCTGTTGGACACGGACACTGCCCAGGGCTTCCGGGACCGCTGGCGCGACGTGCAGTTGCGTTTCGTCGACGATCCGCACGCGGCGGCCGGCGAGGCGCAGTCGCTGGTGGAGGAGGCCATCCAGGCTCTCTCCTCGGCGCTGGCCGCGCAGAAGACCACGCTGGGCGGGTGGCAGGACGCCGGCTCGGCCGACACCGAACAACTGCGGGTGGCGGTGCGCAACTACCGGGACTTCCTGGACCGCGTACTGGGCCGTTGATCCACACGACCAACGGGGGCGCCTCGGCCGAATTCAGCCGAGGCGCCCCCGTTGTGGCAGAGAGCCCGATCGGCCCGTAACTCACCGGATTCGTCCACCGGGTGTGAAACCGCGCGGCCGGGGTAATAGGCCGCGCGGTACATCGGCGTGGAGGTCCGGACGAGGAGTGACGGCATGGACGGCGACGGTCTTCGGCTGAACATGAACGGGCTGGACTACCTGATCCTCGCCCTGTACTTCGTGACCGTCCTCGGCGTCGGCTTCGCCGCCCGCCGGGCGATCCGGACCAGCGTCGACTTCTTCCTCTCCGGTCGGTCCCTGCCGGCCTGGGTGACCGGTCTCGCCTTCGTCTCGGCGAACCTGGGCGCGCTGGAGATCATCGGTATGGCGGCCAACGGCGCCCAGTACGGCGTGATGACCGTCCACTACTACTGGATCGGTGCGGTGCCGGCGATGGTCTTCCTGGGCATCGTGATGATGCCCTTCTACTACGGCTCGAAGGTGCGCAGCGTCCCGGAGTACCTGCGGTTGCGGTTCAACCGCCCCACCCACCTGCTGAACGCGCTCAGCTTCGCCGTCGCCCAGGTGTTGATCGCCGGGGTGAACCTCTACGCGCTGGCCCTGGTCATGCAGGCGCTGCTCGGCTGGCCGCTCTGGACGGCGATCGTGGTCGGCGCGGCGATCGTGCTGGCGTACATCACCATCGGCGGTCTCTCCGGGGCGATCTACAACGAGGTGCTCCAGTTCTTCGTCATCCTCGCCGGCCTCATCCCGGTCACCGTGATCGGCCTGGTCAAGGTGGGCGGCTGGAACGGCCTGATGGACGCGGTCGCCGACTCCAAGCTCGGCGAGGCGGGCCTGCACGCGTGGCAGGACACCGGCAGCACGGCCAACCCCCTGGGCGCACACTGGATCGGCATCGTCTTCGGCCTCGGCTTCGTGCTGTCGTTCGGCTACTGGACGACGAACTTCGCCGAGGTGCAACGGGCCCTCTCGGCGAAGAACATGAGCGCCGCCCGGCGTACGCCGATCATCGCCGCGTACCCGAAGCTGTTCATTCCCCTGGTCACGGTGATCCCCGGCCTGGTGGCCCTGGTCACGGTGAAAGGGCTCGGCGCGGAGAGCGGCGACCTGCAGTACAACAACGCCATCCCGCTGCTGATGCGCGACCTGCTCCCCAACGGCGTGCTCGGGGTCGCGGTCACCGGCCTGCTCGCCTCGTTCATGGCCGGCATGGCGGCCAACGTGAGCGGCTTCAACACCGTCTTCACCTACGACATCTGGCAGGCGTACCTACGTCCCGGCCGCTCGGACGACTACTACCTGCGCATCGGCCGGTGGGCGACGGTGGCCGCCGTGGTCATCGGCATCGGCACCGCGTTCATCGCGGCCGGATTCAGCAACATCATGAACTACATCCAGGCGCTCTTCTCGCTGTTCAACGCGCCGCTGTTCGCCACCTTCATCATCGGCATGTTCTGGAAGCGGATGAGCGCACTGGCCGGCTTCTGGTCGCTGCTGCTGGGCACCCTGGCGTCGCTGGCGACCTACCTGCTCTACAAGGGCGGCGTGATCGACTTCAACTCGGACCTGGAAGAGAGCTTCTGGGGCGCGGGAATCGCGTTCGTCACGGTGGCGATCGTCGCGGTGGTCCTCACCCCGCTCACCGCCCCGAAGCGCGACGAGGAACTGCGCGGGCTGGTGTACGGCATGGGGGGCGTCGACCTCAAGGGTGACGTGCTCGCCGGAGACGCTGTCTGGTACCGCTCCCCGGTGCTGCTCGGCGTGATCGCGGTCGCGCTGGCCGCCCTCTTCTACATCCCGGTCTTCTAGGAAAAGGGGTTGGGCAGATGAGCAACGACGGCCAGCCGGCGAAGGACCCGCTGATCGACGAGACGCAGGCGGAGCAGCGGCGTTCCGCAGCCGCCCGACTGTTCGACATCCGCCGGGTGATCGGTGGCCTCTTCGTCGCCTACGGGGTGATCGTGACGCTGATCGGCGTCTTCGACAGTCGGGCCGAGATCGACAAGGCCGAAGGTGTCCGGATCAACCTGTGGGCCGGGCTGGCGATGCTCGCCTTCGGCCTGCTCATGCTGCTCTGGCAGTGGCTGCGCCCGGCGGAGCCGCCGGCCCCCAACGAGCAGCAGCCCGGCACCTGACCGCCGGGCCGGGCGGCATGAGGGCGGCACGAGGGGGTACGCGAGGGAATCAGGCACCGTGTCGGACACAGGAGGCAGCACCATGACCGATCGCGATCGCCAACCGCCGTTGGAGGAGAGCCCGGAGGTGGCCTCGGCGGTGGACGACGACATCACCGTCACGCAGCTGCGGACCGGAGGCGGCCCGGACCAGGACAACCCGTCCTTCGCCGAACCCCACAGCCGGCCGGACGACCTCGCGCCGGACACCGACGACCTGATCGGCGACCCGTACGCTGCCGGCACCGGGGCGACCGGGACGGGCACCGGCGCCGGCGGGGACAACATCCGCACCGGGGCGGAGCAACAGTGGGAGCCGGAGGACCTGGTGCTGGCCCGTGGACAGGACCTCACCCCGGAGAACCTGGACAAGGCGCGCCGCGACCTGGCCGAGCAGGGCCAGGCGGCGATCGAGCGCACCGTGCCCTGACCTGAGCACGAAGGGCGGGTCCCCGACCCGACCAGAGCGGTCGGGCCGGGGACCCGGGGGGAACCAGCCGCCGGCAGTGCCTCACCTACTGCCGGTGGCGGGTTGGTGTGGAAGCGTTCCGGTCAGAGAGCCGGGTACGCGTTACGCATGAGCTCCTGGAACTGGGCGGAGAACCACGCACCGGAGATCGGCGCGTCGGCCAGGGCGCCCGACGGGTTGTTGCCGTTGCGGGCGTTGCCGCCGTACGTCGGGTCGCACATCCGGTCGAAGCCCTTGCCCTCGTTGTTCGGGATCTCCTTGCTGGAGCCGTCCGACTCGCCCGGAGGCTTCACCCAGACGTAGGCGTCGATGCCCGTGGCCGGGGCCACCCGAGGCCGCTCACCGAGACCGGCGCCGGCCTGGTTGCACCAGTTGCCGAGGTGCGCCCGACGGTCGATGCGGCCACCGTTGACGTACGTGTCGACGCTCGTCGTCGCACCCGGGCCGGTGGGCCGGGCGGAGCCGCCCCAACCGTTGCGGGAGGTGTCGATGAGCATGCCGATGTTGGAGTTGAAGCCCAACGAGACCAGCTTGGTCCGGAACGCCTGGGCGAACGACAGCTCGTCGACGTAGTAGTTCCAGTCGACCCACTTGGACTGCCGCACCGTCTGGCCGTTCACGTTGTCGGTGACCTTGAAGTACGGCTCCTGCAGCGCCGAGTAGTTGGCGGTGTTGGTGATGAAGCCGTGCACGTTGTTGACAGTGCTGCCGGAGGCCACAGCGGCGGTCTTCAGGATCTCGGCGGACGGGTTGAAGTTGCTGTCCCAACCGAGCCAACCGTGGTGCCCGGAGTCGATGTAGTTGTAGACGTTGCCGATCGCGCCCAGCTTGGCGAGGGCGTAGCCGACGCCGTTGACGTAGGCGCCGTTGGCCTTGACCGTGTCGCACATGACCGTGCCGCCGGGCTGACCGGAGGTGTTGGTCACCAGGTTCGGCAGCGAGTCGATCTCGATGATGTTGATGATCCGCAGGCTGCTGTACTTCGAGTCGCCCTGGATCGCGGCGATCGGGTCGATGTACTGGGCCTTGTACTTCGGCAGCTCGTCCGGGCCCAGCTCACCGTTGGAGGCGAGCGCCGAGCAGTCCCGGCCGGGCAGGTTGTAGATGACGAACTGGATGTAGCCGGCGCCCTGGCGCAGCGCCTCGTCCAGGTGGTCCTTCACCCCGAAGGCGCCGTTGGAGCTGCTGTCCGGCGTGCCGTTGATCGCGGCGATCCGGTCCAGCCAGACGGCGGTGGGGTTGTTGGAGACCCGGCTTCCGCCGGGCTCGGCGTCCGCCTTGGCCTTCCACTCCGGGTTCACGTAGCCGCGCACCCCGGCGTACGGGTTGTCGACCTTCGTGCCGGGCGGCGGGTTGGTCGTGGGCGGCGGGTCGGTCGGCGGCGGGCTGGTCGGCGGCGGGTCGGTCGGCGGGGGCGTGGTGGTCGGCGGGGTGGTGGTGCCACCGTTGCAGACCACGCCGTTCAGGGTGAACGAGGTCGGCTTCGGGTTGCTGCCACTCCACGCGCCGTTGAAGCCCAGGGTCGTCGACGCGCCGGTGCCGAGGTTGCCGTTGTAGGACATGCTCCGGGCGGTCACCTGACTGCCGGACTGGGTGTACGTGGCCGACCAGCCCTGCTGTACCCGCTGGCTGGAGTTGGGGAAGGTCCAGCCCAGGGTCCAGCCGTTGACCGGGTCACCGAGGTTCTTGATGGTGATGTTCGCGGTGAAGCCGCCCTGCCAGTCGTTGGTCGTGTACGCGATGTCGCACTGCGTCGCGGCCTGCGCCGCGGTAACCGGAATCGTCACCAGCCCACCGGCGACCAGGGCGCCCGCGCCCGCGAGCGCAAGGGCCCGGCGTGGGCCGGTCAGCCTTCTCCACACATTCATGCCACTGATCTCCTTGGGCGAGACCGGGCTCAGGTACAGCCCGGCGAGACGGCCCGGTGAGCGTCCTGTCACGGACGGCCGCCGGCGCCAACGGGATTTCGGGGGGTGCCCGGCCCGGACGGGCGAGGGTGGTGGTGGTGCGTGACCGACCGGTGCAGCGGCCGGTCCTTCGGCGGGACGTCGCCCGGCGAACCGGTGCCCTCGACTCCCTGCCTGCGCGGTGTGGCTCTCCGAACCGCGTTCGCCGATTCTTGCATGGGAGCGCTTCCATGGCAATGGCTCGATGCGTCGGGGCAGAGTTCAGCGCCGTTGCCGTTTCGGACGATACCCCCGGACCTTCCCGGTCGGCACCTGACGGGACGGTCCCTGGCGGTACCGGACGACAAGCGACGGCGGACCACGCCGAGCCTCAGAGACCGCGCCGCGCCCGGACCACACCTCGGGGGTCTGAGGCGCCACTCAGAGTGGCGAAGGCCGCTTACCCCCTGTTCAGCGCCTACCTGGAGCAAAAGCCAAAACGCGAATCTTTCACTTCATAAGTCATGAAACGGTCTAACGTCGGTCTTAGCTCGGTTGTCGCCGGGCTCAGGACAACAGGGATGGAGTGACGCAGGTCATGGCTAAGAAGATGCTCGGGAAGGTCGTAGCGGGCGCCGCGCTCGGCGGCGCGTCGCTCCTGGTGTTCGCGCCGGGGATCGCGTTCGCCGACGGTCACCACGACGGCGGCAAGGACCGCGACGGCAAGGTCTACGCCAAGCCGCACGTGGTCAAGGCCGGCGAAGAGGTCAAGCTCCTCGAGATCTGCCCGGATCGGCAGGAGCACGCGTACGTGTGGTCCAAGGTCACCGGCAAGGTCAATCTCAAGCCGGTGCGTGACGACCGGGGTGAGGACCGCGAGTGGGGCGAGGAGGAGGACTCCCGCGACCACGACAACGGCAAGGACGAGCACGGCAAGGACGACAAGGGCAAGGACCACGAGGGCAAGGACGAAAACGGCAAGGACGAGCACGGTAAGGACGACAAGGGCAAGGACGAGCACGGCAAGGACGACAAGGGCAAGGACCACGAGGGCAAGGACGAGAACGGCAAGGACAAGCCGCAGCCCGGCGGCCAGGGTGGCGGCGCTGCCGCCGACGCTCTCGGCGACGAGGGTGGCAAGGACTGGAAGGGCGAGGAGCACGGCCAGGACGCGGACGACAGCCGCGACAAGAAGGACTGGGAGTCCAAGGACGAAGGCAAGAAGGACTGGGAGTCCAACGGCCACGGCTCGGACGAGCGCGGCTCGGACAAGGGCTGGGAGAACAAGGGCCACGGCTCCGACGAGTACGGCTCCGACGAGCACGGCAGCTACGGCTCCGACGAGTACGGCTCGGACAGGGGCTGGGAGAACAAGGGCTACGGCTCCGACGAGTACGGCTCGGACGAGCACGGCAGCTACGGCTCCGACGAGTACGGCTCGGACGAGCACGGCAGCTACGGCTCGGACAAGGGCTGGGACTCCGAGGACCGTGGCTCGGACGAGCGCAGCTGGGACAAGGAGCGCGAGTTCGTCTACTACGGCGAGGCCACTGTCGACAAGGACGCCAAGCCGGGTCGCTACGAGCTCAAGGGCTCGTGCGGCGAGGGCGAGCTCGTCGTGCTGCCGCACGGCGGTGTCGACGGTGGTGACGGTGGCGCCAGCACCGGCACCGACCGTGGCCTGGCCACCGGCGGGGCGGGCCTGCTCGGCGCTGCCGCGCTGGGCGGGATCGTGCTGATGCGTCGTCGGCGGACCGATGGTTCGCTCGTCTGACGTGACGACGACACGGGCCGGCGGCCGTCACGGGAAACCGTGGCGTGCCGCCGGCGCGGCCGTCGTCGTCACCATGGCCATGATCGGCGCTGGCATGATCGGCGCTTCCCTGAAGACCACGCCCGCTCCCCGACCGCCGCAGCCGTTGGCCCAGGCCGGCCCCGAGGCCTCCCGACCGGCGACCACCCCGGACGACGCCCCGAACGACGTCCCGACCGACGGGCAGCCGGTCGGGGACGCCCCGGCCGGGCTGGCGCGTTCCGCGCCGACCACCATCGAGATTCCCCGGATCGGCGTCGCCGCGACGATCATGTCGTTGGGCACCAACCCGGACGGCACCGTCCAGGTCCCCCCGCTGGACCAAGCCGACAAAGCCGGTTGGTACGAGCCGGGCGCCAGCCCGGGCGAGACGGGTAACGCGGTGATCGTCGGGCATGTGGACTCGGCGGTGCTCGGCCCGGCCGTCTTCTTCGACCTGGGCGCTCTCGTCCCGGGCGACACCATCACGGTGCGACGGACCGACGGCGTGCCCGCCACCTTCACCGTGGACTCGGTGACGTCGTACCCGAAGACGGCCTTCCCCACCGAGTTGGTGTACGGACCGAGCGACCGGCCCAGCCTGCGGGTGGTCACCTGCGGCGGTCAGTTCGACGAGGTCGCCAAGAGCTATCCGGACAACATCGTCGTCTTCGCCACGCTGGCGGCGTGACCGGCGACGAACGAGAGCGGTCCGGCCGATCGGGGCGACCCGATCGGCCGGACCGCGTCCGGCGTACCTGACTCAGGCGGCCGCGGAGGTCCGCACCAGGGTGCGGATCTGGCGCAGCAGCACCGAGAGGGCGGCGAGATCCGCCCGCGACTCGTCGAACTCCCCCATCGCGCGACGGGCGCGGTGGATCGAGGTCGCGTTCGACTGCTCCCACTGCTGCACCCGCTCGTGCGGCGGCAGGTCGTCCGGGGTGGAGTCGAGCACCTCGGCGGTGAGAGCGGCCAGCGCGGCGTACAGGTCGTAGCGCAGCGCCATCCGGGCGAGCGTCTGCCAGCGGTCCTCCCGAGGCAGCAGGGAGATCTTCGACAGCAGGGAGTCCACCCGGAAGAGGTCGGACAACACGAAGTAGACCGAGGCCACCTCGCTGACGTCCCGTCCGCTGGAGTTGGCGGTCTCCACCACGTCCATCAGACCGAAGCTGTACATCAGCCGGGTCGCCCGCTCGGCCAGCTCGCGGGGCAGCCCACGCTCGGTCATCGAGTCCATGTGCGCGGCGATGCCCTGCCGCTCGTTGCCGTAGAACAGCTCCTCGAGCCCCGGCAACAACCGCGTGACACCGTCGCGCAGCCGGGAGATCTCGGCCGGCACGTCGATCGGCGAGCGCCGGTTGGAGACCAGCCACCGCACCGCACGGTCGAGCAGCCGACGGGTGTCCAGGTAGACACTCGTCTGCAACTCGGGCGCCACCTTGTTGTCCAGCGCCTCGACCGCGTCCCACAGGTCACGCAGGCCGAACACCTCGCTGACCACCACGTACGCCCGGATCACGTCAGCGGCGCTGGCCGCGGTCTCCTCGACCACCCGGAAGATGAACGAGATGCCGCCCCGGTTGATCGCCTCGTTGACGAGCACCGTGGTGACGATGTCCCGGCGCAGCCGGTGCCGGCCCATCCGCTCGGCGAACCGTTCACGCATCGGCGTCGGGAAGTAGTTGACCAGGACCTCGGTCGTCCACTCCTCGTCCGCCAACCCCTCGGTGAGGATCTCCCGCTCCAGGACGATCTTCACGTACGCGAGCAGCACCGCGAACTCCGGCGCGGTCAGCCCGGACTCGCTGCGCACCGCCAGCTCCTCGTCCGGCGGCAACGCCTCCAACGCCCGGTCCAACCCACCCGAACGTTCCAACTCGTTGATCATCCGGCGGTGCACCGGGAGCAGCGAGGCGGCCTGGGCCTGGGCGTTGTTGATCGCCCGAGCCTGGTCGTAGTTGTCCCGCAGCACCAGCTCCGCGACCTCGTCGGTCATCCCGGCGAGCAGCTCGTCCCGGTCGGCCATGGTCAACTCGCCGTCGGCAACAGCGGTGTTCAGCAGGATCTTGATGTTCACCTCGTGGTCGGAGGTGTCCACCCCGGCCGCGTTGTCGATGAAGTCCGTGTAGATCCGGCCACCGGTCAACGCGTACTCGATCCGGCCGAGCTGGGTCCAGCCCAGGTTTCCGCCCTCGCCCGCAACCCGGCAGCGCAGGTCGCGCCCGTCCACCCGGATCGCGTCGTTGGACTTGTCGCCCACCTCCGCGTTGGTCTGGCTGGACGCCTTGACGTAGGTGCCGATGCCGCCGTTCCAGAAGAGATCCACCGGAGCGGTGACGATCGCCTTCATCAGGTCCTGCGGCGACATCTGCGTGACGTCGTCGCCCAGGCCGATCGCCGCCCGGACCTGCGGCGTGATCGGGATCGACTTCGCGGTACGCGGGAAGATGCCGCCACCGGCCGAGATCAGCTCCGGGTTGTAGTCCTCCCAGGAGGAACGGGGCAGCTCGAACAGCCGCCGCCGCTCCGCGTACGAGGTGGCCGCGTCCGGCTCCGGGTCGAGGAAGATGTGCCGGTGGTCGAAGGCGGCCACCAGCCGGATGTGCTCGGACAGCAGCATCCCGTTGCCGAACACGTCCCCGGACATGTCGCCGACGCCGACCACTGTGAAGTCCTGGGTCTGGGTGTCCAGGCCCAGCTCCCGGAAGTGCCGCTTGACCGACTCCCAGGCGCCGCGGGCGGTGATGCCCATCTTCTTGTGGTCGTAGCCGGCCGAACCGCCGGAGGCGAACGCGTCGCCCATCCAGAAGTTGTGGGCCTTGGAGATCTCGTTGGCGATGTCGGAGAACGTCGCCGTGCCCTTGTCGGCCGCCACCACCAGGTACGGGTCGTCGCCGTCGTGCCGGACGACGTCCTCGGGTGGCACGATCTGCCCGCTGGCGATGTTGTCGGTGACGTCCAGCATCGCGCCGACGAACTCCTGGTAGCAGGCGACGGCCTCGTCCCGGTCGCCCGGCTTCTGCTTCAACACGAAGCCGCCCTTGGCGCCCACCGGCACGATCACGGTGTTCTTCACCATCTGCGCCTTGACCAGGCCGAGCACCTCGGTCCGGAAGTCCTCCCGACGGTCCGACCAGCGCAACCCGCCCCGGGCCACCGGCCCGAACCGCAGGTGCACACCCTCGAAGCGCGGCGAGTAGACGAAGATCTCGAACTTCGGTCGCGGCGCCGGCAGGTCCGGAATGGCCTGCGGGTCCAGCTTGAACGCCACGTACGCCTTGGGCCGCCCGTCGGCGCGCTTCTGGTAGAAGCTGGTCCGCAGGGTCGCCTCGATCACCGTCAGGTATGAGCGCAGGATCCGGTCCTGGTCGAGGCTGGCCACGTCGTCCAGCGCGCCCCGGATCGTCTCCACCAGCTCACCGCTGCGCTGCTGCCGCTGCTCGTTGGTCTGCTCGCCCGGCGCGAATCGGGTCTCGAACAGCTCCACCAGCAACGCGGCGAGCTTCGGGTACGCGATGAAGGTCTGCTCCATGTAGTCCTGCGAGAAGACCGTGCCGGCCTGCCGCAGGTACTTCGCGTACGCCCGCAGCACCACCACCTGCCGCCAGGTCAGACCGCCGCGCAGCACCAACTCGTTGAACCGGTCCACCTCGGCCTCGCCGCGCCAGGCCGCCGCGAACGCGTTCTCCACGTGCGGGCGCACCTCGGCCAGCTCGTGGTGCCCCTCCGGCAGCATGAGGCCGAAGTCGTACAGGTAGACCCGACCGTCGATCCGGTCCACCTCGTACGGGTGCTCGTCGACCACGCGTACGCCGAGCGAGTGCAGCACGGGCAGCACGGCGGAGAGCATCATCGGCTCGCCGTACCGGTAGACCTTGAACCGGACGTCCATGGCCTCGGCGAGGTCCGCACCGGGTACCCGGGTGCCCGGTCGGGGCGCGAGTTGCTTGCGGAACAGGTGCATCTCCAGCTGGCCGGGCTCCTCCAGCAGCTCCAGCTTCGCCAGGTCCTTCATCGCCTCGTACGGCGTGTGCCCGTCCTTGTAACCCTCCGGGAACGCGTCGGCGTACCGGGTGAACAGGTGCTTGGCCTGCTCGTCGCCGAGCTTGCGCTCCAGCACCAACCGGTAGTCGTCGTCCCAGAGCCGCGTCGCGTCGGCCAGCTCCTCGGCCAGCAGGTCGGCGTCGATGTCGCCCGGCGGCCGGCTCGGGTCGGTGCGGACGATGAAGTGCACCCGGGCGAGCATCGACTCGGTGACCCGGGTGGTGTAGTCCACCCCGACGCCGTTCAGCTCGCGCAACAGGATGTCCTGCATGCGCAGCCGGTTCTGGGTGGTGAACCGGTCCCGGGGCAGGTAGATCAGGCAGGAGATGAACCGCCCGTATGCGTCCCGACGCAGGAACACCCGCAACTGCCGACGCCCGGCCATGCGCAGCACGCCGATCACCGCGTGGTACAGGTCGTCGGTCTTGATCTGGAACAGCTCGTCGCGCGGGTACGTCTCCAGGATCTGGATCAGATCCTTGCCGGAGTGGCTGCGCTGGCTCAGGCCGGAGCGGTCCAGCACCTCGGCCACCTTGCGGCGTACCACCGGCAGTTCCCGGACGCTGGTCCGGTACGCGGCCGTGGAGAACAGGCCCAGGAAACGCCGCTCGCCGATCACCTCGCCGGCCGCGTTGAAGATCTTGAAGCCGATGTAGTCGAGGTAGGCCGAGCGGTGCACAGTCGCCCGCGAATTGGCCTTGGTGATGATGAGCAGGCGCTTCTCCAGCACCTTCTCGTGCGCCTCGGGCGTCATCGACGACAGCGACCGCGCGTCCGGCGAGTCGGAGCGCAGGATGCCCAGGCCGGTGCCGAGCACCGCTTCGAGGGCCTTGCCGTCGACCGGGTCGGTCGTGTCACCCCCGGGGGCGTCCACCAGCCGGTACTCGCGGTAGCCGAGGAAGGTGAAGTGGTCGTGGGCGAGCCACCGCAGCAACTCCACCGAGTCGGTGATGTCCTTCTCCGGCACCGGCGGACGGTTGTCGGAGGTGCGGGTCGACGCCAGCTCGTCGGCGAGCGCGAGGGCACGCTGACGCATCTTCGGCCAGTCCTCGACCGCCTCCCGGACGTCGGTGAGCACCCGCTGCAGCTCACGGCGCAGCCGCTCCCGCTCGGACACGTCCCGGACCGGGTCGATCTCGATCCGCATCCAGCTCTCGATGATGTCGCCGCTGATCGCATCATCCGGCTCCACGTCCGCGGAAACCTCGGTGAGTCGGCCCAGCGGCTCTCGCCGGACCACCACGAGCGGGTGCACCAGCAGGTGCACGTCGAGGTGGTAGGAGTTGAGCAGCGCGGTCACCGAGTCGACCAGGAACGGCATGTCGTCGGTGACGATCTCGACGACCGTGTGGTGCTGGTCGGCGTGCGGTTCGTGGATCCGCAGCTTCAACTCGCCAGGAACCCGCTGCTGGGCGAGGTCCCGGTGCGCCCGGGCCGCGTCGAGCATCTCCTCGGCCGTGAACCCGACCAACTCCTCATCCGGCGCGAAGCGCCAGAAACGGCCGACAAGTGTCGCCGCGTCGTGGTCGTCTCCCGCGAGCGCGACAGCCTGGGCCACCAGACGCTCCGCGTTGGGAACGGGCTCGTCGAGCTCGGCGTCCTCCACGTCGTCGGCCAACACCTCAGTCGGTAGGCCCAGATCGTAGATGGTGTCGATGCTCGACCCGGTCAGCCCGGTCACTCCCACGTCGAGCCGGCCGTAGCCGTCCCCGTCGGTCGCCGAATCGAAGCTGTCGTCGTCCCGGCCGGAGTCATCCTGCCGGAGGTCGGGTTCCGGTTTGATCGCCGGACGCCGGTCCATCGGTGCCACTCCCCTCGACCCACCGCGTTGTGGGTCACTCTGCCGCCCAGCCTAGGCCCTGCCGTTCTGCGCCTTCGTCGGCGGACCACTAGCCAGACGTCCGGATCGGGACTCTGTCCTTTCACCCGTTGCGGGTCCGAGGTTGGCCGGCTGCGGGATACCCCGCCACGCGATGTTCATCACACGGGCCCGGCCCGTCTTTGGCCGCGCTCGCGCTCCTGCGGGACGTTGGGGACGGCGCTCGCGTATTACCGTGCGGGGGCACTCTGAGATCGGAAGGACCAGCTCCATGCCGTTGTCGTACCCCCGGCCCCACCGGCCGAACCACGCCCGCCGTCTGATTGCCGCCCTCACCACCGCGGCGCTCACGGCGGGTGTCCTGGCCGGCTGCTCGGGTGACGACGGGCCGGAGCGCACCGTCGACGCGTTCCTCTCCGGCTGGCGCAGTGGTGACCTCCAGGCGGTCGGCCTGATCGACCCGACCGGCAGCAAGCTGCCGTCGGCCGAGGTGACACGCGAGATCAAGGAGCTCTCCGGTGAGTTGGCGGCCACCCCGCCGAAACTGACGCGCCGCGGCGAGCCGAAGGTCACGGCGGACATCGCGACCGCTACCGTCCAGGTGGAGTGGACCCTGCCGGGTGAGACCCGCTGGACGTACGACCGGGAGGTACGCCTCGCCCAGAGCGACGGCGACCAGTGGCAGGTGATCTGGGAGCCACGGGTGGTGCACGAGCAGCTCACCAAGGGTGACCGGATGGCGTTGCGCCGCGACGCCAGTGCCCGGGCCGGCGTGCTGGACAGCGCCGGGAACCCGATCGTGACTCCCCGCCCGGTGGTGCGGGTCGGTGTGCAGCCCAACGGGGTCGCCGACATCAAGGCCCTCGTCAAGGAGCTCGACGCCGCGTTCAAGGCGATCCGTCCGGCGCTGGTCCCCGCCGTCGACCTGAGCGACCTGCCCAAGCGGGTGGCCGAGGCCGAGCCGGGTGCCTTCGTCGAGGTGGTGTCGCTGCGCGAGGAGGCGTACCTCCAGATCAAGCCCCGGATCTACGACCTGCCCGGCACCAAGTTCATCTCCGGCAAGGTCGACCTGGCACCGACCCGGGAGTTCGCCCGGGCGGTGCTCGGGACCGTCGACCCGGCGCAGGCGGACGACCTCGCCGCGCACCCGGACCGGTACGTCGCCGGCGACCTGGTCGGGCACGGCGGGTTGCAGGGCCGCTACGACGAGCGGCTACGCGGCGGCCCGGGGCTGACCGTGGTGGTCGAGCGTCCCATCGAGGGCGGCAAGCTGGAGCCGACCGGCGCGGAGCTGTTCCGTCGGGAGCCGCAGCCCGGCCAGCCACTGAAGACCACGCTGGACACCGCCGTCCAGAACGCGGCCGACGGGTCCTTGCGTGCCGAGTCCCGCCGATCCGCTCTGGTGGCCGTCCGGATCAGCGACGGCGCGGTGCTCGCCGCGGCGAACGGCCCCGGGCCGGCCGGTGAAAACCTCGCCTTCAACGCCCAGGTGCCGCCGGGCTCCACGTTCAAGATGGTCAGCACACTGGGCCTGCTGGATCGGGGCGCGGTCACTCTGGACGGGCCGGTGGCCTGCCCGAAGACCTTCACCGTGGACGGTCGATCCTTCAAGAATTCCGACAACTTCGAGCTCGGCTCGGTGCCGTTCCGCACCGACTTCGCCAAGTCCTGCAACACCGCGTTCGCCTCGCTCGCCCCGAAGCTCGGCGGCGACGGGCTGGCCGCCGCCGGCCGCTCGCTGGGCCTGGAGGGTCAGTGGGACATCGGCGCGGACGCCTTCACCGGCAAGGTGTCGACGGGCGGCAGCCTCGCCGAGCAGGCCGCCGCCTCGTTCGGGCAGGGCACCACGCTGGTCAGCCCGCTGGCCATGGCCGGTGCCACCGCTGCCGTCGCCCGAGGCCGCTTCGAACAGCCGAAGCTGGTGCTCGACCCGGCGCCGGCCAAGCCCGCCCCGGCCGGCGAGCAACTCAAGCCGGAATCGGTCACCGCGCTGAAGTCGATGATGCGCGACGTGGTCACCTCCGGCACGGGCAGCGCCCTCAAGGATGTGCCGGGTGAGGTCTACGGGAAGACCGGCACCGCCGAGTACGACGACAACCCGGCCCATACCCACGCGTGGTTCGTGGGGTGGCGGGGCGATGTTGCCTTCGCCGTGTTCGTGGAGAAGGGCGGTGCCAGCACGGCCTCGGCCGTGCCGATCGCCGAGCGCTTCCTCCGCGCCCTCCCGGCGGCCTGACCTCGACCTCCCGGTGGCCTGACCTCGACCTCGACCTCCCGGCGGCCTGACCTCGACCTCGACCTCGTCGGGGCTGCGCCACTCCACGGGGCCACTCCGAGCGGTGGCCCCGGGCAGCGATGATCGACACGAGATCGGCGATGTGGCGGTTTCCGACGACCCGGACACCCCGACATCGCCGATCTCGTGTCGATCAACCCGGCTCCAGGCGGCCACCGCCGATAGACGGCCGACTGCGCCGCCGAGAGGCGGCTCCGATCCACTCGCGTTCGGTGAAACCGCGCTATCCGGCACCATCGGATACCCCGACTTCAATGAACGCGAGTCGATCAGCGGCCTACGGATCGCGGGCAGTTCAGGCGGTGTCGGCTTCGTGTAGATCTGCGCCATTGTCGCGGGCAGAGTTCGACCCGGAGGAGTCCTGGGCGGGCGGCGAGGTTCGCCGGAGCAGACCCGGGCCGGCCGAAGCGGGCGGGCCGACCGGTTCGCGCTCGACCGCGACCGGGAGCACAGCGGCCACCCCGGACGGCTCGGCGTGGGCAGGTCCGGGAATACCCGACTGCTCCGCCTCGACCGCGCCGTCCCTGCCGGCATCAGCCATCCCGTCACCGGAGCCGGCGGCAAGACCCACAGCGTCGAGCCGCCCCACAGCGTCGAGCCCGTTCACCCCACCGGACCGCCCCGCGTCCACCCCGGCGGACCGCTCCACACGGTCGGCGGAAGCGCCACGCCGAGGGGCGGGCGTGGGTCGGGCCGACAGCAGTCGGGGCGGCACCGCCTCCGGGGCGGTGACCGGAGCCAGGCCGGCGACCACCGTGTTGACGATCTCGGCGGCGTACGAGCCGTCCGGGTCGTAGTCGGGGTCGAAGACGGTCAGCTCGACGCCGAGGCAGTGCGGGGTGTCGACCAGGCCGGCGAGGAGGATCTCCAGCTCGGCGAAGGCGATACCGCCCGGGTCGGGGGCGTCCACGGCGGGCATCACCGCGGGGTCGAGCACGTCCACGTCGATGTGCACCCAGTAGCCCGCGCAGTCGGCGAGCTGCTCGTGCGCCCACTGGGCCGTGCGGGCGGCGCCTTCGGCCCTTAGCGCGGGCACGGGGCGGGTGGTGATCCCGGCGGCTTGGAGGTCGAGCCGGTACTCGTCCTGGGCGCGGATGCCGAGCACCACCACGTCGATGTCGCGGAAGTAGGGTCGGCGTCCCTCCAGCGCGGCCAGGTCGGCCTGCCCTCGCCCGGTGACGAGGGCGAGATCCTCGCCGGCGGCGGCGCCGACGTAGGAGGCGTTGCCGGGGTGCCGGAAGTCGGAGTGCCCGTCGACGAAGACCAGCCCGATCCGCCCGCCGACGGCCTCGCCGAGGCGGTGCATGGCCAGCGCCGAGCCGAGCAGCACCGAGCAGTCGCCACCCAGCACGACCGGGAACTCTCCCCGGTCGATGATCGAGCCGATCCGTTCGGCGAGCGCCAGCGAGTAGTCGGCGATCTCCCGGGCGTGGCAGACCCCGTCGCCGGGCCGCCAGTCGCCCGGGTCGTATCGGGGTGGGGTGACGCAGCCGGCGTCGCGGGCCCGCAGCCGGGGCAGCAGGTCGTGGTCGCGCAGCGCGCCGGGAGCTTTGGCGCAGCCGGGGACGGACGTGGGCGTCGGCGGCCGCAGGCCAAGGTTTGTCGGCGCGTCGAGGACGGCGATCCGGCGCATCATGAGCTCCCGTCCTCGGTGGTCGGGCGGGCCGGCCGGAGCGCCGGCCCGCGCTGGCGTGCTACGAACTCAGAACAGGGCGCTGGCCAGGGCCCGACGCGCCGAGGCGACCGCCGGGTCGTCCGGGCCGGCGATGGAGAAGAGCGAGACCAGGTGCTGGCGCACCGTCTCGCGGTCCTCGCCGGCGGTGCGCCGGACCAGACCGACGAGCCGGGAGTAGGCCTGCTCGGCGAGACCGCTGAGCACCTCGATGTCGGCGGCCAGCAGCTGGGCGGCCACGTCGTCGGGGGCACTCTCGGCGGCGGCCAGGGCGGCGGCGGGGTCCGCTCCGGCCACCCGGCGGGCCACCCCGACCTGGGCCAGACCGGCCGTCGCCGCCGCGTCCGCCGGCGCGTCCGCGAGGATCTTGCGGTACGCCTGCTCGGCGGCGTCGAGGTCACCGCTCATCAGCGCGTCGTCCGCCTCGTCGAGGCGGGGGTCCTCCGGCTCGGCGACCGTCACGCCGCCGGCCTTGAGCACGGCCTGGAGCCACTGCCGCAGTTGCGCCTCGGGCACCACCCCGGAGAAGGCGTCGACCGGCTGGCCGCCGACGACCGCGTAGACCATGGGGATGCCCTGGACCCGGAACATCTGGGCGATGCGCGGATTTTCCTGCACGTCGACCCGTGCCAGCACCCAGCTGCCGCCGCCCTCGGCGTTCAGTCGCTCCAACACCGGGGCGAACTCGTCGCTCTCCGGGAAGCCGGCGGCGCCGAAGAACACGACGACGGGCATGGCCATCGACCGTTCGAGCACGTCGGACTGGATGGTCGCCTCGGTGACGTCGACGATGGCGGTGTTACCGCCGGCGGGTGCGCCGTTGGACGGGCCGCCCTGTGGGGGCGTGCCGGGGCGGGAGCTGGCTGGTGCGGGGCCGCGCAGTGTGCTGAGGTCGACCGCGCCGCGGGTGAAGATCGACGAGGTGATCCGTGGGTCGCTCATGGTTACCTAGTCTCGCACGTGAGCCCGAATTCTCAGCTCACCCGCAACCCCGACGTTGCAACTCTCACGCCCCGCCGCACACCCCCGCGATCGTGCGCTTGAGGAGGGGGAATACGCGCCGTTCGCCGTATTCATCCCACCGGAAACGCACGATCGACGGAGGGGTATCGGTCAGAAGCGCGCCGGCTCGCGGTAGGTGCCCCACTCGGCGCGGAGCGCGTCGCAGATCTCGCCCAGGGTCGCCTCGGCGCGAACCGCGTCCAACATCGCGGGGATCATGTTCCCGTCGGTGCGGCTGACCTCGACCATCCGGGTCACCGCCGCGCGGACCGCCGCCTCGTCCCGGGCGCTCTTGCGCTCGGCGAGCACCCGGCGCTGCTCCAGCTCCACCTCGTGCGAGATGCGCAGGATCTCCAGCTCCTTGGCGACGGTGCCGGTGTGGCAGTTGACCCCGACGATCTTCTTGTCGCCCTTCTCCAGGGCCTGCTGGTAGACGAAGGCCGACTCGGCGATGTGACCGGTGAACCAGCCGTCCTCGATGCCGCGCAGGATGCCCGAGGTCATCGGGCCGATCTGGTGCGGTCCCTCCCCGCCGAGCTGCCGGATCCGGGCGAAGATCTCCTCCGCCTCGGCCTCGATCTTGTCGGTCAGCGCCTCGACGTACCAGGAGCCGCCCAGCGGGTCGGCGACGTTGACCACACCGGTCTCCTCCATCAGCACCTGCTGCGTACGCAGGGCGATTTCGGCGGACTCGTCGGTGGGCAGCGCCAGCGTCTCGTCCAGCGCGTTGGTGTGCAGCGAGTTGGTGCCGCCGAGCACCGCCGCGAGAGCCTCGACGGCGGTCCGTACGACGTTGTTGACCGGCTGCTGCGCGGTCAGCGACACACCGGCGGTCTGCGTGTGGAACCGCAGCCAGAGCGCCTTCTCGCTGGTCGCGCCGTAGACGTCACGCAGCCACCGGGCCCAGATCCGGCGGGCGGCGCGGAACTTGGCGATCTCCTCGAAGAAGTCGACGTGCGAGTCGAAGAAGAAGCTCAGCCCCGGCGCGAACACGTTGACGTCCAGCCCGCGCGAGAGACCCAGCTCCACGTAGCCGAAACCGTCGGCCAGGGTGTACGCCAACTCCTGCGCGGCGGTCGAGCCGGCCTCGCGGATGTGGTAACCGGAGACCGACAGCGGCTTGTAGCGCGGGATTTCGGCGGCGCAGTATTCCATCAGGTCGCCGATCAGGCGCAGGTGCGGCTCGGGGTCGAAGAGCCACTCCTTCTGCGCGATGTACTCCTTGAAGATGTCGGTCTGGAGCGTGCCGTCCAGCGCGGACAGGTCGGCGCCCTGCCGCTCGGCGGCGACCAGGTACATGCAGAACACCGGCACGGCCGGGCCGGAGATCGTCATCGAGGTGGTGACACCGGCCAGGTCGATGCCGTCGAAGAGCGCCTCCATGTCGGTGGCGGTGTCGATGGCGACGCCGCAGTGCCCGACCTCGCCGAGCGCCTGCGGGTCGTCCGAGTCGCGGCCCATCAGCGTGGGCATGTCGAACGCGACCGAGAGGCCGCCACCACCCGCGCCGAGGATCATCTTGTAGCGCTCGTTGGTCTGCTGGGCGTTGCCGAAGCCGGCGAACTGCCGGATCGTCCAGGTCCGTCCGCGATATCCGGTCGGATACAGACCCCGGGTGTACGGGTACTCGCCCGGCCAGCCGATCCGCTCGAAGCCCGGGTAGGTGGCGCCTTCCGGCGGCCCGTAGACCGGGTCCACCGGCATCCCGGAGAGCGTGGTGAAGTCGGCGTCCCGCTTGCGCGCGGCGTCGTAACGGGCCTGCCAGCGCGCCCGTCCGGCGTCGATCTCGTCGGCGTCCATGAGCAGGGCTCCTCCTCGGGTCCTCGACTGCACGTCGAGTGTAGAGCCCTCACCTGAACGATCGCTAAGTCACCGCCTACCGGCGGGTAATCGGCTGCCGCCTACGCGGTGGAGTCGCCCATCGCCACGTCGTCGACTCGGATGTTGACCTCGTCGACCCGCAACCCGTACGCCTCGACCGCCGCCGTCACCTGGGCGCGCACCTCGCCGGTGATCTCCGGCACCGGGCGACCACCCTCGATCACTAGCACCAGGTTGATCACGGCGGCGTCCCCGGTCACATAGGCGGAGCAGCCCCGCCGCGCGTCGCCCAACTGGTCCAGCCCGACCCGGTCGAACACCGCGTTGAAGAACCGGGCGACGTCCCCGCCCAGCTCGACCACGCCGGGCACCGCCCTGGCCGCCGCGACGGCGATCTTCTCGACCACCTCGTCCGCGACCTTCGTCGTTCCGCCGACCGTCATCGACGCTCCGGTCAGCTCCTGCGTCACCTCGTGGTCCACCATCGCTCCCCTTCCTCGCATCACCGCGTCGAGACACCGCCCGGCCTCCACCTCGGTGGGGCGGTGCGAGCCTACAAGCCCGACGTGCCGTCGGAGTGTCTTCGGTGGACCGGTTACGGGCGGCTCGGGATGCGCCGCCCAACCGCTACGCCTCAGGCTCCGGCCGCCCCTGGCTGGTTCAGCTCGATGTCGTCGACAGTGATGTTGACCTGGGTGACCGTCAGGCCGTACTTCTCCACCGCCTCGATCACGGCGACTCGCACGGCCTCGGTCACGTCCGCGACGACGTGCCCCGCGTCGATCACCAGGACCACGTCGATGACGGCCGATGCACCCTTCACCTCGGCCGAAACACCCCGGCTGGCGTCGCCCACCTCGTCCAGGCCGACCTTGTCCAGCACACTGTTGAAGAATCGGGCCACGTCACCACCGAGATCGGCGACACCGGGCACCGCACGGGCGGCGGTTCCGGCGATCTTCTCCACGACCTCGTCGGAAACCGACGTGACGCCCCGCGCCGCACCCGTCGCGGCCGGCACCGTACCGGCGTTCTCCACCGCGTCCGTCATGATCACATCTCCCCTGGTGCGACCCATTGTGGACCGACCGTCCTGTCGGCCCGCCGCGGGCCAGCCTTGCTCCCGGCCACGCGCCGCGAGCCTACTAAAACCGGAGCGACCTTCGCTTCCGGTCGCCCGACGCGCCGCCGAGGGACCGCGCAGGCTGATCTTGGCGACTAGGGTGCGAATCAGCATGTCCACGTTGGACGTCCGTAGGCACCATGATTGAGGTCTGTTTATGCGCAGGAAGTTGTTGAGTTTCGCCACGGCGGTCACCCTGTCGATCGGCGCGCTGCTCGGCGCGGCCAGCCCGGCCCAGGCGGCCGAGTCGCCCAGCGCCCTCTGCGGCTCCGGGTACTACGTCATCGACAGTCACGGGCTGCCCGGCGCGACGGTGTATCTGCTCTACAAGTCCAACGGCTACAACTGCGTGGTCACCATCAAGACCGCAGACCGGGGCAAGGCCACCATGGTCGGCGCATACCTGATCCTGTCGAACGATCTTGGCGCCTTCGACGAGGACCCCTACAAGTACTACGCGGGGCCGGTGCGGGCCGCGGCCGCCGGAAAGTGCATCCAGTTCGGCGGACTCAGCCGGGGCACCGTGTGGACCAGCCCCTGGGGCCACTGCGGCTAGACCGAGCCGACGCGGGGCCGTCGCCGGTGATCGGCGTCGGCCCCGTCGCACTACCGGCTCAGCGGGCGAGCTGGGCGAGCAGGTCGTCCGCCGCCGTGTACGGGTCGGTCGCGCCCTCGGCGACCTTGGTCGCGAGCGTGGCCAACTCCGTACCGTCGCGGAGTGAGCCGATCCGGGCGCGGAGGATGCCGAGCGCGATGGCCTCGATCTCGGCGGCGGCCCGCGCCTCCTGGCGGCGGCGCAGCTCACCGTGCTCGACCAGCCAGCCGCGGTGCTTGTCGATCGCGGCGGCGATGTCGTCGATGCCCTCGCCCCGGGCGGCGATCGAGCGGACCACCTGCGGTCGCCACTGCCCGGGACCGCGCTCACCGAGGGCGATCATGCCCTGGATGTCGCGGACGGTGGCGTCGACGCCGTCCCGGTCGGCCTTGTTGACCACGAAGACGTCGGCGATCTCCAGGATGCCGGCCTTGACCGCCTGGATCGCGTCGCCCATCCCCGGCGCGAGCAGCACCAGCGTGGTGTCGGCCAGCGAGGCGACCTCGACCTCGGCCTGCCCGACGCCGACGGTCTCCACCAGCACCACGTCACAGCCGGCGCCCTCCAGCACCCGGACCGCCTGCGGCGTCGCCGCCGCCAGCCCACCGAGGTGACCCCGGCTGGACATGGACCGGATGTAGACACCCGGGTCGGTGGCGTGGTCCTGCATGCGCACCCGGTCGCCCAGGATCGCACCGCCGGTGAACGGGCTGGACGGGTCGACCGCCAGCACGCCGACCCGGTGCCCGCGCGCCCGTAGCGCCCGGACCAGCTCGTTCGTGGTGGTCGACTTGCCCACCCCGGGCGAACCGGTCAACCCGACCACCTGGGCCTGCCCGGCGTACGGTGCCAGCGCCGCGGCGATCTCCGGCAGCAGCGTGTCGCCGTTCTCCACAAGCGTGATCAACCGGGCCACCGCGCGGGGGTCACCCGCGCGGGCCCGTTCCACCAGCAGCGGTACGTCCCGACTGCGGCGCACCGACGTGGTGCCCGCCGTCGGCGCGTGCTCGGCCGCTCCGCTCACTGGCCCGGCACGTGGATGATCAGCGCGTCGCCCTGGCCACCGCCGCCGCAGAGGGCCGCCGCGCCGGTGCCACCGCCGCGCCGCTTGAGCTCCAGGGCGAGCGTGAGGACGAGACGCGCGCCGGACATGCCGATCGGGTGCCCGAGCGCGATCGCGCCGCCGTTGACGTTGACCTTGTCCGGGCTGATGCCCAGGTCACGGGTGGACTGGATGCCGACCTGGGCGAACGCCTCGTTGATCTCGATGAGGTCCAGGTCCGCGACGCTCAGGCCACCCTTCTTCAGGGCGTGGTTGATCGCGTTCGACGGCTGCGAGTGCAGGGAGTTGTCGGGGCCCGCCACGTTGCCGTGCGCCCCGATCTCGGCCAGCCAGGTCAGCCCCAGCTCGGTGGCCTTGGCCTTGCTCATCACCAGCACTGCGGCCGCGCCGTCGGAGATCGGCGACGAGCTGCCGGCGGTGATGGTGCCGTCCTTGGCGAAGGCCGGACGCAGCTTGGCCAGCGACTCGACGGTGGTGTCCGGGCGGATGCCCTCGTCCTCGCTGATCACCAGCGGGTCACCCTTGCGCTGCGGGATCACCACCGGGGTGATCTCGTCGGCGAAGTGGCCGTTCTTCTGCGCGGCGGCGGCCCGCTGGTGGCTGGCCGCCGCGAAGGCGTCCTGCTCCTCGCGAGTGATGCCGTGCTTACCGCCGAGCCGCTCGGTGGACTCGCCCATCGAGCAGCAGTCCCAGGCGTCGCTGAGCCCGTCGTGCGCCATGTGGTCCTTGACCACCACGTCGCCGTACTTGTAGCCGGTGCGCTGGCCCATCAGCAGGTGCGGGGCGTTGGTCATCGACTCCATGCCGCCCGCCACCACGATGTCGAACTCGCCGGCGCGGATCAGCTGGTCGGCCAGGGCGATGGCGTCCAGGCCGGAGAGGCAGACCTTGTTGATGGTCAGCGCCGGCACCGACATCGGAACGCCGGCCTCCACCGCCGCCTGCCGCGCCGGGATCTGACCGGCGCCGGCCTGCAACACCTGCCCCATGATCACGTACTGGACCTGGTCGGGGCTGACGCCGGCCCGCTCCAACGCCGCCTTGATGGCGATACCGCCGAGCTTCGTGGCCGGGAGGTCCTTGAGGTTGCCCAGCAGGCGCCCCATCGGGGTCCGCGCGCCGCTGACGATCACCGAAGCCATGCCTGCCTCCGAAGGGGGGTGCCGAACTGTTCAAGGGGGGTGCCTAGCTGTACGCCTTAACGATTATTCGGTCAGACTAACGCCATGGCTGAGAACTCCCCCGCCGAGCCCGGTGCGGACTACGTCACAGACATCGGGCTTCGCAAGATTGACCACGTCGGGATCGCCGTGGCCGACCTGGACGCCGCTATCGACTTCTACCAGCGGACGTTCGGGATGCGCTGCGTACACGTCGAGACGAACGAGGAGCAGGGCGTTCGCGAGGCGATGCTGTCCGTCGGCCCGACCACCGACGGCGGCTGCGTGCAACTGCTCGCACCACTGACCCCGGAGTCGACGATCGCCAAGTTCCTGGACCGGAGCGGGCCGGGCGTGCAGCAGGTCGCGTACACGGTGGTGGACGTCGACGCGGCCTGCGCGGCACTGCGCGAGCGGGGAATGCGACTTCTCTTCGAGACCCCGCGACGCGGCACCGCGGACAGCCGGATCAACTTCGTCCACCCGAAGGACGCCGGCGGCGTTCTCGTCGAACTGGTAGAGCCCGCCCCCACCGCCCACTGATCCCCACGCCCCCACGACCCTCCAAACCCATCGCCCCGCCCGCACCCCCCACGTCCACCCGCACGCCCCACCCCGCACCGCGCACCCCGCCCGCACCCCGCACCCCGCACCCCGCACCCCGCACCAAGATCCGCACAACTTCGGGGATGTTGCTGCCTCAAGCGCGATGGAGGCAGCAACATCCCCGAACTTGCTGCCTCTGCGAGGGCGGGAGCCGTGGGTGTGGGTGTGGGTGTGGGTGTGGGTGGCGCGGATCGGGGTTCGCGCGCACGTCAGTGCGCGGTTGGCGGGCTGGTCGGACACCTTCACGCATCGGCGGATGCAGTTTTTCACAGAGGACTTCCGGGCCTAGCTACCGTTCAGTAACGTCCGGCCCCACCGGAGCGCGACTGGTGCTGGATGTGTCGAATGCCGACATGGCGGTCGTGTCCACCGGCGCCGACGATGGCAGCACCCGGGCCCGTGCGGGTGCGGATGAACCGGAGGTCACCGTGCAGGACATCCTCGAAGCGATCATGGCGGCGGAGGAATCGAACGATCCGGACCGCGAGCTCGCCGGCGTCGCCGGGCTGCCCGTACCGGAGAGCTACCGGGGCGTGGTGGTCCGCGCCGAGGAGTCCCGGATGTTCGACGGCATGGCCACCCGTGACAAGGACCCGCGCAAGGCGCTGCACGTGCAGGAGGTGCCGACGCCGGAGCTGGCGCCTGGCGAGGCGCTGGTCGCGGTGATGGCCAGCGCGATCAACTACAACACCGTGTGGACCAGCATCTTCGAGCCGCTGCCCACGTTCAAGTTCCTCCAGCGCTACGGCCGGGTCTCCGAGCTGACCCGTCGGCACGACCTGCCGTACCACGTGGTCGGCTCGGACGCCGCCGGCGTGGTGCTGCGCGTCGGGCCCGGGGTGACCCGCTGGGCACCCGGCGACGAGGTGGTCGCGCACTGCCTCTCCGTCGAGCTGGAGGACGCGGCCGGGCACGACGACACCATGCTCGACCCGCAGCAGCGGATCTGGGGTTTCGAGACCAACTTCGGTGGGCTGGCCGAGATGGCGGTGGTCAAGGCCAACCAGCTGATGCCGAAGCCCCGGCACCTGAGCTGGGAGGAGGCGGCCAGCCCCGGGCTGGTCAACTCCACCGCGTACCGGCAGCTCGTCTCGCACCACGGGGCCAACATGAAGCAGGGTGACGTGGTGCTGATCTGGGGCGCCTCCGGCGGCCTCGGCGGCTACGCCACCCAGATGGCGCTGAACGGCGGCGCGATCCCGGTCTGCGTCGTCTCCTCGCCGGAGAAAGCCGAACTGTGCCGCCGGATGGGCGCGGAGCTGGTCATCGACCGGGCCGCCGAGGGTTTCCGTTTCTGGAAGGACGAGGAGACCCAGGACCCGGACGAGTGGCGGCGCTTCGGCGAGCGAATCCGCGAGCTGACCGGCGGCGAGGACCCGGACATCGTCTTCGAGCACCCGGGTCGGGAGACGTTCGGCGCCAGCGTCTTCGTGGCCCGGCGCGGCGGGACCATCGTCACCTGCGCGTCCACGAGCGGCTTCCAGCACCAGTACGACAACCGCTACCTGTGGATGCACCTCAAGCGGATCGTCGGCAGCCACTTCGCCAACTACCACGAGGCGTGGCAGGCCAACCGTCTGGTCGCGCTCGGCAAGGTGCACCCGACGGTCTCCCGCACCTATCCGCTGGAGCGGACCGGCCAGGCCGCGTACGAGGTGCACCGCAACGCCCACCAGGGCAAGGTCGGGGTGCGGTGCCTCGCGCCCACCGACGGGCTGGGCGTACGCGACGGGGAGCTGCGCGCGCAGCACGAGGACGCGATCAACCGGTTCCGGGGGCACTGAGCCGACGCCGTCGGCTGGACGACACTGACCTGGTCACCGGCCGGACGGATGAGCACCGGGTGGCCATTGTGGTGCTCGGCATTGTTCTTCCATCCCATTAGCGCAAGGCCGGCCTGGGACCGAAGAAAGGGCCTCGGGGTTACCTCGGGGCCCTTTTCCGGATCACACCGCATGGCGTCCGTCCCGCCCGGGACCTGCCAAGATCGCCGGTTGGTCCGGCCCTGCCGAACGCGGAAGTTGACCATGCAAAGAGGGCATGAAAGCTCCGCACCGCTCTTGCGAACCACCCTGGGGCGTCTGCCAGTATGTCCCAATGCCCCAGCAGCAGTCCTCCCCTCTCGCGTTCTTCGATAACGCGAACTCGCAGCCAGATTTCACCGTGGGCCTGCGCGGATACAACACTCACCAGGTCGACGACTTCCTCGGCCGGATGACCGCCGCGCTCACCCAGTCCGAGCAGGCCCGTGCCGAGGCCGAGCAGCGGATGAACGACGCCCAGCGTCGGCTCCGCCAGGCAGAACAGCGCATGAGCGCGCTGGAGCAGAAGCTCACCGACACGAACAAGCAGCTCGAAGAGAACAACCGGCCCACCCTCTCCGGGCTCGGCACCCGTGTCGAGCAGATCCTCCGGCTCGCCGAGGAGCAGGCCAACGACCACCGCAACGAGGCCAAGCGCGAGTCCGAGGGCATCCTCTCCGCCGCCCGCCTCGAGGCTCGCGAGATCACCGACAAGGCACGCGCCGAGGCCGCCGCCATGAAGGCGAGCGCCGAGCGTGAGGCGGGCAACCTGCGGACGGCCGCCGAGCGCGAGGCCGCCGAGGTTCGGGTGCAGGCCCGCCGTGAGGCCGACACGCTGCGCGCGGACGCCGACCGCGAGACCAAGCAGCTGCGCACCGTCACCGCGCACGAGGTGGCCGAGCTGAAGTCGACAGTCGAGCGGGAGGTGGCCACCCTCCGGGCCACCGCCGAGCGCGAGATCACCCAGCAGCGGGCGAAGGCCGCCCGCGAGGCCGAGGAGAAGCGTGCCGAGGCGACCAAGCTGCTGACCGACGCACGGGACAAGCGCGACAAGGACCTTCAGGCTCTGGAGCTCCAGCTCGCCGAGCGGCGCGAGAAAGCCGAGCGCGAGGAGTCCGAGCGCCACGCCGCCCAGGTCGCGCAGACCCAGAAGCTGGTCAGCGAGGCCGAGCAGCGTGCCCGGGCCGCGCAGGAGCGCGCCAAGGAGATCGAGCAGCGCGCCGAGGCTCGCCGGATCGAGTCTGAGCGCAACGCCGCCGAGACGGTGGACAAGGCCAAGGCGCACTCGGAGAAGACGCTCAACGAGGCCAAGGCCGAGTCGCAGCGCCTGCTCACCGAGGCCCGCACGGAGGCGGAGCTGACCACGCAGGCCGCCCGCCGCGAGGTCGAGGACCTCACCCGGCAGAAGGACGCGGTCACCTCGCAGCTGGGCCAGATGCTCTCCGGGCTCGCTGGCATCGTTCCGGGAGTGCCGGCCGCGGCGGCTCCGGCGGCCAAGCCGGAGGCCAAGAAGACCGACGGCGGTCAGGACCGGGTTCCCGCGGAGACCGCTGGCTGACGCGTGGCGTAGGTCGGGGCATCGACGGCGCGAGGTGACACCGGGTGACCGGTCGCACCTCGCGCCGTATGCGTTTCTCAGTTCGTGGAATGCGTCGCCCCGAACGGAGTGAAGTAGCTCGCACAAGGCCCGTCCGTATCGCCCCAGCAGGGTCCGATGCGTGTGAGGATGGGGGCATGTCGCACGGCGAGGAACTGTTCGCTCTCGGCGGGGACGTGACGACGGAGCCCAGCTTCGAGTCCGCCCTGCGGGGGTATGAACGGAAACAGGTCGACCGCTATGTCGCACGTGCCGAGCACGAGATCGCGACTCTCGCCGCCGAACGAGAACAGGCGTACACACAGATCCACAAGCTCGCCGGCCAGGTCGAGGTGCTCCAGCGTGACCTGACCCAGGTGCGCAAGCAGATGAACGTGGTGGACAAGGCCTCGTTCAAGCACCTCGGGCCGCTCGTCGACTCGATCCTCAGCCAGGCCGAGGAGTTGGCCGAGCAGATCGTCGCCGACGCCAACGTGGAGATCGAGGCCCGTCGCGCCGCCGCCGAGCACATCATCGAAGAGGCCCGCGAGCAGGCCGACCGGGCACTGAAGGACTTCGAGATCGCCCTCGCCGCGCGGCGCGCGGAGGAGGAGCGGCACAGCGCCGCCCAGCGGGCCGAGGCGGAGAAGACCCTGCGGTCGGCCCGGGACGAGTCGGCGCAGCTGCGCAAGGCGGCCCAGGACGCGTTGGCCAAGGCGCAGCAGGAGGCCACCCAGCTCCGGGACACCGCCAAGGAAATCCACACCCGGGCCCAGCAGGAGTCGACCAAGCTGCGCGAGACGGCTCGCGAGACGCTGGCCAACGCCCGGCAGGAGGCCAACGACCTGCGCGACGCGGCCAAGGAGGTGCACGCCAAGGCCCTACAGGAGGCCAAGCGGCTCACCGACACCGCCACCGAGGCGGGCCGGGCCACGCACGCCAAGGCGCAGCAGGAGGCCAAGCAGATCATCGACGACGCGTCGATGGCGGGCCGGGCCACCCGCGCCAAGGCGCAGCAGGAGGCGGAGCGGCTGATCACGCAGGCGTCCGAGTCGGCCAAGCGCAACCGCGCCGAGACCGAGGCGTACGTGCAGCGGATGCGCACCGAGACCGAGGCGTACGTCAAGCACACCCGGGAGCAGACCCAGCAGGAACTGGGCGCGTGGCGGGCCGGGGTGGAGCAGGAGGTCAACTCCCGGCGGGAGGCTGCCGACCGGGAGCTGGAGCAGCGACGGGCCGCGGCTGAACAGGAGTACGCCAAGCACCGCGACGAGCTGGACAAGCAGCACACGTCCCGCCAGCAGGAGCTGGAGACCGGGTTCACCAGCCGTCAGCAGGAGCTGGAGGCGGGCTTCACCACCCGCCGCGACGAGCTGGAGTCCGAATACACCGGCCGTAAGAACGAGCTGGAGACCGCGTACACCGCCCGTCGGGACGAGCTGGAGACTGAATACACGGCCCGCAAGAACGAGATCGAGCAGGGCGCGGCGGCGGTCCTCCAGGCAGCCGAGCAGGATGCGGCGGCTCTGCGTGAGCGGGCCGAGGCGGAGGCCACCGAGCTGCTGAGCCGGGCCACGACCGAAGCCAGCGACAAGCGCCGCGAGGCCGACGAGCATGTCGCGTCCTCGCGTCGGCAGTTCGAGGAGTACGCGGCCACGACCCAGCAGCACCTGGCCACCACGCAGCAGCACCTGGCAGCCACCCAGCAGGAGGCGGCGGCGGGTCGGCAGCAGCTCGCCCAGGTGATGTTGGATATCGCCCAGGCCCAGCAGCAACTCGCGGACCTGCGGCAGGAGACCTGGAAGGCCCGGCAGGAGTCCGACGACCTCCAGCGGCAGATGGCCGAGCTGCGGTTGCAGAACGTCGCCGGCCCGATCGACGGTCCGACCGCGCCGACGGCCGACGACGCCGCGAGCAGCAGCGCAACCGGCGGTGGCGACGACGGCGTGGCCGTCTCCGGCTCGACGCCCGGATCGGGTGCGGCCACCGGTCTCAAGGCCGAGCCCACCGACACCAGGCAGCCGGTGAACGCCAACGCGGAGGACGCCGGCCAGCCGGCGACTCGTCCGGTGGCCGAACCGGTGACCACCGTCGACGGTGGCACGGCCAGCGCCGGGGTGGACGGTGAGCCGACCGTCGCCGCCGTCCCGGGCGTGGGCGGCCGGGACGCCAAACCGACCAAGATCACCAGCACCGGCGAGAACGGCAAGCGGCCCACCAAGCCGACCACCGACGAACGCAGCGCCAAGCCCAGCAAGGTCACCATCGAAAAGGACTGAACCTGGGCGCGAGCTTCGAGATCTTGGACAGTTTCCGTTACGCGATGACGGAAACTGTCCAAGATTCATATGTGGGTCGGCTTGCGCAGCTGCGGGGTGGGGATCCAGCCGGCTGCGACGAGCGCGCGCCGTACGGTGTCGGCGACCTCGTCGGGGCGGGCACGGACCAGCCAGGCCGGAAAGCGCAGAATCCGGTCGCCGCTGGTCCACACGTCGTTCTGCCGACGCATGTCCGCCGCCCACTGCCGGGTGTCCATGTGGTGCGCGCCGTCGATCTCGACCTGCACACGCCACTGTCGCCAGTACGCGTCCAGCCAGCGGTTGCGGCCCGCCGCGTCGAGCCGCCGCTCCTGTAGGTCGGGTAGGGGCAGGTTATGCCGCCGACAGAGACGCAGGAAGTCGATCTCGGAGAGCGCCTCCGCACCGCCGGCGATGTCACGGACCGTCTGTTGAATCAGGTGTCGGTGGGGCGCTCGGGGCAGAACGTCGAGCACCGCCTGCAACTCCTCGGGGAGAACCCGGCGCTGCTGACAACCGGCTGCCAGCACCCCCTGCGCCTCGTCCACGCTGACCGCCCACCCCGCCGCGTCCACCAGCGCCCTGGCCGTGGTGGTGCGCGGCGGACGGGCGAGTTGACGGTGCGAGTCCGGCAGCACCGAGGTGCGATGCACGAGCACTGCGGGCATGTCGATCGGGAGGCGGCGCAGGGAGGTCCGCGCCGCGCGGCGGGCGGCCGGAACCAGCACGTGTAGCGGCTCCCGACGCAGCCCTCGTACCCCGGCTTCGGTGGCGGCGGTTGCCCCGGCCAACATCGCCCCTGGTCCGGCTGCCAGCACCGCGACCCAGAGTTGCTGGTCGCGGCCCTCGACCGTTGCCGGTCGACACGATGCCACGGCAGATCGACCGCCACCGACCAGAGCGGATGCGGCCGCGTACCGCCCCCTCGCTGAGCAGGCTGGAGACCTGTGCGGTCGTGAGGACGCCCGCCTGTTCGAAGGCGAGCCAGTCGAGTGCGTCGGCGTCGTCGGCAGGCAGCATCCGAACAGCCTTCACACCGGAGGGCTGCCGCTCCACCAGATCTTGGACAGTTTCCGTCCACACGTAACGGAAACTGTCCAAGATCTGCGCGTCGTCAGAGTGTGGACGGTGCCGGGCGGCCGACGGTGGTTGGGTGGGCACATGAAGCACCGCGTTGACGGTCTCGTGGTCGGTGGCGACCATGGGGTGGCTAGGCTGCTGGCGCGTCGGACAGCGAGGACCCGAGCGGCCCGGGGCTGGTCTGCGCGCCGACCGCGTGACGGGCGTCGGTAACCCGAGCCCGTCTACCCATCGCCTGACCCCGGGAGGTCCTGGTGCCGCAGCCCAACCCGCCGGCCGATGACCCGGACGAGACGGCCGGTAGCCGGCCGACCGGTCACGCACCGGAGGCCGCACCGCCGACCGCGCACACACCGCAAGGCGCACCGCCGACCGCGCACACACCGCAAGGCGCACCGCCGACCGCGCACACGCCCCAAGGCGCACCGCCGACCGGGCCGGCGCCGCTGGGCGCCCCGAAGCCCGGTGCCGCACCACCAGGCACCCGGCCGTCCGGCGACCCGGGCGTCACGGCTGGGCCGCCTGACGCGCCGGCCGACCCCCCGGACACGCCGACCGATCCCCCGTCGACCACGCCGGCCGATCCTCCCCCGACCACGCCGGCCGAGGTGCCGCCTCCGGTGCCGGTCCCCGCACCGGGGATCGACCCGGACGAGCCACCGGCTGTCCCGTCCGGGAAGTTCGGCACCCCGGGGCGGCCGTTGCGCCGCAGCAGCTTCCTGATCGGCTTCACGGGTGCGCTGGGCGTGCTGCTGGCGTACACCCTCTATCTGGGGATTCGCAATGCCGGCGGCATCCTGGTGCTGGTGGTGATCGCGCTCTTCCTCGCGGTCGGCCTCAACCCGGCGGTGGTCCGACTACGCCGCTGGGGTGTGCCGCACGGCCTGGCGGTGGCGCTCGTGGCGTTGACTGTGGTGCTGCTGCTCTGCGGCGGAGTTGTCGCGCTGGTCCCGCCGATCGTCACCCAGTCGGGGCAGTTCATCGACCAGATCCCGAGCCTGCTCGACGAGCTGCGCCGCAATCCGACGGTGAACGACCTGGTGGAGCGGTACGACGTGGTGGAGCGCGTCCAGGGCGCTGCCAACGCGGAGACTGTCGGCCGGGCGTTGGGCGGGGTGCTCGGCGGGGCTCAACTGATCTTCGGCACGGTGTTCCGGACGCTTACCGTGCTGGTGCTGACGATCTACTTCCTGGCCTACTTCAACAAGCTGCGTGCCCTGGGCTACTCGCTGGTGCCACGCTCGCGACGGGAGCGGGTGCAGCTGATCGGCGACGAGATCCTCGCCAAGGTGGGCGCCTACATGGTCGGCGCGTTGAGCATCGCGGTGTTGGCCGGGGCGACCACCTTCGTGTTCGCGCTGATCGTCGGGCTGCCGTACCCGTTCGCGTTGGCGGTGGTGGTCGCGGTGACCGACCTGATCCCGCAGATCGGCGCGACCCTGGGCGCGGTGATCGTGAGCCTGGTCGGCTTCGCCGCCGACCTGCCCACCGGTATCGCCTGCGCGGTGTTCTTCCTCGTCTACCAGCAGGTGGAGAACTACCTGATCTACCCGAAGGTGATGCGGCGCTCGGTCGAGGTCAACGAGGTGGCGGCCCTGCTCGCCGCGCTGCTCGGAGTGGCGCTGCTGGGTGTGGTGGGCGCGCTGATCGCCATCCCCACGGTGGCCGCGCTGCAACTGATCCTGCGCGAGGTGGTGCTGCCCCGCCAGGAGAGAGGGTGACCGGTCAGTCGCCCGGCTGCGGGACGGGGGTGTCCGCGAACGAGGCCACCGTCCGGTCGGCGTACGCGCTGACGTCGCCGGCTTCCATCGGGCCGTCCCAGGTCGTCGGCAGTGGGACCTCGACGGCGGGGTTGACCCGCCGGACGATCTCGTCGAGCACCGTCTCCGCGTCACCCACCCAGAGGTGCTTGGCACCGGGCACCCCGACCACCTCGGCCTGCGGCGCCGCACCGAACCGCTCCCGCGCCTCGGTCGGCCGCAGGTAGTCGTCGAACTCCGGCACGAGCGCGGTCAACGGCCGACCCGAGGCGGCCCAGGTGGCCAGGTCCTCCGGGGCCGAGAAGCGCAACGGCGGGGAGAGCAGGATCGCACCGGCGATCGCCGGGTCACAGCCGTACTTCAGGGCCAGGTCGGTGCCGAACGACCAGCCCACGAGCCAGATGTTGGGCAGCTCGGCGAACTCGGCGTACTCGATGGCGGCGGCCACGTCGTACCGCTCGCCCACGGCACCGTCGAACTCGCCCTCGCTGGTGCCGCGCAGGCTGCTGGTGCCCCGGGTGTTGAACCGCAGCACCGCCAGGTCGGCCAGCGCGGGCAACCGCCAGGCCGCCTTGCGGAAGACGTGGCTGTCCATCATCCCGCCGTGGGTGGGCAGCGGGTGCAGGCAGACCAGGGTGGCCACCGGCGGGCGGTCGGCCGGCAGCGCCAACTCGCCGACCAGTCGCAGACCGTCGGCGGTGTGCAGCTCGATGTTCTCCCGGCGGCCGGGCAGGATCGACGAGGCGCGGATCGCTGTGCTCACCGCCCAAGTCTGTCGCGAAACCGCCGCCGCCGCCCACCCAGGCACGAACAGGGTGATCCAGGTCGCTCGGTGGATCGGTCAGTAGCGCGGGGTGCCCCGGCCGCGCTGCACCGCCGGGCCGCGTCGGTCCCGGGCGCGCCAGCAGCCGCTGTGCCAGTGCCGCCGGTCGGTCAGGTCACCCAGGCCGTCCGCCGGCCAGGCCACCAGGTGCGCCACCCCGGGTCGGATCTCCTGGTCACAGCCGGGGCAACGGTACGTCTTGACTGACGCGCCGGCGCCGATCCCGCGTACCTGCCAGGCGCCGTCGGTCCACTGCTGCACCGAGGCGACGCCCTGCCGGACCCGATCGGCGTCCAGGTTGGCGTTCTCGTCCCGGCGAGGGCGATTGCGACGGGGGCTCACAGTCACCAAGCGTACGGTCCGTTCCGCGCAACGGCCCGGGGCGGTCACCAGGTCGCGGGCCGGTCCAGGTGTTCGGCGACCTGCGCACCGAGGAGCACAGTCGTCGCCTCCGCCTCACTGAAGCTCCGCTCGTGGTTGAACGCCGCGAACAGTTGGGCCTGCGGAATGTCCAGGAGTTCCAGCCGTGAGCCGCTGGGGTTGTAGGAGGGGTCGTAGTAGGCGGGTCTGCCGCCGATGGTCCGGTTCGCCGGTGCCTTCTCCACCAGTGTGGTTCTGGCGTACTGGAGCTCGACCGACACCCCTCTGTCCCGGTCGTCCCGCACGCTCAGGACCACGGCGTACGACGCCGGGTAGGTGCCCACGACACTCGAACAGGTGGCCACCTCGGCACCGGCCGGCAGGTCGGTCAACCGCAGTGGCCCGGCGCACCGGTACGCCCGATCGAGCCGTAACGCGGCGGCGGCCTCGTGCAGCGGACCCTCGTCCGTGCCGGGCACGCTGGCGCCGGCGTACACCCCGGGGGCCGGCTGCCAGTAGCGGCGCCAGATCGGCACATCGTCGGGCCCGACGGCGCGGACCACTGTGCCGTCGTAGAGGTTGGCGGTGGGGCCGTCCAACGGCGGCATGTTCCAGGCACCGACGGATCGCAGCACGTCGGCCGAGGTCAGCTCGACGGTGACCGTCCGGCCGCCCACGTCGATCTTCGCGGTCTCCTTGCCGCCGCCGACGTTCCACTCCAGGAACCGGGGGCCGCCCGGGGCGAGGCCGATGTGCAGCAGGGCGGGGTCCCTGCCGATCCGGTCGGGGCGGGCCGCCGCGCCGGGAGCGCCGTCGACCGACGGCGGCAGGAAGGCGACAGTGGGCTCGGCCAGGCCGGGGGTGACAGTGTGGCCGAGGCCGGGCAGACGACCCATCGGCCCGACGGCCACGCCGGCGCCGAGCAGCGCGACCACGCTCAGGGTGGCGCCAGCGGTGACGCGCCGCCGACGGACCCGGGTACGCCCTCGGCGCACCGCGCAGACCAGCAGCCGGTCGCCGTCCACCGGCCCCTCGGCGTGTTCCCGCAGCGTCAGGACGATCCGCTCGTCGAGGTCTGTCATGGTCGGCTCCCGTTCGTGGTCGGGGCACCGCAGCGCTCCCGCAGGTTGGCGAGCGCCCGCATCGCGTGGGTGCGGACGGTGACCGGCGAGCAGTCCAGGATCTGGGCGATCGTCGTGTCGTCGAGGTCCTCGTAGTAGCGCAGCACCAGCACCGCGCGCTGACGGTCGGGCAGGCCGAGGATCAGCCGCCACATCTCGTCCCGGTCCGCCGCCTCGCGGCCGAGGTCGCCGCGGTGCGGCCGGTCCGCGAAGGTGTCGACGACCAGCTCACGGCTCGACCGACGACGCCACCAGGAGATGTTGGCGTTGACCAGCATGCGGCGCACGTACACGTCGGGTCGGTCGGCGCGGGCGATCCGACGCCACTGCACGTACGCCTGGGACAGCACCTCCTGGGTGAGGTCCTCGGCCCGGTGTGCGTCACCGGTCAGCAACCGGGCGAGCCGGACCAGCGCCGGACCCCGGCTGCTGACGTACTCCTCGAAGGTCACACCTTGCAGACGCCGTCGGCACCCTCCGGCGTTGACCGGTCAGCGGTGCGAGTGGTCGCGGAAGCCTCGGCGGGTCTTGCGGCCCAGGTAGCCGGCGGTGACCAGGTGTTCCAGCAGCGGCGCGGGCGCGAAGCCGGGTTCGCGCAACTCCAGGTACAGCTCGCGCTGGATGGCCAGTGAGACGTCCAACCCGACCACGTCGAGCAGCTCGAACGGCCCCATCGGGTAGCCGCAGCCCAGCTTCATCGCGTGGTCGATGTCGTCGGCCGTCGAGTAGCTGGCTTCCAACATCTTCACCGCGTCGTTGAGGTACGGGAAGAGCAGCGCGTTGACGATGAACCCGGACCGGTCGCCGCAGACCACGCCGGTCTTGCCGAGCGCGGCGCAGACCGCGCGGGCGGTGGCGGTGGTCTCCGGTGAGGTACGGATGGTGCGGACCACCTCGACCAGCGGCATGACCGGCGCCGGGTTGAAGAAGTGCAGCCCCACCACGTCGGCCGGCCGCTGGGTGGCCATCGCCACGTCGATCACCGGCAGCGAGGAGGTGGTGGTCGCCAGCACGACGCCCGGTTTGCAGATCTCGTCGAGGCTCGCGAAGAGGGCCTTCTTGACGCTCAGCTCCTCGATCACCGCCTCGACCACGAGGTCGACGTCGGCGAGGTGGTCCAGCGTGGCCGACCAGGTGATCCGGCCGAGCGCCGCGTCCCGGTCGTCCTCGGCGAGCTTGCCCCGCACCACGCCCTTGTTCAACGAGGTCTTCACGGCCTCGCAGACCGCCGCGGACTTCTCCACGCCACGGGTCACGGAAACGACCTCGTAGCCGGCCTTCGCGAAGACCTCGATGATCCCGGTGGCCATCGTCCCGGAACCCACAATGCCGACCTTGGTGATGGCGCGCGAGCCGTCGGCGAGCGCGGTGTCCGTGGCCAGCGGCGTCGTCTCATCGGGTACGACCTTCGGCGATCCGGGCCGCTCGTAGGTGTAGAAGCCCCGACCGGACTTCCGGCCGAGCAGCCCCGCCGTCACCATCTGCTTGAGCAGTGGCACCGGGGCGTGTCGGCGGTCCCGACCGCCGCGCCGGTACATGGTGTCCAGGATTTCGTACGCGGTGTCCAGACCGATCAGGTCCATCAGCGCCAGCGGGCCCATCGGCAGGCCACAGCCGAGCTTCATGGCGGCGTCGATGTCCTCCCGCGTCGCGTAGTGCGACTCGAACATCCCGACCGCGTGGTTGAGGTAGCCGAAGAGCAGCGCGTTCGCGATGAAGCCGGCCCGGTCGTTGATGGTGACGTCGACCTTGCCGAGCCGGGCGCAGAGCGCCTCGACGTCGGCGACCACCTCGGGCGAGGTGACGACGGTGCGGACCACCTCGACCAGCTTCATCACCGGCGCCGGGTTGAAGAAGTGGATGCCGATCACCTGGTTGGGCCGACTGGTGGCCACGGAGATCTCGGTGACGCTCAGCGAGGAGGTGTTGGTGGCGAGGATGGTCTCCGGCCGGCAGACCCGGTCCAGCTCCGCGAAGATCCGCTGCTTGAGGTCCAGGTGCTCGGGCACCGCCTCGATGACCAGGTCGACGGAGTGCAGGGCATCCAGCCCGACGGCGAAGTGCACCCGCTCGTGCAGGGCGTCGCGGTCCGCCGCGGCGAGCTTGCCCTTGGCCACCGCGCGATCGGTGGAGCCGGCGAGGGTGGCCCGGCCGCGCTCCAGCGCCGGCTCGGAGATTTCGACGGCCACGACGTCGATGCCGTTGCGGGCGAAGACCTCGACGATGCCGGCACCCATGGTGCCCAGCCCCACCACGCCCACGGTGCTGAAATCGCGTGCCACGACCGGCCTCCCCAGACTCCGCACGGCCACTGAACGGCCGCTAAGGTTATGCGCGCGAGTCTGCCACGTGACGGTGTGTTGTCGAGACGCCGTGGCATATTTCACCCACGACGCCGCGCCTGTTCAGGCGGCGGGCACCGTGGCCGCTAGGCGGCGGGCACCGTGGTCAGGGCGAGCAGCTCCGCGACGAACTCCGCCGGACGTTCCAGGTGCGGGCTGTGACCACAGCCGGGCAGCACCACCTCGTGGTACGCCCCGCCTTCCGCCGCGTACCGCTCCAGCACCGCGCGGGTCTGCCCCACCATCGGCTGCGGTGGACACACCTCCTCGCCCGGCCAGCCGGGCACCACACCCAGCGAACCCAGGTACGCCAGGTCGAACAGTGAGGTGTCCGAGACGATGACGTCGGCGTCTCCGCGTACCCAGGCGATCGGGGGCTTCTCGGCGACGGCCACCAGGTCGTCGGCGACCCGGAACCAGGTCGGTGCGAGCGCGTTGAGCACGCCACGCTCCCCCGGCGCGGTGCCGGGCCAGTTGTCCGAGGGCACCGCCGTTCCCGGGTAGTTGTCGTCCCCGGTGGCGGTGGAGAGCACGGTGTCCAGCAGCAGGTCCTCGTCGGTGCCGAGCGAGGCGGGATCGGCCACATAGGTGGCTCGCAGGACCGCACGGGGGCTGGCCGGCGCGTCCACGCCCCGGTCACCGGCCGCGAGCCGGGCGACGAAGTCCGAGTTGGCGGTGCCGGCGCCGGTGCCGGCGAAGTCCGGGGTGGTCGGCGTGCCGATCAGGTCACGGGTGCCGCCGAAACCGTACGGGGAGACCGGCGCCGCGAGCAGCAGTGCGCTCACCCGGTGCGGATGGTCGACCAGCAGACGCATCGCCACTCCGCCACCGAGGGAGTGCCCGACCACCACCGGGCGGGCGTCGGCGCCGAAGAGCGTCGGGTCGTCCAGAAGGGCGGCCACGTCGTCGGCGAAGTCACCGAGCCCACGGGTGGCGTCCACCGGGGCCGTCTCGGAGTCGCCGTACCCGCGCAGGTCGGGGGCGACCACCCGCAGCGTCGGTGGCAGGCGGCGGACCAGCGGCTCCCAGAACAGCGCGGACGAGCAGTTGCCGTGGATCAGCAGCACCGGCGTGCCGTCGGTCGGGCCGGCCACGCGTACCGCCTGGGTGATGCCGTTCGCCGTCACGGTCCGCTGCTCGGTCTCCATCCGCGGCATGCTGCCACGCTCGACCCCGACAATCCAGGGGTCCGGGAACCATCCGGGGACCGCCCCGAGTGTGGGCGGCGCTTACCGTCGCGTGCCCGGCGGCGTCGCCAACGGCAGCGGCAGTGTCGGTCGGACGTCGCGCCGGGACGGGCCGAAGCTGAGACCCACCGGATCGGTGAGCGCCACCCCGGGATCGAACAGGCGCAGTTCGGTACGGCCGAGCCGGATCACGTCGCCGTCGGAGAGCAACTCCACCTGGCTGATCCGACGGTCGTTGAGCCAGGTGCCGTTGGTCGAACCCAGATCCCGCAGGGACAGACCCTCCGGGGTCAGGCACACCTCGGCGTGGCGACGACTCAGGTGCGGGTCGTTGATGACCACGTGACCGGTCGGCGCGCGGCCGATCACCTGCGGTTCGGTGCGCACTCGGAAGCTCGCCCCGCGCATCGGCCCACCCGCGACCGTCAACAGCGGCATCAGTTCCGGATGTTCCTCCATGGACAGTCAGCCCTCCACCCCACACCGTTACTCCGCGCGTCAGCCTGCCATCAGACGGTAATCGTCAATACCGACCGGCCGGTCAGCCTCTCGTCACCTCCCGGCCACCTACCGTTCGACGATTCGGGCGAGAGGTTTTCGACACCACCGCCCTGACCTGCACTGATCAACGATCGGCCGGGGCCGCGCGACTCCCGTCGGGACTCCTCGAATCGTGAGCTACCAGTGAGTAATTTTCGGGTCTAGACTTCCGCCATGACGGCTGTGCATGTCCCGGGCATCCCGATCATCGAGGCGGGCCACCTGGTGTCGACCAGTCCGGCCACCGGCGTCGAGGCCGGTCGCTTCCCCGTCGCCACCGACGCCGACGTGCGCCAGGCCGTCGAACACGCCCGCGTCGCCGGCGAGTGGTGGGCCGGGCTCGGCTTCACCGGTCGCCGCGACCGGCTGCTGCGGTGGCGCGCCCTGCTCGCCAAGCGGATCGAGCAGTTGGCCGAGGTGGTGCACGTCGAGGGCGGAAAGCCGGTCGCCGATGCGATCGTCGAGATCGTCACCGCGATCGAGCACATCGACTGGGCCGCTCGCAACGCCGCCCGCGTGCTCGGCCCGCGCCGGGTGCGCTCCCGGCTCATCCTCGCCGAGTTCTCCGGGCACCTCGAATACCAGCCGCACGGTGTGGTCGGCGTGATCGGGCCGTGGAACTATCCCGTCTTCACGCCGATCGGCTCCGCCGCGTACGCCCTCGCGGCCGGCAACGCCGTGGTGCTCAAGCCGAGCGAGTACACGCCCGCCGTCGGCCAGTGGCTGGTGGACAGCTTCGCCGAGGTGGTGCCCGAGCAGCAGGTGTTCACCGCCGTGCACGGCCTGGGCGACGTCGGTGCCGCACTGTGCCGCTCCGGGGTCGACAAGCTGGCCTTCACCGGGTCCACAGCGACCGCCCGGAAGGTCATGGCCGCCTGCGCCGAGACGCTGACCCCGGTGTTGATCGAGGGCGGCGGCAAGGACGCCATGATCGTCGACAGCGACGCCGACCTGGACGCCGCCGCCGAGGCGTGCGTCTGGGGCGGCATGACCAACGCGGGGCAGACCTGCATCGGCATCGAGCGGGTGTACGCGGTCGACTCCGTCTTCGACACCTTCGTCGACAAGGTGGTGACCCGTGCCGGCCGACTGACCGTCGGAGGAGAGGGCGCCGACATCGGCCCGATCACCATGCCGAAACAGATCGACGTGATCCGCCGGCACATCGAGTCCGCGATCGCCTCCGGCGGGCGTGCCGCACTCGGCGGCTCGACCGCGGTGCAGCCGCCGTACGTCCACCCGACGGTGCTCGTGGACGTCCCGGAGGATTCCGCCGCCGTCCAGGAGGAGACCTTCGGCCCCACGTTGACCATCAACCGGGTCCGCGACGCCGACGAGGCCGTCGCACGCGCCAACGCCCTGCCGTACGGCCTGGGCGGTTCGGTCTTCGGCCGACGGCGCGCGGTGGCCATCGCGCGGCGGCTGCGCTCCGGAATGGCCTCGGTCAACTCCACCCTGACCTTCGCGGGCATGTCCACACTGCCGTTCGGCGGGGTGGGCGACTCCGGCTTCGGGCGGATCCACGGCGAGGACGGGCTGCGCGAGTTCGGTCGGGCCAAGGCGATCACCCGACGTCGCGCCCGGTCGCTGCTGCCGTCGATGACCTTCGAACGGACGCCGACCGACATGGCCCGACTCGTGAAGGCGATCAAGGTGATGTACGGCAGGTGAGTGTCGGATAACCGATCTTCAGCAAAGATCGGTGTATCCACATGTTTATGGCCAGTGGCAACAGCGGTACATTGCGTTAAATGGGCCCCAATCGATTGCGCTACCGCCTTGTCGACAGTGACCAGTCGTGGAGCGCCCGTCGGCGTCGGCACCGCTCCGACTGGCTGGCCCGCACCTTCCCCGACCTCGGGGACATGCACGTGGTCGATCTCGGCGGCCGGCTCGGCACCTGGCACCGCGCCACCGTCCGGCCGGCACGCGTGACGGTCGTCAACCTGGAACAGCCCCCGTCCGTCGTTCCGGAATGGGCCCACGTCGAACAGGCCGACGCCTGCGACCTGCCGGAGCACATCGCCAGGGGCAGCTACGACATGGTCTTCTCGAACTCGGTGCTGGAGCATGTGGGCGGGCACGAACGGCGGTTGCGTTTCGCCGCCTCCGTCCGCTCGCTGGCCGACCGGCACTGGGTGCAGACGCCCTACCGCTACTTCCCCATCGAGCCACACTGGATCGCGCCGGGAATGCAGTTCCTACCGGTACGACTGCGCACCGCGCTCGCCCGACGCTGGCCGCTGGGGCACAAGCCGACCCGCAGCCACGACGCCGCCATCCACCAGGTGCTCTGGACCGAGTTGCTGGACCGCTCGCAGATGCGCCACTACTTCCCCGACTCGACGATGCTCGTCGAGCGGGTCTTCGGCCTGCCCAAGTCGTTGATCGCGGTGCGTTCCGGGAGCTGAGCGGCCGATCAGAACAGCGTCAGCTCGTCCTTCTCGATGCCCCGCAGCTTGTCGTAGTTCACGACCACGCACCGGATGCCCCGGTCGGTGGCGAGCACCCGGGCCTGCGGCTTGATCTCCTGAGCGGCGAAGACCCCGGTAACCGGGCTGAGCAGCGGGTCACGGTTCATCAACTCGAGATAGCGGGTCAACTGCTCCACGCCGTCGATGTCACCGCGCCGCTTGACCTCGACGGCGACGGCACCGGAGTTGGCGTCCCGGCACAGCAGGTCGACCGGGCCGATCGCCGTCATGTACTCGCGGCGGACCAGCGTGAACCCCTCCCCCAGCGTCTCGGGGTTGGCGGCCAACAACTCCTGCAGGTGCGCCTCCACCCCGTCCTTGCGCAGGCCCGGGTCCACACCCAGCTCGTACGAGGTGTCCTGGAAGATCTCCTCGAGGGTGATCCGCAACTCCTCGCCGGCCTTGTTGACGACCCGCCACACACCGGGGGCCTCCTCCAACCGGCACGGCGGGCTCATCCAGTTCAACGGCTTGTACGCCCGGTCGTCGGCATGGATCGACACCGACCCGTCCGCCTTCACCATCAGCAACCGAGTGGCCGGCGGCAGGTGAGCCGAGAGCCGTCCGACGTAGTCCACCGAGCACTTCGCAATGACCAACCGCACCCGACGAGGGTAGCCGAGCACCCGCCGGTCGCCAGCGAGCGGCACTGGCGCGTCGATGCGATGCTGAGACCGTGTTCGAAGTTCTCACCGGCACCGGTCTCGCCGCCTCGGCAGGACTGAACGCCTACATACCCCTGCTCATCCTCGGTCTCCTCGGCCGCTACACCGACCTGATCGACCTGCCCAGCGGCTGGACCTGGCTCGGCAACGGCTGGGTCATCCTCATCATGGCCGTGCTGCTGGCCGTGGAGATGGTGGCGGACAAGGTGCCCGTCGTCGACCACATCAACGACGTGGTGCAGACGGTGGTCCGACCGACAGCCGGCGGCCTGGCCTTCGGTGCCGGCTCCTCGTCCGAGACGGTGACGGTCAGCGACCCGGGAAGCTTCTTCTCGACCCACCAGTGGGTGCCGGTCGTCACCGGCGTACTGCTGGCGCTGGGCGTGCACCTGCTCAAGTCCGCGGCGCGGCCCATCGTCAACGCGACCACCGCCGGCTTCGGCGCCCCGGTCGCGAGCACCGCCGAGGACGCGACGAGCGTGGTGGTCTCCCTGGTGGCGGTCCTCCTGCCGGTGCTGGTGCTCGTCTTCCTGGTCGGCCTGGCGTTCTTCGTCTACTGGTTCTTCCGTCGGTGAAGCGAACGCCGACGGGAACGTGACGCGGCCCGCGCCGCCGGGTTCCGCGTCTGACGTCCGGGGCGCGTCCCGTCAGGGCAGGTCGTTGGCGCTACGGATGACCGTCACCAGGTCGTCGATGATGTCGGTGAGGGCGAAGTCCTTCGGGGTGAACACCCGGGCCACCCCGGCGGCCCGGAGGGTGTCCGCGTCGCCGGCCGGGATGATGCCGCCCACCACCACCGGCAGGTCCGCCCGGCCGGCGGCGCGCAGCCCGTCGAGCACCGCGGGCACGGCGGCCAGGTGCGACCCGGACAGCACGGACAGCCCGACCAGGTCGACGTCCTCCTCGACGGCGGCGGCGACGATCTGCGCGGCGGTCAACCGGATGCCTTGGTAGACGACCTCGAAACCGGCGTCGCGGGCGCGTACCGCGATCTGCTCCGCGCCGTTGGAGTGCCCGTCCAGGCCGGGTTTGCCGACCAGCAGCCGCAGCCGGCCGCTGCCCAGCTCGCGGGCGGTGGCGGTGACCCGTTCCCGGACGGCCGCGAGCCCCGGGTCGCCACCGCTGCCGGTGGCGCCGGCGAGGCCGGTCGGTGCGCGGTACTCGCCGAAGACCTGACGCAGCGCGCCGGCCCACTCGCCGGTGGTCACCCCGGCCCGCACACAGTCCAGGGTCGCCGGCATCAGGTTGGCGGTGCTCGCGGCGTCCGCGCGGAGCCGGGCGAGAGCCGCGTCCACGGCCGCACCGTCCCGATCGGCACGCCATCGGCGTACGCGGTCGACGGCGGCCGCCTCGACGGCCGGGTCGACCTGCTCGACGGCGTCCGCTCCGGCGGTGGTGAGCGGGGACGGTTCGGTCTCGGCGTACCTGTTGACCCCGACCACCACGTCGGCGCCGGACTCGATCCGGCGGCGGCGCTCGGCCAGCGAGGCGACCAGGGCGCTCTTGAGGTACCCGGTCTCCACGGCGGCGATCACGCCGCCCAGTTCGAGGATCTTGTCCAACTCGACCCGCGCCCCGGTGACGATCTCGTCGACCAACGCGGTCATCACGTGTGAGCCGGCGAAGAGGTCGGGATATTCGAGTAGGTCCGACTCGTACGCCAGGACCTGCTGCATCCGCAGCGACCACTGCTGGTCCCACGGGCGGGGCAGGCCGAGCGCCTCGTTCCAGGCGGGCAGTTGCACGGCGCGGGCCCGCGCGTCGCGGGACATCGTGACGCCGAGCATCTCCAGCACGATGCGTTGGATGTTGTTCTCCGGCTGCGCCTCGGTGAGGCCGAGCGAGTTCACCTGCACCCCGTAGCGGAACCGCCGTTGCCGGGCCTCCGTGACCCCGTACCGCTCCCGGGTGATCTCGTCCCAGAGCACGCCGAACGCGCGCATCTTGGCGATCTCCTCGACGAAACGCACCCCGGCGTTGACGAAGAACGACACCCGCTGCACGACGTCGCCCGTCCGTTCGGCGGGCACCTGACCGGAGTCGCGGACCGCGTCGAGCACGGCGACCGCGGTGGCCAGCGCGAAGCCGACCTCCTGCACGGGCGTGGCACCGGCCTCCTGGAGGTGGTACGAGCAGATGTTGACCGGGTTCCAGCGCGGCATCTCCCGCAGCGTGTACGCCACCACGTCGGCGGTGAGCCGCAGCGACGCGGCCGGCGGGAAGATGTACGTCCCGCGGGACAGGTACTCCTTGATGATGTCGTTCTGTGTGGTGCCCGCGCAGCGGGTCAACTCGGCGTCCTGCTCCGACGCCACACCGGCGTAGAGGGCGAGCAACCACATCGCCGGGGCGTTGATGGTCATCGAGGTGTTCATCTCGGCGAGCGGGATGCCGTCGAACAGCGCCCGCATGTCGTCGAGGTGGGCCACCGGCACGCCGACCCGGCCGACCTCACCTGAGGCCAGCTCGTGGTCCGGGTCGTACCCGGTCTGGGTGGGCAGGTCGAAGGCGACCGAGAGGCCGGTCTGCCCCTTCGCCAGGTTTCGGCGGAAGAGCGCGTTGGTCGCGGCCGCCGACGAGTGGCCGGCGTAGGTGCGCATCACCCACGGGCGGTCCCGCTCGGGCAGCCGCCCCGGAAATGCCGTCTCATCCATGGCCGGAGTTTAAGTTACCGCCCAGTAAAAAGGGCTGTGGAAAACCACACAGGTCCATGTCGAGGACGACCGGGCGCTAAGCACCCGCAGTGGCGCGCATCGCCACACCCCGGGCACCCGCCCGTTGCTGCCAGGACGCACACTGGACGGCATGGATGACGAGCTGGCCATCTCCGTCCGAGGGCTGCGTAAGGCGTACGGCGACAACGTGGCGGTGGCGGGCGTGGACCTCGACGTGCACCGTGGCGAGGTGTTCGCGTTGCTCGGCCCGAACGGCGCCGGCAAGACCACCACGGTGGAGATCCTTGAGGGTTACCGGCACCGGGATGCCGGCGAGGTCTCCGTGCTCGGCGCGGACCCGGCGAACCCCGACGCCAGTTGGCGGTCCCGCGTCGGCATCGTGCTCCAGGGCACCGGCGAGTTCGACGAGCTGACGGTGGCCGAGGTGGTCCGGCACTTCTCGGGCTTCTACCCCGGCGCCGACGACCCGGACAAGGTGATCGAGCGGGTCGGGCTGGCCGGCAAGGCGAGGGCCCGCACACACACCCTCTCCGGCGGGCAGAAGCGCCGCCTGGACGTGGCGCTGGGCATCATCGGTCGCCCCGAGCTGCTCTTCCTCGACGAGCCGACCACGGGTTTCGACCCGGAGGCCCGCCGCGAATTCTGGGAGCTGATCCGCGACCTCGCCGCGGCCGGCACCACCATCGTGCTCACCACCCACTACCTGGACGAGGCCGAAGCCCTCGCCGACCGGGTCGGCGTGATCGCCGGCGGTCGGCTGGTGGAGGTCGCCGCTCCCAACCAGCTGGGCAATCGGCAGGACGCCCTCGCCACGGTTTCCTGGCGTACCCCGGAAGGGGCGCTGGAGAGCGCGCAGACCGCGACGCCGACGGTCTTCGTGGCCGACCTGGCCGCGCGTCACGGCGGCGAGGTCCCCGGGCTCACGGTGACCCGGCCGACCCTGGAGGACGTCTACCTCACCATGATCGGACACGGACGATGACGACCACGACGAAGCCGGCGACGCCGGTCGCCGCGACCCCCGGCCGACGGCCGAGCGCCGGCGCGCTCGCACTGCGCCAGGGCCGGCTGGAGATCACCCAGTTCCTGCGCAGCCGGGAGTCCGTGGTCTTCACGATGGGCTTCCCCATCATCATGATCCTGATCTTCGCGTCGATCTTCGACGGGACGATCGGCGGTGGGGTGAAGTTCACCCAGTACTTCATCACCGGCATGATCGCGACCGGCCTGATGACGGTGAGCTTCCAGAACCTCGGCATCTGGATCCCCGTCGAGCGGGACCGTGGGGTGCTCAAGCGCTACCGGGGCACGCCGATGCCGAAGTGGGTCTGGTTCGCCGGCAAGGTGATCATGGTGGTGGCGATCGGCATCGCCGAGACCGTGCTGCTGCTGGCCGTCGCGGTGGCGCTGTTCGACCTCGACCTGCCGGGCACCGCCGGCAAGTGGTTCACCTTCGGCTGGGTCTCCGTGCTCGGCGTGACCGCGTGCACCCTGTGCGGCATCGCCATCTCGTCGCTGGCCCGCACCGCGCGCAGCGGCTCCGCCGTGGTCACCCCGGTCGCCCTGGTGCTCCAGTTCATCTCCGGGGTGTTCTTCGTCTTCACCGACCTGCCCACCTGGATGCAGCAGGTCGCGGCGCTGTTCCCGCTCAAGTGGATGTGCCAGGGGCTGCGCGCGGTCTTCCTGCCGGAGAGCTTCGGCGCGCAGGAGCCGGGCGGCTCGTTCGAGCTGGGACGGGTCGCGCTGGTGCTGGTCCTGTGGTGCGTGATCGGCGTGGTGCTCTGCCTGACCACCTTCCGCTGGACCACCAAGCGCGACGGCTGAGCGGCCGACCGGGGCGGACGTCCGCCCCGGTCGCCACACTCAGTACGTGTAGAAACCCTTGCCGGTCTTGCGGCCCAGGTCGCCGGCCGTGACCATCCGCTGGAGCAGCTCCGGCGGGAAGAACTTCTCGTCGGCCGTGTCGGTGTAGATGTTCTTCGAGGCGTGCAGCAGCACGTCCACGCCGGTCAGGTCGGTGGTGGCGAGCGGGCCCATCGCGTGCCCGAAGCCCAGGCGGCAGGCCGTGTCCAGATCCTCCGCCGACACCACGCCGGACTCCACCAGCTTGACGGCCTCCACCACCAGGGCGGAGATCAACCGGGTGGTGACGAAACCGGCGATGTCCCGGTTGACCACCACGACCGTCTTGCCGATCTCCTCGGCGAAGGCCCGCGCGGTGTCCAGCGTGGCGTCGCTGGTCTTGTAACCGCGGACCAGCTCGCAGAGCTGCATCATCGGCACCGGGGAGAAGAAGTGGGTGCCGACGACCGCCTCGGGACGCTCGGTCACCGCGGCGATCTGGGTGACCGGAATGGCCGACGTGTTCGTGGCGAGCACGGCGTCCGACTTGCAGATCTTGTCCAGGGCGCGGAACACCTCGTGCTTGATCTCCAGCCGCTCGAAGACCGCCTCGACCACGATGTCCGCGTCGGCCGCCGCTTCCAGGTCGGTGGTCGGGGTGATCCGGGCCAGCGTCGCCTCGACCTCGGACGCCTCGATCCGGCCCTTCTCGGCGAACTTCTCCAGCGACTTCCGGATGCCGCCGAGCCCTCGGTCGGTGGCCGCGTCGTCCAGGTCGCGCAGCGTCACCTGCCAGCCCGCCTGCGCCGCCACCTGGGCGATGCCGGAGCCCATCAGCCCAGCCCCGACGACCGCGAGTCGACCCGCCATCTACTTCTCCCTCGCTGCGATTGAGTGCCTGACTGCACCCTAGTCCGCGAGCCTGAACGATGGCTAAGTGGCGTCGTGGGCGGCTGTCTCAGATCTCCAGCGACGGCTCCTCCGGCGTGGTGCCCCGCTCGACCGCCACCCCGAGCGCGCGCAGGTCGGCCACGAAGTCCGGATAGCCCCGGTCGACGTGGTGGACGTGGGAGACCTCGGTGACCCCCTCCGCGCAGAGCCCGGCGATGATCAGCCCGGCACCGGCACGGATGTCGGTGGCCCGTACCGGTGCGCCGGAGAGACGGTCCCGCCCACGGACCACCGCGTGGTGTCCGTCGGTCTTGATGTCCGCACCGAGCCGCATCATCTCGTTGGCGAACATGAACCGGCCGTCGAAGATGTTCTCGGTGATCAGGGAGGCGCCGTCGCTGACCGCCGCCAGACCGATCGCCATCGGCAGCAGGTCGGTGGCGAAGCCGGGGTACGGCAGCGTCACCACGTCCACCGCCCGGGGCCGGTCGTCCATCCGTACCCGGAAGCCGTCCCCCCGGGTCTCCACCAGGCCGCCGGCCGCGACCACCTTGTCCAGCGCGACCTCCAGGTACGCCGGGTCCAGCCCGGTCACCGTCACGTCCCCCCGGGTCATCGCCGCCCCGAACGCCCACGTGCCCGCCACGATCCGATCCCCCACCGTGGCGTGTCGGACCGGACGCAGCCCGGAAACCCCGGTGATCCGCAACGTGGACGTGCCCGCACCGGCGATCCGCGCGCCCATCTGGTTGAGCATCGTGCAGATGTCGACGATCTCCGGCTCCCGGGCCGCGTTGTCGATCATCGTGGTGCCCTGGGCCAGCACGGCCGCCATCACCAGGTTCTCGGTCGCGCCGACGCTGGGGAAGTCCAACACGATGTCCGCACCGCGCAACCCGTGCGGGGCTGACGCGATGACGAAGCCGTGTTCACCGGAGATCTCCGCGCCCATCCGGGTCAGACCGGAGATGTGCATGTCCAGCCCACGGGAGCCGATGGCGTCCCCGCCGGGGTGCGCCACCCGCACGTACCCCCGACGGGCCAGCAGTGGGCCGAGCACGCAGATCGACGCACGCAACCGGCGGACCAGGTCGTAGTCGGCGTCGGCGCCCGGCTGCTCGGGCACGTCGATGGTCACCGAACGGGACCGGGCGATCCCGCCCTGCGCGACCATCGGATCGACCGGATCGTCCGCGTCGAACTGGACGTCACAGCCCAACCGACGCAGCACCTCCCCCATGATCGCGATATCGGTGATCCGCGGGACGTTCGTGATCACACTGCGGCCGGGCGCGAGCAGCGCGGCGGCCATCAGCTTCAACGCCGAGTTCTTGGCACCCACCACGTGCACGGTGCCGGCCAGCCGGGCGTCACCGTGCACCCGGATGACGTCGACGTCGTTGACCGCCGGGTCGCCCGCGTCGCCGGGGCCTACCACCACCGGCCAACTGGGAGTGCTGTCCGGCCGCGCCGGGATCGTCAGGTCGGGAATCCGTAGGCTGTGCGTCATGGCCGTCCACCTCACGCGCATCTACACCAAGGCCGGCGACGCCGGCATGACCAGGCTGAGCAACAACGAGCAGGTGCCGAAGACCGATCCGCGCATCGCCGCGTACGCGGATGTCGACGAGTGCAACGCGGCGATCGGCGTCGCGATCGCCCTGGGCCAGCTCGACGAGGAACTGCGGGGCGTTCTGGCGTCGGTGCAGAACGACCTGTTCGACGTCGGCGCCGACCTGTCCACCCCCGTCGAGCCGGAGCCGAAGTACCCACCGCTGCGGGTGACCGAGGAGTACGTCGAGCGCCTGGAGGGCTGGTGCGACGAGTACAACGCACGCCTGAGCACGCTCGACTCCTTCATCCTCCCGGGCGGCACCGCCGGCGCGGCACTGCTGCACGTGGCACGGACCATCGCCCGGCGAGCCGAACGGGCGGCCTGGGCGCTGGTCAGCCACGATCCGGAACGAACCAGCACGCTCCCGGCAAAGTATCTCAACCGGCTCTCCGATCTGCTCTTTATCCTGTCAAGAACGGCAAATCCGGCTGGAGACGTGCTATGGGTGCCGGGCGGCAAGCGCTGAACGTCGGCGCTGGGCACCACGTCGAGGCGGGCTCCCGCCCCTGGCGGGATGGGTTCTCATCTCGGGCAGGGGTGGGTTCCCCGTCCCGCCACGGCCACGCCTGAAAAACACAGGCTTCTCGCCGGGCGCTCTACGCAGATGATGATCGACACCAGTTCGGCGATGTGGCGGCAACTTGCTGGCTCCGACACCGCCACATCGGCAATACGGTGTCGATCAAGCTGGCCGCACGTTGTGCAGGCCGCCGTCAGGCAGCCGGCCAGTCCTGGGAGGCCATACGCGGCGAGACCGCCCCCGGAGGGGCGGCCTCGAGCCAGGAGAGAAAGCCGGTGACTGTCGATCGCGCCATGGCGATCTCCACCGGTGCATGGTGACTGGTACAGCGGAGGATCACCCAGTCGGCCGGCATGGAGAGCCGTTCCTGACCTTCGGGCAACCGTCGGCGCTCGACCGCCAGCCCTTTGCGCGACAGCACCCGCTTGGGCCGGATCGCGAAGCTGAACATCCGGTACCACCGCAGCTCGTCGCCGACGAAGCGGCCGAAACCGGGCGACCAGCCGCGACCGTCCAGTACGGTGGTGACTCGGACGCTGAGCCGGATGATGCCACCGCTACGGGTGACCAGAGCTCGCCGGACGAAGAGGATCAGAAGCGCGACGAGGATGACGACTACGCCGATCCCGAATCCCTCGACGATCTCCATCCCCGGTCTGACTCAGCGGCTCTGCGCGGAAACCGGGGTTGCGCTCTCGGCCAACACGGTGACACCGTCGGCGCTCACCGAGAGGAAGCCGCCAGCGACCTCGTAGGAGACCTGCTCGCCACCAGCGAGCTTGATGCGCACCTGGCCGGGCTCGGCGAGCTGGCCGAGCAGCGGCGCGTGGCCCGGCAGGACACCGAGCTCGCCCTCGGTCGTCCGGGCGACGACCATCTCGGCCTCACCCGACCAGACCTTCTCCTCGACGGCGACGAGCTCGACGTGAAGCTGCTGTGCCACGCTGTCTCCTTGCTGCGGCTACGGATTGCCGAAAGTCTAGCCTGACGCCGGGGCGCGCCCCACGCGGGTGGGGGACATCGGCGTCACGACTATTTCGTCTTGTTCACGAATTCGGGGTGCTCCAACAGGAACGGATCGAGCTGCTCGTTGTGCAGTGCGGTGAAGAAGTCCGGGACCCCCTCCTGGAACTGCTCACCCAGGTACCTCTTGCCGTCGTACACCCCGCCACCCGGAAGCTTGATCATCTCGATGGTGTTCGGGCGGATGTCCTTCAGGGCGAGCCCGAAGTCGACAACGCTGTTGCCCCGACCGTTGAAGATCAGCGACTGACCGGCGGCGCGGAGAACCTTGTCCAGCTTGACCGGGTTGGACACCACGTCGGCGCTGAACGCCTGGCCGACCATCGCCTTGACGAACTGCTGCTGGTGGCGCTGCCGGCCGTAGTCCGAATCCGGAACGCCGTTCTTCGGGTAACGCTGCCGCACGTAGTCCAGCGCCTGCCACCCACTCAGGTGCTGGTTGCCCTTCTTGTACACCGCCTGCGGGCCGACGTAGCCCTCACCGCGGGTGTTGCCCGGTCGCGCCTTACCGTCCGGCTGCTTGTGCTCGGACCGCACCTCCCGCTCGATGTACATGTCGACGCCACCCATGGCGTCGACGATCTTCTGGAAACCGCTGAAGTTGATGATCGCGCCGGCGTCGAATCGCTTGATGCCCGTCACGTTCTGCACTGTCGTCGCCAGCAGCTCGAAGCCCCGGGCCGCGTCGGGGTTCGCCCCCGGGACCTTGCTGCCGTGTGACATGGCAGCGTTGATCTTCGTGGTCTCGCCCAGGAACTCGGCCTTCTTGAACGGCGGGATGCGCACGTAGAGGTCCCGAGGCATCGAGAACAGGTAGGCGCGGTCCATCGACGCCGGCACGTGTAGCACCATGATCGAGTCTGCCAGTGGTGCCGCCGTCGGCGTACGCGGGTCGATGCCGACCAGCAGGATGTTGAGCGGACCCTTGATGTCGCTCTTCTTCGCCTGAGCGCCCGCCGCCTGGTCACCGAACAGGTCCGCCTTGCCGACGGCACCCTCGTAGCGCGCCATCAGCACCTCGGAGCCGACCAGCACTGCCCCACTGAGCACCGTCAGCACGGTGCCGAACACCGTGCAGATCTTGGCCCAACGCGGCACACCCCGCCAGACGGACGACCTGCGGCCACTCTTGCCGGCCTTACCCACGAGCATCTCCGTTCGTTACGCCCACGGGTTAAAGACGGGCGCACGTCGCCGAAAGGTTGCAAGGATCAACGCTCGTTCGGGTGAGCGCGGAACGACCGTATCTCGGGTGCCGTGGAACCGACGACCACCGCTAACGGACCGCGACGATGATAGGACGCGAACATGAACAAAAGACTGCCCCGGCGTTGCCGGGGCAGTCTTTTTGTTGCGGATCTGATCGGGCTGGTCAGCCCTTCATCAGCTCCTCAGCCTTCTTCTCCAGGTCCTCGAGACCGCCGCACATGAAGAACGCCTGCTCGGGGAAGTGATCGTACTCACCCTCGCTGATCTTACGGAACGCCTCGATGGTCTCCTTGATCGGAACCGTCGAGCCCGGAACACCGGTGAACTGCTCCGCGGCGTACGTGTTCTGCGACAGGAAGCGCTCGATCCGCCGGGCCCGGGCCACGGTGATCTTGTCTTCCTCGGAGAGCTCCTCGATACCGAGGATGGCGATGATGTCCTGCAGGTCCTTGTAGCGCTGCAGGATCCGCTTCACCTCGGTGGCGACCTGGAAGTGGTCCTGGCCGACGAACTCCGGGGCAAGGATCCGGGACGAGGACGCCAGCGGGTCCACGGCCGGGTAGATGCCCTTGTCGGAGATCGACCGCTCCAGGTTGGTGGTCGCGTCCAGGTGGGCGAACGTGGTGGCCGGGGCGGGGTCGGTGTAGTCGTCCGCCGGCACGTAGATCGCCTGCATCGAGGTGATGGCCTGGCCCCGGACGGAGGTGATCCGCTCCTGGAGCTCGCCCATCTCGTCGGCCAGGGTCGGCTGGTAACCCACGGCGCTCGGCATACGGCCGAGCAGGGTGGAGACCTCCGAACCGGCCTGGGTGAAGCGGAAGATGTTGTCGATGAAGAGCAGCACCTCCTGCTTCTTCACGTCCCGGAAGTACTCCGCCATGGTCAGCGCGGAGAGCGCCACCCGCAGACGGGTGCCCGGCGGCTCGTCCATCTGGCCGTAGACCAGCGCGGTCTTGTCGATGACGCCGGACTCGGTCATCTCGGCGATGAGGTCGTTGCCCTCACGGGTGCGCTCACCCACGCCGGCGAAGACCGAGGTACCACCGAAGTTACGGGCGACACGGGTGATCATCTCCTGGATGAGCACCGTCTTGCCCACGCCCGCGCCACCGAACAGGCCGATCTTGCCGCCCTTGACGTACGGGGCGAGCAGGTCGATGACCTTGATGCCGGTCTCCAGCATCTCGGTCTTCGGCTCCAGGTCCGCGAAGGCCGGGGCCTTGCGGTGGATACCCCACCGGTCGTCCGGGGTGAGGGTCTCGCCCTCCTTGAGGTTGAGCACCTCGCCGATCGCGTTGAACACGTGGCCCTTGACCGCGTCGCCCACCGGAACGGTGATCGGCGAACCGGAGTCACGAACCTCCGCGCCGCGAACCAGACCGTCCGTCGGCTGCATCGAGATCGCGCGGACCAGGTTGTCACCCAGGTGCTGGGCGACCTCCAGGGTCAGCGTCTTCTCACCGCCGGACAGGCTCACGGTGACGTTCAGGGCGTTGAACAGGGCCGGCATGGCGTCGCGCGGGAACTCGGCGTCGACGACCGGGCCGATGACCCGGACCACGCGACCCGTGGCCGTCTTGGTCTCTACTGGGGCAGTCATCACACTTCACTTCCCGACGCGGCCAGCGCGTTGGCGCCGCCGACGATCTCGCTGATCTCCTGGGTGATCCCAGCCTGGCGGGCCGAGTTCATCTCACGCGTGTACTTCTCGATCATCTCTTCGGCGTTGTCGGTGGCGCTCTTCATCGCCCGCCGCCTCGCCGCCGACTCACTCGCCGCCGACTCGATCAACGCCGCGTAGATCCGCGTGTTGATGTACCTCGGCAGGAGCGCGTCGAGCAGCGCCTCCGCCTCCGGCTCGAACTCGTACGCCGGCAGCAGCCCCTCGGAGCGCGGCCGGTCCTCCACCTGCATCGGACCGATGACCTTGGTGACCGGGTTCTGCGTCATCAGCGAGTGGAACTCGGTGTAGACGATGTGCAACTCGTCGACGCCGAGCACCCCGTCCGCGCCAGCGCCGCCGTCGACGTCGTCCGCACCGGCCGTGAACGCCTTGATCAGCGTCTCACCCACGGCACGGGCGTCCTCGAACGACGGCTGCTCGCTGAAGCCGGTCCAGTTCGCCTCGATCGGCCGGTCACGGAATCGGTAGAACCCGACACCCTTACGTCCGATGACGTAGAGCACCGGCTCCTTGCCGTCCGCCCTGAGGCGCGCGATCAGCGACTCGGCCATCCTGATCGCGTTGGAGCTGTAGCCGCCGGCCAGGCCACGGTCGCTGGTGACCAACAGGACGCCCGCCCGCCGCACCCGCTCGCGCGGGGTGAGCAACGGGTGGTCGATCCGCGCGTTGGACGCCAGCGCCGTGAGCACGCCGGTGATGGCCTGGGCGTACGGCAGGGACGCCTGCACCCGGGCCTGAGCCTTGGCGATCCGGCTCGTCGCCACGAGCTCCATCGCCTTGGTGATCTTCTTCATCGACTTCGCCGAGCGGATTCGTTGACGAAGAACGCGTACCTGGGCCGCCATGGGATCAGCTCTCGGCCGGGCGGTCGGTCGCGCCGTCGCGGAAGCGGGTCACCGTCTCGCGGTTCTCGTCACCCTCGAGCGGAGCGGCCGGCGCGTCGTTGACCTTGCGCTCGTCCTCCTTGTTGAGGAAGACCTGCTTGAACTCGGTGATCGCCGTGTCCAGCGAGTTGACGATGTCGTCGCCCCACTGGTTGTCGGCGATCCCGGCCAGCACACCCTCGTGCTTGTGCCGCAGGTACTGGAGGAACTCGGCCTCGAAGCGCCGGACGTCACCCACCGGGATGTCGTCCAGCTTGCCCTCGGTGCCGGCCCAGACCGAGACGACCTCTTCCTGCACCGGGTACGGCGAGTAGTTCGGCTGCTTGAGCAGCTCGACCAGCCGGACACCGCGGTCCAGCTGGGCCCGGGAGGCCCGGTCCAGGTCGGAGGCGAAGGCGGCGAACGCCTCCAGCTCGCGGTACTGGGCCAGGTTGAGCCGCAGCGAACCGGCGACCTTGCGCATCGGCTTCACCTGGGCGGCGCCGCCGACCCGGGAGACCGAGGTGCCGACGTTGATCGCCGGACGAACGCCCTGGTTGAACAGGTCGGTCTCCAGGAAGATCTGGCCGTCGGTGATCGAGATGACGTTGGTCGGGATGAAGGCCGAGATGTCGTTGGCCTTCGTCTCGATGATCGGCAGACCGGTCATCGAGCCGCCACCCAGCTCGTCGGAGAGCTTCGCGCAGCGCTCCAGCAGACGCGAGTGCAGGTAGAAGACGTCACCCGGGTACGCCTCACGGCCCGGCGGGCGACGCAGCAGCAGCGACACGGCCCGGTACGCCTCGGCCTGCTTGCTCAGGTCGTCGAAGACGATCAGGACGTGCTTGCCGCCGTACATCCAGTGCTGCCCGATGGACGAGCCGGTGTACGGGGCCAGGTACTTGAAGCCGGCCGGGTCGGACGCGGGCGAGGCGACGATGGTCGTGTACTCCAGCGCGCCCGCCTCCTCCAGCTGCCCCTTGATCGAGGCGATGGTGGAGGCCTTCTGGCCGATGGCGACGTAGATGCAGCGGACCTGCTTCTTCGGGTCGCCGGTGCGCCAGTTGTCCCGCTGGTTGAGGATGGCGTCCAGCGCGACGGTGGTCTTGCCGGTCTTCCGGTCACCGATGATCAGCTGCCGCTGGCCCCGACCGATCGGGGTCATGGCGTCGATGGCCTTGATGCCGGTCTGCAGCGGCTCGAACACGGACTGCCGGGCCATCACGTTCGGAGCCTGCAGCTCCAGCTCGCGGTAGCCCTCTTCGGCGATGTCGCCGAGGCCGTCGATCGGCTGGCCGAGCGCGTTGACCACGCGGCCGAGGAAGGCGTCACCAACCGGAACCGAGAGCACGCGGTCGGTGCGCTTGACCCGCTGCCCCTCCTCCAGCTTGGCGGAGTCACCGAGGACGACGACGCCGATCTCCCGCACGTCGAGGTTCAACGCCACGCCGAGCGTGCCGTCCTCGAACTCCAGGAGCTCGTTGGTCTTGGTCGAGGGCAGGCCCTCGACGTGGGCGATACCGTCACCGGTGTCGGCGACGGTGCCGACCTCCTCGCGGGAGACGTCGGACGAGTAGGAGGAGACGTAGCGCTCCAGGGCGCCGCGAATCTCCTCCGTCGAGATGGTCAGCTCGGCCATCCTCTGCTTCCTTAAAATTCAGGGGCCCGGGATACCTAGTACCAACCGGTCCGAATGGCGTCTGTCAATCCGGGCGCTGGGCGGCGGAGCCGCCCGGATGCTGGGCGACACAACCGCCCTGACACTGGGCGGCGAAGCCGCTCAGTGTGTGAGCGGCGAAGCTGCTCAGCGCTTCGCGAGCGCGTTGCGGGTCTCGTTGAGGCGGCGCAGGATGGTGCCGTCGTACAGGTCGGAACCGACCCGGACGCTCACGCCACCGAGAACGGCGGGGTCGACCGTCTGCTTGACGGACACCTCTCGACCGTATATCGCGGTGAGGCTCGCACCCAGTCGACGCTCGTCCTCGTCACTCAACGGGGCCGCGACGGTCACGTACGCCACCTGCCGGTCACGCCGGTCGGCGGCCAGCTCGACCAGCCGGGTGAGCGCGCCACTGAAGGAGCGTCCCCCGAACCCGCCGAGCGCTGCCTCGACGAGGCGGACGGTGACCGGGCGGGCCTTGTCGGCGAGCAGCTCGCGGGCCAGGGTGGCCCGCTGCTCGACCGGGGCGACCGGGTCGGCGAGCGCGTTGCTCAGCGCCGTCTGACCGGTCACCACCTGACCGAAGCGGAACAGCTCGTCCTCGACCTCGCCCAGCTCGCCGGCCTTGTCGGCGCTGGCGAGCAGCGCCTCCACACCCAGCCGCTCGGTGCCGTCGAGCAACTCCGACGGTGCCGACCAGCGGCCGGAGACCAGGGAGACGAGCAGGTCGAGCGCATCGGCGCCGATCCGCCCGCCCAGCATGTCGCCGAGCAGCGCCCCGCGGTCCTCACCGGAACGGGCCGGCTCGGACAACGCCCGGCGCAGCCGCGGCTCGCGCCGCAGCAGCCCCGCCACGGAGAGGATGGCGTCGGCGGTGGAGGCCACCGCCGACGGCTCCGCGCCGCGGACGTACGCGTCGAGGCGCTCGGCCGCGAGCTTGTACGACTCCCGGCTGGCGGCCTGCATCAGCGGGCCCCCGTGCTCTCGAGACCGCTCAGGAACCGGTCGACGGTGCCCTTGCGCCGTGCCTCGTCGGCCAGCGACTCGCCGACGATCTTGCTGGCCAGGTCCACCGCGATGGTGCCGACCTCCGCGCGCAGCTCGCGCACGATGGTGGCCCGCTCGGCGGCGAGCGCGTCCTTGCCGGCCTGGATGACCCGGTCGGACTCCTCCCGCGCCTTGGCGAGGATGTCCTGCCGGATGCCCTCGGCGTCGGCCCGAGCGTCGTCACGGATCTTGGCGGCGTCGGTCCGGGCCTCGGCGAGCTGGGCACGGTACTGCTCGAGCAGCTGGTTCGCCTCGGCCTGGGCGGCCTCGGCGCGCTTGATGCCGCCCTCGATCGCGTCGACCCGAGCCTGGAACGTCTGCTCCATGCGCGGGAAGACGAACTTCATCAGCACGAAGCAGAGCACGGCGAAGGCGACCGTGCCGACCACGATCTCCTGCCAGATCGGAATGATCGGGTTGTGGTCTGACTCACCACCCTCGGCGGCGAGGAGGAACAACATGGGTGACCTCCCGGTCGGAAGGGGCGGAATCAGCCGGCCCAGATGAAGCCGAAGGCGATGCCGAACAGCGCGAGCGCCTCGATGACGGCGAAGCCGATCCAGACGTACGGCAGGGTCATGCGCGACGACTCGGGCTGCCGGGCGGTCGACTGGATGTAGGCGGCGAAGACCAGGCCAACGCCGATGCCCGGGCCGATGGCGGCGAGACCGTAGCCGATGGCAGCGGTGCTACCGGTGACCTCGGCGAGAACGCTAGCGTCCATTGGTGTGGTTCCTCCTGGTTATCACGCGTGACTCTCACGCGGGACGACAACGGTTGGTGCGTGGATCAGTGCTCTTCGGCGAGCGCGCCCTGGATGTAGCTGGCGCTCAGCACGGTGAAGACGTAGGCCTGCAACACGATGACCAGCGCCTCGAGGAGGGTCAGCGCCACGGTCATCACCCAGGAGACCACCGAGATCGGCGCCAGCCAGGCGTTGGCGTTGAGCATCGCGAAGCCGCCGAGCGTGAAGACCAGCAGGAGCATGTGGCCGGCGAACATGTTCGCGAAGAGACGAACGGCAAGCGAGAACGGCCGAATGATGAAGGTCGAGAACGCCTCGATCGGGATCAGCAGCGGCAGGATGTACCACGGTGCCGGCGGGATCAGGGCGTGCTTGAAGTATTTGCCGAACCCGTGGTGCCGGATGCCGATGTAGTTGAACAGCACGTAGCTGATCACCGCGAGGATCGCCGGGAAGGCGATGTGCGAGTTCGGCGAGATCTGGAAGAACGGAATGATCGCGAACGCGTTCGTCAGCAGCACGAAGCAGAAGAGCGTCGTGAAGTAGGGCGCGAACCGCACACCCTGGTGCCCGATCATGTCGACCGAGATGTTGTTGCGCACGAAGCCGTAGATCGACTCGGCGAACCACTGCTTCTTGGTCGGCACCAACTTCGGGTTCCGATAGGTCGCCAGGAAGAAGATGATCAAAACGCCGACCGCGAGCCAGATCATCAGCGTGAACTTGGTGAACCACGGGGCGTTCTCCGCGCCCCAGGGCACGATCGCGGGCAGGTAGAAGTCGTCCACGCTGGGTGGGAATGCCGCCTGGCCCGCTGCCAGAACGTTCGCCTGTCCGAACACCGTGTCCCTTCCTAAGTAGGCGTGCCGAGCCGACGGACGACGAGGATGATCCCCCCGGTCACGCCGAGCACGACGCCGATCCCGGTGGCGACGCCACCTGTATCGAGCCACTGGTCGACCAGCCAGCCGATGAAACCCCACACGAGCATTCCTCCGATGAGGTAGCTGAGCGCGGTCCAACCCTGACCGGCACCGGACGGATAATCGTCAGGTTCACCGGCGGGACGGGGGGTTTGGTCACCAGCCATGACGGGGCGAACGATATCAGCCGGGAAGACGAGGCTGTGCCTCACCCCCCGCACAACCGTCGTTGTGTGGGCTTCTCGTGGGCGCCGTCGTCTGTGGGCACGCTACTCCCCTTCCGCCCGTGGGAAAATGACCGGAGGCCGACACATTGCGGCGCGTCCGCTTGGTGGGACGACCGGCCGACGGCCAGGTCAGCCCCGCGGCCGGCGGGCGTGCACCGTGGTCAGCCACCAGAGGTGCACCGCAGTCCACACTGCCACCCCGGCGACGATGCCGAGGCAGAGCGGGATCAACCCCGCCCAACCGGTGGACCCCACCGCCACCAGCACCCCACCCAGCAGGCTGAACTTCAGCACGTACAGGCCCACACCGAGCGGGAGCAGCAGCTGAGGGTTGACCTGGTCGGCCCGGGCCAGCACCACAGTGGTCAGCGTGTAGCTGAGCACCGTGACGCCCACCCCGGCCGCCGCGCCGAACGCCGCCGTCGCACCGCCGGTCACCGCACCGACGACCGCCGCGACCACGGCGAGCGCCACCGACGCGGCCAACAACACCGGCAGGTGCCGCAGCCGCCACCGCCGGTCGCTGTCAGGCTCGACCACCCCGGGCTCAGCCACGGGGGTACGCCGGAAACGCCGCGACCAGCTCGGCGACCTCGGCACCCAGCCGGGTCAGCTCGTCGGTGCCTCCCGGCGCCCCGGGATCGGTGCGTACCGCGCGCGCGATCAACGTGGCCACCTGCCGCAGCTCCCCCTCGCGCATCCCCTGGGTGGTGACGCTCGGCGTGCCCACCCGGATGCCGGAGGCCACCATCGGCGGCTGCGGGTCGTACGGGATGGCGTTCTTGTTCAGGGTGATCGACGCGGCGTCGCAGCGGCGCTCGGCGTCCGCGCCGGTCACCCCCAGCTCCCGCAGGTCGATCAGCGCGAGATGGGTGTCGGTGCCACCCGACACCGGGCGCATCCCCTCGTCGGCCAGCCCGGCGGCGAGCGCCTGGGCGTTGCGGACGACCTGGCTGGCGTACGTCTGGAACTCCGGCTGGGCGGCCTCGCGCAGCGCGACCGCCTTCGCCGCGACGGCGTGCATCAGCGGGCCGCCCTGGGTGAACGGGAAGACCGCCTTGTCGATCCGCTGGGCCAGCGCCTCGCGGCACAGGATCATGCCGCCGCGCGGGCCGCGCAGCACCTTGTGGGTGGTGGCGCAGACGACGTCGGCGTACGGCACCGGGGACGGGATCGCCCGGCCGGCGACCAGACCGATGAAGTGCGCGGCGTCCACCATCAGGTACGCGCCGACCTCGTCGGCAATCTCCCGGAACCGCGCGAAGTCGATCAGGCGCGGGTACGCGGTGGCACCACAGATGATCAGCTTGGGTCGGTGGGTCCGAGCGAGGTCCCGGACCTCGTCGTAGTCGATCAGCTCGGTGTCCGGCCGGACCGGGTAGCCGACCGGGTGGAACCACTTGCCGGAGAAGTTCACCCGGCTGCCGTGGGTGAGGTGCCCGCCGTGCGGCAGGTCCATCGCCAGCACCGTGTCACCCGGCTGCACCAGCGCGGCGTACGCGGCCAGGTTGGCGCTCGCCCCGGAGTGCGGCTGGAGGTTGGCGTGCTCCGCCCCGAAGAGCTCCTTGGCGCGGGCGATGCCGATCTCCTCCGCCCGGTCCACCTCGGCACAGCCGCCGTAGTAACGCCGGCCCGGGTAGCCCTCGGCGTACTTGTTGGTGAGCGTCGAACCGAGCGCGGCCAGCACCGCCGGCGAGGTCAGGTTCTCGCTGGCGATCAGCTGAAGGCCGCCCCGCAACCGCTCCAGCTCGCCGAGGACCACCCCGGCGATCTCCGGATCGGTGGCCCTGAGCTGCGCGAAATCCGGCCCCCAGAAGGTGCTCGTCTCGGTCTCCACAGCGAACGAGTCTAGGGGGCCGCAGACTGGGACCCGTGAGATGCCTCGTCACCGGAGCCACCGGATACATCGGCGGGCGGTTGACGCCCCTGCTTCTCGCGAACGGGCACACCGTCCGCTGCCTCGCCCGCAAGGCGGTGCGGCTGCGGGACGTGCCCTGGGCCGGCGCGGCGGAGATCGTCGAGGGCGACCTCAGCAGACCGGAGACGCTTGCGGCCGCGTTCGCCGACGTGGACGTCGCCTACTTCCTGGTCCACTCGCTGGGTCGGCCCGACTTCGAGCAGGCCGACCGGACGGCGGCCACCAACTTCGCGACGGCGGCCCGCGCTGCCGGCGTACGCCGAATCGTGTACCTGGGCGGCCCGGAGCCGGCCGCCGACGAGGAGGTCCCCTCCCCGCACCTGCGCTCCCGCGCCGAAGTGGGCCGGATCCTGCTGTCCAGCGGGGTGCCCACGGCGGTGCTGCGCGCCGCGGTGATCATCGGGTCCGGTTCGGCGTCGTTCGAGATGCTGCGCTACCTGACCGAGCGGCTGCCCGCGATGATCACCCCGCGCTGGGTCCGCAACCGGATCCAACCGATCGCGGTGCGCGACGTGCTGCACTACCTGGCCGGCTGCGTCGAGCTGCCGTCGGAGGTCAACCGGGGCTTCGACGTCGGCGGACCGGACGTGCTGACCTTCCTCGACATGATGCAGCGCTACGCCCGGGTGGCCGGGTTGCGCCGACGGATCATCCTGCCGGTCCGCCCGCTCACCCCGTCGCTCTCCTCGCACTGGGTCGGCCTGATCACCCCGGTGCCGAACGCGATCGCTCGTCCCCTGGTGGAGAGCCTGATCCACGAGGCGGTCGCCCACGAACACGACATCGCCAGGTACGTTCCCGACCCACCCGGCGGGCTGACCGGTTTCGACGAGGCGGTGGCGCTGGCGCTGGCCAAGGTGCGCGACGCCCAGGTGGAGACCCGCTGGTCGACGGCGAGCGGCCCGGACGCCCCCGCGGAGCCGCTGCCCAGCGACCCGGAATGGTCCGGTGGCACCGCGTACACCGACGTCCGGGAGCGGGCGGTGGACGCGTCGCCGGCGGCGCTCTGGCGGGTCGTCGAAGGTGTCGGCGGCGAACACGGCTGGTATTCGTTCCCGCTCGCCTGGTCCGTCCGGGGTTGGCTGGACCGCCTGGTCGGCGGGGTCGGGCTGCGTCGGGGCCGACGCGACCCGCACCGCCTACAGGTCGGCGAGGCGTTGGACTTCTGGCGGGTCGAGGAGATCGTCCCGGGCGAGCTGCTGCGACTGCGCGCCGAGATGCGGCTGCCCGGCCGGGCCTGGCTGGAGATGCGGGTGCTGCCGGCCGACGACGGCCGCAGCCGGTACCAGCAACGTGCCGTCTTCCTGCCCCGGGGCCTGGCCGGACACGCCTACTGGGGGTCGGTGGCCCCGTTCCACGCTGTGGTCTTCGGCGGAATGGCCCGCAACATAGCCCGCAACGCCGAACAATCCCCCTGACCCGACCGGGTCAGTTGCCGGTGCGGGGGCCGGTGAGTTGGAGAGCGGTTCGTTCGCTGGGCGGGACGAAGTCGCGTACCGGCTGGTCGCGCAGGCCGACGACGAGCACCTTGCCGACCGCGTCCACCATCCGGGCCTGCACCGCCTGACCGACCGCGTCCCGGGGGTCGTCCGGGTTCGCCGCCATCGAGGCGACCGCCAACTGCGGCGTGAACGCCACCACCGTCTCCGTCTCGTACCGCTCCGAGCTTCCGGTCTTGCCCGCCACCGGGCGGCCGACCTGCGCGCGCAGTCCGGGCGCTGTCGCGCCGTCGCATCGCCCGTACATCGACTGGTCGCCGACCGGGCAGCGCGAGGCGTCGGTGGCCGCCCTGGCCACGTCGGCGTCGAGCACCTGCCGGCAGTCCGGCTTGGCGGCGTCGACCGGGCGACCGCCCGAGTCGCTGATCGAGACCACCGGCAACGGTGCGCACCAGGTCCCCTCCGCCGCCACCGTGGCGTACGCGGTGGCCAGGTCCAGCGGGGTGGTGGCGGCCACGCCCAGGGTGAACGGACCCCAGTTCTTCGCGCCGTGCCGGGCCAGGTTGGCGTCGGAGTCGGCCCGCAGCACGATGCCGAGCCGCTCGGCCATCTCCACCACCCGGTCGGCGCCGACCTTCTCGGTGAGCCAGGCGAAGTACGTGTTCACCGAGCGGCCGAACGCGCTCCACATGGTGCGGGGGCCATCCATCGACGACGGACTCGCGTTCGACGGACACCAGCGGCCGTCGCAGCTCCCCTGCCCGGTGACCGGGAACCGGGTGAGCAGTTGGGTGGGCGCCACGAACTCGGTCGACAGCGGCAGGCCGGACTCCAACGCGGCCAGCATGGTGAAGAGCTTGAACGTCGAGCCACCCTGGTACCCCTCGATCGCCCCACCACCGGCGACCAGCTGGTTGACGGTGTTCGGGCGGTTCTTCTGCCCGACCGGGTTGTCCTGCACGCTGTAGGCGCGGTTCACCGACATGGCCAGCACCCGTCCGGTGCCCGGCTGCACCACGGCGGTCGGCACGGCCTCCGCATCCGTCGGTCGGTAGATCTTCAGCACCTGCTCGGTGGTGGCCTGCTGCACCGCCGGGTCCAGCGACGACACGATGGAGAATCCGCCCCGGCGCAGCGTGCGCTGGCGCTCGTCGGCGCTCGCCCCGAACGCGGCCTGGCTGCTCCACCACCGGGTGAACCAGTCGCAGAAGAAGCCCCAGTCGTTGTGCGTCTCGGGCACCCCCGTGCAGTCGTTCGGGGTCTCGCTGGGTCGCAGCTGCAACGGCTCGGCCCGCGCCGCCGCCGCCACGTCCGCCGGCACCTGTCCCGACTCCACCAGCCGCTCCAACACGTACGCCCGCCGCTCCAACGCGCTGTCGGCGTCGCCGTTGATCGGGTCGTCGCTGTCCGGCGACCGGACCAGGCCGGCCAGCAGCGCCGCCTGGGCCAGGGTCAGGTCCGCCGGAGACCGGGAGAAGTAGCGCTTGCTGGCCGCCGCGATGCCGTACGCCCCGGCGCCGAAGTACGCGATGTTGAGGTAGCGGGTGAGGATCTCCTCCTTGTCGAGTTCCCGTTCCAGCGCGAGCGCGTACCGCATCTCCTGGAGTTTGCGCACCGTGGTGACCTCGGTGGCGGCCACCCGCTGCGCCTCGGTCAGCCGCGGATCACTGCTGAGCACGTTGCGGACGTACTGCATGGTGAGCGTGCTCGCGCCCTGCCGGGTCTGGCCGTCGCGCTTGTTGACGGTGAACGCGCGCACCACGCCCCGCAGGTCGACGCCGCTGTGCTGGTAGAACCGGACGTCCTCGGCGGCGATGATCGCCTGGCGCATGACCGGAGCCACCTCGTGCAGCGGCACGTCCACCCGGTCCTCCTGGTAGAAGGAGGTGATCAGGGTGGTGCCGTCGTTGGCGTAGAGGTTGGAGCGCTGCGCTGTCGGCGGCGTGCGGAGCGTGTTCGGCAGCTCCGAATACGGCGTGGACAGGTTGCTGAAGCCGATCCCGAAGACCAGGGCCGCCGGCAGGGCGGCTGCGGCCAGTACCAACCCGGCCAGCACTCCGGCGATCACCACGGTCAGCAGTTTGTCGAGATGGGCCCGGATCATCAGCTCTCCCCGCAGGAGCCGGTCACGCTAGGACCCGTTCAGAATGACCCGGAATGCCCCTTTAGCCCCTGGTTTTCCCCAAACCCGGAGGAAACTCGCACCGCGCTCAGGGCAGCAGTGCGCCGGCCAGCGGGTGGACCGTCTCCTCGATCTCGTCGGCGACCCGGCTGAAACACTGGTCGCCGCGACCCCACGGGTCGTCCAGATCGTCGGTGGGCAGCGCCGACGCCCCCAACCGGGCGTCGTGAGCCGCAGCCACCAACGCCACACCCCGGGCGTACACCGCCTCCGGGGTCGCCTCGGCCGACGGCAGTGCGGTGACGTCCACAGCGGCCAACAGCCGGCCGAACTCACCCAGCACGAACGTGCGGGCCGCCGCGTCCGGACGCAGCGCCACCACGTACTCCTGCTGGTCGGCGGTCGCGGTCAGGACCAGGTCGGCGGCGTCGATGTGGTCCGAGCGCAACTTGCGGGCCGCGAACCCCTCGACGTCACCACCACGGCCGGTCACCTGTCGTGCCGCCGGCGGGTTCATCTCCTCGCCCGCGTGCCAACCACCCGTCCCCGCGCTGTGGCTGTGCACCATCTCCTCGGCCTGAGCCGGGTCCTCCGCACGCCGCGTCAGACGCTCCCGCACCGCCAGAGCGAGCAGCCGCTCCGCCATCGGCGAGCGGCAGATGTTGCCCATGCAGACGTGCAGAACCGTGAACGGGGGCACTCAGACCCCCCGACCGTCGACGAGATCCGGTACAACGTCCCGCAGCTTCTCCAACGGGATCGCCCCCGCCCGCAGCAACTGCGGCACCTCACCGGTCAGGTCCACGATCGTGCTGGGCACCGGGTCCGGGCAGGGCCCCGCCTCCAGGTAGGCCCGCACCGAGTAGCTGAGCTGGTCACGCGCCTCCTCGGCGGTCACCGCGGCGGGCTGCCCGGTCTTGTTGGCCGACGACACCGCCATCGGACCGGTCTCGCGCAGCACCTCCAGCGCCACCGGGTGCAGCGGCATCCGCACCGCCACAGTGCCCGTCTTGTCGCCCAGGTCCCACTGCAGGCTCGGCGAGTGCTCGATCACGATCGTCAGAGCACCCGGCCAGAACGCCTCGACGAGATCACGAGCGGCAGTGGGCAGCGAGAAGACCAACCCGTCCAGGGTGTGCCGCGAGCCGATCAGCACCGGCGGCGGCATCTGCCGACCCCGGCCCTTGGCATCGAGCAGCGCCTTGACCGCATACGGGGTGAACGCGTCCGCGCCGATCCCGTACACGGTGTCGGTCGGGAGGACGACCAGCTCGCCGTTCTTGACCGCCTCGATCGCCGCAGCGATGCCGCGGTCCCGGTCGGCGGGCGACCGGCAGTCGTAGAGCATCACGAGGAGTCAGTCTGCCACGCCGCCCCGATCGGGGCGTCCTGGCCGTCCGCCCGTCGGGACGCGGTGGCGAAGCGGGGGCGCCCGGCGAGGTCCCGGTGCTCCGTGACGTCACTGAAACCGCCCTCCTCGGCGAGCAGCCCGGGCACCGCCGAACCGTGCGTGTCGTCGTGTTCGACACCGAACGCGCCACCGGGACGCAGCAGCGTCGGCGCCCGTGTGACGACCGGCCGGATCACCGCCAGACCGTCCGCGCCCCCGAAGACCGCCTCCGCCGGGTCGTGTCCGGCCACCTCCGGAGGAACCACCACGGCGTCCGGCACGTACGGCGGGTTGCAGAGCAGCACATCCACCCGGCCCACCAGGTCCGCCAACAGATCCGGAGCGGTCACGTCGGCCTCGACCACCTCAATCGGCCGATCCCCCGCCCTCGCCCGCTCCGCCGCGTTACGCCGCAACCAGGCCAACGCCGCGGGGGACCGCTCCACAGCGATCACCCGCGCCTCCGGCAGCTCCTGCGCCACCGCCAGCGCGATCGCGCCCGAGCCGCTGCACAGGTCGACCACCACCGGGTCGGGCAGCCCTCGCGCCTGCTCGACACCCCACCCGGCGAGCAGCTCGGTCTCCGGCCGGGGCACGAAGACACCCGGACCGACCGACAGTTCGAGATGCCGGAACCCCGCCCGGCCGGTCAGATGCTGCAACGGCTCCCGCCCGGCCCGACGACGCGTCAACTCGTCCAGCCGCGCCACCTGGTCGACGTCGAGATCGTCGGCGAGCGCCAGCCGACCCCGGGGCACCCCGAGCACGTACGCGGCCAGCAACTCCGCCTCCGCCCGCGCCGAGCCGATCCCGGCGGCGGCGAGCACCCGGGCCGCCCGGGCCACCGCGGCGGACGGCCGGATGGGACCTGTCCCTTCGGGGGGGTGTTGCGGCAAAGTACTCACGACATAATCATGAAGCGTCGCGGGCGACGTGACGAACGGGTGCGCCAAGGGCGCACGGCAGGAGGTTGGCGGGTGGGCTGGCTCGACCGGGTCGATGACCAGGTTGATGCGCTCACGCGCGCCCGGGCGTTGCAGGAGGCCAGCCGTTCCGCGGAGGCGTACGTCCTCCTGGAGCGTGTGATCCGCACCACCTCCGACCCGGCGGCCCGAGCGGACGCCATGGTGCAGCGCCTCTCCGCGCTGATCAATCTCGGTCGGACCGCGGAGTTCACCCGCGCGATCGAGGAGGCGTCGGCGGCGGTCCGCGACCTCGCCGAGCCGTACCTGCACGGGCACCTCAACGCGCTGGCCGCTCTCGCCGCCCACCACCAGGGCGCCCTCGACCGCTGCGTCATGCACCTCGTCAGAGCCGCCCGCGCCCTCGGCGCGGTGGAGGACCCGGACCGGGACACCGCGTGGGGCTGGCACGACCTGGCGATGGCCTACAGCTACCTCAGCTTCCACGGGTACGCCCTGGGAGCCATCGAGCGGGCCCGGCAGCTCGGGGTGACCGCCGGCATCCCGGAGGAGACGTTCGCCGCGCCCGGCATCCGGTTGCGCAACGCGGTGGCACTGGACCACAACGGCGACAGCGACGGCTGCCTACGGGTGCTCCGGGACGTGGCCTCCGACCTGGCCCGATTCGTCCGTACCGGCCGGGCCGGCCAGCTCCGCCCCAGCAGCCTCGCCGCGTACGGCTACGCGGCGGCCCGGCAGGCGGCGCTCGGCGACCACGTGGAGACCAGCGGGGACGTCCAGCCGGCCCGGTTGATCAGCCACGGTGGGGACAGCGCCCGCGCGCGCGACATGCGACAACTCGGCCAGGTGTGCCTCGCGGTGGCCGACGGGCGGCCGATCGAGGCCGTCGCCCGGTTGGACACCGTCCAGGTGTCCAACGAGACGCTCGGGGCAGCCGAGCCGGCCCGGCTGCGCAGCATCGCGCTGACCCGTGCCGGCGACCACCTGGCGGCACACCGGGCCGACCGCCTGGCATTCCGGCTCGCCGCCCAGCGCAACGACAGGCTGCGCGACGTCTACATCGACGGCATCGCCGCCCGGATCGACCACGAGGAGATGCGCCGCGAGGCGGCCCGCTTCGAGGGCGAGGCACTGACCGATCCGCTGACCGGGCTGCCCAACCGACGTCGGCTGGAGCGGTACATCACCGCCGTGGTCACCCGGGGCGAGCGGGTGGTCATCGGCGTCTGCGACCTGGACGGCTTCAAGGCGGTCAACACCCGGCACGGGCACCACTCCGGCGACCTGGTGCTCCAACGCATCGCCGGCGTCATCAACAGGGTGATGCGGCGGGGCGACTTCGTCGCCCGCTACGGCGGTGACGAGTTCGTGGTGGTGCTGCCGGACACCAACATGGCCGAGGCCGCCGAGGTGGCCCGCCGGATCGAGGCCGCGGTTCGCCTGGAGGACTGGGAGTCGCTGGTGCCGGGGACGCCGGTCGGGGTGAGCATCGGCTTCGCGGAGGTCTCCGGCGGCAGCGGGTTACGCGACGCGCTCAGCGTCGCCTTCGAGCTGGCCGACCGGGAGATGCTCCGCGCCAAGTCCCGCCCCCGCGCGAGCTGATCACCCGCGCGGTCCGCGGCGGGTCAGCTCGGCCGCGATCAGCGGCGGGTCAGCTCGGCCGCGGTCAGCGGCGGGTGAGCTCGGTGTCGCCGGCGAGCCGGGCGGCGCGGTCGGCCTCGGTGAGGGCGTCCAGCACCCCGTCCAGTTCACCGGCGAGTGCCAGATCCAGGTTGTACGCCGTGTAGCCGATCCGGTGGTCGGTGATCCGGTTCTGCGGGAAGTTGTAGGTGCGGATCCGCTCCGAGCGGTCCACCGTCCGCACCTGCGCCTTGCGGGCGTCCGAGGCGGCGGCGTCGGCCTGCTCCTGGGCGTTGGCGAGCAGTCGGGCCCGCAGGATCCGCATCGCCTGCTCCCGGTTCTGCAACTGGGACTTCTCGTTCTGGCAGGAGACGACGATGCCGGTCGGCAGGTGGGTGATCCGCACCGCCGAGTCGGTGGTGTTCACCGACTGGCCGCCCGGACCGGACGAACGGAACACGTCGATGCGCAGGTCGTTCTGGTCGATCGTGACGTCGACGTCCTCGGCCTCGGGCAGCACCAGCACCCCGGCGGCACTGGTGTGGATGCGGCCCTGCGACTCGGTCACCGGGACGCGCTGCACCCGGTGCACGCCGCCCTCCCACTTGAGTCGCGACCACACGCCGTTGCCGCCGTCCGGCACACCCTTGGTCTTGATCGCCAGGGAGACGTCCTTGACCCCGCCGAGGTCGGAGTCCTGTGCGTCGATCACCTCGGTGACCCAGCCGTGCCGCTCGGCGTACCGGGTGTACATCCGGAGCAGGTCACCGGCGAACAGCGCCGACTCCTCACCGCCCTCGCCGGCCTTGATCTCGACGATCACGTCCTTGGCGTCGTGCGGGTCGCGGGGAATGAGCAGCTCGGCGAGGCGTTCCTCCAGCACCGGCAGGGACGCGGCGATGGACTCCGCCTCACCCGCGAAGGTCGGATCCTCGGCGGCCAGTTCGCGAGCCGCCACTAGGTCGGCACGGGCCTGTTCCAGCTCACCCGCGGCCTTGTGCAGGGGCACCAACTCGGCGTACCGGCGGCCGACCCTGCGGGCGGTGGCCTGGTCGGCGTGGATGGCCGGATCGGCCAGCCGCTTCTCCAACTCCGCGTACTCGTCGAGGAGGCCGGCCAGACGCTCGCTGCTCATGCTGCGGATGCTCCTTCGAAGGCGCGCGGCGGGCCGGATTGGCCGACGGCCGGGCGGAAACTGGGTGAAACACGGACGGCGCCCGTGTCCGGCGGGAAACCGGACACGGGCGCCGAACGAGGAGCTACTTGGCCTTCTTGGCCTGAACCTTGGCGTACTTCTGCTGGAACTTCGCGACCCGGCCGGCGGTGTCGAGAACGCGCTGCTTACCGGTGTAGAACGGGTGGCAGGCGCTGCAGGTCTCGACGTGGATCGCCCCGCCCTTGGCGGTGCTGCGGGTCGTGAACGTGTTGCCACAGGAGCAGCTGACCTCGGTGGTCGTGTACTCCGGGTGGATGTTTGCCTTCATCTCGCCTCGGTCCTCTCGTTGGTGGTCGCCGGGTCGCCGTCATCGCTCGTCGCGCCGTACGCGACGGGCTCGGGCGTGAACCGGAACCGGTGGCCGATTGACCAGTGTGCCATGGGCCTGAGCCGACCCGGTAATCGGGCCGCACACCTCGTCCGGCATCGTCAACACGTGCCTCCCCATCCGCATTCCCGCCGCCCGACGGGGCATTCGCCCACCCGGCGGACCGCCGCCGGGTACCCCGAACGGGGTACGCCCGCCGAGCCGGAGGTGCGCCGATGACCCGCCTGATCGCCACCCGAGGGCTGCCCGCCTCGGGCAAGACGACGTTCGCCCGTACCCTCCAGCCGTCCGTTCTCCGGGTCAACCGCGACGACCTGCGCCGGATGCTGCACGGGGAGCGGCTCTTCACCCAGTGGGCCGAGGCCCAGGTGACAGTCGTGCAGCGGGCTCAGGTCGAGGCGCTGCTGCGGGCCCGCGCGGACGTCTGCGTGGACGACACCAACCTGCGCGCGCGGACACTGCGGGGCTGGGTCGATCTGGCCGCGCGCTACGGCGCGGACTTCGAGGTGCACGACTTCACCGACGTGCCGTTGGCCGAGTGCCTGCGCCGGGACGCCGCCCGGCCGGCAGCCGACCAGGTCGGCGCGGAGGCGATTCGCCGGCTGCACGACCGCTACCTGGAGGGGCGGGCGCTGCCGTTGCCGGTGCCGCAGGCCCGCACCGGACGCCCCGCCGTGGTCCATCCGCCGTCGACCGAACCAGCGGAGATCGTCCTGGTGGACATCGACGGCACCGTCGCGCTGGCCGTGTCCCGCAGCCCGTACGACATGACCCGGGTCGGCGAGGACGAGCCGAACACGGCGGTGATCGCCGCGGTCCGGGCGATGCACGCCGCCGGGTACGGGGTGGTCTTCTGTTCGGGGAGGGACGACTCCGCCCGCGCGGCCACCGAGGCGTGGCTGGCCCGGCACGTCCGGGTCCCCCACCTCGGCCTGCACATGCGGGCAGTCGGCGACACACGTAAGGACTCGATCGTGAAGCGGGAGATCTACGACCGGGAGATCCGGGACCGTTACCGGGTGGCCGGCGTCTTCGACGACCGCGTCCAGGTGGTCCAGATGTGGCGGGCCCTCGGCCTGACCGTCTTCCAGGTTGCCGACGGCGACTTCTGAGAAGGCACAGCCTCGGCACGCGGCCGCCTCGCCGCAGCCTGACGACCTGGTCACCCTGCCCCCGCCCCGGCCCGTGCTCGGCGGTGCGGCCCCCGCGACCCCGGCCGAACCGGGCATGCCTCGCGCTGCCGCCGCGCCGCCGAGACCGAGGTCCCAAGACCGCCAAGGCCGCCGAGGCCGACCACCCTGCCACCCGCCTTTGCTCTGCTTATGCGGACGCACCACCCTCACGGTCCACACTGGTGCCTCCGCATAAGCAGAGCAAAGGATGCGTGGGAGGCCTGGTGGGGTCAGGCTCCTCGACGGCCGATCGGCACGCGGGAGGCACATGACGAAAGGGCACGGCCATGACGGCCGTGCCCTTTCGTCGTCGGTCACGCGGGGATGGCTACTCCCCCGGCGTCGACTTCGCGATCTGCATCAGGAACTCGATGTTGGTGCGGGACTGCTTGAGCCGGTCCAGCAGCAGGTCCATGGCGGCCTGCGAGTCCAGCGAGTGCAGCACCTTCCGGAGCTTGTGGATGATGGCCAGCTCTTCGGGTGCGAGCAGGACCTCTTCCTTACGCGTACCGGACGGGTTGATGTCGATGGCCGGGAAGGTCCGCTTGTCGGCGATCTTCCGGTCCAGCTTCAGCTCCGCGTTACCGGTGCCCTTGAACTCCTCGAAGATGACCGTGTCCGCCATGGAACCGGTCTCCACCAGCGCCGTGGCGATGATGGTCAACGACCCGCCGTTCTCGATGTTGCGGGCCGCGCCGAGGAAGCGCTTCGGCGGGTAGAGCGCGGTGGAGTCGATACCACCCGACATGATCCGGCCACTGGCCGGAGCCGCCAGGTTGTACGACCGACCGAGCCGGGTCACCGAGTCGAGCAGCACGACCACGTCGTGCCCGAGCTCGACCAGGCGCTTGGCCCGCTCGATGGCCAACTCGGCCACCGTGGTGTGGTCCTGCGGCGGACGGTCGAACGTGGCCGCGATGACCTCGCCCTTGATCGACCGCTGCATGTCGGTGACCTCTTCGGGCCGCTCGTCCACCAGCACCACCATCAGGTGGCACTCCGGGTTGTTGCGGGTGATCGCGTTGGCGATCGCCTGCAGCACCATCGTCTTACCCGCCTTTGGCGGCGACTGGATCAGTGCCCGCTGGCCCTTTCCGATCGGCATGACCAGGTCGATGACCCGGGTGGTCAGGATGTGCGGCTCGGTCTCCAGGCGCAGGCGCTCCTGCGGGTAGAGCGGAGTGAGCTTGTAGAACTCCGGCCGGCGCCGGGCCTCATCCGGCTCCATCCCGTTGATCGTGTCCAGCCGCATCAGCGGGTTGTACTTGTCCCGCCGCTGGTCGCCGCTGTTGCCGCCCTCGCGGGCCGCCCGCACCGCACCGGTGATCGCGTCACCGCGGCGCAGACCGTACTTCTTGATCTGGGACATCGAGACGTACACGTCGTTCGGGCCGGCCAGGTAACCGGTCGTCCGCACGAAGGCGTAGTTGTCGAGCACGTCGATGATGCCGGCCACCGGGACGAGCACGTCGTCCTCGTTGACCTGCGGCTCACGCCCACCGGTGTCAGCACCGGTCTCGGCGCGGTCGCCGCGTCCCCGGCGACGGTCCCGGAAGCGGCTGCGCCGGCCGCGCCGGCCACCGCCCTCGCCGTCGTCGTCGTCGCTGTCCCGCTCGGCACGCTGGCCGCGGTCGTTGCGGTCGCCCCGGTCGTTGCGGTCCGAACGGTCGTTACGGTCCGAACGGTCGTTACGGTCGCCCCGCTCACCACGGTCGGCACGCTCGCCACGGTCGTTGCGCTCGGCCCGCTCACCACGGTCGGCACGCTCGCCCCGCTCGTTACGCTCGGCCCGTTCGCCACGGTCCGCGCGCTCACCACGGTCGGCACGCTCACCCCGGTCGGCCCGCTCGCCCCGCTCGGCACGATCCGGACGCTCGGCACGCTCACGGCGGGTCTCGCCGCGGTCGGTCCGCTCGGTGGCTTCCGCCTCGTCGGTACGCGACTCGGCCGGACGCGACTCAGCCGCACGCGACTCCGTCGGACGCGACTCAGCCGCACGCGACTCGGCCGCTGCGGACCGGGTGCGCCGGGTGCGACCACGGCCCTCGGTTTCGGCTGCCGGCTCGGCCGACGCCTGCTCGGCGCCACGCCCTTCGGCTGCCGGCCGGTCGGCGGTCTCCCGCACCTCGGCACGGACACCCTCACGGGTGGGAGCGGCCGCGGCCGCGACCTCGGCCCGCGGTCGAGGGGTCCCGGCGGCGTTGCCGCCCTGCCGCTCGGAGATCGCGGCGATCAGCTCGCCCTTGCGCATGCGAGCCGTGCCGGAGATGCCGAGCGACGCAGCCAGGCTCTGCAGCTCTGGCAGCAGCATCGCCGACAGACCGGTGCCGCTACGCCGACGACGGGCGGGAGCGGCTGCGGTGGCATCGCCAGCGACGTTGGAAACATCCGACGTCACGTCGGTGGTGTCGCTCAATGGATTCCTTCCCTCGATAAGGCCGGGACTGCCCGGAGTCGGAACTCAGGTGGCCGGGCGGCCTCGGTGCACCCGCCTCGCAAGGACGCGTCGCGGGAGTCTGTGACACAGCAGCCGGTGGTATCCCGACTCACCAACGTCGGTGAGCAGGTCTCGCCGTCTGCGGCGACCTGTGGAAACTGCGGCGCGGCGTGGGCCTTGGCAGGGGTTGACGGGCTGACCGCCGAGAGCTTCGGGGGTGCGCCGCCCCGCAGGAGATCGCGTGCTTCGCGGCTGTGCTAGGTCTAGAGCGTAATCAACTCTTCCGACCTGCGGCAACAGGGTCCCGCTCGGCGTGTCCCAGTCTACCCCGAGCAACCCGAGCGCCGCTGACGTCTATCGGTAACTGCCAGATCTCCCAGTCTGTTCCCGCCTGAACGTCAGCCGGAGGCTCGCTGAGCGCCAGCACAGTCGGGCCAGCCCCACTGACCACAGCCGCCACGCCTGCCGCTCGCAACGCGCTGACCAGGGAAGACGTGGCCGGCATTCCAGCTGCGCGGTAATCCTGGTGGAGCCGGTCGACGGTGGCCGGCAGCAGCAGGGTCGGGTCGGTGGTGAGCGCGTGCACCAGCAACGCGGCCCGCCCGGCCGTCAACGCGGCGTCGCCGTGCGGGACGGAGACCGGCAACGCGGCCCGTGCGGTGGCGGTCAATCCGCGTTCCGCCGGCACGAAGACGACCGGCCGCACCCCGTCGGCGACCGGCACTGACACCGCCCGGGCGCCTGTCGACTCGGACCAGGCCACGGTGAAGCCCCCGAGCAGGCAGGGCGCGACGTTGTCGGGGTGGCCCTCGATCTCGGCTGCCAACCGGAGCACGCCGACCTCGTCCAGCCGGTCGTCCCCGTCGGTGACGAGCGCGCGGGCCAGCAACACCCCGGCGACGATCGCGGCGGACGAGGAGCCGAGCCCGCGCGCCTGGGGGATCCGGTTGACGCACTCCACGCTCAACCCCTCGGGCTGGACGCCGAGCGCGTCGAAGCCGGCGCGCATGGCCCGCACCACCAGGTGCCGGTCGTCGTCGGGCAGCTCGCCGGCGCCCTGCCCGGTCACCGTCACCCGGACCCCACCCGACGTGACCTCGGCGGCCAGGTCGTCGTAGAGCCCGAGGGCGAGACCCAACGCGTCGAAGCCCGGGCCCAGGTTGGCGCTGGTCGCGGGGACCCGGACACGGACCGGCCCGGCGGTGAAGTTCGTCGGCACGCGCTCATGCTAGGGCCCGGCACCGACGATCCGGTCGCGCGTCCGCAGCCTGGGAACCCGCCACCGCTGTGCACACCTCGTTCGGCGCCGGTGGATCTGCTCTGTGGACGGGGCGTGCCGGGTTCAGCCGGCGGCGCCAGCTACCGGTTCGGTGGCCGGGTCGGTGAGCGAGAGTCGACGGGTGGCGATCCGCCAGCCGACGGCGTAGACGACGGTGATCAGCCCGCAGCCGGCGAGCACGACCCGCTCGTCGACCACGTCGACCACCATGGCCACCGCCAGTTGGCTCACCGAGATCGCCAGCGTCGCGAGCATCATGTCGGTGGCGAAGACGCGCCCACGCAGGTGGTCGGGGACCTCACCCTGGAGGGCGAAGTTGGAGATCACCCAGTTGCTGCCGCCCGCGAAGTGCGCCACGAAGACCAGCAGCAGCACCAACGGGAACCACCGGGCCACGGACGCGCCCAGGTAGGACAGGCCGTAGAACGACATGGACAGCGCGAGCCCGGGTAGCAGCCAGGCTCGCCTGGTCAGCACCCGGCGCATCAGGATCGGGCCCACCAACGCCCCTGCTCCGCGTACGGCGAAGAGCAGACCGGCGCCGAGCGGGCCCACGCCGTACACGCCGGCCAGCAACGGGAACACGGTCAGGACGCCGTTGCCCAGGCCGACGGCCGACTTCACGGTGACCAGCGCGAGCACCCGGGGCCGGTGCCCGATGTAGCCGAGCGCCTCGCGGACCGCCGCCCAGGTCCGCTGGACCGGCCGGTTGGCGTCCCGGGGCGCCTGGAGGGGCCGGCGGATCCGGGTGGCGAGGCCCGCGGCCATCGCCAGGCCCACCGCCGCCACCCAGAAGCAGGCGTACGGGCCGGCGACAGTGCTGAGCACCCCGCCGAGTGAGGCGCCGACGACTGTCATGGTGCCCCAGGCGGAGCCGGCCACGGCGTTACCGGCGGCCAACTCGTGCGGCTCCAGCACGTTGGGCAGCGCGGCCTGGGCGGCTGGCGAGTAGAACGCCTTGGCGACCGCCACCACGCCGATCGCGACGAGCGCCAACCACGCGGTGCTCGCGCCCCGAACGCCGAGCAGCAGCAGTACGCCCGCCAGCGCGGCCACGTTCGCCGCGATCATGATCTTCCGCCGGTCGAAGCGGTCGGCGATCGTGCCGGTGTACGGCAGCAGCAGCGCCACGATGCCGGTGTCCACCGCCAACACCAGTGCGCCCCAGACTCCGCTGCCGGTCAGGTGCGGCAGCAGGACCAGCAGCGGCACCATGACGAACCAGTCGGCGCCGAAGACCACCAACTCGGCGAGGAAGAGATTGCGGAAGCTCCGATTGCCGGTCAGAACCGAGAGGGTGGACGCCACGGAGCGGCACCCTACCCGGTCGGTGTGGGCGGCACGCCTGCTCCCAGCAGGGCAGAGACAGTGACGAACGTGTAGCCACGCGCCCGCAGGCCGTTGATCATGTCGGCGAGGCCACGCAGCGCGACCAGCCGCCGGGACGCGCCGACATCGTGACCGAGCACGATCGTTCCCGGTCGGACATCGGCCACGATGCGTCGGGCGTGGCCGGCGGGATCGTGGGGGAACTCACGCTCCACCATCTGCAGCGTCCAGAGCACCAGCCGGTAGTCCAGCCGGGCGGCCGCGTGCAGCACCGCCCCGCCCAGGTGGCCGTACGGAGGGCGGAGCAGGCGGGGTGGCGTGCCTGTCACGTCGGTGATGGCGTCGTGGCTGCGGCGCAGATCGTCGTACGCCTCGGTGGTGTCCAGTGCGGCCAGGTCCCGGTGGTCCCAGCTGTGGTTGCCCACCTCGTGCCCGGCGAGCCGGTTACGGATGACGTCGGCATGCCGCCGGACCTGCGCTCCGACCAGGAAGAAGGTGGCCGGAACCCGGTGTTGGGCGAGGGTGTCGAGCACCATCGACGTCCATTGTGGTGCGGGGCCGTCGTCGAAGGTGAGGGCCACCAGTCGCTCCTGGGTCGGCCCCGACCAGACCACCTCCAACCTGCCGGCGCCGACGTCCTGGTGCCGGTTGCCGAAGGTCGCGCTGGCGGGGCCGCTGGCGAGCGGTGCCCGTCGGTGGGTGCTCCACCACAGTTCGGAGGTCCCCGCGCCGACCGCCACACCGCCGGCGACCAGCACGCCGCGGCGCAGCAGGTCGCGCCGCCCCCACCCGCGCGCACCCTCGGCCGTCCGCCCGTCCTGCGTCACCCGCACCCTCCACGTATCACTTGGAGTATGCAAGACGTGACAGGCCGTGCAGGCACGGTCGGATCGGAGTGTCGTGGCCGGCGAAGCCGGAAACGCCCCCGGCAGGTCCCTGCCGGGGGCGTTCCGTGCTGCGGTCGGACCTACTCGGTCGGCTCCGACGGAGGCAGCGGCGAGGTACGACTACGGGGCAGCCGCAGCACCTCGAACTGGTCCGTGCCCTCCACCAACGCGCCCGACGGGGCGGGGCGCGGGGCCGGCAGCGTACCCTCGGTCGCCGCCCGGGCGGGCGCGCCGCTGGGCACCGCGACCTGGTTCGGGGCGGCCGCCTCGTCGGCCTCCGCTCCGTCCACCACCGGTTCGCCCGAACGCCGCCGATCACGCCGGCTCCGCAGCGACTCCTTGGTGTGCTCCACCATCGTGTACAGCGTCGGCACCAGGATCAACGTGAGCACCGTCGAGCTGAGCAGACCACCGATCACCACGACCGCCAGCGGCTGCGAGATGAAGCCGCCCTCGCCGGTCAACCCGAGCGCCATCGGCAGCAACGCGAAGATGGTCGCCACCGCGGTCATCAGGATGGGACGCAGCCGGCGTCGGCCGCCCTCGACCACCGCCTCCCGGACCCCCATGCCCTGCGCACGGTACTGGTTGATCAGGTCGAGCAGGACGATCGCGTTCGTCACCACGATGCCGACCAGCATCAGCACACCGATGAGCGCCGGTACGCCGAGCGGCGTCCCGGTAATCAGCAGCAGGCCGATCGCGCCGGTCGACGCGAACGGGATGGAGATCAGCAGGATCAGTGACTGGGTGAGGCTACGGAACGTGGCCACCATGATCAGGAAGACGATCGCGATGGCGGCCAGCACCGCCAGGCCCAGGTCACCGAAGGCGTCGGCCTGATCCGCGCTGACGCCACCGATGGTGAAGCTGGCACCCGGGACGTCGATGCCGTCCAGGCGCTTCTGCAACTCCTTGCTCGTCGCGCCCAGGTTCGACCCGGTCGCCGTGCCGGTCACCGACACGCTGCGCTCACCGTCGATCCGGGTGACCTGCTGCGGCCCCTCGCCCTGCGTGACGTCAGCGATGTCGTCCAGCTTGACCGGCCCCACCGGCAGTGCCCGCAGTTCCTCCACCGTCACCGGCGGCTTCGTGCCCAGTCGCAGCACCACGTTCTGCTGCTGACCGTCGAGCGCGACCTGCCCGAGCGGCGCACCCCGGAACGCCTGCGACACCAGTTGCCCGACAGCGGCCTCGGTGAGCCCGACCCGACCGGCGGCGACCCGGTCGACGGTCACGTCGACCCTCGGCACCCGCTCGGCCAGGCTGGTGGAGACGTCCTCGACGTCCGGCACACCGGCCATCGCCGCCCGCGCCTCCTCGGCCGCCCGGGTCAGCGCCTCCGGGTCGCTGGCCTGGACGATGACCTCGAGCTGACTGGTCGACGCCTCCTGCCCACCACCGAAGCTGATCTCACCCACGCTCGTGCCGAGCTTGTCGAACTCCTTACGCAGCACCTCGCGCATCTGCTTGGCGTCGGTGTCACCGTTGAGCGCCAGCGACCAGCTCGCGACGTTGTTGCCGCCGCCGCCCGCCCAGGGGTTGTCCCCGGCGCCAGCGGTCACCTGGTACGTCTCGACGCCCTCCGTGCGGGACAGCACCGACTCGACCTGCTTGGCCGCCTCGTCGGTGGCCGCCAGGCCACTGCCGGCCGGCAACTCCTGGCTGATGTTCAGGGTGTCCTGGCCGGAGTCGTCCAGGAAGTTGGTCTCCAGCTTCTGCGCCAGACCGAAGGTGCCGAAGAGCACCAGCAGACCGAGCCCGACGGTGATCCAGCGGGTCGACCGCTTGCGGGTGGCGAAGCCGATCACCGGCAGGTACGCCCGCTGCAAGGGGCTGCGCAGCTCCTTCTCCTCCGCGTCGCGCCGCACCGCCTCGTCGTCCGCGGTGCCGCCGCGCGGCTTGAGGAACCAGTACGCCAGCACCGGGATCACGGTCAGCGAGACCAGCAGCGAGGCGAGCAGCGCCACCGTCACGGTGATCGCGAACGGCGCGAAGAGCTGACCCACGAACCCGCCGACCAGCGCGATCGGCGCGAACACCGCCACCGTGGTGAGGGTGGACGCGGTCACCGCGCCGGCGACCTCGCGGACGCCGGTGATGATGGCGTGCCGCTTCTCCTCGCCGTACTCCAGATGGCGTTTGATGTTCTCCAACACCACGATCGAGTCGTCCACCACCCGGCCCACCGCGATGGTCAACGCGCCGAGGGTGAGCAGGTTGAGCGAGTAGTCACCGATCCACAGGACGATCAGCGCCACCAGCACGGAGAGCGGGATGGAGACGGCGGTGACCACCGTCGAGCGCACCGACAGCAGGAACACCAGGATGACGATGACCGCCATCACCAGGCCCAGCAGGCCCTCGGTGGTCAGCGACTCGATCGACTTCTCGACGAACGGCGCCTGGTCGAAGACGACTGTCAACTCCGCGCCGGAGGCGTCCTTCAGGTCGGCGAGCCGGTCGCGGATCTCGTGCGAGATCAGCACGGCGTTGCCGTCCGGCGAGGCGGTGACCGCGATGCCGAGGCTGTCCTTGCCGTTGGTACGGGTGATCGCGGTGGCCGGCGCGAGCTGCTGCTCGACAGTCGCCACGTCGCTGAGCCGCACGGGTGCCGCGCCCGGGGCGACGACGATGCCGCGCAGGTCCTCGATGGTGCCGATCGGCGAGCCGACCTGGACCGGAAGGGCCAACGCCCCGCTGGTCACCGCGCCGGCCGGAACCGCCACGCCGTTGGTCTTCAACGCCGCGCCGATCGCCGTCGGCTGGATCTTCGCGGCGGCCAGCTTCGCCGGATCCGGGGTGACCACCACGACGTCGTCGCGGGTGCCGGTCACCTCGACGGTGCGTACCCCCTCGATGCCCTCCAGCTCGGGCACGACCGTCGCGCGCAGCTTCTCGGCGAGCGCCCGCCCGTCGGCAGTGCCGGCGGCGGCCAGCACCACCGCCGGGAGGTCGTCGGTGCTACCCGCGATGACCTGCGGGTCGACGCTCTCCGGCAGCTGGGCGTCGATCCGGCTCAACGCGGTCTGCATCTTGTTGACCACGTCGTCCAGGTCGGTGCCGAACTCGTACGTCACCTGGACGGTGGCCGACCCCTCGCGGGACGTGGAGGTGATCTTGTCGAGCCCCGGGATGCCCTGGAGGGCGTTCTCGATCGGCTCGGTCACCTGCGACTCGACGATCTCGGGACCGGCACCGGGGTAGGCGGCCACGATGAACGCGGCCGGGAACTCGAGCGACGGCAGCAGTTGCTGCTTCAGCGACGGTACGGCGAACGCTCCGAACACCGTGGTCACCACCGCGATGAGGGCGATCAGCCCTCGGTTGGCGAGGCTGAATCTGGCGAGCAGCGACATCGGCCTGGTTCACTCCTGAACGAGAATGCGGGCGGGGATACGTGAAAGTGTGCCGGACTCGATCACCGGAACCCCCGCCGCCCCCCGGGGGCGGCCCACCGTCGCCGGTGGCGTGCTCAGGCCAGGTCGAGAGCCCGGGCAGCCGCCATCGGGTCGTTCGCGATGGTCAACGGTGCCGGCGCCGTGGAGATCGCCCACTCCGGGTCCTTCAGACCGTGGCCGGTCACGGTGCAGACGACAGTCGAACCGGGCGGCACCGCGCCCGCCGCGGCCTGCTGGAGCAGGCCGGCGACGCTCGCCGCGCTGCCCAGCTCGACGAAGACCCCGACCTCCCGGGCGAGCAGCCGGTACGCGGAGAGGATCTCCCGGTCGGTCACGGCGGCGATCAGCCCACCGGAGGTGTCCCGGGCGTCCAGCGCCTTGGTCCAGCTCGCCGGGTTGCCGATCCGGATCGCCGTGGCGATGGTCGACGGCTCCGGCACCACCTTGCCGGTCACGATCGGGGCCGCCCCGGCGGCCTGGAAGCCGTACATCTTCGGCGTGCGGGTGGTGGTGCCGGCGTCCCGCTCCTCGGAATATCCCATCCAGTAGGCGGAAATGTTGCCGGCGTTGCCGACCGGTAGGCAGTGGATGTCGGGTGCGTCGCCGAGCGCCTCGACGATCTCGAAGGCGGCGGTCTTCTGGCCGTGCAGTCGGTCGATGTTGACCGAGTTGACCAGGGCGACCGGGTGGTCCTGGGCCAGCTTCGCGGCAAGGGCGAGGCAGTCGTCGAAGTTGCCACTCACCTGGAGGAGCTTCGCGCCGTGCACCAGCGCCTGGGCGAGCTTGCCCAGTGCGATCTTGCCCTGCGGCACCAGCACCGCGCAGGTCAGCCCGGCCCGCGCCGCGTACGCCGCAGCGGAGGCGCTGGTGTTGCCGGTGGAGGCGCAGATGATCGCCTTGTTGCCGGCCTCGACCGCCTTGGACACCGCAACGGTCATGCCCCGGTCCTTGAACGAGCCGGTCGGGTTGGCGCCCTCCACCTTCAGGTGCACGTCGCAGCCGATCCGGGCGGACAGCACCGGCGCGGGCAACAGCGGGGTGTTCCCCTCATGCAGCGTGACGACCGGCGTGGCCTCGGTGACCGGCAGCCGATCCCGGTACGCCTCGATCAGACCCCGCCACATGTCGCTCTCCTCGCCTCTGGCATCGTGCGCCGACCTCGTCGGGGCCACCTTGGACCACGTTGCACCAGCTGTCGAGGGCAGACCCGGGCTTACCCACCTGGCGGGACGCGCGAGCAGCCCCGTCGATGGTCCAACGACTCAGGCGCCGCCCTCGACCCGCAGCACACTCGTCACCGACCGCACGATGTCCAGACCGCGCAGCTCACCCACCGTCGCGGCGAGCGCGGCGTCCGGTGCCACGTGGGTGACGATGACCAGCTCCGCGTCGCCGTCCCGGCCGGGAGCCCCACCCGCGGAGCCCTGCCGCACTGTCGCGATCGACACGTCGTGCCGGGCGAACACGCCCGCCACCGCGGCCAGCACACCCGGACGGTCGGCCACGTCGAGGCTGACGTGGTAACGGGTCAACGCCTCGCCCATCGGCCGCACCGACAGGTCCGCGTACGCGCTCTCGCTGGCCGCGCGCACCCCGGCGAGCCGGTTGCGGGACACCGCGACCACGTCACCGAGCACCGCGCTCGCGGTCGGCGCACCCCCGGCCCCCCGGCCGTAGAACATCAACTGCCCGGCGGCGTCCGCCTCCACGAAGACCGCGTTGAACGCGTCACCCACGCTGGCCAGTGGGTGGCTGCGCGGGATCATCGCCGGGTGCACGCGGACGCTGACGGTCTCCCGGCCGGTCGGGTCGACACCCCGGGCCGCGATGCAGAGCAGCTTGATCGTGCAGCCCATCGCCTGGGCGCTGGCCATGTCCGCGGCGGTCACCTCGGTGATGCCCTCACGGTGCACGTCCGCCGCGCCGACCCGGGTGTGGAACGCCAGCGACGCGAGGATCGCCGCCTTCGCCGCCGCGTCGAAGCCCTCGACGTCGGCGGTCGGGTCGGCCTCCGCGTACCCCAGTGCGGTTGCCTCTTCCAGTGCCTCGGCGAAACCGGCGCCGGTCGCGTCCATCGCGGAGAGGATGAAGTTGGTGGTGCCGTTGACGATGCCGGTGACCCGGTTGATCCGGTCGCCGTGCAGCGACTCGCGCAGCGGGCGCAGCAGCGGGATGGCCCCCGCCACGGACGCCTCGTAGTAGAGGTCGCCGCCGCCCTCGGCCGCCGCCTCGTGCAGGGCCACGCCGTCCTCGGCGAGCAGCGCCTTGTTGGCGGTGACCACGCTCTTGCCGGCGCGCAGCGCCTCGACCAGCCAGCCGCGGGCCGGCTCGATGCCGCCGACCACCTCGATCACCACGTCCACGTCGTCGCGCTTGATCAGCCCGAGCGCGTCGGTGGTGAACAGGCTCTCGTCGACCGGCAGGTCACCCCGGTCGCGGCCGAGCCGCCGTACGGCGATGCCGGCGATCTCCAGCGGAGCGCCGACCCGGGCGGCCAGGTCGGCCGACTGCTCGTGCAGCAGGCGGACCACCTCCTGGCCGACAGTGCCGCAGCCGAGCAGCGCCAAGCGCACAGGTGACGTCATCCAACATCCAATGCGAGCAGGTCCTCTTCGGTTTCCCGCCGGACGATCAGGCGTGCCTGGCCGTCGCGTACCGCGATCACCGGTGGACGCGGCACATGGTTGTAGTTGCTGGCCATGCTGCGGCAGTACGCACCGGTGCCGGGCACCGCGACAAGATCTCCGGGCTGCACGTCGGCGGGCAGGAATTCATCCTTCACCACGATGTCCCCGGACTCACAGTGCTTTCCCACCACGCGGGCGAGCAACGGCTGCGCCGTCGAGGCCCGCGAGGCCAGCGTGGCCGAGTACGACGCGTCGTACAGGGCGGTACGGATGTTGTCGCTCATCCCGCCGTCGACGCTGACGTACGTCCTGATGCCGTCGAGGGTCTTGACCGTGCCGACCTCGTAGAGGGTGAACACGGCCGGCCCGACGATGGCCCGGCCCGGCTCGATCGACAGGTGGGGCACGGCCAGGTTCTCCGCCGCGCACTCCGAGTCGACGATCTTGCGCAGTCGCTTGGCCAGGTCCTGCGGGGTGGCCGGGTCGTCCTGCGTGGTGTACGCGATGCCGAAGCCGCCGCCCAGGTCCAGCTCGGGAAGCTCCACCCCGCGCGCGTCACGGATCTGCGCCTGGAGGGCGAGCACCCGGCGGGCGGAGACCTCGAAGCCGCTGGCGTCGAAGATCTGCGAGCCGATGTGCGAGTGCAGGCCACGCAGCTCCAGCACACCCTCGTCGAGGATCTTGAAGGCGGCGTTCGCGGCGGCGCCGCCGGCCAGCGAGAAGCCGAACTTCTGGTCCTCGTGGGCGGTGGCGATGAACTCGTGGGTGTGCGCCTCGACGCCCACCGTCACCCGGACCAGCACCCGGGGCCGCACGCCGCGCTCGCGGGCCAACGCGGTGAGCCTGTCGATCTCGGTGAACGAGTCGACGATGATCCGGCCCACCCCGGCGTCCAACGCCCGGCCCAGTTCGGCGACCGACTTGTTGTTGCCGTGGAAGCCGATCCGCTCCGGCGGCATCCCGGCCGAGAGCGCGGTGGCCAGCTCACCACCGCTGCAGACGTCCAGGTGCAGGCCCTCCTCGGCGATCATCCGGACCACCGCCCGGCAGAGGAACGCCTTGCCGGCGTAGAAGACGTCCTCGGTCGGGAAGGCCGCCCGGAAGTCACGGCAACGCGACCGCAGGTCGTCCTCGTCGAGGACGTACACCGGGGTGCCGAACTCGGCCGCGATGTCGCGGACGCTCAGGCCCGCGACGGCGACCGCGCCGTCCGCGCCGCGCGTCACGCTGCGCGGCCACAGCGTGGGCAGCAGGGCGTTAACGTCCTCCGGGGTACGCAGCCACGCCGGCCCCCGGTTGCTGATGTCCGCGTGTAGCGCCCCCGCCTCGTGAGCCCTCATTACTTGTCTCCGCTTCGCGACTGCGGGGCTCGCAAGCTCACTCCTCGCGCTCGCACGCGATCACATCCTCTCGGGTGCGGAGACGCCGAGCAGGTGAAGGCCGTTGGCGATCACCGTGCGGGTGGCGTTGTTCAGCCAGAGCCGGGCCCGGTGCAGGTCGGTGACCTCCTCGTCGCCCAACGGCAGCACCCGGCAGTTGTCGTAGAACCGGTGGTAGGAGGCAGCGACGCCCTCCTCCAGGTAGCGGGCCACCCGGTGCGGCTCGCGCAGCTCGGCTGCGGTCGCCACCACCGCCGGGAACTCGGCGAGCGCCTTGAGCAGCTCGTTCTCCTTCTCGTGGGCGAGCAGCTCGGGGCGGAACGCGTCGGCGTCACCCGGAACCAGCCCCACCTCGGCGGCGTTGCGGGCCACGCCCGCCGTCCGGGCGGCCACGTACTGCACGTAGTAGACCGGGTTGTCGCGGGTCGCCCGCGTCCACAGCTCGATGTCGATGTCGATCGGGGAATCGCTGGAGTAGCGGGCCAGCGCGTACCGGGCGGCGTCCACCCCGATCGCGTCGACCAGGTCCTCCAGGGTGATCACCGTGCCGGCCCGCTTGCTCATCCGCATCGGAGCGCCGTCGCGCAGCAGGTTGACCAGCTGCCCGATGAGGATCTCCAGGTTGCGCTCCGGGTCGTCGCCGAAGCACGCGGCCATGGCCTTCATCCGGCCGATGTAGCCGTGGTGATCGGCACCCAGCATGATCACGACCCGCTCGAAGCCGCGCTCCCGCTTGTCCAGGTAGTAGGCGCAGTCCGCGGCGAAGTACGTCCACTCGCCGTTGGACTTGCGCAGCACCCGGTCCTTGTCGTCGCCGAAGTCGGTGGTGCGCAACCAGGTGGCGCCCTCGGACTCGTAGAGGTGCCCCTGCGCGCGCAGCCGGTTCAGCGCCAGGTCCAGCTCACCCCGGTCGTGCAGATCCTTCTCGTTGAAGTAGGTGTCGAACTCCACCCCGAAGTCCCGGAGCGAGGAGCGGATCTCGTCGAACATCAACGCGACGCCCTCGACCCGGAAGACCTCCTGGGCGGCGTCGTCGTCGAGCGATCGCACCTCCGGCCGGCGGGCCTGCACCTCGGTGGCGATCTCGGCGATGTACGCCCCGCCGTAGCCGTCCTCCGGCGCCGGCTCACCCTTGGCGGCGGCCAGCAGCGACCGGGCGAACCTGTCGATCTGCGAACCGGCGTCGTTGAAGTAGTACTCAGTGCCGACGTCGGCCCCGGTGGCACGCAGCAGCCGGCTCAGCGCGTCACCGACGGCCGCCCAACGGACCCCGCCGATGTGCACCGGGCCGGTCGGGTTGGCCGAGACGAACTCCAGGTTGATCTTCTCGCCGGCGAGGCGGTCGCTGCGGCCGTACTCCGCGCCGGCCTCGACGATCACCCGGGCGAGCTGACCGGCGGCAGCCGCGTCGAGCCGGATGTTCAGGAAGCCCGGCCCGGCGATTTCCACCGATTTGACACCCGCTGCCCGACCCAGCTCGTCGGCCAGGGCCGTCGCCAGCTCCCGGGGCGGCACGCCCACCTTCTTGCTCAACTGCAGAGCGAGCGTCGAGGCGTAATCGCCGTGCTCGGGGTTGCGCGGTCGCTCCACCACAGTGCTCGTCGGCAACGCGGCGCGGTCGAGCCCACGCTGCTCGAAGACGGCGTGGGCGGCGGCAAGGACGACCGAGGCTAGTTCTGCAGGAGTCACCCAACCATGTTATCGGGGGTAGACTCGGGCACTCGGCGGCTCCCCTGCGCGTCATCCGGCCCGCCACTCCCCTGACCGACCGACTTGACGAGGCACGATGAGCATCAGCACCCCGGGTGGCCCGGAGCGCCGCCCGACCGTGGTCAGCACCGGCAAGAAGCCGGCAGCGGGCCGGCCTGCGTCCGGCGCCAAGGCCGGTTCCGGCAAGCCGACGGGCAAGCCGGCGGGCTCCCCGCGGGCCGGCGGCAAGGGCCCGCGCAAGCCGGTCACCCCGGTCAAGGTGACCCAGGGCCGCGCCTGGGGGCCGATCGCGCTCTTCGTCGCGGTCGGCGTGCTGGCAGCCGGCATCATCGGGTACGGCGCCTGGGCGTCGTTCCAGGGCTCCAAGCCGTGGGACAAGCGGGCCAACGCCATCGACGGCATCGCGAACATCCGCAAGTCCGACCCCGACAGCCTCAAGTACGAGTCGCACAAGTCGGGCCCGCTGACCTGGAACTACTCGCCGCCGGTGGGTGGCGTGCACAACGCCGCCTGGCAGAACTGCATGGGCGACGTCTACGACGCCCCGATCGCCAACGAGCACGCCGTGCACAGCCTGGAGCACGGCGCCGTCTGGATCACCTACCGGCCCGACCTCCCCAAGGACCAGGTCGACAAGCTCGCCGGCAAGGTGCGCGGCGTCGAGAAGACCTTCATGAGCCCCTACGAGGGTCTGGACAAGCCGATCTCCCTCCAGGCGTGGGGCTACCAACTCAAGGTCGACAACGCCGACGACTCGCGGATCGACGAGTTCATCAAGGACCTGCGGGTCAACGCCTCGGTCGAAGGCCCCACGGCGCTGTGCAACACCGGCATCACCGCCACCGGCACCACGCCGCGTGAGCTCCAGCAGCAGCCCACCCAGTAAGGACCCCGATGACCGCCCCCACCACCACCGACAGCGAGTACGACGACATCCCGGCCGCCCCGGACGAGGGCGGCCGGGCCCAGCCGGCGCGTTACGGCGTGGTGGCGCTCGCCATCATGGTGGTGGTGGGGTTGCTCCTCGGGTATGCGGGCGGCCTGCTCACCCCCCGACTCACCCGGCCCGGTGACTCGTCGGTCGAGGCGGGCTTCGCCCGGGACATGACGACCCACCACGCGCAGGCGGTGGAGATGAGCCTGATCGCGTACCGGTCGGCAACCCTTCCCGAGGTCCGGCAGATCGCCGTCGACATCGCCACCGGGCAGCAGGGCGAGATCGGCGCCATGCAGACGTGGCTCCGCGAGTGGGACCTGAGCCCCACCGGCTCGCAGCCACCGATGTCGTGGATGTCCGACGGCGCCACCGTCAAGGACGGCCTGATGCCGGGCATGGCCACACCGGCGCAGATGGCCTCCCTGCGGGATGCGCGGGGCATCGAGGTCGACAGACAGTTCCTGAGCCTGATGTACGCCCACCACCTGGGCGGCATCCACATGATCGACGCGGCGCTCGGCGAGACCGACAACGACGAGGTGCTGCGGGTGGCGAAGACCATGAAGGCCACCCAGCAGTCCGAGTTGAACAACCTCCGGCAGCTCCAGGCGCAGGCAGCCAAGGGCTGATCCGACCGGCCGAGGCACCACCGGCCCGCGTCGTCCGGAGGCGTCGGCAAGCGCCCTCCGACCGCGCAGTGGCCGATCTCGTCTGCAAGATCCACACAAGGTCGCCGATGTGGCGGTGTTCCGGGCGTCCGGACACCGCCACATCGCCGTTCTGCCACGAGCCGCGAGCCGCGAGCCACGAGCCGCGAGCCACGGGGCAAGATCGTCCATCCCGCCGCCCTGATCCCACCCCCGCCCAGTTCGCCCCCACCCCGCCGCCCGGCCACGCCTGCCCCTGGGCCCCGCCTGACGCCGCCTGACCCCCGCCCCGCAAAGCCCTCGCCCCGCCTACCCCGGGCCCCGCCTGACGCCGCCTGACCCTCGCCCCGCATAGCCCTCGCCCCGCCTACCCCGGGCCCCGCCTGACGCCGCCTGACCCCCCGCCCCGCCTGGCCTGGTGATCGACTCGCCTTTCAGGAAACCGGGGCATCAACGCGACAGGACGCCCCGACTTTCAGGAACCCGAGTCGATCAGGCCAAGCGCCGAGCACGAGGCGTGGGCACCGAGCACCGGGGCGGAGCGGTGATCAACTCGCGTTTCGAGAAACCGGCCCATCACCGCGACGAGACACCCCCGTTTCCCACGAAGACAAGTCGATCAAGGCGCGCACCAGACACCCATTCACCCCCTCTTAGCCACATTTGTCCGCGTTGGGTGATTCGAGCGGTCCAGGCGATTACGTTGGTTAGAGAGTTTTCTCCGCACATATCGTGACCAGTTGCGATTCGGGCTCGTTGCCCAAGACGTGGGGGTTGCACTCAGAGACGCACGGCGTTCGGTCACCAGCTGGTGCCGACGCCACACCATCGGTGGTGACGGGGCGGTGGCAGCCGTCCGTCGCGGACAGCGGCAGGGCGAGCCGGGAATGCTCAGCCGCGAACAGGAACTCGAACTGATCGACGCGCTGCGGGGCGTCCACCCGGACGAGTTCGGGCTGGACGAGGAGCTGTGGACGAGGCAGAGCCTCACCACGCTCATCCAGCGGCGCTTCGACCTGCCGTTGGACACTGGCGCCGTCGGGGCGTACCTGCGGGCCTGGGGGTTGGGTCCGCGCGAGCCGCGCGAGCGCGCCTGCGGGCTCTGCGTCAGTGCGGTGGAGCGCTGGGTTCGCAGCGAGTACCCGGCGATCACCCGGGCCGCCCAGGAGCATCTCGCGGAGGTCTACTGGATCGGTCGGGTCCGGCTGCGCGGCACGATGCCGGCCGCGGACGTGATCTCGGCGGTCTCGTCCCGTGGTCGGGTGCGCTTCATGATCACGACGCCGACGGTGGACCCGCCGCTCCCCCGCGACTTCGTGCTGCGGCTCAGTGGCGAGGAGCAGCGCACCGTGCATCTGATCGTGGACGGCTCCTGGCCGCGCAACGAGTGGCCGCGCCGGCTCCCGCGCCGGATCGTCCTGCACCCGCTCCCCAGTTGCGGGCGGGCGGTAGCGGCCTGACCGCCGGGTGGGCCGGTCGTCGACACGATCGGCTCACCCGATACCGATTCGGCGTACGGAGGGGAGGTTTGCTAGTCTTTTCCAGTCGCTGAGCCCCCGTAGCTCAGGGGATAGAGCACCGCCCTCCGGAGGCGGGGGCGCAGGTTCGAATCCTGCCGGGGGCACACTTGCTAAGAAAGCTCCACCAGCACCAGAAGGCCTTTGACCAGGGGAAACCCGGTCAGGGGCCTTACTCGTATGTCCGGCCGCGAAGCGCCCTGGGCGAGGCGGGTGCCTCCTGAGAGGGGCGCAGCTCCCCGGTTCTTGCATCTGCGACCCGGCAAGATCAAGATTTCGTCATGCTGTTTCTCGGGCTGATCCTCGCCGCGCTGGCCGGCGCCGTCGCCGCGACGATCCTCGCCGTCCGTGGGCTCAGAGCGGTGTTCCGGAGGCGGCCGGGGCGGCTGCGGGCCGCCGCGCTCCTCGTCGGCGCGGGGGCCGTCGCCGTGTACGCGTGGGGCCTGCTCAACCTCGGCTACGCGGTGATGCGGGCGGAGGACGGCGGAACCGGCGCCTCCCCGATCGAACCCTGCCGGGAGGTCGGGCCACAGGTGGCGAGCATGGTCGACGGTTACGACGTCAGCCTCTTTCCGATGCACTTCGAGTGCCACCTCACCGGCGGCGGGTCGTACGTCACCTCGTCGGTGCCCGGATATGTCACCCCGGCCACCGTCGCCCTCGGGTTGGTTGCCGTCCTCTGCGCAGCCCTCGCTACCAGGACGGCAGAGAAGACACGACCGCCTGTCGCCTGAACCGCGGACCGGCAGCCGCAGAGCCGGAACGGGAGACGGGCCGGACCCGATCGTCAGCCGCCGACGTACGCCGCCAGGTGCTCACCGGTGAGGGTGGAGCGGTCGGCGACGAGGTCGGCGGGGGTGCCCTCGAAGACGACCTGACCACCGTCGTGGCCGGCGCCGGGACCGAGGTCGATGATCCAGTCGGCGTGCGCCATGACCGCCTGGTGGTGCTCGATGACGATCACCGACTTGCCGGAGTCGACGAGGCGGTCCAGCAGACCGAGCAGTTGCTCGACGTCGGCCAGGTGCAGGCCGGTGGTCGGCTCGTCGAGGACGTAGACGCCGCCCTTCTCGGCCATGTGGGTGGCCAGCTTGAGTCGTTGCCGCTCGCCGCCGGACAGGGTGGTGAGCGGTTGACCCAGGCTGAGGTAGCCGAGCCCGACGTCGGCGAGCCGGTCGAGGATGGCGTGCGCGGCCGGCGTACGGGCGTCACCGGCGCCGAAGAACTTCTCCGCCTCCGTCACGGACATCGCGAGCACCTCACTGATGTCGCGACCGCCGAGGCGGTATTCCAGCACCGACGCCTGGAACCGCTTGCCCTCGCAGTCCTCGCAGGGTGCGGCGACGCCGGCCATCATCCCCAGGTCGGTGTAGATGACACCGGCGCCGTTGCAGCTCGGGCAGGCGCCCTCGGAGTTGGCGCTGAACAGCGCCGGCTTCACGCCGTTGGCCTTCGCGAACGCCTTGCGGATCGGGTCCAACAGCCCGGTGTACGTGGCCGGGTTGCTGCGCCGCGAGCCACGGATCGCGCCCTGGTCGATCGACACCACACCCGCGCCGGGAGGGATGGACCCGTGCACCAGGGAACTCTTGCCGGAGCCGGCGACGCCTGTCACGACGACGAGCACCCCGAGGGGTACGTCGACGTCGACGTTCCGGAGGTTGTTGGCCGTCGCGCCGCGGATCTCCAACTTGCCGGTGGGCGTGCGTACCTGGTCTTTGAGGGCTGCCCGGTCGTCGAGGTGGCGGCCGGTGATGGTGCCGCTGGCGCGCAGGCCCTCCAGGCTGCCCTCGTAGCAGACGGTGCCGCCGTCGGTGCCCGCGCCGGGACCGAGGTCGACGACGTGGTCGGCGATGGCGATGGCTTCCGGCTTGTGCTCCACGACCAGCACCGTGTTGCCCTTGTCGCGGAGTTGGAGCAGCAGCTCGTTCATGCGCTGGATGTCGTGCGGGTGCAGCCCGATCGTCGGCTCGTCGAAGACGTAGGTGACGTCGGTGAGCGACGAGCCGAGGTGGCGGATCATCTTGGTGCGCTGCGCCTCGCCGCCGGAGAGGGTGCCCGAGGGCCGGTCCAGCGAGAGATAACCCAACCCGATCTCCTCGAACGAGTCGAGGAGGTGTTGCAGCCCGGCCAGCAGCGGGGCCACCGACGGCTCGTCGATGCCGCGTACCCAGGCGGCCAGGTCGCTGATCTGCATCGCGCACGCGTCGGCGATGTTCTTTCCCTGGATCTTCGACGACCTGGCCTCCTGGCTGAGCCGGGTGCCGGCGCACTCCGGGCAGGTCGTGAAGGTCACCGCCCGTTCCACGAAGGCGCGGATGTGCGGCTGCAACGCGTCGATGTCCTTGGAGAGGAAGGACTTCTGGATCGACGGGATGAGGCCGGCGTACGTCAGGTTGATGCCGTCGATCTTGATTTTGGTGGGCTCGCGGTGGAGCAGGTCGTGCTGCTCCCGCTTGGTGAACTTACCGATCGGCTTGTCCGGGTCGAAGTAGCCGCAGCCACGGAAGATCCGGCCGTACCAGCCCTCCATGCTGTAGCCCGGGATGGTGATCGCGCCCTCGTTGAGCGAGAGGCTGTCGTCGTACAGCGCGGACAGGTCGATGTCGGTGACCGCACCCATGCCCTCACACCGGGGGCACATGCCCCCGAGCCGGGTGAAGGTCGCCTTCTCGGTCTTCGTCCTGCCGGCACCGCGCTCGACGGTGATCGCGCCGGTGGCCTTCACCGACGGGACGTTGAAGGAGTACGCGTTGGGCGAGCCGATGTGCGGCTGCCCGAGCCGGCTGAACAGGATGCGCAGCATCGCGTTGGCGTCGGTGGCGGTGCCCACTGTGGACCGGGAGTTGGCCCCCATCCGCTCCTGGTCCACGATGATCGCCGTCGTCAGACCGTCCAGCAGGTCGACCTCGGGGCGTGCCAGCGTCGGCATGAAGCCCTGCACGAACGCACTGTAGGTCTCGTTGATCATCCGCTGCGACTCGGCGGCGATGGTGCCGAACACCAGCGAGCTCTTGCCGGAGCCGGAGACACCTGTGAACACCGTCAGCCGCCGCTTCGGGATCTCGACGCTGACGTCCCTGAGGTTGTTCACCCGCGCGCCCTGCACACGGATCAGGTCGTGGCTGTCGGCAACGTGCGGCGCGGACGGCTGGGAGGCCGTGCTCATCGTGTCTCCATCTGTCGGAACGGACGGCTCAGCGCACTTCCTGGATGCGGATCATATTGCCCGCGGGGTCCCGGAAAGCGCAGTCGCGCACGCCGTACGGCTGCTCGGTCGGCTCCTGGACGACCTCGGCGTCGCTGCCCTCCAGCTTCGCGAAGGTGGCGTCCAGGTCGGAGGTGGCCAGGTTGACCCCGAAGTAGCTGCCCTTGGCCATCAGTTCGAGGATGGTCTGCCGCTCGGCGTCGGTGATGCCGGGGTTGGCGGCCGGTGGGTGCAGGACGATGGCGGTGCTGGGCTGGCCGACCGGCCCGACCGTGATCCAGCGCATGCCCTCGTACCCGACGTCGAGGCGGACCTCGAAGCCGAGGATGTCCCGGTAGAAGGCCAGTGAGGCCTCCGGATCGGTGTGCGGGAGGAAGCTCGAGTGAATGGTGATGTCCATGGCGATCACGCTAGTTGCGGGGCTGTGACCCGCGCTTCTTGATTCCTGACCGGTCTGGTCACCTGTTTCGCCACGCACGACGGCATCCCCGCGGTCGCCTGCGCCGCCTGCCGCCGGTAGACACTCGGCGGCACGCCCACCAGCTCGGCGAAGCGGGTGCTGAAGGTGCCCAGCGACGAACAACCGACAGCGAAACAGACAGCGGTGACGCTCATGTCGCCACGGCGCAGCAGGGCCATCGCCCGCTCGATGCGCCGCGTCATGAGGTAGCTGTAGGGCGATTCGCCGTAGGCGAGCCGGAACTCGCGGCTGAGGTGCCCCGCCGACATGTGCGCGCCCCGGGCGAGCGCCTCGACGTCGAGGGGCTGCGCGTACTCCCTGTCGATCCGGTCACGAACCCGGCGCAGCCGCGCCAGGTCGGCGAGGCGCTGCGTCGCGTCGGGTTTGCTGCTCACCTGGGAAATCGTGCCACAACCCCCCGACAATCAGCCGCCAGCCGGGCGCGTGCGTCGCCGGCGAGGCCGCTCGGCCGAACGCGAGCGGCGGGTCGTCGGGCCCGGTCAGCCGGCCTCGCGCCGGGCGCGGGCGCGGCGCTTCCCCTCGTGCATGGCCTGCACCCGGGCCACCGGGATGGTCCGGCCCTCGGCGATCAGGTCGACGGGGAGGGACTGCGGGGCCGGCATCAGCGCGGCCCACGGGTCGCCGTCGGCGAGCAGCGTCGGCGCGGTCCGGATGGTGAAGTCGGCGGGGGTCACAGCGGTCAGGTCGGCCCAGTCGACCGGGAACGAGACCGGCATCCCGGGCCGCAGCCGGGGGCTGTACGCGGCGGCCACCGTCGCACCGCCGGCCCGGGTGGCGTCGACGAAGACCCGGCCACCCCGGTCCTCCTTGATGTACGCCGTGGTGGCCAACGCCGGGTCGAGCCGCTCGGCGCGGACGGCGAGCGCCCGGGTGGCGGCGGCCAGCTCCTCCGCCGTGGATTCGTCGGTCACCGGGACGAAGACGTGCACGCCCTTCGCTCCGCTGGTCTTGACCGCGCCGGCCAGGCCGGCGTCGGCGAGCGCCTGGCGGACCAGCAGGGCCGCGCCGACGGCCGCGCGGAACCCGTCGCCATCCGGCGGGTCCAGGTCGAGCACCAGGTGGGTCGGACGGTGCAGGTCGGTCGTGGTCGCCAGTGTCGGGTGGTACTCCACCGCCCGCTGGTTGGCGAACCAGAGCAGGGTGCGCCGGTCGTCGCAGAGGGCGTACGAGATCTCCCGGTGGGACGCCTCTGCCCACACCGGTGCCCGACGCACCCAGTCGGGGGTGTAGCGGGGCAGGTTCTTCTGCATGAACGGTGGCTGGCCGGGGCGGACCCGGATCACCGACAGCGGCCGGCCCCGCAGGTGCGGGAGGATCCGGTCGTGGACCGCGTCGAGGTAGTCGACCAGGTCACGCTTCGTCGCGTCGTCGCGGTCGGACAGCGGCTGGTCCAGGTTGGTCAGGGCCACGCCGTCGCGGGTCTCGTCAGCCTTGGTCACCCGACCACCCTCCCGGCCCCGGTGCCGCCGGTCAACCGGACCTGCCGATCGTCGTCGGTGCTCGTCGTGGCCGGGCCCGACGGTTCGGCGTCCGACGACGACCCGGCCGGGCCCGACGGTTCGGCGTCCGACGACGACCCGGCCGGGCCCGACGGTTCGGCGTCCGACGACGACCCGGCCGGGCCCGACGGTTCGGCGTCCGACGACGACCCGGCCGGGCGTCGGGGCAGTGTCACCGACGCCACCAGCAGCGCGGCGACCACCAGGCCGGCGGCCACGGCGAACGCGGTCCGGTAGCCGCCGGCGAGCGCGGCGGTCTCGGCCCAGCCGGCGGCCCGTAGGCCGTCGCTGCGACTGGCCGCCAGGGTGGCCAGCACGGCCAGGCCGACCGCGCCGCCGACCTGCTGGGTGGTGTTGGCGAGCCCGGAGGCGAGCCCGGCGTCCGCGTCGGTAGCCCCGGCCATGGCCACCGTCGTGACCGCCGGCAGGGTCAGGCCACCAGCCAGACCGAAGATCAACATCGCGGGGAGTACGTCCACCGCGTAGGCGCCGTCGACGGGGAGCCGGGCGAGCAGCAGGAAACCGACCGTCGCCAGGCCGAGCCCGGTCAGGAGCACGGCCCGGGCACCCCAGCGGGCGATGAGCCGACCGGCCAGCCCGAGCGACACCACAGCGATCATCACCGGGGTGGGCAGGAAGGCCCAGCCGGTCGCCGACGCGCCCAGCCCGAGCACCACCTGCAACTCCACGGCGAGCAGGAACTGGAAGCCGAAGTACGCGCAGACCATGAGGAACTGCACCGCGTTCGCCGCCACCAGACCCGGTACGCGCAGCACCCGGGGCGGCAGCAGCGGGGTGGCCGCCATCCGCTGGCGTACGGCGAACCCGCCGAGCAGCAGCGCCGCGAGCGCTGCCGTGGCGAGGGTGCGGGCGCTGGTCCAGCCATGCTCGGCGGTGCCCACGATGCCCAGCACGGCTGCCATCAGACCGGCGGTGGCGAGCAGCGCGCCGGGCACGTCCAGGCCGGCGCGCAGGCCGATGCCCCGTTCGGCGGGGAGCCGGCGGACGGCGGCGAGCAGGATGACCGCGCCGATCGGCAGGTTGACCAGGAAGATCGACCGCCAGCCGGCCACGTCGGTGAGCACACCTCCGGCGACGGTGCCGACCGACGCGCCGGCCGCGCCGGTGAAGCTGAAAACGGCGATGGCACGGGCCCGCTCGGCCGGCTCGGGATACAGCCGCACGATCATGCCGAGACTGACCGCCATGGCCAGGGCGCCACCCACGCCCTGCCCGAAGCGTGCGCCGACCAGCACTGCCGGTCCGGTGGCGGCCGCGCACGCGAGCGAGGACAGTGTGAACAGCGCGACGCCGGCGAGGAAGACCGTCCGCCGGCCGAGCAGGTCGCCGAGGCGTCCGGCGAGCAGTAGCAGCCCGCCGAACGCGACCAGGTAGGCGTTGACCACCCAGGCCAGGCCGGCGGCGGTGAAACCCAGATCCCGTTGTACGGCCGGCAGCGCCACCGCGACGACTGTGCCATCCAGAATGATCATCAGGCTGCCGGCGCAGAGAATGAGCAGGGCCAGCCAGCGGGACGGGACGACTCGGTCCACGACACTCCTCCTTGGTGCACGGTTTGTTACCGAGGTCATCGTCTGTGACCATGAGCCGGAGCGGAAGGAGGCACTGTTGTGTCCCAGAGGAACAGCGATGTGTCCGAGCAGGTCGCGGCCGAGGTGACCTGCACAGCCGACAACGTGCCGTTCACCCCGGGCCAGGCCCGGGCGTGCACCGTCCGCGAGGTGCTCGACCGGGTCGGCGGCAAATGGAGCATCAGCATCCTGGTGTCCGCCTCGCACGGCCCGGTGCGCTTCACCGAGTTGGAGCGGCACGTCGAGGGGATCAGTCGGCGGATGCTCACGCTGACGCTGCGCAACCTGGAACGGGACGGCCTGCTGCACCGCACCGTCTATCCGACCGTCCCACCCAAGGTCGAGTACACGGCCACCCCGATGGCGCTGGAGCTGTACGAGTCGCTGGTGGCGCTCACCAGCTGGGCCGAGCGGCACCGCCGGGCCATCGCCGAGGCGCGGACCAGGTACGACGCCGAGCACGGCGGCTAGGTGTTCTGTCCAGAGAGGTTGGGGACGCGGCTGGCGGGTGGGCCGCCGAGTGCGGTGTGATGGCGGTGGTGATTGTAGGCGTGGAGCCAGGCGGGTAGGGCCGCTCGTCGGGCGGTCTCTGATCGGTAGGGTTTGGCGTAGGCCCATTCGTCGGTCATGGTTCGGTGGAAACGCTCGACCTTGCCGTTTGTTTGGGGTCGGTAGGGGCGGGTCTTCTTGACGGTGACACCGAGCTGGTTGCAGGTGTCATGCCAGAGCCGGGACTTGTAGCAGGAGCCGTTGTCGGTCAGGACGCGGCGGATGGTGATGCCGGACGAGCTGAACCAGGCGTAGGCGCGTTGCCAGAACGCGGCAGCGGTGTCTTGACGTTCGTCGGGAAGGATTTCGGTGTAGGCCAGCCGTGAGTGGTCGTCGATCGCGGTGTGCAGATAGGCGTAGCCGAGCCGGGCACCGCCCCACGCGTCGGTGCGGTGACCTGCGGTGGCCGTGCGGTTGAGTTTCCCTCGAGCACGACCTTGGGTGCGCCAGCCGCCGCCGTCGGGGATGTTGCCGAGCTTCTTGATGTCGACGTGGACCAGGTCGCCGGGATGGGGGTGTTCGTAGCGGCGGATCGGTTCCCGGGTAGCCCGGTCGAGATGGGCCAGGCGGGTAACGCCCGCGCGGCGCAGGATCGCGTGGCAGGTTGAGGCGGGCAGATCCAGGCGTCCGCCGATCCGTGCGGGTCCCCAACGCCGGCTGGTCCGTAAATGCAGCACCTGGCGTTCTACGTAGGGGCGGGTGCGGTTCGGGCTGTGTCGTGGCCGGCTGGAGCGGTCTTTCATGCCTGCGACGCCTTCAAGGCGGTAGCGCTCAGCCCAGCGTTTCGCTGTCGTCGGGCTGACCTGGAACCGTTCCGCGGCCCGGCGCAGCGGCCACTCATCGTCGACGACGCAGCGGGCCAGACGCAGTCTGCCGCGTTCGGTCAGGGGTGCATTAGCGTGGGTCACGAGGACCTCCCGGGTGATGCGGAACCTTCGACAAGCTCCACCTCACCCGGAGGTCCTCACCCATTGCAAGATCTACGCCCTGTCACCAACGTCCATGGACAGAACAGCTAGGGCCTGTTTCATAAGGGCGGTCGAGCCGAGGCGGAGTCGGGGTGCCGAGTTCTTATGACACAAGCCCTAAACGCGGCCGAGGTGTGGTGAACGCCACCGCTTCAGTCTGACCGATCGGTCAGGGTCTGACCGATCGGTCAGGCATGCTGGTTTGCGGAGGTGGACCAGTGATGGCACGAGCGGTGTCCGAGACGCACGGCGAGATCCTCGCCGCGGCGGCGCGGCGGTTCGCGGTGACCGGCTACCGGGGCACCTCGCTTCAGGACATCGCCCGCGAGGTCGGCTGCTCCAAGGCCACTGTGCTCTACCACTTCGCCAACAAGGAAGCCCTGCTCGCCGAGCTGATGGCCCCGGCGATCGGCGTGCTGCGCGACCTCGACGACCGACTCGGCGGCCTCACCGCGGCGGCGGCCCAGGAGGTCGCCGCACAGGGCTTCGTCGACCTCGCGGTCCGTTTCCGGCGCGAGATCGCTGTGCTCCGCGGCGAATTCCCGGAACTGCTCTGCCAGCCGGCCTTCGCGCACATCCAGGAGATCTCCGACCGGCTGCGAGACGCGCTGGCCGGTCACTCCGACCGGCCGAGTGCCCGGATCGCGGCGCTCGTCCTCCTCGCCGGCATCTCCGAGGCGTGCGCCGAGTTCGTGGACATCCCCGACGACGAACTGCGCTCCGCCCTGCTCACCCTCGTCCGACGGGCCGTCGAGCCCGTCGCCGTTCCCCTGCCCCAACCACCCACGACCGAGGACAAGGACTCCTGATGGCCACCCTGCTCTACCGGCTCGGCCGGGGCGCGTTGCGCCGGCGACGGCTCGTCGTCGCGCTCTGGCTCGTCGTACTCGTCGTCGCCGGCCTGGCCGCGGCGACCCTGCGCGGCCCGACGGCGAGCAACTTCACCATGCCCGGCACCGAGAGCCAACGCGCCCTCGACCTGCTCGCCGAGCAGTTCCCCGCCGCCAGCGGCGCCACCGGCACCATCACGGTCAAGGCGCCGGCCGACGGCCAACTGGCCACACCGCAGGGCCAGACCGTGGTCCGGGAGTTGGTCCAGCAGGCCTCCACGCTGCCCGGCGTGGTCGGCGCCGTCGACCCGTTCCAGGTCGGCGCGGTCACACCCAACGGCCGGTACGCGCTGGTCCAGGTCCAGTTCGCGACCGGCGGAGACGAGGTGACCGACGAGCAGCGCACCGCGTACGAGGAGGTGGGCGCGGCGGCGAAGGCACAGGGTTGGCAGGTCGCCCCGGGCGGCGAGGTGCTCGGCGGTGAGCCCGAGATCGGCTCCACCGAGGCGCTCGGCGTACTGGTCGCCGCGATCGTCCTGATCATCACGTTCGGTTCCCTGGTCGCCGCCGGCATGACCATGCTCAACGCGTTGATCGGTGTGGGCGTCGGCATGGCCGGCCTGTTCGCGCTCAGCGGCGTCATCGAGTTGACCAGCACCGCCCCGATCCTGGCGCTGATGCTCGGCCTGGCGGTCGGCATCGACTACTCACTGTTCATCACCTCCCGGCACCGACAGAACCTGCTCGAAGGCCTGTCCCCGGAGGAGGCGGTCGGCCGGGCGGTGGGCACCGCCGGTTCCGCAGTCGTCTTCGCCGGTGCCACCGTCGTCATCGCGCTCGCCGGGCTCGCCGTGGTGAACATCCCGTTCCTCACCGTGATGGGTCTCGCCGCCGCCGGTACGGTCACCGTCGCGGTACTCGTCGCGATCACCCTCCAGCCGGCGCTGCTCGGCTTCGCCGGCCGTCGGGTACTCCCCCGCCGGCTACGCTCCACTGTCGCCGCCGCCGGACCGGGCGAGCCCTCGGGCGAGGAGACGCTGCCGGTCGAGGACCGCTCCGGGTTCGGCTTCCGCTGGGCGCGGTTCGTCATCCGCTTCCGGGTGCCGGTCATCCTGGTCTCGCTGCTCGGCCTGGGGCTGCTCGCGCTGCCCACGCCGGACATGCGACTGGCCCTGCCGGACGCCAGCACGGCGACGGTGGGCTCACCGGCCCGGGTGGCGAGCGACCTGACCACCGAGGGCTTCGGTCCCGGTTTCACCGGCCGGCTCGCGGTGGTGGTGGCGGGCGACGACGCCCAGGCGACGGCGGCTGCGGTGCCGCAGGTGGCCGCGATGATCCAACGCACCGAGAACGTCCTCGCGGTGGCGCCGCCGCAGCTGAGCCCGGACGGTCGGACCGCGCTGCTCGGCGTGGTGCCGAAGACCGGCCCGACCGACGAGGCCACCGAGACCCTTGTGCACGACGTCCGCGGCGCGGTCAGCGGGGTCAAGGGCGCCGAGGTGCTGCTCACCGGTGCCACGGCGATCGGCATCGACGTCTCGGAGAAGCTCTCGGACGCGCTGCCGATCTACCTGCTGCTGGTCGTCGGGCTCTCGGTGCTGCTGCTGATGCTGGTGTTCCGCTCGCTGCTGGTGCCGCTCAAGGCGGCGCTGGGCTTCCTGCTCACCGTGGCCGCCACGTTCGGCATCACGGTGGCGATCTTCCAGCAGGGTCACCTCGCCGACCTGGTCGGCCTGGACAGCCCGGCCCCGCTGGTCAGCTTCCTGCCCATCCTGCTGATCGGCATCCTGTTCGGGTTGGCCATGGACTACGAGGTGTTCCTGGTCTCCCGGATGCGGGAGGACTTCGTGCACGGCGACACCGCGCGTGAGGCCACGATCAGCGGCATGGGCCACGGTGCCCGGGTGGTCACGGCCGCCGCGCTGATCATGATGTCCGTCTTCGGCGGCTTCGTGTTCCTCGAAGACCCGATCATCAAGTCGATGGGCTTCGCACTCGCCATCGGCGTGGCCATCGACGCGTTCGTGGTCCGGATGACCATCGTTCCAGCGGTGATGTCGCTGCTCGGCGACCGTGCCTGGTGGCTCCCCCGCTGGCTGAACCGGGCCCTGCCCAACGTGGACATCGAGGGCGAGGGCCTACGCGAGCACCTGGAGGACCGGGTCCCCGCGAGGGTCTAACCCGCACTTGGTCGATCATGGAGTTGTGGTGCCCGTCGTGCCCCGATCAGAGGCCTTCGTCCAGCACCACAACTCCATGATCGACGAGACCGAGCCCCGGTCAGACGCCCGCCGGGTACGTCTGCATCTCGCCGGGGGCCGCCGGGACCGGCAGCGGGTGCAGGGCCGTCGTCTCGTCGCACCAGATGAAGGCGTCGTAACGGTCACCCAGGCGGGTCGGAACGTAGTTGCCCCAGGACTCGAACGACGGGTCGTAGACGACCCCGATCGCCCGGTGATCGGCGGTGTCGGTGACCCAGCCCGGCTGGTCGTCACCACCGAAGATCAGTACCGCCCGCTCCGGCATCAGCTCGTGCAACCGGCGCTCGATCGACCCCTCCCGAGCCGGCGGCACCACCAACCCCTCAGGCGGTGACCCCCAGCGCGGAGCGGCGATCACCGTGCCCCGGTAGCTACCGAAGCCGATCAGCACCACGTCGTCGTCGCCGTGCCGTTCCCGGGCCAACTGGCCGATGTTGACCATCCCGTCGGCGGCCATGTCGGTGGCCCGGGCATCCCCGACGTGCGTGTTGTGCGCCCAGACGATCCCCCGGGCGTCCGGCCCGTACCGGTCCAGCAGCCGGTCCAGGGTGTCCTGCATGTGCGTGTCGCGGATGTTCCACGAATCCGGCCCACCGGCCACCATCGCCCGGTAGTAACGCTCCGCGCCGGCCACGACCTCCGCGTTCTGCCAGGCCGAGAAACGGTCCGGACCGTCGGAGAGGGCGTGCTCACGGGTCCGGGCGAGGAGCCGGACCACCTCCTCCTCGCATCGGGCGGAGACGAACCTGGAGGCCGCGCCGTACTCCTCGACCCTCTTGCCGTACGGCTCGAAGCAGCGGTACGCGTCCTGCGCCGCCTCCAACGACTTCGGGTCCTCCTCCCCCAGGTAGTCGAAGATCGCCTGCATCGACTCCCAGAGGCTGTACACGTCGAGCCCGTGGAATCCGGCCCGTTCCTCCTCCGGCCGCTCCATGTTCCAGGCCCGCAACCAACTGGTGAACCGGGCAACCTCGGCATTGGCCCACATCCAGGTCGGCCACCGCTCAAACTGGTCGAGAGCGAGCTGCGGGTCGAGTGCGCCACCCGGCGCGGCGGTCACCGAGCGGTGCACCCGGTCACAATCCGGCCAGTCACCCTCGACCGCCACGAAGGAGAAGCCGCACTCGGCGATCAACCGACGGGTGAGCTGCTCCCGCAACCGGTAGTAGTCGTAACTGCCGTGGGTGGACTCGCCGATCATCACCACCCGGGCGTCCCGGACGCGCTCCAGCAACGGGTCGAAATCGCTCGGCGCGCCGAGCCGCTGAACCAGCATGCCAGCGGCTACCCGGCCGCCACTGCGACAAACCGCAACCCCACCCCACCCCATTCGCACGTGATCAAGAGGTTTGCGTCATCCGCTACGGCGTGTCGTGACGCAAACCTCTTGATCACCCCGGGCAGGAGCGCGGGGCAGGAGGGCGGGGGTTGGGGTTGGGGGTTGGGGATTGAGGTTAGGCGGGGAGGGGGACGGTGCGGGATTCGGCGCGGGCGGTCTCGGCGGCGGCGATGATCTCGACGACCTCGCGGCCGAAGCGGACGTCGCAGCGGTGGTCCCGCGTACCGGCCCGCACCTGCTCGACCAGTTGGTCGATGGCGACGCCGAACGCCGTGGCGGCGTCGTTCTCGCCGAACGGGACGTTCTCGATGCCGTTCTCGCCGTAGAACACGAACTCCCTGGTCATCGACTCGGTCGGGGCGTCCAGGGAGAGCGAGGCGCTGCTCGTGGCACCGCCCTCGTGGGTGAGCAGCAGGTGCACCATGCCGCTCGGCCCGTCCATCGCCGCCACCTGGGTCACCCGACCCAGGACGGGCAGGAGGATGGACAGCGCGTGCGGGGCGATGTCCCAGAGAGCGCCGTGCTCCCGACGCCACAACGAGCCGCCGTAGGGGCTGCCGTCCTGGAAGATCGAGGCGAACGCTGTGGTCCGGCCGTGCTGCCAACCCCCGGCGGCGGCGGTGGCGGCGAGGAAAGCGGTGACGTTCGGCTGGAATCGCTGGGTGAAGAAGACGACCGAGGCGACCCCGGACTCCTCCGCGGCGGCCACCACCCGGTCGGCGTCGGCCACGCTGAGCGCCAGCGGCTTGTCCAGCAGCAGGTGCCGCCCGGCGGAGGCGGCCCGCACCGCGATGTCGGCCTGGACGTCCGGCGGCAGGGCGACGGCGACCGCCTCGCACTGCTCGATGAGCGCGTCGACGTCGGCGTATGCGGGCACCCCGTACCGCTCGGCCAGCGCGGCGGCGCGCTCCGGGTTGCGACCCCACACCCCGACCAACTCCGCGTCCGGGTGGGCGTGCAACGCCTTCCCGTGCGTCTCGATCGCCCAGTGACCGGTGCCGAACAACCCGAACCGCAGCACGTGTGCCTCCGCTTTTCCCCCCGCCGTGGCGACGCCACGGACGTGATCCACGCTAGTCGCCCCAGCGGGGGCACCGGCGGCGGGTCGACCAACCGGAGCAGCTCACGTTCGGTGTCAGACCGGACCCGACCCTGGTCCGGCCAGCCTTTGCTTTGCTTATCAATAGGCGACAGTGCCTGACGCCGGCTGTGCGTGGTGCGCGGAGGTATGCAAAGCAAAGGACCAGTCCGCCGTGCCGGCAGCAGACGGGCCACCGGCAGCCAGACGGGCCACCGGCAGCCAGACGGACGCGCGCCGAGGCGGGTTCAGCCGTTTACTACGACGGTTAGTAGGCTGTGCCGGTGACCGAGGCAACGACCGGGTGGGGCCGGTGACCAGCGTGAGCACCGACTCGCCGGTGGACGGGATCGTCGCGACGGTGTCGATCGTGCTGTCGCTGCTCGTCGCGGCGTGGGCGCTGGTCGTGGCGGTACGCCAACGACCGCCGGACCGGGCCCAGTTCGTCGGTCTGGCCGTACTCGAGGTGTCGTTGCTCGTGCTGGGCGTGCTCGCGCTCGTCGCGGTGGGCGGCGGCGATCGGCCCGGCGAGCCCGGCGCCTTCTTCGGTTACCTGGTCACGCTGGTCTGCCTGCCGCCGCTGGCCTGGGTGCTGGCCCGGATGGAGCCGACCCGATGGGGTTCGGCCATCGTGTGCGCGGTCTGCCTGGTGACCCCGGTGGTCGTGGTCCGGTTGCAGCAGACCTGGGAGGTGCTCGGTGGTTGAGACCGAAACGGCTCGGCGCCGCACGAACTCCGGCCCCGGTCGGCTGCTGATCGCGGTCTACCTGCTCTTCGCCATCGCCGCGACGAGCCGGGCCGGCTTGCAGATCGCCACCAAGTTCGACGAGGCCCCGGTGGCGTACCTGCTGTCCGCGCTGGCCGCGCTCATCTACATCGTGGCGGCGGTGGGGTTGGCCCGGGCCGGGCACACCGGCCGGCGGGTGGCGTTGGCCTGCTGCTCCGTGGAGCTGGTCGGTGTGGTCGCGGTCGGCATCCTGAGCCTGGTCGACAAGGAGCTGTTTCCGGACGAGACGGTCTGGTCGCAGTTCGGCAGCGGGTACGGCTACATCCCGCTGGTGCTGCCGGTGCTCGGCCTGATCTGGCTCTGGCGCACCCGCCGCGACGCCGCCTGACGCGGCGACAGCGCACGGCCGCCCTGACGCGGCGACACCGCACGGCCGCCTGACGCGGCGACGGGGCCACCCCTTCGCGAAGGAGCGACCCCGTCGGGAGTACGGGTCAGTCCCGGGGACCGCCGGCGACGTAGATGACCTGGCCTGAGACGAAACCGGCACCCTCGCTGGTCAGGAACGAGATGGTGTGCGCGACGTCCTCCGGGAGCCCTGGGCGGCGCACCGGGATCTCGGCCGACGCGTGCTTCTTGAAGTCCTCGAAGTCGACCTTCATGCGCGCGGCGGTGGCCGCCGTCATGTCGGTGACGATGAAGCCGGGCGCGACAGCGTTGACAGTCACCCCGAACGGTCCCAGCTCGATGGCGAGCGTCTTGGTGAAGCCCTGGAGGCCGGCCTTGGCGGCGGCGTAGTTCGCCTGGCCCCGGTTGCCCAGGGCGGAGGTGCTGGAGAGGTTGACGATCCGCCCCCACCTGCGCTCCACCATGTGCTTCTGCGCGGCCTGGCTGAACAGGAACGCGCCACGCAGGTGCACGCCCATCACGGTGTCCCAGTCGGCGTTGGTCATCTTGAAGAGCAGGTTGTCGCGCAGGACGCCGGCGTTGTTGACCAGGACGGTGGGTGCGCCCAACTCGGTGGCGATCCGTTCCACGGCCGCCTCCACCTGGTCCCGGTCGGACACGTCGGCGCCCACGCCGAGCGCCCGCCCGCCGTCGGCCGCGATGGCGTCCACCGTCTCCTTGGTGGCGGACTCCTCGATGTCGACCACGGCGACGGCCATCCCGTCAGCGGCCAACCGCCGGGCGGTGGCCGCGCCGATACCGCGCGCGGCTCCGGTGACGATGGCGACGCGGGGCTCCTCCGACATGACTACCTCCGAGTAACTTGGGGTGATCGGAGGAGCTTAGCGTCAGAACCCCCGACCCCGGCATAGGCGAATCCACCGGTATCCGTGCCCGGACACCTTCACCGCGCCGAGCTTGCCCAGCTCGCCGTAGCCACGGTCGGCGAGCACGTCGATCGGCAGGTCGGCCTCCGGTTCGAGGCTGCTCAGGTCCACCTCGACGTCATCGGTGCCCAGGTTGTGCAGGAACACCATGGTCCCGGTCGGCCCGTCCGCCCGGTGCGCGAGCACGCCGGCCGGCATCGCCACGTCGATGTGGGTGGTCGAGCCGGAGCCGATCTCGGGGGCCTCACGCAGCGTACGGATCATGCGCTCGAACCAGGCGAGCAGCGACTTCGAGTCGTTGCGCTGGGCGGTGACGTTGACATTCTGGTAACCGAACTCACCCTTGTCGATCACCGGACGGACCAGCTTCTCCGGGTCCGCGGTGGAGAAGCCGGCGTTCGGCTGGTACGACCACTGCATGGGGGTACGGATCGCCTCCCGACCGGGCAGCGACAGGTCCTCGCCCATCCCGATCTCCTCGCCGTAGCGCAACACCGGCGTGCCGCGCATCGAGAACTGCAGGGCGTACGCCAACTCCAGGTGCCGCCGGTCGTTGCCGAGCATCGGGGCGAACCGGCGACGGATGCCCCGGTCGTAGATGCGCATGTTCTCGTCCGGGCCGAACTGCGCGTACACCTGGTTGCGTTGTTCGGTGGTGAGCCGGGACAGGTCGATCTCGTCGTGGTTGCGCAGGAAGGTGGCCCACTGCCCGCCGACCGGCAGCTTCGGGGTGTCGCGCAGCGCCTCGATCAGGGACTCCGGGTCCTGTCGGGCCAGCGCGAGCATGAGCCGACCGTTGAGCATGAAGTCGAACAGCATGTGGATCCGGTTGCCGGAGCCACTGGAGTCGCCGAAGAACGTCGGTAGCTGGTCCGGCTCGACGTTCGCCTCGGCCAGCAGGACGGCGTCGCCGCGACGCCACTGCACGTGTTGGCGCATCTCGGTGAGGAACTCGAAGTCCTTCGGCGAGTTCGGGTTGCCCGGCTCGGTCAGCTCGATGATGAACGGCACCGCGTCCATCCGGAAGCCGGAGACGCCGAGCTGGAGCCAGAACGACATGATCTTCTTGACCTCGGCCCGGACCTCCGGGTTGGCGAAGTTGAGGTCCGGCTGGAACTTGTAGAAGCGGTGGTAGAACCAGGCCTTGGCGGTCCGGTCGTAGCTCCAGGTCTCGTCCTGCTCGCCGGGGAAGACCATGCCCTGGTGCCGGTCGTCCGGCTCCGTGTCGGACCAGACGTACCAGTCCCGGTACGGCGAGTCCGGCGAGGAGCGGGCGGACTGGAACCACGGGTGTTCGTCGGAGGTGTGGTTGACCACCAGGTCGATGATCACGCGGATGCCCCGGTTCTGCGCCTGGTGCAGCAGCTCGGCGAAGTCGCCCAGGGTGCCGAAGCGCGGGTCCACGTTGTAGAAGTCGGTGACGTCGTAGCCGTCGTCACGGTTGGGCGACGGGTGGATGGGGTGCAGCCACAGGCAGGTCACCCCGAGACGGGCCAGATAGTCCAGTCTCCCGATCAGCCCGCGGATGTCACCGACACCGTCGCCGTCCGAGTCGGCGTACGTGTCGATGTCGAGGCAGTAGACGACGGCTTCGGAATACCAACGGTCACCCATGCCGGAGGAACATCTCCGAACGACCAGCGCGGCAAACCCTTGGCTATCGTGCCGGTCATGGGAGACGACCTCGTGCCGCCGAGCGCACCGATGGAATGGTCCGAGGGCAGGTGGCTGCACCCGCCGGTACGCGTCGAGGAGGGTCCGGCCGGTGAGCTGGTCGTCGAACCGGCCGCCGGGAGCGACCTGTGGCGGCGGACCAGTTACGGATTCGTCCACGACGACGCTCCGGCTCTGCTGGCGCCTCTTCCGCTGGGCGAGGCCATGGAGGTGAGTTTCCGGCTCGATTTCTCGGCCCAGTTCGACCAGGCCGGCGTGCTCGTCCGGGTCGACGAACGGACCTGGACCAAGGCCGGCGTCGAGATGAGTGACGGCGAGTCGCAACTGGGCGCGGTGGTGACCCGGGAGTTCTCCGACTGGTCGGTGGCGCCGGTACCGCAGTGGTCGGGCCGGGAGGTGACGGTACGGGTCAGCCGCGCCGGCGACGCGCTGACCGTCCGGGCCCGGGCCGGTGACGAGCCGTGGCGACTGGTCCGGCTCACCCCGCTGGACCCGACGGTGGAGGCGGTCGCCGGCCCGTTCTGCTGCGCGCCGTCCCGCGCCGGCCTGACAGTGGTGTTCAGTGGTTGGCGGCGGGGGCCGGCGGACGCCGCGCTGCACCCGGAGGTGTAACGACCGCCCCCGTCGGGTATCACCACCCGATTCCCTGGAGCCGACGCGGAAGGACGACCATGGCGTACGCCCAGAGTGGCGACCCGTCCGAGTTCACCGGGCTGACCGGGTGGGTGGCCACCGTGATCGAGGCGATGGGCCCGGTCGGCGTGGCGCTGCTGGTGGCGTTGGAGAGCATCGTCCCGCCCATCCCCAGCGAGATCGTGTTGGCGATGGCCGGCTTCCTGGCTCACGAGGGCCGGTTCAACCTGGTGGTCGTGGTGGTGGCCGCGACTGTCGGTTCCCTCATCGGTGCACTGGTGCTCTACTGGCTCGGCGCGGCGCTCGGCGAGGATCGACTCAAGCGCTGGCTGGACCGCATCCCGCTGGTGGACAGCGACGACCTGGAGAGGGCCGACCGCTGGTTCGAGCGGCACGGCCGGTGGGCGGTGTTGATCGGCCGGGTGGTGCCGGTGGTCCGCAGCCTGGTCTCCGTGCCGGCCGGCGCCAACCGGATGCCGCTGGGCGAGTTCATCCTGTTCACCACGATCGGCAGTGGGGTGTGGAACGGCCTCGTCGTGGGGGCCGGCTACGCGCTGGGCAGCCGGTGGCAGGACGTCGAGCGCTACAGCGACTGGTTCAACTACGCGATCGTCGCGGTCTTCGTGATGCTGGTGGCCGCCTGGGTCATCCGCAAGATCCGGCGACGCCGGGAACGCGACGACCGGCGGTCGGTGACCGCCGGTCGCTGATCCGCGCTACCGGTTACCGCCGGCACCTTGCACGGACGCCAGCCGGGACTGTCAGGGCAGGGTGTCCAGGTGCGGGGCCACCGTGCGGGCGAAGGTGTTGCCGTTGCTGACGTCCCAGTTCACCGACCAGGTCATCGCGCCCCGGATGCCGGGGTAGGTGCGCGGCGGGCGGAAGCTGCCGCAGTTGGTGCCCCGAGCCAGGCAGTCCAGTGCCGCGTTGACCACGCTGGGCGCGACGATGCCACCACCGGCCGCCCCCGGTCCGGCGGGCAGGCCGAGGCCGACCTGGTCGGGTCGGAGCCCGGCTTCCAGTTGGATGCAGGCCAGCGCGACGATGAAGTTCACGGTGCCCTGGCCGTACGCGGCGTTCTGGTCGCAGCCGAGCATCGCACCGGAGTTGTAGAACTGGGTGTTGACGACGGTGAGGATGTCCTTGATGTCGAGCGCCAGCTTGAAGTAGCCGCCGGCCGGGTTCTGCATGTCGATCGTCTGCGGCGCCATCGCGATGATCAGGCTCGACCCGATCTTGGCTCGCAGCGCGCGGAGCGCCTGCGCCATGTAGGTCGGGTTGAGGCCGTTCTCCAGGTCGATGTCGATGCCGTCGAAGCCGTAGCGGGCGATCAGCGCGGCGGCCGTGTCGGCGAACACGGTGGCCGACGCGGCGTCGTTGACGGTGACCCGGCCGGTCTCGCCGCCGACCGAGAGGATCACCTTCTTGCCCCGGCTGTGCAGGGTGCGTACGTCGTTGGTGAAGTCCGCGTCGGTGTAACCGCCGAGCGACGCGGCGAGCCCGGGGTCGATGCCGAAGGTGAGCGCGCCGGGTGTCGACGTGGCCTCGGCGAAGGCGACTGCCACCAGGTCGTACTCGGTGGGGACGTCGCGCAGCCGTAGCTCGACGGCCGGGTTGTCGAAGTTGTGCCAGTAGCCGGTGAGCAGGTGCCTGGGCAGGTCACCGGTGGGCGGGTCCGTCGGTGGCGGCGTGGTGGGCGGTGGGGTCGTCGGCGGCGGCGTGGTGGGCGGTGGCGTGGTGGGCGGGGTGCCGCCGCCGCACGACGCGCCGTTGAGCTGGCAGCCGCTGGGCGAGCCGGAGCCGCTGCCCAGGAAGCCGAAGGAGACCGAGGCGCCCGGGGCGATGGCGCCGTTCCAGGACCTGTTGGTGAAGGTGTGCCGTTGGCCGGCGGAGGTGAGCAGCGCGTCCCAGTAGCTGCCGAGGGTGGTGCCCGACGGCAGGTCGAAGGCGAGGCTCCAGCCGTTGATGGTCGAGGTGCCACCGTTGGTGATGGTGTACTTCCCCTCCCAACCGGAGCCCCAGTCGGCGGTCTTGACGAAGCTGGCGGTGGCCTCGGCGGCGTACGCGGGCAGCGCCACCCAGGCCGCGCCGACCGTGGCGGCGAGCGCGGTGACCAGGGACAGGACGAGTGATCTGGAGCGTTTCATGCGGCCCTCCGCGCCCGGCTCGGGCATCCATGGACGTCGACGTTTCGCTTATTATTAAGACAGTTAACTGTTTCTGTCCAGCTGTCGGCGCGGAGGGCACCGATCTACTCGGCGTTCGCCGGCACCGCCTGCGGCCGACGGAGCACCGCCTGCTCGGCCGCCGACCACACACTCGTGGTCACCAGGTAGATCACTGCGGCGAGCGGCAGCACCAGCGCCACCAGCACAGTCGTGAACGGCAGCAGGGGCAGCAGCCGCCCGAGCACGGCCGCCCCCGGCCCCTCGGTGGGCGCACCGGCCACCGTGCCGACCGCCGCCGACGCCCGACGGGCCCGCCGCGACGACCACCAGGCCACCGCCACCAACACCGCCAGCAACACGGCGAAGAGCGGACCCGCCGCCCCGGTCAGTCCGTCGGTGAGGTGGTGGCCCAGGGGCACTCCCGCCAGGCGCTCCTCCAGCAGCCCGGTGCCACCCTCGCTGGTGGTGAACAGCCGGTACAGGACCAGCAGGAACGGTGCCTGGAGCAGCAACGGCAGGCAGCCGGCGATCGGGTTCGCCCCAGCCTCCCGGTACAACGCGAACACCTCACGCTGGAGTGTGGCCGGGTCGTCGGCGTACCGCCGCTGGAGATCACGCACCTGCGGGGCGAGGGCCGCGCGGCGTCGCTCCCCGCGGACCTGCACCACGGTGAGGGGCGAGATCAGCAGGCGGATGGCGATGGTGAAGAGCACGATGGCGGCGGCGGTCGCCATGCCGCCGGCCAGCGGTTCGAGCAGATCGGTGAGCCAGGACAACGCGGTGCCGGCAGCGCCGACAGCGCCGTGCAGTGGTGCGAAGGCAAGCATGGGAAACCCCTCGGTCCGATTCCGGTGAGGTCCTCCCCGGGCGGCGTCCGCACAGCGGGGGGACCGGTGACGGCGGGATCGGCCGCGCGGCGGCGTGGCGCTACGCGGCCGAGGGGTGCCCGGGAGCGCGGGGACGGGGTCGACCGGCGGCGTCCGGGTCGATCTGCCGGGGCATCCGTCGACCACGGGAACGGGCCCGCAGGCCGGCCCAACGAGGTCCGCCGCCGGGTGCGCCCGAGCGGTCGCGTACCCGTGCCGCCAGCATCACGGCGAGCAGCACCAGCGCGGTCAGCGCGGCGCCCGCGAGCAGGTCGACGGGCCGGTCCGCGAGCACTGTGAGCTGGGCGAACGCGTACGCCCACGCGAACCCGAGGAATCCCAGCGGCACCGGCACGGGCTCAGCATAGGACGCCGTGTCACGTCGTCCGTCCGGATCGCCGGCACGCGGGGTAAGAGGTCGCGCCGCCACGTTTCCCGGCATCGCCACGTTGGGTAACCAAGCGACGGACCGACGCGGACGGACCGCGAACGGTAGGAACGGACGGTGGTGTCGATGACCGGGCAGGTGGCGGAGGCGCCCAGCGGAACGGCTGCGGCGACCGGATTGCTCACCGTGGGCGTCGAGGAGGAATTCCTGCTCGTCGACCCCCACACCGGGGCTGCGGTCCCGGCCGTCGACCTGGTCATGGAGCAGGTGCCGGCGGAGTTGCGCGGGCAGGTCGAGCGGGAGTTCCAGACCAGTCAGATCGAGATCGGCAGCCCACCCGGTGTGGAGCTCTCCTCGATCCGGCACTCCCTCGGCGTGCTGCGTCGGGCGCTCGCCGACGCCGCCGAGCGGGCCGGCGTACGCCTGCTCGCCATCGGCACCGGTCCGGTGGACGGCCCGGTGCCGCCGGTGGTGGACAAGCCCCGGTTCGACCGGATGATCGAGCGGTTCCAGCTGCTCGTCCCCGGCCCCGGCAACAACGGCATGCACGTGCACGTGGGCGTGCCCGACCCGGAGACCGGCGTCCAGGTGCTCAACCACGTGCGGCCGTGGCTGCCGCTGCTGCACGCGGTGACCACCAACTCGCCGTTCGCCCGGGGGGCGGACACCGGCTACGCCAGTTGGCGGTCGGTGGAGTGGGAGCGCTGGCCCTCGGTGGCCCCGACGCCGTGGCTGGAGTCGCACGAGCACTACCAGCGGTTGATCCGCCAGTTGATCTCCAGCGGGGTGATGCTCGACGAGGGGATGCTCTACTGGTACGCCCGCCTGTCGGCGAAGTACCCGACGGTGGAGCTGCGGATCGGAGACGTCTGCCCGTCGGTGGACGACGCGGTGCTGGTCGCCGCGCTGGTCCGGGCCCTGGTGTCCACCGCCATGTCGGATGTCGAGGCCGGCCGACCGGCCTTGCGGACCGACCACCACCTGCTGGTCGGTGCGCACTGGCGGGCCGCCCACGACGGCCTGGAGGGCGAGGCCGTCGACGTCACCACCGGTGAGCTGGCCTCCGCCTGGGAGCTGTTGGACCGGTTCGTGGAGCGGATGCGGCCGGCGCTGGAGCAGCACGGCGACTGGGCCGAGGTGACCGACCTGCTGGGTGGGTTGCGCCGGCACGGCAGCGGGGCGGCGCGGCAACGCGCGGTGTACGCGCGCACCGGCCGACTCACCGACGTGGTGCAGGACGTCGCGCGACAGACCCGCGGCTGAACACCTCGTGACAGGATGATCCCGTGGCGCAACGGTTGATCGTCATCGGCGGGGACGCCGCCGGCATGTCGGCGGCGTCCCAGGCCCGTCGCCGCCGTGGCCGTGACGACCTGGAGATCACGGTCTTCGAACGCGGCCACTTCACGTCCTACTCGGCGTGCGGCATCCCGTACTGGATCAGCGGCCTGGTGTCCGGCCCGGAGGCGCTGATCGCCCGGGATCCGCAGACGTTCCGCACCGAATACGCGATGGACGTACGGATGCGGCACGAGGTCACGACCATCGACCTGGAACGCCGGGAGGTGGTGGCCCAGGACCTGGAGGGCGGCGGCGAGGTCCGCGAGCGCTTCGACGAGCTGATGTACGCCACCGGCGCGGTGCCGGTGAAGCCACCGTGGGCGGCCACCGACGCGGGTGGCGTGTTCGGCATGCAGACCCTGGACGACGGGGCGGCGCTGCGCGAGTGGCTGGACGCCGAGCCGCGACCACGCCGGGCCGTGGTGGTCGGCGGCGGCTACATCGGCGTCGAGATCGCCGAGGCCCTGATCCAGCGCGGCCTCTCGGTGACCCTGGTCGAGGCGGGCGCCCAGCCCATGTCGACGGTGGATCCCGACATGGGCGAGCTGGTGGCCGAGGCCATGCGCGGCCTCGGCATCACGATCCGCGCCGGCCTGCCGGTGACCGGCCTGGAAGAGCGGGACGGCCGGGTGTCCGCGGTGGTCACGGCCGAGGGGCCGATGCCCACCGACGTCGTGGTCCTGGGCCTGGGTGTACGCCCCAACTCCGCGCTCGCCGCTGCTGCCGGGCTGCCGATCGGCACGACCGGTGGGGTCCAGGTGGACCGCCGGATGCGGGTGCTGGGGATGCCCGGCATCTGGGCGGCCGGCGACTGTGTGGAGACGCTGCACCGGGTCAGCGGGATGCCCGTGCACGTGCCGCTGGGCACGCACGCCAACAAGCAGGGCCGGGTGGCGGGGATCAACATCGGCGGCGGGTACGCCACCTTCGCCGGGGTGATCGGCACGGCGGTGACCAAGGTCTGTGACCTGGAGGTGGGCCGGACGGGCCTGCGCGAGGGCGAGGCCGAGGCGGCCGGCTTCGACTTCATCTCGGTGATCGCCGAGTCGACCAACCGGGCCGGCTACTACCCGGGCGCCCGCCCGATGACGGTGAAGCTGATCGCCGAACGTCCCAACGGTCGGCTGCTCGGCGCGCAGATCGTCGGCTGGTCGGAGGCGGCGAAACGGATCGACGCACTTGCCGTCGCACTGTGGAACGGCATGACGGTGGACGATATGACGGCACTGGACCTGGGCTACGCTCCGCCGTACGCGCCGGTGTGGGATCCGGTGCTCATCGCCGCCCGAAAAGCTGTCGATGCGCTCTCCGCGCTCGACCGCTGACCCGCGTTCGCCGTGGAGGACCACCCCGTGACCCAGACCCCGACCCGGCCGACGGTGCGCCGACGCCCGACGATGGTCGACGTGGCCCGACGTGCCGACGTCAGCCTGAAGACGGTCTCCCGTGTGGTCAACGACGAGCCGGTGGGGCAGGAACTGGTCAGCCGGGTGCTGGCCGCCATCGCCGAGCTGGGCTTCCGGCGCAACGACATCGCGCGCAACCTGCGCTCCCGGCAGCTCAACGCCACTGTCGGGTTGCTCATCGAGGAGATCGCCAACCCGTTCTACGCGACCATCGCCAGCGTCGCCGCCGAGATCGCCGCCGCCCACGGCACCATGCTGATCACCGCCTCGTCCGAGGAGGACCCGGAGCGGGAACGCGCCCTGCTCCAGGACTTCACCCAACGCCGGGTGGACGGGCTCCTGGTGGTGCCGGCGGGCCTGGACCATTCGTTCCTGCGTCGCGAGGTCGAGCTGGGGATGCCCGTCGTGTTCCTGGACCGGCCGCCGCAGGGGCTACAGGCCGACGCGGTGCTGTTGGACAACCGGGGCGGCAGCCACGCCGGGGTGGGCGCGCTGCTCGACGAGGGGCACCGCCGGGTGGGCCTCCTGCTGGGTGCGCCGAGCGTGCCCACGATGCGCGAGCGGTTGGCCGGGGCGCGGGCGGCGTTGGACGCCGCCGGGGTCGAGCCGGACGAGTCGCTGGTCCGCGAGAGGCTGATCGCGCCGGAGGAGGCCGGCCGGGCGGTCGGCGAACTGCTCGACCTGGCGGATCCACCCACCGCGTTCTTCTGCGCCAACAACCGGCTCACGGTGGGTGCGCTTCAGGAGCTGCACCGGCGGGGCAACGACGCGGCGCTGGTCGGCTTCGACGACTTCGAGCTGGCCCACCTGATGCCCCGGCCGCTGACCGTCGTCGCGTACGACACCCGGGAGCTGGCCCGGGTCGCCACCGAGCGGCTGTTCGGCCGGATAGCCGGCGACGATTCGCCGCCCGCCACCACAGTCCTCCCCACCCACCTGCGACCCCGAGGCCTGGCCTAACCAACCGCGTCCCCGCCCCCTCTTCGGTCGATCATGGAGTTGTGGTGGTCGTTTAACGGTGATCCGCGGCAGATGCGGGGCACCACAACTCCATGATCGACCGGGTTCGTCAGGTCTGCGGGGTCAGCAGGGCGTTGAGCTCGTCGCGGCGGGGCGGGTCGGCACCTCGGCGACCGCAGGTCAGCGCGGCCACCGTGGCAGCCTGCCGGAGCACCGCGTCCCACTGCTGCTCGGTCACCGCGGCGAGGCGGTCGGCCGGTCGGTCCCCGAGCGCGTCGAGGTCGGCCAGCGCGGCGAGCAGGCCACCGGTGAACGAGTCGCCGGCGCCGACGGTGTCGACGACCGTGGTGCGTACCGCCGTCGCCTCGTGCAGGGTGCCGTTCGGGGCCAGCAGCCAGGCGCCCTCACCACCCCGGGTCACCACCGCGCAGGACACCCCGACCTCACGCCACTCGGCCATCACGTCGGCCACCGACCGGTCCGGGTACAGCCAGGCCAGGTCCTCGTCACTCGCCTTGACCAGGTGCGCGAGGGGCACCTGCCGGCGTACCCGGGCCTGCTCCGCCTCCCGGTCGGTGACGATGCTCGGCCGCAGGTTGAGGTCGATCGAGAGGGTGAGACCGTCCCGGCGGCGTTCGCGGGCGAGCAGGTCCTCCAACACCTGCGCGCCGGGGGCCAGCGCGAGCGCGAGCGACCCCGTGTGGAACGCGACAGCCGACGACCCGGCCAGCTCGGGCAGCTCCTGCGGCGCCCACTGCCAGTCCGCCGCGCCGGCCAGCCGGAACTCGTAGCTGGCCTGCCCGGTGGCGTTCAACGTGGCCACCGCCACCGAGGTGGGCTCCTCGGCGCGGACCGCCCACTCCAGGTCGACCTGGTTGGTCCTCAGGTGCTCGGCGACCTGCCGGCCGTAGTCGTCGGTGCCGAGCCGGGCCAGCAGTCGTACCGGCTGGTCGAGCCGGGCCAGGGTGACCGCCACGTTCGCCGGGGAGCCTCCCGGCACGGCCCGTTCTCCGTCGGGGGTGACCACCAGGTCGATCAACGCCTCGCCCGCGACCACGATCACGCGGTCACCTCGCCCGGTGCGAGCGGGCCGGCGCCGCCGAGCCCTTCCGCCGAACGGGACAGCAGCACCGCCTGGTACGCGTGGTAGACGTCCGGTCGGCCGTGCCAGACCGTGTCGGAGGGCAGGTTCTGCGTGTCCAGCTCGTGCCGCCATCCGGTGCCGTCGATGAGGTTGCGCCGGGCGTACGCCCAGAAGACCCGGTACCAGTCGGCGTAGACCTCGTCCCCGGTGCGTCGGTGCAGGGTGATGGCCGCACCGACCGCCTCGGCGAGCACCCAGTGCATGCGGGAGCGGACCACCGGCCGGTCGTCCCAGTCGATCGTGTAGACGAAGCCGTCGGCCCCGTCGACCGCCCATCCACGCCGTACGGACGCGGCGAACAGGGCGCGGGCGTCGCTGAGCAGCCAGCGTGGTGGCTGCGGAAGGACAGCCTCCAGCTCCAGCAGCAGGCGGGCCCATTCGAGCCAGTGGCCGATGGTGGAGCCGTACGGGCGGAACGGGTCGGCGGGCTGGTCGGAGTTGTAGTCGGGCAGCGGTGTCCAGTCGGCGGTGAAGTGCTCGGGGAGCCGCCAGTCGTGCCGCGCGGCCTCACCGTGCACCAGGTGGGTGGCGATCCGCAGCGCCCGGTCGGCCCAGCTCGCGTCGCCGGTCGCGGCGGTGGCCGCGAGGAACGCCTCGACCATGTGCATGCTGCTGTTGGCGCCCCGGTAGTCCTCGGTGACGGTCCAGTCCCGGTTCCACGACTCGCGGACCGCACCGACCTCGTCGTCCCAGAACCGGTCCCGCACCACTGCCAGCGCGTCGGCGAGCAACTGCTCCGCGCCGGGTCGGCCGGCGCGGGCGGCGCTGGACGCGGCGAGCACCACGAACGCGTGGTCGTAGCCGGCCTTCCGGTCGTCGACGGGTGCGCCCTGCTGGTCGACAGCGCTGAACCAGCCGCCGTACCGGTCGTCGCGCAGCAGTGTGCTGAGCGCGGCGACACCGTGGTCGACGAGGGCGGCGGCGTCCGGGTCGCCGGCGCGGTGGGCGAGGGCGGCCACGTGGGTCATCCGGCAGGTGATCCAGGTGAACACCGGTTCGCCCCGGTCCGGAGTGCGGTCGTCGGTGAGCCACCAGAAGCCGCCCTCGGGCCGGACCGACCGGCCGGCGGTGTCGAGCAGTGTGCGGGTCTGGTCGGCGAGGAACTCGTCCAGGTCGGGCAGTTCGGGTGACCCGGCGGGGGCGGGGGTCGGGGCGGCGTCGGATCGGGGCAGGTCGGTCATCTCAGCTGGTCACCGTCGGGTAGGGAAGGGACATACGGCCAGGATCGGCGGGCGGACCGGGTCCGCGCCGGGAAACCGTCAACAGGACACCACGAACCGGCTGGCCGTACCGGTTGCGCAGGCGGAAGGACCATCCGTACGATTCCTCCCCCTCTGTCCGTTGACATCGTTGTCACTCTGCAACCCTGCTCCGGCGGCAGGTCAACTGTCAATTCCGGTTGCGTCACACCGCGTCGGGCAGCCGTGTCCGCGCCGGGCCGGGCATCCGTGTCCGCGCCGGGCCGGGCATCCGTGTCCGCGCCGGGCCGGCCAGCCGTGTCCGCGCCGGGCGGGTCGCCGGCGTCCTCGACGGCGGGACGGTGAGCCACCCCGACCGCCCGTACTCCGGTCAGGGTCGCGTCCGGAAGGGGGCGAGCGTGGCGCGGATCTGGTCGGCCGCGCCCCAGTCGTCGTCGAACTGGGCCAGCACGGCGAGGTGTTGTCGCAGTTGGACGATCGGCATTCGGGCCCGCCAGTCGCCATCGAGGGAGGTCAGCTCCGCGTAGACCGCGAAGAACCGTTGCGCCTCTGGCGGGGGCGCTGTCGACCACACGTGGGCGAGGTCCACCTCGGCCCACAGGTAGGACACCGCCGGGTCGATCAACGCGGGCTGCCCGTCCGCAGTGGACAGGACGTTCTGTGCCCAGAGGTCGCCGTGCGTCAGGCATGCCGGCCGGTCCGGCAGCAGGTCGGGCAGCCGGTGGCAGAGCCGCTCCAGCGCGAGGCGATCGTCCCGGTCGAGCGCCGCCTCGACGCGGGGCTCCCCCAGCCATCGGAGCAGCCGGTGCTGGGCGAAGAACGTGAAGCCGTCGTCGTGCCACCCGTTGGTCTGCCGGCGGCGGCCCAGCCAGTTGTCCCGGTGCCAACCGAAGCGCGGATGCGTCGTGCTCAGGTGCAGGTGGGCGAGCATGTGCGCGAACCGCTCCCAGAAGGCCTCCGTGCGCGGTCTCGGTCGCAGCACCGACAACACGAGCAGCTCCCGGTCCGCCAGGATCACCTCGGGTGTCACCACGCCGCCCAGCTCACGCAGCGCGGCCAGCCCTTCGGCCTCCGCCACGAAGACGTCGTCGTCCGGAGCTTCGGCGAAGGCCTTCACGAACACCGACGGGGCCTCCCGGCGGGTCGCTATGCCAGCGAGCGCCGCGAGCCCACCCGTGGCGGGCTCGACCGTGACGACATCGCGCATCCCGGCTTGCGCCAGTCGGTCCAGCAGGAACGACGCTGATCGCATCAGCACAGGATCCTTCATGTCCGGGGGCATGTTCAAGATCCGACCGCCAGGCAGGATGGCGGCATGATGCTGCCCGAAGGACTCGACTGGGTACGCGGAACGGCGACCGGCCGGAGTTGGCTGGCCACCCTCCCGACGTGGCTGGCGGAGTGCGCCGAGCAGTGGTCGCTGCGCCTCGGCCCACCGTTCCGGCAGGCGTACGCCTCACTGGCGCTCCCCGCCGATCTGCCCGACGGCACGGCGGCCGTGCTCAAGCTCCAGTACCCCGACGAGGACAGCCGCCACGAGGCCGACGCGCTGACCCACTGGGACGGTGACGGGGCGATCCGTCTGCTCGCCCACGACCCGGAGCGACGCGCCCTGCTAGTGGAGCGCTGCCGACCCGGCACTCCGTTGTACGAACTGCCGGGCGACCGGGCACTGGACGCGATGACCGGGCTGCTGCCCCGGCTCTGGCGACCGGCCGGCGGGCCGTTCACCCCGCTCGCCGAGGAGGCCGCCGGCTGGATCGACCGGATGCCCCGCAGGTGGGCGGCGCACGGCCGCCCGTACGAGCGACGGCTGTTGGACGCCGCCCTCGCCCTGCTCACCGACCTGGTGTCGAGCCAGGGCGAGCAGGTGCTGGTCAACCAGGACCTGCACGCCGGCAACGTCCTCGCCGCCGACCGCGAACCCTGGCTGGTGATCGACCCGAAGCCGCTGACCGGCGAGCGCGAGTTTTCGGTAGTACCGCTGGTGCGTGGTCCGGAACTCGGCCACTCACCGGGGGCAGTCCGGCGCCGGTTGGACCGGCTGACCGCCGAGCTGAACCTGGACCGGGAGCGGGTCCGGGGCTGGACCATCGGGCACACGCTGGCCTGGAGCCTAACCGACGACAGCGTCTTCCCGCACCAGATCGAGGTGGTCCGCTGGCTGCTCGACGGGTGGCGGAGCTGACCATGATCGACGCCATATCGGTGAGGTGGTGTCATCCTGCGTCGACGACACCGCCCTATCGCCGACCTGGCGTCGATCACCCGCGCAGGATCAGCCCGGCTGGCAGGTACGACACCAGTAGAGGTTGCGGCCGGCCAGCTCGCCGCGGCTGACCTCGGTGCCGCAGACGTGGCAGGGCGCGCCGGGGCGGCGGTAGACGTACACCTCACCGCCGTGCCGATCCACCCGCGCCGGCCGGCCCATCGCCTCCGGCAGGTGCACGTCGCGCACGGTGTCGATCCGGCCGTGCGCGACCGCGAGCCGCATCAGCCCGACCAGGTCCGCCCAGAGCGCGTCCCAGTCGGCGCGGCTCAGTGCTCGGCCGGGCATCCTCGGTGGCAGCCCGGCCCGGAACAGCGCCTCGGTCACGAAGATGAGCCCGGTGCCGGCCACCACCGACTGATCCAACAGCAGGGCGGCCAGCGGCGTCGGGCTGCGGGAGATCCGGGTGTACGCCCGCTCGGGGTCGGCGTCGCCGCGCAGCGGGTCCGGCCCGAGGCGGTCCCGCAGGGCGGCCACCTCGGGTGGGGTGAGCAGGTCGCAGGCGGTGGGCCCGCGCAGGTCCAGCCAGTGCCGGTCGCTGGCCAGCCGCAGCCGCACCTGACCGACCGGCTCGGGCGGCTCTCCCGGCCCGTCGCTGAACTTGCCGTACAACCCGAGGTGTACGTGCAGCGTCAGCTCGCCGGCGTAGTGGTGCAGCAGGTGCTTGCCGTACGCCTCGGTGCCCTCCAGAACGGTCCCGGAGAGCCGGGCCGCACCCTCGGCGAAGCGGCCCTGTGGGCTGGCGGCGTGCAGCTTGTCCCCGGCGAACAGCTCGGCGTGCCGGGCCGCAAGGCGGTGGATCGTGTGTCCCTCTGGCACGGGTACCAAGGATAGCCAGCCGCCCCGAGGCGCAGAGGGCGGCGCGGTCAGCGCTGGCGTTGCTCCTTCACGCCGTCGACGAACGCGGCCCAGGTGGCGGTGGCGAAGACCAGCGCGGCCCCGGTCGGGTCCTTGCTGTCCCGTACGCCCACGACGCCGGGCAGGTTGTCGGCCACCTCGACGCAGTCACCGCCACTCCCGCCGCTGCGGGTGCTCTTGCGCCAGGTGGCACCGGCAAGGTCAGTCATGATGCTCCTCGATGATCGAAGTGATCATTTTCTCTGATTCTGCCTCACCTGACGCGAGCGTCTCCAGGTCCGACCAGACATGTTCGAAGGCGGCGACCTCGGTCGGCTTGTCCAGGTACAGCGCGCCGGTGATGTTCTCCAGGTAGACGGTGGTCGGCTCGGTCGACGCCCGGCCGAACGCCTGCGGGAAGTCCAGCAGGACGAAGGTGCCGGTCTCGCTGGCCAGCGGCGGACCGGCGGCCAGCGGCAGCACCCGCAGACTCACCGTCGGCAGCGCGGCCACGTCCAGCAGGTGTCGCAACTGCTGGGTCATCGCCCGACGGTCGGGGATGGTGCGCCGCAGCACGGCCTCGCTCAGGACGACCCGCAGGGTGGGCGCGGTGGGCAGCCGGCGGACGAGGATGCCCTGCCGCTGCAACCGCACCTCCACCAACTTCTCCCGCTCCTCGGCGGTCATCGTCGGATTCTTCCGGCGGAAAAGTTCGGCGGCGTACTCGCGGGTTTGCAGAAGGCCGGGGATCAGCTCCGAATCGTATCGGCGAATCAGCGCGGCGGACGATTCCAGGCCGACGTAGAGCGAGAACCACGACGGCACCACATCGCCGTACGAGTGCCACCAACCTTTGGCACGGGTCTCCTTCGCGAGGCCAGCGACAATCTCCCCCATCGCGGCCGGCACGCGATAGAGGGCACACATCGCGCGGGCGTCCACCACCCGCACCGGAACCAGCCCCTTCTCGATGCGCCAGACCTTCTGCCGCGAGCAGTCCAGTGCCTCCGCTGCGGCGTCCAGCGTCACCGAGGCTTCCTCACGGAGCTGCGTGAGCAGCCTCCCTAGCTGTCGTCGAGGGACTGTCGACCCGCTTGTTTCATCCGTCATGCAACATCACCGCCCTCCTCGTGCAACACGGAATGTTTCACCACGCGCGCATTTCCATTGCATTCCTCGTGCGTCATTCCGGGCTGAGGTTAGGGCGGGTCAGGAGATTGCACAAGGTGGCCAGCGTGGAACAGGCTGTCACGTGTCAGGGGAGCCCAGAAGTGACGTCGACAATGGCGTCGGCAATAGCGCGCCCGCAGCACGGCACGCGCTATTCCTCGGGAGGAACACCACGAATGCGCGTGTCGTACAACGAATACCTCTTGGTCACCGCGCTGACCCTCGCCCGTCGACACCGGCCGGTGTGGAGTTGGGCGCGCTGGCGCACTGTGTGCCGGTGCGGCGCGGAACTGCCCTGCCGGGCCCGCCACCGCCTTCCGATCAGCCGTGGGCACTGGCCCACATGACCGACCTCAAGCCCGGCGACCTGCTGCTGATCGGCGCGGCGTGCTCGGTGCAGTTCGCCGACGACCGGGAGCTGCGTCTCCGCCTGGTGAGCGTCGATCCGCGGCCGACGTACCAGGGATGGGTCTGGCTGACCGGCTACGTGCTGAACGACAAGGGCCTGGCCGTGGACAAGCGCGAGGTGTTCGTGCAACAGGCCGGGCTGCGGGTGCTGCGCGCCGCGCCCGTACCCCTGCCCGCGCGGAGACGGTCGGCCCGTTGATCGACAGGTGTCCTTTGATCGACTCGTGTTCACGGAAGTCGGGCTGTACGAGCGAGCCGACGCCCCGATCTCCGCGCAAGCCGAGTCGATCAGGGCCGGTCCGGGCGGCCGTACCCGGAAATGGTGTCAGGAAACGTGCAGCGGGGTAGTTCAGGGGTCGTACCGCGTGGGTGCCACCCTCTTCCGACGGCCACCACGCATTCAACAGGAGGTGTGTAGTGGTCAGGATTCCTTCGCTGTCCCGCCGGTCCGAGCCGGCACCGACGCGGGACGAGAACCTCGACGGTCGCATCGACGGCCGCGACACCCAGCTCGCCGACCGGGACGACTCGACGGTGACCGGCGGCCGGACCAGCGACGGCGACACCGGCCGTCCGGCGGTCGCGGACCGGGACGCCGACCAGACGACGTACCGCAGCGCCGCCGCGACCGACGACCAGCCCGGCGAGGCCGAGCGGCGCGCCGCCGCACGAGCCGCGGTCGCCCGCGCGGCCACCGCCCGGCCGGCGGAGAGCGGGGCGACCCCCGCCCGTCCGGTCGAGACCGAGTCCCGCAGCGGCGCCACCGGACCGGTCGAGACCGAGTCCCGGAGCAGCACCGCCCGTCCGGTCGAGACCGAGTCCCGCAGCGGCACCGCCCGTCCGGTCGAGACCGAGTCCCGCAGCGGCACCGCCGCGACCGCGACGCGCACCGCCGAGCGGGACGCGGACCTCGACAGCACGACCCGGCGAACCGACACCACGGACCGGGTCACCACCGATCGCCCGGCCGACCCGACCGCGCCCGAGGCGCCGGTGACGCGCGGCCCGAAGCCGCGGGCCAGCCTGCTGGCCACCCTCGGCCTGATCGTCTCCGTCGCCGGTGCCCTGTTCGTGCTGACCGGGACCCTGGCCGGGTACGGCATCGGGCTCGGCGCGTTCGGCGCGGTGCTCGCGGTGCTCGGCCTGATGGCCACCCGCCGTCGGCACGTCGCCGGCAAGACGGACGCCCTGTTCGGCGTGCTCATCGGGCTTGCCGCAGTGGTCATCGGGGTGCTCGCGATGACCGGGCAGTTCGACTGGCCGACCACCGACGGCGACTGGGTGCAGCGCTTCCGCGAGTGGCTTGACTCACAGTTTGTCGATCGTTTCTAGCGGGCACTGTTCCGCTCGCCGGTGATGCACCGGCAAACGCCGGCGGTTCGCCGGCAGCCCGAACAACCCGGTGGTTCACCGGCCGGGCAGACACCCTTTCAGGGGCGGCGGTTCGCCGCCCCTGAAGTGTTTTTCAGGTTAGACGGTTTCGGTCCAGATCGCCGCGCGGCGATCTCGTGCGTCCCCGCCGCCGGGAGAACCACGTACACCGTCCTTTGCTCTGCATACCCATATGCGCCACGGCGCGTCCGGCAGGCGACCGTCGCGCGGCGCCGTGTCCCGGCCGGGTGGTGCACATAGGGCAGCAGAGCAAAGGCTCCGAACGAGCCCCTGGCCTCCGGCCCGACCCAGGCCCTCGGCTCCAGCCCCCGGCCCTCGGCCCGGCACCTCCACGCTCCAACGCAACGAATCGCGTCAGACAGCCAGCCACACGCAACGAATCTTCGGTCTGCGCAACTCTCAGTGGTGGATCCTGCCGCTTAAGCCGCATAACGTTGAGCAACGGCGCCAGCCCGTGGGCCACGGTGGCCGGGCGCGCCCGACCCCTGGGAGCAGGACAATGACGATGGACGCCACCAGCCAGCGCCTGTTGATGTGCCGGCCGACGTACTTCGCCGTCGACTACGCGATCAACCCCTGGATGGACCCGACCGCGCCGGTGGACCCCGCGCTGGCCGTCCGGCAGTGGGAGCAGCTGCGCCAGACGTACCTTGACCTGGGCCACACCGTCGAGGAGATCACTCCGGTGCCCGGCCTGCCCGACATGGTCTTCGCCGCCAACGGCGGCACGGTGATCGACGGCAAGGCGATGGCCGTGCAGTTCCGCGACCCGCAGCGCGCCGACGAGGCGCCCGCCTACCGGGCCTGGTTCGAGGACGCCGGCTTCGAGATGTACGACCCGAAGCACGTCAACGAGGGCGAGGGCGACGTCCTGCTGGCCGGCGACCACCTGCTGGCCGGCACCGGCTTCCGCACGGCGCACGCCTCGCACGCCCAGTTGCAGGAGGTCTTCGGCTACCCGGTGATCACCATGCAGCTCGTCGACCCGCGCTTCTACCACCTGGACACCGCGCTGACAGTGCTCGACGAGCAGACCGTGGCGTACCTGCCGGAGGCGTTCTCCCCCGGCAGTCAGGCGGTGCTGCGCCGGCTCTTCCCCGACGCCGTGCACGCCACCATGGCCGACGCCGAGGTGCTGGGCCTCAACGCGGTGAGCGACGGCCGGCACGTGGTGCTGCCGGCCCAGGCCACCGACCTGGCCGCCAAGCTGCGTGACCGGGGCTACGAGACCATCGGTGTCGACCTGTCCGAACTCCGTAAGGCCGGCGGCGGACCGAAGTGCTGCACGCTGCGACTCCGTCAGGGAAAGGCAAGCAAGTGATCGATGACATGCTGCGGACGCCGGGAGCGGTCCGGGACGCCGAGCGCTGGACGGCGCACAACTACCACCCGCTGCCGGTGGTTATCTCGTCCGCCGAGGGCGCCTGGCTGACCGACGTGGACGGCAAGCGCTACCTGGACTGCCTGGCCGGCTACTCCGCGCTGAACTTCGGCCACCGGCACCCGCAACTGATCGCCGCCGCGCACGCGCAACTGGACCGGCTCACGCTGACCAGCCGCGCGTTCATCCACGACCAGTTCGCCGACTTCTGCCAGGAGCTGGCCGAGCTGTGCGGCAAGGACCTGGTGCTGCCGATGAACACCGGCGCCGAGGCGGTCGAGACCGGGATCAAGGTGGCCCGTAAGTGGGGCTACCAGGTCAAGGGCGTGCCCGCCGGTCAGGCCAACATCGTGGTCGCCGAGGGCAACTTCCACGGCCGTACGACCACCATCGTGAGCTTCTCCACCGACGACGACGCCCGCGCCGACTTCGGGCCGTACACCCCGGGCTTCAAGATCGTGCCGTACGGCGACCTGGACGCCCTGGCCGCCGCGATCGACGAGAACACCGTCGCGGTCCTGCTCGAGCCGATCCAGGGCGAGCAGGGCGTGGTGGTGCCGCCGGAGGGCTACCTGCCGGGTGTACGACAGGTCTGCACCGAGCGCGACGTCCTCTTCATCGCCGACGAGATCCAGTCGGGTCTGGGGCGTACCGGCGCGACCTTCGCCTGTGACCACGAGGGCGTCGTGCCGGACATGTACCTGCTCGGCAAGGCCCTCGGCGGCGGCATCGTGCCGGTGTCCGCGGTGGCCGCGAACGCCGACGTGCTCGGCGTGCTCAAGCCCGGCCAGCACGGTTCGACCTTCGGCGGCAACCCGCTCGCCTGCGCGGTGGCCGTCGAGGTGGTGCGGCTGCTGGCGACCGGCGAGTTCCAGCGCCGCTCGGCGGAGCTGGGTGAGCGGCTGCGGGCCGGCCTGGAAGGGCTGGTCGGCAAAGGTCTGGTCGGGGTGCGCGTACGCGGTCTGTGGGCCGGCGTGGACATCGACCCGGCGCTGATGAGCGGTCGGCAGGCGTGCGAGCGCCTGATGGAGCGCGGCATCCTCGCCAAGGACACCCACGGCTCCACGATCCGGCTCGCCCCGCCGCTGGTCATCACCGAGGAGGAGATCGACCTGGCGGTGGCCGCGCTCGCCGAGGTGCTCGCCGGCTGACGGACCGCACCGGCCAAGATCTGCGCAACGACAGGGAAAGTGCTGCCTTGACACCAACTGAGGCAGCACTTTCCCTGTTCATGTGCGGATCTTGCCGCGCCGCGCCGGGGCGGCGCGGCGCGGCGCGGGGTGGAGTGGAGTGGGGTGATGCGGGGGGCGGCGTCAGGGGCGGGGTAGGCGCATCGCCATCGTCGGAGCCTCGGCCATGACCGAGGTGGGGGTGAACGGGGCGCCGGTGGGCAGTTCCTCCGCCCGGCCGATCTGCACGCCCGGGTACAGCTCGATCATGTCGTTCTCGCCGAGCACCCGGGACTGCTGCGGAGCCAGCGGAATGCGGTCCGACTCCGTCATCGAACCGGCCGGACGGATGCCGGAACCGTTGGTGCTGATGTCGGTCACGATCACCTCACCGACCCGCAGCTCGAACTGGACGTGACCACGGCTGATCCACCGCCGGGCCTCGTCGTTGAGCCACTGCCCCAGCATGATCCCGCCGTCCTGCTCGGGAGCCCGACCGGCCACGATCGGCTGCTCCTCGGTCAGCACGAACCGCCGCCGGACCAGGCCACCGACGCGCACCGCGAGCACCTCGCTACGCGGACGCGGGCCGCCGTCACCGAGGCGTGCCCCATGTCGGGGGCAGGTCGGCACGCCGTTGCGCAGCGCGGGCGGCGGCTGCGCGGCGGGGCTGCGGTCGGCACCCCCGGCCAGGTCGGCGAACGCGCCACCACCGCCACCGCCTCCGAACAGCGCGCAGCCTGACTCCGGGCACCGCCACTGCCGGGCCAGCAGCTTCGCGCCGGTCGGCGAACGCTTGCCGGCGACCGGCGCGTGGCCGCCGCCGACGTGCGCGATGAACGCCGGCCCACCGGCGCCCGGCACCGGGGCCACCACCCGACCGGGCTGCTCGACCAGCCACGGGAACCGCCCGCGCAGCCCGTCGAAGCGGACCCGGCTGAGCACCGGCAACCCGAGCAGGTCGGCGACCTCCAACATCCGGTCGCCCGGGTTGTCGAGCACCTCGACGAGCCCGTCGTCGGCCCAGCGGCGGACCACCATCCGCTCGTTGGAGGTGAGGTCGGCGTCGGAGAGCAGAGCCCGGTGCACCACCGCGTAGACCTGGACGCTGTCCTCTTCCAGCTCCCGGGACAGGGCGTCGATGACCATGCCGAGGCGCAGCAGGCTGGCCGGCCGACCGCCGTCGATGTCCTGGTAGCGGATCACCTCGGCCAGGTCGAGCACCGCTCGGGCCAGCGACGGGTCGGTGCAGACCCGTCCCTCGATGGCATCCAGGACCTTGCTGATCTCGAATCTCATGCCGCACTCCGGACGATGTCGTCAATGCGCCGGGCCAGCTCGAAGTCACGGCGGGTGACCCCACCGGCCGAGTGCGTGACACAGCGGAAGGTCAGGGTCCGCCATCGGATGTCGATGTCGGGATGGTGGTCGAGTTCCTCGGCCACCGCCGCCACCCGGTCCACCACAGCGATGGCGTCCGGGAAACTGCCGAGCTGAGCGGTGCGACCGATGCCGGTCGGGTCACCCGACCAGTCGGGCAACCGGCCCAGCTCTTCTCGCACCGCGTCCGCGGTGAGCAGGTCTGCCATGAGCAGACCCTACCGGTGGCGCGTCGGACGAGCCGGACGCGCCACCGGCGGAGGGCCGGGGCCTAGCCCTAGATCCTGGGCGCTCTCACGTTAAATCAGGCGCTACAGGCCCTTCGAGATCAAACACGGGCACCTGGCGTTCATCGTCGGGGTGCCACACCGAGAGGATCCACTCTCCGTACGGATAGTCACTAGTTATCTCGAAGATGTGTCCGGCGCGGGTCGTCAAACTTAGATCGAGCCCGACATCACGGGACTGCGCGCCTACCTGAACGATCTCGTCTTCGATCAGGTCATCGAGGCCAAGAGCCTGCGCTTCACCTCCTGACACCGGCGGAGACGTTGCGTCAACTCCACGTGCCAGCACGCGCCAATTTGTGTTAACACGTAGGCGCCACTGCCGTCCGCTCAGACATACGCCGTCAGCATCCGCCTCGACGCCAGTCACTGTAAGCGGGAGGAACGACGTGATTTCCGCTATCCATGGGAGCACTATGGGCCCAACTCGATGTGCGTCCGGGATCGGACATATGGCTTCGGACTCACGCCCCTTGGTGGCTGCACCGGCTTGCCCGTGAATGGACTGACCGGCGCATCGGCGCTGTTGGTAAACGAGGCTCGAAGCCCCGCGTTTCCGTTGGCAGACGGCTGCATGATGCGGATCCTGCTGCCGTCCGGTAGTTGGAAGCCCCTACCTGCCGAACGCGTGGGGAAGGTGCTGAACCCAGCCTCTCCAGCGTCGACCGCCGCCTGCAATCCTGACTCCAGCCGTGAAGCACTAGTGGGCACTGTGGTTCCGCTTGCGTCCGCCACCATCGTTGCGCGGCCACAGTTGTGCACCAGCACGGGGGTAGTGCCACCGAGAACATAGTAGGTGTGGATGTCCTCGACGGTGAGGTTGTAGACCGTGGCGTGCTCCGTCCAGCGACGTGTGCTCACCACCGACAACTCACGGCCGTCCGAGCTGATCACCTGGTCACCCGCGAGCAGTTGCCCGGCCTCGATCCACCGCTGCTCGTCCTCCACCCAGAAGGGGTGACCGGCGGTCGCGGTGATGTCGGCGGTCTCGCCCTCGGCCGCGCCGCCCACGGCGACGGTGACGTCCACCAGGTCCCGCTCACCCTCGCCACGGATCAGCCGGGTCACCGGCTTGGCCTCGGTCTCGCCCGTCTCAGGAGAGCTGGCCAGCACCTGATCACCAAGTTCGACTGCCTCGATGGGCTTGGTACTCCCGTCGGCCATCAGCACCAGCGTGCCCGGCACGAAGCTGTTGGACAGGCAGTCGGCGCCGGTCCGTGAAGCGGCCTTCCCGCCGCCACTGGCTCCGCTACGAACCCCGCCCTTGGCACCCGCAGCCGCGCCGCCCTTGGCCGCGCCGCCCCCGCCGCCGCCGGCGGCGATGCTGAACGCGTCGAACAGCAGGTGGCCGGCGGCCCTACCGGGGTGACCGGACTTGACGTCGTTGGTCAACCCGTCGGACCAGTCCTTCACGGCCTGACCCGGGTTGCTCAGCGTCTTCTTCAGCGCGTCACCGCGCGCCTTACCCCGACTCTTGGCCGCGTCACTGGTTTCCTTGTCGACCGCGGGGTTGCCGCCGACCGCGGTGTCGTAGGCCATCTGCGCGAAGCCCTGGGCGACACCCTTCGCGTCGGAACCGATCGCCGAAGCCGCGTCCTTCACGAAGTCACCGACCTCGTCGACGGCGTCGGAGAGCCAGTTGTGACCGTCCAACTCCACGTTGCTGATCGGGTTGCCACCGGCGAACGCGTACCGGTTGCCGGTGTACGGGTCGACAGCCAGGCCCAGGTCGTCCAGCGCCCCGTTGTACGAGTCCCGGGAGAGGAACCGGTTGATTCCCGGGTCATAGTCCCGGAAGCCCATGTCGTAGTCGCCGGTCGACTGGTCGAAGCGCTTGGACTGGAACCGGTACGAGTTGTACGGCGTCTTGTCCGGGTTATCGGGGTTGCCGGCCTCGGGCTTGTCGACACCGGTGAACTGACCAGCATCGTTCTTGCCGTAGGCGGTGTAGCCGTAGGTGGCCCGACCTTCGCCCTTGTCGTCGGTGATCTGCCCGATGTCCGAGGACCCGTCGTAACCGACGTACGAGTCCTCCTGGGTGTCGTCGGTGTTGGTCTTCACCTGCGACAACAGGTCACCGGCCGGACCGCGCTGGTAGGACTTGACGACCTTGGTGCCCTCCAACTCGGCGGAAATGTCGCCGGTCAGCCCGAGATACGCGTACGTGGTGGTCTTGCCGCCGTAGGTGCGGGTCGCCTGCCGGTCCAGCGGGTCGTAGGTGTAGGTCGTGGTCTTGTTGCCCGGGTTCTTGACGTTGGTGACGACGTGGTCGAAGCCGTCGTAGGTGTAACTCTCCAGCGTGGTTCCGAGCGAGGTCACCGTCTTGAGCCGGCCATACGGGTCGTATGCGTAGTCCGCTGCGCCACCGACGCTGGCGGTGGCCTTCGTCAGGCGGTTCTTGTCGTACTCGAAGTCGGTGGTGACGCTGTTGACGGTCTGCTTGACGACGTTGCTGTTGGCGTCGTGCACGTAGCTCTCGGTGCCCGCGCCGCTGCCGGTCTTGGTGACCGTACGGATCCGGTCCTGCGGGTCGTAGGCGAATGTGCTCGTCGTGTCGACGTACGCGCTGCGGTTGTCCGCGTTCTGCTTGTGCGAGACGTCCTTCGACTTCTGCCCGTTGGCCGCGTACTCGTAGGTGTGCTGGTTGACCACCGCGCCGCCGGACTTCTTCTCCACCTGGCTCTGCACCGAGCCGTTGAGGAAGTAGTCGGTGGTGACGACGTTGCCGTTGCCCTTGGTCTCGGTCGCCGTCTGCCCGCGCTTGGTGTAGCTGTAGCGCGTGTACTTCGGCTTCGGGTCGGTCGGCGACGTCGAGTTCTTGATCTCGGTGGCGAGGTCCCGCTCGGTCTCGTAGGTGTACTCGGAAATCTGCGTGTCGTGGGTGCGCTTCTTGAGAAGGTCGTTCGGCTCGTACGCGAACGTGGTGGTGTTCTTGACCGCCGTACTCTTCTTCTCTTCCACGCTGGCGACGCGGTTGAGCATGTCGTACGACACGGCGTAGGTGTCGATGGCCGCCCCGGTGCTGGTGTCCAGCATCTTGGCGAGGTTGCTGTTGACGTCGTACTCGTAGGCGAAGTTCTTGCTCGGTGTGCCCGAGCCGGCGCCGTTGTCGGACTGGGTCTTCTTCTTGCCGTCCGGGTAGTAGGACCAGTCCATCTGGCGCGGGGTGCCGCTGGCACCGGCGACCGTCCGGGAGGTCTGCGCACCGTTGTCGTCGTAGCCGTACGTGGTGGTGATGTTCCAGCCGACGTCCTTTGAGGTGCGGAGCCAGCCGTTGTCGAAGAAGGTCTGGATGGTGTCGTTGCGGGCCGACTGGTTGTTCGACGGCGGTGCGGAAATCCGCTCCAGGTTGCCGACCGTGTCGTAGTGGTACGTGGTGACCGGCGGCGTGGTGAACTGCGAGTCGTCCCGGTCGTACGGTTGCTGGACCTCTCGGACCCGGTTCACCGCGTCGTAGAGCGTTACGGTGGCGAAGTCGTCCGGATCGTTGGTGGTCTCCACTCCGCGCGGGCTGATCTGCCGGCTGAGGTTGCCGACCCCGTCGTACTCGTACTTCGTGGTGCGGTAGGTGATCGTGCCGTTTACCGACTGGTACGGCACCTTCTCCTCGATCAGCGCCGAGCGCTCGTCGTACGTCATCTGCGCCCGGTTGCCGTCCTGGTCGATCGAGACGGTCGGGTTGCCGTCCCGGTCGTACTCGACGCCCGTGCTGTTGCCCTTCGGGTCGATCGTCGTCTTGATCCGGCGGTTCAGGTCGTAGGTGAACTGCGCGGACCAGTCGTTGGGGTCGGACGTCGCGTTCTTCCGCTGGTCGATCTGCTGCCGGACGTTACCGGCCAGGTCGTAGTCGATGCTGAGTCGGCCGTTGAGCGCGTCGGTGACCTCCTTGGGCCGGTTCAGCTCGTCGTAGACGTACACGGTGGCGTAGTCCAACGGGTCGGCCGCGGTCAGCATGCCCTTCGGCTCGGTCACCTTGATGACGTTGCCCACCTGGTCGTACTCGTACTTGGTGGTCGACGCCTCGGAGTTGGAAGTGTCCTTCGGTGTGGTGACAGTGCTCGGCCGGTCCAGCGCGTCGTAGACCGCTGTCGTCACCGCCCCGGTCGGCGACGTCTGCTGGGTGACGTTGTCGTTCTTGTCGTACACAGGAGCGGGGGTGGTGATGTACACGCCGTTCGCGGCATCCTTCGGAACCTTCTGGGTCAACGGACGACCGAAGCCGTCGTACGTGTAGGTCGTGGTGCGCGGCTTCGGGTCGGTGACGGTGAGCACGCTGCCGATCGGCGAGTACGTGTACTTCGTGACCTCGGTCAACGGGTTGGTGATCGTGCGCGGGTAACCGACCGGGTCGTAGTCGGCGTAGACGGTGCTGTGCTTGTTGGCGTCCGTCGCCGTGGTCATCCGCCCGAACGTGTCGTAGGCGTAGCTGGAGGTGTAGTCACCCTCGAGGCTCGTGGCGGTGCCCTTGGGATCGGTCACCGAGGTGAGATTGCCGACGGCGTCGTACCCGAACTTCCAGTGCCGGCCCTCCGGCGAGTACTTGTCGGTCAGCTCGGCGGTATGCCCGGCCAGCCCGTACCGGTAGTCCATCCGCAGGCCGGGGGTGTTGTTCCGGTTGGCCTCGGGATCCTTGATCTCCAGCGGGTAGCCGGTCACCTGGTCGAACCGCCAGGTGGTGATCGCCCCGTTCGCCTCCTCCATCCGGGAGACGTTGTTGTCCGCGTCCCAGCCCAGGAGGGTGGCCTGGTTCTTGGCGTTGGTGATACGGGTGGCCCGACCGAAACCGTCGATCATGCTCTCGGTGGTCCGACCCTTGGGGTCGGTCACCGTGGTGAGCACCCCGTCGCTGGCTTCGCCGTCCGGGTCCTGGTAGTCCACCAGGGTGTTCTTGAGCAACCGGTCGGTGACCATGCTCACCTTGCCCTGGAGGAACTGGTCACCTGCCTCGTTGTAGGCGATCTTCGACACGGCCGTCCGCGGGTCGACCACCCTGGTCAGGCGGGCGTTCTGCGGCCCCTGCGACTCGTCGTAGACGAAGCCGAAGGGCTTGGCGTCGGCGGTGCCGGATCCGTCGGTGACCTCCCGGAGCAGTCCACTGTCGCTGTAGACGAAGGACATCACCCGCCCGCTCACGTCGGTGATCGATTTGAGCTGGTTGATGATCCGCCGGTTCTGCAGGTTCGTCAGGCTCTGCTTCGTGCCGTTGACGAACGCGGTGTAGCTGTCCCCCGCGGCGTAGTAGTCCAGGGACAACGTCCGCCGGTTTTCCGGATCGGTCAGGTAACGCAGCATCGCGGTGTTGCGGTAGTCGACCTGCATCCGCTCGTAGGTGAACAGGAGCTGGTTGCCGTTGCGGTCCCGCACGGCACTCTGGTAGCCCTGCTCGTCGAAGACGAACTGGCTGCGGTCCGGTCGCGTCATCGTCCACGCCTGGCTGGTGTCGCCGCTGCCGGTGCGTTGCAGGTACAGGTGCACCCCGGCGGGCTGCACGTAGCGCCAGTCCGCGGTGTTCGCGCTGTTGTGTTTGTCCAGGTTGAACAGATGGGTGGTGCCGTCACCGTCGGTCATCGCGACCTGCTGCGGCCACGTGCTGTCCCCGCCCCGGAACTGCAACGGCGACCCGAGCCGGACGGCACTCGACGTGGACAACGACCAGCCCAACCCCATCGACGAGGTGGACGTGTCCTGACTGTTGTAGGTCAACCGGACGAAGGTCGACACGCCTCGGCTCGGGTTGGCCAGCGGGTTGTAGCCGAAGACGGCGTTACCGGAGAACTGGTTGACCATCAGCGACGAGCCGGAGCCCGCGCTGCCGCCGGCGTACTGGTAGAACTTCTCCAGCCCGAGCTGGTCGGACGTGGGGTCCTCGACGGCCACCGCCTGGTCGAGGGGTTGGATCTGAGTGCCCTCCGACAACCACTGCCCGGAGTTCTTGTTACGCAGGTCCCACTTCAGGACGTAGTCCTCACGGCGATCTCCGTCACCACCGCCGGCGGGGGCCTTCACGGTGGCGTTGATGGTGACCACGCCGCCTGGCGCCTGCGCCGACGGCAACGGCGTCTCGATCGGGTTGCCCGCGTTGGTGGCAGGGGTGCCGTCCGGGCGCGTCCAGTGGTACGACAGCACCCAGTCCGACGGCGACCACACCGACGACGTGGTGTTGGTGACGGTGACCGGCACCAGGTACTGGTCGCCCGGGATCATCCGGCTCGGCGTGTTCGGCGCGTGGTAGGTGCTGGCGCTGTTCGGCACCGTGTAGATGACCCGCAGCCGGGGCCGCAGCGACGGCTCGGCCGCCTCGGCGGAGAGGAACAGCACCCGCTGCTCCACGCCGGCCTCGTTGGCAAGCCGGATCTGCACACCCTTGTTGTTGCTCGCGTTGTCCACCCAACGCTGCACCAGCGGACCGGCCTCCCAGTTGACCCAGCCCGGGTCACCGTTGAGCGAGCCGACAGTGGACTGCACCGTCGACTCCACGTCGCCGCCCGCCGTGGTCCAGCGCGTCCCGGACTGGGCGCTGTTCCACGTCGACGTCGTCTCACTGAAGTCGCGGGTCAACCCACGGAGCTGGAACTGCTGCTGGCCGGCGCCGTCGCCCTCGGTGTACCAGCCCCACAGGCCGACCTGCGCGTTGACGATCTTCGCCTGCGCCGGCAGCCCGGTGACGTTGGGGAACTTCAGCACCACTCGGCTGTTGCCGTAGATCGAGCCCTTGTTGCCGACCTGAAGCTCGCCGCCGGCATCCAACTTGTCCCAGTTGTTGTCCGGCTTTGCGCTTGTCAACGTGTTGTCGTCCGCGCCGGTGAAGAACCTGATCACCTGGCCGGCCTTGGGCAGCCGCACCATCTGGGTCTGCGCCGGGATGACAGTGCCGTCGCGCAACCGCACGGCGACCATGTAGAAGTAGGCCTCGCCGAACTGGCTCGCCGAGTTCGCCGGGGTGGGCGTCGCGTGGGTGTCCGAGTACGTGGTGCGGCCCGGTCGGATCGGGGCGACCAGGGTGGACGCGTTCGGCATGAAGTTCTGCGTCGTGCTGGAATGCACCTGGTACTCGACCAGGTCGTCGTCCGGCGACGACGAGGGGTCGGTGTACGACGACCAGGACAGGTCGGCGCCGGTGGCCCGGACGGTGGTCACCGGGTTCAGCGCGACGCCGGGCTTACCCCAGGTCAGCACCAGCTTCGGGCCGTGGTCGTCCTCGCCGCCGTAGGAGAAGTCGCCGGACTCGTACCGTGGGCCGCCGTTCTTGTTGGTCTCGTCCTTGCCCTTGACCATGAAGCCGTAATTCGTCGCGGGATTGTCCAGCCAGCTCTGCACGATCGAACGGACGCTGTAGCTGTGCCAGGCGTTGGTCTGGTGCAGTGGCTTGGTCACCTCGGCCCGCTTGACCAGCCGCACCGCGTCGGCCACGACCTTCTTGTTGGCCACGTCACCGAGCACCACCTTGTGCGTGGTGCCCGCCTTGAAGCCGTAGGTGCCGATCGACACCCAGTTCTGGCTGCCGGAACCGGTGGTCTGGTTGACCGTCTTGACCACCGAACCGCCGTCGTAGTAGACGGTGTAGGGCGCGTTCGTGGCCCGGTCCGAGCCCGGCACGTAGTGCACGTACACCTCGTACTGACCGTCCTCGGTCACGCGCGGCACCCAGGTGAACGTCTGGCCGGTGGACGCGTCGGCGTTGTACCGGTAGGCACCGTTGTTCGCCAGGCTGCGGTCGGTGGCCGTGGCACCCACCCACTCACCGCTGGCGGACACCTTCGCGGTTTCCGCCTCGTCCACCTGCTCCCGGTTCTCCCCGACCTCGGCGAACTTGGCGCTCATGCTGCTCCACGTCGCGGTGGTCTCGTTCCACGCCGCGGTCACCCGACGCGCCTCGAACGCCATCGCGGCGTCGTCGGCGCCACCGTGGGTCTGGTCGAAGTACATCTGCAACTGCGCCGAGTCCAGGACGGTGTTGGCCGGCACCTTGGACAGGTCGAACTTGGTCAGGGAACGGAACGTGCCCCCCGTCGAGGCACCGGCGGAGAGCTTCCAGGTGCTGTCGAAGTTCTCCGTGGGGCCACCGGAGGCGAGCATCACGTCCTGGGCCTGGTTCAACGTCGGTTGAACCTTGATCGTCGGATCGATCACCACCGGGTACTTGCGGGCCGGGTCGCGCAGCCAGGCGTCGTCAGCGGCGACCGTCACCAGCGTGCGGCCGTCCTCCTGGCTGACCCGTTGGCTGACCTGGTAGCTCATCGCCTTGCCGACCACCGAGGCCTGGTCGTCGGCGCTGTCGTACATGTACGGCCGAGGCATCGTGAACAGCGCCGGCCCTTGCCGGTCCGTGGCGAAGAACGACACCGAGCCGTCGGCCTGCGGCACCGCGCGGACCGAGTCGGTGTCCAGCGTGAACGTGTACGTGGCCGGCCCGCTCGGCGGGGCGGCCAACACGATCTGCTCCTTCACCGCTGACGGCGTCACCTCGTAGACGAGGTCAGCCCCGGCGACGGCACCCGGATAGGTAACCCGGTTGCCGCTCGCCGTCGGGCGCAGGGCACGCGGGCCGCCGGTCAGCCCGAGGGTCAATCCGTGGTCGCCTGTCGAGTACGACAGCACACGGTCACTGCGGTCGCCGAACCTGCTGACGAACTCGTTCTGGGTGGCGGCGTACGGATACCCCGAGGTGCCACCGCTCGACACTGTCGTCTTGATGTCCTGCCAGCGACCCTTGCTGTCGCGGTAGTGGACCGGCTCACGACTGGCCTCCGCCTGCATCCGCCCGTCGGCCAGCAGGAAGACCTTGGTGCTCGCGGTGCGGCGGTCGGCGAGTTCGCGGACCCGGCGTGCCGGCGGTATCGCCTCGGCGGTGACCGGAGTGGCCACCGAGGGCAGAACCTTCCCCGGACCCGGCGGGGTCTCCGGCACGTCTCGGCCCTGCGGCGTCGGCGGGCGCAGTACGGTGCCGGGTCGAGGGGCCGGATCGGCACCACCTGCCGGTTTTCCGTACGCCGGAGCGCCGGAAATCACCAGCACGACACCGGTCAATGCCGCAATAAGGCGGCGTCCATTACCAGTTCTGCTCATCAATTGCCCTTCAGGCGACGCGTACGACGAGGACACGAGGACCACGGCACATGACGTGCCGGTCGAACTGCCACGAAGAAGGGAATCGGCGCGCGCTGAAGCAGCGCCGGACACCGCGACGAGGCTCAGAAATGAGTCGGATCAGCGCCCCCCGTGGGTGCCGCAGTGAAACTAGCAACCGGTGATTGATCGCAGCAACTATTTACCCAGGGCAATTTTTGCCCTAAGGCTAGAAACAACGACCCAATATGGACATTAAGATTGGTTAGTTCGGCGGCGGCTGTCGGCCGCCGCGAACCGTGGTCCCGGTACACGGCGGTGGGGCGGGCATCATCAGATGCCCGCCCCACCGCTCAGTCCTCGCATCAGCCGCGCAGCGGCCGCCCCCGTTCAGCCGCGCAGCGGCCGCCCCACCTCGTGCAGGTGACCGAGCGCCTGCCGGTACGACTCGATCAGCCCGGTCTCCGCGTACGGGATGCCCTGCTCCACGCAGTAGGCGCGGACGATCGGCTGGGCCCGGCGCAGGTTGGCGCGCGGCATGTTCGGGAAGAGGTGGTGCTCGATCTGGTAGTTGAGCCCACCCAGCGCGGTGTCCACGAACCGGCCGCCCCGCACGTTGCGGGAGGTCAGCACCTGCTTCCGCAGGAAGTCCAGCTCGTCCTCCGCGGTCGGCATGGGCATGCCCTTGTGGTTCGGCGCGAACGAGCAACCCATGTACAGGCCCCACAGCGCCTGGTGCACGACGGCGAACAGCAGCGCCTTGACCGGTGACATGACCGCCAACAGCAGCGCCACGTACCCGACGGTGTGCACGACGAGCAGCAGCCCCTCCACCGCCCGGCGCCGCATCGGGGTGCTGTACCGACCGTCCGGCTCCCGCCCGACGATCGCCCGGATGCTCGCCACGTGCAGGTTCAGACTCTCCAGCAGGAGCATCGGGAAGAAGAGGAACGCCTGCCGCTGCGCCAACCACCGGCCGAACCCACGGGTCTCCAGCGCCTGCTCGGGAGTCCACACCAGGGCGCCCGCGCCGACGTCCGGGTCCTCGTCCTCGTGGTTCGGGTTGGCGTGGTGACGGTTGTGCTTGTCGACCCACCAGCCGTAGCTGAGCCCCACCGCCAGGTTGCCCGCGAACAGCCCGACCATCTCGCTGGGCCCGCGCCGCCGGAACATCTGGCGGTGCCCGGCGTCGTGACCGAGGAACGCGACCTGGGTGGTGGCCACCGCCATCACGGCCGCGAGCGGCAGCTGCCACCAGGAGTCGCCGAGCAGGAACACGGCCACCCAGCCGGCCACGAACGCGCCGAGGGTGAGCACGATGCGGGCGACGTACCAGCCGGGGCGGCGCTCCAGCAGCCCAGCCTGACTGATCCGTCGCGACAACTGTGCGTAGTCGCTGCCTCGCCGCCGCACCGGCGGTTCCGCCACCGCTCCGAGCGCCATCCCTGCCCCCGATCAGCCAGCGCCCGCTCCACGGTGGTTCGGGCTTGTCGTCAAGTCTCCCGATCGCGGTAGCGCTGAGTAACCCCGACAGCCCCCGAATGGGGGGTAGGGCAGGCCCTACCCCCCATGGTTCGGCTCAGCTCAGTCGGCCCACCGCAGAGCGCAGTCGCGCCAGGTCACGTCGCCGTCGCTCGTAGGTGGCGGCCAACGCGACCAGGGCGAGCCCACCGACACCCAGGTAGATCCACCGGGGCAGCAGATCCCAGCCTCGGGCCAACTCGTGCAGCGCCAACAGCGCCAGCACCCCACCGCCGAGCAGCACCGGCGCCTGCCAGCGGCGGGTCGCGCCGGCCAGCACCGCTCCGAGCGCCGCCGCGCCGAGGAGCAGTCGCCGCCACGGCTGCGGATCCGGCCCGATCAACACCGACACGAGGCTCGGCGCGAGCGCCGCGACCAGCCCCGGGCCGAGGGCCGGCCAGCTGGTCAGCCCGGGTCGGGCCCGCAGCGCCAGCAGGCCCGCGCCGATGGCGAGCCCCGCCGCCGGCACCGTGTACGCCTCCAGCACCGTCACCCCACCGGCGGCCAACAGCACCCACGCTGCCAGCAACTCGCTGCCGGCGGCGACCGCGGCGAACGCCCACCGTCGGCCGGTCGACTCGCCCCGGCGCAGCAGCCGCACCGCGACGGCGACCCCCCAGAGCACACAGATCGTGGCGAGGTGTTGCGCCACCTGGGCGGCGAGTATCGCCGCCACCAACGCCACCGCCTGCGCGGCAGCGTCCAGCACCCGACCGACCAGCGCCCGCGCCGGCGTCGCCGCGGCGACGGCCAGCACCAGGGCCGCCACCGCCACCAGTGGGTACGCGGCCCCCCGCAACGGCAGCCCGGCGGCCAGCGAGGCGGTCACCGCCAGCGCGGACGCCGCACCCACCGCCGCGAGGCAGCCGGCGACACGCACCCCGACAGTGCGTCCCCCGGCGGCGACGACCACCGCCGCGACCAGCAGCGCGCCCTCTGCGGCGAGCGACCCGGCCCGGGTGGCCAGCAGCCCCGCCAACCCGGAGGCGGCCAGCACCACACCCAGGGGTACGACGACCGGTGCGAGCGCCGGGCGAGGCCCAACCAGAGCGGCGAGGAGCAACGCGGCCAACCCGGCGAGCAGGACCGCGGCCGGCAGCACCGGCCACGGCGTGCCAACCGCGACGAGCAGCACCGGCAGCGCCCCGGCGGCGAAGGGTAGTGCGGGCAGCACCGCCGGGCGGACCGCCCGACCACTGGTGAACACCGCGGCCACCGCCAGCACCACCAACGCCAGCCCGACGGGCAACGACGCCGGATCGGCGACGACGGTGGGAACCCCCGACCAGACCCGCGCCGGACCGTCGTACGGCAGGACGAGCGCGGTCCACACCCTCGGCAGGGCCGCCAGGACAGCGACCAGGCCAAGAGCGCCACCCACCACCAGCACGGGCCCCGACCGGGTGATCGCCGGCGGCCCCCCGACCGCCGACGACCCCCCGACCGCCGGCCCCCCGACCGGCAGCCCCACAACCGCCGGCCCCCCGACCGGCAGCTCCCCGACCGACGGCTTGTCGACCGGCGACTCTCCGACCGCCGGCTCGCCCGCCCGCGCCGGCTGGTCGGCGACCGGCTCCGGCCGATCCCAACGGGCGACGAACGCCACGCCCAGCGCCGCCAGGGCCGCGTACAGCGCGATCGGCTCGTCGCCCGCCACGAACAGCGGTGCCAGCCCGGGCACGATGACGGCGACCACGGCACCGGTCACCGCGTACCCCGTCAGCTCCACCCGGTGGCGACGCGCCGCGAGCACCGCGACCAGCGCGAGCCCGGCGGCCACCAGCGCGAGCCGCGCCTGCCACCACGTCGGCGCGCCCCCGGCGAACAGCGCCACCACGGCGACGCCGGGCAGCGCGAGCTGCGCGACCAGCAGACCCACCCCGGCCACCCGCCGGTACGCCCCGGAGCCCCGCCGGACGACGAGCGCCAGCCCGACCGCGACGATCACGCCGAGTGCCACCAGGACACCGACCGGGGCGGCCAGCGCGACCAGCAGCCCGTGCCCGAGCAGGACGGCGCCGCCCAGCGCGCAGGTGAGCAGGACGGCCGGACGGGTCGCCGGACGGACCAGTACGGCGATCAGCAGCGCCACCCCTGCGACCAGGTCGACGGCCACCACCGCCGGCCAGGAGGCCGCCCAGCCGGCGGGCAGGGCGAGCAGCACCGCCACCGCGCCGGCCGTGGCGAGCACCGTCTGCGCCTTCCGGGGCAGCAGCAGCGCCGTCGCGGCGACCGCCAACGCCACGGCCGGCGCCAACTGCCAGCCCCAGTCCAGGTCCGGTCCCAGCCCCGCCCCGCCCCACGGCGGCAGCGAGCGGCCCACGGCGGCGACCGCCAACACGGCGGTGGCCAGTACGACCACCTGCGCCGTGCCGCCCGCGACCAGCAACGCCCCAGCGCGCGGGCCGGTCCGCCAACCGCCGACACCGGCCGCGTCCCCGCCGGTCGCGACCGGGAACCTCCACACCGCGACCGCCAGCCCGAGCGCCACCGCCGCCGCCGCGATCAGCAGCATCGACGGCCGCAGCTCGGCCACCGGGCGCAGCAGGGCGAGGGCGAGGACCGGCACCAGCAGCCCGGCGGCCACCCCGCGCAGCGCCCGCCCGCCGACCAGCCAGGCCGCGCCGAGGCCCGTCACCGCGACCAGCAGCAACGGCACCCCGGCCAGCAGTGGCGAACCGCCCGCCCGCCCGACGGCCAGCGGTACCAGGGCGGATGCGGCGGCGGCGACGAGCCCGCCGACGTGTCCGATCCCCGCCAGCACCCGGCCGACCACACGCGCCGCCCCGTCCCGGCCGCGCAGCCCGACCAGCACCACCAGATTCCCCAGCGCCACCCCGAGCAGGACCAGCGTCCAACCGGCCGGACCCGGTTCGGCCCCGACGGCGAGCAACGGCAACACCGGCTGCGCGGCCACCAGCCCGGCGAACCACGGCCCGGTCAACCCGCTCCACCGGCCGTACGCCGCGGCGACCGCCGCGCTGACCCCCCCGACCAGCGCGGCGTACCGGCTGCCCGGCCAGCCGGCCACCCCGGCCAGGTCGACCGACCAGGCCGCATAACCGTCCAGCACCACCAGCAGCAACCCCACCGCGGCGAAGGTCTCCGCCGTGCCGCGCAACCCCCGGCGCACCGCCAGCAGCGGAACGGCCAGCGCGAGCGCGGTGAACGCCGCCAGGATCAACGCCCGCCCGGCGACCCCCACCGCCGCCCAGGCCACCGCCGTGAACACGACCGCCGCGGTGCCGAGCAGAAGTCCACCGAGGACGAAGAGCACCCCCTGGACCGTCCGGGTCGACGTCTCGGCGGCGCCCGGCGCCGCGCTCACGGTGGCGACCGGGGCCGGGACCCGAGCAGGGACCGAAGGTGCCACAGGGGGAACCGCCAACCCCGCCCGGACGACCGCCGCCAGCTCGGCCCGTCGCCGCGACAGGGCCGACAGGCGACCGGCCAGCTCGGTGTACGTGTGGCGGGCCCGCTCCACCTCCGGCTCCAACCGGGCGATCTGCCGACCCAGACCGACCACCTCGGCGGCGACGGGATCGGGCGCACGCCGACAGCCGGGGCAGCCGGCGCTCAGATCGGCAGGTGCGCCGCATGCGGGGCAGGGATAGCGGGTGTCGTCCACCCGGCCATCATTCAAAAGCGACAGGGGCGCGGCCCAGAGTGCGCGTACTCAGGGTCGGGTGTGCTCGTGCACCCAGGTGGCGTACGCCGGGTCACCGCTCTCCACCGTGGACACCAGGATCTCCGGCACCTCGTACGGGTGACTGACCCGGATCTGGTCCACCAACGCGGTCAGCCGGTCCGGTGCGGTCTTGAACTGCACCGACCACTCGGTGCTGGTCTCCACTCCGGACCTCCACCAGTAGGTGCTGTCCACCTGACCACCCACCTGGGCGCAGGCGGCGAGCCTGCCGGCGACGGCCGCAGCCGCCAGCACGTCGGCGACCGAACGCGCATCCACCACCGTCGTCACGACGCAGATCTGGTCCACGACCGCACCCTACGCGGCACGAAGCCACCGAGCCCGCCTTTCGTCCGCTATCGCCACGCTCCGCGTCACCACGCTCACCGAGAGTGCCGGTCGCTCGCGGCCGCGGGCCTAACGATTGGCGGCGATCCAGGTGTCGATCTGCGCCCACCAGTCGAAGAGCCAGTCGATGCGTTGCTGCCGCCCGACCGGGATGTCCTCCGGCGGCACGGACCAGAACCGCATCACGATCCGCTTGTCCATCGGAAGTTCCCGCCAGACGTCCGCCACCGTGAGCATCCGGTCCAACCCGGTGTGGGCGACGAAGATGACCCCGGCGTCCGGGGCGGCGTCCAGCGCGGCCAGCATTCCGCCGGGCTGCGGGGCGAGTACGTGACGCATCCGCTCGGCGCGCAGTGCCATCCGTTCCATCCCGAGCGAGCGCAGCCGGGCGATGGCACGCAGCCGCCGCTTGGGGGTGAAGTTGCCGCCCTCCGGGAAGATCACGAACGCGTCGTTGTCGTCCAGGCCCGCAGCCAGGTGTCCGACCTGGCGTACCGTCTCCTCGCCGCGCTCCGGCGTCGGCGCGATGAACCGGTTGGGCAGCCTGTTGAGCAGCACGTCGATCGCCGGGTCCCACTGGAGGCTGTCCTTGAGGACGATGCGTGGCTCCCGTTTGAACCAGTTGACCAGCCCGTGGATCAGGATGAACGAGTCGCCCGGCCCGGCGTGCCGGCACAGCACCAACTCGGGCCGGCCGGGCAGCGCGGTGTCCGGGTCGGTGCCCACCACGTCGATGCTCAGCCGCAGTGTCCACCGTGCCTGCCAGAACAGCACCCGCAGGAACCAGCCGGCCAGCACGTAGTGCGCGCGTTGGAAGGCCGGGGACCGGGTCCGCCAGCCGAAGCCGGAGGCGACCCAGAGCAGGAACAGCGCGATCAGCGCGGCGGCGTCCCAGACCAGGTAGACGCACCCGATCCAGAGCAGCCGCAGCGGCCGCAACCGACCCGGGACCAGCGGAGACGCGGCGGCGGCGAGCAGCGCCCAGATCGGCAGGGTGGTGACCACCACGAACGCCAGCCCCACCACGGCGGGGGCGAACAGCAACCGACGCAGCCACCTGGGGGGCAGCGGCATCATCGCTCCTGGTGGGTGGCGAGGTAGCGGCGGGAGGCGGTGTACGCCCGGCTGATCCGCCGCCCCACGGCCGCCATGTCCCGGTACGCCCACGGCGTGTCGTCGCGGGGGTTGAGCCCACCGGTCGGCAGGACGTGCACCTCCACTCCCTCGGGCAGCGCCGCCAACTCGCGGAAGAACCGGTGTCGGCGGGAGATCTCGAACGCGACCTGGGCGATCTCCCACGGCCGTCGGGGCGGCGTCAACTCCCGCTCGATGCGGCCCACCTGGAGGACGTAGATCCGACGTGCGCCGACGGCCACCGCCTCGCCGATCGGGATGGAGTTGACGATGCCCCCGTCCACGTAGTGCGCGCCGTCGATCTGCATGGGCGGGAGCAGGCCGGGCACCGAGGCCGACGCCAGCACCGCCGGCACCACCGGACCGCTGTCGAACCAGTGCTCGGCCGCCCGCTCGATGTGCGCGGCGCAGCAGCGAAAGGGCACCCGCAGGTCGGCGAAGGTGGTGTCCACCCCCAGCTCGGTCTCCAGCAACCGGCGCAGTGGGCGAGGTGAGTGCAGATGGGTACGGGCGGCGAAGCGGCGCAACTGCCGGGCGACCGAGTCCCCGTACACCTCGCTCGCCTCCGGCGAGGCCCAGAGCCGGACGAGCCGGTCGGTCACCGCCTCCGTCGGGTCGGCGGCGACCAGCGCGCCGTTCACCGCGCCGATCGAGGTGCCGAGCACCATGTCGGGTTTGATGCCGGCGCGGAACAACGCGCGCAACATGCCCACCTCGACCGCGCCGAGCACGCCCCCGCCGCCGAGCACGAATGCCACAGGTCCCCCCGCCATGCCCCTCATCCTGGCACGGGCGCGCAGCCGACCGGCCGGCCACCGTCGCCGGGCGGTCGGCGCACACCAGGCACCGCCCGCCGACCGGCGCGGCGACGGCGTTGACAGGCAGGACACATTCGCGCAACCTGATACCGCTCCCACCCCTGAGGCAGGTGCGATCTGTGAAGGCAGCACTGCATCCGGGCCGGTTGCTGGCTCGCAGATATCGACTTCTCGACCAGATCGGTGCCGGCGGCATGTCGGTCATCTGGCGCGCCCGGGACGAGGTGCTGGACCGGCTGGTCGCCCTCAAGGTCCTCGCTCCTTCGCTGGCCGCCGACGCGCGTTTCCGGGGCATGGTGCGCGAGGAGGCCCGGGCCGCGGCCCAGTTGGTGCACCCACACCTGACCTCGGTGCACGACTACGGCGAGACTGTCGATCCGGACGGTTCGATCACCTCGTTCGTGGTGATGGAGCTGCTCGACGGCGAGGAGTTGGAGCTGCGCCTCACCGAGGGGCCGTTGCCGTGGGCCGAGGCGGTCCAGGTGGGCGCGCAGGTCGCGGAGGCACTGGCCGCGGCGCACCGGCTCGGCATCGTGCACCGGGACATCACCCCGGCCAACGTGATGATGACCGGCACGGGCGTCAAGGTGCTCGACTTCGGCATCGCCACCCGGATCGGCGCACCGGACGAGGACGAGGACGGCGAGACCTTCGGCACGCCCGCGTACGTCGCGCCGGAACGCCTCGACGGCGCGCCGGCCCAGCCGTCCACCGACGTGTACTCACTCGGCGTGCTGCTGTACGAGGCGCTCACCGGTCGGGTTCCGTACCCGGCCGACACCTGGGAGCAGCTCAGCGCCGCCCTGGCCGACGGCCCGCCACCGACACTCGCCGAGCTGCCGGAGCTGCCCCCGCCGGTGGCCCGGATCTGCCTGCGCAGCCTCGCCCGGGATCCGGCCGACCGGCCGACCGCCCGGCAGGTCGCCACAGTGTTGCGCGGCCATCTGCTGCCGCCCGATCCCCCGGCCGCGACCATCCGGGTGCCCACCCGGCCTCTTCCGCCGCAGCCGGTCGACCCGCCGCCGGCGGCCGAAGGGGCGGCGGCCGAAGGGGCGGCGGCCGACTCGGGTTGGTCCCGACGACGGCTGGCACTGCTGCTCGTCCTGGCCGTCGGTGTGGCACTGGCCGGTGTGGCCCTGCTGCCCGAGCAGCGGCCGACGCCCCGCACGCAGCCCTCGGTGGGCCCGACGACGACCTCGCCCAGCGACCCGCCAGTTCCACCGTCGTCCGAGCCGACCACGCCCTCGCCGACGACGCCGAGCACCGGCAACACGCCCACGTCGCGTCCGGGGAGCCTGGTCGAGGCGGCCGGCCGGGTCGACGGGCTGATCACCGCAGGCCTGAACGCCGGGGAGATCCGTGACGACGTGGGTCTCGACCTGCGCAACGAGCTGCGCAACCTGACGGCCGCGGTCAGTTCCGGCCGCGACGAACTGGCGCCGCCGGTGGCCCGGCTGCGGGAAAAGGTCGCGGTGCGCCTCGGCGAGGGTGGCATCAGTCCGGGGTACGCGTCGCAGCTCGACGCCGCGATCGCCGACCTGGGGGCAGCCCGGGTCTAGACGAGTGGGTCCGAAGTCTGGTCGGTGGTCGCCATCCGCTTCGGCTGGCCCACCGTGCCGATGTGCTGTTGAGCGATATACCTCAGAGTCATAAATATGACTCTGAGGTATATCGCGCACCGTCGCATCCGCCCTGACGGAGGTGACCGACGGTCACCGCCGGCCGCGCCCACAGACCGGGGCAGGTCAGCGGACCGGCACCCAGGCCGATTCGCGGAGGTCGTGACCCCTGACGGCGAAACCTCGGTAGACCTCGACGTAGTCGTTCGCCATCCGCTCGACCGAGAAGTTCTCCGCGACGTGCGCCACGCAGTCCTCCGGGTCGAGCTGCTCGACGGCGAGCACCGCGGCGGGCAGCTCCTCCGGCCGTTCGCACACCAGCCCGGTCAGCCCGGGGCGCACCAGCTCCGGCACCGCGCCCCGGTTGAGCGCCACCACAGGTGTGCCGGTCGCCATCGCTTCCAGCATCACCATGCCGAACGGCTCGTCCCACTGGATCGGCATGATCAGACAGCGGGCGTCGACGAGCATCCGCAGCGTCTCCGCGCGGTCGGCGTTGAGCACGACAGTCACGTCCTCGTCGACCAGCGGCGCGACGACCTGCTCGTAGTAGCGACGCTCGGCCGGCTCGTTGCACTTGCCGGCCAGCAGCAGGGGCAACCCGGCCTCCCGGCAGGCCCGGATGGCGACCTCCGGGCCCTTGTCCGGGCTGAACCGGGCCAGCCACAGCACCGGCCCCCGGCCGGGCGCGTTCTTCCGCGGGAAACCACTGATGTCCAGTGCGTTGTGCACGGTGCCGGCCCAGGGCAGGTCGGTGTTCAAGCGACGTTGAGCGTGCGAGATGGCCACCAGGGCGACGCCCTGGTCGACGTCGCTCAGCACGTCGCCGTACTCCCCGACGGGGTTGCCGTGCACGGTCGCGACCGTCGGCACCGCCCGGCGGCCGGCGACCAGCGGGCCGATCGTGGTGTGGTCGTGGATCACGTCGAAGTCGGCGGCCGTGATCAGCCGGTTCACCCGGGCCAGGTGGGCCAGCTCCGGCAGTGACTCGCCGAGCCGCTCGTACTGGACCTCGGGAACTGTGGAGACGAAGCCGTCGGCCGCCGTGCCGTGGTCGCTACCGGCACCGAACAGCGTGACCGCGTGTCCCTGCACGCTGAGGGCGTCCACCAGGCCGGCGACGACCTGTTCGAGGCCGCCGTAGCCGGGAGGCGGCACTGACAACCATGGCGGGACCACCATCGCGATGCGCAACGACCGCCCTCTCGGCCGGTCCGCGGGCGGGTGGATCAGGGCCACGAGTCCTCCGCGTTGGTCCCCGGTGCAAGCGTCACCGGCGGTCGGAACGGTCGGCGGCGAGTTCCCCGGGACGCCCCCGGTAAACCGGACAAGCCGGACGCTCACCCGCCGACCAGGAGTTGGTCGTGCACCACCCGTACGCCCGGCGCGGACCAGGCCACCCGCTCGACCTGGTCGCGTTCCCACCAGGACCGGACCACCCCGGCCAGGACGAGCGTGTCGCCGTCCACCTCGACGGTCACCCGCTCGGCACCGATGGTGCGCGCCAGCGCCCGCTGCACGTCCCGACGCAGCAGTTCGGCCGGTGGCGCCGGCGGTCGCACCTCGATCAGGTTGGTGATCCCCCGTACGCCGTCGAGCCGGCGCACCGCCCCCTCGGCGGCACGCCGCTGCCACCCGAACTCGACCTCACCGCGGAGCATCAGCCACCCGTTGGCCACCGTCACGTCCAGCCGCTCGGCGGGCACGAAACTGTCCCACTCCAGCGCGCGGGCGGCGGCGATGGCGACCTCGCCGTCGGTACGCCCCGGCGTGCCCGGCAGCCGCACCTCGATCTCGTCGGCCACCGCCCGGACGCCGCGGACCCGCTGCGCGCACCGGGTCGCCGCCCAACCGCGGGCGGCACCGTCCACGAAGCCGGTCAGCGTGACCACACCCTCGTCGACGCTCACACCGATCTCGTTCGGTTGCAGCTGGGCGTCCCAGGCGAGCTGCGCCAGGACGTCGCGTTGGATCCGCTGGTCGTCGCGGACATCCACCACGTCGGTCACGACACCTACCCCCGGTTCCGGTCGCCGAGACTCGTCGCTCCCGAAGGTGCCGGAGAACCGGGTGACGGCGGTTCACCCGATCAGGGTGAACCGCCGTCACGGCGGAAAAGAGCGGCGGGTGACGGAGCCGACCCCCTCGGCTCCACCACCCGCCGCCGGAGGGAGGCAGGTTCAGATGTGTGTCACGGCGTCTCGGCGAGCGTCACGGTCACCGTCTTCTCGTCGCCGTTGCGCTTGAACTGCACCTCGACCCGGTCGCCGACCTTGCCGGCCTGCACCGCGCCGACCAGGTCGTCGGAGTCGTTGACCGGCTTGTCGCCGAACCGGGTGACGACGTCGCCGCGCTGGAGGCCGGCCTTCTCGGCCGGGCTGCCCGGGGTGACCGACGCGACGAGCGCGCCGCCGCCTTCGGCCTGGTTGACGCCGACCCCGAGCGACGGGTGGCTGACCTTCTCGCCGCGCTGGAGCTTGCCCGCGACGTCCTTGGCCTTGTTGCTGGGGATGGCGAAGCCGACGCCGATGTTGCCGGTGCTCTGGCCGGAGGTCGCGATGGCGGTGTTCACGCCGATCACCTCGCCCCGGGTGTTGACCAGCGCGCCGCCGGAGTTGCCGGGGTTGATCGGCGCGTCGGTCTGGAGCAGGCCGGAGATCGAGCTGACGGTCTGGCTCTGCTGCTGGGTCGGGTCCTGCGGCTGACCCTCGCCGGCCCGGATGGTGCGGTCGCGGGCGCTGAGGATGCCCGACGTCACCGAACCCTGCAGGCCGAGCGGGCTGCCCAACGCCAGCACCTGGTCACCGACCTGCATGGCGTCGCTGTCACCGAACTTGGCCGCCTTGAGGTCGCTCACGCCGTTGGCCTTGACCACGGCCAGGTCGGTCTTCGGGTCGGTGCCGATGACCTTCGCCTCGGCCTTCTTGCCGTCAGCGAAGATCACCAGCACGTTGCCACCGGCGGCGGAGGCGACCACGTGGTTGTTGGTCAGCACGTACCCGTCGGCGCTGAGCACCACCCCGGAACCCTCACCGCTGTCGGTGGTGATCGAGACGACGCTGTCCTGCACGGACGCGGCGATCTTCGGCAGGTCCGCGCCGTTGATCACCGGTGCCGCCGAGTAGGTGCGGGTGACGCCGCCGCCGTCACCGTCGAGGGCCAGGGCGAGCGCGCCACCGGCGACGCCCGACCCGAGCATCAGGGCGAACACCGCGACGCCGGCCCCGGCGAACTTGGCGATCCGACCCGGCCGAGGGCCGCTGCCGGGCGGCGCGACCTGCGGGCCCCACGGAGGAACCGGCTGGCCCGGGTGCTGGGGGTGCTGCCCGGGGTGCTGGGCGTGCTGCTGGTGCTGACCCGGGTACGCCATGCCCGGCTGGCCCCCGCCGGCCCAGCCGGACTGCTGGCCCGGGTACCAGGGAGCACCGGGGTACTGACCGGCGCTCTGCTGCGGGTAGCCGGACTGGCCGTGCGCCGGGTAGCCGGAGACCGGGTACGGCGGCGCGGACGGGGTGGCGGCCGAGGGCTGGTAGGCGGTCGGCGGCTCGTACCCGGTCGGCTGGTGGGCGGGCGCGGAGGGGCCGGCCGGCGCGGGCGACGCGGTCGGGGTCACGGCGCTCGTCGGCGTGTCGTCACCGCTGGTGGAGACGACCTCGATGGGAGTGGTCGGGGAGTCGGACTGCGCGCGCTCGTCGCGCGGCAGCTCGGCGGTGGGGTGCGACGGCTCGGCGTCGGTGGGGGCCGGCCGGCGCTGCGGGTCGGACTCGAACTCGGTCATGGCACTACCTTCCCCCCCAGCTCTGCGATCAAGCTGGAACCGTCCTGGAAGTTGGCTGAAAGTCACTCGCCGGCGTCGTCGACCTGTGCCAGCAGCGGAAGCCGGACCCGGAAGGTAGCCCCGCCACCCGGCGTCTCGGCCACCTCGACCGAACCGTGGTGAGCCGCGACCAACGCCGCCACGATGGCCAGGCCGAGGCCGGTGCCGGTGTTGCCGTCAGCCCGCCGGGTCCGTGCCGCGTCCGCCCGGTAGAATCGCTCGAAGACCCGTTCGGCCTGCTCCGGGGAGAGGCCCGGGCCGGTGTCGGCCACCTCCACCACGGCGAAGCCGCCCGGTTCGCTGCGCAACCGCACACGGATCTCGGCGTCGGTCGGAGTGTGGGTCAACGCGTTGGTGACCAGGTTGCCGATCACCTGGCGCAGCCGCGCGTCGTCGGCGGAGACCACGAGCGGGCCCGCGTCGGGCGCGATCTCCAGCTCGATGCGCCGGTCCGGGGCGATCGCCCGGGCCGCGTGCACCGCGTCGGAGGCGAGCACCGGCAGCTCCACCGGAGTCAGCGAGAGCGGCCGTTCCCGGTCCAGGCGGGCGAGCAGCAGCAGGTCCTCCACCAGCAGTCCCATCCGCGCCGCTTCGTCCTCGATGCGGCGCAGCAGGCCGGCGGTCTGCTCCGGCGCGCGGGAGGCGCCCTGCCGGTACAGCTCGGCGAAACCACGGATGGTGGTCAGCGGGGTCCGTAGCTCGTGCGAGGCGTCCGCGACGAACTGCCGCATCCGCTCCTCCGAGCGCCGGGCCCGCGCCTCGGATGCCTGGGCGGAGGCCGCCGCGTCCCGGGCGGCGCTCTCCGCCCACCTCGCCGCGGTCTCCGAGGCTGCTCGGGCGGTGAACGCCACCTCGATCTGGGTGAGCATCGCGTTGAGCGCGCGGGAGAGCCGCCCCAGCTCGGAGGTGGGATGCTCCTGCCCCTGCTCCGGATCGGGCACCCGGCGGGTCAGGTCACCCCCGGCAATGGCGGCGGCGGTGCGTTCGATCTCCACCAGCGGTTTCAGGCTGGTGCGGACGATCGCCGCGCCGACCGAGGCCAGCATGATCAGCACCGCACCGCCGACCAGCAGGTCGATCCAGGCCAGTCGTTTGACGGCCTGGTCGACATCCGTCAGGTGCTGGCCGATCACGGCCATCTGGCCGTTGGGCAGCTCGGTGTAGAGCATCCGCCAGCGCACCGAGCTGTCCCGGGCCCGAACGGTGAACGGATTTCCCTCGCGGGCCTCGTCCTGCGCCTGGAAGCCGCTCGCGTCACTCGGCCACGGCGGCAGATCGTCCACCCCGAAGCGGGACGAGTCGTACAGGGGCGGTTGCACCCTGCCGGTCCGCGCGTCGGTCAGCACGACCACGTAGTCGCTGGGCAGCGAGACGGTGTTCGTCGACGGCGTGATCGACTGGATCCCCTTCTCCGTGATGGACTGGATTCCCTTGGCCGAGCTACGCAGCTCCAGGTCGATCTGGTCGACCAGGTAGTTGTGCAGGAAGTACGCGGTCGAGACGCTGATCACCAGCAGCGCGACGGCGACCAGCGCCAGCACCGAGGTGACCAGCTTGATCCGCAGTGGAACGCCGCGCACCCGCCCCTTCGCCTGCTGGACCGGGTTCACGCCGCCGGCTTGCGCAGGACGTACCCGACGCCACGGAGGGTGTGGATCAGCCGAGGCTGGGTGGTGTCGACCTTGCGCCGCAGGTACGAGATGTAGGACTCGACGATGTTGTCGTCACCGCGGAAGTCGTAGTTCCAGACGTGGTCGAGGATCTGCGCCTTGGACAGCACCCGGTTGGCGTTGAGCATCAGGTACCGCAGCAGCTTGAACTCCGTCGGCGAGAGCTGCACGCGCTGCCCGGCCCGGTGCACCTCGTGGGTCTCCTCGTCCAACTCCAGGTCGGCGAAGGTGAGCCGGGAGGGTGCCTGCTCGCCGGTCGTGGTGCGGCGCAGCACGGCGCGGATCCGGGCGGTCAACTCCTCCAGGCTGAACGGCTTGGTGACGTAGTCGTCACCGCCCAGGGTGAGGCCACGGATCTTGTCGTCGGTGGCGTCCCGGGCGGTCAGGAAGACCACCGGGGTACGCGTGCCGCCCTCGCGGAGCATGCGGATGACCTCGAACCCGTCCAGGTCCGGCAGCATCACGTCGAGGACCACCAGGTCGGGCCGGTGGTCCTTGGCGGCGTTGAGCGCCGCGCTCCCACTTGTCGCGGTGGCCACGTCGAAGCCCGCGAACCGCAGGCTCGCGGAGAGCAGTTCGAGGATGTTGGGGTCGTCCTCGACCACGAGGAGTCGCGCCTCGGTCTGGGTAGCGGGCATGGGCCCATCATCGGTGACATCACTGCGTCGGCGCTGGACGGTTCCTGCAAAAACCCTGTGAGTCGCGGTCGACTGGTTTTCCGACTCAGCGCAACAGGCGGCGCAGCCCGTCCAGGGCGCCGTCGAGCAACCTGATCGCGGTGCGGAGTTGCGTCTCGCTGAACCGTCGGGCGCGCACGAGTTGACCCACCTCGGAGGTGAACGCGGCCAGCCGCGTGTCGAACTCGTCGAGCAGCGCGGCGTGCGGCCCGGTGGCCGACGCCGGCCGGGGCGGCGGTGCGGGCGTCTCCCACCGGGTACGCCGGGTCTGCCGGGTGGCCTCGCTCAGCTCCCGCTTGAGGTCGCGTACCGACCCGCGTACCTCGCTGCGGATCTCGCCGGCCAGGCTGGAGAGGTCGGCCACCGAGGCGGCGATGTCCGCTTCCAGCTCGGTCAACTCGCCGGCCCGCTGGCGCAGCTCGGCACGACCAGCGTCGGTGATGTCGTACGTCTTGCGGCCACCGGCTGCGGTGTGGCTGACGAGGCCCTCGGCCTCCAACCGTTGGAGGCGGGGGTAGATGGTGCCGGCGCTGGGCGCGTAGAGCCCGAGGAACCGGTCCTCCAGAAGGCGGATCAGCTCGTACCCGTGCTTCGGGCCGTCGTCGAGGAGCTTGAGCAGGTAGAGCCGGAGCCGTCCGTGGCTGAACACGGCGGTCACGGCAACTCCTCCCCATCGTCGTCGACGGCTCGGGCGAGCAGGGCGATGCTCCCCGAGGTCGCGGAAGCCCAGAGCTTACCTTCGCCCGCGCCGAGCACCCCTTCACTGCTGCGCAGTGGGAACGTCGAGGTGCGGATCTGCGGAAAGCCACTGGTGATCCGGCCCGAGGCGGTCTGCAGTTGCACGGCGAGGTCGCTGTCCTCGCGGACCCGGACGGTGATGCCGCCCGAGATGGTGGTCAGCCGGATCTCGCTGCGTCGAGGGTTCTCCACCAGGTCGCAGGTGATCGCGCCGGAGACGGTCTGCGCCCGCACCCGGTCGGCGGCGCTGTCGGCGAGGATCACCTCGCCGGAGACCGTCTCCATGGAGAGGTCGCCACGGATGCCGAGCGCCTCCACCGGCCCGGACGTGATGGTCGCGGAGGTGTTGCCCCGCAGGCCCATCAGGGTGATCTGGCCGGAGACGACGTGCACTGTGGTCTGCCGGCGCAGGCCGGAGGCGACCAACGAGCCCGCGACCAGACCCAGATCGGCGAGGACGTCGGCGGGCACGGCGACGGAGACGTCCACCCGCGGGTACCGGTGGATCATCCGAAACCACCGCAGGACGTCCGACCAGCTCCGGCCGCGCTCCTGGCGGATGCTGAGCCGGCCGTCGGAGTGGTCGATCACTACCGGCCGGCGACCGACCTGGGTGACGTCGATCCGGGTCGGGCCGTCGGTGGCGACCACGTTGAGCCGTCCGCTCACCAGCCGGACGTCCAGCCGGGTGACCGGACCGTCCACGGTGAGCCGCTGCGGGCTCTCGACCGTCCATCCGGCCATGGCGTCCCCCTCTCGACGATGCGACACGCCGACACGTGCCACACCAGGAGACACTAACGCGATACATCGCGACATCACAAGATAGGTCGCGAGCCGCCAGACCACCAACCCCCAAGACCTCTGCCGAAACCCCCACACCACCCACGCCCGCCCGCCCCGCGCCGCCCGCGCCACCCGCCCCGCGCCGCGCCGCGCCGCGCCCAAGATCCGCGCAACTTCCCGGATGTTGCTGCCTCAGGCGCTCCGGAGGCAGCAACATCCCCGATCCTGCGCGGATCTTGGCGGGTGATCCCGCGGCGGAGGCCGCGGGGCGGGGGGCCCGGGAGGGCGCGGGGCGGGGGCCCGGGAGGGCGCGGGGCGGGGGCCCGGGAGGGCGCGGGGTGGAGGGCGGGGGCGGGGACGGGGGCGGGCGGGGGCGGGCGGGCTTAGGCCGCCAGGTCCAGGTCGCTTCCTGTGGTCGGCGTCGGGACGGGGACCGCCGGGGCCACTGTGGGAACCGCACGCAAGCGGGTCCGCGTCGCCGCGTCCGATGCGGGCAGCAGGTGTACGGCCGACTCGGCGGCCCGGGCCAGCAACCGCCGATCGGCGTCCCGGGCGGGGTGCAGTGCGGCGGCGATCGTCACCGAAACCACGATCTCCCGCGCCGCGACCACCCGGGCCACCGACCGCAGCAGGGTGTCCGCGCCGAGGAAGGCGGTCGCCGTGGTCGCGGAGCCGGTCGCGTCGCAGCGGTAGGCGAGCCGCAGCGGCACCACCGGGCTGCCTGCGTCGATCGCCGCCTGGAACGTCGCGGGCCGGAAACCACCACCAGGGCGGCAATCGTCGGCACCGTCACCCGCACACCAGGTCGTACCCTCCGGGAAGACCGCCACCGACCGGCCGGCGCGCAACGCGTCCGCGACCCGGCCGACGGTGCTCGGCAGTGCTCTCGGGCGGGACCGGTCCACGAAGACAGTGCCCGCCGCCGCCGCCAACAGGCCGACCACCGGCCAGGAGCGGATCTCCCGTTTGGCGACCATCCGGGTGGGCGCGACCGCCAGGACCGCGAGGATGTCCAGCCACGAGACGTGGTTGGCGACCAGCAGCGCCCGCCGTCGGGGCAGCCGGCCCCGGATCACCAGCCGGACGCCGAAGGCGCGAATGGTGGCCCGGGCCCAGCCGCGTACCGCCGCCTGCCGTTCCCGGGTTGGAAGCACCGGCAGCAGCAGCACCAGGCCGACCCCGGCGACCAACATGCCGGCCGCCGCCGCCAATCGCAGCGCCCGACGGGCCACCGGCACCGTGGGCACCTCACCGGCCACCGGCAGGCAGTCGTCGTCGCAGCCCGAGGAGGGCCGCCACAGGTCGTGCGCCACGGTGGTCACCGCTGCTCCCCGCCCAGGAAGTGCCGCAGGTACCGCGGGTTCATCCGGTCCAGCGAGAAGAGCACGTAGAAGTCCGCGCACCCGAAGTCGCTGTCGTACGCGGGTTCACCGCAGATCCACGCGCCGAGCCGGAGGTAGCCCCGCAGCAGCGGCGGCACCACGACGCGCCCAGCCGGCTCGGCGGCGGTCACCGGTGCGGCGGCCGCCGGTTCGGCGAACCAGGGTCGGAGCGGACGGACCCGCAGCGGCGGCGGCGACAGGTGCCGCGTCTGGGCCTGGGCCCAGACCTCGGCGACCGTCCGTCCACCGTCGTCCACCGGCACCGAGGCGCAGCCGCCGAGCCAGCGGGAGCCGCGCAGGTGCAGGTAGCGGGTCAGACCGGCCCACATCAGGTTGATCACCGCGCCGGAGCGGTGGTCCGGATGCACACAGGACCGGCCCGTCTCCACCAGGTCGTCGCGGAGGGAGTCGAGCGCGGTGAGGTCGAACTCGCCCTCGGCGTACCGGCGGGGGGTCCGGCCGGGCGGCAGCAGCCGGTAGGTGCCGACCACCGCGCCGGTGCTGTCCTCACGGACGATCAGATGGTCGCAGTACGCGTCGAAGGGATCCACGTCCAGCCCGGCCTGGCCGGGACGGAGGGTGGCGCCGAGCTCGGTGGCGAACACCTCGTGGCGCAGGCGTTGCGCGGCCGCGACCTGGGTGGGGTCGTCGGCGATCAGCAGGGTGTATCCGCTGGTCTTCAGGGGTGCGCCAGCGGCATGCAGAACGGCCATGGGATCTGTGTAGGTGCCTGGGTTGCCATTCACGGGGACCACCGGTGTCGATCGGATGAACGCCGGCAGGCGAGACCGCGAGCACCACAGGGTTCCGCCCGTGCGAGGCTGCCGGGACGGCCGGCGAGGACGCTGGTACGCCACCTGGAGGTCGACGATGCGCATCGAGTCCCGCTACAACGGGCCCACCGGCTCCGGCAACGGCGGATGGAGCGCGGGGGTGTTCGCCGCCGAGGCGGGCGGAACCGGGCCGGTCGAGGTGACACTGCGCCGACCACCGCCGCTGGAGACCGAGCTGCGGCTGGTCGACGGCGAGGTCCGGGACCCGGCGGGGGACCTGGTGGCCGAGGTACGCCCGGTCGACGCGGTCGATGCCGTCGTACCCCCGGTCGACCTGGAGACCGCGGTGGCCGCCGCGACCCGCTACCCGGGGCTGGTCGAGCATCCGTTCCCCGGCTGTTACGTCTGCGGACCGCAGCGGTCCGACGGGCTGCGGATCTTTCCCGGCCCCTTGCCGGACGGGCGGACCGCCGCGCCGTTCCGGGCCCCCGGACAAGTCAGCGAGGCCACGGTCTGGGCGGCGTTGGACTGTCCCGGTGGGTGGACGGTGCTCGCGCCCGGACGCCCGTACCTGCTGGGCCGGATCGCCGCCGTGGTCGCCGCGCTGCCGGCGCCCGGCGACGAGTGCGTGGTGACCGGGGCGCTGCTCGGCGTCGACGGGCGCAAGGCGACCGTGCACACCAGCCTGTACGGCCCGGACGGCGCGTTGCTGGGCGCGGCACGGGCGACCTGGATCGCCCGCTGATCCCGGTCGTCAACCGCAGGGAGGACCCGTCTCCACCCTGAGACGGATCAGGACATACGGACCGTGCCTGATTGACCTTGTTGCATTGGGCCGTCACGCTGTGCCACGGCGTACCTCGACGCCACGCACGGGAGGAGAACGATGACTGACGGGCAGAGAAGCCCCACCAGCGACGGTCAGATCGAGGTGTCCGGTCTGACAAAGCAGTACAAGAACGTCCGGGCGGTGAACAACCTGTCCTTCACCGTGGCGCCGGGGCGGGTGACCGGCTTCCTCGGCCCGAACGGCGCTGGTAAGACCACCACGCTGCGCATGTTGCTGAACCTGGTCACCCCGACCGCCGGCACGGCCACCATCAGCGGCAGCCGGTACGCGGACCTCGCCGACCCGCTGCGGCACGTCGGCGCGATCCTGGAGGCGTCCAGCGCGCACAAGGGCCGCACCGGCATCAACCACCTGCGGGTGATCTGCGCGGCGGCCGGGCTGCCCAAGCAGCGGGCCGCCGAGGTGCTGGAACTGGTCGGGTTGACCCCGGCGGCGAAGCGCAAGTTCAAGGGTTACTCGCTGGGCATGAAGCAGCGGCTCGGCATCGCCGCGGCGATGCTCGGTGACCCCCGGGTGCTGATCCTCGACGAGCCGGCCAACGGGTTGGACCCGGAGGGCATCCGGTGGATGCGTGGGTTCCTCAAGAACCTCGCCCACGAGGGTCGTACGGTGCTGGTCTCCAGCCACCTGCTGTCCGAGATGCAGCTGCTCGCCGACGACGTGGTGATCATCGCCGCCGGCCAGTTGATCCGGCAGGGCCCGGTCGACCAGGTGCTCGGGTCGATGGCACAGGGCGCGCAGGTCCGGGTACGTACGCCGCAGGCCGAGGCGCTGACCACTGCGCTCAAGGCGCAGTCGGCGACGGTGAACGTCGACGAGCAGGGCGTGCTGCTGGTCACCGGGGTGGACGCGCCGGCCATCGGCCGCGCTGCCCTCGCGGCCGGCGTGGAACTGCACGAACTGACCACCGAACGGCCCGACCTGGAACGGGTCTTCCTGGAGCTGACGGCCGGAAAGGCGGGCATCCGATGAACCTGGTCCGATCCGAGCTGCTCAAGATCCGTACCACCAACACCTGGTGGATCTTCGCGCTCATCTCGCTGCCGCTCTGGGCGCTCACCCTGCTGATCAACTGGCTGCAGGCCGACACCCTGACCAACGGCAACCTCGGCGAGGTGCCGGCCGACCAGGCCGACACCCTGGCGGCGGCGTCCAGCGCGGACGCGCTCTCCTCGAACCTGTTCACCACCGGGCAGTTCTTCGGCCTGCTGATCGTGATGCTGCTCGGCATCATCGTGGTGACCAGCGAGTTCTTCCACCAGACGGTCACCACCACGTTCCTCACCAACCCGCACCGCACCGCCGTGATGAGCGCCAAGCTGGTGGCGGCGGGCGTGCTGGCGCTGCTGTTCTGGCTGGTGACCACCGCGTTCAACCTGGTCGCCGGTTCGGCGGTGCTGAACGCCATCGGGCTCGACTCACAACTGGGCAACGAGGCCGCGTGGCGGGCGATCGGGTTGAACCTGCTCGCGTACCTGCTCTGGGCGGTGTTCGGAGTCGGCATCGGCGTGCTGCTGCGCAGCCAGATCGGTGCCACGGTGACCGGCATCCTGCTCTACCTGGGCGGCTCGATCGGCGCCATCTTCGTGATCGCCATCCTGGCCGACCGGTGGGGTGACTGGATCAACAACCTCCAGTTGCTGGTGCCGTCGCTGGCCTCGTCGCTGATGGTCACCGGGGCCGACATCCCGGGCAACCCGCCGCGCTGGGCCGGGGCCGCCGTCCTGATCGGGTACGCGGTGGTGAC